>NZ_JBSRYP010000001.1:0-3057500 GCF_054056795.1 Bradyrhizobium sp. USDA 3315 | reverse complement strand
TCTCGATTGATGTCCTTTCCTCCAGGTACTTAGATGTTTCAGTTCCCTGGGTTTGCTTAAAACCTCCTATTTTATTCAGAGGTCTCATACCTTCTCTTGATAACCGGAAATCCAAAACCTCGCGGTTTGATTTCTCGCATTTCTGGTCGAACCCCAACACACAAGGTCTTGGAGTTCCGGCTATCGAAGGTGGGTTTCCCCATTCGGAAATCCGCGGATCAAAGCTTCTTCGCAGCTCCCCACGGCTTATCGCAGCGTAGCACGTCCTTCATCGCCTCTCAGCGCCAAGGCATCCACCGAACACCCTTAAGGCACTTGATTGCTCTCATTATCAATGTCCACACACTCGGCAGAATGTTGTCTGCACAACTGCCATTTAAGGCACGCATCCTCGATGAATGCGATTGCGCAGCCGGACATTGACTAGAAAGACCAGCTTGCTTCGTAAGATCGGCCCGATAGCGAGGCGGTCAAGCTTCGCTAAAAGGGATCATTTACAACCCGCATCCAATCTTGCGATTGAAAGCGAGCGCCGAAATGATCCCGGAGATAATGAATGGCTCAGGCGAATTGCTTCGCTTGATCCAAACTCGGATCGATCTCCTCTTTACGATGTCAGAAAACACGCACGTCACCGTCCATCCGGACCAATGAGTGCGAAGTGATGTTTCGCGGACGATATGAACAGAGCTTCCTGCAAAGGCGCATTCTCGAGCTTCAATTCCATCTGGTGGAGCCAGACGGGATCGAACCGACGACCTCATGCTTGCAAAGCACGCGCTCTCCCAGCTGAGCTATGGCCCCGTACCAGAAGACGAATGCTCCGCACTCGATCAAAATGGTGGGCCTGGGAAGACTTGAACTTCCGACCTCACGCTTATCAAGCGCGCGCTCTAACCAACTGAGCTACAAGCCCCTAACACGAGAGACATACCGGCGCGCACCCGACCTGAAGTCGGTGCATCGCACAGCGCTCAGCCCCTGGCGCGTGTTCGTCCGCGAAGAAAGAGAAACGAAGACGGCGAAATCCCGCCAATGGAGCTCAACAATCCTGAAACTGTTGGCCCCTGAATGTTTCTAAAACGATCCGATAGATAGCGTGAGCTGATCTGAAGGATCATCCTTAGAAAGGAGGTGATCCAGCCGCAGGTTCCCCTACGGCTACCTTGTTACGACTTCACCCCAGTCGCTGACCCTACCGTGGCCGGCTGCCCCCTTTCGGTTAGCGCACCGTCTTCAGGTAAAACCAACTCCCATGGTGTGACGGGCGGTGTGTACAAGGCCCGGGAACGTATTCACCGTGGCGTGCTGATCCACGATTACTAGCGATTCCAACTTCATGGGCTCGAGTTGCAGAGCCCAATCCGAACTGAGACGGCTTTTTGAGATTTGCGAAGGGTCACCCCTTAGCATCCCATTGTCACCGCCATTGTAGCACGTGTGTAGCCCAGCCCGTAAGGGCCATGAGGACTTGACGTCATCCCCACCTTCCTCGCGGCTTATCACCGGCAGTCTCCTTAGAGTGCTCAACTAAATGGTAGCAACTAAGGACGGGGGTTGCGCTCGTTGCGGGACTTAACCCAACATCTCACGACACGAGCTGACGACAGCCATGCAGCACCTGTCTCCGGTCCAGCCGAACTGAAGAACTCCGTCTCTGGAGTCCGCGACCGGGATGTCAAGGGCTGGTAAGGTTCTGCGCGTTGCGTCGAATTAAACCACATGCTCCACCGCTTGTGCGGGCCCCCGTCAATTCCTTTGAGTTTTAATCTTGCGACCGTACTCCCCAGGCGGAATGCTTAAAGCGTTAGCTGCGCCACTAGTGAGTAAACCCACTAACGGCTGGCATTCATCGTTTACGGCGTGGACTACCAGGGTATCTAATCCTGTTTGCTCCCCACGCTTTCGTGCCTCAGCGTCAGTATCGGGCCAGTGAGCCGCCTTCGCCACTGGTGTTCTTGCGAATATCTACGAATTTCACCTCTACACTCGCAGTTCCACTCACCTCTCCCGAACTCAAGATCTTCAGTATCAAAGGCAGTTCTGGAGTTGAGCTCCAGGATTTCACCCCTGACTTAAAGACCCGCCTACGCACCCTTTACGCCCAGTGATTCCGAGCAACGCTAGCCCCCTTCGTATTACCGCGGCTGCTGGCACGAAGTTAGCCGGGGCTTATTCTTGCGGTACCGTCATTATCTTCCCGCACAAAAGAGCTTTACAACCCTAGGGCCTTCATCACTCACGCGGCATGGCTGGATCAGGCTTGCGCCCATTGTCCAATATTCCCCACTGCTGCCTCCCGTAGGAGTTTGGGCCGTGTCTCAGTCCCAATGTGGCTGATCATCCTCTCAGACCAGCTACTGATCGTCGCCTTGGTGAGCCATTACCTCACCAACTAGCTAATCAGACGCGGGCCGATCTTTCGGCGATAAATCTTTCCCCGTAAGGGCTTATCCGGTATTAGCTGAAGTTTCCCTCAGTTGTTCCGAACCAAAAGGTACGTTCCCACGCGTTACTCACCCGTCTGCCGCTGACATATTGCTATGCCCGCTCGACTTGCATGTGTTAAGCCTGCCGCCAGCGTTCGCTCTGAGCCAGGATCAAACTCTCAAGTTGGACTTGAAACCTTGAACCGGCTGATCACAACGTTTGACGAGGTCCCACCATTCTTCGTCGACCGAAGTCAACGAGCCGCCTGCGATTCACATCGTTGGCAGCGATGGTGTAACCTTTAAAACGTGTACCGCCGAAGTCTTTCGTCCACTCTCAGAAGTCAAAAGCCGAAGCTTTCAAGTATTCCGAGAGACGCAAGGACTCCGCCGTCCACGTTTCTCTTTCTTCATCTTCACTTGTCAAACAGCCCGGGATCCGATGACCCCACACCCTTAGAGGGTGGCTCTACCCTTCACCGGCCGACGGTGAACTTCAACCGATTTATGTCGGCTGTTGTGTCACTCATCGAAGTGAGGAGCATCAGTGGCGCGTTTGCTCGCCTTGGTCAGTGACCCGGCGGCGCCGCGCTCAGTGGTTGGTTTATAGTCCGCACCCCTCGGGATTGTCAACGGCCATTGTCAACAAATCGTCGCACGCCCAAATCGCTTGGGCAGTGCGAAGAAATTCTCGTGCTTTCCGTGGCTTAGGTCGGAGGTAAAAATTCGCCACCCAGCCCTCGCGGCAAAAAACTTTAAAAAAAGTTCGTCGCCGGGGAGCCCGTGAGGCCCTCCAAAACGGGTTCCGACCGCCCCGGGGCCGGGCGGCGGGCATCGACCTGCTTTCAGGGAAGCTTTTCCACCTCAAATGCCGCACTTGAGCCACAATCCTGCGACGTTCTGGCTATAACGAATGCATTGAACCGCTCGTAACCTGTGGGGGCTGGGGCGGTTTTTCTGGGGGACCAGGCGATTTTCTCCAAGAATCCGTCGCCTCTTCCCTTCGCGGCCGAGCAACATCGAGAGATCTGCACACCATTGACGTTCGAGAGTGCGGCTAGCTAATGGCCATCGGCTTCTCGAATTCGATGCGTGTGGCTCGCCACACTGCCGAGATTCCTCTTCGGGGGATCAAGGTGGGGACGAGGACGAGCTGAGGTCGATCGCAGTTGCTGGAATTTGGGGGGATATCGGGTTGAGCCAACGGGCGTCACGCGGAAGCGGCATTGGGCGCGAGACCGGGATGATCGATCTCGGTCACGAACCGCCGCTTTCAGTCGACGGCACCGAGGCCGCGGTGATCGACCGCCGCCGTGTCTCCGTTCAATGGTTTAGCGGCACCATTCTGACTGGACTATGTGGCGCGGCCCTGATCGGCGGCGCCGTTTTTGCGTCGCTCGACGGCGAGATGACCTTCGCCAAGGTGCCGGAGCGCGTTGAAGGCGCGCTCCGCGGCGCGTTCACCGGCAACGATCGCGTCGTCAGCCTGCACAAGGGCGACCGCCTGCCGCCGCCCAGCGAATCCTCCGCCTCCCGCAGTCTGGTGCGCGTGTCGACCGTGACCCGCGTCGGCAATCGCGACGTGATGCGGGTGCGGCCCTTCATCCGAATTTCCGGCAATCTCTCGATGACCACGAGCGATCTGTCGGCAAAAATCCCTGCGTTCAATGCGCAGCGTCTGCTGACCGATGTCGGCTCCGACACGCCGGCGGCGGCCGAGGATCCGAATGCCGCGGCCGAGCCCGACGCCGAGGTCTCGTTCGTCACCAAGGATCTCGGCTCAGTGCTGCCGAAGGCCAAGCTCGCCGCCGTCGTCGCGCTCGACGACGTGCTGATGCGGGTCCGCGACGCAGCCAACTGGCGCGGCTCCGGCGGCTCGGTGCGCTACGCTTCACTCGCCAATGCCGCGGCTGACGCGAGCGGCGCCGGCCCCGACATGAGGATGGCCTACGCCACCGAGGGCAACACCTCCGATCCCTATGCCGGCTTCGAGACGCGCGTAGTGCCTGAGAACGTCACCCTGCTGCCGAAGACCAAAGAGCAGGTCACCGGCGGCAATCCGGTCGGCGAACGGGTTCATGTCGTCAGGAAGGGCGACAGCATCACCTCGATCCTGCGCGATCAGGGCGCGACACCCGACGAGGCGAAGGCGATCGCCGCAACGCTCGGCCCGCGCGGCCGCGACGGCGGCCTGAAGGAGGGCCAGAAGGTACGAATCCTGATGGCGCCGGCGGCGCCCGGACCGAATGTCAGGCTGCAGCCCTATCGCGTGATCGTCGCCAACGAATCCGTCATCGAAGCCGTCGCCGCGCTGTCCGATCTCGGCAAATACGTCGCCGTCGACGTGCAGAGCATGAACACTGTCACCGAGACCGCCGACAATTCCAGCGACGATGATGAGGATGATGGCAGCGGCGTGCGGCTCTACCAGAGCATTTACGAGACCGCGCTGCGCAACAAGGTGCCGCCGACCGTCATCGAAGACATGGTCAAGATCTACTCCTACGACGTCGATTTCCAGCGCAAGGTCCAGCCGGGCGACTCGTTCGACGTGTTCTTTGCCGGCGAGGACGAGGGCGTCACCAGCACCGAAAAGACCGAAGTGCTCTACGCCGCGCTGACCGTGGGCGGCGAAACCAAGAAATACTACCGATTCCAGAGCTCGGACGACGGCCTCGTCGACTACTATGACGAGACCGGCAAGAGCGCGAAGAAGTTCCTGGTGCGCAAGCCGGTCAACAACGCGATCATGCGTTCGGGCTTCGGCGGCCGCCGCCACCCGATCCTCGGCTATGTGAAGATGCACACCGGCGTCGACTGGGCCACCGCCTACGGCACGCCGATCTTCGCTTCCGGCAACGGCGTGCTCGAGAAGGTCGGATACGAGGGCGGTTACGGCAAATATATCCGCATGAAGCATGCCAATGGCTACGAGACCGCCTACGGCCACATGTCGGCCTTCGCCAAGGGCATGGAGATCGGCAAGAAGGTGCGGCAGGGCCAGGTGATCGGCTTCGTCGGCTCGACCGGCCAGTCGACCGGCCCGCACGTCCACTACGAAATCCTGGTCAACGGCCGATTCGTCGACCCGATGCGCGTGAAGCTGCCGCGCGGCCGTTCGCTCGAGGGCCCGATGCTGGCGAACTTCGAGAAGGAGCGCGACCGGATCGAGGCCCAGATGTCCAGCCGCGGCAGCTCGCGAATCGTCTCGGACGCCACCAGTTCCACGTCGCAGACGCGCTCCACCACCAACCGCTGACGGCGGAAACCTCGCTCAGGAAGCCGTTCCATCCGGAACCATCCGCACCGGTCAAGCTTTGTCCGCTTGGGCAAACCTTGCAGAGGAGGCGCGCATGGCAAGCCTCACCCGCGACGACGTGCTGAAAGCCGTCGGCTCCGCCGACGACGTCACGATCGCGAGGATTATCGCGTCCGGGGCGACGATCACCGAGCTTGCCGAGGCGCAGGCCTGGCTCGCCAATGACGAGCCGCTGATCAATGCCGGCAAGCCGCTGGCCACCGGCCGCGCCCGCGAGCTGGTCGATATCCTGTCCGAACTCGAGCCCGGCGAGGACGACGAGCCGTCACCGCCCATCGCCCCGCAGGAATGACGGGTCGGCAAGATTTACGGCGCGAGGCTGGCGCAGATCAGGAACACGATTCCGATCGCGG
Organism: Bradyrhizobium sp. USDA 3315; assembly: GCF_054056795.1. Classification (NCBI taxonomy): domain Bacteria; kingdom Pseudomonadati; phylum Pseudomonadota; class Alphaproteobacteria; order Hyphomicrobiales; family Nitrobacteraceae; genus Bradyrhizobium; species Bradyrhizobium sp. USDA 3315. The sequence goes on along the minus strand of NZ_JBSRYP010000001.1, from coordinate 3,051,399 downwards.
TCAGCCCGAATGCCACGGACGCGAGCGGGAGCAGCATGTCGATGGTGGCATGGGTGCTGTTGATCGTGCTGCCCCAGACCGCGAATTCGCCGGTCCGCCACTCCCGGAAGGGAATCGACCGCTGATGCAGGTCGTGCCGATCGTCGTATTTCCGCCAGATCAGCGATAGCACCCACGGCAACAGCACCGCGACGAACAGCAATACGCTGACGAACATCAGCGACAGCTCGACGTCGTCCTGGCGGTCGAACAATATCCATGCCGCCACCGCGAACCACGCGACGAGGCCGGCGGCTACGCCGTAGACGCGGGGATGAAGATCGTCATAGACGGGCCGGTTATGGGCAATGAGGTCTCTACTCATACAATTCGCCTTCTGCTGAGGGCGACCGGCGGCGTGGCTTTTGCAGGATGATGCGAGGCGGCGCGCGAATCAGCGATGTGATTCGAGCCGAATACTTCCCTTTGGAGCTGCGCGGGACGTTTGCCACGCCAGCCGATCATTCAGGATGAAAACGAACGCCGTCCCGAGGCGGTTTCATTAATTCGGGCCCACAAAACGGGCCGCCAGACAGGAACTCCGTCACGGGCGGCCCGTCGATTGTCGCGGATGCGGCCTGTCGCCAGGCCGCATCCAGTTTCGCTATCGAAACGCTCAGTTCAGCTTGCGCTTCGAGACCGGGGCCTCGAACTGCACGATCTCGGCGGTTTTGGGCACCTGACCGTTGAAGGTCAGCACGTTGCCCTTCTCCGAGATCACCACGTGATCGCCGTCCTTGACCTCGCCGGCGAGGATCATCTCGGCCAGCGGATCCTGCACGCTGCGCTGGATCACCCGCTTCAGCGGGCGGGCGCCGTAAGCCGGATCCCAGCCCTTCTCGGCGAGCCAGTCCCGCGCCTTGGCGTCCAGCGTGAGCTCGATCTTGCGATCCTCGAGCAGCTTGGTCAGCCGCGCGAACTGGATCTCGACGATGCGGCCCATCTCGCTCTTCTGCAGGCGGTGGAACAGGATGATCTCGTCGATGCGGTTCAGGAATTCCGGCCTGAAATGCGCCCGCACGACGCCCATCACCTGATCGCGGACCGCCGCGGTGTCCTCGCCCTCCGGCTGATTCACCAGGGATTCCGAACCGAGGTTCGAGGTCATGATGATCAACGTGTTGCGGAAGTCGACGGTGCGGCCCTGACCATCGGTCAGGCGGCCGTCGTCGAGCACCTGCAACAGCACGTTGAAGACGTCGGGATGCGCCTTCTCGATCTCGTCGAACAGCACCACTTGATAAGGCCGGCGCCGCACGGCTTCGGTCAGGGCACCGCCCTCGTCGTAGCCGACATAGCCGGGAGGCGCGCCGATCAGCCGCGAGACCGAGTGCTTCTCCATGAATTCGGACATGTCGAGGCGGACCATCGCGGTCTCGTCGTTGAACAGGTCAGCGGCGAGCGCCTTGGTCAGCTCGGTCTTGCCGACGCCGGTGGGGCCCAAGAACATGAACGAGCCGGTCGGCCGGTTCGGATCCTGCAGGCCCGCGCGGGCACGGCGCACGGCGGTTGCCACCGCACGCACGGCTTCAGCCTGGCCGACGACGCGCTTGGCGAGACTGTCCTCCATTTTCAGGAGCTTGTCCTTTTCGCCCTCGAGCATCTTGTCGACCGGCACGCCGGTCCAGCGCGAGACGACCTGCGCGATGTGGTTGGCGGTGACCGCCTCCTCCATCATCTCGCCGCCGTTCGGCCTGCTGTTCGCTTGCGCCTCTATGTCGGCGAGCTTCTTTTCCAGCTCGGGAATCCGGCCATAGGCCAGTTCGCCCGCCTTCTGGAATTCGCCGCGACGCTGCGCATTGGCCAACTCGACGCGGAGCGCATCGAGCTCGCTCTTCAGCTTCTGGGCATTGGAGAGCTTGTTCTTCTCCGCGCTCCAGCGTGCCGTCAGCGCCGTCGATCGCTCCTCCAGCCCTGCGAGCTCCTTCTCCAGGGTCTGCAAGCGGCTCTTGGAGCCGGCATCGTTCTCCTTCTTCAGCGCCTCCTGCTCGATCTTCAGCCGGATGATGTCGCGATCCAGCGAATCGAGCTCTTCCGGCTTCGAATCGACCTGCATCTTCAGCCGCGCCGCCGCCTCGTCCATCAGGTCGATGGCCTTGTCCGGCAGGAAGCGGTCGGTGATATAGCGGTTCGACAGCGTGGTCGCGGCCACCAGCGCGGAATCGGTGATGCGCACGCCGTGATGCTGCTCGTACTTGTCCTTCAGGCCGCGCAGGATCGAGATGGTGTCCTCGACCGTCGGCTCGCTGACATAGATCGGCTGGAACCGGCGGGCCAGCGCCGCATCCTTCTCGACATGCTTGCGGTACTCGTCGAGCGTGGTCGCGCCGATACAGTGCAGCTCGCCGCGCGCGAGCGCAGGCTTCAACAGGTTGGACGCGTCCATCGCGCCGTCGGTCTTGCCGGCGCCGATCAGCGTGTGCATCTCGTCGATGAACAGGATGATGCCGCTCTCGGCGGTCGAGACCTCCTGCAGGACCGACTTCAGCCGCTCCTCGAACTCGCCGCGATATTTCGCGCCGGCGATCAGGGCGCCCATGTCGAGCGACAGCAGCTTCTTGTCCTTCAGGCTCTCCGGCACGTCGCCGTTGAGGATGCGCAGCGCCAGGCCCTCGACGATGGCGGTCTTGCCGACGCCGGGTTCACCGATCAGGACGGGATTGTTCTTGGTCCGCCGCGACAGAACTTGAATCGTGCGGCGGATCTCCTCGTCGCGGCCGATCACCGGGTCGAGCTTGCCGTCGCGCGCAGCCTGGGTCAGGTCGCGGGCATATTTCTTCAGCGCGTCGTAAGCGTTCTCGGCGGTCGCACTGTCGGCGGTGCGGCCCTTGCGCAGCGCTTCGATCGCCGCATTCAGGTTCTGCGCCGTCACGCCGCCCTTGTTCAGGATGGAGGCCGCCTCGCTGCCCTTCTCGAGCGTGAGCCCGAGCAGCAGCCGCTCGACGGTGACAAAACTGTCGCCGGCCTTGTCGGCGGCCTTTTCCGCCGCATCGAAGGCGCGCGCCAGCTCCGGCGACAGGTAGACCTGCCCGGCACCATTGCCCGAGACCTTCGGCAGCTTGTTCAGCGCCTCTTCGGTCGCTTTCAGGATTGCTCTGGAATTGCCGCCCGCACGGTCGATCAGACCGCCCGCGAGTCCCTCATTGTCGTCCAGCAGCACCTTCAACAGATGCAACGGCGAGAACTGCTGGTGACCGTCGCGCATTGCGAGCGACTGGGCAGACTGGATGAATCCGCGCGAGCGCTCGGTGTACTTCTCAATGTTCATTCGTTTTCCCTCGGCCTGCCATCGTCACCCATTCAGGCATGACAACGGCATCTTCATTGGGTTTTCCGCGGGCCGCGTTGACGTTCCTCAACCAGCCTCTGGTCGTCGCCATCATTTTTCAGGCTTGCCGCAGATGTGGGCACTTGGTTCCAAAACGGAAGAGCCACGGTCTGCGATTTCGCCCGATGAAGCTCAGCGCCGCACGATGGCGACAAGGTAGCGGCAGGGCTGAGCCGTTTCGTTACGGAAGACGATGTCCGACGGCGGACCGAGCTCGACGCGGTCGCCCGCAGCGAGCTCATGGCGCTCCGCCCCTTCCATCAAGGTGAGGCGGCCGCTGATCACCCAGACCACCTGGCGGACCAGGTGATAGGCGCTGGCGGGGAAGCCGGCTTCCTGCCTCGCAGGCAGCTCGATCTCCACCAGCTCCAGCGGATTGGCCGGATGCAGGAACACCTGCCGCCGCAGATAGGCCGCCTTCGGATCGCGCCACACCGGCTGATCCTTGGCCCGCTGCAGGCGGGAATTGTGTGAGGCAACCTCGAACAACGCGGCCATGGTCAGACCGTAGGCCGTGGCGATCCGCGACAGCGTCGCCGCCGTCGGGCTTGCCTCCGCCCGCTCGATCTTGCTCAGCATGGCCTTGGACACGCCGGCCCGCCCGGCGAGGTCCGCCAGCGACCAGCCGCGGCCCTCCCGTTCGGCGCGAACCCGCCGCCCGAGAGCCTCATCGGCCTTGTCCTCTATAATTGACATATTGTCTTATATAGTAGACGATGGGGTCCATTCAAGAGGCGCGTCAAGGAACCAGCGATGATTATCCGCCCCGCCACCGAGCAGGACATCCCTGCGATTACCGCGATCTTCAACGAGGCGGTCGCCAACTCGAACGCGATCTGGACGGAGAAGCAGGATTCCGAGGCCGAGAGGCTGGCCTGGATGACGGCCCGGCAGGCTCTGGGCTATCCCGTGCTAGTAGCCGTCGAGGGAGCGACGGTGCTCGGCTATGGCACATTCGGCGACTTCCGGGCCTTCCCGGGTTACCGCTACAGCGTCGAGCACAGCGTCTATATGCATGCCGATCATCGCGGCCGCGGCCTCGGCCGGATCGTCGTCGACGAGCTGATCGCCGCGGCCACCGCGCTCGGCAAGCACGTCATGATCGCCGGCATCGACGGCGGCAATCCCGCCTCGCTCCGGCTGCACGCGCAGGCCGGCTTCGTCGAGGTCGCCCGGATGCCGGAGGTCGGACGCAAGTTCGGCCGCTGGCTCGATCTCGTGTTCATGCAGCGCCTGCTGGACGCTCCTGGAGCGGCGCGCGCCGACTAGTACCTTCCCGCGGGTGGCAGTTCTCCTCGCACGCCAAACAGGCTAGAGCGGGCGAATGGACAACACGCACGCTTCCTCTGCCCGGATCGCCGGCATCTATCGCTATCCCGTCAAGGGTCTCACGCCCGAGCCGCTGCCGCACGCAGAGCTCAAGGCCGGCGAGACGCTCCGCTCCGATCGCCGCTATGCGATCGAGAACGGCCCGAGCGGTTTCGATCCCTCGGTGCCGAAATGGCTGCCGAAGCCGCATTTCCTGATGCTGCAGCGGGACGAGTGGCTGGCGCCGCTGCGCGCCCATTTCGACGATGACAGCCACGTGCTGACGCTGCGTCGGGATGGCGCGATGGTGGCCCAGGGCGACCTCGAGACCGCGGAAGGCCGCGCGGCGATCGAACGCTATTTCGCTGACCGTCATACCGGCCAGATCAAGGGCCCGCCCAAGGTGCTGGTCAGCCCCGGGCACAGCTTCTCCGACGTGCCGCGCAAGGTGGTCTCGATCATCAATCTGGCCAGCCTGCGGGCGATCGAGCAGATGGTGCAGGCGCCGGTCCATCCGCTGCGCTTCCGCGCCAACCTCTATGTCGAAGGCTGGCCGGCCTGGCATGAAGCCAGCCTGCTCGACCAGACCATCGCGATCGGCAGCGCCCGGGCCAGGGTGGTGAAGCGCATCACCCGCTGCGCCGCGGTCAATGTCGATCCCGATACCGGCGCGCGCGACCTCTCGGTGCCGAACACGCTGATGCAGCGTTTCGGCAACAATGAGTGCGGCATCTATGCCGAGATCATCAGCGATGGCGGCGCCGCCGTCGGCGACACGATTGCCGCTGAGGGACCTGTAGCGTCGTAGGCCGGGCAAGGCGCGTGCGCGCCCTGCCCCGCTTTCGAGCGATCAGTTGGTCGGCATCACATAGGCGTAGATGCGGCCGCGCGAGACCCGCGTCTCGCGGACGCGGTGGCCGCTGTTGCCCGAGATCATGATCGGATTGCCCTTGGCATCGACGCCGGTGATGATGCCGACATGGCCGCCGCCGCGGCGGCTCATCACGGCGATGGCGCCGACCTGCGGTCCCGAAACGCGCGTGCCGTATTTGGCGAACGAGCTCGCCATGTCGGAGCCGGTGCCGCGATGGCCGGTGTGCTGCAGCACCATGTTCATGAAGCGGGCGCACCACAGGCTGGAGCGGCCGGTCGGATTGCCGCCGAGATAGCGGCGCGCCTCGGCCACGATGCCGGACGAGCCGAAGCCGTTTGCCGCAATCACGCCGCCCGTGTTGGGCACGGGGTCAGCGCTGCCGGGCAACGGCGCTGCGTTGGTTTCGATGATCCCGCCCGGCTGCGCGAGTGCGCGGCGCTCGGCGCGCGACAGCCGCGCTGCGGGCCGATAGTGATGACGGGCATAATGACGCGCGTGATGGCCGGCATGGGCCGAATGCGCGTGACGTGAATGATGCGGACGGGCGGATGCCGGTGCGGCGGAGATCACGGCGAGAGTGAGCGAACACAGAGCCAGCGCCAAAACACGAAGCGACCGGCGACACGCAAGCAACTGAACCATACTTCACTAGATCCTCTGTAACACCCCCCAATTCCCCGTCGCGTTCCCAAGGAAACACTCAAGGGAACACGGCGGTGGTTTTGAAAATCGGGATGGCGCGAGGAAGATTTCATGCGGCACTGCGGGAACAATTTCTGGGTCATTCCGCGATGATTCGATGACGAGAAAGGAACCGGAACTGCCGCATTGCGGCCTTGAAAATTAACTGCAAATCTGGGGGCGGCCAACGAGAGGAGAATTTCAATGCCCTACGCCACGACGAAAGATCATGTCCGCCTCCATTTCGAAGAGGCCGGCAGCGGAACCCCGATCATCTTCCTGCACGAGTTCGCCGCGGATCACACCAATTGGGAGCCGCAGATGCGCTATTTCGCGCGCGGCCACCGCTGCATCGCCTATTCGGCGCGCGGCTACACGCCGTCCGACGTGCCTGCGAGTGCCGACGTCTACACCTACCAGCACTTCTATACCGACGCGCTCGCCGTGCTCGACCATCTCGGCATCGCCAGGGCGCATTTCGTCGGACTCTCGATGGGCTCCTATTCGTCGCTGCAGGTCGCCCTCAACGCGCCGGAGCGCGCGCTGTCGATGACGCTGGCCGCGGTCGGCTCCGGCTCGAGCCTCGAGAATCTCGATGCCTTCCGCGCGCAGTGCCGCGCCAATGCCGCGCAATACGAGAGCATCGGCGCGGTTGAGGTCGCCAAGGTGACGCGCGAAGCGCCGAGCCGGATTCCGTTCCTGGTCAAGGATCCGCGCGGCCACGCCGATTTCTACGCCGCGCTCGCCCGCCACGACGCCAGAGGCTCAGCCAACACGATGCGCAGCTTCCAGGGCGGTCGGCCCTCGATCTACACCATGACCGACGCCATCAAGCGCGCCGCGACGCCGGCGCTGATTCTGTGCGGCGACGAGGACGACAATTGCATTGCGCCCAGCATGTTTCTGAAGCAGCATCTGCCGGCGGCCGGCCTCTCGTTCTTCCCGAAGTCGGGTCACGTGCTCAACCTCGAGGAGCCGGCGCTGTTCAACGAGATGGTCGGGCGCTTCATCGCGCTGGTCGAGGCCGGCCGCTGGCCGGTGCGCGATCCGAGGTCGCTGGTGGCGGCGCCGGTGTAGTCCTGTCATTCCGGGGCGATGCGCAGCATCGAACCCGGAATCTCGAGATTCCGGGTTCACGCTTCGCGTGCCCCGGAATGACGCCATGACGTCACTTCCCCTGCCCACCCCTGCTGAGCAGGAACACACCCTGCTCGCCGAACATGTTCCACACCCACCACGGCAGGTTGAGCGGCACCGGACGGCCGTAGAGATCGAGCGCCACCGCGCGCTCCATCTTGACGTTGATCTCCTCGCAGAGCTGCACGAAATCCTTGATGGTGCAGAAGTGGATGTTCGAGGTGTCGTACCAGCTCGCCGGCAAATTCTCGGTGCGCGGCATGTGGCCCCCGATCAACAGCTGCAGCCGCATCTTCCAGAACCCGAAATTCGGGAACGAGACGATGGCGCGCTGGCCGATGCGCAGCAGATTTTCCAGCACCACCTTGGGCTGTCGCGTCGCCTGCAAGGTCTGCGACAGGATCACGTAGTCGAACGCATCGTCGGGATAGTTGACGAGATCGGTGTCGGCATCGCCCTGCACCACGGCGAGCCCCTTGGCGACGCAGCCATTGACGCCCTCGCGTGACAGCTCGATGCCGCGGCCGTCGATGCCGCGGCTTTCCAGCAGCTGCAACAACTCGCCGTCGCCGCAGCCGACATCGAGCACGCGCGAGCCCGGCCGCACCATGTCGGCGACCAGCAGATGATCGGTGCGATAGCCGCCGGTCCGCTCCGGCGCGATACCCGGCAAGGGCAATGTCTGCTGCATGCTCATGACCGGCCGCCGTCCTTCAGGCCGCGCGCCTTGCCTGCGGCCAGCAGGAAGGCACGGGAGATCTCGAGGAATTCCGGCACATCGAGCAGGAAGGCGTCGTGGCCCTTGTCGGTCTCGATCTCGGCGAACGACACCCGTGCGCTCGACGCGTTCAGCGCATGCACCAGCGCGCGCGATTCCGAGGTCGGAAACAGCCAGTCGCTGGTGAAGGACACCACGCAGAACCGGGTCTGGATGCCAGCGAACGCCTTCGCCAGCACACCGTTGTGGTCGGCGGCGATGTCGAAATAGTCCATCGCGCGGGTCAAATAGAGATAGGAGTTGGCGTCGAAGCGCTCGACAAAGGACGAGCCCTGATAGCGCAGGTAGCTCTCGACCTGGAAGTCCGCATCGAACGAGAAGGTCGGCAGCTCGCGGTCCTGCATCCGCCGTCCGAACTTGCGGTGCAGCGCGGCGTCCGAGAGATAGGTGATGTGCGCGGCCATCCGCGCCACCGCCAATCCACGGTGCGGATGGGTGTCCTCGTCGACATAGCGGCCGCCGCGCCAGTCCGGATCAGCCATCACGGCCTGGCGGCCGAGCTCGTGGAACGCGATGTTCTGCGCCGAGTGGCGCGTCGAGCAGGCGATCGCGAGCGTCGAGAATACGCGCTCCGGATAGGCCGCGGTCCATTGCAGCACCTGCATGCCGCCCATCGAACCGCCGACCACGCAGAACAGCGTATTGATGCCGAGGCGATCGATCAGCATCGCCTGCGCGCGCACCATGTCGGGGATGGTGATGATCGGGAAATCGAGTCCCCACACCTTGCCGGTCGCGGGGTTCAACGACGCGGGGCCGGTCGAGCCCATGCAGCCGCCGATCACATTGGAGCAAATGATGAAGTATTTTTCGGGATCGATCGGCCGACCGGCGCCGACCATGGTCTCCCACCAGCCGGGCTTGCCGGTGACGGGATGGATGTTGTTGACATGCTGATCGCCGGTCAGCGCGTGGCAGACCAGGATCGCGTTGGAGCGGTCGGCATTGAGCTCGCCATAGGTCTGGTAGGCGATCTGGAATGGTGCGAGATCGACGCCGCAATCGAGCTTGAGCGGCTGGTCCATCCCGAACTTCGCCACCAATGACGACGGATGGTCGGCCTCATGGGCGCGATCATCGCTCGGGGTTTGTGGGCTCGGTATCGGACGCACGTTGCTCATCTAGGCGACCCTGCCTCCGCGCGGGAGGGCTCGACGGACCTCAGGCCAATAAAAAACCCGGCCTGAACAAAGGTTCGGCCGGGAGCTGATAAGGTCCCCGGCCTGTTTAGCGAGTTGTTTAACGTGGCTGCAAGCCGGCCGGCTCAAATGACCACGGGACGCAGGGAACGTAGTCCCCACGCCCCCCGCCGTCAAGACAGCCCTGCCCACGGCCAATTGGTTAACCGAATGCGCAAGGCACGCCTGCGACGTTTCTCTTTGCTTTCGCTGCCCGTCTTTCCTAATCAGGGACCCTGTCCGACGCGGCACCGGGCCGCCCCGACGACAAGGTTTGAGAGCATGTCCAACCCACCCCCGTCGCCGCCCTCGCTGCAGGATCTGCGCAAGGAGATCGATGCGATCGACGAGCAGGTTCACCGCCTGTTGATGGCGCGCGGCGACATCATCGACCGCCTGATCCAGGTCAAGAAGACCCAGGAGGTCGGCTCGGCATTCCGCCCGGCGCGCGAGGCCAGCATGATGCGCGAGCTGGTGCGGCGTCATCGCGGCATCCTGCCGCTCGACACCATCGAGAGCATCTGGCGCGTCATCATCTCGACCTTCACCTATGTGCAGGCGCCATTCGCGGTGCATGCCGATGTTTCCGTCGGCGAATCGGCCATGCGCGACTCGGCGCGGTTTCACTTCGGCTTCGTGGTGCCCTACGTGTCGCATTTCAGCGCGCAGGCCGCGGTCGAGGCGGTGGCGAAATCGAAGGGCGACCTCGCGCTGGTCTCCGCGATCGCGAGCCGCACGCCGTGGTGGAATGCGCTCGAGGCCGATGGCGCGCCGAAGATCATCGCGCGGCTGCCGTTCCTCGAACGCGCCGACCATCCCGCCGCGCTGCCGGTGTTCGTGATCTCGCGGGTCGCCGACGACGCCATGGTCACCGAAGTGCAGACCTGGAGCGTGCGCGTCTCCGGCTGGAACGCCGATGTCGCCCGGGCGCTTGCGCCGCTCGCCGAGATCGTCGCGGTCCCCGACACCGCTTTCGACGGCGCGGCGCTCCTGATCTCGGTCACCGGCCACGATTTCGAGGCCATCAAGCTCGCCCTGATCAAGGCCGGCGCCTCGGTTCGCTCGTCGGCCCTCGTCGGCAGCCACGCAACGCGCTATACGGTGCCCTCTAACGGATCGGCCAGGACCTGAAGCAAGAGCCAGCCGCCCGTCCAGACTTTTGTTTTGACGCGTTTTCTTCACGCGAACCGGTATCCACTTCGCTCGAAAACGCTCTGTTCGGAGTTGATGATGTCCCGCCCCGTGCCGAACCCCGGCATCCTCGATATTGCGCCCTACACGCCCGGCAAGAGCCCGGTGCCGGAACCGGGCCGCAAGGTGTTCAAGCTGTCCGCCAACGAGACGCCGTTCGGGCCATCTCCGAAGGCGATCGCGGCCTACAAGGCCGCGGCTGACCATCTCGAGGACTATCCGGAGGGCACCTCGCGCGTGCTGCGCGAGGCGATCGGCCGCGCCTACGGGCTTGATCCCGACCGCATCATCTGCGGCGCCGGCTCCGACGAAATCCTCAACCTGCTGGCGCACACCTATCTCGCCCCCGGCGACGAGGCGATCTCGACCACCCACGGCTTCCTGGTCTACCCGATCGCCACCATGGCGAACGGCGCCAGGAACGTGATCGCGGCCGAGACCAACTTTACCGCCGACGTCGACGCCATTCTCAAGGTGGTGACGCCGAAGACCAAGCTGGTGTGGCTCGCCAACCCGAACAATCCGACCGGCACCTATATCCCGTTCGACGAGGTCAAGCGGCTGCGCGCCGCGCTGCCCTCGCATGTGCTGCTGGTGCTCGATGCCGCCTATGCCGACTATGTCTCGCGCAACGACTACGAGCTCGGCATCGAGCTGGTCGCGACCACAGACAACACGGTGGTGACGCACACCTTCTCGAAGATCCACGGCCTTGCGGCGCTGCGGATCGGCTGGATGTTCGGGCCGGCGCATATCGTCGATGCCTGCAACCGCATCCGCGGTCCGTTCAACGTCACGACGCCGGCGATGCTGGCGGCGGTGGCGGCGATCGAGGACACCGCGCATGTGCAGAAGTCGCGGACCCACACCGAACAATGGCGCAACTGGCTGACCGAGGAGATCGGCAAGCTCGGGCTGAAGGTGACGCCGAGCGTCGCCAATTTCGTGCTCATCCATTTCCCGACCGACACGGGCAAGACCGCGGCGGAAGCCGACGCCTATCTCACGCGGCGCGGCCTCGTGCTGCGCGCACTCAACAATTACAAGCTGCCGCATGCGCTGCGCATGACCATTGGCACCGAGGAGGCCAACCGCCTCGTGGTCGAGGGGCTGCGCGACTTCCTGGCCGGAAAGTGACATCGTGACCACCGCTCCGCTCTTCAAACGCATCGCGCTGATCGGCTTCGGTCTGATCGGCGGCTCGATCGCGCGCGGCGCGCGCGCGCAGGGGCTGGTCGGCGAGATCGTGACCACCGCGCGCTCGGAGAAGACGCGTGCGCGCGTCGCCGAGCTCGGGATCGTCGATCGCGTCGTCGAGACCAACATCGAGGCGGTGAAGGACGCCGACCTCGTCATCCTTTGCATCCCGGTCGGCGCCTGCGGTCCGGTCGCCGCCGAGATCGCCCCGCATCTGAAGCCCGGCGCCATCATCTCCGACGTCGGCTCGGTGAAGGGCGCCGTCGTCAAGGACATGGCGCCGCATCTGCCTGACGGCGTCCACTTCGTCCCGGCGCATCCGGTGGCCGGCACCGAGCATTCGGGGCCGGATTCCGGCTTCGCCGAGCTGTTCATCAACCGCTGGTGCATCCTCACCCCGCCCGAAGGCACCGATCCCGCGGCGACCGACCGATTGCGCACGTTCTGGGCCGCGCTCGGCGCCAAGGTCGAGATCATGACGCCCGACCATCATGACCTCGTGCTCGCGATCACCAGCCATCTGCCGCATCTGATCGCCTACACCATCGTCGGCACCGCCGACGAGCTGGCGCAGGTGACGGAATCCGAGGTCATCAAATTCTCCGCCGGCGGCTTCCGCGACTTCACCCGCATCGCTGCCTCGGACCCGACGATGTGGCGCGACGTGTTCCTCGCCAACAAGGACGCCGTGCTCGAGATGCTCGGCACCTTCAACGAGGATCTGTCGAAGCTGACCCGCGCGATCCGGCGCGGCGACGGCGAAGCGCTGTTCGACCACTTCACCCGCACCCGGGCCATCCGCCGCGGCATCGTCGAGACCGGCCAGGACTCCGCCGCACCCGACTTCGGCCGGCCGCATGCGAATTTGAAGACGTAAGCGGGACGACTTCTCTCCATTCGTCGTCCCGGCGAAAGCCGGGACCCATACTCCGCGGCGGGTGTGGTTGACGGGACTCGTCGTCCCAGCATCGCGCAACAATGACCAGCTGTGGTTATGGGTCCCGGCTTTCGCCGGGACGACACCGAGTGTGTTGCGCTGCTTGTGGGTCACACGTCCGCATTCTCGCGACATGAATCGCTGATTGCCCGTCGGATTGTGTCGCCGCAGGGCCGACCCACCTACCGGCGGACGGAGCGAGCTGATAGCCTCCAGCAGGAAAGCCGGCGCGGCGCTGATGACAGGGAGCGATCAGATGATACTCAGTCCGGATCATGTGACTATCGCAGTGGCAGATGCCGGCCCGGCGATCGAATTCTTCGCACTGCTCGGCTTCAAGAAGACTCACGTCGCGACCATCGACGGCGGCGTTCCCGCCCGGTACATGGGCATGCCGGCCATGAAGGCGCAGCACATCACCCTCGCACTCGAGGGAGCGGATTTCGAAATCCAGCTGCTTCAGTTCGACCCGCCCCCGGGGACCGATCCGGGGGTGCACTCGACCAATCTGCGAAAGCTGGGCTTCAATCACCTCGCCTTCCGCGTCGACGACATCGAGGCAGCCACCGCGCACCTGGCGGCCAACGGTGTCACCATGCTAAGCGAGGAGATGGACTACATCAGCCGGAAGCTCCGGCTGTTCGAGGGCCCAGAGGGCATCACCTTCGAGTTGGTCCAGCGGGACGCCTGAGAATACGCTGGCCAGGGCCGTTTGCATTGCCCCAAGCGGCGCGGAATGATGTCGGCTTTTGACCCGAGCGGACCCGATCTTCGGCTAGCCCGGGCCAATATCCCGCCCCATTATCACGAGACCTCGGGCGCGCTATCATCCGGCCATTCTTTAGACAAGACTGAAGGGAGTGCTGGAGGCTGATCGCCCCTGACGGATAGCCGAGTCGGCACTCTTGGGTGACATTGGACGGAAAGGGAAACGTCAATGAACTCCACGCCCACTCCGAACCCAGTTGGATCGAACGATAGCCCGAGCGCGCGCGCCGACGAAAGACTCGCGGAAGCCCAAAAGCAGATTGCGCGCGCCGATGAAGAACTCACGCGCTTGAGTGAACAGCTCGCGAGAATGGAGCGCGATGCCGCGTCTCCCCCTTCGGCGCAGCCAAACCCGCCCTCGGTCGGACCTAACCCTGCTTCTTCCGGGCCGAGCCCTGCTTCTTCCGTACCTGGCTCGCAATCGCCGCCCGGAAGACCGGTATTCCGAGCGCTCACCGCCTTGTCGGTGGCAGCATGTATCGTGGTCGCTGCCCTGGCTTTGCAATCGTCATATGGCGGGGAAGCCAAGCTGCTTGTCGCTCGTTGGGCGCCGCAGCTCGTTTCAACTCCATCATCGCCGCCCGATGATCCGCAGCTTCCGGCGCAGTCCGCTCCACCTGCCGTTCAGGTCGCCGCGGCAGACGCCGCTCCGCCCCAAGCGACGCCGTCGGCTCAGACCGCACCACCGCAGGACGCCGCGCCGACAGCCAACACAGCCCTGCCCGATCAGACGCAGCTGTTGCAAACGATCGCGCGCGACCTCGCGAATGTTGAGCGAAATATTGAGCAACTAAAGGCGAACCAGCAACAGATGGCCCGCGAGAGCTCCAAGGCCATTGAGGAACTCAAGGCGAGCCAGGAAGAAATGAAACGGGCGCTCGCGAAGGTTTCCGAGCCGAAGGCGTCACCGCCTCCGGCACAGCCGGCTCCGGCCGCGCGCAAGCCCGAGCGGACGTCTATCCCGCCCTACGCAAGAGCGCGGCCTCGAATTCCGAGGGAGTGGTTCTACGACGAATGGTGACCGCCGATCCAGCCATCCTTCAGTTCCGGATCGCTTCAAGCCGGCGGCAGGCCGAGTGACTGCGCGGCCTCCATCCAGACCGGCAATTCGCGCTGATACAGCGCATTGCTGTCCTTGAAGCCGATCGCGGGCTCCAGCACGAAGGTCGCGAGCACCTCCTTCACCTTCGGATCGCTATTGGCGGCGACGCAAATCTCCGACAGCCGATCGACGATCGGCTGCGGCGTCGCCTTCGGCAGCGCCCAGCCCGAGAAGCCGCTCACGGTGAAGAACTTCGACGTCGCGCCCTGCTCGGGCAGCGTCGTGATCTCGGGAATCGCGTCGACCTTCTTCGAATGCACGGCGAACGCGACACCCCGGTTGCTCTGCAGGACGGTTTGCGCGGCGGTGTAGCTGCCCATCGCGACATCGAGCGTGCCTTCCGCGAGCCCGGTCCACATCGGTGCCTCGCCGCGATAGTGGATCGGCTCGATGGTGAGGCCATACTGCTTGTTGAGCTCGTTGATCGTCATGTGCGGCGCGGAGCCCGCGCTGTAGGTGCCGAAATTCACCTTGCCGCTACTGCGCGCATAGGCGACGAATTCCGCCAGTGTCTTGACGCCCAATTTCGGGCTCGCGACCAGCAGCAGCCCGGCGCCCGGGATCACGCTGACCAGCGTCAGATCCTTGTCCATGTCGTAGCCGGGGTTCTTCATCATCGCGCGGTTCATCACGTAAGTGGTCGAGATCGAGCACAGGATGGTGTGACCGTCAGGCGCGGCGCGCGCCACCTCGGCGGCGCCGATCGAGCCCGAGGCACCCGCCTTGTTCTCGATGACGACGGTTTGCCCGACTTGCCTTGCGATGAATTCGCCGAAGGCCCGCGCCAAAAGATCGGTCTGCCCGCCGGCGGGATAGCTGCAGATCATGCGGATTTGCCGCGAGGGCCAGGCGGCTTGCGCCGAGGCGCCGCGCGGCAGGAAGGGCATCGCGGCGGCCGCCGCTCCGGCAGCGATGACGTGACGGCGACTGAATTTCGCTGGCATTGAAGTCCCTCCCCGATTTTTTGGTGAGGGTATCGCATCGGCCGATCGCAGCTACGGGACAGATTGGCGCAGCGGGGAAATGTGGCAGCGGAAGGCTGCGACGCATTGATCGAGGCAAGGCGCGCAATGGTGTCAGCCCCGTCATCCTAAGGTGCGAGCACAGCGGCGCAACTTCGCCGCTACGCGAGCCTCGAAGGATGCACGGCCGCAGCCGGGCCGCCGCCCTTCGAGGGCCGCCGAAGAGGCGGCCACCTCAGGGTGACGGAGTGAGAGGGCGATCGTTCGAATCGCGACGGCGCTCACCGCCGCAGCCGTTGATCCCGGATCGGCCCCGCCGATAGCGCGGCGGCCTTCTGCGCCGGCCGCTGACGGCCGACGAGGCCGGCGGTCGCCAGCATGACGCCGCCGCCGAACCACCACGAGCCGATCACGAACTCCCAGGCGCGCGGCGGAATCTCGTCGAACACGATGCCGTAGACCGACACCAGCGCAGCCAGCGCGGCGAGGAAGATGCCGCCCGCGCTCATCAGTTCGACGGCATCGATGCGACCCGTGCCGCGCATCGCGGGCTTGGGAATATCGATTCCGAGATAGAAGCCGGCGGCGCCGATCACGATCGTCGTAGCGATGAAGATCAGCGTGCCGAAGACAGCGACATGGCCCTTGGCGAGCTGGGCGGCGACGAAGGTGCCGGCCATGGCACCGGCCATCGCGAGGCCAGTTCGCTGCAGCACATGCGCGGCGCGGCTGACCATCATCAATTCGCGCGCGATCACGGCCCTCTGCTTCGGTCTGGTCACGATCCTCATCTGACCTCTCCTTCATCACTGGTGATGAATCTAGACTGAGACGGCACCGCGAACTCGATTCACCTCTCCCCACCGGGGAGAGGTGAACTGCCGTTGTCGCTCCAGCTCAACCTGATCTCGTCGCGCCCTAGAACGGGTAGTAGCGGATCTGGGTCATGACGATGTGGTCGTCGGTCTTCGGCGCGCCGCCGACACCCTGGAAGGCGAAGCGCTGGGTGTAGGAATATTGCGCGCCGGCCTTGATGGTGCCGTAGGAGCCCTTGAAGATCGTGTCGTAGAAGCCCGCGGTGTACTGCCTCACCTCCGAAGTGTTGCCGTTGCAGGTCGCGGCCGGCGAGTTCTCGATGTTGCAGCCGAGGTTGTTGTAGAGCGGATTGCCGTAGCCGAACGGCACCGTGCCGACATTGGAGAAGGTCGCCGTGGTCTTTTCGAGCCCGGCATAGGCGTAGAGATCGAGCGACGGCGTCGTGTGCCAGACCGAGCCGACCAGGAAGGCCGTGATCGGCAGCGGCTGGATCGATCCGTCCTGGCGCACGGTTGCATCCGGGAATGGCGTTGCGGTGAAGCGGCCCAGCGCACCGTAGGAGGCGGAGGCCTGCACCTCGAGCAGCTTCGGCACGATCTCGGCCGAGAGGTGGCCGCCGAAGCTGACCGTGTTGACGTCGTGATTGGCGAAGTTGAAGCGATCATAGAAGTCGCGGTAGAGCGCCCACGCCTCGACATGCAGCTTGTAGGGCCCGAGCCGCGGATCCCACGCGCCCTTCACGGTGAAATCCGGAACGTGGTTGAGGCTGACATTGTTCAGGCTGTTGAAGAAGCTGCCGCCCGGACCGGTGAGATTGACCAGCAGATTCGGATTGAGCACGCCCTGCGGGCCAACCGCCGGCGTGCCGACCAGCGGGTTGTTGCCGCCGAAAAAGGATGTCTGCGGGTTCTCCGCCGAGACCGCGAGCTTGAACTCCGGCCCGATGTCCTGCCAGACCCGGACGCCCGGTTGACGCGCGCCGAGGAAGCCCGGCACCAGTTCGAAATCGATCACGCCCGGCGTATCGGCGCCTCGCGGATCGATGCCCGCCTTGCTCGGCGTGTTCAGCGACCATGATTGGCCGGCGAGGACATGCAAGCCGAGATCGCTGCGGTCGATCTCGATGCTGGCCTGCCGCAGCCGCGGATTGAACGAATTGGTCGCGACCGAATTGGCGGTCTGCGCCGCGCCCTCGAAATCGAGCTCGCCATAGCCGGCGACGTGAATGTTCTCCGTGGCGTTGGCTTCGGCGAGCACCGAGAAGCGGGTCTGGCGCGCGGTGAAGCGCGACTCGCCGGTGTTGTAGTTCTTGCTCTGCGGGAACGGGATGAAGTTGTAGACCGAGCCCGAATCGGAGGCGAGGTTGCGGCTGCGATAGATGCCGGTGAGATCGACCCAGCCGCCGAAGGTGAAGGTGACGCCCTTGTAGCAGAGCTTGCCCGATGCGCAGGGATCGAACGGCACCGGCGCCTTCGCCGTCATCTGCGCGTTCTGAATTGCGTTCTGTCTTGCGGCCAGCGCCTCCTCCTTGCGCGCCTGCGTCTCCATTTTCTGCTCGAGCTGCTTGAGCCGTGCCTTCAGCGCACGCAGCTCGGACGCATCGTCCTCCGCCAACGCCGGACCTGCCGACAGCAGCATGCTGCCGAGCAGAATTCCCCCGAGAATTCGCATCGCTTCTCCTCCACACGAGGTTGCTTCCTCAGGCGAGAGAGAGCGGTACTCGGGGAGTGATATTCGCGCCGGGGCGCATTATTCCGGTCACGTTTTTCTCATCGCGGCGGCGGGAATAGATTGCCGCGACGGACGATATCGCGCGCGAGGAACGCCCTGGGTGGAGGCGTAACAACACCGGCCGCGATTTCGAATTGTGTTCGGGCGATGGTTTTCAACCTGCCACGGACATTGGATCGACGGAGGACTGCAACATGATCGGTGAAGTCATTGTCGTTGGAGACTTGAAGTTACGGGAGAACGCCCCGCTCGACGAATACAACCGGCTCGGCGAACGCATGTACGACATTGTCAGCCGCCTTCCGGGATTCCTGTCGGTGAAATCATTCAGGGCGGCGGATGGCGAGGAGCTCACCCTGTTTCGCTTTGCTTCGGAGGAGGCGCTCGAAGCCTGGCGCAATCATCCCGACCATGTTGAAACCATGAGGCGAGGACATGCCGAGTTCTACGCCAGCGGCTTCCTGCAGATCTGCAAGGTGATCCGCGAGATCGGCCCGTTTGAGCACGCCTGACAGTACGTGGGCGAGCTCGCGCCAGCGCAATCCGCCGCGGCTCAGAACAGCGGCGGAATCTGCGCGACTTTCAGCGGCCCCAAGAACACCGCGCCGTCGGCGAAGCGCAGCGGGAAGCTGCGCGCCTTCTTGCCTTCGAGGATAGCCTCAGTGCCGAGCGAATTGATACCGGCGGAAATGCCGGCATTGGCGTTCTGCTTGATCACCTTGCCGAGGCCGGGGATGGCGCGATCCAGCGCGCCGAAGAGATTGCTGAGGTCCTGGCTCTTCACGCCGGGCGCGACGCGATCAAGCGTTGACTGCGGCACGCCCTCCTCCAGCATCTTGTCGATGCCGAGCGCGGGGATGACGCGCTCGAGGCCGGCGACCGTCATCTGCAATTCGCCCTCGATGCGCCCCTGCGCGTTGAGGCGCAGCGTGCCGGCCGCGACCGACAGCACATCGCCCTGCTCGATCCGCGACTGCTGGATCTCGACGCTGCCGCCGGCGGCCTGGATCTCGCGGAAGCGATCCGGCCAGGGTTTCGGCGAGAAATCCTTCAGGCCATTGAGCCGCGCATGGATGTCGGCGTTGAACGGCTGGGCGAGCAGCGGATGCACCTCCTGCAAGGTGCCGCCGGCAATCTGCAGCACGGCCTCGATCGCCGGACTGTCCGGCGCCGAGCCATCGACCTGCCTGCCGTGCAGCTCGATGTGATTGACCCGCGCCAGCGGCGCCGGCGCCGCGCCGCCGGTGCGGTCGATGGCGAGATCGTCGAACACCAGCGAGGCGCGCTGCGGCGGCGCCGGCAGGCCGACCACGCTGCTGCGTGCCTTGCTCCAGCTCACCGACAGCGTCGGCTGCGCGCCGCGCTCGGCGATCGTGGCCGGTCCCTTGAACTCCGCGATCACGAGCTTGGGATCGTAGACCTGCGCCACGACCAGGATCTCGGCGAGCCGCGCCACGAACGCCATCTGCGGCGCGGCGGTCTGCGAGACCAGCATCACGCTCGGATCGGTGCAGCGGACTTCGAACCGGAACGGGTAGCCCGCCACCGAACGGTCGCCGCAATCGTAGACCCGTCCGGCCTTCGCCTCCTGCGCGCGCCAGGCATCGGCCTGCACGCCGACCTGCGAGGCGGCGAAGAACCAGAAGCCGCTCCATGCGACCGCGGCGATCAGGACCGCGACGGGGACGGCATAAAGGCCGAAGCGCGAGCGGCGGCGGGGGGCGGAGGTCTGATCCGACATGCAGGTCCTTTGGCGGGCGAATTTGTCAAAATCTAAGCGGCCGCGGGCCTTGAACAAGCCCCGAGCAACCTTTGAGCGAGCCTTCAGCAAGCCTTGGAAACATCACGGAATCCGCTTCGCTTCGACGGCCCGTTCTGCTAGCCCATCAGCGCGATGTCAGCAAATCCTCCCCATTCCGAAACCGACGGCGACCTCTGGGTGTTCGGCTATGGCTCACTGATGTGGAAGCCGGGCTTCGAGTTCCTGGAACAGGTGCCGGCGCGGCTGATCGGCGAGCATCGCGCGCTCTGCGTTTATTCGTTCGACCACCGCGGCACGCCGGAGAAGCCGGGCCTGGTGCTCGGGCTCGACCGCGGCGGCGCCTGCCGCGGCATCGCGTTCCGCGTCGCCGCCCGCCTGCGCCACGACACCATCGCCTATTTGCGCGGACGCGAGCAGACCACCAACGTCTATCGCGAGGTGATGCGCTCGGTGTGGCTGGAGAATGCGGCGCGCGAGCGCGTCTCTGCGCTGGCCTATGTGGTCGATCGCGGCCATGTGCAATATGCCGGGCGGCTGTCGCTCGCCGAGCAGCAGCGGCTGGTGCTGCAGGGCCACGGCCGCTCCGGCAACAACCGCGACTATGTGCTCTCGACAGTGGCCTCGATCGAGAAGCAGGGCTTTCGCGACACGCAGCTGCACCAGCTAGCGACGATGCTGCATGATGCCCACGCGGCGCGTCACCCGCTGCAGGATGCCCGGGATGCGTAAGGCTGCGTCGCGAGGCTCTACTTAGTTCGCTTGGCCAGCCGTCGTTTAACGACCTCGCCGAGCGGACTATCCGGCGACTTGCGGAATGCCTTGAGCTTCTTCATTTGGCCTTTGCGCAGTGCTTGCGACTGCGCTTCGCCACCATCATCGATCAGCCTTTGTAAACGGGTTGTTGCCAGATCCGCGTTTTTCGGTGTGCGGCGCGGTGCATCCGGCAAATCGCGGCGGCGGTATGGCGGCGCCCTGTGACATTTAGGCTTTTGCATCGCGGCGCGGACGGATAGAAGCTGATCCGCAAACAGCGCTCGCAAATTCGATGAACCTCTCCGCCCCCTTTGTCCGACGGCCGGTCGGCACCACGCTGCTGTCGCTTGGCCTCGTGGTGGCGGGCATCATTGCGTTCTTCAAGCTGCCGGTGTCGCCGCTGCCCGACGTCGACATCCCGACCATCATGGTGCAGGCGACGCTGCCCGGCGCCAGCCCGGCCGACGTCGCCTCCACGGTGGCAAGCCCGCTCGAGCGCCATCTCGGCCAGATCGCCAGCGTCACCGAAATGACGTCGGTGTCCTCGCTCGGCTCCGCGCGCATCACGCTGCAGTTCGACATCGACCGCGACATCAACGGCGCCGCGCGCGACGTACAGGCGGCGATCAACGCGGCGCGCGCCGACCTGCCGACCAATCTGCGCGCCAATCCGACCTACCGCAAGTTCAACCCGGCCTCGGCGCCGATCCTGATCTACACCTTGACCTCGGACACGTTGACGCCGGCCGAGCTCTATGACGCCGCCTCCACCGTGCTGGCGCAGAAGCTGTCGCAGGTCGAAGGCGTCGGCGAAGTCTCGGTCGGCGGCGGCTCGCTGCCGGCGGTGCGCGTCGAGCTGATCCCGCCGGCGCTGTACAAATACGGCATCGGGCTCGAGGACGTCCGCGCCGCGCTCAGTAGCGCCAATGCGCACAGCCCGAAGGGCGGCATCGACGTCGGCAACCAGCGCTACCAGATCTACGCCAACGACCAGGCCCGCAAGGCGGCCGACTACAGGCCGCTGGTCGTCGCCTACCGCAACGGCGCGGCGGTGCGCCTGACCGATGTCGGCGACGTGATCGATTCCGTCGAGAATGTGCGCACGCTCGGCCTTTCCAACGGCAAGCCGGCCGTCGTGATGATCGTGTACCGGCAGCCGGGCGCCAACATCATCAAGATGGTCGACACCGTGAAAGGGCTGATGCCGCAGCTGAAGGCCTCGGTCTCGCCCGCGGTCGACATCACCCTCGCGATGGACCGCTCGAAGACGATCCGGGCCTCGCTGCACGACGTCGAGATCACGCTGTTGATCGCGGTGGCCCTGGTGATCCTGGTGGTGTTCGCCTTCCTGCGCAATGCGCGGGCGACGCTGGTCCCGGTGGTGGCGGTCGGCGTGTCGCTGATCGCGACCTTCGCCGTGATGTATTTGCTCGGCTACACGCTCGACATCTTCTCGCTGATGGCGCTGACGGTGGCGACCGGCTTCGTGGTCGACGACGCCATCGTGGTGCTGGAGAACATCACCCGCCACATGGACGCCGGGCTGTCGCGGCTCGAGGCCACGCTGGTCGGCACCCGCGAGGTCGGCTTCACGGTGCTGTCGATGAGCGTGTCGCTGATCGCGGTGTTCGTGCCGATCCTGCTGATGGGCGGGCTGGTCGGCCGCCTGTTCCGCGAATTCGCCATGACCATCACGATCGCGATCGTGATCTCGCTGGTGGTCTCGCTGACCACGACGCCGATGATGTGCGCGGTGCTGCTGCGCAAGGAGGAGGGCCGGCCGCACGGCCGGATCTACCGGATCAGCGAGCGCATCTTCGAGCTGATGCTGAACGGCTACCGCGCGACGCTCGGACTCGCGCTGCGCCATCCGCTCCTGGTGATGCTGATCCTCGGCTCGACGCTCTATTTGAACTTCCATCTCTACAAGGTGGTGCCCAAGGGCTTCGTGCCGCAGCAGGACACCGGATTGCTGGTCGGCTCGATCCAGGCCGACCAGAGCACCTCGTTCCAGCTGATGCAGCAGAAGCTGACCCAGTTCATCGACATCGTGAAGTCGGATCCGGCGGTCGACACCGCGGTCGGCTTCACCGGCGGCGGCGGCGTCGGTCCCGGCGGCACCAACACCGGCACCGTGTTCGCCTCGCTGAAGCCGATGGACGAGCGCCGGCTGCGCGCCGACAAGGTGATCGAGCGGCTGCGCGGACCGCTGGCAAGCGTCGCGGGCGCCACGCTGTTCCTGCAATCGATCGGCGACCTCGGCGCCGGCGGGCGCTCGGGCAACGCGGCGTACCAGTACACGCTGAAGGGCTCGACCTTCGAGGAGCTGAACGAGTGGACGCCAAAGCTCGTCGCGGCATTGCAGAAGGAGCCGACGCTCGCCGACGTCAACAGCGACCAGCAGAACAAGGCGCTGCAAGCCAATCTGATCATCGATCGCGACGCCGCCTCCCGGCTCGGCATCACGGTCAGCCAGCTCGACAACACGCTCTATGACGCGTTCGGGCAGCGCCAGGTCTCGACCATCTTCGTCGCGCGCAACCAGTATCATGTGATCATGGAGGTCGCGCCGCGCTTCTCGCAGGACCCGCAAACCCTGAAGGAGGTCTATATCTCGACCTCGGGCGGCTCGGCGAGCGGCACGCAGAGCACCAATGCGGTGGCTGGCACGGTGGCCTCGTCCTCGCAAAAAAGCTCGGTCAGCGCGGTCGCCGCCAATGTGGTGCGCAACCAGGCCACCAATTCGATCGGTGCCACCGGCAAGGGCGTCGCCTCGACCGGTACCGCGGTCTCCACCAGCGCGGAGACCATGATCCCGCTGTCGAGCGTCGCGCGCTTCGAGCACGGCGAGACGCCGCTCTCCGTCAATCATCAGGATCTCCTGGTCTCCAGCACCATCTCGTTCAACCTGCCGCCGGGCGTCTCGCTGAGCACGGCCACCACCACGATCGAGAACGCGATGCACGCGCTCGGCATGCCCGCGGGCATTTCCGGCGGGTTTGCGGGCTCCGCGAAAATCTTCCAGCAGGCGCTGGCGAACGAGCTGTTCCTGATCCTCGCCGCGCTGGCGACGATCTACATCTCGCTCGGCATGCTCTACGAGAGCTACATCCACCCGCTGACCATCCTCTCCACTTTGCCCTCGGCAGGCGTCGGCGCGGTGGCGGCCTTGATGCTGTCGCACACCGATTTCGACGTCATCGGCATGATCGGGGTGATCCTCTTGGTCGGCATCGTGAAGAAGAACGCCATCATGATGATCGACTTCGCGCTCGATGCCGAGCGCCAGCGCGGGCTGTCGTCGCGCGATGCGATCTACGAAGCCTGCCTGATGCGGTTCCGCCCGATCATGATGACGACCCTCGCCGCCTTGTTCGGCGCGGTGCCGCTGATGATCGGTCTCGGCGAAGGCAGCGAGCTGCGTCAGCCGCTTGGCATCGCGATCTTCGGCGGGTTGATCCTGAGCCAGATCCTGACGCTCTACACGACGCCGGTGGTCTATCTCTATCTCGACCGCGCGAGGCTGTGGACCCAGCGCCGCCGCGCCGCGCGCCGCGCACGCCGGGCAGCGGCATCAAGCGCCGCCGGTCGTTGACAGACCGGTATCGATGTTGCCAACCTTGCGCCGTGAGCGGACGCAAGGAACCGATCTGTGACTCTCGCACCTGATATCGCCGCGTCGCGCTGGTTCAACACCAGCGAGTCGCTGACCCTGGCTGGGCTGCGCGGCCGGCCGGTCCTGCTGCACGCGTTCCAGATGCTGTGCCCCGGCTGCGTCGCGCACGGCACGCCGCAGACCCAGCGCGCGTTCGAGCTGTTCAAGCATTCCGACCTGCAGGTGATCGGGCTGCACACCGTATTCGAGCACCACGCGGCGATGACGGAGGTGTCGCTGGAAGCCTTCATCCACGAGTACCGGCTGACCTTCCCGATCGGCGTCGACGAGGCCGGCGAAGGCACGCCGATCCCGGTCACCATGCAGCGCTACGGCATGCAGGGAACGCCGACCAGCATCCTGATCGGCCGCGACGGCAACATCGTGCATCATGGCTTCGGACAGCAGAGCGACATGGCGCTCGGCGCGATCATCGCGGCCGAGCTTGCCGCGCCGCATGGCCGATAGCGGCCCGCCCCGGCTGCAACCCGGCTCACGCGACTGCGTTATGACGGCGTCGCGCAATGCGTGATAGCGTTCCGCCAACCAGAACCATCGCCTTGCGGGAGGATGTCATGAAAACCTATCAGCTTTACATCAACGGCCAGTATGTCGACCCCGCCAATGGCGAATGGTTCGACAGCATCGATCCCTATCGCGGCGAGGCCTGGGCAAAGATTCCGCGCGGCACCGCCGCCGACGCCGACAAGGCGGTGAAGGCCGCCAATGAGGCGATGTGGCGCGGCCCCTGGGCGAAGATGACGGCCTCCGCGCGCGGCAAGGTGATGCGCAAGCTCGGCGACCTCGTCGCGGCCAATGCCGAGCGCCTTGCCGAGATCGAGGTGCGCGACAACGGCAAGCTGATGGCCGAGATGCTCGGCCAGCTGCGCTACCATCCGGAGTGGTGGTGGTATTTCGGCGGGCTCGTCGACAAGCTCGAGGGCGGCCTGGTGCCGATCGACAAGGCGGAGACCTTCGCCTACACGACCCATGAGCCGGTCGGCGTCGTCGCGGCGCTGACCGCCTGGAATTCGCCGCTGCTGTTCGTCGCCTGGAAATGCGCCGCCGCGCTCGCCGCCGGTTGCGCCGTGGTCGTCAAGCCGTCGGAATTCACCTCGGCCAGCACGCTGGAATTCGCCGCGCTGACCAAGGAGGCCGGAATTCCCGACGGCATCTTCAACGTGGTGACCGGCTTCGGTCCCGAGGCCGGCTCCGCGCTGATCGCCCATCCGGGCGTCGCCAAGATCACCTTCACCGGATCGGACACGACCGGCGCAAAGGTCTACGAGACCGCGGCCAAGAGCCTGAAGCGCGTCTCGCTCGAGCTCGGCGGCAAGTCGCCCAACATCGTGTTCGAGGACGCCGACCTCACCGCCGCCGCGGCCGGCGCGATCTCCGGCATCTTCGCCGCCACGGGGCAGACCTGCATCGCTGGATCGCGCCTTCTGGTGCAGAGCTCGATCAAGGAGAAGTTCGTCGCGCGGGTGCTGGAGCTGGCAAAGTCCGCCAAGATCGGCGATCCCATGCAGTCAGACACCAATGTCGGCCCGATCACGACGCCGGCGCAGTACAAGAAGGTGCTCGACTATATCGACATCGCGAAAGCCGAGGGCGCGCGCTGCCTGCTCGGCGGCAAGCCGGCCTCCGGCGACGGCATCAAGGGCGGCCAGTTCGTCGAGCCGACCATCTTCACCGACGTCGACAACACCATGCGGATCGCGCGCGAGGAGGTGTTCGGGCCGGTGCTGTCGATCATCTCCTTCGACACCGAGGAGGATGCCATCCGGATCGCCAACGACACGATCTACGGCCTTGCCGCCGGGATCTGGACCAAGGATCTCGCGCGCGCCATCCGCGTGCCGAAGCAACTGCGCGCCGGCACCGTGTGGGTGAACACCTACCGGGCCATCAGCTACATGATGCCGTTCGGCGGCATGAAGCACTCCGGCGTCGGCCGCGAAAGCGGCATCGACGCGGTCCGCGAATATCAGGAGACCAAGAGCGTCTGGATCTCGACCGCGACGGACGTGCCGGCCAATCCGTTCGTGATGCGGTGAGTTTTCCGCACTGACATCGCTTGCTTCACCGCTCCCGGACGGACAGCGGTACGACGGCACCCGCGCGCCGAGCTGTCGCACTTGACGTGCAGGGTGGAGCAGCGATCATCAGCCCCACGGCACACGCCGAAGAGCGTGGCCGATACTTGGGGAGATTCGCCATGACGTTTCGTTACTCACGCGCAGTGTTCTGCGCGCTGATGCTCGCCACCGCCCAACCTGCCCTCGCCGACAAGAAATACGGCCCCGGTGTCACCGATACCGAGGTGAAGATCGGCCAGACCATGCCCTATAGCGGCCCGGCGTCCGCCTACGGCACCCAGGGGCGTCTCGAAGAGGCCTACTACGCGATGATCAACGCGAAGGGCGGCGTGAACGGCCAAAAGATCAAGCTGATTTCACTGGACGACGCCTATTCGCCGCCGAAGACCGTGGAGCAGACGCGACGCCTCGTCGAACAGGACGAGGTGCTGGCAATCATCGGTACCATCGGCACACCGACCAATTCAGCGATCCAGAAGTATCTGAACCAGAAGAAGGTCCCGCAGATCTTCATTTCGACGGGCGCGGCAAAATGGGACGACCCGAAGAACTTCCCGTGGACCACCCAGCTTTATCCACCCTACCAGATGGAGGGCATGATCTTCGCCAAATATCTGTTGAAGAACAAGCCCGACGCGAAGCTCGGCGTGTTCTCCCAGAACGATGATGCCGGAAAGGATTACGTCAAGGGGCTGAAGGATGGCCTCGGCGACAAGGCGAAGACGATGATCGTGAAGGAAGTGACCTACGAGGTTTCCGATCCGACGGTCGATTCGCAGATCGTCTCCCTGAAAGCCTCCGGCGCCGACACGCTGTTCACGATGGCGACGCCCAAGTTCGGCGCGCAGGCGATACGCAAGGTCTACGAGCTCGGATGGAAACCGCTGAACTACGTGGTCAGCGTCTCCTCATCGATCAAGGGCGTCATGGAGCCGGCCGGCATCGAAGCTTCGAAGGGATTGTTGACCGCGCTCGCGTTCAAGACGCCGACCGATCCCACCTGGGAGAGCGCGGCCGACGTGAAGGAGTTCAAGGAGTTCCTGGCAAAGTGGTACCCGCAAGGCGACATCGCCGACGGCAGCAACGTCACCGGCTACATCTCGGCCTATATGACGGTGAAGGTCATCGAGATGTGCGGCGATGATCTGACGCGCGAGAATTTGCTGAAGCAGGCAACCAACCTCAACAAGGTGGTTGCGCCGTTGCTGCTGCCCGGCATCGCTATCTCGACGCGGCCGGACCGCTATGCGCCGTTCACGCAGATGCAGATCGCAACGTTCGACGGCAAGAGTTGGGTGCCGCAAGGCGAGACCTTCAACACCGACGCGGCGGCCGGTCAGTGATGGCGACGCCTTTCGCGATACGGTAACTCTCCGCATCGTCATGAGCCGGGCAGCCGCCCGAAGGACGGCATCGCTTCGGCTTGCCTGTGCCCGGCCATCCACCGTCTTGCTTCAGGCCGAACCAAAAACGTGGATGCCCGGGACAAGCCCGGGCATGACGATTTCTGAAGGGACCGACGAAACCGCGGGCACGAAATTCCCGGCAGCAACCGCACCAGGGCTTGTGCTGCGCCCTACCCTTTCGCCGCGTTCGGCACACCGCCGAACAATTTCGCCTGCTCGGCGCGGCCGGCCTCGACGATGCGGGTGGTGGCGGTTTCGATCTGGTCGCGCAGGCGAGCCATGAACTCGTCGCGCGGCAATCCCGGCGGCAGCGGATCGAGGAATTCGACCACCAGCGTCCCCGGATAGCGCATGAAGGTGCGGCGCGGCCAGAACAGCCCGGAATTGAGCGCGATCGGCAGGCACGGCACGCCGCTCTCGGCATAGATCTGCGCGACGCCGGCCTTGTAGTTCGGCGCGGCACCGGGCGCGGTGCGGGTGCCCTCGGGAAAGATCACAAGTTGGCGGCCGAGCTTCACCTCGGCCGCTGCGCGCTTCAGCGTCTTGATCAGCGAGCGCGGGCCGCCGCCGCGCTCGACCGAGATCATGCCGACCTTCTTGAGGTACCAGCCGAACACCGGGATCATCATCAGCTCGCGCTTCAGGATGAACAGCGGATGCTCGAAGAAGCGCACCAGCGCGAAGGTCTCCCAGAACGACTGGTGCTTCGAGGCGACCACCAGCGGCCCGCTCGGAATCTTCTCGATCCCGCGAAACTCGATCCTGATGTTGCAGATCACGCGCATCAGGAACAGGCTGATGTTGGCCCACGCGGCTTCAAGCGCCATCAACGCCCCCCGCGGCAGCAGCAGCGCCGGCAGCGCGATGATGCAGATCGCCACCAGCACGAGATAGAACAGCACGTTGAAGATCAGCGAGCGCAGGAAGATCGAAGTCATGCTCAACGACTATCCTCTGTGAAATCATCAGTCATTCCGGGGCGCGAAGCGAACCCGGAATCTCGAGATTCCGGATATGGTGCTGGCGCACCATTCCGGAATGACGGTGCCTGATACATCAATTCGCCAGCGCCGTCGCCGGGCGGGGCGGCGCGGCAGCCGGCTCGGCGAGATCGGAGGTCAGGTCGAGGCCGAGACCGGCCAGCCGCACCCGCATCTCCGCGGCGACATATTTGGCGTATTCCGATAGCAAGAGACGGAACGTCGCGCCACTCGTCCACCACGGCTCGTCGCGCCATTTGTCGCCGACCACGGCGAACGGGATCAGCGTCACGTCGGGCATCGCATGTGACAGTTCCACGATCGCCCGCGGCATATGGTAGTTCGAGGTCACGACGATCAGCGACTTGAAGCCGCGCTCGCGCGCCCAGCGCCGCGTCTCCGCCGCGTTGCTGCGGGTGTTCAGCGCCGAGCGGTCGAGATCGACGCAGCAGCTCATCAGCCCCTTGCTGTCCGGCACAGAGCGGGAAATGTCGCTGGCGTCGTTGGTCGGATGCACGCCCGAGATCAGCAAACGCTTGCCGTAGCCGGCAGCCAACAGTTCCATGGCGTCGGACACCCGCGACGAGCCGCCGGTCAGCACCACGATGCCGTCGGCATTTTGTGGCGGGTCGGTCTCGACGCCGCGCAATTGCGAGAGGAAGCCGACAAAGCCGACCGCCGCGGCGACGAAGGCAAGCGCCAGCGGCGCGACGATGACGGCGCGCAGCCAGCCGCGCGGGCGCGCGGCAAAGCCATTCGGCGACGTATCGTCGGACTGCAAACTCATGTGATGCGGTTATCCTTCCCCCCGGGCGATTTTAAAGCATGATCCGGAAAAGTGGAAACCGGTTTTCCCCGGGACCAGGGCCGCGTGCATGCGCGCGAATTCACACTTGGGCGACGAAATGCAATCACGAGGCGGCGCCGTGATTTCGAGTTTCGCGGCGCCGTCAGTCGATGTCATCGAGCGTGGCAAACAGGGTGCGGCGCGATGCCCACGCGGTGATCGCCGCGATCAGCACTGCCTGCATCGCCAGCACCAGATAGCCGGACGGGCGCAGCGAGAACGTGCCGAGCAGGGCCGCGAACTGGTCGCCTACCGGCGTGCCGGAGAACCAGTTGGCGATCGACTCGGAGAAGCCGAACGCCAACATCGCCGCACCGCCGCCGATCAGCCCGCCTTCGAGGCCGAGCCGAAGGAAATGCCGCAGGAAGCGGTTGGCGATGAAGCTGTCGCCGGCGCCGACGAAATGCAGCACCTCGACGATCGGGCGGTTGGCGGCCATCGCGCCGCGGGTCGCGAACGACACCGAGATGATGGTTGCGATGATCACGAGGATGAGGATGCCGACGCCGGCGAACGTCGTGGCGCCGGTCATCGAGCGCATGCGCTCGATCCAGGCGCGGTGATCGTCGACGCTTGCGGTCGGCGCCGCCTGCGTCACCCGCGCGCGTAAGCCGGCGAGATCGAGCGTGGTGCCGGGCTGCACCCGCGCCACGATGACGCGCGGCACCGGCAGTTCGTCGATCGAGAGCCCGCTGCCGAGCCACGGCTCCAGCAGCTTGGCGGATTCCTC
The DNA here is from genome assembly GCF_054056795.1 of Bradyrhizobium sp. USDA 3315. Classification (NCBI taxonomy): domain Bacteria; kingdom Pseudomonadati; phylum Pseudomonadota; class Alphaproteobacteria; order Hyphomicrobiales; family Nitrobacteraceae; genus Bradyrhizobium; species Bradyrhizobium sp. USDA 3315. Next base: position 3,021,140 of record NZ_JBSRYP010000001.1, on the reverse strand, counting down.
CCTGCTGAACGGACGGACCTCGAGAATGCCGGGCTGCGCCCGCATCGCGTCCACCGCGGCCTGCGCGTCGCGATCGAGGTCGCGGCCCGGCGAGGGGCGCACCTGGATGGTGATCTCGCTCGATACTTCCGACTGCCATTCGGCGGCTGACGCGCTGACCAGCAGCACGGTGCCTGTCGTCAGCGAGGCGAGGAAGGTCATGATCGCGACGACCGCGACCAGCGCACGGCCCGAGATCGAGGCACGCGGCACAATCGGCGACATGTTGCGCGCGGTGGCCGGGACCTGCGGGCGTTCGCGCCCGAGATCGACCAACGATACTTTCTCGTCGCCGCCTCTATTCATAGATGTGCAGCCGTCCCTGATGCAGCACCAGCCGCCTCGCCTCGTATTGATCCATCAGCGTGATGTCGTGGGTCGCTATGATGACCGCGGTGCCGGATTTGTTGAGCTCGATGAACAGCCGCAGCAGGCGGCGCCCGAGCGTCGGATCGACGCTGCCGGTCGGCTCGTCCGCCAACAGCAGTTGCGGCCGCGAGATCACCGCGCGCGCGATCGCGGCGCGCTGCTTCTCGCCGCCCGACAGGATCGGCGGCAGCGCATCCATGCGCTCGCCGAGGCCGACCCATTTCAAGAGATCGATCACCTCGCGGCGATAGCTCGATTCCTCGCGGCCCATCACGCGGAACGGCAGCGCGACGTTCTCATAGGTGGTCATGTGATCGAGCAGGCGAAAATCCTGCAGCACGATGCCGATCCGCTTGCGCAGGTCCGCGATCTGATCCTTGCTCAGCAGCGAGACGTCCTTGCCGAACAGATTGACCAGCCCGCGGGTCGGCCGCAACGACAGGAACAACAGCCGCAGCAGCGAGGTCTTGCCCGCGCCCGACGGCCCGGTGAGGAACTGGAACGAGTGCGCCGGGATCATGAACGAGAGGTCGCGCAAAATCTCCGGGCCGAGCCCGTAGCGCAGACCGACATTTTCGAACCGAACCAATGCGCTAGCTCCGTTCGAGAGGGCCGATGGCCCAATACCCCACACCGACGGCGAAGACGGCCCGAACCCCGGCCGAGCGCCCGCGAACCGCACAGAAAGCTTGTGCTTCGGTTATGGTTTCCGATTCGTTAACGGTCGCTAAGTAGCATCCGGGCATCCACACGGTGGAGATTCGGCCTCCATGCATATTGTTTGCCCGCATTGTACAACATCCTACGCCATCAATCCGGCCACCCTTGGCGAGGCCGGACGTACTGTCCGTTGTTCCCGCTGCCGGGAGGTCTGGCTGGCCCGGCCGGAGGACGCCATCGGGGCGACCGCGCCCACTCTGGCCTATCAGTCCGCCGGATCCGACCTCGCCGCCGAATGGGAGGCCATGGGCCGGGAGGAGGCTGACGCGACCCCGATGGTCGAGAGCCCCTCGATTTCGGCCGATTTGCCCGCCGAGGGCAGCGACGCCGCCACGGAATGGCCGGCGCTGGCCGAGGCGGATGCCGCGGCCCATGCCGACGCCGGGGACGCGGGAACCAGGGGCCGCTTCCGCCTGCCCCGGTTTCCCCGCCTATTCCGCCTGCCCGCCCTGCCCCGAATTCCGTTCATGCCGGTGATCGGCGCCCTGCCGACCACCTGCGGCGCCATGGCCGCGCTGATCATCGCGCTGTTCGTCTGGCGCAACGATGTGGTGCGGCTGCTGCCGCAGACCGCGCTGTTCTACAAGATGGCCGGGCTCGACGTGAATTTGCGCGGGCTCGCCTTCAAGGATCTCAAGATCACCAACGAGACCGTGGACGGCAAGCCGGTGCTGGTGATCGAGGGCATGATCGTCGGCCAGACCAGGAAGCCGGTCGAATTGCCTCGGCTGCGCTTCTCGGTCCGCGACGCCCAGGGCGCCGAAATCTATGCCTGGAACGCCGTGCTGGAGCAGCCGGTGCTCAATCCCGGCGAGCGGGCCTTCTTCAAGTCGCGCCTCGCCTCGCCGCCGCCCGAAGGCCGCAATATCGACGTACGCTTCTTCAACAAGCGTGATCTCACCGGCGGCCGCGCGTGAGCCGCCGGCCAACTCCATCGGGAACCGACCAATCACCATGACGCGTGTTCTGATCGCCGACGACGAAGACTCGATGCGCTCGCTGGTGGCGCGCGCCATCGCCATGGACGGCCACGAAACCGTGACCGCGCAGGACGGCGCCGAGGCGCTGGAGGTGCTGACGCGCGACGAAGGCGCGTTCGACCTTCTGCTCACCGACATCCAGATGCCCGTGATGGATGGCATCGCGCTGGCGCTGACCGCGGCGCGCGACTTCCCTGCGCTGAAGATCCTGCTGATGACCGGCTTCGCCCATCAGCGCGAACGCGCCTCCGGCCTCGAGGCGATCGTGCATGACGTGGTGACGAAACCGTTCTCGGTGGCCGATATCCGCACCGCAGTCGCGGACGCGCTGGCGGCGCGGAAGGCCGGCTAGTGTGCTGAATGCGAAGTTCGTGCGATTTCGCGGCAGCCACTTTCACGAACTTCGCATTCATAAAGCACACTAGAATCATAAGTTTGCTAGTGTCCTTATCGAATCCGAAGTTCGCCCCGAAGGTGCGGCCAATGATGCAAACTTCGGATTCGGGAAACTAGGGTTACGAGCTCAACTCGGAAAGCATGCCCGGGCGGTCAGCGTCACCGGGGACAGATTGAGAAATTGCGCAAATTGAAATGCATAACTCGCGCTGACCACGTTGCCGCAGGCTGACGTGGAATAGGTGAATGTCTGCGCCGGGAGCGTGAGGCCGAACGCCTGCTGCGCGGCGTAATTCGTGATGGCGCTGCCGCTTGGACAGAGCGTGCTGTTGACGGTCGCGCAACGCGCCGCCATTTCGGTGCCGTGCTGCAGCCCGAGCTGAGTCCAGAACAGCAGTCCGAATTCGATGATGCCAAATATGAACAGGAAGAACACGGGAGCGGTCAGGGCGAATTCCAGCGCGGAGGCTCCTCGATTGTCCCGCCATAGCGGTGTGAGTTTCACTGCAGCCTCGCAGTGGACTGGGCGCTATAGGTGTAGGTGGCCGCCACAATCTGATAATTGATCAGCGTGTAGTAGGTCCCTTGCGCCGAAACCATGGCATATGTTCCGGCCTGCGCGCCGCTGGGGCAGACCGCACCGCAACTGACGGTGCTGACCCCCGAACTGGTCGGGCACCCGCAAAACTGGTACGGCTTGGGCGAAGCATTGATGGCTGTGGAATTCGTGGCGGCTGTTACGGCGCTGGTGACGCCAGTCTCGTCAAAGCCGCGCACGATGGCGTATTGCGCTCCCGCCTGCGCGGCATTCTCGACCTGCATCTTGCGATAGAGCGCGAGTCCGATGTCGGTTACCGAGACGACCATCAGGGACAGCAACGGGATCATGATGCCGAATTCGATGGCCGCGACGCCGCCCCTGTCGTGAACGGCGGTGCGCACAAGCTGCATCAGAGAGAAAACCAATCGACCACGGCTGTTGGATGAGGATCTCTGGATTTGCATCGGGGCCAACCTCACTCGATGAGTTGCGCGGTTTGCGTGCCTATCGTCGCGGTGCCGAGCGCCGAACAATTGACCTGAAGGTTCGACGTGCCGCTGAACGTCAGCGTGTCCGCGATGATCTTGGTGCATGATGTGCTTGTGCCGTTACCACCGCCGAAGCTGAGGTCGGCCTTCGGCAGGTAGATGGCGCCGCCGAAGTTCTGGGTGGCACCACCCGTGAGATTAAAGGTAGTCCCGGCCGGCATGTTGCGGTCGCCATACATGACGATGCCCTTCGTGGAGCCGGAGGTCGGCGCCGTCAGATCGACGATGGCGTTGCTGCCGATCGAAGCCGTGCCCCACTTGCTTCCCGAGCCCGTAAAGACCAGGGTCACGCCGCTGCCCGTGATGGTGGCGTTGCCCGCGACGCTCAAGTTCGAGCCGTCCAGGTAATAGATGCCCGGATCGAGGTTCAGCGTTGCGCCGGCGTTCACCGTAATGCTGCCCGAGTAGCAGCCGGGGCTGAGAGAATTCGTCTTTCCGTTGGAATTGACCGTAATCTTGGCGTTCGTGCAGCTCGGCTTCGACGGCGGAGAGACGTTCGCATACGGGTCAGCCATTGGCTTCACATGCGTCTTGACGCCGTTGGTGGCGGTGATGTTGCTGGTGCCGGAGACGTCGCCGACGACGCCGACCTGATTGGCGGCGACCGTCGCGCTGCCGGCCACGTTGAGCGATGGGCTTGCACCCGAGTTGCTGTAAAGGTTGCACTTGATCAGGTTGAGCTGGTTGCCGCCGCTCACGTTGACCGCGGGACTGGCGCTGGCGTTGAGCGCAAGCACGCAGCCCGTCCCGGAATTCGGCAGGGCGACCGCGCGCGCGGTGACCGGCACCGGGGCCGAGCCGAACAAGGCTGATAGCAACCGCTGTTGCGGTTGGCTCACGATGACTTCGACCGCCTGCAGGTTCGACGTCTGACTGCCGGTCTTCGGCGGTTGATTCACCGTGACCGTGACGTTGTTCGCCCCGTTCGCGTAACCGTAGTTTGCCGTGACCGCATTGGCTTCGGACAAAAGGTCGGCGCCTGCACTTGCCGCCGTTGCGGCGCTCACCGCGCCGGAGTCGGCGGCACTCTGCATGTTCTTATGTTTGTAGTACCACCATCCCACTTCGGTACCGAGCCCTGCCGTGCCGACCAGGACCGGCATGAGCAGCGCTGAAATGATCACATAGCTGCCCGACTGGTCTCGAACGAATTGTCGAACCAAGCTGGTCTGATGTTGGTGCCGGCGAGTAATACCCAATGGCCGGTATGACGATGCAATGAATAAACGGCTGTGCCTCATGTGCTCTCCTGAGACGCTTGCCAATTTTCCGAAGTAAGGTGACGCAAGCGACTTAAATGCGCACCAACGGGAACCCGACAATTTTAGGAAAATTGTGCGAAACGGGCGGACGACACCCGGTCCCGATCGCACCCGATTGGAACGCGGGGCGCGTAGCCCGCAGAAGCTGACGTCTGCAGGCTTACGACCGTCGTGCATATTCCGCGTCATTCCAGTGGAAGCGCGGCATACAGGTCGCCGTGGCCGTTCGATTCAAGCGCCGATGTCTCGTGAGTAGGCACGAGCTTTCACGGATGACGACAGTCGAAGGACGAGGCGCTCAATAATCCTTCAGCAGCCGCTCGATGTAGTCGAGCTCGATCTGCGGCCGCGACGGATCGGCGAGGCGGCGGCGCAGCTCTTCGAGGATGCGGCGGACGCGCTGCACGTCGATCTCGCCGGGGATCTTCACCGTGTAGTCGTCGCCGAATTCCCGGCCGTGCAACGGGCGGCCGAGCGGATCGGTCTGGTTGCCGCCGCTCTGCTGGCGGCCGGCGCGGTTGCCGGGGCTGTCGCCCGGCTGGTCGCCATCGCCCTGCTGCATCGCGTCGGCGAGGCTCTGGGCGCCCTTGCGCAGCGCATCCAGCGCACGGCCCTGCGAATCCACCGCGCCGTCGGCATTGCCCTCGCCGAGCCGCCCGGAGGCATCGCCCATCGCGGAATCGGCCTGGTCGAGCCCGTCATCGCCGTCATCGCCCTGGTCGCCGCCTTGATCGCCCGGCTGCGCCTGGTCGCCCTTCTGACCCTGGCCTTTCTGGCCCTTCTGGCCGCGCTGGTCCGGTCCCATGCCGCGCTTGGCGAGCTCTTCCTGCAGCTTCTTCAGGCGATCGCGCAGCGCCTGCTGGTCCTGCTGCAGGTCGCCCATCGACTGCTCGCCCTGCTTGCCGCGCATGCGGTCGCGGCGGGAATCCTGGCCCTGCTTGAAGGTCTTGTCGCGCAATTGCTGCTGCTTGCGGATCATGTCGCCGAGCTCGTTGAGCGACTGCTGCATGTCGTCGTCGCCCTGATTGGGCTGCGCCATTTGCAGGTTTTCCAGCATCTGCTGCATCTGCTCGAGCAGCTGCCGCGCCGCATCCTTGTCGCCGGAGCGTGACAGCCGCTCCATGCGATCGAGCATGTTCTTGAGATCCTGCTGGCTCAGCACCTTGGCATTGGGATCGAGCGGCCGGGCGAGCTGCTGCGGATTGTTGCGGAACTGCTCGACCATCTGGCGGAGGAAATTGTCCAGCGCGGCGCGCAGATTGTCGGTGAGCTTCTTGATCTCCTCGTCGGTCGCGCCGCGCTCGAGCGCCTGCTTGAGCGCGTCCTGCGCCGCACGCAGCGCCTTGTCGACGTCCGAGATGTTGCCGTCCTCGATGGTGACGGCGAGCGACCACAGGCTGGCGACCACCTCGCGCAATTGGTCGTCGGTGCGCGCCGCCTCGAGCTGCCGGCTCACGGTGTGCAGGCCAAGGTAATAGCCGGTCTCCGGCATGAACATTTCGGGCGCGATCATCAGCGCCTCGAGCGCGGCGAACACCTGGCCGTTCTGATTGGCGTCGAGCGCCAGGATACGGCGCTGCTCGATCAGCGCGCGCGCCAGCGGCTTGGTGAACAGGCGCTCCGGCAGCCGCATGTTGAACGGCTCGCTCTTGCCCTCATTGCCGGCCTCGTCCTTGGCCGTCAGCGTCAAGGTCACGTCGGCGCCGGCATAGGGATCCTCACTGAGGTCCTTCACGGTCTGGCCGACGCCGTTGCGGGTGCGCGCATTCGGCAGCACCAGCGCGAATTGCGGCGGCTCGAACAGCGGTCGCGGCTGCGCCGCCTTGCCGTCGGCATCCTTCTTGCCGTCGGCCTCCTTCGGCGCATCGGTCGGCCGCACCGCGAATTGCGCGCGCGCTTCGCTGACGCCGTAATCGTCCTCGAGCCGGTAGGACATCTGCAGCGCGCCGCGCGCCTGCCGCTCCGGATCCTTGGCGAGCGCAATCGACGGCGGGCGGTCCGGCGTCGCGGTGAATTTCCACTGCGGCTGGCCGGCCGGCGCACGGACATGCGCGGTGCCGTCGCCGGTGATCTTGAAATGCCGCTCGTTGGTGCCCTTGGGCGCCTGCCCGTCCGGCGCGACCTCGGTAACACCGCCACCGACGACGACGTCGATGCTGCCGCCGCTGGAGCGCACCAGGAGCGTGCTGCCGGCCGGAACCGCGAGCGGGGTGGTGTCCGCCGCGTTGGCGTCCTTGTTGGCGTTGGACAGAATGATCGGCGGCTTGCCGGTGTAGTTGGGCGGCGTCACCCAGGCATCGACCCGGACATTGGCCGGCGCCATGATGCCGTTCCAGTCGAATGCGGAGGCGACCCGCAGGCCGCGCTCGTCGCCGGCGGCGACATAGCTCGCGACCAGCATCACGATGACCAGCGCGCGCAGCGCCCAGGGATCATGCAGCGACACGCGCGGCCGCGGCAGCCCGGCGCGGATGCGCTTGATCGAGGCCAGCGTGCGCTCGCGCTGCGCCTGCCACAGCGCCAGCGCAAACGGGTCCTTGTTGGTGAGCGTGTCGGAGAGCGTGGTCGCCGGACGATGGCGAATGCCGGCGCCGCGGTCGAGCCGGCTCAGGCCCTCCTCGCGGCTCGGCCAGCGGAAGCGCACCAGCGGCGACAGCGCCGCGAGCGCGGCAATCGCGAACAGGCCGGCGCCGGCCACGCGTGCGACAAACGGCAGCACCAGCCACAGCCCGGCCCAGGACGCGACCAAGAACAATCCTGCGACCGTCAGGAACCGGGCCAGATGCGGCCAGGCCCGTTCCCACCCAATCGCGAACCTTGCCCGCTGCAGAGCCTCTGTCAGTTTCAGCCGCGCGATCGCATCGCTGTCGCGGACGGCGCGTGACGGGTCAGAGGGGTCGATGTTGGCTCCGCTCAATAAAATCTCCGGGGTAGCCGGCAGGTCAGCCTAGCACGGCGGCGACTTTGAGGCACCCGTTCCAGGCAGTAACCCACACCGGGAAATACGCATAACACGAAGGCGTGACTGCGGCGGTTCGACCCCGTAACGTCCCGGCCGAACCATCGCATTAACGCATGAGGAACGCGATATGGACCAAAAAACGCACGACAAGGGGCTCGAAATCCGCAAGGCGGTGCTGGGCGAAGCCTATGTCAACAATGCGCTGAAGAATTCGGACAGCTTCAACAAGCCATTCCAGGAACTCGTCACCGAATATTGCTGGGGCGCGGTCTGGGGCCGCGAGGAACTGCCGCGCAAGACCCGCAGCATGCTCAACCTCGCCATGATCTCGATCCTGAACCGGCCGCACGAATTGAAGGCCCACATCAAGGGCGCGCTGACCAACGGCGTATCCCGCGACGAAATCCGCGAGATCTTCATGCAGGTCTCGATCTATGCCGGCATCCCCGCCGGCGTCGACAGCTTCCGCATCGCGCGCGAGGTGTTCGCCGAACTCGACAACAAGGCGTGAGACGCTGCTGCCTCACACGCAATGTCGTCCTGGCGAAAGCCAGGACCCATAACCACAGGCCTTCGTGGTGGGAACACGCTGGGGCTCCAGCGGAGCACAGCAATCAACCGCGGTCGTAATGGGTCCCGGCCTTCGCCGGGACGACAGCGAATGTGGGGTGCGCGGCTCCGCACATAACGACATAGAGGAAACGACTCATGGAAATCGGATTCATCGGCCTCGGGAAGATGGGCTTCCCGATGGCGCGCCGGCTGATCGAGGCCGGCCACAAGCTCACCGTGTTCGACACCAGCAAGGACGCGCTCGACAGGCTGGTCGCACTCGGCGCGGTGGCCGCAACCTCGCCCAAGGACATCGCCGACCGCGTCGAGACCGTGATGGCGAGCCTGCCCTCGCTGCAGGCCTCACTCGAGGTCGCGACCGGCGCGGGCGGCGTGATCGAGGGCACGCGCGTCAAACGCTTCATCGACCTCTCCACCGTCGGCTCGCGGATGGCGGTGAAGATCCACGAGCTGTTGGCCAAGAAGAACATCGTGCAGATCGACAGCCCGGTCTCCGGCGGCGTCGCCGGCGCCGAGAAGGGCACGCTGGCAGTGATGGTGTCGGGCCCGCGCGCCGATTTCGAACTGGTGAAGGGCGCGCTCGACGTCATCGGCAAGGTGTTCTTCATCGGCACCAAGCCGGGCTCCGGCCAGACCATGAAGCTCGCCAACAACTTCCTGTCGGCGACCGCGATGGTGGCGACCTCGGAGGCTGTTGTGATGGGCGTCAAGTCCGGGCTCGATCCGGCCGTGATGATCGACGTCATCAATGCCGGCTCCGGGCTGAACACCGCGAGCCGCGACAAGTTTCCGCGCTCGGTCTTGCCGCGCAGCTTCGACTTCGGCTTCGCTACCGGTCTGATGGTGAAGGACGTGCGGCTTGCGGTCGAGGAAATGCGCGCGCTCGGGCTGTCGATGGAAGTCGCCGAAGCGGTCGGCCGGCTCTGGGAAGTCATCATCCGCGACGAGGGACCGGAGTCGGACTTCACCGCGGCGATCAAGCCGATCGAGAAGGCCGCGGGCGTGATCGTCGGCGGCGGTAAAGGCGGCAGTCACGCCGCGAAGTAACGCTCTCGCCGAAATAAACGCTGTCGTCCCGGGCAAGCCAACGGGTCGGCGCGAAGCGCCGCCCGATGACAGGCTCCGCGCGACCCGGGACCCATCACCACAGGACTTCGTGGTTTAGCTGAGCTGCGGCCCCGGCTCAGGACAACAATCAAGAGCGGTGGTTAGGGGTCCCTGCTCCCGTGCGCAATTGCGCACTAGGCAGGGACGACACCGTTAGTGAGGCGCGACACCGGCCATCACAGCCACGGCGCGGGCCTGTCCATCGCGATCAGGGCGTCGACGTCGATGCGCGGGCGGACCACGGCGTACTGGTCGTCCTTGACCAGCACTTCGGGCACCAGAGGCCGCGTGTTGTAGGTGCCGGACTGCACCGCGCCGTAGGCGCCGGCGGTCATGATCGCCAGCAGATCGCCGGCCTTCGGCTGCGGCAGCGAGCGGTCGAGCGCGAGATAGTCGCCGGTCTCGCAGACCGGGCCGACCACATCCGCGACCATGGTCGGGGTGCCGGGCGCAGGCTGGCGCACCGGCAGAATGTCGTGATGCGCTTCATACAGGGTCGGCCGGATCAGGTCGTTCATCGCGGCGTCGATGATAACGAAGTTCTTGGCATCGCCCGGCTTCACATGGATCACGCGGGTGACGAGGATGCCGGCATTGCCGACGATCATGCGGCCCGGCTCGAACATCAGCGTGCAGCCGAGATTGTGCGTGACGCGCTTGACCATCGCCGCATAGGCATCCGGCGCCGGCGGCGCGGCGCGATCCATGTAATAGGGGATGCCGAGGCCGCCGCCGAAATCGATATGCGAGATGTCGTGGCCGTCGGCGCGCAGCGTCTGCACGAATTCGGCGAGCAGCCGGAAAGCGACCTCCAGCGGGCCGAGATCGGTGATCTGGCTGCCGATATGCACGTCGGTACCAGTGACCTTGACGCCCGGCAGCTTTGCCGCGCGGGCATAGACCTCGCGGGCGCGAGCGATCGGAATGCCGAACTTGTTCTCCGACTTGCCGGTCGAGATCTTGGCGTGGGTGCCGGCATCGACATCGGGATTGACCCGCACCGAGATGCGGGCCGTCTTCTTCATTTCGACCGCGAGACGCGACAGCATCTCGAGCTCCGGCTCCGACTCGATATTGATGCAGAGGATGTCCGTGGCAAGCGCGGCACGCAGCTCGCCCTCGGTCTTGCCGACCCCGGAGAACACGATCTTCGAGGGCGGAATCCCGGCCGCCAGAGCCCGCTTCAACTCGCCGCCGGACACCACGTCGGCGCCTGCGCCGAGCTTGGCCAGCGTGCGCAGCACCGACTGGTTGGAGTTCGCCTTCATGGCGTAGCAGACCAGCGCCTTCTCGCCGGCGAAGGCTTCGGTGAAGACGCGGTAGTGGCGCTCCAGCGTCGCGGTCGAATAGCAATAGAACGGCGTGCCGACGGCCTCCGCCAGCTCAATGAGATTGACCGCCTCGGCATGCAGCACGCCGTTGCGATAGTCGAAATGGTTCATGACACGCTTTTAAATACTAATTGCCGAGCAGCGGATCGAGGAGGAAGGGCCGTTTATTGCCTCGCGGCGCGGCCGGCGCGGCCTCCGAGCCGTAGGTCGGATTGAACACGCTGGGCTGCGCTGCCCGCTCGCTCTCGGTGTCGCTCGGTGCCGCGCCCGGCGCGACGTTCGCGGTCGGCGGCAGGTCGAGCGGTCCCTTGCGGCCGCAGCCGCCGAGCGCCAGCGCTGATACGCCCAGCACAATGATGGCCCATCCCGAGGGGGTCAGGCGGTTCTTGCTAATCACGACGAATTCCCCAATTCGGGCGGCACCATACAAACATTGGCGTGCTCTGGCGAGAGGCGGAGCGCCATGAAATCACGGCCAAATTTTCCGGTTCAGCCCAATTTTCGCTCTTTTTCCAGCCGCTTGGCCCAGGCCTTGGCCTGCGCCATCACATTCTTCGGCGCCGTGCCGCCAAACGAGGTCCGGCTCTGCACAGAGGATTCGACGCTGAGCACCCTCAGCGCGTCGGCCGTGATCTTCGGCTCGACCTCCTGCATGGCCTTGAGCGACAGCTCGTGCAGCGCCACACCCTGCTTCGATGCCAGGCCGACGATGCGCCCGGTAACGTGGTGGGCGTCACGGAACGGCATTTTCAGGGTGCGCACCAGCCAGTCGGCAAGATCGGTGGCGGTGGCGTAGCCCTCGCCGGCGGCGGCCTTCATCTTTGCTTCGTCCGGCACCAGGTCCTCGACCATGCCTGTCATGGCGCGAATTGCCAGTGACAGCGCCTCGAAAGCCTCCATCGCGCCCTGCTTGTCCTCCTGCATGTCCTTTTGATAGGCGAGCGGCAGGCCCTTCATCACGATCAGCAGCGCGGTGAGCGCGCCGATCACGCGGCCGGTCTTGGCACGGACCAGCTCGGCCGCGTCCGGATTGCGCTTCTGCGGCATGATCGACGAGCCGGTGGTGAACTTGTCGCTGAGCTTGACGAGGCCGACCAAGGGCGAGGTCCAGATCACGATCTCCTCGGCGAAGCGCGACATATGCACTGCGCAGATCGCGGCCGCCGACAGCGTCTCCAGCACGAAATCGCGGTCGGATACCGCGTCGAGCGAATTGGCCATCGGACGGTCGAAGCCGAGCGCCTTTGCGGTCGCGGCGCGGTCGATCGGAAACGAGGTCCCGGCGAGCGCGGCCGCGCCCAGCGGCGATTCGTTCAACCGCTTGCGCGCGTCGGCGAAGCGGCCGCGGTCGCGGCTGGCCATCTCGACATAGGCTAGGAGATGATGACCGAAGGTCACGGGCTGCGCGGTCTGCAGATGGGTGAAGCCCGGCATCACCGTGCCGGCATGCTCCAGCGCGCGGGCGACCAGCGCCTGCTGGAACGCGGCCAGCGCCGCATTGGTCTCATCGATGGTGTCGCGGACATAAAGCCGGAAATCGGTCGCGACCTGGTCGTTGCGGGAGCGCGCGGTGTGCAGCCGGCCCGCCGCGGGCCCGATCAATTCGGACAACCGCGACTCGACATTCATATGAATGTCCTCGAGCGCGCGCTTGAAATCGAAATCGCCCTTGCCGATCTCTGACAAAATCGTGTCTAGACCTTTGCCGATATTTTTCGCATCAGCGGACGTGATGATGCCCTGCGCGGCGAGCATCGCGGCATGGGCCTTGGACGCGGCAATGTCCTGGGCATAAAGGTGACGATCGACGTCGATGGAGACGTTGATTTCCTCCATGATCGCGTCGGGACGTTCCGAGAACCGGCCGCCCCACATCTTGTTGCTCATGACATCTCGCTCACGAATTCGTATTTCAGCCTTGCGGTTTCATGGCCGGAGGCGGCGAAACAGCACCGCAGTTCCGGTCGTATTCCCGGCACTGCTTAGCCACATCGACCCAGGATGACAAACGATATGCCCGAGACGACCCCATCCAATCCGACCGCCAGGCCGACCGCCAAGTGGCGTATCCCGCTGGTGATCGGCGCCGTGCTGGCCGGGGCCGTGATCGGCTATGTCGGGGTCTCCAGCCTCAAGCATCCCGCGGGCGGCGATATCGCCTGCAACAGCGCGGTGGCTCTGGCGAAGAAGATCGCCCCGCTCGCCCATGGCGAGGTCGCGGCGCTGACCATGGCAACCACTCCCTTGATGTTGCCCGACCTGACCTTCGAGGACGCCAACGGCCAGCCGAAGAAGCTCTCGGACTGGCGCGGCAAGACCGTGCTGGTCAATTTGTGGGCGACCTGGTGCGTGCCCTGCCGCAAGGAAATGCCAGCGCTCGACAGCCTGCAGACCAAGCTCGGCGGCAAGGATTTCGAGGTGGTCGCGATCAACATCGACACCCGCGACCCGGACAAGCCGAAAAACTTCCTGAAAGAGGCCAATCTGACCAATCTCGGCTATTTTTCGGATCAGAAAGCCAAGGTTTTTCAAGATCTTAAGAACATAGGCAAGGCGCTGGGCATGCCGACCTCGGTGCTGGTCGACGGCAAGGGCTGCGAAATCGCCAATATCGCCGGTCCCGCCGAATGGGCGAGCGACGACGCGATCAAGCTGGTGAAGGCCGCGCTGCAGCCAGCCGCAGCCGGGTTCTGATCAGGCGACGGCGTTGAGGTTGTCGCCGATGCCAGGCGACAAATTCGCGGTGGAGGGCGTGCCGAGCAGGGTCTGAACCGCGAACTTCTCGGCGTCGAGGTTCTGCTTGGTCACGCGGGTCGCGATCTCACCCTGCAGATTGCCCTGCTGCATCGACAGGATGCTGGTGACCATGCTCATCATGTCCATACGCGGCACTCCCAAAACTGGGGTTTGAGGTAACGCGCGAAAGTTAATGCTTGGGTAATCGATGGCCGCGTCAGGCTGACGCATCGTCCGCTTCATGGCGCAAGAGGTCGCCGGGCTGGCACTTCAGGTAAGTGCAGATCCGCTCCAGCGTATCGAAGCGGACACCCTTCACCTTGCCCTGCTTGAGCAGGGACAGGTTGGCCTCGGTGATCCCGACATATTCGGCAAGCTCCTTCGATTTCACGTTGCGCTCGGCGAGCATCACATTCAGCCTGACCCGGATCGGCATCGCGAATGCCTCAGACGAATTGCCCGTGCTCATCGGCGATCGCATTGGCCTCGGCCATCACCCAGGCCGTGACCGCGACCAGGCCGGCGAACAGCAACGCGAGCAGCGTGTCGGACCCGAACGCGACGACGATGGATTTGCCCTGCGCGTAGGTTTGCCAGCTCAGCAGGATCGAGAGCAGCGCGCCGATCAACGGCTTGAGCAAGGTCGAAACCAGCATCGCGATCGCAAGGTCGCGCAACCTCGCCACGTTGTCGGCCGTGAAGAAGCGCCCCTGCGCGAACGCATTGAAGCAGCCGCGCACGCGCGACAATCCCCAGATCAGACCGGCGAGCGGCAACGCCGAGACCGCGAGGCCCATCAGCCGCACCAGCCAGCCGACAGGATGGAACGCGATGCCGGTCAGCCCGGCGTCGCGCAGGATCGCTTGATCCGGGCTCGCCACCCAATAGGCCAGCAATCCAACAGCAAGCAGGAGCGAAATGCCGATGCAGGCGTAGGCGAGCACGCGGCTGACCGCGCGGATGCGTTCGAGGTGCGTTGGCCGTGCGGATCGGGAAAGCTCTGACGAGAGGGACGCGGACATGCTCGACCTTGATGGTTGTTGACCTGATATTATTGTTTTACGATAATTAATATCTGCAAGTCAACATATATCGAAAGGCCAATTCATGCTGAACCGCCCGAGCCGCGCCATCTGCGCCCTCCTCCTGTTGACGACAGCCGCGCACGCTCAACCCTCGACATCGCGTGGGCAAATCTCCGTCGCGCAAGTCAGGGCCATGCTGAATCAGGCCGCCACCAATCCGACCGCGCGGCAGGCCCTGACGGCCTATCTGGCCGGCGCCGGCGAAACCACCGGCTGGCTGCTCGATGCAGCGCACGGCGTGCCACCCTGCGCCCGACGGCTGACGCTCGACGCCCAGCAGGCCCGTGACGCGATCGCCGGCGCGGCAACCACCGCAGCGACCGAGACACCGGCAACGCCGCTGATCATCCGCGACATGCTCAAGCGCGCCGGCTGCCGTCTGACAGAATGAACAGCCGCTCAGGCCGTGTTCGCCGCGAAGGCCGCGCCGAGGGTGCGCAGCGCTTGCCGTGTCCGCGCATCGGACAGTTTTGAGTGAAGCATGACGTCGCGAGACGGCAGTGGCGGCAGGCCAAGCTTTGGCCCGAGGTCGACGGTATCCGCGGGCGCGACGCGGCGCGCCAGCGCTGCGACCGCAAGGCCTGCGGAGATCGCAGCTCCGATCGTCGACAACCCGCCGCCGACGAATGCCTCGGTCCAGGCGATGCCGGCGGCGTCGAGCGCTTCGACCGCCATGGCACGCACGCTGCACGGCTCGGCTTGCGTCGCGAGGCGCAACGGCTCGCCCGGTCGATGGTGAAAATCGGGTGCGGCCATCCAGCCGAACGGCTCTTCGAACAGCACGTCGCCATCGCGGCGCTTGGCGTCGTGGCGGAGCACGATCGCAGCATCGAGCCTGCCGTCGTCGAATGCGCTAAGCACCGAACGCGACGTGTCGACGTGCAGCTGGATCACCAGCCCGGGATCGGTGCTGTTCATCCGCTTCAGCAGCGAGGCGAGTTCCGAGCCGACGATGTGGTGGCTGATGCCGACGACCAGCCGCCGATGCTCGACGGCAAACGAGTTGATCGCCGATTGATGCGCGGCCACCAGATTGCGCGCGGCGCCGAGGAAGGCGGCACCTTCAGCTGACAGCCGAACCAGCCGCGGCGTTCGCTCCAGCAACCGCCGGCCGAGGCCGTCTTCCAGACGCCTGATCTTCAGGCTGACCGCGGACTGTGTGGTCTCCATCGCCTGCGCCGCGCGCGTGAAGCTGCTGAGATCGGCTACCAGGACGAACGCCTGGACCGCCTCGAGGTCGAGCGCCTTCATGGTCATTCATTTAAATATGAAATCATTGAAATGCTTTATCATACCGTTTTTCAATGAACAAGGAGCCCCTAGGATCGGCGGCCCGTGACGCCACCAGGAGAGCCACCATCATGCCGCTGACCCGCGTTTCATTGCGACGGGGCAAGCCCGCCGCCTACCGCAAGGCCGTTCTCGAAAGCCTTTATCGCGCCATGCGCGAGACCTTCGACGTGCCGGAAGGCGATCGTTTCATGACGATCTCCGAGCACGACGACGGCGATTTCATCTATGGCGCCGACTATCTCGGCATCAGGCGCAGCGCTGACCTGATCATCATTCAGATCACGGTCAGCAACACCCGCCCGGTGGCGCAGAAGCAGAAGCTCTATCGACGGATCGCCGAACGGCTGACCGAAAGCCCCGGCCTGCGCGCCGAGGACATCTTCATCAACCTGGTCGAGGTGCTCCCCGAGAACTGGTCGTTCGGCAACGGCGAGGCGCAGTACGTCCGATGACCGCTGCACCGACCCTCTCGCCGCGCATGAGCGGCATCACGGCATCGCCCGCATCAGTGCTGCGCCGCCGCGCCCGCGAACTGCGAGCTGCCGGGCGCGACATCATCGAGCTGTCGTCGGGCAATCTGGACTTCCCGACACCGGACCATGTGATCGCGGCGGCGCATGCAGCGGCATTGCGCGGCGAGACCCGTTACACCGATGTCGACGGCACGCCGGAACTGAAGCGGGCGGTGCGGGCCGCGCTGCTGCGCGACCATCATCTCGACTATGGTCTGGACGAGATCGTCATCACCAACGGCTCGACGCAGGCGCTGTTCAACGCGCTGCTGGCGACCCTGGCGCTCGACGACGAGGTGATCATCCCCGCGCCGTATTGGGCGCCCTATCTCGATCAGGTGCGGCTGGCCGGCGCGGCGCCGGTGGTGGTGCCGTGTGCGCAGAACAACGGCTTCAAGCTGCGCGCGGAGGATTTGCAGGCGGCGATCTCGGCGCGAACCCGCTGGATCATCGTCAACAATCCGGTCAACCCATCCGGCGCGCTGTATTCGCGTGATGATCTGTCCGAGATCGCCACGGTCCTGCTGCGGCATCCGGACATCCGGGTGCTGGCCGACGGGCTCTACGAGCACATCGTGTTCAATGGCGCACCCGCGCCGACGCTTGCGGAAATCGAGCCGCGCCTGAAGCCGCGGACGCTGACCGTCAGTGGCCTCGCCAAGAGCTACGCCATGATGGGATGGCGCATCGGCTATGCCGCCGGACCCGCGGCGCTGATCCGCGCGATGATCACGATCCAGTCGCAGACCACGTCCGGCGCGTCGTCGATCAGCCAGGCCGCGGCAATTGCCGCGCTCGACGGCGCGCAGGATGTGCTGCTTGCGCGTGCCGCCATCCTGCGCGCCAAGCGTGACCGCTTTGCCGAACTCGTGAACGAATGCGCCGGGCTGTCCTGCACACCGCCGGAAGGCACGTTCTATCTGCTGGTCGCCTGCGCCGGCATAATCGGCAAGCGCGCGCCCGACGGCAGAGTGATCCGGACCGACCGCGATTTCTCGGCCTATCTGCTCGAGGCGGCCGACGTGGCAGTGTTTCCCGGCGAGGATCTCGGGCTGTCGCCCTATATCCGCCTCAGCTTCGCCAACCCGTCATCGACCATCGAGGAGGCCGCAAGGCGGCTGAAGTGCGCCTGCGCGGCACTGCAATGACGCCTCACGGACGGAGCCCGCGCCTCGCGCTGACAGCACATCTGCTCGGACTTGGAACGGGTGTGACGATGATTGTCGGTCTGGTGCCCGCGACGCTTGCACTGCTGCGGGCACTGATCTGACGCGATGCGGATTACCGCGTCGGGATCGGCTTGTCGCCGCGATAGTCGTAGAACCCACGCTGGCTCTTGCGTCCGAGCCAGCCGGCCTCGACATACTTCACCAGCAGCGGACACGGCCGGTACTTGGAGTCGGCCAGCCCCTCGTGCAGCACCTGCATGATCGACAGGCAGGTGTCGAGGCCGATGAAATCGGCGAGCTCGAGCGGGCCCATCGGATGGTGCGCGCCGAGCTTCATCGCGGCATCGATCGCCTCGACGTTACCGACGCCTTCATACAGCGTGTAGATCGCCTCGTTGATCATCGGCAACAGGATGCGGTTGACGATGAAGGCGGGGAAATCTTCCGACACCGCGACCTGTTTGCCGAGCTTGGCGACGAACGCCTTGGCGGTGTCGAAGGTCATGTCGTCGGTGGCGATGCCGCGGATCAACTCGACCAGTTCCATCGCCGGCACCGGATTCATGAAATGAATGCCGATGAACTTCTCCGGGCGGTCGGTCGAGGCGGCGAGCCTTGTGATCGAGATCGACGACGAGTTGGTCGCGACGATCGCCTCCGGCTTCAGTACCGCACAGACCTCGTGGAAGATCTTGCGCTTGGTCTCTTCCTTCTCGATCGCGGTCTCGATCACGAGATCGCAATCGGCGAGCGCGTCGAGCGACTCGGCGGAGGCGATGCGGTCGAGCGCCTGCTTGCGGTCGCTCTCGCTGATCGCCTTCTTCGCGACCTGCCGGGTCAGATTGCCGTTGATGGTCGCCAGCGCCGACTTCAGCCGGTCGCCGGACACGTCATTGAGCACCACGTCGAAGCCGGCCAGCGCCGCCACATGGGCAATGCCATTGCCCATCTGACCCGAACCGATCACGCCGACCTTTTTGATTGCCACCGTCATCTTGTCATCCACCGGAACGGCGCGTACATCGCGCCTGCCCAATTCCAACGATACCCGAAGTAAAGCCTTCCGGGTTGCCCAATCCGCCGGAAAACGTTTCCCGGGACCATGATGTGATGACAGGTCATCACATCCGGGTCCCATTTCCCCTGTCGAGCATGATCCTTTCGGAAAAACGTTTCCGGATCATTGCCTCGAAAATAATAACACCGGCCGGAGCTTACCCATCCGGCCGGTGTCTTGTCGCTTACTTTCCGAGCTTGCCGAGCGCTTCGGTTAGCTCCGGAACCGCCTGGTAGAGGTCGGCGACCAGGCCGTAATCGGCGACCTGGAAGATCGGCGCGTCCTCATCCTTGTTGATGGCGACGATCACCTTGGAGTCCTTCATGCCGGCCAGATGCTGGATCGCGCCGGAGATGCCGACCGCGACATAAAGTTCCGGAGCCACCACCTTGCCGGTCTGGCCGACCTGCCAGTCGTTCGGCGCATAGCCGGCATCGACCGCGGCGCGCGAGGCGCCGACGCCGGCGCCGAGCTTGTCGGCGAGCGGCTCGATGTACTTGGCGAAGTTCTCGCGGCTCTGCATGGCGCGGCCGCCCGAGACGATGATCTTGGCCGAGGTCAGCTCGGGACGGTCGCTCTTGGCGACTTCCTCGCCGACGAACGTCGACAGGCCGGGATCGGCGGCCGCAGCGGCGTTATCGATCGCAGCGCTGCCGCCTTCGCCGGCGGCGGCGAAGGTCGAGGTGCGCACCGTAATCACCTTCTTGGCGTCCTTCGACTTCACGGTCTGGATCGCGTTGCCGGCATAGATCGGCCGCTCGAAGGTGTCGGGGGCGACGACCTTGATGATCTCGGAGACCTGCATGACGTCCAGCAAGGCCGCGACGCGCGGCATCACATTCTTGAAGCGCGAGGTCGCGGGCGCGACGAACGCGTCATAGCCAGGAGCCAGCGCGACGATCAGCGCAGCCAGCGGCTCGGCAAGGTCGTGCTCATAGGCGGGGCCTTCGGCCACCAGCACCTTGGTGACGCCGGCAAGCTTGGCGGCTGCTTCCGCCGCCGCCTTGGTGCCCTGGCCGCCACCGGCAACCAGCACATGGACATCGCCGCCGAGCTGGCTCGCCGCGGTCAGCGCCTTGTTGGTCGCGTCCTTCAGCGTCTCGTGGTCGTGTTCAGCAATCAACAGCGTCGTCATCAGAGAACCCCGGCTTCGGTCTTGAGCTTGTTCACGAGTTCGGCGACGTCCTTGACCTTGACGCCCGCCTTGCGGCCTGCCGGTTCCGCGGTCTTCAGCACTTCCAGACGCGGCGTCACATCGACGCCGTAGTCAGCGACGCTCTTGTCGTCGATCGGCTTCTTCTTCGCCTTCATGATGTTGGGCAGCGACGCATAGCGCGGCTCGTTCAGGCGCAGGTCGGTGGTGACGATCGCCGGGCCCTTGAGCTTGATGGTCTGCAGTCCGCCGTCGACTTCGCGGGTGACCTTGAAGTCGGATCCTTCGACCTCGAGCTTGGAGGCGAAGGTCGCCTGCGACCAGCCGAGCAGCGCGGCCAGCATCTGGCCGGTCTGGTTCGAGTCGTCGTCGATCGCCTGCTTGCCGAGAATGACGAGGCCGGGCTGCTCCGCCTCGACCACCGCCTTCAGGATCTTGGCAACCGCGAGCGGTTCGACATTGCCTTCGGCCTTGACCAGGATGCCGCGGTCGGCGCCCATCGCCAGTCCGGTGCGAATGGTCTCGGAGGCCTGCGCGGGTCCGATCGACACCACCACCACTTCGGTCGCCTTGCCGGCTTCCTTCAGCCGCAGCGCTTCCTCGACGGCGATTTCGTCGAACGGGTTCATCGACATCTTGACGTTGGCGAGCTCCACGCCCGTCCCGTCACTCTTGACGCGGACCTTGACGTTGTAGTCGACGACCCGCTTTACCGGCACAAGAACCTTCATCGATCCTCTTTCGCTTTGATTTTATGGGTTTCGGTTGGCTGGCGCGGAACCTAAAGGTCCCGTTTCTCCCGGTCAACGCGCCAAAGCCAAAAAACCGTCCCCCGGTTTTGAACCAGTTTAGCGGTTCTGGCCCGGCACCCACAACACGTCTCCCGCTCCCTTACTGTTCTGGAAGCGGCTGGCAACGAACAGGAAATCCGACAGGCGGTTCATATACTGGATGCCAGCCTGATTGACCGGCTCGTCGGGTTGGGCGGCGAGTTCCACCATCATCCGTTCCGCGCGGCGACATATCGTCCGGGCGAGATGCAGATAGGCAGAGGCAGGCGTGCCGCCGGGCAGCACGAACGAGGTCAGCGGCGCGAGCTGGTCGTTCAGGCTGTCGATATCGCGCTCGAGCCGCTCGACCTGGCTTGCCAGCATCCGCAGACGTTCGGCCTTGCCCTCGCGCTCGGGCACCGCGAGGTCGGCGCCGAGATCGAACAGATCGTTCTGGATCCGGCCGAGCATCGCATCGACCTCGGGGCTGCCGGCAAGATGCAGCCGCACCACGCCGATCGCGGCATTGGTCTCGTCGACCGTGCCATAGGCGGCAATGCGCAGATCGTATTTCGGCCGCCGCTCGCCGGAGCCGAGCGCGGTGGTGCCGTCATCGCCGGTGCGCGTGTAGATCCGATTGAGAACAACCATGGCAGGCTCCGGTGTTCGATGTTCGATGTTCGAGTCCACCACTCCGATCGGGAGAGGTGGAGAATAGCCCGACAAATCTACCTCACCTAACGCCCCATCGCCCAGACCGCGAGCATTGCGATGACGATGGCGACGAACTGCAGCAGCACGCGCAGCCGCATCAGCTTCTGCGACGTGTTCGGCGGGCCGCCCTTCATCATGTTGATGAGGCCGAGCAGGAGCACCAGCGCGACGGCGCCGACGGCGATGGGAAGAATGATCGTGCTGAGGAGAGATGTCATTTGCGGTACATAACACCGCAGGACGCGGACTTCCACACAGCCCGGCCATGCAACCAACTGGCTTTTCAGCGCGTAATATCAGATGCTGGGTCCGTTCTCGGGCCGAGCGGTTTTCGACAATGCCGGGTGGAATGTGAAGCAGCTTCGTTACGTCACCCACGTCGTGATGGATGCGTTTTACACGTTCCTCGCCGACGACGGCTGGGCGATCGCGAGCCACATCGCGCTGTCGACGCTGATGGCACTGTTTCCGTTCCTGATCGTGCTGACCTCGGTGGCCGGCTTCTTCGGCTCCAAGCAACTCGCCGACCAGGCGGTCGGGCTGATGCTGCAGGTCTGGCCGCAGCAGGTCGCCGAGGCGCTGTCCGGCCAGATCCACGACGTGCTGACCAAAACCCGCGGCGATATCCTGACCATCGGCGCGGTGCTCGCGGTCTACTTCGCCTCCAACGGCGTCGAGGCGCTGCGGGTGGCGCTGAACCGTGCCTACGCCGTGATCGAGCCGCGGCGCTGGTACTGGCTGCGGCTGGAGTCGATCGGCTACACGCTGGTCGCGGCGTTCACCTCGCTCGCGATGGCTTTCCTGATCGTGCTCGGACCGCTGATCATCGAGGCGGCGCGGCGCTATATCCCGTTCTTCGTCGAATCGAACGAGAGCCTGCTCAACACCGCCCGTTACGGCGTCACGATCCTGGCGCTGGTCGTCGCGCTTTTCATCCTGCACGCCTGGCTGCCGGCGGGCCGTCGCAGCTTCACGCAAATCCTGCCCGGCATCATCTTCACCATGGTGGCCTCGCTGCTCTCGGGCATCGGCTTCGGCATGTACCTCGCACGCTTCGCCAACAACTACGTCACGATGTATGCGGGGCTGGCCTCGGTGGTGATCGCACTGGTGTTCCTGTATTTCATCGCCGCGATCTTCGTGTTCGGCGGCGAGTTGAACGCGGCGATCATCAAGTCGCGGTTGCCGCACGGCGTGTCGCTTCATGCAGCGCAGTCGCGAGCGCCCGCGGGGACACAGGCTTGACCAGGAAGCCGTCGGCGCCGGCAGCGCGCGCTGCGGCCTCGTCCTCGGCCCGGCCGGAAATCCCGACAATCACGATGCGGCCGTGCGGCGGCGGCAGCGCGCGGATGCGCTTGATCGCCTCGATGCCGCCGATGCCGGGCAGCACCATGTCCATCAGCACGGCGTCGAAGGCGCCCTGCACGAGCCGGTCGGGCGCGGCCTCGCCCTGACCGACGAATTCGGCGTGGTGACCGAGTTCGGTCAGGATCGTGTTGAGCACGACGCGGCCGAACGGATTGTCCTCGACACTGAGCAGCCGCAGCCCTTGCGACAGCAGCGCCGCCGCGCTCTCGCCGGAGGCGGTGCCGGCCGGCCCTTCGGCGGGCGCCAGTTCCACCTTGAGCGTGAAGGTGGTGCCCCCGCCGGCGCGCCGGTCCGCGACGATGTCGCCGCCCATGGCGCGCGCGAGCTGCCTGACGGACGACAGGCCGAGCCCGGCGCCGCCGAACCGCGCGGCGATCGAGACGTTGGCCTGCGAGAACGGCCGGAACAGGCGCTTGACCTCCGATAGCGTCAGGCCGATCCCGCTGTCGGAGATCGCGAACGCGACGCCGATCTTGTCGCCGGACCTTCCCTTCACCGTGCCCACCGGAACGATACGCAGCTCAATGCTGCCCTGCTCGGTGAACTTCACCGCGTTGTCGATCAGATTTTCCAGCGCCGCGCGCAGGCGGACGGGATCGCCGACCGCGAAGGCAGGCAACTGGTCGGAGACCTCGACGGAAGCCTGCAGCCCCTTGGCCGCCGCGCGGCCGGCGAGCGAATCCGCTGCGTGACGCGCCAGCGTGCGCAGGTCGAAGAAATCCTGCCGGATCTCGAGCCCCGGCCCCTCGCTCCGGGCGGCGTCGACGAACAGGGTCGCAAGGCTCGCCAGATGCTCGGCGCCGGCCTTGATGGTATCGACCCAGCGCCGCTCGCGCTCGCCGAGATCGGATGTCGCGAGCAGATTGCTGATCGCAAGGATTCCGGTGAGCGGCGTCCGCACCTCATGGGCAAAGGCGGCAAGTGCAGTATCGACCATGCCGGGACCGGCCTTCGGGGCCGGCTTCGGCACGGCCCGCTTGCGGCGCGGCCTGGCGGCCACCTTGGCGGCGCGGGCCTTGGCCGTTCGCGTCTTGGCGGCACCTGTCTTGGCAGTTCGTGTTTTGGCAGTTCGTGTCTTGGCAGCACGCGGTTTGGCGGCGCGCGCCTTCGGCGGCGTCCTTTTGGATGGCCGCTTGCTGCGCCGTGCGCGCGATTTTGACGCCATGGTCTCCGTGATCCCCGCCCCGGTCAACAACATGGCATGCCAGGCGGGCCGGAGTCACGGCGACGTTTACGGCGCGCCTGCGCAAAACGCCATGATGCGATCAAATGGCCAAAATCTACTGCAAACCGACCAGGCGGCGGATATCGGCCGGGCTCGCCCCAGCCGCCCGCAATTCGCGCAGTCCGGTCGCCTGGGTCGATTTCGACAGCTTTTGGCCGGCCGCGTCTCGGATCAGCCGGTGGTGCCGGTAGTTTGGCGCGGGCAGGCCGAGCAGTTCCTGCAACAGCCGATGCACGCTGGTCGACCAGAACAGGTCAACGCCCCTGACGACATCGGTAACGCCCTGCAGGGCGTCATCGATCACGACCGAGAGATGGTAGCTGGTTGGGGTCTCCTTGCGCGCCAGGATCACGTCGCCCCAGGCCTCAGGCCGGGCCACGACGTCTCCGCTCTCGCCAGCCGGCCCCTCGCCCGCTTCCAGCCAGCGCAGCTCGCCGGCGTGCGCGCGGGCTGAGGCCATGTCGAGCCGTAACGCGAACGGCGCGCCCTGCCCGATCAGCCGGTCGCGCGCCTCGGCCGACAGCGATTTGGCTAGCCCCGGATAAAGCGGCGCGCCGTCCGGATCGCGCGGCCACGCGCCCCCGGCCTCGCGCTCCGCGACCAGCCGCGCGATCTCGGCCCGGCTTTCGAAGCTCGGGTAGACCAGCCGCTGGGCCGACAGGCGGTCGAGCGCCGCGCCATAGGCGGCGAAATGCTCTGACTGCCGCCGCACCGGGGTCTCCCAGGCGATGCCTAGCCAAGCCAGATCCTCGTAGATCGCCTGCTCGAATTCCGGCCGGCAGCGCGTCGCGTCGATGTCCTCGATCCGCAGCAGCAAGCGTCCGCCGGACTGCCGCGCGAGGTCGTGGTTGAGCAGCGCCGAATAGGCGTGGCCGAGATGCAGGTAGCCGTTCGGACTCGGCGCGAAGCGGAAAACGGGTGGCATGGTCATCGGTCACGCGTCATTGCCGGACTTACCCCGGCGACTCTGGTTCATGCGCCCGGACAAGACTCTGTTACGATAGGAGATCGATGCGCGGGTCAAGCCCGCGCCTGACAAGCCGATGCAGACCCCGCAAATGCTGATTCACCTCGAAACCCAGGCCGACCTCGACGACGCGATCCACAAGCTGGTCGACCAGGACCGCCGCCTGCGCCCGATCCTGGAGCTGACCGGCATGCCGGCGATCCGGCAGCGCGAGCCCGGATTTGCCGGGCTTGCCGCGATCATCTGCGGCCAGCAGCTCTCGACCGCGAGTGCGGCGGCGATCTGGGGGCGCGTCAGCACGGCATTCGACCCGTTCCACCATGACGCGATCCGCAAGGCGCGGACCGACCGGCTCGGCCGGCTCGGGCTGTCGGCGGCCAAGATCAAGACGCTGAAGCACATCGCGCGCGAGCTCGCCGAGGAGCGGCTGAACCTCGACGTCCTTGCCAATGAGGAGGCCGATGCGGCGCACAACACGCTGACCGCGCTGCCCGGGATCGGCCCGTGGACCGCCGATGTCTATCTGCTGTTCTGCCTCGGCCATGGCGATGCCTGGCCCGCGGGCGACCTCGCCGTGCAGGAAGCGGTCAAGATCGGGCTCGGCTTGAAGGAGCGGCCGACGCCGAAGCAGATGGCGCCGCTTGCCGAGCCATGGCGTCCGCTGCGCGGCGCCGCAGCGCATCTGTGGTGGGCGTATTATCGCGTGCTCAGAAATCGCGAGGGCGTGATCGCCGGTGCAAAGTAGTCGTCGAGAAAAACACACCAACTGCGTGATCGCGTGATATAGAATCAGCAGCGATATAGTTTTTCAATTTGCCGGCCTCGCCCATTTTGCACGCGCAGCACGTCCTTATTGCAAGGAGACGGACCTGATTTCTCTCCGTATCCCGCTGACGCTTCTCTCGATATCCCTGGGCGCGATCGCCGCGGTGTGGTGGTGGCTCGGCATCCCGGTCAACCTCCCGCGCGCGCCGATCGATCCGAACGACAAGGTGCAATGCATCTCGTACGCGCCGTTCCGTAACAATCAGACATCACTTTCGCCGGCGACGCAGGTCTCGCCGGAACAGATCGCGGAAGACCTCGCGCAACTCGCGAAGATATCCGACTGCATCCGCACCTATGCGACCGATCTTGGTCTCGATCAGATTCCCGCACTCGCGGCCAAGGCTGGGCTGAAGGTCATCCAGGGCATCTTCCTCGATCGGGACCGCAAGAAGAATGCAACGCAGGTCGCCACCGCGATCCGCCTCGCCCAGGAATATCCGGAAACCATCATCGCGCTCGTGGTCGGCAACGAGGTCTTGCTGCGCAAGGAAATGTCGGCTTCCGACCTTGCCGCCACGATCCGCTCGATCAAGGCGCAGGTCTCCGTGCCCGTCACCTACGCCGACGTCTGGGAATTCTGGCTGAGCAATCGCGAGCTTTCCGACGCCGTCGACTTCGTCACGGTTCACATCCTGCCCTATTGGGAAAATGTTCCAATCCGGGCGGAAGATGCCGCTGCTCATGCCGACGAGATGCGCCGGCAGATCGCGGCGGCTTTTCCAGGCAAGGAAATCTTTATCGGAGAAATCGGCTGGCCCAGCGAGGGGCGCATGCGCGAGTCCGCGCTGCCGTCGCGTATCAATCAGGCGCGAGTGGTTTCGGAGGTCCTCGACCTTGCCCGGCGCGAGCATTTCCGCGTTAACCTGTTCGAGGCCTATGACGAAGGATGGAAGCGGGAGATCGAGGGCACAGTCGGCGGCTCCTGGGGCCTGTTCGATTCCGAGCAGCGCATGCCGAAATATCCGCCGGGCCAGCCGGTCAGCAATTTTCCGCTCTGGAAGCTGCAAATGTGCAGCGGAATGGCGCTGGCGATCCTGGTATTCGGCGCGGCATGGCTGACCTTGCGCCGCAAGCCGAGAAAACCCGCATTCGCGTCATGGCTTGCGGTCGCGCTATCGGCGACCACAGCCGGAATCCTGTTTGGCGTCGCCGAGCAAAGATTGGTCTATGAAAGCTACGGAACGGGAGGCTGGCTGGTCTGGGGCTCGCTTCTGATGGCGGCCACGGCTTCGCCGGTGTTGAGCGCCAACGCCCTGATGTCGGGCCGCGCACCGCCCAGCTTTTTCGAAGTGTTGGGTCCGAAGGGTCACCACACTGAATCGGTGCTGGTGACCCTGCACGGACTGGCCTTGATGATCACCGTCGTGATCGGCACGGCGACCGCAATCGGTCTCGTGTTCGACCCGCGCTTCATTGACTTCCCCTTTGCGCCTCTCACCATGGCGGCGGTGCCCTTTGCGGCCGTGACGCTGCTCAATCCTCCCACCAAGGGAATCCGCCCACTGGCGGAGTCGATCTTTGCCGGCATTTTCATTGCAACGGCGATCTACACAGGATTCAACGAAGGGGCGGAGAACTGGCAGTCGCTGTGGACCTGCGCGGCCTTCCTTCTACTCGCGGTGACGCTGTTGCGGGCGCGTGCCTGACAACGCGACCTAGAGCGTTTCCCGTTCCGATGGAATCGGAACGGCGCTCTAGATTCTTGTTTTGACGCGTTTTCTTCACGCGAACCAGTATCCACTTCGCTCGAAAACGCTCTAGCCGCGCAGCCTGACGCGATCCTCGCGCGCGCAGTCGGTGACGAAGCCGATGACGGCGCGCACCGCGGGAAGCTCGACCAGATCGGGATGGGCGAGCAGCCAGAGATCGGAAAGGCTCGAGAGCTTTTGCGGCGCGACCCGCACCAGATCGGGGTAGTCGGCCCCGACCAGGCAGGACAGCGCGCAAATCCCGAGCCCGGCCCGCGCCGCCGCGAGCATGTCGCCCTGCGATGAACAGCGCATCACCAGCGTGCCCTGTCGGGTGATGACGTCGCTCCAGCGCGCCAGATGCGCGTTCGAGGCCTGGTCGGCAAAGCCGATCACATGGTGGCCCCGCCACTCGTCCCGCCGCTCCGGCAGCTTGCGGCCTGCCGCATAGTCGCGGGAAGCGTAGAAGCCGGTGCCGAGCCGCCCGATCTTGCGCCCGATCAGGTTCTCCTCGCCCGCATCGACCGGCCTTAGCACCACGTCGGCCTCGCGGCGGCGCACGCTGGCCGGGAACGGGTGGGTGATGATCTCGAGCTGGATGTTGACGTGATCGCGCAGGAACGGGCCGAGGCGCGGCATCAGCCAATGCGCGGCCAGCGTCGCGCCGATCGACAGCTTCACGACGCCGCGCGCCTGCCCGCCGGTAGCGGACGCGGCCGCCTCCGCGCGCAAAGCCGCCGCGGCCATCGCTTCGGCATGCTCGCGGAATTTGCGGCCCTGCGATGTCAGCGACAGACCGTCATTGGAACGCGCGAACAGGCGTGTGCCGAGTTGCTGCTCGAGCGCCGCGACGTTGCGACCGACGGTGGGGTGGCTGATGCGCAGCCGCCTTGCCGCCCCGGCGAGGCTGCGTGTCTCCGCCACCGCGACGAATGTCTTGCAAAGCTCCCAGTCCATGCCGCTCCCCTTTCTGCGACATCGTTCATTTCTGGTCGATCCGATGTTCAATATTGAACGCCATGACCGAGCCGTCCAGCCTTATATTGCCGCGCCAAGATATTGCCGCGCCAAGAGAGCCGCCGCTCCAGTCATCATAACAAATCGCGATCCGCCCCGACCGCCGGCCGGGCGACGCGCATGGAGGATCCGAAAATGTCGCTGCCCGCTTCGCTCGCCAACAAGCTTGAACTGCCGGTCGTCGGCTCCCCGCTGTTCATCGTCTCGGGGCCCGAGCTCGTGATCGCGCAGTGCAAGGCCGGCATCGTCGGCTCGTTCCCGGCGCTGAACGCCCGCCCGGCCGAAAAGCTCGACGAATGGCTGACCCAGATCGAGAACGAGCTCGGCGAGTACCAGGCGCTGCATCCGGAGACGAAGGTCGCGCCCTACGCCGTCAACCAAATCTGCCACGCCTCCAACGACCGCCTGATGCGCGACATGGAAACCTGCGTGAAGCACAAGGTGCCCGTGATCATCACCTCGCTGCGCCCGCCGTCCGAAATCGTCGAGGCCGCGCACTCCTATGGCGGCGTGGTGTTCCACGACGTCATCAATGTAAAGCACGCGCGCAAGGCCGCCGAGCAGGGCGTCGACGGCCTGATCCTGGTCTGCGCCGGCGCGGGCGGCCATGCCGGCACGCTGTCGCCGTTCGCGCTGGTGCGCGAGGTCAAGCAATGGTTCAAGGGCACGATCCTGCTGTCGGGCGCGATCTCCGACGGCTGGAGCATCGCATCCGCGCTCGCGCTCGGCGCCGACCTCGCCTATATCGGCACCCGCTTCATCGCGACCGCGGAAGCCAACGCGGATATCAGGTACAAGCAGGCGCTGACCGAATACGCCGCGCACGACATCATCTATTCGAACCTGTTCACCGGCGTGCACGGCAACTATCTCGGACCGTCGATCGCGGCGGCAGGCCTCGATCCGGGCAACCTGCCGGTCGCCGACAAATCCAGCATGAACTTCGGCTCCGGCGGCAACATGAAGGCCAAGGCTTGGCGCGACATCTGGGGCTCGGGCCAGGGCATCGGCCAGATCACCGACGCCCCGCCGGTCGCCGAACTGGTGGCGCGGCTCAAGTCCGAGTTCGCCGCGGCGCGCAGCGACTTTCTGCGCACCAGCGCCTGACGCTGTTTCACAAAGTCCGGGAGTGAACCATGAAACGAGCGCAACACGCGCTGGCAGCCGCGCTTGCGGTCTGCGCGATCGCCGGCACGGCCGCCGCCGACAACGGCAACGAAGCGATCCGAATCGGCCAGACGCTGCCCTATAGCGGACCGGTCTCCGGCTTCGGCACCATCGGCCGCGCCCAGGAAGCGTTTTTCGCGAAGGTCAACGCGGAGGGCGGCATCAACGGCCGGCAGGTGAAATTCATCACGTTGGACGACGCCTATTCGCCGCCGAAGACCGTCGAGCAGACCCGCAAGCTGGTGGAGCAGGAGGAGGTGCTGATGATGTTCGGCTCGCTCGGAACCGCCACCAACAACGCCGTGCACCGCTATCTCAACAGCAAGAAGATCCCGCAATTGTTCGTGCTGAGCGGCGCGACCAAATGGGCCGACCCGAAGACCTATCCGTGGACCATGCCAGGCATGGCGTCCTACGAATCTGAGGGCGTGGTCTATGCCAAATATGTGCTGCAGGCCAAGCCCGACGCAAAGATCGCGATCCTTGCGCAGAACGACGATTTCGGCCGCGACTATGTCGCCGGCTTCAAGCGTGCGCTCGGCGGCAAGGCCGCGAGCATGATCGTCGCGGAAGCGAGCTACGAGACCTCAGCGCCCACCATCAGCTCGCAGCTCGCGACCCTGAAGGCGTCCGGTGCCGATGTGCTGTTCGGTGTCGTGCTCGGCAAGTTCACGCCGCAGATGATCAAGGGCGTGGCCGAGATCGGCTGGAGGCCGGACCTGTTCTTCGTGCCGACCTCCGCGTCGTCGATCTCGTTCCTGGAGCCCGCCGGGCTCGAGAACGCGGTCGGCCTGATCTCGTCCAGCAACCAGAAGGACACGATGGATGCGCAATGGGCCGATGATCCCGCCGTGAAGGACTATCTTGCCTTCATGAAGCAGTACCTGCCCAATGCGGACCTCAGCAACTCGAACTACTCGGCGGGCTATCATTATGCGACATTGCTGATGGCCGTGCTGAAGGCCTGCAAGAACGATTTCAGCCGCGAAAACATCATGCGCCAGGCGGCGTCATTGCGCGACGTTCCGCTGCCGCTATTGTTGCCGGGCATGACGGTATCGACCGGGCCGGACGACTACCTGCCGTTCCAGCAGTTGCGGCTGCGCCGGTTCAACGGCAAGAGCTGGATCAGCTTCGGCGAGATCCTGGACGATCGCTAGAAGACGAGGCGCGACATGATCATCAGCGGCGAAAGACAGATCAGCTACGGCGACATTCACGCCCGCATCGCGCGGGCGGCCAGCGGCTTCCGGGCGCTCGGCGTGCAGGGCGGCAAGCCGGTCGGCATGATGCTGCGCAACGATTTCGCGCTGTTCGAGGTGGTCGCGGCTTCGGCCGCGCTCGGCAGCCCGGTGGTGCCGATCAACTGGCATCTGAAGGCCGACGAGGTCGCCTACATCCTGTCCGACAGCGGCGCCGACACGCTGGTCTGCCACGCCGATCTGCTGCCGCAGATCCGCGACGGGCTGCCGCCGGCAATCAAGCTGCTGGTGGTGACGACGCCGCCGGAGATCGCCGCGGCCTATGGCGTGGCGCCGGCGCTCACCCGCGTGCCCGACGGCATGACCGACTGGGACGTCTGGCGGGAGACGCACCAACCACTGACCGACGCACCGATCGGCGCGGCGCCGATGTTCTACACGTCGGGCACCACCGGACTGCCGAAGGGCGTCAAGCGCAAGCCGATACGGCCCGAGCAGCAGGCGGCGGCCGCGCGCGTCGGCGCCATCACCTATGGCGTCAAGCCGAACGAGGATCAGGTGATCCTGATGAACGGCCCGATGTATCATTCGGCGCCGCACTCCTATGGAATGCTCGCGTTCCGCAACGGCTGTGTGATCGTGCTCGAGCCGCGCTTCGATCCGGAGGATCTGCTGCAACTGATCGAGCGCCACCATGTCACGCACATGCATATGGTGCCGACGATGTTCGTGCGGCTGTTGCGGCTGCCCGAGGAGACGCGGCGCCGCTACGACCTGTCGTCGCTGCGCTTCATCGTCCATGGCGCGGCGCCCTGCCCTGTCGACGTCAAGCGCGCGATGATCGAGTGGTGGGGACCGGTCATCAACGAATATCTCGGCTCGACCGAGACCGGCATCCCGGTCTGGCATTCGTCAGCCGAAGCGCTGGCCAAGCCCGGCACCGTCGGCCGCGCGATCGAAGGCGGCATCGTCAAGATCTTCCGGCCCGACGGGACGCAATGCGACGTCGGCGAGCCCGGCGAGATCTTCATGCGTCAGACGTTGATCTCGGACTTCGACTATCACGGCAACGCCAAGGCGCGCGCCGAGGCCGATCACGACGGACTGATCAGCGTCGGCGATGTCGGCTATCTCGACGCGGACGGCTATCTGTTCCTGTGCGACCGCAAGCGCGACATGGTGATCTCGGGCGGCGTCAACATCTATCCCGCCGAGATCGAGAATGCCCTTATCGGCATGGCAGGCGTCCGCGACTGCGCGGTGTTCGGCGTTCCCGACGACGAATACGGCGAGCGGCTGTTCGCCTGCGTCGAGCCGGAAGCAGGCATCACGCTTTCGGTTGCGGCGATCCAGGATTTCCTGCGCGACAAGCTCGCCAATTTCAAGGTGCCGAAGGATATCCGCTTCATGGACGCGTTGCCGCGGGAAGCCACCGGCAAGATCTTCAAGCGCAAGCTGCGCGACCTCTACCGCGAAGGACAGCTCGGCTGAACGATCTGACGGCGAAGCGAACGGCGTTTGAAACTTAGTTGCTGTTGCAAACGGCCGGCAATCGACGCAACGATGCCGGCACATCCTGAGCCCGGATCACCGCCATGAACTCGACCGACTTCATCGTCATCCGCAACGATCTGCAGCAGTGCAAGGTGATCGAGACGCAGTTGCCCGATGCCGCGGCGCTGCCGGCCGATGCGCTGCTGGTGAAGGTGACCCGCTTCGCCTTCACCGCCAACAACATCACCTACGCCGTGATCGGCGAGCAGCTGAAATACTGGCAGCTGTTCCCGGCGCCCGAAGGCTACGGCATCATCCCGGTGTGGGGCTTCGGCGAGGTGCTGGCATCGAAACATCCGATGATCGCAGCCGGCGAAACGCTGTTCGGCTATTTCCCGATGGCGACCCATCTGGTGATCGAGGCTACCGACGTCAGCAAGCGCGGCCTGCGCGACGGCGCCGCGCACCGGCAGGAGGTCTCGCCGGTCTACAACGCTTACGCCCGCGTCTCCGGCGATCCGACCTATGCCGGCCGGCAGGGCGATTTCCGCGCGCTGCTGCTGCCGCTGTTCATGCTGTCCTTCCTGGTCGACGACTTCCTGGCCGAGAATGCGTTCTACGGCGCACGCCGCGTCATCCTGTCGTCGGCCTC
The DNA here is from genome assembly GCF_054056795.1 of Bradyrhizobium sp. USDA 3315. Classification (NCBI taxonomy): domain Bacteria; kingdom Pseudomonadati; phylum Pseudomonadota; class Alphaproteobacteria; order Hyphomicrobiales; family Nitrobacteraceae; genus Bradyrhizobium; species Bradyrhizobium sp. USDA 3315. Next base: position 2,988,215 of record NZ_JBSRYP010000001.1, on the reverse strand, counting down.
GAGCAAGACCGCGTTCGGGCTCGCCCATCTCGTGCACAAGCGGGGTATCCCGGTGATCGGGCTGACCTCCAGGGGCAATGTCGATTTCGTCAGCTCGCTCGGCTGCTACGACGAGGTCGTCACTTATGATCAGGTCACTGCTATGCCGTCGGCCGAGCCGACGGCCTATGTCGACATGGCCGGCAACAGTGCGCTCCGCGAGGCCCTGCACCGGCACTTCGGCGCGCAGATGGTCTATTCCGGCCGGGTCGGGCTGACGCATCGCGCCAGCGAGGCGGAGGAGCCGACGCTGCCCAGCGCCAAGCCGGTATGGTTCTTCGCCCCGGACCAGATCCGCAAGCGCGCCAAGGAATGGGGACCGGGCGGCATCGACCAGCGTTTTGGCGCCGCCTGGGCCGAGCTCGTGCCGCATTTGCCGAATTGGCTTGACGTGGTTGAGCTGCGCGGCCCGGCCGCGGTGCGCGAGGCCTATCTCGATACCCTGCAAGGCCGCGTTCCGCCGGATCAAGGCCTGATCCTGTCGCTGGCCGAATAGGCGCTATCTCGTCGCGCCCTTTCTGCGTGCCTTCGAATAGGTATAGGCTTTGCGGAAAGGGAACGCCGCCACGAAAATATCAGCAAGGCGGCCGATGGCGAGAAACGCTCAATGCTCGACAAGACGGACGATATTTCGGTCGCCGCCGACAATTGGCTTGTGCAGTTCGAAGATGCGCTGGCGAGCCCGGACGATGTGCTGCTGAAGCCACTGTTCCATCCCGACAGCTACTGGCGCGACGTGCTGGCGCTGAGCTGGAACATCCAGACCGTCAACCGGGCCTTCGCAATCATCGAGGAGCTGCCGGCGCATGCGCGTCACAGCGCGCCGCATGACTTCCGCATCGATGCCGATCGCGCCCCGCCCCGACGGGTGACGCGCGCTGGTACCCATGCGATCGAGGCGATCTTCAAATTCGAGACGGCGGTTGGCCGCGGCCACGGCATCGTGCGGCTGATCCCCGATGCCGCCGACGACGATCGCCTGAAGGCCTGGACCTTGCTGACGGCGCTCGAGGAGCTGAAGGGTTTTGAGGAGCAGCAGGGCCACACCAGGCCGCGCGGGCAGTCCTATTCGCGCGACTTCCGCGGCCCCAACTGGCTCGACCTGCGCAAGGCATCCGCCGAATATGCCGACCGCAACCCTGATGTGCTGGTGGTCGGCGGCGGACAGGCCGGGCTTGCGATCGCCGCGCGGCTGCAGCAGCTCAAGATCGACGCGCTGATCGTCGACCGCGAGGCGCGCGTCGGCGACAATTGGCGCAAGCGCTATCACGCGCTGACCCTGCACAACCAGGTACAGGTCAATCACCTGCCCTACATGCCATTCCCGCCGAACTGGCCGACCTACATCCCGAAGGACAAGCTCGCCAACTGGTTCGAATCCTATGTTGATGCGATGGAGCTGAACTTCTGGACCGGCACGGAATTTGTCGGCGGCAGCTATGACGACGCAACGGGGCGTTGGACCGTCGAGTTGCGCCGCGCCGACGGCACGACCCGCAAGATGCAGCCGCGCCATGTCGTGATGGCAACCGGCGTCAGCGGCATCCCCAATCTGCCCGATATCCCCGGTTTGAAGAATTTTTCCGGCAAGGTCATGCATTCCAGCCGCTACGAGGACGGCGAGAACTGGACCGGCAAGCGCGCGCTCGTGATCGGCACCGGCAACAGCGGCCACGACATCGCGCAGGACCTGCATTCCTCGGGCGCCGAGGTCACGCTGGTACAGCGCTCCTCGACGCTGATCACCAATATCGAGCCGTCGGCGCAGTTGGCCTATGCCGCCTACAATGAAGGTACGCTCGAGGACAATGATCTGATCGCGACCTCGATGCCGCTCGTGCTCGCCAAACGCAGCCATGTGCTGATGACCGAGCAGTCGAAAGAGCTCGACAAGCCGCTGCTCGACGGCCTCACGCGCAAGGGCTTCAAGCTTGATTTCGGCGATGGCGGCACCGGCTGGCAGTTCAAGTACCTGACCCGCGGCGGCGGCTATTACTTCAACGTCGGCTGCTCCGATCTCGTCGCGAGCGGCGCGGTCGCCCTGCAGCAATTCACCGACATCGACACCTTCGTGAGCGAGGGCGCGCGGCTGAAGAACGGCGAGATCGTTGCCGCCGACCTGATCGTGCTCGCGACCGGCTACCGGCCGCAGGAAGAGCTGGTCAAGAAACTGTTCGGCGAGGCGATGGCCGCGCGCGTCGGCCCGATCTGGGGCTTTGGCGACGGCCAGGAGCTGCGCAACATGTACACCCGCACGCCGCAGCCCGGCCTGTGGTTCATCGCCGGCAGCCTCGCGCAATGCCGCATCAACTCGCGCTATCTCGCATTGCAGATCAAGGCGATCGAGGAAGGCCTGTTGACGCGCGATGTCGGGCCACGGGCGGATCTTTCGTAGAAACCTGCCGTCGTTCCGGGATGCGCGAAGCGCAGACCCGGAACCTCGAGATTCCGGGTTCGATGCTGCGCATCGCCCCGGAATGACGATCTTGGGGAGACATCTTATGCCAACCACCCTCGGCACCGGCGAACACCGCTATCGCGTGGTGGAGAACTTCGCAAAACTCCCCGACGGCTGGAGCCTGACCGATGTTGCCTCCGTCGCGGTCGACAGCAAGGACCGCGTCTACGTTTTCAACCGCGGCGACCATCCGATGGTGGTGCTCGACCGCGATGGGAATTTCATCAAGAGCTGGGGCGAAGGCGTGTTCTCGCGTGCCCACGGCCTGCATATCGACGCCGACGACAATCTCTATTGCACCGATGACGGCGACCACACCGTGCGCAAATGCTCGACCGACGGCAAGGTGCTGCTGACGATCGGCATCCCGAACAAGCCGGCGCCGTTCATGAGCGGCGAGCCGTTCCACCGCTGCACCCATACCGCGCTGTCGCCGAAGGGCGAGATCTATGTCTCCGATGGCTACGGCAATGCCTGCGTCCACAAATACACGCCGGACGGCAAGCTGATCAAAACCTGGGGCGAGCCCGGCACCGACCCCGGCCAGTTCAACATCGTGCACAACATCGCGACCGACGCCGATGGCTGGGTCTATGTCGCCGACCGCGAGAACCACCGCGTCCAGGTGTTCGACGGCAACGGTAAATACGAGACGCAGTGGAACAACCTGCACCGGCCCTGCGCGCTGTGCTGCTGCGGCGGTGGCAAGCAGCCGAACTTCGTGATCGGCGAGCTCGGCCCTGGCATGGCGGTGAATCGCAAGGTGCCCAATCTCGGCCCGCGGCTGTCGATCGTGGATCACACCGGTAAGCGCATCGCGCGCCTCGGCGGCGAGCAAGGCCCCGGCGTCGAGACCGGAAAATTCCTGGCGCCGCACGGCATCGCGCTGGATTCCCGCGGCGACATCTATGTCGGCGAGGTTGGCGTCACCGACTGGAACACCAGCTTTCCCGACACCGAGATGCCGGCTGCGGTGCGCGTGACGCGGTGCCTGCAGAAACTGGAGAAGGTTTAGATTCAGTCTCCCACCGTCACTCCATCACCGTCACCCTAAGGAGCGCGCATCGCGCGCGTCTCGAAGGGTCGACGGCCCCCGGCTGGTGGCCGTGCATCCTTCGAGACGCCGCTTCGCGGCTCCTCAGGATGACGGGTCGAAAAGCGTTCCCGCGCAATCAAATCTCGCCGATCACCTCGCGGCGGCGCTGCTCGGATTCTTCCGCGTAGCGCCGCATCGCGTGCGCTTCGGTGAGCAGGCCGATCGGCCGCCGGTCGCCGTCGCCTTCGACCACGGCGAGCGATTCCGCTTCGGCCGCGTCGAACACCGCGATCGCCTCCTGCACATTCATGCCGGGATGCAGCACCACGTCGGCGTAGCGCAAGATGGCAGCAAGCCCCTTGTCGGCCTCGAGATCCGGCGCGTGCGCTTCGGCGACCAGCGCAAGCCCGGCGTAATGCCCCTCGCCGTCGACCGCGACGACCTGGGTCTTCGAGCCCGGGGGGAATTCCTCGCGGAACGCCTCGATCGGCATCGCGGCGTTCACCGTCGTCATGTCCTGCCGCATCATCTTGCCGACCGTGAGATCGCGGATCCAGCCGATATCGGCGGCGCTGCGGATGGTCTCGCCGCGCAGATGCAAACGCCAGGTCGCGAACGAATAGCCGAACAGCTCGCGCGTGATCGTGGTCGAGATGATGACCGCGACCAGCACCGCGGTCGTGAGCCAGAGGTTGCCGGTGGATTCCAGCGCGATGAACGACATCGTGAGCGGACCGCCGATCACCGAGGCCGACAGCGCGCTCATGCCGATCACCGCATAGGCGTTGGGGTCGAGGTTCAGACCCGGCCACACGATGTCGACGCCGGCGGCGAACAGCCGGCCGCCGAGCGCGCCCATGAACAGCGTGGCGAAGAACAATCCGCCGCGAAAGCCGGAGCCAAGCGAGATGATCGAGGCAACCGCCTTCAGCGCGAACACGCCGGCGATGAAGGCAAGCGGCATCGCCACGATGCCGGCGAAGCGCAGCGCGCCGTGGCCCGACGACATCACCTGCGGCGTCAATAGCGCCATCGCGCCGACCGCAAGCCCGCCGAGCGCCGGCCGCAGCGGCGGCCAGAGCCGGCTCTTGGCGAGCAGCGCCTCGCACAGCGTCACCCCGCGCATGATCGCAATGCCGGTCAGGGCCGCGACCATGCCGAGCAGCGCTGCAATCGCAAGATCCCGTCCGAGCACATCGCCGACGGTTCCGACGCCGACGCCGAGCGGCAGCGGTTCGAAGGCATGGGCAACGAAGTAGCCGGTCACCGCCGCCACGCCGACCGGGGTCAGGCTGGCCGGCGTATAGCCGCCGATCACAAGCTCGAAAGCGTAGAACGCACCCGCAAGCGGCGCGCTGAAGGCGCCGGCGATCGCCGCCGCCGCACCGCAGCCCACCATGATTCGCTGGTCGTTGCGGCGGAGGTGAAAGCCGCGCCCGAGCGAGGCGGCGAGGCCGCTGGAGAGCTGGGTGTAGCCGGCCTCGAGCCCGACCGAGCCGCCGACGCCGCTTGACCAGATCGTCTGCAGCGCCACGATCACGCTGCCGCGGAACGACATCCGCCCGCCATAAAGCGCGTTGGCCTCGATCGGGTCGATTTCGCGGGCCGGCCGGACCCGGAGCAACAGAAGGAATGCAAATCCCAGCAGCAGGCCGCCGATCGTGGGAACCACGAGCGCGCGCACGGGATCGATGCTGGGCTGGCTCGACAACCGGTCGCCGAGCGGCAGATTGAACAGCACCGAATGCAGCACCGTGACGAGGCCGCTCATGACCGCCACCACGAGGCCGCCAATGGCGCCGATCAGCACCGCCAGCACCACAAGGCTCGTCTCGTGCGCGCGCACGAACGCGCGCAACCGGCGCGGCGCCTCGAGATAGCTTGAGGTCGTGGTCATCGGCAGGGTCCGTCACTGGCCGACAGGGCCTTGCGGCTCCCTTTACGGGCCTCGCGGGCGGGAGGCAATCGGGGCAGGAACATGGCAGGGCGCGGCGGATAAGCCGCTCATTGCTCTTCACAATCCCGTCACGCTGCCTGTAGTATGTGAGTGCATGCTGCTTCGCAGCTAGTGGGAGTCAGGAGCGTTATTTGAACGCACATGTCTCGCAAGGCGGTTGGCCGGTGCTGGTCTTGAATGCGGACTTCCGGCCGCTGAGTTATTACCCGCTGTCGCTCTGGTCCTGGCAGGACGCGATCAAGGCGGTGTTCCTCGATCGTGTCAACATCGTCGAATATTACGACCGGGCGGTACGAAGTCCTTCCTTCGAAATCCAGCTGCCGAGCGTCGTATCCCTCAAGTCCTTCGTCAAGCCGACCACCCACCCCGCCTTCACCCGGTTCAACGTTTTCCTGCGCGACCGATTCAGCTGCCAGTATTGCCTGTCGGGCGACGATCTCACCTTCGATCACATCATTCCGCGCAGCAAGGGTGGCCAGACCACCTGGGAGAACGTCGTCGCCGCCTGCTCGCCCTGCAATTTGCGCAAAGGCAATCTGACGCCGCAGCAGGCCAAGATGTTTCCGAAGCAGACGCCCTACGCCCCGACCGTGCATCAGCTGCATCGCAACGGCCGGCTGTTTCCGCCGAACTATCTGCACGAGAGCTGGCTCGATTATCTCTACTGGGATACTGAGCTCGATCCGTAGAGCGCGCTGGCGCGCATCGTCGTCACATCGAATGCAAGCCGTACTGCTGTGATTTGGATCAGGCGGGTCGCTTGGTGAGGGCCGCCTCGCCCTCCTCGCGTCCGGGAACGCTGACGTGGACCTCGTGCCCCATCCTGATCGCTAGTGCTGCGGCGGCCGCCGCCGATTCGAATGCAGCTTCCTTGGTGGCGTATCCGCCGTTGAGATTGCCGTCGTGCAGGACGCCCCACTCCTCGCCGGCCGCAATCACCGCATATTGAGCCAATCCCATCGTCTCCTCCTTGCGCCAGCGGCGCGGCGTCAGGTCTCATTCCGCTTGTATCGCTCGCGGATGACCTCCTCGCCGGCCTGCACCGCGCGCCTGCTGCGAAAATGGCGTTGAAGCACGCCGAAGATCAAAGCGGTCAGCAGCACGAGCGCTCCGATGCCGTAGATGATCTCAAGGCCCATATCCATTCTGTCTCTCCAAGCCTTGTTCCCAAAGCCTTGCTCTTAAAGCCTTGCTCTCTTGCCGCCCGCCGGGGCGGCATCGTTCATCCGCTCTTCGCGGCGCTGTCGATGCTTTCGCGGTGAATTTCGCGCGCGTCGCTGCCGATCACCGAGATGAAGTAGCCGCGTCCCAGATATTCCTGTCGCGTCTCGGCAAGGTCGATGGCGAGCCGCTTGGCGACGGCAATGGCTTCATCGCGGTCGGTAACCGGCTGACCGGTTGCATCGATCACACGCTCATCATTCACGATCGCGAAGTGAAAGGCGGACATTCACTATCTCCGCGCATCAATGCGTGTTCGATTCATGCCACTTTTCCAGGTCCGGCTGCTCGTCTCCGGAGTCCTTCGCGTCTCCTGAGCGCCTCGCATCTCCGGAGCGCTGCTCCTTCTCCGGGTTTCCCTTCCACGGCTTATCGGTCTGCGCGTGGGAACCCCAGTCGCTCGAGCGCCCAGAATCCTGCGTTACCGGCTTTCTGTTCATCACAATCTCCTCAAGAACAGAAGCATCTGTATCCCGATGTGTTCCTAACCCGCCGCGCTCAAGGTCCGCCCGCAACCGAGCATAACCAGCGCATCGAGGTCGATCCCGCAGCAGTATTGACGCTTCCTCACGCAGGATCGCATTCGCGTGATCGTCCGCGATGTTCGCAGTATATCATTGCATCCTAATAGTTCGCATCCTATCTAATTTGCATGCCGCCTTCGCAGCCCCATATCCACGCCGAGATCGGCCGCCTGGTGACCAGGCTGGCCCGGATCTGGCGTCGCGAGTCGGATCAGGCCTTGTCCGACCACGGACTGTCCTACGCGACGGCGATTCCGCTGCTGGTGTTGTCACGCCAGGGAGAGAACGTCCGGCAAGGCGTGCTGGCCGATGAACTGGGGATCGAAGGGCCTTCAATGGTGCGGTTGATCGATCTGCTGCAGTCTGAAGGCCTCGTCGAGCGTCGCGAGGACCCGACCGACCGGCGCGCCAAGACGCTGCATCTCACCGCGACCGGCGGAGCCAAGGTCGAGGAGATCAACCGGGTGCTGCGCCGCGTGCGGGCCAGCCTGCTGAAGGATATCGGCAGCGCCGAACTTGCGGTAACCTTCGAGACGCTGCAGCTCATCGAGCAGCGGGCGAGCCGCCTGCAGGACGCCAGGACTACGCCAGCCAGGACTGCTCCAGAGGCGAAATAGTCATGCGCGCGGAAGAGCCGTTCCTGGTCCGCCACGCGGATCTCATCTTCGCGTTGAAGACGTTCGCGGCGTCGATGCTGGCGCTTGTCATCGCCCTGGCGATCGATCTGCCGCGTCCCTATTGGGCGATGGCGACGGTCTACATCACCTCGCAGCCGCTGGCCGGCGCGACCAGCTCGAAGGCGTTTTTCCGCGTGATCGGTACGCTGGTCGGCGCGAGCGTCACGGTCGCCCTGGTGCCGAACCTGGTCAATGCACCGGAGCTACTGTGCCTCGCGATCGCGCTCTGGGTCGGGCTCTGTCTCTATTTATCGCTGCTCGACGGCACGCCGCGCAGCTATGTCTTCATGCTGGGCGGATATACCGTCGCGCTGATCGGCTTTCCGTCGGTGGCCGAACCGGGCAGCATCTTCGATGTAGCGCTGGCACGAGTCGAGGAGATCTCGCTCGGCATCATCTGTGCGAGCCTGGTGTCGACGGTGGTGTTTCCCCGCAGCGTCGCGCCGGCGGTCGGCGGCCGCATCAGGAGTTGGCTGTCGGATGCGCGCCGTCTGTCCCGCGACGTGCTGCTTGACCGCGGGACCGGCGAGACGCGCCGGGCCCAACGCCTCCGTCTTGCGACCGACATTGTCGAGATCGATACGCTGGCGACCCATGTCGCCTATGACCGGCTGGCCGACGCCGGCACTGTGCGTGGCCTCGGCGAGGTCCGGCTGCGCATGCTGATGCTGTTGCCGATCATCACGTCGATCGAAGACCGGCTTACCGCACTTGGCGAAGCGGCGCTGCAACGGCAACCGGAGCTGCAACGCCTGATCGGCGATCTCGCCGCATGGATCGTGGACGAGGACCGCCAGCGGCAATCCGGCGAGCAGATCCGCACCGCAATCGCCGAGCGGCAATCTGCGCTCGACGGCATCGCGCCGCGGGAACGCATCATCACGATCAGCCTGCTGCTCCGGCTGCGCGAGCTTGTCGATATCTCCGCCGACTGCCGCGCGCTGGGCGATGCGATCACCGCGGGCCAGGATATCTCCACCGTCCCGCTGGCGTTCCACCCGGAGTCGGGGGCCGCACCGGTCCGTCATCGCGACCACGGCATGGCGCTGTGGTCGGCCGCGGGCGCGGCGGTCGCCATCCTGATCTGCTGCGTCCTCTGGATTGCGACCGGCTGGGCCGATGGCGCCTCGGCGCCGATGATGGCGGCGGTCGCCTGCTCGTTCTTCGCCGCGCAGGACGAGCCAGCGCGCAGCATCCGGGCCTTCGGCCTGTTTTCACTGGTCGCGATCGTCATCGTCGCGATCTATCAGTTCGCGCTGGTGCCGGGCATCTCCCATGTCGAGGTCCTGATCGCGGCGCTGGCGCCGACCTTCCTCCTATACGGCTTTTTGATCGCGCGGCCCAAGACCGCGCCGATCGGCATGGCGCTCGCCGCCAACACCGCGACGCTGCTCGCACTGCAGTCGACCTACAGCGCGGATTTCGCCAGTTTCGCCAACACGTCCGTCGCCTTCTTCCTCGGTGTTGTCATCGCGGAGATCGTGACGCGGATCGCGCGCGGCGTCGGCGCCGAATGGATCGCCAAGCGGCTGATGACGTCGAGTTGGCAGGCGCTCGCGGTCGCGGCCGAGCGGCGCGGCCACGGCGATCGCGCGCAGTTTGCCGGCCTGATGCTGCATCGGCTCGGACTATTGGTCCAGCGCATCGCCTTCATCTCCGAGAGCGACCGCCGCGATGCCGACAGCTTGGTCCAGCTCCGCATCGGGCTCAACATCATCGACCTCCGGCGGGCCCGCTACGGCCTCGCCGCAGTGACCGTGCGTGCCATCGACGACATGCTGGACGACCTCGCGGCGGCGTTTCGCGCCCGTGCGGACCAGGCAATGCCGGCCGAACTGTTGTCATGCATCGATGCGGCGCTGACCGCGGTCGTCAAGGACCCCAATGAGCGCGCGCGGGACGATGCGTTGCTCGGCCTCGTCGGCATCCGCCGCGGCCTGTTTCCGGATGCACCCGCGTATCGATCGCAGCCCGAGGAGAGCTTTGCCGCATGAGATATGAGCTCGACATTTACGGCGTGCTCGTTCCGGCGCTGCTGCTGTGGCTGATCGTTGCCTATGCATTGAGCGCAGTGGCGAGCCGGATCATGCAGCGCTTCGGGTTCTACCGGCTGGTGTGGCATCGCGCGTTGTTCAATTTCGCCCTGTATGTATGCCTGCTCGGCGTCGTGGTTTATCTTTCGGAGTTTCTGCCATGAAAGCGAATTTCGCCTGGCTCGGCCGGGTTGCGCTGACCGCGGTCGCCGTCATCGCTGCACTCGCTGTCGCTCGCGCGCTCTGGGTCTACTATATGGAATCGCCGTGGACCCGCGACGGCAGGGTTCGCGCCGACGTGATCCAGGTGGCTCCCGACGTCTCCGGCTTCGTCACCGACGTGCTGGTCAGGGACAATCAGCCGGTGCGTCGCGGCGACATCCTGTTCCGGATCGATCGCGCCCGCTTTGCCCTGGCGCTGAAGCAGGCCGATGCTGCGGTCGCCGGCCATCGCGCGACGCTGGATCAGGCCGACGCCGACCTCAAACGCTACAGCTCGCTGACCACCGATGCGGTGTCGCAGCAGAAGCAGGAGCAGGTTCTGGCGACGCAGCTGCAGGCCAAGGCGGCCTATGACCAGGCGGTCGCCGACCGCGCCGTCGCGCAGCTCAATCTGGATCGCAGCGAGGTGCACGCTTCGGTGAACGGCACCATCACCAATATGGACCTGCGGCCGGGCGCTTACGTCACCGCAGGCAAGGGCGTGATGGCGCTGGTCGACACCGACACGCTGCATGTGGAGGGCTATTTCGAGGAGACCAAGCTCGCGCGCATTCGCGTCGGCGACAAGGCGCAGATCCGGCTGATGGGCGAGCCGGTGCGGCTCACCGGACATGTCGAGAGCATTGCGGCCGGCATCGAGGATCGCGACCGCGCGGCAGGCGCGAGCCTGCTCGCAAATGTCAATCCAACCTTCAGCTGGGTTCGGCTCGCACAGCGCATCCCCGTGCGCATCGCGCTGGACCACCTGCCAGATCGCATCGCGCTGGTCGCCGGCCGTTCGGCGACGGTCGAGATCATGGACTAGCCGGCTGGCCGGGGCGCATCCGCGGCGACAGCATCGAGCCGGTGCACCTTACTGCGGCTCGTCGACCACTCGCCTATCGCACGCCGTAGCGTGTGAAATCGTCGCCGATGCTGCCCTGGATTGCCTTGGCCGCCGCCATGTCGGTATTGCCGCCGGCCTTGTCACCCTGCTTCAACTTCGCCAGGCCGCGACCATAAAGTGCGCTTGCGAGCTTGGGATCGATGCGAAGTGCGGAGCTGTAGTCGGCGATCGCCGCGCCGAGCTCGCCGGTCTTCAGATAGATAAGGGCACGCGAGTCATACGTCGCGGCGTTGGCAGACGCCAATTGAAGGGCCTTGTTGCAATCCTCCAGCGCCGCCTGCAATTCGCCGAGGATGGCCCGGCTCCAGCAGCGTCCGTTCCACACCCCGTCCAGTTTCGGCTCGAGGCGAATGGCCTCATCGTAGTCCTGCGCCGCGCGCGCATAATCGTTCTTCTTCAAATAGGCGCCGGCGCGGTTGGCGAAGGCCTCGCCGTAGTTCGGGTTGAGCCTGATGGCCTCATCGAAGGCGTCGGTTGCGCGATCATATTCGCGCTTCCTGAGATAGGCCACGCCGCGGTTGTTGAACGGCTTGGTGTAGGTCGGATTGAGTTCGATCGATCGATCGAAATCCCGGATGGCGCCGTCGTAGTCTCCCTTGGCGGCGTAGGCGTTGCCACGGTTGTTGTAGGCGATCGCGAGGCCAGCCTGGGTCATGTCCTGCCCCGCATCGATCAGCGCCGTGCAGGCAGCAATGCGCGCATCGGCCGGCGTGCGATCGAGGCCGCTGCACAATCCGATAGTGCGGAGATAGCTATCCTTCTTCGGGTTCTGCGCGACCGCCGGCAACACGGGGAGCGTCGCAACGAGAAGCGATATCAGGCTGACAATTGCGCCGGCGCTTGCACGAAATTTCATATCGGGCCTTGCTTGCACGAAACGGGCTGCGCCTGGCCTAGCACCCTCGACAGATGTTGGGATTGAACTTGTGGAGGGTGTTTTGCTCAGGTTGCTGCGGCGTTCGTGTCCCGACCTTCCTGACCTTGCTCTTGCCCTCTTCAACGAGCGTGGCGAACCTCACCGTTCCATCGTCCGATATCTCGATGCGTGGCGTGGTGCCTCGAATGCCCATCGTTGCCACGGGGGTGTCGATCTTCATGTCGCCGGTCTTCGCAATGTTGCCGGCAACGAAGGTGAACGTCCCATTGGTCAGTTTGAGCAAGGTCGAGTTCGACTTGCCGTTCGGGTCGTACACGAACTCGGTCATCGCCATCTTGGCGTTGCTCGACAGATTGAACGAAGTGCCGTCGGAGAAATTGATCCCGACGCGTCCGTCAGTTCCAGTCTGCACCACGTCGCCAAGATAAACGGGGTCGCCAACCTGCGCCTGAGGCAATTTGCCAGGCAGCCCTGCCTGAACGACGACTGCATTCGGATGCTCGATCGTGACCGAACCGGTGGCGGCTACGACCCTTCCGATGAATTTCAATTGGATATTGTCCGGTTCGGTTTGCGCCTGGACCTGGCCGGACGTGAGCGTTGCGAGCGCCAGGACGAAGCTTGCAAGCAATTGAACAATCAAATGGATGCGCACGATCCCCTCCACGAGAAGATCTTGTCGTGTCGTGGCTCGATGGTGATCGGGACCACCGGGCCGAGACCGCAGGACCTTGAGTGCCAAACGAGTTGTCGCAGACAGGCCTAAATGCCTGACGCAGTTCGACTAAAAATTAATAAGTGGACAATTTGCATGGTAATCATACTATTAATTTTGCGGGGCTGCACGCGCGATAAAGGACAGCTGTTCTGACCTTTTCGTAAGGCTCCCCCGCAGTATTGGAATTCCATTTTTACTGCCGAATTTGGTTTCAATCAGGACGTTTCAGCGGACAAGCCTATGGCTGACGGCGCGGGGTTTTTCGCCGCGTGGCCGAACCAAGCCAAAATAAAAAAACTGCGGCGCCACTTTCCGCTCGAACTGCCTAACAGGCAAAAAGCCAATGTCAGTTGCGTCCGGCGTAGAGTTCGGGGACGCGTGCATGGCCGTTTTGGGCCAGCCGCCCCGTGTAGTTGGCACTGTTCGGACGGCGATCGGCTGCGGCACAATCGCGCGTGCCCGCGGCATACCGATTCAAATCGTAGCTGGCGATCCCGTTCGCCAGGGTGACGTCATCGAGGTCGGAGCCGGCGGGCGGATCGAAATCCGCCTGGTCGATGGCAGAGTGCTCAATTTGCCGGCCGGCACCCGGCTGGAGTTGGACATCGCGCAAGACCCCGGCGAGGGCTTGCGGCCGGGCCTGTTCGCGAAAACCAGAAGCCTCTTCCGCCTCATCGGCAGCCGGCTCGCAGGGTCTGGCGTCCTGACGGCGGACACACCGGTTGGCACCATCAGCGCCAGCGGCCTCGGCATGCTGTCGTTGGCCGCCCTGACCTTCTCGCTGCTGGAGGACGCCCGGGCCGCGGAGCCGAACGTCACGTTCCTGGACGACGACAACATCAAATACAAGGACCTCCACCACGGCGTGTTCGAACTCGTCACCAAAGAGGCGATCCCCCGTCACATCATCGTCGAGGATCCCGAAGAGACGATCATCCTGAGCAGAAGAGGCTCCTCCGTCGGCGTGAACCATGCCACGAATTCCCCTTCGCACATGGAGGAATTACGGGAGGCCCAACAGGAGACCCTTGCCTATTTCGAGAAAGGACCGGCATCGAAAGGGTCCGGCATGCCTGCTCTCGAAGGCGGACAACTGCTGCTGCCGATCAATTTTATTCAGCAGTCCCCGCTGTCGCCGGTGCAAGATACGCTCGGGCCGCTGCCGGTAGCGACCTTCGCGAAAAATGATCTCTTCAAGCTGCCGCCGGTTCCGCCGAAGCTGAACCTCGGAGCGGGGCCGACTGAAATCGATACGGTGATATTTGACGACTTCAATGCGGCGAGCGGGACCTTTTCCGCGAGCAGCATCAAGGGCGGCGCACTGAAATTCGGCATCAGCGGAGGCGCCACAGGCGATACGGTGCTGGGACAGGCGACATACGACGTGTCGAGCGTCGGTACTTTTGGCACGCTCTATCTCAACAGCGCGACCGGAAGCTACACCTTCGTTCCGAACAATACCGCAATCAACGCGCTGAAGGCCAACACGACCCAGAGCTTCGTGATCACGGTCTCGGACGGCGCGCTTTCGGCCAGCGAGAGCTTCGACATCAGCATCCTGGGCGCCGACGACGCCTCCATCATCTCCGGCACCATGGCCGGCTCGGTGGTGGGTGCGGTCGGCGTCAGTCATGCCTCGCCCGGCCTGCTCATCGCAAAGGGCACGCTCACCGACACCGATGTCGACGATCCCGCCAATACCTTCACCGCCGTGAACGCGCCGACGACAAGCGCAGGTGGCTACGGCTCATTCACGCTCACAACGGCCGGCGTGTGGACCTATACGCTCGACAACGCCAACAGCTCCGTGCAAGCCCTCCATGTCGGCAACACGCTGACCGACAGCTTCACGGTGACCACGATCGGCGGAACCCCGCAGACGATGACACTCACCATCCACGGCCCGCTGATCGAGGTTCGGACCGCGCCATCGCTGACGTTGAGCGAGACCCATCTGACAGCGACGACGCTGGACGACAACATCGCCGGCTCGGCACCGGACGCCGCGCTGACGACGACATCAGGCGAGTTCTCGGCGGCATTCGTCACCGAACCGGGTCTGACGGTCAGCTACGCACTGTCGATCACCGACGGCAACGGTACGGCGTCAGGATTGATCGATTCGCATACCGGCCTCGCTGACCTGCTGGTTCTGAACGGCAACACCATCGAAGGCCATGTCGGCACGGCAAGCGGGGCGCTCGCGTTTACCATCACGGTTGACCCGGCGACGGGCCGCGTGACCTTCGTCGAACACCGCGCGGTCGAACAATCGTCGGGCACCAGCCCTGACAGCGGCGAAGGGATCGCGCTGGGGACCGGCCTCGTCAACCTGATCTCGACGGTCACGGAGAGCGACGGCCAGTACCAGGATCTAAGCATCGATCTCGGCAAGCAGCTGACAATCACGGACGACGGCCCGCGCATCGAGGCGGCGGGCACAGCCCCATCGCTGACGCTGAGCGAGACGCATCTGACGGCAACGGCGCTGGACGACCACATCGCCGGCTCGGCGCCGGACGCGGCGCTGACGACGTCTTCCGCCGATTTCTCGACGGCGTTCACTTCGGTGCAAGGGGCCGATGGCGCGACCATCCGCTACGCGCTGACCATCACCGGCGGCAACGGCACGGCATCGGGGCTGATCGACTCGCATACCGGCCTCGCTGACCTGCTGGTTCTGAACGGCAACACGATCGAAGGCCGCGTCGGCGCGACCAACGGCACGCTGGCATTCACCATCACGCTCGATCCGGCCACGGGACGCGTGACCTTCACCGACTACCGGCCGGTGGAGCAACCGCTCGGCACCAGCCCGGACAGCGGCGAAGCCGTATCGCTGGCCGCGGGCATCGTGAGCCTGAACGCCACGATCACGGACAGGGACGGCGACTTCCAGAGCGCCGGCCTCGACCTCGGCAGCAGGCTGACCATCAGCGACGATGGCCCCTGCATCCGGGCCAATTGCACCGCTCCGGCGCTGACGCTGAGCGAGACGCACCTGACGGCAACGGCACTGGACGACTATGTCGCGGGCTCGGCACCGGACGCCGCGCTGACGAAAATTTCTGCCGATTTCTCGACGGCGTTCACCTCGCTCCAGGGCGCCGACGGCGCGACGACTCACTATGCACTGTCGATCAACGGAGGTGACTGCACCCCATCCGGTCTGATCGATTCGCGTACCGGCTGCTCCGACGTGCTGGTTCTGAACGGCAACACCATCGAAGGCCATGTTGGCACAGCAAGTGGCGCGCTGGCATTCACCATCGCGGTTGATCCGGCCACGGGATGCGTCACCTTCACCGAATATCGCGCGGTGACGCATCCGGCCTGCGCCGGCCCTGACAGCGGCGAAGCCGTGTCGCTGACCGCCGGCGTCGTAAGCCTGGTTGCCACCATCACGGACAAGGACGGCGACTTCCAGAGCGCCTGCATCGACTTCGGCAAGCAACTGACGATCACGGACGATCACCCGACCATTTGCGGCTTCCCGGAGACCTTCGTCGCCGCTCAGGATCATCAGACTGCGACAGGTACCTACGATATCAATTTCGGCGCGGATGGCGATGCCGCGATGTTCGTTGCCGTCCACAACGGTCCGGTCGGCTGCACGGGATATGATCTGGCCACATCATGCCTGGGCAACGGCATCACCGCGGTGCACGTCACCGGACATGGCGATGATTACAACTTCTACTATACGACCCATGAGGTGGGCGGCGGCGTCGAGCTCGACGCGTATCTTACCGATTGCGGCGGTAGGTTGGACGATCCTTATTTCAAGTTGCTGATCAATCCGGATGGAACATTCTGCTTTGATCTCGAGCACGCCGGGCCGTCGAAGGACGTCACCGTCCATGGCTCCGATTTTGATGCCCCGATCTGCGGCACGCCGTCATTGACGGCTCCGGACGGACAACTGGTTATTACCGGGTCGGACTGCGCCGGCCAGCCGCTCGATGTCAAGGCATCGGACTGCGGTATTGCGGTCGGCGACAGTGGACTGCAGATGGACCCGGCCGAGCAGTTGAATCTCGCGTTCACCGAGAAGCAGTCGCAGGTCGGCTTCAATCTCACGGAATGGCAGGGCTACGGCACCGCCGGTGTGATCCTCAAGGTTCTTGATGGCAGCGCCGACGTTCACGACTTCTGCATCGATGTTCCCAGGCCGCTCTGCGGCAGTGCCGGCTTCGTGGTGCAGGAGACATCGGATGCTTCGCTGATCGACACCTACACCTTTGATGCCACGACGACGACGTATACGCTTTACGTTGACAGGTCGTTCGATCAAGTCCAGGTCGACTACGATCGGGTGGAAGCCGGGTGTCCCACCTTCGCGATCAACAACATCAGCTATACCGAAAAGACGAGCATCAATGCGGATCTGCTGTTCGATGTGACGGCGGTCGATGCGGACGGCGATTCGGCCACGAGCAGCCTTCAGGTCGATATTCAGTGCCACACGGCGGGGATGGACACCTTCATATTCGCCGCCAGCCAGGACAGCCCCGCGCCGCCGGTCGGCGCCAGCGCTCCCGCACCCGATGTTAGTCCGATGTCAACGAGTAGCCACGAGGACGCGGCGTTGTCTCAGGCAATATTGCCCTTTGTAGACGGCGGAACGTCGGGAACGACCGAGCAGTCCTTTCATTTCGCGGAGCCTTCGAGCCTTGAACAGCAGGGAGCTTCGTCCCCTCCACAGTTTGATCAAAGCCTCGCGTGGTTCGGCCGCCACGACGATTCCGCCGGATTTCAGCTGGCGCAAGGAGTTGCAACTGGTGGAACGCCGGCAATGGGGCCGGCTGTCCCGGAGCACCAAACAGATTTCTTCCCGGACCATACGCCGGACGCCGTCGTGACCCATCCGCTACACGATCTGATCATGTAGCGATCGCTTCTTGTAGCGATCCCTTCGTCTAGCGATCCCTTGGGCGCGTGGCCGGCACTCCGGCCCGCGTCGGACGTTGACGCGGGCGGCCGGCAGCGTTTCTCGTGTCAGTGCCAGCCCTCGCCGGCCTTCAGCGCCGCCGAGAGGCTGCGCACCGGGCGCGTCACCAGCGGGTCGAGGTCGAAGCGCTTTTCAAGCATCTTGAGGATCGACGTGGTGTCGAAGTCCTCGTGCGCGACGCCCGACTTGTTGAAGCGCTTGGCGATCAGGAGCGCCGGAATGCGGGTGCCCGGGCCCCACTGGTCCGCAGCCTTGGCTTCGGCACCATGGCGGTTGAACGGCGGCGGGGGAACGTGATCCCACTGCCCGCCGAACTCGTCATAGGTGATGACGATCAGCGTGTCCTTGCCATCCGGCCCCTCGACGATCGCCTTGACGAGATCGACGAGATGCTGGCTGCCTTCGGACTCGCTGGTGTAGCCCGGATGCTCGTTTTCCTCGCCGATCGGCTTGATGAAGCTGACCTGCTTCAGCCGGCCGGTCTTCGCCGCCTGGATGAACTCCGCCTCGTCCTTCAGGCGATCTTTGCGGGCCTGCGTTCCGGGCGCGTAGTTGGCGAAGTAGTTGAACGCCTGATGGTGGTACTGGAAATCCACGTCCGGGCAGTTCGGGAACACCGCCGTGGAAACATGGTTCGGGTCGGTGCAGGTCGTACCGTTGCCGTTGGTCCAGCCCGAAGCGCCGACGTCGCCGTTGGCGTTCGACCAGCCGCCCGAATACCAGGCCCAATCGACGCGCTTTGCCGACAGCCGATCGCCGATGTTCGGCGTGTGCAGCGGCGGCAGGCGCTTGATGTCGGCAGTGCCCGGGGAATAGGGCTGATAGAACGGCTGCGTGGTGTTGACCGCGTAGTCGCCGCAGGCGAGGCCCGCCGGCAGGCCGGCCTGATTGCACTTCGCCGTCAGCTGCGCATCCTTCACAGTCGAGAGCGGCGTGTAGAGCGGCGTGCTGGTCGGCATGCCGTTGGCATCGACGATCGAGTGGAAGTCGTTGGCGCTGCCGTCATTCAGGGCACCGACGAACTGGGGCGCCGCGGCGGCGACCAGGAACTGGTGGTTGAGGAACGAACCGCCGAAGGCACCCTGGAAGAAGCTGTCGGCAATGATGTAGTTCGGCGCGCCGTTGCCGTGGAGATAGGTGTAGATGGGTAGCTTCTTGGTGTCGTAATAGCCCATCACCAGACCGGCCGCATCACTGCCGGTCATGTAGCGGTTTTGCCGGCCGCCGTTGAGCTGGTACTGCTCGCTGTAGAAGCGGTGCACGATGTCCGCGGTGCAGCCGCCGGGCGCGCCGGTGCCGTTGAGGAAACCGTGAGCCGCGAAAGCGCCGAGCGGCTTCGGGCAGGTCGTGGCCGAGGTCGGAATGAATTCATTGATCTCGAACGGCTTGTTCTTGAAGGCGCTCAGGATCGCGACCGTGCCCGTGTTGTCGGTGCAGCTCGTCGGTTGCGGCGACGGAGAAGTCAGGTTGACGTCGTTCTGCAGCAGACAAGCATAGACGGTCTGGTTGTCCTGCCGAACCTGCAGGGTGTGCGCCTGATCGGCATAGGATGTGCCGTTGATCCGGTCGCGGCCGACGTCGCCCCAGTGACCGTAGAGGTTATCGAAGCTGTGGTTCTCCTGATAGATGACGACGATGTGCTTGTACTGGTGCACGCCTTCATGGCCACGATCCCGCAGGTCGCGCAGCTCGTCCTTGATCTCGTGCTTGAACTCATCAACGATCTTTTCGACCAAATTCTCTGCGTTTGCTACCGGCGAGATGGCAACGGCGCCAGCAACAACCGCGAGCGCCGGAATGGCTCCCCAAAGCCGCATAGTGCTCTCCTGATTTAGAAAGAAATAGAAATGGAGCTACACGCTATGCAAAACACATTTCGCTGGGATGACTGTTTTTCGACGCGCGCGCAAACGCGCGGAAAGATGCTCGCGCACCAACAGACTTTCATCATGTCAAACGCAGACTGCGTTGCGCTTCGCTGATCGCGCGTCATCAAACCGCAATCAAAATTCGTCTATCCAGTCAGATCGTCATTGATCCTGCCGACAGGAAACTGTCACCTCCGTGACATCTTCCGACGCACGGCAGCGCATATGCATTTGTGACAGGGGCGTTTTCGCGCGATGGCTTGGGATATTCTGGCGTCCGGCTCCGGAAAACATCGTGCGACAGCCGCCGATCGCGGCGTCAGACCGGCACGGGTCGCGTGGCTGGTGCTCGTCGTTGCCCTGCTCCCGTTGCGCGCGACGGCGTTCCCGCTCGGCGGCGACCAGACCGTGCTGCCGGCCGGCACTGAATTTTCCGAGGAGGCGCTGGCGCGGCCGCGCGAACTCTTTCATTCCGAAGCCGTCGGCGGGCGAAAGTCCTTTTTGGTCAATCTCGGCGATCTCGCGTTCAACTCGCCTTCCATCCTGGGCGGCAAGGCGCGTCAGGCCGAGATGAGCTGTGGCACCTGTCACGTCAACGGCGCATCGAACCCGAAACTGTTCGTTCCGGGCGCATCCTCCCGCCCCGGCACCTTCGATACGACCAGCCTTGCCTTCAACGCGAAGACGTTCAACAGCATCCTCGATCCGGTCAGGATTCCGAGCCTGCGCGGCGCCCGCTTCCTCGCCCCCTACGGACATGACGGGCGCATCACCTCGCTGCGCGACTTCGTCTATAATGTCATCGTCAATGAATTTTCCGGTCCGAGGCCGCGCGACGAGGTTCTCGACGGCCTCGTCGCCTATATCAACGATATCGATTTTCTCCCCAATCCGAAGATTGCACCCGGCGGCAGGCTTGCCGCGCAGGCGAGCCTGGCCGAGCGCCGCGGCGAGGCGCTGTTCTTCAAGCCGTTCCCGAAGCAGGCCGAGCTGAGCTGCGCCGGTTGTCATGTTCCGGGTGGTACCTTCAACGACCAGATGCGCCACGACGTCGGATCCGGTGGACTGGTCAAGACCCCGACTTTGCTGAACGCCAACTTCAACGCCCCGTATTTCCACGATGGCCGCTACGACAGCTATGAACAGGTGGTCGATCATTTCGATCGTGTGTTCGACCTCGAACTGTCGACCCAGGACACCCAGGACCTCGTGGCCTATCTGAATGCGGTCGGCGACGGCGAACGCCCGTTCGACAAGGACGGCGTCATGCTCCGGATGAAAGAGGTGCTCGAGCTCTCGAGCGTCCTCGAGGTCGCGATCCCGGCTGCCGACACCGCGGTGGTGTCACTGGCCGTGACCGGGGTCGGGGCCGAACTGCGCGAACTGACCGAGCGCATCCCGGACATCAGGAACACCTCGATCGGTGGCAAGGACGAGCGGCTGGCGGCGCGCGCGATCCTGAAGGACCTCGTTCTCACCCTGCGCCGCATCGATCTCGACATCGCCGCCGGCCGTATCGACGATGCGATGGCCGAATATCGCAACTTTGCGCAGCTGGTGCACTTCGACGTACCCGTCGCCCTGAAAAAGGCCGAACCCTGGTCGCTGTTCAACAGCAACGTGCATCAGTCGCACTACACTGCGCTCGGCCGGATCCTGCCGGTAACAAGCCAGCAGTCGCAGTAACGGACGGCGTGCTCACTCCGAAGCCGGCGGCTCAACCCATGCGTCACTCTGCTGGATCCGACGGATCAGCGCTTGCGGGTCGAACTTGCGCAAGCCTGCGGGGATTTCAAACGTCTGCGCCGGCTGCGGCTCGTCGCGGATGTGATCGGCAGCGATCACCGTCCCATCCGCGGTCTTGATCCGTACCGGAAATCTGCGCGCGCGGTCGATCCAGCCGACAAAGCTCAAACCGGACGGCGCGGCGATTCGAAAGACGTCTGTGTCGTGCCCCGCGATGGTTTCCGTTCCATCGCGCCGGCAGTGCGACGTCGCGAGGTCGATCGGCGCGGACAGCTGCGCCATCGCCAGCCATTGCCGGCAGGGATCATCCGGATCAACCGGAATGAACATCCGGGTGAGCGGGCTCGATTGCCGCGCGTCCATGTAAACCCGTGCCGCCGGACGGACGAAATAGGCTGCGGGCTTGCCCGTATCGATCAGGAAGAAGCCGTCGGGCAGCGCGCTTGTCTCGATCCGTGCTTTTCCGCCCGAGACCCGCAAGGCTCCCATGGCGGTTGCCGTGTCGTCCTTGTTCGCGACGAGGTCGGCGGAAAACTGCTGTGCCGCGGCCGGGATCGCCGTGCCGGCCAGGATGGCAACGGCAAGCAGGCCGGCCGCGACGCTGGCGCTGATCGAGCACGTCTTCTCGTTGCGTTTCATCGCGTGTCTCCGGTCGATCAGGTGGGGACAGAACATGACGGCGCCGACCGAACCATTGGTTCGATCGGCGCCGGCCTCGGATGGAGTCAAAACCTCGCCGTGGGCGAGAGCTTGATCACTCGGTGTAGGACAACGTGACCGGCTTGCTGAAGTCGAACGCGTCGAACATGTCAGACAATGCCGGGCTGTTGGTCGGAACGTACTCGTTGTTCTTCGAGTAGGTCGGGTTCGGCAAGTTGTCGCGGCTGCGGTTCGTGAGCGGCTGGAGAGCCCAGTTGCGCTCGATGAACTTCAGCAGCGAAACGTGGTCGGCGTAGTTGTGGTTGACCTTGCCGCCCGTCGAATAGGGCGAAAGGATCAGGGTCGGAATGCGCGGTCCGTCGCCGAAGAAGTCGATGGACTGCTGGTAGCCGGAGTCCCAATAGCCGCCGGCCTCGTCCCAGGTGATGAAGACCGCGGTTTCAGCCTTCAGCTCCGGATTGTTGTCCAGCGAGTTGAGCACGTTGAGGACATAGGCCTCGAACAGATCAACCTTCGAGCTCTGCGGATGACCGTCGAGCAGGCCGTCCGGCTTGCCGAACGACACCGCAGGCAGCGTGTTGTTCTGGATCGCCGTGATCAGATCGGCAGTGTCCTTCATGTGAGCCTGACGCACGGCCGGGTTGGCCATGATCGAGGTCGCATACTGGAACGGATTGCAGATCTGGCAGTAGGCAACACCGAGCGCGTGCGCCGGATCGGCGACCGCAGCGGCGCTGAGGTTGGGGTTCGACGGATTGGCGGCAACCGCGGCGTTGGAAAGCGCCACGGCGTCGTTGAACGCGCCACCATAGAACGCCCAGGAGACGTTCTTCTCCATGAGCGCATCGCCGATCGTGCGAACCGACGACGGCGGCACGTTGTTACCGCCCGACAGCGCGCCGTTCGGCAGATAACCCGGGTTGACGTTGTTGAGCATGTAGTAGTGGTTGGGCTTGCAGTTCGGCTCCGCCGCGTACGGCAGATTGTTGAGGTAGGTGACGATCGGCTTGACGCCGGGCTGGAAGACATCAGAGCAATTGCTCCAATTGCCATCGACGGTGTAGCGGTTGACCGAACCCGCGACCGGATTCGGATTGGCGATCAGGTTGGCCGGCGGCGTCACCGGATTGCCCTTGCCGTCGCTCCAGAAGGCCGCGTCGCCGGTACCGAGCATGAAGTGGTTCGCGCCGGTGCCGCCATGGAACGACTGGTGGAAGTTGTCGCTCAGGGTGAAGCGGTCGGCCAGCATCTTCAGGACCGGAGCCTGACCCTGCTGGGCGTTGTAGTAGCCCATCGAGTTGGCCATGCTCTTGTTGGACGCCGAATAGGTCGCCATCACGAACGGGAACAGATCGTTCAGGCAGCCCGAATTGTTCTTCTTGGTGGCGTTGGCGGCGCTGCAGTCTTCCTGCTGCCAATCCTGGTAGAAGCGATGCGTCGAGTCGCCGGTGTAGTCGTCGTCGCTGATCTGCTCACCCTGCAACTGGAACGGTCCGTTCAGACCGCCGGCGCCGGGAATGCGGGTATCCAGCACACCGGTCGGCAGGCCGCTGAAGCCGGTGGTGAGGATATCGAGATCGGCCGGGTCCATGTCCTTCTCGACGCTGGCTTCGGCGATCGTCTTGAACGGGGGCGCGGTGTCGCTCTGCGCGGTCGGCGTGCCGGCCGTGTTCGGCTGCGGCATCGGGTTGGTCGCGTTGTAGGGCGACTTCGCGATGGTCGGTGCGCCGATATAGTACAAGGGCTGGCCCACGACCGAGGACTGCTGCGCCTGCGCAAAGTTCGGTCCCGGCGTTCCATCCTCGTTGACGATGCCCTTCGACAACAGGTTGGAGATGGTCTGTCCCTTGCCCTTCGGCTTGTAGATACCAAAGGTGTGATCGAGACCGCGGTTCTCACCGATCAGGATGATGACGTGCTTGATCGGCGACGCGGTCTTCACGCCGTGATCGCCGTCACCATGATGGCCATGGTTCTCATGGTTCGCACGATCGCCCTCTTCGTGCGCCTGGTGATTGCGATGCGGACGCTTGTCCCAATCACTGCGGCCGCCCGGATAGTGAGCAGCATATGCGGCTGTTGCGACGAGCACCGTTGACGCGATGCAGAGCGCGGTGCTGGTTCGCCAGTGCTTTTTGTAATTCAAACTCATTGTCGACCTCAGGGTGTTTGCGGTTAGCAACACACACTGCTTAGTGCGACAATATGACGCATGGTTTTCGCTTACATGAAAGCGCGCAAGAAATTTCGAAACGTTCAAATATTTTCTGAGGAGACATCTGCCGCCGCGGCGGTGCATCTCCACGATTCAACTATGCAACCAATGATCGAAAATTGCTCACGCATCCGCGCCGCAGCGCAGATCGCAAAATCACTTCAATACAACGCAATCAATGCGAAAGGTGCTTGGAGCGCATCACCTGGCGAAGCGCAGCGTAATGTTGGTCATGCACGCCTTGATTGAATAGCGACCACGGCTCGGCGCTGGCCAACAGCGCAGGCACTGCAGCAGCCATCAGATTGCGATAATTCCTGAACTCGGTTGCGGCATCCGCGTTGCGCCCTGCCGCAACCGCCATCTCGATTCGCCGCAGCGTGAGCACGAGCTCCTTGAGGCCGTTGCGCGCAAGTACGCGCTGCTGCTCGCCGCCCGAGACGCTGGTGTTCTTGCGGTCGGGATATTGCTCGGTCAACTCGCGCAACTCGCGGCCGATCGTATCGACCGCCAGCGCGACGATGTCCTTGTCACCGGACGGAATCGCGGTCGCGAGCACCGTCGAGAAATCGTTGATCTCCTTCAGCGTTGCCCCGGCGCCGTCGCGCTCATAGGGCTGAACGCCATCGCCGACTGCCGTGAGATAGGCGACGAGGTCGCCCTTGTCCTGCGCCGAGAGCTCGAGCTGAAAGGTCCGGTCGAAATAATCGACGACCTGGTCGTAATTGTCGAAGCGGCCGTCGTGAAAGTACGGCGCGTTGAAATCGGCATTGCGCAGCGTCGGCGTCTTGAACAGTCCGCCCGAACCGACATCGTGCTGCTGGTGATCGACAAAGCCGGACGACGGAACGTGGCAGCCCGCGCAGCTCAGCGCGGGATCGTGCGGGAACGGCTTTGCGAACAGCACCTCGCCGCGGCGCTCCGCGTCGCTGATCTTGCCGGCCAGCCGTCCGGCGGGACCAAGGCTCGGATTGGGCAGGAAGTCGATGTCGTGAATATACGCCACGATCGCATCGAGCGTTGCCGGCGACGGCTCGGGACCTGCGAACTCGTTGGTGATGACGTTGTGGACGAAGTCGCGCAGCGAGGCGAATCGGCCGTCGGCGCCGTAGGGCGCTAGATAACGGGCGCCGCGCAGGCTCGGGATCCGCACTGGATCGAACGCCAGATTGTTGGCCTTCGGATTGAACAGCGGACCGGTGGTGTCGAACGTGCCGGGCCGGCTCGACATCTTCGGCATGAAGAATTTGGCGTTGTTCGCGCCATTGACGTGGCAGGTGCCGCAGCTCACGCCGGCCTGCCGCGCCACGTCACCGAGCAGCCCGGGCGAATTGAATGCGAGATCGCCGAGATTCACCAGATACGACTTGGCTCCGGTCCGCTCGGACTGGAACACCTCGCGCGGCTTGTCGAGCGCATCCTCGTTCAGTTCGGTCGCGACAGGCAGCACGGTCTTGTCACCGTCGACCGGAAACGCCACCGCACGCCCAAGCAGTGCCAGGGCGATGACACCGGAGAGCAGCGTGGCCAGACGCAGGTGAAGCGATGTCATCGCGCCTGGGCCTCCAGGGTCGGCCGCTGCAGCCCGAGCTTTGCCGAGGCGCTCTGCAGCGCAACCACCAGTTCCTCACTGGTCTGGCGCAGTTCGGCAATGTTGACATGCGGCAGGTCGGGCGTGGCGACAATCGCTTCGAGCTGTTCGATCCGGTTGGTTACCATCTCGTCGAGCTTGCCGTCGACCGTGTTGAGCGCGGCCGAAAAGATCGTGTGGTAGGCGAAGTCGATGCCGGCGATGTTGTTGCGCATGTCGTCCAGCGAGGTGCCGCTGATGCGCGACTCGCCGCCATCCGCCTTGCTCTCTCCGACTTCGTAGGCGAGCCGCACCGTGCCATCCAGAAGGCCCTGCGGCGTCAGCTTGATATCCCTGAGCTTGCCGTGGAGATCGTTCAGATGCTCGACAAGGCCGGTCGCATCGGTGGCAACGTCGGTGCTGGCAGCTCCGAACAGTTTCGCCTCGATGGCGTGGAACCCGCTGTCCGCGTTGGGCCAGGCGTCGATCTGCGCGTCGAGCTCAGGCACGAACCCCGCGGTGAACACCTCCGAGCGCTCCCAGCCGGCGCGCGCCGACAGCCAGGCCTTCTTCGCTCCGGGCAAATCCGCCGCTGCGGCGCGCTCGCGCAGTGCACGCGCGCCTGTCAGCGCACTGGCGACGCCCTCGATCAAATATGGCCGGTAGCGCTCGGCGCCCTCCTCGAGAGCGCCGGCATTCGCGGCGCGCACGCCTGCGAACGCTGCCAGCAAAGCAAGGCACGCCGCCACTTGCATCTTGTGCATAGTCAACCCACTCGTCTGCCACGAAGGGCTCGCGGCATGTAGCGGGGCGAACTATTGTCGGTATCCTATGCGGATTTGTGACAGCGCAGACTTTTTGTCGCATCTTTTCTGCTTCGCGATCGTCGATGACGATCACAATCTCGCAAACTCGTTCGCGCTGCTGCAGACGGATTGAAATTGGACTGTTCAACGCGCGTGAGTTGTTGCAACACAACGTTCGCACCCGTCACACTTGTCCGTCGTCATGCAGATTGATCGCGAAGCTCTCTATTTTATCGGATCTTACGGCGCGCTTTGCATGCTTTGCTGCGCGGTCGCGCTGATCGATCTTCGCCACGGCATCATCCCCAATTGGCTGAACCTTGCGATCGCGGCGCTCGGTCTCGCCAACGTCGTCGTCACCGAAGGCACGATGGCCGCCTTCACCGCCATGGCGATTGCGGTCCTGGTCGGCATCGTGTTCCTTCTACTGCAGCGTCTTTTCTTCGCCTTGCGGCAAGTCGACGGATTGGGACTTGGCGACGTCAAGTTTCTTGCCGCCGCGGCGATCTGGGTCGGCGCGACAGGCATTCCGACCTTGCTGCTGATCGCGGCACTCGCGGCGCTCGGTGTTGCCGGCGGTCTGAAACTCGCCGGTCACGAGATGAAGCGTCAGACCTCGATCCCGTTCGGCCCGTTTCTGGCGCTCGGGCTTCTCGTGACGCCGGCCCTTCAGAGCTGGCTCGCGTTGAACTAGCATCTCGGTCCGACGCGCAATCACATCTGGCGCCGCGCGGCCAAGGGCTTCCTTTCCGTGCTGACCGGAACCAAGCGGACATCGCCGCTCTCGTCGCCACCGGGCTGGGGCAATGTGAGCACGGCCCCCTGATCGTCCTTCTGCATCGTGACTTCGCGTCCATTGATGGACCGCAGCTTCCATCCCTGGAAGTCGTCGCCGATCTTCAGCCGCAGCGCCGTCTTGGTCGACTGATCGAGAAAGATCCCGAAGCTTTCGTCATCTCCCGCGATGGTGCCGACCAGCGACAGCGGCGGTGGCTCGATCGCGACCTTGCGCGGCGGCGGCGGCGCTGGCTTGCTGACCTCCGGTTCCGCAACGACGGCAGGCGGAGGCCGCCGCGACGGCGAGAACACCGGCCGGTCGCGCGTGTTGGACAGCGTCTTGAGCGGGATGCCCCACAACGGATTGGCGCTGAGCGGCCGGGGCGTCGGTGCCGGCGACGGGGCCACCCGGACCGGCGTCACCGGTTCGGACGGCGGCGGTGAACTCAGCACCGGTCCGCCGAGACGGGTATCGTCGAGCATCCCGGCGTCCAATGCATCGCCGGACGAGGCAGGCACCGCAGCCGGCGCCGAATAGGCCGACACCGCCAACAGCACGATGGTCGCAGCGAAGCGTCGCATCATTTGGCTCCTCGCCATTGTCCGGAGACGCCGAGCAGCACGCGCAGCTTGCCGGGATCGGCGCCCTTGGCGGCCTCGTCGGCGACGGGTTGCACGACCAGTTGGTCGATGAACAAAAACGGCATGCCGGCTTCCAGATCGTAGAGCACCTGCTGCAATTGCGCCTGCTCGATCTCGCTGCTCGCGACCATGCTGATGAAGCCGGCCTTGGCCGGCGCGTTCGGAACATCGAGCTGCGTCGACAGCACGTTGCCGCCGGCCTTGATCACCGCACCCGACACCCGTTGCAGCAAGGTGGCGCCGGCCACCGTGACGGTCGCCCCCTCGAGATAGGCCGAGCCGGTCGGCATCGCCGGTTGACCGGGCGCGGCATTCGCCCTGGATCTCCCCTCCAGTTGCTCGAGCATTCCGGCCGCTGCCGCGACATCGCTGCGCAGGCCGATGATGTCGGAGAGTGACGAGATGACGACAAAGAGCAGCAGCACGAACAGGCCGAGATAGCTCGCGGTCGCGACCATTGGCGAGGTGCTGACAGCGGTCAGCGATCGGGATGCTGCGCTCATGAGCCGGACCCAAAATAAGCAGTGATGTTGGCCTCGACATGGAACCGCTCGGCCGATTCATTTGCCGCACGCGTCGTCGGCGCGAAGAACGTCGCGCGGGTGAATTGCGGCGACTGCTCCAGCAACCGGATCAGGGGTGGCGCATCCTGGGTCAGTCCGACCACCTGCACCTTGTTGCCCTCGATGCGAAGCTCCGTCACGTAGGTCGTGTCGGGCAGTACGCGCGAGACCGCTTCCAGGACCATGACGCTCGACGGCGTCGTCTGCTTGCGCTTGGCCAGCAGGCCGAGCCCGGACGAGTCGCCATTGGCATCGAGACGCAGCGCGGCGCGGCGCTGCGCGATCCGGTGTTGCAGATCGTCCTGCTCGGATTGCAGCCACCCGCCGAGATAGATGTTCAGCAGCAGCGAGCCCGCGGCCGCGGCCGCTGTCGAGACCAGGCCGACGCGCAACAGGCGCGGAACCGAAGGCCCGGCAAGGCCGCGCAGCGACTTGTCGAGCAGCGTCACCTGCTGCGCGGCGCCGTCGCCGCCAACCGCCGGCGCGAAGACCGCGACGGAGGCGGCGCCGAGCATCCTCGCCATCCGGATCAACGGATCGACCTTCGCCGCCGCGGTCGCGCCGAACGCGACTTCAATGCGGTCATTGGCGATCGGTTGCGGCGAACTCCAGCCAAACACGGCATCGGCAGCGCTCCATGGTGTCAGCCGGTCGACCTGTGCGCGGATCATGCCGTCGAGGAAGTCGCTTGCCTGGCTCGGGAAATCGAGCACGCGGCTGACGATTTGATCCGATCGCAAACGCACCTCGATGCGGCTGCCGTCGAACGCGGTCTTCCACTCCGCCGGCAGCGGAGGCTGCGGCGCATCGTGATCGAGCCGGAACGAAACCGGCATCGAAGGCGAGCCATCCCTCGAGACCGCGAGGCGGGCAGTGAACGTGCCGTCGCCATTCTCGTCGAGCTCGATGCTGCGCCGGCGCATGAACCTGCCCGCGACGCCGTCGACGGCGGTCGCGACCGCGCCGATCCATTGCTCGAACCATTGCCGTGCTTCGGCAAGCATTGCCATCATCCTCTCTTGCGCAGCAGAACCGGGTTTCGTGGCTCGACATCGTTTTGCCAGGACAACACCCGATAGGGCTCGACCTTGTCGCCGAGCGCGATCACCGCCTCGGACGTGGTACGGTGACCGTTGCGGAAGCGGATCGAGATTGCGATCCGGTAGCACGGGCTCTGCGCCGTCGATGCCGCGCTCTGCTGGCTTGGGGCCTGCGTTCCGGCAGCGATTCCGTTCGGCGAAGCCGGACGCGCCCCGAAGCCGTCCTGGTCCTTCCCCGACACCTTATCGACGGCGAGAGCGACTTCCGGCGCGGCGACGGTCGGATCAACATCCGGACCGCCGTTGAACACCGTCACGAAAGGCAACACGCGATCGACAAACGCTTCGGGGATGCCGGCGACCAGCGCCAGCTCGTTGACATGGGTGAACAGCCCCTGCCGCGGCGAATAGCCAAGCGCGTTGTAGCGCGCCGCCTCCACATTCTCGCTGCCCGGCGCGGGCCGGGTTCGCCAGCCGACGATCCGGTCGGCATATTCGGCGGCGGCGTCCTTGCGGGCACCGAGCACGACGAACAGGCCGATCAGCATCTCCTTCGATGCATAATTCAGATCAAGGCGGCCGGCCTCCGACGTGAAGGTGACATCGACGCTGGCATCGTCGAGACCGAAATGAAACGTCCCCTGCTGCGGCCTCGTCTTGTCGTCCGTCAGCGTCAGCTGATAGGCGGTGAGCTCAACCCCGGCCGACACCAGCGCCTCGGTCTGCAACGACAGATCGCTGGCCGCCAGCGCGCGCGCCGACGCGGCCAGATAGGCCGAGAAGATGATCGCCAGCGACGACAGCGCCAGCAGGATCCAGAGCACCGCAACGATGACGAAACCGCGATTGGCCGGCGATCGGCCGATCTTGCCGGACGCGCCCATCACGTCTTCCCCTGATCGGTGGCACTGCCGGAACTCTGCTTGTCGCCGCAATTGCCGTCCGGCTTGGTGCAGTCGCTCGGAATCTGGACATGGACCGGCGCGATGGTCGAAACCGACAGGACGCGCTGGCTCGCCGCATCGCGCACGGTCAGCCGGATCATCGCCGGCAGTCTGTCCGCGTCCCTCCAGGCGCTCTTCCAGGCCCGGTCAGCACCGGCATAGGCGAACGACAGCCGGTAGGGCGCGCGCAGCAGCACCACCGGGCTGCCGAGATGGACCTGCTCCGACAGCGACACCCCGTCCGCCAGCGGCGTGAACCGCGTCTGCGTGCGAACCGTGACGAACTCGCCGCGATCGCGCGTCTCGCCAAGGCGCACCACGTCGAGCCCCGGCCCGGCATTCGGTCCCACCGACGTGCGCACGAACATCAGCGACAATTCCGATCCGTCGAACAGCGGCTTGTGGCTGTCGCGGTTGGCGGCAACGAACTCGGCGGCAGCAAGATCGGCGCCGATCCGCTCCAGTGCGATCCCGATCAATTCGCTGCGCTGGATCCGGTCGAGCCCTCTGTTCCAGCTCGGCAGCCACTGCGCCGTGATGCTGGCGAGCGCCGATAGCAACAGCCCCATCAGCGCCAGCGCGACGATGGTCTCGATCAGCGTGAAGCCGCGCTCGCCCGTTCGCTGGTCTGCCCATGCCCGGGTCATTCCAACGACCTCGGCATCAGGCGCACGGTGCGAATGTCGGACAGCGCACCGCCCGGAGATTTGACGCGAATCCGCACCAGCTCCGGAGCCCAGGGCACATTGCCCTCGGGCACTTTCCAGTCGCCACCGAGCGGACTGACATCAATCGTCCAGCGGTAGCCCTCCGCCTGCCCCGTCGAGGTGCCCGACTGCAATTCCGCGCGGGGCGGGATGCCGACCGTCATCAAGGTGCGCACCGCCTGCATCAGCGCCACGTGCTGCTCCAGCGCCCGCACGCCGCGCGTCTTGACGCCCATGACGGCGCCGATCGCAACGATCGAGACGGCCACCAGCGCCAGCGCCACCAGCACCTCGATGATGGTGAACCCCGCATCAGTGCGGTTAGTTGGCGGCGACGTCGCGAGCAACGGTTTCAACCCTTCCGGTAAGCCAGTTGACGCGGACCTCATATCCCGCATCGAGCCGCGTCAGCGCGATGGAGCCGCCGCAGGAACCGCCATTGGCGAAGAAGCGGATCGTCGACAGTGCGGCGCGGCGCTGACAGCTCTGCGGCAGCACGGCATCGAACCGCACGTCTTCGGGGATCCGCACCGTCATGCGCGACGCGCCGGAGTGGATCACCCGGCTCGGCGCATCGACCAGCGTCGCAACACTGGTGCTGCGCTCGATGGCGGCATTCCGATCGGCCTTCAGCAGCGTCGCGGTCTGCAATGCATAGGCCTGCAGGCGCGATCGCGAGGTCTGGTGCGGAATGAACGGAAGCAGCACGGCCGCCAGCAGCGCGATGATGGCGAGCACGCACACCATCTCGAGCAGGGTGAAACCGCGCTGCGTCGCGTCACTCATGCTTGCGATGCATCCTTACTGGTCGTTGTTGTTGGCGGCGGTGGTCTTCTCGAGCGAGATATCGGCCGAGGTGCCGCTGCCGCCCTCCTGACCATCGGAGCCGTAGGAGACGATGTCATAGGGTCCGTGCTCGCCGGGCGAGCGATAGAGATAGGGGTGGTTCCAGGGATCGTTCGGCACGTTGCCGCCCTTCAGATACGGGCCGTTCCAGGCCGCGACCCCCGGCGTGCGCCGCACCAGCGCGGCAAGCCCCTCAGCCGTGGACGGGAAGCGCCCGGCGTCGAGATAGAACAGGTCGAGCGCGCTAGAGAAGCTCTGCAACTGAATGCGCGCGGTCTTGACCTTGGATTCGCTGAGATAGTTGAGCACGCGCGGGCCGATCAGCCCCATGATCAGGCCGATGATCGCGATCACCACCAGCATCTCGACCAGCGTGAAGCCCTCCTGCCCCGAACGCCTCTGGCTTTGCAACGGCGTGCGAGCGCGCTCCGCTCGCGTGGCGAATGCCCTTATGATGGTGTTGCGCGATATCATGGCCGATGACCCCTGCTCTAACCGACTAACTGCGTGACCGAGAGCAGCGCCGTCATGACCGACACGATCAACCCACCGACGACGGTGCTGATCGTGATGATCGCGAGCGGACCGACGATGCCGACGACCCGGTCCAGGCTGCGCTGCAATTTTGCTTCGTAGAATTCCGCGACCCGCCCGGCCAGCACCGGCAGCTGCCCGGTCTCTTCACCGAGCCGCAGCATGCGAACCGCCATCGGCGGCAGGCTGTCCGCCACGGCGAGTGCTTCCGATAATTTGCCGCCATGGCGGACGCGGTCGGCGGCGGCGGTCCAGTTCGCCTCGCTTCCGGTTACTGACATGATGTCGACCAGGATGCGCAGCGCGGCGGTGAGGTTGACGCCGCTGCCGAGCAGGACGCCGAGATTGCGGCAGAACAGGCTGGCCCGATAGAACTGGAAGGCGCTGCTGATGCCCGGCACACGCGAGATGGCGTTGACCAGCGCGGCGCGGACGCGCGCCTGCCGCAGCAGCCACCATGCGAGCGCAATGGTGGCCGCGCTGATCAGGCTCGCCGCAGTGGCATTGGCGCGCAGGAAATCCGACACTGCGATGAAGCTCGCGAGCGCCGTGTCCGACTTGCCGCCGAAATCGCCGAGCACGGTCGAGAATTGCGGCAGCACGAACAGCAGGAAGAACAGCATCACGCCCGATGCCGCGACCAGCACGAAGGCCGGATATTGCATGGCGTCGGTCAGCTTTCGCCGCATCTGCTCGGAACGCGCGCGCTCGGTGCCCAGCATCTCCAGCACGGAATCGAGCGTGCCGGAGATTTCTCCCACCCGGACCAGGGCGATGTACATCGGCTGGAACAGGGTTGGATGATCGGCGACCGCATCGGCAAAGCTCTCGCCGGTGAGCAGCGCGGCGCGAATCTTCGCCACCACCGGACGCATCCGGCCCACGTCCGCGTCGCCCGACAGCAGCTCCAAGGCATCGTCGAGCCGCGCACCGGCCTTGAGCAGCAGTGCGAGATCACGCGTGAACGTGGTGACCTCGGCCGCGCTCGGCCCGCCGAACAGGCTGCGGCCACCGGCGGCGCCGGATGCGCGCTTGTCCTCGGTGGTTTCGATCGGCAGCAGCTTGAGATATTCGATCCGCCGCGCCACCTCGGCCGCCGTCGGGGCGGAGATCGTGCCGTTCACGATCTCGCCGGCCTGGGTCAGAGCGCGATAGCGATAATTCGGCACGGCGTCACCGCACCGTCGCGACGCGGAGGATCTCGGCGGGCGAGGTCAATCCGGCGCGGCATTTCGCGACCCCGTCGTCGAGCATCGTGGTCATGCCCGAGCGGATCGCCATCGTATCGATCTTCAGCCCGTCGGTTCGCTCCCCGATCAGTTCGCGCAGTTCATTGGACAGTTCGAGCAGCTCGAACACGCCGAGGCGGCCGCGATAGCCGGTCCCGCCGCAGCGCTCGCAGCCACATGGCTCCTGAATGATTTCGTCGGCCTTGAAGCCGAGCGCGGCGAGCCGGGGGTCCTCGGCGAAATCAGCTGTTGCAAGCGGCCGCGCCGTCTTGCAGCGCTCGCAGAGTTGCCGGACCAGACGCTGCGCGATCACGCCGCGCAGCACCGAACGCAACAGATAGCCTTCGACCCCGAGGTCGAGCAGACGCGGCACCGCGGCAGCCGCGGTCTCGGTGTGCAAGGTCGTGAGCACCAGATGCCCGGTCAGCGCCGCATGAACCGCGACATGCGCGGTCTCGGAATCTCTGACTTCGCCGACCATGATCACATCCGGGTCCTGGCGAACGAACGACCGCAGCGCGGTGGCGAAGGTCAGGCCGATCGCGGGCTTGATTTGGGACTGGTTGACGCCGGGAAGCTCGTATTCGACCGGATCCTCGATGGTCAGTATCTTGCGGCTCGGCTCATTGAGGATCGACAGGATCGTCGCCAGCGTCGTGGTCTTGCCGCTGCCGGTCGGCCCCGTGATCACGACCATGCCGTGCGGCAGCTTCAAGAGCCGCCGCAGCTTGGCTTCGTCGGGCTCCGAGAACCCGAGCTTTTCGACCACCAGCAGGCCGCGATCCTTGGGCAGGATACGGATGACACAGGATTCGCCGTGTTGCGTCGGCATGATCGCGACGCGGATATCGATGTCGGTGCGACCGGCCCGCAGCCGCGCCGCGCCGTCCTGCGGCAGGCGGCGCTCGGCGATATTGAGATTGGCGATGATCTTGATGCGGGAGACCACCGCCTGGGGCAGCACGCCCGACAGCGCGGCGACCGGCCGGAGCAGACCATCGATCCGTAAGCGCACCATGAGCCCGCCGGAAAACGGCTCGATATGGATGTCGCTGGCGCGAAGCTCGACCGCCTTCTCGATGAGATCGTTGACTGCGCGCACCACCGGCGCGCCGCTGGCGAGATCGCGCAGGCTCTCGATGTCGTCTTCGCGGGGCAGCGCCGCGGCGCTATCGGCGGCCTCGGCCTCCTCGGCGCTGGAAGAGTTGTTCAGCGCGATGGCGACGTCTTCCGACGATGCCACCTTCACATGGATGCCGGTGCCAAGCACGATCTGTGCCGCCCGCAGCGTCGCCTGATCGGTCGGGTCGACGACCGCGAGCACCGTGGTCCCGTCGGCCGCCCGGCACGGATAGACCATGGTCTCGCGCAGGAAGCGCGGCGAGAACGCCCCGACCAGCGGCTCGGCCGACGTCATCTCCTGGAGCGTCAGGCGGCCGAACGCAAAGAAGCGCGCCGCTTCGTCGGCGAATTCGGTCGGGGAGAGGCTGGTGATCTCCCACAGCTTCAATTGCCTGACGTCGGCGCCCTGCCCGGTCCGCTCAGCCGGTCCATCGCTCGGCGCCAGGTGATTGTTCTGACGCAGATAATCCACGAACCGAACGGACAGGTCGTTGGCCATTCTCGATATCCCGCCACACTATCCCGGATCAGTTCGTGCCAAGTGCCGCTGCGTGCCGTCGCGTCCGGCTCCCGGCAATTGTGCGGTTATCGATCCGAAGTGTGACAGCTGTGCGAAGTCACATCATTCGTCCCGCTCAAGAAACTTTGAGGGTGGCATCGCGGACACAAGCAGCGCGCCGGCTGCACAGTTTAGGTGCGATGCGATGGGCAGGTCGCGAACGACAATCATGTAACCAATTTATTTCTGTCATGTTCGATCGCTAAGAGTCCCTCCGGGGTAGGACCGATCGTCGCAAGCAATCGAAATATCAGTTAGTCAAAGCGAAGGGCCTTCATGCAACGCGTAGGCACAGTGGGCCGCTGCCCGACGATCCGTGGCGGCCTCGCAGCCATTTTTGCCTTGACGTCATTGGGGCTGTTGGCGTCCTGCAATTCCGCGACGGTCGGCGAGAGCGTGGACGCATCCCAACTCGACGTCACCGACAAGGTGCGCTCGCTGGACCTGGCGCAGCGCCAGCCGCAACCGGTGAACGCACTGGCGACGACGGGCGGCAGCCAGAGCGGCAGCGTCCGCGCGGCGATGTATGACGGAAGCGAAGTGACGGCGGTCGCGGAAGCGCGGCCGCAACCGGCGTCGAACGGCAACGGCTTCGATCTGAATTTCGAGAGCACGCCGGTGGCGACCGTCGCCAAGGTAGTGCTCGGCGACATCCTGCATGTCGGCTACACCATCGACCCGCGGGTGCAGGGCACGGTCAGCCTGGTCTCGGTCCGTCCGGTGCCGAAGTCCGACATGGTCTTCGTGCTTGAAAACGCACTCCGCCTGAGCGGCGTCGTGCTGCTCA
Source organism: Bradyrhizobium sp. USDA 3315 (assembly GCF_054056795.1). Classification (NCBI taxonomy): domain Bacteria; kingdom Pseudomonadati; phylum Pseudomonadota; class Alphaproteobacteria; order Hyphomicrobiales; family Nitrobacteraceae; genus Bradyrhizobium; species Bradyrhizobium sp. USDA 3315. The sequence goes on along the minus strand of NZ_JBSRYP010000001.1, from coordinate 2,952,001 downwards.
AGGATACGGCAGGCTATCGCCTGACGCCGCTCGGCGACGCCGTCGGCGGCGGCCGCGTCGATGCCGCGGCGGCCAATCCGGAACCCGGATTCGGCATCTCGGTGGTCCCCCTGCAATATGTGTCGGCGCAGACCCTCATGAAGCTGACCGACGGCTTCGCCACCAGGGCCGGCGCGATCCGCGCCGACACGACGCGCAATCTGCTGCTGATCCAGGGCACCGGCGCCGAGCGCCGCACCGCGGTCGATACCGTGCTCAGCTTCGACGTCGACTGGATGCGCGGCCAATCCGTCGGCATCTTCCCGATCTCGAGCGGCTCGCCCGCGCCTGTCATTGCCGAGCTGGAGAAGATCGTCGATTCCGGCGAGAACGGCCTCAGCCAGAATGTCATCAAGTTCATGCCGATCGCGCGCCTGAACGCGATTTTGGTGGTGACCAAGAAGCCCGACATGCTGCACACGGCCGCGACCTGGATCAAGCGCCTCGACCGCAACGACACGGCGCGCACCTCGGTCCATGTCTACCGCGTCAAATACGGCGATGCGCGCCAGATTGCGCGGGTCCTGACCGACATGTTCCTTGGCGGATCGTCCGGCAACCTGCTCGACAGTGCCGACAGCCAGCTCGCGCCCGGCTCCGGCACCTCGTCGACCTCAAGCGTCGCCGACCGTCTGTCGCTCAACAACAACAACGGCGCGAATTCAGGCATGAGCGGCTTCGCATCCCGCGGCACGTCGGGGACAGGCGCAACAGGCCTGGGCCAGGGATTCGGCGCCGGCGGGCAAGCGAACAATCCCAACAATCCGGGCCAGGGCAACAATGCCGCGCTGGATGCCGGACGCGGTGCCGGCGGCGGCAACGGGCAGCCCGTCATGCAGGACGTCCGCATCACGCCCGATGTCGTGAACAACAATCTCCTGATCTATGCCGACCAGGCCAACTACCGCATCATCGAGTCGACCCTGCTGCAGATCGACGAGCCGCAGCTCCAGGTCGCGATCGACGCGACGATCGCCGAGGTCACGCTCAACAACACCTTGTCCTATGGCGTGCAGACCTATCTCACCAGCCAGAACCTCGGCCTGAAGCCGAACACCGGCTCGATCCTCGGAACCCAGGCCACTTCCGCGCCCGCGACCACCACGGACGCAACCACCGGCGCGGTCTCGGTCGCGGGATCGCTCACCAATGCCTTCATCAACCAGAGCTTCCCGGGCTTCAACTTCCTGATCGGAAATGCAACGCAGCCGAGCCTGATCCTGGATGCGCTGCACGCCGTCACCAGCGTCAAGGTGCTGTCCAATCCCTCACTGGTGGTGATCAACAACCAGGTCGCGACCCTGCAGGTCGGCGACGTCGTCCCGGTCTCGACCGGCAGCGCGACGGTGCTGACCACGAGCAACACGGTGGTCAACACCATCGACTATCGCAACACCGGCATCATCCTGAAGGTCTCGCCACGCGTCAGCGTGAACGGCACCGTGCGGCTCGACGTCGAGCAGGAGATCAGTAATGTTCCCCAAAGCAGCGGCAGCACGGTCAACCTGACGCCGACGGTCTCGGAACGACGGGTCAAGAGCCAGATCTCGGTGGCCAACGGTCAGACCGTGCTGCTGGCCGGCCTGATCAGCGAACAGCAGAGCGGTGCCCGCAACGCGCTTCCGGTGCTCGACCAGATTCCGGGCCTCGGTGACGCCTTCGGACATCAGAGCAACGGCACCCAGCGTACCGAGCTGATCATCTTCATCCGTCCGCAGATCATCCGCAACGGCTCCGACGCCCAGACCGTGGCCGAGGAGCTTCGATCGAAATTGCGCGGCAGCATCGCCACGACATCGACCAATGCGCCGATCACCACCAGCTATCACTGAGCCGGGCAGCAGGATGCACCGCGTTCTCGCACAACGGACGGGCCTCTCGGCTTCGCTTGCGATCGCGCTTTGGGCGATGACCGCCTCTGTCGCGAGCGCCGACAGCGTCGCGCGCGGATCGGCCGCCTTCCATCGCGGCGACTATGTCCGGGCGGCTCGGGAGCTCGCGCCGGCCGCCGAGCGCGGCAATGCGCGCGCCCTCGGCATGCTCGGCTTCTTGTATGAGCACGGCTTCGGCGTGCCGCAGGCCTACGCAGCCGCCGCCGACTGCTACTATCGCGGCGCCGTGCAGGGCGACCCGTTCGCGCAGGCCCAGCTCGGCCTGATGTACGACAAGGGTCACGGCGTTCCGACGGATTTCGTGCTGGCCTACAAATGGCTCAATCTGGCCGCGGCCCGCTCGAACGGGCGGCAGCGCGATGCCTATCTCCGGTTTCGCGATGCGGTCGCATCCAAGCTTTCGACCTATGAGATCATTGCCGGACAGCGGTTCGCACTGGAATGGGCACCCGATCGGCCGGCGCCGGACGTGCACCTGACCGTCAAGTAATCGCGGCTTACGGGGGTGTGCGCACGAGGCTCGCCGATACGCGCCTGCCTCGTACCTTCCGCCGCCGCAACCGGCGCCACCCGATCACGATCCCGCTGATCGAGATAATCGTACCAGCCGCCGATAGCAGCCACACCACGACGTCGCGCGCCGGCCAGATGCGCAGCAGCAGCGGGACATCGAGGCTGTGCAGCGCGTTGAACAGCCAGCGGTAGGACCGGCGGCTGTCGTCGCTGCGCTCGAGGATCTCGCCGGTGACGGGGGAGATGTGCAGCCAGGTGCGGGCGGGATCGTCGAACCCGATCCGCAATACCGGAAGCTCGCGCGCCTGGTGCAGCGTGTACCAATAGGCGTCGGGTTCATCGAGCTGCCGCGCTGATGTCATCGCAGCGCCGGGCATTGCGTGTCGGGCGGCAGCGATGACCTCGTCGCGCGAGAGGGTCATCCGCGCACCGGTCACAGGATCGGCGATGCTGCGGCCGCCGTTGCCGTCGTCGAGCAACATTAACCGGTGTCCGCCGATCCAGACGAAGCAGGCCTCCACCGCAGGCATCGATGGCGACGACTGGAAGCCAGCGACGATGTCGGCCGTGTCATGGCCGCTATAGCCGATCGCGATCTCGCGGGTGACGCCGCGGCCGGAGAACGCGCCGCCGGGATTGAGCGACAGCCAGCCGCTAAACATCCAGGTCAAGACGCAGATGCCGCCGATCAGGCCGGCGATGTGATGCCAGGCCATCCAGCCGCGATAGGGCGAGACGGCGCCATCAGCGTAGCGGCGCATCAGCCGCAGGCGGAGGACGCCGATCCAGAAGCCGGTGACCGCGACGACAAGACAGACACCCGAGATCCACAGCACCACATCCCGCCACAGCGGGCCGTCCTTGCGCAACACGGTCGGATAGATCCAGTGCGGGATCGAGCCGAGCCAATTCCAGATCCGCTCGCAACGTGTGGTGTCGAGCGCGATCTCGCCGGTGCGCGAGGAAACGTAGAGTTCGGTGCCATCGGCGTCCCCGAGGCCGATCCGATAGAGCGGCCGCAACGGATCGAAGCGCGCGGTCACCGACCATTGGTCGCGCGTGATCGTTTCGATCAAGCGAGGCTGCACGGCATGCGGATGATGAGCGGCAATGGCCAGCGCCTGGTCCGGCGTGATCCGGTCGATCACGCTGCCGTCGGTCGCCGAAATGGTGATCGTCCCTGCCTTCCAGGCGGTCACCCGATAGACGGGCGTGTCGTCCATCATCGAAAGCCGCAGGTCACGCGGATAACGCTCGACACCCGCGATCGCCATCGCGCGATCAGGCGTGACCCGCACCTTGCTCCATGGAATGACAGGAAGCGCGGCGAGGCGCTCGCTGTCGGTAAGGCGCGGAAAGGCCACGTACATCATGACAAGGCCGGAGATGAACCACATCGCGAACAGGAGACACGTCGCAATGCCGATCCAGCGGTGGACGATATAGAGCCACCGCCGCCCGCGCCGGATCAGAGCGTTGCGCATGGTCAGAACTTCACGTTGACGGACAATTCGGCGGTGCGCGGCATGCCGAGCAGCCACTGCCCGGTGCCGTTCGAGGTCACCGCGTAAGCCTTGTCGAACAGATTGTAGAGGCGGAACGCGACCGTGGTGCGGTCGTCCGGCTTCCACCTGACGCCGCCATTGACCACGTTGTAGCCCGGACGCAGCTGGGTGTTGGCAAGATCGGAGTACATCGCACCGACGATCTGCACGCCGCCATAGGCCGACCAGTTGGGCGCGAAGTCCCAGGTCAGCCAGACGTTCGAGACCTGCTGCGGCACGTTGACCGGGACATTGCCGTTGAAGCTGACGATCTTGCCGCCGACCACCTGGCTGTTGTTGTCGTATCTGGCGCGCAACAGCGCAAGATTGGCGTCGACGCGCCAGCCGTCGCTCATCGCGAGCCCGATCGATCCTTCGACCCCGCGGGATGATTGCTGGCCGATCTGCAATGCCAGGCCGCCGGTGGGGTTGCCGGGATCGGGAATCGTGAGCCCGGTCTTGACGATCTCGTAGGCAGCCAGCGTCCACTCGCCGCGGCCGCCCCAGAACGACTGCTTGACCCCGATCTCGGTCTGCTTGCCGGTCGCAAGCTGGAACGTTTTCTGCGTGGTCGACAGTGAGATCAGATTGCTGACCGGATCGACGCCGACCGCGTACTGACCATAGAACGCGAGGTTCTTGATCGGCTCGTAAACGAGGCCAGCGCGCCAGCTGGTGCCCGATAGCGTCGTCTCAAAACTGTTCGCCGGCGTCTTGTAGTCGGTGCGATCGACCTCGGGACGATCATACCTGACCCCGGTCACCAGCGACAACTGATCGGTCAGCGAGAGACGATCCTCGGCGAACAGCGCGTATTGATTGGCGATCGCGTGGAAGCCCGGCGTGGTCGCCGTCGTCGTGGCGAAGAACGATCCCGGATCGAACACGTAAGGATTGACCGACGACGCGCCGCCATAGGGCGAGTTGTTGGTGTGGGTGAAGTCGATCCGGTTGACGTCGAACCCGGCAACGAACTGGTTGGCAAGTCCGAACACGTGACCGCTCAAGGTCGCGTCCATCCGGTTGCCGAGCTGCTTCTGGTCGTGGAAGATCTCGATATAGCTGGAGCGATCGATCAGCCGGCTCTTCGGATTCCAGGTGTAGTTTTCGATGTCGCGCCAGTGCCGCTCGCTGGTCAGGTAGTACAGCGTGTTGTTGACCTTGATGCCGTCGGCGACGTCCCACTCGGTCTTGAACTGGGTCCAGCTGTCCTGGTAGCGAATGGTGCTGTCGAGCGCATTGTAGTTCTTGAAGCGCAGCGCGTCCTGGATCGCGCCGTTGATCAGCGGCGTGCCGAAATAGCGCGACGGGCTGCGATCGCCGTAATCTTCCGAGAGCGTGAAGGCGAGATTGTCCGACGCCTGCACCCGCACCGCAGCGGAGACCACCGCGTTCGAGGTCTTGTCGCGATCGACCCAGCCGTCCGACATGTTGCCGGTAGCGTTGACGCGGTACGACACATTGGGATTGATCGGCCCGGTGCTGTCCACCGAGAGCCGCCGCGTCATGTTGCTGTCGAGCGAAACTTCGGCCTCGTTGTAGGGCGTACTGAGCGGTTTCTTCGGGATCACGTTGATGACGCCGCCGATCGCGCCTTCGCCGTACAGCACCGAGGCCGGGCCGCGCAGCACTTCGATGCGCTGCGTCGACCAGGTGTCGTAGGGGAACGTCAGCGTGCCGGAGCCGATATAGAAGCGCGTGCCGTCATACAGCGTCATCACCGAGTTGCTGCCGGCAAAGCCGCGGGTGCTGAACGACAGGCCGCCATTGCCGGGTGCCGGCGTTGCGATGAAGCCAGCCGCGTCCTGGGTGACGGCATCGAGCACATTATGCTGGCCGCGTTCAGCGATGGTCTGCGCCGTGATGACCTCGACGCTGGCCGGCGTCTGCAGCGGCGTCAGATTGAGACGACTGCCGGTGCCGCCCTGCGTGGTGGCATTGAGCGTCGGCGATGCCGATCCCCGTACGCCCGACGCTGCGACGCGCGGCGTGTTGCCGGTTGTTGCGATCGTCGCGGGCCTCGGCCGCGCCGCGGCGGCCACGGCACGGCTTCGCGCCGCGGGCTTCGGCCTTGCCACAGCGGAAGGCGCGACCTCAATCGGATCGAGCGTGGTTGGTGGAGGCGTTTGTGCCGAGCCTTCGGCCGGCAACAGCAGCGATGACAGGGAGCAGAGAAGACCGAGGCGCCATTTGCGCGCAACGGGAGAGGACGGAGACATGAAAAGGACTCGCGGTAACGTGGCACGTCACCGCGAACGCGGACTGGCGCATTGCCCAAAAGGCAGTGCTCCGATCCCACCAGGACGCCCCCGCCCGATGTGCTCGCGTGTGACCACGACTGACGGCAGGTCTCCTGGCTCACGGGTCATCGCCTGTCGGCGCCTTCCCGGGCCGATGGCCCAGTGGCAATTTGACGAAAGGCTCGCCGTTTACAGTTGCGGGGACAGCTGCGGCATTGGGGTTACCCTCGCACCGCATTCCCTTTTGATCCCCGAAGGGAACCGTCGGCAAAAACGATAGGTGCTGGCTGCAGGGCTGTCAATTCGATGCGATTGTCGCACACATGCTTTGCGAGATGCTGCTGCGGCGATGACACAGCGGCATCTGCGGGTGCCGCGGAGCTCCCTCTAATCCCGTCATCCTGAGGAGCCGCGAAGCGGCGTCTCGAAGGATGCACGGCCACAGCCGGGCCGTCCATCCTTCGAGGCTCGCTCTGCTCGCGCCTCAGGATGACGGAAACATAAGCTCACATCACTCAATGTCGACACATCCCTGCATCACCTCATCAATCTCCGCGCGCGACAGCGCACCCATCTCGGCGATGAACACGATGCGCGTGCGCGGCACGCCGGGCGACGGCACGCCGCCCGCAGCCAAGGTCGCGCGGCCGCCGGCGAGTTGAAACACGGTCAGCCGCCCGGGCTGCTCCACCGTCTCGAACAATCCCTTCGCCCGCGCCAGCTTCGGCGCCAATCTGCCGATCGCCTGTTGCAGGCGCGGCAGCACGACGGGCCGCTCCGAGGTCCAGCTCAGCGTCTCGAAGCGATCGGACGCCGGCCGTCGCGGCGCGGTCTCGCGCGGCGCCGGCACATGATCGAGGTCCGCCGGAAACACCAGCGCGGCCGGCACCTCGCCATGCAGCACCTCGACCACCACCGCCGCCGGGCGCACCGCACGCACGGCGTCGCGGATCGCGGCGCACGCGGCGGCGTCGGCCAGATCGACCTTGCTCAGCGCCACCACGTCCGCCGCCCGGAGCTGCGAGCGCAGCAGCGCATCGTTCAGCATCGCCGCAGGTTGCGTCGCGTCGACCACGCACAGCACCGTCTCCAGCGGCGCCTCCTTCCAGATCACGGGATCCATCAGGTTGCGCACGATGTCGGCGGGATCGGCGATTCCGCTGGTCTCGATCACGATGAATTCGGGACGCGGATCACGCCGCAGCAACGTGGCGAGTGTGCGCAGCAGGTCGCCCTCCAGCGTACAGCAGATGCAGCCATTGCTCAGGCTGACCACGCCGTCGCCGGCGCCGGCGATCAGCTCGGCGTCGATATTGATCGCACCGAAATCGTTGACCACCGCGGCGATGCGCCGTCCTTGCGCATGCGCCAGCAGATGGTTGACGACCGTGGTCTTGCCCGCCCCGAGGAAGCCCGCGACCAGCAGGATCGGGACCGGCACCTCAGCCCCCCGTGATAGGCCGGCGCACCGGCCGGCCGGGACGCGCCGCGACATCGAGGACACCATCGCTGATCAGCGGCTGGCCGCTGACCACGAGATGCCGCACGCCCTCCGCCGGACGATTCATCGCCGAGAAGGTCGCGCGATCGCTCAGCGTCTCGTAGTCGAACACCACGACATCGGCGTCGGCGCCGACCTGCAGCCTGCCTTTGGCGCGCATCGCCGGCGTGCTCGCCGACAGGATCTCGGCCGGGATCAGCGCGCATTTGCGGATGCCCTCGAGCAGCGACACTTTCTTGCGCTCGCGCACCCATTCGCGGATGAAGCGGGTGAAGCAGCCCGCCGAGCGCGGATGCGAGGTGGCATCGTCGGGCAGCGGCCAGGCGTCGCCGCTGTAGGGGCGGCCGTCCGACAGCGTCCACGGCATCGCGTCGGAGGCGATCGCGCCGCCCGGATACAGCACCGCCATATCGAGCAGATCGCGATGATGCGCGTTGTTCTCGATGTCGAGCACATGCCACAGCACCAAGGTCGAGGGCTCTTCGGCCTGTGCCGCCAGCAATTCCTCGCGGCTGCCGAAGCGGTGACCGTCGGTCACGCGCTGCACCGAATCGTAGCCGAGGCCGTTGCGCTCCTCGAATTTCGGATCGCTGAAGAAGGTCGCCGCCAGCACGGTCGAGCCGGTGCCGTAGGGATAGGCCTCCACCGTGATCGGCAGGCCCTGCGCCTGCGCTTTCGCGATCAGCCCAACACAGCGTTCGATATCGGTCTTGCTCGACGAGTTGAAGTGGCAGATGTGCATATGCGCGCCGGTGGCGCCGGCATAGCCGATCAGGCGGATATAGGCCTCGGCCGCGCTCTCGGGATCGATCCGCGACATGTAGGCGACGTGGGTGAAGGTCGGCACCGCATGATTCGCCGCGAGCTGGCACACCGCGGTCAATTCCTGCACGCCGGCGCCCGGCGCATAAGCGTTGAGAATGCCGATGCCGATACCGCCCTCGTTCAGGCCGATCGCGAGGCGCTCCAGGATGCCGCCGACCTCGCCTTCGGTCGCCACGTTTTCGATCCAGCGGCGATCGCGCATCGCGGCACCAAACGATTCCAGCGAGCTTTCCGAATTCGAACCGGTCATCGCGCCGATGCGCGCGAAGGCCCAGTTGGCGGCGGCGCCGTAGTTCAGCACCCTGCCCTTCTCGGCCTGGCGCTTGTACCAGGACGCGACCGGCAACACGCCGGCCTCGAGGTCGAGCGAGGTCGTCACCCCGTCGAACGCCTGCATGCGGTCGGCCGGTATGGTCTGGCCATGCGCGTGCAGGTCGATGAAGCCCGGCGCCACCACGAGCCCGGTCGCGTCGATCTGCCGTTCGGAACCGCCGAGGCCGGTGCCGACCGCGGCGATCTTGCCGTCGACGACGGCGACATCGCCGATCGCGTCCATCCCGCTGGCCGGATCCACCACCCGGCCGCCGCTGATCACCAAGCCACCCATCTCGCCACTCCTCGCATTCCGAAACCGACCGGTCTCCTGTCGAGCACAGAGAAGCGCATCGCACTGATCGCAGCAAGCCGGCCAGGGTTGTGGCGACATGCTGTGACGGAATATCCGCCGCGCTGCGACGGCGATTGCAGGGTGAGGCCCTTCCTACGTTCCGGTTGCGCGCCGCGACGGCAGCCCGCGCCAGAGATCGGGGCCGGGCTTCACGCGGCTCGCCACGAGTTTCGGCGGCGTGCGGTCCCTGGCGATCGCCGCTTCGACCGCACGCTTGAGCCTGACATTGTCGATCTGCGCCAGGAACCGCCGGATGACGGCATCCTGATCCGCGCCCTGACCGGAGATCGCCGCGCACAGCTCCGCGGTCGTCCTGCGGAAGAAGTGGAAGGCGTCATCGGCCGCGCCGCCCAGCCGGTCGACCTCGCCGGCCACACCGAGCGCGTGCATCCGATCATCGTCGTCGAGCGTCACTGCGAAGCGCAGCATGGCAAGCTGCCAGGCACGGAGCAGCTTGCTCTCCGGTTCGGTCGCATTCTCGCGCATCAGTCGAACACCCCGCGCGCCTGACTTCCTTCAGCTGTCGAGCGAGGTCGGACGCGGCGCGACTATCCTTGCGCGGGAATAGGTTTTCGAGGGGAGCGCGCGCCTGATCGCATAGGAATCGCATAGGCGGAGCGCGCCGAGGCCGAGTTCGTTCAGATTCCCTCGAATTGCAGCCGGGCCAGCCGGGCGTAGAGGCCGCCCGCGGCGACCAGTTCGGCGTGGGTGCCCTGCTCGACGATCCTGCCCTGTTCCATCACCAGGATGCGGTCGCAGGACAGAACGGTCGCCAGCCGATGCGCGATCACCAGCGTGGTGCGGTGGCGCATCAGTTCCTCCAGCGCGGTCTGCACCAGCGTCTCGCTCTCGGCGTCGAGCGCCGAGGTCGCCTCGTCGAGCAGCAGCAGCGGCGCATCGCGCAGGATCGCGCGCGCGATCGCGATGCGCTGGCGCTGGCCGCCTGACAGCGTCACGCCACGCTCGCCAAGCTGGGCGTCGAAGCCTTCGGGCAGGCGGCGCAGGAATTCGCTGGCATGGGCGAGATCGGCGGCACGCTCGACCTCGGCGTCGGTCGCATCGGGCCGGCCGAACCGGATGTTCTCGCGGGCGCTGGCGGCGAACACCACGGAATCCTGCGGCACCAGCGCGATGCGCGCGCGCACCTCGGCCGGATCGGCCTGCCGGATCGGCACACCGTCGAGCGAGATGGTGCCGGACTTCGGATCGTAGAAGCGCAGCAGCAGATGGAACAGCGTGCTCTTGCCGGCGCCGGACGGGCCGACGATCGCGACCTTCTCACCTGATCGCACCGCTAGCGACACGCCGTCGACCGCCAGCGCATTGGGCCGGGTCGGATAGGCGAAGCTGACATTGTCGAAGCCGACATCGCCGCGCGCCGGCTGCGGCAGCGCACGCGGCGAAGCGGGCGCCGCGATCTGCGGCCTGACGCGCAAGATCTCGAACAGCCGCTCGGCGGCGCCGGACGCGGCCGAGACCTCGCCCCAGACCTCGCTGAGCTGGCCGAGGCCGCTCGCGGCGAACGCCGTATAGAGCACGAACTGGCCGAGCCGGCCCGGGCTGATGGTTCCGACCAGCACGTCGTGCGAGCCGACCCAGAGGATCACGACGACGCTGGCGAACACGATGAAGATGACGATCAGCGTCAGCACCGCGCGCGCCTTGGTCGAGCTGCGCGCGGCTTGATAGGCCTGCTCGACCTCGCCGGCAAAGCGCGTCCTGGCGAGCCGTTCGCCGGTATAGGCCTGCACGGTGCGGATCGCATTGACCAGCTCGGAGGCATAGGCGCTGGCATCGGCCAGCGTGTCCTGGGCGGTGCGCGACAGCCGCCGTACCCAGCGGCCGAACGCCACCAGCGGAATCACGATGATCGGGATCGCGAGCAGCACGAAGCCGGACAGCCGCGGGCTGGTGATCACCATCATCGCGGCGGCACCGAAGAACAGCATCAGATTGCGCAGCGCAATCGACACCGACGCGCCGACCGCGGACTTGATCTGCGTGGTGTCGGCGGTGAGCCGCGACACCAATTCGCCTGATCGCGCGGAATCGAAGAACGAGGGCGACAGCGAGATCAGATGCGCGAACACGTCGCGCCGGAGATCGGCGACGATTCGTTCGCCGATCGTCATCACGAGGTAATAGCGCGAGGCGCTGGCGCAGGCGAGCACCGCGACGACCGCGATCATCACGCTGAAATAGCTGTTGATCATCGCGATGCCTTCGGGCGTGAAGCCCATATCGATCATCCGCCGCACCGCGACCGGCACGATCAGCGTGGTGATCGCGGCGATCGTCAGCGAGATCAGCGCGAGGATCGCCCGGCCCTTGTAGCGCGCCACGTAGGGCGCGAGCGCAAGCAACGGCCGCAACCGGGCACGGCTCTTCGCCGGCTCCGTGATCTGGCTCTCGATGAAGGCTTCCTCATCGAGCAACGCGTCGCGCGGAGGCTGCGGGGCGCCGCGCGGGGTCTCAAGCTGTTCGGCTACGCTCATCAATCTAGACCGGTTCTATCGCCCCCCACATAGGCCCGCCGACCCCCGGCTGGCAAATCCGGTAAAGTCCCAATCCGGTGATGGGCTTAGGCCCTTTCTTGGCTTGTTTTGGCGGGCTCCATGGGTTATAGACCCGCGCAAATCCCGTATTCCAGACATCTTGAGACGGGCGCCGGCGCGCCGAAGGAACTGTCATGAAAGCCGATATTCATCCGAATTATCATACGATTAAGGTCGTCATGACCGACGGCACCGAGTACCTGACCCGCTCGACCTGGGGCAAGGAAGGCGACACGCTGAACCTTGACATCGACCCCAAGTCGCACCCGGCCTGGACCGGCGGCACCCAGCAGCTGATGGATCGCGGCGGCCGCGTCTCGCGCTTCCAGAAGAAGTTTTCGGGCTTCCTCAAGAAGGACTAAAGTCCGCTTCGGGATCGCCCCGGCGACCACACGCAAAACGCCCCCGTCTCGGGGGCGTTTTTGTTTTTGGGGCCGCTCCGGACCGGCGGGCCGAACAGGCACTATGGGTCCCGGCCTTCGCCGAGACGACGGCGAGTTTGCGGCACGGCCAGTGAGTCACACATCCGCGCTCTCGCGACATGATCTGTCCGAGCTTTGCTGACGCACGCAGCTTCCCGCCGACCGGAGTCATTTCGTGCGCAAGGCAATCGCCTATTCGTGGCTATGGGCCAACCTTGACCACTTGCGGCACTTTCCAGCTTCCGTCGATGATCGAAGGGGCAGTGTCCTTGGGCCAGTACATTCGCAGCATCAGGACAAAATCGCCCTTGGGCGCCGGCAGCCAGTTCGACTCCTTGTCAGTACCCGGCGACTCGTTCTGGAAGTAGAGGGTCAGCGAGCCGTCCGGATTGAACTTCGGATTGTCGCGCATGCTGACGGTGAACCTGTTCAGCGGATTGGGAACGAACCACCAGCCCTGATCGATCATGTACATGGTGAACGACCAGAAGCCGTTGACGGGTGGTGTCGCATCTTTTGCAAACGTCAATGTGTATTTGTTTGCACCGCTCAGCTTCTGTCCTGTCGAGTCCTTCTCGGTATTCGGATAGACCGCATCACGCTCCTGATTTGCGGGCCAACCGAAGGCCGCCACCACTGCGCGCTTCATGTAATCCGAGGGACCGTAGGTGCCGAGACCCTTCGTGATCGACCAGCCGTCGACGATCCCACCCAGGTTGTCCTTGTTGGCCTCGATTTTTTTCAGAGCGATATTGGGGATGTCTTTCAGCGCTTCCTGTACTGCCGGATCGAGCTTGCCCATCTCGAACGGCTTGCCGGGCACGATGCCGATCTTCGCCATGCTTGCGAGCATCGGTGCATCTGCCGCGGCGGCAGGTGCCGTGGAAGCCATGAGCTTGGCCATCAGATTGAAGTACCCCTGCGTTCCCATGGCGAGAATGACCGTCTGCGGCTTGTCGGTCATGCTGAAGCCCGGATTGGGATTCACCGGGGGCGCGACCGGCGTGTATGGCTTGCCCCACGACGAAAGCGGCGTGATCTTGTATTGCGCCTGCAGCGCGTTGACGGTCTTGTAGTCAGCCTCGGTGCCGTCTGCATAGGTGCGACCGAGAATGACCATGTTGCGCGTCGCCATCGGGAAATGCTTCATATCCGCCGGCACCTCGCCCTTCCAGCCCGGGCCGGTGAAGAGGTAGTTGGCGGCCTTGCCGCCGGCCGTCCGCTTGCTCGGCGAGTGCTCGGAATCCGACATCCACAGATCGGTGATCTCAAAGAGATAGAAGCGATCGCCCATATCCGGATGACTGAATACCTGCGGCTCGGTTAGGTCGAGCCAGGCAACGGAATACAGCGTATCGGCATTGGGCGCGGAAATACCACGATAGTCCGCAGGCGGATAGCGAGGAACGTTGACGAACTGACCGGTGGGACTTGTGAAGCCCTCGACCTTGGGCACGTTGCTCATCTGCACGCGGGTTACTTCCGTCGTAATCAACGAATAACCGTAGACGTAAGCATCGACGGCGATTTGCTGGGCTTGCGTGGGCGATACGGATTGGGCGTTTGCCGGTGCGGTCGCTGTGAGGCACGTCGATATGGCGAGGGTAACGGCGAGAAGAGAACGTCGATTGATCACGTTCATGAATTCCACCTCTTTGCTTTTTGTCCGATGCGATGGTCGGCGCCGGTAATCGGCTCCGCTGAGCAGCCGAAGCAAATTCATCCAACATCGCGCAGATGAAAGCCGATTGATTCAGATCAACGACGTCCGATTTGGGTCTTGGTCGTGTAAAAACGCCAGTCCCGAGGCAGTCGGGACTGGATTGGTGTCATGCCGCGATCGCAGCCATCAGCGGCTTGATCCCGACGATGTTCATGACCCGTGTCAGATTGTAGGCCAGGACGGAGAGCGCCATTTCGGCCGCCACTTTCGGAAGCGTTTTGGTGAGGAAGTGTGTCGCTCCCATGCGGGCCTTCATGGTGCCGAACGGATGCTCGACAGTTTCGCGGCGCTGACGCATGGCGTGCGGGCTTGCATCAAGGCGCTGCTGCACAGCCTCGAGCAGATGCTCATGCTCCCATCGCGTAATCCGCCGTTCTGACCCAGGCGTGCATTGGGTCTTGAGCGAACAGCTTTGACAGGCCGTGGTCCAGTAGCGCCGCAGCACCTTGCTGTCTTCTTCATTCGTATAGCGATATGATAGCCGCTCCCCGGCCGGGCAGCGATAGACGTCCTCCTCTGGCAAATAGGCAAAGTCCTGTTTACCGAAGCGTCCGTCTGCCTTAGCGCCGGACGTTAGCGGTTTGGGCAGAGTTACCGTGATGCCCGCTTCGTGGCACGCAAGGATCTCTGGGCTGTTGAAGTAGCCGCGATCGGCTACAGCTTCGAGCGTCTCAGTCTTCAGAACAGCCTTCGCCCGCTTGGCCATATTGGCAAGTTGTGCCCGATCCGAGCCGCTGTTCGTCACCTCGTGCGTCACAATCAGATGGTGTTCGGTGTCTACGGCGACCTGTACGTTGTAGCCGACAACACCAGAGCCGCGCCCGCTCGTCGCCATCGAGCGGCTGTCGGGGTCGGTCAGGGAGATTTGCTGGTCGGGTGACGCAAGCATCTGCTTCTCGTAGACGGCAAGCTTGCCCATTTCCTCCTTCAGTTTCGTCAGCTTCTCGGTAAGCCTCGTCACCTTCGTGGCCAGGGCCTCGGTCGGCTCCTGGCGGTCGGCCGTGTCAAGTTGGCTCAGATAGCGCGCGACGCTCTCCTCCAACTGAGCACGCCGTCGCTCCATCTTCGCGCGCGTGAAGTTCCTGTCCCGGTTGTTCACGGCCTTGAACTTGCTGCCATCGATGGCGACGCTCGCCGTCGCCAGCAGACCCATCTCTCGGCAGAGTTCGACGAAGCGCGCACATACCCTGCGCAGCGCCAGGCCGTTGTCCTTGCGGAAGTCCGCAATCGTCTTGTGATCGGGAGCGAGCCGACCCAGCAGCCACATCACCTCGACGTTGCGCCCGGCCTCTCGTTCCAGCCGCCGGCTCGACTGTACCCGGTTCAGATAACCGTAAATGTAAAGCTTCAGGAGCACCGAGGGATGGTACGACGGCCGACCGGTGGCCGCCGGCTCCACACCCTCAAAGCCCATCTCAGCCAAACCGAGCGCATCGACAAATACGTCGATCACGCGAACAGGGTTGCTCTCGTCAATGAAGTCATCGAGGCATTCGGGCAACAGCGACCGCTGTCCACGATCCGCCTCTTCAACGAAGCGCCTCATCGATTCCCCCAAAGAATCACAGGAGAATCATAACAGCAGCCCAGCGTTTTCACACAGCCAGGGTCAAAGGCGAATATCGGCAAGTTCGAATTGCTTTGGGCCATGAGCGGAGCTTGATTGGCCTTCCGCGTTCTCCGGAAAACGGAGTAGGCTACGCCTGATGCCGTCCGTGTCCGATTGTTGTGGAGGGACTGGCCATGAAACTTCGCCGCCGAAATTTTCTGCATCCCGCCGCGGCGGCCGGCCAGATTGTGCTCCCGCCGCCGCAGAAGCAGGCTCTCATTTCCGCGCGCAAAATTTCGCGTCGACGGACCGAACCAGGACAGGAGAACCAAACATGGCCGCCTTTCAAGAGGTTTTCCGCCGCTCCGGCATCGACGAGCGCCGCAGCCCGCCGGGCATGGTGGTGCCGTTCGGGGGCTCCAATATCGTGGCGCTGATCGACCCCGGAAGAAAGCTCAAAGTCGATCCTAACCCCCATGCGCTCGGGATCAGGGAGATCGATGGCGCCGACACCCTTAGACGCGTCATGCAAGCCAGAGACACCCTCTCCGAACCCGATGTCGATCCGCAGCTCAGGGCGGCGTCACTTCCCGCCACCTTCAATGGCGATGCACGGTTTTTCGAAATCAGTGGCCGGATCAAGCCGATTGGCTTTCCCGGCCTCGAGGTGGTGGCTCGGTCGGCCGGCCGGAAGATCGAAGCCAAGCTCCATGTCGCCGTGCTGCCAGAAATCAAGATCAAGGTGGCGTTCCGCAATGTCATGGTTCCAGGGAGCGGCGGCGCTCCGGCGTTTCACGCCAAGAAGCCTTGCAACGAGCAAGATGAATTGCTGACGATGAACAATATATGGAGGCCGCAGGCCAACATCCGTTTCGAGCGAGTGCCAAGCGACTGGCTGGTCATCGACGACTCGCAGGCTGCCGTCAAACAGGAGCTCGCCAGTGCCACTGGCATGAAGGATGCGAGCTTGGCGACTTTTCCCGATGTGATCGAGGTCGAAAAATTGAAGAGCTTCTTCGTCAAACACAAAGTTCAGGGCGCCCATCTAACCATTTTCTGCGTCGATAAGCTTTTGTCCAATGGCTCCTTCCCCAATGGCTCATTTGCTCGATCGTTGGACCTTGCCTTCATCTGCTCGCAACGCGGGCCTAACACGTCGGCCCATGAAGCCGGGCATTTTCTCGGCTACTACTCGAAGAGCGCGAGCAAACCTTGGGACAGCCAAGGCCACACGCTGGAGACCGATCCGAAAACCGGAAAAGAAAACAGGGCGGAAGACATCAAGATGCTGATGCGGGGCGGAGGCGCCGGGTGGAAAATTCCGTTCAATCTCGTCAAGGAGTTCCGCGACTTTCCCGGCTAGCATCCGACGATCAGACAGAAGCTGGAAATGAATCCAGGCGTTGAATGTCGCCTTTGGGTCTTGGTCGTGTAAAAACGCCAGTCCCGAGGCAGTCGGGACTGGATTGGTGTCATGCCGCGATCGCAGCCATCAGCGGCTTGATCCCGACGATGTTCATGACCCGTGTCAGATTGTAGGCCAGGACGGAGAGCGCCATTTCGGCCGCCACTTTCGGAAGCGTTTTGGTGAGGAAGTGTGTCGCTCCCATGCGGGCCTTCATGGTGCCGAACGGATGCTCGACAGTTTCGCGGCGCTGACGCATGGCGTGCGGGCTTGCATCAAGGCGCTGCTGCACAGCCTCGAGCAGATGCTCATGCTCCCATCGCGTAATCCGCCGTTCTGACCCAGGCGTGCATTGGGTCTTGAGCGAACAGCTTTGACAGGCCGTGGTCCAGTAGCGCCGCAGCACCTTGCTGTCTTCTTCATTCGTATAGCGATATGATAGCCGCTCCCCGGCCGGGCAGCGATAGACGTCCTCCTCTGGCAAATAGGCAAAGTCCTGTTTACCGAAGCGTCCGTCTGCCTTAGCGCCGGACGTTAGCGGTTTGGGCAGAGTTACCGTGATGCCCGCTTCGTGGCACGCAAGGATCTCTGGGCTGTTGAAGTAGCCGCGATCGGCTACAGCTTCGAGCGTCTCAGTCTTCAGAACAGCCTTCGCCCGCTTGGCCATATTGGCAAGTTGTGCCCGATCCGAGCCGCTGTTCGTCACCTCGTGCGTCACAATCAGATGGTGTTCGGTGTCTACGGCGACCTGTACGTTGTAGCCGACAACACCAGAGCCGCGCCCGCTCGTCGCCATCGAGCGGCTGTCGGGGTCGGTCAGGGAGATTTGCTGGTCGGGTGACGCAAGCATCTGCTTCTCGTAGACGGCAAGCTTGCCCATTTCCTCCTTCAGTTTCGTCAGCTTCTCGGTAAGCCTCGTCACCTTCGTGGCCAGGGCCTCGGTCGGCTCCTGGCGGTCGGCCGTGTCAAGTTGGCTCAGATAGCGCGCGACGCTCTCCTCCAACTGAGCACGCCGTCGCTCCATCTTCGCGCGCGTGAAGTTCCTGTCCCGGTTGTTCACGGCCTTGAACTTGCTGCCATCGATGGCGACGCTCGCCGTCGCCAGCAGACCCATCTCTCGGCAGAGTTCGACGAAGCGCGCACATACCCTGCGCAGCGCCAGGCCGTTGTCCTTGCGGAAGTCCGCAATCGTCTTGTGATCGGGAGCGAGCCGACCCAGCAGCCACATCACCTCGACGTTGCGCCCGGCCTCTCGTTCCAGCCGCCGGCTCGACTGTACCCGGTTCAGATAACCGTAAATGTAAAGCTTCAGGAGCACCGAGGGATGGTACGACGGCCGACCGGTGGCCGCCGGCTCCACACCCTCAAAGCCCATCTCAGCCAAACCGAGCGCATCGACAAATACGTCGATCACGCGAACAGGGTTGCTCTCGTCAATGAAGTCATCGAGGCATTCGGGCAACAGCGACCGCTGTCCACGATCCGCCTCTTCAACGAAGCGCCTCATCGATTCCCCCAAAGAATCACAGGAGAATCATAACAGCAGCCCAGCGTTTTCACACAGCCAGGGTCAAACGGAGACATCATGCCGCGCCGTGTTTGGGCCAGGTGACGTCCGCTTAATGTCTTTTGCCGGCCAACGCGATGAGGAATGCCTTTGATGTCGTCAGCGGGATGGGAGGCACTCCGGCAGTGGGGTGAAGACGTAACTCGCATCGAACCGCTCACTGGCGGAGTCGCGAACGACGTGTGGAGCGTGCGCGTCCAGGGGCACCGCGCGGTCGGTCGTCTCGGTACGAGGAGCGACGCTGATCTCGCTTGGGAGACCGCGCTCCTCCAATACCTCGATCGTGAGGGTCTGACCGTGCCGGTACCGATCCCGACGATAGACGGCCGTTTGTTCGCGGACGGTCTGGTGGTGATGACGTATATGGAGGGCGAACCGCCCGAGACTGAGGCCGACTGGCGTCGCGCAGCCGACACGCTCCGCCGGCTGCATCGGTTGACGGCGCGCTGGCCGCAGCGCCCGGGCTGGCGATCGTCGACCGACCTCCTGCACGCCGAAACCGGGACGAAGATCGACCTCGCCGCGATGCCGCCTGAGGGCGTTGCCCGATGCCGGGCCGCGTGGGCGCGGCCCGTCGGACGTCAGACCTGCGTCGTCCACGGCGACCCCAACCCGCGCAACATCCGCGTGACCGCAGATCGGGTCGCGCTGATCGACTGGGACGAGTCGCATGTCGACGTCCCCGATCTTGACCTGGTGCTGCCCCACAACGCCGCCGGTCTCGACGGCGCCGCGCACGACATCGCCGCGCAAGCGTCGGCTGCGTGGGAGGCCGCCGTCTGCTGGGACGACGCGTACGCAATCAAGCGGCTTGCCGACGTTCGAGCGGTCTAGCGCGGACGCTTCGGTCGCTTGAGTTCGGCGACCTTGAACTTCCCCGCGGCCTGCAGGCTGCTGCAAAGCCACCAGGCCCTGTTTCGGTACTCGCCCAGGAACCATTTGGTCTCGACGCAATCGACATAGGACTTGTAGGTGAGGTTGTCTCGGCACGTCGACGAGAACGGTCCGTGGGTTTGTCCGCCCGTCGACTCGCTGCACCCGACCCAAGGGTCCTTGCCATGCGGGAGGCTCGATTCGCAGCCACCGTTGCAATTGCTGGCGACTTTCTCCAGCGCGGCAATCCTGCCCAGCACTGAATCCGGCGCCGGCGCTCGAGCGGTTGACGATGACGTTTGCGTGGTTCTCGATCTCCGGTGAGGTGCCCCCGTGGTCACCACCTGTGTCGGACGATTTGGCCTTGCCACCGGCTTCGGCGCCTCGACCGTGATGGAGGGAAGCGGCTTGGCTGGGTCTGTTTGCGACGCTGCCGGGCCGCACAGCCAGACAGTTGACAACACGGCGACGGCTGAAGGCGCGACAAGGCTCGACGGCAATCTCATGACATAGCCCTCCCAAATCCGGGACGGAAATGCCGTCCCGACGAGGGCACGGTACCATACAGCCCGAGTTTGGCTACCTAGGGTTGAGGATAAATCTCCCGGTGTCTCACGATCGACATCGACATGGCGGCGAGAGAACGCCGACCGCTCGCACCGTTCCGGCGTCTAGCCCAAAGCTGAGCTCGAACGGCTCTTGCCGATATTCGCCTTTGACCCGGAGCGGTTACTTGAACGACACCGACACGCGGCGGGATCGGATCGATTTTGCAGGCCCACGCCGTTAGGTCAGCGGTTCTGCCCCATGGTCTCTTGTTCAGAAGTTGCTGGCGCCCCCTACTCTCGATCCAGCGGCCATGCTTTGGTCAAAACTGCGTTGAGTGTTTGGCAGGGGTCATCGACTTGGAGAAAATACGATCGCCCTCCTTCGGGTGACATGGAACCGGGTGCCAGGTCGTTCCCTACCGCATTCTTGAGGTGCCCACCGCAAAGGCTTGTGATGGAACGGGCAAGGTTCGATAAGGCCGGGATTTTCGCTTTTGGCGATGCTCGGAGCGCTGTGACCTACTCGGTCGAACTTTTTATCGTCACCGCGATCTACGGGAGCCTTGCGGCCTCCGCACATTTCCTTCCCGCTATCAATCCGACCGCGACGCCGCTGTGGCCGCCAACCGGGGTTGCGCTCGCGCTGATGCTGCTGCGTGGCTACCGGATCTGGCCCGCGATCCTGCTGGGCGCCGTCGCGCCTTACCTGATGACCGACCGATCGCTCCTGGAGCTTGTCGCCGCCGGGATCGGCGCCCTCCTTGCTGCATTGGCCGGGACATGGCTGATCGGACGCTGGTCGAACGGTTGCCAGACGTTTGCCACGCCATCCGATGTCGCAAAGTTTGCAGGCATTTCCTTTGCACCGACCGCGATGATCAGTTCATTCACCGCTTTGGCCGGGTTCATCTTCGTCAACGAACCGAGCTTTCCCGATTCCGTCGCCGCCGGGCTGACCTGGTGGCTGGCCGACGCAGCCGCGACTCTGGTGATTGCGCCGGTCATCGTGCTCTGGGCGATGATGCCCTTACGGATTTCCTCCAGGTGGGATTTGTTGGAATCGATCGCAGTTATCGCTCTCGCTGGTCTCATCGGGATCGTCGCCTACAGCCCGCTCATCGGCAGTGACCTCGTCAGCGACGATCTCAACGTACCGTTGCCGCATCGCAGCCTGCTGGGCTTTCTGGCCTTGCTCCCGTTGATCTGGACCGGTCTGCGCGGCAATCGATGCACCGCGGCTACGGCTGCGCTCATTTTCACCGGAATGGCAGTCTGGGGGTTCGCGTTCGGTAATGATCCGTTTCCGAAAACGGATCCGAACGGAGCATTGTTGTCACTGCTCGTGCTTTCGATCAGCGTATCGGCCCCCCCTCTTGCCCTGGCTGCGGCAATCGCCACGCGTCAGACCACGGAAGCCCATCTGCTTTCCGTGCAGGACCAACTGAACGGTCAACTTGAACGGAACGCTTCGGCGCTCGACAGCATCAGACGGCACTTCCAAACCCTTATCGAAGGCGTCGTCGATTATGCGATCTTTGCGCTTGATAGAGAAGGACACGTTACGAGTTGGAATAGCACCGCTCAAAAGATCATCGGCTACACTTCGGAAGAAATCATCGGCAAGCATTTTGGAATATTTTATCGGCCGGATGAACGCCGCGCGGGTTCGCCGACACACGCGCTGGAGACGGCAATTGAAAGAGGCAAGTACGACGTAGAGGGTTGGCGCATCAGAAAGAACGGTACGCCATTCTTCATCACGGGCTCGGTCTCATCGAGCCATGATGACTCAGGAAATCTGATCGGCTTCATCAGTATTCTGCGGGACGCAACCGAGCGACGCGACGCGGAGGAGAAGCTGGTTCAGGCACGCGAACAGCTCGCGATGTCGCAGAAGATGGAGGCAATCGGCAAGCTGACCGGCGGAATTGCACACGACTTCAACAATCTATTGATGATCATCGGAGGCAGTGCCCAGATCTTCACACGCCTGCTTGATCCAAAACTGCCCAAGGCAATTGAAGCCATACAGACCGCGGCCAAACGTGGCGAAAGCCTCACCCGCCAATTGTTGACATTCTCTCGTCATCAGCATCTCAGCCCGACGGTCGTCGATCTGAATGCGTCCATCAAGAACATGCGGACCATGATCGAGAGCTCGCTGCGCGGGAACATCGTGTACAATGAGAACGTCGGCGAGGGCGTCGCGTCGGTCAAGGTAGACCTCGCCGAGCTGGAACTTGCGATCGTCAACATCGCCGTCAATGCGCGCGATGCAATGCCAAGCGGCGGCACGTTCACCTTATCCGTCCATGCGGTGACCGCGAACCAGGAAACCGGCGGCGATCGCCGCGCAAAGGCTTTCTTTGCGATCGCGCTTGGCGATACCGGCACCGGCATTCCGCCAAACCTGCTGTCCAAGATGTTCGACCCGTTCTTCACGACCAAAGAGGTCGGCAAGGGGACCGGGCTCGGCTTGTCCCAAGTCTATGGTTTCGCGCACCAGGCCGGCGGAACGGTGACGGCGGACAGCAAGGTTGGACAGGGAACAACGATTACAATCTACTTGCCGTCCTGCGCGGACGAGCAGATCACCAGTAAAGAGCTGGCTGCTGCCAGAACAAGAGCAAGGCAGCCGCAGCGGCAGACGGTTCTCGTTGTCGACGACAGCCCCGAAGTGGCGGATGTGACTTCCTCGCTGTTCGAGCATCTGGGTTATGACACGATCTATCGAGATTCGGCCGAAGCGGCGCTGAAATTGCTCGACGCCGGTACAAAGATCGATCTCGTCTTCAGCGATATCGTCATGCCCGGGACCATCGATGGCGTCGGGCTCGCGAGAGAAGTCCGGTCGCGATACCCCGGTTTGCCGATCGCCCTTACAACCGGCTACAGCGATGCCGCAAAAGCAGCTCCGCCAAGTCTAAAAATACTCCGCAAGCCGTTCGATACCGACGCACTGAGAGATTTTATCCACGATCTTGCGCCGCCGCGACCACCGCGATCATCCGGCGCGCCCATGACGTCGAACACGACTGAAGCCTCGCGCAGAAATTGACCGGTCGCGCCATTGCAGAAGCAGCTCGTCGCGCAGCTTGGCGAAGCGTTGATCCGCACCATCGCCGCTGATGGACATGACTGCTGCTAGCGATCCTGGAAGGCCAGCCGCGCGCCGAGCGCGACCAGGATGCTGCCGCCGATCCGATGCATGATGCGCTGCGACCTCTTCGAGCGCTGCAGCCTCGACATCACGGCGCTGGCGAAGCACACGCAGACGATATCGACCGCCGAGAAGGTCAGATTGACCGTTGTGCCGAGCAGAAACAGCTGGGCCCAGACCGGCAGGCTGGCCGACGCATCGACGAATTGCGGCAGGAACGCCAGGAAGAAGATCGCCGTCTTCGGATTGAGCACCTCGACGACGATGCTTTGCGCGAAGGCGCGCTCCACGGAGAGCGGCGCAAGTGTGGGGCGCTTTGCATTGTCGCGGTCGCGGAACAGCGACAGCCCGAGCCAGACCAGATAGGCCGCACCGGCAAGCTTCATCGCCATGAACAACGGCGGCACCGCATGAAACAGCAGCGCGAGGCCGGCCGCCGCGGCGACGACATGGACATAGCCGCCGAGATGCAGCCCGAGCGAGGCCATCAGCCCCGCGCGCCGGCCGCCTGCCAGAGTGCGAGCCGCAGCGTAGAGCATGGCGGGACCCGGGATCAGCGCGAAGGTCGCGGTCGTGATCGCGAAGGCGAGGTACAATTCCATGTGTGGGCGTCAATCTCTGAAGGGGTCGAGCGGGCGCAACTTCCTCCGCCGTCATTGCGAGCGAAGCGAAGCAATCCATCTGCCCGCATATGCCGATAGATGGATTGCTTCGTCGCTATCGCTCCTCGCAATGACGGTCTGGAATTTGTTCAAGGCGTCTCAGCTCGCCGGAATCATTGCCGCGACCTCGCGATCAGTCGGATTGTCGCTGGCCTCAAGCCCCGCGATCACGCCGGCGCGATCCTCGAGCTTGCGGTTCTGGCTCATCTTCTTCTTGGCATCGATCCGCGTGATTGGCATTCGGAAGCCGACGATGCCGCGCAGCTGCGCCGTGATGAAATCATCGGGCGCATCGTTGACCTGCCAGGCCTCCTTGCGCGAACTCTCGTGCAACTGAGTCAGCCGGGTCACGATATCGAGCAAACGATCGGCATCCTCGAAGAACTCGGCCGAGCCATAGGCGTGCACGGCGACGTAATTCCAGGTCGGCACCACCTTGCCGTGCTCGGCCTTGGTCACATACCAGGACGGCGTCACGTAGGCGTCGGGCCCCATGAAGATCGCCATCGCCTCGCCGACCGCAGGCAGCTTCCACTGCGGATTGGGCCGCGCGACGTGACCGTACAGCGTGCCGTAGTCGCCCTCGTTCTCATTGAGGATCAGCGGCAGCGGCGTGCCGATCAGGCCGTCGGCGGTTGCGGTGACCAGCGTCGCAAGCTTTGAGGCCCGCATCGCGGCGTGGATCGGACCGAGCTCATCCATCTTGAAATGCGGCGGCAGGTACATTGCGAACCTCTTGGCAGACACTCTGGCAGGCCTGATCAATTGCTGCTCGCACCATAGCGTTGAAGTGGCCTATGATAAGAGCCACTTTCGATCATCTTGATTGGTCCACTATGCCCCGCCTGCGCGCCACGATCAGCATCCCTTCGCTCCGGGCCGTCGACCGCGCCGCCGGACAGGTCGGGCGCCAGATCGCGCAGGCCCTGCGCGCCGCGATTGCGAGCGGCGAGCTGAAGGCCGGGGATTTTCTGCCGTCGACGCGCGCGCTGTCGGCCTCGCTCGGCGTCGCGCGCGGCACGGTGACGGAGGCCTTCGAGCAGTTGCTGGCCGAGGGCTATCTGGAATCGCAGGTCGGCGCCGGCACCCGCGTCGCGCCGACGCTTGCCGAGCAGGCACGGCCCGTCGTGGTCAATCGCAAGCCGAACAAATCAGTGCCGATCCGGTTGCCGCCGCGCGCGGCGCGGCTTGCCAAAGTGGCGGCGGCCTTCACGCCGATGCCGGAAGTCCCGTTTGCGATCGCGGTCCCCGGCGGCGCGGTCGCCCCCGACGACCATTGGCGCCGCCTCGGCAACCGCGTGCGCGCATCGCGCGCCGCGGCGCCGGCGAGCTATGGCAATCCGCGCGGCCTGATCGAGCTGCGGCAAGCGATCGCCGACTATGTGCGCAAATCCCGCGCGGTGCATTGCGAGCCCGAGCAGGTCGTGATCACGGCCGGCACCCAGCAAGGCCTCTATCTCGCCGGCCGCGTGCTGCTGTCGTCAGGCGATCGCGTCTGGGCCGAGGATCCCGCCTACCCCGGCATGACCGCCGTGCTCGACGATCTCGATCTCTTCACCACGCGCGTTGGCGTCGATGCGCAGGGCATCGACGTCGATGCCGCGATCGCCGCGTGCCCGCACGCACGCGCGGCTTTCGTGACGCCGTCGCATCAATATCCGCTGAGCATGCCGATGAGCATGGCCCGCCGCAATGCGCTGGTGGCGTGGGCGCAGCTGCGCAATGCCTGGATCGTCGAGGACGATTACGACAGCGAGCTGCGCTATGCCGGGCATCCCTTCCCGTCGATGCAGGGCCTCGCGCCATCGCGGGTGATTTATCTCGGCACGCTGAGCAAGGTGCTGTTTCCCTCGCTGCGGCTCGGCTATGTCGTGGCGCCGGCGCCGCTGATCGACGCTTTCGCCGGCGCGCGGGCGCTGCTCGACCGGCATTCGCCGACCGCCGACCAGCATGTGTTGGCAGCCTATATGCGCGAGGGCTTGTTCGAAGCACATATCAGGCGCATCCGCGGCGTCTACGCCGCACGGCGTGCGACGCTGATCACGGCGCTGACGCGTCACATGCCTGGTGACGTCACGCTGCAGCCGAGCGACCAGGGCATGCATCTATTGTTGTGGCTGCCCCACGGCGTCGACGATGTGCAACTGGCAAAATCAGCGCTTGCCGCCGGCATCGTCGTGCGGCCGATTTCGCCGATGTACAAGGCCGCACCACGCACCGGCCTGATGCTCGGCTTCGGCGGATTTGAGCCTGAGGTGTTGGAGGCGGCGGCGATCAGCCTACGACGCGTGATCGATCAGCACACGTCGCCGCGGCGGACCAAGCCACGCCGCGCGGACGCGTCACACTGATTTGCTGTCCGGACTACTGCTCGAACGCCGCCTTGAGGCGGTTGAGCTGCGGCACCAGCGGGTTGCCGATCGTCGAGCGATCCGGCGCCGGCGCGTGGATCGTGGTGTCGAGGCGGCGGACGCGCGCCTGCAGATCCATCGACCGGGCGATCAACTGCTGCAATTGCTCGGGCAACTTGGTCACCATGTCGGCCGGACCGGGATCGGCGGCCGACAGCTTCACCTTGGTCTTTTCGCGATTGGCCTGGGTCAGCGTCATCTCGCCTTCCTTGACCGCGCGATGCAGCAGCAGCCAGGAGGCGAGTTGCATCAGCCGCGTGGTCAGGCGCATGCTTTCGGTGGCATAGGTCAGGCTCACGGACCGTTCGAGCGCCTTGGCCTCGGCACGTCCGTCACCGTCGAGATAGGCGGCGGTCTGCTCGACCAGGTCCATGCCTTCCCGGAACAGCACGCCGAATGCCGCAGAATTGGTCAGCCGTTCACTGAACAGCACAAGCCCGGCTTCGCTCTGGGAACGATCGGCCATGGTTAACGCCCTCACACCACCGTAACGCCCGCTGGCATCTGACGCGCCAGCTTATGATGAACAAATCATTGCGCGGGCGCGCCGAAGAGTCCAGCCGCAACCGGATTTATGGTTTCCAGCCGATAGGACGCACAAAAAAGAGCCGCCGTTTCCGGCGGCTTTGAAGTTGATAACAGGGAGGCGTCAAACAGAGTGGACAGGAGCCACTCGGTGTCCAAACGAGGACAATGCAGTCATAATCGAGAAAGCTTAACCGAACGTAAATGAACGGATTTCTTGACACTTTGTTTGCCATGTCGGCCATTGACCTAGTTTGGGACAGGCCTCTTCTCCTTCCCCCTGAAAGGGGGAAGGTCGGGATGGGGGTCAACCGCAGGCGACGGCGTATGTGAAGAGAGCTGATCCCCACCCGCTTTGCTCTGGCGAGCAAAGCGACCTCCCCTTTTCAAGGGGAGGTGGAGCCGCGTAGCCCGGATGGAGCGCAGCGAAATCCGGGAACGGTCCATCCGCGGATAGCGCGGCTCCCGGATTGCGCTTCGCTTCATCCGGGCTACGACAGAAATGATGGCGCCGCGCTACGACTTGAAGAACGCGTTGGCGGCATCCTTCGACGCGCGCTTCTTTGTCATCGCCTCTTTCAGGCGATCGACTTCGGTCGTGAGCAGCGCGATGCGCTCGGTCAATTCCTCGACCGACAGCAGCGAGAGATCCTGTCCGATCTCGTGGCTGATTTTCTTCCGCGGCCGGTCCTCATCCTCAATCGGCATGTGTCCTCCCCGCGATGCTGGTCTGGCGCCGTGCGTCCAGAGCTGGTAGATGTCCTTGTGCAGGAGAATTTTGCAGTGACTTTCGTGTGCGCGCAACAGCTGACGCGAATGCCCCGGCCCGACCGCAAGGAGTCTGACCGGACGGGATAGTTGCGCGCCTGCGCGCGAGGCATGAGCCGACCCCAAGCCCTTCCGATCATGCGGGAGGGCTTTTTGATTTTCCGCTTTGATTGTTGCGGGGTCGGCATCACCGAACGCGAAAGACCCTAACCCATGACCAAGATTCTCATCACCAGCGCGCTGCCCTACGTCAACGGCGTCAAGCATCTCGGCAACCTCGTCGGCTCGCTGCTGCCCGCCGATGTCCACGCCCGCTTCCGCCGGCAGACCGGCTGCGACGTGCTCTTCATCTGCGCGACCGACGAGCACGGCACGCCGGCCGAGCTCGGCGCCATCGAGGCCGGACAGGATGTCCGGGCGTTCTGCGACGCGCAGCACGCCGTCCAGGCCGACATCTACCGGCGTTTCGGTCTGTCGTTCGATCATTTCGGCCGCACCAGCTCGCCGTACAACCATGCGCTGACGCAGCACTTCTATCGCCGGCTCGATGACGCCGGGCTGATCGAAGCACGCACCTCGCAGCAGGTATTCTCGCCGGCCGACCGGCGCTTCCTGCCCGACCGCTACGTGCTCGGCACCTGTCCGCATTGCGGCGACGCCGGCGCGCGCGGCGACCAATGCGACCATTGCGGCACGCTGCTCGACCCGCCGGACCTCATCGATCCCCGCTCGGCGCTGTCAGGCGACCGCGCGCTCGAGATCCGCGACAGCCGTCATCTGTATCTGCGCCAGTCGCAGCTGGTCGACAGCATCGGCGCATGGATCGACAGCCGCACCGGATGGCCGCCCTTCGTGGTGTCGACCGCGAAAGGCTGGCTCAATGCGGAGCTGCGCGACCGCTGCATCACCCGCGATCTCGCCTGGGGCATCGCGGTGCCGCGCGACGGCTTCGACGGCAAGGTGTTCTATGTCTGGTTCGACGCGCCGATCGGCTACATCGCGTCGACGCAGGAATGGGCCGACGCCGCGCCTGGCCGCGACTGGCGGCAATGGTGGTGGCAGGCCGATGACGTCAGCTACATCCAGTTTCTCGGCAAGGACAACATCCCGTTCCACACCGTGAGCTTTCCGGCGACGCTGATCGGCTCCGGCGAACCGTGGAAGACCGCCGATGTGATCAAGGGATTCCACTGGCTGAATTACGAGGGCGGCAAGTTCTCGACCAGCAGGAAGCGCGGCATCTTCACCGATGCGGCGCTGGCGGAATTGCCGGCCGATCTCTGGCGCTGGTGGCTGATCGCCAACGCGCCCGAAAGCGCCGACACCGATTTCAGCGTTACCCGGTTCGTTGCGGATGTGAACAAGGATCTCGCTGACATCTTCGGCAATCTCGCCAACCGCATCATCAGCTTCGCCCATCGTGCCTTCGACGGCCGCATCCCGGATGGTGGCGCTCCCGGCGATGCCGAGCGACAACTCGCGCTTGAACTGGAGCAGCGCATCGCAGCGCTGCACCGCCATCACACCGCGCTGGAATTTCGCGCGGCGGCGGCCGCGACCCGCGCGATCTGGGACACCGCGAACGCTTATCTGCAACACGCAGCACCCTGGACGGCGATCAAGTCCGATCCGGCACGCGCGGCAGTCATCACCCGCACCGGGCTCAATCTTGTCGCGCTCAGCGCCACGCTGGCGTGGAGCATCGTGCCTCACCTCGCGGCGCGCGTGCTCGGCGCGCTCGGTCAGAGCGATGCCGTACCGCGCTGGCCCACTGGCCCACTCGTCCCGCTGCTCGATCGTGGCGCGGGCACGCCGGTCGCAAGGCTCGGCCCGCTGGTCGAGAAAATCACGCCCGAGAGAGCCAGCCAGCTCACGGCGCGGTTCGGGGCTTAATGGCGTTTCGCTTCGGTGGAAAAGGCGGTATGCCATCCGCCGATCCTCTCCACTGACCAGGGACCAGCCATGCCAAATCTGCCCGCGCAAATGACCGTCGTTGCCATCAGCAAGCCGGGTGGCCCTGAGGTGCTGGTGCCGGAGACCCGCGCGGTGCCGGTGCCAAAGGCCGGCGAGATTTTGGTCAAGGTCGCGGCCGCCGGCGTCAATCGTCCCGACGTCGCGCAGCGCTCCGGCTCCTATCCGCCGCCGCCCGGCGCCAGCGACCTGCCCGGCCTCGAAATCGCGGGCGAAGTGGTCGCGCTCGGCGAAGGCGCAAAGCACAAGATCGGCGACAAGGTGATGTCGCTGGTCGCCGGCGGCGGCTACGCGCAATATTGCATCGCGCAGGACGCGCAGGCGATGACCGTGCCGCCCTCGCTGTCGATGCAGGAAGCCGGCGCGATTCCGGAAACGCTGATGACGGTGTGGCACAATGTGTTCGAGCGCGGCGCGCTGCAGCCCGGGGAGACGCTGCTGATCCACGGCGGCTCGTCGGGCATCGGCACGATGGCGATCCAGCTTGCCAAGGCGTTCGGCGCCAAGGTGATCGTCACCGTCGGCTCGCAGGACAAGGCCGATGCCTGCCTCAAGCTCGGCGCCGATCACGCGGTCAATTACAAGACCGAGGATTTCGTCGAGGCGGTGAAGAAGGCCACCGGCGGCAACGGCGCCAATGTCATCCTCGACATGGTGGGCGGCGATTATATCGACCGGAACTATGACGCCGCCGCGGTCGAGGGCCGCATCGTCCAGATCGCGTTCCTGTCGGGAACACCGAAGGCCACGGCCAATTTCGCCAAGCTGATGGTCAAGCGGCTGCACCACACCGGCTCGACCCTGCGCCCCCGTAGTAATGCGGACAAGGCGGCGATGGTCGCGGCGATCGAGGCGAAGGTGCTGCCCTTGCTGCGCGAAGGCCGCGTCAAACCGCTGATGGACAGCACATTCCCGCTGGAAAAGGCCGCCGACGCGCATCGGCGCATGGAGACCAGCGAACATATTGGCAAAATTGTGTTGGCGGTTTAACCCTCGCGACGGAAGCAGGGGCGGAAACCCTTTGATTCCCTTCGCTTTCGTGTCATTTATCGCGCCACCGCCGGGCCGGTCGCCGGGTCCGGTCAGTTTGTCGATCGCGGAGTACTGACATTGCGTCTGATCAGGTGCCTTGCGCTGCTCGCGCTGGGCCTCATGATGTTTGCCGCCGCGCCTGCCGCGTATGCGATCGACGCGGTCAGCGTGCGCAGCGATGCGCCCGCGATCGATCTGACGGCGGTTCTCGACCATCAGCGCAGTGAAGCCGACCGCATCCAGGTCTCCACCGCCCCCGGAACCGACGGCATCGTGCGCCGCATCGAGGTTCGCGCCCGCGAAGGCGGCCAGAACTGGGTGGTGTTCGCGCTCGCCAACAACACCGACGACCAGCTCGACCGCCTGATCGTTGCGCCGCACTACCGCATCGTGTCGTCCGGCTTGCTGTGGCCCGACCTCGGCCTGTCGCGCATCGCCACCATCACGCCGTCGGTCGGCGATCGTCCGGAGCGGCAGGAGAGCCCGACCGCCGACGTCTTCCGCATCACGCTCGATCCCGGCGCCGTCGTCACCTATGTCGCGGAACTGCGCACGGACAAGCTGCCGCAGCTGTATCTGTGGGAACCCGACGCCTACAAGGACAAGGTCAACTCGTTCACGCTGTACCAGGGCATCGTGATCGGCATCTCGGGCCTGCTCGCGCTCGTGCTCACGATCTTGTTTGTGGTCAAGGGCAGTATCATGTTCCCGGCCGCCGCGGCGCTGGCCTGGGCGGTGCTGGTCTATATCGGCGTCGACTTCGGCTTCTGGGGCAAGGTGCTCGACATGTCGAACAACGCCGAGCGCGTCTGGCGCGCGGCGGGCGAGGCGATCCTCGCGGCGACGCTGCTGGTGTTCCTGTTCGCATATCTCAATCTCAGTCGCTGGCACGTCCGCTACTCGCACATCACGATCGGCTGGCTGGTCTTCCTCGGCTCGCTGGTCGCGCTGGCGCTGTTCGACCCCGCGGTCGCCTCCGGCATCGCGCGCATGTCGCTGGTGATGATCGCCTTCGCCGGCTTCGCGCTGATCGTCTATCTCTCGACCCACGGCTTCGACCGCGCGGTGCTGTTGATACCGACCTGGTTCCTGCTGGTGGTCTGGGTGGTCGCGGCCGGCATGACGGTCGCAGGCTCCGTCACCAACGACATCGTCGGCCCGGCGCTGCTGGGCGGCCTGGTGCTGATCGTGATGCTGATCGGATTCACGGTGATGCAGCATGCCTTCGCCGGCGGCGGCGCCACCACCGGCGTCGTCTCCGATGTCGAGCGCCGGGCGCTGGCGCTGACCGGCTCCGGCGATCTGATCTGGGATTGGGACGTGTCCGCCGACAAGGTGTTCACCAGCCCCGAGACCGAGGCCCTGCTCGGCCTCAAGCGCGGCACGCTGGAAGGCCCGGCGGCGAAATGGCTCGAGGTACTGCACCCGCTCGACCAGGACCGCTTCCGCGCTGCGCTCGACAGCGTGCTCGACCAGCGCCGCGGCCGCCTGGTGCAGGATTTCCGGCTCCGCACGCCGGACGGCCACTTCATGTGGTTCGCGCTCAAGGCGCGGCCGGTGGTCGGCTCCGACGGCGAGGTCTCGCGCGTGGTCGGCACCCTCACCGACGTCACCGAGTTCAAGAACTCCGAAGAGCGGATGCTTCATGACTCCGTGCACGACAATCTGACCGGCCTGCCGAACCGTAGGCTGTTCATGGACCGCCTCGGCGCGGTGGCGAATCTCGCCAAGACCATGCCGAACCTGCGGCCGACGTTAATGGTGATCGACCTCGACCGCTTCAAGCAGGTCAACGATTCCGTCGGGATTGCGGTCGGCGATTCCATTTTGCTGACGCTGGCGCGGCGGCTGACCCGCATCCTCAAGCCGCAGGACACGCTGGCGCGCATGGCCGGCGACCAGTTCGGCCTGATCCTGCTGTCGGAGCAGGACCCGGCACGGATCACCAATTTCGCCGAGACCATCCGCAAGACCATCCGCGCGCCGATCGCGTTCAACGACCGCGAGATCTTCCTGACCGCCTCGATCGGCCTTGCGCTGTCCGACCCGGCGGCGCCGCTGACCGACGAGATCATCAAGGACGCCGAGCTTGCGATGTATCATTCCAAGCGGATCGGCGGCGACCGCATCGACGTCTACAAGCCGGCGATGCGGGCGCGCAAGACCGACCGCCTGACGCTGGAGAGCGACCTGCGCCGCGCCATCGAGCGGCAGGAGATCACGATCCTGTACCAGCCGATCGTGCGGCTGGAGGATCGCGCGATCGCCGGCTTCGAGGCGCTGGCGCGCTGGGATCATCCCAAGCTCGGCCGGATGTCGCCGTCGGAGTTCATCAACGTCGCCGAGGAGACCGGCCTGATCGTCGATCTCGGCATGTTCGTGATGGACCAGACCGCGCGGCAGCTCGCGGTGTGGCAGCGCGCGATGCGCGCCCGCGAGCCGATCTTCGCCTCGGTCAACGTGTCGTCGCGGCAGCTGCTGCGCCACGATCTGATCCACGATATCCGCACCGTGCTGTCGCGCTCCTCGGTGGCGCGCGGCACGCTGAAGCTTGAGCTGACGGAATCGCTGGTCATGGAGAACCCGGAGCACGCCGCCCAGATGCTGGCGCGGATCCGCGAGCTCGGCACCGGGCTGTCACTCGACGATTTCGGCACCGGCCACTCCTCGCTGTCCTATCTGCAGCGCTTCCCGTTCGACACCATCAAGATCGACCAGTCGTTCGTCCGCACCACCAGCCGCGGCACCCGCCCGGTGATCCTGAAATCGATCATCGCGCTGGCCCACGATCTCGGGATGGAGGTGGTGGCGGAAGGCGCCGAGACGGATTCGGACGCCGTCGAGCTCTACCAGCTCGGCTGCGAATACGCCCAGGGCTTTGCCTTCGGCGAGCCGATGGACGCCGATGCGGCGACCCGGCTGCTCACCGAGGAACGGCTGGAAGCCGCGAGCTAACTCTTGTCGTCCCGGCCCCGTGCGCAATTGCGCACGGGAGCCGGGACCCATACGCCGCGGCCCATCCATGACGCGCTGGGGCCGGTTGCCTTCCTAACAACAACGCCCTGTGGTTATGGGTCCCGGCGTTCGCCGGGACGACGGTTAGGCATGCGCTTGAACCTGACGCTCTTGCCGTCGGCCTGGCGGGTGGCGATGTAGCCGGCCTCGAGGCAGGCCTCGCGCTGCGGCATCTTCTCCTGCGGGCTGCGCAACGTCTCCCACCACGAGGCCCGGTGCGCGGCGCGCGGCAGCGCCGCATCGATGATCGCCTCGATCTCCTCGAAGGTCAGCACGAATTCCGGCAGATGCTGCTTCTTCAGATAATCCCGCAATGCGTCGTAGTCGTTCACAACGTCCTCGATGACAAAAGTCCGGCAACCACCCGTTAACCCATTCGGCGGCTGCTGTCGCCATTTAAGGCGACAACAAGATTTCCCGTTGCATGACGGCGCATTGGAGCGGGACATGTCATTTCGACGGGGAAACGACGCAAGGCGGCGCTGGCGGCTATCGGCAAAGCTGCTGATCGCGGCGTCGGTTGCGACCGTCCTCGGCTTCTCCGCGGTCTGCGCCGGCGTGATGTTCGACATGCGCCGCGGCGAGGAGGAACTGGCCCGCCGCACCCTGGAGAATCTGGCGTCGGGAATCGAGGCCGACATCAGCCGCAACATCGAGCTCTACGACCTGTCGCTGCGCGCGGTCGCCAGCAATCTCGAGATGCCGGAGATCCGCAATATCAGCAAGGAACTGCGCCAGCTGATCCTGTTCGATCACGCCGCGACCGCAAAACATTTCGGCGCGATCCAGGTGTTCGACACCAAGGGCAATTTGACCATCGACGCGGCGAGCCTCGATCCACGGCCGGAGAACCGCAGCGACGAGGAGTATTTCACGGTCCAGCGCGACAATCCCAATGCCGGGCTTTACATCAGCCGGCCGATGCTGCATCGCGGCGCCTACGCCATCGTGCTGAGCCGGCGCATCGTCGACGACGAGGGCCGCTTCCTTGGCGTCGTGGTCGGCTCGATCCGCTTCAGCTATTTCCACGATCTGTTCGGGCGGCTGAACCTCATGCCGGGCGACACCATCACCGTGCTGCGCAACGACCGCACCATCATCATGCGGACGCCGTTCGATCTCGACGTGATCGGCAAGAGCCTCGCGGAGCAGCTCGACTGGAAGGCCGAGAACCTGAAGGTGGGCGGCGCCTTCTCCGGCAAGGGCCCGGTCGACGACATACCGCGGCTCTATGTCAGGCGCAGCAGCTCCGGGCCGCTTTACGTGGTGGTCGGCAAGCCGCTCGAAGCCGTCTTCAACCTCTGGCGCACCGAGGCCATTCGCATCGGCGCGATCATGGCGTTTCTGATCCTGTTCGTGCTCAGCGCAACGCTGGTGCTCGCCCGCGAGATCGTCCGCCGCGCCGACGCCGAGGACAAGCTCGAGGAGATGGCGACCACCGACGCCCTCACCGGCCTGAAGAACCGGCGCAAGTTCGACGGCGAGATCGAGCGCGAATGGCGCCGGGCCGGCCGCTACGGCCAGCCGGTCGCGCTATTGATGATCGATGCCGATCATTTCAAGGCCTACAACGACACCTATGGGCATCAGGCCGGCGACCAGGTGCTGGTCGGGATCGCGATCTGCATTTCGGACGCGGTGCGCCGGGCCGGCGATTGCCCGGCGCGCTTCGGCGGCGAGGAATTCGCGGTGCTGCTGCCCAACATAACCGCGCTCGAAGCCTTCAACCTGGCCGAGACCATCCGCCACAAGGTCCAGCAATGGTGCGCGGGCGAACTGATCACGACGGTCAGCATCGGCGTCGCCAGCATGCGGCCGACCGCGGGCCAGCAATGGTCCGATCTGATCGAGGCCGCCGACAAGGCGCTCTACGCCGCCAAGGCCAACGGCCGCAACCAGTCGGTGCTCGCAACCGTGCCGAAGATCGCGCTGGTGGCGTGAGGGGCCAAGCGGCTGCAAAATACCGGGCTTCACGGGCAATCAGTTAGACGCGAAGCCCTCTCCGCATCGTCGTCCCGGCGAAGGCCGGGACCCATAACCACAGGCCCTCGTCGTCGAAGCGAGCTGTGGCCCCAGCGTCGCGCAACAATGAGCATTTGGGGTAATGGGTCCCGGCCTTCGCCGGGACGACACTGAGTTTGTTGCGGCGTCGAAACTCAGACATGGGCATTCTGAACGCTGCGGCGCCGCCGGCGCCGCCTCAGCCCCGCCGCTTCTTCGTCGGCTTCTTGCCGAACTTCGGCTTCGCCGACACGTCCGGCCACTGCGTGGGTCCGGCGTGGCTGGACTTGCCCGGGTGCTTCTTTTTCTTTCCGAACCGCGGCTCGTCGCCGGATTTCGGCCTGAAGCCTTTTCCGTCCCGATCGGATCGGAACGAGTCCCTGGATTCCTTCTTTGACGCGTATTCCTGACGCGAACCGCTCGCGCCTTCGCTCGAAAATGCTCTGGCCTCTCGGTCCGGCGTGCCGCGCCGCTTTCCTGCACCCTCGGCGCGCGGCGCGCTGTATCCGCCGTCGCCATCGTCGCGCCAGGGCTTGCGCGCCGGCTTCTCGCGCACCTCTCCCTGCGGCGCGCCCGCCAGCGGCTCGATGCGGATGCTGTCTTCCTTGTCCGGACGCTTGATCTTAACCGCGAAGGAATCCGCGACCCGCGCGGCGATCTCGAATTCGGTGCTCGTATCCATGATCTTGATCGCGCCGATGTCGCGCTTGTCGATGCCGCCACGGCGGCAAATCATCGGCAGCAGCCAGCGGGCTTCGGCGTTCTTCCGGCGTCCGATCGCGGCGCGGAACCAGACGGTCGCCTCCTCCATGCCGTGACGCGCGGAGGACTTGCCGGTCTTCGATCGCGGCCCGGCGGCACGATCATCGCGCCGCGAGGCGCGCTCGCCGCGGTCCCGGCCCCGTCCCTCGCCGGGATCGAGAATGTCTTCGGGCGCAGGCAGCCGCGCGCGGTAGAGCCGGGCGAGCGCTGCGGCAATCGCCTCGGGCGCGCGTTCGGCGAGCAAGGCCTGCGCCAGCGCCAGATCGTCTGATGTCGCCTCTTCGGAGAACACTGCATCCTGCAGCAGGCGATCATGGTCGAGCTTGCGGATCTCCTCCGCCTGCGGCGCGGAGCCCCAGACCACATCGATGCCGGCAAGATCGAGCAGCAATTCGGCGCGCCGCCGCCGTGCCGGCGGCACCAGCAGGATGCTGACGCCCTTGCGGCCGGCGCGGCCGGTACGGCCCGAGCGATGCTGCATGACCTCCGGGTCTTTCGGCAGATCTGCGTGAATGACGAGATCGAGGCTCGGCAGGTCGATGCCGCGCGCCGCGACGTCGGTCGCGACGCAAACCCGCGACCGCCCGTCGCGCAACGCCTGCAGCGCCTGGGTCCGCTCGTTCTGGGTCATTTCGCCCGACAGCGCGGCGACGGAGAACCCGCGCTCGAGCAGCGCCGCCTGCAAATGCCGGACGGCCTCACGGGTGTTGCAAAACACCAGCGCGCTCGGCGCCTCATGGAAACGCAGCACGTTGACGACGGCGTGCTCGACGTCGTCGGCAGCCACCCGGATGGCGCGGTACTCGATATCGGCATGGCCGCCCTCGTCACCCGCGACCTCGATCCGGAACGCCTGCTCTTGATACTGCTTGGCGAGGGCAACGATGCCGCGCGGGAACGTCGCCGAGAACAGCAAGGTGCGGCGGGTGTCCGGCGTGGTCTCGAGGATGAATTCCATATCCTCGCGGAAACCGAGATTGAGCATCTCATCGGCCTCGTCGAGCACGACGACCTTGAGTTCCGAAATGTCGAGACGGCCGCGCCGCAAATGGTCGCACAACCGGCCGGGCGTCCCGACCACGATGTGGGCACCCTCGGCAAGCTCGCGCTGCTCGCGGCGCGGATCCATGCCGCCGACGCAGGA
Source organism: Bradyrhizobium sp. USDA 3315 (assembly GCF_054056795.1). Classification (NCBI taxonomy): domain Bacteria; kingdom Pseudomonadati; phylum Pseudomonadota; class Alphaproteobacteria; order Hyphomicrobiales; family Nitrobacteraceae; genus Bradyrhizobium; species Bradyrhizobium sp. USDA 3315. The sequence continues at coordinate 2,914,687 of NZ_JBSRYP010000001.1, read as the reverse complement.
GACGACGCGGCCGTCGGCCTGTTCATAAAGCCAAGCAAGCTCGCGCTGGACCTGCAAGGCGAGCTCGCGGGTCGGCGCGACGATCAGGGCCAGCGGGGCGGCGGCCGGCTCGAACCGCTCGGCGCCGTCGAGCAGGTCCTTTGCCATGGCCAAGCCGTAGGCAACGGTCTTGCCCGAGCCGGTCTGGGCTGAAACCAGGAGATCGCGGTCCACAGCGTCGTCCGCGAGCACGGCGAGCTGGACCGGGGTCGGTTGATCGTAGTTGCGCTCAGCCAAGGCGCGGGCGAGCGGCGAACTTGTGGTCGGAAAGGGCACGAGATGGGAAACCTTGATTGGTCCGGGCGCAGAACGTCGAGCGGGACGACCTGGAGCTGCGTACCCGGCAAGCGGCACAGCCGCATGACGATTTGGGCTGCTTTACGCCAAGAGGCGCCAAATCGCCATGCCCCATCGCAGAAAAGCTGGCGCGCGGATCAGGCGGGCTGCCCGATCGGGGCCGTAGGGCCGGTCAGCGCGATGGCGGGTGGCGGCTTTGCCTGATCCGCAAGACCGTCCGATCGGCGAAAGCCGCCGCTACTTGGCGCCTTGGCGCATCTGAGAGGTCAAGAGGAACGAGAACGGGACCAGCACCGTTGCGGGACTCCCCGGACGCGGCATCACTTCGCCTTGAGTGCCTTCTCGTGGCTCTCGAGCGCCGCTGTCATCAGCTTCGGCAATTGCGCGGCATAGATTTCGATGAAGGTGGCATCGCCGCAGGCCTCCGGATCGCGCGCGGCCTGCTCGGCGATGCGCGCGGCCCTGGCCTCGCATTTCGCGAACATGTGCCAGAACCAGTCGGCATTCTTGCCGAGTGCCGGCTTGTTCTTCTTGATGACGGCGGCGCCGACCGCGCTCATCGCGCTGACGACGCCGGCGCCCAGCGTGCTGATGGCGCGCGCGTTGAGGATGTCCTCGCGCCCTTGCGCGGTGGCGTTGGTCGCGGTCGCTCGTCCCTTGGCCGGCATGCTGTGAGCTCCTTCGATCCCTGCGGCGGATGCAGCATCGGCCGGGGAAGTTGAGGAAAGCTCAAGGGGCATGGTTGAAAACCGCTATGGATTTCATTCCGGTTTTATGCGCTTCCGAGCGATCGGGCCTGGAGGGGAGTTTTGCCCTCTTCTCCGCGCGGGAATCCGTCAGGCGTCGTTACCCTTTGGCGCCGTAGCGGCGGATCAACTGATTGGCGACATCGTCGAGATCATTGCCGACGACCTGCGGCTGCGGGCCGACGCCGAGGACATCGTTGCCGGGACGCTTGATCAGCGCGGCCTCCCAGCCGGCCGCGACCGCGCCCAGCGTGTCCCAGGTGTGGCAGGCGATCAGGCAGAACTCCGAGGGCTTTGCCCCGAGCTCCTTCTCGACATAGCCATAGGCCTGCCGCGACGGCTTGTGATGCTTGACGCCGTCGGCGGAGAAGCGCCGCTCGAACAGATCGACGATGCCGCCATGGGTCAGCTGCCGGGTCTGCACCTCGAGCAGATTGTCGGTTAGCGTGAACAGGCGGAAACCCGCCGCGCGCAGCCTGCGCAGCGCGCCGGGCACCTCGCCGTGCGGCGGCATGGTGGAGAATTTCTCGGTCAGCTCCTGCTTGTCGGCATCGTCGATCCTGATGCCGCGGGTGTCGGCCAGCATCTTCATGACCGCGGCGCCGATATCGGTGAACGGCACGTAACACCCCGCGACGGTGAGCGAGGCCGAGTACATGATGAAGTTGGCGAACCACAGCCGCATCGCGCTCTTGTCGTTGAAGATGCGCGCGAACACTGGCTCCATGGTCTCGAGGTCGAGCAGGGTTTCGTTGACGTCGAACACGATCAAGGGAAGTGCCATTTTTTTCTCCGTTTGGTTGGGTTTGGTTCTCAGCCCCTGTCCTTCATCCGGCTGCGGTGCGCGGCCTGCTTGGCGCGGTTGCCGCAGATCGCCATGCTGCACCATCGGCGCGCCCGCGCCCGCGTGTGGTCGGCGAACATCAGCGTGCAGGCCGGGCCCTCGCACGCCTTGATGTCGGAGAAGCTTTCCTCGCAGACGACCCTGGCCATCGCTTCCCCAATCGGCAGCAGCAATGTTTCGGCCGAGCGCCAGCGCCGCGTCCGCTCCAGCGCGAAACCGTCATGGCCGCCATCGCCGTCCTTGTGGCGATGCGCCACGATCCGGCTGAACGCCTGATCGCTTTCCAGCAGCCGGTTCAGCGGCTCGATCTCCTTGAGCGCGCGAGGCGCCAGCGGCCGGCCCATATGCTTGCGCACGAAGCCGCGGAACCACTCGCGCAAATCGCGGGCCTGACCGGCGACGTCGTCGAGCTCGCCCGGCGTCGCGCGCGCCTTGAGCTCGTCGAGCACATCGGGCGGCACCAGCTGCGCCTGCGCGAGCCAGCGCAGCAGGCCGTCGCCATCGCCGATCCAGTCGACCGGCGTATCGACCGGGGTCGCAATCGAATTGATGAAATCGATGCCCAGGCTGTCTGCGATGAACATCGCGGGCGGATGGGATTGCACGGTGACGCCCTCCTGGCGGCTTTCTGACGGCTTCCTCAGACGCAAAATAGTAACCTGATAAAATCCGTTTGACAAGTTACGCGCATTGGATCATAAGCGCAGTAACCTCTCAAACAGCATTTTAGAGGTTATTCGGAATCGGCCTGAAACGAGGGAGCGGACAATGTCGAACAAGGATGTCAGCGTGGTGCTTGCGCATGGCGCGTGGGCCGATGGCTCGAGCTGGGCGCGGGTGATCACGGCGCTCGATGCCGAGGGCATCAGGGCGGTAGCGGCGCCGCTGCCCCTCACCTCGCTCGCCGACGACGTCGCCGCGCTGAACCGCACCCTGGACCGCGTCGCGGGCCCGGTGGTGCTGGTTGGCCATGCCTATGCCGGCGCCGTGATCGCCGAGACCCGCTCGCCGCGCGTCAAGGCGCTGGTCTATGTCGCGGCGCTGGCGCCGGATGAAGGCGAGACGGTCGCCGACGTATTCTACCGCCTGCCGCCGCATCCGTTCGCGCCGAAGCTCGCGCCCGACGCCAATGGCTTGATCTGGCTGCCGGAGTCCGCTTTCGCGGCGGCCTTCGCGCAAGGCGCGCGCTCCGAGGACCTTGCGGTACTCGCCGCGGTGCAGCGGCCGATCTCGCCAGCCTGCATCACCGTGCCGGTCGGCCGCCCGCTCTGGAAGGACGTCCCGAGCTGGTTCCTGGTTGCCGAGGACGACCGGATGATCGCGCCCGAGACCCAGCGCAGCATGGCGGCGCGGATGCAGGCGACCGTGCGCTCACATCCCGTCGATCATACCCCGATCGTCACCGCGCCGAAGCTCGTCACCGACATCATCCGGGAAGCGGTCGAGAGCGTTACAGAGCACTGACCTCTTCCCACGATTTCGGACAGGAGAGCTGCCATGCAGGAGAAACGTCTCTCGGCCGACCGGCTCGGCGCGTTTTCCGATGCAGTGATCGCCGTCATCATCACGGTGATGGTGCTGGAGCTGAAGGCGCCGGAGGGCTCGCGGTTCGCCGACCTGCTGCCGCTGTGGCCGACCGCGATCAGCTACGCCGCGAGCTATCTGTTCATCGCGGTGATCTGGGTCAATCATCACCATCTGCTGCATCTGGTGCGGCAGCCGACGCCGCGGTTGATCTGGCTGAACTTCGTGCATCTGTTCGCGGTTTCACTGCTGCCGTTTGCCACCGCATGGGTCGCGCGATCGCACATGGCCGCCGCGCCGGTGGTGGTCTATGCAGTCATCTTCCTGCTGATCGATCTCGCCTATCTCGCCTTCGAGCGCACGGTGCTGGCGCAGGCAGACCAGAGCCTGATCTCCGAGCGCGTGCGGACATGGACGCAGCGCCGCACCTTGCTCGCCGTGCTGGTGTTCGCGGCCGGCGCCGCCATCGCCCCGTTCATGCCGCTGCTGGGCTTTGCCACCGTGTGCTGCGCCCTGCTGCTCTATCTGCGTCCCGAAGCGATCAGCGGGCTCGCGAAGCAAATCAAATCCTAAGTCCCGGAACTCACCAACGCACGATCACAAGGAGTGACAGATGTCCCAGGTCAAATACCGCATTGCCGATGTCGACGGCTTTAACATCTTCTATCGCGAAGCCGGTTCGCCCGGCGCGCCAAAGCTGCTGCTGCTGCACGGCTTCCCGAGCGCCGGCCACATGTTCCGCGATCTGATCCCGCAGCTCGCGGACAAATTCCACATCGTGGCGCCGGATTTGCCCGGCTTCGGCCAGACGGACATGCCGCCGCGCGACAAGTTCAACTACACTTTCGACAGCATCGCCGGCGTCATCGATCGCTTTACCGAGGTGATCGGCTTCGATCGCTTCGCGGTCTATGTGTTCGATTATGGCGCGCCGACCGGCTTCCGCCTGGCGGTCAAGCATCCGGAGCGGATCACGGCGATCATCTCCCAGAACGGCAACGCCTATCAGGAAGGCCTCAGCGACGGCTGGACGCCGATCAAGGCCTATTGGCAGGATCCCTCGCCGGCGAACCGCGACGCCTTGCGTGCGTTCCTGACGCCGGAGACCACGCGCTGGCAGTACACCCACGGCACATCAGATCCGGCGGCGGTGTCGCCGGACGGCCAGAACCTCGACAACTACTACATGGCGCGGCCCGGCGCGCACGACGTGCAGCTCGATCTGTTCGGCGACTACAAGAGCAACGTTGCGCTCTACCCCACCTTCCAGACTTACTTCCGCACCCACCAGCCGCCGTTCCTCGCGGTGTGGGGCAAGAACGATCCGTTCTTCCTGCCGCCGGGCGCCGAGGCGTTCAAGCGCGACAATCCGAAGACGGTGGTCAAATTTTTCGACACCGGCCACTTTGCGCTGGAAACGCACGCCGCCGAGATTGCGCAGGCCATCCGCGAGTTCCTGAGCCGCTGAAGGTGGCGGCAGCGACAACTCCATCCGCGTCATTGCGAGCGAAGCGAAGCAATCCATAGCTCCGCACAACGGAAGGATGGATTGCTTCGTCGCTGTCGCTCCTCGCAATGACGGGCTCACATCCACTCAGTCACGCCGACCACTCCAAGGAAATGCACATGACCCAATCCGTCGCCATCGTGACCGGCGCCAGCTCCGGCATCGGACGCGCCGCCGCGCTGCGGCTCGCGCGGGATTTTTCCGCCATCGTCCTCGTCGCGCGCAGCGGCGAGAGGCTGCGCGAGGCCGGTCAGGAGATCGAAAGACGCGGCAGCACGCCGCTGGCGCTCGAGCTCGATCTCGCCGCGCCTGATGCCGCTGATGAAATCGTCAAGGCCACGCTGGATCGCTTCGGCCGCATCGACGCGCTGGTCAATGTCGCAGGCTCAGTGCCCGGGCTCGATCTGTTCGAGCTGACCGACCAGCAATGGGACGCCGGCCTCGCGCTCAAATTCCACGGCGCCAGGCGGCTGACGATCCGCGCCTGGGACGCGCTGAAAGCGTCGCAAGGCGCTGTCATCTTCACGTCAGGCAATGCCGCCGTGCTGCCCCGCGCCGGCGCCGCCGCGGTGGGCACGATCAACGCCGCGATCGAGGCACTTGCAAAAGCCTTCGCCGAGCGCGGCATCGACGACGGCGTGCAGGTGAACTGCGTGTCCCCGGGCGCCGTGATAACCGGACGCCGCCTCGCGATGCTGGAGAAGGCCGCGGCAACCAGGCAAGTCGATGTCGACACCGCCAAGGCCGGCTTCCTCAGGCAGGCCGGCATCAGACGGTTCGGCACGCCGGAGGAGATCGCCGACCTCGTCGCCTATGCCGTGTCGCCGCCGGCGCGCTGGATGACCGGCACCGTGCTGCGCATCGATGGCGGCGAGATAAGGACTGTCTGACATCGCCGCGCTATTGCCGATCCGCGCGCGGTCATGCTTTCGGCCCCTGCGCGGCACGTGCCGCGAACATCGCGAGCAGCCGGCCCCAATCGCCTTCGGTATCGAAGATGCGGCGCATCTCGGCGGCGCGGGCGCCGTAACGGTCGAGCTTGCGGTGCTCGAGCTCGACGCGGGTGGCGTCCTTGCCGTCGGCAATGAAGCGCACCTCGATCTCGGTCTTCAGGTTCGGATCGTATTGCCAGTCCGCGGTGATGTCCCACGACAGCACGAGGCGCGACGGGGGCTCCCAGAGCAGCACGCTGCCCCAGTCGCAGGTACTGCCGTCGTCGCCGCGTTCGTACCAGCGGCCGCCGACGCGCGGCTCCATGATTGCATCGACCGCATTGGTCTTGCCGATCTTGTAATGCGCGAGCGGCCACCACGTGCCCATCTGCTCGGTGAAGACGCGCCAGGCCACCGCCGGCGGCGCCTCGACATTCATCACCTTGCGGACGCTGTAGGGATCGTAATTGTCGGAGGTCGCTTGCATCGTCATCGGGATCTCCTCTCTTTGGCGGCTTCGCGTTCGGCCGCTTGCTTGAAGGCGGTGAGTGTCTTGTCCCAGAATCCGTCGAGCCAGCCGCGCAGGCTCTCCAACCCGCGGGTGTCGATGGCATAGAGCCGCCGCGTGCCTTCGATCCGCACCACGGCAAGGCCGGCGTCCTTCAGCACCCGAAGATGCTGCGACACTGCCGGACGGCTCACCTTGAGGCCGTCGGCGATCTCCTGCACCGATCGATTGCCCTCGCGCAACCGTTTGAACACCATGCGGCGGGTCGGGTCTCCCAGCGCGTCGAGCGCGCGTTCGGCGCTGATCATGATCGTATCGTCCGTTGTCGGATTTAACGTAAGTCAACACTTACGGTAAGTCAAGACTAACGCTCGGTTCCAAATGAAACGGCGCGGCTCCGATCGAAGCCGCGCCGTTCAAGTCGTCTTGCCGCAAGTGCAGGCGCTTACGCCGCCGTCACGCGCCAGATCACGTTGCCAACGTCGTCGGCCACCAGCAGCGAGCCGTCGGGGCCGAGCGCGACGCCCACCGGGCGGCCGTACGACACCTTCTCGTCGGGCGCGAGGAAGCCCGAAAGGATGTCGCGCGGCGGCCCCGCGGGACGGCCGTCCGCGAACGGCACGAACACCACCTTGTAGCCTGACAGCGTCGAGCGATTCCACGAGCCGTGCTGGCCGATCACCATGCCGTCGGGAAAACCCGGCAGCGTGCCCTGCGGCATCCAGCACAGGCCGAGCGAGGCGGTGTGGCCGCCGAGCGCGTAGTCCGGCTGGATCGCCTTGGCGACCATCGCCGGATCCTGCGGCACGCGATCGTCGACCGTCTTGCCCCAGTAGCAATAAGGCCAGCCGTAGAAGCCGCCGTCGCGTACCGAGGTCAGATAGTCCGGCGGCGTCTCGTCGCCGAGGCCGTCGCGCTCATTGACGACGGTCCACAGCACATTGGTGCTCGGCTCCCACGCGATGCCCACCGGATTGCGCAGGCCGCCGGCGAAGATGCGGCTGGTGCCACCTGCGAGATCGAGCTCGTAGATCGCGGCGCGGCCTTCCTCGACCGCAAAACCGTTCTCGGCGATGTTGCTGAGCGAACCGACGCCGGCATAAAGCTTCTTGCCGTCGGCGCTCGGCAGCAGGCTGCGCGTCCAGTGCCCGTCGGGCTTGAAGCTGACGAGCTTGCGTCCCGGCGCGGTGATGCGATCGGCGCCCGCGGTGTAGGGAAACGCCACGACGCCGTCGGTGTTACCGACATAGAAGGTGTCGCCGACCAGGGCCATGCCGAACGGCTGGCTCAAACCCTCCATGAAGGCGCCGCGACTTTCGGCGACGCCGTCGCCGTCACGGTCGCGCAGCAGCGTGATGCGATTGGCGCTGACGCCGAGCGCCGCGGCGCGCCGCATCGTCGCCTGCATCGCGTAGTGGAAGACGCTGCGCGGCTTTCCTGCGATCTGCGTCGCCTCCGCGATCAGCACGTCGCCGTTGGGCAACACGTTGATCCAGCGCGGATGATCGAGCCCGGCCGCAAAGGCGTTGACCTTGAGCCCGGGCGCGGCGACCGGCTTCTGGTCGTTGTCCCAGCCCCGCGCCGTCGGCATCTTGAGCGTCGGGATCGCGCCCTGCGGTTTGGCCTGCGGGATCTCTGGCGCGCTGCCCCAGGCGGGCGCGGGCTGCGCGCCCTGCATCCGCCGCCACGCCAGGGCGCCGGCCCCGATCGCCGCGACGACGCGGGCAAAAACTCCAGACGTGCTCATGAACTTCCCCTGTATTTGCGCCGTGTTAGCGCGCCTTGTCATTCCCTTGCCGACCGGCCGCGGCCCGCAGCAGCATTCGCATAATGCCGGCCCTGATGACAGTAGTTATACGATCTTCGCAGCCGCGCACGAATCGGGGAGACTGGCCGCACGCTCCCTTGTCAGGGCGCTTTCCTCCCTGAGACCTTGCCCGCCGCAGTGGCGGGCTTCCTTTTACGAACCGCCCCGGTTTTTCGAGGCGCCGCTCGCGCATCCGCCGTTATAGCCATATAAGCATAACGGGTCGGCGACGGATGCATCCTGCCGGGCGGAGCCCGGCAGTGCCCTCCCGGAGCACAAGCCCCTTCACAAGAACCTGATCCCACGCTCGCGCAGATTTGCCTTTGCGAGATGCATGGCAGATCAGGAACGCCGCTCCATGGCGGTCGTTGGTCGGGACACCAGCAAGGAGAGTGTGAATGCAACGAAAGACCAAGATATTGTCCCTCGCCGCGGCGTCCCTGATCGCAACAACGGCAGGCGCGTTCGCACAAGGCTACTACCCTTATGGGAACCCTGGTCCGAGATATTACGGCGGCCCCCGCTATCAAGCCGTGCAGCCTGACGTGATGTACTCTCCAGCGGAGCCGGGCTGGTACGGTTCGTTCAACGGCACCAACCACCCGACGCCGAGCTCGACCCAGGGTGACGTGGGTCCTGAAGGGAACAACAACGGTACGCTGACCGGCGTCTACAGGCGCTGGTAGCCACGCAAGATTTAAGGTCCGTCGCTCAGCTTGAGCGACGGACCTTTTTGCTGTTCCACGTTCCACATATGCAAAACGTGGGAACGTAAGGTTCGACTTTTCTGCTGAGGCGTTACTTCACCATCGCGCCGTAGACGATGTCCTGCACATTCTCGCGATAATATTTACGCAGCTCGCCCGGCGCTGCGGTTCCCACAACGACGACAAGGCGCTCCTTCGGATCGCAGAAAAACTGCGTGCCGTAAGCGCCGTTCCAGGTGAACTCGCCGGGATTGCCCGGCACCGACGACAGCCCCTCGCTGGTCCGCACCGCGACCGACAGCCCGAAGCCGAAACCGCCGCGATGCGGTTCGACCGCCGCGACGTTGTTCTTGATCTCGGGCCCGAGATGGTTCGACGTCATGTGATGCACCGTCTTGGGGCTGAGGATGCGCCTGCCGTCGAGCTCGCCGCCGTTGAGCAGCATCTGCCCGAACCGCAGATAGTCGCCGACGGTCGCGAACGAGCAGGCGCCGGCGCAATCGAACCTGGTCGGCGTATCGAGCAGCTTGATGGCTTGCGGCTTGCCGGTGAGCGGATCGTTCGGGAATGGACGCGCCAGCCGCGCGCGCTGCGCATCGGCCGGGTGGAACGTCGCATCCTTCATGCCGAGCGGCTTCCAGACATTGGCCGCGAGATAATCGCCAAGCCGCTGGCCGGAGACCTTCTCGACCACGGCGCCGAGCACGTCGATCGAGAAGCCGTACTCGAACTCGGTGCCGGGCTGATGCACCAGAGGCAGCTGGGTGATGCGGTCGATGAAGGCCTGGGTATCGCCCTCGACCGCCGGCGCGGTGCCGTCGGGATAGAGCCGCGCCAGCGCGCTCGAACTGTCGGGCCGGCCGCCATACATCAGGCCGGAGGTGTGGCGATAGAGATCGTGGATGAAGATCGGCTGCGCCTGCGGCTCCATCTTCAGCGAGCCGTCGGCCTGCCGCACGCCGACCTTCATGTCGGCGAACGCCGGATAGAACTCGGCGACTTTGGCCTGCAGCGGCAGCTTGCCCTGCTCCATCAGCGTTAGGCCGGCAACCGCCGCCATCGGCTTGGTCATCGACGCCAGCGCGAACACCGCATCGATCGGCATCGGCGTGCCCCTCACCGGATCGAGCTGACCATACGCCTTGTAATGCACCAGCTTGCCGTCGCGCGCGATCGCCACCACGGCGCCGGGCACGCGCTTGGCCGCTATCTCGCGCGCGAAGAAGTCGTCGAGCCGCGCCAGCCCCTGCTCCGAGAAACCGGCCTGGCGCGCCGACGTTTCCGGAAGCGGCGCGGCGTGGGCGATGCTGACAGCAAGGCTAGTGGCGGCGGCAGCCGCGGCAATAACGGTTCTTCTCATTGTTTCCTCACCGGGGACCGCGGGCGATTTGTTATGGCGTTCGTTGCCCGCAGCTCGCAGGATTAGATCACGCCGGCAAGGGCGACAAGACTTCGCGGCGCGCGGCCGCGTCACGCCGGTGCATGCCTTGCTGCGCGAAGAACGGCTCGACCTCGTGCTCGAACGTCTTCAGCGCCGCGCCGATCGCCTGGTGCATGTCGAGATATTTGTAGGAGCCGAGCCGGCCGCCGAAAATGACATTCGGATGCGACGCCGTCATGGCGTGATAGGACGCGAGCATCGCGCGGTCGGCGGCGGTGTTGATCGGATAATACGGCTCGTCGCTGCGGCCCGCGAAGCGGGAATATTCGCGGTAGATCGTCGTCCGCGCTTCGGCATGCGCGCGCTCCGGATGCAGATGCCTGAACTCGTGGATCCGGGTGTACGGCACCTCCGCGTCGGCATAGTTGATGACCGCGGCGCCCTGGTAGTCGGCGACGTCGCGCACCTCGCGCGCGAAGTCGACGGTGCGCCAGCCGAGATGGCCGCAGGCATAGCCGAAGAAGCGGTCGATTGGACCGGTATAGACCACGAGCTGCCGCAGATTGATGCGGTCGGCGACGTCGAAATAGTCGACACCGAGGTGGACCGCGATCCTGGGATGATCGAGCATCCGGCGGAAGATCGCGGTGTAGCCGCCTGCCGGCATGCCCTCATAGCGATCAGCGAAGTAGCGATCGTCGAAGCTGAAGCGGACCGGCAGGCGGCCGATGATGTCGGCCGAAAGCTTACGCGGATCGGTCTGCCACTGCTTCTGCGTATAGCCGCGGATCAAGAGATCGTAGAGCGTTCGGCCGACCGAGGCGATTGCCTTGTCCTCGAGATTGCCGATCCCCGCGGCGCCGTGCGCGGCCGCCTCCGCCGCGATCACGGCGCGGGCCTCGTCCGGCGTCATGGCGCGCCCGAACGCCGCGCACACGGTCGCAAGGTTGATCGGCATCGGATAGACGCGGCCCTTCGCCACCGTGAAGACGCGGTGACGGTAGCCGGTGAACTCGGTGAAGCGGTGCAGATAGCGCCAGACGGTCTCGGAATTGGTGTGGAAGATATGCGTGCCGTAGCGATGCACCTCGACGCCGCTGTCGGGGTCGAGCTCCGAATAGGCGTTGCCGCCGATATGCGGACGGCGGTCGAGCACGCAGACGGAGCGGCCGAGCCTGCTCGCCACCTGCTCGGCGATCACAGCGCCGAAGAAGCCCGCCCCCACCACGACGACGTCGAAGCCATCAAGCTGCATGCGCTCTCGCCCTCATGTCGGATCGCGACGGCGCCCGACGCAGCTTCAACGTGCCGGCACGACCGTTTCCGGCGAAATAAATCCGCCCATCAGGATAAATCCGAGCCCGGAACTTCCGGCTCGGCCGTTCAACTGACAGCAAGCAAGGCGACGGAAATGCCCGCGCGAGCAGCAACACCATCAAGCGCGGAGGTCCCCATGTCCGTGATCTGCGTCCTGTACTCCAGCAACACCACCTATGATTCGCTGCGCGGCATCCTGGCGATGGCTGCCGCCGAGCTCGACCGGCTCGGGCACGAGGTCAAGATGCTCGATCTGCTGGCGCCGGATTTCTCGGCCCGGCTCAACGCCCTGCTGCCGCGGCGTGCCGAGACCATGGCGCTCGGCTTTTCCGGCATCGGGCTCGATATCCATACCAAGGACGGCAGGCTGTTCTGGGACGTCGCCCAGATTCCCGTCTTCACCTGGTTCTGCGATCATCCCTGCTATTTCGCGATGCGTCACGGGCTCGAGAGCCGCTACACCGCGCATGGCTACGTGTTTCCGGACCATGCCGCATTCAACCGCGATCATCTGGGGGCCAACGGCGCCGTGTTCGCGACTCATATGGGCATTCCCGATCCTGGCTTCTTCGGCGGCCTGCCGCCCGAGCAGCGCAACGGCCGGCTGATCTTCGCCAAGTCCGGCTGGAATCCGCTGGCGCTCGAGCGCGGCTGGCGCAAGACGATGCCGCCAAAACTGTTCGCGCTGCTGTTCGATGCGATCGCCGAGGCGCGCGGCAAGACCTGCGGCGCATTTCCGAAGATCATCGTCGACGTCGCCGAGCAGCATCTGGTCTATCTGAAGCCCGGCGGCGACCTGTTCAACGTGATCCTGACCCGGCTCGACAACTACACACGAGGCGTGCGCACCCGCGAGGTGGGCACCGTACTCGCCGACTATCCGGTCGACTTCATCGGCGGCGGCTGGAGCGATCTCGACGTCAGCGGACGCCCGGCCCGCGTGCTCGGCGCGATGACCTTCGATGCGATGCGCGAAGGCCTCGGCAGTTACGTCGCCGCGGTCTCGCTCAATCCCAATATCGACCTGTCGGTGCATGACCGGGTGTTCTTCGCGCTCGGCGCCGGCACCGTGCCGGTGTTCGACGCCAACCGCTTCTCGGCCGCGGAGATGCCGCATCTCGCCCGCTTCAGCTTCGGCCAGGACACCATGAGCATCGCCGCCGCCGTCGAGGCCGTGCTGGCCGATCCCTCGGCGGCGCAGGCAGCGGCCGCGACCACCTTGCGCGAGCTTTATCCGCGCTTCTCGATGCAGCGGTCGGTGCAGGACATCCACGAGATCACGATGTCGATCGCGGGCGCCGCCGGCGCCAGTTTGTTGCCGGCCGAGCCGGTGCCGGCCGGCGTCTGGACGCCGAAGCAGGCGGCCTGATCGCGCGCCATTTCCGTGGCTGGCTCGCTCCGGCTGCGATACCATGCACCCGTCACCTCCGATCGGGGCCAGCATGAACCGCCGCGCGTTTGTCTCGGGACTGGCCGTTGCCGCGGCGCTCGCGGGCTTCGCCACGCCGGCTGCGGCCGACGGCAAACGGGTGGCGCTGGTGATCGGCAACAGCGCCTACAAAAGCGTGCCGGCGCTTTCCAATCCCCCGACCGACGCCAGTGATATCGCCGCCGCGCTGCAGCGCCTCGGCTTTGCCGTGACGCTGATCACCAATGCCGGCTTCGACGAGATGCGGCGCGGCCTGATCGCCTTCGGACGCAATGCCGCCGGTTCCGATATGGCGGCAGTGTACTTCGCCGGCCACGGCATGGAGATCAACGGCGACAACTGGCTTATCCCGGTCGATGCCGAGCTGAAGCGCGATACCGACGCCGCCAATGAAGCGATCAGCCTGCAAAGCGTGATGCTGCAGGTCTCCAACACCACAAGCCTCGGCCTCGTCATCCTCGATGCCTGTCGCAACAATCCGTTCGCGGCGAAGATGAGCCGCTCGCTCGCCACCCGCGCCGCCGCCGGCAGCGGGCTCGGCCGCATCGAGCCGGTCGGCAATGTGCTGGTCGCCTATGCCGCGCGCGACGGCACCACCGCGCTCGACGGTGACGACCGCAACAGCCCGTTCGCCGCGGCGCTGCTCCGCAACATCGAGACGCCGGGCGTCGAGGTCACCTTCATGTTCCGCAACGTCCGCGACGACGTGATGGAGGCGACGCGCAACGCGCAGCAGCCGTTTGTGTACGGCTCGCTGTCACGCAAGGCGATCTACCTCGTGGCCGCTCCGCCCGCCGACGCCGCCGCCACGAAACAGGCGAACGCTGCGCCGGCAGCCGCCGCATTGTCAGCGCCATCGGCGACAGCAGCCGGCGCGATCGATCCCGCGCTGGTCGGCACCTGGGAGATCATGGTGCCGGGTGGCCGCGGCCAGTCGCGCTGGATCTGGAAGATCATGGCCGACGGCACCTATCAATTCCACGCCGAGCCCTCCCGCGCCGCGCGCCCGCACGAAGGCACCGTCAGCTTCGCCAACGGCCGCTGGACGCTGCATGCGCTGAGAGGACTGAGGAACTACAGCGACGGCGGCTCCTACGAGATCCGCGACGCCATTGCCGTGATCACCGGCAAGCTCGGCACCGGCTATTGGAAGCGCAGTGTGGAGTGAGTGGGCGCGGCGCGACGGTGCAGCCGCAAGCCTCACTCCTTTCATAAATCCAGTTCACCCGTAGCCGGATAGACCACCGTGCCGTCGCCCTGGACGACGGCGCCTTCGGTAAGACGGGCGGGCTCGAGGCGCCCCTCCCCCATGATGTGGACGACCGTCTCGCCGGACGCGATGAGGTAGTCGGCGACGATGCGGCGGTGGCAGCGCCACCACACGGCTTCCGAGCACATCATCGCACAGCGTTGCCGGCGCCCCTCGTCGCGCAGATGCTGGAGCGCCGCATGAAACTGCGGCGACAGCGCATAGTCGGCGTAGTTGTGAAAACTCTCGTTGCTCCAGAACCCGTTGACGGACGGCGCCACGCTTCGCGCCTTGCCGCGGAGCCCGCCGAGATCGGCCAGATGCTCATACGAGATGCCCGCGGCCTTAAGCGGCTTGGGCAGCGTATCCTTGTTGAACTGCGGATTGGTTCGCGACCGCGGCACCGTTCGGATGTCAACGATACGCTCGATCGTGGCCGCGCCGAGGAGAGCGATGAAATCCTCGAGGCTGCGGGTGGAATGACCGATCGTGAAGAACGGAAGCGCCACGTCTTTGCTAGGCATGATGCAGCGCGCTACCCTTGTGGGCCGCGACATGATCGGTCTTGTCGCTCTTGATCTCGTACTGCGGATCGGCCTCCGAGGCGCGGTGGGTGTGCCCCTTGTAGTCGAAATCGCTGGTGTGAACCGCGATGATGGTGCCCGAGACGCGGCCGGCCTCGGAATTCCAGCTGACGTGATCGCCGACCTTGAATTTCCTGGCCATCGTTGCAGGCTCCTTCAGACGCGAAATTGATCGTACGATACGCCGCCAATCGACGGCACGGGACTAAAAAAGCCCGCCGGAGCAAACGAGCTCACAGCCGGCCAAGTTCCTGCCTCGCATTGGGGGTTCACCCGCAAATTGATGGTCTGGTTGCGGCATCCCGGAAGCTTGCCGCCGCCGTCCCGAATTCGATAGCGGGATTGATTGACGAAGCGATACCGGCAACGGATACAGCAAGTTACAAGTTATATGGCTCAACGCGCAAGCCTGACAGAAAGCTCGGTCAGATTCCCTCGTCACTTACGTGGATCCGCGGAATCAAGTTGCTGCCCTGCTCAGATCTTCTCCTTTGAGGGCCGCCGCGGATCCAATGCCGACATTGGTCACGATTGCCCTCGCCTGCAACATCGACATGCTCAGAGGACGAATGCGATCGACCGAGCAATATCTGACAATGCCGACCAACGGCGTCGGCGCCTGCGGGACGAAGACAGCCACCCAGTCGTTCTCGAGTGTCTCGAGGAGATATCCGAGCTGCCAGCCACCCTCGACGTTCACCAGCACTGGCTTGAACTCATCGCTCGCGCCTTCGGCCTGAGCAAGGCCTTGAGCCATACTCTTCACCATCTGGTACTGCGGAAGGCTGCCAAGAAATGATTTTTCGACCCACGCGCTAATCCGAGAGCCGGTTTTGGTTCGCGCGACGATGCCGGCGAGGAACGACACCAGGATCAATAAAGCCACTGCCACGACTGTAACAATTCCAATGCCTGCGACCTTTCCGATCTGGTCGAAATGAAGGGCATGAGACACCGGAAGCGCGGCCTTCACCGCCAGACGCATCGCGTGGCTGAGAATCGCCAGTACAAGAGCGACGGGCAGGAGAAACAGTGCGCCTCCGATTAAGGTCGTTTTCAAAAACTCCTTCATTGCCGCGGCCTCTCCATTTGCACACGCCGTTTGAAACCGGGCCTTTCGCCAACAGCCGAAAGAACTCGCCCGGATCGACAAGAACGGCCATGGCGCATCGAGCGTCAACAGACCGCCCACGTCGCCACAACCATCGCGTCCTGATGCGGATCATTGCGATGTTGGCGAGTGAACGGGCAGTGCAGCGAGACATCCCGGTCTCGCCGCACCGGTTGCCTCGGGGAGCCGCCGATCATTTCTCGTTCTTGAAGAGAACGTCGATGGCCTGGATCACCTTGAGTTCCGGGTGGGCCTTGCAATACACAATGACTTCGTGCTCGCCGGATTTGGTCCGCGTAATATGGGCAAAATGCTTCTTCGCGAGGCCGTTGTACCAGCCACTGTACCAAATCGCGAGAAAGTCGGCGTCCTCCTGATAAGTGTTGGCGAGTTGCGCGCAGGTCAAAGCCTGAACATCAATGAACCCTTTCGAGTCCATGTAGGTCGAGAGCGGGACCTGGGCATGAACAGAAGCAATCGAGATGACGAGCGCGCCAAGGCTGAGCCCAATCTGGTTCACGATGGATTTGCGTTTCACGATCTAGTCTCCTCTTGATTTTGGTTCGCCACCCAAGCCAGCGAACACTTTGAACAAACCGATCATTTCTGCGATGGGTCGGCCGTTGCGCTCGCCGGAGCGGGCGAACGAAGCGACTCATAGGAGATCTAGTACTTGTAGATCTTGCCGACGTACTGAACCGTCTCCTGCCCGACGATCGCAGCCGCGCCGTTCTCGACATTGTCGAACCAGACGGTCGAGTCGAAGCCGTGCTTGCTCGCATGGTCCCGGAAACGCTTCAGGTTTCCCGGGCCTGCATTGTACGTCGCCAGGGCCATGAACACGCGCTCGCGCGGATCGGTGACCGAAGCGTCGACATAGGTATCCGCCAGGTAGCGCAGGTATTTGGAGCCGGCGTGGATATTGGTGTCGGCGCTGGCCGCGACGCCGGTGATCTCGATCGGCTTCCCCTTCGCGGTACTGGGCTTGATCTGCATGATGCCGGTGGCGCCGGAGGCATTGTGGCAGGCCTGGTCGAGCTCTGACTCCTGATAGCCCTGTGCAGCGAGCAGGACGGGGTCGATGGAGTATTGCACCCCGTACTTTTCGAAAGATCCGCGCAGCGCCTTGAACTTCTCCGCCTCGGTGTGCGCGAGGGCGTTCTTCAGCGGCTTCGCCGTCTTGAAATAGCGTGCACGCAGGTCGTTGCCGAATTCAGTTCCGACTTTGTGAGTACTGACGAATTCAGCGAGCTCCTTCCTGAGCGCCGGACTGTCCTTCCGGATCGCCCAGGCGATGTCGCCGCCTTCGTTGATCGCAATATCGTCGCGCACCGTTAGCCCCTTCAGGAGGCCCGCCCACGCCTGCGCCTTGAAGCGGTCAACGACGGCCCAAGGCAACAGGCCGGTGCTCACCATCTCCAGCAAGTCCTCGTCCTCGAGGTTCTTGTCGGCTGGCTTGACGAGGATGCGTTCCAGCCCCTTGGCTGCCCGGTCCGCATTGAGCGCGTTCAGGTGCTCGAAATAGCTGCTGGCTTCCCGGACAGAAATCGTCTTTCCACCGAGGTCGTTCAGCGAGCCGATGCTCGGCGCCGCAGATCCCGTCACGAGCACTTCGCGAACGCCGGATGCCCAAGCATCAGCGAAGTCGACCAGCTTGCTCCGATCCGGCGTGACCGTGAGCAGGCCGGCGGCGATATCGCCCTTTCCGGCGATCAAGTCACCCAGCAGTCTGTCGCGCCTGGTGGGTACGAAGCCGACATAGATCCTCTGCTTCTTCTTGCCGTACCGCTTGTTCAGCCAGCTTTCGAACTCGGCGCCGAGCTCGGCTTCGAAGCCGAGTGTCTCGCCCTTGTCGATGAAGAACGATGTCCTGTCGGTCGGCACGAGAATGCGCACGAGTTTGCGCTTCAGCATGCCATCGAAGTCGCCCTCCCAGACCTTCAGGGACGGCAGCGCCAGGACCTGTGGATCGGCCCTGGCGGATTTTTCTGCCACGACGACGGCGGCGGCGGTTGCGAAGGCCATGGCGAATAACCTGGGACTTGCGTAGGTCGATGAAAAAATCATTGATCCAACCCAATCATTTGAAACGTGCCGCTGAAATCTGCCTGGACGTTACCTCTCTTCGTGCAAGATGTATTGTAATTATGCAGCAACCTGGGCTCGCAGATGTCGACGCGCGAGCCCAGGCACTCTGATCAGCGCCGCCGGCCACCTCCATGGAAACCGCCACCTCCGCGGAAACCGCCCACGCGGCCGCCTCCGTGGAAGCCGCCGGCCCGCATGCCGCCGCGGATCGCGGCCGGCCGGCCGCCTGCGTGAACACGCCCACTGACGCGCGAGCGCGTGACGCTCCTGTGCGAGACCGCCGCGCGATTGCCGGCACCCGTGCGCGCACGCGTGACACTCCTGCTGCTGGTGCGGCGCGATACCGAGGCACCGCGATTGCCGGCGCGTTGCGAGACCGCGGTCCTCGCCCGGCCTGCACCCGCATTCGAGACCCTGCCGTCGGGACCACCGGTGCGATTGCGCAGCGCCTCGCGCGTGGCGGGGGTATTGCCGCTGCCGAACCGCCTCGCCACGCCGGCATCGCGATAGGCGACACCGCCGCGATGCGCCGGATTGTGGGCCCAATTGGTGTTTCTGATGTTGGTGCGGTTGAACTGGTTATAGCGGTTGACGTTGACATAGACGTTGCGGCCCCACCAGTTGCAGCCGCCCCAGATCGCAGCGCCGACGGCCACGCTGGCGGTGAAGCCGATCACGCCCGCGGCGACATAGCCTGGCGGAGACCAATAGAACGGCTGGTAGTCGGGATAATCCCAGGCCCCGTAGACGACACCGGGATCGTAGACCGGGACGTAATACTGGTCGGGATCGACCGGCTCGATCGAGATCGCCTGCTGCATGCCGGAGGGCGCGGTCACACCGGCGGGAGGCGCGCTCTTTATCACCTTCTGCTGCGGCGTCGACTTGAGATTGCCCGCGGCCTCGGCGCGCTGGCGCAAGGTCTGCACGGCGCTCATCACGTCCCGCTCCCGCGCGAGGAAGGCATCGCCAAGCTGCTGGGTCCAGTCGAGCTTGTCGTTCATCATCTGAAGAACCTGCGGCACCGCCGTGAGGGCCTTGACGCTCGGATCCCACGACTGCTTCTGCATGGCGTCTTCGAGCGCCTTGCCGGTGACGGTCTTGTTGTCTTGCGACCAGCGCGCCGCCTCGACGACTTCCAACGGATAGGTCGACGCCATCAGGATCTGCGACAGCAGCGCGTCCGGATAGAGCGCGATCGGCGCCACCAGTTGCTCGATCTGTCCGTTCGGAAGCTTGCTGGCTGTCGGGGCCGGCGCCGGCGCGGCGGCCTGGTCCTGGGCTGGCTTCTGGTCCGCGGGTGTCTGCGCATATGCCGGGCCCCCCAGCATCAGACCAACCGCCAGCGCCGCGCTCGCGAAGGTAATCCGACGCATTCCCGGAAGAAGTTTTGTCATGATGCCTCCTCGTTCTTCGTCTCGCTTGCATCACCGGCGGCGCCGGCGTGCTCCGCGGCGCCGGGCGTCAGCGATGCCTACGCAATCGTTCGGCCTCTATTCAAAGCGGAACATGCGTTTCCAGTCGTCTTTCATGCTGACCACGATCCAGCCATTGGAGTTCGCTGCGTCGAGCGCCTTGTCGAGTTTGCCGAATGAGGACTTCCGATCGTATGCATATTCTCGTTCGGCATCGGTGTGATGCACGATCAGGCCGAAGCGTTTCCCCGATGATTGCGTCGCCCATTGCAGCATCTGGAAGTCGCCGTCCGAATTGCCGAAGGCCGCGATCGGCCGGCGGCCGATATGCGAGTTGATGCCGACCGGCTTACCGGGTCCGTCGTCGACGAGATCGATCGCCGGCAGCCGGATCAGTGTCGGTTTCCCCTTGTCGATCTCGAACTTCGTCTTGATGCTCGATCCGACGACCTGCTCCGGCGGGATGCCATAGACCCGCTCGCTCCATGGCCGCATGAACTCGATGCCGCCGCCCGAGACAATGAAGGTCTTGAAGCCATTGGCCCGCAGACAGGCGAGCAGTTCCAGCATCGGCTGGTAGACGAGGTCGGTATAGGGCCGGTTGAACTTCGGGTGACGCGCCGACTTGATCCAGTCGCCGGCGATCTGCGCGAACTCGGCCGTTGTCATGCCGGCATGGGTCGCCATGATCAGTTCGACCAGGCCCTTCTCGCCGGCCTTGGCCAGCGCTGCGATGTCGTTGTCGAGAATCGCCCTGAACGGCTGCTTCTGCTTCCACTCCGGATGTTTGGGGGCGAGGGCCTTCACCCGGTCGAGCGCAAACGCAAGCTGCACATACATCGGCTGCTCGCACCACAGCGTGCCGTCATTGTCGAATGTCGCGACGCGTTCCGGCGCCGGCACGAAATCCGGCGCTCCTTCCTTGGTCACTGCGGCGACGAAGTCCAGGATCGACTGCTTCGCCCGGCCGTCATTCCAGGAGGGAAGAGGATCTTCCTGCGCAAGCGCATGACCGCCAGAGGTCGCTGTCGCAGCCGATATCAGAAGACCTGCAAGGACCGAACGACGACCGACCGGATTCCCCGTCATGAGTCCCCTTTCCTGTTCTCACATGAAGCAAGTCAGAACGGCCCCGCGTTCCGGGGCCGCTCTGTTCGCGTGTCTAGTTGCCTGTGGGCAAGCCGATCTGGAAGCCGTCCTTGGCGAGTTGATCCCTGAAGAACGCGAAGCGCTCATACTGTTGGATTGTGATCGGTCCCGCGTAGGTCTCGCTCTGTATCTTGCGAGGGGGATACTTCACATAGGTCTGCATCAGATCCTTGATCGCGGCATTGATGGAAACCAAGGACCAGGTGTGCTCGGTGTAGTTGTTCATGAAGATGTCGTAGCGCTCCTGCGGGTCCTGCCAGAGATCGAAGACCTGCGGAACGGTCGCCACGTAGGACTCCGGTCCCTTCCAGCCGAGGTTGCTGTCGACCGCCAGACCGCCGGTCTTTGCGCCGTTGTCGCCGCGCAGATTGAACACCGCCTTGTAATTGCCGACACGGGCTGCGCCAGGCGAGAGCTCGGATTCCGTGAAATAGAACCAGTTCTTGCGCTCGGACTTACCGGTTCCGAACAGGATCGGCGACATGTCGATGCTGTCGAAGATGATGGGCTTACCCTCGCGATCGTTCTCCGGCAGCTTCACGCCGGCAAGCTTCGCGAACGTCGCCATGTAATCGAGGCCGCCGACGATGTCCGAATTCTTCGAACCGGCCTTGATGCCTGGGCCCCACGCAAGCGACGGGACGCGGTTGCCGCCCTCGCGAACCGTGCCCTTGGTGCCGCGGAACGGTGTGTAGCCGGCGTCCGGATAGACGTCCTGCCAGGCGCCGTTGTCGGTCGTCCAGAACACATATGTGTTCTTGTCGAGGCCGAGGGACCGCACCTTGTCCATGATCCGGCCGATACGCGTGTCGTTCTCGACCACGGAGTCGGCGTACTTGCTCTTGGACATCGACTTGCCCTGGAATTCGGGCGCCGGCATGTTGGGCTGGTGCACCTTCATGAAGTTGGTGCTCATGAAGAACGGGCCCGACGACTTGTTGCGGTCCAGATACTCGAGCGAGGCCTTCTCGACATAGTCGTCGAAGAAGGGAATGCCGACCACGCCCTTGTCCGGCGTGTTGACGTACTGGCCGTTGATCTTGAAATCCTCCTTCGCCGGCTGCCCGGCATTTCCGGAGAGCGCGCCTTTTGTGACCTTCTCGAACATCGCCCGGAGTTCGGGATCCATGTCGGGAAACCACGTTGGGTCGGCGTAGGTGTAGGCATTGAGATGATAAAGGCCGGCATACTTCATCTCGTCGTAGCCTTGCGCGCTCGGCAGCGCATAGTCGGCCTCGCCGAGGTGCCATTTGCCCGTGAAGAATGTTTTGTAACCGCCGGTCTTCAAAACCGAGGCAAGCGTCCATTCCGCCGCCGGCATGCCGTCGCCCTGGCCCTGGAACGCGACGGTCGTCATGCCGCTGCGATTTGGAATCCGGCCGGTTTGCACCGCGGCACGTCCAGGCGTGCAGCTCGGCTGCGCATAGAAGGACATGAACTGCAGTCCTTCATTCGCGAGGCGATCGATGTTCGGTGTTGGCATGCCGCGATTTTCGCCGCCGCCATAGGGCCCGGAGTCACCATAACCAAAATCATCCGACAGGATCAGGATGATGTTCGGTTTTGCTCCGCCGGCCGCGCTCGAGGGCTGCGTGGTCCCTTGCGCCTGGGCTGTCTGGATGGGCGCCATTGCCGAGAACGCGGCGATGGTGGCGAGCGAACTGGAGGCCGCGAGCAGGTTGCGGCGGCTGAAGGTCTCTGTCGTTGTCTTCTCAGTCATCACTTTCTCCCTGAACGTGTAATGCAGCGAAATCCGAGATGGCTGGTCGACGTATCGATCGGCTCGGCATGGCGCGCCGCCGGTCGATAGCGCCGGCAATAGTTCGGCGCGCAGAGATGCGAGCCGCCCTTGATCACCTTGCGCGGTATCCTGCTGAGCGGCAGCGCCGGATCGTGGCTGTCATGCTCGCAGCCGCCTCGCGGGTTCTGGAGAATGCAGCAGGCCTTCTTTGCATCGGCGCGGTGTTTCGGAGCCCACCAGTCGCTGGTCCACTCCCAGACATTGCCGATCATGTCGAACACGCCATAGCCGTTCGGCGGATAGGTCATCACCGGCGAAGTGCGCGCATGGCCGTCCTCGCACCGGTTCTCGAACGGAAAGTGACCTTGCCACGTATTGGCTTGATGCACGCCGCCCGGCACGAATTCATCGCCCCAGGCATATTCAGCACCATCGAGGCCGCCGCGTGCGGCAAACTCCCACTCTGCCTCCGTCGGCAAATCCTTGCCGGCCCATCGCGCATAGGCGAGCGCGTCGGCGTGGGCGACGTGCACGACAGGATGGTCGTCCAGCGACTTGATGTTGCTCTTCGGGCCATAGGGATGGCGCCAATTCGCGCCCTTGAGCAGCGTCCACCATTGGCTGTAGTCGCGCAGATCGACCGGATAATCCGGAGGCGTGAAGACCAGCGATCCGGTGAAGAGCAT
This sequence comes from Bradyrhizobium sp. USDA 3315, assembly GCF_054056795.1. NCBI lineage: Bacteria > Pseudomonadati > Pseudomonadota > Alphaproteobacteria > Hyphomicrobiales > Nitrobacteraceae > Bradyrhizobium > Bradyrhizobium sp. USDA 3315. Next base: position 2,891,626 of record NZ_JBSRYP010000001.1, on the reverse strand, counting down.
GTGCGGGAGCGCATCCGGATAGTCCTTGGGATCCGGAGCGACCTCGGCGAAGGTGACGTGGCCCGTGGCACGCACGAACTGCTTGAATTGCCGGTTCGTCACCGGCGTGCGGTCCATCCAGAACCCGTCGACGCTCACCATGTGGGACGGCGCTTCTTCCGGATAATGCCGATCCGATCCCATGCGAAACGTGCCGCCGGGAATGAAGATGCTGTCTGACGCGCCGGTTTCGTCCACGTTCGCGACCGGTCTCTCGGCAATATTCAAGAAGGTTGCCTCCAGTTACTCGTTGCGGCCGATTGCGTGCTTGGTCGGTTCGGCGGCCTCGCTGCGCAGGTTCCGCGTCTGACCGATCGCACCACGCATCATGTCCGCGGCAAGCACGCCTGATATCGAAAGGTTGATAAGAATCGTATTGTTCACGCACTGCTCCAGTTGTGCGAACGCCCCTCGATCACGGCCGGTTCAGGTGAACCAGAGCCTCGGCTTCCAGTTCGGCAACGAGCCGTTCGTAATCCGCGGCCTTCCGACTTCCTTCGCGGTCTCCTTGCTTTGCCGCTTGTTGCCAACGACGAAGCGCTTTCACAGCTTCGTCATAATCTGCGCAAATGGCTCTAAACTGCGCGTCGCGATTGAAGCAGCGCCGAATGTCAAGTTCGCGCAGCGGAAAGCGGGTCACAATCGCGCGGAACTCCTCCATGATGAACTCGCTTGTGGCCAACGTGACCTTTGCTGCTGGTTCATCGAGGCTTCAAGGTACGAACATGTTCGTACACGGCGCGACGCTCGTTGAGCGCGTCGTCTCAGGCGCGACGGCTTCAAGGCCGATGCGACCAGCTGTCGCTGCAGTCGGGAACTCGTTGTTCCGATGATTGAAAGCTGTCGCGTCAGCGCCGGCTGCTTGTTTCGCTTACGAGTTGCAACATGTATTGGGAAGGCCTACCGTCGACCGACGATTGGGGTTGCCGGTTGATGCCTGATGTACCCTTCGCTCACGATGCCGTCAGCGGCTCATCCGATATCCCGCGTTGTGATGATTCCGCGGTGCCGCCGGAGCATGTAGCGAAAGAGCTGGACCGCATCCTCTCGAGTCCGCATTTCCAGGCGAGCGAACGGCGGCAAGCTTTCCTTCGTTTCATTGTCGACGAGACGCTTGCAGGTCGCGCTGAAAGCCTGAAAGGCTACACAATTGCCTTGGCCGTGTTTCGGCGCGACCATTCTTTCGATCCCCAGGCTGACCCTGTCGTCCGTCTTGAAGCTCGACGATTGCGCCGCGACCTCGATAGCTACTACGTGGATTCGGGCCGGGATGATCCGGTACGCATCACAATTCCAAAAGGCTCCTATGTGCCTCATTTTGAGTGGCACAAAATGCATATTGCCGACGCTTCCCCTCGCGAACCTGCCCTCGAACTGCACGATCGTTCGACAACTGCTGCTGCTACACGTGCGAATTGGACGACCAAGCCTGGCATCAGGCGCTATGCGCCCGTCGCTGCCGCGCTGGCAGCCGGCGTGGTGGCTTGGATATGGCTTGCAGCAAGACCGCCTCCGTCCCCAATGACGCCACGCGAACCCGCGGTCCTGGTGATGCCATTCGAGCCGCTAACTCCTGGGGAGAACACGCGGCTCTTCGCCATCGGCATGGGACAGGAACTGACCAGCAATCTGTTTCGATTCGGAGGATTGCGGCTCTACACGTCGCCCCCGAACGGGTCCTCCGCAAAAGGCGACGAAGCGCCCCAACCCGGTCGCCCTCTCGGTGCTTCCTATGTCGTCCGTGGAAGCGTTCAAACGAGTGCCGAAGAAGTGCAAGTCACAACGACTGTCTTCAACGCCGAGAACGACGAGATCGTATGGATGCGGACATATGCTCGACCGTTCGATCCTCAGTCGCTCATGAATGTCCAGCGCGAGCTCGCAAGCGAAATCGCAACCGTCGTCGGCCAATCCTACGGCGTGGTCAGAAACGACATTCGCGCGGATCCACCGAGGAATATGGAAAGCTATCTCTGCGTCCTGCGCGCTCAGGCCTATCGCAGCACTTTCCGGCGCGTCGACTTCGATCCGGCCATGCAGTGTCTTCAGCAAACCGTTCAGCGGGATCCGCAGTATAGCGATTCATGGGCCATGCTTGGATGGCTGCATCTCGACGCCGGACGGTTGGGCTATTCAGCCGACGGCAATCCGCAAACGGAGTATGACAAGGCCCTTGAGGCAACGTCGCGCGCCATCGCCCTGCAGCCGAACAGTCCCCTGGCGCTGAAGGCCCTGGCTGCGGCCTACCATTTCACGGGACGTTACGCCGATAGTGATCGCATCAGCCATCTGGCGATCGACCTCAACCCCAACGATCCCGACATTCTTGCCCAATTCGGCTGGCGTCTCGCCATCCGCGGGAACTTCTCGGAAGGCGTGCCGATGCTCAAGCGCGCGATCGAGCGCACGTTGCATCCGCCAGCCTGGTATCTTCATTTCATCGCGGTCGACCTTTACTTGAAGGGTGAATACAAGCAGATGCTCGACGTGGCCGAGACGGCATCGTTGCGCGATTCCGGATTCAGCCAACTGTTGATTGCGATAGCGAATACAGAGCTGGGGCGCCGCGATGCGACCCAAACGGCCTTGAAAGGAATGTCGCGGTACAAAGCGTTGGCCGATGATCCGGCCGGCTTCTTGCGCCGCAACGGAGCGGCGGATCAGGTTGTCGACACTCTCGTGGCCGGATTGCGCAAAGCCCAGGCTCTCGTCGCAAGCTGACCTTCCCTGCAGTTTTGGCGCCGCTCAGCCGGCATCTTCGGCTTTCGACGGCCATGCCGCCGTCGCCGTTTTTCACTGCGCATGGAATAGACCGCCCGAAGGCGGCCTTCCATGGGTTAGCGGAAACCAAAGCGATGCTTACGGGCGAATGCCGTTCTTTCGCGCGCAATCCCGATAGGCGGAATAGCCCGCCGAGTTTCGGGCGGCAGTCGCCCCGCTTGTCATGTTCGCACCGCCGGCGGCAGCGGCTTCATTCGCCTGCCTGAAGCATTCAGCACGAATTGAATCGACATTCTTGCCACTATTCTTCGGAGCCGCATTTGCCGGAACCGCGACGAGTAAAACCAGCGCGCCAAGCACTCCTGTCTTCCACATGGTCGTCTCCCTGTAGTGGACCAGCTGCCGTACCGGCCCGCCAATCCTGCTGCGCCGGCACGTGAGCATCAGCATCGTTTCACGCGGGGAGGTCATCAAGGTACGAACACGTTCGTACCTGCCTTGCGTACCTGCCTTGCGCAGCCGAGGTCCGAAGGATCGAGCTCGGCATTACCGCTCGCTGCGCTTGCCCCCCAAGCCGCGACGCGCTGCTTTGGACGTGCATTCGGTTCTGAACATGCAGTTTGTGCCAGCGTGACACGTAGTTGAACCAACGGAACGAAGCTCGTGCGGCGGGATTGATCGGGACACCCTTGCAAGGAGTCCGGATATGCGACCAACCAAGGCTTTGCTGGTTCTCAGCTTCATCGCATCTGCAGCAATGATACTTCCTTATGACGCCCAAGCCCGGCGCGGAGGAGCCGGCGCTCGATCGGCTCACTTCCACGGCGGAGGAATGCGGCCTGGTTGGCACGGCGGCGGCACGCGATGGCATGCCGGCGGTTGGCACGGCGGCCGCGCACGTTGGGCCGGCGGCGGCTATTACCGCGGTGGCGGTTACTATCGAGGCGGTTGGGGCGCCGGAGCTGCCGCAGCCGGTTTGGCGACTGGCGCAGCCATCGGAGCCGCGACGGCCTACAACTCCTGCTATCAGACGCGAAACGTGTGGAACGGTTACGCGTATGTTCAGCAAAGCGTGAGGGTCTGTTAGGCACTTCCTCGTCCGCTATGCCTGCGCGAGGGCGTTTCGCCGACCCCGTCTGGGCCGGCGTCGCGCCCTCGCGCGCTACCAGTTGACGCGCAGTCCGGCTTTCCCGCTGTAGGAGAAGCCGCCACCGTCGAACCGGCTTTGATAGGAAGCGTTGGCATAAAGCGACGTGGTCGACGTGACCTGTCCGCTGATGCCGGCATTGATCTCGCCCCACAGGTCGCCAAGGCTGGCCTGGAATGGAACGAAGCCGGTGTCCGACGAGAACAACGTTTTCGGGTTGCCGAGGAATTCGTTCCACAGGCTCGGACGGATCCAGGCCGTCAGCGTACGCGGACTGTCATCGACTGCCCATGTTCGGCCAAATCGGGCACCGATCCGGGTTGCGAGCGAATCCACGTCCGCAAAGCGGATTTGCGCCGCGATGTCGCTGGCGTCGTTGATGTGGATGTTCTGATACACCAGTTGCGCCTGCGGCTCGATGAAGAAGCCGCCGGCGAACTTGAAGGGATAGCCGCCCTCCACCGACGCAGCACCACCCTGAGCGCCGGTCTTCAGCGCCGGAATGCCGCGATTTGCGCTGCTCGTGATGTCGTAGAACGTGCCTTGCAGGATCGAGTCGATGTACCAGCCGGTCGGCCCGAAATGCGTCCAGTAGCCACCGAGCGTGTAGGCGGAGAAGGTGTTGTCACCCTGGCTGCCATCGAAATGGGTGACCCGCCCGCGCGCGCCGCCGATCGCGAAATACGCCCCTGCCTGGTCGCGCGAACCGTCGGGACCGTCGTGTCGATAGACATCCATGCCCGCCTGCAGCGCCAGGAAATCATAGCTGAAGTGCGGTCCGGCTTCGCCGCCCAGCACGCCGAAGCTGTCGCCCTGATGCACGCCGTTGACCCCAAGCACGCGACCCCATCCGACCCTGGCGTTCTCGGGATTGGCGCGAAAGCGTTCGTCCTCCTCCTCGCCCACGCGTTCATGCAGCGTGTCGAGCAGGCTGCGTCCGTACAACAGCGTCATCGACTGAATTGCCGCGTAGAGCGAAGTCTCCTCGCGGTAGTCGGGGATACCGCCGCCGCCACCGTCGGCTCCGCCTCCACCTCCACCGCCTCCTCCACCGCCACCGCCGCCTCCGCCGCCGCCGCCTCCACCGCCTCCACCTCCGCCGCCGCACCTAGGCACGTTGGGCAGATTGGAGCAGTTGATGAGACCGCCACCGCCGCAGGCGCGCAGATTGGGATGAGCGACACAGTCAAGGGTGTCGCGCAAATACCAGGCTTGCGGGTTGCCGAGTAGGCGGGGATGTTGCCATCCCCGCCCCTCACAGACCCGGACGAGCGGATTACCCGCATCCGGTTCTTCACGCGTAAGCTTCGCTCACGAGACGGCATATTGGTGGACGATCTTGGCTGTCGGCAGAGGGTGTCGCGCGAGCATGGCTCGGAAGCGCGACCACGGCAGATTGCTGTGGCGACCACGCCGCGCGAGCCATTTCTTCCATATCCGCGTGAGCTGGTGGTGATACCATCTGATCCGTCGGCCGTTGCCGGAGATGCCGTAGTAGGCGCAGTGCCCCCGGATAACCCGCGACAAGTGCGCGTGCTGTTCCCGGAACGGGCGATGCAGGTTGAGCCGACACCATTCCGTCACGGAAGCCAGCGCGCGGGCATAACGGTCTTTTGCCGTTATCTGTCGGACGACATTCTTACCCTTCCTCGATTGACCCCATACATGGGTGAAGCCAAGGAAGTTGAATGTGGTCCCCGCCGTCGCGGGATGACGCCCACCGGGGCGTTTGAACCGGAAGTCTACGAAGCGGGTCTTGGTCGGATGGAGTTGAAGCCCGTACCGACCGAGCCGCTTACCCAGCACATTCAGCAATCGCTTGCCGGACAGATGGTCCTCGAAGGCGATCACCGCGTCATCAGCGTATCGGACCAGTTGGCATCGCCCCTTGAGCCGCGGTCGCGCCCCCTGCTCGAACCATTCATCCAGCACATAATGCAGGTAGATGTTTGCAAGCAGTGGCGAGATCACGCCGCCTTGGGGCGTTCCACCAGTCGTGCGGCGCAGGACGCCCTTTTCGAGCACCCCCGCCTTCAGCCATTTATCAATCATCCTCCGGACGATGCCGTCCGCGACTCGCTGATCGAGGAATCGGCGCAGGTGCGTGTGGTCGATGGTGTCGAAGTATTTCGAGATATCGACGTCCACCACCCAACGCAGCCCTTGCTCCATGAACCCATTGCGCAGAGCGTGTAGGGCATCATGGGCCGATCGTCCCGGTCGGAAGCCATACGAGCACGACAAGAAGTCGGTCTCGTAGATCGGCTCCAGCAGCAGGAGAATCGCCCGCTGTGCCACCTTGTCTTCCAATGTCGGGATGCCGAGTGGCCGTTCGGTCCCATCCGCCTTCGGGATGTAGTGCCGTCGCACCGGCGGCGCGATGTAACGTCCGGATTTGATGCGCGCCAGGAGATCACAAAGATTCGCCTCCAGGTTCGCTTCATAGTCCGTCGCCATCATGCCGTCGATACCGGGCGCGCCATCTTTGCGCGTCAGGCGATAGGCCTCGAGCATCCATTCACGGTCGATCAGGTGATGCAGCGAGGTCAGCACCCGCTTGGGATTCTTCCTCGCCAGATCGGCTATCCATTGTCGTTTCGTGGACAGGTTCGTGGGACTCAGCGTTCCCTCCCGTGTTTCTCGTCAATGGGTCTTAACGCGTGGCGGCTCCCTTCCCTCGAGCGGGTCCCGGTGAGCCCAGTTCCCCGCCTTCCTCGGTACTACGAAGCCGCTACGACTTCCCGCCGCGCGCGTCCGTCGGCTTATGTCTTCACCTCGGGATTCCACATGCCTTGGTGTTTTCGTGTTCGCGTGCGCGCTCCCGATGCTCGCCAAGTCGGTCATCAGGCCTGGAGCGTTGCTATGGCCGGTGCTCCGTGCCGGCTTTTCCCATGTGGGCACAACCGGGACCTCTCAGGTTTCCTGGTGTCCCATCCCGTACCTTTGCCCTGCTCAGAGACCCCGGCCGAACCGGTCAGCCTGGCCATAGCGGCTTTCCCAGTGCTGCCCCCGGATCCAACACGACGAAGGCTTCAGCACGACCGTGATTTCGAGGCTGGTCACAGGGCTTCAGTACCCGCTGTCTACGCTTCACGAGTGACGTTGCCGTCACCCATGCAAGACTCGCTTCCGGCTGGCGGGCTCCGCCTTTGCCGGGAGGGCGTCGAACCCTCTGGGTCACGTTGAAAGGTTTCAGATTACATTCTTCCTCCTTTCCAGGACTTGTCCTGACGCAAGCTGGAGTCGACGCTCGAACGGAACAGCGAATATTGGTAAGGGCCGGCCAAGACCGGGTGAGACAGGCTGAAGGCACCAGCCGTCGTCGTCGCACCATTGATCGCGTCGACGACGAGGATGCCGTTGCCGGTGGTGAGCGCGCCGCCGCCCGTGGTGTTGCTGATCTTCAGGAACGTGTTGCCGCCTGCCGTGCCGCCATTGATGACGAGCTTGTCCGACGGCGAACCGTCCGTGCCGAGATATGTATTGAGCCCGATGGTGCCGCCCTGGCCGACATAGTTCACTGCCGTCAGCGTCTTGTAGCTCGACAGCTGCGTCGGATCGCCGACAGGAGACGTGAACTGGATCATGCTCGAAGCGTTGATCAAATTGGTGACGTTCGAGTTGCCGGTCATGGTCCAGAGCGAATTGTTTCTCAGCGCGACGCTGGAGGTGCTGCCGGAGTCGGTGAGCGCAACGCCCTGCAGGCTCGAACTGTCCGCGACGAGGTTGAGCGTGGAGCCGCCGCTGACGTTCAGCCACTGATTGTTGTTCACGACCGCAGTCACGCCGGTCAGGTTGACGCTGCTGGTGCCGCCCGGGGCGGCGATCGACGCACCGTTCGGACTGGTCATGGTGACTCCGGAGAGCGTCGCTGCACCGCCACTTATGTTGAGCGCGTTGGCATCGGCTCCATTGGCCGTCAGTGAGCCACCGGTCATGCTCAGCGTACCGCCGCTTGTCACGCCGGCCGCATGGGTGCCTGCGCCTGATGTGGTGACCGTCGAGCTGCCGTCGAGCGTGACGCTGCCCGAATTGTCGGCCTGCACTCCGCGGCCCCCGCTGCTGTTCGGAACGGTTACCGTCACGCCGCTCGCCGTGAGCGTGCTTCCGGCACCGCTCGCCTGCAGGCCGATCTCGCCCCCGCCGCTGCCCGTCGCGGCGACGCTGCCTCCCCTCAAGATGATCGCGCCGCCGTCGAGTGCCTTGGCGCCGACATCTCCACCGCCGCCGGAAACCGTGACCGCAACGCCGTTTGCCGTGACAGTGCTTCCGGACGATTGCGCCAAGAGGCCGGTTTCGCCGCCGCCGTTCCCCTCAACGTTGACGGTGCCGCCGGTCAGCGTGACCGCACCACCGGTGTCCGCGCGCGCGCCAACGTCGTTGCCGCCGCCGCCGGGCATCGAAATGGTTGTACCCGTCGAGCTAATCTGGCTGCCGGTGCCCGTTGCCCACAGGCCTGTGTTGCCGCCACCGCCGACCGCATAGGCGATTGAGCTGTTGAGCAGACTGACCGTCGCCGTGTTGGTCGCCTTCGCAGCGACGTTGTTGCCGGCGCCGTTGAGACTGACGGTGAGTCCCGTCGCGCTGATCTGACTGCCCGTTCCATCAGCGCTCAGCGCAGTTCCTCCGCCGCCGAAGGCCGGGTTGATGATCGAACCCGACTGAAAGATGATCTGGCCGCCGCTCTGTGCCGACGCGGCAGTGCTCCAGTTGCCGTTGATGCTCGCCCCGGAACTGAAGATGATCGTACCTGCAGCGTCCGCCAAACCGCCGATACTGCCGCCATTGAATGGGTTGATGTTGACGTTGTTGGTCGTGATCTGAGCGCTCGAACTTGTGTGAACGGCGGGCGTTCCGGTCAACGTCGTGTTCGCGTCGATCGCGCAGCTTCCACTCGTTGCGGAGACAGTCGAATCCGGCGCGACCGTGCAGGACTGAGCCGAGGCCGCATCAATCAGCGCGCCCGACGCCATCAAGGCAAGCGCGGCGAGCCGGAACCGGCTCAGACAGGTCGCGACACATGGTCCCGGCTTATTCCCGAAGAATTGGACCGATGATTGCAGGGCGGCGCGTGTTGATGCCTGTTCCCTGCAATTGCGCGCGCGATATCCAAGGAGAGTCGAGCCGGTAAAGCACTTCATTTGCGCCGCCTTCCAAACCTGTCGTTCTCAACAACGTCAAATTGAAAAGAACGGGTTGCTTGGTCGCGGTGCAAGAAAGCAGGAGCGGCTACAATTCAAGATCGCAAATCATCATCCGACTATCAGGACGAAGATCAAACTCGAATGTGGCGATCCGAAACGCGTGCTGCCGTTTGTTGGCAGTTGATGCTTTCGCATCACACAACTTGTGCAGTTCGTGCCAAACGTCGCGCGCACGTCCGACGCATCTCGGCGTAGTCATCGGGCAGTTCCGCGATGACGCAACCTTTCATCAATTTGCATTCTCGCTTCTCCCTCCGGGGTCGCCTGACGAATGGAATTGCCGTCACGTCGTTCACGAACTGATCGCGGCATCCTTGCTCGCCGCGACTCCCTGCCGCACCCATGCCGCCTCTGCTGAAGTCGGCATTCCAAATCGATCGGCAAGTCACGTCGATTTGATGCCGCGCACGAGATGCACAGGAACCACTTCCGGAGGTTGCATTTGGTTAGGTGCGAGAAAACGGGAACTTGCAGACCTGGCATTCAGTCATGCCAAGCTTCGCAAGCAAACCATCCAGGGAGCAAGCCATGATGAGTCTAAGAGTTCTTGGCGCGGCCGTGATAGTGGCGTCCGCAGTTTCGAGCCCCGCATCGGCGCAAGCGGTCTTCTCCAACCCGGCCGCCTGTTCATCTCAATTCGCCAGTGCCAACTGCCTCAATAGAGGAGCCGGGAGCCCGTACGACAGCAGGAGGGGCTATTATCAGCGGCGAGCCGCCTATCGCGAACCCGTGGGGCCGGTGGGGGCCGCTGCCGGCGTGGCCGGCGCTGCCGTCGGAACCGCCGCGGCGATCGCGACCGCTCCCTTCGGCGGCTGGCGCAATTCCTATGCCGCATACGGCACCTACGATCGGCCCGCCGCATATGGCGACTACTACGCGTGGAACGGCGACTGGAACAGTTACGCGTCGCACAACGGCATCGTCTGCAGGCCCGGCACCTATTTCAAGGGGGCCGACGGACTCCAGCATCTCTGCCAATAGGGCTCTTCTGCCCTCAGGCTAATCTACCCAGGCGGCCCGCAGGGGCCGCCTGCTTCTCTTGCCCTGTCGCTAGCGGCAGCGTCGGGCGCCGCTGCAGCTCGCGTCACCGACGACGTCACGACACCATGCATGGACGGAGTGGACCACACATGCCGACCAGACCATGGCGTCGACCAGCAACCGCTTCAGCCGTGTTCTCGTCCTCCAGCGTCTTCAGCCGCTTGGCTCCGACACCTCCATCCCGCCGAACTTCGCTCTTCATTTGTAGATGCTGGCGTCGCTGACGCCATGCTTGCGGCAGATCGGCGGGCCGAAACGTCGGCCTCATGCTCTTTCAAAATTCCGATGATCTGCCCTTCCGAAAGGCGGCTACGCTTCCGTGGTCTGGTCGTCTTGCGGCGCGTCATCACTGCAGTCCGCGTCGTAGCGTCGCATCATTCGGAACATTCTTGCCAAACCCCGGCGCAAGACTTTGACTTGTCCCAATAAAAAAGGCCGATCCGCAAAGGATCGCTATTCCAGGGGGAGGAGGCAGCCATGACCAAATCAAACAGGGGCAGAACTTCGAGCCGCCGCGGCTTTCTCAAGGTCGCTGCTGCGGGGGCCGCCGCGACGGTAGCCGCGCCGAGCGTCGTCAGCGCCCAGGGGCCGATCAGCATGCGCTGGCAAAGCACCTGGCCGTCAAAGGACATTTTCCACGAATACGCCCTCGACTACGCCAAGAAGGTCAACGACATGACCGGCGGCGAGCTCAAGATCGAAGTGCTGCCGGCAGGCGCTGTCGTGCCCGCCTTCGGCCTGCTCGACGCCGTCTCCAAGGGCGTGCTCGACGGCGGCCATGGCGTGCTTGTCTATCACTACGGCAAGCAGACCGCGCTGGCGCTCTGGGGCTCGGGACCGGGCTTTGCGATGGACGCCAACATGCTGCTGGCCTGGCACCGCTATGGCGGCGGCAAGGAGTTGCTCGCAAAACTTTATGAATCGATCGGCGCCAATGTCGTCTCGTTCCCCTACGGTCCGATGCCGACCCAGCCGTTCGGCTGGTTCAAGAAGCCGATCACCAAGCCCGAGGATATCAAGGGTCTGAAATTCCGCACCGTCGGCATCTCGATCGATGTGTATTCGGGGATGGGCGCTGCCGTGAACGCGCTGCCCGGCGGCGAAATCGTAGCTGCCATGGACCGCGGTCTTCTGGACGCGGCGGAGTTCAACAATGCCACCTCCGACCGCGTGCTCGGCTTCCCCGACGTCTCCAAGGTCTGCATGCTGCAGAGCTATCATCAGAACGCCGAGCAGTTCGAAATCACCTTCAACAAGGACAAGTACAACGCGCTGCCGGACAAGATGAAGGCGATCATCGCCAACGCGGTGGACGCAGCCTCGGCAGATATGTCCTGGAAGGCGATCGACCGCTATTCCAAGGACTATGTGGAGCTGCAGACCAAGGACAACGTCAAGTTCTACAAGACGCCCGATACCATCCTGAAGCAGCAGCTCGAGATCTATGACGGCGTGGTGCAGAAGAAGGCGGCCGAGAACCCGCTGTTCAAGGAGATCGTGCAGTCGCAGATCGCGTTCGCCAAGCGTGCGACACAATGGGAGCAGGACACGGTGGTGAACCGCCGCATGGCCTACGACCACTATTTCGGGCCCAACGCCGCGGCCAAGAAACTCTGATGCCGAAATAAACCCGGCACGGGCGCCGTCCGGACCACCCTCCGGACGGTGCCTTGTGTTACGTTGGGATCGTTTTTATGCCGAACCATATCATATGAGCGTCCAGAGTTTACTGTACAAGATCGACGGCATCTCGACCTGGGTCGGCAAGGCGACCGCCTGGCTGATGATCCTCCTGATGAGCGTTGTCTGCATCGAAGTGTTCAAGCGCTATGCCGTCAACATGCCGACGGCATGGATTTTCGACGCCGAGAACATGCTGTACGGGTCGCTATTCATGCTGTGCGGCGCCTATACGCTGGCGCAGAACGCCCATGTCCGCGGCGACTTCCTGTACTCCTCGATGCGGCCGCGCACGCAGGCCACGCTCGATCTCGTTCTCTATTTCGTGTTCTTCATTCCGGGCATCGCCGCGCTGATCTATGCAGGCTATTTCTACGCCGCGGATTCCTGGCACATCAACGAGCATTCCAACGTTACGGCGGACGGCCCGCCGGTCTACCACTTCAAGACCGTCATCCCGATCGCGGGCGCGCTGATCATGCTGCAGGGGATCGGCGAGATCATCCGCTGCATCGTTTGCCTGAAGACCGGCGAATGGCCGAGCAGGCTTGCCGACGTCGCCGAGACCGACGTCATCGGGGAGCAGCTCGCGCACTCTGAATTCGTGGACGAGGAATCGCGCAAGCTCGCCATCGAGGGCGCGGCGCGCATCGATGAAATGGCGCGGCAGCGCGGCATGGGCGGGGACCTGAACACATGAGCGATCCCGCGCTCGGCCTGTTGATGCTGGCGCTCATCGTCGTCGTCATCATGATGGGCTTTGCCACGGCGTTTACGCTGATGGGCCTCGGCATGTTCTTCGGCTTCATCGCGTTCTACGATCCGTCGCAGAACTGGACGCACAACAAGGTTTTCGAGCTGATGGTCCAGCGCACCTACGGCGCGATGACCAACGACGTGCTGATCTCCATCCCGTTGTTCGTGCTGATGGGCTATGTGATGGAGCGCGGCGCCCTCGTCGACAAGATGTTCTATTCGATCCAGCTCGCCTTCCGCCGCCTGCCCGCCTCGCTCGCGGTCGCGACCCTGATCGTGTGCACGTTCTGGGGCATCGCCTCCGGGCTCGTCGGCGCGGTGGTGGTGCTGATGGGCGTGATCGCCTTCAACCCGATGCTGCGCGCCGGCTATGACGTGAAGCTCGCCTCCGGCGTCATCACCGCGGGCGGCACGCTCGGCATCCTGATCCCGCCTTCGGTGATGATTATCGTCTATGCCGCGGTCGCCGGCCAGTCCGTGGTCAAGCTCTATGCGGCGGCGATGCTTCCCGGCTTCTTCCTGGCGTTCCTCTACCTCGTCTATGTCGTGGGTTGGGCGATGATCAACCCGAAGATCGCCCCGCCGCTGCCGGAGGAACAGACCTGCGTCAACGTGCCCGAATGGATCAGGAATTTCGCGTCGCTGTATTCGCCGAACCTGTTCGTCGGCCTGTTCAAGGCACTGCTCTCGCCCGCAAAGGCGAAGACGCTCCGGATCGACGGCAAGCCGATGGGCTATGGCGCGATCGTGCAGAACTTCCTCATTTCGCTGGTGCCGTTCCTGACGACCGCAGCCGCGCTCGGCACGGTCTGGTGGTACGTCGTGATCCACCAGCAGCCCGGCGCCGCGAGCGGAGCCGTCGAAGGCCTGCAGCAGCTCGGCAGCCCGGTCGAGCCGAAGGAGCTGTCGCCCGCTGAAAAGGGACCGGACACCCAGTTCTACGTCTGGTTCGCGATATCAGCCGCCGTGCTGGCTGCGTGGACGGCGCGCTCTTACTTGCGCATGGACGGCGAACGCTTCGAAGTGTTGAAGCTCCTGACGTCGTCGGTGATGCCGCTCGGCATCCTCACCGTCGTGGTACTAGGGGTGATCCTGTTCGGCATCACGACCGCGACCGAGTCCGCCGGCGTCGGCGCCGCCGGCGCCTTCATCCTCGCTTTCCACGCCCGCACGCTCGACTGGAAGCGCACCAAGGAAGCGGTGTTCCTGACCGCAAAGACGACCGCGATGGTGTGCTGGCTGTTCGTCGGCTCGGCGCTGTTCTCGGCGGTGTTCGCCATTCTCGGCGGTCAGGCGCTGCTGGAAAGCTGGGTGCTGTCGCTCAACATGACGCCCGTGCAGTTCATGATCTTGTCGCAGGCGATCATCTTCGTGCTGGGCTGGCCGCTCGAATGGACCGAGATTATCATCATCTTCGTGCCGATCTTCCTGCCGATGCTGAAGCACTTCAACATCGATCCGATCCTTTGGGGCACGCTGGTGTTCGTGAACTTGCAGGCCGCGTTCCTGTCGCCGCCGGTCGCGATGTCGGCGTTCTATCTCAAGGGCGTCGCCCCGAAGCACGTTACGCTGAACCAGATCTTCGCCGGCATGATGCCCTACATGCTGATCGTGATCCTGTGCATGGTGATCATGTATCTCTGGCCGGGCATGACGCTGTGGCTGCCGAACTATCTGTACGCGAGTTGATGCGCAGCGGGGAGCACCGGGCGCTTGTCAAACGGAAATGGTGCGCCATTCAGAACAAACCTGCGAACTCGTATGTCATTGAAATATCCATGTAGTTTCCAAGGCCGCCACGCCTGGCGCTTGACTCGCCGTCAAAAGATGCCTGTAGCCACTACCAGCCGGCAACTCCTACGGCCCGCCATAAGTACCCCCCGTCAACCGGGAGCACGACGCCCGACCCACGTGGGACGCATCATCGGACACGAGAAAAGCGACGGCAGCCGCGATTTCATCCGCGGCGCCAAGCCGCCGCATTGGCAATCGCTGCTCGATCCGGCCGCGGTTCGACGCGTGAATCGGCGAACATCTCCGCCGACATCGGCGCCTCGATATAGCCAGGTGCAACGCAACTGACCCGAATGCCTTTCGCGGCCCACTCGCAGGCAAGATTTCGCGTCAGATGCGCGATCGCTGCCCTAGAAGCGCCGTACCCGTTGGAACCGGAATGCCACCCAGCCCTGCCAACGAGCCGATATTGACGATGGCGCCTCCGCTGCCGCGCGGCAAGAAGCTCGACAAGCGAGGAAGGTGCCACGGAGATTCACGCCCGCACCCGGCAATTGCTTCAGCCGGGGAAGTGACCTGCGCGGGAAGATCCGGCTCTGTCGAGCCGTCCACGCAGTCGAGGCAATCGACCTATCTGGGTTGGGATCGATCGATGGCCCCGCTGTCCAGCAATGGCGCGGCATCGATGTTGTGCGCGTCCATCAGCATGGCCAGCCGCTCTACTGCAGCAAGGATCATGGCCTGCTCCCATTGCGGCAACTGGACGAAGCGATCTGTAAACGTCAGGTGAAGCAAGTCGGGTGCGTTGGCCACGATGTCCCTGCCTGCCGGCGTCGCCGTCAGAAGGAACTGGCGCTTGTCGTTTGCGTTACGCTGGCGCTGCACTAGATCGAGCGCCACAAGCCGATCGACGATCGTCGTGATCGTTGCCTGACCGAACTGAAGCGCCTGCGCAATGACACCCGGCGTGGTTTTCTCGCGCGCGTCGATCTCTCGCAACACGAGCCATTGCGATGTCGTAAGGCCGGTCGCAATGGCCAGCTGGCGACTGCCGATCTCAGTTGCCCGCAGCACTCTTCGCAGGGCGCGCAGCGTCAGTGAGGCGATCTCTGATTTCATGTGGCTTTTCTTATAGCTACGGCCGCGCCGAGGCGAATCGTAACCGGTTCCAAGTCAGTCCTTCAAATTTTATTCGTATAACGAAATATCTACGAAGCTTTTGATGTGAGATCTCAAGCCAATTTTCAAGATTTCGCCACTTATTTTCCTATAAGGTAAAGCGCTATATATTTCGGAGAATGAAGCGATTAATTCGAAATCTGAAGCAATAGCCGGCCGTCGGGTCGACGCTTTCGGTGGATTCTCGCCAGTGGCTTTCGACGCCGCTCCGGATGTCAGCGAAGCGTTCCAGTTGAGAAAGCCGTCGCCCGCTGACGGCCCCGCGGTTACCCGCCTGGTCGCAGCCTGCGCGCCACTGGACTCCAATTCCGCCTATTGCAACCTCCTCCAGTGCACGCACTTCACGGACTCCTGCCTCGTTGCGGAACGTCACGCGCAAATTCTAGGATGGGTTTCAGGTTATCGCCCGCCTTCGGAACCGAACAGCTTCTTCGTCTGGCAGGTCGCGGTCGCGAAGGCGGCGCGCGGCAAAGGCCTTGCTCAGCGCATGATCAACGCGCTGCTGGATCGCCCTTCCGCCGAAAGTGCCAAGTATCTCCTCACCACAGTGACCGACGACAACGCTCCATCCTGGGCATTGTTCAACGGACTGGCCCGCGCGTGGGGCGCTCCGCTGATCCGCAGTGTGATGTTCGAGTGCGACGCGCATTTCGCCGGTAAGCACGCCACAGAGTGGCTGGCCCGCATTGGCCCCCTGCCAAACCGACAGCCCGGAGCCAGAGATCAGGAGAACTGACGACATGACCACAACAACCACACTTGGTCGCCATACACGACCCAAGCCGACCAGCCATATCCCGGACCGATCCATTTACGAACGCCGGGAGTCGGTCGTGCGGAGCTATGCGCGCACCATGCCGCGCCAGTTCAGCCGAGCTGACAATGTCTGGATGTATGATAATCAGGGCGGACGCTATCTGGACTTCCTGTCGGGATGCTCGACGCTTAATTACGGACACAATCATCCCGCGCTGAAGCAAGCGCTGATCGACTACATCTCGACTGACGGCATCACGCACGGGCTTGACCTGCATACCGACGCCAAGGCGGAGTTCCTCGAAACATTCGAGTCGCTGATTCTGAAGTCACGCGGGCTGGACTACCGCGTCATGTTCACCGGACCGACCGGCACTAACGCGGTCGAGGCCGCCATCAAACTGGCCCGCAAGGTGACCGGCCGTGGACTGGTGATCGCTTTCACGAACGGTTTCCACGGCATGACCCTCGGTGCGCTGGCCTGCACCGGCAATGCCGCCAAGCGCACCGGCGCGGGCGTACCACTCAGCCATGTCAGCCACGAGCCTTACGATGGCTATCACGGCCCGGATCTCGACACCGCCGCGCTCCTGGAACGGCGGCTGTCCGACCCTTCCAGCGGGCTCGATGCGCCGGCCGCGATTCTAGTCGAGACGGTTCAGGGCGAAGGCGGTCTCAACACCGCATCGCCGGATTGGCTGCGTGCAATCGCCGATATCGCAAAACGCCACGGCGCACTCCTTATCGTCGACGATATTCAAGCCGGATGCGGGCGCACCGGTCCGTTTTTCAGCTTTGAAGGCATGGGTTTTACGCCCGACGTCGTCACCATGGCAAAATCGCTGTCCGGCATGGGGCTTCCCTTCGCGCTGACACTGTTCCGACCCGAGTTGGATCAATGGTTGCCCGGCGAACACAACGGCACGTTCCGGGGCAACAATCACGCCTTCATCACGGCAACCGCGTCTCTGCGGAACTTCTGGAAGGATGATGAGTTCGAGCAGGACGTCCAGCGCAAGGGACGATTGCTCGCACGACGCCTGGATGCCATCGCTTCTGGATTCGGCCTTTCGACACGCGGCCGCGGCATGATGCGTGGCATCGACGTCGGGTCCGGTGAAACTGCCGATGCCATCACCAGCGCCTGTTTTGCCGCCGGACTCATCATCGAAACGAGCGGCGCACACGACGAAATCGTCAAGGTGCTTGCACCTCTCATTATCGACGACGCCGCTCTCTCGGCCGGCCTCGACATCATCGAGGAGTCGGTCCGCGCGGTGCGGACCGGCAGCTACGGCATTGCAGCCGAATAACGAAAGGAAAGAACAATGATCGTTCGTCAACTCCGCGACATTCGAAAGACCGATCGTCTCGTCAAATCGAAGGGCTGGGACAGTGCCCGCCTTCTGCTCAAGAGCGACGGCATGGGCTTCTCTTTCCACATTACGACGATGCACGCGGGCGAAGAACTTAAGATGCACTACCAGAACCATCTCGAGGCGGTTTTCATACTGAAGGGAACCGGGACCATCGAAGACCTCGGGACCGGCGAAACGCACAAGCTCGCACCGGGCATCATGTACGCACTCAACAAGAACGACCAGCATATCGTTCGCCCGGACACCGACCTCCTGACGGCCTGCGTGTTCAACCCGCCGGTCACCGGCCAGGAAGTGCACGACGAGACTGGTGCCTATCCGACTGATGTCGAAGCGCCGCGCGAGGCGGCCGTTAACTCCTGAAACAACTGAAAGAGGGAAAGGCATTGACAGACATTTACCCATCCCGTCTCACCTCGGAGGCCCAGATGCTTCCGCGTCTCGATCCCGTTATTCATAGCGACTGGAGCGAGAGCGCACCGCTAACGCGGCAGCAGGCCGAGCAGTTCGATCGCGATGGCTTCCTCGTGCTCAAGGATGTCCTCTCTCCCGAGGAAGTCGACCACCTGCAGACGCAGGCAAAGAAACTGCTATCGAGCCCTAACGGCCTCAATCCGGAAACGATCATCGCCGAGCCGGACAGCCAAGAAATCCGTTCGGTCTTCGAGATCCACTCTCAGAGTAGAGTGATCGGGCGCCTCGCCGCCGACGCACGCTTGGCAGGCATCGCTCAGTTCCTGCTGAACGACAAGGTCTACATCCATCAGTCACGCCTGAACCACAAGCCCGGCTTCGAAGGCAAGGAGTTCTACTGGCACTCCGACTTCGAGACTTGGCACGTGGAAGACGGCATGCCGCGCATGCGAGCACTCTCCATGTCAGTCCTGCTGGCGGAAAATACGCCGGACAATGGCCCCCTGATGCTGATGCCCGGATCGCACCGCGTCTTCCTGACCTGTATTGGCGCGACGCCGGAAGACCACTATCGCACGTCACTGAAGAAGCAGGAGTATGGCGTGCCCGACCGGCAAAGTCTGACCGAGTTGGCGCACCGCCACGGCATCGTGGCGCCGACCGGTAAGGCGGGCACGGTGGTGATCTTCGATTGCAACACGATGCACGGATCGAACGGCAACATCACGCCATTTCCACGCGCTAACGCGTTCTTCGTCTATAACGCCGTGAGCAACCGGCTGCAGGCGCCATTCGGCGTCAAAAAACCGCGGCCGAGCTTCGTTGCCGCGCGCAGCGACCCGAAAGCTCTCGTGCCTCAGCACGGCCCGTTGATGGAGGATGCTCTCGCATGAGCGGTTTTCATAGTGTCGAGAAGATCGGCGGCACATCGATGGCCGCGACTGGCACGCTATTCGACGACGTTCCGATCGCGGAGCGCAAGGACGAGGACCTTTACAATCGCGCCTTTGTCGTCTCCGCCTATGCCGGGATGACTGACGTGCTGCTGGAGCACAAGAAAACCTACGAGCCTGGTATCTATGCACGCTTTGTTGCCGATGACGGCGCGGACGGATGGCGTCAAGCGATGGCCGACAGCGACATCGCTTGGCAAGGCTTGGTGTTCGATGCGCTGCGAGCCCTCGATAACGCACGAATCGACGTGATTGCGACGCGGCATCAGATTCGCAATGCTGACGTTCAGTTCGTCGTGACCGTTTGCCACTTCGATGCTAGCGCTAGGGTTCTGGATCGTGTCCCGGTGGAGGCCGACGGGGAAGCGGAAGGCCGGCGCGCGGCCTGACGGCGCGCGTCGCAATCGTCATGCTTGCGGCAATCTCCCCGGTTCGTAGCCTGCTGCTCGCCATCTTTATGCTCATGGCGGGAAGCGGGTTTATGGCGACGCTCCTGAGTTTGCGGCTCGAGCGGGCGGGACAGGGCACGATCGTGATCGGCGCGGTGGCGACCGCCTATTTTGCCGGGCTGGTCGTCGGAGCCCTGCGCTCGGGGCGTATCGTCCGGCGCGTGGGACATATCCGCGCCTTTGCGGCGTTCGTTGCGCTTCTCTCCGCGAGCACGCTCGGCTACGCGCAAATCATCCATCCTCTGCTCTGGTCGGGACTGCGGCTGATCGACGGCTTCTGCGTCGCCGGCGTCTTCGTCTGTCTCGAGAGCTGGCTAAACGAACGCGCTGACGCGGCCTCGCGCGGCAGCATTCTAGCGGCCTACATGGTTGCACTATATTGCGGACAGGCGGTGGGACAGTTGCTGCTAGGAGCCAGCGGTGATTTGCCTGCTGTTCCGTTTCAACTAGCCTCAATGCTAATCTCGCTCGCGATCATTCCACTTTGTCTCACACGCAACTCGGCGCCGCCGCCTGCCGAAGCCGCGGCGTTCGGAACCCGAACACTCTTTGCCGCATCTCCCCTCGGTGCTGTCGGAGTAATGACGACCGGCTTGATGTTAGGGGCATTTTACGGATTGGCCGCAGTGCAGGTTCGACGCCTAGGGTTCGATTTATCGCAGACAGCCCACTTCATGATGATCGTGATTCTTGGCGGCGTGATCCTGCAATGGCCGCTCGGACGCATTTCCGACCGCTATGATCGTCGCCAGGTCATCGTGCTCAGTTTCGCGGCAACCCTGTGTATCAGCTTGGTCATCTCCTTTCTCTCGTCGGTCGGCCCCTGGCTGCTGATTCTCGGAACAATGTTTGGTGGCCTCAGCTTTGCGCTCTATCCACTCTGCGTGGCCCATTGCAACGACCGTCTGCACGCCGCACAACGTATCGCCGCAAGTGGACGGCTGGTGCTGCTGTATTCCGTCGGCGCCGCGCTCGGGCCGATCGGTGGAGCGATATTCATGACAGGCTGGAGCAGCGGCGGGCTTTTCCTTTTCATCGCCCTTTGCGCCGGCGGCGCGGCCGCGTTCGGCATGTGGCGGCAGACGGCAACCCCACCTGTTCCTGCACCCGAGCAGCAGGACTTTCAGATTCTTCCACGCACGACGCCGATTGCATCGCTGCTTGACCCCAATACGCCCGACGCAGCGGTGATCGGAGAACAGCAATCGTGAATGCCTCTGTTTCCGCACCTGATCCAACTGCTGATCGCGCCACGTTGCGCCGTGCGATTGCCGCCTCTGCCGTCGGCAATGCGACGGAATGGTTCGACTACGGCATTTATGCGTATGGCGTGACGTACATTTCCGCGGCACTGTTTCCCGGCGACGTCGGGGAAGCGGTGCTTTTTGCGTTGGCCACGTTCGCGATCTCCTTCCTCATACGGCCGCTAGGCGGGATATTCTGGGGATCGCTGGGAGACCGGGTGGGCCGGAAATCCGTGTTGGCGCTAACGATACTGCTGATGTCGGGCGCGACGCTGTGCGTCGGGCTTATTCCCCCCTACAACAGCGTCGGCTTCTGGGCGCCACTGTCGCTCGTTCTTCTCCGCATCGTACAGGGCTTTTCGACCGGTGGCGAATACGGCGGCGCCGCGACGTTCATGGCCGAGTACGCTCCCGATGACCGACGCGGCTTTTATGGGAGTTTCCTGGAGTTCGGAACGCTGGCCGGCTTCTCGCTGGGCGCATTCCTGATGTTATCCTTCTCGCTCTTTCTGGGTGATCAGGCGATGCACGACTGGGGATGGCGCGTTCCGTTTCTGGTCGCCGCGCCAATGGGCCTCGTCGGCGCGTATCTGCGCGCGAGAATGGAAGATACGCCGGTCTTCCGTGCCCACGAAACTGCAAGCCAGGCACGATCCTCACCAGGCCTGATCGCCCTTCTGGCACGTCACCGGCGTCCTATGCTCGTCGTCGGCGGCCTGGTGGTTGCGCTCAATGTCGTCAATTATACGCTGCTCAGCTACATGCCAACCTATCTTCAGAGCCGCATAGGCCTGTCGCCGGATGAGGCGCTTGCGGTGCCGCTCCTCGGCATGCTGTTCATGATGCTGTTCCTGCCATTTGCTGGCCGGCTCTCGGACCGAATCGGGCGCCGTCCGATGTGGAGCTTCTCCCTGATCGGGTTGTTTCTGCTGGTGGCCCCTCTCTACATGCTCATGGGCACGGGCCTCGTCGGCGCCTGTGTCGGCTTCATTCTGCTCGGGCTGCTCTACGTACCGCAACTCGCGACCATTTCGGCGACTTTCCCGGCCATGTTTCCCACCCATGTGCGCTTCGCCGGCTTCGCCGGCGCTTACAACATTTCGACATCCATTTTTGGCGGCACGGCGCCGGCAATCAACAGCGGCCTTATCTCTGTTACCGGGAACGAGCTGATGCCGGCCTATTACATGATGGCTACATGCGTTGTTGGGCTGATCGCGCTGCGCTTCATGCCGGAGACAGCTGGACGGACTCTTTATGAAGATCCTTTCGCGCGATAGGCCTAGCTAGCACGCCAAGCTTCCGAGGCCGAGGAACGGCTGGAGCGCCTTTATGCGGCCATTGAGACCGGCGCTATCGACGGTGCCGATGGATCCGGATCCCTCAAGAACCGGATCGCCGCGTTGATGGCAAGCCGGGGTAGGGCCGTTGTGGCTCGCTATCGATCGGTTCACCCGCCTGATGCGTCAGCAACTCGTGTCGGGCGACGTCGCTGCTCGGAAGGCCTATCTCGCAAGCGTGGTCGACGCGATCATCGCGTCGGAGGACCGTCGGCTCAAATGACAACATCCGGTCCGTTTTCGGCCGAAAGGGTCAACCCAAACCTGGTTTCATAAATCTGTTCAGGAGTGGTGCCCAGGGAGGGAATCATACGCAACCACCGACACGACGAACCGCTGTTTGTCCTTAGTATGATAGCGTGAGTGCCGGCATGGCGGAGAGAGTTCAGTCACCCCCTTGAAAGATAAAGCATTTTCGACGTTCCTAGACCAAAATCCACCGTTCGACCTACGGTCCGAAATGGAATTTCGCCTTCCGACAAAGCCTGTTCCGCCAATGGCCGTCATCGATAACACGCCACCAAGCTAGCGAGGCAAATTGCCGTCGCA
Source organism: Bradyrhizobium sp. USDA 3315 (assembly GCF_054056795.1). Lineage (NCBI taxonomy): Bacteria > Pseudomonadati > Pseudomonadota > Alphaproteobacteria > Hyphomicrobiales > Nitrobacteraceae > Bradyrhizobium > Bradyrhizobium sp. USDA 3315. Next base: position 2,869,041 of record NZ_JBSRYP010000001.1, on the reverse strand, counting down.
CCTCCCGTTCAGTCTTTTCGCAGAATCCGACGTAGGCTGATTCAAGTTCCGGCCAACCCTTCGATTTCTTGTCGGGGGTTGACGTCGTGAAAGAGCCATAGCGCGGCTTCGGAAGGCGACGTAACGCGGAAGTAAGGAGGCTTCCCGATTCTCGGGTCTGATGCAGCCAGATCACGGAACGGCAGCAACTCAGACCTCAATTGGAAGTCGAACAGGCTTCGCCATGGCGTCCACGGCCAAGCTCCAAAACCGCATTGGCGCTATCGAGGAATTCGACCGTGGTGAACCACAAGTCGGCATCGCCAACGTTTTCAAGATCGTGGATCTTGTATTCGCTCTTCGCATAGGCGAGCGTCCGTGTCAGGTTTTGCGCTCCAAAGGCAAATGTCACACGTTAGAATCGTGTCGGGCGCGCCATTCAGAACAAAACAGCGAACTCATATACCATTGAACTTTCAATATAATCGACGCTCCCGCCATTAGCGCGCAGCTAAGCGCGGCTGGTGATGTCCCAGTCGCAGCAGAAGCTTTTGCTGATGCCCTGGTTTGTCTGTTTTTGCATAGCGGCGCAGGTTCGTTACGCACATGATCGCACGACGCTGGAGGCCGTGGCCGACATGTTGTTGAAGACGATTGCCGCCGTCGTTTCGAGCGCCACCGTGGCGCTCAAAAAGCCGCACGAAGGAAAAGGGCTCACTTCGATGGTTCTGGGGTTGCTCAGGCCGTATCGAGGCTGGCTACTCATCGTTTTCGCCGCCATGCTGATTGAGATTGCGATGAGCCTGGCGGCCCCCTGGCCGCTAAAGCTGGTCCTCGATGACGCGCTGGGACGGCACCGAATGCCGGACTGGCTGGCTTGGGCGCACGATTATGGGTTCGGACAACACACCGCAGGCGTTGCGCTGTTTGCTGGCATCGCAACCCTGCTGATCGCCGTCGTCGGCGCAGTCGCGGCTTATATCGACAACTACTACACCACCAGTGTCGGCCAATGGGTTGCCAACGATTTACGCGTACAGATCTACACGCATCTGCATCGGCTATCGCTGCGCTATTATGACAATGTCAAGACCGGGACCCTGATGTCTACGATCACCAGCGACGTCTCGACCATCCAGGATTTCGCATCGTCCGCGACACTCGATATCCTCGTCGATCTCATCACCATCCTGTTTATGCTGGGATTGATGTTCTACCTAGACTGGGACTTCACGCTGATCGCTGTCGCGCTCGTGCCCTTTCTGCTGGTGTTTCTGTTTCACTTCAAGAAGGCTGTGAAAGAGGTGACGCGAACCGTGCGCGCCCGGCAGAGCGAGATTGTTGCAGTCGTGCAGCAAGGAATCGGATCGGTTCGTGCAGTGAAGGCATTTGGTCGGCAGGACCTTGAGATAGCGCACCTGGAATCCGCAAGCCACGCCACGGTGGAAGCTGCGCTGAAGGCGCGCAAGATCAAATCCTTGATGTCACCGACGGTGAGCATTGTTGTTGCGATCTGCACCGGCATTGTCCTTTGGAGGGGGACGTCGCTGATCGTTGCGGGTGCCCTGACGGCCGGAGCGTTGACGGTCTACCTCGCGTACTTGGCCAAGTTCTTCAAACCCGTAAAAGATCTGGCGAGCATGACCAGCACGATCGCACAGACGACCATTGCGCTGGAGCGCATTCAAACGATTTTGTCGGCCGACGATGTCATCAACGACCCTGTGGACGGCGTCGATCCCGGACGGGTCAAGGGGGCCATCAGCTTCGATAAGGTGGCCTTCGGATATGACGACGTCCCGATACTGCGAGAAGTGAGCTTCGAGATAGAGCCCGGTCAGGTCGTAGGCCTTGTCGGACCCACCGGCTCTGGCAAATCAACTGTACTTAGTCTGCTGCCACGGTTCTACGAGGCGAGCAGCGGGCGGGTGCTGATTGATGGCCTGGACGTTTCTTCATATAGGCTCGCGACCCTGCGCTCGCAGGTCGGATTCGTGCTTCAGGAAACAGTGCTGTTTCGCGGAACGATCCGCGAGAACATCGCCTACGGTTGCCCAGGTGCCACCGAGGAACAGATCATCGCCGCGGCAAAAGTCGCCAACGCTCACGATTTCATCAGCGCCATGCCGCATGGCTACGATTCGATGGTCGGCGAGCGGGGCGACACATTGTCGGGCGGCCAGCGGCAACGTATAGGCATCGCCCGCGCCGTTGTGCGCAACAGCCCGATCATGATTCTCGATGAGCCCACCGCCGCGCTCGACACAGAATCGGAACACCTCGTCATCGACGCATTGCGTCGGCTGATGAAGGGGCGCACGGTCGTCATGATAGCCCATCGCCTCAGCACGATTGCCAACGCCGACAAGATCGTCGTGCTGAAGGATGGCGTTGTGGTTGAACAGGGCTCGAACGACGCGTTGCTCGCCCTGGGCGGGGTGTACGCCGAACTTCATCGCATTCAATACGACACTTCGAACCAGGCTTCTGCGAAAGCCGTCTCGTGATTGCAGCGTTTCGGCCCGGAGATTCATGAACATGTCGCACAGCCTCATCGTGCTTCCCGACGATACCGTCAACTCGATTCTCGATCCGATCAATGCGGCCAAGCGCTCGCTCAACATCCGCATGTTCCTGTTCACCGACCCGACGCTGCTGAAAGCGGTGATCGCGGCCAGGCAGCGTGGCCTTAACGTTCGTGTCATGCTCAATCCGGCCCGCCGCGACGGCAATAGCGAGAACGAAATCGCGCGCGAGCAGTTGACTGCCGGCGGTGTCGAGGTTCGATACAGCAGTCCTGATTTTGCCGTTACTCACCAGAAATCAATGGTGGTCGACGACGAGCTTGGCTTCATCGAATCTTTGAATTGGGAAACACGCGACCTGACCGAAACACGGGATTACGCGGTTGTCACGACCAAGAAGATCGAGGTTTCGGAGATGGTGAGGTGCTTCGACGCCGATTGGATGCACCAGAAGTTCGATCCCAGTGCGAGATCGGGGCTGATCTGGTGCCCGAACAACGGGCGCGAACGTATTGCGCGCTTCATCGATTCCGCCAAGGAGACGCTCTGGATCCAGAACGAGCGCTATCAGGATACGGTGATCATCGAACGCCTAGTCCGCGCCATTGAGCGTGGTGTCCGAGTTCACATCATGGCACGCCCGTCGCATAAATTGAAGAAGAACAAACTCGTCGAAGGAATCGGTGGCCTTCGGATCATGCATGACGTGGGAGCTAAGATCCACACGCTGAAGCACCTGAAGTTGCATGGCAAGATGCTGCTCGCCGATGAGGAGCGGGCGATCGTCGGGTCGATCAACCTCACACCGGGCAGCTTCGACGATAGGCGTGAGCTTGCCGTCGAAACTGATGCCCATCATGTTGTCAAACGACTGGTCGAGACCACTCGACACGACTGGAAGCATTCAAAAAAGCTTGATCTTTCCGATGCGGGCATTCTTGCGGACTTCGAAAAGCACGGCACCAAGGGGGCTGATTTGCTTGCCCTCGACCCCTCGCAAAAACACGAGAACGACTAATTGGCTGAGTCGGTCGATAATCAAGAACAAGAGCCCTCTATCTGGCAATGATCTCCTGCATCGCTGGTGCCTGCGAGAAACGGGACTGCTGCACATGTTTGCATTGCGCACCGACGGAGTTGCGAACGAACCATCGCACCTGCGAGAGAGGACAGCCACGGACTCGTCATTTGGCATCTCGGCTCGTCGTCGAGTGGACGCCACGGCGCTGGTCGGCGCCGATACGGCAAGTCGGAATTTTCCGTTAAGCGTTTGAGACCGGCTCCCGTCGAATGCCTTTCTATGTTCGACTATCATTTCCCGAACGGCCGGGAACCGATGACGGCAGAACATTCAACCTATCCCGTGTGCCAGGCATGCTACTGCGATCGCCTCGACGATGCGCTGGTCGGGACTGGCGTAACCACTCCGATCGACCTGTGCATGCGCCAATTGGATAATCGCAAGGCTCGACGACGCCGCAACGACGGTCGTTTGCCGCCCGGTCCCAGTTCCTCCTGTTCGCCCGGAACGGTTAGAGTTGGTTTTGTGCTCGGAAGCTCGTGTCCAACGAAGTGACAGCATAGCGCGGTGACTACAATTGAAAGTATCCATTGATTCATCCGAGCGGCTTAAAAGTCCGGACCAAACACATCGTTATTGAACTCGGCCGAGGCCTCGTCGTTGTCCATGCTGTTGATCAGGTTCTGCTCGGGATCCGTAAAGCCACCTGCTGAAAGCGCATCTGCCGGCAATGCGCCAAAGCTGGCGCGATATTTGTTCATCGCGGCCACGCTGCCGACATACGCACAGGTGCATCCGGTGGGATCGGCGTAGACATAGTAGGGCCGCCCGCCCTTTTGCCGTAGCTGGAATTGATTGGGCGGAAACGACATCAGTCGTTTCAGCATCTCCGGCGCGGTGGCGGCGATGGGATTGAAACCCGATGATATCAGCAATTGGCCCGTCGATTGCTGAGCGTAGACGCGGGCGCCCGAATATACCTCGGTGAGAAGAACGACCGAGACGATGGTGGCAGCGGCGCATGCAGATCGAAGACTCATTTTCTCCTCCGGGATGCCTGAGTGGACCACCGATTCGAGCCGAGAGTGAAACGGAAGGCGTCTATAGATATGCCGTGTACGAACCGATCCATACCAGGATCGACATGAGCAAGCCGATGACGCCGGCGTTGTCCGCGAACACGGTGGCGGTGGCGCCGGGCATGCCGAGCCTGAGCTGACTGCGGTCGATGGTTTTCGGTATGGAAATGGCGGCCGGATAGACCTTGGCGCCGCCGATCGAGCCGACGCGCGCCAGCGAACCCGAGACCGCGATCTGGCCCTGGCCTACGCCTTGCGGAATGGCCGCGACCGTCGCTTCATGGATGCGGCCGGGGTCGTCGTCGAAAACCAGCTTGACGCGCGCGCCGGGCTTGATGGTCTTGAATCCGTTGGGGGCGAACATGCCTGCGATTAGGATATCGTCCGTGACGACGAACGACATCACCGATCGCGCCGGCATCGCGCGGTCTCCAGCGGCCAGGGCCATGATCGTAACGACGCCGTCGCCGACAGCACGGATCGTCGTTTGCTCGAGCTCCCATTTGGCCTGGTCAAGCTGGGCCTGGATCTGCGCGACGGTCGTGTTGACCCCGCCGATCTCCGACTCCATCGCCAATTGCGCACTCAGTTGCGCGGCCTTGGCCGCCTGTAGCTGGAATTCGACCGTGTCGTATCGCACCTGGACGTCTTGCAGACGAAACTCGGTCTGCGCCTGCTCGCTGGTGAGCTTGCGGTAATCGGAAAGCCGCTGGGCGTGAAAGGCAAGTTGCTTGGTCAGCCCGTCGACATTTGCAGTCGCCTGCTCGTAACTGGCCGTCAATTGCTTGACCTGCTGGCGCGCCTGGGCGAGCGAGGCTTCAAGTTGGTTGACCTTGTACTGGAACGGCGCCGGATCGATGCGGAACAGCACGGCGCCGGCTTTCACCGGTTCGTTAGGCTTGACCGGAATGTCGATCACCTCGCCGGACACATTCGGCGTGACCTCCATGACGCGGGAAATCACGACAAAGCTTCCCGACGGGGTGAGGTAATTGAACATCGCGAGGAACGCCGCGAGAATGAAGGCGCCGAACAGTCCTGCGACGGTGCCGGACGCCCACCCCCATCGCACCAACTTGATCCTGAAGAAGACGAGCCACACCAGGATCAAGTACAGCGTCAGGATGATGAGCACGATTGAATTCCTCTAACTGGCGCGTACCGGATTGGACACCAACAAGCCCGGTAGCACGGCAGTATCGGCCAAATGCTTGCATCCACGACTGTCGCCTCGCATCTAGCCGACCCAGATCCGATCTCTATGAGAGGCGCTTGAAGCCGGGAGAACTTCGACGTCTCCTCACCAGCCTTCAGAATCGATGGCGGCGTGGCTACTCCCTTTCCGTGGTGGACGGGCCCGACACGCTAAGCGTCATCTCGTCCGCTAGCCAAGCTACCGAAAATGCGGCGACCCGCTATGCAGATTCGGCAAGCCCCGCTTCCGGCCGCGGCGTCCGATCTATGGCCTGGGCTCGGCCTTCAAACCCGTAGTGCGCGTGCCAGATAGATCCAGCGCGGGCATCAGACCGAAACTGGCCCGGCCCCGGCGCAAGAACGCCGGGGCCAAGTTACGCGCAGTTCCGTTAATAGCATGGAGGATAAGGATAGTACCCGCAAACGGGTGGCCGATAATACGGGCCGTACGCGTAAGCTGCTGCGGCACCTGCCGCGGCGGCGGCTCCAGCATAATACGCACCCCGATAGGCCGTGCGTCGCGCAACGCCCGCGAATGAAAGCGGCGTAAAGGGAAGGCCGATGATGTCGATAAAGACGGACGCGGGGCCATCGGCGCCCTTGATGTCACCTTCGAGAAGGTCGACATCGAAGGCAAGGTTGTCGCCCTCGAGCTTGGGATTTTTCAAGGTAACAACAACATCGCGCACGGTGTTGCCGTCCTTCTGGAATACGGACACTGTGGCGTTGGGCGGATTCTTTGCAAAATTGTCGCTGCCGGCTCCCCAATCTTCAACGATATGACTGGTCAGGTCATGGCCAGCCGAGCGAACCGGCCGATCCGCAAATATGATCGCATTTGGCGCAATGCCTGTGAGAACCAGTTTGCCGGGCTGCAGGTTTGCGCCCCTGGAATTGAAGACGATCAGCGATGGAACGATCTGGGGTTTGCTGGCCCCGATCGTCTTTAGCGGTGCATGGGACGCAGTATCCTGCGCTAGGGCCATGTTTGCGACCGTCAGAGCACCGAGAAAGGCAACTGCACGCATCGTATTCGACAACATGATTCAACTCCAAAATCAGGGATTATCCGGGCCGAGGCATGATGGGAAAGAATGGAGGCCGGCCGAACCGGCCGGCCACCTTTCTTCATTAGTAACCACCGAACTTGTAGTTGAGGCGAACTGCGAGAAGATTCGCGTCCGTCTTGGTGTTGGTGGTGATCGACGCGATGGGCGCCAATGACGGCGTCGAGAAAGTGTTGCTCTCGTTCACCCGCCACAGATAGTCGTACTCGATGCCGGCCGTCCAATTCGGAGAGAAGCCGTACTCGAAGCCGACACCCACGACGCCACCCCAGCGGGTCCGGCTCGCGAAGGCGAGGCCCGTGCCGGTCACGCTGTCAAGGATGGCAAAGTCCTGGCTACCAACCGCGCCGCCGCCCTTGACGTAGAACAAGGCCTCGTTGACCGCGTAGCCAAGTTGAGCCGTGAAGAGACCCAGGCCGGCGAGGGTCGACTTGTAAGTGCGGGCCGGATCCTGCGCACTGATGCGCGTGTTGCGGATGTTGGCCCAGTCGCCCTGCGCTTCAAGACCGTACACCAATTGTCCGGCCTGCCAGCGATAGCCAATCTGGCCGCCGACGATGCCGCCGCCCTTGCTATTGCAGCCTTCGGCGAAGACGCCGCCAATTCCATTGATGGCGGTGAGATCGACACACTGATTGCTCCAGCCATACCCGGCGTTCGCGCCGAGATAGAAGCCGGACCAGTTATACATCATCGGCGCCGGGATCGGAGCCGCCTTGTAGACCGGCCGCTGCGGAAGGTCCGCGGCCTTTGCAATACCGGTGAACGCAACGGACATCACCGCCGCCGTGGCAAGCAAACCAACTTTTCTCATAACCTGACAACCTCATCGAAGGTGGAGAACACATGAGCCATGTGCCATCGACCTTCGCTCGGTTGGTATGCAGAAACTGTCATCGCCGACCAATTCACGGTGGTGTTGCACCAAAACACCACTCCAAACTCACAGCGATTTGTCGGGCCTCAATGCGCTAGATCGACGATGTGCCTCGGATGGCAACTCGCCGAACAGCCACCGGTAGCGGCCGGCAAACCTGCCGAACTCGGTGACGCCGTGGGCTACCAGGATATCGACGAGCCTGCCGGCCGAACCCATGTGACGGATCTCATGGTAAACCAGATTTAACTGCCGCAGCTTCAGATAGTGCTTTGGCGAGAAGCCGAGATAGCGCTCGAAAGCGCGCAGCAAGGTTCGGTACTCCACCTTGGTAACTCTTACGATATCCTTGATATGGATAATGCTTTCCGGATTTTTCCTCACGAACTCGAGGGCCTCCAGAACGATACGCTCGGACCCGACCGTGTATTTGTTGGGCAGCAGGACTTCGCTTGCGCGATTGTCCCAGACGTAAGCAAGTTCATCCATCAAGGCGAGCTCCGTCACCCAGGCGATCACCGGCCGGTCGGCCGGAGCAGAATCGGAGATAGAGCGCAGAGCCTGCCTCGATGCTTCGATCAGTCGCGATGCGATTCGCTCTGGCAGCCGGACGAGATGCTTGGCCGTCTTCGGCGGAGCCTGGCTCGTGACCGCGGGAAGGATCTTCGATGCAATACTCTCTTCCCGCGGCAGCGACCACGCTACCCATTCGACATGACCGGAACGAACAAAGGTGAAGTGACAACCCGGAGGCAAAATGACCAGGTCCGACGCTTGGCAACGCGCGCCATCGAGCAGGACGCGATCGTCGAAGTTGGACGACTGGATGATCAGGGTGGTAAAATTCGGGTCGGTGACGCCATGGACGATTCCCGGGCCGCCGTCTGCGCCGAATTGAAGAATCGCGCGACGCAATGCGAGATACTTCACGCCCCACCGGTGCGAGGATGGAGCGGACTTTAGAAACGTCACCCTCGCGCCCCGAATGGCGTCGGTGTATTCCCCGAAATCATTCAATTCTAAAATACTCCGCCCGTCAGAGCGGCAATTCAAGCGAAGAAGATAGGAGGAAAGTGTGCTGCGTCGGCAGAACTGCACGAGCGGATCGGGTCCGCAGATGACCGATCCGCTCGCGGACGATCTACTTCATCTGAATGCCCATCAGCTCCCGCTCGGCTTTGAACACCACAGCAATGGCATCGATGATGCGCTTTTCGGGATTGGCCTTGCAGTAGACGATCACCTCGTGCTCCGCGATCTTGCCCTTACGCAGGTCCAGGAAATGCTTCTTGGCAAGGCCGTTGTACCACCCGCTGTACCAGGCCGTTAGCGCATCGGCGTCTTCCTGATAGGTCCCTGCGAGTTGCGCGCAAGTCAGCGTCTGGACGTCGATGAATCCATTCGCATCAACATAAGACGACAGCGGCACCTGAGCCCTGGCTGACGTCATGGCGACAACAAGCAGCGTGGCGGAAAGCAGTAATCTCAAACGCATTGGGACTCCATTCGTAAGTGAATCAGAGGTGGAAAGATTCCGGCGATCGAATGCGAAACGCCGCCGGCTCGACCGGCATCCGAACCGAAACCGTCGGCTCGGATGCGCGATCAGGATCAAGGCAATACTACGGGATGGTCTGCACCGCGCAGACTGGCACCCAGCTTGTCGGGACGACTGAGCATGCGGCTCCGCTCAGAACCGATAGTTGACGCCGGCACGCACGATATTCAGGTCATCCGTGCTCACTCCGGTGCCGACGACTTTCGTGTAGAGATACTCGGCTTTCAGAGACCAGTTCGGCGTGAAGCCATATTCGAAGCCCAGACCAGCCGAGATGCCCGGGCGCCAGGACGAGCCCGAACACGGCAGGACGCCAAGCGTGCCGCAGGGCACACCGGCAATGGTCGATGCATTGGCGCTCGACTTGACGAAGGCTCCGCCGCCCGTGACGTAGAGCAAGACGTTGTTCATGGCGATGCCGACCCGCGCCCTTGCCGTTGCAAGCGCGCTAATGCTCGACGAGGTGTTCAGCGTGACACCCTGCCCGAGGCCGAAAATCCTGGGTGTTACTACGGACGAGCCGCTGATGTTGGCCCAGTCAATGTCACCTTCCAGACCGAGCACAACATATCCTTGCTGAATCTGCGCGCCCAGTGTGCCGCCGATCATGCCGCCGTTGATGTCGAAACCGGCACGATCGAACCTGTTTGAGAACAGCACCAGCGGGTCCTGGTTACCCCAGCCATAGCCGGCGTTGCCGCCGACATAGAACCCCGTCCAGTTATAGACGGCGACAGCGGGAGCTGGCGCTTTGTAGGCGGGCGACGCTGGCAAATCCGCTGCAATCGCATAGCCGCCCATCATCCCCGAAGCTGCGATCGCAACTGCAAACTTACTAATCTTATTCATCGCCCCACCTGAGTGATTGAAGAATTTCGAGCAGCATCAAATCGCATCTGGCGCGCGCAACCCGCTATGCAGAATCTGACGCCTGCTTTCAATTTTTCCACCTGTGGCGCAGTTGCCGCAGCCGAAGCATCGCCCCATCGATGTTGACCGCAGGCCTACCTTCGCGAGTTGCCGAATATGCCAATTCTGACAGTCCGGTGATCTGGAGCGGCGGTCGGGTGCTCTGGCTTGGTTGAACTTTGCCGAACGCCATCATGGTCAGCAGCGTGCGAAATGCAGCGGCGTCCTCGGCGGATCGTCGTCTCCGGCACGGGCGATTCTGCTGGAGCAGAAATCAAAACGGAGGACACAGCGAATGCAATGGCGCGCCCAACTTTTGTGGTCGCGCGAGCTTGGTGGAACGATATCGACAACGCGCCTGAACGGTCTATGCAAATTGTGCGGGTGCATAGGTCGCCGCATCGCGGGCGGCTTCTACGGCAGATCTGCCTCGTTGGCGTCCTCGAATGAGGCCGGCTCGACAAATGGCGGCTCGGTCATTTCTGCAAGCCAATGGTGAATAAGCGTCGAGGGAATTGCGCGTCGCGGTATGCAGGGATTGATGGTGCCCGCGGTCACGATGTATCCTTGCTCGAATTTCTCGCGCGCAAACCTCTGGGCATCGAGCTTGGTCGGAAAGCTCTCACTTTGTCTCGGACGTCGTTGCGCCGATGCCTTGCGCACCTTCTTCGGCACCTCAAACGAAACATACCATGTTTTCGACAGGTCAGTTGGCACCGGGTCTTCCGATTCGTTTCCTGTTGGCTCGCCTATCTTCGCGCGCTCGCTCCCGCCAAACGGCACCACGAACTTGAGCTGCGTCCCATCCCGTCACGCAAAAAGGTGTGGAGCTTCAATAGACCGGACGCAGCTGCAGGCCGGAAAGGCCGACGGTGACATCAATGGCAATTGATCCCTCTACGGAGACGGGCTGCAACGCAAATGACCGCCCCGAGCCACCGACAAGGACATTGACGCCGGCGCCGAGGCCGAGGCCGATATCGCCTGACGCCCCGACATATTCGCCGGCGAGAGCTCCGACTGGGGGGCCCGCGGTCGGAGCAAGAACCGCCCAAGCGAATGCGCCTCCAGCCGAAACGCCGATATCGATTCCGACGGTGTTGAGCGCGCCTTCATAGAGTTGAATCGGGAACGGCGGGTTTTGAGTAAAGCGACATGACATTGATTGATGGCCAAATATAACAAACCCGACGCTAGGGTCGACCTTGCACGCCAGCATGCCGATCTGCGTCCAAGATGCCTGTTGGGCGCCCGCGGAAGACACAGAGCCAGACCATGCCCCGAAGGCGCAGAGGACAGCCAGAACCTGTACGCGCATTCGCTTCCCGATCATCTCGCAAAACCTCGTTGATCGCGGGCAGGCGCTAGTCCTGAACCGCCTTCTGCTTCTCGTAGATGAGCATGCACTGGGCCGACGAGACTATGCAAAATCGGCAGGCCGAACCGGCCGTGAGCGAAAAATCGCACCTCGACGGCTGAATAGCAGGGCGGCCCATTAGCCGAGCCGCTTTGCGCATGCGCGCGTCTGCCTGGCGTAGGCGGGAACGACGAGGCTGGACAAACCAGTGGTTGCTCTGCCAAAAATTGCATAATCGATCCTTGAAAGCGCGCGCTAGCCGATTTTTCGATCCGGGCATTTCGTCCCAACAGCGCCTGAGATTCGGGGCGCGCGCACCTGGTTAACGGAGAAAAGGATGCAGATGCTGATCGACACACCGACCGCCGCGCACCTGTCGCAGGTCATTTCGCAGGTGACGGCACCAGCATTTCTCCTTGGCGCAGTTGCGGCTTTCGTTTCGCTTCTGATCGGACGGATGAACCGCATTGTCGACAGGCTACAGGCACTGCACGCTACAATCGACGTCGACATTTCCCCAACGCCCCCCGACGTGCCGCACCTCAGGCGCCGGGCCGTGCTTTTGAACAAGGCGATCGTTCTTTCGACGATCAGCGCGATTGTCACGTCGCTCCTGGTAATCCTGGCGTTCGTCTCCGCCTTCTTCCAGTTTCGGCACGAATACGGGGTTGCTTTGCTCTTTGTTATTGCACTGAGCTTCTTCACCCTTTCGCTGGTGGATCTGGTTCGCGAGGCCCGCCTGTCGCTGCATGATCTCAGCCATCACAAACCAAGCCGAAACCCGCGGCAAAATGCCTCGTTTCAAAATTCAAACGTCTGAGCGCTCCAAATCATCCATCATTCCTCGTGATGGCCGAGACCCGCTTCATTGAGCGGAAGTTGTATGAGATAGGATTTCAACTTGCATTTTTGAAGACGATGTTTTCGTTTGAGCGATCTCGCTCAGGCATCCGAGTGTTGCGGAGGTACCCGAGGTGTTTTGGGTTAGAAGGATAAGGATCGAGGATCCGCTGCTTTGCCCGAGTGCCGTTCAAGGAATGGAGACCAACGTATTTCCGACGAAGCGTGGCCAGCTCGATCTGAGGATTGAGCAGATTGGTTTGGATCGCCTTTGGATGAGCCGGTACGAGGTGAATCTGCCTCAAATCGCTAGATTTGCCGTCCGGCCCGGTCGCAGATCCATCAGCTTTCTGCCGCAGTTGGAAGGCCCCTCGATTCAACACTGCGGCATGGACGTCGCGCCGGGCGATATCGTTATCGACAAGCTCGACGTATTGCAGCACCAGCGCACCGGCGCCAACCATCGCTATTGTGGAATGTCGCTCCCCGAGGATGAACTGAGTGCAGCGCTGGCGACCGTCGTTGGAACTGACTTTCTGGAAAAGCAGCTGGCAACCCGCGTGGTTCGGCCCCGCCCGGAGTTGATGTCGCGCCTATTGAAGATGCACCAAACCGCTGGCGAGTTAGCCCGCACGACGCCGGACGTTCTAGAATCGCCGGAGCTACGTCGCGGATTCGAACAACAAATGTCTTATCTGATGGTTCGATGCCTTGCCGAAGGCGCCGGCATCGAGACCACCGCTGGCAGGCGGCGTCACGATGCGATTATCGCGCGGCTCGAGGATTATCTGGCTGAAAACTCGGACCGTGCCATCTATCTGACCGAACTCTGCGCTGCGACGAACGTTTCCGAGCGAACGCTGCGATCGGCTTGCGAGGAACATCTCGGCATGGCTCCGATCCGCTATCTCACGATGCGAAGAATGTATCTGGTCCGGCGCGCGCTGCTGCGCGCTGACGCATCCAAGGCGACCGTTACCCATATCGTGACCAATTACGGGTTCTGGGAGCTCGGGCGTTTCTCGGTCGCCTACCGCACGCTGTTTAGAGAGCTACCCTCGGAAACACTGCGACGGCCCGCGCAGGATCCCGATGTCCACCTCATTCGTCCCACAACACTGCCAACCGAAGTCTTCGTGGGACGGCTTCACTAGTCGCAGCATTTGCTTTACCCCAGTGTGGAGATCGACCGGCCGATTTGCACCAGCGCAGCTTCCGAGCGAAATATCCTTCCGATCTTTTGAAGCGCCCTTTTGTCTCATGGCGCAGGAATTGCATAGTCGACCCCTGTCGATTGCCTGATGGTGCCTCATCGACGGGCCCCATGGGCATCAAATGGTCGCAAGAGCCATCCGCCCGTCCGATGGGACGAGGGGACATGGCTGAACGCTCCATTTCAAGGTTTGACGATCCCGGAGCCTGCGAAGCCGGCTTTGGCGATATCGGTGTCAATCTCACGATAACCGGTCCTGGGGATTTCGAAGCGGAGTTGCTGCGGCTGAAACTGGACCATCTCGTCGTCATGCGGCTGCGCGAATCGCTGCCGCGCATTGCCTGCATTTCGCTCGCAGCCGACAGGGTCTTCTTGTCCTTTCCAGTTGGCCGGGTGAGCCTGGAATGCGACGGGCTAGCCTTCCAAAGCGACCAGATCGCCTTTCACGGCCCCGGCCAGCGGATGCATCAGCGATCGAACGGCAAATGCCAATGGGGCCTGATATCCTTGCCCATGGAGCAGCTTGCAAAGAGTGGTGCGGCATTGACCGGCGAGCCAATCCTGCCGCCGCGCTCCACCAGACTACTCCGCCCTTCCCGTGCGGACTTGTCCCGTTTTCAGCAGCTGTTCCAACACGCCTGTCACCTCGCGACTCCTGCAAACAAACTGATTGAGCAGCCCGAAGTGGCAAGGGCGCTCGAACAAGACACAATTCATGCCGTGATCCATTGCCTCACCGGCGACGGGACGGAGGACAGCTCCAGGACCCGCTCCGACCACACAGCCTTGATGACCCGTTTCGAAACAGCGCTGCGCAAATCCGTCAACCGGAAGATCACGTTGCCCGATCTTTGTGCCGAAATCGGCGTGGCCGAACGCACATTGCGGATGTGCTGTCACGAGATTCTCGGCGTAAGTCCGATGCGATACCTTCTGTTGCGCAGGCTGAACAAGGCCCGCGCCGCGCTACGACACGCCGATGCCTCCAGCGCAAGCGTCGCCAGCATCGCGCGGGAGCATCAATTCTTCGAGCTCGGACGCTTTGCTGCGACGTACCGTGCTGCTTTCGGAGAAGCGCCCCTGACGACGCTTCAGCGCAAGACTTAGCTGTATTCCGGAGAGCTGCTCGATGACAGCAGGCGGAGCGCGAGGACGAGTTGTCCGAGATGGACAACCGGGTTGATCACGGAAGCAACGATTGGCGGGTCTGGCCAGAAGTCAGATCTTCGACCGGCTTTGGCGCCCCCCGACGCAACTAGTCGCGACAACGAGAGGGAGTGACGAGCTGGTCCAGCGATCCTCGCTATTGGCTGATCGCGTTGCGGACACCATGCCAGATTTGGTCCTTCAGCGCGATCAGCGCCGGCGGCGACAGCGTGGGAGCCGGCTGGGCTTGCCTGATGCCCTCGACGACGAGGGTGGCAACATCGATCTCGCCGTCCGTATAGTAGGGATCGCCTTCGCCATTTCGGCCAAAGAGTGTCGGACCCGTTCCAGAAATCTGGAAGAAGTATTGAACCATGCCGGCGTCGCGCAGATCGCGCATCAACCCATCACGCTCGGCATCGATATCGGGAGCAATGTGATGCGTCACCTGCCCCGTGTCATGGCTCAAGCCGACCCCGCGGTCGAAGGTTACTGAACCGAGCCAAACCGGACGGCCTTCCGTTCCCTTGTCGAGGACCTGCCAAAAGCGGACGTGGTGCCGTCGGTCGGCACTCTTGCCCTCGGGCTTCTCGAAGGCGAGTTGTTCCTTTTTTCCTTCGTAGTAGAGCGGACTGACGGGCGCGTCGTGATATGGCCGATCAAGCACCACGCTGCCAACGATCTCGATGCTTGTCCGTAACGTGATCGGATCGGCCGGATACCAGCCGGCAGAGTGCATCGCGCGAAGGACGTCGTTCCTGCTGCCGACAAGTCCGACATTGAGCGCATCGCCTGGAATACCGTCGCCGGTACGCGTGACCATGGGCAGGCCGGCGACGCCCGGCTCGCGCTCGTGATGGCTCCATAACGCGGGCAGCACGATATAGGCCAGCAGGAGGTAGGCGATCAGCGCGCCGCCCACAAGAATGATCCACCGTCGTCGCCTGCCTTCAATCTGCGTCATGTGTCGCCACCACCGCCCAGTCGGTTGCGATAGCTCGTTCTGCAGCCTCCGTCCGTGCCCCTCGCGCCTCAACCGGCGGACGAGCCTTTGTTGCTGGTGGATGCGATCAGCAGGGATCCTTACCGGTCCGCAAGCCCTGCCGGCATCTTGCCGGCAAGGTCGCTCCTGCTGCCAGTCCTCGCCGAATCGGCGCTCCGCCAAGCTTACCAGTAAGCCCTTCGATAGGCGCGTCGACCGACGCCGGCGAATGACATCGGTGTCAATGGCCGCCCGATGATGTCGATGAACACCGATACGTCGTTGGCTTTCACTGGAACCTCACCCTTGAGAACCTTGACCGTGTAGCTAAGATCGTCACCGTTCAGCACCGGCTCTTGCAGTTCGGCTATGATTTGCGTGAGCCCTCCGTTTTCGAGCAACGAAATATCTGCGTTGGGCGGATCTGATTTGAAGCTATCCTTTCCTTCGCTCCAGAAGGGAATGAATGCCGCAGTCTTCATATTGCCCGCAATCCGTTCAGGACGATCGGTAAAGTAGACCGTTATCGGACTTATGCCGGTCAGCGTCAGCTTGCTCGAACCCTTGTCGAAAGTCATGCCTTTCGAGGTCTGAACAAACAGAAACTCACCCATCTTGGGCGCTTCTCCCGCGGCTCTGGCGCGATTCCATTTTGTCGAGGCCAGCGCCGACGTGGCCACCGCCGCGCCGGCGAGAAATTTACGTCTCGTGGCCATGATATCCTCCTTGCGATCTGAAAAACGACTGATAGCTCACGACCTGACCGAATTTGGTCGGACGACGTCCATGAGGTCGATGCTCGGTTGATGCGCTACAAACCATGCAAAGGATAAACGTGGTTCGCAGTGATGACTATGCAGTTTCAGACCTGCGCTCGGCGGCGTGGATGAACTCTCTCAGTGCTTCCTATGTACGGTCGGACAATAACCCTCCTCGACGAGCCTGCACGACAACGGCCGGGCGCGGATTGATCCACCACGTTAGCCTTCGACATCTTTCAACGTAGCCGTAGTCCAAAGTGTCAGATTTTGCATAGGCCAGCGCTCTGCCAGCTGGTATTGCTGAAGGGGACATCCTCCTGACCAGCCCAGCGCAAGGATTGAGCGTCGATGCCGGCACCATCACCGATCTGACGCAGTCACTGGTCGACATGGACCAGCCTCCTGCCGGCGCTCGGCCTCGCGTAAGGTTTGGGCTTGATGGGATTCTCGCGGTGGACGAAAGCCGCGCCAGCGCCGCCAGGTCATCGCCACCTCGCAGAGTTATTGGACCATGTTGCGCTCTCTGATCCTGACAGCACTAGCATTGACCTGCGGCGCGTGCGCCAGCCTCCCCGACAAGATGATGACGCCGGTCGACGTCACCGTGGACGGCGCGACGCAAGTGCCGATTCTTGTGGCGACGACCAGGCAGGCTGTCCCCGACAACCCGGGAATGATGTTCAGCGGTGAACGCGCGAGCAAGGTTTCCTACGCCACCGTCACAATCTCGATTCCGCCGGATGCGGCGCGGACGGTCGGGCAGGTCCAATCGCCGGCATCAGCGCCGGGAAATCCCCAGCGCGAATTCGTGACGACGGCCGCGAGTTACATCGACAAGGTAGAGTTCAGCTCAGCAATCGCCCGGGCGACGCAGGCCGGCCCAAGAAGGGTTCTCATCTTCGTCCACGGATTCAACAACCGGTTCGACGAAGCCGTATTCCGGTTTGCGCAGATCGTCCACGACTCGAAGTCGCAGGCTGTCCCAGTTCTCTTTACATGGCCTTCCCGTGGCGAAGTGGCATTGTCTGCCTACACCTATGACCGCGAGAGCGCCAACTATTCGCGCGATGCGTTGGAACAATTGCTGGCGACACTCTCACGGGATCCCAACGTGGCTGAGATCAACATCGTCGCGCACTCCATGGGCAACTGGGTCACGCTGGAGGCATTGAGGACCCGCTCCATTCAAATGGCAGCGGTGACGAACCGCGATCGCTCCAACAAGTTGAAAAACGCGCTCCTCGTTGCCCCGGACATCGACGTCGATGTCTTTCGCAGCGAAATCCAGCGGATGGGTCCATATCGGCCACGCATCGAGTTGTTCGTATCACGCGATGACACGGCACTCGACGTCTCGAAAATCATCTGGGGTGGCATTCCGCGGATGGGCGACGTGAACGTCCATGAAGAGCCGTACCGCAGCGAGCTCGCGCGCGACAATATCGCCGTGTTCGATCTCACCAAGCTGAGGACTTCCGGCGACAATGCGCATAGCCGGGCCTTTGACGACATCACCGATGTCATGACGATGATCGAGCAAAGACTGCCGGACGAGCAACGATCAGCCTCGGCTCAGGTAAAGCACAGATAGCACCAGGTCTGGCAAGCAAGACAACTCAATAGATCTCGTCGCGAACGTGTAATCGGGATTGAGGAGCACGAGATCCGCCTGCGCATTCAAACGGAGATTCAGATCGACCTTCACCCGTGGCAGGGAATCCGCCAACTTGGATCTCCTTGGCGGTCGCTTTATTGCAGAAATCGCTTACGCTGGTGTGATAGCAAACTTCCGCCATCGACCAGCCGGGGACCTGAGGGGGCGCTGCGAGGCTGCTGAAGCGGCCGGAAAGCCAATAAGAAACGCCACCTTCGTCGGCGTGGACAGTCGCGGACGCTAGTGACGTCGTTACAATCGCCATGGCTATGACTGAAGCTCTAAATGAAAGCCGGGGTCCGTGTCTTGTTGTCCCCGCCTATGGGCCTGGCTCCTAGGATCAACAGGGCACATCACATCCCAATTTTGCGTGCATCGAAGCAATTTGTGCCGCCCGCATGATCCAGCTTTTCGCGGCGGCGCAACGTAAGCCGGAAGGCTTGGCCCGTGCCGGCCCACTCGAGGGCCGGCACGAGTTCAAGTTCTTTTTCAACTGACCTTCTTGGCGGGGGGAACCGTCCACGTGCCGTTGATGATCGACGGATCGGTTTCTTGCGGCCAGTACATGCGCAGCATGAGGATGAAATCTCCTTCGGGCGCGGGAAGCCAGTTCGACTCCTTGTCCTTACCAGGGGAGTCCTTCTGGAGGTAGAGGTCGGTTGAGCCGTCCGGATTTTGCTTCAGCTCTTGCCGCGCGCTGATCGAGTAGCGATTGAGCGGATTGTTCACAAAGAAGTAGCCGCTGTTGTACATCGTGAGCGACCAGAAGCCTTCCGCCGGGGGCAGATGCCCCTTGGGGAATCGCATGACGTACTTGTTTGCGCCATTGTACTTGCGGCCATCCGCGTCCTTTTGCGAGGTCGGATAGACCGCATCCTGCGGACGGTTGGCGCCGAGCCCGATCGCGGTGATAAGGGCCCGCATCAGATAGTCGGTGCCGTAGATGCCGGTTCTCGTCGTGAAGTCAAAGCCGTTCTCGTTCTTGACGGCCTTGTTGACCTTGAACTGGATCATGATCCTGTCGAACGACACCTCCGGCACACGCTTCATGAAGTCCGCCTTGAGCTTGCTCTCGTCAAAATCCTGTCCGGGGACGATGCCGATGCGGGCAAATTTGGCAAGCTGTGGGGCGTCCGCTTCGTTTGGCGGATTGGTTTTCATGAGCTCGCAGAGCAGCTTGAAATACGACACCGTGTCCATGCGATTGACCTGTTCGCGGACAGCCGTCTTCATGTCGATCGAGGGATCGACCTTGCCCGCAGGTGGCGTGTACGGCTTGCCATATGCGCTGAGCGGAACGAGCTTGCACTCGTCCTGCAGCTTGTGGACGGCGGCGTAGTCCTCTGGCGTGCCGGTGCAATAGATGCGGCCGAGCAGCCACACGATGTTGGTCTGCGACTTGTACTCCTTCACGCCGTCCGGCAGCGTGCCTTTCCAGCCAGGTCCGGTGATCGCGTAGGTCTGTGCTCCGGTGCCGGTGGTGCGCTTGCCCGGCACCTGGAACACCGTAGTCCAGCCGTCCAGCATCGGCATCAGGAAATAACGCCCCTTCATGTCCGGGATGCTGAGGACCCACGGTTCTTTCCCGACATCAAAAAAGGAAGTCGTGTAGAGCGTGTCCGCGTTCGGTGCCGTGACGTCCTTGAATGAGGCATCCGGATATTGGCGCATCTTGATGATCTGCCCCATCGGCGCCTTCGTTTCCGCGGGTTCGGCGACGTTGGTGAGAACCCGGCGGGTCATCTCCATCGTCACCAACGGATAGCCGAAAACGTAGGCGTCGCTCGCGAGCCAAAAATCCTCGAGGCCCTCCCTCACGCCAAAGAAGGAATCCTGCGCAAGGGCTGATCGTGTTGCAGCCGCACCTGCCAGCAGGCCCATGCCTCCCAGCGCAAGATTACGACGAGTGATCTCCATTTTGTTCTCCTGATACCTGATGAAACAACTTCAAACGATTGGCGAGTGACAACGATACAACTTCCAGGAACTACCGCAGAAATTCGCGCTTCATCGGCGCGTACGAGCTCTGGATCGATCGCTTTTGCATCAAATGCTCCCGTGCCATGTTGAGCGAGCTGGCATACGAGCCACTCCTCGTCGCCTTACCAACTTACGGAGAACTTGGCGGCCCGCTATGCAAATTCGGCAAGCGCGAGCTATGGTCGCGGACCAATGGACGCAGGATCGGTTTCGGTGCGACCGCGAAGGGCTTTTCACGGCACGCGGCCAACGGCCCCTCACCCTTTTGCCGAAACTGCATAGCCGATCGGGAGAAAATTGGCGCTTATAACTTCTTCCATTGCGCGCTCGCCCCGACGATGGGGGAGCGCAGGCGCGCTTGGCCGGTTCGCGAGGAAACCACTCAATGAAGGCATTCAATGCAGATTTATACCCCGTCAGCCGCGCACCTGCCGCAGGTCCCTTCGCGGGCGACCGTGCGCGGGGCGCGCCTCTCGCTACATGAGCTCACACATCATAAGCAAAGCCAGAGTCGGTTCGCGGCGTCGAATGGGGCTTGATATCCCTCTCACCTCGAGCAACTCGCAGACAGCGATATGGCATTGACCGGACAGCGGATCGTCCCACCCTGCGGCAGGTTGCTCCGCCCCTTGGGCGTCGACCTTTCCCGCATCAAACGTCTCTTCAAGCAAGTCTGCCGTCTGGCGGCCCCTGGAAATAAACACATCGAGCAACCTGGGGCGGCACCAGCGTTCGAACCGCTTCATGCCGTGATCCATTGCTTGACCCGCGACGGAACGGAATACAACTCAGAGACAAGATACGGCTGCGTCAGAGAAGCGCCGTTGATGACGCTTCAGCGCAAGGCTTAGTTTCAGTCGGGGAATTAATCGATGACCGCCATCAAACTGCCGGCCTGGCTTCGTATTGTGATGGTGAGCGGCGCATTGCTGCTGGCGATTGGCGCGGGGCTGTTCGCCTATTTCTGGTACGTTCGACCGGTCACGTTTACCGTCGCGGTTGGATCGCTTGACGGTGAGGCCGCTACGGTCTTGTCCACCATCGCCAGTCGCCTGACCGCCACGTCGGCACCAGTGAGACTGCGGATCGTCAATCAGTCGAGCGCCCTCGAGGCCGCCAACGCCTTTTCTTCGAGCAAGGTCGACCTCGCCGTCGTCCGTGGCGATGTCGGCGACCTGTCGCAGGCCCAGGCAATCCTCGTGCTTGCGCACGCGGTCGTGCTGATTGTGGCCCCTCCCGGCTCGCCGCTGAGCGACGTGGCGAGCTTGAGAGGCCGTCGCGTTGGCGTGGTCGGCGGAGAGATCAACAGGGCCGTCGTTGACGCACTGCGTCAGCAATATGATCTCGACCGCGCAAACGTGAAATTCAAGGATGTCTCGTTGCCTGAGGCGCGCCGGGCAGTCGAATCCAAGAGCGTGGACGCCCTTCTGCTCGTCATTCCACTGACCCCAAAATACCTGTCGCTGGCACGCAGCCTCTTCCCGCAGAACTCGAAATCCCTGCCGGTGCTCATTCCCATTGAAGCCGCCGGCGCGGTTGCGGAAAGTCATCGAGCCTACGAAAGCTTCGACGTGCCGAAAGGTACGCTCAGAGGTTCGCCGGCAGTCCCCGATGACGACCTGACGACACTGCGGGTGTCTTTCTACCTGGTCGCGCAGAAAAAGCTCAATCGCGACACCATATCCGATCTGACACGATCGCTTCTCGCCGCGCGCCGTGACCTCATCGGCGAACTGCCGATCCTGGCGCAGGTCACCGCCCCTGATACGGATCCGGACGCCTTCCTGCCAGTCCACGCTGGTGCAGCGGAATACTTCAACGGCACCCAAGAGAGCTTCTTGGACGAATGGAGCAATGCGATCTACCTGACTCCGATGATCCTTGGCGGACTGGCTTCTATCCTCGCCGCGGCCTGGAGGTTTATCGGCTTGCGGACGTCAAAGCCGGATGCATCGGCGCTCGACGCGCTCTATGCCCTGGCTCGCCGGGTTCGCAAGGCCCAGCGCGAGGATGAATTATCCGACATCGAAGACCGGATTGATGACATCTTGAGCGACCAGCGTCTCAAGATCGCGAACGGGGACGACGATGCGGCCGATATGGCCACGTTGAACGTTGCGGCGAACAGGGTCGAAGGTCTGATTCATGCCCGCCGAGCCACGCTGAAACCGCCTCAATCGGACGGTGGCTGAGACTGCCGGCTCCGGAATAGCCGCGGCAATATGCGATACTTCGGATGTTCTGATCGGATTCAATGAGCAATGGCCAGCCGTATCAAAGCGAACTTCCGCAACCGCTACCTACCGCCTTTCCCCACACCAACCAAACCTACGGTATCTTATCCAATCTTCCGCATGACGCCGTTCATGAGCCCGTAAGCGAGTTCAGCTTACGCTCTGAAAGGCGAATGTTGAAAGGCCGCGAAGGTCCGGGTCGGGGAAAAGCCAACAATATCGCGCAAACTAAAAGGGGAGTATCGTGCCAACGTAGAACCTTTGCCCTCCGACGGTTGAGGCCACACGTTCGAATCGTGTCGCGTGCGGCGCGCCATCTGCATACAAGACCGCCCCCCTTTCCCAACCGGTAATTGGAGAGGCTCCAGGCCAGCGGCTCAGTCGAGCGACCTCAGTAGGGGACGGCCAACTTCACGGCGACCGCGGCGGCAGAGTTGCCATTAAATGCTGCACTGCCGCCACCTGAGACAACCTTGACGTCGCCGAGCCACGCATACTCGGCGCCGACAGTGATCCTCGAGCCCGACGCCGTCGTATAGGTGACGCCGCCGCCAAGGGACACGTAGCCGTCGTAGGGGTTAAGCGGGCCGAGCGGCTTGTTGATCGCGGGCTCGTAAGTCGTCTGCACTGCAACCGACCATGTCTCGTTGAGCTTGCGGCCGAGGCCGGCCTTGAAGTTCCAGATATCGTAGTCCTTCGACGCGAGGGGTACGCCGGCCACCGCGAGGAGACCGCCGGGCGCGATCGACCAGCCGTCGTAGTTCGCCCAGCGCGCGGTGCCGTAGAGCAGCGTGTCCTTGGCAACGCCGACCTGGAAGTCCACGTTCACCGACTGCGGCATCGTGACGTTGGCGGTCGAGGAGGCGAGAATGTTCTCGTGGGTGTCGAGCTGGAAACTGATGGGCGAACCATAGGTCACTGCCAGGCGGCCCGCAATCTGCGGAATCTCGACGGCGCCGCCGACGACGTAGCCGAGGCTCCAAGCGTTATCCATGTCGAGCTTGTAGCCCGAGAGCCGCCCGTACGCGGCCCCGCCCAGGCTCGCGTCGGCGCTGAAGCTAGCCAGGCGGGGACCGCCGTGCACACTGAAAAACTGGTTGAACTTGTAGCGCACGAGCCCGGTCAACTCGACCGAGTCGACATTGGCGCCGGTGCCGCCGAACAGGCGTGACGTGGGGGAGTAGGCGAAGTCAGCTCCATAGGGCTGGTCGATGATCAGCGCGGCGGACCATTTCTCGTTGAAGTCGTTCTTGATGCCGCCGCCGAAGCGGTAGGTGTTGTTGCCGACGTTGCCGCTGGATGTGCCGGCGGCGTCGATCCCGACGGCGCTGGGCGTCAGGTAGTAGAGGTCGAGGGTGACCAGGTTGCCCTTCTCGAACAACAGCGTGACGGGCTGGCCGGAACGCTCAAGGCCGCCGGCGAATGCCGGGGACGCCGCGAGCAGAGAGCCGGTGATCAGGAGCGCTTTCCTCACATGTTTCTCCTTTTTTGGATGGCGTCGCGCGGAGAGTTGATGGGGGAGACCGTGGGCCCACGGCGCTTGATTGCGATTTGCTGTCAGTCGCGATAATTTGATATTTCGCGTCATGCAGGAGAATTGGCGCAAATGGCGCAGTACTTCACTCGGGCGACCAGCCTGACCGGCTTCCGCGAGATCGCCGCTGAACGGGGCGCTGACCTCTCCGCAATCATGCGTGCGGTCGGTCTCGACCCGGTATTGCTGCGCCGGCCGGAGGAGCAGATCGATTTCGTAGCCTTCTGCAATCTTAGCGAACAATGCGCAGCCAATTGGGGAATACCCGACCTCGGGTTGAGGATCGCCTCCTACCAGCATTTGGAGATCCTCGGGCCGGTAGCGCTGGTCACCCGAATGGAGCGCAGCCTGCGCGACGCACTGGCGGCGATCGGCGAGAATCTAGTGATCCACTCGAACGCGCTCGTGCTGGCGCTGAAGGAGGAGGGCGACCTGGCGGCAATGGTGGTCGGCCTGCATCCGGTGCCCTGCGTGACGCGGCAATACATGCTCGGGGCGCTGGCGGTCGCAAAGAACACGCTCGACCAGGCGGCCGGCCGCCGCGTGAAGCTTGTCGAGGCCAGCTTGCGGCAGGAGGCGATTGGAAGCGACGCGACGGCGGCGGAGGCTTACTTCGGCTGCCCGGTCCGTTTCGGCGAGGAACGCAACGCGCTCTACTTCGACCGGGCGTTGCTCGATCTCCAACTCGAGAGCCGGGACACCGCCTACCACGCGATCATCCGGCGCTACCTGGTGACGTCGCGGCGCGAGGTGGCGGGCCGGGCGGGTGATGAGGTGCGCGCGGAGATCGCCCGGCAGATGGAATTCGGAAGCTGCTCGCTCAACAGCGTCGCGCGGAGCCTGCGAGTGGAGCCTCGTAGCCTGCAGCGGCGACTGAGGATCGAAGGACTGTCGTTCAGCGTGCTGCTTGACGACTGGCGACGGACGCGAGCGCTCTCGCTGATCACCCATACCCAGCTGCCGCTATCACAGGTTTCAGAGGCGGTAGGTTATGCCGACCAGAGCGTCTTCACCCGCGCCTTCCAACGCTGGTACGGGGATTCGCCGCTCGCCTATCGCTCTGATGTCCTTCGTCAGGCGAATTGATCATGTCGGATGATCGCCGCCTGGAGATCTTTGAACGATGATCGTGCAACTGCGGGCCTGAGACGTCGGTGATCATGCTCTAGAGGACAGCGAAGCGCGCGATCGACGGTGCGTCGGCGATGTCGGGCACCGCGAGGAACCCTGGATCGGTATAGGCCGGGTCGGGGTAGCGATAGTAGCCCTCGCCTCCCATCGCGCCCTGCAACCCGCGGTCGAGGAAGCGTTCCTTCAGATAAGCGGCGTTGGCGAGCATCTGCCGGTCGTTCCGCTTGGTGCCCCAGAAGTGGGAAATGTCGTGGACTAACTTGATGCCGACCATGTCGATCATGCCCATGGGGCCCATGGCGCAGCCGCGATTGGCGATCATATAGGTGCGATCGACATCCTCCGGCGTCGCGATGCCGTTGGTGACGAGGCTCTGGGAAGCGGTGAGAAGCGCCACGAACCAAGTGTTCAATATGTAACCGTTCTGCTCTCTGCGGACCGGCACCGGCACCTGGCCAATCTCTATGGCGAAGGCGGTGACCGCCTCGAGGGTCGCGGGCGCGGTACCGGGCTGCGCCATGATCTCGACCACGTTCAGAGCCCAGATCATGTTGGCGAAGTGCAAGGCGCAGAACTGTGCGGGTCGGCCGGTCGCCTCCGCGAAGTCGCGCGGTAGGAAGGTCGAGGAGTTGGTGACGACGATGGTGCGCTCCGGCAGCAGGCCCGCCATCTCGTGATAGACCTCGGCTTTGATGTCGGGCATCTCCGGCACCGCCTCGATGACGAGGTCGGCGTCAGCCACCGCCTTGGCGAGGTCGTCGGTATAGCTCAGGCGGGCACGGGTGGCCTCGACTTCCGCCTCAGTGGCGCCGAGCTGCGCCGAGTAGATCGCAGCATACCACGCGTGCGCGGCCCGCGCCTTGTCGAGGGCTTCCGGATAAGGATCATAGATCACGACAGTCTTGCCCTTGAAGGCGCCGTGCCAGGCGATTTGGCCGCCGAGGACGCCTGCGCCGAGCACCGTCAGCCGCTCGAGTCCGCTCTTGGACATGTGGATCTCCTTCGCACCCTATTTCGACATGTGAGGGGGTTTGTCAGCCCGTGGGCAGACTGCAAAATGCCTGCTTGGGCGGCGCCCGAGCGGGGCGATGTCGGTGAGGTTCATCCTTGGTCGCTGCGTTTGGGGACCGACGGCCGTGCTTTAGGTGGCACGGCAGTAGCGCTCGAGGCCGGCCGCCCGGTTGCGGCGATCGAAGTCGGTGTGGCTGCCTGGCCAGGTCAATCGATTGCGGCCGTGGCCATCGAGATACCAGGAGGCACAGCCGCCCTGGCTCCAGACCATTTTTTGGACCCGCTCGTCGAGCTCGGCCGTCAGGGCCGTATAGGCGGCTTCGTTCGGCTCGATGGCGTCGGTGCCCTTGTTCCAGGCCTCAGTGAGCACGCGGGTGAGATGCTCGACCTGGCTCTCGATCATCAGCAACGCCGAGATCCAGCCCGAGCCCGTACGCGGCCCGTGAACCAGGAAGAAGTTCGGAAATCCGGGCACCGCACCACCAAAGTAGGCTCCGACCGAACCGTCGCGGGCCTGCCAGGCCTCGCCGAGCGTCCGGCCGTCGCGGCCGCGGACTGGCAGGCGCATCAGCGCGTCGGCGACATGGAAGCCGGTGCCGAACACGATGACGTCGGCCGGGATCTCGGTGCCGTCGCGCAGCGCCACCCGGTCGGCGCGAACCTCGGCGACGCCGGCGGTCTCGACCGCGACATTCGGCCGGGCGAGCGCGGGGTACCAGTCGTCGGACACCAGCACGCGTTTGCAGCCGATCTCATAGTTCGGGGTCAGCTTGGCGAGCAGGATCGGATCGGTGATCGCCTTCCTGAGGTTGCGCAGCGCCTCCTTCGCGGCAAACCGGTGCAGCAGCCCTGTGTGGGTGAAGATACCCTTCTTCATTTCGACGTCGAGATAGTAGTGGATGGTGCGGCGCAGGGCGCGGGCGCCGGGGATATGGCGGTAGGCCCACTTCAGCCAGGCAGGCAGCACCCGGTCGTGACGCGGGATCACGTAAGGTGCCGAGCGCTGGATCACGGTGAGCCGACCAGCGACCTTGGCGATCTCCGGGACGAACTGGATGGCGCTGGCGCCGGTGCCAATGACGACGATCCGCTTGCCCGTGAGATCGATGTCGTGGCGCCACTGGGCGGAGTGGAAGGCTG
Source organism: Bradyrhizobium sp. USDA 3315 (assembly GCF_054056795.1). NCBI lineage: Bacteria > Pseudomonadati > Pseudomonadota > Alphaproteobacteria > Hyphomicrobiales > Nitrobacteraceae > Bradyrhizobium > Bradyrhizobium sp. USDA 3315. The sequence continues at coordinate 2,841,849 of NZ_JBSRYP010000001.1, read as the reverse complement.
CACCGGCGAAGCTTTCGAGGCCGGGGATGTCAGGCCGCTTGACCTGATGGAGCGGCCCGGTGGCAGATGCTAGCGCCCGTGCGAGGAAAAGGTCTCCCTCGGCGGTGCGGACCTCCCAACGGCGGGTCTGCGGATTCCAGTCGGCCGAGGTCATGGTCTTGCCGAAGAGGGTGCGCGCGTAGAGCCCCTCTTCACGGGCGACGTTCTGGGAATAGGCGAAAATCTCGGCGCCGGGCGAGTATGTGCGCGACCAGTCAGCGTTCGGGTTGCGGCGGAACGAGTAGAGATGCGAGGGGATATCGCAGGCGATACCCGGATAGGTGTTCTCGCGCCAGCAGCCGCCGAAGTCCGACCCCTTGTCGATGATCAGGACATTCGTGATGCCACGGCGGCGCGCCTCGATTGCGGCGAGCATGCCGGCAAAGCCGGCACCAACTACCAGAAGGTCGACTTCGCCGGCCGGAGCGGCGGCGGCGCGGGTGCTAACGGTGTCGAAGGTGGCGTGCATCATCGTCTTGGCTCCTCGAGCATGTCATCCAAGACGCGACAAGTTCGGTTCGTCGCGACTCGGGGTCGGTCCGCGCGGCGCTTGAACATCGCCAATACGCGGCTGCGGCTGCATCTGTGGGCTTTGGGATCAGTTCGGATCACGGGACCGGCGTTCCTCCGGGTGGCGGATCGGCTTGCCGCCATTCCCTGTCCCGCAGCTTGGGCGAAACCGGTCCCGGCGGCCTTGCCTTGCGGGTCGTAATCTTGATTTCATGCGACACGGGGCGATGGCGCCGCCGCCGACCGGCCCCTCCTCAGACCGGCGTGCGCAACTCGCGCCGCAGGATTTTGCCCACGGTTGACTTCGGCAGCGCGTCGACGAAGACGATCTGCTTCGGCACCTTGTAGCCGGCGAGTTCCTTGCGGCAGTAGGCGATGACGTCCGCCTCGCATACCGTCGCCTCGGGCCCTTTCACCGCGTAGACGCGGACCGCCTCGCCGCTCTTCTCGTCGGCGACGCCGATGCAGGCGCACTCGGCGATACCGCCGCAGGCAGTGACGATGGCCTCGACCTCATTCGGGTAGACGTTGAAGCCCGAGACCAGGATCATGTCCTTCTTGCGGTCCACGATCTTGACGAACCCGCCCTCGATGAAGACTCCGATGTCACCGGTGCGGAAGAAGCCGTCCGTGGTGAAGGCCGTCGCGTTGGCGGCGTCGTTGTTCCAGTAACCGCGCATCACCTGCGGGCCGCGCGCACAGATCTCGCCGGCCTCGCCCTCGGCGACCCTTCGGCCCTCGTCGTCGAGCAGAGCGATTTCGGTCGAGGGTAGCGGCAGGCCGCAGGCTCCGGAAAAGGCCTCGCCGGCGATCGGGTTCAGGCAGAGGATCGGCGAGGTCTCCGAGAGGCCGTAGCCCTCCTTGATGTGGTGCCCGGTCAGCGCCTTCCACCTCTCCGAGGTCGCCTTGATCACGGCGGTGCCGCCGCCGATGGCAATCTTGTAGTTCGAGAGGTCGATCTCCTTGAAGCGCGGGTGCATCATTAGCCCCTGGAACAGGGTGTTGACGCCCGGCAGCACCGAGAACTTCGCATCCTTGATCGCGGTGATGAAGGCGTCCAGGTCCCGCGGATTCGGGATCAGCACCGCCCGAGCGCCGATGGTGGCGTAAGCCAGCATCATCATCAGCCCGAAAATATGATAGAGCGGCAGCGCCAGGACGAGCACCTCACGGCCCGGCTCGGTCGCCTCCGGCAAAAACGCCTTGAACTGCTCGGTGTTGGCGACCAGGTTGCGGTGGCTCAAGATCGCGCCCTTCGAGAGGCTGGTGGTGCCGCCCGTGTACTGGAAGAAGACGATGTCATCGCCGCCGAGTGCTACCGGATCGAGCCGCAGCCGCGCACCCTCGGCGAGCACGTCGGCGAGGCGCAGCGTCGAGGTTAGCCGCAGGTCGACCGTCGGAGACGGTATGGCAAGGCCGCTGCAGTCGCCGAGGTCATGAGTGATCACCGTCTTGACCGGGGTCTGATCGATGATCTCGGCGAGCGCCGGGGTGGAGCCGCCAAAAATGACGATAGTCTCGACGCCGGCATCGTTCAATTGGTGAGCAAGCTCGCGTGGTGTGTAGAGCGGGTTGATGTTCACCTGAGCGGCACCCGCGCGCAGGATGCCGAGCGTTACGATCGGGAAGGCGAAGATGTTCGGCGACATCAGCGCCAGACGGTCACCGCGACGCACGCCGAGCTTCTGCTGCAGATAGGCCGCCAGGGCGCGCGAGGCGCGGTCGATCTCGGCGTAGGTCATGGCACAGCCAAAGCACTCGAAGGCCGGCATGTCGGCGAAGCGCTCAACCGCGGCGTCGAAGAGCGCGACGACCGAGGGATAGGCGTCATCGTCGATCTCTGCGGGGACGCCGGGCGCGTAGGTCTTGATCCAGGGCTTGTTCATCGGGAATTCCTCCCAACCCCCTCGGGGACAATGCGACTTGTTATGGTTGGCGCTGGCTCGACTAGGACGCCTTGTCTTGCCTCGGCAGGATGGCCTCAGGCTCGATCGCCTCCTCGGACTTCGCTCGGGGCGCCGCCGTGGTCCTTGCGTCGCATGGAGCGGATGCTCTGTGCTTGTGACGGCGCGATCGGAATTTGATATCGCGCGACAATCGAGACGGCCCGGCAAGGTCCAATGGATTGCCCGGGATCAAGGTTCACTGCAGCGGCAGCGCGCGCGGCCCGTATGCGAAACGATCGAAGTCGCATACAACGGTGCAGTTCCTGAGATACGCTCTAACAGCTCAACAACTTAGCGCTGGCGGACCGCGAACCATGGTCGCAGAAATCTATATTCTGCGACGGAGCAAGCGCCGTGCTCATCACAACAGCAACAGCGACCGTCGAGAACGGTTCACTCGATGATGCCGCCGGTCTCGTTGCCCTCGCGACGATGACGTGGGTAGAAACCGCAACGCTCGCAAAAGTCGCCCCGGCAGCTCGTCGCTGCCGGGTCCAAGTCGAAACTGATTGCCGCCTTCGGTCAATTGACCTTGACTACTTTCGGCGGCGTCCAACTGCCGTTGAGGATCGAGGGACTGGTTTCCTGCGGCCAGTACATGCGCAACATCAGGTTGAAGTCGCCCTTGGGAGCCGGCAACCAATTGGCTTCCTTGTCTTTGCCCGGCGATTCGGTCTGGAAATAAAGCGTGACCGTGCCGTCTGCGTTCTTCTTCAGATCGTCGCGCGGGCTGACTGTGAATTTGTTCAATGCGTTCGGAACGAACCACCAGCCCTGGTCGATTTGATACATGGTGATCGACCAGAAGCCCTTCACCGGCGGCTCCTGGCCCTTTGCAAAGGTCACCGTATACTTGTTCGCACCGTTGAGAGAGGCACCGGCACTATCCACCATGGTATAAGGATAGACCGCGTCCTCCTGCACGTTCGAAGGCCAGCCGAAGGCCGCCACGACCGCGCGCTTCATGTAGTCGGTGCCGAAATCGCCAAGGCCCTTGGTGATCAGCCAGCCATCGACGATCTGGCCGAGGCTCTTTTGATTGTCGCCAATCTTCTTTAAGGCCTCCTGAGGGAGGTCCTTGAGGGCCGCCTGCGTCTGGGCGTCGAACTTGCCCATGTCAAAAGCTTCGCACGGCTTCAGGCCGATCCGCGCCATCTTCTCAACAATCGGCGCGTCGGCGGCAACGGGCGGGGCGTCCTTGCACATCAGGCTGGCGAGCATGTCGAAATAGCCCTTGGTCCCCATGTCGAGGATGACCTTCTGCGGCTTGTCGGTCATCGAGAAGGGCGGGTTCGGATTGAGCGGCGCGGACTTGGGTTTGTAGTCGGTGCCCCAAGCGGAAAGCGGCGTGACTTTAAGCTGTGCCTGTAGACCGTTCACCGCCTTGTAGTCCGCTTCCGTCCCGTTAGCGTAAGTGCGCCCGAGGATGACCATGTAGCGGGTCTCGACCGGCACATGGACCATCCCTTTCGGCACCTCACCCTTCCAGTCCGAGCGCGTCAGCAGATAGTTCGCCGCGCCTTGGCCGGCGGTCCGGCTGCCCTTCGAGGCAAAGTCGACCATCCACAGGTTGTACATGGGAAACATGTAGAAGCGGCCGTCTGGCATCGCCGGATGGCTGAAGACCTGCGGCTCCGACACGTCGATCCAGGCGATCGAATAGAGCGTGTCAGCATTGGGGGCCGAGACGCCGCGATAGTCCGCCGGCGGATAACGCGGCACGTTGAGGAACTGGGCTAGCGGCGACTTCAGTTCTTTCAGCGACACTTCGGCCGTGTGGGTCATCTGCACCCGCGTGACATCGGTGGTGATGAGCGAATAGCCGTAGACATAGGCATCCATGGCGATGCCTTTCACCTCGTCGGCTGTCAGTGCGAGCGCCGGCCCCGAACTGGCTACAAGTCCGGCAGCGAGCACCAGGCTCGCCATTCTTTTGCAATTCATTAAAATGCTCCAGCTTTCTGTTGTATTCCATCAAGGCACGGCCGCTCCCGGCACTCGGAAGGATACTTCATTCAATCCGCTCTGCAGGCTATGCAATTTCGGCAGAGGCCTCGATTGTTCGCGCTGAGCGCGACCGAGTTCGTGGTCCCCGCAGTTAAGCGGCTTTCCTGGGACGAGAACGAGAGCTGCTGCCTGACAGTTGGATGCGCGCCTATCCTTGGTCGCCGACGGAGGGGCGCATTTCCAAATGCCCTTTCCCAAACGAACAACGGAAGCCGGCCACAGTATCTTAGATTTCACTGGTAACGTCTGGCTTGAGCCAACCTCGATATGGCGGAATCAAAATGCCGTATCAAGCCGTCGAAATCGTCCGCTCAATGACAAATCATTGGCATACCTGAATAGATCCAAAGTGCACCAGCGGCGATTCCACTGAACCATGCAATTACCAGCCAGCGCCTTTCATGCCGCAACCATGCCGCAAGACGTGATTGCTTTGTTGTGCGACGGCATGAAAGGCTGGACATATTATCGAACCGCCACCGGTCAGCTTGGTGTGTCATCGAAATTGGGCCGACGCTCTGCGGATGCCGGCGAACGAATAACAAACGCCAACCACATAGACGGCTATGCTAAGTCCCTGCGCCGCGAGCCACAGATTCTTTCCGGTCGGAATCGCATGGTAATAAAAATTCGGCCAGAAATAATTGCAAATCACATAGCCCGCAGCAGCGGATACGAGCGTTGCGATCAGACCGAATGAGCACAGCACGGGCGCAACGCGCTCGTGACTGGAAATATTCGCCGACGCGCCCTGCCGATTGATGGCCTGATAGCAAAAGCCGATTGCAACCATGCCAAGGCCGCCTGTCTTGAGAGTCAATTCCGCCAGCACCGCCGGACAACCCCACCAGAGCGTAATGTTTCTCAGGAAGTCCGGCCCCACGTCTCCGGCTATGGCACCGTACATGTAATGCGCGATCGGGATAAAGCCCGTCAAGAATCCTGTGATGAACAGCCCGAGACCCCAGCGGATGAAATTCCAGCTTAGTGTCGCGGGCGTGACAGCGGCTTGGCCGTCTATTGCAATGGTCGCGTTGCTCATTCCTACCTCCATTTTGTGGCGCGAGTTACCGGTCCCCCACTCTCATCATGCGTTCAAGGTTATTCAACCGACCTTCTTGGCGGCAGGGACCGTCCATGTGCCGTTGATGATCGACGGGCTCGTTTGCGGCCAATACATGCGCAGCATGAGGATGAAATCTCCCTCCGGCGCGGGCCGCGCCTACGCCAAAGAAGGAATCCTGCGCAAGGGCTGATTTTGTTGCAGCCGCACCTGCCAGCGCAGGCCCATTCCACCAAATGCAAGGGATCGACGAGTGATCTTTATCTATCTCTCCTTAGTGGCCGGACTGAAACGACTTCGCGAATCGTGCTGCTGATGCGTGAGGAGATCAGCGTCTTCTTGCCACGCCGGTGTCCAAAGTCAGCATAAGGCGCTCAGATCAGCCTGTGCATGCGCTGACTAGATGATCGGAAGGCTTAGCGTTAGCGACACCGCAACGACAGTCATTTGCCGCCTGGCACCTATTTGCCCCAACGGATGAAGTCGGTCGACCTATGACCGCACGGCGCGACGCGTGGATGAACATACCTCGGCCCATCGACCTTCTCCTGTCCACAGTCCATGTAGTTGGCGCCACTTCAGGAAGCCGCGCTATGCAAATTCCAACCTCGACGTTGCGCCGACGCCACGCTCGACCCCGATACAGCAGGTCCGAACTCTTCCATAAAGCGTTTGAGACGGACTCTCGCCGAATGCCTTTCTATACTCGACAGAAAAGCGCCCCAGCTCACTGAAGCCCCAAGCTGTTGCAACATGGGTAACGGTGGTCAGCTCGCGGTCAGCCACCAGAAGGACTTTCCTAGCGTGCAGCAACCGCAACATGCGAAGACGCCGGCAGGGCGGGACGCCGTGGATCTCGTTGAATGCATTGCGCAGCGTACGCTCACTCACCATAAGGGTACGACATATGACCGAAACAGATAGTGGTTGATGAGGACGACTCAAGGCCAACCTCTCCGCTCGTCCGACGACATCGCAACAGGACTCTCTCCGTTGCTCGGGCATCATTTCCACAACGGGGCCAGCCGGTGGCGCTGGGACATTCAACAAATCCCATGCGCCAGATACGCGACTGCGATCGGCTCAGACGGCTTCCAAAGCACACCGTGTTCCATGAACGTCAAAACAGTCAGATCCTTCCGGAGCGTGATAATCTCACTAAACTTTTCGCGCCAATTCAGGTCACGCGTCTTGCCATTTCGCGCCAATCATCTGGGATACTTCAGCGGTGGATTGCGCACCGGTCCTATGCGATGACGCGCCCGCTCAGCTTACGGGCACGTTGCTGCCGCCTGTATACAACGGGCTGAACTTTCATCGAACGCACGAAAGCGCGGCTGAAGCTGCTTGCGTTGGAATAGCCAAGGAATTTCGCGATATCCGACAGGTGCTTGCTGGAATCCACGAGTAACCGGCACGCCAAGTCGAGGCGAACGTCCGCGAGCATTTCACTGTGACTTGTGCCGATTCGACCGAGGTGACGCTGCAACGTCCGGACGCTAATCTTGAGTGCGCGAGCGGTTCGACCTATGGTTACGTCACCTTGTCGCAGCGACGCGACAATAGCCGCGCGGATCGCCTCCGACGACGGCAAACGAACAGCTCTCATCTGTTGGATGTAAGGCACGAAGCCCTTGCTCACTCTAGAGAGAAAATTCAATGGGCTTCGAGGCTGTAGGTGTTCTGGGCCTCCCTCTGGCCAACCGCCCGGGAAAAACCGGGGCTCGCCAGAAATTGCCTTACGATCACCCAGCGGCTCTCGCTCGACCATTGTCGCGCGCACGCAATACTGCGAAGGTACGATGATGGGATTCATAGAACGCGGAGCGACAGGCTGCGCTTCCTTCCACTCCGGCTCTAGTCTTGGTCTTATGTCAGCCTATGAAGCGAGTCGTTGGCCGTCTGGCCATAAGGCGCCAAAAAAGCCGGCAAGACCCGCATCGAAAGAGCCGCATCTCTGCTCGACGCGAGATCTAGCTGCTGTGCGAGAACGAGGCCTGCCGGGAGAGGGACAGCGAATTCTCCCATTCTTGTCGGCGACGCAAACGCCCGGGCCCGGCGAAATTGGCGCGGACGGACAGTATCAATTCTACGATCGAGGGGCAGCCGGGTGGCAAATATTCATTTGACGCGCTGCCAATTCCTGATTCCCTTCGCTGATATCCTTAGCGATATCGGCGCATCGACAGGTTCGTTTCTAGAAAGATCTCGTCTTCCGGCATCGCTGGAAGAAAAGGCCAACCACTACGTACCGATACTGCAGGCAATCGACTTCGCGGAAATCGCCCGGAGGTCGCAAGGCATTACAGATTTCGGATACCACGCCTCCCGACGTCTGCACTATTGTCACCTGAGCGAGAAAACCCGGACCCTGATCAGCCATGCCCCGACGCTGTTGGTCGCGCTGCAGCAGGCCTGCAAATGGGCGTCGATCGAGGACTCGAACTTGAGCAACTGGATCGAGCGATACGACGATCACGTGAGGTTTTGCAGCAGACTCACTGGAACAAAAGGGCTCCTGCATCTCGAGCATTCGCAATGGCTCCAGAATATTTTCCCCCATATACATGGTCCAGCAATTCGCCGGGCCGGATTGGGCCCCGGCAACAATGGCCTTTGAAGCCCGCTATACGCCCAGCCCCGCGTGTCAATCATTCTGGCCAAACACGCGCTTCCTGTCCGGTCAGGACGCATCGTGGATCGATATTCCCATCTCCCTCCTCAGCCTCGTCAATCGCGCAAACGAAAAAATGCTTTCTCCGCAGGACGATGGGGCTGGCCCAGCAGGTCATGATATTATCGCAACTCTCAAATTGATGTTGCCGTCTTATCTGGGTGAAAGACTTCCTGCTCTCGCTGAAATCGCGGAGATGGCTGGCGCAAGCACCAGGAGCTTGCAACGCAAGCTCGCGCACGCCGGCCTGACATACTCGGATCTGATCGATACCATTCGGTTCGAAAATGCCAGAAAGCTTTTACGCGACACGGATTTCAAGATCATCGAAATCGCATTCGCCTCCGGCTACACTGATCCGGCGCACTTCACCCGTGCCTTCCGCCGAATTGCCGGTGCCGCTCCGCGGCAGTATCGGGAGGAATCGCGACAATGATTAGAGGCGCACTTCGCCAAAGCTCGGCCCGTACATGCTGACCAAGCGCGATTTCCTGCGATCTGCCGCACTTGCGACCACCACCGTGGCTGGCACCAAATCAAACCAAGCTTGGGCCCAATCATCAGTGCGCCCGGGCTTGCCGCGACCGGGGTCGAGAGTCTGATCCATGCGCGCCGGGCCACGCTGAATACGTCATAATTGGACGTTGCCCATTTCTACCGATTGCTTGGCGATCACACGTTCGCAGCCCCATTCCAAGCAAATCGAGCCCTCGACAACGGCAATCGATGACTTAAGCGATGTTGTCCCCGCTTAACCAACCACTCATTTCGCGAAACACACTACTTAGGAAATGGCTTGCTTCGCAGCCGGCGCCTCTCCTCGGATGCTACCGCTAGCCCTACGAAATCGCAGAAGATCGTAGTTTGGCGTAGAAAATCGTACGATTGGTAGCGGGGGAGCGAATCGAACCCCCGAAAATGTTTTTTGTCGTCACTATAGTCCGCAGAATTTTTCGCCGTAGGCTGGCCCCGAGCGCTACTCCTACGTGCACAAATTGATCCTCTGCCAGGCGCTTATCGACGCTATCGCGCAAAATCGTAGTCTGGCGCACAAAAGCGTAGTTTTGGTGCCCAGGGAGGGAATCAAACGCAACCACCGACACGAAGAACCGCTGTTTGTCCTTCGTATGGTGGCGTGAGCGCTTGGCACGGTGGGGGAGCTTCGGTACATCGCAAAATCCGCAATGGCGGGAGCCTGCTTTGCTATTGGCAGCCTAATTCACTGGGAAGCACCTTATGCCCGCCGGAACCCGCTGCCTGTTCGACCCCCTAGTAGATTCAAATCCTGGAGGCGCAACCACCGATACCGACAATCGATTCAAGTTGCGATCTGACTGTGGGATAACCTATTGATCTTTCTTGATGTAACGGCCGCAGCGGTCGCGTTCTGTTCACGGCCGTTTCACCCCACTTCGTTGCGGCGTCCTGGGCGCGAACGAGAGTGGCCCAAGATCTGGGCACCCCCTCCTGAAATCGATCGACCGGCAAATTAAGAGTCAGCCCTGGCCTGAGAAAACTCAGTGACTTACTGATCTCGATTAGACGTCATTTGTCCCTATCGACGGCCCGGCAGCGGATTCCAACTTGCGCGCCGGGCCGGCGAGATGAGCGCGCCAAGCTCTCATCTCGCCGGCTGCTCGTCATTTCACGAGCGCATCATACGCTCGAGACCGGAGCAGCCTTCATCGCCGGCTCCGAGTCCGCATCGGCTTTGAAGCCCTTCGCGGACAAATCCCGACCGAGCGTCTCAGGAAGCAGAAGAGAGGCCAGAACGAAGGTAGCTGCGGCGGGAAGAGCCACGGCGACCATGCCGTTCAGCAGGCTTCCGCCGAAATGAGCGGCCGCGAGGGGCACGATAACCGGCGCGATGCTGCCAAGGCCACGACCGCCCATATAGAATGTGGACACCGCCGTCGCGCGCAGATTGACCGGATAGAGCTCCGATATCCAGACGCCCGTCACGCCGAGCGCGACGTTGCCAATCCCGAAACCGATATAGAGCCAGAACATCGGCCACCCGGTCTTCGAGCCGGCATAGAGCTGACCTCCCCATACCGCCATGCCAACCAGGGAACCGATCCAGAACAATGCCGGCACGAGAGCACCGAACCGGCGGCCAGCCCTGTCGTTGAAAAAGCCGTTGGCGAGATAGCAGATGCCGCTGACCACGGAAAGAAGAACGGCCGTGGTGCGAACCACGTCGCCCGGCGTGTGCATGTCCCGGAGCAACAGCGTCGGAATGAAGGAGACGACACTGTAGTAGCAAAGCATGTAGCTCATCAGCCACACGCAGGCAGTGACGGTCTGGCGCGCCAGCCCGTTGCGGAACAGATCGGCCAGGGGAAGAGTGCGGGCTGCCTCTGCAACCTGACCGGCCTTGCGTTGGGCCTCGTACTCCAGCCAGATTTTCGATTCAGGCATGAAGAAGCGGATGAAAATGATCAGCAGGATCGGCACTCCGCCGCTCAGCAGGCCGATGCGCCAGCTCCACTCGTCGCTGAACGTCGCGATAAGCCAGATTCCGACGATCGACGCCGTGGACGATGCGATCACGGCGCAGCCCTGCAGCGCAGCCGCGCCCAGGCCGCGGCTGCCTTTCTTCCAGGCCTCGTTGAAAAGCACCATGCCAACGCCGTACTCGCCGCCAAGACCGATGCCGGTGATGAACCGCAGCACCGCAAGCGACCAATAATTCCATGCGAACGCGGAAATAATCGCCGCGACCGAGAACAGCGCGATCGTGAGCTGAAGCGAGGTCTTTCGGCCAAGGCGATCACCGATGACGCCGAACAGGGCCCCGCCGATCGCCGATCCGAAGAGTGTCAGGGCCTGCAGAGAGCCGATCTCGGTCAACGATAGCGACATTGAGCGCTGGATCGCGGGTAGGAGAAACGGAAAGATCAGGACATCGTAGAAGTCGAGAATGTATCCCAGCATCGCCGAGATCATGATCGAATAGCGTTGCCTGGCCGTGTAATCTTCCGCGCCTGAGACGGTTTTAGACATGCAGTGCGTTTCCCGTTGAAAGAGCTGAACAGTGGATGATCGTCGCCGAAGCGCTTTCCGCGTCATTGGGAGCCGCAACTGCGGCTCCGGGTCCCGGTTCGATGGCGAGGCCTAGCGGCCGGGCGCCCTCAACTCCGGGTAGGCAAACTCGCCCTTGTCGAGGATGTGGATATCGTCGAGCCAGAGACTGCAGCCGCGAAGCGGGATATCGAGATGACACGGCGTGTCGTTCGTGCCGCCAAGCTCGGTATTCGGTCCCGTCGAGAACAGAACGTTTCCATAAAAGGAAAGCGCGTTCATGATGTGCTCCGACGCGAGCTGCTGAGATGCAGCTATATGGTGCCAGTCGGCGCGCTCATTCGATCCCCACCCGATATGCGAGATTGCCCAACCTCGCGGATCGCCGAAACTGTCGATATAGTTCCTGATGAGCGTCGCGTCGGTGCCCTCGCCCTTGAGGTCGACGATGTAGCCGTCCTTGATGGTGAGCGTGACCGGAGACTGGATGTAGCGCTTGAATGCGCAGAGAATGTCGCCCGGCATCAGAACGACAGTGCCGTTGACGTCCCCATCCGTGGCTTGCGTGAAAGCAAATCCTGACGGGAAATGATCCCAGCGGCCCGGTTCATCGGTGTATCCATACTCGGAAATGACCGGATATTGCTTTAGGCCGTAGGTCACATCCGTTCCGCCCGGCGACGTGATGCGCATGGTTCTGGCTGACTGCAGGAGCGTTCGTGAGAGCTCGGTTCGCCGGCGGAGATCCTCAGTCGGGAACATCTTTTTGAGAATGTGGAACGGCTCCATGACGCGCAGAATGCGCGTGCCTGCCTCCTGAATTTCGAGCTGCTCGCGCGAGAACAGCAGGCCCAGAAGATCAATCACCATATCCACGCGCTTGAGCGTGTCGATCGCCGGCTGGTTGCCGCTCAGCGCGTGTCTGCCCTGCTGGCCCGCAACCTTGCTCTGGCCGTACTTTGGAACATTGAGGTGGAAGGTTGTCGCGCCAAGGCTCCGCGCGGCCAGCATGAACGTCTGGGCATACTCCGACTGATCCTCGCCGCCGCTCAGGACAGCTACGACCTCGCCTTCGCTCACCCTGCAAAGTGCAAGTTCGGCCTTGAAGAGTTCGAGCATTTCAACATCGATGCGTTGCCGGGTCATCTTCAGTCATCTCCTTCCAGGCATGTATTCGCAGCGCTCCGACCGGTCTTTCGAGTGGTCAGGCGAGGACGTCGCTGACGATCGAAAGGAAGCCTTCCGTGTCGTCGATGTGCATTTGGTGACCTGCGCTCTCCAGTCGCTTGATCTCGATGGACGGCAATAATCTTTGAATCTCTCTTTCATCTTCGGGACGGATGACGTCGCCTTTGCCCGCAACGAGCAGCCAGGTGCGGACGCTGAGGTTGGCGAGATCATTGTGAATGTCATCGTGATGAAAGCCCTTGTGACTTTCGATCAGGGCGCGCTCATCGCAGGTGTGCATCCACTCGGCCCGGGCACGAATGTGCTTTTCGGGCCAGCGCGGCGCGGACGGGCTCCGCAGCACCGCGTCCGCCTCTCCAAGGCTTGCGCTATGAAGCAGCTTGAGAAGAGGCCCGATCGGACTCGGGTAGGCGCGACGTCCGGGGCCGGAGACCGGTGGATCGACCAGGATCAACTGCTTTATGGACGATGGATGCCAGCGCGCGGCACGAATTCCGATCCGGGCCCCCATGGAGTGGCCGAGCAGGGTATACGCGCCTATTTCCAGCGCCTCGGCGAACGAGACCAGATCGGAGGCGCAGGCATCCAGCGAATAATTGAGGTGCGGTCCGCTTTCGGAAAGGCCGCGCCCCCGGACGTCGAGTACATAGACGTCATTTCTGATGCACAAACGTTCCGCGATGAACGCCCATTGTGCCGCGGCCGTGGAGATGCCCGGGACGATGATGATGGCAGGACCGGATCCGCCGAAGCGCAGGTAATGCTGGCGGATGCCGTTTGCGCGCACGTGAGCGCCGTAGAGCAGACCGGAGACCTGGGCGACACTCATGTCGGGCGATCCTGCGTACGATCGGCCGGCAGAGCATGAAGCCGCTCGATGGCTTCCGAGGTGGGCATCACATCTGCGTACTTGCTGGCTATATCGAACAGGTTGACGGCGTGCGAAGTCGGCGATCGATCGTAGACGGCATCGCTTGGTACGATCGATTTGAAATTCAGCGCGCAGGCATCGACCACCGATGCCCGGACGCAGCCGCTGGTCGTGCAGCCGGTCACCACCAGTGAATCGATCCCGGCCCCGACGAGATACGTCGTGAGCGGGGTGCCGAAGAATGCGCTTGCCTGCGTCTTTGGCAGCAGCAGTTCTCCCGGCTCTGGAACCACCTCGCGAACAAAGTCGTAGCCCTCGGGCGGAATCTGCATGATGCCTGGAATTTTTGCCGCGAATGCCCCCTGGTCATGGCTGACCTTGCAGGCGACATGCGGAAATATCACCGGCCATCTTCTGCCGCGAAACAACCGTATCAGATCGGCAATCTGCGCTATGGCGTACCAACCAGCCTCACCACAGCTGGTTGGATATTGCTTGATCGCCTCGCGGATCGGCATCGGCCGGTCACCGACCGAGCGGTACTGCACGTCAATCACCAGCAGCGCGGGCCGCTTGCCGAATCCAGCCGCGCCACCCAATCCTGCGATCGCATAGGTCTCGCGCTCTTCGAGCGGTATCACCCTGTCCCAGGGCTGCTCTTTGCCGATCATCCTTGTGCACCGGTGCTCGTGGGGAGAGATGTCAATGAAGAGGAATGGCGGTCGCGTCGTATTGGTAGATCCAGTCGTAACGAGCGGCGGTCGCTTCCGGCGCCCACTGCGTCCTGATGTAGTCTCCCGCCGTTTCGGCCCTGGAGAGCGCCGAGTTGTGGAAGATCGGCAGCATCCCGGCCGCGGACTTCACAACCCTGGTTGTGCGGTCCAGGCGCAGGCTCTGATATGTCTGAAAAGCTCTCGCTGGATCGCCGGGGTGCTGCTCGAGGCATCGGGCGAGAACGGAGGCGTCCTCCAATGCCATGTTCACTCCCTGACCGAGATATGGCAGCATGGAGTGGCACGCATCTCCAAGAAGCGTGACCCGTCCTTGCGACCAACCGGCCAGCGTGGGCCGCACGAACAGGCCCCACTTGTGAAGGCTCTCGACGTTGCTGACGAGCGCGATGATGTCGGGATGCCAGCCCACGAAGTCCTTCAGGCACTCCTCGACAGATCCTTTCTCCGACCAGGATTCCAGAAGCCAGTCGTTGCGATCGACCTGCCCCGAGAACGTGATCAATTCCGTGTTCTGCCAGCGGACCGGATATGCCGTGACATGCGCGGTCGGCCCGATCCATGTCGACACCACGGGCTCGCGCTGATGCGGCTCGAGCCGGTCGACCGGCACAAGACCACGCCAGGCGATGGCGTTGGTGTACTGGCTTTCGATCTGGCCGATCAGCCCGGTTCGGACCTTCGAATGCGAACCGTCGGCGCCGATCAGCGCCCGACCTTCGATCTCGCGGCCGTCCGCGAGCCGAGCCCGAATCCCGTCCCGGCTCTGGCTGAATCCCACAACATGGGCGTTCAGATGGATGGCGTCCGCCTTCAATCGCCGTACGCCGTCGACAAGGATCTTCAACAGGTGCGCGCGCAGCAGAAGGTAGGGTTGGTTACGGGCTGCGTCGGTGCTCCGGTCATACAGGGACCACGTTTCACCGGTGTTCCAGAGCCGGATGGAACGTCGCTCGGCCGCGATGCAATTCTGTTCGACTTGCTCGGCGAGGCCGAGATCGCGAAGTACGCGCACACCGTTCATGGAGACCCAAAGGCCGGCGCCAACTTCACGCAACTCGGACGCCTGCTCGAAAACGTCGCAATCGATGCCGCGTCGGAGCAGCGATAACGCCATCGCCAAACCGCCGATGCCGGCGCCCGCGATCAAGACGCTCGTCCTTTTGACCTGATCAATACTCATGATACCTCCAGAAAGTAGCTGCGCCGTCTCGCGCGGTTTCAAGCGGCATCCTGCCGGCCCGCAAGGCTCTTCACGGCTTCGAAAATCTTGGTGTAACCGGTGCAGCGGCAAAGATTGCCGTCGAGATAGTGCCGGATTTCCGCGTCTGTCGGATGTAGCGTGGTCTTCAAGAGCGCCGTGACCGCCATGATGAACCCGGGCGTGCAGAAGCCGCACTGCAGGCCGCCATGAAGGACGAACGCCTGCTGGATCGGGGATAGTCCGTCCGGCGGCGTGACACCCTCGATTGTGGTGACCTCGCGGCGGTCCACATCGACCGCGAGCGTTGTGCAGCTCGAGATCGGCTCGCCGTCGAGGAGGACCGTGCAAGCGCCGCACACTTCCATGTCGCAGGAACGTTTCGTTCCCTTCAGGCCCAAACGATCTCGGATAAGGTCGATCAGGAGCATATGTGCCGGGACGTCGACGGCGATCGTCTTGCCGTTCAACGAGAAGGAGATCGCCAATACCTGTGTCATTTCAGCCAGCTCCCGCCGGCGATGACAGCCTCATCGGCGCTACGCAGAAGAAGCACGCCTGCAAGATGACGCTTGTAATCAGCCCCGCCATGCCGATCGGCGTTGACTTCAAGCTGATCCAACGCTGCGGAAAGAGCAGTCTCAATCGCCTGACGAGCCTCTGCTACCGCTACGTTTCGGAGGGCATCCTCCACGGCCAGCAAAGGCTGTGGCCGCGAACCAAGCGCACCGACTCGTACCCGGGCGCTCGTGATAGTGCTCCCGCCGGCGTTCAGTGACCAGGCCATCGCGACGTTCACGGAAGGCCTCTCACCATGCTTGAACCGGCGATAGGTTACGGGCCCCGCTGGCAGCGGGAACACGATCACTCTCAGCAGCTCGTGAGGTTCGCGCACCGTTTCCATTTCGCTTCGGATGAAATCATCGGCGTGAATTTCACGCGTGCCCCGTGATCCCTCGAGCACCAGCCGCGCGTTGAGGGCGGCGAGCATCGTCGGCGGATCGGCGTGAGGCTCTCCGAAGCAGAGATTGCCGCCGATTGTTCCGACGTTCCGGACCCTGATGTTTGCCACCTCGGCGCAGAGCGATGCGAGCGCCGGCACGTGCTCGCGGATAACGGGATCGCCGCTGATCTTCCTGTGCGTGCAGCGCGCGCCGATCTCGATCTCGTTCATGCCGTTGACGGCAATGCAATCGAGCCCAGGGATGCCCTTGATGTCGATGAGGCGGTCTGCACGGATGACGCGCATTTTCAGCGCGAGCAGCAATTCGGTCCCGCCGGCGTAGAACATGCCGTCGCCGGAATCGCCGACGGCACGAACGGCATCGGCAATCGTCGAAGGCCGCTCGAATTGGAAGGGTGACGGCAGCATGATCAGGCCGCGCCCAGCATTTCTTTGAGCCGCTTCTCGAATTCTTCGAAGTTCTGATCGACCCGGCGTTTGATGATGCCGAACCCCATGGTCGCAAGCCGGCCCTGCACGTCGACTTTCGCGTCCACGGCAAATGTGGACCCAGAACCGGCCTGCGTGACGGTCACGTCGAGGACAACTGCCAGCCGCGTTCCTGTGATCTTGTCGCGGCCCGTAGCGCGAGTGCGCACGTGAGACGGCTCGGTAATCGATTCAACGATGATGTCAGCCGGCACTTCGAGCTTGAACGGACCGATCTTCTGCTTGACGGTTGCTTTGTAGGCTGCAAGCCGCTGGATTTCCTCGACGCTTTCGCACCCGGGAATGCAGCTCGATATGCGTGGAACGTCGAGCAGCGTGCTCCAAAGCTGCGCCGGGGTCGCCGGCACCGCCATTGACATGTTGAATTCCATCAATTCAGTTCCTCTTCTGGAGTGCGCGCCACACTTTTTCGGGTGTCATTGGCAGATCGGTGATTCTGATGCCGTAGGCGGCGAACAGCGCGTTGGCGATCGCCGGTGCGACCGGCAGGATCGCTCCCTCGCCCATTCCTTTGGCGCCGCCAGGTCCGGGGCCGTCGCCGTTTTCGACCAGTATCGTGTCGAACGAGGGCGGCACGTCGGTGATCCGCGGTATCGAATAATCGATCGGCGTCGCGTTGACGGGTTGCCCGTCCTCGAACTCGAGCGCCTCGTGAAGCGCGTGACCGAGCCCCATGACAGCAGCGCCCTCATCCTGACCTTCCGCAGCGACGCGATTGATCACACGGCCGACGTCGGCGGCGCTGGCGTACCGAGGCACACGGACCTCGCCGGTTTCCTCATCGACCACGATCTCTGCGAGAGCCGCGGATGTCTCCCAGAACAGAGGTGACTCCGCCAGGGAGCCTTTCTTCGAACGCGGCGTGATGGCGCCGCGGCCGACGACTTCTCCCGAATCGACACCCAGGCTGCGGTGAAATATCTGATGGAAAGTGAGAACGTCTGGACCGGTCGAGACGCCTCCCTCGACGAGTGACAGGCCGTCGCGGGGAAGCTCCCAGACCTCGGCAACCAGATCGAGAATCTGATCGGCTGCGTCGAGAGCGGCGCTCTCGACAGAGAGGCCGACGACGACCGTCGAGCGGCTCGCACCGGTACCCCAGTCGTAAGGAGCGACCGCTGTATCCGAGCGCAGGACGGTGACCGCAGACACCTTCTGCTTCAATGTCTGCGCCGCGATTTGGGCCATCGTCGCGTGCGCACCCTGACCAACCTCGATGCTCGAGACCGAAACGAGAATCGACCCATCGATCTTGAGACGCACGATCGCGTTGCTGATCGGCGTATTCGCCGGATCGGTTGCGGCAAGCGCCAATCCATGCGCCTTGCGGTTGGAGGGTTGCGCGTCCGGCGCGAGCGACCGCGTCACCCGGCCGATCAACTCGCTCATGTCCATGTCGAGCGCGCGCAGGTCGGGGCGAATGCGCTCACCACGTGAGGCCAGGTTCAGCATGCGGAACTCGATCGGGTCCATGCCGATTGCCGCCGCCACATTGTCCATGTGCGATTCCTTGGCCCAAACCGCCTGCGGGCCACCGATTGAGCGGAATGCCGCGCCAGGGACGGTGTTCGTGTAAACCGCACATGCTTCGAGCCGCATGTTCGGCACCACGTATGGCCCCATGATGCGATTCGCCGATTTCGTGGCGACTGCTGAGCCCGTATCTGAATACGCTCCGCCGTCGAGCAGAAGCCTGGCGCTCTTCGCGAGGATCCGTCCGTTGGTATCCACCGCGGTTCGAACCGTGATGTCAGCGCCGAGCCTTCGGCAGGTGAGCATCGATTCGGCCATGGATTGAGCGACACGAACTGGGCGCCGCACCTTCCAGGATGCGGCGGCGACCAATGGTTCGATCTTGACGGATGCCTTGCCGCCGAATCCCCCGCCAACGAACGGGACGATCACGCGGACCTTGGCCAGCGCCAGGCCAAACAGCCTGGACAGGACCTTCTGAACCGCGGTCGGCGTCTGCGCACCTGCCCAGACCGTCAGGGAGTCTCCATGGAAGTCGGCGATGACCGCATGCGGCTCCATCGCGAAATGCGAGATCGCCGGAAACGTGAAGTGGTCTTCGTGAACGTACGCCGCGGCCGCCTCCGCGGCGTCAACATCTCCAACGTTGTTCCTGTAAGTGTGGAAGATGTTGCTGCCCGGTGTCGGCCGGGCGCCGCCCTTGAAGTAGAAGTCTTCGAGGTTTTCGTGATGCTCATGGATGAGCGGCGCATCCGCCATCATCGCTTCACGGATGGTCGTTGCATGAGGGAGTTCGTCGTACGCGATCTCGACAAGCTCCGCGGCGGCTTCGGCGATCTCGATGGTCTCAGCGATCACCACGGCGACCGGCTCGCCCACATACCGGACCCGGTCGATTGCCATGATCGGCCGGTCCCTGAGCACGACACCCCAGCAACCGAACGAGACGACATCCGCTCCGATGAGCACGTCGACGACGCCGGGCACGGACCTGGCAACGCTCGCGTCAATCGACGAGATGCGCGCGTGAGTAGCCGGCGAACGAACCACAAAGCCGTGCAGCATCCCCGGGATCACGAGGTCGGTAACGTATTCTGCCCGCCCCGTAACCTTCTCGATGAGGTCGGGTCGTACGGCACTCATGCTGTCAGTGACCGACATGCTCGGATCCGGGGTGCGAGGTCGCCGCCGATGGTCAGAAAGCCTGCGCGGCTCCTTCCAGGGGGCAATTCTCAACCCCTATCCTATTTATCGCTCGTATGCAAGCGCTACGCTCGCGTACAAGTGATTGATCACCCACCGGACGGATAGGCCTCGCCGTCAGACGGCATGGATTCTTGGGGGCAACGAATGTACACAAATGATCAACTCGGGACTTCCGAGGCCGAGCCATCCAGCTTTGTTCAAGCCGAGCCACGGCCAAGTGCCGCAAGAGGACGAAAATCGTGCAACCGAAAACCAGGACGGCTCCGACGGAGAAGCCGAAAGAGGCCGCACAGTCTTACAGGTTGGACGATGCACCAGGATTCCTGTTGCGCGTCGCGCTCCGTACCCACACATCGATCTTTGTCGCGAAAATGATCGAAGAACTGACCCCACCCCAATTCTCGACGCTGGCGAAGCTGAGGGAAGTCGGATCATGTTCTCAAAATCACCTGGGACGACTGATCCACTATGATTCAGCAACGATCACTGGCGTCATCAATCGCCTCAAATCGCGTGGGCTGATCAAGAGCTCCAAGGATCCTTTGGATCCACGACGACGGCAGATCGAACTAACAGACAAAGGGAGGCGGACGGCGGACGCTGCGATCGAGACCATTGGCGAGATTTCCGGCGAGACATTCGCCCCCTTGACCAGGGAAGAATTTCGGACCCTGACCGAAATCCTCAAGAAAATCATACGCCGCTGAGCCACACAGCGCTGAGCCGGCCGACAAGCTGATCCCGCAAACCCTTCAGCCGCCGCCAGGCAAAAAAAATGGCCCGGCACGAGCCGGGCCAAGTCCAGGGAGGAAGCGAAGGATGTGGATCCTTCGCAAACGCCGATCGCGGATCTCGATCGAAGACAGCCCAACGAACGATCTCAGCGGCAGAACTATCCGGTATGCCGCCCGGCATTTTGTGCTGAAGAAGGGGGAACTGCGCTAGTTTCCGGCATTTTCGCGTGACAAGGCCGGGATGAGCCACATCGGCGCGCGCCATGCTGCATGGACCGGAGGCCAGTTGGTCGATAGCCGATGACGGCCCGATCACAACAATTGATGCAGCCCATCACTGGCCATATCTCGAATGCCGGCATTCGTCGCACGATTGATCGACGCGTTCCCTGAGCGGCTAATCCGCGCGTCTGCGCAGGGCCCGGACAATTTTTGTCCTGAAGCGCGCGAGATCAAACAGCAATCTGGGTGCTCTCCTGATCGCAATCGCTTTACCCACGATCGCGAGCCGCAGAACGCGGACCAATCTCGCCAGGCCCAATTCCATGAATGCCTGCCGGACATGTGGCTGGTCGGCGATCGAAAGCATATTGTCCGCTACCACGATGGACGATCTGAGCTCGGGTTTCTTCTGCAGAACAAAGTCACGGCATGCTGCCGCGAACTCCAGCTCCTGAGCGCTCAAGGATATGCTGAAGATAGTTCGATTATCCTCCGCCATATTCAATTGCCCCCGAACGATCGCCCGGCGCGGCCTTCCGTCTCTCGACGTCACAGCCTGCGCGGCCTGGCTTTCGCCTTCCAATCGGCAATACGTACGTGCCGGCTTTCTGCGAAATTGTTCCTTGGTAGCATTGGGGGCCACGGCATTTTCTGGCGAAAACCCTTGCGGACAACGTGAAAACGCGATCGGCGGAGCCGATTGACGCGGGAACGCGGCATTTTCTACCGTCGGGACGGTGCCCGGTCTGGCGCCCTGAGACGCGTCTTGTCGCAGCAGCTTCCTGCGTTGAGCCTTCCGGCTGCTGTCCCATCGCGGAGCCCGGCGATGAGCAGCCGCGACAGTCACCGAGATCCTCGTTCCCGGAAGGGACGAGGCTAATCCGCAGGATCAGATCCTTGCATCCTCGCGTTACTTTTCGGTGACGAGCATTTCCCGGAGCGCTATCGTCACCCGGACTCCAGGCGCGCCCCTTATTTCCGCCTCCTGAATTGCGGGAGCCGTAGCCAATAACGAGCGAATTCGATGAGCGTGTTATCCACGTCCGAAATGGATCCTGGTTTTGCCAGAATGAATTTGCCCGAGCTTCGGATCAACTACGATCCGATTGATCCGGATCAGTTCGATCGGCCGATCACCTCATTCTGCATCGAAACCGGTGAAGACAACGACGAGCTTCCGCTCCACTCACACAAGAAAGGGCAACTCGTTGTCGCTTCACATGGATCGGTGATGTGTCGTGCCCCCGGCGGACTATGGATCGTTCCGCCGCAGGGTGCCGTGTGGATACCGGCCGGCGTCATGCACAGCAATTGCGTCTCGGACAATGGAACGGTCTACGTCGTCTTCATCGATCCGCAGGCGAGTACGCTTCCGAGCACATGCTGCACATTCACGATATCATCGCTCGTCCGTGAACTGATACATCGGCTCTCCGTTTTTCCTCCCCTGTATCCGGTCGAGGGGCCGACCAGCCGGCTCGGACGCGTGCTGCTCGACGAATTGGTGCAGATGTCCACCGAACAGATGTACTTGCCCATCTCCACCGACAGCCGGCTTCAGCATCTCGCGGCATCGCTGCTTAATGACCCCGGCGATCGCAGCACGATCGACGAACTAGCGACCAGATATGCGATGAGTGTCCGGACCTTCGCCCGCCTGGTCTTGAAGGAAACCGGGATGACGTTCGGACGCTGGCGACAGCGCCTTCACATCCTCGTCGCGCTGCAAAGGCTGTCTGCGGGATCTTCCGTTCAGGCCGTCTCGCTCGATCTGGGCTATGAAACCCCCAGCGCCTTCATAACAATGTTCAAGAAGGCAATGGGCAAGAGCCCGCGCCGCTTCCTTGCCGAGCGATCCAGCTTCGTCGGCCGTGAGCCCTTGGCTTGAAGACCTTCGCCCGGGAGCCCCGGCCCCAACATCGCCCGCTGGGGCCGTAGCTCGCGGCGTCTCCTATCGCGAGTTGAATGGGACGAGAGGGTATTGGAGCGCAGCTTCGGCGACCGACTGCGGCGCCACCACACGAGGCTTCCCGTTCTGCCCTTGAAGGATGGTCACGTCGCTGCCCATATTCTGGCCATTGGCGTCGAACTTGATCTTGCCGCTGGACATCAGGATAGGCGTCATGTCCGTTCCTTTAAGCGCGGCGTGGATCGCAGCGGACTCGGAAGAACCGGCGCGGCTTACGGCGTCCGCAACAATCTGAACAGCTTCGAAAGCACAGCCTGAATTCCCGTCGACCCAGTCATTTGGATAATCGGACGCGAATCGCTTCAGGATCGCCGCGGCGTCGGGCGCTTTCGGATTGTACCACAGGGTCGAGAGTATCGCGCCGTCGCCGTACTTGCCCAAGGCGTCATAGTACGCCTTGTCCTGCGCGCCATTCGAGTTGGGTGAGAAGATCATTTTGGGATTCCACCCCTGCTTGGTGCATTCCCGAATGATCATGATGGCGTCGTTGACACGCGTCACGGAGACCAACGCGTCCGCGCCTGACGCTTTGGCTTTTGCAACCTCGACCGAGAGATCCTTGGCTCTTTCATCGTATGGAATATACTCGGCAATCCTGAGAGGTACTTCGACCTCCTTCCAGGCCTGATCGATGCTCGCCGCGGTCGACTGTCCCATCGTATTGTTGAGGTGCATTACGGCGGCGCTTGTTGGAGCGTCCTTGATCGAGGACAGGATGGACTTCAGCTCCATGAGGGACTTCCTGACGATTGTCAGGGACGTCGGGTAATACCTGAACACCTCGGTGAATCCTTGAGAGGTCACCTGGGTCGCGCTCGCGATGTGAACCACCATAGGCACCTTTGCGGCCTCTGCGGCCTGAAGCGCGGAGATGGTTGCTCCGGAATCCCAAGCGCCGATAAGTGCCGTGCACCCCTGTCTGATCAGGTTCTCGGCGGCAATCCGTCCGTTTTCCGGCCGGCTTTGCGTGTCCGCATGGATGATTTGCAGCTCTATACCGAACTTCTCCTTTGCGAACTTCGCACCGACATCGATGCCGCGTACGCAAGCCTGCCCCGGAAAGGCCAGGACGCCACTACTCGGATTGATTGCGCCGACGCGGACCTTGGCTGGGGTGGCCGCTCTTGACTGCCACGATGCGAGTCCGACTGCGGCGCCAATTCCGCTACCGATCAAGGACCGGCGGGTCAAACCGCTTTCGCTGTGCTTTCTCATGTAGTTCCCCCTTTGGTTGGCTGTAAGAATATTGATGCGGTCTGATAGCGCTCACTGAACAGTGAGGCGCTATCGCGCCAGGGACGTGCACTCGCGCCCCGGCGCTTCACGAGATGCGCCGCCCGCGTGATTTGGCTCAGGGTCTGATTTCTGCCTTGACGAGCTTTTCTTCGCTCTCGTCATAAAGCGTATCGATTAGTGATCGATACCTCTCCATGATCTGCTTGCGACGCTTCTTTCGAGTCGGCGTCATCGTGCCGTTCTCGGGAGAAAGCTCTTCCGGCAATATCCGGAACGCCTTGATCTGCTCGGCCCTGGCGAGACTGCCATTCGCCTTGCCGATCTCTGCTTCGATCATCCGCACCACGATTTCGGAGTTCGCCAGTTCCGAGTACCGGTCGATCCGAAGACCGTGCGATCTGGCCCAATCCATCGTCGCGGTCGCGTTCACCTCGATCAGCGCGGTGAGATACTTCTTTCCTTCTCCAAGCACAGCCGCCTCAGAGATAAACGGGCTGCGCCTGAGCTCGTTTTCGATCTGCGTCGGGCTGATGGATTTTCCATTGGATGTGTTGATGATCTCCTTTTTTCGATCGACCAGCCTGAAAAGGCCCGCCGAATCGACGTCCACGATGTCTCCGGTGTAGAGCCAGCCATCGCGCAGAGCGGATTTGGTCTCTTCCGGCTTATTCCAGTAACCGACAAATAGTCCGGGTCCCCTGACAATCATTTCCCCGTCTTCAAGAACAGCGGTCTCCCAAGCCGGATCCCGCAGGGGTATGCCCACGGTGCCGGCTTCTGGCCATTCCGCCATCTGCACCAGATTGGCGCCGACCAACTCCGTCTGTCCGTAACATTCCTTCAGCTGCAATCCCCATAGCTGCCACAGCGACATCAGCTCGGGAGGCATCGCCGCAGACGAGGTGTATGTAACCGTGAGTTCCTCGAACCCGACCTCACCAAGCAGCGGACGGAAGACGTGTTGCTGGCACACGGCAAAGAGGCCGGAAATGAACGGGTCCGGCACGCCACCGGCCTGACGATCATCAAGGGCCTTGCGGGCGATGGTCATCGCGAGCTGATAGTCCTGCTTCTGCTTCTCGGACCCGGAGTGAACCTTGCTGAGGATCTGGGTGGCATACCGCTGGAAGAACCGCGGCGGAGCCATGAAGTAGGTCGGCTTCACTTCCTTGACCGTTTGAGCGAACTCTGCGCTGTTCTCGCCGAAATACGGCACCAGGCGGATGAGCAGAGGCAGTGTCGTTGCCTGTGCGCGTGCCACCGTGTGTGACATCGGCAGGTGTACGACGACACGGTGGACATCGGAGCGCAACTTCGACGTGAACAGGGTTACGCTGTGCGCGCCGGCGAGCAGCGACAGATGGGTCAGCATCGCTCCCTTCGGAAATCCCGTCGTTCCGGACGTGTACCCGATGCTGGTCAGGTCGCTCGCCTTTGCTTTCGCGACCTGCTCCTGCAGAAAGATGTCGGCGTTAACCGATGTTTCGCTCGAGAAATCATGAAGAGAGACGACGTTCGCCGGCCCACCTGTCTTCTTCCACGCGGGATCGAGCACAATGATTTTTTTAAGCTGGTCAGCATGGCCCGATGCAAGGACGGTACCGAGCTGAAGTTCACTCCCGACGAACATAAACGACGTTCCGGAGTCGCCGAGATAATAGCCGACCTCCTCCGCCGATGAGGTGAAGTAGACGCCGACCATGATGCCGCCGGCACAAATGATCGCCATGTCCGCAAGAAGCCATTCCTGGGACACATCCCCCATGATCGCCGCGCGATCGCCGCGTTCGAAACCAGCCTTTTGCAAAGTGGCCGCCAACTTGGCCACCTCGTCCGAATACTGCTTCCAGGTTGTGGCGATCCACTCACCGCGACGTTTTTGCTTGAAAGCGATCTCGTCAGAAAGCTCCACCCTCCGCCGGCTCAGGAGCTGCGGAATGGTCACGTCGGCGAGTTGGGCGCCCGACGCAAAACCCTCGGCGCTCACCTCAACGCTCCGCGAAGCGCTTGCGCTTTTCAGCGAAGGCGGCAACGGCATCGCGCCGTTCGGGCGCGGCAAAAGTGATCGTCTCGAGGGCGGTCGAGGTGTCAAGGAGCAGATGCGCGTACTGCTTGATGATCTTGTTCACGCAATACTTGGTCCAGATGATTGATTCTCTTGGGCCGCTCGCGAGCATCTCCGCGTACTCGATTGCAGCATCCTTGACGTCCCTGTTCGAAATCACCTCGTTGATCATGCCGATGGACGCGGCCTTTTCCGCGGAGATGAAGTCACCGGTCATCAGGTAGTGCTTCGCACGGACGGGTCCCATCAACAGGGGCCACATCACCGCGCCGCCATCGCCCGCGACCACACCTGCGGTAACATGCGTGTCGGCAAATCTCGCGGCCGGACTCGCGAATATGACATCGCAGAACAAGGCGAGAGTTGCCCCGAGACCGACCGCGACGCCGTTGACCGCGGCGATGATCGGCGCCTCGACTTCCAGCATGTTCCGGATCAGATGGCGTCCGCCCCGGGTCGGCGACGGGATCGGACTCTTGTCGAGCGTTTTCTGATCGCCGCCCGAACAGAACCCCCGTCCCGCCCCCGTCAGAACGATCGCGCGGACCGCCTTGTCCTCGTCCAGCTCGACGAAGACCCGTTCGAGCTCGCTGTGCATATCCCAATTGATCGCATTGAGGATCTCCGGCCGGTTCATCGTGACGATGGCCACACCGCTCGGCCGCTTCTCGACGATCAGATATTTATAGTTCTGCTTCGACATGGCTATCTTCCGTTTGTTCCTGTTGGCCTTACTTTTGCGGTCGCATGGCGCGGATCTGTCCGAGAATATCTTCCGTAGGCCGGACGACATTGTTTCTGTCGTTGAAGTGGGGGATCACATAGCGGCCACACATGTCGATCGCTTCCATGATTTTCTCGTGATTGACGGAGTCGAGATGGAGAAGCACCTCGTCGACGCCCATCGCCTGGAACTTCTCGATCTGACGGATGACGGTGTCGGGGCTTCCGCAGACCGTTGTCGCGGAGTGGTTGAGCAAGTAGTCCCAGTCCTTTCCCGCGCGCTCCATGGCTGGCACGCTCTCGCTCATATACGCATAGTCGTCGGCAAGCTTCGCGAGACGGGGATAGGCGTCCGTTGAAATCCTCGCATAGTGCATGAGGGGCTCGGCGTAATCGTCCTTCGCTTTCTGATCGGTTGACCCGATGCCGAAGAAAAGCGGAATGCCGATGCGCGGCCGATCGAGCGGACCTTGTTCGTCACGCTTCCAGCCGCGACGGTAAGTGTTTAGAAGCTTTTCCTGGACCTCCCATCCCTGGTAGATGCAGTTGCTCATGACCGCGAGGCCTTCGGATCCCGCCCAGCTATGGCTCCGCTCGCTGGTCGCAGCGATGCCGATCACCGGATGCGGCTTCTGCATCGGCTTCGGCACCAGCATCCGCGGCGGGATCTGATAGTACTTGCCCTCGAAGGTGAAGATATCTTCGCGCATCGATTTCTTCAGGAGCGCGATACCTTCCTCCATCTGAGCGAGAGTTTCGCCCGGATCAACGTTGAAGGCGCGCATGGCGATGGTCGTGTTGGCCCGGCCGGCGTAGAATTCCATGCGGCCATGCGACAGGATGTCGGTTACTGCCAGTCGCTCCGCCGATCGCAAGGCATGATTGATCTTCTGGGGCATCAGCGTCACCGCTGACCTCAGCTTCACGCGCGACGTAACGGCTGCAAGGTACCCGTAGACGACCTCAGGCGCGGAGCTCGAGATACCGCCGAGTGCAACGTGTTGCTCGGAAAGCGCGACGCAGTCGAATCCGACCTTTTCCGCCAGACGCACCTCGTCCACGAGTTCATGGAGTCGGCGGGCATAGCTCTGCCCGACCTGGGTTTCTTGCTCCGACCAAAACCCGAACGTAAGTGCCATCTTCTGGATCCTCATGGAGTGTCAAGATGGCGAAGCATTTCATGGGCGCGGCAACATTATTGTTCGAATGCGCCCCGCAGTTAGATAACTTTCCAAATTTTGTGCTGTGAGCAGTCGACGCCTGTCCCTTTCGCAGCCAACGCCGCTGAGCGTGGCTCGACAACCATTCTCGGCGTTCATCTGCGGAGGAGCACGAGAGATTCAGACAACGTTGCTTTGGCTTCCAAACGAGACAGCCAGAAGATCTGCTATCGCCGCGAGACATCGCTCGCCGATCCGGGCTGTCGAGCCGAACGGGTTGCCGATGATGCCGTTGGCGGTGACGGACTTGATGCCGTTTCTCCACATTGCCTGAAGCTGCTCCTCGGATAGCGCACCGAGATGCCCGACCTCGAACCGATCGAGCCGAACGCTGTCGGGGCGGAGCAACATCATGAGCGACGTCTCCGCGATATCGGCATGTCCTCCAACCGCATCCGGGTCACCACCCGCTTGCTCGACGGCGCTTCGCCATCTCTCGATCCAGGCGACGGCATCGCAGTACGTGTCGATCTCGACGTCTGCCGGAACGGCGCTCCTCAGCCGGGGAAGCATGTCCTGGAGCGCGGGAAAATTCCCGATGTGGCCTGAGAACAGCAGAATGCGCCTGAAGCCGTGCCTCGCAAGGCTTGTGCAATAATCCAGGCAGATCGATTCGAACGTCTCCGGGCGAATGGAGATCGTCCCCGGAAAGACCAGATGGTGGGCTGAACAGCCGACCTTGATGGTGGGCGCGATCAGGGTGCGTCCCAGATGCCGCGCCAGCCTTGCCGCGATGGCGTCTGCATGATCTGCATCCATGCAGAGCGGAAGGTGCGGTCCATGTTGCTCCACAGCTCCGCAGGGTATCAGGACGGTCGATGCCCCCGCAGCAAGGGCGGCCGATACCTGTTCGAAGCTCATCAGTTCAAGACGGAGCTCGTCAGGCCATGCCGGTGCGGTCATTCACGCTTTCCTTGGCTGTTTCGACAGGAAGCGGGAACGCGCCTGTGCCGAACTATCGTCTACCAGATAGGCCGCGAGATCCTCGATCGTCACCGCCTCGAGCGCAGCATCGTCCATTTGGCCCGTCAGGTTCAGCGAACGCTTGATCGCCGCAAACAGCTTGCGCTCCTTTCCACGAAGATACCTGCATACCTCCCCGGCCCTCACCATCACTTCCGCGGTGCTTGCGATCTCGTTGATCGCCCCAATTTGGAGTGCCCTTTGGGCGTCGGTCAAGTCGCCCCAGTAGAGCAATGCCTGCGCCTCACGATGCCCAAGCTTCTGCACTGCCTTCCGGATTCCCTTGGCTGCAGGCAACAGGCCGTGGTTGATTTCCGGGAAACCGACCTTGCATTCATGGTTCGCTACGACGTAGTCGGCGTGAAGAAGAAACTCCAAGGCGCCGCCGACGGCGTATCCACGCACGGCACACACGAAGGGCCCGGGGTATCTCTCCATCTCGCAAAGAAGCGCATGGAAGCTCCGCATCCGAGGCCGTGATATTTCGATGCCGGCGACCTCCTTTATGTCTCCGCCCGCGCTGAAGAAGCGCTCGCCCTGGCCGGTCAGCACAATGCCCGGTGGCGACGCCTCGCGAGACAATGCGCGAAACGTGTCCAGCAGCCGGCCAACAAGGGCGTTATTCAATGCGTTTGCCGGCGGCCTGTTCATGGTCATGGTGACCACATCGCAGTCGCGTTCGATCAGAAGGGCGTCATCGGCTTCCATAGAAACAGCCTAAGCGAGGCCTTATGGAATTGATTGCGGTACACCCTTTCCCCGACGCCGCCGCTCGGCACAAATGGTCGTGCCCGGGCTATTTCGCGGCATCTTCTGCCGCGATCGCTCGGCCGCCTTTTCGGATGACTGGCTAATCCCGCCATTCAGGACCGTTACAATCCAAGATAAGCGCGCTGAATCTCGGGATTGTCCAGCAACTCGTCGCTGGATCCGTGGAGCACGATTGAGCCGTTCTCCAGAACGTAGCCGCGATTGGCCAACGCAAGCGATTTCGCCACATTCTGCTCTACCAGCAAGACCGTGGCTCCCTGCTCGTGCAGGGACTTCACCACACGAAACATGACGTCCGTCAGCGCGGGCGACAACCCGATGGAAGGCTCGTCAAACATGACGACCTCGGGCTTCGACATGATTGCACGGCCGATAGCCAGCATCTGCTGCTCGCCGCCCGATAGCGTACCGGCCAATTGCCCCCGGCGCTCACGAAGCTTCTCAAACAATTGATAAACGAAGTCGAGCGTTTCGGACTGCCCGGCCTTCGCGCGCTTCAGCGTCCCTCCGAGCAGCAGGTTTTCTTCCACAGAAAGACTTCCGAAAATCTGCCGACCTTCCGCGACCTGGGCAATGCCGCGCTCGCAGATCTCCCATGGCGGCATCCCGGTGATATCATTACCGTTCATCTTGATGACACCGCTCGAGGATCGAACGATGCCCGAGATTGATCTGATGAGTGAGGTCTTCCCTGCGCCGTTCGCGCCAACGACGCAGATCAATTCGCCTTTGTGGATCTGCAGGGAGACGCCGTTCAAAGCGCAGGATCCATCGTAGGCGACACAAAGTCCATCGATCGTGAGAAGCGCACCACTAAGCATGGAAGCCTGCCCCCAGGTAGCTCTCGAGGACTTTCGGATCTGCAACCACCTCTCCGGGAGGTCCCTCTGCGATCTTGGCGCCGTGATGCAGCACCACCACACGCGAGGCCACTTCCATCACGATGCGCATCACGTGCTCGACAAGGAGGATCGTCAATCCACCTTCGGCAAGCTTCTGCAGTACGCCTACAATACCCGCAGCTTCGGTCGGTCTCAGACCCGCCATAACCTCGTCCAGCAACAGCAATTTGGGCCGGGTCGACAGCGCCTTGGCCGTTTCCAGCATTTTCCGGTCCGGTAGCGTTAATTGATCCGTCCTCGCATGGGCCTTGGCGGCCAGACCAACGCTTTCAAGAGACTCGTACGCCTTCGATCTGGCCTCGCTTACGTTTCTGGTCCAGCTGAAGGCTCCGATCATGGCATTCTCAAGCACCGACATCTCACGCATCGGCCGCACGATCTGAAATGTTCGCGCGATACCCATCCTGCAAACAGTCTCGGGTGGCGAATTGTCGATCTGGCGGCCTTCGAACAGCACCCGGCCGCTGGTCGGCTTCAGGGCACCAGCGACCAGGTTGAAGCATGTCGTCTTTCCCGCTCCATTCGGTCCAATCAGCGCTGTGATCCGCCCGGCCCGAAGTGAGAAGCTTACATCCTTCACCGCGACCAAGCCTCCGAACGATCGGGACAGGTTCTCGACCTCGAGCAGAGTTGTCATTCTTCGACCTTTCGGGACTGCCACAGCCATGCCGTGGGTGGCGCCTGGATAGCTTTGCAAAGGCGCACAATCGCCGGCCAGATGCCGTCTGGCAGGAACCAGACGACCGAGATCAGGACAACACCGTAGGTAATATTGTTCAGTCCCGGGATCCGAAGACTGTCGCCGAGCGCGCTCATCAAGTGATTGAGCGGAATCGCGGCGAGCGACCCGACCAGCGGACCGAACGTGGTCCCCAGCCCCCCGACCACGGGCCCTATCAGGACGTCTACCGATAGCCCCATCCCCATGATCGAGTCCGGGAATATCGACCCTTGAACGAGCGCCAGAACTCCACCGCCAACGGCGGCCGTTGCGGCCGATATCGAGATCACGAGAATCTTGTGCTGGAAGGTCCGGACGCCGAGTGCGCGTGCGGCCGATTCGTCGTCGCGCATCGCCCGCCATACGTATCCGAGGTAGGATCGTGAAATAAATTCGGTTCCGATTATTCCCAACGCCGCCAGTGCAAGCGCGACGAAGTAGTAGAAGCGGGCATCGCCGCGAAGCATGGAGATCTCAATCCCACGTGTTGGCGCAGGAAAGAACAATCCCTGCATTGCGCCCACGAACTCCCAGCCACTGAACATGATCCTGGCGAACTCGGCGGCGGCAATCGTGAGCAGCGCGAAATAGATACCGCGAACCTCGAACCGAAAGCTCAACCAGGCGATCGACGCGCCAACGGATCCGGCGAGGATCATTCCGGTCAAGAGCCCGACCCAAGGCGAAATGCCGTACTTTACGTAGAGGACACCGACGGAATAGGCTCCCAGCCCGACAAAGAGGGCGTGACCGATCGATAGCTGCCCGCCGATCCCAAGCATCAGGTTCCAGGACTGTCCGAGGAAGGTGAACAACAATACGATCGTCATCAGCGAGATGACGTAGGGGTTTGCCAGCAACCCGACCAATCCCAGGACAGCGAAGACCGTTATTCCGGCAAGCCACCGTGTCCTTTCCAGCCTACGGTCAAATTTCTTTTGCACCAAAAAACCCCCTCGGACGGAAAACCAGGATGATGATCAGGAGCGCGTAAGGAAGCGCCGTCTTCATCGAAGGCGTGAACATCAACGCCGCGATTGCCTCGGCGACGCCGATCACCAGACCTCCGAGGAGTGCTCCGCCAAAGCTGCCGAGCCCGCCCACGATGACCGTCACGAAAGCAAGGAGAGTGAAATCGACGGCGAGATATGGTTGAGCGTCGAACAGGGGAGATATCAGGGCGCCCGCGACCCCTGCGCAAGCTGCGCCGATGCCAAAGGTAACCGCATAGACTCGTGGAATGTTCAGTCCAACGATGAGACCGCCCAAACGGTTGTCCGCCGCCGCCCGCAGCGAGCGGCCGAACGAGGAGAACTTCAGATACGCTCCAAGCAGAGCTATAAGCAGCCCGGCAGTCGCTGCCGCCTGCACTCTCGCCAGGTCGAGCGTCACAAGGCCGAGAGACACGGTCTGAAACGACAGCTGCGAAGCAGTGGGACGCGGATCCGGCCCGAACGCGACCAACAGGGTTCCGCTAAAGAGCAACGACAGGCCGATGAAAACAATGAATTGATAGTGATGCGGCCGGTTCACGAACCGCTTTACGATCAGCGTTTCCAACAGATATCCGAAGACGAACATCACGACCGCAGCGATTGCTGCCGCCACGATGATTGGGACGTTCCACAGCCGAACCGTCCAGTAGCCGATGTAGACACCGAACACGACCATCTCGCCGTGCGCAAAATTTACGACGCGCATGACGCCAAATATGATGGTCAGGCCCAACGCGACGAGGCCGTAAACGAGACCGAGCAGAATGCCGCTAGCAAGAACATTTAGCCAGAGCGAGAGCATCAGCAGGCACTGACTGGCGCGAGCGAATGCCGGGGGCTGGACACCGCAACACTCAGATAGGCTGCTACCCGCGGCTGGCCGCGCTCGGGCGGGATCGAGACCACGCCGGCGTAAAGTTCCCACCTGATCTGGTCAGCGAACATGGTCCCCCGCATTGGTATTTCTCCTGCGTTTGTGACAGATATCCTCTTGGCCGCCGGACGCTATGACCTGAGCCTTTGCTTCGCATTCTCGGTCGGCGTCCGGGCGCTATTCTCACTGAGTGCGACACTCATTCGGCAGCCCATGCGCTGGACCTTCTAACGCTTCGGTACGGTGAATTCGCCTCTTACGTAGACAAGCGGCTCGCGATCGAGGTTGGTTGTTTGGGCAACAACTTCGCCGACAAAGATCGTATGGCTGCCGGCATCGTACGAACCGGACACGCGACAGTCGAAGCTGCAAATTGCCTCGATGAGGCTCGGCGCACCTGTCGTGAGTTGACGCCACAAACCGTCAGTGAAACGTATGTCGCCCTTGCTTCCGTCCTGTCCCGCAAACTTCTTTGCGAGCTCAGCGTGATCCGCCGTGAGAATGTTCCAGCAGAACGATCCGCTCTGCTTTATTGTGTCATGACCACCGGCGGACTTGTTGACGCAAACGAGCACGCTCGACGGGTCGGTTGACAATGAGCACCCGGCTGTCAACGTCAAACCGTGCCTGCCCGGGCGCACGCCCGTCGTCACGATAGACACCGCGCCGGGCACGTTGCGCATTGCGCTCCGGAATTCCGCGCTGCTGAACACCGGGGATGGTTGGTTTGGCATCGGTGACACTGGGAAGTTCATGGTGATAGGTTCCCGCAAATACTCGGACCGAATGTCCGGAGCCTGCTAGTCGCCCTGCTTGTTCGATGCCTGAAAGAGCTGGATCGTGTTGTTTTGCGGATCCTTCAAGCAAGCCACACAG
Organism: Bradyrhizobium sp. USDA 3315; assembly: GCF_054056795.1. Lineage (NCBI taxonomy): Bacteria > Pseudomonadati > Pseudomonadota > Alphaproteobacteria > Hyphomicrobiales > Nitrobacteraceae > Bradyrhizobium > Bradyrhizobium sp. USDA 3315. Next base: position 2,808,192 of record NZ_JBSRYP010000001.1, on the reverse strand, counting down.
CCATGCGCCCCCATGTCCCGCACTTCGCCGAAAACCTCGGCTCCCAGGGCGCGAGCCCGATCGAGTGCCAGCTCCAGATCATCCACTTCAAACACGACGACCGCGTTCCGAGCCCCTTCGGAGGCCGACTCTCCGGGGCCTGCGATGCAGAAGGCGGCCTTCTCTCCGGCGAATTGAACCCATTTGGCGCCGTCGGCGAAGCGGATCGTCACTCCAAGCCCTTCATAGAAGCGGGCTAACGCTTCAGGTTCCGGGGCGGTAAGATAGATGTGCTTGAGCTTCATACTTTGCTTTCAATTCGAGCGCACCATCAATCCGTGACCTCCGGCCACGTTTGTCCGATGATACTTGCGCCGCGCGGTCGGCATTAATGTTCGAAGATTTCACCGCGCGCATCGTCCATCAGCATATTATGCTGCAGGCTATCGGGGCCGGCTTGTTTAGTTTCCAACGCATGCGACGGCGAGAGACGATGCATGGCGTCATTTTCCCGGCAAAGCGTTCGGCGCGTAGCATCACTTGCGCCGGTTGCGATTTGCCTGGCGCTGATCCGTTGATCATTCATGTCAATCCGCTGCTGCTGAGCGCTTGCGCAGCTCGCGAGTTATCCGATGACCCAATTTTCCTTTATTGAGCCCTGCCGGCGCATTCGCGCATCTGCGAACAAGCTCGATTCTTGAGCCGTCGCATGTCGCATGAACAAGGCTTTCAGAATGCTCGCTTCATCGTGTCGTGGAACTACGCACGCCTTGATGTGGTGGGAACTGAAAGCCAGATGCGGGCGCAAAATCGGTCAACCTTGATCGCCCGCAGCCCGTTGCATATGGGAGCGGTCGCCCTTTTCCCGCCTTGGGTTAGCCGACATATCCTTACGGTAGAATGCGAAGATCGCGATCCCTATTGTCAGGCGAACTCCAGGATCAGCGCATCGACCGCGAGCGTGGCGCCGGCGGCGGCGTGGATCTTCTTCACCGTGCCGTCGCGCTCGGCGCGCAGCACGTTCTGCATTTTCATGGCTTCCACGATCGCGAGCGTCTCGGCGGCCTTGACCTCCTGGCCCTCGGTCACCGCGATCGACACCACGAGGCCGGGCATCGGGCACAGCAGTTTCTTGCCGGTGTCGGCGGCCGAGACCACCGGCATCAGCTGCGCCGAGGTCGCCTCGGTCTCGGTGAAGACGTAGACCGGCACCTCAAAGCCCTGATGCGCGAGGCGGAAGCCGTTGTTGATCGCCCGCACCTGCACGGCGACAAAATTGCCGTCGATCGTGCCCTGCCAGACCGGCTCGCCCGGCACCCAGTTCGACACGAGATTGTGCGGATTGCCGGGCAGCCCGTCGGCGCCGATGAAGCGCACCGCGATGGCGTCGGCCTCGCGCGCCACATCGAGCGCGATCTCGGCACGGTCAAGCCACACCGCGCGGCGGCGCTCGCGCAGCACCACGCGGCCGCCCATCTGGCCGGAAATCTGCCGCTTGCGCTCGCCGAGCACGTGATCGATGGCAGCACCCACTGCCGCGAGCCGCCGCGCGATCTTGCCCTCGGGGGCGCGCGCGGAAAAGCCCTTGGGGAATTCCTCGGCGATGAAGCCGGTCGAGAGCCGGCCCTCGCGCCAGCGCGGATGGTTCATCAGCGCCGACAGGAACGGAATGTTGTGCCTGATGCCGTCGACATAGAAGCCGTCGAGCGCGGTCGCCTGCGCCTCGATCGCGGCGGCCCGCGACGGGGCGTGGGTGACGAGCTTGGCGATCATCGGATCGTAATGGATCGAGATCTCGCCGCCCTCCTGCACGCCGGTATCGTTACGTACAGTGATGCCGTCATGGCTGGCTTCGGCCGGCGGACGGTATTTCACGAGGCGGCCGATCGACGGCAGGAAGTTGCGGAACGGATCCTCGGCATAGACGCGGGATTCCACCGCCCAGCCGGTCAGCGTGACGTCCTTCTGCGCGAGGCTGAGCTTCTCGCCGGCGGCGACGCGGATCATCTGCTCGACGAGGTCGATGCCGGTGATCAGCTCGGTGACGGGATGCTCGACCTGCAGGCGGGTGTTCATCTCCAGGAAGTAGAAGCTCTTGTCCTGGCCGGCGACGAATTCCACGGTGCCGGCCGAATCGTAGTTCACCGCCTTGGCCAGCGCGACCGCCTGCTCGCCCATCTTGCGGCGGGTCTGCTCGTCAAGCAGCGGCGACGGCGCTTCCTCGATGACCTTCTGGTTGCGGCGCTGGATCGAGCACTCGCGCTCGCCGAGATAGATCACATTGCCATGCTTGTCGCCGAGGATCTGGATCTCGATGTGCCTGGGATCGACGATGAACTTCTCGATGAAGACGCGATCATCGCCGAACGAGGATTTCGCTTCGGCCTTGGCGAGGTTGAAGCCTTCGGCCACCTCTCCCTTCGAATGCGCGATGCGCATGCCCTTGCCGCCGCCGCCGGCGGAGGCCTTGATCATCACGGGGTAGCCGATCTCGTCGGCGATCTGGACCGCGTGCTTGTCGTCCTCGATGACGCCGAGATGGCCGGGCACGGTCGAGACCTTGGCCTTCGCAGCCGCCTTCTTGGATTCGATCTTGTCGCCCATCGCGGCGATGGCGCCGGGGTTGGGGCCGATGAAAACGATGCCGGCGGCTTCCAATGCGCGCGGAAACGCCTCGCGCTCGGACAGGAAGCCGTAGCCGGGATGCACCGCCTGCGCGCCGGTCCTGCGGCAGGCCTCGACGATCTTGTCGATCAGAAGATAGCTCTCGGCCGCAGCAGGCGGGCCGATCAGCACGGCCTCGTCGGCCATCTCGACATGCAGCGCGTCGCGGTCGGCCTCGGAGTAGACGGCGACCGTCTCAATCCCCATACGGCGCGCAGTCTTGATGACCCGACAGGCGATTTCGCCGCGATTGGCGATCAGGATTTTCTTGAACATGTTCACAGCGGCAAATTGTCGTGCTTCTTCGCGGGGATCTCGACCTTCTTGTCCCTCAACATCGCGAGCGCCCTTGCGATCCGCCGCCTAGTCGAATGCGGCATGATGACGTCGTCGATGTAGCCGCGCTCGGCGGCGATGAAGGGGGACAGGAAGCGGTCTTCGTATTCCTTGGTGCGGGCGGCGATCTTGTCGGGGTCGCCGATGTCAGAGCGGAAGATGATCTCGACCGCGCCCTTGGCGCCCATCACGGCGATCTGGGCGGTCGGCCAGGCGTAGTTCATGTCGGCGCCGATCTCCTTCGACGCCATCACGTCGAAGGCGCCGCCATAGGCCTTGCGGGTGATGATGGTGACGAGCGGCACCGTGCACTGCGAATAGGCAAACAGCAGTTTCGCGCCGTGCTTGATCAGGCCGCCATATTCCTGCGCGGTTCCGGGCAGGAAGCCCGGCACGTCGACGAAGGTGACGATCGGGATGTTGAAGGCATCGCAGAACCGCACGAAGCGCGCGGCCTTGCGCGAGGCATCCGAGTCGAGCACGCCGGCCAGCACCATCGGCTGGTTGGCGACGAAGCCGACGGTGCGGCCGGCGATGCGGCCGAAGCCGGTGACGATGTTCTTGGCGAAGGTCTCCGAGATCTCGAAGAAGTCGCCCTCGTCCACGACCTTGAGGATCAGCTCCTTCATGTCGTAGGGCTTGTTCGGATTGTCGGGGATCAGCGTGTCCAGCGACATGTCGACCCGACCGATATCGTCGAAGCTCGGCCATTCCGGCACGCCGTCGGTGTTGTTCGACGGCAGGAAGTCGATCAGCCGGCGCATCTGCAACAGCGCATCGACGTCGTTCTCGAACGCACCGTCGGCGATCGAGGAGCGCGTGGCGTGCACCGAGGCGCCGCCGAGTTCCTCCGCGGTCACTACCTCGTTGGTGACGGTCTTCACCACGTCGGGGCCGGTGACGAACATGTAAGAGGTGTTCTTCACCATGAAGATGAAATCGGTCATCGCGGGCGAATAGACGTCGCCGCCGGCGCAGGGGCCCATGATGACGGAGATCTGCGGGATCACGCCGGATGCAATGACGTTGCGGCGGAACACGTAGGAATAACCTGCGAGCGCCGCGACGCCCTCCTGGATGCGCGCACCGCCGGCGTCATAGAGGCCGATGATCGGCGCCCTCGCCTTCATCGCCATGTCCTGAAGTTTTGTGATCTTCAGCGCGTGGGTTTCCGACAGCGAGCCGCCGAACACCGTAAAGTCCTTGGCGAACACGAAGGCCTTGCGGCCGTTGACCGTGCCCCAGCCGGTGACGACGCCGTCGCCGGGGATCTTGGTCTTCTCCATGCCGAACTCGATCGAGCGGTGCTCGACGAACATGTCGAATTCCTCGAACGAGCCCTTGTCCAGCAGGAGCTCGATCCGCTCGCGGGCGGTCAGCTTGCCGCGCGCGTGATGCGCCTCGATGCGCTTTTCGCCGCCTCCGAGCCTTGCGCCGGCGCGACGTTCTTCAAGAGCTTCAATTGTGGAGATCACCCAACATCCCCCAAGTGGGTCCGCGAGCAGGCCTTACCCGCCATATACAAGCGATCCGAGACTTGAGAAGGCTTGAAGACGCACATTTGCGCATGTTACACAATTGCAGACAGTAAATTGCGAAGTTGCAAATGGCAGGGAAGCTTTATATTGGCCGCAGGTTCCGCGAGATAAGGGAGAGCAAAATGCTCACCCAGGCGGCGTTCGCGGAGCGGCTGGGTATCTCGCTGAGTTACCTGAACCAGATCGAGAACAATCAGCGGCCGGTCTCGGCCTCCGTACTGGTGCTGCTTGCCGAAAAATTTCAGGTCGACCTGAGCTCTTTGTCGCTCAACGATAGCGACAAAGTCATTTCGATGCTGGCCGAGTCGTTGGCTGATCCGATCTTCGCCTCCTACGCGCCCAGCATACAAGAATTGAAGCTGGTGGTTCAGAACGCTCCCGGTTTTGCTCAAGCGCTCCTGAACGCGCATCAGGCATATCGGCGCAACAGCGAACAGCTCGCCAGCCTGGATGGCCAGATCGCCAACCTGGCGGGAGAACCGACTGCTTATGAGGAAGTTCGCGATTTCTTTCACCTGGTCGACAATTACGTCCATGAGTTGGATACCGCGGCCGAGGCTCTTGCCGGCCAGCTGAATATTACCGACAGCAACGCGACGAGCGCGTTGATCAGCTACCTGGAATCGAAACATGGCGTGCAGATTCGCCAGAGCGCTCCGAACGAGACTTCATTGCGGCAATTCGATCGCGCATCGCGCACGCTTTTTCTGAGCCAATATCTGCCGACACCAACCCGAACCTTTCAGATTGCCCTGCAAATCGCGGCTCTTGAAGAAGAAGACCGGATTGGTCAGATTGCAGATAAAGCGACATTTCGATCAGTCGATGCGCGAAACGTGTGCGCCGCCGGATTGCGAAACTATTTTGCGGGCGCTCTCATTCTACCGTACCAACGATTCCTGCAATCCGCTCGAGAGCTGCGGCACGATCTCGAATTGCTCGCAACCAGGTTCGGCGCAAGCCTGGAGCAGGTTGCTCATCGCTTGTCTACGCTTCAACGGCAAGGCTGGAAGGGTGTGCCCGTTTTCTTCGCCCGATTGGACCGCGCCGGGAACATCACTAAACGCCACAGCGCGGCAAAACTGCAATTTGCACGCTACGGAGCCGCCTGCCCGCTCTGGAATGCGCACCAGGCATTCGAGGCCCCAAGCCAAATCATTCGGCAACTCGCCGAGACACCGGACGGCATTCGATTTCTTTGCATCGCAACCGAACTTTCGAAAGGCCGGGGCGGCTTCGGCTCTCCTCGTCCGCGCTATGCGATCGCGCTGGGATGCGAAGTCTCCTATGCAAAAGATTTCGTATACGCAGACGGGCTCGACCTCACAAGCAAAGGCACTTTCGATCCGATCGGCATTTCTTGTCGAATCTGCGAGCGGACCAACTGTTCTCAACGCGCGATCCCGCCGCTCAAGAGCAGATTGAGAATAGACCGTGATCGCAGGGACATACTGCCGTACCAAATACCTGGCTAGGCCCGTCGACGACGAAGATTCGGATCTCCAGAGATCGCGAGCTTCGCGCTGGAGCCCGATTCAGGCCCCGCGACCAAATGCAATGCCCAGATTGCAGCCGTGTTGCCCATCGCGAGGGCAACAGGCAACGGCCCGTAGGCTACATGTTCGGGCGGCAAGATCAGATTGACCGTTTTTCGATACAAGTCGTCATTTTATCGAAATTCTACGTGCCCGGGCGAGAGATAGCATTTGTTTCATCGAGATGTCACCACGCGGAATAACGCGAGGGGCCGGGCCTCGATGGGACGACGAATGCTTGCCCATGGGAGAATGAAATGACGACGACGGCTTTGGACAGGATCGACATAAAGATCTTGAATGAACTGCAGCAGAACGCAAGTTTGACCAACGTTGAACTCGCTTCCCGCGTCAATCTCTCACCGTCTCCGTGTCTCGCTCGAGTTCGAACGCTCGAAAAACTCGGGGTCATTGACCGGCGAATTGCGGTACTGGATCCCGCAGTTCTCGGCATCGGCGTTACGGCATTCATACAAGTAAAGCTTGAAAGGCAGGCCCAGCCATCACTCGAGAGCTTTACGCGTTCAATTGATCGCCTTAGCGAAGTGATGGAATGCTACCTGATGACCGGGGATAGCGACTATCTTCTCCGCGTTATGGTGTCCGACATCGATGCTCTTGAAGACCTCATCGTAAACAAGCTCTCGCGTATAACCGGCGTTTCGAGTATTCGCTCGAACTTGGCCTTGAAGCGGATTTCCCACAAGACGGTCCTCCCTATCGACACGAACCGGCCAGTTCAGGTCAAGTCGTGCAGCTCAGCTTCAAGGCGACTCGACAGGCCCGCCAAACAGCGATTTGACGCTTCGTCCCAGGCGCAGATTGATGGCGGCATGAATCTCGAGACCTCTCGGATATTTGATCACGGCACGGCCAGCCTTTAGCGACCGACCAGCACCAACGCCGTCCGACCTCAGGTCGCTTGTCCACAGCGGCATTGTCCACCCTAAAGGCCCTTTGGGAAGGCTCGAGGTCGAGGAAAATCCGGCCGCATTGGTCGGCGAGGGCTCTTTCTAGAGGCCCACCATAGTAGTGGGTCATACGCAGCGGGCGAAAGTAACTTCTGTCGCGGAAAATCGAAAGCGAGCCAATATTCGAGGCCGCTATCATAGGGCTGGGCGGGCCGTGTCCCTGGTCGGAACCTGCCCAGCTGGATTGCAGGTGCAAATTCTGGACTGGATTTGAACGTACGTGAACTCAGCGAGCGCTGAGAATCCAGCGAACGCAATCGTAGTCCAGCGCACAAAAGCGTACTTTTGGTGCCCAGGGGCGGGATCGAACCACCGACACTGCGATTTTCAGTCGCATGCTCTACCAACTGAGCTACCTGGGCATACCCGCGGGGCCGAAAGGCCGGAGCGAGCGGGCGGTTTATAGAGAGGTCGGAGCGCCGTGTCCACCCGCCTTCGCCAAAGGCTTCGGCGCGGCGAGCCCGACCGGCACTCTTTCCCCAACTTGTTGGGAAATCTTGGCTATTCCGGGTCCTCAGCGTCGTCCTCGCGGCCCGGGACGACATAGCGGCCGGTCAGCCAGCGGTTGAGGTCGACGTCGCGGCAGCGCGCCGAGCAGAACGGGCGGAAGGCCTGCTCGACGGGCTTGCCGCAGATCGGGCAGGCGCGCGGGGTGGCAGAGGGTATGGCCTTGGGCGTTCGGGCTTGGTCGGTCATGGCTGGGCCGGAGTTTACATCATCTGCCGCATGTTCCGCTGCGCTCCCCCTCTGCTTGCGGGTAGGGCAATCGCATATGCGTCTTCGCCAGCCGCGCAGGTGCTTGGCCTCGTGGCTCGAGACGGCGACCTCGCCCGCAAGCGCAGGGCGATAGCCTCGGAGCGAGGGGCGTCTCCGCGATTTCTGGATAATGGAAGAATGCCGCTGATTTGCCCGACGAGTCAAGTTGTCGTGTCGAACGTGTCGTGTCGAACGTTGTCGTGTCGAACGTTGCCTGGTCGAGCGCCGGCGGCCGCCGGCACCTTTGCATGGGGTTGTTTTCGATATTTTGGCAGCGCCCCCCTGCGGCAAGCTATCGCGTCCGGCTATCGGCCTCGTTCCATAGCCCGGCCATGACGATGTGGAGCAGTTGGGGTGGAGGGTCTCACCGCGAGTCGTTCAGGAGGAAAAAGAGGCCCCACCCGTATCGCATCGTCGATGCGATACGACCTAAGAGCGAGCTTCGCTCGTCTCGGCCCCCGCAAGCGGGAGAGATGGACTGCCGTCGCCGCGCGAAAGTGGATACCTCACACCGCGACGGAGTTGAGCCAGCCGTGGCGGATCGGAAAGCCCTCGCCGCTGAGCAAGGTCACGGTCTCGTAGAGCGGCAGGCCGACCACATTGGTGTAGGACCCGACCATCTTGACCACGAACGATCCGGCAATGCCCTGCACCGCGTAGCCGCCGGCTTTGCCGCGCCATTCGCCGGAGCCGATATAGGCCTGGATGTCGTCCTCGCTGAGCCGCTTGAAGCGCACGCGCGTTTCGACCAGGCGCTGACGGAATGCCTCGCGCGGCGTCACCACGCAGATCGCGGTGTAGACGCGGTGATTGCGGCCCGACAGCAGCCGCAGACACTGCGCGGCCTCGTCGACCAGATTGGCCTTGGGCAGGATGCGGCGGCCGACCGCGACCACGGTGTCGGCGGCAATGATGAAGGAGCCGCGCAGGTCGTCGTCAAGATGCACCGATTTCAGCGCCGCGTCGGCCTTGGCACGCGCCAGGCGGTTGGCGCAGGCGCGCGGCAACTCGCCCCGCCGCGGGGTCTCGTCGACATCGGCCGGGCGCAGCGCATCGGGCTCGATGCCGGCCTGGTTGAGCAGGGCCAGCCGTCGCGGCGAACCGGAAGCAAGAACGAATTTGGGACGGCCTAGCATGCGGGCTTTTGGGCTGAATCGGGGGGCAGACGCGGGCGGAACCTATCGGATGGGGCATGGATGCACAACCTTGGAACCGGCCGCGAATCGCGCCCCGCCTGGAGACCAGGCCCCATAAGCACAGCTGTTTGTCAGTCTGGCGACAGGCGGCGGTTCTGCGAATCGGAACAAGCTGGTCCCCTCGCCTCGCCGAGCCTCACAGGTTTGCCGCGCCGGCCCTGGCAAAGCGGCGGCGGATGCGCAGCAACAGGCCGTCGCAGACTTCGCGGTAGGCGGCGAGCTTCTGCTCGCGGTTGCCGCTGGTGCCGGTCGGATCCTGCGTCGGCCAGTATTCGACATCGGCGGCGAGCGTGCGGGTGAGATCCAGCGCCCTGTGGTGCGCCTCCGGCGACAGCGTGATGATGAGATCGAAGTTCAGCCCCTCCCAGTCCTCGAGCTCCTCGAAGGTTTGCGGCTTGTGGCTGGAAATGTCCTGGCCGAGTTCGGCCATGACCGAGACGGCGAACGGGTCGAGCTCGCCCTTCTTGACGCCGGCCGAGCGAACATAGAGGCCTTGCGGAAACATCTGCTGCAGCAGGCTTTCGGCCATCGGCGACCGCACGCTGTTCAGGCCGCATGCGAACAGCACGGCCTGGGGATTGCGCGCGCGCGGCGCTTCCATGCGATCAGGCTTTTTTCGATCGGGGTACGCCCCCGTCAATCACCGCGTCACCGATCATGCGCCTCTTCTTCTGGCGCATAATCTCCGCGCAAACGCTCGCGTTTGTCGCGACCGAAAACCGGTATCCACTTTGCGCTAACGCGGCCCTCCGGGTCGGGATCATGCGCCTTCACCCTTCCAGTGCAGCACAGTGATCAGCGTGAACAGCCGCCGCGCGGTCTCGAAATCGACGCGCACCTTGCCCTTGAGCCGCTCCTGCAGCGTGCGTGAGCCCTCGTCATGGATGCCGCGGCGGCCCATGTCGATCGCCTCGATCTTGTCCGGCGTCGCGGTCCGGATCGCCTGATAGTAGCTGTCGCAGATCATGAAGTAGTCCTTCACGACGCGGCGGAACGGGGTCAGCGACAACAGATGCGCGACCACCGGCGCGCCGTCCTCCTTGCGGATATCGAACATCAGCCGGTTGCCGGTGATCGCGATATGCAGGGTGTAGGGCCCCGGCCCGGCGGCGCCCTCGGGTGCGAACAGGTTCTGCTCGATCAAATCGTAGATCGCGATCGCGCGCTCATGCTCGATATCGGGCCCGGAACGGCCGATCGATTCCTCGTCGAGCGTCACCGCGACGATGCGATTGTTGGAATCCTCGTCGTCTGGTGGCTTGTTCATGAGAGGTTGAGGCGCAATCCGACGGAACGTGAATGGGCATCGAGACCCTCGGCCTGGCCGAGCGTCATCGCGGCGGGCCCGAGCGCACGCAACTGATCCGGCCCACACCGCAGGATCGAGGTTCGCTTCATGAAGTCAAGCACCCCGAGGCCCGAGGAGAACCGCGCCGAGCGCGCGGTCGGCAGCACATGGTTGGAGCCGCCGACATAATCGCCGATCGCCTCCGGGGTATGGGCCCCGAGAAAGATCGCCCCGGCGTTGCGGACCTTGTTCGACAGGCCCTCGGCGTCCGCGGTCATGATCTCGAGATGCTCGGCCGCGATCGCATTGGCGAGCTCGACGGCGTCGTCGAGTATTGCCACCTTGATCACGGCACCGAAGTCGTTCCACGAGGTGCGGGCGATCTCGGCGCGCGGCAAGGTCGCAAGCTGCGTCTCGACCGCGCGCTCGACGTCGGCGGCGAGCCGTGCACTGTCGGTGATCAGGATCGACTGCGCGCTGACGTCATGCTCGGCCTGCGCCAGGAGATCGGCCGCGATCCAGTCGGCATTGCCGGTGTCGTCGGCGATGACCAGCACCTCGGAGGGGCCGGCGATCATGTCGATGCCGACCTTGCCGAACACCAGCCGTTTTGCCGCGGCGACATAGGCGTTGCCGGGGCCGACGATCTTGGCGACCGGCGCGATTGTCGCGGTGCCGTAGGCCAGCGCCGCCACCGCCTGGGCGCCGCCGACGCGGTAGATTTCCGAGACGCCGCCGAGATGGGCGGCGGCGAGCACCAGCGGGTTGAGCTTGCCGTCCGGCGCCGGCACCACCATCACCACCCGCGGCACGCCGGCGACCCTGGCCGGCACCGCGTTCATCAGCACCGACGACGGATAGGCCGCGGTGCCGCCGGGCACATAGAGCCCGACCGCATCGACCGCGCTCCAGCGCCAGCCGAGCTCGACGCCGGCGGCATCGGTGAAGCGCTCATCCTTCGGCAACTGGCGGCGGTGGAAGGTCTCGATCCGGTCGCGCGCGAACCTCAGGGCCTCGACGGTCTTGGGGTCGCAGGCCGCCACCGCGGCGTCGATCTCGGCTGCGGTAATGCGCAGGCCGGCCGCGTCGATATCGAGCCGGTCGAACTTTTTGGTCGCCTCGAGCAGCGCCGCGTCGCCGCGGGCCGCCACGTCGTCGACGATGGCGCGGGTGGCGCGCTCGACGTCGGCCGACACCTCGCGCTTGGCCGCCAGGAAATCGCGGAATCGCTGCTCGAAATCGGCGCTCTGTCGGTCCAGGCGAACGGGCATGACGGCTTTCTTAGGAGGAATTCGGGTCCCTGCTCAATGGCGCGACGGATAATGGCCGTCAACCCTTGGGGGATGTCATTCCGGGATGGTCCGAAGGACCAGACCCGGAATCTCGAGATTCCGGGTTCGGTCCGGAGCCTGTCATCGGGCCGCGCTTTGCGCGGACCGTTGGGACCGCCCCGGAATGACGTGCCCAATCACCCCGGCGCCACGCCGAGATCGTCGATGCCCAGATCAGTCAATTCGCACTCCAGGCACTCGACATCCAGCCGCAGCGCCCCGCCATGGCCGAACATCAGGAGCGCGCTGCCGCCCGGCGGGTCGGAGGCATAGAACTCGATCCCGAGCAGTTCCAGGGTGGCTTCCGGGGCCTCCAGGTCGATATTGCGCGACTTGCATGCCAGCACCCGGTCGAACCTGAGCGCGGCGATCAGCCGGCACGAGCAGGTGCCGCCCGACAGGGTCTGCTCCCAGTCCAGCCGGTTCAGGCCGACCACGAGCCGCTTCTCATCCTGGCGCCAGACGATGTCGGAGGGCTGGACGTGGGCGTCCTGCACATGGGCCGAGATGACCGCGAGGTCATCGGCATCGAGGGCGATCAGCTTCAGCGGCGCGGGTGGGGACATGACGGTGGTTATAACGCCTCGCGGCCCGGGAGGTACCAAGAGACCTGGCGAAATCGCCGATCGAGGGAACCGGCCACCGCGCTTCAGAGGCGATTGATGTCCTCGCTCTCCAGCACCGGCCTGGGGTAGCCGTCGCGGGCGACCTTCAGCATGGCGCGGCCCAGTTGTTCCGACGTCGTCATGTAGCTCGGGGCGACCCGCACCAGAAAGGAAAGCAGCGGCGAGGTCGCGAGATAGATCGCCTGCACCCAGCCGGTCTTGGAGCGGACGCCATGCAGCGGCTGGATCCCGGCGGGCCGGAACATGTAGGCGGCCTTGAACGGCAGCTTGAGCAAATCGTTCTCGGTCTTGCCCTTCACCCGGGCCCACATCAACGGGCCGCGCTCGGTGGAATCGGTGCTGCGCCCCGTGACATAGGTAAACACCATGCCGGGATTGAGCCGCGCCAGCACCGTCGCCGCGGCCAGCGTGATGTCGTAGGTGAGATGGCGGTAGCGTGCCTCGTCCATGCCGATCGAGGAGACGCCGAGGCAGAAGAAGCAGGCGTCGTAGCCGGCAAGCTGCGGTTCGATCGCGCTGTAATCGACGAAATTGTCGTGGATCAACTCGACAAGCTTGGCGTCGCGCTGCCCGGTCGGGCTGCGCCCAACCGCGAGCACGCGCTCGACACCGGGATCGAGCAGGCATTCGCGCAGCACGCCCTGCCCGACCATGCCGGTCGCGCCGAACAGGATGACCTTCATCTCGATTGCCCCGCTGCCGCCCGATCCGTTCAGGCGGCGGTTGCGACCTGATCAAACGATACACCGGTCAGCGCAGCCGAGATATCCCATAGCCGCTCCGCTACCGCGGCGTCCCTGGCGTGCGGCATGATGCGCGCCGGCGCAGGTGGGCCCTTCAACTCGTAGAACCCATTGGGCCCGTAATAGCCGCCCGGCTGGGCCGCGGCTGAGGTCGCCGCGAACAGCGTCGGCAATGCGCCCGCCGCCGCGGAGTGGCTCATGATCGGCTGCAAATATCGACCGAACCGCCACGACAGGCTGTCGGTGCCGGGACCGTTCGGGATCAGCTCGGTGCGCGCGTAGCCGGGATGCGCGGCATTGCTCATCAGTCCCCAGCCGTTGATCGCACTGCGACGCTGCAATTCGAGCGCGAACATCAGCATCGCAAGCTTCGACTGGCAGTAGGCGCGCCACGGCGCGTAGGAACGGCGGGCCTGCAGATCGTCGAAATTGATGACGCCGGAGCGATGCGCAAGGCTGGAAAGATTGACGACGCGGGTCTGGTGGCCGCGGCGGAGCTGCGGCAACAGCAGCGCGGTCAACGCATAGTGGCCGAGATAGTTGGTGCCGAACTGCATTTCGAACTCGTCAGCGGTGACCTGCCGCTTCGGCAGCGACATCACCGCGGCATTGTTGATCAGGAGATCGAGCGCGGTATGCGTGGCGGCGAAGCGCCCGGCGAAATCGGCGACCGATGCGAGGTTCGCGAGGTCGAGCGTTTCATAGGTCACCGCGGCATCGGGAAGCTGCGCGCGGATCCGCGCCAGCGCGTCCTGCCCCTTGGCGCCGTTGCGGCCGGTGAGCACGACATTGGCGCCGGCGCGCGCCAGTTCCAGCGCGGTCTCGTAGCCGAGTCCGCCGGTAGCGCCCGTGATCACGGCGGTCCTGCCGCCCTGCCGCGGAATGTCTGCAGTGCTCCAGCCGGTCATGCTTATATCTCCTTGCGACACGATTCGGGTTTCTCGTCGGGTTCTTGCGGGTCCAGCCGCATCCGACGAAATGTGCACTAGGTGCATTTTTGCAAGGGGTGAAAAATTGCAACGTCCGGCGCCCGCGCGCAAACCGGCCAGGAAATCGGCCAAGAGACCAGTCAAGTCGATGCAATCCAAAGCGAATCCGGCGCCGCCGGCGGCGGGCCTGCGCGCGCGCAAGCGGCAGGAGACCCGGGAGCGGCTGACCAAGGCGGCGATGATGCTGTTTCTGGAGCGCGGCTTCGAGGCGACCACGCTCGACGACATCGTCGCCGCCGCCGACGTCTCGCGCCGCACCTTCTTTCACTATTTCGCCTCGAAGGAAGACGTGGTGCTGGCCTGGCAGGAGGACGGTACCGCGGCACTGATCGCAGCCGTTGCGGCGCGCCCGGCCACCGAATCCATGCTGCAGGCCGCCGAGAACGCCATCGCCGACATGGTCAAGCAGATCGACCCGCGCGAGGCGGTCGCGCTGGCGCGGCTGAAGCGCGACAATCCAGCGCTGCAGGCGCGCGATCAGGCCAAATATGAAGGGCTTGAGCGCGAACTCGCCAACGCGTTGCTCAAGCGCGCCAACCACAAGAATGACCGGATGAAAGCCCGGCTGGTCGCGATGATCACGACCGGCGCGATGCGCGTCGGCAGCGAGCTCTGGGCCGACGATGGCGCCCGCGAGAAGCCGGACCTGGTCGCCAAGCGCCTGTTCGCCGCGATCCGCGCGATTTTCGAGTGAGCCAGCCGATCACGGCGCTTCCGAAACATAGTCCTCGTAAGGCGAGCACATGCTTCGGACTCCTCCCCCCTTGTGGTAGGGCAATCGCATATGGCCGTTTGAGGTAATCGGAGTTCCCACAAACTCGTCATGCCCGGGCTTGTCCCGGGCATCCACGTCTTCGTTTCCACGCGAAGAAGACGTGGATGGCCGGGACAAGCCCGGCCATGACGGCGCGGAAGAATCGGTTAATTCCATATGCGATAGCCCTGCCCTTGTGGGGAGAGGAGTAAGCCACCGGGCGAGGTGGATTGAGGCTGCGCAATGTTGAGACGCGCGGCGCAGAGCACAGCCGCTCTCACCTTCAGCCCTTGATGAACGCCAGCAGGTCGGCGTTGATCGTCTCGGCTTCGGTGGTCGGCATGCCGTGCGGAAAACCCTTATAGGTCTTCAGCGTGCCGTTCTTCAGAAGCCTGGCCGAGAGCGGGGCGGAGTCGGCGTAGGGCACGATCTGGTCGTCGTCGCCATGCATCACCAGCACCGGCACGTTGATCTTCTTCAGATCCTCGGTGAAGTCGGTCTGCGAGAACGCGACGATGCCGTCGTAATGCGCCTTGGCGCCGCCCATCATGCCCTGCCGCCACCAGTTCTGGATCACGGCTTCCGACGGTTTTGCGCCGGGCCGGTTGTAGCCATAGAACGGCCCGGCCGGCAGGTCGCGGTAGAATTGCGAGCGGTTGGCGGCGAGCTGGGCCTGCAGTCCGTCGAACACCGACTTCGGCAAGCCGCCGGGATTGTTCGCCGTCTGCACCATCAACGGCGGCACCGCGCTCAGGATCGCCGCCTTCGCCACCCGGCTCTCGCCGTGGCGGGCGATGTAGTGCACCACCTCGCCGCCGCCGGTGGAATGGCCGACATGGACGGCGTTCTTCAGATCGAGATGCGCGGTGACGGAAGCGAGGTCGTCGGCATAGTGATCCATGTCATGACCGTCGGCGACCTGGGCGGAGCGGCCGTGGCCGCGGCGGTCATGGGCGACGACGCGAAAGCCGTGCCCCACGAAGAACAGCATCTGCGCGTCCCAGTCGTCCGACGACAGCGGCCAGCCATGGCTGAACACGATCGGCTGGCCCGAGCCCCAATCCTTGTAGAAAATCTCGACGCCGTCTTTGGTGGTGATGGTGGGCATTTGATTGCTCCTCTTGTTGCCAATGCGTCATTCCGGGGCACGCGAAGCGTGAACCCGGAATCTAGAGATTAGATTGCGAGATTCCGGGTTCGACGCTGCGCGTCGCCCCGGAATGACGAGGTGTTGTCAGATCAGGCGAACGTGACCGGCCTGAACCGGCGCCAGGCACCGATGGTCACCAGGACGAAGAACACCAGCACGATGCCCTGCACCACGGCAAAGACCGGCCCGGATGGCGGGTTCGGCGGCACGGCTGGCGCCAGCGCCTGCAACGCCGGCACCTTGAGGAAGCTCTGGATGACCAGCACGAAGACGTTGAGATAGAGCGAGACCATCGCGGTCACGATATAGATCGGACGCCAGACACCCTTGAGCTGCATCGCATAGAGCGCAATGCAGGCGATCGCGAGCAGCACCAGCGAAAGCCCGCCGATGATGTGCGACGGCAACAGCTTCTCGGTCACCAAAGGCGGGATCACGAAGCCGGTGGCGCTGGTCAGGATCGTGAGCGCGAGGAAGGTCGCGGTCAGCCCCGGCATCGCGCGCGAGCCGAGCAGCCCGAACATCACGAGCACGCCGGCGACGATTGCAATCAGGCTGATAATGACGTGCACAAGCACCAATGTCGTCATGTGGCGCACTCCCCGTTGAGACCCGCGTGCGAGGTTACGATGCGTGAAGGAAAATTGCTACATGCTTCGATGGCAGGACGGCCGACATCTCATCAAAAATTGCCGGCGCCGGCGACTGCTGAAAATTTTCGCACGTATGTCACACGATGCGGCACGTGCGCCGTGCGAGAAGCCTCATCAATCATAGCGCGGGATCGGTCCGTTATGCGGCGTCTTGCGCTTCGACAGATCGAACAGCGCCTCGTCGACATAGCACCAGCCCCAGCCTTCCGGCGGATCGTAGCCCTCGATCACGGGATGGCCGGTGGCGTGGAAATGCGCCGTCGTATGCCGGTTCGGCGAGTCGTCGCAGCAGCCGACATGGCCGCAAGTGCGGCAGATGCGCAAATGCAGCCAGCGGCTGCCGCTCTTCAGGCATTCCTCGCAGCCGAGCGCGCTCGTCGTGACATCGTGGATGCCGGCGATATGGGTGCAGCCTTTCGTCATTTGGGACCTCGTATATGAAGTGAGCTCTTTTTGAACCGTCATCCTGAGGTACGAGCGGAGCGAGCCTCGAAGGATGCACGGCCCGCATTGTGGCCGATTCATCCTTCGAGACGCCGCTTCGCGGCTCCTCAGGATGACGGAGGAAAAGCTACAGCGTCGGACTGCCCGCGTCAGCGAGATAGCCGTGCAGCGCGGCCACCACCTGCGCGCCCTCGCCGATTGCGCCGCCGACGCGCTTGACCGATCCGGAGCGGACGTCGCCGACCGCGAACACGCCGGGCACCGTGGTCTCGAGCAGCGGCACGGCGCGCGCGCCTTCGCCGGTCTGCACGCCGGTCATCACGAAGCCACCGCGGTCGACCTGCACGCCGCAGCCCTCGAGCCAGCCGGTCGCGGGATCGGCGCCGACAAACAAAAAGAGATTACGGATATCCATGGTGAACTCGTCGGGCGCGAGCCGGCTGCGCCAGCGCACCCGCTGCAGCGTCTCCGCGCCGTCGAGCCCGATCACCTCGGTGTTGAACATCAATTCGATGTTCGGCGTCGCCTCGATGCGCTCGATCAAATAGCGCGACATGCTGGCTCCGAGCCCGCCGCCGCGGATCATCATGTTGACCTTGCGGGCATGCGCCGACAGGAACACCGCCGCCTGTCCCGCGGAGTTGCCGCCGCCGACCAGCACGACGTCCTGGTTGGCGCAGAGCCGCGCCTCGATCGGCGAGGCCCAGTACCAGACGCCGCGGCCTTCAAACGCATCGAGATTGTCGATCTCGGGCCGGCGATAGCGCGCCCCGCTGGCGACCACCACGGATTTCGCGCGCAGCGTATGCCCGCAGGCGGTGTCGAGCACGAATGCGCCGGATGCTTTCGTGCAGTCGAGCGATTTGATCGAGACCGGGATCAGCATCTCGGCGCCGAATTTCTGCGCCTGGTTGAAGGCGCGCCCGGCCAGCGCCTGGCCCGAGATGCCGGTCGGAAAGCCCAGATAGTTTTCGATGCGCATGCTGGCGCCGGCCTGGCCGCCGAAGGCGCGGGAGTCGAACACCGCGACCGACAGGCCTTCCGACGCCGCATAGACCGCGGTGGCAAGCCCGGCCGGGCCGCTGCCGACCACGGCGACATCGTAGAGTTTTTCATGCGCGCTGTTGCCGATCATGCCGAGCGCCATCGCAAGCGCGGTCTCGGACGGATTGCGCAGCACCGTGCCGTTGGGACAGACCACCAGTGGCAGCTCGGCGCGCGTCGGCGAATAGCGCGCGACGAGGTCGGCGGCATCCTTGTCGGTCTCGGGGTCGAGGAAGTGGTGCGGCTGGCCGTTGCGCGCCAAAAAATTCTGCAGCGAGGCCATGTTGCCGACCGAGACGGGGCCGATCAGCACCGGCCCGCCGGCGCCGCCCTGGATCAGGCTGACGCGGCGCAGGATCAGCGCGCGCATGATGCGTTCGCCGAGATCGGCCTCCGCAACCAAAAGCGCGCGCAGCCGGTCGGGCGGCAGCAGCAGCGTCTCGACCACCCCATCGGCATGGCCGTCGACCAGCGCCGGGCGGCCGGAGAGCTGGCCGATCTCGGCAAGAAACTGGCCCGGTCCCTGGTCGATGATCGGCGCGACATGGCCGAGGCCGTCGCGCTGGGTGATCGAGACATTGCCCGATAGCACCACGAACATGCCGGGCCCGGGTTTGCCGGTCTCGAACAGCGCCTCGCCGTCCTGGTATGAGCGCGGCTCGCCGAAGCGGCGCATCCGCCCGATCTCGTGCGCGGTCAGGGTCGGAAAGGTCTGCTCATGGCGCGGGAAGGCGTAGGCGGTTGCGCTCAGCCGATCGATCGTCGTCTCATCTACAGCCATCTCGGCGACCCGCTTCCTTATGACAGCACGAACTGGGTTAACGGCGCGGCTCGTTTCCGCCGGCGTCATCTAGCGAGCCATCGGCTGGTTCGGAAGCCACATCCTCGCGACCGCGCGCCTGCGATTTCCGCCGCTTCAGGTTTTCGCGCAGCGCGAGCTTGAGACGATCCTGTCGTGAATCCTTCACGCGGGCTCCGGCCTGCCCGCCGCCTCTGTCCTGGTCGCCTATCATTGCAAAACTCTCGAACCGCCGCCGCTCTGCGCGAGGTGAGCATAGCCAATGGCGGGTGCCCGCGCACCCTGCCCGGTCGGCCAGTTGCGGCGATATGATTCGGCGGCAAGCGCGGATCGGGATAGTTTCGGCGCGATCGGGAACCCAATCCGGCCGAAATCGGCCAGATTGGCCGGAATCAACGGCGAGGCCGTCGATTTCTGCCGATTTCAAGGGCGACAGGGGCGCTGTTTCGCTTGCGCCAAAGGGAGGCCTGTGGCAAGAACCGCCCGCTTGGACGGGCCCTCGGGGCCGATTCAATTTTTCCCGGGCATGCTGCCGTAGCTCAGTGGTAGAGCACTCCATTGGTAATGGAGAGGTCGACAGTTCAATCCTGTCTGGCAGCACCAGGATCTTCGCAAAACGATGGCAGTCGCAGGCACGCGGTGCGCCCGCGTGCGCTGGAATCAATGCGCCAGCAGCGCGCCCATCCCGCCGATCGTCAGCACGACGTAGAACGCGAACACACTGCCGACCCATTTCCAATCGATCTGATCGTGTTCGGGGCTGAGGCTTTCGATGATGCCGTGCATGATGGTTTCCTTTAGAACTCGCCTACGTGGCGTATAACCCGCGCCTCGAGCACGTCATGTGACTCACTTCACATTTTGCCATCGCGGAGCTGACCAAGCGTGACCGGCCCAGAACTGAAGAAACTGCGCGAACATCTCGGCGAGGCGCTGGGCCGCGAGTTGACGGCGGCTGACATGGCGAAGCTGTGCGGGCTATCGGCCGCCGGCGGCGCCGAGAAGCTGCGCAGATGGGAAGTCAGCGGCCCGACCCCGAAGGTTGCCGCCCTGCTGCGCGTGCTGGCGATGGCGAGCGAGCACTATCCGATCCTGGAGAAGTTCGACGTGTTCGACCGCCACGACGTTCCGGTCAGGGATCGCGCCGCGCGCCGCCAGGCGTTCCGCGAGCAGATGCGCGACGACGTGCGCAAGCGACTGGCCTAAAGCGCGATGAGATTAGGTTGAATCATCATCGCGCTTTAGCTCCTTGTTTGAGCATGATCTTCTCGGAAAACCGCTTCGCACTTTTCCGGATCATGCTCTAACCGACGGCTTGGTTAACAGGAAACGCGCGCCGCGCACACCGCGTTAAGCCTTGCTTCATTCCACCTTAAGCGTTCGTTAGGCACAACAAAACGTTTCGCCGCAAAGGCTGCGACTTAACGCTCCGCGCAGCGTTCCGGTGACTGCATTTTATTCAAATGCGGTCTAACCCATCGCCGTGGATGGCGCCATTCACGCTGCGCCTTATGACTTGTCCGGAGACTGCCCCCATGAAGAAGTTCCTGCTCGCAACCGCCGCCGTCGCGGCGGCCGTCGCTGCCTTTGGCGCGACCGCCAACGCCGCCGATTTCAACCGTGGCTACTATCAGAAGGCGCCCGCGCCTGTTTACGCCGCGCCGCTCTACAACTGGACCGGCTTCTATCTCGGCGGCCATCTCGGCGGCGTTTTCTCCCAGAACAACAATTTCAACGGCCTCGCGCTGTCCGACTCCGACGCCCGCTTCATGGGCGGCGTGCAGGCCGGTTACGACTGGCAGCTGTCGCCGATGTGGGTGATCGGCCTCGAAGGCCAGTATTCCTGGGTCGGCGGCCATCAGCTCAACGCGATCTTCCCGGGCGGCTACGTCTACAACAACAACCAGCGCGGCATCGGCTCGATCACCGGCCGCATCGGCTACACCTGGGGTCCGGGCCTGATCTATGTGAAGGGCGGTTATGCCTATTCCGACAACAACGAAACGGTGACGCTCGGCGGCGCGCCGGTTGGCTTCAGGCTCAGCGACAACCACAGCAACGGCTGGACCATCGGCGGCGGCGCCGAATACATGTTCGCGCCGAACTGGTCGGCCAAGGTCGAGTACCAGTACTACGACTTCGGCGACAGCCGCTTCACCGCGCCGGGCGCGCTGGTGCCGGTCGGCAGCTTCCACAATGACGAGCACACGGTGAAGGCGGGCCTCAACTATCGCTTCAATCTCGGCAACCTCGGCGGCCCCGCTTACGGCCGCTACTGAGATCGCCCTTACAATCAGAAGTGGAAAAGGCCGGCGCAAGCCGGCCTTTTTGCATCCGATCGCGTGCATCGATTCCGCACGGCGAACCGAGACGTCGCCACTGCGCGGCAGCCCTGAAAAATCCTGCAGATCGTCGCAATTTTCCCGATTTTGTTAACCGGCCGCACCGATACTCCCGCGCCGGGGAAACATCCAAGAGTAGTGGCCAAGGATAGTGGCCAAGCGTAGTGGGCCAGGGGGCACAGGGGCAATGGCGTTTCGGTTCAAGCTCGGCAAACCAAATCTCAAGCGTATCCATCTGCCGCAGATGGGCGTCAGGGGCAGCCTGTTCGCGGCATTCGCGGTCATCGCA
Source organism: Bradyrhizobium sp. USDA 3315 (assembly GCF_054056795.1). Classification (NCBI taxonomy): domain Bacteria; kingdom Pseudomonadati; phylum Pseudomonadota; class Alphaproteobacteria; order Hyphomicrobiales; family Nitrobacteraceae; genus Bradyrhizobium; species Bradyrhizobium sp. USDA 3315. Next base: position 2,786,765 of record NZ_JBSRYP010000001.1, on the reverse strand, counting down.
GGCATGGCGCTGGTGATCAGCGCAGGCGCCGGCATCGTGCTGCATCAGCTCGGCGGCACCATGACCGACCTCAGCGGCCGCGACATTCCGCGGCTTGCCGCGAGCCTGCAACTTGCCGCGCAAAGCGCTTCGCTGGCGGCGCAAGGCCCCGGCCTGCTCGCCGTGCAGAGCGACGACGCGCTGAACGATCGCACCAAGAAGGTGCAGGACGTCGCACGGCTCACCAACGCCAAGCTTGGCGAGATCATCGAGCTCGGCGCCGACAAATCCGTGGTCAGCGCGCTGCAGGAGAACGTCAAGAACACCGACGAGGCGACCAAGAGCCTGATCTCGGCGGCGCGCGAGCGGCTCGAGGTCGGCGCGCTGCGCGACAAGCAGTACAACGCACTGCGCAAGGCGCAGGCGGCGTTCGTCTCCGCCGCAAGTCCCGCGATGCTCGACGCGCAGACCCGGCTCAACGCCATCCTCGCCGCGGCCGAAGTCTCCGCGGACGACGCCACTGAAGCGGCCCGCACCGTCGGCCAGATCAGCAACGTGCTCGCCGCCGGCAATCTGATGGCCGCCGACATGACCGCGGCGCTGTCGGCCAATTCCAGCGAAACCCTCGATGCGATCGAGGCCGAGTTCAAGGCCGGGCGCGAACGCGTCAAGTCCAACCTCGAGGACCTGCCGAACAATCCCGCGATCGTGGCAGTGCGCGACACCGCTTCCAGGCTGCTCGTGCTCGGCGAAGGCAAGACCGGCGTGTTCAAGATCCGCCAGAAGGAGCTCGACGCGATCGACTACGGCCAGACCATCCTGGAAGAGACGCGCAAGCTCAATGTCGGGCTCGGCATCAGCGTCCAGCAGCTGGTCGACGCGGTGCAGAAGGAGACCGACAGTTCGACCTTCCAGGCGCGGCAGCAGATCTCGCTCGCCACCATGGTGATGATCGGCCTCGGCGCCCTGACGCTGGTCGGCTCGTTCCTGTTCGTTTGGCTCTATGTCGGACGCAACATCCTGCGCCGCATCCGCGGCCTGCAGCGCTCGATGCAGCTGTTGTCCGACGGCGACCTCGACACCGAGATCCCGCAGAGCCGCCAGCGCGACGAGATCGCCGTCATGGCCGACGCGCTGCAGGTGTTCCGCGAGAGCATGGTCGAGAGCCGCGAACTCACCGAAAACCAGAACAAGGACCGCAGCGCCAAGGCGGAGCGCGCCTCGCGCATGGAAGCGCAGATCGTCACGTTCGAATCCAACGTCCGCAGCGCGCTCGGCAGCCTGCAGACCGCGGCGAACTCGATGCAGTCGACCGCGCAGAGCATGTCGGCGACCGCGGACCAGTCGAGCGCATTGGTCAACGCCGTCGCGTCGGCCGCCGAGGAAACCTCGGTCAACGTGCAGACGGTATCGGCCGGCACCGAGGAGCTCTCGTCCTCGATCCAGGAGATCGGCCGCCAGGTCGTCACCTCGGCGGAGATCGCCCGCAAGGCGGTGGAGGAAGCCAGCGCCACCGACAGCACGATGCAGGGGCTCGCCGACAATGCCGCACGCATCAGCGTCGTGGTCGACCTGATCCAGACCATCGCCTCGCAAACCAATCTGCTCGCGCTCAACGCCACCATCGAGGCGGCGCGCGCCGGCGAGGCCGGCCGCGGCTTTGCGGTGGTCGCCTCCGAGGTGAAGAACCTCGCGAGCCAGACCGCGAAGGCAACCGAGGAAATCCGCCAGCAGATCGTGAGCATGCAGGAGGTGACGACCACGGCGGTCTCCGCCATCCGCAACATCTCGAGCACGATCGGCGAGATCAACGACGTCACCACCGCGATCGCCGCCGCGGTCGAGCAGCAGGGCGCGGCGACCCGCGAGATCGCCCGCAACATCCAGCATGCGGCGGGCGGCACCAGCGAAGTGTCGAGCAACATCGTCGGCGTCTCGACCGCCTCGGCCGAGGCGGGCACAGCCGCCGGCGAGGTGCTGAGCGCCTCCGACGCACTGCGCCGCGAGGCCGACGTGCTGCGCTCGGAGATCGACGGCTTCCTGTCGAACATCCGCGCGGCGTAAGGCAGATATTCCGTAGCCCGGATGAAGCGCAGCGAAATCCGGGACCACGATTTTTCTTCCCCTTCCCCCTGAAAGGGGGAAGGTCGGGATGGGGGTTCAGCCGCAGGCGACGCTCTATGTGGAGAGAGCAGATCCCCACCCGCTTTGCTCTGCGAGCAAAGCGACCTCCCCTTTTCAAGGGGAGGTTTGTCCGGATTGCGCTTCGCTTCATCCGGGCTACGGAATTCCGGCGACTTCCCAACGAATTCTCCGGACGACTATCTGATTTTTCGGCTGGCGCGGCGGCCCGTGTGCCGCTAAGCCGGTAGCATGCATACGAAGACCGACCCCGTGCACTCCTCGGCGGAGGCACTGCGATACCCCTGGGAAAACCATCCCGGCCACGATCAGGTCGTGGAGGTGGCTCCCGGCGTGCTGTGGGCGCGGCTGAAGCTGCCGTTCCGCCTCAACCATGTGAACATCTATCTGCTCGCCGACGGCGACGGCTGGACCATGGTGGATGCCGGCTTCGGCAATGAGGAATCGATCGCGGCCTGGACCACGCTGTTCGAGGGGCCGCTGAAGCACGTCAAGGTCACCCGCCTGATCGTGACGCATTCGCATCCCGACCATGTCGGTCTCGCCGGCTGGATCACCGAGCGCTTCGGCTGTCCGCTGTTCATGTCGCAGGTGGAATATCTGCAGTCGGTCTATCACCAGAACCGCGGCACCGAGGAGCGACGCAACGCGCAGCGGCTGTTCTTCCGCCGCCACGGCATGGACGAGGACCTCACCGAGAAGCTGCTCGGCCGTGGCCAGGACTATCTGAAGCGCGTGTCGGTGCTGCCGCCGTCCTATCATCGCCTCACCCATGGCGATGAGGTCGTGATCGGCACGCGGCGCTTCAAGGTGATCACCGGCGGCGGCCACGCGCTCGACCAGGTGATGCTGTATTGCGCGGCCGACAAGCTGTTCCTGTCCGCCGACCAGGTGCTGAGCAAGATCTCGCCCAATGTCAGCGTCTGGGCGGTCGAGCCCGAGCAGAACTCGCTCGGCGAATATCTGGCCTCGCTGGCAAGCCTGACCACCACCCTGCCCTACGACGTGATGGTGCTGCCGGGCCACGGCGTGCCGTTCTACGGGCTGAAGACCCGGATCAAGCAGCTCGCCGATCACCATGAGGAACGCTGCCGGCTGATCGCCGAGGCCTGCCGCGAGGTGCCGCAGACCTCCAAGGAGCTGGTGCCCGTGGTGTTCCACAAGCACGTGCTGGACGAGCACCAGATGGGCTTCGCCGCCGGTGAGCTGGTCGCCCATGTCAATTACATGCTGGTCGAGGGCCGCCTGACGGCCGAAATGCACGCCGACGGCATGCTGCGCTTCAAGACCACCTGAACCCGGCCGGGCGGCAAGGCATCGCCCGGCGATTTGACCGAAATCGAGCCGAACGGCCCCGGCTAGGGCAATTTGCCCAACTGCGGCGCATGCCCAGATGTGGGTCAATGCATGGACATTAGAGCTGGAAAAGCTCTAAGAAGAAGCAATCATTCCGGTCAGGTTCCGCTTTCTGGGTTTGCCGATGGATTACAGCCAGTTCTTCAATGCCGCCCTCAACCGCCTCCACGACGAGCGGCGCTACCGGGTGTTCGCCGACCTCGAACGGATCGCGGGACGCTTCCCGCACGCCACCTGGCATTCACCGAGGGGCAGCCGCAACGTCGTGATCTGGTGCTCCAACGACTATCTCGGCATGGGCCAGCACCCCAAGGTGGTCGGTGCCATGGTCGAGACCGCGACCCGGGTCGGCACCGGCGCCGGCGGCACCCGCAACATCGCGGGCACCCATCATCCGCTGGTGCAGCTCGAGGCGGAACTCGCCGACCTCCACGGCAAGGAAGCCTCGCTGCTGTTTACCTCGGGCTATGTCTCGAACCAGACCGGCATCTCGACGCTCGCCAAGCTGATCCCGAACTGCCTGATCCTGTCGGACGCGCTGAACCACAATTCGATGATCGAGGGCGTGCGCCAGGCCGGCTGCGAACGCCAGATCTTCCGTCACAACGACGTCGCCCATCTCGAGGAGCTCTTGATCGCCGCCGGTCCCGACCGGCCGAAGCTGATCGTCTGCGAGAGCCTTTATTCGATGGACGGCGACGTCGCGCCGCTCGGCAAGATCTGCGATCTCGCCGAGCAATACGGCGCCATGACCTATCTCGACGAGGTGCATGCGGTCGGCATGTACGGCCCGCGCGGCGGCGGCATCGCCGAGCGCGACGGCGTGATGCACCGGATCGATATCGTCGAGGGCACGCTGGCGAAAGCCTTCGGCTGCCTCGGCGGCTACATTGCAGGCCGCGCCGAGGTCATCGACGCGGTGCGCTCCTATGCGCCGGGCTTCATCTTCACGACCGCGCTGCCGCCGGCAATCTGCTCGGCCGCGACGGCTGCGATCCGGCACCTGAAGACCTCGAACTGGGAGCGCGAGCGCCACCAGGACCGGGCCGCCCGCACCAAGGCGATCCTGACCGCCGCCGGCCTGCCAGTCATGTCGAGCGACACCCATATCGTGCCGCTGTTCGTCGGCGATCCCGAGAAGTGCAAGCGGGCCTCCGACCTGCTGCTCGAGGACCACGGCATCTACATCCAGCCGATCAACTATCCGACGGTCGCCAAGGGCACCGAGCGGCTGCGCATCACGCCCTCGCCCTACCATGACGACGGCCTGATCGACGCGCTGGCCGAGGCGCTGCTCCAGGTCTGGGACCGGCTCGGCCTGCCCCTGCACCAGAAGTCGCTGGCCGCCGAGTAACCCTATCCGTTTCCGACCCCGAATTTGGGCCGGCCGTGCATCGCGCGGCCGGCCCTTTGCGTTATAATCCTGACAACCGGCCCTTCCCCAGCGGCCGGGACAGGAGATGAGCAGCGATGCTGCACGACTGGGGCGTAATCGCCACGGCGTTCGCCTACATCGGATTGTTGTTCTTCATTGCCAGCCGCGGCGACCGCAGCTCGCCGGGCGAGCGCGGCCGCGCCAGCCAGTGGATCTATCCGCTGTCGCTGGCGATCTACTGCACCTCCTGGACCTTCTTCGGCTCGGTCGGCTTTGCCACCCGCACCAGCATCGACTTCCTGGCGATCTATGTCGGCCCGATCGTGATGGTCGGGCTTTGCACGCCGCTGCTGCGCCGGGTGATTGCGCTCGCCAAGTCGCAGAACATCACCTCGATCGCCGACTTCATCGCCGCGCGCTACGGCAAGAGCCAGGCGGTGGCGGCGACCGTGGCACTGATCGCGATCATCGGCTCGGTGCCCTACATCGCGCTGCAGCTCAAGGCGGTGGCGGCGTCGCTGGAGACCATCCTGAGCGAGGACCAGGCGTTCTCGAAAATCCCCGTGATCGGCGACATCGCGCTGATGGTCACGCTGGCGATGGCGGTGTTCGCGGTGCTGTTCGGCACCCGCCACACCGACGCGACCGAGCACCAGCACGGCCTGATCCTCGCGATCGCGGCCGAGTCCATCGTCAAGCTGGTCGCCTTCATCGCCGCCGGCGCTTTCGTCACCTTCTGGATGTTCTCGCCGGTCGAGCTCTACGAGCGCGCCCTGAAGACGCCGGAGGCGGTGCGCGCGATCGAATATGTCCCGTCGATCGGCAATTTCCTGATCATGACGCTGCTGTCGTTCTGCGCGGTCATGCTGCTGCCGCGCCAGTTCCATGTCAGCGTGGTGGAGAATTCGACGCCCGCCGAAGTCACCCGGGCGCGCTGGCTGTTCCCGCTCTACCTCATCGCCATCAACCTGTTCGTGATTCCGATCGCGATCGCAGGCCTCGTCATCTTCCCGTTCGGCGCGGTCGATGCCGACATGTTCGTGCTGGCGCTGCCGATCGAGGGCAATTCGCAATTGCTCAGCCTCGCCGTGTTCGTCGGCGGGCTGTCGGCGGCGACCGCGATGGTGATCGTCGAATGCGTCGCGCTGTCGATCATGGTCTCCAACGACATCGTGCTGCCGCTGGTCTTGCCGCGCAGCGACGACGCCAGCGCCGGCCAGAAGGACTTTGGCGATTTCCTGCTGAAGGCGCGCCGCTTCTCGATCTTCGCCATCATGGTGCTGGCATATTTCTACTATCGCGCGCTCGGCAACACCCAGCTGGTCGCGATCGGCCTGTTGTCGTTTGCCGCGATCACCCAGCTGGCGCCGGCGTTCTTCGGCGGCCTGTTCTGGCGCAGAGCCACCGCACGCGGCGCCATGGCGGGCATGCTGGTCGGCTTCGCGACGTGGCTCTACACGCTGTTCATCCCGAGCTTCCTGGAAACCTCGACCGCCGGCCTGATGCTGCTGCAGCACGGGCCGTTCGGGATCGAGGCGTTGCGGCCGCAGGCGCTGTTCGGCGCCGACCTGCCGCCGCTGCTGCACGGCGTGCTGTGGAGCCTTGCGCTCAACATCCTCACCTATGTGCTGTTCTCGCTGGCGCGCGCGCCGTCCTCGATCGAGTTGTTGCAGGCCGACGTGTTCGTGCCCAACGCGCTGGCCCCGATCGCGCCCAGCTTCCGGCGCTGGCGCACCACGGTGACGGTGGAGGATATCCAGAGCACGGTGACGCAATATCTCGGCCCCGACCGCACCCGCGAGGCCTTCGCCTCCTTCGCCGTCGACCGCAACATCGTGCTGCTGGCGTCGGCTCCGGCCGATTTCGAGTTGCTGCAGCATGCCGAGCGGTTGATCGCCTCCTCGATCGGGGCCGCGTCCTCGCGCCTTGTGATGTCGCTGCTGCTGCAACGGCGCACGGTGTCGGCCAAGGCCGCGCTGAAACTGCTCGACGACTCCCACGCCGCCCTGCACTTCAACCGCGAGATCCTGCAGACCGCGCTCAATCACGTGCGCCAGGGCATCGCGGTGTTCGACGCCGATCTGCAGCTGATCTGTTCCAACCGCCAGTTCTCCGAATTGCTGGGGCTGCCGCAGCATCTGGTGCAGCTCGGCATCCCGCTGTCCGAGATCCTCGAATTCATGGGCGCGATCAGTCCGCCTGCGTCCGGCGACGGCGACAGCCTGCTGCAGGCCCGCCTGCGCGCTTACACCACTGAGGGCGAGCCCTATCTGGAACGCTTCACCGACCGCCATCTGGTGATCGAGGTACGTGCCAACCGCATGCCGGGCGGCGGGCTCGTCATCACCTTCTCCGACGTCACACCGAGCTTCGAGGCGGCGGAGGCGCTGGAGCGCGCCAACGCGACGCTTGAAAAGCGGGTGCGCGACCGCACCGAGGAGCTGACGCGGCTGAACTCGGAGCTCGCGCTCGCCAAGGGCATCGCGGAAGACGCCAACGCCTCGAAGACACGCTTCCTGGCGGCCGCCAGCCACGACATCCTGCAGCCGCTCAATGCGGCGCGCCTCTACGTCACGAGCCTGGTCGAGCGCCAGAACGGCGGCGAGGATTCGCGCCTGGTCGAGAACATCGACGACTCGCTCGAGGCGATCGAGGACATCCTGGGCGCGCTGCTCGACATTTCCAGGCTCGATGCCGGCGCCATGACGCCGGCGATCACGAGCTTCCGGATGGCCGACCTGATGCGCTCGCTGGAGATCGAGTTCATGCCGATCGCCCGCGACAAGGGCCTCGACCTGCGCTTCGTGCCGTGCTCGCTGCCGGTCGAATCCGACCGCTCGCTGCTGCGCCGGCTGCTGCAGAACTTCATCTCCAACGCGATCAAATATACCCCGCGCGGCCGCGTCTTGATCGGCTGCCGCCGCCGCGGCACCACGCTCCAGATCAGCATCTTCGACACCGGCGTCGGCATTCCCGTGCAGAAGCGCGGCGAGATCTTCAAGGAGTTCCACCGCCTCGAGCAGGGCGCCCGGATCGCCCGCGGCCTCGGCCTCGGCCTGTCGATCGTCGAGCGGCTGGCGCGGGTGCTCAACCACCGCATCGCGATCTCGGCCAATGTCAGCGGCGGCTCGGCGTTCTCGGTCACCGTGCCGGTCGCGACCGCGGTCAACCATACTGCGGCCGTCACCACCGCCACGCCCCTGTCGAAGACGCCGATGAGCGGCTCGCTGATTGTCTGCATCGAGAACGATCCCGCCATCCTCGACGGCATGAAGACGCTGCTGACGGCGTGGGACGCCGAGGTGATCGCGGTGCTCGACGCCGACGGCGCGATCAGCGCGATCGAGGCCGCCGGTGGCCGCGTCACCGGCGTCCTGGTCGACTACCATCTCGACCGCGGCAACGGCGTCGCCGCGATCCGCGAGATCCGCCGCCGCTTCGGCGACGGCATTCCGGCGATCCTGATCACCGCCGACCGCAGCCCTGCGGTGCGCGCCGCCGCGCGCGAGGAAAACATCGCGGTGCTGAACAAGCCGGTGAAACCCGCCTCGCTCCGCGCCCTACTCGGACAATGGCGCACCCAGCAGATGGTGGCGGCGGAGTAGCGCGCGGCGGCGCAATCCGGGCGCGCATCTCGCATTGGATCATGATGCGACTGGATCGAATCGCATCATGAAGGCACGGCAAAGACACGGCGCTCCCTCCCGCAAGCGCGAGAGGTGAAGCGAGCCTGCGCAGTGGCCGGCTCAACCGAAAATCACATGCTCCAGCAAGATCGCCAAGCGTCGGTTCAGTTCGGCCCCATTCCGGCCGACGCCGGGTGCCCTGGCACCTGAAAGCGCTTGCCTGTGTCGGTGACGTTGGTTCCGTCGACCTTGAGGATCGAGAAATCCTGGCTGAGGTAGTTCCCGACCAGGATGTATTTTCCGTCAGGCGTGAAGACCGCGGCCTCAGGCAGTCCGCCGACTTCGATATCTCCGGTCTTGGTCACTTTCTTGCCGTCGATCTTCAGGACCGAGACGCTGCCGTTCTTCTCATGGAAGAACGCATTCTTCATGTTCGAGCCGCGCAGGATCACCGAGACTGCGAGATCCCCCTTCGGACTGACGCCAAGCCCCTCCGGTCCATCGCCGACCACCACGCGATCGATGATGCGCGGCGGCTTCGCTTCGAGATCGATGACGCTGGCCGTGTCGACGCTGCCGTCCGACGCGCCTGAGTTGCCATTGTCCGACGTCAACGCGATCTTGCTGTTCGGGGTCACTGCCACATTGTAAGGCCATTGGCCGGTCGGCAGGTCTATCTTGGTGTAGGTGACTTTGTCGCCGGCGATATCGAGCACCGATATCTTGTGCCCGGGAAAACGCGCGACCAGCGCGTGCTTGCCGTCTGGCGCGAACGCGACATGTGCGACACTGTCAGGCATCGATATCGTGTCCGTGATCTTGACGTCAGTGCCGTTGACTGAAAGTACGCTGATCGAATTGTCCCCGCGGTTGGCAACCAACGCCATCTTGCCATCGGGACTGAAGCTCAACCCTGATGGCTGCTTTCCGCCGGCAATGGTCGCTGCCAGCTTGGGCGGGGTCGCCTTGAGATCGATCACATAGATCTTGTTATCCGGCACCTGCTTCAGAGCGTCGCCCTCCTTCACCACGTCGACCGAATCCGCGACCAGCGCCACGGTTCCGGTCGGATCGATAGCGACGTTGACCGGGGGGCCGACTACCGAGTTCTTCAATGGGAGAGAAGCCGCAATCTTCGGGTTCTCGGGATCGGCGAGATCGATGATCAGCACTTGATCCTTGCCGGGCGCGGACAGCACCGGCTTGCCGTCGTCGTCCCACAACAGCTTCTCGTCCAGGCCGACGATCATGAAGGGCTTGGCCTGAGCGAAATTGAAAGAGCTGGTACCGAGAAGGATTGCCGCAGCCAGAGATAGTCCGGCGACGCGAGTGACGGAAATCATGGCGTTCTCCCCAAAAGCACGCGGCCTCTCACGGGCCGGTGCCGGACAGGATACTCGGTTTTCGACCGATGCGCAGTTTGAATGGGATCTGGATGGCTTCGCGAAAGCGTGCCATCGGGCGCGCTTTCGCGCCACCCGCCGGCTCGCAATGCCGTGGCCCGAGCCCGGCAATCACAGCTGGAGTTGCTCGGGACTACGTCGGCGGCGTGCCCTGGCGCCATTGGCCGCCGGCGATCTTGGCGGCGGCGATCACGGCTTGGGTGCGGCTTTCGACGCCGAGCTTCTGCAGGATCGCCGAGACATGGGCCTTGATGGTCGCTTCGGAAACGCCGAGCTCGTAGGCGATCTGCTTGTTGAGCAGCCCCTCGGACAGCATCATCAGCACCCGCACCTGCTGCGGGGTCAGCGTCACCAGCCGGTCGCGCAGCCGCGTCATGTCGGGATCGCCGGCCGCCGACAGATCGGTGTCCGGCGGCACCCAGACGTCGCCCTCCATCACCTTTATGATGGCATCCCGCAGCGTCTCGACGCCGAAGCGCTTGGGGATGAAACCGGAGGCGCCGAAGTCGAGCGAGCGGCGGATGGTTCCGGCATCGTCACTGGCAGATACGATGACGACCGGTATCGCCGGGTATTGCGCCCGCAGATAAATCAGGCCGGAGAAGCCGCTGATCCCCGGCATGCTCAGGTCCAGCAGGATCAGGTCGACCTCGGAGTCCCGTTCCAGCAGCGCGGTCAGATCCTCGAACGATCCGGCCTCGCTGATCGTGGCCGAACTCACGACGCTCGACACCGCCTGACGCAACGCATCGCGGAACAGCGGATGGTCGTCGGCGATGACAAGATGAGTATTGGCAGCAGCAGTCATCTCAGTCCCACAAGCGGGCTTAGGCAAACCCGCGTCGCTCGGTTTTCGCCCGCGCGGCAGTATCACGCAAGCGCTTGATAATACCAGATGCCAACGCGGTTAACCCGCGCAGCTTGTGCGCCGCAATAGACGCCTGCGGAGGCGTTCCATCCTGCTCTTCCTTCAGAAGATAGGTTCGATCCTGAAAAGGCCAAAAGTCTTATTGGGGCGGGTTTCACTGCGATGTTACCTTCATCTCAAGCCGAGGGCCTATTCGGGCCTCACCCGCCAGCCGGGGGCGAGCATGGCAGCAATATTTCGGGGGGAGCAATCCAGATGTCCACTATGACTGCAGCTTCGGCGCGGCCCGCCGGCATGACAAAGGATGAGCGTTTCGTCATCCTCGCGTCGTCGCTCGGTACCGTGTTCGAGTGGTACGACTTCTATCTCTACGGTTCGCTGGCCGGCATCATCGGCGCGCAGTTCTTCTCGGACTATCCGCCGGCGACCCGCGACATCTTCGCGTTGCTGGCATTCGCCGCGGGCTTCCTGGTGCGCCCGTTCGGCGCGATCGTGTTCGGCCGGGTCGGCGACATCGTCGGCCGCAAATACACCTTCCTCGTCACCATCCTGATCATGGGTCTGTCGACCTTCATCGTCGGCCTGTTGCCCAACGCCAAGACCATCGGCATCGCGGCGCCGATCATCCTGATCTCGCTGCGCCTGCTGCAGGGCCTCGCGCTCGGCGGCGAATATGGCGGTGCCGCGACCTATGTCGCTGAGCATGCCCCGCCCGGCAAGCGCGGCTACTACACCTCGTTCATCCAGACCACGGCAACGCTTGGACTGTTCCTGTCGCTGCTGGTGATCCTGTTCACGCGAACCCTCACCGGCGAAAAGGACTTCGCCGACTGGGGCTGGCGCATTCCATTCCTGGTGTCGGTGCTGCTGCTCGGCATCTCGGTCTGGATCCGGCTGCGGCTGAACGAATCGCCGGTGTTTCAGCGGATGAAGGAGGAGGGCAAGACCTCCAAAGCGCCGCTGACCGAGGCCTTCGCGACCTGGAGCAACGCCAAGATCGTGATCCTCGCGCTGCTCGGCCTGACCATGGGCCAGGCGGTGATCTGGTACACGGGCCAGTTCTACGCGCTGTTCTTCCTGCAATCGATTCTGAAGGTCGACGGCTACACCGCCAACCTGCTGATCGCCTGGTCTCTGTTGCTCGGCACCGGGTTCTTCCTGGTGTTCGGCGCGCTGTCGGACAAGATCGGCCGCAAGCCGATCATCCTGGCCGGCTGCCTGATCGGCGCACTCACGCTGTTCCCGATCTTCAAGATGATCACGACCAACGCCAATCCGGCGCTGGAGAAGGCCTATGAGACGGTCAAGGTGCAGGTGGTTGCGGATCCGGCCGGCTGCGGCGATCTGTTCAACCCGGTCGGCACCCGCGTCTTCAGCGCGCCTTGCGACACCGCCCGCGCCTTCCTTGCCCAATCGTCGGTGAAATACTCGACGGTGCCGGGCCCGGCCGGCTCGCCGGTGAAGATCCTGATCAACGACAAGGAAGTGCCGTATACGGACGCCAAGACGTCGAACCCCGCAATCCTCGCGGCGGTGCAGGCGGCGGGCTATCCGAAGCCGGGTGACGCCGGCATCGTGAAGATGTCGCACCCGTTCGATGTCTTCCGTCCGCAGGTGGCCGCGGTCATCGGCCTGCTGTTCATCCTGGTGCTCTACGTCACCATGGTCTACGGCCCGATCGCCGCCATGCTGGTCGAACTGTTCCCGACCCGCATCCGCTACACCTCGATGTCGCTGCCCTATCATATCGGCAACGGCTGGTTCGGCGGCCTGCTCCCGGCGACCGCGTTCGCGATCACCGCCTCGACCGGCGACATCTACTCCGGTCTCTGGTATCCGGTCATCTTCGCCGCAATCACCGTCGTGGTCGGCGCGCTGTTCATTCCGGAAACCAAGGACGTCGACATCACCAAGACCTGACCGTCGACATCGCGATCAGAATGCATCGGCCGCGGAGCGATCCGCGGCCGATGTCATTTGGAGGCCGCGTCTTAAAAGACAGGTCGCGCGCGTCAGCGCGTGGCGCCGATGAATTGCAGCACGATCTCGCGCCGGTGCGGACGGGCGCGATGCTCGATCAGATAGATGCCCTGCCAGGTGCCGAGCGCCATCTCGCCGTCGAGCACGGGGACCTGCAGCGAGGTCGCCGTCAGCATGGACTTGATGTGCGCCGGCATGTCGTCAGGGCCTTCGGTGTCGTGACGCCAGCCGCCGTCTTCGGGCGCTGCGCGGTCGAGCGCCGTCTTCAGATCGACCAGCACGGTCGGATCGGCATTCTCCTGGATTGTCAGCGAGGCCGAGGTGTGGCGGATGAACAGCGTGACCGCACCCTCGCCGGCACGCGCCTCGCGCAGGAATTTGGCGACCTCGCGCGTGATGTCGGTAAAGCCGGCGCCCGACGTTTCGACCGCCAGGCGCGACGACACGATGCTGGTTGCCGCGACGGAGGATGGCGCCGAGTGCGACATTTGCTTCGATGAACTCATCTTACCTCTAGACCGTCGTCCCGGCGAAAGCCGGGACCCATAACCACCGATGTTCATTGGTTACGCGAGATATCAACTCCGAGTCGTCGAAATCGAGAGGCTACGGCGTATGGGTCCCGGCTTTCGCCGGGACGACGCTGGAGAGACAGCGCCAGCACAACATCAAATCTTGCCGCCATTGACGTCGCGCTGCACGCGGTTGGCCATCTCGATCAGCCGCCGCCAGGCCCGCTCCACGAACGACATCATGCGATCCATGTCGCGGTCGCTCGGCAGCGGGATCTCGATCTTGCGCTCGCCCTCGGCGACCTTCGGCTCGGTCTTGGGCTCCGGCTTCTTCAGCTGATCGGATTTCGGCAACGCTTCGTCGGTCTTGGCCGACGGTGCGCGCGCGGCGAGCTCATCCTTGAGCTTGTCATTGTCGGCTTGCAGGCGTCCGATCTCGGCATCCAGCGCCGCCCGCTCGTCCGGCACCATGTAACAGGCCCAGCCGGCGCTGGAATTGGTGCAGGTCGACACCGCGCCGGTGCGCGTGTCGAGCCGCAGGAAACCATCGCCGGCGGGTGATAAGGCGTAGCGGCCATTTTCGGTGTCCGGCGCGGTTTGCGCGATCGCCGCGCCGCCGCTTGCGATCAGGATGGCAGCAATTGCGATGGACAATTTCGACGGCGACATCGCGATGGGCATGGCTTGCTCCGCCTCAACCTGATTCCTGCCCTAGACCACAGAGCTATAGGGCTTGCGGCCCGACTTCAACGCGTCTTCAAGCAATTCGATCCGGTCCTGGCCCCAGAACACCTCGCCATCGAGCACATATCCGGGCGAGCCGAACACGTCGGCGTCCAATGCATTCTGGCGATTCTGCTCATAGGCCGCGCTGATCGCTTCAGTGCCGGAGCGCTCCACCAGCTGCCGGCCGGGCAAACCGGCATCGTCGGCGAGCTTCACCAGCGTCGCAGGATCAGCAAGATTAAGCTGCTGCTCCCACACCGCGGGATAGGCCCGTTGCAGGAACGGCTCGGGGTCGAGGCCGGCCTCGAGCATCGCGATCACCACGCCATCGGCAAGGCGCCCGTTGAACGGCCAGTTGGCCGGCTGCAAATGAAAATTCAGTCCGCGCTTGTCGCGCCAGCGCTGCAACTCGATCATCCGATAGCGCTGCCGCACCGGATGGCGCTTGGCGAGCGGCAGTCCGCCGGTCTCGGAGAACAGATCGACCAGCAGCACAGGCCGGTAATTTACCTTGAGATCGTAAGCGCTTACGAGTCGAACGAAGGGCTTGTGGCCGATATAGGCCCAGGGGGATTGCAGCGAGAAGTAGTAATCGATCTGGCGCGACATGCGGAACCTGACTGCGTGAGAGGACGGGACTTTCGGCGATCCCAGCAGAGCGGGAATAGCCACGCAATATCGCTCAATGCCACGCAAGCTGTTGCACTGCGATCACTGCGTCACTCTGACCTTGAATATCTCCAAATAAAACCAGCAGAATCAAAGCAATAACTGGTTACGACGCAATCTTGACTTGATTAGACGCGGTAAGTATGGTCCGCGCGGCTTTTGACGGGGACGGGCGCAATTTCCATCATCCGCGGCATCGGTTAGTGTTTCCAGCATGGCTGAGAACACCAACGACGGCGCAAATGGAAGTCGCGATCAATCGCCTCCTGACGAAGCTGCGCTTTCCGCAAGGCTCGGAAGTCTCGATCATCGGTTGTCAGAAATTCGCGACAGCCGCAGGAGCAAGACTGATCAATCCGGTAATGAAAGCGGGGACAGTGCGGCCAGAGCTTCGGCTATGGCGCTCGGTTTTCGTCTTTCCTCGGAGCTGATCGCGGGCGTTGCCGTCGGAGCGGCGATTGGCTGGGGGTTCGACCGTTTGCTGTCGACGTCGCCATTCGGCTTCATCGTGTTAACGCTGCTCGGCTTCGTCGCCGGGGTGGTCAACGTGGTGAGGTCCGCGGGCGTGGCCTCGGGCAAGCGCTGAGCGCTGGCGGGAAGTCACGACATTTGAAATTCGATTACCGGCACGATAGCCGGTGGACCAAGAGCCGCGCGGATGAAAATCGACCCGATCCACCAGTTCAATATCGAGCCCCTCTTCACGCTCGGCCACATCGGCAATCACACGATCGCCTTCACCAATTCCTCGCTCTTCATGCTCATCGCGGTGCTGCTGATCGCGCTGCTGATGCTGGCGAGCGGCCGGGAACTGGTTCCGGGACGGCTGCAGTCGGTCGCCGAGATCTCCTACGAGTTCGTCGCCACCACGATTCGCAGCACGGCCGGCGCGGAAGGCATGAAGTTCTTCCCGCTGATCTTCTCGCTCTTCATGTTCCTCTGCGTCTCGAACCTGGTCGGCGTCATCCCCTACACCTTCACGATCGCGAGCCACCTGATCGTCACCGCGGCGCTTGCGCTTTTGGTGTTCTTCACCGTCCTGATCTACGGCGTCTACAAGAACGGCCTGAAATTCTTCAGCATCTTCGTCCCCCACGGCGTTCCGATCTACATCCTGCCGCTGGTCATGTTCATCGAGATCCTGTCGTTCTTCCTGCGGCCGGTCTCGCACAGCGTTCGTCTGTTCGCCAACATGCTGGCCGGCCACATCGCATTGAAGGTGTTCGCGGGCTTCGTCGCGATGCTCGGCTTCTCGCTGGGCGCGCTCGGCTGGGTTGGCGGCGTGCTGCCGCTGGCGCTCACGATTGCGCTGTATGCCCTCGAACTGCTGGTCGCGTTCCTGCAGGCCTACGTGTTCGCGATCCTGACCTGCATCTACCTCAACGACGCCATTCATCCGGGACACTAAGCGGTCCGGGGAATCTCCACCCACCAATCTGTCTATCTTTCTCAAGGAGCTACATATGGAACCGGCAGCAGCAAAACTTATCGGCGCGGGCATCGCGTGCATCGGCATGGGCGGCGCGGGCGTCGGCGTGGGCATCATCTTCGGCAACTACCTCGCCGCTGCGGTGCGTAACCCGTCGGCCGCTCAGGGCCAGTTCGGCAACCTGATCTTCGGCTTCGCCGTGACCGAAGCGCTCGGCATCTTCTCGCTGCTGATCGCGCTGCTCCTGCTGTTCGTTCCGCTCTGAGCGGCACGCCGGTTCCGCTCTGCGGTAACCCGGTTCCGCTTTGCGGTAACCCCTTCGCGCCGCCCAAGGTTCGTTCCAAGGGCGGCGCGCATGACAGCAACAGGAGAACACCATGGCTGAGAGTCATGGCGAGGCAAAAGGCCAGAAAGCCGGCGCCCACACCGAAACCGACGGCGGACATCACGGCGGAGCCTTTCCGCCGTTCGATTCGTCCAACTTCGCCTCGCAGCTGGTGTCGCTGGCGATTGCATTTGTCGCGCTCTACCTGATCGTGTCGCGTATCGCCCTGCCGCGCGTCGGCGGGACGATCGATGCACGTCAGAACAAGATCGAGGGCGATCTGGCCGACGCGCAGAAGCTGAAGGACGAGTCCGACGCGGCGCTGAAGGCCTACGAGACCGAGCTGGCGAATGCGCGCGCCAACGCGCAGGCGATCGGCAACGAGACCCGCGAGAAGCTGAACGCGGCCTCGGAAGCCGAGCGCAAGGCGCTGGAAGAGAAGCTGGCGGCAAAGCTTGCCGACGCCGAGAAGCAGATTGCAACGACGAGGACCAACGCCATGAGCAACGTCCGCGGCATCGCGGCGGATGCGGCCGGCGCCATCGTCCAGCAACTTGCCGGCGTCACGCCGGACGCCAATGCGGTCAACAGCGCCGTCGACGCGTCGTTGAAGGGATAGACGATGTTTTACGAACCGGAAACCTGGGTTGCGATCGCCTTCGTCCTTCTGCTGGTCGTGTTCGGCTATCTCGGCGTCCATCGCACCCTGCTGACGGCGCTCGACCACCGCGCCGAGCGCATCAAGGCCGAGCTGGAAGACGCCCGCCGTCTGAAGGACGAGGCCAATAAGCTGCTCGGCGAGTACAAGGCGCGCCGCGCCAGCGCGGAGCGCGAGGCCGAGGAGATCATCTCCAATGCCAAGGCCGAAGCCGAGCGGATCGCGGCCGAGGCCAAGACCAAGATGGAAGATTTTGTCGCGCGGCGGACCAAGACCGCCGAGAGCAAGATCGCCCAGGCCGAGGCCCAGGCCGTGGCCGATGTCCGCGCCGCCGCGGCCAACGCCGCGGTGACGGCCGCCTCGACCATCCTGTCGCAGTCGGTCAAGGGCTCGGTTGCCGACGACCTCGTCGGCAAGGGCATCGCCGAAGTCCGCTCCAAGCTGAACTGACGCGATCTGAACTCCTTAAAAAAAGGCCGGCGCGAGCTCATCGCGCCGGCCTTTTGTTTTGTCCAAATTCGTCCGTTTGACGCGTTTTCTTCACGCGAACCGGCGTCCACTTCGCTCGAAAACGCGCTGTTACTTCTTCTTGTGTGGCGCGCGGGCCTTGGGCTCCGGCTTCAGGGCCTGCGGGTCGAAGCCGATATAGAAGATGTAATTGTCGTTGTCGGCCGGAGACGGCGCCGGATAGACGACGTCCTCGGCGACCAAGCTGAATGGCACGCTGCCGCTTTCGTCCATCTGCACCGTGGTGGTGTAGGCCTTGGTCATGATGGTCTTCTCGCCGACGCCGCCCTGCACCACGGCAACGCGCAGCGGCACCTGAATGCTCGGTGGCGCGCCCTGGGGACCGACAATGATCCGCCCCTGAATACCGATCTTGGCCGTGATCTGGCCGCTGTTCAGATTGCATTGCCGCGCCGTGCGCGTGATCGAGGCCAGGAACTTGACGTCGTTGCCGACCGCTTCCTTGCCGTTCGCGGCCACCGAATAGGTCGAGGCTCCGGAGCGGATCTGCACCGGCGGGCAGGTCAGTTCGGCGTCGGCATCGTTGAGCTGCTGCGGCGCTGCGGGCGTCGCCGGCTTGTCCTGGTCGGACGAGCCGCCGCCGAACAGGCTCTTGAAGCGGTCGCTCAGCGACTGCGCAGGAGCTGCCGAAGGCAACAAAGTGGCACCGAGACCGATCGATACCGCCGCTGCGAGCGCGAACCTGATCACCCTTTCACCCATCAATGTCCTCAAATTTCCCAACCGGGTTCCCTGTTTCGCGGCCGTTATAGCAAGGCAATGGCGGCGAACCCAAGGCATCGAAGGCGGCACCGCCATCCGCAAAAAGGCTTACGGATCAGCCGCGGAAATCCTCGTGCAGCAGGCCGAACAGCAGGTGGTCCTGCCAGATCCCATTGATGCAGAGATAGCGCCGCGCCAAGCCCTCGCGGGTGAAGCCGCACTTCTCCAGCACGCGGATCGACGAGGCATTGGAGGGAATGCAGGCCGCCTCGATGCGGTGCAGGTTGAGCTCGCCGAACAGCGAGGGCAGCAGCACCCGCAGCGCCGTCGTCATGTAGCCGCGATGGGCATGCGGCAGCCCGACCCAGTAGCCGATCGTGCCGGCCTGCACGATGCCGCGGCGGACATTGGCGAGCGTGATGCCGCCGATCATCACCCCGTCCGATTCCCGGAAGATGATGAACGGATAGGAGCGGTCGGCGGCGATATCCTCGGTGTAGCGGCGAAGCCTGCGGCGGAAGCCGGCGCGGGTCAGGTCGTCGGAGGGCCAAATCGGTTCCCATGGCGTGAGATAGGCGCGGCTGAATTCGCGCAATTGCGCCCATTGCGGGAAATCCGACATCTGCGGCGCGCGCAGCAAGAGCCCGTGACCGCGCGGCATCAGTGCAGCGGGTCCATTGGACGGCAAACGAAACAGGGCCATGGCCCAACACTCCCCGCCACTTCTCCCTCGCCCCGCCCTTGCGGGGAGAGGGTCGGGGTGAGGGGTCTTACCGCAGATTCAGTCTTGCGGCTCTACCCTCACCCGAAGCCTTCGGCCATAGCTGAGGCTCCGCCTCGGCGTATGTCCGTCAACGGCCGCCGGTAGGCGGCCTATGCTCTCCCCGCAAGCGCGGGGCGAGGTAAGCAGAATTCTTAATGCAGCAGCGTCTTTGCCTTCGAATTCGTCAATCCTTCCGCAAAAGCCACCGCCGTGTCCAGACCCCTGCCGCTGCCGAGCGCGACAACGGCGGGCCGGCTGCGCGCCAGCAGGGCACGGGCGGCGTTGCGGCTCGATTCGACGCTGACCGCGTCGATTCGGGCCACCAGTTCTTCCACCGTCTGCGGCCGGCCATAGGCTAGCACATGGCGTGCCAATTGTTCGGCCCGCGATGAACAGCTTTCCAGCGCCATCAACAGGCCGGCCTTCATCTGCGCCTTGGCGCGGGCGACCTCGGCCTCGGTCAGGGTTTCGACCGCGTCGTTGATGACGTCGACGATGACTTCCATCATTTCCGGCGCATCCGCCGGATCGGTCCCGGTGTAGAGGCCGAAGAAGCCGGTGTCGGTGTAGGGCGCGTGGAAGGTATAGATCGAGTAGCACAGCCCGCGCTTCTCGCGCACCTCCTGGAACAGCCGCGACGACATCCCGCCGCCGAGCGTGTTGGTGAAGACCTGCAGCGAGAACAGCGACGGGTCGGTCTGCGGCACGCCTTCGAGCGCCAGCGTCAGATGCGCCTGCTCGAGATCGCGATGCACCACCCGCGAGCCGCCCTTGCCGAACATCGCAACCTGCGGCTTCGGCGCCGGGGTGGCGTCGAAGCTCGCAAACTTCTGCGTGACGTCCTCGACGATCCGCGCGTGATCGACCGCGCCGGCGGCCGCGACCACCATGTCGGGGGCGCGGTAATGCGTCGAGAGATAGCCGCGCAGCATGTCGCGATCGAAGACCTTCAGCGTCTTGGCGGTGCCGAGCAGCGAGCGGCCCATCGGCTGCTCCGGATAGCAGAGCTCGTTGAGATGCTCGAACACGACGTCGTCGGGCGTATCCTGCGCCGCGCCGATCTCCTGCACGATGACGCTCTTCTCGCGCTCCAGCTCGTCCGGCACGAAGGACGGGTTGGCGAGGATGTCGGACAGCACGTCGAGCGCCAGCGGCACGTCGGCCTTCATCACCCGCGCATAATAGGCCGTGGTCTCGGTCGAGGTCCCGGCATTGAGGTCGC
The DNA here is from genome assembly GCF_054056795.1 of Bradyrhizobium sp. USDA 3315. Lineage (NCBI taxonomy): Bacteria > Pseudomonadati > Pseudomonadota > Alphaproteobacteria > Hyphomicrobiales > Nitrobacteraceae > Bradyrhizobium > Bradyrhizobium sp. USDA 3315. Next base: position 2,766,502 of record NZ_JBSRYP010000001.1, on the reverse strand, counting down.
CGCCGACCGCCTCGATCTCCTCGACGATCTCGCGCGAGGAGCGCCGCGCCGTGCCCTTGAATGCCATGTGTTCGAGCAGATGCGAGATGCCGTGCTCGTTCGGCTTCTCGTCGCGCCCGCCGACGCCGGCCCAGACCCCGAGCGCCGCGGTTTCCAGATGCGGCATGGTGTCGGTGACGATTGTCAGCCCGCTCGGCAGCTTGGTGATTTCAACGCCCATCAGGCAACTCCCTGCTTGGCAGCACGGCTGACCGACAGCACGAAGCGCTCGACCTCGGCAGAATCATTCTTCATGACCGTGATGTGTTCGGATTTGCTCATCAGGCCTCCGAGCCAGACCGGCAGCTGCGGACGCACCCCGCAGGCGGCTTCCACCGCGTCGGGGAATTTGGCCGCGTGCGCGGTCGACAGCACGATGTTCGGGATCCTGGAATCCGAGGTGTCGCGGTCGGCGACCGCGAGCGCCACCGCGGTGTGGGGATCGACCAGATCGCCCGCCTCGCGCCAGGCGGCGCGGATCGCGGCCGCCGTCTCCGTCTCGTCGGCACGGCCGGCGTCGAAATCACGGCGCACGGCGGCCAGCGTCGCATCCGGCAGCACGAAGCGGCCGGACTGCTTCAGCGAGGCCATCAGGCGGCGGACCTGATCGGCGTCGCGGCCGCTCGCCTCGAACAGCAGCCGCTCGAAGTTCGACGACACCTGGATGTCCATCGACGGCGACGTCGTGGCGTGCACCTCGCGGACCTCGTAGATGCCGGTCTTCAGCGTGCGCGCCAGGATGTCGTTGACGTTGGCGGCGATGCGCAAGTTCCGGATCGGCAGCCCCATCCGCTTGGCGACATAGCCCGCGAAGATGTCGCCGAAATTGCCGGTCGGCACCGTGAAGTCGACGGTGCGCTGCGGCGAGCCGAGCGCGACCGCCGAGGTGAAGTAATAGACCACCTGCGCGACGATGCGCGCCCAGTTGATCGAGTTGACGCCCGACAGCGCCACCTGGTCGCGGAAGCGATGGTTGTTGAACATCGCCTTCACCAGCGCCTGGCAATCGTCGAAGGTGCCTTCGATCGCGAGCGCGTGGACGTTGGCGGCGCCGGTCGTCGTCATCATGCGGCGCTGCACCTCGGAGATGCGCCCGTTCGGGAACAGCACGACGAGGTCGACATTGTCGAGATTGGCAAAAGCCTCGACCGCGGCGCCACCGGTATCGCCCGAGGTCGCGACCACAATGGTGGTGCGCTGCGCGCGCTTGGCCAGCACGTGATCCATCAGCCGCGAGATCAGCTGCATCGCGACGTCCTTGAACGCCAGCGTCGGCCCGTGGAACAGCTCGAGCAGGAACTGGTTCGGCCCGGCCTGGTCGAGCGGCACCACCGCGGGATGGCGGAACGTGGCATAGGCCTCGTTGGCCATGCGGCCGAGCTCGGCGTCGGAAATCTCGCCGGCGACAAACGGACGGATGATCTCGACCGCGACCTCCCAATAGGGACGGCCGAAGAAGGTGGCGATGGTCTCGGGCGACAGCTGCGGCCAGGTCTCGGGCACGTAGAGCCCGCCGTCACGGGCAAGCCCGGTCAGCATCACATCGCAGAAGCCAAGCACCGGGGCCTCACCCCTGGTCGAAATATACCGCGTCAAACCGCCCTCCAAAGGCCTCGATCCGAGCCTTAAGCCTTTGATATCATGGAATTATCGAGTTCGCTCCATGCGACCCGAACGGTTCACCATAGAAGATCGGCCCGGCAATGGGTAGCCCGAAGCGCGCGCTTCGGGGTCGCGGGGTGAGTGACAAGGGGTATCGCTCGCGACCGACCGCCAGCTGCGCCGCATTCACCAATGTCGTCCTGGCGAAAGCCAGGACCCATAGCCACCGCACTTGATGATGAACGGGATCGTGGCCCCAGCATCGCACAACAGTTCTCATTTGGGGTAATGGGTCCTGGCTTTCGCCAGGACGACGATGAGGATGGTTCGTGATTCAAGACGTCAAACACCGCGGTGTCATCATGCGCGCATGCGGGTGATCCAGTATTCCAGGGGCTGTCGTTGCTTGAGCCGATGGGCCGCGGCGTACTGGATCGCCCGCATCTACCGGTGTCGTCCCCGCGTCTTTCGCAGGGACGACAGCAAATGTGTGGTGCCGCTTGTGAGTCATAATCACACGGTCTCGCGACATCCGCGCGCGAGGGGTACACGCCAATCAGCCTGGGTCGCGCCATCCACTAGCCGCTCGGCGGCGCCAGCGGCTGCACGATCTCCTGGAACGGCGGCAGCGCCTCGCAGCGCGCGGCGTGGGCCTTGAGCGCCGGATAGCGCGCGTCGAACAGATGCGGATGCGCCTCGCCGGTGAAGCGCAGCGCGCAGGCCACCGCGACGTCGGCATGACCAATGCGATCGCCCAGCCAGTACGGCGTCGGCACCGCCGCGCGCTCCTGCTCCAGCACCGCGAGCACGCCCGCGATCTGCGCCTCGCAGCGCTCGACCCAGAGCTTCAACTGCTCCTTGCGCAGCACGCGCTCATAGACAAGGCTCACCGCCTTGTCGGCAAGCCCGGTCGCCAGCGCCGTGATGCGCAGATGCTTGCGCCGCTCCGGCCCCGAGCGCGCGATCATCGCCTTGCCCGGCCCGACCAGCTCGTCGAGATAATCCAGGATCGCACTACTCTCGATCAGCGCCTCGCCGTCATCGAGCACCAGCGTCGGCACCCGCCGCACCGGATTGTAGGCCGCAACCTTCTCCGCATCGCCGAAGGTCGACCACGGCTTGTGCTCGAACGGCAATCCATAGAGCCGCAGCGCGATCGCGGTGCGGCGGACGAAGGGCGAGTCGTACTGGCCGATCAAAAACATCTGTCATCTCGTCGGTCATGCCGCAGGAGGCCGTGCCTCGAAAGCAGAGCTTTCGAAGTGTGCGGCCACGCCGGGTCAAAGGTTGCGCTTTGCACCATCGTAGATGGGCCGCGCCGCATTGCAACCGGATCCTGATCCGGTCCGTTAGGCGAGCTATGCAATCACCGGCACGTGCCGCGCCGCATCGCGCGGCAATTTGCCGTCGAGCCTCGGATCATCGGCCACCTCGATCTGCCGCAGGAACGGACGGAAGCCGGAGCGCTGGTAGAACGCGACGGCCGAGGGATGGTCGAAGGTGCAGGTGTGCACCCAGACGCGGCTGACGTCGCGTGACCAGGCGATCTCGAGCGCGCGGTTCATCAGGAAGCGCGCGGCGCCGGTGCCGATGAATTTTGCGGTGACGCCGAAATAGAGCAGCTGGCATTCGCCGGGCACGCTGAAATCGAGTTCGAGCAGGCCTTCATCCTGGCCGTCGACGGCCAGCCCGTAGAGCTCGTTGCCGGGGTCGTGAATCCTCGAAGCGAGATCGGCGTCTTCGAGCCCGGTGCGGGTGAACCACAGCCACTCCTCGCCGACCCGGCGATAGATATCGCGATACCAGTCGAGCGCGGGCGGATCGACCTTGCGCAGGCGCCACGCGCCGGGCGGGTCGACGCGCAGCGGCGGACGCGCGGTCATTTCCAGATGGGTGACGACGGCAGCGATCTTGCCGTGGGGGATGTCGGAGTAACCATCGGGCAGCAGCATCGCGCGACCTCTGTTTGCAGGCTGTCGGCGGGACATAACCGCACGTCGCCGCAGATGCAATGCAACGCTGCACGCAATGCCTGGTCAGGAGAAGCAGACGAGGTAACCCGCCGCATCCGCCGCTGCTCATTCGAGCGGCCAGGTCCAACGAGCGGGATAAACCAGTTTGAACGCGCTTTGAGGGAGGGCTCCCCAGGCCCTCCCGTACCCGGTTAGTTGCCGACCCACACGTTGCCGTTCGCGTCGAAATCGTTCTTCGGGTTGTAGCCGGACTCGCGAAGACTCCGCATGCGCATCGCGCGGTCGCTGACATCGCCATTGAGACTGGCGTTGGCATTGAGCACGGCAGGACTCAGTGCGGTACCCATCACGAGACGCTGGTGGGTCCGGTGTTGTGCCGTGCGTACATCGGCGAGTGCCGCCGTGGACAGAGAAACAACTGCGATCGAAACAAGAATAGTTTTCGTCATGGTCAGCTCCTGTGAAGTAACCAGCTGAGCTTTCAATCGCTTCCAGAAAATGCGTGCTCGCGCCGGATGTGAGAACCGTCACAGGCCGGCGGCGATCACGATCGGTCAGACTAGCAGGCAGATGCCAACGCTTCTTGGACGCCCGCGCACAGCGTCGCGGGAAGTCCGTGCGCAAATCGCAAACGTCAACTTGTAGTGATCCAGATGCGCCGCCGCGTTGATGGCACAAAGTGAATAGTGGCTGACGGCTGCTGTCCGCGTCGGCATTCGCACTGATGAGTCCCGGGTCGCGCTTCCGCTTTCAGGAGAAGCAGGAAAAGTGAGCGCGGTGCTCGCCACACGTTTGACGTCGACCCGGCGAAGGCCGGGACCCATTACCACAGGACTACGTTGTTGAACGACGCTGCGGCCCCAACATCGCAGGACAATTGGCATTCGTGGTTATGGGTCCCGGCCTTCGCCGGGACGACATTAGAGTTTGTGGCGCAGCCGATGAGACGTACTCGCTCCCTCATCTCGGCGTCAGCGTGATCGCTTCCGCAGTTGCGGCTTCCACCGCCGGCCGGCTGTAGAGCAGCGGCACATACTGGCCCGTCGCCCATAGCGGCGCGAGGTCGCGGTAGTGGCCGCTGAAGGGATCGCCGGATTGGCCCGGCGTGTTGACGGCGCGGCTCGCATCCCAATTGCCGACATCGAGCACCATGCGGAATGAAGCGCCGGAGATCAGATGATAGTCGGAGCGGCGATAGGTGGCGGCGCGCGGCACGTTGGCGGCGCCGCCGAAGGCGAGCGGGCCGACCTGCATCTGCGCCGCGGTTGCCTTGTCAGCGAGCGGCATTAGCGCGTGATTGAATTGCGCGACATGCAGCCGGCCCCAGCGCCAGGTCGACGCATCGGGGCCGAGCTTGTCGGCAACATCAGCGACCGCCTCGCCGAGACTGTCGCGCAGCACGCGGTCGCGCTCGGTTGAGGGATCGCTGCCGAGGGCGGCGTCGGGCTTTTCGAGATAGCCGACAATGGCGGAGATGCTGGAGGCCTCCGGCGCGATCAGCTCGGCCGCCTTCGGCGCGGTGGTCTTGAGCAGCACCGGGCCGAGATGGTTTGCGATCCACACCTCATAGACCGCGGCGGCTGCGCTGTCGGCCGCGTCGCGCGCATCCCACGCCTTGAGCAGATCAAGGCCCTTCTTGACGTTCACATCATCCGACGTGAGCGGCTTCAGCAGCGCGACGAGGCGCCGCGCGAGCATGCCGGTGTCGTCGTTCTGCAGCGCCATCGCGTCCGCCAGCGTCACCTTGCTGTTGGCCAGCAGCACCTCGGTGATGCGCTGCCAGCGCGCGCTGTCGGCCCATTCGAATCCGACCCTGCGCTCACCCACCGGATAATCCGCCGGCAGGTTCATCTGGTTGGCGGTGGCGATAAAGCCCTGCTTCGGCTGATACAGCTTCGGCAATTCGTCGAGCGACAGAAAGCCCTGCCACTCATAGCGGCCGTCGCCGGGCACCGGCATCAGGCCGTCGAAATTGGCTCGGCGCGGCGTCTTGCCGGCGGCGACCCAGCCGATATTGCCTGACGTGTCGGCATAGACCTGGTTCTCCGACGGCGCGCCCCAGCGCCGCATCGCGCCGAGGAAGCCGTTCCAATTCTTCGCCGTCATGTAGTCGGACGAGCCGAAATAGGCCGAGGTGCCCGGCTCGAACCAGATCGAGCGCACCGCGAACGCATGCTTGTTGTCGGCGTCGACGAAGATCACCGGGCCGTGGCGGGTGAACCTCAGCTCGAGGTCGCGGTCGGCCTCGCCCTTCACCGCTTCCTTCTCATGCACGATCCGCATGTCCTCCCAGCCGCTGCCGTAGCGGTACTGGTTCGGATTGTCGGGGTTGAGCTCGTAGACGTAGAGGTCTTCCTGATCGACGTTGAAGATGGTCAGCCCGAACGCGATGGTGTCGTTGTGGCCGATCGAGATGCCCGGCAGCGCCGGCTCGCCGGCACCGATCACGGAGATGCCGGGTGCGTTGAGCCCGACGATGTAGCGCAGCGACGGCACCGAGTGCTCGCGATGCGGATCGTTGGCGAGGATCGGACGTCCGGTCGCGGTGCGCGATGCCGCGATCACCCAGTTGTTGGAGCCGATGGTGTCGCGCTGCTGGTCGGCCTCGGCGAGGTAGGTGTCGGGATCATGCGCCAGCGCCGCCTTCTGGTCCTTCGGCGCGGCGAACTTCACCGGCCGCGTGGCAAGATCGTAGGCGGCGAGTACCGCCTTCGGCACGCTGCAGGGATCGAGCCCATCGGGGATCCTGGTGGTCCAGGTGGGCTCCAGCTTGACGCGGAAGCGATCGGCATCGAGGCCTGCAGCGCAGGCGACCCGCGAGCGCTTCACCTCGGAGGCGACATTGCGGGTCAGGCCATGGCTGCGGACGCGCACGACATCCTCTGCCGACCACAAATCCGGCATCGTGCCTGCGATCCTGAACTCGATCGGCAGCGCGCGCTTGCCCGCCTGGACGTCGGCGACATAGGCGTTGACGCCGGCGACGAACGCCTCCGCATAGGATTTCGCCTTCGGGCCATAGGCGGCCCATTCCGCATTCATGTCGCCGCGATAGAGGAACAGGCGCAGCGCCTTGTCCTGCTCGGCATAGGCAGGGCCAAAATCCTTCGCCAAGAGGCCGAGCCCGCGCTTGCGCCAGAGATCGATCTGCCAGAGCCGATCGCGCGCGGCGTTGAAGCCCTGCAGGAAGAACAGGTCGTGCTCGTTGCCGGCATAGATGTGCGGGATGCCCCAGACATCGACCAGGATCTGCCCCGGCGCCTTCAGCCCGGCGACGTCGGTCTTGACCTCGCGCGCCGCGACGAGCGGGCTCGGCTTCTCACGCGCGGTGGCGGGAGCGGCAAGTATTGCGGCGCAAAGTGCGGCAGTCAGTAGCTTGGTGACGCGGTTGAGATCCGTGTTCATGTTGTTCTCCGATGGTTGTTATTGGTTGTTGCGCGCACTTGGCGAGATTGAGCGGCAGCCGCAGCGGCGCCGCTTGCTTGGTGTGGAGAGAGCCCCCTCCCGTAGCGCATCTGATGATGCGCTACGACCTAAGAGCGAGCTTCGCTCGTCTCGACCCCGCTAGCGGGAGAGGTGCAGCGAGCTTGCCGCAGCATCAGATCATTACTACTCCCCCTCGTCGCTCGCCAGCACGCCCTTCACGGCGCGGGCCCAGCCGGCGAGCTTGCGCTCGCGTGTCGCCTGGCTCATCGCCGGCCTGAAGCGGTGCTCGAGCCGCCAATTGTCGGCGAATTTCGCGGGCTCCGGATAGACGCCGGCATCGAGGCCGGCGAGATAGGCGGCGCCGAGTGCGGTGGTCTCCTGGATCATCGGGCGGTCGACCGGGGCGTTGAGCAGATCGGCGAGCCGCTGCATGGTCCAGTCCGAGGCGGTCATACCGCCGTCGACGCGCAGCACGGTGTTGGCGGCGTTGGCCTCCGGCCAGTCGGTGCGCATCGCGGCCCACAGATCGAAGGTCTGGTAGCAGACGCTCTCCAAGGTCGCATGCGCGAGCTCGGCCGGGCCGGTGTTGCGGGTCAGCCCGAACAACGCACCGCGCACGCGCGGATTCCAGTACGGCGCGCCCATGCCGACGAAGGCGGGCACCAAATAGACGCTCTGCATGGAGTCCGATTTGTCGGCAAGCGGTCCGGTCTCCGCGGCGTGCTTGATGATGCCGAGCCCGTCGCGCAGCCACTGCACCGCGCTGCCGGCGACGAAGATCGAGCCCTCGAGCGCGTAGGTGCGCTGACCGCCGAGCTGGTAGGCGATGGTGGTGAGCAGCTTGTTCTTCGAGGCCACCGGCGTGGTGCCGGTATTGAGCAGCGCGAAGCAGCCGGTGCCGTAGGTCGACTTCATCATGCCGGGCTCGAAGCAGGCCTGGCCGATGGTCGCGGCCTGCTGATCGCCGGCAATGCCGGAGATCGCGATCGGGCCGCCGAACAGATCGGCGGTGCTCTCGCCGAAGCGGGCGGAGGAATCCCTCACTTCGGGAAGCATCGAGCGCGGCACGCGCAAGAGGTTGACGAGGTCGTCGTCCCAGGCGCCGGTGTGGATATTGAACAGCAGCGTGCGCGAGGCGTTGGTGGCGTCGGTGGCGTGGACTCTCCCGCCGGTGAGCCGCCACAGCAGATAGCAGTCGACGGTGCCGAACAAGAGTTCGCCGCGCTCGGCGCGCTCGCGCGCGCCCGGCACGTGATCGAGGATCCAGGCGACTTTGGTGCCCGAGAAATAGGGATCGATGATCAGACCGGTCTTGGCCGAGATCGCCGGCTCATGGCCCTCGGCCTTGAGTTTTGCGCAGATGTCGGCGGTGCGGCGGTCCTGCCAGACGATGGCGCGGTGCACGGCCTGTCCGGTGGCGCGGTCCCACACCACGGTGGTCTCGCGCTGGTTGGTGATGCCGATCGCGGCGATGTCCTTCGCCTTGAGGCCGGCCTTCTCCAGCGCCTCGCGGCACACCATCACGGTCGAGGTCCAGATGTCCTCCGGCTCGTGCTCGACCCAGCCGGAGGCGGGGAAATGTTGCGGAAACTCCTGCTGCGCGACGGCGGCGATGGAGATGTCGCCGCGAAACACCATGGCGCGCGACGATGTGGTGCCCTGATCGATGGCCAGCACGAAAGACATGAGCGTTTCCCTTAGAGAGCTTCATCCCGAGCGGGATTGGTGCAAGCGCCAAGGGAGCGGATTACCGCGGCGAGGTCAAGATTGCCGGTGAGTGCCGAGATGGTCGAAGCAAAAGCCCAGCCCCGTCATCCTGAGCTGCGAGCCCTTGCGAGCCTCGAAGGATGCACGGCCACCAGCCGGGCCGTCGACCCTTCGAGGGCCGCTGAAGAAGCGGCCACCTCAGGGTGACGGTGATGGAAATGAGCACACCGCCTCCACCGTCATTGCGAGGAGCGAAGCGACGAAGCAATCCATCCATCAGCGCAAGCGGACGAATGGATTGCTTCGCTTCGCTCGCAATGACGGTTGGAGCGGCCGGGCAGCCCGATCACATCGGCCGGTACGTCCTGACATCGGCGGGGACGTTGACGCCGATCTTGATCGCGCCGACCGAGCGGATGATGTCGTCGCCGAGCAACTGGGCGAAGCAGGCGTAGCCCCAGTCGTTCATGTGCAGGCCGTCGGCGATGACGAAATCGGTGATCGGGATCGCCTGTTTCTCGTGCCAGTCGCGCATCACCTCGAAGCGCGGGAAGATGCCGACATGGCGCAGCGCGGCGATGCGGCCGAGCAGCTTCACCATGCCGCGCGCGCTCTCGGGGCGCTCGGTGACGCGCGGCGAATATTGCGGATCGACCAGCACGACGTCGGCGCCGGACGCCTGAAGGCGCGCCACGCCGTCCTCGACCTGCTTGGCGGTCTCGGCAGGATCGAGGTTGCGCAGCACCGCGTTGGTGCCGACCTGCCAGATCACCATGTCGGGATGGACGTCGATGACTTCGGTCTGCAGCCGCTTCATCATCTCGGGCGCGTCCTCACCGCCCTTGCCGCGATTGAGCACGGTGATGTCGGCGGACGGATACTGCCGGCGCAACTGTCCGGCGAGCCGGTTCGGATAGGTGAATTCCGGCGCCGACGAACCATAGCCCTGGGTCGAGGACGAGCCGAATGCGATGATGACGACCGGCTTGCCGGCGGCGAGCTTGGCCGCGACATGCGGCAGCGAACCGGTGCTGTTCGGCACGCCCTTGGGCTGCTGACAGGGCACGCGGTGGAAGATGTCGCTGGCGGATTTCGCGGCCTGCTTCACCCTGTCGAACGCCTTCGCGGCGACGCCGGGTTGCGGCGGATTGGTCGCATCGGCCGTCGCAGCGGGCTGCGTTGCATCAGGCTTTGCGGCCTCGGTCTTGCCGTCGGACGAAAGCGCTGCATGCTGGTCGGTCTGCGCGCGCGACGGCACGACCGCGAGCGGCGCGAGCAGTGCCAGCGTCGCAACGGCGCACAGACTCCGCCCTGCAGAAGCACAAAAAGGGAAGGCAAAACGCATTTACTCTGCTTCCTTAATTCTGCTGCACCGGGCCCAGATGGGCCGCATCGATCACGAATTTCGCCAGTGCGCGGCCGAGACAGGCATGAACCTTCTTGGCCAGATCGACACCATGCGAGGTGCTGAACAGGTCAAAATATCCGGCGTCGCTCCACTGCTTCATAATCGCGAACCGGTCGAACAGCGGAACGTCGTGCTGCTGCGCCACCACCTTCATGTTGTCGAGATAGGGCGGTGCAGAGATCATCGTCTCCGTACGCGGGCTGTATTGCAGATTGACCAGCACCACGTCGGTCCCGGCGTCCCGCAACGCAACAACGCCTTCGTTGATGGCGGTACGGAAATCGTCGGGATCGATTGCTCGCATAGCATCGACGGTTCCGGTCTGCCAGATAACCAAAGTAGGCTTTTTTGCTTCAACAAGCTTAACAAGAGTTCCCGCGGTCTCCTCGGCGGTGCTCTTTCCCTGTAATTCTACGGATAGGTCGATCGTCGACGACGGCAACGCTTCCTTCAGCGCCGCCTGCAGCGTGGCCGGATAGGCGCTCGCCTCGTTGCCCTGGATGGTCGAGGAGCGGCTGCCGACCACCAGCACGTTGAGCGGCCGGTTGGACTTGATGGCGTCGGTGACCTTGGGCAGCGAGCTCTCGCTCGTAAGCAGATAGGCGGGCACGTCGCAGGGCGGCGGCGGGGGCGGCTCCGCGGTGTCGCCGGCGCGCGCGGGCGCCGCCGCCAAACCGGCCGTCAGGCAGGCTGCGAGCAGCGTCAGGCCCAGCATCGTCCGCGCGGACTTCATGCTCCCCCTCCCGCCAGATCGGCGTTGCCGGCGGCGCCTTTTTTCGAGGCGCCTTTGTCGGCGGAGTGTTTGTACCACGAAATGATCCACGCCATGCCGCACATGATGAGGATGCCGCAGACGCTGATCAAGGCGTGCAGTGCGGCACCGCCAGATACTTCGGCAAGCACGAAGTGACCGGCGAAGGCGAGGAAGACCCCGAGGCAGAATATCTCAAGCGAATGCTGGCCACACAGGATCAAAGGTCGCAGCCAGGGCGATTTCAGCCCCGGCCAGTCCTTGGGCAGGAAGCGCACGGTGAGCGCGGCGAGCGCCAGGAAGTGCGCGAACCGCAACACGTCCAGGTCGGTCTTGTTGATCGGATACATCCATTGCTCGATCACCTTCGGCATGATGTGGCCGAGCTGCGGCACGTACCAGGTCAGGGTCACGAAGAACGCCGCGACCAGATAGACGATGCAGATCCACATCGTGATGTTCGACGACAGGATCCGCGACATCCGCCGCGCCCCGCCAAGCGCGCACCAGGCGCCGAACACGAACAGCAATTGCCAGGCGAACGGATTGAACGCCCAGAAGCCGTTCGGATAAGCCGAGAGGTAAAGATCGAACTGCCAGGTCAGCGCGTAGAGCACGACCGACAGGCCGAGCGTGACGTCGGGCTTCCACTTCATCAGCCACAGGATCAGCGGCAGGAACAGCATCAGCACGATATAGAGCGGCAGCACGTCCATGTTGACGGGACGGAAGCGCAGCAGCAGCGCCTGGACGATGGTGACGTCGGGCTGCTTGAGGAAGTCCATGATCCCCATTTCCTCGCTGTAGAGCGGGTTCTCGAACGAGGTCGCGACATAGGAGATCTCGGCGAGGAAGATCGTGAACAAGAAGACGTGCGCGACGTAGATCTGCCAGACCCGGCGCAGGATGCGCGCGGTCGCGATCACGAAGCCGCCCTCCAGCATGGCGCGGCCGTAGACGAAGGCCGCGGTGTAGCCGGAGATGAAGATGAAGATCTCGGTGGCGTCGGAGAAGCCGTAATTGCGGATCGTCAGCCAGGTCAGAAGATTGGTCGGCAGATGATCGATGAAGATCAGCCACAGCGCGAGCCCGCGGAACAGATCGAGGCGGAGCTCGCGCTCGCCGGTCGCCGGCAGCGTGATCGCGGGCGCAGCAACCTTCGCCTCGGCCTCAGCCTTTACTTCGGTCTTGGCGTCAGCCACCGGCGAACCGGCTATGGGATCGGCAATCGAGCTCATCAAACACCGTGTCGGCCGCGGACGCCCCGCATGCCGTGCTGAAAAGATAATATCGGTCCGCGAGTTGCCGACAAAGCACGGAGTGCGGCGGCATGCGGCCGCGCTTTAGAGCGGAACTATGTTGAAACCGCGATGAACGGGCCGCCCCAAAATCCGGCTTTCCAAGCCCGCCTTTTCGCAGCCTGGCAGGCGATTGGTTCCGGCGGTTCAATTGGCTATGATAGCGCCCTGTTTGAGCATGATCCGGTCGAAAACGGACCATGCGCCAGGACCATCGGATTGAGCCGCATGTACCGCGCCGTTACCCGCCAGATCGAAGTCACCGTCGAGCCGAACTTCATGCCGGAGCGCTCGTCGGTCGACCGGCGCGAATATTTCTGGTCGTACAAGATCGTGATCGTCAATTCGGGCCCGGAGACGGTGCAGCTGCGGACGCGGCACTGGATCATCACCGACGCCACCGGCCGCCGCCAGGAGGTGCGCGGCGAGGGCGTGGTCGGCGAGCAGCCGGTGCTCGCGCCCGGCGAACGCTTCGAATACACGAGCGGCGTGCCGCTGCCGACCGCCTCCGGATTCATGACCGGCAGCTATCAGATGGTCACCGAAGCCGGCGAGCGCTTCGACATCGACGTGCCGACATTCTCGCTGGACAGCCCGAGCCCGGGCGGGAAAAGGGTGTTGAACTGACGCGCAGCAATGCACGTCATCGCCGGGCTTGACCCGGCGATCCATCGCTTCAAAAGCGCTTTTGCCATGATGAATGGCCGGGTCGAGCCCGGCCATGACGAAGGTCGCCTGTCACTCCACGCCGGCTTCCTGCGGCGTGAATTCATACACCGACGAGCAGAACTCGCAGGTCACGACGACCTTGCCGTCCTTGACCATCTCGGCGCGGTCGTTCGGCGCAAAGCTCTTCAGCATCGACGACACCGCGTCGCGCGAGCAGGAGCACTGCGCGCGCAGCGTTTGCGGGTTGAAGACGCGCACGCCGCGTTCGTGGAACAGGCGATAGAGCAGCCGCTCGCCGGACAGATCGGGATCGATCAGCTCGACGTCCTCGACGGTCGAGATCAACGACTGGCCCTCGACCCAGGCGTCATCGTCCGGCACGCTATGCGTGGCCGTGCCTTCCGGCGCATCGCCGGGATGCAGATCGGCCTGCTTGGCGCGCTCGGGCGCCTTGGGCAGGAATTGCAGCAGGATGCCGCCGGCGCGCCAGCGCAGCTTGCCGCCCTCGCCGCCGCGCATCTCCTCGCCGACCGCAAGCCGCACCCGCGTCGGAATCTGCTCCGAGCGCAGGAAATATTCATGGGCCGCCTCTTCCAGGCCGCCGCCGTCGAGCGCGACCAGTCCCTGGTAGCGGCTGGTGTTGGAGCCCTGATCGATGGTCATCGCAAGGTGGCCCTTGCCGAGCAGCTCGCCCGAGCTCTGGCCGTTCTTGAGGCGCGATGCGTCGTAGCGCGCATAGGCGCGCAGCCGGTCGGGCGCCTGGAAATCGACGATCAGGAGCGAGACCGGTCCTTCGGTCCGGGTCTGCAGGATGAAGCGGCCCTCGAACTTGACCGACGAGCCGAGCAGCGTGGTGAGCACGATCGCCTCGCCGAGCAGCTTGCCGACCGCGGGCGGATAATCGTGCTTGTGCAGGATCTCGTCGAGCGCGGGGCCGAGCCGGGTCAGCCGGCCGCGCAGGTCCAGCGCGCCGACCTCGAAGGCCAGCACGGCATCGTCGACCGGAACCGCTGAGGGCGCGCGAACCGGCGCCTCGGGCGTGATTTTGATGTCGGGGGATTGTGAAACCATGGCGCTCTATCTGGGGTCTCGGACCATGAAATAAAGGGGTTCACTAACGCGGATATCTCCGTCGTCCCTGCGACGGCAGGGACCCATAACCACCGATGTGAGTTGCTGCATTCAGCTGGTGCCCCAGCCTTCGCAACAATTGACAGCGGTGGTTGTGGGTCCCGGGTCGCGCTTCGCCCGGGACGACAACGCTTACTGATCTACGGCTACGCGACCGCGTCGAAACACCAGGCCAGAATGCCCTTCTGCGCATGCAGGCGGTTTTCCGCCTCGTCGAACACCACGGATTGCGGCCCGTCGATCACCTCGTCGGTGACCTCCTCGCCGCGATGCGCGGGCAGGCAGTGCATGAACAGTGCGTCCGGCTTGGCGAGCGACATCAGCTTGGCATTGACCTGATAGGGCCGCAGCACGTTGTGGCGGTGCTCGCCCTCCTTGTCGCCCATCGACACCCAGGTGTCGGTGACGACGCAGTCGGCGCCGCGCACGGCGGCTTCCGGATCGGTGCCGAGCATGATCGGCGCGCCGGTCGCCTTGATCCAGTCGCGCATCGGCTTTTTCGGCGAGAGCTCCGGCGGGGTCGCGACATTGAGCTGGAACTTGAATCGCTCTGCGGCATGCGCCCAGGAGGCCAGCACGTTGTTGTCGTCGCCGGTCCAGGCCACGGTCTTGCCCTCGATCGAGCCGCGGTTTTCCTCATAGGTCATGAGGTCGGCCATCACCTGGCAGGGATGCGAACGCCGGGTCAGGCCGTTGATGACGGGAACGGTGGCGTGCGCCGCGAGCTCGAGCAGCGCGTCATGGTTGAGGATGCGGATCATGATCGCATCGACATAGCGCGACAGCACGCGCGCGGTGTCGGCGATGGTCTCGCCGCGGCCGAGCTGCATCTCGGCGCCGGTCAGCATGATGGATTCACCGCCGAGCTGGCGCATGCCGACGTCGAACGACACCCTTGTGCGGGTCGACGGGCGCTCGAAGATCATCGCCAGCGTCTTGCCTTCGAGCGGCTTCCTGCCCTTCTCATGCGCCTTCAGCTTCGCCTTCATGGCGGCTCCGGCGGACAGCATGTTGCGCAGCTCGCCGAGCGGCAGCTCGTTGATATCGAGGAAGTGACGGACCGGCTTGCTCATTATCCAGCCGCCTTCTTCGGCTGCGCCGCCGACAGCACAGAGCAGGCGCGCTCGAGCGCGGTGATCGACTGGTCGATCTCGGGCTCGGTCACGATCAGCGGCGCCAGGAACCGCACCACATTGTCGCCGGCGCCGACAGTGAGCAGCTTCTCGCTGCGCAGCGCTGCGATCAGGTCGCCCGACGGCACCACCGCCTTGACGCCGATCAACAGGCCCTCGCCGCGCACCTCCGACAGCACGCCGGGATAACGGTCGACGACGGAAGCGAGCTTCTGCTTGAGCAGCAGCGACATCTTCTGCACATGCTCGAAGAAGCCGGGTTTCAGCATGACGTCGAGCACGGCATTGGCGGCGGCGACCGCGAGCGGATTGCCGCCGAAGGTCGAGCCGTGCGAGCCGGGCGCCATGCCGGCCGCAGCCTGCGCGGTCGCCAGCACCGCGCCGATCGGAAAACCGCCGCCGAGCGCCTTGGCCAGCGACATCACGTCCGGCGTGACGCCGGTGCGCTTGTAGGCGAACAGCTCGCCGGTGCGGCCCATGCCGGTCTGCACCTCGTCGAAGGCGAGCAGCAGGCCGTGCTCGTCACACAGCGCGCGCAGCGCCTTGAAGAACGCCTGCGGCGCCGAGCGCACGCCGCCCTCGCCCTGCACCGGCTCGATCAGGATGCCGGCGGTGTGCGGGCCGATCGCCTTCTTCACCGCCTCGATGTTGCCATGCGGCACCTGGTCGAAGCCGTCCATCGGCGGGCCGAAGCCCTCAAGATATTTCGCCGAGCCTGTCGCCGCCAGCGTGCCCAGCGTGCGGCCGTGGAAGGCGCCCTCGAAGGTGATGATGCGGTAGCGCTCGCCATGGCCCTTGGAGAAGTGATAGTGGCGGACCAGCTTGATCACGCCCTCCATCGCTTCCGCGCCGGAATTGCAGAAGAACACGAAGTCGGCAAAGCTCTGCTCGCACAGCCGCGCGGCAAGCGCCTCGCCGTCCGGGCTCTTGAACAGGTTCGACATGTGCCAGAGCTTGGTCGCCTGTTCCTGCAGCGCCTTGACCAGATGCGGATGCGCATGCCCGAGCGCGTTGACCGCGACGCCCGAGGTGAAATCGAGATAGCGGTCTCCGTTGGTTGCGATCAGCCAGGCGCCCTCACCGCGCTCGAAGCCGAGATCGACCCTGGCGAAGACGGGGAGCAGATGCGACGTGGCAGCGTTGGTCATGGCGTTCACTGACGGTTTTTAAGCCGACAATTGCCGCTGCGCCTTGACGCCAGCGCAGCAACGGCCAGCTTCGGAAAACAAAACGGCCGCCTTTGCGGGCGGCACGTGGCGGGCATTCTATGCTGCGGTCGGTAAGTGTCAATCGCTACGAAGTGGCCTTCCTGCAATGCGAAACGAGCGCAATCCGGAGCATTCCGGTGCGGTGGAAAAGCCTCATCGCGATGCTTAACTGTGTGGGAACATGTGGACGCACGACCGCGGACTCTTGCGCCAGAGTCACGCCATATTGTAGCGTTTGGCCTGTCGGGTACGACATCTCGTGCGGCGGTACTGGACCCTCTAAGTAGCCTTTGTGTCTCGCGTAAACGTTCGGGCGCAACACCGTGCCCGGCGAGGGCTAAGGGATTCTGGCCGCAGGGATATTTGTCCAGATTGGCTCGCAGCGCCGCTCCAATGATTGGCCGGCGCTACGCGAAGGGAAGAATGCGATGACTGTATTGACCTGGTCCGACGATCGCGTCGAGCAGCTGAAGAAACTCTGGGAGTCCGGCCTGTCGGCCAGCCAGATCGCGGCGGAACTTGGCAATGTGACGCGAAACGCCGTGATCGGCAAAGTGCATCGGCTCGGCCTTTCCGGCCGCGCCAAGGCACCCTCCACTGCCGCGCCGCGGCAGCGCAAGGCTCGCCCGGCCCAGCACATGATGCGGGTGGCGCGTCCGGTCTCGCGCGGCAACACCGCGCTGGCGCACGCCTTCGAGGTCGAGATGGAGCCCGATCCGATCTCCTACGACAATGTGGTGCCGATGAGCCAGCGGCTCTCGCTGCTCGAGCTCAACGAGGCCACCTGCCACTGGCCGGTCGGCGATCCCTCGAGCCCGGAATTCTTCTTCTGCGGCGGCAAGGCGCTCGCCGGCCTGCCCTATTGCGCGCATCACTCGCGCGTCGCCTACCAGCCCGCCGCCGATCGCCGCCGGCCGTCGGCGAAACCGCAGATCAAGTGAGCACTCGGGAAAACGACGGAAGACCTCAAAGACAAATCCCCGCGAAAGCGGGGATTTTTTTGTGTGACGCAGCCCGGATGGAGCCAACGGGGCGCTCGTTCGCGCGACCCGTCGGCTCCATCCGGGCTACCGCTACATCACCGGCGTCGTCCCGGCGCAGGCCGGGACCCATAACCACGAATGGGTGTTGTTAGAAAGCCGTCTGGCCGCGTGCCGATTGCGCTGGCCGCGGCGTATGGGTCCCCTGGCTTTCGCCGGGACGACGCCGTGTTGCGGTTTATGAGTGCCGCATGGCCGTTACGGCTGCGGCTCGGCCTTGGCAAAGCGGTCGTCGAGCGCGTAGCCGGCGCCGCGCACGGTGCGGATCGGATCCTGCTCGCGGCCCGGATTGAGCAGCTTGCGCAGGCGGCCGATATGCACGTCGACGGTGCGCTCATCGATGTAGATGTCGCGGCCCCAGACGCTGTCGAGCAATTGCTCGCGGCTGAACACGCGGCCGGGATGCTCGAGGAAGAATTCAAGCAGGCGATACTCGGTCGGCCCGAGATCGATCGGACGGCCCGAGCGCGCCACGCGGCGCTTCTCGCGGTCGAGCTCGATGTCGCCATAGGTCAACACGGTCGCAAGCCGCTCCGGGCTGGCTCGGCGCAAGAGGCCCTTCACCCGCGCCAGCAGCTCCGGCACCGAGAACGGCTTGACGATGTAATCGTCCGCGCCGGTGGCAAGCCCGCGCACGCGCTCGCTTTCCTCGCCGCGCGCGGTCAGCATGATGATCGGAAGCTGCTTGGTCTCGGGCCGCGCCCGCAGGCGGCGGCACAGTTCGATGCCGGACAGGCCCGGCAGCATCCAGTCCAGCACCACGAGGTCGGGAACGCGCTCCTTCAGCCTTGTATCCGCATCGTCGCCGCGCCCCACCGTCTCGACATCGTAGCCTTCCGCATCGAGATTGTAGCGCAACAGCGTCGTCAGCGCTTCCTCGTCTTCGACTACCAGAATGCGTGCGCTCATCGGTTTAAGTTCTTTCTCTGTAGTGATCCGTTGCCCAGACGCAAACCGAAACGCTTACTTCCTTGAGCATAGTCCCCGCGGAAACGATTTGTCGCGAGGATCGTCCAGTTTCGCTCTTGCCGGTTCCGTGCTTGCCGATCATGCCTCAGTTGCCCGGCACCGTGGTGGCAAAAGTGGTCATGTCGCCCTTCGGGCGCTTGTCGGTGATCTGCTGGCCCTCGATCATGTAGAACACGGTCTCGGCGATATTGGTGGCGTGATCGCCGATCCGCTCGATGTTCTTGGCGCAGAACATCAGATGGATGCAGAACGAGATGTTGCGCGGATCTTCCATCATGTAGGTGAGCAGTTCGCGGAACAGCGAGGTGCAGATCGCATCGACCTCCTCGTCGCCCTTCCAGACGTTCATCGCCGCCGGCAGGTCGTGCGCGGCATAGGCGTCGAGCACCGACTTGACCTGCGACAGCACGAGGTCGGTCATGTGCTCGAGGCCGCGGATCAACTTCAGCGGCTGGAAATCGCTCTCCAGCGCCGCGACGCGCTTGCCCATGTTCTTGGCGAGGTCGCCGATCCGCTCGAGATCGGTGGCGACGCGCATCGCGCTGACGATCTCACGCAGGTCGATCGCCATCGGCTGGCGGCGCGCGATCGTCAGCACCGCGCGCTCTTCGATGTTGCGCTGCAGATTGTCGATCTCGATGTCGGCGGCGACCACGCGCTTGCCGAGCGCGACGTCGCGACGGATCAGCGCGTCGACCGACTCGGTAATCATCCGTTCGACCAGGCCGCCCATCTCGGCGACCAGGCGGGTCAACTCCTGCAGGTCGCTGTCGAATGCCTTGGCGGTATGTTCAGAAGCCATCGCTTGTCTCCCTCAACCATGATCCCGGGGATCATGGCTTCGTGTCCTGAATTTTAGCATGACCTGATCGGAAAACCGGTTTCCACTTTTCCGGATCATGCGCCGGTCAACCGAACCGGCCGGTGATGTAGTCCTGGGTGCGCCGATCGCTCGGTGAGGTGAAGATCTTGTTGGTGTCGTCGAACTCGATCAGCTCGCCGAGATACATGAAGGCGGTCTTGTCGGAGACGCGCGCCGCCTGCTGCATGTTGTGGGTGACGATCGCGATCGTGTAGTCCTCGGAGAGCTCCTGGATCAGTTCCTCGACCTTGGCGGTCGAGATCGGGTCGAGCGCCGAGCACGGCTCGTCGAACAGGATCACCTCGGGACGCACCGCCACGGTGCGCGCGATGCACAGGCGCTGCTGCTGGCCGCCGGAGAGCGACAGGCCGGAGGCGTTCAGCTTGTCCTTGACCTCGTTCCACAGCGCGCCGCCGCGCAACGCCTTCTCGACCCGGTCGTCCATCTCGGACTTCGAGATCTTCTCGTAGAGGCGGATGCCGAAGGCGATGTTCTCGTAGATCGTCATCGGGAACGGCGTCGGCTTCTGGAACACCATGCCGACCCGCGCGCGCAGCAAGTTGAGGTCGAGCTTGGGGTCGAGAATGTTGGTCTGGTCCAGCATCAGCTGGCCGACCGCACGCTGGCCCGGATAGAGGTCGTACATCCGGTTGAAGATGCGCAGCAGGGTCGACTTGCCGCAGCCGGACGGGCCGATGAACGCCGTGACGCGGTTGGTGCCGAGCGTCAGGTTGATGTTCTTCAGCGCGTGGTGCTCGCCGTAGTAGAAGTTGAGGTTGCGCACCGTGACTTTCGGCGGCGCTTCCGGCAGCGGAACCTGCGGAATGTGGCCTGCGGCAGTCGTGGAGACGGAAAGCTCGGTCATTTTGCGGCCCTTTCGGCACCAAGGATACGCGCGCCGATATTCAACGCGAGCACGGTGAATGTGATGAGCAGCGCACCGCTCCACGCCAGCTCTTTCCAGTAGGCGTAGGGGCTCTGCACGAAGTTATTGATGGTCACCGGCAGGTTGGCCATCGTCTTGGTCAGATCCAGGCTGAAGAACTGGTTCGACAGCGCGGTGAACAGCAGCGGCGCGGTCTCGCCGGCGACGCGGGCGGTCGCCAGCAGCACGCCGGTGATCAGACCCGATCGCGCAGCACGATAAGCGATCCGCTTGATCACCAGCGAACGCGGCAGGCCGAGCGCGGAGGCGGCCTCGCGCAGCGGATTGGGCACCAAGAGCAGCATGTCCTCGGTGGTGCGCAGCACGACCGGGATCACGATCACAGCGAGCGCGAGACTGCCCGCGATCGCCGAGAAGCCGCGCATCGGCACCACCACCGCACCATAGATGAACAGGCCGATGATGATCGAGGGCGCGCTGAGCAGGATGTCGTTGATGAAGCGGATCACCGAGGTCAGCTTGTCGTGCTTGCCGTATTCGGCGAGGTAGGTGCCGGCGAACAGGCCAAGCGGCGCGCCGATGCCGACGCCGATCACGGTCATGATGACCGAGCCGACGATGGCGTTGAGCAGGCCGCCTTCGGTCGAGCCGGGCGGCGGCGTGTTCTGGGTGAACAGCTGCACGCTGAGGCCGGCAAGGCCGTTATAGAGCAGCGTGATCAGGATCAGCGCCAGCCAGGTGACGCCGAACAGCGCGGCGCCGACACAGAGTGCGCGGATGACGATGTCGCTGCGGCGGCGGGATTTGTAGATCGGGTTCATGGCGTTACTTCCCCGCCTTCTTTTCAAGCCGCATCAGCATCAGCCGCGCGCCGGCGAGCACGAAGAAGGTCAGCACGAACAGCAGCAGGCCGAGCAGGATCAGGCCGGACTGGTGCAGGCCGTCGCTCTCGGCGAATTCGCTGGCGATCGCCGCCGAGATCGTGGTGCCCGGCGCGAAGATCGACGACGAGATCCGGAACGAGTTGCCGATGATGAAGGTCACCGCCATGGTCTCGCCGAGGGCGCGGCCGAGCGCCAGCATGATGCCCCCGATCACGCCGACGCGGGTGTAGGGGATCACGACGCTGCGAACGACTTCCCAGGTGGTGCAGCCCATGCCGTAGGCGGCCTCTTTCAGCACCGGCGGCACGGTCTTGAACACGTCGACCGAGATCGCGGTGATGAAGGGCAGCACCATGATCGCAAGGATCAGCGCAGCGTTGAACAGGCTGAGATAGGACGGCGGGCCGGCGAACACCGCGCCCAGCACCGGGACGCCCTCGAAGATCCGGATCATGAAGGGCTGGAACGTGTTGGCCAGGAACGGGCCGAGCACGAAGAAGCCCCACATGCCGTAGATGATCGAGGGGATGCCGGCGAGCAGCTCGATCGCGATGCCGATCGGGCGGCGCAGCACTTGCGGGCAGAGCTCGGTGAGGAACACGGCGATGCCGATGCCGACCGGAATGGCGATCAGCATCGCGATGACCGAGGTAATCAGCGTGCCGTAGATCGGGCCGAGCGCGCCGAGCACCGGCGGATCGGCCGAGGGCGCCCAGCGCTGCGTCCACAGGAAGGCGAAGCCGTATTCCTTCATCGCCGGCCAGGCGCCGACGATCAGCGACAGGATGATGCCGCCGAGGATCAACAGAACCGAGATCGCCGAGATACGGGTGATCCAATAGAAGGTGAGGTCACCAAGCTTGAAGGCGCTGAGGGCCTTGGCGCGATCGTAAGGTCCCGCGGCTTCCATCACATCGCTCTGAACAGCCATGTCTGCCACGCCAATCCCCTCTTTAGTATGCAAAAGCCACGCAAACCGCTACGCCCCGAAGCGATCTTCACTGACGCATTTGGCCGGGCGTCGTCGTTCCAGCCACGCCCCTTGAGGCGCGAACCCCGGCCTCGATCCCGCGCTTGTCGCCGCGGTGATGGAGGCCGGGTCTTGGTCGCTCAACCTGTGCCGCGATCCTGTCGGCACAGGCCCTGTCGCAGCGTCGGACTTAGCTCTTGATGTCCGACGACCAGGTCTTCTCGATCAGCTTGACGACCGAGTCCGGCATCGGAATGTAGTCGAGCTCTTCGGCCGCCTTGTCGCCCTTCTCGAAGGCGTACTTGAAGAACTTGAGCGCTTCCTGCGAGGCCGCCTTGTCGGTCGAGTCCTTGTGCATCAGGATGAAGGTCGCCGCGGTGATCGGCCAGGAGGCTTCGCCCGGCTGGTCGGTCAGGATCACGTAGTAGCCGGGAGCCTTGGCCCAGTCGGCATTCGAGGCGGCAGCCTGGAAGGCAGCCATGGTCGGCTGCACGGTCTTGCCGGCCTTGTTGACCAGCCCGGTGTAGGTCAGCTTGTTCTGCTTGGCGTAGGCATACTCGACATAGCCGATCGCGTTCTTGGTCTGGCTGATGTTGCCGGCAACGCCTTCGTTGCCCTTGGCGCCGACGCCGACCGGCCACTCGACCGCGGTGCCGGAACCGACCTTGGACTTCCAGTCGGCGTTCGACTTGGAGAGATAGTCGGTGAAGTTGAAGGTGGTGCCCGAACCGTCCGAACGGCGCACGACGGTGATGGCATCGCCCGGCAGGGTCAGCTTCGGATTGAGCTTGGCGATCGCCGCGTCATTCCACTTGGTGATCTTGCCGAGATAGATGTCGCCGAGCACTTCGCCCGACAGGATCAGGTCGCCCGGCTTGATGCCTTCGAGGTTCACGACCGGGACGATCGCGCCCATCACCATCGGCCACTGGACGAGGCCGTCCTTCTCGAGCTGCTCGTGCTTGAGCGGCGCGTCGGTGGCGCCGAAGGTCACGGTCTTGGCCTGGATCTGCTTGATGCCGGCGCCGGAGCCGATCGACTGGTAGTTCAGACCGTTGCCGGTCTCCTTTTTGTAGGCGTCAGCCCACTTCGAATAGATCGGGAACGGAAACGTCGCGCCCGCGCCGGTAATATCGGCAGCGAAGGCCGACGTCGAAGCGGCGATCATGCCGGCTGCGACGATTGCTTTGATGAAATTCATGGGTGGTCTCCATCCTGTGAGCGAAGCGCCGAATGCGCCCGATCGCGCTCACGCCGGTCCATCTAGGAGCGGTCGGTGCTGCTTTTACGAAGGTTGGATGACAGTTGGATGACAACGCTAAGCTTCTGAAAACGCTTAGCTTTGGGTTGGTAACGGGGTCTTCGGCCGGGGAAAACAGGCGGTAAAAGTGGCGCCGTTCTTCGGCACGCTCTCGATCAAAAGACGCCCACGATGACGGTTAAGAATATGTTTCACCAGCGATAATCCGAGGCCCGTTCCGCCCTGGTTGCGGCTGTCGCCGACGTCGACCCGGTAGAAGCGCTCGGTCAGCCGCGGCAGGTGCTCCGGGGCGATGCCGGGGCCGAAATCCCGTACCATGACACGGATTTCGGGGGTCCCCTCGCCCGATGCGCCCGAAGCGGCCTGATTCAGCGACACTATGACGCGGCCCCCGGAGGCGCCGTATTTGAGGGCGTTCTCGATCAGGTTCTCGAACAGGCGGAGCAGTTCCTCGCGGTCGCCGGCGATCATGACCGGAGCCTGAGGCAGGTCGACCTCGATCTCGACCTGGCGCTCGCTGGCCAGTGCCTCGAGCCCGTCGGCGACCTGGCGGATGATCGGCACGATATCGATCGAGGCCTCGGGCCGCACATGGGCCGACAGCTCGACCCGCGACAGCGACAGCAAATCGTCGATCAGCCGCGCCATGCGGGTCGCCTGGGTGTGCATGATGCCGAGGAAGCGCTCGCGCGCCCGCGCGTCCTCGCGCGCCGGCCCCTGCAGCGTGTCGATGAAGCCGGACAAGGCGGCGAGCGGCGTGCGCAGCTCGTGGCTGGCATTGGCGACGAAATCGGCGCGCATCTCCTCGACCCGGCGCAGCGGCGTCAGGTCGTGGAAGGTCATCAGCATGCACTTCTCGGTGCCGCCGAACTGGGTCGGCACCGGCACCGGCGTGATCACCAATTCCATCCAGCGATCGACCGGAACGTGGTCGGTGTAGGTGGCGCGGCGCGGCTCGGTGGTCGCGATCGCCTCGCGCAGCGCGGTGATGATCTCCGGCGAGCGCAGGGCAAATTGCGCCAGTTCGTTCTTGCGCAGCGCGGGCGCGAGCTGCGCCGCGGCGGCGTTGAGATGGATGACGCGGCCGGCGCGATCGAGCAGCACGGCCGGATCCGGCATGCCGGCGACGACCGCGCTGACGGCGGCGGCCTCGACCGGATTGACGCCGCGGACATCCTCGCGCGAGGTTCCGGCATCATGCAGCCGCCACGGCACCAGCGCCGCGGCCGCGATGCAGACGAACACGGCGCAGGCGCGCACCAGCGACAATTCGCCAAGCGCGACCACCACGCTCAAGGCCAGCGCTGCGGCAAGCAGGATCAGCGCGGAATGGCGCAACCGGTCGGGCCAGGGCGAGAAGATGGAGGAATGCGAATCGTCAATTGCCATCGCGGCGGCTTTCATCCCGTCGGTTCATGTCTCGCCCAGGCGCGGTCATAGCGACCTTCCCTCGGGAGGCATCGGGCCGCTTCATCAGACCCCGGAGTCACCGCGCTTGCGAACCAGAACCGCCTCATGGTGCGGCTCGGCGCGGGGACCCGAATCAGCCTGCGGCAGCCGTTTGAGTCGGGCGCCGACGATAACCTCCCGAAACGTCAGCAAGATTACAGATATGACGAACGGCGCAATATAGTAGAGGAGCCGGAACAGCAGCATACCGCCGAGCAGGTCCTCGCGGTCCATCTGCCAGAGGCCGACCAGCATGGCGGCGTCGAATACCCCGAGGCCGCCGGGGGAGTGGCTGGCGAAGCCGAGCAGGGTCGCCGACACGAAGATGACGGCGACCACGACGAAGCCGAGATTTGGCTCGTCCGGCACCAGCACGTACATCGCCAGCGCGCAGAAGCCGAGGTCGAGGATACCGATCGCGATCTGCAGCAGCGTCAGCGGGCCGCCCGGCAGGGTCACCGTCCAGGGGCCGCGGCCGACCACCCGCGGCTGGGTCCAGACCCAGACCACATAGGCGACCAGCGCGGTGATAATCGCGAATGCCAGCGCCCGGTTGAGCCAGGGCGGCAGCTGGTCGATGTTGGCGGCCGCCTCCGGGTGGTAGGCGATGCCGAGCCCGAGCACCGCGGCATTGCCGAGCCAGAAGGTGAGCCCGGCAAGAAAGCAGATCTTGGCGACGTCGATCGCATTCAACCCCCACGCCGAATAGATCCGGTAGCGCACCGCGCCGCCGGTGAAGACGCTGGCGCCGACATTGTGGCCGATCGAATAGGAGGTGAAGGCCGCGAGCGCGTTGATGCGATAGGGCACATGGGCGTGGCCGATCGCGCGCACCGCGAACAGATCGTAGAAGGTCAACGTGAAGTAGCCCGCCGCGACGAACAGTCCCGCCAGGGCAATCTGCCGCGGCTCGGTGCTCTTGATGGCCTCGAGCACCTCGTTGGTGTCGATGCCGCGCAGCATGTGATACAGGACGTAGCAGGCGATGCCGATGACGGCGATGCTGATGACAACACCCAGCCGATGCAGGATTTGCTTCTGGCGCAGAAACGCCATCGCCCTGCGTATTGCTTCCAGCATCTAGACCTCGAATTGCGATCCCGCGACGACGGCTCCCGGGCGAACTCCGCCGGCGCTTCGCTGTGCCCTGGCCCGTGTAGCGCGTTTTAAACCGGAGTGGAATTCGTCAAAAGACAATAAAACGCGCATCTTCAAGATATTACGGATGATTCATGACAGCGGGTGCACAAATATGCGCGTTTCCCGCCGCCTTCGACAAGACTTGACATGCGCGTGCGGCAGTTAGCCCGCCGAACGGTCCGCAAGGCCATCCGGAAAACTACGGTGAAGCACCGGCACGGCCGAATAGAGAATGATCTTCCGGTACCCGCCGGGAGGCGCTCCGCCGATCATCAATCCCGCGCGGCCGTGACCGCGGCGACGATCTCGGCGGCATCGGGAAAATGTCCCTTGGCGCGCCTGGCGACAACCTCGTCGCCAAGCTTGACCTCGAAGATGCCGCCCTTGCCGGGGATCAGCGTCGCATCGACGCCAAGGCGCTCGCGCAACAGCGCCGCGGCCTCTTTGGCACGCTTCTCATAGCCGCACGGCCCGCAATAGGTGATCGAGACATTCTTCATGTCACGCCCTCCGTGCCCTCATGCGGCGTCGCGCTGCGCGGAGGCAGCCTCGACGCCGGCGATCCAGCCGGCCACAGAGCGGCCGATCGCCTCCGGATGATCCTCCTGCAGATAGTGCGCGCCCGCGCCGAGTTGAACGACCGCGCAATGCTTGAGCGTCTTGGCGAATTCGGCGGCAAAGGCCGGTGACACCAGCGCCCCGGGCGACCCCGCAAACAGCAGCTTCGGATAGGTCGATGCCGCGAGCGCCGCATGCGCTACGGTGAGCGCCTCGGCGACATCGGCCGGCTCGCCCGCGATCGGCAGTTCGCGCGCCAGCATCAAGGTCGGCTTGCGGCTCTCGCGTGTCGCAAACGGCGCGCGGTAGGCGGCCATCTCCTCCTCGCCGAGCGTGCGCAGGATCGAGCCGGGCAGCACGCGTTCGACGAACGCATTGTTGTCGAGGATCATCGCTTCGCCCTCGCCCGGCGTGCGGAATTTCCGGAACGTCTCACGCGCGGCGTCGTGCTGGTGGAAGTCCGACCAATCGCGCATCGGGCGGATGAACTCCATGAAGGCGAGCCCGCGCACCAGTTGCGGACGGCGTGCCGCGAGGTGGAAGGCGAGCGCCGTGCCCCAGTCCTGGGCGACGAGATAGGCCGAGGCGATGCCGAGCTCGTCGATCAGCGTGTCGAGATAGTCCGCCTGGTCGAAAAAGCGATAGCCGATGTCGGGTTTGCCGGACTGGCCGTAGCCGATCAGGTCGGGCGCGATGCAGTGCCCGACGGGGGCGACCAGCGGCATGATGTTGCGCCAGATGTAGGACGACGTCGGATTGCCGTGCAGGAACAGCACGTGCGGCGCGTCGCTGCGGCCGGTCTCGCGATAGGCGATCGTAGACCCAAGCACGGCGCGATGATGCAGGCTGATATCGGGGGATCTGGTCATGGCAACTCCTTGAACACGGTTTGGAATGCGATCGTCTTGAAACGCGTCAGCGCAGCTTCGCTGCGTTCGACCTTCATGCGCAGCATCGCGCCCTGCCACGATGCGAGCAGGAAATCGGCCAGCTGATCGGGATCGAAGTCGGAGGCGATCTCGCCCTTGGCCTGCGCTTCGGCAATGCAGGCCGCAAACGGCGCGCGCCATTCCCGGAAGATGTCGTCGAGCTGCTCGCGCAGCATCTCGCTCGAGCCCGACGCCTCGAGGCTGAAATCGCCGATCAGGCAACCGCGGGTGAAACCGTCATGCGCGAGCTTGCCGGTGATCAGATCGAGATAGCTTCTCAGCCTTTCGCGCGGCGTCAGCGTCGTGTCGCCTAGCGCTTCGGCGACGAGGCCGCGGACATAGAGGAAGTAGCGGTCGAGCACCTCGGACGCGAACAGCTCCTTCGAGCGGAAATGGTTGGTGAAGGAGCCCTGCGGCGCGCCGGCGGCGGCGGTGACGTCGCGCACGCTGGTGCCGTGATAGCCGGTCCGGAACATTTCCTTCAGGCCGGCGTCGAGGATGGCATCGCGGAGAGAGGGTTTTGGCATGGCTGCAATTTAATACGCACGTACGTATTAGTGTCAAGCACTAAAATCAATGCGACTCGCCCTTGCGCTTGGCGACGCCGCTCAGGCCTGCCGGATCAGGAGGTTGAGGTCAGCTCGCGGGCTTGCTGCGCGAAACCACCCAGTCGCGCAGCCAGGAGCCGATCGCGCAGCCGACGAGATAGAGCGCGAACATGACCAGGAAGAGATCGAGCCAGTAGCCGAACCGGCCGGGCACGATCCGCGCGAACGACGTCGCCACCAGCGCGGCGGCGAGCAGCGCCAGCCAGCGCATCCAGACCTTCGAGACGCCCTGCGCCCGATGCACCACCGCGATCCAGCCCATGCAAAAGCCGAGCAGCGCCGCGCCGAGCAGCCAACCCCAGAAGAATGTCGCGAGCACGGTCATCGCTACTTCACCACGAATTCGATGCGGCGGTTCTGCGCCTTGCCGTCTTCACTCTCGTTGCCGGCCAGCGGCTGCGTGCTGCCATAGCCGATCGGCGTGAAGCGGCTGGCAGGCAGCCCGGCGCGCACGAGGTAATCCACCACGGCCTGCGCGCGGCGCTCCGACAGCGCCTGGTTGGCGGCCTCCTCGCCGTCGCTGTCGGTATGGCCGGCGATCTCGATCGTCGCATTGGGGCAGCGCAACGCCGTCTCGATCAGGCGGTCGAGCAGGCCGGCGGAATCCGGCACGATGTCGGCCTTCCCCGGCTCGAAGCGGATCTTGCCCTTCGAGAGGATTTCGGAAAACAGCTGCTGGCACACCGTGGGATCGACCGGGGCAGCCGCAGGCTTGACCGTGACCTCGGCCTTGTACTGCCAGCCCTGCGGAAAATCCTTGCCGAGCCCGTCGCGGATCTGGCCGGCGGCGGCATCGTAGAGCGCATCGCCCGACAGCTTCACCTCGCGGTCCGATACCACCAGCGTTCCGGTCGACAGCCGCGACAGTGCGCCGAGCGCGGGCCCCACCGCGGCCGCGAAACCCGACGGCGCGCCGATGCTGGCCTTGAGATTGTCGACCACCTTCTCGCTGAAGAACTTGCGGCCGGCGGCGGCGACCAGCGCGGCGTGCACGTTGTTGTCGGGCACGTAGCCGGTCAGCGTCAGCGTCACCGCGACCGGGTCCTTGTAGGCCTGGAACACGTAAGGCGGCGCCTTGATGTCGTTGGCGGCGATCGAATAGCCTTCCGGCAGGTTCTTCAGCGCCGTGGCGACCGCTTCGCGTCCGCCGAGCTCGCGCGCCATGCCGGCGAGATTGACCTTGTTGTCGGTCAGCGTGATCTTGCCTTCCTTCAGCTTGCCGATCTGGTCGAGCAACAGCAGCGCCGCCGCGTCGAACCGCAGCGGCGCGCCGCGGGCGAGCACCATCTGATCCACCACCTCGACGCCGCCGAGACCGGCCTTCGCGGCCTCGGTCAACTTGCCCTTGCTCGACGGCAGCGGCGCATTGCCGCCGAGCGTGACCCGCACCACGTCGCGTTCGGCGGACCAGACAAAGGGCTTGGCTTCGGGAACAAGGCGGGTCTCGTCGTTGACCAGCCGCACGCCGGGCACGGCTTCGACCGACGCCACCGCGCTGAGGCGGCCGTCTTCGGAGAAGGCGTTGGCCGCGAACGTCACGTCGCGGCCGTCGACGCTGATGCGGCGCTTGTCGAGCACGGTGTCCTTCAGTGCGGCATTAGAGCGCGCGGCAAGGTCCGCTTCGACCGTTGCGGTGCTCGTCCAGGCCGCGATACCCCAAAGCACGACCAGTGGAATCACCCCCGGCCACCACTTGCTACTCCACTTGAAAAGTCCGTGCATTCAGCGTCCTGCGGGGTCGGGAACCAGAGAGAAAACAAACCCTTGGCTGACTGTCAAACCCCAAATGACGCGCCATGGCGGGGGCGCCATGTCGGACCGGGATAACAGTTTCTTCAGTGGTCTTTCGCTAAGTTTGCCGCGGAATGCAAATCGGCCGGCCCGCGCCCACATGAAACAACTCCGCAACACCGTGATCCGTGCCGGCATGGAGGCGTTGTATTTCTCGGGTGCGCATATCCTGCTGCGGCCGATCTTCGCCGGCGTCGGCGCCATCTTCATGCTGCACCACGTCCGCCCGCGGCGCGGCGACGCGTTCCAGCCGAACCATCATCTCGAGGTCACGCCGGACTTCCTGCGCGCGATGCTGACGCATCTGCGCGCGCTCGACGTCGACGTGATCAGCATCGACGAGGCGCATCGCCGTCTCGCCGAACGGAATTTCGCACGGCGCTTCGCCTGCTTTACCTTCGACGACGGCTATCGCGACAACCGCGATTTCGCGCTGCCTGTGATGCGCGAGTTCGGCGCCCCGTTCACGGTCTATGTCGCGAGCGATTTCGCCGAGGGCTGCGGCAGATTGTGGTGGATCGCGCTGGAGCGGGTGATCGCGGCGGCGTCCGCGATCGAGGTGCCGATCGACGGCACCATGACGCGGATCGACACCGCGACAGCGCAGGCCAAGCGTACTGCCTTCGGCCGCATCCACGACTGGCTGCGTTCACTGCCCGGCGAGCAGGCAATGCAGGCCGAGATATCAGCGCTGTGCGCCCGTCACGGCGTCGACGAGACCGGCATCGCGCGCGAGCTCTGCATGTCCTGGGACGAGTTGCGCGGCTTCGCCGAGGATCCGCTGGTGACGATCGGCGCGCACACCATCACCCATTGCAATCTCGCCAAGCAGAGCGAGACCATCGCATCGTTCGAGCTCGCGACCAGCCGGGCGCGGATCGAGGATGCGCTGCAGCGGCCGGCATTGCATCTGGCTTATCCCTATGGCGACCGGATCGCCGCCGGGCAGCGTGAATTCGCCCTCGCCCGGTCGATCGGCTTTCGGACCGCGGTGACGACGCGGCCGGGCATGCTGTTTCCCGAAAGCGCCGACCATTTGACCGCCTTGCAGCGTGTCTCGCTGAACGGCAATTACCAGGACGCGCGCCTGCTGCCGGTGCTGACATCAGGCGCCGCCACCGCGGTGTGGAACGGCTTTCGCCGCATCGACGCGGCGTAGCACCTGCTTCCCTTCTCCCCTTGTGGGAAACTGAAAATTCAGCTTCCCATCTGCTTTTCAGGGAGATGCGGCGTGCGGTTTGCGCGCTGAAATTCTAGGGCCGCTGATCTTCGTTTTCAAGCAGCGTGTACTTCACAACCACATCGCTGGCGGTGTCATCAATCACGGCCTTCACGACATCAATGGTCAGTCATCCGCATCGGCCTTCCCCTGCACCAAATTCAATGCATCTCGGTACAGAAACGGCACCCAAAAAGTTGGCTCTTCCCGTGTGCCCCGTTCTTCGAAGAAGCCCAATTCGACAAGCTTCTTAGCTTCGACAATGGCTTCATCACCTGGCAGCGACCACAAGGCGGAAAGGCTCTCCGGCGTCTGCTCGGCTTTACGCGCTAGCGATCATCGCGCAACAACTGCGTGAGTACGACGTGCGCGGTGCTGAGGTTGCGAAAGTATATAGCGCTCTGGAGGGAGCAAAACTGCTCGAAAAGGAGTTCAGCCTCAGGGGGCTTCTGCGAAGCGTGCACGAATATGCGAGACGAATTGTTGCTGCCGAGCAGATCGAGGGTGGCTTGACCTTTGATCCGGCAACGCAGATGCCAACCGGGATTTCTGGGAAAATCGTACTGAAAGAGCCGTCGGCCGATTTGCGAGCAAAAGGCGTTGCGTCGATCGACAGCCTGTTCTCGACCCTGAACGAGGCATTGGAAGAGGCAAACCTAAAGGTTTGCGACGGAGCCCTAGCTAGCTGGGCTTCTAATGAACTCGCGTCCATTTGCGGTCGATGATCTCGGCCATCGCTGGATCTAATTTCAAAGCGCTCATACGCTTAACGTCCCGCGGAAATTCGACTCTCTTCAGGATGCGCTGAAATCTCCGCCAGTTGACCTCGTTCGACTTCCCGGCGGGGTCCTGCGTGTAGAACCGATTAAAGACCGGCTCCTCATCCTTGAGCAGCACCCGCACGCGCCGGGTAACTACGGAGCGTTTGCGGTCCCGCGAATTCCAGATCTGGATGAGCGTGTCGCCTGCACGGCACTCCCTTCCGAAGCGGGACTTCTTTCCCCATTGGATCCAGCCTAAGTCGTCATCGTTCGTTCCGAGGCGCTTCTTTAACTCCCGGGTCCTCCGATCGATACGCTTCTGCTGCGGCTCGGTCGGATCCTTGACCTCTCTTACGCCGAGTATCCACGTCGCTTTCCCAAGACGGCGGACCGGATTGGACGCGCGTCGCCCACCCGCGAAACGGCCCGTTCGCACCACCTCGATCGCGCACAACTTCTGGATGTCTTGGGCGCTCAGCTTCGTTCGCACCGTTGAAAGCTTCTTGATGAATGCGGCCACGCCGGATACGACGACCGGGTTGTCGGTGATGACGGACGCTTCGATGAGGTTTGATCCGGACATGTTCGCGGAGCCGACTATCGCGTGCTTTCCGAACAACGCGACCTTGGAGTGCAGCCCCTCTCGGCTGTAGATCACGACGCCTGCGCCGTGCAACTTGAGCAGCAGCTTGGCGTCCGTCTGTCCTGATCGGATGGCTCGCGGTGATGCGTCGGTCACGAGCACATCGCCAGCGCGTAGTCCGATATCGTCGGTCGTCACGTAGGCGATAGCCGTCTTCCTCGTCGGCGCCGAACGGGCGCGCTTGGCGACCTCGCGCCAGATCCTGTCTGTCAGTACCTCGTTCACCTTGCGGTCTCCTTGCTTCGTGCCGAGCAAGTTACTGGAAAGTGCGAATAATATCAGGCGAGCGAAGATAGACCGCTTACCTTCAAGCGGCATCCGCTCCCGAGGATGAAAGCGAGGTGTGGCCTCCAGTGCTACCGCAACAACCGCGCGGTTCGGGGAACGCCCGGTGGAGGCTCATAGGGCGCGGCTGCTTAGGGCGCAAGTTCTCCCCTTGGGCGGCGCGGACGCAGTCCGCCCTGGATGAGGGGCATGTCTCCGCGGATAGAGACCCCTCACCCGGCGCCTGCGGCGCCACCCTCTCCCACAAGGGGGGAGGGTACTCAGCTTCCTTGACTCGATCCCCGGCCGCGCCCAGAACCACTGGCAACGCAAAGGAGGAGCGCATGTTCAAGGATCTGTTCTCGCTGAAGGGCCGCGTCGCATTGGTGACCGGGGGATCGCGCGGCATCGGCAAGATGATCGCGGCCGGCTTCCTCGCGCAGGGTGCCGCCAGGGTCTACATCACCGCGCGCAAGGCAGGTCCCTGCGAGGCGACCGCGCAGGAGCTGTCCGCCGCCTATGACGGCGAATGCATCGCGCTGCCGATCGACATCTCGACCGTCGAGGGCTGCGACAAGCTCGCGGGCGAGATCATCAAGCGCGAGCCGAAGCTCGACATCCTCGTCAACAATGCCGGCGCGGCCTGGGGCGCGGACTTCGACGAATTTCCGGAGAGCGGCTGGGACAAGGTGATGAACCTCAACGTCAAGTCGATCTTCTTCCTGACCAAGGCGCTGGCCAAGCCGCTGCGTGCGGCGGCGACGCACGACAGGCCGGGCAAGGTGATCAACATTGCCTCGATCGACGGCATCTTCGTCAACCCGATGGAGACCTATTCCTATGCCGCCAGCAAGGCTGCGGTGATCCATCTGACGCGCCGCATGGCGACACGCCTGATCAAGGACAACATCAACGTCACCGCGATCGCACCGGGCGCCTTCAAGTCGGACATGAACCGCGCCGCGCGCGACCACGCCGACGAAGTCGCCAAGCGCGTGCCGGCGAAGCGCGTCGGTACCGACGAGGACATGGCGGGCACCGCGATCTACCTCGCCTCGCGCGCCGGCGACTATGTCGTGGGCAACACCATCGCGGTCGATGGCGGCGTGGTCTACGCGACCGCGGGGCTGGAGATCGCGGGCTAAGCAGCCGCGCGACCGACCTACGGCAACGGCTCCGCCGAAGGGCGGGGCCGTTTTCGTCACTGGCTCACCTGCTTCCATAGGGCTGTGACACCTCTGGCGCTTGCCATTCAAATGCATTACATTGGATGCGAGTGAAGGAGATCGCTATGGCTTCGAATGCCCTGGTCCAAACCCGCATCGATGCGGACGTAAAGGAAAAGGCCACCGAGGTTCTGGAGAACATGGGTCTCACGGTATCCGACGCCGTGCGGATTCTGCTGACACGCACGGCCAATGAAGGAATGCTTCCACTGGAACTCGTGAGCAACAGCCAGGCTTACGACAGCTGGTTTCGCGAGAAGGTGCACCAGGCGTTGGCGGATGCCCGGCCCGGTCTCGATGATTCCGAGGTCGAAGCGCATTTCGCGCAACGCCGCGCCGCCGCGCTTCGAAAAGCGACAAGGCGTAAGCGGTGAAACTCGTCTGGTCGCGCTTCGCGTTATCCGATCGCGACGACATTTTCAGCTACATCGAGGCCGAGAATCCTCGCGCGGCGGTCCATGTTGACGAACAGATTGCCGATGCAGCGCGGCGCCTGCTCGACTTTCCTGTGGCCGGCCCGGGCGTGTTGCCGGCACGCGCGAGTTGGTCATCCCGCGCACACCTTATGTCACGGCGTACCTTGTTGACGGTGAGACTGTTCGCATCTTGCGCGTGCTTCACGGTGCGCAGATGTGGCCCGACGAACTTACAAATGACGATTGAGGCCGCGCCTCCGTACCGGCATCTGACCAAAAAGAAAGGGACGAGCCCGGGACCTTTTCGGCTCGCCCCTTCCTGTTCTCTCCCTGCGGAAAGAAACTGTTAGGTCACGATGCGATTTTCGCATCATGACCTATCCGTTGTTTGAGCATGATCTCTTCGGAAAACCGCTTCACACTTTTCCGGATCATGCTCGCGCCGATCAGCTCTCGATCCTCACATACTCGAAGTCGCCCGGCTTGTTGTCGATGCCGACCTTGGGCGGCGAGATCCAGGAGGCGAACTGGCCGGGTTCGGTCACCGGTTTCATCAGCGAGGCGATGAAGTCGCCGTCCGCGGTCGACGGCAGCCAGTCGTTCTTGCGCTTGGCCCAGGTGGCGTCGTCGATCAAGAGGCCATCGGGCGTCGCATGGACGTCCTTGAACTCGCCGATCTGGCGGTGGAAGGCGGTGTTCGGCACCGCGAGCTTGTAGTCGATGCCGGCGGTCGAGATCACCTTGTTCCAGCGCAGCATGCCCTTGACGCAATCCTGCGTGTAGTCGTCGCGCAGCCGCATGTTGAGCGCGGTCAGCGCCGGCTCGTCGACCATCTTGATCTGGCCGTCCACCATCTTCATGACCGGATAGGTCGAGCTCTTGAGCTGGTGGTCGTCGTCGATCGTGGTCTCCTTGTAGCGGCCTTTGATGCCGGCGTTGAAGGCATTGGCCGCGTTGGTCGACACTTCCGAGCCGAACAAATCGAGCGACAGCGAATAGTGCAGGTTCAGCTTCTTCTGGATGGTCGGCAGGTCGATCACGCCAAGCGCGCGGATCTTGGCGATGTCGTTCGGATCGATGATGCCGGCTTCCTTCATCGCATCGCAGGTGCGCTGCACGACGCGGGTGATGCCGGTCTCGCCGACGAACATGTGGTGGGCTTCCTCGGTCAGCATGAAGCGGCAGGTGCGCGACAGCGGATCGAAGCCCGACTGCGCCAGCGAGTGCAGCTGCATCTTGCCGTCGCGGTCGGTGAAGTAGGTGAACATGAAGAACGACAGCCAGTCCGGCGTCGCCTCGTTGAAGGCCCCTAGCATGCGCGGGCTATCCGCGTCGCCCGAGCGGCGGCGCAACAAATCATCCGCCTCCTCGCGGCCGTCGCGGCCGAAATACTTCTGCAAGAGGTAGACCATCGCCCAGAGATGGCGGCCTTCCTCGACATTGACCTGGAACAGGTTGCGCATGTCGTAGAGCGACGGCGCGGTCTTGCCGAGATGGCGCTGCTGCTCGACCGAGGCCGGCTCGGTGTCGCCCTGGATCACGATCAGGCGGCGCAGCATCGCGCGGTGCTCGCCGGGGACTTCCTGCCAGGCCGGCTTGCCATAGTCCTCGCCGAACGGGATGACGCGGTTCTCTTCCTGCGGCGCGAGCAAGATGCCCCAGCGATATTCGGGCATCCGCACATAGTCGAACTTGGCCCAGCCGCGCGGATCGACCGAATAGGCGGTGCGTAGATAGACCAGCGATTCCTGGAAGCCGTCCGGACCCATGTCGCTCCACCAGTCCATGTAGCCGGGGTGCCAGCCTTCCAGCGCCTTGAGCACCTGGCGGTCCTCGGCGAGATTCACATTGTTCGGAATCTTGGTCGAGTAATCGACGTTCATGATGTTCATGGCCGTGCTCCCTTAAACTCGCGTCATGTCGAATTGCGCCTTCTGGCCGGTGCCGTAGCGGCGCAGCGCGCCGTCCTCACCGACCGCGTTGGGCCGCTGGAAGATCCAGTTCTGCCACGCCGTGAGGCGGGAGAAGATCTTCGATTCCATGGTCTCCGGGCCGACGAAGCGCAGATTGGCTTCCATGCCGGTGAGACCGTCGGGCGAGAACGAGGTGCGCTCCTCGAAGAACACGCGAACCTCGTCGTCCCAGTCGATGTCGTCGAGCGCGAAGGTGACGAGACCGAGCTCCTCGGCCTCCTCCGCGTCGAGCGCCTTGCCGATCGAGCCTTGCGCGCGCTCCAGATCCGACGGATCGGCCTGGAAGCGCGATTGCAGCCGGGTCAGGCCGTGGCTCATCGGATAGGGCCCGAAATTCATCGCCGTCAGCTCGATCGCCGGCGGCGGACGGTTGTCGCCCTGCTTCTGGCCGATCAGCATGTAGGAGCGGTCGGCGGCGAACACGAGCTCGGCCAGCGTGCCGACGAAGCAGGAGCCGGGCTCGACCAGCGTCACCAGCGTGCGCGAGGTGACGTCGATGCGCTTGAGCACGCGCTTCCAGTAATGCCTGACCTCGTTGACCAGCCAGTGCGCCTTGTTGGCCTCCAGGAACGCGTCATAGGACACGACATTGCCGCGGTCGCCGTGGCTCTTGAACACCAGCATCGCGATCTCGAGCTCGTTGATGCGCAGATGCAGGATCGCGTCATCGAGTTCGCGGGCGACCTGCAGCGGCCAGAACGCAGCGCCTTGCGCGATCATGCCGTCGATATCCGCGGGCGCCGTGGTTTCCGGCGCCTTGATCGAGATGGTGGCGATGCGCGCTGCGCGATCGATGTCGACGCTGACGAAACCGTAGCGGATCGCGCTGTCGTCGATGGTGCGCGTCAGCGGCGCAAGCGCGATGCCTTTGCCGGCGCCGTTGCGCTTCGACTTCGCGGCGAATTCCTTGACGCGCTCGGCCAGCTTGCCCTCGAGCTTGGAGTTCGGCGCGATCTCGTCGACCAGGCGCCAGGAGACGGCGCGCTTGCCCTTGATGCCTTCCTCGATGGTGCAGAAGAAGTCGGCGTGGTCGCGGCGCACCTTGCGCTTGTCGACGACGCGCGTGAGCCCGCCGGTGCCCGGCAGCACCGCGAGCAGCGGTACTTCCGGTAGCGCGACGGCGGCAGCCCCGTCGTCGGCCATCATGATGTGGTCGGTCGCGAGCGCCAGCTCATAGCCGCCGCCGGCCGCGGTGCCGTTGACGACGGTGATGAAGCTCTGCCCGGAATTCTCGCTGGAGTCTTCCAAGCCGTTGCGGGTCTCGTTGGTGAATTTGCAGAAGTTGACCTTGTGGGCGTGGGTCGAGCCCGCCAGCATGCGGATGTTGGCGCCGGCGCAGAACACCCGGTTCTTGCCCGAGCGCATCACCACGACCTTGACCTCGGGATGCTCGAAGCGCAGGCGCTGCACGGCGTCCGCAAGCTCGATGTCGACGCCGAGGTCATAGGAATTCAGCTTGAGCTGATAGCCCTCGAACAGGCCGGCGTTCTCGTCGACGTCCATGGTCAGCGTCGCGACATCGCCCGCGACGTCGAGCT
Organism: Bradyrhizobium sp. USDA 3315; assembly: GCF_054056795.1. NCBI lineage: Bacteria > Pseudomonadati > Pseudomonadota > Alphaproteobacteria > Hyphomicrobiales > Nitrobacteraceae > Bradyrhizobium > Bradyrhizobium sp. USDA 3315. Next base: position 2,728,770 of record NZ_JBSRYP010000001.1, on the reverse strand, counting down.
TCCAGTGCCGGTAGCGCGACGGGTCGGTCTGGAAGTCGATGTACTTCGCCCCGCCTGCAAGGACGCGATCGTCACCAGCCATGGGCCACCCTTATCTGTTGTCTTGCTGTAGTTCGTTTGAAGGTTCGTCGTCGAGGTCTTCATGCACAATAATGCATGTTTTCGGTCTGGTCTAGTTCAAAACGCAAAAACATGCATTTTGTTTCATGTTCAGGAAAATCGCCAGCTCGGCCAATGACCTGGCACCGGCACCAAAGGTCAGGCCGCCAGTGCCGGGTCGTCGCGCAGCGCCGCTTTGGCGAATTCGGCGACCGCCTCGAGCGTCACCGCGGGCGCCTCGCGATGCGGCGAATGGCCGGCACCATCGATGGCCGTGACATCGACCGGGCAGTAGCACTCCTCCTGGGCGATCTCGACCTGGCGCATGGTGCCGTACTGGTCGGCCGCGCCCTGCACGATCAGCACGGGCACGCGGATATAGGCGAGATAGTCGGAGATATCCCAGTCGCGGAATGCCGGATCGAGCCAGGCGCCGTTCCAGCCATAGAAGGCGTTGTCGACGTCCTTGTGCCAGCGCGCCAGCTTCTCCTTCAGATTGGTGGTCTCATACGCCGTCTTGATCTCGGCGATCGACTTCACCGAAATGTCCTCAACGATGAAGTGCGGCGCCAGCAGCGCCAGGCCGTGCAGGCGATGATCCTGATGCGCGCCGGCATAGATCGCGGCAATCGACGCGCCGTCGGAATGACCGAGCAGCAAGCCGCGGCGAAAGCCGATCCGATCGAGCAGCTTCGGCAGCACGTCGAGCGCCTCGCGGTGCATGTAGTCGACCGGACGCGGCAGCTTCGCCGGCGACGAGGCGCCATAGCCTGATCGCGAATAGACGAATACGCCGGCGCCGGTCGCCGCCTGCAGCTTCTCGGGGAAGTCGCCCCACAGCCCGACGCAGCCGAGGCCTTCATGCAGCATCACGATGGTCGGCGCCGCGTCCGGCGAGGGACCGATCATGCGGTATTCGAGATCGGCGCCGTCGATGCTGAGGAAGCCGGAGGGTTTCAAGTTTGTCATGGTAGGCCTTCCTCATCGTCGTCCCGGCGAAAGCCGGGACCCATAACCACAGGCGTTAGTTGTTGCGCAAAGCTGTTGAACAGCGTCTCTCGAAACGAAGGCCGCGGCGTATGGGTCCCGGCCTTCGCCGGGCGACGCGGGGAGCTAGTGCTCGTGTTCCCGCAATTTGAACCGCTGGACCTTTCCGGTCGCCGTCTTCGGCAGATTGTCGACCACATCGATCCAGCGCGGATATTTCCACGGGCCGATCTTCTGCTTGACGTGCTCCTTCAGCGCCTCGTGCAGGCCGGCGGGTGAACTGTCGGGCCGCAACACCACATAGGCCTTCGGCTTGAGCAGGCCTTCCGGATCGGCCTCCGGCACGACGGCGGCTTCCAGCACCGCGGGATGGGTGATCAGCGCGCTCTCGACCTCGAACGGCGACACCCAGATGCCGGAGACCTTGAACATGTCGTCGGCGCGGCCGCAGAAGGTGTAACGGCCGTCGGCAGCGCGCGTATATTTGTCGCCGGTGCGGGTCCAAGTGCCCTCAAAGGTGGCGCGGCTCTTGGCCCGTTGATTCCAGTAGCTCTCGCCGGCCGAGGGCGCATCGACCAGCAGTTCGCCGACCTCGCCGTCCGCGACGTCGGCGCCGGCCTCGTTGACCAGCCGCACCTTGTAGCCGGGCACCGGACGGCCGGACGAGCCGTATTTGATGTCGCCGGGCGCATTCGACAGAAAGATGTGCAGCAGCTCGGTCGAGCCGACGCCATCGAGGATGTCGACGCCGAACCGCGTCTTCCAGGCATTGCCGACCGACTCCGGCAGCGCCTCGCCGGCCGAGGTGCAGACGCGCAAACGGTTGCCGCCGGACTGCGCCTTGGTCGCCTCGTCGTTCAGCATCGCCGCGAACAGGGTCGGCACGCCGAAGAAGATGCTGGGGTGATATTTGTTCATCAGCGCGAACATCACCGCCGGCGTCGGCCGCTCGGAGTTCAACACCGTGGTGGCGCCGACCGACATCGGGAAGGTCAGCGCATTGCCGAGCCCGTAGGCGAAGAACAGCTTTGCCGCCGACAGGCCGACATCATCCTCGCGGATCCCGAGCACCTGCTTGGCGTAGGTCTCTGCGGTCGCCGCGAGATTTGAATGCAGATGGCGCACGCCCTTCGGCATGCCGGTCGAGCCCGACGAATAGAGCCAGAATGCCGGCTCGTCGGCGTGGGTTGGCGCAGTCGCGAACACGTCGCTCTCGCGCGCGATCTCATCGGACAGCTTCTTGTGGCCGTGCGCGTCCTTGCCGGAGACCACCACATGCTCGAGGTCGGGCATCCGCGCGATGATGTCGTTCACGACCGGCAGCAGCGCTTCCGACACGAACAGCACGCGGGCGCGGCAATCACCGAGGATGTAGGCATACTGCTCCGCAGTCAGCAGCGTGTTGAGCGGCACCGGCACCACGCCGGCGCGGATCGCGCCGAGGAACACGATCGGGAAATCGACCGTGTCCAGCATGATCATGGCGACCCGCTCCTCGCGGCGGACGCCGAGCCGGCGCAGCATGTTGCCGACGCGGCGGGTCTGCTGCTGCAACTGGCCATAGGTGATTTGCGACAAGGTATCGTCGAACACGACCTTGTCGCCGCGGCCTTCATCGACGTTGCGGTCGAGCAGCCAGGAGACCGCGTTGTAAGTCATGCTCCGCTCCTCGGACCCGGACGTGCCACGCTTCCCTCTCCTGTGAATTTAAGAATTATAATTCATACAAAGCCACCACGTTGGCTTGCTGTCAATCCTTATCGGCACTATGTTTCCTAGAACCTCGGTCTGATTCAGTCAGGACCGCGCGTCGCACAGGGATCATGACCGCAGCCAACGACCCGGAAACCGACTTCCTTGAACAGCTCGGCCAGCGCGTGCGCACGATGCGCGCCCTGCGCGGCATGTCGCGCAAGGTGCTCGCCAAGGTTTCCGGCATTTCCGAACGCTACATCGCCCAGCTCGAAAGCGGCAAAGGCAATGTCTCGATCGTGCTGCTGCGCCGTGTCGCAGGCGCGATGGGTGCACATCTCGAGGACCTGATCCCCTCCAGCGAGCCCGTGCCGGACTGGGCCGTGATCCGCGACCTGCTGCGCAAAGCGTCGCCGAACCAGATCGCGCAGGCCAAGGACATGCTCGCCGGCAGCAGCCCGTTGGCGCCGCGGCGCGCCTCGTTCTCCGGCATCGCGCTGATCGGCCTGCGCGGCGCCGGCAAGACCACGCTCGGGCGGATGCTGGCGAAGAAGATCGGCTGGAGCTTCGTCGAGCTCAACAAGGAGATCGAGGCGCAGAACGGCCTCTCGGTCGCCGAGATCATCGCGCTGTACGGCCAGGAAGGCTTTCGCCGCATGGAGCAGGCCGCGCTGACGCAGCTGTTGGCGCGCAAGGAATTGATGGTGCTGGCGACCGGCGGCGGCATCGTCTCCGAGGCGCTGACCTTCGATTTGATCCTGTCGTCGTTCTACACGATCTGGCTGAAGGCCGAGCCGGAGGAGCACATGGCGCGCGTGCGCCGCCAAGGCGATCTGCGCCCGATGGCGGACGATCGCTCGGCGATGGCGGAATTGCGCAACATCCTGGTCAGCCGCGAGCCGCTCTACGCCCGCGCATCAGCGGTGGTCGACACCGCCGGCCTCTCGGTCGACGCCGCCGCCGCGCGGCTGATCGATTCGGTGCGGCCGGTACTGCAGAACGAGGCGCGCTCGTTCGGTCTGCGCAGCGTGGCGCTGTAATCTCTCAGCACAAAAAGAAACACTATCCCCGTCATTGCGAGCGAAGCGAAGCAATCCATCTCTCAGCGCGTGTGGATGCATGGATTGCTTCGTCGCTATCGCTCCTCGCAATGACGAACCATGCGATGGTGTGAGAGATCCTCCCCCCTACAAGAGTCTGCTCTTCACATCATCTGCACCATCCCGCAGCAGCGGTAGGAAGCGGTCGATCAATTCCTGCATCGGCACGCGGTCGACATGCGCGCCCATGTTGATGGCGGCGACGATGGTGCCGTCGTAGCGGTGCACCGGCACCGAGATGGAGCGGAAATGCGGCTCGGCCTCGCGGTCGACCAAGGAATAACCCTGCGCGCGATCGGCGATGATGGTGGCGAGCAGCCTCTTCGGATCGGTGACGGTCTGCGGCGTCACGGGATCGCGGCGCATCGCCTTCAGCCGCGCCGCGAGCTCGGCATCAGTGAGCCGGCCGAGCATCGCGCGGCCGACCGAGGTGCAGAACGCCGGCAGCCGGTAGCCGATGTCGAGACCGGCGGAGAACACGCGGGTCGGGCTCGAGCGCGCGACGAACACAACGTCGTCGCCGTCGAGCAAGGCGAGCGAGGCGATCTCCTGCGCTGCCGTCGCGATGCGGTCGAGCACCGGTTGCAGGACCGTCACCACCTGGTTGGATTGCAGGAACGAGCCGGCGAGCGTCAGCACATGCGGCGTCAGCGTGAACAGCTTGCCGTCGGTCGCGACGAAACCGCCATGCGCGAGCGTGAACAGGATGCGGCGCGCGGTGGCGCGCGGCAGATCGGCGGCGCGCGCCAGATCGCTCAGCGTCGCCGGGCCGGACACGGTGCCGAACACCTGCAGCAGGCGCAGGCCGCGATCGAGCGCCTCGACGAAGTCGGTGGCGCGCTCGTCCTGGTCGGTCCGCTTCAGCTTGGGCATGGCGTTTTAGGTTGGGTCGCGGCTTTGAACGGTTCAAAAATTGCGCTTGCTGTCCAAAACAGACATGGCATAATTCGCACATTCGTTCAATAGGCGAACAAATCCAAATCCGGGAGACGGCGCCATGATGAGCCAGGAAGCGAACGATCTGATCACCCGCACCGGCCGCAAGGACCCGTGTGGCAGCCTGATGCGGAGTTACTGGCAGCCGGCGGCGCTGGTCGACGAGCTGGAAGGACCGCGCCCGGTTCGGCCGGTGCGGCTGCTTGGCGAAAACCTGGTTCTGTTCCGCGGCGAGGACGGAAGCTACGGGCTGATCGATCGCCACTGCGCGCATCGCGGCGCCGATCTCGCATTCGGCCGGCTCGAGCATGGCGGGCTGCGCTGCGCCTTCCACGGCTGGCTGTTCGACACATCAGGCCAGTGCATCGAGACGCCGGCGGAGCCGGCCGGCTCGCAACTCTGCAAGGGCATCAGGCAGCGCTCCTATCCCGTGGTCGAGAAGAGCGGCATCCTGTGGGCCTGGCTCGGCGAAGGCGCCCCGCCCGCCTTTCCGGAGCTCGACTGCTTCGTCGCGCCCGGCAGCCATACGTTCGCGTTCAAGGGCCACATGAACTGCAACTGGCTGCAGGCGCTCGAAGTCGGCATCGATCCGGCGCACGCCTCTTTTCTGCACCGCTTCTTCGAGGACGAGGACACCTCGGCCGCCTACGGCAAGCAATTCCGCGGCGCGTCGGCCGGCAGCGACATGCCGATGACCAAGATCCTGCGCGAATATGACCGGCCGATCATCAATGTCGAGCACACCGAATACGGCCTGCGCCTGATCGCGCTGCGCGAGCTCGACGCGGAGCGCACCCATGTGCGCGTCACCAACCAGCTGTTCCCGCACGGCTTCGTGATCCCGATGTCGACCGAGATGACGATCTCGCAGTGGCACGTGCCGGTCGATGACGAGAATTGCTACTGGTATGCGATCTTCACCAGCTACGCGGCGCCGGTCGACAAGCAGAAGATGCGCGACCAGCGGCTCGAGCTCTATACGCTGCCGGACTACAAGTCGCGCAAGAACCGCAGCAACGACTACGGCTTCGATCCTCACGAGCAGGCGACCGCGACCTATACCGGCATGGGCGCCGACATCAATGTCCACGACCAGTGGGCGGTGGAGTCGATGGGGGCGATTCAGGACCGCACCAACGAGCATCTCGGCCAGAGCGACAAGGCGATCGTGCAGTACCGCCGCCTGCTGCGGCAGGAGATCGAGAAGGTTGAGGGCGGGCAGACACCGATGCTGTTCCTCGACGACGCCTCCGCGCGCAGTATCCAGGGCCCGGCCACGATGGACGGCATCGGCCCGACCCAGGGCTGGGAGCTCTACTGGATGGAAGTCGACGTCAAGCGCCGCCGCGGCGCACCATGGGCAGCTCCCGTGCCGCGCGAGATCGCCGGCAAGGTGCATCATCTGACGGCGGCGGAGTGATGGTTATGGCATCGTCATTCCGGGGCGGTGCGCTAGCACCGAACCCGGAATCTCGGGGTTCCCCGATGCGCAGTGCGCATCTGTGGTCTGGTCCTTCGGACCATCCCGGAACGACGGCAACAAAGGAGTGACGCGGTGAGCTTCGTCGAGCGTCACGGCCTGTGGTCGGATGAGCAGAAGGAGGCCGCACAACGCCTCCGCCGCATCGTCGAGGAGAAGAACCTCGAAGTCATCCGCCTGTCGTTCCCCGACCAGCACGGCATCCTGCGCGGCAAGACGCTGATCGCCAGCGAAGCGGTGCGCTCGCTGGAGGGCGGCTGCTCGATCACCACGACGATGCTCGCCAAGGACACCTCGCACAAGACGGTGTTTCCGGTGTTCACATCAGGCGGCGGCTTCGGCATGAAGGAGATGGAGGGCGCGGCCGACGTGCTGATGGTCGCCGATCCCACCACGTTCCGCGTGCTGCCCTGGGCGCAAAACACCGGCTGGCTGCTCTGCGACCTTCATTTCAGCGACGGCCGGCCGGTGCCGTTCGCGACCCGCAACCTCTATCGCAAGGTGCTCGATCAGCTCGGAAGCCGCGGCTACGATTTCGTCGCCGGCCTCGAGGTCGAATTCCATCTGTTCAAGCTCGACGACGCTCATATGGCGCCGGAGGATGCCGGCCAGCCCGGACGGCCGCCGTCGGTCAGCCTGCTGTCGCACGGCTATCAGTACCTCACCGAGCAGCGCTACGACCTGATGGAGCCGGCGCTCGAGATCATCCGCCGCGACATCATCGCGCTCGACCTGCCGTTGCGCTCGGTCGAGGTCGAGTTCGGCCCGAGCCAGTGCGAATTCACCTTCGCGCCGACCGTCGGGCTCGCGCCGGCCGACACCATGGTGCTGTTTCGTTCGGCGGTGAAACAGATCGCGCGCCGCCACGGCTATCACGCGACCTTCATGTGCCGGCCGAAGCTGCCGAACGTGTTCGCGAGCGGCTGGCACCTGCACCAGTCGCTGGTGTCGCGCGCCAATGGCGAGAACGTCTTCATGGCCAAGGAGACCGGCGAGCCGCTCAGCGCGCTCGGCCGCGCCTGGCTCGCCGGCCTGATCGAGCACGCGCGGGCCTCGACCGTATTCACGACGCCGACCATCAACGGCTACAAGCGCTACCGCTCCTATTCGCTGGCGCCGGACCGCGCGATCTGGGGCCGCGACAACCGCGGCGTTATGATCCGCGTGCTCGGCGGCGCCGGCGATCCCGCAACCCGGCTGGAGAACCGGATCGGCGAACCCGCCGCCAATCCCTATCTCTACATGGCAAGCCAGATCCTCTCCGGCCTCGACGGCGTCGACCGCAAGCTCGACCCCGGCCCGTCGGCCGACACGCCCTACGAGGCCAAGGCCGCGCTGTTGCCGAAGTCGCTGCGCGAGGCCGTGTTCGCGCTCAACGACGATCCGTTCTTCCGCCAGGCGCTCGGGCCGGAGTTCGTGGACTATTACGTCTTCATCAAGAACGCGGAGATCGAACGCTTCCAGGCCGAGGTGTCGGACTGGGAGCACCGCGAATATTTCGAGATGTTTTGACGGAAGCGTCGGCGCAGGCGCTCCGCCGCTCTAGAGCATGATCCGGAAAAGTGTGAAGCGGTTTTCCGAAAGATCATGCTCAAACAAAGAGCTAAAGCGCGATGACGATTCAACCCAATCTCATCGCGCTTTAAACGCTTGCAAGGTGAGCCGCAACGGCCGCTTCGTTCCATTCCAGACCGACACCCGGCGTGTCGGGAATATGCAAAAGACCATCCTTGATTTCATACGGCCGTTCAAGAATCGGATCGGCCCAGTCCTGCCATTCCAACCAGTGAGCGGCCTCCGTCGCGCGCATGACGTGGGCAGCGACTTCCGGATAAAGATGCGTTGAGATGGGGATGCCCGCGGCGCCGGCGATCGCAGCCGCCCGCATCCAGCCCGTCACTCCTCCGATGCGCATGAAATCCGGCATCACCAGGTCGCAGGCCTTTCTCGCGATCGCCTTATGCATCTCCCTCGGACCATAGAAGTTCTCGCCGATCTGGATCGGCGTCTTCAGCTCCGCCGCCAGTTGGGCGTGTCCATCGAGATTGTCATAGACGACAGGCTCTTCGATCCAGTCGAGGCCATAATCATCGATCGCATGGCACCGCTCGATGGCTTCGGCGAGATTTAGCCCCTGGTTGTAGTCCACCATCAAATGCATCCGATCCCCGACTGCTTTTCGAACGGCGTCGAGGGTCGTCAGATCCTCGCGCGGATCGCTTCTACCGAGGCGCAATTTCAGGGCTGAGAACCCTCCTTCGTCGCGCAATTCCAAAGCCTCGGCCGCGACGGCGGCCGGCTCCTTCAGCCAAAGGCCGTTGCTGTTGTAGGATCTCACGGCGCCGACCGTCGCCCCCAACAGCACGCACAGCGGCTTGTTTGCGGCTTTCGCCAACGCGTCCCACGCGGCCATGTCGAGGCCCGACGCCGCGATCATCGACAATCCCTCATAGCCGACAAAGTGAAGCGATTTGCGCGCCGCCTCGAACAACTCGACAGGCGCCACGCTCCGACCTCTGAGCAATTCGCCGAGATCATGCAACGCCGGAACCAGATATCGCAGCGATTTCACGATGTAAGGCTCGAGATAGCTTCGCCCGATAATGCCCTCCTCCGTCACCAGATCGATGAGGACGAGCGGCCACTCCGATATCGTGACAATGCGCGCGACCACGGGCCACTTCAGCTTGAGCACCACCGGACGAGCTTTGATTTCTCTGAGCGTCAACGAATCGGGCATGGCAATGACTTTCGCAGCGCGAGGAAGCTGACTGGCGCGGGCCGAAAAATCCCGGAAGCCATTCCAATTGGTTTTTCAACCGATGTAAATTCACTACTCGGTATAGTTAAGAGGTGACTGCATGGCGCGATCTGCAGAACCGACACGGCGGCGCATCCTTGCTGCCGCATACGTCCTGTTTCGCCAGCGCGGATATAGCCGCGTGAGCATGGACGAAATCGCATCGGCGACGAGGGTGACGAAGCGCACGCTCTACAATCATTTTCAAAGCAAGGATCAGCTGCTCGCCTTCGTGCTCGAAGCTCAGAACGAACTGGCCTTGGCCGCGTTCGCGACGTTCGGCGACAAGCTGTCCGGCTCGCCGGCGGCGATCATCGACGGTCTGTTCCGCGACCTGGCGGTCTGGGCGGACAGGCCGCGATGGGCCGGCTCGGGATTCACCAGGCTGGTCATCGAGCTGGCCGATCTCCCTGGCCATCCCGCACGCGCAATTGCGCGCCGGCACAAGGCCTTGCTCGAAACCCATCTCGGCGCGCTGCTGAAGCGGGCCGGTGTCCGCGACGCTCACCGCCGTGCGCGCGAGATCTGGCTGCTGTCCGAGGGCGCGATCTCCCTGATGCTGGTGCATGGCGATCGCGCCTATGCCGCAGCAGCGGCCGACGCAGCGAAACGACTGCTGCGAAGCTCTTCACGGTAAGCCGCGGCAGCCCGCCTCTCTGATCCGTCATCCTGAGAGCCTGACTGAAAAATGGGTGAGTGATCTCAGTGGGGTGTGATTCCATCGGATTTGCAAAGATTCGAGGGAGAGCACGATGCCCTGGACCAAGATCACTCGGGAGCAATATCGGCGGGACGATCTGCGTTATGCAAGCGATATGACCGATGCGGAGTGGGCGCTGATCAGACGCCTGTTGCCGCGAGCGAACCGGCGCGGCCGGCCGCGTAAGACGGAGCTGCGTCGTGTGATCGAAGCGATCCTCTATATCGTTTCGACCGGCTGCCAGTGGCGGGCGTTGCCGCAGGAGTTCCCGCCCTATTCGACGGTGCAGGGCTATTTTTATAGATGGCGGGATACAGGCCGGTGGCAGAGGATTGTCAGCGTGCTTGTCCGACGGGCGCGAAAAAAGCTTGGACGGACACCGAAGCCGACGGCAGCCGTGATCGACAGTCAAAGTGCGCCGACCACGCAAGCTGGCGGACCGCGCGGCTACGATGCAGGCAAGCGCATCTACGGCCGCAAGCGGCATATCGTGACGGATACCAATGGCCTCCTCCTCGGGGTTCATGTTCATCCGGCCAACGTTCAGGACTGCCATGGCGCCGTACCGCTGCTGAAGAACGTGCGGATGAACTTCCCCCGGCTGCGCCACGTCTTTGCCGACCGGATCTACCGCGGAAATCAACTCCTCGACGCGCTCTCAGACTGCGGTCCATGGACTGTCGAGATCGTCGAGCGGCCTCAAGGCGTCAAAGGCTTCCAGCTTCTGCCGAGGCGGTGGGTGGTTGAACGCACATTCGCTTGGTTCGGCAGATGCCGCCGCCTCGCCAAGGACTTCGAGGCGACGGTGGCAACCGAAGCTGCCTGGCTGCTGATTGCACACATCAGGCTCCTGACCCGCAGACTCGCGGCTGCAGCTAAGGTTGGGTGATTTATGAGTCAGACTCTGAGGAGCGGGTAGCGCGTCTCGAAGGATGCACGGCCACCAGCCGGGCCATCGATCCTTCGAGACGCCTGCTACGCAGGCTCCTCAGGATGACGGCGATACGGCAATGCTTGCTGCTCAAATCCCCAGATACTTGTGCTGCAGATCCGGCTCGGCGATCAGCTCCCCGCTGGTGCCGCTCCACACGGTGCGGCCGCGCTCGATGATGTAATGGCGGTCGGCGATGCGGGCGAGGTTTCCGACGTTCTTGTCGATCACCAGCACCGACTGCCCGCGCTCCTTCAGCATCGACAGGCAGCTCCAGATCTCGTCGCGGATCAGGGGCGCAAGACCCTCGGTCGCCTCGTCGAGGATCAGCAATTTCGGATTGGTCATCAGCGCGCGGCCGATCGCCAGCATCTGCTGCTCGCCGCCGGACAGCGTGACGCCCATATTATTCGTGCGTTCGGCGAGCCGCGGAAACAGCGCGTGGATCCTGTCGATGGTCCACGGATCGGAGGCACTGAAGCGATTGCCTGACGCGGCGACGAGATTTTCGCGCACCGTGAGGTTGGGGAATATCTGGCGGCCTTCCGGCACCAGGCCGATCCCGAGCTTTGCGATCTTGTAGGACGGCAGGCCGCGCACCGCCTCGCCGGCGAAGCGGATGGCGCCTGATCGCGCCGGCGTCAGGCCCATGATCGAGCGGATCGTCGTGGTCTTGCCCATGCCGTTGCGGCCCATCAGCGCGACCATCTCGCCCGACTTGATCTGGAGCGACAGGCCGAACAGCACCTGGCTCAGCCCGTAGCAGGTCTCGATCGCGTCGACCTCAAGCAGGGTTTCAGCGGTTTTGGTTTCAGCCATCCTGGTATCAGCCATGGCGCGTCACCGCATGCTGTTCGCCGAGATAGGCGCGCTTGACCTCGTCGTGCTTGCGGATCGCGTCCGGCACGTCGCAGGCGATGACGCGGCCATAGACCAAGACCGTGATGCGGTCGGCCAGCGCGAACACCGCCTCCATGTCGTGCTCGACCAGCACGATGGTGACTTCCTTGCGCAGCTCCTTCAGCAGCGCAACCATCCGCGTCGATTCGGTGACGCCGAGCCCGGCCATCGGCTCGTCCAGCAGCAACAGTTGCGGCCTAGTGGCGAGCGCGACCGCGAGCTCGAGCTCGCGCTGCTCGCCATGGCTCAACTGCGACACCACGATATCGGCGCGCGTGCCGAGGCCGACGCGCTCGAGCGCCGCGCGCGCGGCCTCGCGCAGATGCCGCTCCTTGCGCGCATTGCCCCAGAAGCGGAACGAGTGGCCGTCATGCGCCTGCGCCGCCAGCGCGACATTGTCGATCGCGGAGAAATCCTTCAGCAGCGAGGTGATCTGGAACGAGCGCGCCAGCCCGAGCCGGCTCCGCTTGTAGGACGGCAGGTTCGTCACGTCGCGGCCGGCGAAGCGGATGGTGCCGGAGTTCGGCATCACCTGCCCGGTGAGCTGGCTGATCAGCGTGGTCTTACCGGCGCCGTTGGGGCCGATGATGGCGTGCAATTCGCCTGGCACCACCTCCATCGAGAGGTTGTCGGTCGCGGTGATGCCGCCGAAGCGGCGGACCAGATTGTCGACGCGGAGCAAGGGATCAGGCAAGGAATCAGCCACGGCGCATCCTCCCGAGCAGGCCCATGATGCCGCCGCGCGCGAACAGCACGATCAGGAGCAGCACCGGGCCCAGAATCAGCCCCGAATATTCGGTGAACTGCGACAGCAGCTCCTCGAGCAGGAGATAGACGATCGCGCCGATGACGGGACCGAACAGCGAGCCCATGCCGCCGAGGATCACCATCACCATGAGATCGCCGGAGCGGGTCCAGTACATCACGGCGGGGCTGACGAAATCGGTGTTGTTGGCAAGCAGCGCGCCGGCCAGGCCGCAGATCGTGCCTGATATCACGAAGCAGACCAGGCGGTAGCGGTTGGCATGGAAGCCGATCGCCTGCATGCGCTGCTCGTTGGAGCGGACGCCCTGCACCACGAGGCCGAAGCGCGAATTGACGATGCGCCAGATCAGATAAAGGCCGCCGAACAGGCAGGCCAGGCAGAGGTAATAGAACTGGTTGCGATCCGACAGGTTGATCAGACCGGCGAAATCGCTGCGCTTGTAGACGGTGAGCCCGTCGTCGCCGCCGTAGCGCGACAGCGCGGAGGCGATGTAGTAGGCCATCTGCGCAAAGGCCAGCGTGATCATGATGAAGTAGACGCCGCGGGTGCGCAGCGAGAGCGCGCCGATCAGCAGCGCAAACAGCGCCGAGACGGCGAGCGCCACCGGCCACTGGATGAAGCCGGAGCCGACCCCCTCGGCGGCGAGGATGCCGACGGCATAGCCGCCGATGCCGAGATAGGCGGCGTGGCCAAAGCTCATCATGCCGCCATAGCCCATGATCAGATTGAGGCTCGCGGCGGCGAGCGCGAAGATCACGATCCGGGTGAACAGCGTGAGGATGAAGATATTGCCCGTGACCGCCGAATAGAGCGGCAGCAGCATCAGGGCGGCACACATCAGCGCCGCGACCGCATTGGAGACGTTGAGCTTTCGCATCATCGTTTGGCCGCCGGGAACAGCCCCTCGGGCCGCAGCACAAGGATGATGGCCATCAGGAGGTAGATCAGCATCGAGGACAGCGCCGGCGCCGCGGTGGACGCCGCCGCCCCGCTCAGCACCTTGCGCAGCAGGTCCGGCAGGAAGGCGCGGCCCATCGTGTCGATGATGCCGACGAAGATCGCGGCCATGAACGCGCCGCGGATCGAGCCGATGCCGCCGATCACGATGATGACGAAGGCCAGGATCAGGATGTTCTCGCCCATGCCGATCTGCACGGTGAGGATCGGTGCCTGCATCAGCCCGGCGAGGCCGGCGAGCGCCGCGCCAAGGCCGAACACCAGCGTGAACAGCAGCTTGATGTTGATGCCGAGCGCCCCGATCATCTCGCGGTTGGAGGCCCCGGCGCGGATCAGCATGCCGATGCGGGTACGCATCACGACGAGATAGAGCATTGCTGCGACCGCCAGCGCGACCACGATGATCATGAGGCGGTAGGCCGGATAGTAAACGCCGGGAATGATCTGCACCGGCACGGTGAGCCAGGCCGGCAGCGGCAGCGCGAGGCCCGCCGGGCCCCAGACCAGCCGGACAGCGTCGTTGAAGAACAGGATCAGACCGAACGTCGCCAGCACCTGGTCGAGATGGTCGCGGCCATAGAGATGCCTAAGCGCGACATATTCCAGCACGATGCCGAGCAGCAGCGTGGCGCCCAGCGCCATCAGCGCGCCGAGCACGAAGCTGCCGGTCCAGGCCACGAAGGTCGCCGCGAAATAGGCGCCCATCATGTAGAGCGAGCCGTGCGCCAGATTGACGAAGTCCATGATGCCGAACACCAGCGTCAGCCCGGCCGCCAGCAGGAACAGCAGGAGACCGAATTGCAGGCCGTTCAGCAGTTGTTCGACGACGAGATACATGGATCCTTCATACCGGGCTGAAACAAAACAGCGGCAGCGCAAGCACGCCGCCGCATTGCACATTGCGGGTTCTCCCTCGCCCCGCTCTTGCGGGGAGAGGGTTGGGGTGAGGGGCTCTTTCCGCAAACCGAATGAAAGAGCCCCTCACCCAATCGCTTCGCGATTGACCTCTCCCCGCAAGAGCGGGGCGAGGTAAAGAGAAGCAAGCCGCGCGCCAAAAAGACGCCCGACAATCACTTCATCGGACACTTGTCGTGGAAGCGGTCCTGGTCGTCCTTGACGATGGTCGCGACCGTCTTCAGCGACAGCTGGCCCTCGGCATCCTTGACCACGTCCTGCAGATAGAAGTTCTGGATCGGAATGTGGTTGTTGCCGTACTTGAACGGTCCGCGCACCGATTTGAAGTTCACCTTCTCCATCTCGGCCTTCATTGCGTCCTTCTTCGTCAGGTCGCCCTTCACCGCGACCACGGCGCTGTCGATGAGGTTGGCAGCGTCGTAGGACTGTGCGCCGTAGAAGGTCGGCCGCAAGCCCGGATACTTCTTGCGGTAGTCGGCGACGAACTTCTTGTTCTCCTCGTTGGGCAGGTCGTTGACCCATTGCTGCGCACCGGGAACGCCGAGCGCATTGTCCTTCTGCAACGGCAGCGACAATTCGTCGATGGTGAACGCAGTGTAGAGCGGGATCTGCTGCTTGATGCCGGCCTGCGCATACTGGTTCAGGAACTGCACCCCGGCCGCGCCCGGATAGAACACGAAGATCGACTCGGCCTTGGAGTTCTTCGCCTTGGTGAGTTCGGCGGAGAAGTCGAGCTGGCTCGGCCACACCGTATATTCCTCGCCGACGACCTGGCCCTTGAACGTGCTCTTGACGCCGGCCAGCATGTCCTTGCCCGCGGCGTAGTTCGGGCCGATCAGGAACACCGACTTGACGCCCTTCTGGTTCATGTAGGTGCCGACCGCCTGTGGGGTCTGGTCATTCTGCCAGGAGGTCGAGAACACGTAAGGCGAGCACAGTTCGCCGGCGAGTTGCGACGGACCGGCATTGGCCGAGATCAGGAAGGTCTTGGAATCGACGGCGGTCTTCAGCGACGCCAGCAGCACGTTCGACCAGATGTAGCCGACGATGAAGTCGACCTTGTCGGACTGCACCAGCTTCTCGGTCTTCTGCTTGCCGACATCCGGCTTCTGCTGGTCGTCCTCGTAGATCACCTCGACTGGCTTGCCGTCAATCTTGCGGCCGAGATGGTCGAGCGCGAGCTCGAAGGAATTGCGCATGTCGTTGCCGATCACAGCGGTCGGACCACTGAAGGTCGAGACGAAGCCGATCTTGATGCTGTCAGCCGCCGTCGCGGGCTGCGCCAGCGCCACAGCCATGGCGCCTGCCAGCCAAAATGCCGTTTTCATATTCACTCCCCTCCTCAACCAAAGATCCCACGAGGCTCGATCACGAGGGCCCGGGGGTCACGCTTTGCGCGCGTCGTTCTGTGACGTATTTTGTGCGCGATATCGCAAGTCTGCAGCAAGCATGAACCGACGGCGCTGACTTAGAACCTTCGGCGCATACCCCAGCACCTTGCATCATAATTCGTCTAAATCGACCATGGCAAGAAATATAATGCCGGTTGCGTGGGCAACGATTGTCGCAGGCACCGGCCTTCCGCAACGACCCACGCCCGCACTGCAGCAGGCTTTAACGATCCGGTAAAGCACCCGGAAACCACAGGCCGGCAAGCGCCTGCGGGCTTCATGGTCCGGAAAGCATCCCTGGCCGACGCTGCCGCCAAAGGGGTGCGTCACATGCTGAATTACATCTTCGGCTTCAATGCCCGGATGGGCCGACTGGCTTTCTTCTTCTGCACCTTCGTGGTGGGCCTCGGCTTCATGATGCTGGTCTACGGCGTCACCGGCAACGCACCGGCGAGCGGCAGTATGGACGTGCTGCTGGCGCAGGCATCGAGCAACTCCGTGCTGGTCATTGCCTTCTACGGCATGCTCGTCATCTGCTTCATGCTGCAATCGATGCGGGTGCGCGACATGGGCTGGGATCCGGTCTGCGTGATGGCGGCATGGATCGCCCTCCTTGTGCTCGACAGGGCGATTGCCGGACGATTTCCCGAATATGCGCTGACCTATCAGCACACCGAAACGGTGGTCGGCGCCGCCGTCAATGGCGCAATGAACATCGTCCTGCTGGTCTGGCGGAGCGGCGGCTATTACGAAGAAGCCCCGCCATCGCCGCGCGAGACCGGCGGCGATGGCCCGTTCGAAAGACGCAGTACGCCGGCCGCAGGCGGCAGCCGCGTCGCGCGGATCGCCAACGGCGAGTTCGGCGGAAAGACGCGGTAGCAGCTGTCGTCCCTGCGAAAGCAGGGACCCATAACCACCGTCCTGCGTTGTCGAAGCGAGCTGTGGCCCCAGCATCGCACACCAATTGCCATTCGTGGTTATGGGTCCCGGATCGCGCGGAGCCTGTCATCGGGCGGCGCTTCGCGCCCACCCGTTGGCTTGTCCGGGACGGCGCGGAGTTTGTGGCGCGATCACTGAGCCAAAGGCTGGGGCGAAAGCCGATCACCCCTTGTCCACCGCCCATTCGGCGCCGTCGATCGCATAGGACGCGTGGCGGAAATCCCTGATCGTCGCGACCTTGTCGGCCGACCAGTCGAGCAGCATGAACGATCGCGGCGGCGCGCCCTGTGCGTTCGGATCGAACACCAAGATCGCGGGGAGTCCCTCGACCTGTCCGGTCACCAGGTGCCAGTCGTCGATCTTCGAATAATTGCCGAAGTAGCGCGACACCTCGGCCTTGCCGTTCAGCCGCGTGCGGTTGACGAGCTCGAGCCTGATGTCATCGGCGATCATGGCGCGGATGGCGTCGAAGTCGCGGGCGTTGAAATGGCTGACATAGGCGTTGAGCCTGACGCGATCGGCCGGCGACAGGCCGGGCCGCGGCGCGTCGTCCGGCTCGGCGGCAAACTCGCGCAGCTGCGTGCGTCCACGGTGCAGCGCGGCTTTCACCGCGGGCAGGCTGAAATCCATGATGCCGCAGATCTCCTGCAGGGAGCAGCCGAGCACATCCATCAGGATCACGCTGGAACGCTGCGCCACCGGCAGGCGCATGAAGGTGCGCAGGCTGGTCGCGGCGATCTCGCGGCGGCCGACGTCATCAAGCTCTCCGGCCATCATGTCCACCTCCTCCGGCGCGTGGAGCGCTTCCTGGCGGTTGCGCCGCCTGAGGAAATCGAGCGCGGTGTTGTGCGCGATCCGGAACAGCCAGGCTTGCGGATTCTGGATCGGCGCGGCGGACCCGAAGGCTTCCACCGCCTTGATCAGCGCGTCCTGCAGCACATCCTCGCCGTCGATGACAGATCCGACCATTCGGGCGCAGTAGCGATGCAGCCTTGGCCGCATCGCCGCCAACAGCGCGTCGACGTCGGTCGCGGCCGGCGCTTGGTGTGGTGACGTCATGATGGCTCCGCCAGATCGGTGCACTGCCCGCCGGTTCACGGCTCATCCAGCATACGATAATTCCCGACAATCACCGCACTGCGAACCAGCGGCGGCTCGGCGCAACGATCGCGGATGCCGTCCTGGAACGCCTGGAACGCGGCCAGTTTCGGGATCGGGCTCGAACCGTCCTCGGCCGTGGTCTCGACCATGTGGATGAAGGTATCGTCCTCCAGCCGCAGGGTCAGATAGCGCACGCCGTCGGGCCTCGCCGCCTTCAGCTCAGCGAACACGGCCGACACCAGCGCGGCATTCTTCTCCGCCATCTCCGGCTTCGCCTTGTACCTGATCAGGGTCCGTCTCATCGCAGCCTCCTTGGCCTGGTTCTGCGGCCTGAACCGGCCGCCTCAGACCCAAGGACGTTTGCGAACCGCCAAAGGATGCGGTCCGGCAAAAATAAACTTCGGCCGCATCCTTTGCCTGTTCCGGTTCGTCCTTGCCGGCGAAGCGCGCCGCAATCTCGCGGCGCGGCAACGGAGAACGACCATGCAGACCCCTCGAGAGCGCGCCGAACAGCGCTGGGTGCTCGGCCTCACCGCGCTGGCATCCTTCATGATGGCGCTCGACGCCATGATCATGACCACGGCCTTCGCCACCATCCGCGCCGATTTCGGAAGCGCCGTGGAGACGCTGCAGTGGACCGTCAACGCCTTCAACCTGACCTTCGCGGTGCTGCTTCTGACCGGCGCGGCGCTCGGCGACCGGTTCGGGCGGCGCAGGATGTTCGCGGCCGGGATCGGCCTGTTCGTCGTGGCGTCGGCGGCCTGCGCGCTGGCCGGCAACGCCGCGGCCCTGATCGCCGCGCGCGCCCTGCAGGGCGCGGGCGCGGCGCTGGTGATGCCGCTGGCGATGGCGATCCTGAGCGGCGCGTTCGGCCGGGAGGAGCGCGCCCGCGCGCTCGGCATTTTCAGCGGCATCACCGGATGCGCGTTGATCATCGGTCCCGCGGTCGGCGGCTTCATCACCGAACATCTCGGCTGGCGCTGGATTTTCTGGATCAACTTGCCGGTCGGCCTGGTCGCGATCGCCCTCGTGATCGCCCGCCTGCGCGAAAGCTTCGGGCCGCCAGCACCGCTCGACATTGCCGGCCTCACGCTGGTCGCGCTCGCGGCGCTGGCGCTGGTCTGGGGCCTGCTGCGCGGCAACGGCGTCGGCTGGGCCAGCGCGGAAGTGACGGGCGCGCTGATCGCCGGCGTCGCGCTGGCCGTGACGTTCGTGCTGTGGGAGCTGCGCGCCATCAGCCCGATGGTGCCGATGCGGTTGTTCGCGGCGAGGCCGTTTGCATCGGGCATGGCCGCAAGCGTGCTGTTCTACGCCGCGATGTATGGCGTGCTGTTCCTGCTGCCGCAGTTCCTGCAGATCGCGCTCGGCTTCGACGCCTTCGGCGCCGGGCTGCGTTTGCTTCCGTGGACGGCGACGCTGTTCGTCACCGCGCCGATCGCCGGCGCCGCGGTCAACCGGTTCGGCGAGCGCACACTGGTCGTCACCGGCCTGCTGATGCAGGCGATCGGGCTCGGATGGATCAGCGAGATCGTGAGCCCCGCAGTGCCCTATTCGGCGCTGGTCGCGCCGCTGGTGCTTGCCGGCGTCGGCGTGTCGATGGCAATGCCGGCCGCGCAGAACGCGGTGCTGGGTGCGGTCGCCGTCAGCGAGATGGGCAAGGCGTCGGGCGTCTTCAACATGGGCCGCTTCCTCGGCGGCATGTTCGGTATCGCGGCGCTGGTAGCGAGCTTCTCCGCCAATGGCGCAGCCGATTCATCCGGTCATTTCACAAGTGGATTCGCGTCGGCGATGAGCCTTGCCGCAACGCTGTCATTCGCCGGCGCGGTCGCGGGACTGTTCCTGCCGATGCGGCGGCGGGCCGTGGCCGCGGCCGCGCCGCAGGATGCGTGAAGCTTGCGGCGATTGGGTTTTGCTATCGGGCGATCGGGCATTTCGTGTTGGAATGGGGCTGCGAATGAATACATAATCAAACGACGAAGCCGTTCGAAACCGGGAGCGACATCAGATGACGCAAGCGCCGGCCAAACCTCATCGCGTGGTGATCGTCGGCGCCGGCTTCGGCGGCCTGGAAGCCGCTTTCGGTCTCAGAGGGGCGCCGGTCGAGATCACGCTGATCGACCGTCGCAACCACCATCTGTTCCAGCCGCTGCTCTATCAGGTCGCGACTGCTTCGCTTGCCACCAGCGAGATCGCCTGGCCGATCCGATATCTCTTGCGCGACCGGCCCGAGGTGACGACGCTGTTCGCCAATGTCTGCGGCGTCGATGCCGCGGCGAAGCAGGTGCAACTCGACGACGGCGGCGGCATTCCCTACGACACGCTGGTCCTCGCCACCGGCGCCCGCCACGCCTATTTCGGCCACGACGAATGGGAGCCGTTCGCGCCGGGCCTCAAGACGCTGGAGGACGCCACGACGCTGCGGCGGCGCATCCTGGTCGCCTTCGAGCGCGCCGAGCGCGAGACCGATCCGGACAAGCGCGCGGCGCTGCTGACCTTCGTCATCATCGGCGCCGGCCCGACCGGCGTCGAGATGGCCGGCACCATCGCCGACCTCGCCAAGGACACGCTGCCGCAAGACTTCCGTCACATCGACACGCGCAAGGCGCGCGTGGTGCTGATCGAGGCCGGCCCGCGCGTGCTGGCCGGCTTCCCCGACGATCTCTCGGCCTATGCGCAAGCGTCGCTGGAAAGGCTCGGCGTCGAGGTGATGCTGGGCGAGCCGGTCACCGAATGCTCGGCCGACGGCGTCGTGTTCGGCGGCAAGAGGCTGGAGGCGCGCACCATCGTCTGGGCCGCCGGCGTGCGCGCCTCGCGCGCCGCCGAATGGCTGAACGCGCCGGCCGATCGCGCCCATCGGCTGCAGGTCGAGCCGGATCTGACCGTGCCGGGCCATCCCGATGTCTTCGCCGTCGGCGACACCGTCACGATCAAGGACCCCGACGGCAATCCGGTGCCCGGCATCGCGCCGGCCGCCAAGCAGGAGGGGCGCTATGTCGCCGCACTGATCAAGGCCCGGCTCGACGGCAAGACACTGCCGCCGTTCCGCTACAAGCATGCCGGCAGCCTCGCCCAGATCGGCAAGAAGAAGGCGGTGATCGATTTCGGCTGGCTCAAGCTGCGCGGCTCTCTGGCATGGTGGATTTGGGGCCTCGCCCACATCTACTTCCTGATCGGCGTGCGGCATCGGATTGCGGTGGCGATGAACTGGCTCTGGATCCACACCCGCGACCAGCGCGCCGCACGGCTGATCACGCAAGGCAGCAGCAAGGTCGCGCAGTAGGTACTCGGCACTACGCTAACCTGTTATCCGTCATCCCCGCGCAAAGGCTCCGCCTTTGTCGCTGGAGGAGCGCGGCACGCGCGTCTCGAAGGATCGACGGCCCCGCTAGTGGCCGTACATCCTTCGAGGCTCGCCCAGCGCCGCAATTGCGCCGCAAGGCTCGCACCTCAGGATGACGGATAACAAGCTGTCTTAGCCTCTCAGCGCTGTACGCATTCTCACCCCATCACCTGATGCGGCGAGCGGCCGAAGGCGGCCTTGAAGGCTCGGCTGAAATGCGAGACGTCGCTGAAGCCGAAGCTCAGCGCGACATCGGTGACATGGCTGAAGCGCCGTTCGGCCAGCGCCTGATAGGCGCCGGCAAGGCGCTGCTGCCACAGCCAGCGGATCGGCGTCGTGCCTTCGCGCGCGAACAGGCGATTGAGCGTGCGCGGCGCCATGTTCTGCGCGGTGGCGATCGCATCGAGATCGAGCCCGGGATCGTCGAGATTGGCCAGCATGTAGGCCTTGACCCGCGCCAGCCTTTCGTCGCCGCGCTGGAGCCCGTCGTCCGTCAGCTCGGTCTGCAGCGTCGTTGCGAAAATATCGAGCGCCGCCGCGCCAAGCCGTATCGCCGCAGGTCCGGCCGCGTCATCGAGCCGCGTCAGCCGGCGGATCAGCGATCCCGCCAGCGCTCCCACTTTCGACGCGTTGCCGACCCGCCGCGCCGTCAGGCGCTGCGCATCCGGCAGGCGTGCGAGCAGCAGCGGCCGCGGGATCGACACCATGATCGCGCGCGCGCTCGGGGCGAATTCGAGCGTGAACGGCTGCGCCTGGTCATGCAGCATCAGATCGCCCCGGCGCATGCGCACGTCGCGGCCGCCCTGGGCGAAGCTGACCTCGCCGCGCAGCGTGAGCCACAGCATGAAATAGTCGCGCGGATCCCTGCGGACGTCGCTCGCGCTGCGCATCACCCGGATGCGGTCGGCGGCCGGCGTCGACGACCAGATGTCGTTGATGGCAAGCGGGCCGAGATGGCGAATCGAGATCGACGCCTGGAACGCCTCGTCGGCGACGCGGCGGCATTCGGTCAGCGAGAATTCGCGGCAGGTGACGTGATGCCAGCGGTCGAAACTGTCACCCGGCGCGACAAGCGTTTGCGCGACGATTGTGTGATCTGGGGTCTGCATCGGACCTTGCTCCCGCCCAACCCGGCAGCGGGACATTCTGCGTCCAGCCCTCCCTTCTGGCAAGCAGAGACCAGCGACTGGCCGGCGTAGCCAAGAACGATCGCGGGAACCGGCGTAGAAATTGTCTCTCACCAGGAGGAGACACCACATGGGCTACCAATGCGAAATCATCGATCCGGCGCGAACCGTCATGATCGTCGTCGACATGCAGAACGATTTCGTGGCCGAGGGCGCCAAGCTGCGTTCGGCGCAGGCCGCCGCCATGGTGCCGCGGCTGGCGCAGACCCTGAAGGCCTGCCGGGACAAGGGCATCCGCGTCATCTACACCGCGCATGTGCATCGCCGCGACGGCAGCGACATGGGACTCTATGACGATCTCTATTCGCCGATCGCCGACCGGTCGTCGCTGGTCGACGGCACCGAGGGCGTCGAGATCTTCAACGACCTCGCCCCCGCCCCCGGCGAGCACGTCATCAAGAAGCACCGCTACAGCGCGTTCTTCGCCACCGATCTCGATCTCATCCTGCGTGAATGGGGCATCACCACGGTGATCATTTCGGGGACCACGACCGAGAACTGCTGCCACGCCACCGCGCGCGACGCCATGTTCCACAATTGCAAGGTGGTCTTCCTGTCGGACGCGACCGGCACGTTCGACTATCCCGATGTCGGCCAGGGCGCGCTGTCCGCCGACGAAGTACACCGCGCCACGCTGACGATCCTCGCATTCTCAACGGCACATGTGATGACGGCGGCCGAGATGCTGGCGCGGGTGAAGGTGGCGGGTTCGAAGGCGGCGTAGGTTCTCCTCCCTCTCCCCGTTCTTACGGGGTCGAGACGAGCGAAGCTCGCTCTTAGAGGGTCGTGGTGAGGGGCTGCGTCCACGAGCGCAATTCGCGGAGGGTCCCCCTCACCCGCCGCGCTCCGGCGCGCAAGTGCGCTGCCGAGCGCGTCGGCCTCTCCCCGCAAGCGGGGCGAGGCTAACTGAGACCGCGGCAGCAACCTCACTTCACCAGTGAGCAGCCGCCATCGGCCAGCGGGCGGAACGCCTGGTCGGCCGGGATGGTCGCGATCAACTTGTAGTAGTCGTAGGGGTACTTCGACTCCTCGGGCTTCTTCACCTCGAACAGATACATCGGGTGGATGACGCGGCCGTCCTGGCGGATCGTGGTGTCGCCGAACAGTTTGTCCTTGCCCTTGAAGGTCTTCATCTGCGGCACCACCGCCTTGGCGTCGTCGCTGCCGGTGGCGGCAACCGCGTTGAGGTAGGCGAGCGTCGAGGCATAGACGCCGGCCTGGTTGCCGCTCGGCATCTTGCCGTTCATACCGGGACGGGCGGCGAAGCGCTTTGCGAACGCGCGGGTGTCGTCGTTCATGTCCCAGTAGAAGGCTTCCAGCAGCTGCAGGCCCTGCGCGACCTTCAGGCCCATGCCGTGGATGTCGTTCACGAACAGCAGGAACGCCACCATGGTCTGGCCGCCCTGCTGGATGCCGAACTCGGCCGCCTGCTTCACCGCATTGATGGTGTCGCCGCCGGCATTGGCGAGCCCGATCACTTTTGCTTTCGAGCTCTGCGCCTGCAGCAGGAACGACGCGAAGTCCGACGTGCCGAGCGGATGCTTGCTCGAGCCCAAAACCTTGCCGCCGTGCTTCTCGATGTAGTTCGTCGCCTCGGCCTCAATGCCTTTGCCGAGCGCATAATCGACGGTCACGAAATACCAGTCCTTGCCGCCGCGCTGCATCATCGCGGCCGCGGTGGTGTTGCCGGTTGCCCAGGCGTCGTTGACCCATTGAATGGTGTTCGGCGAGCAGGCCTTGCCGGTGAGATCGGAGCTTGCGGTCGACGACGCCAGGAACGTCATCCGGCTATCGCGCAGGATGGTGTTGATGGCGAGCCCGACCGCCGAGTTCGGCACGTCGACGATGGCATCGACGCCTTCGACATCGAGCCATTTGCGCGCGATCGCAGAGCCCACATCGGCCTTGTTCTGGTGATCGGCATAGACGATCTCGACCTTGATGCCCTTGCCGCCGCCGCCAAAATCTTCCGCGGCCATGCGCGCGGCTTCCACCGAACCCATGCCGTTGGTGTCCTGGAAGATGCCCGAAATGTCGTTGAGCACGCCGACGCGGACCACGTCGCCGGAAATCTCCGCCCGTGCGCTGCCCGCGGCACAGGCCAATGCCAGCGCAAGTCCAATCCTAAATCGCCCAACCCCGAAGCCCCTCATAGTCTCCTCCCTTGCCTCGCTCCTCAGCCAGCTCCGATGTCTCGTCAGGCCGGCGTGATCTCGACCGGCAGGCTGCTGAGCCCGCGCAGCGTGTTGTTGAAAAGGCACTTCGGCTCGCCGGTGATGTCGATCCTGGCGACACGACGCGCCAGCGCCGCCATCATCACCTCGCCTTCGAGACGGGCGACGAGCTGGCCGACACACATATGGATGCCCGAACCGTAGCCGACGTGGCCCGACGTACGACGGGTGATGTCGTAGCTGTCGGGCTGCTCCCAGCGGCGCGGATCACGATTGGCCGCAGCCAGGAACATCAGCACCTTCTCGCCTTCAGGAATGCTGGCCCCACCGAGCCCGACGTCGCGCGTCGTGGTGCGGAAGAAAGTCTGGACCGGACTTTCGAACCGCACGGCTTCCTCGAAGGCGTTGCGCGCCAGCGTCGGATCGGCGCGTAGTTTCTGGAATTGGTCGGGGAAGCGGGCGAGGCAGTAGACGGCGGCGCCGATGCCGTTGACGGTGGTGTCGAGACCGGCCGACAGCAACGAGCGCACCAGCAGCGGCGCTTCGGTCGCGGTAATGGCGCCGGTATCGACATGGGCGTGAATGCAGGCGCCGATGCCGCCCGGGGTGAGATTGTCGCGCTGGCATTGCTCGGCAACATAGGCCTGATGCGGCGCCGAGCGCTCGATCGCCTCCTTGCGGAGCTCGTTCGGCGGGCCGAAGGCATTGAACACCAGACTGGCGTAGGGCAGCAGATGCTCGCGGCCCTCCGGCCTCAGGCCGAGCGCATCCGGGAAGATCGACAACGGATAGGCTTCCGCAAGGTCCGTGATCGCGTCGAACCTGCGCTTCTCCAGCAGCGCGTCGAGACGGGCCTCCGCGGCGGCGGCAAATTGCCCGCGAAGCTGCTTCATCACGGTCGCCGACAACACCGTGCTCAGCACGGCGCGGGTCCGGGTATGGGCGGGCGGGTCGGCCTCCAGGATCAGGCTCGCCGGCCGCCACGGCTTCTCCTTGGAAAAGTCGCTGAGGCCGACGCCGCGGCTGGAGCAGAAGGTCGCGGGGTCGTTCAGCACCGCATGGACCTCGGCGTAGCGCGCCACGCCATAGACATTCCACTTGTCGAGATAGACCACCGGCCCGGCCTCGCGCAGCCGCTCATGGGTCGGGAATGGATCGGCGAAGAACTCGAGCGCGAACGGATCGACGTCGAGATGCGGGACGGACGCAGCTTCTGTTGCAGTCATCGGGACCTCCCGAGGTTTGATCTTGTCAACACGGGCCGCATATCTATTGCTCCCGGACAGTTTCGCAGCGATGATTTGAGAGATGAGCAGCCAGCCCCTCCCCCGAAAGCCCCGCCGGCCGAGACCGGCCGATCCCGCAGACGCCAGTGACGGCCCGCTGCTGGACCTTGATCGCTATGTGCCGGCGTTCATCACCTTCATCGGCAACAAGCTGTCGAACAGCGCCACCGCGTTTTACCAGAAGAATTTCGGCGTCAACGTCACCGAGTGGCGGATTATCTCGCAACTGGCGATCGAGCCGGGGATTCCCGCCTCCCGGATCTGCCAGGTGATCGGCTTCGACAAGGGGCCGGTCAGCCGCAACCTCGCGGCATTGCAGAAGCGCGGCCTGCTGACCATCCGTACCGCACCCGATGACGGCCGTACCCATTCGATCACGCTGACCGCGCGCGGCCGCGCCGTCCACGACAAGGTCATCGTCGCGGCGCTGGAGCGCGAGCGGCGGCTGCTGGCGTGCCTGAAAAAGGACGAGCGCGAGGTGCTGATCGAGCTGCTGCGCCGGCTGCACGAGAATCTCGGCGCCGTCACCGGGCAAAGCACGACCTGACGGCGCGGCGGGACCACGGGCGGCGCGCTGCGCCCCCACGGTCTTCGCCCGATTGTCCATGCGTGCCGTTGGCGCCGTGCTGCGCAACATTCTCCTCCCAAACGCGTGGCCGTTGACCGGCCCTGTCCCTATGGGTCCGGAAACTCGCACAGCTTAGTTGCTCTGGCAACTAAAAAGGCAACCGCGTGCAGCGCGGCAAGTGGAAGCAGCGGGGACCTGGCGGGTTGGACGGCTGAAACTTGGATGATCCGTGCCACAAACGCGGTGTCGTCCCGGCCTCCGAGCCGGGACCCATAACCGCAAATGCTGATTATCGCATGTCCGCGGAACAACGAACTTTGTTCACAATATCGGCCGCGGAGTATGGGTCCCCTGCTCCCGTGCGCAATTGCGCACTAGGCAGGGACGACGGCAGTCTACGCGGCGCGCTGCTGGCGCGTCAGATGCACAAATCGCCTCACACGCCCCCGCAGGCAATCGCCTCACCCGACCCGTCGTCCTCCAATACCGCCACTGCTGCGGCGCGGCGCGTCAGCACGGCGCGCTGGTTGATGTAGCCCTTGTCGGTGATCTCCCCGCCGTCGACCGAGGCAGGCTCGGCCAGCAGCAGCGCGCGGGCGGCATGACCGGAGGAATGGCCCCCTTGCGCCTTGAGCCGTGCCAGCCCCTGCCCGATCGCGGAACGGACCGCCGGATGGCCGATCACCTCCCGCGCATCGGCGCTCTCGGGCAGTCCTGCCAGCGAACGGCAGGCGGCGAGGTTCGGGAACACCAGGAAGCGCACCTCGTCGCGGCCATGGCCGGTGACGACGATGTCCTGCGCGAGCGGCGCCAGCGCGGTGATGCCGGCGACGCGCAACGTGCCGACGCTGACCCAGGTGCCGGAATTGAGCTTGAAATCCTCCGCCACGCGGCCGTCGAAGAACAGGCCGAGATCGGGCCGTGCGGGGTCGGCGAAGGTGACGGCGTCGCCGATCTTGTAAAAACCCTCGGCATCGAAGGCCTCAGCGGTCAGCTCGGGCGCCTTCCAGTAGCCCGGCGTGACGTTGGGCCCGCGCACGCGCACCTCCAGCTTGTCGCCCGACGGCACCAGCTTGAGCTCGGTGCCGGGGATCGGCACGCCGATATTGCCGGAGCGTTTGGCCAGGAAGTGGCAATCGGTCGCCAGCGGCGAGGTCTCGGTCGAGCCCCAGGCCGACACCATCGGCAGCCGGCGACCGACCGTCCGCAGCGACAAGTCCTCCAGCGCGTCCCACAGATTCTGCGGCAGCGCCGCGCCGGCATAGAAGGCGAATTTGGTGTCCTCGAAGAATTTTCTGCGCAGTTCCTCGTCGGTGCGCAGCGCCGCGATCAGCATGTCGAAGCCGCGCGGCACGTTGAAATAGACCGTCGGCACCACGCTGCGCAGGTTGGCCAGCGAGGTCGCGAACAGCCCGGGCGCCGGCTTGCCGCCGTCGATATAGAGCGTGCCGCCGTTGCGCAGCACCAGATTGAAATTGTGGTTGGCGCCGAAGGTGTGGCTCCAGGGCAGCCAGTCCAGGATCACCAGATCATCGCGCGACTGCTCCAGGAACGTCCAGGTCTGCGCCTTGGCCTGCTGGCTCGAGGTCAGCATGCGCTGGGTGTTGATCACGGCCTTCGGCGTCCCTGTCGAGCCCGAGGTGAACAGGAATTTTGCGATCGTGTCCGCCGTCACCGCCGCGAACGCCTTCGCGACCCCGGGCGCTTCCGGCGTGGCAGCGACGGTACGGAACGGTAATGCGTCGGCATCGTCGGGATTGCCGCTGACGATGGTTGCGCGATGCAGCGGCTTGATTGCGGCAAGCGCCGCCGCGAACGGCCTTGTGCTCGTGACGTAGATCGCGCCGGGGTCGAGAAGGCTGATCATGCTCTTCAGCTTGTCGAAATCCCGGGACATCAGCGAATAGGCCGGCGAGATCGCGGCCGAGGGCACGCCGACATGCTGCGCGGCGAGCGCGAACAACGCATGATCGATGCCGTTGTCGGAGAGGATGACGAGCGGACGTTCCGTGCTCAGCCCTTGCGCTAGCACCCACGATGCGGCCCGCCGCACGACGCCGAGCGCGTCGCGATAGCTGACGGTGCTCCAGGGCGCCTCGGCGTTGGCGCGCTCGCCGAGAAAGATGCGATCCGGCGCCTGCCGCGCCCAATGCTCCAGCCAGTCGCCGACACAGCGGGCGCCCTGCTTCAGCGGCGTGGTGGAGCGGACCAGGATGCTGCCGTCGTTGCGGCTGACCGCAACGATCGCGGGCGTCGCGAACAGGCTGCCCGGATTGTCTCCGCCGGCGGCGGCCATCGTCATGGTTTCCTCCTCGCCCAAGTCTTGTCACCCAAGTCTTGTCACCCGTGTCTTATCGAGATCGCGCTGCAACATGGTGCGGCGCCGCGGTCCCGGCCGGGCTCTTTAGCCATAATGTTGCGGACATCAATTGTTGTCGTCAACAACAATCTTTCCATCCCGCCTTGGGCGCGCTAGCCTGGGCTCATGGCAGGCCAGCAAAAGACATCGCGCAAGGCGGCAGGAACGGTAGCAGCAATCCGCCGCCCCCGGTCGCACAGAGCAAGTGGCGGGGCGCCCGGCGGCGAGGCCGGCGACGACATCGGCCTCGACGCGCTGGTCGGTCACGCCGGCTATGCGGTGCGGCGCTTCCAGCTCTGGATCTTTCAGGACTTCATCAAGACGCTGGCGGCGGTCGATATCCGTCCAACCCAGTATTCGGTGATGACCGTGATCGGGGCCAATCCGGGCCTCAGCCAGATGGCGGTGGCAAAACGGCTCGGGATCGAGCGCGCGCGGCTGGTGCATCTGCTCGACAGCCTGGAAGACCGCGACTTCGTCAGCCGCGTCCCCTCCGCGACCGACCGCCGCTCCCACGCGCTGCATCTGACCGCGCGCGGCAAGACCGCGCTGGCGCAGTTCAAGCGGCTCGCCGCCGAGCATGAGCGGCATGTCGCCGAGAAGATCGGCAAGGAAAATCGCAAACAGCTGCTGCAGATCCTCGCCTGTTTCACCTGACCTCGCGACGAGATTTCGGCTTGACCGGATTTGCCTTTAAATTGGGCAGATACTCTCTCATAGCGGCCTGCGTCCCTTCCCGACGAGTATTTCAAGCAACTGATATTGTGCAATAATCCGTCTCGCGACGGACGCGGGTGAATTGTACACAATGGCACATTGCTTGCTTCGGTCAGGCTGCGATTCCCTTGCGGATGGCGTCCGACGCCTTCCCGCACACGAGATGAGGCCAAGCACGTGACTGAAACTGTCGCCGCGATCGTCGCCGCGCACCGCGCCGGGACCATGACGCCGACCCAAACCGTGGCGCGCAGCTACCAGCGCATCCGCGAGCACAACGATCCCGCCATCTTCATCAGCCTGCGCGACGAGAAGGATGCGCTTGCCGAGGCCGGGCGGCTCGCCGATCCGACGTTGCCGCTTTACGGCGTGCCGGTCGCGGTGAAGGACAATATCGATGTCACGGGCCTGCCGACCACCGCCGCCTGCCCGGCGTTCTCGTATCTGCCTGAGCAGGATTCCACCGTGGTCGCGAAACTGCGCGCGGCCGGCGCCGTCATCATCGGCAAGACCAATCTCGACCAGTTCGCCACCGGCCTGGTCGGCGTGCGCTCGCCCTACGGCATTCCCAGGAACCCGGTGCGCGGCGATCTGGTGCCGGGCGGATCGAGCTCGGGCTCCGCCGTCGCGGTATCCGCAGGCCTGGTGCCGCTGTCGCTTGGCACCGACACCGCGGGCAGCGGCCGCGTCCCGGCGATGCTCAACAACATCGTCGGGCTCAAGCCGAGCCTCGGGCTGATCTCGACCACCGGCGTCGTGCCGGCCTGCCGCACGCTCGACTGCGTCTCGATCTTCTCGCTCACCGTCGACGACGCGCTGGCCGCGCTCGCCGTGATGTCCGGGCCGGATGACGCCGATCCGTACTCGCGCGACCGGCCGCTGGCCCCGCTGGCGAGCTTTCCGGCCAAACTGAAGCTCGGCATTCCCCAAAGCGGCCAGCTGAAATTCTTCGGCGATCATGAGGCCGAGAAGGCCTATGGCAAGGCGTGCAAGCGCTGGCAGGCGCTCGGCGCCGATCTCGTCGAGTTCGACCTCGCGCCGTTCTACGAGACCGCGCGGCTGCTCTATGAGGGACCGTGGGTTGCGGAGCGCTATCTCGTGATCCGCGACCTGCTCGCGTCGTCGCCCGAGGCGGTCCATCCGGTGACGCGCGAGATCACCGTCGGCGGATCGCGTCCGACTGCCGCCGATACTTTTTCTGCGCTGTACCGCCTCGAGGCGCTGCGCCGCATTGCAGAGCGCAGCCTTGCGCAACTCGATGCCATCGTGTTGCCGACCGCCCCGACCGTCTATTCCACCGCTGACGTGCTCGCCAATCCGATCGAGCTGAACTCGCGGCTCGGCACCTACACCAATTTCGTCAACCTGCTCGACATGTGCGGCCTGGCGCTGCCGGCAGCGATGCGGCCCGACGGCGCGCCGTTCGGCATCACGCTGCTGGCGCCCGCCGGGCGCGACGCCCAGCTTGCCGGCATCGGCCGTATCTTCCATGCCGACACCGAACTTACCCTCGGCGCCAATTCACTTCCGCAGCCGCCGCTCACCGCCACACCGACGCAGGCCGGCTCCGACGACATCACCATCGCGGTGGTCGGCGCACACCTCTCCGGCATGGCACTGAACCACGAGTTCACGACGCTCGATGCGCACCTGCTGGAAGAGGCGGTCACCGCACCGGACTACAGGCTCTACGCACTCGACACCACGCCGCCGAAGCCCGGCATGCTGCGCATCGAGGCCGGTGCCGGCGCATCGATCAAGCTCGAACTGTGGGCGATGTCACCGGCAGCATTCGGAAAGTTCGTCGCCGCGATCCCGCCGCCGCTGTCGATCGGCACGATCAGGCTCGCCGACGGCCGGCAGGCCAAGGGCTTCATCGTCGAGCCGGCCGCGATCCAGGGCGCGACCGATATTTCTGCCTATGGCGGCTGGCGGGCGTTCATGGCGGAGAGGGCGAAAGCCTAGCCGTTCCGGCGGCGCACTCCCTCGCCCCGCTCTCTCGCAGGGGTGTCCGGGGAAATTCAGGCATAGCGGAGCTCCATCTGGTCAGGTGAGATGGTTGATTTCCGACGGCTGGGGTTGATGGGCGGAGGTTTGTCGATGGCAGCGAGGGATCGACGCGTGAGCAGGAGCTGGCCGACGAGTTCGGCGAACCTGAGCGGGAGCATTTTGATGCAGTTGGTGTGAGCGGCGATGCGCAGCAGCAGGTAGGCAATCATCGCAGCGAGCACCTGAAGGCGGATCGCGTTGTCGTTGGCGCCGAGGAACTTGCGAATATCGAGATGCTGCTTGATCCAGCGGAACAGCAGCTCGATTTGCCATCGGCTCTTGTAGAGGGCGGCGATCTCGACGGCGCTACGGGCAAGGTCGTTGGTCAGGAGTGTGATCTTGCCGCCTTTCTCGCGTCTGATCTTGATGCGGCGGAGCGGGATTGGAAGGCGCGAATCGCCCTTGCTGGTGAGCTTCACCTCGTCATCGGCAAGGATTTCGAAGCCATCCCCGTTACGCTTGCGGATGGCGCGATGCCTGAGCGAGCGAAGACGGATGCTCGTCTTCGCCCGGGTAACGAAGAAAGCCTTGCTATCATTGATCTTCTGCCACCAGTCGAAACGGCAATAGCCCTTGTCAAACACATAGGTGGTGGCGGGCTGGATTGGGGTCTGTCGGCCGATCTCGATGTCATTGACGTTCGCGGCCGTCATCTCGACGCAGGTCGGGACATCGCTCCTTGGGTCGTAGACGACATGCAGCTTCATGCCGCGGATGCGGCCGTTCCACGTCGCCCAACTGCAGACCTTGCCGAGCGGGATCGGACTGGCGTCGATCAGACGCACCATCTCCATGCCTTCACTCCGCAGCTGGCGACGCGCCATCGCCGACAGCGCCGCAAAGGTTTGCGCGAAAATGCCGATCGGACGGCGGGCATTGGCATCGGACAACGTCGAGCGCGACAGCTTGCCGGTTCCCAAGTGATAGTGATGCTGCGAATTGGCGTTGAAGCCAGTCACCACCCCGCGCAGACTGCTGTTGCCGCTAAGCTGGGCATAGATCAGCGCCACCAGATGATCCCAGCTCCTGAACGACTTGTCGTAGGCATCCCCGTCCAGACGATCCACAACCGTCTGAAACTGCCGTCGATTGATCGGTTCAAGCAGCCTTCCAAAAATGCTACCGCGATATCGCATGCTCGGCCCTCTGTGTCTCGACAACCAGAAAAGACCGATTTGCCTCGGTCCTGCCGAGCATGCACCGCGACACAGTGAATCATTCCCCGGACACCCCTGCGCTCTCTCGGGGGAGAGCTAAGGAGAAGCTACACCGACACCGCGTAGGTCTCGTACTCCCCGCGCACCTGCTCGATATGGGCGCGCATCGCCGCGGCGGCGCCTGTCTTGTCGCCGCGCATGATGGCGACGACGACGCGGTCGTGCTCGGCGTGGGATTTTGCCAGACGGCCGAGGTTGCGGAACTGGGCGCGGCGGAACGGCTGCACGCGCACCCGCGTCGCCAAGGTGATCTCGGCGATGTAGGCGTTCTGCGAGCCTGCATAGATCGCGTTGTGGAAGCGCTCATTGACCTCATGGAAGCGCTCGGGATTGCCGGTGTAGCTCAGCACCCGCAACTCCTCGTGGATCGCTTCCAGCGCGTGGCGCTCCGCCGCCGTCATCCGCTCGGCGGCGAGGCCGGCACAGATCGCCTCCAGCTCGGCCATCGCCTCGAACATGCCGGTGAGCCGTTCAAGCGAGGGCCGCGCCACCACGGCGCCGCGATGCGCTCGGGCATCGATCAGGCCGCTGGCGGCAAGCTGCCGCAGCGCTTCGCGCACCGGGGTGCGCGAGACGTTGAAGCGCCGCGCAAGGTCGGTTTCATCGAGCCCGGCCCCCGGCGGCAGCGTGCCACGCACGATCTCGTCGGCGAGTTGCAGCCGCAGCTCTTCGGCACGGGTGACCTTGTCGACCAGCGACGACGGCCGATCGATGCGGCGCACCGTCATCTCGGATTCTGCGCCCTGCGGCAGATCTTCCAGGCTCATCCTCAAGCGCCCTTCAAGCACCTTTGGGTTCGTCGATGACGCTGACATGGGCGGCGACGATTCTCCAGCCCTCGGGGAAGCGAATCCACGTCTGCATCTGCCGCCCCACTCTACCCGGCGCGCTGTCCCGGTAGAACAGCGTCGAGGCGATCGCGGTGTCGCGGCCATAGGTCGTGATCACGGTCCGCTCGATCTTGCGCATCAGCCCGACCGGCGAGCGTCCTGCGCGAAACGCCATGATCTCGGCATAGCCATAGAGGTTCTCGCCAATGCCGTAACGCAGCGTCCGGCGGTCGTCGCGGAACAGCTCGTCGAGCACCGCAACATCGTTCGAGACCAGCGCTTTCTCATATCGCTGGAACTGCGCGGTGACCTCGGCGACGACGTCGGGAATATCGATATCCATGTTAGATCCCTCTCGGCGCCGGCGCGGCCGCAACGCCCATCTGTTCCAGCGCGTAGGCGACCCGCAGTGCGACGTCCTCGCGCCAGGGCGCCGCGATGATCTGCACGCCGATCGGCATCGGTTCAAGCGGTACCGGCACGGCGACCACCGGCAGGCCGATGAAGGAGATCGGCTGGGTGTGGATACCGATATTGGCGCGCACCGGAAGCTCGACGCCGTCGAGCGTGAAATTGGCCTGGCCGATCTTCGGCGCGGTGCACGGCGTCGCCGGCGCCAGGATCACGTCGACCGACTGGAACAGCTCCAGCACCCTGGCGCGATACCAGCGGCGGAATTTCTGCGCCTTGTCGACATAGACCGCCGGGATCATCGCGCCCGCAATGAGACGGTCGCGCACCGCCGGATCGAAATCGTTGGGACGCTTGCGCAGGTGATCGAGATGCAGCGCGGCACCCTCGGTCGTGGTGATGATGTAGGCCGCGGCACGGGCGCGCGCCGCTTCGGGAAGCTCCACGGTCCGCGTGGCACCGAGCGCCTTCGCGACGCGCGCGACCGCCTCTGCCGCCTCCGGAAACAGGTTCTGCTGGAAATAGCCGCCGGCGATCGCAACCCGCAGCCCGCCAATATCATTGGCAAGCAACGGCACGGTCGGCTCGACCGACTGCACGATGCAGGCCGGATCATCGGCGTCAGGTCCCTGCATGGCGTCATAGGCGAGCGCGAGATCCTTCACGCTGCGCGCCAGCGGGCCGAGATGATCGAGGCTGGCGACGAACGGATAGGACCGCGCGCGCGACAGCCTGCCGTAGGTCGGCTTCAAGCCGAACGTGCCGCAGAACGACGACGGCACGCGGATCGAGCCGTTGGTATCGGAGCCGAGCGCTATCGGCACCAGCGCGCCGCCGACGGCGCTGCCGGAGCCGCCGGAGGAGCCGCCGGTCATCCGCGCCGGATCATGCGGATTGCGCGACGGGCCGTCATGCACGTTCTCGCCGGTGAAGTCGTAGGCGTATTCGCCCATGTTGAGCGCGCCGACCAGCACCGCACCGGCCGCTTCCATCCGCTCGATCAGCGTCGCGTCGCGCGGCGACGCCGGCAGGTCGCGGTTGATCTTCGAGCCGGCGCGGGTCGGAAGACCCTGCACATCGAACAGGTTCTTCACCGCGAAGGGCACGCCGGCGAGCGGGCCGACCGGCTGACCGGCCGCGATCGCGGCATCGACCGCGCTGGCCCTGGCACGCGCGCGATCGGCGGTGACGTCGGTGAAGGCATTGAGGACCTTGTCATGCGCCGCGATCCGCGCGAGCGCAGCCTCGGTCGCCGAAAGAGCCGTGATCTTGCGGCTCGATACGGCCTGCGCGATCTCGGCGGCCGACATGGAAGCGGGAGTTTCGGACATCGCGATCTCAGGTCGAATAGACGGCGGCCGACACGACGTCGTCCGGCAGCGGGAAGTCATCGACCAGCCGCGCCAGCCGCAGCGAGACGTCGAGATTGGCGCGCACCGCGGGACGCCAGGCGTCCTCCAGCGGCAACGCCATCGCGCGGGCGACGGCGTTCATATAGTCGTCGAGATGATCGGTCATTTCGCTCCCAATAACGATTTTGCGCATGATCTCCGCGCAAACGCATTCTGCGTTTGTCGCGAGGAAAACCGGTCCCCACTTTTCCGGATCATGCGTCAAGACACCGGCAGCGGCGGATGCGGGATCGCCGTCAGCAGCTCCCTTGTATAGGCATCCTGCGGATTGCCCAAGACGTGTTCGGATGTGCCCTGCTCCACGATGCGACCGGCGCGCATCACGATGACGCGATCACACAGCAGGCGCACGACGTTGAGGTCGTGCGACACGAACAAATAGCTCATGCCCATCGACTGCTTGAGGTCCTGCAGCAAATTGAGCACCACCGCCTGCACCGAAACATCAAGTGCCGCGGTCGGCTCGTCGAGGATGACGAGCTTCGGGTGCAGCGCGATGGCACGCGCGATGCCGACGCGGGCCTTCTGGCCGCCGGAGAGCTGGTGCGGGAAGCGGTCCAACAGATTGACCGGCAGGCCGACCAGCAGCGCGAGCTCCTCACAGCGGGCGCGGAGCGCGTCGCGCCCGCTGATGTCACCCAGCTGCATGATCGGATCCGCGATGGCGCGCGCCGCGGTGAAGCGCGGATTGAGGCTGTCGGTCGGATCCTGAAACACCATCTGGATCTGGCTGCGCCGCGGCAGACGCGCGAAGGACTGCGGCGCGATGCCGCCGATGTCCTCGCCATCGAACATGATGCGGCCGGAGGTCTGGTCCAGCAGCCGCATCACCATCATCGACGTCGTCGACTTGCCGCAGCCGGATTCGCCGACCAGCCCGACGCTCTCGCCATCGTCGATCGAGAAGCTGATGCCGTCGACCGCACGGAAGGTCTCCTCCTCGACCGGCGGCTTGCGCCCGAACAGCTTTGCCAGCATCCCGCCCGCGCCCTGGCGCGGGTATTCCTTGACGAGCTTTTCGACTGATAGGAGAGGCTCCATCCGCCCCCTCTCCCCGTTCTTTACGGGGAGAGGGTTGGGGTGAGGGGCCGCATCCGCAGGCACGGCCCGTGGAGGGTCCCCCTCACCCGCCACGCTCTGGCGCGCGAGTGCGCTGCCGAGCGTGTCGGCCTCTCCCCGCACGCGGGGAGAGGCAAGCGAATCCTCCTCCGGCAACAGATTCCGAAGCGACACCCCGAGCCGCGGCGTCGCGCGCATCAGCTTCCGTGTGTAGGCATGCCGGGGCGCGGCGAAGATGTCGGCCGAGACAGCGGTCTCGACCACGCGGCCCTTCTCCATCACCACGACGCGGTCGCAATAGGCGGCGGCGAGGCCGAGATCATGCGTGATCAGGATCGTCGACATCGCCCGGCGCCGGGTCAGCTCGACGATCAGGTCCATCACTGCCTTCTGGGTGGTGACGTCGAGCCCGGTGGTCGGCTCGTCGGCGATCAGAAGCTGCGGATTGCAGGCCAGCGCCAGCGCGATGACGACGCGCTGGCACATGCCGCCGGACAGCTCGAACGGATAGGCATGATAGCGCTCGCGTGCGCGCGCGATCTTGACCTGCTCCAGCGCCTCGATCGCCTTCTCGCCGCGATCAGTGACCTGCGCCTGCTGCACATGCTGGCGCAGCACGTCCTCGATCTGGTGCCCGACCTTGCGGATCGGATTGAGCGCCGCGCGCGGATTCTGGAAGATCATCGAGACTTCGCGGCCGCGCAGATCGCGCATCTGGCTCTCCGAGGCCGACTTGACGTCGATGCCGGAGAACATCACCGAGCCCTCGGCGATCCGGCCGGCGCGATCGAGGATGCGCATCACGGCATAGGAGGTTACCGACTTGCCGGAGCCGGACTCGCCGACGATGCCGACAGTCTCACCCTTGCCGACCGATATGTTGACGTGCTGCACCGCCTTGACGATGCCGCGGCGGGTGGTGAACTCGACCGTGAGGTCGCTGACGTCGAGCAGCGGCTGGGCGGTCATGCGCACCTCTCCTCACAGGGTGCGTCATCCAAAAATCCGCAAAACAACCCCATGCAAAGCAGCAAAGCGGTAGCATGACACCGCATCGGGATCATCATCACGTCCTCCGCTGCGGATCGACGATGTCGCGCAGGCCGTCGCCGAGCAGGTTGAAGCAGAACACCGCGATCATCAGCGCCAGGCCCGGGAACAGCGCGATCCACCACTCGCCCGACACCATGAAGCCTGCGCCCTCGGCGACCATGATGCCCCACTCCGCGGTCGGCGGCCGGACGCCGAGCCCGATGAAGGACAGGCCCGCGGCGTTGAGGATCGCATAGCCCATGGTCAGCGACATCTGCACGATCATGATCGGCATGATGTTGGGCAGGATGTGCCCGAGCAGAATGCGGTACTCGCCGTTGCCGGAGAGCCGCGCCGCCTGCACGAAGCCGGCATTGCGGCGCACATTGGCCTCGGCGCGTGCGACACGGGCATAGAGCGGGAAGTTCACGATCGCGGTGGCGATGATGATGTTCTGCACGGTGTTGCCGAGCGCCGCGACGATGCCCATCGCCAGCACGAACAGCGGAAACGCCATGATGGTGTCGGCGATGCGGCCGACGATGCGGTCGGTCCAGCCGCCGAAATAGCCGGCGGCGATGCCGGCCAGCCCGCCCATCAGGAACACCAGCACGACGGAGGCGACCGCGATGAAGGTGTCGAGCCGCGTCGCGACGATGACGCGGCTGAAGATGTCGCGGCCGAGCTGATCGGTGCCGAACCAGTGCGCGGCCGACGGCGGCTTCAATGCAGCCGCGGTGTCGGAGGCGAGCGGGTCGTACGGCACCACGTAGGGCCCGAACAGCGCGGCAAACAGGATCAGGACCAGCAGCGCGAAGGCAAAGCCGGTGACCTTGTTTTCGCTCAAGACGTAGCGGGTCTGCTCAAAAGCAGCGGCAAGCCCCGACGTGCGGGCGGGTCCTGCGGGTTCGACGGTTGGAGCTACGGTGCTCATGCTCTAGCCCTCCAGCCTGACGCGGGGATCGATCACGCCGTAGAGGATGTCGATCACCAGATTGAGCAGCACGTACATGACCGCCATGGTCAGCACGAAGCCCTGCACCGGCGCGAAGTCGGATGCGATCAGCGCCTCGACCGCGTAGGAGCCGATGCCGGGCCAGGCGAACACCTTTTCCACCAGCACATTGGCGCCCAACAGGAACGAGAACACCATGCTGAGCGTGGTGATGACCGGCAGCATCGCGTTGCGGAAGGCGTAAGTGACGATCACCTTGCCGGGCGACAAGCCGCTGGCGCGCGCGGTACGGACGAAGTCGGACGCCAGCACCGCCAGCATCGAGGCGCGCGTCATCCGCGCGATCGGCGCCAGCGAGAAGATCGCGAGCGTCACCGCCGGCAGGATCAATTGGCTGAGCGCAGAACGAAACGCCTCGAAGTCCCGCGCGATCAGCGTGTCGATGAGATAGAAGCCCGTGACCGTCGGCGGCGCGCTAGCGAACACGTCGAGCCGGCCGAGCGGCGCCGGCGACCAGCCGAGCCGGAAATAGAACAGATAGACCAGCACGAGCCCGGTGAAGAACACCGGCAGAGACACGCCGGCCGTGGTGGTGACGCGGCAGAGATGGTCGATCCAGGAGCCCGGCCGCGTCGCCGCCAGCACGCCGAGCGGGATCGCGATCACGATGGAGACGACAAGGCCGAGCAAGGTAAGCTCGGCCGACGCCGGCAGACGGTTGCGCAGCTCGGCCGCCACCGGCTGGCCGGTGGTGAGCGACGTGCCGAGATCGCCACGGGCGAGATCGTTGGTGTAGCGGACGAACTGCTCGATCAGCGGCTTGTCGAAGCCGAGCTTCTTCCGGATCTGGTCGACCGCCTCCTTGGTGGCCGCGGGGCCAGCAAAATACGCCGCGGGATCGCCCGGCAGCGCGCGCGTCAAAAGGAACGTCACGATCACGACCCCGATCAGCGACGGGATCGCGAACAGCAGCCGCTTGCCGATCATCGCAAGCATGAGCGCCTCACCCCTTCGCCATCGCGCGATAATCGAGGCGGCGGTGGAACCAGTATTGGTAGCCCGTCACGTTCTTCTGCATCGCGACGTTGACGAAGGGCTGATAGAGCGGGATGCGCGGGATGTCGGCGAAGGCGAGATCGACGAAACCCTTGACGTCGGCGTCGTAGGCCGCGGTGTCACCATTCGCGGCGGCAATGCGTGCGCCGTCGATGAGCTTGTCCATCTCGGGCGATTTGTAGCTCATCGTGTTGAAGATCGAATTGTTGCCGTGGTAGCACCAGTAGAAGAAGTACTCGGGGTAATCGAGCCAGCCCGAGAACACGTTGGTGAACAGCGGCATTTCCTTCTTGGTGAGCTCGGTGCGCCAATTGGCGCCGGGCACCTTGTTGATCGTGGTCTTGATGCCGAGCTGCGCCAGACTCTCCTGCACCAGCACGCAAAGCGGCTCGTTGACACCTGCGAAATTCAGGTCGAACGAGATCGTGGTCTCGAAACCGTTGGCGTAGCCGGCCTCCGCGAGCAGCGCCTTGGCCTTCTCCATGTCGGTGAAATACTTGGTCGGCTGCGGCCAGGCGACCTCGGTCGGCTTGTCCTTGGCCGCGCCGAACATCGGGTTGGCGAGACCGAACAGCACCGCATCCATGATCTTCTGATACGGCATCGCGTAGGCCATCGCCTGCCGCACCTTGGGATTGTCGAACGGCGGCTTGGTCACGTTCATGCCGATATACTGGATGCCGTTGGAGAACGGCAGCGACACCACGTTGAGCTTGCCGTTCGCCTTCATCTCCTGGAAATCCTTGAACGGCAGCTCGTAGGAGATGTCGGCGTCACCGCGCTCGAGCAGCGCACGGCGGTTGCCGGCCTGCGGCACCATGCGCCAGATCACGCGCTTGATCTTCGGCAACGGGCCGCAGACCCACTCGTCGTTGCGCTCCATGACGACTTCGGTGCCGGCGGTCCACTTGGTCACCTTGTAGGCGCCGGAGCCCGCGGTCTGCTGCTTGGTGAATTCGAGGCCCCACGGATCCTTCTCGCTGGCGTTCTTCTTCACGAGCTCGGAATTGACGACGCAGGGCACGATCACAGCGAGGTCGGGGATCGTCAGCTTGTCCTTCTTCAGGAAGTCGACGCGCACCGTATAATCATCGACGACCACGAACTGCTCGGGCTTGGTCAGCGAGCCCGCGCTCATCTGGAAGGTCGGAAAGCCGCCGACAGAGACGGCACGATCGAGCGACCATTTGACGTCCTTCGCCGTGACAGGCGTGCCGTCATGGAATTTGGCGTTCTTGCGCAGCTTGAAAGTGACCGACATGTCGCCGATCTTGAAGTCCTCGGCGAGCTCGGGCTTGAACTTGTCGCGGTCGTAATAAGGCACGCCGCCCGGACCGCTCTTCATCTCGTGGCTGATCAGCCGGTCGTAGCAATTCCACGACACCTCGTAGCCCGGCACGTTGGTGCCGACGCCGTGGATATCGAGATTGTTGGGGCCGCCTTCGGAGACGATCAGCAGCGTCTCGGAGCGCACATCGGCTTTGGCCGACGACCAGATCGCGGGCGCGGTCGGCGCCAAGGCGCCCGCTGCCAGTCCGGACACCGATTTGAGGAAGTCGCGACGCTTCATGTGATGCTCCAACGCCTTGGGAAACGGCCCTGGAACTCAGATCGCAAGGATTGTGCCAACCCTTAACGAAATCTTATGTCCTGCTAATGCCTTGCCGGAGCGAGGTAAAACGTCGGCCGGTATCCCGGTCGGGCAAAATCTCAGATCGCCAATTGCATACAAAGACAGGCCGTATGCTCAATAGATGAGCATGAAACGGCTTCTGCTTGCTTTGTGGCCGGCAATAGAGGCCGCGCGCTGAAGCGCGCTAATCCGGCCAGATCAGCTCCTGCAATTGCACGAAGTCGTCGACCCGGTCCGGCCAGCCGTCGATGCAGATGTGCCGGAGCGGATCGCTGGCAGAGTGCAGCATCAAGAGCGCCATCAGCCGCCGCTTCAGGGGGAACGTCACCTCAGTGCGCGAGATGCCGAAGCCGTCGAACAGGTTGCGCACCCGGCGCGGATGCCCGGCGGCCATGAAGGCGCTGGGACCGAGCAGGTCATACTCGCCCCACCCCGTCCGGACGTCGCCGAAGTCGAACAGGCCGGCGACGTGCCAGCCGTCGGCCCGGCGCCCGAGCAGAAAGTTCTCCGGAATGTATTCGCCGGTCAGGATCACCGGCGGCGCGTTCATCGGGATCAACTCAGTGGCGTCACGCAGGAGATCGTTGAGCGAGGTGAGCAATTTCGCCGGCAAGCCGAGCCGCTGGTGCCGCGCCCGGCACTGCGCGATCTGCCCGCGCATGAAGGCCTCCCAGCGCGGCTCGATCGCGCGCAGGCTGCCGGGCGGCACGCGCTGCACCTCGGCGATCACGGCCCCGATCTCGGCGAGCACGCGCTCGCGCTCGGCTTCCGACAGCGATGGCCACACCTCCGAGCCGACGGTGCCGGACAGGCGGGTGATGACGAGATAGGGCCAGCCGTCACGCTCGCCCTGCACGACAAGATCGGGAATCGGAATGCCGAGCCGTCCGCGCAACTCGGCAAGCGCGCCGCGCTCGGACACGAATTGCGGGCGCAGAAACGGCGGGAAGAGTTTGAGGATCAGGCCATCGTCCAGCCCGACAACCAGATTAGTGCCGGTCGAGAACACATGCGGCGCGACGCACGACAGCCCGTGGCCATCAGCAATATCGCGCGCGACCGGCAACCAGCGCGACGTGTCGCTGCGCCAGGCGCGGTAGCTGTCGTAGTTGGTGAGGAGTGGAAGGGATATCATTTCAAGGAATCTCGTAGCCCAATCTATCCTCGTCACCCCGCGCAAGGCTTGTTCAACTGTCGTCCCTGCCTGGTGCGCAATTGCGCACGGGAGCAGGGACCCATACTCCGCGGCGGATGTTGTGAAAGGGACCCGTCGTTGCAGTGGCGCGCAACTAAGAGCTTCGGTGGTTATGGGTCCCTGCTTTCGCAGGGACGACACTGAATCTGTTGCGCAGTCACGGAGTCTTGTAGCCCGGATGAAGCGCAGCGCAATCCTGGATTCTGTGCCGCCTGAAAGACCGGCCCCGGATTTCGCTTCGCTTCATCCGGGCTACACAGCCGTCTTCTCCTTCCCCCTGAAAGGGGGAAGGTCGGGATGGGGGTCTGCCACAGGCGATGGTGTTTGCGGTGAGAGAAGATCCCCACCCGCTTTGCTCTAGCGAGCAAAGCGACCTCCCCCTTTTCAAGGGGAGGTAAGACAACGCATAACCCCTCACCGGTCCGGATTGGCGCGCTCGAACTGGCGCAAGAGGCGGTTGCCGCGCTCGACGGCGTTGTCCATCGCGGCTTGCGCCGATCGCTTGCCGGCGAACACCTGCTCGAGCTCCTCCTCGATCACGTCGCGGATCAGGACGAACGAGCCGAGGCGGATGCCCTTCGAATTGTCGGTCGGCGGCTTCAGCGTCACCTCCTCGATCGAGATCGAGGCGCCGGGATTGCGATCGTAGAAACCCTGCGCGCGAGTCAGATCGAATGCGGCGCGGGTGATCGGCAGGTAGCCCGTGTTCTGGTGCCAGGTGGCCTGCACCTCCGGCCGCGACAGATAGGCGAAGAACTTCGCCACGCCGGCATATTCGGCGCGCGGCCGGTCGCGCAGCACCCACAGCGTCGCGCCGCCGATGATCGAGTTCTGCGGCGCGCCC
The DNA here is from genome assembly GCF_054056795.1 of Bradyrhizobium sp. USDA 3315. Taxonomy (NCBI): domain Bacteria; kingdom Pseudomonadati; phylum Pseudomonadota; class Alphaproteobacteria; order Hyphomicrobiales; family Nitrobacteraceae; genus Bradyrhizobium; species Bradyrhizobium sp. USDA 3315. Next base: position 2,685,752 of record NZ_JBSRYP010000001.1, on the reverse strand, counting down.
TGCACGTCTGGTTCGTACGGCATCATGCCGTAGCCGACCTCGAATTTGGAATTGGCCTTGATGTCGGCGCGCGTGCCCGACGAGCCGATGAAGATGCCGCACTCCCCTTTCTGGAAGCGCGGCTCGGCCGCCTGCCCGCGGCCGCTGTAGTCGAAGGTCTTGTCGGCCTGCCACTGCGCGAGCTGCGCGATGTGGCGAACCACCAGCGGATTGTTGAAGATCAGCTGGGCGTCGAGCCCGGAAAACCCGTTGGCCTTGGTCGCGATCGGCAGATTGTGGAAGGCGGAGAAATTCTCGACATTGATCCAGGACGGCCACGACGTGGTTAGGCCGCACATCGCGCCCGCCGCGCGCAGCCGCTTGGCCGCGACGCCGAGCTCCGGCCAGGTCCTCGGCGGCACACTCGGATCGAGCCCGGCGGACCGGAACATATCCTTGTTGTAGTAGAGGATCGGCGTCGAGGCATTGAACGGGAACGACAGCATGTTGCCGTCGACATCGGCATAGTAGCCGGCCACCGCGGGCAGATAGGCCGACGGCGCGAACGCCTCGGACTGATCGCGCATCAGCTCGAACACCGGATAAATCGCGCCGCGGGCCGCCATCATGGTTGCGGTCGCGATCTCGTTGACCTGAACGATCGCCGGCTGGCTGCGCGATCGGAAGGCGAAGATCGCCGCGGTGACGGTCTCGGTATAGTTGCCCTTGTAGGCGGGCACGATCCGGTAGTCGGATTGCGAGGCGTTGAAATCGGCGGCAAGCTTCTCGAGCTGCTTGCCGAGCTCGCCCGACATCGCGTGCCACCACATGATCTCGGTGGCCGCCCGCGCCGGCGACACAAGCAGAAGAGCCGCGACGACGAGGTACAGGAGCTTCAAAGCGAACTTCACGACGAGCCGTTCCCGGATGCCAACACGCCCTCATAAGGCGCTACAACCGCAGATTCAACCGACACCGCAGGTTGCACCGCGGATTTAACGTTTGGCCGATGGCGAACCAGCGCCATTCTGCTAAAAATGCGTTGAACCTTTTCTTCCCGCCCAGGACACAATTCACAAGGGGAATAGTAGCCTGTGTACCGCCGCGCCGGCCTTTCGCGGATAACGATGCTTGCCGTCGCGCTGTCATGGGCAGCGGTCCCGGCGAGCGCTTTCGCGCGCGAATTCCGGACCGCCGATACCCAGAATGAGGACTATCCGACCGCCCAGGCGCTGAATTACATGGACCGCCTGATCGCTGAACGCACCGCCGGCCGGCACCGCATCGTGGTCTTCCATTCCCGCCAGCTCGGTGAGGAGAAGGAGACGCTGGAGCAGACCCGGGCCGGCGCCATCGATTTGAACCGGACCAATGTCGCGCTGATCGGGACAATGGTGCCGTCGGCCAACGTGCTGGCAATGCCGTTCCTGTTTCGATCGCCCGAACACCTGCAAACCGTGCTGGATGGACCGATCGGCAGCGAGATCCTGAACAGTCTCGGGGATCACGGCTTCGTCGGGCTGGCCTTCTACGATTCCGGCGCCCGCTCGATCTATAACAGCGTGCGCCCGGTGCGTTCGCTCGACGACCTCAAGGGACTGCGGGTGCGCGTGCAGCAATCCGAACGGATGTCGGACATGGTGCGCGCGCTCGGCGCCCAGCCGGTCCAGATGCCCTACGGCCAGGTGCTGACCGGATTCGCCACCGGGCTGATCGACGGCGCCGAGAACAACTGGGCGTCCTTCGTCACCACCGGTCACTACAAATATGCCGGCTACTACACGCTGACCCGGCACACTTTCAGTCCGGACGTGCTGCTGATGTCGCAAAAGGCCTGGGCCAGCCTTTCGCCGGAGGAGCAGACGATCTTCCGCGAGGCCGCGCAACGCTCCAGCGCCTACATGCGCGAGAGATGGCGCGAGCTCGAGGAGCGTTCGCGCAAGCAGGCGGAGCTGGCCGGCGTCAAGATCGTGACCGACATCGACCGCAAGCCGTTCGAAGCCGCAATGGCCGGCATCTACGCCAGGGCCGAGCGCGATCCTGCGATATCAGCGCTGATCGAACGCATCCGCAACATGGAGTAACCGGATCTTGGACGCACCAGAGCAGGACGGGACTGTGAGACGGCGGGCGGCCTTCGGGCCGCAGGGCCGTTTCCGCATCGTCCAGTTGCTGCGTGCGGTCCCGATCCGCTGGCGCATCCTTTCGATCGCCCTGCTCAACTCGGCGGTCGTGATCGTGCTGGCGGTGCTGATCTGGAACGGCGCGAAGGTGCTCGGCTCGGCCTGGGAGGATGTCCGCCAGGTGCGGGAATCCGACAAGATCCTGGCCAAGCTCGAAAGCGAGACCAGCCGTCTGCAGAACCTGATCCATCGCTACATCAATCAGCCGAGCCCGGACCTGTTCGCGGAAATCCTGCTGCTCCGCGAGGCCGTGCTCGGCACGCTGACCAACCGGGCCTCGACCGACCCGATGCTGTCAGGCTCGGTCGAGCAGCTGGAGCGGGTCACCAGCCGTTTCCTCGACGGCTTCGGCGAACTGCGCACCGTGCAGACCAGGATCGCCAAGACCTATGACGAGCAGGTGCTGTCGCCGACCAAGGACATGGCCGGGCTCTATTCGATCATCGAGGGCGCGACCGGCCATCGCGATGCGCTGATCTGGCCCGCGCTCGGCAAGTCGCGCGAGGCGTTCACCTCGCTGCTGGTCGCCGCCAACGCCTACTACCTCTCGCTTGCCTCCTCGTCGGCCGAGGAAGCCCGCCGCAACATCGATACGATCGAGCGGACGATTCCGGTCATGACCGATCTGGCCGAGAACGATCTGCAGCGCATGGCGCTGGCGCGGCTCAAGGTCAAGACCGCCGAGCTGCGCGACGGGCTCGGCAAGCTCAGCGAGCAGCTCACCAACCGCACCGATCTGCTGCGCAACTCGATCGACGCCAGCCAGGCCGATGCGATCGGCGCGATCGACGATCTCTCGGTGAAGATGCGCCAGCGCGAGCAGAAGGCGCAGGAGACGTTCGACAAGACGCTGACCTCGATCTCGCGCCGGGTGCTGTCGATTGCCGTGATCTTCCTCGGCGTCATCATGTCGGCCGGCGTCATGATCGCGCTGTCGATCCGGCTGCCGCTGGCGCAGATCATGGCCGCGATGCGCACCATCACCTCGGGTGACCTCGACCGGCCGGTGCAGGGCACGTCGGCCAAGGACGAGGTCGGCGCCATGGCGCGCGCGGTCGAAGTGTTCCGCGAAAACGCGATCGCCAAGCGCAAGACCGAGGACGAGCTGCGCACCGCCAAGGAGGAGGCCGAAAGCGCGCTGCTCGAGCTCAATACCGCGCAGCAGAACCTGATCGATGCCGAACGTCTCGCCGCGCTCGGCGGCCTCGTTGCCGGCGTCGCCCACGAGGTCAACAACCCGATCGGCATCAGCCTGACGGTGGCCTCGAGCTTTGCCCGCCGCAGCGAGATGTTCGAGAACGATTTGAAGACCGAGCCGCTGCGCCGCTCCAGGCTCGACGAGTTCGTCCGCGCCTCGCGTGACGCATCGCAGCAACTGGTCTCGAACCTGACGCGCGCCGGCGAGCTGATCCAGTCGTTCAAGCAGGTTGCCGTCGACCGCTCGCATGCCGAACGCCGCCAGTTCGCCTTGAGCGAATCCACCGACCAGATCGTGGCGAGCCTGCGGCCGGTGCTGAAGAAGGCCGCGATCGCGCTCTCGGTCGATGTGCCCGAGGGGCTCTTGATCGACGGCTATCCCGGCGCCTATGGGCAGATCTTAACCAATCTTTTCCTCAACGCCGTCAATCATGCCTTCGCCGATGGCCGCTCCGGCACCATCACCATCTCGGCGCGCGGGCGCGGCGCTGACGATGTGGAGATCATCTTCGCAGACGACGGGGCGGGCATGACGCCGGACGTGCAGCGGCAGGCGTTCGACCCGTTCTTTACGACGCGCCGCAACGAAGGTGGTACGGGCCTTGGCCTCCACATCGTCTATAACCTCGTCACCCAGCAGCTCGGTGGACGCATGATGCTGGAGTCAAGGGTAGGACAAGGCACCACTTTTCGCATTATCATGCCCAGGATCGCCAAGGGGGCTGCCAAGGGCGAGCCCACGATCGCTGACGCAGCAGCCGACGGAACCAGTCAATGGCCGAACAGGACGATGTCCTCCAACTGATCGACGATACCGAGAGCCCCCAGGAGGACTCGTCGGCCCGCAAATGGAAGATCGCCGTTATCGACGACGATCACGCCGTCCATGAAGGCACCCGCTTCGCGCTGAGCGACTACAACCTGAACGGTTCGACGCTGGAGATCCTCTCGGCCTACTCTGCGGCCGAAGGCCGCACGCTGATGCGGGACAACCCCGACATCGCAGCCGTGCTGCTCGACGTCATCATGGAGACCGACGTCGCCGGCCTCGAGCTCGTCGAGTTCATCCGCAACGAGATCAAGAACGAGACCGTGCGCATCATCCTGCGCACCGGCCAGCCCGGCCAGGCGCCGGAACGGCGCGTCATCGTGCAATACGACATCAACGACTACAAGGCGAAAACCGAGCTCACCGCCGACAAGCTGTTCACGTCGCTGACCGCCGCGCTGCGCAGCTACCAGCAGCTCGAGCGCATGGTGCAGACGCGGCGCGGGCTCGAGATCATCATCGACGCGGCCTCGACGCTGTACGACTTCAAGTCGATGCAGCGGCTGGCCGAGGGCGTGCTGACCCAGCTCGCCTCGCTGCTCAACGTCGACTGCGCCGGCATTCTGGTGCTGCGCGACGACGGCAATTCGGCGGCGGCCGATTTCTCGGTGCTGGCCTGCTCGGGCTGCTACAGCCGCTTCATCGGCACCACCTCGTCAAAGGCGCTCGATCCGGACCTGCGGCACATGGTGGAGGAAGCATTCCAGCGCCGCAAGAACGAGTTCGCCGACCACCGCAGCGTGCTCTATTCGCGCACCGGCAGCGGCCGCGAGGTCGTGGTGCTGCTGCAGGCCGAGCGCCAGCTCTCCGACACCGACCGTGCGCTGGTCGAGATCTTCTCGAGCCGGCTGTCGATCGCGTTCGACAATGTGATCCTCTACCAGCAGCTGCACGAGGCCAACACCCAGCTCGAGGACCGCGTTGCGCAGCGCACCCGCGCGCTGATGCAGGCCAACCGGCGGCTCTCGGCGCAATGGCTGCGGCTGCAGCGCGCCAACGGCTTCAAGAACGAAATCCTCGGCACCGTCGCTCACGATCTGAAGAACCCGCTCGGCGTCATCCTCGGCCGCACCGAGATGCTGACCGAGCTGATCGGCGCCGGCTCGCCGAAGGAAAACGTCACATCGCAGGTCGAGCACATCCGCGACGCGACCAAGCGGCTGACCTCGATGGTCGACCATCTGATCTCGGACGCGATGGCCGATGCCTTCGACATCACCATCCGCCGCGAGCCGGTCGACGTCGCGGCCCTGGTCAACGAGGTCACCGAGGCCAATCTGCCCTCGGCGGTCAACAAGCAGCAGAGCATCTCGGTCTCGGGGCCGCAGCAATTCGTCACGATGTGCGACGCCGACCGCATCCGCGAGGCGATCGACAACCTCGTCAGCAACGCCATCAAGTACTCGCCGATCGGCGGCAAGATCACGGTCACGGTCAGCCATGAGGGCGACGACACCGTGATCCGGATCGCCGACCAGGGCCCCGGCCTCAGCCCGGAGGATCTCGGCCGGCTGTTCGGCCGGTTCCAGCGGCTGTCGGCCAAGCCGACCGCGGGCGAGAGTTCGACCGGGCTCGGCCTTTCCATCGTCAAGCGCATCATCGACATGCATGGCGGCCATGTGACCGCGCAGAGCCCGGGCCCCGGACAGGGGTCGACCTTTACGGTTACACTGCCGGCGACAGAGACATCATGAGCCAGAACCCGCATATCTTCATCGTGGACGATGAGGCACCGGCCCGCGAAATGGTCGGCGATTACCTCAAGATGCACGGCTTCGGCGTGACGCTGTGCGATGGCGGCAAGAGCCTGCGCAAGGAGATCGAGGGCTGCACGCCCGATCTCGTGGTGCTGGACCTCAACATGCCCGAGGAAGACGGGCTGTCGATCATTCGCGACCTCAAGAGCAAGATCAACGTCCCCGTCATCATGCTGACAGCTACTGCCAGCCCGATCGACCGGGTGGTCGGGCTGGAGCTCGGCGCGGACGACTACGTGGCCAAGCCCTGCGAATTGCGCGAGCTGATGGCGCGCATCCGCTCGGTGCTGCGGCGGAGCGGGCCGGCGAAAGCGGCCGCGCCGGAACCGGCGAGCGCGAAGGCCGAAAAGGAGCAGCTGGTTCGGTTCGGCACCAAATGGCTCGATCTCGAGGCCCAGGCGCTGCGCGACGACGAGGGCAACGAGCATCCGTTGACGGCGTCCGAATTCGGCCTGCTGAAGGTGTTCGCGGCCAACCCGAAGCGGGTGCTGTCGCGCGAGCGGCTGCTGGAACTCGCCAATGCGCGCGACGCGGAGGCCTTCGACCGCGCCGTCGACCTGCGCATCATGCGCATCCGCCGCAAGATCGAATTCGACCCGACCAAGCCGTCGGTGATCCGCACCATCCGCGGCGGCGGCTACCTGTTCTCGCCGACCGGCGACAAGGCTTAGCGCTGCGAAAGCCGTCCCGCCTCTCAATGTCGTCCTGGCGAAAGCCAGGACCCATAACCACGACTGCCCGGGTTGGGTAGGCTGGACCCACAGCGGGCTCAAACAACGATCATTTGGGGGTATGGGTCCTGGCTTTCGCCAGGACGACAAATCGTTGTGCGGCACCGGCGGATTCAGCGACACAAAGGCTGTCAATCCGCGCAAAAATCCCTAAGTTTCGGCCATGCCGAAAACAGCCTCCAAAGCCCCCGCCAAGCCCGCATCGAAGACCGCCGCCAAGCCCGTTGCCGCCAAGGCCACGGCGAAGGGCGACCATGTCTTCCTGGTCGACGGTTCGTCCTACATCTTCCGCGCCTACCACGCGCTGCCGCCGCTGAACCGCAAATCCGACGGGCTGCAGGTCAATGCCGTGCTCGGCTTCTGCAACATGCTGTGGAAGCTGTTGCGCGACATGCCCGAGGACAACCGGCCGACGCATCTGGCGATCGTGTTCGACAAGTCGGAGATCACGTTCCGCAACAAGCTCTATCCCGACTATAAGGCGCACCGGCCGCCGGCGCCCGACGATTTGATTCCGCAATTCGCGCTGATCCGCGAGGCGGTGCGCGCCTTCGAACTGCCCTGCCTCGAGCAGGTCGGCTTCGAGGCCGACGATCTGATCGCGACCTATGCGCGGCTCGCCAGCGAGCGCGGCGCGACCACGACGATCGTGTCATCGGACAAGGATCTGATGCAGCTCGTCAACGACAAGGTCGTGATGTACGACACGATGAAGGATCGCCGCATCGGCCGCGACGAGGTGATCGAGAAATTCGGCGTGCCGCCGGAGAAGGTGGTCGAGGTGCAGGCGCTGGCCGGCGATTCCACCGACAACGTGCCCGGCGTGCCCGGCATCGGCATCAAGACCGCCGCGCAGCTGATCATCGAATATGGCGATCTCGATCAGCTACTGTTCCGCGCCGGCGAGATCAAGCAGCCGAAGCGGCGCGAGGCGCTGCTCGAGAATGCCGAGAAGGCGCGCATCTCGCGCCAGCTGGTGCTGCTCGACGACAAGGTCGAGCTCGAAGTGCCGCTCGACGACCTCGCCGTGAACGAGCCCGACTCGCGCCGGCTGATCGCCTTCCTCAAGGCGATGGAGTTCACCACCCTCACCCGGCGCGTCGCCGACTACGCGCAGATCGACCCGGCCAATGTCGATGCCGATCCCGGCAACAAGAGCGGCGCGAGCGTGTTCTCGCCATTGCCGCCATCGGATGTGACGCCTGTGCCCGGAGACGATCCGACATCGGCCGCGGCGCCGCTGCCGAAAGCCAAGCCGACCGGTGCGCGCGACGACAAGAATTCGAACCGCAAGGGCACGCCGGCAGCGCTGGCCGAGGCCCGCGGCGAGGCGATCCGGAAAATTGGCTTCGACCGCAAGGCGTATCAGGCAATCGGCAGCCTCGATCAGCTCCACGCCTTCATCGCCCGCGTGCCCGACACCGGCTATGTCGCGATCGAGGCGATGTCGGAATCGATCGACCCGATGCAGGGCGAGCTCGCGGGCCTTGCGCTGGCGCTGGCGCCAAATGATGCGTGTTACGTCCCGCTCGGCCACCGGCAGGCCGGCGGCGGCGCGGGCCTGTTCGATGCCGGCCTCGCACCGGGCCAGATCAAGACCGCCGAGGCGCTGGCGGCGCTGAGGCCGCTGCTGGAGTCCGTTGGAATCCAGAAGGTCGGCTTTGACGTCAAGTTCACCTCGGTGACGCTGGCGCAGCACGGAATCACCCTGCGCAACATCGACGATGCGCAGCTCATGAGCTACGCGCTCGATGCCGGCCGCGGCTCGCATGCGCTGGAGGCGCTCGCCGAGCGCTGGTTCGGCCACGCCGTCGTCAATTACGGCGGCCTCGTCGGCAGCGGCAAGGGCAAGCTGACCTTCGATCAGGTCACGATCGACAAGGCCAGCGAATATGCGGCCGAAAGTGCCGACGTGATCCTGCGGCTGTGGCGGGTGCTGAAGCCGCGTCTCGTCGCCGAGCGGATGACGACGGTGTACGAGACGCTGGAGCGGCCGCTGGTCTCGGTGCTGGCGCGGATGGAGCGCCGCGGCATCTCGATCGATCGCCAGGTGCTGTCGCGGCTGTCGGGCGATTTCGCCCAGACCGCTGCGCGCGTCGAGGCCGAGATCCAGGAGATCGCCGGCGAGCCGGTCAATGTCGGCAGCCCGAAGCAGATCGGCGACATCATCTTCGGCAAGATGGGATTGCCCGGCGGCAGCAAGACCAAGACCGGCGCGTGGTCGACCACCGCGCAGGTGCTCGACGAGCTCGCCGAGCAAGGCCACGAATTCCCGAAGAAGATCCTGGAGTGGCGCCAGGTCTCGAAGCTGAAATCGACCTACACCGACGCGCTGCCGACCTATGTCAATCCGCAGACCCATCGCGTCCACACCACCTACGCGCTGGCCGCGACCACCACGGGCCGGCTGTCGTCGAACGAGCCGAACCTGCAGAACATCCCTGTTCGTACCGAGGACGGCCGCAAGATCCGCCGCGCGTTCATCGCGACGCCGGGCCACAAGCTGGTGTCGGCCGACTATTCCCAGATCGAGTTGCGGCTGCTCGCCGAGATCGCCGACGTGCCGGTGCTGCGCCAGGCCTTCCGCGACGGGCTCGACATTCACGCCATGACCGCATCCGAAATGTTCGGCGTGCCGATCAAGGACATGCCGAGCGAGGTGCGCCGCCGTGCCAAGGCGATCAACTTCGGCATCATCTACGGCATCTCGGCGTTCGGCCTCGCCAACCAGCTCGGCATCGCGCGCGAGGAGGCCTCGGCCTACATCAAGAAATACTTCGAGCGCTTCCCGGGCATCCGCGCCTATATGGACGAGACCAAGGACTTCTGCCGCCGCAACGGCTATGTGACGACACTGTTCGGGCGCAAGTGCTACTACCCCGACATCAAGGCCTCCAACGCCTCGGTGCGCGCCTTCAACGAACGCGCCGCGATCAATGCGCGTTTGCAGGGCACCGCGGCCGACATCATCCGCCGCGCCATGATCCGCGTCGAGGACGCGCTCACCGAGAAAAAACTCTCGGCGCAGATGCTGCTCCAGGTGCATGACGAACTGATCTTCGAGGTGCCCGACGACGAGGTCGCGGCGACGCTGCCGGTGGTGCAGAAGGTGATGCAGGACGCGCCTTTCCCTGCGGTGATCCTGTCGCTGCCGCTGCAGGTCGACGCCCGCGCCGCGAACAATTGGGACGAGGCGCATTAGAATCCGCCTCGCCCCGCTTGCGGGGAGAGGTCGGATCGCTCTTGCGATCCGGGTGAGGGGGGACAGGTCTCACCTCGGTCCTTGCACGTTGAGAGAACCCCTCACCCCAACCCTCTCAGAGCGAGCTTCGCTCGTCTCGACCCCGCATCCGCCTTCGCCCGAAGGCGGGCTTCGGCGGACAAGAGAGCGGGGCGAGGGAGCGCACCACCGCCCCGCCACATTGCTCCGAGAGCAATTCCGCGATGGCCGCGCGGCGGACGGCACGCTAGAAGCGTGCGCATCCCTCGCGAGACCCGTCATGCCCCACACATCCGCTTTGCTCGGCTTTGCGCTCATCTGCCTTGGCATGGTGCTGACGCCGGGGCCGAACATGATCTACCTGATCTCGCGTTCGATCACGCAGGGGCCGGCGGCCGGCATCGTCTCGCTCGGCGGCGTGGCGCTCGGCTTCGTGTTCTACATGCTGTGCGCGGCGTTCGGCATCACCGCACTGCTGTTTGCGATTCCCTACGCCTATGACGCGCTGCGCTTTGCCGGCGCGGGCTATTTGCTGTGGCTGGCATGGCAGGCCGTGAGGCCCGGCGGCCGCTCGCCGTTCCAGGTCAAGGCGCTGAAGGTCGACGGCCCGCGCAAGCTGTTCGCGATGGGCTTCGTCACCAATCTGCTCAACCCGAAGATCGCGATGCTCTATCTGGCGCTGCTGCCGCAGTTCATCGATCCCGCCGGCGGCAGCGTGCTGACGCAGTCGCTCGCGCTCGGCTCGATCCAGATCGTGATCAGCGTCAGCGTCAACGCGATGATCGCGCTCGCCGCCGGTTCGATCGCGGTGTTCCTCGGCACCCGCCCGACCTGGCTCCTGGTGCAGCGCTGGCTGATGGGCACGGTGCTCGCAGGGCTGGCGATGAAGATGGCGCTCGAGGCGCGGCGGGCCTAGCTTTCTTCACCTCGCCCCGCTCTTGCGGGGAGAGGTCGGCGCGTAGCGCCGGGTGAGGGGCGCATCCGCAAATTCAATTCCCACCGTTATCGGGGAGATAGCCCCTCACCCCACCCCTCTCCCCGCAAGGGCGGGGCGAGGGAGAAGATCAATCCAGCTTCGCCTCCATTCCCCGCTTCGTCGCCGGGCGAGCCATCAGCGTCTCGTACCAGCGCTTGACGTTGGGGAAGTCTGATAGCTCGACCTTGTGGCGCGGATGGCGCCAGGCCCAGCCGAGGATGGCGAAATCGGCGACCGAGAGATCGCCGGCGACGAATTCGCGCCCCTGAAGCCGGCGGTCGAGCACGCCGTAGAGCCGCCGCGTCTCGGCCATGTAGCGCTTCAGGCCGTAGGCGCGGTCCTGCTCGTTCTCCAGCGCGATGAAATGGTGTACCTGGCCCGGCATCGGGCCGAAGCCGCCCATCTGCCACATCAGCCACTCATAGACCGGGATCCGCTCGGAGAGCGGCTTCGGCAGGAACTTGCCGGTCTTCTCGCCGAGATAGAGCAGGATCGCGCCGGACTCGAAAATGCTGACCGGCTTGCCGCCCGGCCCATCCGGATCGACGATCGCCGGGATCTTGTTGTTCGGGCTGATCGCGAGGAAGGCGGGCGCCATCTGCTCGCCCTTGCTGATGTTCACCGGGATCACCTGGTAGGGCAGCCCCATTTCCTCCAGCGCCACGGAGATCTTGCGGCCGTTGGGAGTGTTCCAGGTGTGCAGCTCGATGGTCATTTCCGCTTCCCGTGCAAGTGTTTGGGCAAGTGTTTGGCCGAGTGTTTGGCGCCTGCTTACGGGGAACGGAACGGCCGCACAACCGCGCTTTCCGGAAAGCACGCCCGCGGAAATCGCGGCTTGGGCACTGTTGACGGCCCGATTTCCACGCTGGAATGTGCCGGTAAGCGTGGATAGATTGCCGCCCGCCTCAAACCCTCAAGGGAAAAAGTCTTTGTCCAAATCAGCCTCCCGCGCCCGCCTCGCCGAGATCATCCGCAAGCGCTCGTTCGGCCGCGGCGAGATCACGCTGGCGTCGGGCCGCAAGAGCGACTTCTATTTCAACCTGAAGCCGACGATGCTCGATCCCGAGGGCGCGGCGCTGCTCGCCGAGCTCACCTATGAAGCGCTGAAGGACGACAAGCTTGATTTCGTCGGCGGGCTCGAGATGGGCGCGGTGCCGCTCGCCGGCGCCATCGCGCAACTGTCCTGGCTGAAGGGCCACCCGATCGCGGCGTTCTTCGTGCGCAAGAAGCCGAAGGAGCACGGCGCGAAGCTGTCCGTCGAAGGGCTGGCGAAGGGCGAGAGCCTTGCGGGCAAGCGCATCGTCATCGTCGAGGACGTCACCACGACGGGCGGCTCGGCGCTGAAGGCGGTGGAAGCCGTGCGCGAGGCCGGCGGCGAGATCGCCCTGGTCTTCACCATGGTCGACCGCGAGGAAGGCGCCACCGAGACGTTCGCCGAAGCCGGGCTCCAATTCCGCGCGCTGTACAAGGCGGGCGAGTTCCTCAAGGACTGACGGTCTCTCTTCTCCCTCGCCCCGTTCTTACCGGGGCCTCTCTCCGCGCTTGCAATTGTCGAGAGACCTGTACCCCCTCACCCGGATCGCATCTTACGATGCGACATAGCCGAAGCCTTGCTTCGGCGTTCTTGAGGACGGCCGCCGAAGGCGGCCTATGCCTCTCCCCGCAAGCGGGGCGAGGTAAGCGAGATTCGCTTTCCTGTGACGCAGTCACGCTCAATCAATCGCTCGTTTACCATCACGCCTTAAGGTGAAGCCGCCGGGGCAGCTTGTCGCCGCGGCGTGGCGCGTCGGGTGGAGTTGGCGTTGCGTACAGAGTTGAGTGATCGGCGCATGCGGCGCCGCGTGATGCTTGCCGCCGCGGCCTTTGCGGGTTCCATCCTGGTGGTGCCCGCGCCTGTGTCGGCCGAAGGGCTGTTCGACTTCTTCTTCGGCGGTTCCCAGAAGCAGCAGAGCCGGCAGGCGCCGCCGCAAGCCAATTTCTTCGCCGACCCGTTCGGCCTCAACCAGCAGGCTGAACGGCAGCCGTCCGCCCCCATCTCGGCGCCGCGCGTGGCCGGCTCCGGACCGGCGTATTGCGTGCGCAGCTGCGACGGCAAATATTTTCCGCTGACGATGCGCGGCAACGCCACGCCGGCGCAGCTTTGCCAGGCCTTCTGTCCGGCCAGCGCGACCAAGGTCTATTACGGCAGCCATATCGACAGCGCCGCATCGACCGCCGGCGAACGCTACGCCGACAGCGAGAACGCCTTCGCCTATCGCAAGGCGTTGCGCGCCGACTGCACCTGCAACGGCCGCGACCCGGCAGGGCTCGCGCCGGTCGACCTCGCGCTCGATGCCTCGCTGCGCGCCGGCGACGTGATCGCGACCACCGACGGCCTCGTCGCCTATACCGGCATCCGTGTCGGCAACGAGCAGTCGTTCGACTTCACGCCGGTTGCCTCCTATCCCGGACTGACTTCGGCGGTCCGCGCGCGGCTCGGCGAAATGAAGGTCGCCCCCGTCAGCGCCGAGATCGCCGGCGACGCGCCGCTGCCGGAAACCAGAAGCGATGTCGCGCCGTCGCCGCCGTCGTCTGTTGCGCCGAAAGGCAACGCCGCAAAGCCCGCCAAGCGGGCCGAAGCGAACTGACGGGCGTAAGCCCGTCATTGCGGGATGGTGCGTAAGCACCAGACCCGGAATCTCGAGATTCCGGGTTCGATGCGTCGCATCGCCCCGGAATGACATCGCGACAACTATCAGCGCGCCACGATCACGCCGATCACGTTCGGCGCGGCCATGTATTTCTCCTCGATCGCGGCCCGCGCGGCCGCGCGGTTCTCCGGATTGAGGATGCCGCGCTTCTCGGCGAGGATCATCCAGCAATAGCCCCACCAGTCCGTCAGCATGCCGTGGTCGTCGACGAGATCATAACCCTGCTCGCCGGCGAAGATCCGCGCATGCGCTTCATCGAGCGTGTCGAGCCAGGCGTGATCCTCGTCCGAGAACAGCTCGTCGCTGAAATCATCCGTGGTGTAGCCCCAGATCGACATGCAGACCGCGTTGAACTCGCGATCGAGCTGGTCGTCGTCGATCGGCTGGCGGCGCGAGGCCCGGTGCAGCCGCGACAGCGACCGCGCGAAATCGGCAATCCGGGTCAGGGCGAATTGATCGAAGGCGATGGTGGACATGTAGTCCTCGCAGAGACTGAAAGACCATAGATATTGTGTCGGCGCAGGCACCGAATCACAATGATATATCAAAGACTTGCTAAAGTGTTCTTAATTCGTTCTGATGCTATCAGTAGACGTCGCCCCGGCGAAGGCCGGGGCCCATAACCACCGCTATCGGACATCTCACGTGATCGGTGCCCCGAAATGAATGCCGCAGTCTATTACGTCTACATTCTCGCGAGCCGCCGCCATGGGACACTCTACGTCGGCGTCAGCAACGATCTTTGCAATCGGCTTACGCTTCACCGCTCTGGACACGGCTCACAGTTCGTCAAGAAATACGGCGTCACGCGACTGGTTTACGTGGAGGTCTACGCCACACCGCAGGAAGCGATCGCACGGGAAAAAGCGCTGAAGGAATGGCGCCGCGACTGGAAGATTCGCCTGATCGAGAAAGACAATCCGGAGTGGGGCGACCTGTCCCATCTTCTCTGACGGCTGTGGTTATGGGCCCCGGCCTTCGCCGGGGCGACGAATTGCGGTGACTGCCCTCGCCTCATGAAAAAGCTGACACAGCGCCCCCAAAAGCAATTCGGGCCGCTGACCAGGTCAGCGGCCCGTTGAAAATGGCTTCGGAATGAAATGCGTCGGAGCTGAAAAACGTGCCCGCCCCACGAGCGACAGCTGTGTTTGTAAAGGCTCCGTTAAGGCTTGGAAATCCGTATCACCACGGTGTTTCGGATCGCGCGTGAAAGCGCGTTGAGCGGCCGCTCAATTCGCTGCCGAGAGCAGCTTGTCGCCGCAGGCATTCGCGTAGAACTTGCCGCCGCATTGCCGCTTGATGGCGGCGCAGCGCGCGGCGGGCGATGCGTTCTGCGCCGCGCTGAAGCCGCAACTCAGGCCGTCGGCGCTGCGGGCCGGTCTGCCCGCGGCATCGGCTGCGCTGGTCGCCGTGATGCACACCACGAGCAACGCCGCGGCCGCGATTTCGATCAAGAGTCTCATCACGCATCCTCCGGTCAATTGTCGCGAAATCCCGGCTTCTGCAGCGCCATCGTAGCACCCATGACGGCTGGTCCGGAAGGTTCCCGAAGCGGCCCGGTGCTTGCATAAAATCACGGCAGCGCTGTGTATGGCATCGTCCCTGACGGTTTCGATTGCCATGCAAGGCGGGTATCATTGCGCTGGAGCGTGATCGGAAGGCCGCGGAACCGGGATTTCCGGGGGAACCATGCTCCACCAATGAGATGGGGTCATGATGCCGGTCATCGCATCATGTTCCGGTTTGAACGGCAGGGATTGGGCGCGTTGCAGGAACAGACAAACTACCCGGCATTGAACCAGCCGATCGACGAGCTGGCGCTGACCGAGATCAAGAGCGCGATCCTGGCCAAGCTCCGGCTTGCGATCGGCAAGGACGCCACCGTTGCGACCAGACGCGACTGGTACAAGGCCGCGGCGCTGACGCTGCGCGACCGCATCGTGCACCACTGGCTGACGGCCGAGAAGCAGAGCTACGACGCCGGCGCCAAGCGCGTCTATTATCTCTCGCTCGAGTTCCTGATCGGGCGCCTGTTCACCGACGCGCTCAACAATATGGGACTACTGCCGCTGTTCGAGGCGGCGCTCGGCGACCTCGGCGTCGATCTCTCGGACCTGCGCAAATGCGAGCCGGATGCGGCGCTCGGCAATGGCGGCCTCGGGCGGCTTGCGGCCTGCTTCATGGAGAGCATGGCGACGCTGGCGATCCCCGCGACCGGCTACGGCATCCGCTACGATTTCGGCCTGTTCCGCCAGATCATGAACCATGGCTGGCAGCAGGAATATCCCGATGAATGGCTCGCCTTCGGCAACCCCTGGGAATTCCAGCGGCCGGAGGTGGTCTACAACGTTCACTTCGGCGGCCACGTCGAGCACATCGACGAGCGCGGCCGCGACCGCGCCACCTGGCATCCGGCGGAAACCGTCGAGGCCATGGCCTATGACACGCCGATCGTCGGCTGGCGCGGCCAGCACGTCAACGCGCTTCGCCTGTGGTCGGCGCATGCACCCGATCCGCTCGAGCTCGACGTCTTCAACACCGGCGACTACGTCTCGGCCAGCGCCGAGCAGGCGCGCGCGGAAGCAATCTGCAAATTCCTCTATCCGAACGACGAGAGCGCGGCAGGCCGCGAGCTCCGGCTGCGCCAGGAATATTTCTTCGTCTCGGCCTCGTTGCAGGATCTCGTCAAGCGGCATCTCGCCTCCGACGGCGGCCTGCGCAACCTTGCGCAGAAGGCGGCCGTGCAGCTCAACGATACCCATCCGAGCCTTGCGGTCACCGAGTTGATGCGCATCCTGGTCGACCTGCACAATTTCCGCTGGGACGAGGCCTGGAAGATCACGGTCGCGACCCTGTCCTACACCAACCACACGCTGCTGCCGGAGGCGCTCGAGACCTGGCCGGTCGAATTGTTCGAGCGGCTGCTGCCGCGGCATCTCGAGATCATCTACCGCATCAATGTGGCCCATCTCGCGCTCGCCGAGGAACGCTTCCCCGGCGACATCGAATATCGCGCCTCGGTCTCGCTGATCGACGAGCGCAGCGGCCGCCGCGTGCGGATGGGCCAGCTCGCCTTCGTCGGCTCGCACCGCATCAACGGCGTCTCCGCGATGCATTCCGACCTGATGAAGGAGACCGTGTTCCACGACCTGCATCATCTCTATCCGTCACGCATCACCAACAAGACCAACGGCATCACCTTCCGCCGCTGGCTGATGCTGGCCAACCCGCGGCTGACCGCGCTGCTGCGCGAAACCTGCGGCGAGGCCGTGCTCGACGACTTCTCGCTGCTCGAGCGCCTCGAGACCCATTCGAGCGACCTGGAATTCCAGAAGCGCTTCCGCGACGTCAAGCATCACAACAAGCTGGCGCTGGCGCGGTTGATCCGCGAGCGCAACGGCATCCAGGTCGATCCCTCGGCGCTGTTCGACGTGCAGATCAAGCGCATCCACGAATACAAGCGGCAGCTGCTCAACATCCTGGAGACGATCGCGCTGTATCACGCGATGAAGGACGATCCGCGGCGCGACTGGGTGCCGCGCGTGAAAATCTTCGCCGGCAAGGCGGCGGCGAGCTACCGCTACGCCAAGCTGATCATCAAGCTGATCAACGACGTCGCCGAAATCGTCAACAACGACGCTTCGCTCGGCGGCAGGCTGAAGGTCGCCTTTCTCGCCGACTACAATGTCAGCCTCGCCGAGGTGATCATTCCGGCCGCCGATCTCTCCGAGCAGATCTCGACCGCCGGCATGGAGGCGTCCGGCACCGGCAACATGAAGCTCGCGCTGAACGGCGCACTGACGATCGGCACGCTCGACGGCGCCAATATCGAGATCCGCGACAATGTCGGCGAGGAGAACATCGCGATCTTCGGCCTCGAGGCCGGCGACGTCATGGTCCGCCGCAAGCAGGGATTGGATGCCAGCGACGCGATCCGCAAATCGCCACGGCTGGAGCGCGCGATCCGCGCCATCGAGAGCGGCGAGTTCTCGCCCGGCGATCCCGCACGCTTCGCCTCGATCGGGCACGCGTTGCGCTACCTCGATCACTACATGGTCTCGGCCGATTTCGATTCCTATTACGACGCGCAGCGCGGCATCGACGCCCGCTGGATGGTAGCGCCGGCCTGGACCCGCGCCTCGATCCTCAATGTGGCGCGCATGGCCTGGTTCTCCTCCGACCGCACCATCCGCGAATATGCCGAGGACATCTGGCACGTGCCGATGCATCCGGGTGCCTCGCCGCAGCTCGGCAACCAGCGCGAGGCGAAGGGATAATCCCGGGACGCGGAAATCGATTACGCCCGACGTCATTGAAATCAGCGCAATGCTCGCGATATTGCATGACGAACGTCATTGCTCGTCATTGCGTATGGCGATACGGAAGCGCCAGTCGATATTGAAAGACCTGCATGCTCACCAAGACCCCGCACCTTTTCGATGAAGCCACCGCCGTGACCGCCGGCGACAGCCGCTGGCAGGGACGGACCAGTCCCGATTACTGGGCGTTCGTCGGCCCGTTCGGCGGCTGCACGGCCGCGACCATCCTGCGCGCGCTGATGCAGCATCCGCAGCGCGCGGGCGATCCGCTGGCGCTGACGGTCAACTACTGCGCGCCGGTCGCCGAGGGCGCGTTCGATCTCGATGTCCGCCTGGTCAAGGCCAACCGCTCGAGCCAGCACTGGTCGGTCGACATGACGCAGGGCGGCGGCGAGGTCGCGACACTGGCGACCGCCGTGTTCGCCGAGCGCCGCCCGTCCTGGTCGCACCAGCCGGCCGGGTTTCCGGGCGCCGTGCCGTTCGACGAGCTGCGGTCCTTTCCGAAACTCAAGATGACCTGGGCCAACCAGTACGATTTCCGTTTCGCCGAGGGCGAGCCGAAGTTCGCCGGCGGCGGCGGCGCGAAACAGCCGTCGAGCCCGTATTCAAAGCTCTGGATCGCCGACCGTGTGCCGCGCAAGCTCGATGCGCTGTCGCTGATGTCGATGTCGGACGCGTTCTTCGGCCGCGTCTTCCACGCAAGGCACGAACTGGTGCCGTTCGGCACCGTGTCGCTGACGACCTATTTCCACGCCGACGCGGCCGACCTGGATGCGGAGGATACCACCCGCGTGCTCGCCACCGCCGACGCCAAGAGCTTCCACAAGAGCTACGGCGACCAGCACGGCGAATTGTGGTCGCCGTCCGGCCGGCTGCTCGCGACCACGACGCAGATCGCTTATTTCAAGGCGTAGCCAAATATCCACATTGGTCTGTTACGACCGCATTGCCTATTTCAAGGGTTGAGGGAACATTGGCACGTCGCTTCTGTTCCACACCTTTGGGAGCACTGCTGCATGTCCGAAGCCGACACGTCAAAGCCCTCGCGCATCGCCCTGCTTGGCGTTCCCATCGAGATCGGTGCATCGCAGGCCGGCCCGCTGATGGGACCGGATGCGCTGCGCACCGCGGGCATCGCACGCCTGCTCGAGCAGCTCGACTTCCAGGTCGATGATCACGGCAACCTTGCGATCCCCGCCGTCGTCGCCGACGGCCCGGTGCCGGCCAACACCAGGTTCTACGATGAAGTGAAGACCTGGACCCGCGCGCTCTCCGAACGCGCCTATTGGCTGGCGCATTCCGGCGCGATCCCGATCTTCATGGGCGGCGATCATTCATTGTCGATGGGGTCGATCAACGGCGTCGCGCGCTACTGGCAGGAAAAGGGCCGGCCGCTGTTTGCGTTGTGGGTCGACGCGCATGCTGACTACAACACGCCGGCCACCACCATCACCGGCAACATGCACGGCATGTCGGCCGCGTTCCTGTGCGGCGAGCCCGGTCTCGACGATCTGCTCGGCGGACTGCCGCGCGCCTCGATCCCGCCTGATCAGCTCGACCTGATCGGCACGCGCTCGGTCGATCCGCTGGAGCGCAAGCTGCTGCGGCAGCGTAATGTGTCGATCGCGGACATGCGCCAGATCGACGAGTTCGGCGTCGCCGTGCTCACGCGCCGCGTCATCGAACGCGTCAGGGCGAAGAACGGCGTGCTGCATGTCTCGTTCGATGTCGACTTCCTCGATCCGACGGTGGCGCCCGGCGTCGGCACCACGGTGCCCGGCGGCGCGACCTATCGGGAAGCCCATCTCATCATGGAGCTGCTGCACGATTCCGGGCTGGTGCGCTCGCTCGACATCGTTGAGCTCAATCCCTTCCTCGACCAGCGCGGCCGCACCGCGCGTGTCGCGGTCGAATTGATCGGCAGCCTGTTCGGCCTGCAGATCACCGACCGGCAGACGCCGAGCAACGCGGTGCTGCCGGAGATGGGGGAGTAGTGGAGCGTGCTCTACTCTAACCCGTCATCCTGAGAGCCTGACTGAAAAATGGGTGAGTGATCTCAGTGGGGTGTGATTCCATCGGATTTGCAAAGATTCGAGGGAGAGCACGATGCCCTGGACCAAGATCACTCGGGAGCAATATCGGCGGGACGATCTGCGTTATGCAAGCGATATGACCGATGCGGAGTGGGCGGTGATCAGACGCCTGTTGCCGCGAGCGAACCGGCGCGGCCGGCCGCGTAAGACGGAGCTGCGTCGTGTGATCGAAGCGATCCTCTATATCGTTTCGACCGGCTGCCAGTGGCGGGCGTTGCCGCAGGAGTTCCCGCCCTATTCGACGGTGCAGGGCTATTTTTATAGATGGCGGGATACAGGCCGGTGGCAGAGGATTGTCAGCGTGCTTGTCCGACGGGCGCGAAAAAAGCTTGGACGGACACCGAAGCCGACGGCAGCCGTGATCGACAGTCAAAGTGCGCCGACCACGCAAGCTGGCGGACCGCGCGGCTACGATGCAGGCAAGCGCATCTACGGCCGCAAGCGGCATATCGTGACGGATACCAATGGCCTCCTCCTCGGGGTTCATGTTCATCCGGCCAACGTTCAGGACTGCCATGGCGCCGTACCGCTGCTGAAGAACGTGCGGATGAACTTCCCCCGGCTGCGCCACGTCTTTGCCGACCGGATCTACCGCGGAAATCAACTCCTCGACGCGCTCTCAGACTGCGGTCCATGGACTGTCGAGATCGTCGAGCGGCCTCAAGGCGTCAAAGGCTTCCAGCTTCTGCCGAGGCGGTGGGTGGTTGAACGCACATTCGCTTGGTTCGGCAGATGCCGCCGCCTCGCCAAGGACTTCGAGGCGACGGTGGCAACCGAAGCTGCCTGGCTGCTGATTGCACACATCAGGCTCCTGACCCGCAGACTCGCGGCTGCAGCTAAGGTTGGGTGATTTATGAGTCAGACTCTGAGGAGCGCGAAGCGCGTCTCGAAGGATGGACGGCCGCAGGCGGGCCGTCGACCCTTCGAGACGTGCGCGCTGCGCGCTCCTCAGGGTGACGGAATTAGCAGGCGCGCGCGCTCGCCAGGCATCAAAACAAAAAGGCGGCCACGCGGGCCGCCTTTTCAAATCGCGTATCGCTTGCGCGGCTTACTCCGCCGCCAGCTTCACTTCCGGTGCGGCGGCGCGGACTTCGGCGTCGACCTGCGCTTCGAACTTGGCGAAGTTCTTCTGGAACATGCCGACCAGCGCACGCGCGGTCTTGTCGAACTCGACCTTGTCGGCCCAGGTCTTGATCGGATCGAGGATGTGCGGCTCGACGCCCGGCAGCGAGGTCGGCACCGCGAAGCCGAAATACTTGTCGGTGCGGAAGTCGGCGTTGCGGAGCGAGCCGTTCAGCGCCGCGGTGAGCAGCGCGCGGGTCACCTTGATCGGCATGCGGCGGCCGGTGCCGTACTTGCCGCCGGTCCAGCCGGTGTTAACCAGCCAGCAATCGACATTGTGCTTGGCGATCAGCTCGCGCAGCATGTTGCCGTAGACCGACGGATCGCGCGGCAGGAACGGCGAACCGAAGCAGGTGGAGAATTCCGGCTGCGGCTCGTTGCCGAGGCCGCGCTCGGTGCCGGCGACCTTCGCGGTGTAGCCGGACAGGAAGTGATACATCGCCTGCGCGGGCGTCAGCTTGGCGATCGGCGGCATCACGCCGAAGGCGTCGGCGGCGAGCATCACAACGTTCTTCGGATGCGGCGCGCAGCCGGTGCGCGAAGCGTTCGGGATGAAATCGAGCGGATAGGCCGAGCGGGTGTTCTCGGTCTTCGAGCCGTCGTCGAAATCGGGCACGCGATCATTGGCGCCGAGCACGACGTTTTCCAGCACCGCGCCGAAGCGCTTGCTGGCGGCGTAGATTTCCGGCTCGGCTTCGCCGGACAGCTTGATGCACTTGGCGTAGCAGCCGCCTTCGAAATTGAAGACGCCGTCCTCGCTCCAGCCATGCTCGTCATCGCCGATCAGCGTGCGCTTGGGATCGGCCGAGAGCGTGGTCTTGCCGGTGCCGGACAGGCCGAAGAAGATCGCGGTGTCGCCGTCGGCGCCGACATTGGCCGAGCAGTGCATCGGCATCACGCCCTTCTCGGGCAGGTAATAGTTCAGCGTGGTGAACACGCTCTTCTTCATCTCGCCGGCATATTGCGAGCCGCCGATCAGGACGATCTTGCGGGCGAAATCGATCGCGACGACGTTCTCCGACTTGCAGCCGTGACGCTTCGGATCGGCGCGGAAGCTCGGCAGGTCGATGATCGTCAGTTCGGGCACGAAGCTCGCGAGCTCCGACGCCTCGGGACGAATGAGCAGCGTGCGGATGAACAGCGAGTGCCAGGCAAGCTCGGTGAAGACGCGGGTCTTGATGCGATGCTTCGGATCGGCGCCGCCATAGAGATCTTGCGCGAACAGCGTCATGCCTTCGGCATGCTTGAGGAAGTCGGCATGGAGCGTGGCGAACTGCTCCGAGGTGATCGACTGGTTGCCGGCCCACCACATGTTCTTGTCGGTGAGATCGTCGCGGACCGTGAACTTGTCCTTCGGACTGCGCCCGGTGAACACACCGGTGTCCGCGCAAAGCGCGCCATCGGCCGACAGCACCGCTTCGCCGCTACGCAGCGAATGCTCGTAAAGCTGAGGTGCGCCATAATTCCAATGCACGCCCTTGAGATTTTTTAAGCCGAATTTGTCGGCGCCGAAGGCACCGTTATGTACGCCCGTCTCTTGCACGAAGAACCTCCTCGAACCCGCGTATCCTTGTTCGCGCGAATGTCGCAATCGCGCCCCGCCGCGGTGACCGTGATCAGAATATAGCCTCTCGGCTTCGGTCCGGCGACCTAATAGTGGGGATCGCCAAGCTTGCCAAGCCAATCGAACGGCTTTTGGCTGATTCCAAGGCAGGCCCATCATCTGGCGCAAATACCGCAGCGCGAAACCCTTTCGTCTTGCTTTCGTTTTCTCGTTGTTCTGCCGGCAGTCGGGCGACGTTTCGTCGCCTTTCCCGCCGCGCACGGAGCTTTGCGATGCACAAAAAGTGCCAGCCGGCGGGCGGCGCGTTCGCCGATCGAGGCGAACGGCGCGGAGAATGCCGGGTATGCATTTCGCGCTGAGGGTGTGTCGTTGAGATGAGCCGCCGCGCGTTGATGCGGCGCTGCAGAGCCGAGCATGACCACCATCGTGTTGCACGCGGCACCACCTGATCGGCATTGAGCTGCAAGTGAGAAGCTGCTGATGAGCAGTTTCGCTTGCGCTCAACACGCCTTCGTCGAAGCCCGATTGGTTCAACGCTCAACTGCGGTGAACGTTCCGCAACGGCGGCGAGGCGATCGCTGCCCCTGGCGATCGATGATAACGCAATCAGCGCGTCATCGGTCGACATCGCGATCCGGATGATTTTCCGATGCAGCAGCGCCAGATATTCTTGCACGCGGATCGAGCCAACAAGGCGATGACGAGACACGCCGGCGCGAAATGATCGCGCTGTCAAACCTTACGCAAGCAGGAAGCGACGCGCGGCTGAAGGACACTTCGCCTCGGCGATCGCGCAATCGCGCCGCCGCAGCCATGCGACACCATGCCTCGCCACGGCCGCAGCGCCGCCGTGCGGACAGGTCTTTCTCCTATCCTTGCTATCCGTTGGCGCGCGCCTCGCCGGCGAGCCGCACCAGCATCTTGCGCAGCTCGGTGCCGGTGGTGACGCGCTCAGGGAAATCCAGCCGCAGCGTGTCGCGGCCGGCCTGCATGTCCATGCCATCCGGATCACAGCCGGTGCAGAGCCATTCGGCACTTTCCGCACCGAGCAGCCGCGTCGCGTAAAGATTCATGGCCTCGCGGTGATCCTCGTTCATATGCGCCACCGCGCCGGGCTCGGCTTCCAGTAGCGCTTCGGCACCCCCGAGATCGGTCAGGAATTGCGCGGGTTTGAGGTCCACGATGCGGCCGAACCCGGCGACCAGATGGGCACCGCTTGGCTTGATCCGGAAAAACGAAAAATCCTTAAACTCCACAAAGGCTTCCGCTGACGGGTGGGCGCCGAGATAGCGCCGGCGGACGAGCTCCCGCCCGGCCTCCACAACCTCCTCCGCCTGACCGGCCAGCATGATCCGGGCGCCCTCCAGCGGATCGCCCTCGGCGCGCTCGTCCAGCATCAGCGACACCCGGCTGTCGGCCAGGATGTTCTTGGTATGCAGCGCCAGTCGGGAAATCAGCAGGATCGGCGAGCCGTCGGGATGGCTGGCCAGATTGACCAGCGAGCAATAGGGATCGCCGGTGCCGGCCATCAACGTGGCGAGGGCGCCCTGGCGACTGCGGCGGAGCAGCGAGCGGGCAAGGTGGGCAGGATCGAAGTCGGCGGTCGGTTGCATGGGCCTATCGGGTCATTTTATGGGCGAATCGGGTGGGTTCCCTATGAAAAAAGGGCCTTTTCTCATGGTCTAAGGGTGCTATATGGGGACCCATCGCGTGGGTCGCAGAAGCGGATTTTTGCGGAACTCGGTCACACTTCAGCCCAGCTTGCATTGCTCGTTGACCGCGTTCGAAGCCCAATTCTACGGCGCGTCGCCAGAGTGCCCGCCGTCTAAGCCACTCTCATTGTGAAAGCAGCACATGCCCACAATCGCCCTGGTCGACGACGACCGCAACATTCTCACTTCGGTTTCGATCGCGCTCGAAGCCGAAGGCTATCGCATCATGACCTACACGGACGGTGCGTCGGCGCTGGATGGGTTTCGCACGTCGCCGCCCGATCTCGCGATCCTCGATATCAAGATGCCGCGCATGGACGGCATGGAAACGCTGCGCCGGCTGCGCCAGAAGTCCGACCTGCCGGTGATCTTCCTCACCTCGAAGGATGAGGAGATCGACGAATTGTTCGGCCTGAAAATGGGCGCCGACGATTTCATCCGCAAGCCGTTCTCGCAGCGCCTGCTGGTCGAACGGGTCAAGGCCGTACTCCGCCGCGGTCAGCCGAAGGATCCGACCGCCGCGCCGAAGGAGCCGGACGCCCGCGCGCTGGACCGCGGCCTGCTGCGGATGGATCCGGAGCGTCACACCTGCACCTGGAAGAACGAGCCGGTGACCCTCACCGTGACCGAATTCCTGATCCTGCAGGCGCTCGCCACCCGCCCCGGCGTCGTGAAGAGCCGCAATGCGCTGATGGACGCGGCCTATGACGACCAGGTCTATGTCGACGACCGCACCATCGACAGCCACATCAAGCGGCTGCGCAAGAAATTCAAGGTGGTCGACGACGACTTCGAGATGATCGAGACGCTGTACGGCGTCGGCTATCGCTTCAAGGAAGCCTGATCTGCGCTTCCCGGGCGGCTTGTTAACTGACAGGCTCCGCACGGCTGGGGTAAGCTCGGGCGAACGATTGCTTCGCGGGACGACATCCATACCAACCGGCAGCTTTGCCAGTGCTTGATCGAACGCAGCTCGAGCAAGGCCTGAATACCGAGGACGCGTCACAGCTCCTCGATCAGGACGCCGTTGCCGAAGACGTCGCGCAGGACAAGGGCTGGCGCCGTCCGCTCGGCTGGCTGCGCCGCGCCGGTCAGTTCTTCTTCGCGCTGTCGTTCTCGAGCCTGACGCGCCGCATCGTCTCGCTCAACCTTGCCGGCCTCGTCGCGCTGGTCGCCAGCATCCTCTATCTCTCGCAATTCCGTGCCGGCCTGATCGAGGCCCGCACCCAGAGCCTCCTTGTCTATGCCGAGATCATCTCGGAGGCGATCGCGGCCTCGGCCACCGTCGAAGGCAATACCGTCACGATCGATCCCGATCGCCTGCTCGACCTCAAGCCCGGCGAAAGTTATGGCCAGCCGGATGAATCGGCGGATTTCCCGATCAATCCCGAGCGGGTCGCGCCGGTCCTGCGCCGCCTGATCGCGCCGACCAAGACGCGGGCCCGCATCTTCGACCGCGACGGCGGCCTGATCCTCGACAGCCGCAATCTGTTCGCACGCGGCGACGTGCTGCGCATGGAGCTGCCGCCGCCGTCGGAGAAGCCGTCGCTCTATGAGAAGACCAAGGCGACAATCAAGACCTGGCTCAACCGCGGAGACCTGCCGATCTATCGCGAGCTCGGTCCCGAAGGCGGCAAGGGTTATTCCGAAGTCGCGCAATCGCTCGAGGGCATGAAGGGCAGCGCCGTGCGCGTCACCGAGCGCGGCGCGATCATCGTGTCGGTCGCCGTCCCGGTGCAGCATTTCCGCGCCGTGCGCGGCGCGTTGATGCTGACCACCCAGGGCGACGACATCGACCAGCTGGTGATGTCCGAGCGCCTCGCCATCCTCAAGATCGGCGGCGTCGCCTCTGCCGTCATGATCATGCTGTCGCTGCTGCTGGCGAGCACGATCGCGGGCCCGGTGCGACGGCTCGCCGACGGCGCCGAGCGCGTCCGCCACCGCATCCAGACCCGCGTCGAGATTCCCGACTTCACCGGGCGCCGCGACGAGATCGGCCACCTCTCCGGCGCGCTGCGCGACATGACCAACGCGCTGTACAGCCGCATCGAGGCGATCGAGATGTTCGCCGCCGACGTCGCCCATGAGCTGAAGAACCCGCTGACCTCGCTGCGCTCCGCGGTCGAGACGCTGCCTTTGGCGCGCAACGACAACAGCCGCGCGCGGCTGCTCGCCGTGATCGAGCATGACGTCAGGCGGCTCGACCGCCTGATCTCCGACATCTCCGATGCCAGCCGGCTCGATGCCGAATTGCAGCGCCAGGACATGGCGCCGGTCGATCTGCGGCGGCTGCTGACGACGCTGACCGGCGTCGCCAACGAGACCAGGCTCGGCCACGACGTCGCCGTCGAAGCCCGCTTCGAGGGCCGCGGTCCGACCGATACGCTCTCTGTGCCCGGCCATGATTCACGGCTCGGCCAGGTGATCTCGAACCTGCTGTCGAACGCGCAATCATTCTCCAAGCCGGGCGACAAGGTGCGCATCGTCTGCCGCCGCAGCCGCGGTGAGGTCGAGATCGTGGTCGACGATGACGGGCCCGGCATCGGCGAAGACGCGCTGGAGCGGATCTTCGAGCGCTTCTACACCGACCGGCCGCACCAGGGGTTTGGCCAGAACTCCGGCCTTGGGCTTTCGATCTCCAAGCAGATCATCGAAGCACATGGCGGACGCATCTGGGCCGAGAACCGCATTGGCGCTGCGGACGCAGACGGCAAACCCACCATCGCCGGCGCACGCTTCGTGGTCAGGCTGCCGACACTATGAGCGACAATTCAAGCGTGCACGCATCCGCCGTTCTGGTCGGCGAGCGTGCGGTGCTGATCCGCGGCCCATCGGGCGCCGGCAAGTCGCGTCTCGCCTTCGACCTGATTCTCGCCGGGCGCACCGGAGCGCTTCCGCCGGCCATTTTGGTGGGGGATGACCGTGTCCATCTCGACACAGCCGGCGAACAATTGTGGGTTCGTCCGGTCCAGCAATTGGCTGGCCTGATCGAGATCCGAGGCCTCGGAATCCGCCATTGTCCGTTCGCAAGTGAAGCCGTGGTCGGCTTGATCGTCGACCTCGCCGCTAACGACGCCGAGCGGCTGCCGCCACCGGATGCGCTCATGGTTCGCCTTAATGGTGTTTTGTTACCGCGAATTCCCGTCGGCACTGGCTTCC
The DNA here is from genome assembly GCF_054056795.1 of Bradyrhizobium sp. USDA 3315. Lineage (NCBI taxonomy): Bacteria > Pseudomonadati > Pseudomonadota > Alphaproteobacteria > Hyphomicrobiales > Nitrobacteraceae > Bradyrhizobium > Bradyrhizobium sp. USDA 3315. Next base: position 2,658,221 of record NZ_JBSRYP010000001.1, on the reverse strand, counting down.
AACCCCTGCCGCTGGTTGTCGCTGCGCTGACGACAACCTGAAAGTTCATGTTCCCGTAACCTTGCGGCCAATTGTGGGAAGGGAATTGGTAACCATATCACATCCACTATCGCGTCGGATTTTGCCGGCGCAGCCTCCCCTCTACCGCCAGGAACCGGGAGACTAGCCAAGATGCCCTCTTGCGCAGGGCCTCTGGATGGTCAAAGTGGCGCGTTCGTGCGGTGCACCAAAGGGCGCCCGCGAGGAGTTTCCGATGATTGGTCTAGTGCTGGTGACCCATGGGCGCCTTGCCGACGAGTTCAGAGCGGCGCTCGAACACGTCATGGGTCCGCAGAAACAAATTGAAGCGATTACGATCGGGGCCGAGGACGATTCCGATCTCTGTCGAAGCGACATCATCGAGGCGGTGAACCGCGTCGATAGCGGCGACGGCGTTGCGATCCTCACCGACATGTTTGGCGGCACACCGTCCAACCTTGCGATCTCCTGCATGAGCCGCCCGAAGGTGGAAGTGCTCGCAGGCATCAACCTTCCCATGCTGGTCAAGCTTGCCAAGGTTCGCGAGGAGCGTTCGCTGCCCGACGCGATCGCGATGGCCCAGGAAGCCGGCCGCAAATACGTCACCATCGCCAGCCGCGTTCTCGCAGGCAAATGAGCGACGAGGCCCCGGGCGGAAATCAGGTCGGCCCGGGCGTGCCAGCGGGCGCCATTTCCCGTGAACTCCTGATCGTCAACAAGCGCGGCCTGCATGCGCGGGCATCGGCCAAGTTCGTCCAGCTGGTCGAGCGCTTCAACGCCGAGATCTGGGTCACCCGCGGCACCGAGACCGTCGGCGGCACCTCGATCATGGGCTTGATGATGCTCGCCGCCGGGCCCGGCACCACGGTCGTGGTCTCGGCAAAGGGCGACGAAGCGCAGCAGGCGCTCGACGCCATCGCCGAACTCGTCGCCAGCAAGTTCAACGAGGAAGGCACGTAAGGCAGTCACCTCTCACCTCGCCCCGCTTGCGGGGAGAGGTCGGATCGCATCGAACGATGCGATCCGGGTGAGGGGGTACAGGTCTATCGATAGATCGCCATCGCGGCGAGAGCCCCTCACCCCAACCCTCTCCCCGCAAGCGCGGGGCGAGGGAGCGACAGCTACTTCGCCGGCGGCACCAGATAGACCTTCCAGACCGTCGACGGACCGGGATGGCCGTTGAAGAAGCGCATGGTGGTCATCACCAGCGGCTCGGCATCCTTGGCGTGCTCCGCCATCCACGCCTCGCAGGGCTTCAGGAACACCGGATCGGTAGTGTCGCAGACGCCGATGAAGCCGAGACGCTTGGCTTCGTCGAGCGACGTCAGCCCCGACGACCAGGCTTCGCCCGGCACCAGCGAGGCCGGATGATCCGGACTGTAGAACGTCATCGGCTCGCCGATATCGGAGCGCGCGACGACCACGGCCCAGCGCGAATGGAATCTGTCCTGCCAGGTCTGGGTGAGTTCGCGCGCGAGCTCGGAGCGCGCAGCGTAGGTCGAGCCGCCGATATGGTTGGACGCGATCTCCTGCGTCGCGATGCTGGGGGCGGCGATCAGCGTGGCGACCGTGGCCACGAACCAGATCGCGGTGATCGAGAACAGCGCCATGCGCGGGAAGCGAAGCGAGGGGATCGCGACCAGCGCCAGCGGCACCAGGAAGAACAGCGGGATGCCCCAATCGGTCTTGATATAGACGGTGAACGCCAGCGCGCCGAGCGGCGGTCCGATCGCGACGATCAGCTGGATGATCCAGACGTTGAGCGCCTGCGGAAGATTGACGGCCGGATTGGGTCCGCGCGACCAGATCCGCGCCAGCACGTCCGACGGCCGCCACGGCACCGAGCCCAGCAGCAGCGCCACGAGGCCCAGCACGACGGGAATCGCGAGCAAGCCGACATTGTGCACGACATAGCCGATCACGAGCTGGACGTTGAGTGCGCGGCTCGACAGCGCATAGACGTCACCTGCATAGGTGAACGGCACGAAGTCCACCTCCTCCAGCCACACCAGATGCGGGATCATCGCCACAGCCATCGTGCCGATCGCAACCCATGGTGCCGGCGAGCGCAGGAATTGCGTCCGTTGCGGATGGATCAGCGCGGCCAGCCCGACGGCGCCGATCATCGTCACCACCCAGTACTTGGTCATCAGCGCCAGCATGCCGGCAAAGCCGAGCCAGAGACCCGATTTGAAGCTGCGCTTCTCGAACGCGTTCAGATAGGCCAGCACCAGCAGCGGCAGCGGCACCAGCTGCGCGAGATCGGCGTTGTATTTGAAGCCCTTGAAATTGAAGATCGGGTAGAGCGCGAGCATCACCACCATGAAGAACGCGCGACGGCGATCGACGACGCGCAGCGCGATCAGCCAGCACACCACCAGCGCGAAGCTGACCGTCGTCATCGCAAGCGCATAGGTCGACCAGTTGGTGACGGGAAAAATCCTGAACCAGACCCCGGCGATCCAGCCCGACAGCGGCGGGTGCTTGCCATAGCCAAGCAGGAAGCGCTGGCCCCAGGCATAGGCTTCCGCAACATCCATATGGATGTCCTGTGCGGCCTTGAGCTTGACCAGGATCAGCGTCCACAGCACCGCATGAACCAGCGCGAAGCCGATCACGAACCACAGGCTGGTCCTCGGATCGGTGGCGCGCGAGGCGATCCAGGCGGCGATCCGCCGGATCGTCAGCTTGCGGTTGGTGCGCCGGGCGGCGGGGAGCGTGGAGGCGGTCGACATGGCCTGTGCCTGAGGCATGCCCCGGAAAAGTGGAAAGCGGTTTCCCGGAAGGATCATGCCCGAATGGAAGCGGAAGCGCGATGAGTGCTCATCCGCATTTCAGCGCGCTTTAGCGCGTTTTTGTGGCCAGTGAAATCAGCTTGGCGTGAGAACGCCTCCAGCCAGCGGATTCACTTTCGGGGAAATCCGGCCGGTGCTCGAAATGCATGGTATCGTAGTGACGCCGCTTGCCGCCCCGGATGAATCCGTGGCGCTCGAAGATGCCGACGATCTCCCGCCGCATCCAGTTGTTGCAGGGCATGGTCTTGCCCTTGCCGGCCCACGGCCAGTCATCCAAAACTTTCAGGTTGAGGTCGATGGCGGCGGCGTAGCCGTGCATGCTCATCCGCCCGTGTCGGCAACGCGAAAGACGATTTTCGGGCCGCCGGACCTGGCAGGAACATGCCCGGAAATCGGTCACGGCAACCCTGCCGGAAACGCCGCCGTGATTCGCCGTCACACCGCTGCAAAATACCGCAATTTGGTTGCCCGCGCGGGGGTGCGGATGCTATCCCGCGCCCATGACAACTGCCCCGATTTCGAACATCCGCAACTTCTCCATCGTCGCCCATATCGACCATGGCAAATCGACCCTTGCTGACCGCCTGATCCAGATGACCGGCGGCCTGTCGGATCGTGAAATGGCGGGCAAGGAGCAGGTGCTCGATTCGATGGATATCGAGCGCGAGCGCGGCATCACCATCAAGGCGCAGACCGTCCGGCTGAACTACCGCGCCAAGGACGGCAAGGATTACATCTTCAACCTGATGGACACGCCCGGCCATGTCGACTTCGCCTACGAGGTCTCGCGGTCGCTGGCGGCCTGCGAGGGTTCCCTGCTCGTGGTCGACGCCAGCCAGGGCGTCGAGGCGCAGACGCTCGCCAATGTCTATCAGGCGCTCGACAACAATCACGAGATCGTGCCGGTCCTGAACAAGGTCGACCTGCCGGCAGCCGAGCCCGAGAAGGTCAAGCAGCAGATCGAGGACGTGATCGGTATCGATGCGTCCGACGCGGTGATGATCTCGGCCAAGACCGGCGTCGGCGTGCCTGACGTGCTGGAAGCGATCGTCACCCGCCTGCCGCCGCCGAAGGGCGACCGCGACGCGACCCTGAAGGCGTTGCTGGTCGACAGCTGGTACGACGTCTATCTCGGCGTGGTCGTCTTGATCCGCGTCGTCGACGGCGTGATGAAGAAGGGGAGCCGCATCCGCATGATGGGCACCGGCGCGGCCTACGATATCGAACGCGTCGGCTTCTTCACGCCGAAGATGGAGCAGGTCGAGGAGCTCGGCCCCGGCGAGATCGGCTTCATCACCGCGGCGATCAAGGAAGTTGCCGACACCCGCGTCGGCGACACCATCACCGATGACAAGAAGCCGATCAGCGAGATGCTGCCGGGCTTCAAGCCGGCGATTCCGGTCGTGTTCTGCGGCCTGTTCCCGGTCGATGCCAACGACTTCGAAACGCTCCGCGCGGCGATGGGCAAGCTGCGGCTCAACGACGCAAGCTTCTCCTACGAGATGGAAACCTCCGCCGCGCTCGGCTTCGGCTTCCGCTGCGGTTTCCTCGGCCTGCTGCATCTGGAAATCATCCAGGAGCGGCTGTCGCGCGAATTCGACCTCAATCTGATCGCGACCGCGCCGAGCGTGATCTACAAGATGAAGCTGACCGACGGCACCGAGCTCGAGATCCACAACCCGGTCGACATGCCCGACGTGGTCAAGATCGCCGAGATCGAGGAGCCGTGGATCGAGGCGACGATCCTCACGCCCGACGAATATCTCGGCAGCGTCTTGAAGCTGTGCCAGGACCGCCGCGGCTCGCAGAAGGAGCTCACTTATGTCGGCTCCCGCGCGATGGTGAAATACGACCTGCCGCTCAACGAAGTGGTGTTCGACTTCTACGATCGCCTGAAGTCGGTCTCCAAGGGCTACGCCTCGTTCGACTATCATCTGACCGACTACAAGCCGGCCGATCTGGTCAAGATGCAGATCCTGGTCAACGCCGAGCCGGTCGACGCGCTGTCGATGCTGGTGCATCGCACCCGCGCCGAGGGCCGCGGCCGCGCCATGGTCGAGAAGATGAAGGAGCTGATTCCACCGCACATGTTCCAGATCCCGATCCAGGCGGCGATCGGCGGCAAGGTGATCGCGCGCGAAACCGTCCGCGCGCTGCGCAAGGACGTCACCGCGAAATGCTACGGCGGCGACATCACGCGCAAGCGCAAGCTTCTGGAGAAGCAGAAGGAAGGCAAGAAGAAGATGCGGCAGTTCGGCAAGGTCGACATACCGCAGGAAGCCTTCATCGCCGCACTCAAGGTGGACAGCTGAGGCGGCGCCGCCGGCGCGTCTGTTGCGCAATCTTGTCCCAGCAACAAAACGCACCATGATTTGAATCGCCACTGCATCGCGCTCCGACTAGACTGCGATCATGTTGCGCATCCTTTCCTTCTCGATCGTCATCCTCGCACTGCTGCAGCCGGACCTGAGCTCGGCCGCCTCCTCGAAGAAGCGGCACGGCAGCACGCGCTGGCATGGCTATGGCTTCCTGCCCGGCTACCGGCAGCCGCCGAACCAAACCATTCCGGTGCTCGGCCCGCGCGGCGCCGCCCGCGGCTACCCGGACTATTCGCCGCAATATTGGTATGGCGGGGATTGGTACTATTTCGGCCGTCCCGGATTTTACCGCGGCCGCTACAATGGCGGCAGTTTTGGCCCGTGCTGGACCTGGACGCCGATCGGACGCGCCTGGCAGTGCGGCTAGAGCGTTTTCGAGCGAAGTGGCTCCCGGTTCGCGTGAAGAAAACGCGTCTAAGCAAGAATCTAGAGCCCCGTTCCGATTCTATCGGAACGGAAAAGGCTCTAGCCGCACCTCGCTGCGACATCTTGCGCATGCAACGCACAATCCGCTGATCCCGGAATGAGAGGCATGTTGCCCGTCATGTTGCCCCTGGACCTCAGATAGGCCAGCATCCTCCCTGCGCGCACCACAACAAACAACAGCGCCGGGGAAACGCATGAGCAAGGCCGCTCGGTTGGATTATGGCTGGGTCGTCGTCGGCGCGGGCGCGCTGATGACCTGCGTCGGCTTCGGCACAATGCTGTCGCTCGCGGTGTTCCTGCAGCCGATCTCGGATGCGATGGGCTGGTCGCGCGCCGGCGTCTCGGCGGCGGCGACGCTGGATTTCCTCTGCATGGGTTTTGCGGCGTTCGCCTGGGGCGCGCTGTCCGACCGCTTCGGTACCCGCATCGTGGTGCTGGCGGGCAGCCTGTTGCTCGGGCTTGGCCTCGTGACGGCAAGCCAGGCGCAGAGCCTGTGGCAATTCCAGCTCTGCTTCGGCGTGCTGATCGGGATCGCCGCCGGCAGCTTCTATGCGCCGATGATGGCGCTCGCCAGCGCCTGGATCGACAAGCATCGCAGCCTCGCGGTCGCGCTGGTGTCGGCCGGCATGGGCGTATCGCCGCTGACCGTCGCGCCGTCCGCGAGCTGGCTGATCACGGCCTATGACTGGCGCTTTGCGATGTTCGTGATCGGCATCGCCGCATGGGCGTTGCTGATCCCCGCATCGTTCCTGGTGCGCCCGGCGCCGCAGGGAACGGACGTCGCAATCCCGACCGCCGCGAACGTGCCGCAAACCGAATGGACCGCGGCGCAGGCGCTGCGCACGCCGCAATTCATCACGCTGGCACTGGCGCATTTCGCCTGCTGCGCGGCGCATTCGGGACCGATCTTCCACATGGTGTCCTACGCCATGGTGTGCGGCATCGCGCCGCTCACCGCGGTCACAGTCTACAGCCTCGCCGGCTTCTCCGGGCTCGGCGGCCGGCTGCTGCTCGGCGTGCTCGCCGACCGGCTCGGCGCCAAGCCGGTCCTGGTCGGCGGCCTCCTGGTGCAGGCGCTGTCGATCGCGACCTATCTCGCGGTGGCGCAGCTCGGCGAGTTCTACGCGCTGTCTGTCGTGTTCGGGCTGGCCTATGGCGGAGTGATGCCGCTCTACGCCGTGCTGGTGCGCGAGTTCTTCGGCGCGCGCATCATGGGCACGGTGTTCGGCGCGGTGTCGGCCTTCGCGAGCCTCGGCATGGCGCTCGGGCCGTGGGCCGGCGGTTACGTGTTCGACACGTTCCACGGCTATACGTGGCTGCACGCCGGTTCCTTTGCGATCGGCCTCGCCGCGGTCGCCGTGGCGCTGAGTTTCTCGACCAAGCGCCAGCCGTCGCTCGATCTCGGCCGCGCCGCCGCCTGAGCGCGGCTGCATTCGTCACACTCGCGCGCACCGGCACAGCGGATGGATAGCTGATCTGCATCGGCGCCGTCCCGCCTTGCCTTCCCTTGCCCTCTCCTGCCGGATGAGCCACCATCGCCCGGCCTGCCCAACAAGAATGACAGAAGGCGCCGAGGACACGCATGAACAAGCCGCAGGGATTCGACCTTGTCGAGCGGGCGCGCGCGCTGGCGCCGCTGATCACGAGTGAAGCCGACGAGATCGAACGGACACGGCGACTGACGCCATCCGTCACCGCGGCACTGGTCGAGAACGGGCTGTACCGCGCGCTGCTGCCGAAGCGTTTTGGCGGCGCCGAGGCGACACTGGACGCCTTCATGCAGATGCAGGAGGAGATCGCCAAGGCCGATGCATCGACCGCCTGGTGCCTCGGCCAGTGCAGCGTCTGCGCCATGACCGCGGCCTATCTCGAGCCCGACGCGGCCCACGAGATCTTCAACACCGCGCCCGGCATCCTGGCCTGGGGCGCGATCGCCCATGAGGTCCGTGCGGAGCCCGGAGGCTATCGCGCCAGCGCGCGCTGGGATTTCGCCTCGGGCTCGCGGCAGGCGAGCTGGCTCGGCGCCCATGTCCGCGTCGTCGAGGCCGACGGCTCACCGCGCAAGAAGGCCGACGGTTCGCCGGAGATCCGCACCATCCTGTTCCCGATGTCGTCAGCGACAATGTATGACGTCTGGGACGTGATCGGTCTGAAAGGCACCGGCACCGATTCCTACTCGGTCGACAACCTCTTCATTCCGGAGCAGTTCGCCGCGCTGCGCGACGATCCCGCCGCGTGCCGCGAGCCGGGGCCGCTCTACAAGCTCTCCACCAACATGGTGTTCAGTATGGGCTTTGCCGCCACCTCGCTCGGCGTCGCGCGCGCCATGCTGGACGCGGCGACCGAGCTTGCCCGCGGCAAGACCCCGCAAGGCCTCAAGGCGATGCGCGACAACAACGCCGTGCAGGGCCAGATCGGCCGCACCGAGGCGAGCCTGCGCGCCGCGCGCGCCTATCTGTACACGACGGCCCGCGACGTCTGGAGCGATCTCGTCCGCGGCGATCCGATCACCGAGGCGCATCGCGTCGCGATCCGCATCGCCTCGACCTGGACCATCCACCAGTCGGCCGCGGTGGTCGACATCGCCTATCACATGGCGGGGGCAACCGCGGTGTTCGCCAAGAATCCGTTCGAGCGACGGTTTCGTGACATGCATGCGATCGCGCAGCAGATCCAGGCCCGCGACACCCAGTACGAGGACGCCGGCAAGGCGATTTTGGCAGGCAATCTCGGCGCTCCGCCGACCGCGCGCTAAAGCATGATCCGGAAAAGTGCGAAGCGGTTTTCCGAAAAGATCATGCTTAATCAAACTAAGGCGCGATGAAGCCAGATTGAACCGGGGCGTGTACTCAAAAATCCGCGATGTCGGCTCTACCCCTAAAACCGACATGGTTGACCACGGCATGTCGGTTTTGGGCCCAACAGTTGGCATGACGCCTGGCGGCCCTCGCAATCTGAATTTCTATCCCCGACTGTGCAAAAGGATTCTGTCGACTGCTCGAATTTTTCAGCGGTGCGATAGCGCATTGAGCTCGCAGGGGGCAGCCGTCGCGCTTGGTACAGCCAAAATTCGCAATCTTGGTGCTGTTTTATGAGCAGGCGCAGCGCATCTATTCGTTCGTACCAAGCAACCGAACTGCCTTGGCAGTTCTTGGTTAGTCGGCGCGTCCGCGCGCTCTGCAGCAGTTCCACCAAGAGACAAGGAGTATTCCCATGAAGGCCATCGTTGTAACGGACCAAGCCGCGGGAACGGCCGGGATGAAGCTGGTGGACCGGCCCGAGCCGCAGGCAGCGATAAACGACGTCGTCGTTCAGGTTTATGCGTCGAGATTTGTCCCGACTGAGCTGGCGTGGCCCTCGACCTGGACCGATCGCCTCGATCGTGACCGAACACCGTCGATCCCGGGGCACGAGCTGGCCGGAGTGGTCACCGCTCTCGGATATGGCACTACAGGGCTATCGGTGGGACAGCGGGTGTTCGGTCTAGCGGACTGGTATCGCGACGGCACGCTGGCCGAGTATGTGGCGATCGAGGCGCGCAACCTCGCGCCGCTACCGGGCGACGTCGACTTCACAATGGGCGCAAGCCTTCCGGTCTCGGGCCTGACGGCATGGCAAGGACTATTTCAGCACGGCCGCCTCCAGGCGGGGCAGAGCGTCCTCGCACACGGCGCGGCCGGCGCAGTCGGGTCGATGGTGACGCAACTCGCGCGAGAGGCCGGCGCGTATGTGATCGGCTCCGGGCGGTCCGCCGACCGTCAGACTGTGCTCGACTTCGGCGCGCAGGAGTTTGTCGATCTCGACAACGACGCCCTTGAGGACGTCGGCAAAGTCGATCTGGTGTTCGACGTCATTGGCGGTGAAATCCAGAAGCGGTCGGCAAAACTGATTCGAGGCGGAGGAACGCTGGTGACGGTCGTTGGGCCGGCCGAGGCGCGACCTTCCGACGGCCTGGCGGTCGACTTCGTCGTCGAGTCCGATCGTTCCCAACTGAGTGAGATCGTCCGGCGGGTGCGGGACGGACGCCTGCGGACGAACATCGGCAACGTCACGACTCTCGACGAGGCCGTCGCTGCCTTGAATCCGACCGGTCGACGCAAAGGGAGTACGATCATCCGCGTTCGCCCCTGAGTGACACATGCCTATTGATGCGCGCAGCCGGCCGGCCCTGTCAGGCCAGACGTTGAACAGTACGAAAGTAGCACCGGCGGCCATGGTCGCGGCACGAATACCGGCGGCGCAACATCCGGTTGTTAAGCTTTTTCTGCGACTTTGCGGACGGCGCTAATGCCTGGAGTTTCGCTGGTCCCATGTTCACGCTTCGATCGATTGCCGCCCGCCTGATTCTGGCGATTTCGCTGACTGTCGCGGTCGCCTGCGCCATCCTCGGCGGCTTCTCCATCAGCCAGCAGCGGGCGCTGACGCGGCTCGCGCTCGATCAGCAGCTCAAGCTGCAATATGACAGCGTGATTGCGGCGATCGACTACGAGGGGCGCGCCGCGCTTGCGGTCTCGGCTGTCATCGCCGCCCTGCCGCCGGTCGAAGATGCTATCGCCAAGGGCGACCGTGACGGCCTCGGAAGGCTGCTCGGCGCCTCCTGGGCAGCGATGAAGGCGCAGGGCATCCCGCTGATCTCGTTCTGGCAGCCCCCGGCAACTGGCTTCTACCGGGTCCACGCGCCGAAGGCATTCGGCGACGACGCCTCGACGCGGCGCACCACGGTGGTGGAATCGAACAGGAGCGGCAAGCCGATCGTCGGCGTCGAGCCCGGCCGCGAAGCGCTTTCGATCTTCGGCATGACCCCGATCATGCACGAGGGCAAGACGCTGGCCAATGTCGACGTCGGCGCCGCCTTCGGCAAGGAATTCGTCGACCGCGCCAAGAAGCGCTTCGGCATCGACCTCGCGGTGCACTCCTTCGACGGCCAGAGCTTCAAGCGGCTGTCCTCGACCTTCGGCGACACCGTGGTCGCGACCCAGGACGAGCTCAAGCGTGTGATGAACGGTGCGGCCCTGCTGCGCGACGCCGTTCTCGACGGCCATGCGGTCGAGCTCTATCTCGGCCAGATCAAGAACTACGCCGGCGAGCCGGTCGCCGTGCTCGAGATCGTCAAGGACACCAGCGACTATGAAGCCGCCGCGGCGAGCGCGCAGCGCAATCTGATCCTCGGCGTGGTCGCGATCATGGCCGCCGCCGTGCTGCTCGCGTTCCTGCTCGGCCGCGGCCTGTCGCGGCCGCTCACCGCGATCACCGCGGTCATGAACCGCCTGTCCAGCGGCGACACCAGCGTCACCATACCCGGCAGCGAGCGCCGCGACGAGCTCGGCACGATGGCGAAGGCGGTCGATGTGTTCCGCCGCAGCATGGTCGAAACCTCCTCGCTGCGCGAGGCGCAGGAGGCCGACAAGGTGAAGGCGGAGGCCGACAAGCAGGCCTTGCAGCGGCAGATGGCCGATCGTTTCGAAGCCGACGTCAAGGGCATGGTCGCCGCCGTCGCGCGGTCCTCGGGCGACATGCAGCGCGTCGCCAACGAGATCACCGCCAGCGTCAACGGCGCCTCCGAACGGACCTCGGCGGCAGCCGCCGCGTCCGAGGAAGCCTCGGCCAGCGTCAATGCGGTCGCCGCCGCAACCGAGGAGCTGGCGTCCTCGATCACCGAGATCGGCCGCCAGGTCACCCATTCCAGCCGTGTCGCCGACAGCGCCGTGACCAAGGCCATGGAGACCACCGAGATGGTGACGAGCCTCGCCGCATCGGCAGAGAAGATCGGCGACGTGCTGCGCCTGATCAGCGCGATCGCCAGCCAGACCAATCTGCTGGCCCTCAATGCCACCATCGAAGCGGCGCGCGCCGGCGAGGCCGGTCGCGGCTTTGCCGTGGTCGCCGCCGAGGTGAAGGACCTGGCGAGCCAGACCGCGAAGGCGACCGAGGAGATCGCCGGCCAGGTCGGCGCGATCCAGTCCGCCACCGGCAACTGCGTCAGCGCGATCGGCGACATCAGCGGCACCATCCGCGAGATCTCGGGTATCGCCACCGCGATCGCGGCGGCCGTCGAGCAGCAGGACTCGGCGACGCGCGAGATTGCCCGCAGCGTGCAGCAGGCGTCCACCGGGACCGTCGAGGTCTCCGCCAATATCGCGGGCGCGAGCGAGGCCGCCGGCCAGTCGCGGGCCCTCACCGGCAATGTGCTGGATACGTCCGGCCAGCTCGGCGATCACGCCGCCGCGCTGTCGCACAGCGTCGACACCTTCCTCGCCGGACTGCGCAACGCCGCCTGAGCGGCGGCGCCGGGCTTCAAGTCATGGCCAGGGCAGCACGGGCGGCGGAGCGGACCGGTCGGACTTGTCGTCCGGCCGAGCGTCGACCCGCCCCCAATCGCGCATGAACGGCATCTTCAGCAATCCGCGCAGCGACTGCTTCTCGGGATCATCGAAGCCATCGAGACCGTAGCGCAGCTCCGCGAAGCGCGGACCACGATTATAGGTGCCGCCGAGCCGGTCCCAGATCGAGAGCAGGTTCGAATAATTGCTGTCGGTCTCCGGCTGATGACGCGAATGATGCATCTTGTGCATGTTCGGCGTCACGAACATGAGCCGCAGCCAGCGGTCGAGCCGCTCGGGCAGGCGGATATTGGCGTGCTCGAACTGGGCGTTCAGCGCCGACAGCGTCAGATAGCTGACCAGCACCCAGGCCGGCGTTCCGAACACGACCACGCCGGCGATGTGCCAGCCGATCCGCCACAGCGTCTCGCCGGGATGCTCGCGGAAGGCCGTGGTGACGTCGACGAAGCGGTCGGCATGGTGCATGCGGTGGAAGCGCCACATCCAGCCGAGCTTGTGCATGGAGACGTGGGCGAAATAGGCGAACAGGTCGAGCCCGATGATGCCGAGCAGGAGCTGGTTCAGAGGTGACAGGCCGAGCCAGTGCGACAGGCCGAATTTCGCGTCCAGCGTCCATTGCGCGGCCAGCGGCGACAGCGGGCTGAGCAAAAGGTTCACGCCGACGAAAATCACGGTGATAGCGGCGTTGCGGCCGATATTGCGCAGCCGGTCGCTGCGGCCATAGCTGAATAGCGGAAACGCGGCCTCGAACAGCAGCACGATCGCGAACGACGCAAGCAGGAACGCGATCCGCGCACCGGTCGACGGCAGCTCGACGTGAGCCATCTCACCCGCGCCCGGATGCCACAGAAGCTTTGCAAAGCCGATCATGCTGGCCGCTCCTCTTTACAAAACGAATATTCGTTCTTTATAGTGGCGACAGATGATCGTCAAGCCGGCCTTGCCGCCGGGCACCGCTTGACGACGAACAAGGACCCGACAATGCCGAAGGTGAAACCCGAGACCCTGGCGATCCGCCGCGAGGAGATTTTGCAGGCCGCGGAGATCTGCTTTGCCCGCCAGGGATTTCACCAGACCACGATCCAGGACGTGATCAAGCAGTCCGGGCTCAGCGCCGGCTGCATCTATGGGCATTTCACCGGCAAGGAAGAGCTGATCCAGGCGATCGGCGAAAGCCGCCATGGCCGCGACAGCGCGCTGCTGGCGCTCGAGGGTCCACCGGACGATGTGTTGCAGAGCCTGCGGTCGATCGCCCGCGGCTTTCTCGGCGACCTGCAGAAGGAAGAAGGCCTGCGCGCCCGCCGCGTCGCGTTGCAGCTCTGGGCGGAGGCGCTGCGCGACGACGTGGTCCGCGACCAGGTGACGAGCGGAATTCGCCAGCCGATCGCCCTGATCGTGGACCTGCTGCGGCGCGGCCAGAAGAGCGGCGCGATCGACCGCGGCGTGCAGCCGCGCGGCGCGGCGCGGGCAATGGTCGCGATGTTCCAGGGCATCGTGCTGCAACGGCTGTGGGGCGAAACCGTCTCGACCGCGGAGGCGATGCACGCCTTCGACATCTTCCTTGCCGGCCTTGCCGCCAGGCGCTGACGGGGGATGCGGTGATCGTCCACGACCTCCTCGCCGGCATCGGCACGGGCCTCGCCGGCGGTCTGACCGCCGGGCTGCTCGGCGTCAGCCCCGGCGGCGGACTGGTCGTGTTCTCGGTGCTACTGCTCGGCGCCGGCCAGCATGTCGCGCAAGGCATCTCGCTGGTCGCGCAGGTGCCGCCGACCAGCCTCACCGGGATCCGGCGCTATTGGCAGAGCGGCAACCGCACGCCATTGCGCTGGATCGCGCTGCTGACAGTCGGCTTTGTCGCCGGCGGCGCGGCCGGCGCACTCGCCGCCAACCATGTCGCCGAGCCCGCGCTGCGCTGGACCTATGTGGCCTATCTCGTCGTGCTCGACGCGATGCTGATCCTGCGCGGCGGACGCGACGAGGCGAAGCACGACGACAAAGTCACCGCGCGCGAAATATCCTGGCCGGCGCTGCTCATTGTCGGGCTGCTGGCGGGCCTGTCGTCGGGCTTTCTCGGCATCGGCGGCGGACTGGCGACCGTGGTGGGCTTAAGCGCCGTGCTCGGGGTGCCGCAGCATCAGGCGCAGATGGCAAGCCTCGTGATGTCGCTGATCCCGACCACGATCCCCTCGGCCTGGATCTATTGGAGCGAGGGCTCGCTGGCGTCCTGGCCCGTGCTGGCAGGCGTGATCGTCGGCCTGCTAGCCGGCACCGATCTCGGCGCCCGCGCCGCCAACCGCATCAACCGCGCGCGGTTGCACAGCGCGATGATCGTCTTCGTGTCGCTGATGGCGGTCTATATGACCTTCAAGGCGCTGTGGTAGATAGACGTGGGTACGTCGTCCTCGCGGAGCCCATTATGCGCAAGCCGGCAACATCGACCAGCAAGGCGGCGCGACGGCCGCAATCGAAACCGGCAACTGCGCTGTTCGACGCTTACCCTGCCCCGGTCAGAGCCAAGCTGCTGGCGTTGCGGCGCCTAATCTTCGAGACCGCGAAGGCGACTAAGGGCGTCGGCGGGCTGGAAGAGACGCTGAAATGGGGCCAGCCGAGCTACCTCACGCCGGAGACCGGCAGCGGCAGCACGGTCCGGATCGATCAGGTGAAGCCGGCCGCCGACCGGGTCGCGATCTACTTCCACTGCCAGACCAATCTGGTCGAGACCTTCCGCGAGCTCTATCCCGAGCTCAGCTACAGCGGCAACCGCGCCATCCTGCTCGATGTCGCGGGCAAGCTGCCGGAGCCCGCGCTGCGCCACTGCGTGGCGCTGGCGCTAACTTATCATCTCAACAAGAAAGAATCGTAGGGCGTGAAGGCGACGGCGGTGCGCTCCCTCTCCCCGTTCTTACGGCGAGAGGGTTGGGGTGAGGGGCCGTCTCCGCACATTCGGTAATAGCTGCGTTCGCGGAGAATCCCTCTCACCCGGAACGCATCTAACGATGCGTTCCGACCTCTCCCCGCACGCGGGGCGAGGTAAGGGGAGCCCGACGCTCGATCGAGGTAACATCTCTGCCTCTAGGCTCCACTACGCCACCAGCGCCGTCGCGACGCGCTGCGCCTTCAGCAGGCTGATGACCTCGGCGTTCGGCCGCGCGCGGCTGAACAGAAAGCCCTGGCCCTCGTGGCAGCCTTCGGCGCGCAGGCGGCTCAACTCCGCTTCGGTCTCGACGCCCTCGGCGGTGATGGTGACGCCGAGCCCGATGCCGAGGCTGACGATCGAGCGCACGATCGCCTGCGCGTCCGGGTTCGCACCAAGGTCGCGTACGAACGACTGGTCGATCTTGATCTTGTCGAACGGGAAGCTGCGCAGATAGCTGAGGCTGGAATAGCCGGTGCCGAAATCGTCCATCGACATCCGCACCCCGAGCGCACGCAGCGCATGCAGCGTCGCCAAAACCTGGCTGCTCTTTTCGAGCAGCAGCGTCTCGGTGATCTCAAGCTCGAGCCGCCGCGCCGGCAGGCCGGATTGCCTCAGCGCGTCGGTGACCAGCGCCAGCAGATTGCCGGTACGGAATTGCAGCGGCGACAGATTGACCGCGACGCGCACGTCATCCGGCCATTGCGCCGCGTCCATGCAGGCGCGATGCAGCATCAGCGCGCCCAGCGGATTGATCAGCCCGGTCTCCTCGGCCACCGGGATGAACTCGCCCGGCGAGATCATGCCGCGCTCCGGATGCGGCCAGCGCACCAGCGCCTCGAAGCCGGTGATGCGCCCGGTCGCAAGATCGACCAGCGGCTGGTAATAGGGCCGCAGGCCTTCGTTCTGGATCGCATCGCGCAGGTCGATCTCGATCTTGCGGCGGCTCTGGGCACGCGCGTCCATCTCCGCCTCGAAGAAGGAGAAGGTGCCGCGGAATTCGCTCTTGGCGCGCGACAAGGCCATGTCGGCGCTCTTCAGGAGCTTTTCGGAATCCTCGCCGTCGCCGGGCGACATCGCGATCCCGATGCTGGCGCCGATCACCACCGAGTGCCCCTCGAGCAGATAGGGCTCGCCGATCGCGTCCAAAATCCGCCGCGCCAGCAACACCGCGTCCTCGGGCCGCATCACGCCGCCCTGCACGATGGTGAACTCATCGGAGTTGAGACGGGCCAGCGCATCTTCCTCGCGCAGCGTCGAACGCAGGCGCTTGGCGACCGCGCGCAGCAGCTTGTCGCCGATGCCGTGACCGAGCGTCTCGTTGACCGCCTTGAAATTGTCGAGGCCCAGCATCAGCACCGCGACCTTGTCGGTCGAGCGGCGGGTGTGCTGCAGCATCTCGTCCATCTGCTGGCGCAGCAGATTGCGGTTGGGCAGGCCGGTCAGGCTGTCGTGCTGGGCCATGAAGGCGAGCCGCGCCTCGGCGCGCTTGCGTTCCGTGATGTCCATCAGCGCGAGCAGCATCGCCGGCTGGTCGCCATGCATCAGCTGACGCGAATAGATCGCAAGGTCGATCAGCGTGCCGTCGGCGCGCACATGCTTCCAGGTCCGCGCCGCCTGCTCGTCGCTGCTGCGGCCTGCCGCCCAAGGCAACTCGGCATCGAACGCCTGCAGGCTCCTGATCGTCATCCGCTCGAATTCGGCGCGGACATAGCCGTAATGCGCGATCGCGGCGTCGTTGACCGCGAGGATCCGCTCGCCGTCGAGCGCGCACAGGATCATCGGCACCGGATTGCCGTCGAACAGCAGGCGGAACGACGCCTCGCGCTGCTTCAGTTCAGTGATGTCGACGCGCAGGCCGACGATGCCGCCATCCGAGGTCAGCCGCTCCTCGATCAACACCACGCGGCCGTCGGCCAGCACCTGCTCGTGCCGCTCGCCGGGCTGGTACATCTTCCTGAGCCGTTCGGCGATCCACTCTTCCTCGCGGCCGGCAGCCTCGGGATAGTCGCCGCGCGCGACGCCGATGCGGATGGTGTCTTCCAGGCGCGCACCGTGCTCGAACAGATCGGAGCTGCGCTTGTAGATTTCCGAGTATTTCTTGTTCCAGAGTGTGTAGCGGCCTTCCGGATCCAGGAACACGATGCCCTGCGGCAGGATGTCGATCGCCTCACGCAGCCGCGCGTTGGATTTGCGCGCCTCGGCGATCGCGGCTTCGGCCTGCGCGCGCTGGCGCACCAGTTCGCCGATCTCGACCGCGGGGCGGCGCGATCTGCCCGACACTTTCGGCATCGGTGTGGGACGACGGCCCCGAGGACGGGACAGTTTGGCCTGGTTCGGTTTCTTGGTGTTTTTCTTCGGCCGCATCATCGGTATCGCACGCCCCACGCGCATTCCAGTTCGGCGATATATCTGCGATAAGTCTCTGAAAAATTGGTATCTCTTGGCGAGTAGCTGCGCTGCCTGAGAAGCCCTTGCATGCCTGCTTTGCAGGCGAATTCACGCCGGGCGCGAGTTTGCTCCCGGCGCGCCGGCGGCGCACGGCACAGATTCGCAGCGTGGAAGCGCCGGCGCTTGGTGAAGGAAGCGTAAACCGGCGCGCGATTGCACAATGAATGCGCCGAAGACGCTTCAAGCGCATCAATGTTCGTCAGCGTGCCGCAGGGTTATCGCGCGGTTAAAGCGCGGTGCGCCTCAGCCTTCGGATTTTGCCGGATCATACCTTAGTTGGTGATTTCGATGCGCGTGCCGCCTCGGCCGTTGCGCTCGACCAGCCCATAGAGCATTGCGGCGTGCGAGGGATGCAGGCGCACGCAGCCATGCGAGGCCGCCCCGCCAAGGCGCGTGAGTTCGTATGTTCCATGGATGGCAAAGCCGCGGTGGAAGAAGATCGAGTGCGGCATCGGCGAGTTATAGTACTTCTTCGAGTACCAGCGGCGCGCCAGCATCTGCGGACGGAACACCCCACTCGGCGTGCCATAGCCGCGGCGGCCGGTCGACACCGGCCAGTTGTAGCGTCTCGCGCCATCGACGCTGACCGCCATGCGCTGCGATGATTTATCGATGTGAACGACGACGTCGGCCCGCGCCGGCGAGAGCGCCAAAATCGGCGCGGCAATCGCGGCGGCAAACGCCAGCCGTACGCACGATACGCTCGTCACAATAACGCCTACCCTGAAATTATTGCGGACATGATGTCGCCCACAACGTGCGCTTGTAAAGTGGCGTGGCTCACATCGGAGCCTGGAAGCCGCAGGTAATCTTAATCCACCCTGTGGGCGATCAAGCGAATGGGATGAAAGCGCGGTCCGCCTGCTCCGAATCCATGCTAGCCTTGCGCCGACAGAGTGATCCGAATGACACCCCGCCTGCGTCTGTTCCCACTCCTGATCTTAGCCCTCGTCGCCTGCACCATCTCCGCGCGGGCGCAGGACAGGGGCTCGCTCAATCCACAGCCGCTGCCGCCGCTCGCCAACCCCAACGATCCAAAGATCGGGGCGAAGCAGCTGTTCGCGCGCAAGGTGCTGCCGGCGGCGTTGCCGACCCGGTCGATCGGCGGCTACACTAAGGGTTGTCTCGCCGGCGCCGCGCAGATGCCGCTCAACGGCGAGACCTGGCAGGTGATGCGCTTGTCGCGCAACCGCTACTGGGGTCACCCCAACATGATCGCGCTGCTGAAGCGGCTTGCGGCCAACGCGCACAAGGACGCCGGCTGGCCGGGCATCCTGGTCGGCGATATCGGCCAGCCGCGCGGCGGCCCCGCGCTCTCCGGTCATGCCAGCCACCAGATCGGACTTGACGCCGACATCTGGCTGACGCCGATGCCCGATCGCAAATTGTCGCGCGAGGACCGCGAGGAGATGTCGGCGGTGATGATGGTGCGCGACGACCGGCTCGACATCGATCCGCGCGTGTTCACGCCGGGCCACGTACTCGTTATCCGCGACGCGGCGCGGGAGCCGGCGGTGCAGCGCATCTTCGTCAACCCCGCGATCAAGAAGGCGCTGTGCCGCGAGGCCACGGGCGATCGCGGCTGGCTGTCGAAGATCCGGCCGTGGTGGGGCCACGACTACCACTTCCACATTCGCATGCGATGTCCGTCCGGCAGCCCGACCTGCGAGAGCCAGAAGGCGCAGGCGGAGGGCGAAGGCTGCAAGCCGTCCGATCTCGCCTTCTGGTTCAAGGATTCGGTGCTGCATCCGAAGCCTCCGCCGAAGCCGCCGAAACCCCGCCCGCCGATGACGCTGGCGCAGATGCCGGCTGATTGCAGGACGGTGCTGAACGCCCCCGACGCCAAACAGCAGCTGCCAGGGCAATAACATCTTCGTCAGGCGGCTATGCCGGCCGGCTCGAACTGCGATATGATCTCGTGCCGTCGCGCCGTAAGCGCGTTCGGGCGATGGATCGGGGCGGCTGATCTGTTTATCCGTCATCATGAATGGACCAGACATGCGCAAATCGCTCCTCGCCGCATCGCTCGTGCTCGTCTCGACTTCCGCTGTCGCGGCGGAGGAGCCGAGCGGCTGTGACAAGTTCAAATGGTCGATCGAGCGCGCACGCGCCGCGCTGACCGCGTCCGATCGTGCCAGGGTCGTATCGGGAAGCGAGCAGACGGCGCTGCCGGCGACCGCGATCACGCTGGCGCTGGTGGCCCCCGGCGACGCCAAATTGCCGACCCCGCCGGAGCGCGCGCCGAAGGAAGGCACCTTCGCCGGCTTCACCAGCTTCAAGGCCGCGCCGAAGGCCGGGCTCTATACCGTCAGCCTGTCGGCCGGGGCCTGGGTCGACCTGGTGCAGGACGGGCATTTCCTGAAGCCAAAGGCGTTCAGCGGCGCGACCGATTGCGACGGTATCCGCAAGACCGTGAAATATGACCTCGCCGCCAGCCCCTTCGTGCTGCAGGTCAGCGGCTCAAAAGAGAACTCGCTGTCGATCGCTATCCAGCCGGCGGATGAATAGGACGGGCGGTTAGACAAACGGTCGCCTTTACCGTAAGCCCCAGCCTGCTATGTTTGCAGTGCGATATCCCTGAGGACCGTAAGTCCGTCGGGGACCAGCGGAACAGCGCTTCCGTTCGTCGCAGGCCAGACCCCAACCCAACGCCTGATTTGCGCGCGATCGTTCGCGCGCGAACTCGCACGGAGCGCTTTCCATGCCACGACTTTCAATTTCACGGCTTGCCGGACTTTTCACCGCTTTCGTCATCCTGCTCGGCGCGCTGCATTCGCCCGCGAGAGCGGAGGACAAGACGCTCACCGTGTTTGCCGCCGCCTCGATGAAGAACGCGCTCGACGACATCGATGCAGCCTATACCGCCAAGACCGGCGTCAAGATCACCGCCAGCTATGCCGCGAGCTCGGCGCTTGCCAAGCAGATCGAGCAGGGTGCGCCGGCCGACGTCTTCGTCTCCGCCGACACCGACTGGATGGACTATGCGATCAAGCAGAAGAACATCAATGAAGCGACGCGGATGAACCTGCTCGGCAACTCGATCGTGCTGATCGCGCCGAAGGATTCCAAGATCGACAACGTCAACATCGGACCGGGCTTCGATCTCGCCAAGCTCGCCGGCGACGGCAGGATCGCGACCGGCGACGTCAAGGCGGTGCCGGTCGGCAAATACGCCAAGGCCGCGCTGGAGAAGCTCGGCGCCTGGCAGTCGGCGGAGCCGAAATTCGCGATGGCCGAGAGCGTGCGCGCCGCGCTGACGCTGGTGGCACGCGGCGAAGCCGTGCTCGGCATCGTCTATTCGACCGACGCCAAGGTCGAGCCGGGCGTCAAGATCGTCGGCACCTTCCCGGCCGACACCCATCCGGCCATCATCTATCCGGTCGCGGCGACCACGACCGCGAAGCCGGAGACCGCCGAGTACCTGGCCTTCCTGCGCTCGTCCGCGGCGAAGACGATCCTCGAGAAATATGGCTTCAAGTTCCTGATCAGCCCGACGACTTAAGCACGTGTTCGAGATCTCGCCGGCCGAATGGACGGCGATCCTGCTGTCGCTGCGGGTCGCCGTCATCGCAACACTGGTGGCGACCCCGTTCGGGGTAGCGCTCGCCTGGCTGCTGGCGCGGCGCGATTTCTGGGGCAAGTCGCTGCTCGACGCCGCCGTGCATTTGCCGCTGGTGCTGCCGCCCGTCGTCACCGGCTATTTGCTGCTGCTGACCTTCGGCAAGCGCGGCCTGGTCGGCGGCTGGCTGGCCGACCATCTCGGCATCGTGTTCGCTTTCCGCTGGACCGGCGCGGCGCTCGCCTGTGGCGTGATGTCGTTTCCGCTTCTGGTGCGCCCGATCCGTCTCTCGATCGAAGCCGTCGACCGCCGCCTCGAGCAGGCGGCCGAGACACTCGGCGCCGCACCGTGGCGGGTGTTCGCAACGGTGACGCTGCCGCTGGCGCTGCCCGGCGTGCTGGCCGGCATGGTACTCGGTTTTGCCAAGGCGATCGGCGAGTTCGGCGCGACCATCACCTTCGTCTCCAACATTCCCGGCGAGACCCAGACCATTTCGTCGGCGATCTATTCGCTGATCCAGACGCCGGATGGCGACCCCGCCGCCGCGCGGCTCGTGATCATCTCGATCGTGCTCGCGATCGGCGCACTGGTCGCGGCTGAAGTGTTCGCGCGTCGCGCCACCGCGCGCCTGCATGGGCAATAGAGCATGATCCGGAAAAGTGTGAAGCGGTTTTCCGAAGAGGCCATGCTCAAACAAGGAGCTAAAGCGCGATGACGATTCAACTCAATCTCATCGCGCTTTAGCCATGCTGCGCGTCGACATCACCAAGCTGCTCGGCGAGTTCTCGCTTGCAGCCTCGTTCACCAGCGAGGGCCGCGTCACCGGTCTGTTCGGCGCGTCCGGCTCCGGCAAGACCTCGCTGATCAACACCATCGCGGGACTGTTGCGTCCCGACCGCGGCACCATCGTGATCGACGGCGAGACCGTCGACGATACCGCGACCGGCATCCACGTCCCGAGCTGGCGCCGCCGCATTGGTTACGTGTTCCAGGACGCGCGGCTGTTTCCGCATCTCGATGTCCGCCAGAACCTCGACTACGGCCGCCGCATGAACGGCCTCACCGAAGATCCCGCCCAACACCGGCGCGTCGTCGACCTGCTCGACATCGGCGCCCTGCTCGACCGCCGTCCCGGAAAGCTCTCCGGCGGCGAGCGCCAGCGCGTCGCGCTCGGCCGGGCGCTGCTGTCCAAGCCGCGGCTGCTGCTGCTCGACGAGCCGCTGGGGGCGCTCGACGAAAGCCGCAAGCTCGAGATCCTGCCCTATCTGGTGCGGCTGCGCGACGAAGCCGGCATCCCGATGGTCTATGTCAGCCACGACGCGGCCGAGCTGCGCCAGCTCGCCACCCAGATCGTGATGCTGCGCGGCGGCCAGGTGACCGCGTTCGGCGGTGTCAAGGTGCTGACGGCGGGCGCCTAGCTGGCCGTTTTTCCGAAAGTCGGCATAAGATAGCCTATCTTGTCTGCCAGGCCCGCGTCGGGACGTCCGATCGGGCATAGGGAAGGGTGAATTTGTGCGACTGACTGGCTGGGTGTTGCTGCTGATCGGCGGGCTGCTGTGCACCACGATTTCGTGGGCCGCGCTCGGCTTCCTGCTGATGGGCGTCGGCCTGATCGCGCTGCAGGTCGACGAGCGGCGCCGGCGTCCGGCCGATGCTGCCGTGCCGGCCGGCGCCTCGGGATTTACACCGCCGCGCCTCAGCGACGGGCTGCAGCCGCCGACCCTCGACCCGATCGCAGGCCAGGATACCGGGCAGCGTCAGCCGCGCCGGGTGGCCTGGCCCGACAAGAAGGGGGACGCGGCTTACGACCGGGAGACTTACGACCGGGAGGCCTGGCGCCGGCTGGTCGACAGCGATCCTGATCTCGCCCAGATCGCCAATGTGCTCGCCGATTACGGCCCGCAATATGTCGACGAGCTGGCAGCGAGCTATCTGGCCGCCCCCGACAAGGGCCGCCTGGCGGCGATTGTCGACGGCATCATCGCGCGCGCCGGGGACGGTCAGCCGATCCCGTCGCCGCCGGCACCAGTCGAAGCATCTCGGCCGCCACCGCTGCCGCCCCCGCCGCAGCCAAAGCCGGTGATCATCCCTGCCGCCAAGCCGGCGGCTTCGCCAAGCAATCGCGCAAACGCTCTCGAAGCGTCCCTGCTAGCCACGGTCGAGGAGGCGTCCGCCAAGATGGCCGCCGAACGCGCGGGTCTCTTCAAGCCTGCCAAGGAGCCTGGAAAGGAGCCGGGCAAGGCCACCGACGGCCGGCCGCAGGCGGCGATCCAGCGGGAACCGCTGTTCGGTCGCGCAACCCGGGACGCGAAGCCCGCCGGGCCGCCGCCGGTGCCGGTCACACCGCCGCCGATGCCGGCTACACCGCCGCCCATGCCGGCCGACACGCCCGCCGCCCTCGAAGCATCGTTGATCGCCGCCGTCAGCGAGGCCGCCGCCCGGCGCGCGGACGCCCCCAAGGATGCGTCGAAGGACGCGTCCAAGGATGTGTCCAAGCCGGCACCGGAGTCAGCGCCGCCGGCGAGGCGCGAGCCCGAAATCCGCGCGGTCGCGCCCACCCAACCGACGCCACCTCCGCCGGCTCCCGCTGCGCCCGCCACGACGCCAGCTGCGACGACACCACCTGCGAAGACAGCGGCCGATAATCTCGACGAGACGCTGCTCGCGGCGCTGGCCGAGATTTCCGGCCAGAAGATCAAGGGCGAAACCAAGCCGGACGCGGTGTCCAAGGGCTCATCCGGTCCGCCGGCCGACGACGGGCTGTCCGACATGATCAGGAAGTTCGCACCGGATTCGAACTTCCTGCGCAAGACCTAACGGCGCGGCTCAGACCCCCGCCACCGACGCCCAGATGTCGGCGAGCTTGCGCTTGACGATCTGCATCCGCGTTTGCGGCGCGACCTTCTCCTCTTCCTCCGGCAGGCGCAGGCCGACCACGTTGACGCGGCCGCCGCTGATGCTGCGCGCCACCAGCACGATCTCGTCGAGCGCCAGTTCGGCCCCTTCCTTCGGCGCGCGGTCGAGATTGACGTCGAAATAGTCGGCGAGCGTCAGCTTGGCCTGGTGCTCGTCGACCTTGACGCCGTAGATCTCGGCGAGCTCGCCGAGCGTATGCTCGGCCGACACCATGAAGTCGCCGAGCAGATGCGGATCGGGCGCGCTCGACGGCGCCATGTCGACGAAGAAGCGGTCGAGCGCCTCGGCGCGCTCCGGCGGCGCCAGCAGGTAGATGTAGTCGCCAGGCGCGACCGGATCGGCCTCGGTCGGCGTCAGGATCCGCTCGTCGCGGATCACCAGCGTCGGCTTCGACCAGGACGGGATCAGCCCGCGGCGGAAGTACAGGCTCTTCGGCCGCACCGGATAGCCGACCAGCTGCTGCTCGAGCTGGCCGGGCAAATCGAGCTCGACGCGGCGCGGGCCGCGTTCGGCGCGCGGCAGCGCGACGTGCAGCCGCCGCGCCGCCGGCGCCAGTGTCCAGCCCTGCAACAGCAGCGAGATGATGACGACGACGAAGGCGACGTCGAAATAGAGATAGGCCTTCGACAGGCCGACCAGCATCGGGATCGAGGCGAGGAAGATCGCGACCGCGCCGCGCAGGCCGGTCCAGGCGATGAAGACCTTCTCCCGCCAGTTGAACTTGAACGGTGCGAGGCAGATCAGCACCGCCAGCGGCCGCGCCACCAGCATCAGCGCGAACGCCACCAGCACCGCGCCGCCGGCGCTGGAGAGCAGGCGATGCGGCGAGACCAGGAGGCCGAGCAGCACGAACATCACGATCTGCGCCAGCCAGGTCGCGGCGTCGAGGAACGTCACCACCGAATTATGCGCGCGGGTCGGCCGGTTGCCGATGATGATACCGGCGAGATACACCGCGAGAAATCCCGAGGCATGCACGATCTGCGAGCCGCCGAAGATCACCAGTGCCGCCGTGGTGACGAACGGCGCATGCAGGCCCTGCGGCAGCGCTACATAGTTCAGCGCGATCACCACCAGCCGGCCGCCGATCACCCCGATGATGGCGCCGAACACCGCCTCCTGGATGAACTCCAGCGCGATGTGCGAGGCCGAGCTCTGGCCGATCGAGATGAACTCGACCAGCATCAAGGTGAGGAAGATCGCGAACGGATCGTTGGTGCCGGATTCCGCCTCCAGCGTCGCGCCGACGCGCGGCCGCAGCCGCAGACCCTGGGTGTGCACCAGCAGGAACACGGCAGCCGCGTCGGTCGAGGCCACGACGGCGCCGACCAGCAATGACTCGGTCCAGTTGAGGTCGAGCACGAAACGGGCGACCGGCGCTGTGATCAGCGCGGTCAACAGCACGCCGGCGGTCGCCAGCACCATCGAGGGCACCAGCACGGTGCGGATGCTGGCAAACCGCGTCTTCAATCCGCCGTCGAACAGGATCAGCGCCAGCGCCACCGAGCCGACCAGATAGGTGGTGCGGACGTCGTCGAACTGCAGCCGGCCGGGGCCGGAATCGCCCGCCAGCATGCCGACCAGCAAGAACACCAGCAGCAAGGGAGCGCCGAACCGCAAGGCCAGCAGGCTCGACAGGATGCCGGCCATCACCAGCACCGCACCGAGCAGGATCGCTATACTGACGGAGTCGAGGGATGCCATGCGCCTTCGGAGGTCTCAAATACTTGCAATTGCATCCTTATCGTCGCCACACTGGGACGCCAACCGATTTCTGCCATAAGCGGCAATGTGCCCGGTCTCATCAGCCCTAGGTCGCCCCGACACTGTGTTGTATCGATGGTCGCGTGCGCGCCTTTGTGGGATTCTGCCTGCGCATTCGAATCACATTTGGCTGACCCGCGCTTCGAGTTGAGATTTTGCCGATGGACATGAACTGGAAGGACGTCCTCGAATCGATCCAAATGGCTGCGCGCTCGGTCGGCGCCGAGGTCGCCTCGCCCTGGTTCTATCTGCAATTCGGCATCATCCTCGCCGCCGCGGGCCTCGCCTACGCCGCCGACACCGCCATTCATGCGCGGGTCGACATGTCGTCGCTGGCGATGCGCTGGCCGCTGCCGCTCCGGCACTTCGCCCGCGTGATGGTGAAGAGCGCTTCCACCGCCGTGTTCGCGGTTCTGATGATCATCTCCCGCATCGTGATGTGGCACGCGACCTGGCCGAGCCGCAGCTATCTGATCGCGGTCTCCGCCAAGCTGGCGCTGGCCTGGCTGGTGATCCGCCTCGTCACCTCGGTGATCGACAACGCCTTCATCGTGAAAACAGTCTCGATCGCGGCCTGGGTGGTCGCCGCCCTCAGCATCATCGGCCAGCTCGATTGGGCGGCCGACACGCTGGATGCATATGCGGTCGTGGTCGGCGGCCTCCGCCTTTCGCCGCTGCTGCTGATCAAGGCCGGCGCGCTCCTGATCGTGGCGCTGTGGCTGACCAACCTCGCCGGCAATTTCGCCGAGAGCCGGATCAACCGCGCCACCGATCTGACGCCGTCGATCCAGGTGCTGCTGGTCAAGATCATCCGCATCGGATTGATGGTGACGGCGATCGTGATCGCGCTCGGCGCGGTCGGCATCAACCTCTCCGCGCTCGCGGTGTTCACCGGCGCGGCCGGCGTCGGCATCGGTCTCGGCCTGCAGAAGATCGTCGCCAATTTCATCAGCGGCCTGATCCTGTTGGTCGACAAATCGGTGAAGCCCGGCGACCTCGTCACGATCGGCGACAATTCGGGCCGGATCAGCGCGATGAAGACCCGCTACATCTCGGTCGCCGCCGGCGACGGCCGCGAGTTCCTGATCCCGAACGAGGACCTGGTGACGCAGAAGGTCACCAACTGGACCTATACCGACAAGAACACGCTGGTGAAGATCGCCTTCTCCACCAATTACGACGCCAATCCGCGGCAGGTCTGCAAGCTCGCGATCACGACCGCGGCGGCCCATCCGCGCGCCACCAAGGGCCGGACGCCGAACTGCATCCTGACCGAGTTCGCCGAGGCCGGGATGAAATTCTCCCTGACCTTCTGGATTGCCGACCCCGACGGCATGGACAATGTGAAGAGCGACGTCATGCTGTCGCTGTGGGACGCCTTCAAGCAGGAGGGCATCCGGGTGCCCTACCCGGTGCGGGAACTCCGCATCCGCGGCGGCGCGCTGCCGGTCGAGAGCGTGGTCGAGGTCTCCAATTAGCGCTTGCGCGCGGTCTTTTCGGAGCAGCGGTGGCCGCTGTTCCGGATATGGCCTGAAAATCAAGCCGTTTGGACATGTCCCCATGCCCAAGCTTGGCTTGCGCCGGGCGCGCCGATCATTAAATTAGGGCCAGAAATCAGCCCCTTGCCCGCAGAAACAGCCCGCCCATGAGCTATATCGACGCCACCGACACCTCGCTTCGCAAGACCGGCCAGATCAAGCTGCACGGACCGAGCGGCTTTGCCGGCATGCGCAAGGCGGGCGCCCTGGTG
The DNA here is from genome assembly GCF_054056795.1 of Bradyrhizobium sp. USDA 3315. Lineage (NCBI taxonomy): Bacteria > Pseudomonadati > Pseudomonadota > Alphaproteobacteria > Hyphomicrobiales > Nitrobacteraceae > Bradyrhizobium > Bradyrhizobium sp. USDA 3315. Next base: position 2,630,909 of record NZ_JBSRYP010000001.1, on the reverse strand, counting down.
TCGAAATGCCTCGATGCGCTCACCGACCTCGTCAAGCCCGGCATCCCGACTTCGGTCATCGACGAGTTCGTTCGCAAGTTCGCCTTCGACCACGGCGCCTATCCGGCGACGCTGATGTATCGCGGCTATCGCTACTCGACCTGCACCTCGATCAATCACGTGGTCTGCCACGGCATGCCGGGCGACCGGCCGCTGAAGGAAGGCGACATCGTCAATGTCGACGTCACCTTCATCGTCGACGGCTGGTACGGCGACTCCAGCCGCATGTATGCGATCGGCGCCATCGCGCGGAAGGCCGAGCGGCTGATCGAGGTGACCTATGAGGCGATGATGCGCGGCATCGCCTCGGTGAAGCCCGGCGCCACCACCGGCGATATCGGCCATGCCATCCAGAGCTATGTCGAGCCGCAGGGCATGAGCGTGGTGCGCGACTTCTGCGGCCACGGCCTCGGCCGCCTGTTCCACGACGAACCGAACATCATCCATATCGGCCGCCCCGGCGAAGGCGCGCCCTTGAAGCCCGGCATGTTCTTCACCATCGAGCCGATGATCAATCTCGGCAAGCCGCATGTGAAGATCCTGTCCGACGGCTGGACCGCGGTGACCCGCGACCGTTCGCTGTCGGCGCAGTTCGAGCACTCGGTCGGCGTCACCGCGGACGGCGTCGAGATCTTCACGCTGTCCGAACGCCATGGCGAGAAGCCGTGGGTTCAGGTCTAATCGGGTTGAGCTGTAACCGTCCTCGTCAATAATCGCTCCGCGTGCGCTCGATGATCTCCTCGGGCGTGTGGTTCTCTCCGATCGACATCGCGCAGATCCGCGACAGATGCAGATAGGACAGTCCGGTCTCCTCCGCCCAGGCGTTGAACTGCGCCTGCACCTTGGCGAGATCGCGCTTCGACTTGACCTCCTCGGCGATATCGAGGCCGGCATCGCGCAGGCAGGCGACGACGTCGCGCGAGGTGACGAATCCGTCCCAACCGAGGAAGCGCAGCAGCATCTGTCCGGTGTTGCCGCCGAGCCGGCTGCCGCGCTTAGCCAATAGCTCCAGCAGTCCGACCTCATCCGATGACGGCCAGGCGCTAAGGAATTTGCCGAAGCTGCCGTGCTCGCGCGCGATCTCCTGCACGAAGCGGCCGTTGTCGCGCACCGACATGATCTTGGCGCCGTTGCGCACGATCCTGGCGTCGCTGACAAGCTTTTCCCAGAATTCGTCGGGCTTGAAGGCGAGCTTGGCGGGCTGAAAGCCGAGGAACGCCTCCTCGAAGCCCGGCCATTTGGCGTCGATCACGCTCCAGGCAAAGCCCGCGCAGAACACGCGCCTGGTCATCTCGGCCAGCACGCGGTCGTCGCCGAGCTTTGCCAGCGCCTTGGCGCCCGCCGGCGGCCGCAGCAGCTTCTCCAGCGCCTTCGGCCCGCCCTTGCGCTTCTCGGCGCGCGAGCGGATCACCTTGAATGATGTCACGCGGCCCTCCCCCTCTTTTCTCTCGAACCGTTGCCGCCGACGGTAATTCGCCCGAAGCATCGTGGCAAACCCGGCAGTTGCATCGGCTCTTGCAAATCGCCGCGAGCACGGCATGGTTGTGGCCGATGCCCGCCAAAGCCAGTGACAGCCCCGATCAGCCCGACGAGACGCCACATTATCACGGCCATCGCGAACGGCTGCGCGAGCGGTTCTATGCGGCGGGGCCGGACGCGCTGACCGACTACGAGCTCTTGGAGATAGCGCTGTTCGCCGCGATCCCGCGCCGCGACACCAAGCCGTTGGCCAAGGCGCTGCTGAAGAAGTTCGGCTCGTTCGCCGAGGTGGTGCATGCGCCGGTGGCGCGGCTGCGCGAGGTCGAGGGCGTCAAGGATGCCTCGATCAACCAGATCAAGCTGCTCGCCGCCGCCGCCGGCCGGATCGCCAAGGGCGAGATCAGGCGCAACATCGCGCTGTCGTCCTGGAACGACGTCATCGACTATTGCCGCACCGGCATGGCGTTCGCCGACAAGGAGCAGTTCCGCCTCCTGTTCCTCGACAAGCGCAACCAGCTGATCGCCGACGAGGTGCAGCAGACCGGCACCGTCGATCACACCCCGGTCTATCCGCGCGAGGTGATCAAGCGCGCGCTGGAATTGTCCGCCACCGCGCTGATCCTGGTGCACAACCATCCGTCCGGCGACCCGACGCCGTCGCAGGCCGACATCCAGATGACGAAAGCCATCGTCGACATCGCAAAGCCGCTCGGGATTGCCGTGCACGATCACATCATCGTCGGCAAGAACGGGCATACCAGCTTCAAGGGCATGCGGCTGATTTAGCATTGCACTCAACAAGCCCTCCGCTGTCGTCCCGGCCTAGTGCGCAATTGCACACGGGGGCCGGGACCCATAACCACGGGGTTGCGTTGTCGAAGCACGCTGTGGCTCCAGCTTTGCAAGCCAATTTGCTTTCGTGGTTATGGGTCCCGGGTCGCGCAGCGCTTGCCCGGGACGACATCGAGATTGTGGCAGAGAGTCATACGACCGCATTTCTCGCGACATCTCTTGCCGAGCCTTGCATCTCGTTCCGCCCGCGTCATACGAACCAAGCGTAACTGCCGCTAAACTAGCCCGATGCAACGTTTTCCGCGCGGCGGCGTTTGTTGCAGGTTGATCTCATGGCTGGGGGACCGATGTCCGATTTCGTCATTGAGGAAGGGCTGCCCTATCCGCTGGGCGCCCACTGGAGCGGCCACGGCACCAATTTCGCGGTGTTTTCCGCCAACGCCACCAAGGTCGAGGTCTGCCTGTTCGACGGCGAGCGCGAGACGCACCGCTTCGAGCTGCCCGAATATACCGACCAGGTGTTTCACGGCTACATCAACGGCGTGCAGCCGGGGACGTTCTACGGCTATCGCGTTTACGGCCCCTACCAGCCGGACGGCGGCCACCGCTTCAACCCGAACAAGCTGCTGCTCGATCCCTACGCCTGCGCCCATGCCGGCAGCCTGACCTGGAATCCGGCGGTGTTCGGCTACAAGATGGAGAGCGGCGACGACCTCACCTTCGACGAGCGCGACAGCGCGCCGTTCATGCCGAAATGCGTGGTGGTCGATCCCAATTTCGACTGGGTCCAGGAGGCGCAGCGGCAGGACGTGCATTGGGACGAGACCGTGGTCTACGAGACCCACGTCAAGGGGTTCACCAAGCAGCACCCGAGCGTCAACGAACATTTGCGCGGCACCTATGCCGGCTTCGGCTCGAACGCCGCGATCGACCATCTCAAGGCGCTCGGCATCACCTCGGTCGAGCTGCTGCCGGTGCATTCCTTCATCAACGACAGCAACCTTCTGGACAAGCACCTGACCAATTACTGGGGCTACAACACCATCGGCTTCTTCGCGCCGGATCCGCGCTACGCCGCCGACGTGCCGAACAGCCTGCGCGAATTCAAGGAGATGGTGTCGCGGCTGCATGGCGCCGGCCTCGAAGTCATTCTCGATGTCGTCTACAACCACACCGCCGAAGGCAACGAGCGCGGCCCGACGCTGTCGTTCAAGGGCATCGACAATGCGAGCTATTACCGGCTGCTGCCGGACAAGCGACGCTACTACATCAACGACACCGGCACCGGCAACACGGTGAACCTGTCGCATCCGCGGGTGATCCAGATGGTGATGGACAGCCTGCGCTACTGGGCCGGCCACATGCATGTCGACGGCTTCCGCTTCGATCTCGGCACCATCCTGGCACGTGAGGTCTACGGCTTCGACGAGCAGTCCGGCTTCCTCAAGGCGATGAACCAGGACCCGCTGCTCGCGACCGCCAAGCTGATCGCCGAACCCTGGGATTGCGGCCCCGGCGGTTACCAGGTCGGCGGCTTCCCGGCGGGCTGGGCGGAGTGGAACGACAAATACCGCAACGTTGTGCGCGATTTCTGGCGCGGCGAGGCGGCGCCAGGCAGCCTGGCACCGCGGCTGCTCGGCTCGCACGACGTGTTCAACCGCGAGGGCCGCCGCACCTGGGCCAGCGTCAACTTCATCACCGCCCATGACGGCTTCACGCTGAACGACTGGGCGAGCTACAACAACAAGCACAACGAGGCCAACGGCGAGCACAACAATGACGGCTCGTCCGACAACCATTCCTGGAATTGCGGCGCCGAGGGCCCGACCGACAATCCGGATATCCGCACTTTGCGCGAACGGCAGAAGCGCAACATGCTGGCGACGCTGCTCGCCTCGCAGGGCACGCCGATGCTGCTCGGCGGCGACGAGTTCGGCCGCACCCAGCGCGGCAACAACAATGCGTACTGCCAGGACAACGACATCTCCTGGTTCGACTGGAATTTTTCCGACGATGCCGGGAAGCTGCTCGCCTTCACCAAGCGGATGATCAAGCTGCGGCGCGACTATCCGATCCTGCGCCGCAGCCGCTTCCTCTCCGGCGATCGCGATCCCCAGCTCGAGATCCGCGACGTGGTCTGGATCAGCACGACAGGCGTGGAGATGACGCAGGCCGACTGGAGCACCGGCTGGATCAAATGCTTCGGCGTCGTGCTCGACGGCCGCGCGCGCAAGACCGCGATCGCGCGCGAGGGCGAGGACGACACGGTGCTCGTTATCCTCAACAGCTTTGAGGGCGAGGTGGACTTCAAGCTACCGCGGACGTCAGCCGGACCACGCTGGTCGTTGCTGCTGGATACCAACGCGCCGGAACAGCCGGCAGGCGCGCAGTTTGCGTTCGACGGCACGTACAGGGCAGTGGGGCGTTCGTTCGTGCTGCTCACGACCGGCGAGATGAAGTCATCCCCGTAGCCCGGATGCAGCGCAGCGAAATCCGGGAATGCCCTCGCCCGTTGCACGACCGCCCCGGATTACGCGGAGCTCCATCCGGGCTACGCCTTCTCCTTCCCCCTGAAAGGGGGAAGGTCGGGATGGGGGTCAGCCGCAGGCGATGCTGCAAGCCGAGAGAGCAGATCCCCACCCGCTTTGCTCTCACGAGCAAAGCGACCTCCCCTTTGCAAGGGGAGGTAAGAGTCCCGCGACCCCGTCGGCCAATTGACATTCGGCCGCGGACTGCCAGACTTCGCGGAAAATTAGGGGTGGAGACCTCTGGATGGCCAATCTTTCGGCCTCAAATCACGTCGCCCGTGTTCTGTCGGCGGCCAACCAGGTGGCCGGCGTCGACACCGAGACGCGGATCGCCGCGTCCTGGCGGCGCTGCCTGGTCAATCACAACCTCGATCCGGCCCGGCGCGGGCCGCCGCAGACCCTGACCGAGGCCGAGATCCGGCACATCGCCGAGCCGATGGAGGATTTGATCCAGGTCGCGATCCCCGAGCTCGAGGACCTCGCCCGCGTGCTCCACGACTCCGGCTACTGCGTCAATCTCGCCGATCCCAACGCCACCATGCTGGTGAGCCGGTTGCCCGGGGGCGACTACGCGCGGATGTTCCTTGAGTGGAAGATCTACACCGGCTCGAACTTCGCCGAGACGTTCGAGGGCACCAACGGGCTTGGCACCGCGCTCGCCGAGCAGCGGCCGATCCTGGTGCATGGCGACGAACATTTCCGCGAGCAGTGGCACATGTTCACCTGCGCGGTGTCGCCGCTGTTCGATCATGCCGGCCGCCTCGCCGGCGCCGTCAACATCACCTCGTGCCGCAGCGACCTCGGCCGCAGCGCGCATGAGCTGGCGCTCGCCGTCACCACGGAGGCGACGCGGCGGATCGAGCAGTCGTTCTTCCGCCGGCGCTACCGCGCTTCCTGGATCGCGATGCTGCCCGGCGACGGGCACGGCATGCTGGCCTATGACGACGATCGCCGTGTCGTCGGCGCCTGCCGCACCGCGCGCGCCGCGTTCGGGCTGACCGATGCGATGATCGACGACGGCATCGACCTGTCGCATCTCATTCAACTCGACGATCGCGCGACGCGCGCCGCGGACGAGCAGGTCGCGCTGCGCCGCGCCGACGGCACGCCGTGGGGACGCGGCCGTCTGGCGCCGCCGGTGCGGGCGCGATCGCCGCGTCCACCATCCACGCCGCCGCGCGAGAAGCCGGCCGGACAGTTTTCCGGCCTGCACCGGCTGGCGGGCCGCGATCCCGTGCTGATCAAGGGCGTGAAGCGGCTGATGACGGTCGGCAATCTCGACCTGCCGATCCTGCTGCATGGCGAGACCGGCGCCGGCAAGGACGTGTTCGCGCGCGCCATCCATGCCGCGAGCAACCGCGCCGGGCGCAACTATGTCGCGCTGAACTGCGCGGCGATGCCGGAGAGCCTGATCGACGCCGAGCTGTTCGGCTACGAGGCCGGCGCCTTCACCGGCGCGCGGCGCGAGGGATCGAAGGGGCTGATCGTGCAAGCCAGCGGCGGCACGTTGTTCCTCGACGAGATCGGCGACATGCCGCTTTCGCTGCAAACCAGGCTGCTGCGCGTGCTGGAAAACCGCGAGGTCTGGCCACTCGGCGCGCTGAAGCCTGTCGCCGTCGACATCCGCCTGATCAGCGCCACGCACCGCGACCTGGCGCGGATGGCTGAGGACGGCAGCTTCCGCTCCGATCTGTATTACCGGCTGCGCGGCATGGAGATCCGCCTGCCCGCGTTGCGCGAGCGTGCCGACCGCAAGGACGTCATCGCACAGATCGCCGACGAGGAAGCGCCGCACTGCCGCATCGCGGCCGACGCCTGGGCGCAGCTGATGGCCTATCCGTTTCCGGGCAACATGCGCCAGCTTCGCCACGTGCTGCGGCTCGCCGGCGCCACCGCGGAGCACGGCGTCATCACCGAGGCCGATCTCGATCTGCCGCCGTTCAGCGCACGCGGCGCGGAGGCCGATCACACAGCGACCGAGCGCACCGCGATCGTCGATGCATTGCGCGCCAATGACGGAAGAGTGACGGACGCGGCCAAGGCGCTCGGGCTCAGCCGCGCGACGTTGTACCGGAAGATCAAGGCGTTAGGGATCGCGCTGGACAGCTAGACCAGAACGCCCCTGCTGTTCCGGCGGTGCGGGAAAGGTGATATCCTACGGTTTTCGCCTTCAACGCCACGGAGCGGGTCCCATGACACGGTTTCCCCTCGCTGTGGTCGTTGGCCTCATTGCCGCGACCATTTCGCAGCCTGCCGCCTCGGATTCTACCGAGCAACGATTGGGCAAAGTCCATTTTGTAACATCCTGCAAGCCTGAAGCGCAGGAGCTGTTCGATCGCGCCATGCTGTATCAGCATTCGTTCTGGTACAGCGCGTCGCGACGCACCTTCGAGGAGGTGCTGGAGGCCGACCCGCAATGCGCCATCGCCTATTGGGGCATCGCGCTCAGCTATCTCTACAATCCGCACGCGCCGCCGCCGCCGGAAAACCTTCCGCTCGGCCTTGAAGCAGCGAAAAAAGGCCAGGCGCTGAATGCCGGCACCCCGCGCGAGCGCGAATACATCGATGCGATCGCGGCGATGTATGTCGACTACGACAAGGTCGATCACCGCACCCGCGTGCAGCGATTCCTCGCCGCCGAAGAGCAGGTCGCGATGCACTATGCCGACGATGACGAGGCGCAGATCGCCTATGCGATCACGCTCAACGTCGCGGCCTCGCCGGGCGACAAGACCTACGCCAACCAGCTGAAGGGCGCGGCGCTGCTCGAACCGATCTTCAAGCGCCAGCCCGAGCACCCCGGCATCGCCCACTATCTGATCCATCTCTACGACTACCCGGCGCTCGCGGAGAAGGGCCTCCCCGCGGCGATGCGCTATGCCAAGATCGCCGAACACGCGCCGCATGCCCAGCACATGCCGTCGCACATCTTCACGCGCGTCGGCTATTGGAAGGAGTCGATCGCCTCGAACAAGGAATCCGCACGCATCGCCAGGGAAGACGGCGAGCAGCAGGACCAGGCGCACGCGATGGACTATCTGGTGTATGCCTATCTCCAGCTCGGCCAGGACAAGGAAGCGCGTGCGGTGATCGACGAGCTCGGCAAGCTCCAGTTCAAGCTCGACCGGTTCGCAGGCCCCTTCGCGGTGGCGGCAAGCCAGGCCCGCTATGTCTTCGAACGCGGCGACTGGAAGGGTGCCGCCGCGCTTGAAGTGCATCCCACCAAATACGCCTATGCGGATGCCATCACCTATTTCGCCCGCGCGGTCGGCGCCGCGCGCTCGGGTGACCCCGCCGCCGCCAAGGCCGATGTCGCCAAGCTCGTCGAGTTGCGCGACAAGCTCAGGGACGCCAAGGACGCCTACTGGTCCAACATCGTCGACATCCAGCAGCAGATCGCGAGCGCCTGGGTGCTGTACGCGGAAGGTAAATACGACGATGCGCTCAGCGCGATGAATGCCGCCGCGGAGGCGGAAGACAAGACCGAGAAACATCCCGTCACCCCGGGACCGCTGGCGCCGGCGCGCGAGCTCTACGCGGCGATGCTGCTCGATCGCGGCATGGCCAGGGAGGCGCTCGCCGCCTATGAAGCCGTGCTCAAGAAGGAGCCCAACCGGCTGGCGACTTATCTCGGCATGATCAAGAGCGCCAAGGCGGCCGGCGATCAGGCCAAGATCCGGGAATGCGCCGATCAGATTGCCCGGCTCACCGCGGATGCCGATCTGTCGCGGCCGGAGCTGATCGAATTGCGCCAGACGACCGGAAGCAAGCTGTGATGCCACGGGCGACATGCCGCAACGGTGGAGCGGCGCTGCTCGGCGCCGTTGCGCTATCGCTTTGCCATACCCTGCCGCTTGGCGCGATGGAGATCCTCGGCCAGGCCGGCGTGCTCGGCGAATGGGAGCTGACCGGACATCTCACCGAGAGCGCGCCGGGCGCGCCGAGGCAGTTCTCCGGACCGCTCAAGATGAAGCATGTGGGCATCTGCACGCAGGACGGGCCGGACGAACGCGCCGGAGAAATCAAGCTGCAAATCACGGGTGCGGATTCGCAGGTCACCGCCGAGCTGGTGCTGGACGGCGCGCCCTGCACCTACAGCGCGCGCAAGACGCGCAATTACGAGGGCACGCTGTCCTGCGAAGGACGCGCGCCCGTCCCGCTGCTGGTGTGGCTCAAATAGCCGATACCGTCACGCCGCCGGCCGCGCGCGGCGCAGCCATTCGTTCAAATTGATGCGGCCGAGGCGCGCCTCGCCGAGCGGCACCAGCGAGTGCTGCTCGACCCGGCCGCCCCAGTAAAGCGCGTCAGGGTCTTTCACCACCTCGCGCGGGTCGCCCTTTGCCTTCAGGTAGCGGGCCACGATCTCGTTGAACGGCGCGCGGTCGGGACCTGCGATCTCGACGATGCCGTTGCGCGGCGGCTCTAGCGCGATATCGGCGACGAGCGCGGACACGTCCTCCGCCGCGATCGGCTGGAACAGGCCGGGCGAGAGCCTCACCGTGTTTCCAACCGCGCCCGCATCGGCGATCGCGCCGATGAATTCCATGAACTGGGTCGCGCGGATGATGGTGTAGGGAATCCCTGGCGCCTCGATCAGCTTCTCCTGCGCCACCTTGGCGCGGAAGTAGCCGTTCTCGGGCGTGCGGTCGGTGCCGACGATCGACAGCGCGACATGATGCCTGACGCCGGCCGGCTTCTCCGCCGCCAGCAGGTTGCGGCCGGAGGTCTCGAAGAATTCCATCACCGCCTTGTCTTCGAATGACGGCGAATTGGCGAGGTCGATCACGACGGCCGCGCCGGCCAGCGCCTCCTTCAGCCCCTCGCCGGTGATGGCGTTGATGCCGTTCTTCGGCGAGGCGGCGACGACGTCATGGCCGCGCTGGCGCAGAATGGCAACGGTCTTTGAGCCGATCAGTCCGGTACCGCCGATCACAACGATCTTCATGGTGATACTCCTTGTCGGTGACGAGGTTTCTTGAGACATGCTTGCCGGATCGTCATGGGTACGTCGATCCGCAGCAACTTCGATAGTTGCCGCGCGCGGTCGCCCACGGCAGCGGGGAGAAGGATTGGTGAGTTGGCGCTACCTCCTCGATCGCTCTCCCGCACGCAACCATACTATAGCATGCCACGGCTGTTCTGATGTCGCGGAACCTGTCATCCGATGCGTCGTCTGACGAGCATGAGACGTTGGTGGCTACGCTTGCTGAACCTCTTACCGTCACGTAGACTAATGCGTGCGTTCCAGCCAGCGTGCTGGGGTACCGAAAGCTTCGGCCGCTGCCGGGATATCACCGCGGGCTCTCTTTCGTGCTGCAACGCAAATGCTGGGCATGACGTATAGCCCGCTGTGCACTCCTTGATTTGATTTCAGCAAACGCAGGAGGAGTCTATGCGGAATTTTATCACCTTTTTCGTTTCCAGCGCGGCAATCGTCGTTGCGGCATCGACCGCCGTAGCGGGTGAGAAAGTGCTCGAGTTCAAGCTCGTCACCAAGCCTGTCGACGTCAAGGTCGTCGAGGCAGCAAACGTCGAGGGGCAGACGGTCGTTTCCGGCAAGTTCTTTGGTGTCGCCGTCTTCAGTGATGGCCATATCGGGGTGAAGGAGTTCGTCCATTCAGGAGACATGCTGAAGGGCTCGGGCTCCTATTACGGTTACAGCACCTACACATTCGAGGAAGGCGCGATCACCGCGCGTTACACCGGCGCGATCAAGGACGGAAAATCAAACGGCGAATATACGATCCTTTCGGGCACGGGCGCCTATGCGAATGCAACGGGCACAGGAACGATCGAAAGCGCGCCGAACCCCTTCAAGGGGGTCAATCTTCTGAACATCAAACTGGTCGTGAGAACGCCGGGGTCATAGCAGCGCAGCGTCCGCGGGACCACGGCAAGGACAGCGACGCCTCACATGAGCGTTGGCCCGGCCAGCGGTCGCACGGCCGCGCCGGGCCCACGCCATCAAACGCGGCGCCGCGGTAAGCCGTGTTCAGGCTCTGCCACGGCCGGTTCACCATGACAGTGGCAGCGGTTTGCCCTTTTCAAGCCGGGTCAGACGGGCCGCCAGATTGAACTTGGCGAAGACGTCCAAAAGCTGGTCCTGGCTTTCGCGCAGATGGCCCCAACCTTCGTTGTGGACCGCGACAAGTGCTGCGTCGGGAAAGGCATGCGCAGCCTCCAGCGCATCCTCGCTGCCCATCGTCATATGGAAACGGCCACGGGGCTCCGCGGCGCCCGTGAACAGCACGACGAGCTTGGGCGAAAGCCGCCTCGCGACCTCGGCGGTGCCTTCGAACCAAAGCGTATCGCCGGTGACGTAAAGCAGGTCTCCCGGCTGCTCGGCGCCGAGCGCAAATCCAACCACGTCGCCGGCGTCGACCCCGATGGGTCCATGGCGGGCCGGCGTGGCGGTCACAAACAACTTCTTGCGTTCGCTCTCGAGGACGCGGGTCTCGAATGGAGCAAGGCCCAATGCGTTCCCGCCGAGACGCTGCGCGCCGGAATTCGTCGTGTAGGCTGTGCCGGCGTGCGGAAGAAGCGCGCGGCCGGCATTGTCGAGATTGTCGAAGTGGTGGTCGTGACTGAGCAAGACTGCGTCGAGCTTGCCGATCCGTTCGACTGAAAGGGCCGGCCCATCCGTCTTCCTGTGCCGCACCGGGCTGTACGCTCCCTGATACTCGCCAGGAGGATCGAAGGTGGGGTCCGTCAGCAGACGAAACCCGTCGTACTCGATGAGCACGGTCGGACCGCCGACCAGGGTCAAGGTGAGATTCGGTGCCGCCATGAACTGCTCCCGCGCAATTGTCAGCCCAAATAACCAGCTCCCCGTCCTGAGCGGAATTCGCTATTCTTTCTCAATGGCTGATCAAAATCGCACAGCGATCGATTGGGAGGATGTCCGGCTATTCGCCGCGCTTGCCCGCCACGGCAGCCTGTCGGGAGCCGCGCGTGCACTCTCGGTGAACCATGCGACCGTCGCCCGCCGCGTGAAGTCGCTGGAGACCGCGATCGGCGAACGGCTGGTCGAACGGCGTCCCGACGGTTACGTCCTCACCCGGAGAGGCGCGCGCATCCTCGATGCCGCCAACGATATGGAGGCCGCGGCAGCAAGGCTTGGCCACAGAGGGACGTCGGGCGCGCCGACCGGGCTTGTCCGCATCAACGCGCCCCCGAGCCTCTCACAGAACTTCCTCGTCCATCGCCTCGCCAGACTGTCCAGGCAGCAGCCGGGACTCGACATCGATCTGGCAACCGACTTTCGAACCGTCAGCCTCGAAAGGCGCGAGGCAGACATCGCCCTGCGATTTGGCCGTCCGGAGGACGGCGATGTCATCGCCAGGCGACTCGTGTCGATGGGTTTCGGCTTCTACGCGACCGCCGATTGCCGCCGCAGGATCGACGCCGGCGACGAGCCCGTGTTCGTCGGTTTCGACGAGGCCAATGCCCATCTTCCCGAAGCGCTGTGGTTGTTCCGGAAATTTCCCCATGCGCGCATGTCCTTCCGGACCAGCAACCAGGCCGCGCAGGCCGCGGCCGCACAGGCCGGCGCGGGCATAGCCCTGCTTCCGCATTTCATCGGCCGAGCCGAACGGAAGCTGTGTGTCTGCAAACTCGCGCACGCCCCGCCGCCACGCGAACTTTGGCTCGTCACCCGGCGCCGCGACCGAAATGACCCTCTCGTCGGCACCGTTGCCCGGCATCTCGCGGACATCTTCGCAAATGAGCGCGCGCTGTTCGAGGATTAGGCTCGCTGCGGAGCAGCAGGTCTCAGGTAACCGAATTGCCGTCAGGCGAGATGGCCGGCGCGCAGATCATCAAGAGATGCGGGGGAAGGCCTTAAGCGCAAGCCTTACGAGAACTCGTTCCAGCTGACACGCCGTGCGTCGAGGTCGCCGAGCTCGACCGGATCATGGATGTTGCGCACGCTCTGGAAGCCGGAGCGCAGATAGATCAGCGGGTCGACTGTGGTCGCGGCGCGGACGTGCTGGACCTCGCCGATGAAGATCGAATGGGTCTTGGTCTCGAGCTCCTGCGCCAGCACGCAGTCGAACGCCGCGACGGCATCCTCCAGCACCGGGGCGCCGGTGGCGCCGGTGGTCCAGCGCCCAAACGCAAAACGGTCGTCGCCGTTGACGCCCTTCTGGCCGGAGAAGGTCAGGGCCAGCAGCGCGTGGTCCTCGTTCAGGAAGTTGATGACGAAATGGCGCTCCTCGCGGATGCGCTGATGCGCGCTGGCGTTACGGTTAACGCAGACCAGCACCGAGGGCGGATTGTCCGACAGCGAGCAGGCCGAGGTCACGGTCAGGCCGGTGCGCTGCCCGGTCTCGGAGCCGACCGTCACCAGCGCGACGGCGCCCGCGCAATGGCGCATCGCCTGCTTGAAACTCTGTGCGTCGACCGTCATGCCGCAAACCCTGTTTGAGCATGATCCTCCGGATCATGCTTCGGTAAAAACACTTCGTTCAAGATATGCGAGGCGGGGTGCGAGGCAAGCCCCGCACCCCGCGCAGCTGTCATGCAGCCTTCTCGAACTCGGCTCCGAGATGCTTGAGCCGCGGCATCACCTCGTTCTTGAGCAGGTCCAGCGAGTGCCGCCAGGCTTCCGGCTTGTGCTTGTAATCGAAGCCGAACACACAGAGGACGCCGAAGCCGCCGACCTCCCGGTAGATCTTCTCGATCTTCTCGGTGACCGTCGCGGGCGAGCCGACGATCCAATTCCGGCGCGCGCAATATTCGACGGTGACGTCGCTGTCGGGCACGTCGGGCGCGTGCTTCAGATAGTCCTTGAAGCCGAAATGGCCGAGCAGCGGCAGGAAGTACTCGCTCATCATCCGGCCCATCATGTCGCCGGTCGACAGCTTCCACGCCTCCTCGTCGGTATCAGCCACGAACACCTCGCGCACCAGCCGCCAGTCCTTGCGGCTCGGCTTGCGGCCGGTCTTGGCCGCGCCGGCCTCGACCGAATCCCAGTGGCTGCCGACATAGGCCGGGTTGAGGTTGAGGCTCATCGGGATGAAGCCGCGCTCGCCGGCGAGCTTCAAGGTGTCCGAATTCTTCGACAGGCCGGCGACGCCGATCGGCGGGTGCGGCCCCTGCAACGGCTTGATGTGCGGCTTGAGGAAGTCGAACATCGTGTCCGGCTTGCTCACCGTCCAGTACTTGCCCTTGTGCGTCCAGGGTCCCGGCTCGGACCACATCTTCAGGATGATCTCGAGCGCCTCGCGGGTCATGTCGCGGTTCTGGCCCGACATGCCGTCGACATTGAACATCGCCCAGTCGCTCGGCAGGCCGGAGGCCGCGACGCCGAAGTTGAGGCGCCCGTTCGAGAGGTGATCGAGCATCGCAACGCGGTTCGCGAGCTCGGCGGGATGATGATACGGCAGCAGGAAGCCGCCGGGCCCGATGCGCAGATTCTTGGTCTGCAGCAGCGCCTGCGCCACCAGCAGATCAGGCGACGGGTGCGGCTCCCAGGGTGCGGTATGGTGCTCGCCGATCCAGGCTTCCTGATAGCCGAGCTCGTCGAGCCAGCGCAGCGTCTGCAGGTCCCAGTCGTGGCCCTCCTTCAATCCGCACTCCGGCGGGTGCGAGGGCATGGTGAAGTAGCCAAGCTCCATGTGCGTTTCCTTCCTTCGCGTTGGGTTCAGTTGTGCAATGCGTCTTGCCGCGCATTGCACGACGATCAGCAAGCGCTGTGCCAGCGGAGGAAGTCGCAGGGAATGGATGGGAACGGCCGGATTTCGGCCGGCTGCGGCCGGTCGGCGGGTGCGGCAAGGCTGGCGGCGTCTCACCGTCGCGAGACGCGTCGCAACCATGAGACGCCGCAATATGCGTGGCAGCGGTGGAAGGAGATTAGATCGGGTAGCGGCCGCGACGGGATTGCACTCCCTCTCCCGCTTGCGGGGGAGGGCCGGGGTGGGGGTATCTCAGCGAGTCACATTGTGGAAAGAGCCCCCACCCGGATCGCATCTGCGATGCGATCCGACCTAAGAGCGAGCTTCGCTCGTCTCGACCCCGTAAGCGGGAGAGGTGCAAGCAAGTCCGAGGATCAGCCCGCCGCGCGGCGCGGCTGGGCGTTGGTATCGGGCTCGGAGGGTGGAGGAAGCTGCATCAGGATGGTCTGGCCCATCGAGGCGATCTCGATGCCCTCCTCCTGGAAGCGCCGTTTCATGCGGCGGTTGAACTCGCGTTGCACCGCCCAGCGTCCGCTATCGGTGCAGCGGATCTGGCCGACGATGGTCACGACCGAGCCGTCGACCTTGTCGACGCCCCACAATTCGAGGTCGCCTCGAATGAATGCGCGATACGCCGTCTCCTGGCGCATCTGGGCGACGATGTCCTTCAGCACCTCGCCGGCGCGGTCGGTGTCCTCCTTGTAGGACACGTTGACGCTGACCGCGGCATTGCCGGCGCCGCGGCTGGAGTTGGTGATCGTCGTCACCGCGCTGAACGGCACGACGTGCACCGAGCCGTCGCCGGCGCGCAGCCGCATGGTGCGTATCGAGACGTTCTCGACCACGCCCGAGAGGCCCGACACCGTGACGTTGTCACCGACCTGCACGGTGTTCTCGATCAAGAGGAACAGCCCGGTAATGAGGTCCTGCACCAGCTTCTGCGAGCCGAAGCCGATCGCGATGCCGACGATGCCGGCGCCGGCGAGCAGCGGCGCGACATTGACGCCGATCTCGCTGAGCGCCGTGAGGCCGACCACCGCGACGATCATGCAGAACAGCGCGGTTCGCAGCATCGGCTGGAAGGTGCGCAAGCGCGCGGCGCGGGCGTAATGCCCGTCGCGCGACAGGGTGTCGATCTGCCGGTCCATCAGCGCATTGGCGACTTCCCAGATTACGGCCGCGGCAAGCGCGGCAATGCCGATCGTCACCAGCGCCGAGATCAGGCGGCTTCCGATCTGGCCGCCATAGAACCAGACGATGGCATCGACGCCCCAGACCTCGAGCAGCGCGACGAAGCCAATGAAGGCGATCACTGCCGTGACCACCTTGCGCAGCAGCGGCAGATAGCGGTTGGCGCGGGTCTCGAGTCCTGGGAAGCGCTGGATCAACTCCGGGCTGATGCGGAAGCCGCGATCGATCAGGCTCAGCACCACCATGGTGACGAGGCGGGTAACCAGCAGCACCGCGACAGTGCCGACGAAATATTGCAGCAGCAGCGAATAGCCGTTGCGGATGTTGAGCGCCCACACTGCCCACAGCGCGAGGTCGAGCGCGATCGCCAGCACATGCCAGAGCGCCGCGAGCCGGTTGCGCGTCCGCGCCGCAAGCCCGGTGCGATCGGCCGGCGCGCGGATGGCGTCGGCGACCTGGCGGCGGCACTGCAGGATGATGACGACGACGAACAGATGCACGACCAACATCACGAGCCGGATCAGCGCGGCATAGCCGGCGCGATGCAGCCCGAGCAGCAGCGCGACATTGGCAAAGGCGATGCCGGAGACGCCGACGGCGACGATGCGCCGGGCCCAGATCTCGATATAGGCCGCAGTCTCGGCACGGACGCGGAACAGGCCGAACGGCCCTGCCAGCGCGCGCACCGCGCAGATCAAGACGCGCGAGAACACATAGGCGTTGACGACGGCAAGGATCACGAGCCGCGTGGTCGATTGATCGCCGATCTCGGTGCCGAGCAGCGCGGTGGCGATGCCGCCGAACACGACGACCGGCAGCAATTCGAGCAAAAGGCGCCCAAGCACGAAGGGCAGCCGGACCAGCGACTGCCAGGCCCGCGCCAGGCTGAGCCGGCGCCGCTGCAACTCGGGCGCCGGCGTGACGTCGGCAACCGACGACGGCGGATCGACGATGGCGAGCGTCTGCACCGGCATGCGCGCGGTCTGCGGCAGCCGCGCTTCCAGGAACGCGACCGGCCGCTTGATCAGGCGGAACACCACCCATTCGGCGGCCAGCGCGCAGCCGAACACCAGCGCCAGCTTCCAGGCGATATCGATCAAGAGGCCATAGGCGACCGGATCGTTGGCGGTACGCACGAACCAGTAGTAGAACGCCGGGAAATGCGTCAGCGTGCGCGCGACGTCGGCGACCTCGCGCGACATCTCGCCGACCTGCTCGGACACCATCAGCAACAGCTGTGCGCCGAGGCTGTCGGCAGTGAGCGGGATCGGCGAATGCTGCTCCGGCGCCGGCTCCGCGGCGGCCGCCTGCGGCGAGACATTGGCGATGGCGCGCAGCGTGTTGATGATCTCGCCGCGCTTCTTGTCGTCCTGCAGCGTGTCGAGCGCACGTTTCGCCTGCTCGGGCGTCAGCGCGTTGCCGGTAACGGGTTGCGGCGGCGCCGGCTTGGCGGCCGGCTGCGCAAGCGCGGGAGAGACGAACAAGGTGAAGACGAGAAGCAGCGCAAGGCGAAGTTTGTGCGACACGAGGGCCTCATAAAATAACTGCGCGACCGCAAACCCTTGGGAGGAATCTGCTCTCGCGCTCGCGCCATGTCGGATACTCCTTTTCGCCCCGATGGTGTGTCGGAAGTTTGCCGCTGTGACGGCCATCTCTTGGCATTTGCCGCAACACAATCGTCACAGGCGTTGAGCCGCGTTTACACTTCCAGTGCGGGTTCCCGGCCGGTCGGCTCACTACACGTCAGGGGTGAGACCGCAAAATCTTTCGCTTGACGCGCGGGAGCCGCCATGATGTTCTTATTTTGTTCTTTTGTTCCCAATTGCGTTTCGGGGGTTTCATGCACGACGTGTTTAGCGACGACGGTCCGGTGCGGCTCTTCATTCACGACGACGATGAAACCCCGCTGGAATTCGTGCAGGATTTGTTGCGTACGGTGTTTGGGAAATCCGAGCAGGAAGCCATCGCCTCCGCTGCCTTGATCGAGGCCAAGGGCGCCATTCCGTGCGGCCCCTTTCCGGGACCGGTCGCGCGAGCCATCTTCAACTCGGCGAAGTGGCTGATCCGCTCCAACGGCCAGCCGTTGATGATCACCACCGAGTCGGCCGACGCCAGCCGCCCCTGCGATCTCTGCGAAGCCCCGAGGGCCGTGACGGAGATTCTGATCTCCGGTACGACTGCGTCGCTGTGCAGCGACTGCCTGCTCGCTGCACGGCGCAGCTCGGAAGAATTGCCGGGCGAGACGTTTCGGTCCGCTTACGTTGCGCTCGACTGGCATTTCGCCGGCGTTCCGCGCAACCTGATCGTGACACGGGCGCGACAGTTTCCGGGCCACATGCGCGCCGACGTTCAGGTCGCGATCGACAAGCTGCTCACCGATCCAATCCATTTCTTCGGCATCCATGAAGAATATCGCTACGAGACGCTCGACTTCGCGGCGCTGATGAAGGCCGGCCGCAACGCGCCGGCGATCGCGCCGCCGCAATATCGCGACGTCGATATCGGCGAGGCCGAGCCGGTGAAATGCCTCGCCAATGGACTATGGCTGTGCCGAACCGGCGAACTGCGCTACGCCGTGCTGCTGACCTTCCATCGCGAATATAATCACGAACCGTCGCTGCGAATCGAGCTAGCGTTGCCCGCCGGGGCGACCGGCAACGCTTTCGTGCAGCGCACTTTCGCCGAACTGGAAGCCGCCGTGCATGCAGCGCGATCCTATCGCGGCAAGATCCTGTCGCTGGAGGATGGCGCCAATTATCGCGGACGTTCGCGTGGCTTGACCGTGCAACGCCTGCCGACGGTCGCTCGCGATGACGTGATCCTGCCGGACCGGACGCTGGGGCTGCTCGATCGCAATGTGCTCGGCTTTGTCGAAAGCCGCGATCTGCTGCGCGAGCTCGGCCAGTCGACCCGCAAGGGCATCCTGCTGTACGGCCCGCCCGGCACCGGCAAGACCCACACCATCCGCTATCTCGCCACCAACCTGCCCGATCACACCACGCTGATCATCACCGCCGAGCAGGTCGGGCTGCTCGGCGCCTATATGAACCTCGCACGGCTGCTGCAGCCGACCATGGTCGTGATCGAGGACGTCGACCTGATCGCGCGCGACCGCGAGGACATGGGCGGACCGTGCGAGGAATCCCTGCTCAACAAGCTGCTCAACGAGATGGACGGCCTGAAGGAGGATTGCGACATCCTGTTCGTGCTGACCTCCAACCGGCCGGAAGAGCTGGAAAGCGCGCTGGCCGGCCGGCCCGGCCGCATTGACCAGGCGATCGAGGTGCCGCTACCCGACGAGACCGGACGCGGCAAGCTGATCGGGCTCTACGGCAAGGGCCTGCCGCTCGCGCAGCCCGTCATCGACGACGCCGTGCGACGCACCGAAGGCGTCAGCGCTGCCTTCATCAAGGAGCTGATGCGCCGTCTCGCCCAGGCCAGCATCGTCAGGGACGGTGGCCGCGAGGTCACCTCCTCCGACGTCGACGGCGCGGTGAATGAAATGCTGTTCGACGGCGGCCGGCTCAACGCCAAGCTGCTCGGCGGCGCGCAGGGGATGAGTGCGGGGTGATGGCCGATCACTTCGCCGCTGCCGGCAGCAGCAGTGCACGCTCGCCGGCCGCAACGCGCGCAAGCTCTTCCGACACGCGGGCCAACACGCGGTCCCAGGCCTGCGGCTTGTCCTGGCGGAACAGCCGCATGGTCGGATACCAGGGCGTGTCGGCGCGGTCGCGCAGCCAGCGCCAGTCGAGCGCATAGGGACACAACATCCAGACCGGGCGGCCAAGGGCGCCGGCGAGATGCGCCACCGAGGTGTCGACGGCGATCACGAGATCGAGCGCGCAGACGGCCGCCGCGGTGTCGGCGAAATCGCCGAGCGTCGGCGCGAGGTCGACGATACCTGCGCCAAGGCCCCGCAGCACCGGAGCATCGTCCGGCCGCGGCTCCTTCTGCAGGCTGTAGAGCTGCACGCCTGATGTGACCAGCCGCGGCAGCACCGCGTCCGCCGGCAGCGAGCGTTGGCGGTCACCCTTGTGCCTGGGATTGCCGGCCCAAACCACGCCGACCTTCAGCGCGGTCACGCCGGCGAGCGCCTCGCGCCAGCGCGCAAGCTTGCCGGCATCCGCCCGCAGATAGGATGTCGCTGCGGGAATGGTCTCGACGGTGGTGCGGAAGATCCGCGGCAGATTGAGCAGCGGCAGTTGCAGATCGAACGGCGGCAACGGCTCGCCGCGCGCGAACACCGCGACATCAGGCAGCATCGGCCGCAGCAGCGCGACCAGCGCCGGCTGCACCTGCAGAATGATCCGGCCGCCTCTGCCCGTCAGCATCGGCACATAGCGGACGAAATTGATGGCGTCGCCGAGTCCATATTCGGCAAACAGCAGCAGCGTACGTCCGGCGAGCGGCTCGCCCTGCCATTCCGGCTCGTCGAACACGGGATCGCCGTCGCTGAGCATCTTGGTCTTGCGGCGCCACCGATACTCCTCAAAGCCCTCCTCGAACTCGCCGTTCATCAGGAGGAAATGCGCGTGGTTGTAGTGCGCGAGCGGCTGCTTGGGATCGAGCGTAATCGCCCGGCGCGAGGCCACCAGCGCCGCATCGATCTCGCCGGCATTGCGCAGCGCGACCGCGAGGTTGGCGTGGCCCTTGGCATAGAGCGGCTCGAGCTCGATGGCGCGCCGATGCGCGGCGACCGCAGCCTCGACCAGGTTCTGCGCCTCGAAGATGATCCCGAGATTGGTGTGCGCGGCGGCGTAGTCCGGCTTCAGCGCCAGTGTGAGCTCCGCGCAGGCGATGGCGTCGTCGACCTGTCCGAGCTCGAACAGGCAGGCGCCGAGATTGTTGAGGATGACGTGATCGGACGGGTCGCGGGCCGAGACCTGCCGATAGATGCGGACAGCCTCCTCGCGCTCGCCCGCCTCGTGCAGCACCATCGCCAGCAGGCGCTGCGGCGCGATGTTGCCGGGCTCGAGTGCGATCGCGCGGCGGTAGTGCAGGATTGCGTCCGCCAGCAAGCCCTGGCGATAGAGCGCCGCGCCAAGGCCGCAATGCAGTCCGGCATTGTCAGGATCCGCGGCAAGTCCGCGGCGATAGGCCGTGGCGGCCGCTTCGTGCCTTTTCTGATCGCTCAGCACATTGCCGAGGTTGAGCCAAACGCCGCGGTAGACCGGATCGCGCGCGATCACCTCGCGATAGGCCTGTTCCGCCTCGACCGGTCGCTGCTGCCCGGCCAGCGCGACAGCGAGGTTGAACCGCGCCCGCGTCAGCCCACCATCGAGCCCAATCGCGCGCCGGAACGCGGTCTCGGCCTCGTCGAAGCGCGACAGATCGCACAATGCGACGCCGAGCTTGATGTACAGGCCGGCATCCTGCGGCCGCAGCATCACGCCGCGCTCGAACGCCGCCACCGCACCTTCGTGCTCGCCCTTCACGGCGAGCGCGTCGCCGAGCGTGGCGAACGCCGGTGCATGATCCGGATCGAGGTTGAAGACCCGGTTGAGCAATACCGCGCCTTCCGCGGCACGATCGGTCACGAAGGCGATGACGGCGGACAGATGCAGCGCCGGAACATGGTCGGGATCGGCGGTGAGGATGTCGCCGCACAGCGTGCCGGCCTCCGCCGCGCGGCCCGCGCCATAATGCGCCACCGCATCCCGCAACATCCGATCGACCGCCACGCTGCCCACGATACCGCCCCTGCCAAAGTCCCCGATGCGGATTAAACGGGCGCCGCCGCGAAATCCGGCACGCGAATCCCGGTTAAACAACCAAAGCCAACGTGCAGGTCCTTGATCACTTCCCCTTCCCCCTGAAAGGGGGAAGGTCGGGATGGGGGTCAGCCGCAGACGACGCTGCAAGTGGAGCGAGCTGATCCCCACCCGCTTTGCTCTGACGAGCAAAGCGACCTCCCCTTTTCAAGGGGAGGTAGGAGGGCGACCAGGAGCCCGCCATCGCCCCCTTGACGGCCGCCGCTTCATGTAACATATGACGTTACATGACCCGCGATAGCCGCCTGTCCAGTGTCCTGCATGGCCTGCTCCACATGATCGGGGCAGGCGAGCCGGTGACGTCGGAGCAACTTGCGCAGGCGATGGCCACCAACCCGGTGGTGGTACGCCGCGTGATGGCGGGGCTGCGCGAGCAGGGTCTGGTGCATTCGGAGAAGGGCCATGGCGGCGGCTGGACGCTGGCGCGCGATCCGGCCGACATCACGCTCGCGGACATCTATCGCGCGGTCGGCGCGCCCACGATCGTTGCGATGGGCCATCGCTCGGAAAATCCCGGCTGCCTGGTCGAACAGGCCGTCAACGACGCGCTCGGAGACACGTTTCGCGAGGTCGAGGCGCTGTTCCTGAAGCGGCTCGGCGCGGTGACGCTCGATGCGCTCGCGAAGGATTTCAAGCGCCGGCTCGCCAAACACAAACAAAGTCTCGATGATCAGATTCATGCAGTCAAGTGAGCAGGCGAAACCTCTGCCGTACAACGATCCCGCGCACTGGGACAAAATGGTCGCCGCCTATGAGGCGCAGTCGCAGCCGTTCACGACATTGTTCGCCGACGCCGCGGTCGCAACGCTTCCGATCGACCCGTCATCCAGGGTGATCGACGTCGCCACCGGCACGGGCGCCGCGGCGCTGGCCGCCGCCCGCACCGGAGCCGAGGTCACCGCGATCGATTTCTCCGCCGGCATGGTGGCGCGTGTCCGCGCGCATGGTGTGGCGAATATCGAGGCGCGGCAGATGGACGGCCAGGCGCTCGATCTGCCGGATGCCGCCTTCGACGCGGCAGTGTCGGTGTTCGGCGTGATGCTGTTTCCGGACTGGCGCGCCGGCCTCTGCGAGATGGCACGGGTGACGCGACCGGGCGGATCGGCGGCGATTGCGGTCTGGAAGAGCGCCGACGGTGCCGCCGTGCATCTCTTGCTCTCGCAGATCATCCGGCGGCTCTATCCCGACAATGTCACGCCGATGCCCTGCACGGGCCTCGCCGAGCTCGCCGACCCCGGCCGCCTCGCCGCTGCGCTCATCGCCGCCGGCTTCTCCGATCCGGCGATTGCCGAGGTCACCCACGACTTCAAACTCAATGTCGCCAATCCCGGAGACGTCGACAAATTGTTCGAGTTCATGCCGCATTGGAGCGGGCTCGATGCAGACCAGAGCGCCGCAGTCGCGCGCGCCTTCCGCGCCGAGATTGAGCGCAGGCGGGTCGGCGACAGCTTCGCGATTCCGTCGACCGCGCTGATCGCGACGGCCCGGCGGGCTTGACCGAAACGGCCACGATCCGGCCATGCGAGGTCATGGCCGCCTAGCGCTTGTCGTCGTCCGGTTTTTCTTCATCGCTCGGCGGCTGCAGCCCGGGACTGTTGGCCCAGCGATCGAGTTCCTCGATGACCCGCCGGTGGCTCGGCCGTAGCGGCTCTGCACCGCCGGGCTCTTGCGACAATTTTCGGGGCAGCTTGACCTGATCTGGCATGGTGAGGCTCCAGAGCTGGGGGCTGTACGCAGGGACACAAGCGCCACTCGTTACGCGCGGGACTTGAGGAGATCGCGGATCTCGGTGAGCAGCTCCTGATCTTTGGTCGGCTTCGGCGGTTCGGCCGGCGCCGCGGGCGCTTCGCGCTTGAGCTGGTTCATGAGGCGGACCACGATGAACAGCACGAAGGCGACGATCAAGAAGTTGAGCGTCAGCGTCAGGAAGCTGCCCCAGGCCAGCACCGCGCCCTGCTTCTTGGCATCGGCCAGGTTGGTCGCGGTCACCGACTTCGAAAGCGCGGTGAAATAGTTGGAGAAGTCGAGCCCACCGCTGACCGCGCCGATGATCGGCATGATGATATCGGCCACCATCGACGAGACGATCGCGCCGAATGCCGCGCCGATGATCACGCCGACGGCGAGATCGACGACGTTGCCCTTCATGGCGAATTCCCTGAATTCCTTCAGCATGTGATCTCCTGTCTTCCAAATCAATGCCGTGGTACGGCCCGGCGACCCGGTGGCCGACCGCTCCAAGGGGGCGAAAGATTATTTGCGATCGGCCGGCTTCGCGGGTGCCGCGACCGGCTGCGCGGGCGCGGCCTGCTCCCACGGGGCCGGCAGGATGACCCGCGCCCGCGGCGGGTTCTGCGCGGCGCGTTGCACATTCGCATTTTCTGGCCGCGGTTCGTCGCGGGCGTTATCCGCGCGGGCGATGGCGACATGGATGCCGAGCGCCAGTGCGATAAATCCGAGTGCCGCGCCGACCGACGCGGCGGACCGCACCACACCAGCGCGCGGCCTGTTCAGGATGGCAGGATGAGATGAGGTCATCGCAACTGCTCCTCACGCAATACACATCGTTCGGAGCCGCGCGGGCGCGAGCGCCGCGCATGGCTCGAGGCGGGACGTCAGGTCTTGATGTCGTCCGGCAGCTTGCCGCCATTGGCGGCGAGCTTCGCCATCACCTGCTGATGCAGCCAGACATTCATGGTGGCGGTGTTGCTGGTGTCGCCGGTGTAGTGCAGCTCCTTCGCGAGCTCCTTGCGCGCCGCGAGGCTGCTGTCGAGGCCGAGTGCCTTCATCAGGTCGACGATCGAGCTGCGCCAGTCGAGCTTCTCGCCGGTCGCCGCGGCCGCCTTGTCGACGATCGCGGCGACGTCGACGGTTTGTGCCGCCGCCGTGCCGGGCGCAGCAGATGCAGACGTCGACGTCGATGGCGCTGCGCCGGGCGCAGCCGTCGTTGTGCTCTCAGCGGTTTTGGCCTGGGCGCCGTGGCCGAAGATTGCACCCATGATGCTTCCAAAAATGCTCATGATCTCTCGCTCCGTGCGCCCGAGAACACCGTTCGTCCCGTGGCTGTTTCCAGTGACGGGGCGGACGATAGGCAGGCCATTGGTCGAGCGGAAGATGACCATCGTCACTATCGGAGTGTGGGACGGCGTGGTGCTGTCGGCGGGAAAAGCGTGCGGCTTTCTGCGGCCGCGCGAGAGCTTTCATCGTACGCCCCACGTGCGATGAAGTCAGCCGTCCCGGCCCGATTCGCCAGCCCCGAGAAGTCGGGACGGCTGACACAGACGTGTGCGCGTTGTCGCTAACTAGAGCTGGCGGCGGCGGATGGTCTGGGCGAGTTCGACAAAGCTCTCGGCAATGCCGACGCCGGTCTTGGCGCTGACCGATTTGACGCTCGACTTCGCAAGCCCGGCAATCGCGCCCGCGCTACCCGCGGCTTCCGGCAGGTCGATCTTGTTCAGCAGCGCCCGGTAGGGCCGGCCCGGGAAGCGCTCCTCGAAGCCGCGGACCAGTTCGACCATGCGGGTCACCGTCTGCGGCCGCGTGACGTCGGACACGATGATGGCGGCGGATGCGCCGGTGACATAGACCGTGTCGAAGATCTGCGTGCCGAAATCGCCGTCGGTGTCCCACAGCACGAGGCGCATCGGATCGCTGCCATCCGCCGACGCCACGTCGTGGCTCAGGATCTCGACGCCCAGCGTCGATTTGTACTGGCCCTCGAACCGGTTGTAGATCAGCCGATAGAGGATCGACGTCTTGCCGACCCCCATATCGCCGAGCAGCATGACTTTCGCGGTGAGCATCAGCGGGCCACTTCGCCTCGATAGACCGTCTCGAACGCCACGCGGCGATTACCGCCGACGGTGGCGTCGACCCGGTCGGTGATCGGCATCGTCGCCGCGCGCGAAACCAAAATCAGCCGCGACGGATCGACCCCGAGCGCAGTCAGCCTGCGCTGGACCTGCTCGGACCGCTTGCGCGCCAGCGTCCGGTTGGTGCCTTCCGTGCCGCTCTGATCGGCATAGCCGACGATCCGCAGCCTGAGATCGTTGTTCGCCATTAGTCCCGCGAGCTCGCGCAGCTGCTGCTCGGCCTGGTCGCTGTCGAGGACTTCGTCTGAATTGTTCGCGAAGAAGATCGCGGTGGTGGCGATGAAGCGGTCGAGCCGCGCCGCCGGACCGTCGGCGACGGCTTGCAGCTTCGAATATTGCTCGGCCAATTTGGCATACTGCTCGCCGAGCCTGTCATATTGCTCGGTCAGGGCGGCATATTTCTGGTCGCCCGACTTCGCCTGCGCACCGATCACCTCGCGCATCTGGTCGAGGCTCGCCTGCAGGCGCGTCAGGCTCTGCTGCAGGCCCGCGATGCCGGCCTCCGATGCCGCGATTTGCTCCGGTGCGGACACCAGACCGATGTGGTTGACGATCTTGTACGGTGCCGCGGCCGCGGCGAGCGCATCGATCAACGGCGCGGTTTCCAGCTGGCTCGGCTCGATGCCTGAAACGGCCACGCTTCGGCTGCCGTGATCGAAGTCGAGCCGCAGCGGGAACGAGGCCAGCAACGGCTGCTTTGCGGCGAGCTGTTCCAGCGCCGCATGGGTCCGCCGCTCCAACAGGCCGCGCGTCACCGATGTCGCGGCAAGCCAGAGCAACAGCGCGGCCAATGCCGCGAGCAAGGCGAAAAGGATCACCTTGCCGCGCCGGCTCGCGATCCGCCGTGGCGTATCGTCGGTCTCGATCGCGGCTGCCAGCGACGCCAGCATCGGCCCGTCGCAATCCGCGCCGCGGTCGATGCGCTCGATCGCATCGAAGAACAACGAGTTGATCCTGGCGTTGTCGGCGGGCCGCAGCGGTCCCAGGCACTCCGCCGCCAGGATGAAGCGGGGCGAGGCGCGCAGCGCGAGCTGCCGTCCGCCGAAATCGAGCGTCTGCAGATTGCCTTCGCCGGCCAGCGCCTGCACGGAGAATTCCAGAATCGCCGCGACCATCGCGCTGAGCAGATCGGCGCGTTCGTCGGCGGTCGCATCGCGTTTCCAGTCCGCGATCAGGCGGCCATTGCCGCGTTCGATGATCAGGAGCCGGTTGATCTGCGGCGGCTGATCGGCGAGCACGAATTCGCTGATCGGGCGTCCCGTCACCAGCGACTTGACGCGGCCGACCCACAATTGCGCCGAGGTCAACGCATTGATGCGCTGCTCGAGCGAGGCAACCAGCTCCCTGAACGAATTTGCCACCGCGGCGCTGACCAGACGGCCGACGATCGGATAGAGCGCCTCGATCATCTGCTCGCGCGAGTTCTTGATCTCGCTGCGGATCGCCGAGACCACGACCGGCGCAATCGCGCTGGCGAGCTCGCGCGGCCGGTTGACCTCGGCGCGCTCCAGCGCCTCGACCAGGATGCCCGCGGTTGCCGTCTCCAGGCGGTCGGCGTTTCCGACATAGCGCTGCAGCGAGTCGAGGTCGGCCTCCAGCGACGTCAGGCGCGTCGCCTCGGGCTGAAACAGCAATGTCTTGAGCTGCTCGATCTCGCGGTTCTGGCCGGCAGCAGCTGCCATGCTATTTGCCCGTGCGGCCGGATCCCAATCCGCTGATGACCGAGCCGAGCTGGGTGATCGCCGCGCCGACATCCTTCAGCGAGTCGAGCCGCTTCTGCTCGGTATCCCGCTCGAGGTCGGAGAGCCGCGCAGAAAGCGCGGTGAGCTCGTTAGTGAAGTCCGCCTGCATCTGCTTGAGCGATGCCTGCATCTCCTCGCGCAGACCCGAGAGGTTGGTCTCGAGCGAACGTTGCGCGCCGCCGAACAGCAGGTCGCGAACCTGATCGATCGCCGCCATGCCATACGCCGCCGGATCCACGCCGTTGCCGGCCGCCGCAGCGTCCGCCGGTCCGTCCGTACCTTTGGTCTGGCGCTCGATACCCTTCATGGTCATTTCTCGCTTACTCATAGCCGCGCAATCCGGATCTGCGGTGTCAAAAAGCAAATCCGAAACAACCGTATAGCCAATTTTGCGGGCGCGGCCCAGAGAAAGGCGAGCAATCTCAGCCGGATCAACCACGTGGTTGTGCGATCACGGCCAATTATTTCTAGTAAGTTATTGCCTTTATTGCGAGTTCTGTACGGTTCTTGACCTGGCATTTCTCCAGAATCGTGCTGACATAGTTCTTCACGGTTCCTTCGGCCAAATGCAGCTGCTCGCCGATCTCGGTGTTGCTCTTGCCCTCGACGATCAGCGTAAGAATTTCATTCTCCCGCGCCGTCAGCCCGTCGCGAACCGGCAGCTTCGCCGAGACGCGCGGGCCGCGCAGCCGCTTGAACTCGTCGAGGATGCGCGCGGCGACGCCGGGCGAAAGCCCGGACTGGCCGTTGATGACCGCGCGGATCGTCGAGGCGATCTCCTCCATCCTGGCGTCCTTCAAGAGATACGCCTTGGCGCCTGCGCTCACCGCCTCGAAGATCAGGTCGTTGGTCTCGAACGTCGTCAGCACCACGATATGGGTCTGCGGCAATTCGCGGAGAATCCGCTGGGTCGCGGCGATGCCGTCGACCCGCGGCATCTGCAGATCCATCAGGATGACATCCGGCCGATAGCGCCGCGCGAATTCGATGGCCTGCTCGCCATCGGCCGCGCCGGGAAGGATCTCGAAATCGTCGTTCTGCTGGGCAAGCAGCGTGGCGATACCTTCCCTGATCAGGGTCTGATCCTCGGCGATCAGCACCCGTATCTTCTCAATTCTGCTCACGGGGTTTCCGTCATCCTCTCGAAAACGCGTTGCATGCGCGGCAACGAATCAATCGGCCAGCACGCCGGCGGACGCTGCCGGCGGCACCGCCACGGGGAGCGAGATCCGGACCAGCGTTCCCTGCCCGGGCGCGCTCTCCACCGTGCAGTTGCCGCCGACAAGTTCAGCAAATTCGGCCATGCCAATCAATCCGAAATGTCCTGGCGTCGGGACCGCGGGATCGAAGCCGCGGCCGTCATCGCGGATCTCGACAATCAGCTTGCGGCCGACCGCGGCCGGCTCGTCGAAGGCGTGAAAGGAGACGCGGCGCGCCTGCGCATGCGTCTGAACATTGCGCAGTGCCTCGCTGAGGATGCGCTGAACCGTCAAGCCGCAATCGCGCAGGCCGGGGCGCGCCGCTTCGTCGATCTGGATCGACACCCTGACACCGCTGCGCGCGGCGAAGTCGCTGAGCAGCCCCTCGACGTCGGGATCAAGCTTCAGATCGTCGGGCGTGCGCAGGCGATCGATGGCTTCGCGGGCGCGCGAAAGTCCGCTCGCGGCCGCATCTTCAGCGGTCGCAAGGCTGTCCGCCACACGGGCGGGATCGGCCGACAAATAATGCCGGATCAGCCGGATCTGGGTCAGCAGCGCCACGATCGAGTGCACCAGCGTATCGTGCAGATCGCGCGCCAGCCGCAGCCGCGTCCGCGCCAGCGAGGCAAAGCGCACCTCCGCGCTCGCCGCCTCAAGTTGCTGCTCCATCAGGCGCCGGGCGCGGCGCTCGCTGCCGAGCAGCGTTTCGACCTGACGGCCGGCAAAATCCGGCATGGCGATGACGAAGTAATGCGACTGCGCGCCGTTCCACAGCACGACCGCCGTCATCGGCTGCGTGATGTCAGGCGACGCGCCACGCACACCGGCCAGCGCGATCATGTCCCGCTGGCCGCTGGCAAGCGCCGCCAGCTCGGCTTCCATGCCGACCAGCAACACACACTCGCAGCAATCGACGCCGGTTGCGGGAAGCCACTCGACCAGCCGGCCGATCTTCCGCTGCATGCTTCGATCGGCGCCGATGACGGCGAGACCGATGACGTCGGCTTCTGCGGCCGCAAGCAAATCCGCGCTCAGATCGATCATGCGTTGCCCATCAGCTCAGCGAGCAGCCCACTCTGGCGTAAGCCGGCAGCGGTCGCAAACGAATATGACTTTCGTCACAACCGGTCCTGACCTTCGTCAGATGCCGCGGCTGCTCGAAATACGGTTCTGTCTCACGAATGAGCAACAGCGCAAGCCATGATGTGCCACATGCCGGCGTCCATGGCGATGCCGGCCGGGCGCCGGGCCTCGCGAAAGGTCGCGCCAGTCGGCCGGAATGTGAGCTGACAATGAAGGGCGCACCACGAAAACCGTCGGGCATCGAGCTGCGCATGCTGGCGGAAGCAAGCAAGCCCGCGCGGCGCCGGCGCCTGAGCGCGACCCAAAAGATGGCGTTGCAGGAAGCGCTCGCCGGTCGCCTGCAGCTCTATCCGCGCGGATATGCCGCGAGCAAGACCGGACCGTTCCACTCCCGACGCGCCATTCTCGGACTGGTGCGCGCCGGCCTGATGAGCCTCAGCGCGACGGCGCGCTATGCGGCCGTGACCAGGCGCGCGCGCGAGATGTACGAGGCCGCGGCAAGCAGCGACGCTGCGCCCGAGTAAGCGCGCGCCATTGCGCTGAGGCGCTCGAAGCCCTCACCATCCATTTCATTCCGCGCTGAGGCCGGCGTCACACGCGCGGACGCCCCGCGTGCCGCGCCGATCCGGCCGCGAGCAGCGTCAGACCGGTCGGCTGGCTGCAGCAGGACACGTATGCAGATAAACTGCGAAGATAATCTTTACAGTTAACCTTCATATATGCTATCCGATCCGGCATGAGCAATGTACCGGCCCGTCCCGGCTCGGCGCGCACATCCGCGCTGGCCGAAGATCTTCGCCTGTTGATTGGAACGCTGAAGCGGCGGCTTCGCGAGCAGGGTCAGCGCGAGGACCTCCCGCCTTCCCAGGTCGCGGTGCTGCTTCGCCTCGAAAAGGACGGCCCCGCGACCGTGTCCAGCCTGGCGCGATCGGAGGGCATGCGTCCGCAGTCGATGAGTTCGGCGATATCGGCGCTCGAGGCCGCCGGCCTGGTCCGCGGCGTGCCGGATCCGGACGACGGCCGGCAGACCATCATGTCGCTCACCGATAGCTGCCGCGAGCGGCTGCGCACCGGCCGCGCCGCACGGCAGGACTGGCTGTCGCGCACCATCGCCGCGCGGCTGTCGGCGCGGGAGCAGGACGAACTCGCCGCCGCCGTCGGCTTGCTGAAGCGGCTGGTCGAGGATTGAGCCGGCTGCACTGCGACAGCTTGCGAGAAAGGTAACGACCATGGCCCTGACGACGCTCGATCCGATCACCGCATTGATCGTCATCGATCTACAAAGCGGCCTCATGGGCTGGCCCTTCGCCCACCCGATCGGCGACATCGTGGCTCGCGCCGCCGCGCTTGGCGCTGCGTTCCGACGGCACGGTCTGCCGGTCGCGCTGGTCAATGTCGACGGCAGCTCGCCGGGACGAACCGAGCAGGCGCCGCGCCATGGAAATCTAATTGGAAATCCAATTGGAAATCCATTTGGCGGCCCGCTTCCCGACGGATGGACCGATCTCATTCCGGAGCTCGACCGACAGCCCGGCGACATCGTCGTGACCAAGCGAACGCGAGGCGCATTTGCCAGCACCGACCTCGAAAGCCTGCTGAGAGCGCGTGGCGTCACGCAAGTCGTGATCGTCGGCGTCGCCACCGCGGGCGGCGTCGAATCGACGGCGAGACAGGCCTATGAAGCGGGCTTCAACGTCACGCTCGCGATCGACGCCATGACCGATGCGCGGCCGCACGCACATGCCTACAGCATCGAGCACGTGTTCCCGCGACTCGGCGAAACCGGCTCGACGCAGGCGATCATCGATCTCGTTGAAAGGACCAACGCGCATGAACTGGCTTGATCTTGTCGCCTATTTCTTCGGCGGCGCCTTCCTCACCAATGCGATCCCCCACGTCGTCGCCGGCATGATGGGCGAAGCGTTCCAGAGCCCGTTCGCCAAGCCGCCCGGCGAAGGCCTGTCCTCGTCGACCGTCAACATCGTGTGGGGCTTCTTCAACCTCGCGGTCGGATATCTCCTGGTCTGCCGCGTCGGCGACTTCGGCTTGCGAACCACCAGCGACGTCGCAGCGCTCGGTCTCGGCGGTCTTCTGATCGGCCTGTTCCTGGCGCGGCGGTTCGGGCGATTTCACGGCGGGAATGAACCACAGAGAACATGAGACGCGTCTTTCGATCGCTTGCGAGCTTCAACTACCGGGTCTGGGCGGCCGGCGCGCGCTGGTATCCAACATCGGCACCTGGATGCAGCGCGCGGCGCAGGACTGGCTGGTTCTCACCCAGCTGACAAATCACAGCGCGTCCGCCGTCGGCATCGTGATGGCGCTGCAATTCGGGCCACAACTATTATTGATGCCGTGGACCGGCTTTGCCGCCGATCACTTCAACCAGCGCAAACTGCTGATGGCGACCCAGGCGACGATGGGCGCGCTCGCACTCATCCTCGGCATTCTCACCGTCATCGGGCTGGTGCAGCTCTGGCACGTCTACACCTTCGCGTTCCTGTTCGGCTGCGCGGCGGCGCTCGATGCCCCGGTGCGGCAGACCTTCGTCGCCGAGCTGGTCAGCGATACCAATCTGTCGAATGCGATCGCGCTGAACTC
The DNA here is from genome assembly GCF_054056795.1 of Bradyrhizobium sp. USDA 3315. NCBI lineage: Bacteria > Pseudomonadati > Pseudomonadota > Alphaproteobacteria > Hyphomicrobiales > Nitrobacteraceae > Bradyrhizobium > Bradyrhizobium sp. USDA 3315. The sequence continues at coordinate 2,598,938 of NZ_JBSRYP010000001.1, read as the reverse complement.
GACCTCGTTCAACGCGGCGCGCATGATCGGCCCGGCCGTCGCCGGCCTGATTATCGCCTCCGTCGGCACCGGCTGGGCATTCCTGTTCAACGGCGCATCGTTTCTGGCGGTGCTGACCTCGCTGACCCTGCTGCGCACTTCCGAGCTGCGCCCGAACGCGCGCGCCCATCGCACCAAGGGCAGCGTGATGCAGGGCTTCCACTATGTCTGGTCGCGGCCCGATCTCAGGGCGACGCTGATCATGCTGTTTCTGATCGGGACCTTCGGACTGAACTTTCCGATCTTCATTTCCACCATGGCGGTTGGCGTGTTCCACACCGATGCGCGCGGCTTCGGCCTGCTGTCGTCGATAATGGCGCTCGGAACGATGTCGGGCGCGCTGCTTGCAGCGAGCCGCGAGGAGCCCCGCTTGGGCTCGCTGATGCTGGGCGCCGCGATCTTCGGGCTGGGCTGCACGCTCGCCGCATTGGCGCCGAGCTATTGGCTGTTCGCCGCGGCGCTGGTCGTGATCGGCGTCGCCGCGCTGACCGTCACCAACACCTCGAACGCGCTGATGCAGCTCTCGACTGAGCCCGCGATGCGCGGACGGGTGATGGCGCTGCGGCTCGGCGTTGCGCTCGGCGGCACGCCGATCGGCGCGCCGATCGTCGGCTGGGTCGCCGATCACCTCGGCCCGCGCTGGGCACTCGGCGTCGGCGCCGCGGCCGGCTTTGCCGCAGCGATCGTGGCGCTCGGCATGCTGTCCCGATCGGACGGCGAAGCCGAGCGCCGCAGCCAGGAGGCGCGAAGGAGCGAGGTCAACCTGCCGCAGCAGCGTTGATCATGGCGCCACCGACCGGCGCTGCTACCCTGTGTTTGAGCACGTGTCCTTCACGCGAACCGAAAGCTCTAGTAGGCGTAGGACGTCTTGCCCGGCTGCACGGTCAGCCGAAAGGCGACATCGGTCGAGCCATCCATCAGCTCGATGATGTGGTCGCACACCAGGCAGCGAAACTCACCCGCGACGCCGCCCTTCGACGTCAGTTCGATCCGGCGATAGCCGGCCTGGCAGTGGGGGCACGTCACGTCAGATTTTCGCATCGAATCAGCAAGCCGTTGCGCTCTTGAGCTTCCCACACGCCCATCATCGGAATGTGACGCCCGTCTAACCGGCGTGCTGGTCGACCAGACTACCTGGAATTTGTGCTGTGCTTTCAGCGCGAAAAGTTCCCGACGATAGCCAGAGCGCCGCCGCGCCCAGGCTCGGCAAACACGGCCGCGGACCAAAAAACGAGCGAGCGCTCTCTCAGAAAATTTCATCATCCCCCTTTTCCGGGCGCCATTTCGTGGGCTAGGAATTAGGCAAGGGCGTAATGCCCGGCCTGGACCAGCAACAAAATGAAATGGTCCGGGAGCATAGCCAGGGAGGCAACGTGGGTCTCGCGCGTCAGCGACCGGGGACGGCGAATGCGTTCGCGATGGACGTGCTTTGCGCACGCATCCTCGAACGTCATCGGGATTCCATCCGGGTCCAGAAAACCCATCTCGCCGTTCCGAATCTCACGCGCATCATCGGCGCCACGCTCACGCTTTCCAACAAGCACGGCTTTCACGCCACCACGCTGCGCCAGCTCGCGGAGGCCTCCGGCCTCAGCATGGGCGGCCTTTATACGTATTTCGACAGCAAGCCGACGCTGCTGTCGATGATCCTCGGCGAGGTCGCCGAAACAGTGGCGGAGGTCCTCAACTCGCCGCCCGCGGACGTGAAGCATGATGCGCGCAAGCATCTGCACTGGATCATCGCGACCCATGTCCGGATGAGCGAGGCGATGCAGCCCTGGTTCGTGTTCTGCTTCATGGAAGCGAAATCGTTTCCGCCGGCGGAGCGCCAGCGCGCCATCGAGATGGAGGTGATGACCGAGAAGATCATCGCCGGCGTCCTCAAGCAGGGCGTCGCCAGCGGCGTCTTCACGATCGATCAGGTCACGCTGACGGCCTCGCTGATCAAGCCGCTGCTGCAGGACTGGTACGTCAAACGCGCCAAGTACCGCAGACGCGGCACCTCGATCGAAACCTACATCAACGTCGTCGGCGCGTTCGTCGATGCCGCGGTCGCAGCCAGGACGCGGCCCGGCCGTGTCGCGACCGGCTCCCGCACCAGATCCAGGCAGACGGCGCACCTATAGACGCAAGGAAGGACGAGGCAATGAAGCGATTGCGGTTCAATCAACAGGAGATCGTCTTCGCCGTCTTTGCCGTGCTGTTCCTGGCGTTCTCGATCTTCCTGCGCGGCTTCCTGACGCCGGAGAACATGCTGACGCTGCTGCAGAACGTCGCGGTGCTCGGCATCCTCGGGCTTGCGATGGCGATTGTCGTGATCGGGCGCGGCATCGACATCTCCCTGATCGCAGCGCTCGCGGTGCCGCCGGGGCTTGTGCTGCAGATGGTGCAGAACGGCCACTCGCTGCCGGCCGCGCTGGTGACGGCCGTGCTGCTCACGATCGCGTTCGGCCTGGTCAATGGCTGGCTGATCGCCTACGCCGAGGTCCCTTCGCTGTTTGCGACGCTGGCGACCGGCCTGCTGCTCGCCGGCCTCGGGCAGGCCGCACTGTTTCAGCTCGACGTCGTGCAGTGGAGCGACGGCATGAAGGGCTTCGAGCGGCTCGGACAAGGCACCATTTCAGGCATTCCGACCTCGATCGTGATGTTCGCGATCGCCTGCGTCGTGGTCGCGTTCCTGCTGCGCCAGACGCGCTGGGGCGCCTATATCTACGCGATCGGCGATAATCCCTACGCCGCCCGCGTCACCGGCATCCCCTCGCGCCCGATCATCGTGCTGCAATACGTCGTCGCGGCGCTGATCGGCTGCTTCGCCGGCCTCGTGATGGCGGCATCGGTCAACTCGATGCCGACCCGCATCTTCAATTCGACCCTGATCTACGACGTCATCCTCGTCGTCGTGCTCGGCGGCATCGGCCTGTCGGGCGGCCGCGGCGGCGTGCTCAACGTCATCATCGGCACGCTGCTGATCGGCACCATGCTGAACGGCATGACCATCATGGACATTTCCTACGCCGGACAAAATCTCGTCAAGGGTGTCGTCCTGCTGCTCGCCGTCATCACGGATTCATTCCTGAATCCGCGCAACGAAGAAACGGCACAGCAGGGCGACATCTGAACCAAGCCACAAGAACATTCAATCACGACCAAGGAGGAAGCAATGAAATACGCTGTCAGGACTGCAAAGGTGATCGCCGCGGCGCTTGGGCTTGCCGCCATCGCCGCCCCGGCTCTGGCCCAGCAGGGCCTGGACGAGCCGTTCCAGAAGCCGTTCAGGGAAGCCCTCGCCGGCAAGACGGTGGCCTACGTTCCGGTCGCCATGAACTTCGACCTCACCGAAGGCTGGTACGCCGGCATGAAGAAGGAGCTCGAGCCCTTCGGCGTGAAGTTCGAGATCCGCGATCCCAACTGGAACACCAATGCCGGCGCGCAGGCAGTGACCTCGCTGATCTCGGAGAAGCCGGCCGTGATGGTGATCCACAATCCGGACGTCCAGACCTACGCCAAGTTGCTGCAGCGCGCCGAGAACGAAGGCATCTACGTTATCCAGATCAACATGGGATCGGCCTATCGCTCGTCGGCTTTCGTCGGCGCCAACTGGATCGAGATCGGCGAGCGGGACACCGAGGCGGTTGTGAAGGCTTGCCAGGGCAAGTCGAACAAGATCGCGATCGTGCAGGGCGCGCTCTCGGCGGCCGCCAGCGCCTACACGCTCAAGGGCGTCGAGAACGTGCTCGCCAAGCATCCGGAGATCAAGGTGGTCTCGAGCCAGGCGGCCGACTGGGATGCCGCGAAGGCCAAGGCGATCACCCAAACGGTGCTGAAGCAGAATCCTGATCTTTGCGGCATCGTCGGCTTCTGGGACGGTATGGACATCGGCACCGCCGCCGCGGTGAAGGAAGCCGGCCTGACCGGCAAGGTATTCGTTGCGACCTCCGGCGGCGGCGAGCGCAAGGGCGCCTGCGAACTGGTGAAGTCCGGCGCGTTCGATCTCAACATGAGCTACGACGTGCCGACCCAGGCCGCGCAGATGGCCGGCACGATCAAATGGCTGCTGTCGTCGGGCGCCAAGGCCGGCTCGATCAAGGGTTCGGAATACACGACGCTGATTCCGATCACCAAGGAGAACGCGGACAGCCAGACCGCGTGCTGGAATCTCAGTGACCTGAAAAAATAGTCGAACCATTCCCGCTCGACGTCCCGGGCGGCCCCGCCCGGGACGTCGATCTTCCCAAATCGAACGCCTTGCTGGAATGCCGATGCGCGACACCCTGACGAGCCTGCGTTACCGCTACTGGCCGGATCATCTCCTCGGCGAGATCCTGTCCAAGCGTTGGACCGAGACCGCAATACCGGTGATCCTGCTTTTGATCGTCGGCTTCGCGCTCAGCCGTTCCATCGATCACTTCCTGTCGCCGTCGAGCCTTGCCGACACCGCGCGGCAGGCCGGCGAGATCGGCTTCATCGGCCTCGGCATGGCGCTGGTCGTCATTGTCGGCGGCATCGATCTGTCGGTCGGCTCGATCTTCGCGCTGACGGATTTCTGCGCGCTCTATCTGCTCGACGTGCTGAACTGGCCGGTTCCCGCGGTAGTGGTCGCCACCCTCGCCTGCGGTGCACTGCTCGGCGCCGTCAACGGCGTCCTGATCGGCTACTTGCGGCTACGCGCCTTCATCACCACGCTGATCACCCTGATCATCTACCGCTCGGCGTTCGATCTCTTGATCCAGCGCTATTCCAATTCGATCGCCGCGGCCTTCCCCGACATTCCGTCCTGGAATTTCATCGGCGGCGGCGACGTGTTCGGCATTCCGAGCGTCGCAATCGTCTACATCGCGATCGCCATCTTCGGCCATATCTTCATGACGCGGCTGCGCCCGGGCTGGCACATCACCGCGATCGGCGGCTCGCGCCGTTCCGCCTACAACTCCGGCATTCCGGTCCGCCGCACCATCGCGCTCTGCTATGTCGCAAGCGGCGTGCTGACCAGCATCGCCGCGCTGTTCTTCGCGGCCCGGCTCGGCACCGTCGGCGGCGATATCGGCGTCGGCCTCGAGGTGATCGTGCTGACCGCGACCGTGCTGGGCGGCATCACGCTCGGCGGCGGCAAGGGCTCGGTCGCAAAATCGCTGGTCGGCGTGCTGATCGTGCTCTTGATCACCAACGGCCTGACCACGCTCAATGCGCGTGGCGGCATCAACCGCATGGCGCTGGCGGGCATCCTGCTGGTTGCGGCGATGGTCGACATCCGCTGGCAGAAGAACCGCACCCGCATCATCAGCAAGGTCTATGTCGCGCCGACCTATCATGCGCTGCCGCCGCCGCCGGCCACCGAGATCGGCCAGGGCGGCCCGTTCGAGCAAAACGACAAGCTGCGCGACGTCGAACTGATCGGCCTCGGCCGCATCGAGGCGCCGGAGGACGTGATCCTCGATCGCAACAACAATCTCTACGCCGGCTCGCGCCACGGCGACATCATCCGCTTCCATGCGCCCGATTATCAGCGGATGGAGGTGTTCGCCCATATCGGCGGTCAGCCGCTCGGCATGGCGTTCGACCGGCAGGACAATCTCTATGTCTGCATCGGCGGCATGGGCCTTTACCGCATCACGCCCGACGGCACCGTGGAGAAGGCGACCGACGAGACCAACCGCAGCATGCATTCGGTGAACGACGACAGCCGCCTGCGGCTGGCCGACGACCTCGACATCACCGACGACGGCCTGATCTTCTTCTCGGAAGCCACCGTGCGCTACGAGATGGACGAATGGCCGATCGACGGCCTCGAGGCGCGCGGCAACGGCCGCATCATCTGCTACGACACCAAGACCGGCGCCACGCATACGGCGCTGCGCGGCCTCAAATTCCCCAACGGCATCTGCGTCGCCAGCGACGGCCAGTCGATCCTGTTCGCCGAGACCTTCGGCTGCTCGATCAAGCGGCTGTGGTTCGCGGGGCCGAAGAAGGGTCAGGTCGAGGTGGTGATGGACAATCTGCCGGGCTATCCCGACAACATCAATCTCGCCTCCGACGGCAATTACTGGCTGGCGCTGGTCGGCATGCGCAGCCCCTCGCTCGACCTCGCCTGGAAGATGCCGGGCTTCCGCCGCCGCATGGCCAAGCGCGTCCCGGTCGACGAATGGCTGTTCCCGAACATCAACACCGGTTGCGTGGTCAAGTTCAACGAGCAGGGCAAGATCCTCGAATCGTTCTGGGACCTGCACGGCGAGAACCATCCGATGATCACCTCGATGCGCGAGCATCGCGGCTATCTCTATCTCGGCGGCATCATGAACAACCGGATCGGCCGCTACAAGCTGGAGAACGCGGACCCGAACTTCGTGCAGTATGACAAGCGCTGGGGGAAGCTGTCGTGATCGCGGCCGTCAGGGAATTCGCCAACCGCTTTCTCGGCCGTGGCGAGGCCACCATCACCGTGCCGTCGTTCGACGGCGCGCTCAAGCCGAATCAAAAGCTGGAGACGGCGACGACCTTGCTGGAATGCGAGGCGCTAGAGGATCTCGCAACCGACGGCCGCAACCTCTATGTCGCCGACGGCCGGCGCCTGCTGCGCCTCGACGGCGGCGGCGCGGCCGAGCTGCGCAGCTTCGAGCAGCCGATTTCGGCGCTCTGCGCGCTCACCGGCGGCGGCATCGCGGTCGCGCTCGGCGGCCGCGAGGTGCGGCTCTACGCCGATCCCTCGTCGGGCGAGCCGAGCGTGACGTTCAACGACGCCGCCTTCAACGCGATCAACGCGCTGACGCAGGCCGGCGACGGCACCCTGATCGCAACCGACGGCTCGGCGACCTGCGGCATCGATGATTGGGCGCGCGACCTGATGGAGCTCAACCGGAGCGGCCGCGTGTTCCGGCTCGACCCCAAGACCAAATCGGCGCAGCCGCTGGCCTCGAAGCTCGGCTACGCCTTCGGCGCCTGCGCACACGGCGACGGCGTGCTGGTCAGCGAGAGCTGGCGGCATCGCCTCGTCCTCGTCTCGAACGGACGGCCGCTGCAGGTCGTGCTCGGCCATTTACCCGTCTATCCGTCGCGGCTGTCGAAGGCCGCGGGCGGCGGCTATTGGCTCACCGCATTCACCGCACGCACCCAGCTGATCGAGTTCGTGCTGCGCGAGCCGGCCTACCGGCGCCGCATGATGGCCGAGATCGACCCGGCCTATTGGGTGACGCCGCGGCTGCGCTCGGGGTTCTCGTTCAAGGAACCGATGCAGGGCGCCCACATCAAGACGATGGGCGTCATCAAGCCGTGGGCGCCGCCGCGCTCCTATGGCCTCGTCATCCGGCTGAGCGAGGACGGCAAGCCGCTGTATTCGCTGCACAGCCGGGTCGACGGCGTCAATCACGGCGTCGTCGCCGCGCTCGAGCTGGGCGGCGATCTTGTGCTGATCGCCAAGGGACCGAGCCGCGTGCTGAAACTGCCCCTCGCCGGGCTCGCCGAGGAGACAGGCTCATGAGCGACACCGTGTTGTCCCTGCGCAAGGCCACCAAGCTCTACGCCGGCGTGCCCGCCATCGAGGGCGTCGATTTCGATCTGCGCCGCGGCGAGATTCACGCGCTGGTCGGCGAGAACGGCGCCGGCAAGTCGACGCTGACCAAGGTGATGGCCGGCGTCGTGACATTGACCTCGGGCGGCATGAGTGTCGATGGCGCGGAGGTCGCGCCGCGGACGCCTCTGGAGGCGCGCAATCTCGGCATCGCCATGGTGTTCCAGGAGAACAGCCTGGTGCCGACCATGACCGTCGCGCAAAACCTGTTCCTCGGGCAGGAGAAATTCTACAACCGGCTGCGCGGCATCTACATCGCCGCCCAGCAGTTCCTGCAATCGCTGAATTTCGACGTGACGCCGACCGCCACCGTGAGCGGGCTCGGCGCCGCCAAGAAGCAGATGGTGGAGATCGCGCGTGCGGTTCTGCACAAGGCCAAGGTCATCATCTTCGACGAGCCGACCGCGTCGCTGACGCCGGAAGAGAAGAAATACTTCTTCGACCTGGTCCGTGACCTCAAGAAGCGCGGCGTCTCGATCATCTTCATCTCGCACGCGCTGGAAGAGGCGCTACTGCTCGCCGACCGCATCACCGTGCTGCGCGACGGCAAGCATGTCATCACCGACGACACGGCGAAATTCGACCGCGCGGCGATCGTGCAGGCGATGGTCGGCCGCGATCTCTCCAACACGCTGTATGGCGCGCGGAAGACCAGCGTCCGGCCGGCCGGTGCGCGCGTGCTCACGGTGCAGAACCTCAAGATGGCGCCGATGGTGAAGAACAATTCGCTGTCGGTGTTTGCCGGGCAGATCACCGGCGTGTTCGGCCTGGTCGGCGCGGGCCGCACCGAGACCTTCAAGATCGTCTCCGGCGTGTTGAAGCGCGACTTCTTCCACGGCGGCGAAATCATGCTGCACGACAAGCCGGTGCGCTACCGCGTTCCGGCGCCGGCGGTCAAAGCCGGCATCGCCTATGTGACCGAGGATCGCAAGGTCGAGGGCTTCTTCGAAACCGCCTCGATCGCCCGCAACATCTATCTCGGCCTGCTTTCGAAGTTTCCCGGGGGCCGCATGATGTTGTCGCGGCGCGAGACCAATTCGGTCGGCAAGACCTGGACCCAGCGCCTCAAGGTTCGCGCCATCGGCGACGAGGCCAAGGTGGTCGAGCTGTCAGGCGGCAACCAGCAGAAGGTGGTGATCGCCAAATCGCTGGTGCAGGAGCCCGAGCTGATCATCTTCGACGAACCGACCCGCGGCGTCGACGTCGGCGCCATCGTCGAAATCCACGAGCTGATCAACCAGCTCGCCGACGAGGGCAAGGCGGTGGTGGTGATCTCGTCCTATCTGCCCGAGATCATGGCGCTGTCCGACCGCATCCTGGTCTCGCGCCAGGGCAAGGTGGTGGAGGAATTCTCCGCGCTCGAAGCCACCGAGGAGAAGATCATGTACGCGGCGATCCATTGACGCCCTGAAGCGCGATGCGATTTTGGTTGAAGCGTCAGGTGCGGTACGGGAAACCGCGACTGCTGCGATCCTGGTTGCACGCTACTTCGGTCCGACGGTTCCGGTCACCTTCAGCCTCGCCGACCTCACCCAACCCGAGACGTCGTTGCCCGTCCCCTGATTGAGGTACATCACCGACGACCAGCCATCCCTGGTTTGCGCATACGCGATCAGTGCGTCATTTGGAATGACGAACACGCCGCGGATCGGACAGTGCAGATTCGGCGCCGAGTAGAATTGCAGCCGACCCGTGCCCGTCACCACATTGGCCAGCGGCGGCGACAGCATCGGGACGCGGCTGGTGCCGGTCTTCGGCTCCTTGCAGTTCGACGGAGTCTGCGCGTGCGCGGTCGCCCCCGGAGCCCCCAGGATCAGGACACAGCAGACCATGCAGGCGACGACAAACCTGTCCGACATCACTGATCTTCCTGACGTCGCCGGTTACGGCAACCGGCGAAGGGATTGCTTCAGTTCGTGCCCGCGATGATGACGAGATTGTTCAGAACAGGCGTGGAGCAGAACGCGACGACGAGAGCGATGTTGTAAACGTTGTTGCTCCGCCAAAGCAGCCACGTGACCACGAACGTCAAGCCAAGCTTGGGCACCAGCCACCAGACGCCGAACCACGTTTGCGCCAGATGCATGAACGGGTTCAACTCACCCAATCCGAGACTCAGGATCACATTCGTCGACTCAAGGTCGGCGTAACCCAGCAGCAGGGCGAGGAGCACCAAAAGACCCTTAACCCAATTCATTCCGAGACTCCCGATGCCAGTAATGCCGAAGATGCCGGATTGGCCAGATCACACTGTTGATGATGTCCACGCGCTCAGCCGGCACGAGGCCCGTTGCAGGATATTCGTCCGGCTTCGGTATCCAGGCCGTGCCGAACAGGATGTCGAGAAACGGAAAGCAGGCTGCGAAGTTCTTGTCCCTGTGCTCGGGAAGGACCGAATGATGGATCCGGTGCCATTGCGGATTGTTGATCCATGTCACATACCGACCGAGCGGAATGCGGACGTTGAGATGGGCACACGCATCGGGCATGAAGAAGATAAATCCCACCGCGATCACCATGTCCGGCGGGATGCGGAACAGGATCGCCATGATCGGAAGAAAGGCGTCGGACAACACCCTCTCCAGCCAGAAATGCCGGCCGCCGGTAATGAACGTGACGCCGTTCGCGCTGTGATGGAAGGAGTGCATCGCCCATAGAAAGGGGATCGCATGTTGGAGGCGATGGTATGTGTACTTGTAGAGATCGAATGCAACCACGATGATTGCGAGTGAGACGTACCACCAGTAACCGTCGGTCGGCAGCTTGATCCAACCGAGACCGGTATAGCTCGCAATTTTGCCCGCGGTGATCGCCGCGATCGGAGCGAGCATGGACGACAACCCGAGGCTCACGATCACCGCGAGCCAATCGTCACGAAACTCGGCGTAGGGAACGTCCGCAATCGGCCATCTTTTTTCCAGGATGCGACTGGTGTAGACGATGCCCAGAAACACGGCCGCATAAAATACGGCGTTTGCGATGTCACTCTGCATGAGGGATGACTCGCCGGTTCAAAAGGACAGACAATAAGAATAAAAACATTTGTGTGCCTATAAGCTAAAAAAGCTTATTTTTTCTCAACGCTCCGGCGGGGGCAAGCAGGGTTTTTACGGGGCGGCCCTCGCCTTCAGCCCGATTTTGACCCGCGCGGGCGCATTTTTCCGGGCCGGTCCCCGATCCGGTGCGGCGACAGCGGGCTGAAGCGAACCCCGCGCCCGCCCGCAGGACATTGTGCGCACCGTGAAGGCGCGTGGTGCATCCCTGAGGGGCTATACAGAGCAACCCATCGACACCAGCACAGCAGCGGGCAAGCGCTTCCTGGACATGCTCGGTGTGTTCACCGAGTTCGAGACCAACCTCCGCAAAGAGCGGCAGCTTGAGAGTATCGCGGAGGCCAAGGCACGCGGGGTCTACCAAGACCACAAAGCGTCCATCGACACCGCCAAAGTGAAGGCGCTCAAAGCTGAAGGCATGGGAGCGTCCGCTATCGCGAAGGCGCTCAAGATTGGCCGCGCGTCGGTTTACCGGGCTCTTGAGGATTGAGGAGGGAAGCCAATGACACCCACAGCGCCCTCCAACTGCGACCACGGCTGTGTGAGTGCAGTGGAACGCAATCGATCCAGAAGTGTCTGGGGATGTTCTACTGAAGACGAGCACGCATCAGCTGCCCGAACCAATGGGAACTTGCGCGAATGGCGCGCCGTGGGCGATGAAAATGGGCACTACGTGTTTCGCCGTGGCGCTATGATGCAACGGTTCAATTTTGCCGACCGCCTTGCGACGGGAAGGAGGTGCCATGCCGAAAACGATCGCGGCATTGGGCTCTGCCCTCTTCGTTGCGGTTGCGCCCAGCTCGGTGGCGGGGCTCGTTCCCTGGTGGATTACGCGTTGGGAGTTTCGGCCGCCCTTCTTCGATCTCGACGCGACGCGCGCCGTCGGGATCCTGTTGATCGTCGCCGGTCTACCCGGGCTTGTCGACTCGTTTGCACGCTTTGCGCTGCAAGGATTGGGCACGCCGGCGCCGGTCGCACCGACGCAGAACCTCGTGGTGACGGGTCTCTATCGCCATGTGCGCAATCCTATTTACGTTGCCCTTGTCGCCGTCATTCTGGGCCAAGCGGTCTTGTTCGGCGACCAGCGCCTTCTTGGGTACGGTGTGTTGGTGTGGCTCGCCTTCCACGCGTTTGTCGTGGGGTACGAGGAGCCGGCGCTCGTTCGTATGTTCGGAACGGAGTACGAGGATTTCCGGGCCAATGTCCCGCGCTGGATTCCGCGGCTCACGGCCTGGCGAGCCGCACGACGCCGGAATCATTCGTGACGCGGGCGCCACCGCGGGAAGGGCGTGGTACCGCGCCCTGTCGTAAAATGGCGCGCCCGGAACGATTCGAACGTCCGACCCTCAGATTCGTAGTCTGATGCTCTATCCAGCTGAGCTACGGGCGCATTTTCGCGGGTGGGCTTGAGCCCGCATGGTCCCGGGAGGCCCGGAACGTCGCGAAAGAGCGCTCTAGCTACAGGCTCCGGGTCCGGTTGGCAAGGTCTGGAAACGCCAATTTCGGCCGCAGTTTTGGCCGCCCCGGAATACCGGAACGGCCTCAGGCCCTCGCCCGCTCGCTGCGGACCGACAGCAGTTCCACCGGACGATCCGGGATCGAAATCCGGAAGGTGGCGCCGATCGTGCCCTCGACCAGGTGGATGTGGCCGCCGTGGGCCCGGATCAGTTCGGCGGCAATGGCAAGGCCAAGCCCGCTGCCGCCGGGGCGACCGGAGGTCTGGAATGCCTCGAACAAATGCTCGCGCGCCTTGGTCGGGACGCCCGGACCGGTGTCGGAGACCTCGATGATCGCAACCGTCCCCTCGCGGCGGCCGGTGATGCGGATCTGCTGCGCGCCGCCGTCGCCTGCGGGCCGGGTTTCCAGCGCCTGCGCCGCGTTGCGCACCAGATTGAGCAGCACGCGGAACAGCTGGTCCGGGTCGGCGTCGATGGTCAGGCCGCGCTCGATCGCGCTGATCCAGGTGATCGAGACATCGGTGGCAAGCCCGGCCGACTCCCGCACCTCGGCGACCGCGGGCTCCACCATGATGACGCGGCGATCAGGCGCCGCCTCCTGCGCGCGGCCATAAGACAGTGTCGACTGGCAGAAGGCGATGGCGCGCTCCAGCGAGCGCAACAATTTCGGCGCAAAGCGTTGCACCCGCGGGTCGGGCACGCTGGCGAGCTGGTCCGACAGCAATTGCGAGGACGCCAGCAGATTGCGCAAATCGTGGTTGATCTTGGAGACGGCGAGCCCAAGCGCGGCAAGCCGGCTCTTCTGATGCAGCATCGAGACGAGGTCGCGCTGCATGTCCGACAGCTCGCGCTCGGCAACGCCGATCTCGTCGCCGCGCTGGCTCGGCACGATGATTCGCGCCGAACTCTCCGGATTCTCGTGGAAGCCGACCAGGCTCGCGGTCAGCCGCCGCATCGGGCGCACGAACAGATAATGCAGCGCCAGATAGACCAGGCCGGCGGTCAGGCCGGCAATCAACAGCGCGACGACCAAAACGTTGCGCGAGAAGCGGTACATCGCCTGCCGCAGCGGCTTCTCGTCGATCACGACCTCGATGAATTGGGCCTGGCCCGGCGCGGGTCCGACCACGCGGATGGTCTGGTCGCCATGCTCCAGCATGATCTCGAAGGCATCGACGATCGCCGACCACACCGTCATGGTCCGCATGTCGACGTCATGGTCGATCGCGGCCGGCAGGTCGGCGCTGGCGAGCAGCCGGCGCTGCTGTCCCAATTTGATGGCGACGGCACGGGCGCCGATGCTGGTCAGGATCTGCCGCGCCAGCGAATCCGGCACCAGGCCGGACGGGGCGGCATCGAGCACCAGCGCCGCGGTATTGGCGGCGGCCAGGCGGTCATTGAGCCGGTTCATCCGGAAGTTGGCGATCGCCGGGACGTAGATCAGGAGCCCGGCGATCATCACCAGGGGAATCGTCAGCAGCAGAAGCTTGCCCGACAGCCCGAGCCGGGGGGACGGCTTGGGCCGCTGCTTCTGCGCGGTCGCCTGATCGTCAGTTAGAGCCACAAGATAAGGCCTTGTTTGGCTTAGGGGTCGGAAGATGGGGCCCGGCCCCCAAGCCGGTCAAATTACGGATCGCTAATGTGGGCGGTTCCCCGAACGCCCCAAAGCGTCTCCATACCGTCAAATACCCCGCGAAATCAGATATATTCGCCCCAATTGCGACGTTTCGAAGAAGCCTTTTTGCGACGGCCTGTGACATTGACGAAAACAGGGCGCTCCCTTATAAGCCGCGCCAACTGTCCGCGATGGCCCGGTTCTTGACCCGGGGGCGGCTCTTTGGGGCCGTCAACGGCTCGTTTGGGCCCGCCAGCATCACCGGACTCCATCTCAATACAACGGCAAATTGCCCGGTCAGCGGAGAATTACCCGTGAAGCGGACTTATCAACCCAGCAAACTGGTGCGCAAGCGCCGTCACGGCTTCCGCGCCCGTCTCGCCACGGCCGGCGGCCGCAAGGTCCTCGCTGCGCGCCGCGCGCGTGGCCGCAAGCGCCTGAGCGCCTGAGCCCGGACGTCTCCTCTCCGGAGATACCCATTATGGATCGGCTGAGGCAGCGGGCGGATTTCCTCGCCGTTGCCAATGGCGCACGGGCGAATACCACAGCTTTTGTGCTGCAGGGCCGCCGCCGCGACGATCAGGGCCCGATCCGCGTCGGCTATACCGTCACCAAGAAGAACGGCACCGCGACCGAGCGCAACCGCATCCGCCGCCGGCTTCGCGAAGTGATGAGACAGGTCGACGCCGTATTCATGCGGCCGCACCATGATTATGTGCTAGTGGGCCGTCGTGACGCGCTGACCCGCGACTTTGCGACCATGCTTGACGACCTGCGGTCGGCGCTGCGCCGCCTCGACCGGCCTGCGCCCAACACGGGTAATAACAAGACGGGTACCAACAAGGCGGGTAACAAGAGCGCGCCCAATCCGAATGGAATGACGAGACCCTAAGAGATGTCCGACAACCGCAACACGATCCTTGCCGTCATTCTGTCCGGCCTCGTCCTGATCGCCTGGCAATATTTCTACAATGTGCCGCAGATGGAGAAGCAGCGCGAGGCGCAGCGCCAGGCGGAGTTGCAGAAGCCGGCGCCGCAGGCGACTCCGGGTGCTGCTCCCGGCACCGCTCCGGGTACCTCGGCGACTCCCTCTCCGGCTCCCGGCGCGCCTACTGCTGACGCTCCGGTCGCGAGCCGCGAGACGGTGCTTGCCTCCGGCCCGCGCATCAAGATCGAGACCCCGCGCGTCACCGGCAGCATCGCGCTGAAGGGCGCCCGGATCGACGACCTGGCGCTGGTTCAGTTCCGCGAGACGGTCGATCCCAAATCGCCGGCTGTCGTGCTGCTTTCCCCGTCGGGCACGGCCGAGCCTTATTACGCCGAGTTCCTGTGGCTGACCGCCAACGGCTCATCGGTGAAGACGCCGAACGCCGAAACCGTCTGGCAGCAGGAGGGATCGAACACCCTGTCGCCGAGCACCCCGGTGATTCTGAAATACGAGAACGGCCAGGGCCTGACCTTCCGCCGCACCATCTCGATCGACGATCGCTACCTCTTCAGCATCAAGGACGAGGTCATCAATCAAGGCAGCGCGCCGGTGACGCTGTATCCGTTCGGTCTGATCTCGCGCGGCGGCAAGCCGCCGGTCTCCGGCTACGCGATTCTGCATGAAGGCCCGATCGGCTATCTCGGCGAACACGGCCTGCAGGAATTCAGCTACAAGAACATCGACGAGGCCAAGACCTCGACCGGCGGAAATTCGCGCGGCATCGTGTTCACGAAGGTCACCGACGGCTGGCTCGGCATCACCGACAAATACTGGGCCACGGCACTGCTGCCGGAGACCACCGCAACGCTCGAAAGCGCCCGCTTCACCACCGGCGACAAGCGCTACCAGACCGACTACATGCTCGGCGCGCAGACCATTCCGATCGGCGGCACCGGCGTTGCCAACGGGCGGCTGTTCGCCGGCGCGAAGGAGGCCGCCACGGTCGGCCTCAACTTCCCGCTGGTCGGCTTCGGCGGCTACAACAAGCAGCTCGGCCTCAATCATTTCGATCTCCTGATCGACTGGGGCCATTTCTACTTCATCACCAAGCCGATGTTCCTGGCGCTCGACTGGTTCTATCGCCTGGTCGGCAATTTCGGCATCGCGATCCTCTTGGTGACCGTGATCGTGAAGCTGTTGTTCTTCCCGCTCGCCAACAAGTCCTACGCCTCGATGGCGAAGATGAAGTCGGTGCAGCCGCAGCTGCAGGCGCTGAAGGAACGTTATCCTGATGACCGCGTGAAGCAGCAGCAGGAGATGATGGAGATCTACAAGAAGGAGAAGATCAACCCGATCGCGGGCTGTCTTCCCGTCGCCTTGCAGATCCCGGTGTTCTTCTCGCTCTACAAGGTGCTGTTCATCACCATCGAAATGCGGCACGCGCCGTTCTTCGGCTGGATCAAGGACCTCTCGGCGCCTGATCCGACCAATCTGTTCACGCTGTTCGGCCTCATTCCGTTCGATCCGATCGCGCTGCTCGGACCGCATTTCGGCGCCTATCTGGTGATGGGTATCTGGCCGATCATCATGGGCATCACGATGTGGGTCCAGATGAAGCTCAATCCGGCGCCGCCGGATCCGACCCAGAAGATGATCTTCGACTGGATGCCGCTGATCTTCACCTTCATGCTGGCCGGCTTCCCGGCGGGTCTCGTGATCTACTGGGCCTGGAACAACCTGCTGTCGGTGCTGCAGCAGAGCTTCATTATGCGCAAGAATGGCGTGAAGGTGGAGCTGTTCGACAATCTGAAGGCGACGTTCGCCAAGAAGACGACCTAGGTAGCACCGTCATTGCGAGCGAAGCGAAGCAATCCACGCCTCAACACGAGGAGAAATGGATTGCTTCGTCGCTTCGCTCCTCGCAATGACGGAACGAGAGTGGGGCGCCGCGCATGAGCACCGAACCCGATGCGGCGCTGATCGAGCAAGGCCGAAAGCTGTTCGCCGGCGACTGGCGCTTCATCTGGGCCTCGCCCTCGATCGAGACGCTGCCGCCGATGGCCGGCCTCGAGGTCGCCTTCGCCGGCCGCTCCAATGTCGGCAAGTCGAGCCTGATCAACGCGCTGACCGGCCGCAGCGCTCTGGCGCGAACATCGCACACGCCCGGCCGCACCCAGGAACTGATCTTCTTCGAGGGGCCTGAGAAGGCCGCCTTCCGCCTGGTCGACATGCCCGGCTACGGCTACGCCTCGGCGCCGAAGACCAAGGTGGCGTCGTGGACGGCGCTGATCCACAAATTCCTGCTCGGGCGCGCGACGCTGGCACGGGTCTACGTGCTGATCGACGCGCGCCACGGCATCAAGGACGTCGATCTCGACGTGCTGAAGACGCTGGACAAGTCCGCGGTGAGCTATCAGGTCGTGCTGACCAAGGCCGATCAGGTGAAGGCCGGCGAACTCAAGACCGTCATCGCCGACACGTCAGCAACGCTCGCAAAACATCCCGCCGCCTTCCCCGAAGTGCTGGTGACCTCGTCGCGCACCGGCGACGGCATGCCGGAGCTGCGTGCCGCCATGGTGCGCCTGATCGAGGAACGGCGCCGATGAGCGGGGCATCCCGCTTCCTGATCGGCCTTGCCGCCATCATGGGCGCTTGCGGCGTGATGCTGGCGGCGGCCGCAGCCCATCTGCCTGACGCCACGCGGCTGGCGGCGGCATCCTCGATGCTGCTGTTCCATGCACCCGCCGTAGTCGCGACCATCGCGGTCGCGGATCGCACGATCATCCATGCGAAGCTCGCAGTCGCGGCGGCGGCCGGCTTCGTCATCGCGGCGTCATTGTTCGCGGGCGACCTCGTGCTGCGCCAATATGCCGGCCATGGATTGTTTCCGATGGCTGCGCCGACCGGCGGAACGCTCTTGATCCTGAGCTGGCTGGTACTGGCGGTCGCGGCGATGTGGCCGAAGCGGTGATGACCGCCATACTTCCTTCTCCCCTTGTGGGAGAAGGTGGCGCGGATGCAATCCGCGCCGGATGAGGGGTCTCTATCCGCGGAGACAAACGCCTCACCCGGCTTCAATGCCGTCGCATCGAAGCCACCCTCTCCCACAAGGGGAGAGGGTCAAGACCGCTTTGCGCCCTGCCCGCCAATCAGATAGAACCGCGCCACCCCTCCGCTGACGACGAGACCAGCCCCATGACCGACCAGCACATCAGCCCGCTCGATCAGGCCCGCATCCTGTCCGAGGCGCTGCCGCACATGCAGGAATATGACGAGGAAACCATCGTCATTAAATATGGCGGCCATGCCATGGGCGCCGAGGACACCGCGAAGGCGTTCGCGCGCGACATCGTGCTGCTCGAGCAGACCGCGATCAATCCGGTGGTCGTGCATGGCGGTGGGCCGCAGATCGCGACCATGCTGAAGCGCCTCGGCATCCAGTCGGAATTCGCCGCGGGCCTGCGCATCACCGACGCCGCGACCATCGAGATCGTCGAGATGGTACTGGCGGGCTCGGTCAACAAGCAGATCGTCGGCTACATCAACGAGGCGGGCGGCAAGGCCGTGGGCCTCTCCGGCAAGGACGGCAACATGGTGAAGGCGTCGAAGACGACGCGCACCATGGTCGATCCGGATTCCAACATCGAGAAGGCCATCGATCTCGGCTTCGTCGGCGACCCCGAAAAGGTCGACCTCACGCTGCTCAATCAGCTGATCGGCTATGAGCTGATCCCGGTGCTGGCGCCGCTGGCGACCTCGCAGGACGGCCAGACCCTGAACATCAACGCCGACACCTTCGCCGGCGCGATCGCGGGCGCGCTCAAGGCCAAGCGCCTGTTGCTGCTGACGGACGTGCCGGGCGTGCTCGACAAGTCCAAGAAGCTGATTCCGGACCTGTCGATCAAGGAAGCCCGCAAGCTGATCGCCGACGGCACGATTTCCGGCGGCATGATCCCGAAGGTCGAGACCTGCATTTACGCGCTCGAACAGGGCGTGCAGGGCGTCGTGATCATCGACGGCAAGACGCAGCACGCGGTGCTGCTCGAGCTCTTCACCAACCAGGGCACCGGCACGCTGATCCACAAGTAATGGCAGACGCGGGACACACGGCGAGGATTCATCGCCGGTCGCTGCCGGCGCGGCTCGCGATGGCGCTGCCGGCCGCGCTGGTGTCGTTCCTGTTCTCGTCGGCGCCGGCGCATGCCGACCTCAAGCTCTGCAACCGCATGAGCTATGTGATCGAGGCCGCGATCGGCATCGACGACAAGGCCGCGACCGCGACACGCGGCTGGTTCCGCATCGATCCCGCGACCTGCCGGGTCGTGGTGCAGGGCGCGCTCACCGCCGACCGCGTGCTGCTCAATGCGCGGGCGCTTGGCGTCTATGGCGCTTCGCCGATCCCGCAGAACGGCACCGACACGCTCTGCGTGGCGCAGGACAATTTCGTGATCGCCGCCGCGCGACAATGCCGCTCCGGCCAGATGCCCGCGCAATTCACCCAGATCACGCCGACGAAGACCGACGACGGCCATCTGGTCGCCTATCTCGCCGAAGACAGCGAATATGACGACGAGCAGGCGCGCCTCGCCGGCATCCAGCGCCTGCTGGTGATCGCGGGCTACGATGCCGCGCCAATCGATGGCGTCGACGGGCCGAAGACCCAGAGTGCGCTGTCGGCGTTCCTCAAGAGTCGCGGGCTCGCCAGCGACATCGTGCAGTCGCCGAATTTCTTCGCCACCATGATCGATGCCGTGCAGAAGCCGTCGCCATCGGGGCTGACCTGGTGCAACGACACGCCGCACAAGGTGATGGCCGCGGTTGCAACCGACGACGGCAAGGTGGTGACCAGCCGCGGCTGGTATCGCATCGACCCCGGCAAGTGCCTGCATCCCGACGTATCAGGCGCGCCGAAGCAGATCTATTCGTTTGCCGAAGCGGTCGACAACGACAACCGGGCCATCCGCATCAAGGACAAGCCGCTGAACTGGGGCGGCGGGGTCCAGCTCTGCACCCGCGAAAGCAAGTTCGAGATCAACGAACAGGGCGACTGCAGCACCCGCGGCCTCGCCGCGCTCGGCTTCACCACCGTCGACATGACCAGCGGCGGCAAGACGCTGCGCTTTGCGATGCCGTGATGAAGATAATGAGGCCGCAAACATCGATGTCGTCCTGGCGAAGGCCAGGACCCATTACCACAAGACTGCGTTTGGCGAAGAACGACGAGCACCGTGCCACATTGATAGATTCCGCGGTATGGGTCCTGGCTTTCGCCCATAGGCGCTAAGATAGTTTGATCATAGTCTGATAGTGGCGCTTATGTCTGGGTGGCTCGCGTAGATGTCGCCGGAGAGCGTGACTGGCTCTGCAGAGTAGAGCGATTGCGGGCTGTGGAATGATCGCTTGCCGTAGCGAAGCTACGAGCTGGCGCAGCAGACGCCACGTCACTGGGTGGGTCAGGCGGCGTCGGCCAAGCGGGGAGAGTCTTCGAGTTCGTCGACGAGCGGCTCGAGCAATAGAATGATCAGCAGATGAGCGAGGATATGGGGTCTGGCGGACCGCTCGTCGGTTCCGGGAGGTCCCTTCAGGCCAATCAGGCTTTTCAGCCGCTTGAAGCCGAGCTCAATGCGCCATCGCAGCCGATAGAGGGCGAGGATATCTGCAGTCGTGAAGTCCTCTGGCCTGAGTGAGGTCACCAGGATCACCCAATCTGCGGCGTCAAGTGTTTGCCTGGAGAGCTGATGACCTCCCTTTTGTGCAGTCCGGCGCGCCTTGCGTCGCGCAGCCGCAGCAGCTTGCGCCGGCTTCTTCGCGGCAACCAGACGCACTGCGAGCGGCGGCGCACCTGACTTGCGCTTTATCCAAATCGGCCGATCGATCAGGCCACGCGCCGAGGCGTTGCGCAGTTCGGCAGTGAGGTCAACAAGATTACCTTCGGCATCGAGCCAGCGCGCGCTCTTCCAGCCGGCCCGGATCACGAAGTCCGCATCGGCATCGACGAGATGCGCCATGCGCTCCGGTTGCAGATAGGCGCGATCGGCAAGACGGATCTCACCGGCAACCGCCGGTATCCGATCCAGCGTCTCGCCCGCTCGCTGATCGGTCAGTTCGAAGTGACCAAAGCGCTCCTGCGGAAGATCGAACGCGCTATGGATACGCCACACTGCGTTCTTGTTCCTGCCGCTCGTCCCAGCCTTGGGGACCGTCGTGGCGTCAACAATACGGATCAGACGACCGCGGCTCGCCTTCGGCGCCGCGGCGGCAAGCGCCTGCTCGACCAAGATTGCCAGCCAATCTCCGCACTGACGTAAGCGATACAACAGAGCCACGTTGGAGATATCGACAAGCCCAACCGACGTGGCCCATGCCGCCGTCAACCGCAGCCCTTTCTCACCAAGGCAATAAGCCAAGATCAGGCGCAGCAAGTCGACCGCATTGCTGATCTCCCGCGGACGGACAAACGCCTTCGTCTTGCGCGCGCTAATGTTCAGAGCCTCGGCTCCGCCAAGTCGGGCGACAACGCGCGCCCAATCTTTGTTCACAAGCGATTCGTGTGCCATTCCATCTTGGAATCACAAGCGAATCCAAGGCGCAAATCCTATTTTAGCGCCTATGGGCTTTCGCCAGGACGACGGCGGAGGGCGGAACGACGTTCACGCTGACAAGTGGAGAGCCACAATGAATACTCCCCGCAGCTTCGGCCATGTCGAGACCTGGGTGTTCGACCTCGACAACACGCTGTACCCGCATCACGTCAACCTGTGGCAGCAGGTCGATGCGCGGATCGGCGAGTTCGTCAGCAACTGGCTGAAGATCTCTCCCGAGGAAGCACGGCGGCTGCAGAAGGACTATTACCTGCGCTACGGCACCACGATGCGCGGTATGATGACCGAGCACGGCGTGCAGGCCGACGACTATCTCGCTTATGTGCACAAGATCGACCACTCGCCGCTGCAGCCGAATCCGGCGATGGGGGCTGCGATCGCCAGGCTGCCGGGACGCAAGCTGATCCTGACGAACGGCTCGGTCGACCATGTCGATGCGGTGCTGGGCCGGCTCGGCATCGGCAACCATTTCGACGGCGTGTTCGACATCATCGCCGCCGATCTCGAGCCGAAGCCGGCGCCGCAGACCTACCAGAAGTTCCTCAGGCTCCACGATGTCGATCCGGCGAGGGCTGCGATGTTCGAGGACCTCGCGCGCAACCTGGTGGTGCCGCATGAGCTCGGCATGACCACCGTGCTGGTCGTGCCCGACGGCAGCCAGGAGGTGGTGCGCGAGGCCTGGGAGCTCGAAGGCCGCGACGCCGCCCATGTCGATCATGTCACTGATGATCTCACCGGCTTCCTGCAGCGGCTGAACGGAAAGCCCTGACCTCTCCCCACGTCGTCCCGGCGAAAGCCGGACCCATAACCACCAATCTCTGTGTGGCTACTCGCCGTGGCCCCAGCGTGCCGCAACGCTGGCATTCGTGGTTATGGGTCCCGGCTCGCGCTTCGCTTGGACGGGACGACGGGAGGAGAGAGTCGGCTTGGTAGGAAGGAGTTTGCCTTGACTCCGCGGCCCCAAATTCCGAAAAAGCCCTGCAAAATCCCGTCATAATCCCCGATACGCCAAGGATTGTCCCGATGTCGCTGTCCGCCCTCGAAACCACCGTCAACACCGCGTTCGACGCCCGCGAAGGCATTTCGACCTCGACCAAGGGCGAGGTCCGCGAGGCGGTCGACCACGCGCTGGAGCTGCTCGACAAGGGCGAGGCCCGTGTCGCCGAGCGCGAGACGAGCGGCAAGTGGAAGGTCAATCAGTGGCTGAAGAAGGCCGTGCTGCTGTCGTTCCGCCTCAACGACATGGGTCAGATCGCGGGTGGCCCGGGCAAGGCATCGTGGTGGGACAAGGTGCCGTCGAAGTTCGAGGGCTGGGGCGAGAACCGTTTCCGCGACGCCGGCTTCCGCGCCGTGCCGGGCGCGATCGTGCGCCGCTCGGCCTTCATCGCCCGCAACGTCGTGCTGATGCCCTCCTTCGTCAATCTCGGCGCCTATGTCGATGAAGCCACCATGATCGACACCTGGTCGACGGTCGGCTCCTGCGCCCAGATCGGCAAGCGCGTGCACATCTCCGGCGGCGTCGGCATCGGCGGCGTGCTCGAGCCGCTGCAGGCCGAGCCCGTGATCGTCGAGGACGACTGCTTCATCGGCGCGCGCTCGGAGGTCGCCGAGGGCGTGATCGTGCGCAAGGGCGCGGTGCTGTCGATGGGCGTGTTCCTCGGCGCCTCGACCAAGATCGTCGACCGCGAGACCGGCGAAATCTTCGTCGGCGAGGTCCCGGAATATGCCGTCGTGGTGCCCGGCACCCTGCCGGCCAAGCCGCTGAAGAACGGCCAGCCGGGACCTGCCACCGCCTGCGCCGTGATCGTCAAGCGGGTCGACGAGCGCACCCGCGCCAAGACCAGCATCAACGAGCTGCTGCGGGACTGATCTGCGCCGCGGAAATCGCGCCATCACCGTCACCCTGAGGTGGCCGCGTCTTCAGCGGCCCTCGAAGGGTCGACGGCCCCACCGTGGCCGTTCACCCTTCGAGACGCGCTACGCGCTCCTCAGGGTGACGGATCACATTTCGAACCAAGCACCTCTCGAAAACGACATATCTCCGGGCCGCGAAGAATTGCCGCAGCCCGGAGCTCATTTTCATGGACTGGGCCAACTACCTGTTCGGCTTCAAGGGCCGCGTCAACCGGGCCAAATTCTGGCTCGCAGGGCTGATCATCGTCTGCTGGATGATGTTCCTGGCTTTACTCGCGGTCTCGGCCGGCCTCGGCGGCAAGAACGGGTTCAGCTTCAATGTCGACGACATCTTCCGGGCCTTCGACCCCGACAGCTACGAATCGCTGAGCTGGGCCGGATTGCCGGCATTGCTGGTCAAGGCCTGCGGAACGTTCTTGTTCGTTTGGGTCTATGTCGCGGTCTCGATCAAGCGCCTGCACGACCGCGACAAGAGCGGCTGGTGGATGGTGCCGTTTTTCGCGATCCCGGGTCTCATGAGCCAGTTCTCGGATCGGCTCCCCGATGAATCCTATTGGGTGATGGCCGCGGGCCTGATCGTCTTCGTGCTCTATGTCTGGGGCTTCATCGAGCTCGCCTTTTTGCGCGGCACCAGCTA
Source organism: Bradyrhizobium sp. USDA 3315 (assembly GCF_054056795.1). NCBI lineage: Bacteria > Pseudomonadati > Pseudomonadota > Alphaproteobacteria > Hyphomicrobiales > Nitrobacteraceae > Bradyrhizobium > Bradyrhizobium sp. USDA 3315. The sequence goes on along the minus strand of NZ_JBSRYP010000001.1, from coordinate 2,575,132 downwards.
CCCCAATCGCTATGGCCCCAATCCGCTTGGGAAAACCCATGTGCGGCAAGGCCGCGACAGCGGGTCGCGCTCCGCGCGCGGCTGGGATCAGCAGAGCGAGCTCGATATCGTGCCGCACAAAGCTGGTCCACCCGCCGTGTGACGTGTTAAGCGAGGCGCATGAGTGATGCCGTCTCGATTACCCGCGATCTCGTTCGCTGCCCCTCCGTCACCCCGGCCGACGCCGGCGCGCTTGGCGTTCTCGAAAACCTGCTGAAAGCCGCAGGCTTCGAAGTCCACCGCGTGACCTTCTCCGAGCCCGGCACCGCCGATATCGACAACCTCTATGCGCGCATCGGCACCTCGGCGCCGCATATCACCTTCGCCGGCCACACCGACGTGGTGCCGCCCGGCGATGAAGCGGCGTGGACGCTCGGCGCGTTCTCCGGCGAGGTGAAGGACGGTTATCTCTATGGCCGCGGCGCCGTCGACATGAAGGGCGGCATCGCCTGCAGCGTCGCCGCTGTGCTGCAATATCTCGGCGACCATGACGGCAAGCCACAAGAGAATGGCAACGGCTCGATCTCCTTCCTGATCACCGGCGATGAGGAAGACGTCTCGATCAACGGCACCGTCAAGCTGTTGAAATGGTGCGCCGAGCGCGGCGAGACATTCGATCATTGCGTGCTCGGCGAGCCCTCGAATGTCGAAGTGCTGGGCGACATGATCAAGATCGGCCGGCGCGGCTCGCAGTCCGGCACGCTGGTGGTCGACGGCGTGCAGGGCCATGTCGCCTATCCGCACCGCGCCTCCAACCCGGTGCCTGATATCTCGCGGCTGATCGTGGCGCTGAGCGACGAGCCGCTCGATCACGGCAGCGCGCAGTTCCAGGCCAGCAACCTCGAATTCACCACGGTCGATGTCGGCAACACCGCCAGCAACGTGATCCCCGGCCAGGCGCGCGCGAAGTTCAACATCCGCTACAACGACAACCACACCCAGGAGAGCCTGCGCCAGCTGGTCGACGAACGGCTGGCGAAAGCCTGCGGCAACCGGATCCGCGCCCACATCGATTGGCAACCGTCGAACTCGAACGTGTTCGTCACCCAGCCCGGCCCGTTCACCGACCTCGCGGTCGCCGCGATCGAGGAGATCACCGGCCGCAGGCCGGAGCTATCGACCTCCGGCGGCACCTCGGACGCGCGCTTCATCTCGAGCTATTGCCCGGTGATCGAGTTCGGCCTGGTCGGTCAGACCATGCACCAGGTCGACGAGCGCACGCCGGTGGCCGATCTGGAGAAGCTGACGCGGATCTATCGGGGCGTGCTGGACAGGTATCTTGCGTAATCCAGCCGATCGGCTGGATTAAACAGCGAAAACAACCCCATGCACAGTAGGGATTGGGGCTACGAGCCATCCACCCGCACCAGATACAGCGTGGTATTTCGGGTAGGCTCACATCCGTAGGATGGGTAGAGCGCAGCGAAACCCATCATTGGCGCCGCGGATTCGAAGTGATGGGTTTCGCTTCGCTCTACCCATCCTACGAGATCATTCACACCGCCTAGTAATCCACCCGCATCAGATAGAGCCCGTCCGGCGGCGCCACGGGGCCGCAGGCGGCGCGGTTGCGGGCTTTGAGCGCGGCGGCGAGATCGTCGGCGCTCCAGCGACCCTCGCCGACCCACACCAGCGAGCCCACCATCGAACGCACCTGGCTGTGCAGGAACGAGCGCGCCGACGTCACGATGTTGACGGTGGCGCCGTCACGGGTGACGTCGAGCTGATCGAGCGTCTTCTCCGGCGACTTGGCCTGGCACTCGGTGTCGCGGAAGGTGGTGAAATCATGCTTGCCGAGCAGGCGTTGCGCGGCGGCGTGCATCGCGTCAGCATCGAGCGCGCGCGGCACGCGCCAGACGCGGCCGATGTCAAGCGCGAGGTTCGCGCGCGTGTTGGTGATGCGATAGAGATAGTGCCGCCTTGTCGCGGAGAACCGCGCCTCGAAATCGTCGGGCACGATGTCAGCCGCGAGCACGCCGATCGGATTGGGCCGCAGATGCGCATTCAGCCCGTCGCGGAAGCGGCCGGGCGGGAAGTGCTTGGCGATGTCGCAATGCGCGACCTGGCCGCGCGCATGCACGCCGGCATCGGTACGCCCTGCGCCATGGACGCGCACGTCCTCGCCGCAGATCGCCTTGACCGCCGCCTCCAGCGCGCCCTGCACGGTCGGCGCGGTGTCCTGGATCTGCCAGCCGGAGAACGGCGTGCCGTCATATTCGATGGTGAGCTTGTAGCGGGGCATCATTCAATCTGGTTTGGCCGTCATTGCCGGGCTTGACCCGGCAATCCATCGTCTTCGGGACAAGCTTCTTTTCGAGATGGATGCGCGGGTCAAGCCCGCGCATGACAATCTCAGGACACCTTTGCGCCGGGCTTCAACGGCGTGCCGCGCAGAAAATCCGCTGCCTTCATCGGCGCCTTGCCGGCGCGCTGCAGTTCGAGGATCCGGATCGCGCCGTCGCCGCAGACGATCGCGAAGTTGTCGTCGAGCACATCGCCCGGTGCGCCCGAGCCTTTCGCCAGCTCGCAGCGCAGGATCTTCAGCCGCACCGGCTCGCCTTCGCCGGCAAGCTCGCACCAGGCGCCGGGAAACGGCGAGAGCCCGTGAATGTGCCGCAGCACCATATGCGCCGGCTGTGTCCAGTCGATCCGCGCCTCGGCCTTCTCGATCTTGGCCGCATAGGTGACGCTGTCCGCGCTCTGCTTCGTCAGTTGCAAGCCGCCGCGCCCGAGCGCCGCCATCGCGCGCACCATCAGGTCGGCACCGAGCGGCGCCAGCGCGTCGTGCAGATCGGATGCCGTCATGCTGTCCGTGATCGGCAACCGCTCGGCCATCGCGACGTCGCCGGTGTCGAGGCCGACATCCATCTTCATCACCATCACGCCGCTCTCGGCATCGCCCGCCATGATGGCGCGGTTGATCGGTGCGGCGCCGCGCCAGCGCGGCAAGAGCGACGCATGCAGGTTGAAGCAGCCGAGCTTCGGCGCGTCGAGAATGGCCTGCGGCAGGATCATGCCATAGGCGACGACGACGGCGGCGTCTGCGTCATGCGCGCGAAACTCCTCGAGTGCTTCCGGCGTTTTGAGGGTCTTCGGCGTCAGCACGGGAATGCCGAGGCGGCGCGCCTCCTGCTCGACCGGCGTCGGCTGCAGCTGCAGGCCGCGTCGCCCGCCCGGCTTCGGCGCGCGGGTGTAGACCGCCACGACCTCATGGCCATGGGCCACGAGCTCCAGCAGCGTCGGCACCGCGAAATCGGGCGTGCCCATGAAGATCAGGCGGAGAGGCATGCGGTCAGATTCTTCCGGGAGGATCCAATCTTCGTCATGGCCGGGCTTGTCCCGGCCATCCACGTCTTTGGTCTCCCAGAAGGAAGACGTGGATGCCCGGGTCAAGCCCGGGCATGACGGCGGAGTGCGCGCGCCTACTCCGCCGCGCGCTTGGCGGCCTTCTCGAATTTCTTGAAGACGCGGTCGCGCTTCAGTTTCGACAGATAGTCCACGAACAGCACGCCGTTGAGATGATCGATTTCGTGCTGGATGCAGGTGGCGTAGAGCCCTTCCGCATCCTCCTCATGCACCGTGCCGTCGAGATCGGTGAATCGCACGCGTACCCGCGCCGGCCGCTCGACCTCCTCGTAATATTCGGGGATCGACAGGCAGCCCTCTTCGTAAACCGACAGCTCCTCCGAACGCGCAATGATCTCCGGATTGATGAAGACGCGCGGCTTCGCCGTGGTCTCGCCGTTCTCGTCGCGCTTGGCGAGGTCCATGGTGATCAGCCGCAGCGGCTGCGCGACCTGGATCGCCGCCAGCCCAATGCCGGGCGCGTCATACATGGTCTCGAGCATGTCGTCGGCCAGCTTGCGGATCTCCGGCGTCACCTTCTCGATCGGTTTCGACACCAGCCGCAACTGCTTGTCCGGCAGGATGATAATTTCTCTTAATGCCATGGCGGCGATTTAAGCTGCTGACTTCATGGGGTCAATGCGCTCAGGAACCCGTTAGGACAACCTTAACCACGTTTCTTCACCCCGCATTAACCCGGAAAATCAGGAATGCATTTGCCATAAACGTTCCCTCTTCGTTCGCACCTGGCCGCGAATCGGCTACAACTGCCGGCATGAACGAGATTCTCCTCACGATTGGCGACCTTCCCGTCCGTGTCTCCGACGCATTGATCGGCCTTGGGGCGCTGGCGCTGATCCTGCTGTTCGCCATTGCGGTGGTGATCGCACGCGCCAGCCGGCGCGGCGCGGAACTCGCAATGGCCCAGGCCATCCGCGCCGAAGAGCTGGAGGAGCGCCTCGCCGACATGCTGCGGGCCCAGAGCGAATCCTCCGGGCGGGTCGATGCCAAGGTTGATACTATGGCGCAGGCGCTGGCCGGCCGCCAGGCCGAGATGGCCCGGGCCGTCAACGAGCGGCTCGATTCGGTGACCCACCGGGTCGGCCAGTCGATGGAGCAATCGACCCGCAACACGATGGATTCACTGCGCGTGCTGCATGAGCGGCTCGGCATCATCGACCACGCGCACAAGAACCTCAACGAACTCACCACCCAGGTGACGACGCTGCGCGACGTGCTCGCCAACAAGCAATCGCGCGGCGCCTTCGGCCAGGCGCGGATGGAGGCGATCGTCCAGGACGGCATGCCGAAGGGCTCGTTCGAGTTCCAGTACACGCTGACGTCGGGCAAGCGGCCGGACTGCGTGGTGTTCCTGCCCGACCAGCGCCCGCTCTGCATCGACGCGAAATTCCCGCTCGAGGCCATGACCGCGCTGCACGATGCGCGCAGCGACGAGGAGCGCAAATTCGCCAGCCAGCGGCTGCGCGCCGACGTGCTGAAGCATGTCAGCGACATCGCGGAGAAGTACCTGATCCCGGGCGAGACCCAGGACACCGCGCTGATGTTCGTGCCGTCGGAATCGGTCTATGCCGAGATCCATGACGGCTTCGACGACGTGATCCAGAAGGCCTACCGCGCCCGCGTCGTGCTGGTGTCGCCGTCGCTCTTGATGCTGGCGATCCAGGTGATGCAGCAGATCCTGAAGGACGCCCGCATTCGCGATGCCGCCGACCAGATCCGCAACGAGGTGATGCACCTCGGCGACGACCTCGGCCGCCTGCGCGATCGCGTGCTCAAGCTGCAGACCCATTTCGGCCAGGTAAACGAGGACGTCAGGCAGATCCTGATCTCCGCCGACAAGATCGAGAAGCGCGCCGGCCGCATCGAGGAACTCGACTTCAGCAAGTCCGAGACCCCGATCGAGGTCCCCCGTTTCGTCAAGCCCAGCACGTCCGACCTGTTCCCCGCCCCGCGCAAGCTGCAGGCGGGGGAGTAGCCTCGAAGTCACCTCGCCCCGCTTGCGGGGAGAGGTCGAAATTCGCGCTTCGCGCGAATTTCGGGTGAGGGGGAGCTTCCGCACATTGCACCCGTCATAATTCGCTGAGAAAGCCCCTCACCCCAACCCTCTCCCCGCGATAGAGCGGGGAGAGGGAGCCAAGGCAGCCGCGGTCGAATCTGCTAACAGAGGGGCATGACCGCGCCCGAAGTGACCGCGACCCAATCGGAAAAGAATCCCCCCGCCGCCACCTCGTGGCGCGACAGTTTTGCGGTGTACCTGCAGCCGCGGGTGCTGATCGTGCTGCTGCTCGGCTTCTCCTCGGGGCTGCCGCTGGCGCTGTCGGGCTCGACGCTGCAGGTCTGGATGAAGGAGGCCGGGGTCGATCTCGGCACCATCGGGCTGCTGGCGCTGATCGGCACGCCCTACACGCTGAAGTTCCTCTGGGCGCCGCTGGTCGACGCGCTGCATGTGCCGCTGTTCACGCAGATGTTCGGCCGCCGCCGCGGCTGGCTGCTGTTCTCGCAGCTGTTGCTGATCGCGGCGATCCTGGTGCTGGCGATGGCCGATCCGGCGCGCTCGCCATGGTTCGCGGCCTTCGCCGCGCTGCTGGTCGCAACCGCATCGTCGACGCAGGACATCGTGGTCGATGCCTTCCGCGTCGAAAGCCTGCCCGAAAGCGAGCAGGCCGCCGGCATGGCGTCCTATGTCGCGGCCTACCGCGTCGGCATGCTGGTCTCGACCGCCGGCGCGCTGTTCATCGTCAGCGGCTTCGAGTCCGCTGGCCTCGCGCGCCCCTCGGCCTGGATGTGGGGCTATGTGGTGATGGCCGCGCTGGTCGTGATCGGCATCGTCACCGCGCTTGCGGCGACCGAGCCGACGCAATCGAAGGGCGCGGAGGCGGCGACGCATGCGCAGAACGCGGCCGAACGCGTGCTACACGCCGCGCTCGGCGCGTTCTCCGAGTTCCTCAGCCGCAAGGACGCCTTCGCGGCGCTCGCCTTTGTGGTGCTGTTCAAGTTCACCGACGCGTTTTCGGGCACCATGACCGCGCCGTTCGTGATCGACATCGGCTTTTCCAAGGTCGATTACGCGGCGATCGTGAAAGGCGTCGGCCTTGCCGCGACCCTGATCGGCGGCTTTGCCGGCGGCTTCGTGGCGCGGCGCTATTCGCTCGCGACTAGCCTCTGGATCGGCGGCGTGCTGCAGGCGGTCGCCAATCTCTCATTCTCCTGGCTCGCCCATGTCGGCGTCGATCAATGGGCGCTCGCGCTTGCGATCACCGCGGAGAATTTCACCAGCGCGATCGGCACCGTGATCTTCGTCGCCTATCTGTCGGCGCTGTGCCGCAATCCGCTGCACACCGCGACCCAGTATGCGCTGCTCACGGCGCTCGCGGCGGTCGGCCGGACCTATCTGTCGTCGGGCGCGGGCTATGTGGCCAAGGCCGTCGGCTGGCAGATGTTCTTCGTGATCTGCGTGCTGGTCGCGATCCCGAGCCTGATCCTGCTCGCCTGGCTGCAGCGGCGCGGGCATTTCGACGAGCTGGGGCCGGTGCGGGTTTAGCCCAGCCGCCGTAGCCCGGCTTGACCGGGTGAATCCGCCCAGTATTCCAGAGGCGTTCGTAATTCAGCGGAGAAGCCGCGGAACCACTCTCTCCGCGCGTCGTCCTGGCGAAGGCCAGGACCCATTACCCCAAATGCGAATTGTTGCGCGATGTCTGGGCCACGATCCATCCGACAAGCAAGGCCGGTGGTTATGGGTCCTGGCCTTCGCCAGGACGACGATGAGGATGGGTCGCAACTCAAGAAACAGCGCGGTGTCATTACCGGCGCATCCGGACGATGACACCGCAATTGAGGCAGCTACTTCGCCACCACGCTCCACTTGGTGACGATGGCTTCGCTCATCTCGCCGGCGTCCTTGGCGCAGGCGACTTCGTCGACCTTCACCGAGATTTCCTTGCCGGAGAGGCTTTTGAGCTGCGCGGCCTGGGCGTCGTTGGTTGGAACGAGCTGGAAGGTTTCCGGCCCGGTCTCGAGATTGCACAGACCGTTCGGCGGCGGCAGGCGGCGCGGCTCGCTGGTGATCTGGTAGGTCGCGACGCGCTTGCCGCGGTTCTTGGCATCGCGCACCTTCATGACGCCGAGTTCCCCCGACAGCACGTCGCCGGCATGAATGATCTTGCCGGGCTTCTGCGGCGCGTCGCTCTGCTGCGCGATGGCGCAAGGCGCGGCGAACGTTGCCGCCAGAAGCGCAAAGCCCAAACGTACGCCGAACAAGCGTACGCCGAATCGGTGTGTCGTCATTTGCGGTGGTTCCGTACTTGATTCGTCAGAGCGTGGATGACCGTCCCCGAATCGTCACCCACCCTATCATTTTGTTTCAGTGCGATCTTTTCGACTTGTGACGGATCGCTCGGCAAACGCCGCCACGTCCGACTGTCGAGCGCGCGCTAGAACAGCGTGCGCTGCCGCATCGCAGCCGATAGCGTACCTTCATCGAGGTAATCAAGCTCTCCGCCGACCGGCACGCCATGCGCCAGCCGCGTCACCCGCACATTGGCCTCCGACAACAGGTCGGTGATGTAATGCGCGGTGGTCTGGCCATCGACGGTCGCATTCAGCGCCAAAATGATCTCGCTGACTTCGGGCGCATGCGCGCGCGCCACCAGTTGATCGATGGTGAGATCCTGCGGACCGACGCCGTCGAGCGGCGACAGCGTTGCGCCGAGCACGTGATAGCGGCCATTGGTCGCATTGGCGCGTTCCAGCGCCCAGAGATCGGCGACGTCTGCGACCACGACGATGATCGAGGGATCGCGCCGCGGATCGGTGCACACTGTGCAGGGGTTTTGTGTATCGATGTTTCCGCAGGTCTTGCAGACCTGGATTTTCTCGATAGCCACCTGCAGCGCCGCGGTCAGCGGCGTCATCAGGGCTTCGCGCTTCTTGATCAGATGCAGCGCCGCGCGCCGCGCCGAACGGGGCCCGAGGCCCGGCAGCCGCGCCAGCAACTGGATCAGGCGTTCAATCTCGGGGCCGGCGACGCTTGCAGCCATTTAAGTCGGACCAAATCCCGGCGGCAGGCTGAGCCCGCCGGTAAGAGCCATCATCTTCTCCTGCATCGCGGTCTCGGCCTTGCGGCGGGCATCGCCATGCGCGGTGACCAGGAGATCCTCGAGCACCTCGCGTTCCTCCGGCTTCATCAGCGACGGATCGATCTTGATGCCCTTCACTTCCATCTTGGCGGTCATGCGCACCGTGACCAGGCCGCCGCCGGAGATGCCTTCGACCTCGACATTGCCGAGCTGTTCCTGCATCTCCTGCATCTTGGATTGCAGCTGCGCTGCCTGCTTCATCATGCCGAGAAAATCAGCCATGCGTGCGTCCCTGTAGCCAAATATCAATCGTCGTCGCTGTCGGAAGTTTCAATCGGGTCTTCGCCGGTGGCATCCGAAACCGGAACCTCGGCGGCAAGGCGGCGAACCTCGACCACCTTGGTGCCGGGGAAGCGCGCCAGCACCTCCTGCACGCGCGGATCGGCCTCGGCGGCGCGCTGGTGCTCGCTGCGCGCCAGTTCGTTCTGCGAGCGCACCGTGGGCTGGCCGGCCTCGTTGGAGATGATCACGGTCCAGCGCCGCCCGGTCCATAGTTCGAGCTTGCGCGACAGATCGGTGACCAGCGCGCGCTGCGCCTTCGGCTCGAGGGCGATCTCGAGTTGGCCGTCCTCGATGCGCACCAGCCGCACATCGGCCTCCAGCGCACTCTTCATCATGATGTCGCGCTTCTCGCCGGCGAGCGCGATCAATTGCGGAAAGCTTGATATCCGCAGCGCCGGCGCGGCATCGGCGGCCGGCGCTGCCATCTGCGGACGCGCGGCGAAATCGGCGCGCGGCGCGGCCTGCGGCGCGCGCACCGGTGCGGATGACATCGCAGGCATTGCCGAGGATGGTGTGCCGCGCGACGGTTGCGAGGCGGCGGATCCCGACGTCGCCGGCGCAGCGCCGCCGCCATTCTGCTCGATCATCCGGATCGCCTCATCCGGCGTCGGCAAATCGGCGACATAGGCAATCCGCACCAGCACCATCTCGGCGGCAGCGGCCGGGCGCGTCGCGGTCTGCACCTCGGCGATGCCCTTGAGCAGCATCTGCCACATCCGCGACAGCACCCGCATCGACAGCTTGGCGGCGAACTCGCGCGCCCGCACCCGCTCGGTCTCGCCGAACGCGACATTGTCGGCCGTCCCCGGCACGAACTTCACGCGTGTGACGAAATTGACGAACTCGGCAAGGTCGGACAGCACCACGACCGGATCGGCGCCGACGTCATATTGCGCGCGGAATTCGGCGAAGGCGGCAGCGATATCGCCGCGCGCCAGCTGTTCGAACAGATCGATGACGCGGGTGCGGTCGGCGAGGCCGAGCATCTGCCTGACCGCATCGGCCTTCACGTTGCCCGCGGCATGCGCGATCGCCTGGTCGAACAGCGACAGCGAGTCGCGCACCGATCCCTCGGCCGCCCGCGCGATGATGCCGAGCGCCTCGGGCTCGACCTCGACGCCTTCCCTAACCGCGATGTTGCCGAGATGCTTCATCAGCACGTCGGCTTCGACCCGGCGCAGGTCGAAGCGCTGGCAGCGCGACAGCACCGTGATCGGAACCTTGCGGATTTCGGTGGTGGCGAACACGAACTTGGCGTGCTCCGGCGGCTCCTCCAGCGTCTTCAGGAAGGCGTTGAAGGCCGCCGTCGACAGCATGTGGACTTCGTCGATGATGTAGACCTTGTAGCGCGCGCTGGCCGGCGCATAGCGCACGCTGTCATTGATCTGGCGGACATCGTCGACGCCGGTGTGGGAGGCGGCGTCCATCTCCAGCACGTCCATGTGCCGGCTTTCCATGATCGCCTGGCAGTGGATGCCGAGGTCCGGCATGTGGATGGTCGGCCCCTGCACCGAGCCGTCCGGCTTGGCGTAGTTCAAGGCGCGGGCGAGGATGCGCGCGGTGGTGGTCTTGCCGACCCCGCGGACGCCGGTGAGGATCCAGGCCTGCGGAATCCGCCCGGTCTCGAACGCGTTCGAGACGGTGCGCACCATGGCCTCCTGGCCGATCAGATCCTCGAAGCTGGAGGGGCGGTATTTGCGGGCAAGAACGCGGTAGGGTTTTGCGGCGTCCGGCGCGCCGCCGAGATCGAAACCGCCGTCAAGGCTCCCTTTGCCTGCGCCGTCGGACGGATGGGAGGGGTCGCCAGCGTCATTCATGCATCGATCCGCAACTTGGGAATTGTCTCTTCAGCCGGCGTGCGGATAGGAGCCAAAATCGAGCGCCGGGCGCGGAGACCGCCATTCCAGCGCGATTCGCTCGGAAAAACAGGTAGGAGACTGACGAGCGACCCGATCCGGACCTCGTTAGGGCTGCTTCCTTCCGGACCTGACCCGGTTGGCGAGTGGCTCGTCCACCGCCAATCTCCCGGTCCCTATTTGGGGCCAAAATCGCCGGAAAGCAAGCGGCCTGACCCGGCTTTGTAAGGCTGGCTTTGTGGGACTTGTCTGGGAACACGGAAAGGCATTATTTGCCCCCCATGTCCGCCTCCAATTGGTCGCTGCATTCGCAGCTCAAGAAAGACACCATCGACATCGGCGACCTGCCGCTGTGCAAGGTGCTCGTCATCAAGGATGCGCATTATCCGTGGCTGCTGCTGGTGCCGCGGCGCGACGGCGCGGTCGAGATCATCGACCTCGACGAGGTCGAGCAGGCGCAACTGATGACGGAAATCACCCGCGTCTCCCGGGCCCTGAAAGAGGTCACCAAGTGCGACAAGCTGAATGTCGCAGCGCTCGGCAACCTCGTCCCGCAGCTGCACGTCCACGTCATCGCGCGCCGCACCAGCGACGCTGCATGGCCGCGTCCCGTTTGGGGCGTGATGCCGCCGCTGGCGCATGACGCCGAGGAAGTGCAGAATTTCATCAGCGCGCTTCGCCGCAAGATCTGGTTGGGTTGAACATTCAATGTCTGCATTCGATTCATTTCCGCTCGGCCAGCCGGCCTTCGTCACCCACGTGCTGGACCGCGCCGCGCATCTGCGCACTAACGACGAGAAGCTGTTCGCGCTGGAGGGCCACCGCGAAGCTAGAGCCTATGTGATCTATCGCGACTCGCTGGTCGTGAAGCAGGAGGATGGCGGGGCCCGCGCACTGCTTTCGCTGGAGGAAGCCCGCAGCTACGGCGCCAATCCCGGCACGATCTTCCTCGGGCTGCGCGACGCCGCGCCGATCTTCGGCATGGGGATCGCGCCGCAGGCGGCCGAGAAGCTGGTCGGACGCGCCGACGTCGCGATCACCGAATTGCGCGGCATGGCGATGCAGGGGGTGGTGCCGCCCGAGCAGCTCTCGGCCATCGCGATGGCGAAATCGATGGTGACCTGGCATCAGCGCCACGGCTTCTGCGCGAACTGCGGCACCCGCACGGCGATGAAGGACGGCGGCTGGAAGCGCGAATGCCCGAGCTGCAAGGCCGAGCACTTTCCGCGCACCGACCCGGTGGTGATCATGCTGGTCACGTATGGCGATAAGGTGCTGCTGGGACGGCAGAAGCAGTTCATGCCCGGCATGTATTCCTGCCTCGCCGGGTTCGTGGAAGCCGCGGAGACCATCGAGGACGCCGTGCGGCGCGAGATTTTCGAGGAGTCCGGCATCCGCTGCACCGACGTCAATTACTACATGACGCAGCCCTGGCCCTATCCGTCATCGCTGATGATCGGCTGCACCGCGCGCGCGACCAACGAGGACATCGTGGTCGACCGCACCGAGCTGGAAGATGCGCGCTGGTTCGACCATGCCGAGGCGTCGCTGATGCTGAAGCGCCAGCATCCCGAAGGGCTCGCCGGCCCGCATCCGTTCGCGATTGCCCATCATCTGCTCGGCCGCTGGGTGCATCACCAGAACCCGTTGGACAAATAGCGGGAACCGGACATCGTTCTGCCGATTAAAGCTGGACACAGTTCTGGCAGTAACGGAACCATTGCGACGGATCCCCGCATGAATTTTCAGAACGGCGCCCCGAAAGTCCCGCCCCGCATCCTCTGCATCGGCCTGCCGGTGCGCGACCTGACCTTTCGCGTCAGCGTCCCGGCGCGCGGCTCCAAGGAGAATGCGACGCATTTCGACGAGATCTGCGGCGGCAATGCGCTGAACGCCGCCATCGGCATCGTCCGACTGGGCGGGCGCGCTTCGATCTGCGGACCGATGGGCGATTCGCAGGAGACCTCGAGCCGCTACATCTTCGACAAGCTCGCCCAGGAAGGCATCGAGACCAATCATCTGATCCACATGCCGAACCTGGTCACCCCGATCTCGGCGATCATGATCGACGACAGCGGCGAACGCACCATCGTCACCTTCCGCGATCCGGAACTCTGGAAGGTCAAGCTGCCGCCGACCGAGCTGTTGCTGGAGGATTGCGCGGCGATCCTGACCGAGAGCCGCTGCGCGCCGTTCTGCACCGAGCTTTGCGCCGAGGCGGTCAAGCGCGGCATCCCCGTGGTGGTCGACGTCGACCGCGCGATGTCGATGCGGGAGGGGCTGCTCACCGCCTCCTCCCATCTGGTGTTCTCCAGCGAGCCGCTGCAGGAGACCGCCGACGTCACCGACGACGGCCAGGCGCTGCACAAACTCGCCAAGCTCACCCCCTCCTTCCTGGCCGGCACCCGCGGGCCGATGGGCACGATCTGGCTCAACGAGAACGGCGAGCTGGAGGAAACCCCGGCCTTCCCGGTCCATACCGTCGACACGCTCGGGGCCGGCGACGTCTTCCACGGGGCCTTCGCCCTCGCCATCACCGAGAAACAGCCGCTGCGCGACGCGCTCCGCTTCGCCTCGGCTGCTGCAGCGCTGAAATGCACCCGCTTCGGGGGTGCTTATGCCGCACCGCAACGTACTGAAGTTGAAGAGTTTTTGGGTCAGCACGCCGACGCCAAGCCGGCCTGAGCCGCCACGAATCGCTTGATTTAGAAGATTCTTCTCTATATGAGGAATATTGAACCTTCATATGGAACTTTCTTCTATGACCGATGTCGCCATTCAGCTTCATGACAACAGCCGCCGCCTCGACGCGATCGACCGCAAGATTCTGACCGTGTTGCAGGAGGATGCGTCGCTCTCCGTCGCCGAGATCGGCGACCGGGTCGGACTGTCGTCGACGCCGTGCTGGAAGCGCATCCAGCGGCTGGAGGCCGACGGCGTGATCCTGCGCCGCGTGGCGCTGGTCGACCAGAACAAGATCGGCCTCGGGATTTCGGTGTTCGTCTCGGTCGAGAGCGCCGACCATTCGGAAGCCTGGCTGCGCAAATTCGCCGACGCCGTCAGCGCCATGCCCGAGGTGATGGAGTTCTACCGGATGGCCGGCGACGTCGACTACATGCTGCGCGTCGTGGTCGCGGACATGCAGGCCTACGACGTCTTCTACAAGAAGCTGATCAGCGCCGTGCCGCTGAAGAACGTCACCTCGCGCTTCGCGATGGAGAAGATCAAGTCGGTGACGGCGCTGCCGGTGCCGGCGGCGTAAGCGCCGCCGCACAATCCTACACGATACGCTCCCAGGTAGTTGGCCGGTTCGGCATTTACCTGAAGTTAGCGCCGGCAGCGGTATTCTGCTGCGATGGAGTCGGGGGAGATCATCCCAGCGAGACGACGGCCTGCCTGGCTTGGCGCGGCCGCATTGCTGATCGCGAGCTGGATCGCGGTCGCAACGCTGTCGTTGCAGGTGCGTGCGGGCAGCGACGTGGTGGCCGTGGCCTTTCCGCCATGGTGGCGCGCCGAGCGCGCGCTGCTGGCCGCCGCGTCCGCCAATGCGTCGATCGTTCGGATGACCGCGATCCCGGCCCTGCTGGTGGTGCGGCCTGACCGCAATGGCGGGCTGGGCCGGCTGTACGAGGCCGGCGCCTTGCTGACCATGGATCCGCAGGCGATCGCCGGCTGCTTCAGGGCGGATGACGATCTGGGGGTTGGAGATGACCTTCGAAGGCGATGAAATGGCCGCCCTGCGCGAGACGGCCAGCAAGATCCTGCTCGTGGTGCTCTGGCTGCATGTTCCGATCGCGATCATCGTCGGCATGACGCTGCACACCGACTGGCTGATGCCGGCCGGCTTCATGGTCGCGATGGCGCTGGCCGCGACGTTGTCGTGGCGCGTCTCGGGGAACGGCGTTTCAACCCGCCTGATCGTTGCCGTGGCCCTGATGGCCGGCGTGTCGATGCTGGTCTACCAGTTTGCCGGCCACCGCTGGCAGGTCGACATGCACATGTATTTCTTCGCCGCGCTGGCGTGCCTCGTCGCCTATTGCGACTATCGGCCGATCGTCGCCGGCACTTTGGCGGTTGCCCTGCACCACCTGACGCTGAATTTCATCCTGCCGGCTGCGATCTATCCCGGCGGCGCCGATTTCGGTCGCGTCGTTCTCCACGCCGTGATCCTGCTGATCGAGGCCGGCGTGTTGATCTGGCTCGCGCACACGCTTGCCGAACTGTTCAGGACGTCGGCGCAGAAGGCGGCGGAGGCCGAGGCCGCCGGTGCCGCCGAGGCGCGCGCCAATGCCGAGCGCATCGAGGCCGAACGCGCCAAGCACGATCGCGATGCCGCGCGGCGCGAGCTCGCCGCCGGCTTCGAGCGCAAGATCGGCGAGGTCGTCGAGGCCGTCGCGGTGGCGGCGGGCGCGATGCAGGACCTGTCGGCAACGATGAACGGCAGCAACGCGGAAACCATCCGCCAGGCCACCGCCGCCGCCTCCGCATCGACGCTGGCCTCGAGCAATGTGGAAACCGTCGCGTCCGCGACCGAGGAGCTGACGGCCTCGATCAACAACATCGCCGAGCAGGTGACGCGCTCGGCGCGGATCGCCGCCAAGGCCGCCGACGAGGCACGCCGCACCAACAGCGTCGTCGAAGGCCTTGCCGCCGGCACACAGAAGATCGGCGAGGTGGTGACGTTGATCCAGAGCATCGCCAGCCAGACCAATCTGCTCGCCCTGAACGCCACCATCGAAGCGGCGCGCGCCGGCGAGCATGGCCGCGGTTTCGCCGTCGTCGCAAGCGAGGTCAAGGCACTGGCCAACCAGACCGCCAGGGCGACCGAGGAGATTTCGGCCCAGATCCAGGACATCCAGAGCGCGACGGGTGCTGCCGTCAGCGCGATCGGCAGCATCGGCACCACGATCGCGGAGATCGACCACGTCTCCGGCGAGATCGCGGCCGCCGTCGATCAGCAGGGCGCGGCGACCCGCGAGATCTCCAGCAATCTGCAGCAGGCCGCCGATCGCACGCGGGATGTCAACAAGGGCATCCTCAACGTCAACCGCGCCTCAGAGCAGGCCGGCAGCGCGACCGCACAACTGCTCGATGCGGCCAACGGCCTGTCGTCGCAATCGGAGTGGCTGAAGACCGAGCTGGACCGCTTCCTGGCCTCGCTGCGGGCGGCGTGAAGCTGCGGACACCGACCGTCGCACGCTGGCTTGACCCGCGTGCCCATCGATTTTCAAGAAAGCTTTTCCGAGATGGATTGCCGGGTCAAGCCCGGCAATGACGATCCAGGAGCCGCGTCCTCAGATCTTCTGATTGTACTCGCCGACCTCGGGATGCGTGCGCAGCACGGCATCCATCGCCTCGAACATGTCGTGCATGCGCCGCTCGCTGACCGGGCTTTCCACCACGACCACGAGTTCCGGCTTGTTCGAGGACGCGCGCACCAGGCCCCAGCTGCCGTCCTCGACCGTGACGCGCACGCCATTGACGGTGACGAGGTCGCGGATGTTCTGGCCCGCGACCTTCCCGCCCTGCTGCTGCAACGCCTCGAAGTGCTTCACGACAGCGTCGACGACGCCGTACTTCGCCTCGTCGGCGCAATGCGGCGACATGGTCGGCGACGACCAGGTCTTCGGCAGCGCGTTCTTCAGGTCGGCCATCGACTTGCGGGGGGCGCGGTCGAGCATTTCGCAGATAGCGATCGCCGACACCAGGCCGTCGTCATAACCGCGGCCGAACGGCTTGTTGAAGAAGAAGTGGCCCGACTTCTCGAAGCCGGCGAGCGCGCCCAGCTCATTGGTGCGCCGCTTCATGTAGGAATGGCCGGTCTTCCAGTAGACCGTCTTCGCGCCCTGCTTCCGCAAGACGGGATCGGTCACGAACAGCCCGGTCGACTTCACGTCGACGACGAACTGCGCGTTGGCGTTGATCGCCGACATGTCGCGCGCCAGCATGACGCCGACCTTGTCGGCAAAGATCTCCTCGCCGGTGTTGTCGACCACGCCGCAGCGGTCGCCGTCGCCGTCGAAGCCGAGGCCGACATCGGCCTTGTGCGCCAGCACCGCATCGCGGATCGCGTGCAGCATCTCCATGTCTTCGGGGTTCGGATTGTATTTCGGGAAGGTGTGATCGAGCTCGGTGTCGAGCGGGATCACATCGCAACCGATCGCCTCCAGCACCTGCGGCGCGAACGCGCCCGCGGTGCCGTTGCCGCAGGCCGCGACGACCTTCAGCCTGCGCTTCAGCTTCGGCCGGCTGGTGAGGTCGGCGATGTAGCGCGCCGGATAATTCTCGTGGAATTGATAGGAGCCGCCGGCCGTGTTGTTGAATTCGGCGTTGAGCACGATTGCCTTCAGCCGCGACATCTCGTCAGGACCGAAGGTGAGCGGACGGTTGGCGCCCATCTTGACGCCGGTCCAGCCATTGTCGTTGTGCGAGGCGGTGACCATGGCGACGCAGGGCACGTCGAGATCGAACTGCGCGAAATAGGCCATCGGCGTCACCGCGAGCCCGATGTCATGCACCTTGCAGCCCGCCGCCATCAGCCCCGAGATCAGCGCGTATTTGATCGAGGCGGAATAGCCGCGGAAATCGTGACCGGTGACGATCTCCTGGCGGACGCCGAGCTCCGCGATCAGCGCGCCGAGCCCCATGCCCAGCGCCTGCACGCCCATCAGGTTGATTTCCTTGTTGAACAGCCAGCGCGCGTCGTACTCGCGAAACCCGGTCGGCTTCACCATCGGCTCGGATTCGAAGGCATAGGTGTTCGGAACCAGCACGGGTTTCGGCTTGGGAAACATCAGAAATGGCCTCGTGGAAATGCGGAGGAGCGATGCCGCTGGCTTTAGCGAATGCATCGCCGCAGCGGAAGGCAGGATTGACGGCTTGTGGCCAATAATTAAGGCAGATTTGGCGTCGGCGAAATACTGTCGTCATCCACCCATCCTTGCACGGCGGCGCAACACGCCACGCCGTTGCGCCCTGCGAGCTGCTTGACCGCTAATCGCTCTGACCCAGCATGGTTTCTGCAGGGGCGGCGCTAGGCAAGGACAGGCATTGCCGTGCGGTTGTTATTTCAGCCGCTCCCGGCGCTCTGCAATCTGCGCGTCGAACAATTGACACGTCGGGCAACTCACCGATATATTTTCATCGTCGCAACAATTAAGCCCGCACCGGAAAATCCGCTGCGGGCTTTTTGAATTGGACAAGACGCTGTCGGCCAATCCCCTGCCGGGCGCGCCGCAATTGGCCACCGCAACGAACTGAGCTGGCCGATAGCCAGGGCCGACCTCGCCGACAGGCGGCGGTCCGGCGAACACGATGGACAAGCCGAGCCGGAAGCGACACTTCCGCGCCGCTGCGCAAGCTATCCTTCAAGCACTTGCCTTCAAGCACTTGCCTTCAAACACTCAAAGCCAACCCAGCACTCTCCGCGAGGCGCGCCGCACGCGCTCGCCCGAAGATGCCCGCAATATCTGTAGGTGATGATCAATGCTTGATTACTTTCTGGTGCCGGTGGACCATCAGCCGGATTTCGATGCCTACTCGCTCGTTCCCGTTGACCACGACCCGTTCGCCGCGGATGGCGTAACTCAACAGGCGCAGATTCAGCAGCCGCCGACACCGACTCAACCAGCGCAACCCCAGCCGCAGCAGCCCGCGACAGCAGCCGGTCAGCCCGGCGTCAACGGGCCGGCGACTGGCAACAGCCCCAGCGGATCGGGTGGCGTCGCTGGCATCAAGCGCTTTGGCGGCGCCGAAGGTGGCGACTTTCCGAGCCGCAATGCGGGGATCGGTTTCGAGAGCGCGGAGCGCGCATGGGACGCTGCCCGTAAGGAAATGATAGACCTTGGTGCCCAATATTACCCGGAAGAGACCAAGAGCAGGGGTTTTATCCCGGAACTGGGCGTGGAAATTCATAAGCGCGGCGGACTATATTACTACGATCAGATAGCGCGCGGATTCCAAGACGGAGCGCTGGGCGGTGGTGTGGGGTTTGGCGACAGCGGTGCGGTGGCACGTCGGCACATGCACTGGGATGATCAGCACGAGATTGATGGAGATCTAGACAATGCGAAGGCTTATTCGCAGAAAACTCCGGATTATCGAGCGTGGGTTGGATCTTGGGATGGGAGCTATTTGTATTGGCTTCACGGCAAGCCAACGGGGTCGAGAATGCCTGATTGGAATCGATACAAATATTGAGTCACGCCGATGAAAATGTTCGTGCTCGCCGGAGCCTTATGCCTTCTGCTCGCCAATTCAACGGTATGCAAGGCAAACTCGGGCCCCTGGTGTAAGCCGGATGTCGTGACTTTGACTTTCAAAAATCAACAAGGCGGGGATCTTGCGAAGATCGAACTTCGCACCCTCAAGGCAGTTTGCGACCGAAACCCGGAAAAGAAAGGGTTTGGGGTAGGCTTGGAACGGTCGATGCGCATTGAACACAATGGGCAATGGATTGATGTGCCGAAAGAGTGTTTATCCGTTTTTCCTTTTGGGGAAGATGAGGTGTCGCTATCGGGTGACGATGCCGGCCTAGGCATAGCTATTATCGGGAAACCGACGGAGAGAGGCGAGCGTTTAAAAGTCTCGATATTCAAACACGGTGATGAAGTCTTTTGCGTTCAGGTCGTGCGCTGCCCGAATGTCGACGACCCGCCCGGCTATATCAGAGAGTGCAGTAGGGATTTACAGTGAGCACGCCGGGAGATCGGCGCGACGCTCTGCGAAAGCGCCTCAGGTCTGACGTTGCCCGCGAACGTCTGGCGCAAATGCCGCGCCGTCGCGAAGATCGACTCGACTACGCTCTCATTCCCAAAATGTGAACAAGCAGCGCACTGAATTCCCTCGCGGCGACTCGTGTGTCCGCCTTCCTCAGTTTCGGCGGAATTTCTGCCGTTCTGAGGAGACGATGCGCATCACGGAGGAAGACATCCGGCGGAAGACTTGGATAGGCTTTGATGCCAATCGGCCTTACTGCTCCAGCAACAATTTGCCGTTGGCATATTCGAAGCGCTTCAGCTTCGACAGGAAGGACAGGCCGAGCAGGTTTTCCGACAGCGCCTCGTCGGGCAGCACCAGGGCATCGACGTCGCGCACGGTGAGGCCGCCGATCTCGATCATGGCGATGCGGGCGCGCGCGGCCTTGATGGTGCCGTTGGCAGTGGTGACGCGCGAGGTGTAATCGCCCGGCACCGGACGCAGGCCGAAGCGTGCCGCGGACGTTTCGTTCAGGGCTACCACCGAGGCGCCGGTGTCGACCATGAAGTTGATGCGCTGGCCGTCGATCCGGCCGTCGGTCGCGAAATGACCGCGAGGATCGGGCGCAATACTGAGCGTGCGGGCGCTGGCCTGCGCCACCGTGACGGCTGGGGCCATGATCTGCTTTGTGGTGGTCGCGGCGGCGGGCGACATCTTGCTGGCCATCTGAGCCATGAAGGTGCCCAGCCCGATCAGGATGGCCGCGAAAATCATCAGGTTACGCATGACACCATACTCGGAAAACCGAACACGTAATTTCACCACGCCGCCCGCCCCGCCGCGAGCGAGGGCGGCGGCACGAGCCTGCCATTTTGGCGAAAAGGATGAGCGAAGGGTTAATGCGAGCCCCAAGGGGCGGCCGAATGACGTCGGTCGCGCGCGAGGGCCGCAATTTCCGGCCCTCAGGCCGTCTCTCAGGCCGTCTCTCAGGCCGTCCTGGCGACCGGGCTCGGCATCGCAACGCGCAGCGCGTAATAGACCGCGCCCGCGATCCCGACACCGAAGAACCAGCCATAGACCGCCCACCACGCCGGCAGGATCGAGGTGAAGTTCGGTAGCACCGACGAGAACAGCGCGCCGATGCCGGCGGCGATCAGCGCGCTGACGTTCCAGCCGTTCTGAAAGCGATATTCGCCGTTCTCCTGATACAGCGCCGGCACGTTCACACGGCCTTTGGCGATCAGGTAATAGTCGACCATCATGACGCCGAAGATCGGTCCCATCGTCGCGCCGATCAGCCCGACGAACGAGGCGGCGCTGCCCTCCCAGGGCGCGAACGGATACAGCGCCAGCGCGATCGTTGCTGCGATATAGCCGCCCTTTTTGAAGTCGATATGCCGCGGAAACACGTTCGAGAAATCGAACGCCGGCGAGACGAAATTGGCGACGACGTTGATGCCGAGCGTCGCCACCGCGAAGGTGACCGCCGCGAGCAGCGCCAGGAACCAGCTGTCGAACTTCGCCGAAATCTGGTCGGGATGCAGCAGCACCTCGTGATAGACGTTGAACGCCGCGATCGTGGTGACGCCGGCGACCAGCGAGAACAGGATCAGATTGACCGGCAGGCCCCAGATATTGCCCTTGCGCAGCGCGGCTGCATCGGGCGCATAGCGCGAGAAGTCGCAGAAGTTGAGATAAAGCGCGGCGAAATAGGTGATCCAGGTCGCGGCGACGGCGCACAGCGCCGGGAACGAGCCGGGCACGCCGGGTACGCCAGCCTCCTTGGTCTTCTCCAGCAGCACGTCCTGCGGGATCGGCGCGGTGAGCGAGATGCCGCCGGCCGCGATGCACAGATAGATCGCAAGGATCAGCATCATCAACCACACCGCAGGTCCCGCCCAGTCCTGGAAGCGCCGCACCGTTTCCATGCCACGCTGGATGATCAGGAGCTGCAAAGCCCAGATCACGACGAAGCAGATCACCTCGAGCGTGGAATGGCCGAGCATATGGCTGGACTGGTGGAACGCCTTGAAGCTGTCGATGCGCGTCAGCAGCGCAACGATCGCGCCCGAGGCCGCCGCGGTCTGCGCCCCGTACCAGAAGCAGGCGACGACGGCGCGGACCAGCGCCGGAATGTTGGCGCCCCAGACCCCGAACGAGGCGCGCGCCAGCACCGGATAGGGCACGCCGGTCCTCACGCCGGCATTGCCGATCAGGCTCATCAGCACGAAGATCACCAGCGACCCGACGCCGATCGCGAGGATGAAATTGACGAAGCTGCCGCAGAGCAGGAACAGGCTGGCGGCGAGATAATAGCCCCACAGGCTATGCACGTCCGAGGTCCAGACGTTGAAGATGCTGAAGGCGCCCCAGTTGCGTTCCTTGGCCGGCGCCAGGTCTTCGTTGTACAGCGACGGCGATGCGTTCTTGATCTCCACGGTGACCTCCCCAAACTGCGAGCCCGTGATCCCCTCCCAGCGCGCAAATCTAACCACCGTTTGCGGACGCTCGCCAGCGTTACGTCCCGGATGGTGCGGGTCTATGCCCGTCATTGCGAGCGAAGCGAAGCAATCCATCGTGCGGCATGCGCGGAACGATGGATTGCTTCGTCGCTATCGCTCCTCGCAATGACGGCGATGCATGAGATTCGCGACCCGTCACGTGCCGCGCGGTTTCACGCGCCTGGTCGGCATCGCGCTGGCGGGATCTTCCGGCCAGGGATGGCGCGGATAGCGGCCGCGCAGGTCGGAACGCACCGCAGCGTAACTGCCGCGCCAGAAGCCGGGCAGATCGCGCGTCACCTGCACCGGCCGCTGTGCCGGCGACAGCAGTTCCAGCACCAGCGGCACCGCGCCCTTGGCGATCGAGGGATGGGTGTTGAGCCCGAACAGCTCCTGCAGCCGCACCGCGATGGTCGGGCCCTGCTCGGCCTCGTAATCGATCGCGAGCTGCGTTCCGGTCGGCGCCTCGAAATGCGTCGGCGCCTCGCGATCGAGCCGCGCGCGCAATTCCCACGGCAGCAACGCCATCAGCGCGTCCGACAGGTCGCCGGCGGACAGGTCCTTCAGCGCGGTCTTGTCGTAGAGCGCCGGCACCAGCCAGTCGTCGGCACGCGCGGCGAGCGCGGTGTCGGACAGATCGGGCCAGCTCTCGTCCTCGGCCTTGCGCAGGAACATGACACGGTCGCGCCATTGCTTGGAGTGCTTCGACCACGGCAACCGGTCGAGCCCGGCCGCGATGAGCCCGTCGGCGAAGACGCGCGCGGTCTCGGCCGAGGGCGACAGCGACATCGGTGCTTCCGACAGCGTGATCGCGTGCAGCGAACGCCGGCGCCGCGCGCGCAGCGCCATCGCGCCGCGGTCGAACGTCACCTCTTCCACGTTCTCGATCTGGTCGGCGAAACGCTGCTCGATCTCCTCCTGGGTGATCGGCGCCGCCAGCAGGATGCGGCCGCTCGCGGCCGTGCCGGTCAGTTCGGCGACCGCGATATAAGGCAGCCGCGCCAGCGCCGCGGTCTGCTCGACGGCGGCACCGCGGCCGTTGGCCAGCACGAAGCTGCCATTGCCGCGGTTCCTGGCGACCCGATCCGGGAATGCGAAGGCCAGCATGACGCCGGTGGAGAGATCCTTCGCTTCGCCGACAGCCGACTTCACCTGCGCGGCCCAGCGCGCCGCCATGCTGCGAGCGCTCGATGCGCGCTGCGAACGGTCGCGGCGGAACTGGTCGAGCCTGACGTCGAGATCGACACTGTCGCCGCCGAGCCCGCGCTCGGTCAGAACCGCGGCGATCTCGGCCGCCTCCTCGCCCATACCGAAGCGGGCGGAATCCACGATCATGCGCGCCAGCCGCGGCGGCAGCGCCAGCGCGCGCAGGCTCTGCCCTTCCTCTGTCATGCGGCCATCACCGTCGAGCGCCCCGAGCTCCGACAGCAGCGATCTGGCTTCCTTCAGCGCCGGTCCCGGCGGTGGATCGAGGAAGGCAAGGCCCGCGGGATCGCTGACGCCCCATTGCGCGAGGTCGAGCACCAGCGAGGACAGATCGGCGGAGAGGATTTCGGGCGCGGTGTAGGCCGGTAGCGACGCGGTCTGCGGCTCGTCCCAGAGCCGGTAGCAGACGCCGGGCTCGATGCGGCCGGCGCGGCCGCGCCGCTGATCCACCGCGGCGCGCGACGCCCGCACAGTCTCGAGCCGCGTCAATGCAATGTCTGGCTCGTAGCGCGGCACCCGCGCGAGGCCGGAATCGACCACAATGCGGACGCCCTCGATGGTCAGCGAGGTCTCGGCGATCGAGGTCGCCAGCACCACCTTGCGGGTGCCCTTCGGCGCCGGCGCGATGGCGCGATCCTGCACGCTGGCATCGAGCGCGGCGAACAGCGGCACGATCTCGACCGCGGCGTCGTGCACGCGCTCGGCCAAAAAAGTCTGGGTGCGGCGGATCTCGGCGGCGCCCGGCAGGAAGGCGAGCACCGAGCCGGCATCGGCGCGCAGCGCGGCCGCGATCGTCTCGGCCATCTGCCGCTCCAGCGGCGCGTCGACCTTGCGGCCGACGTAACGGGTCTCGACCGGAAAGGCGCGCCCCTCACTTTCGACCACCGGCGCGTCGCCGAGCAGTTTTCCGACGCGTGCGCCGTCGAGCGTTGCCGACATCACGAGGATCCGCAGGTCCTCGCGCAGGCCGGTCTGCGCGTCGCGCGCCAGCGCCAGCCCGAGATCGGCATCGAGCGAGCGCTCGTGGAATTCGTCGAACAGCACCGCGGCGACGCCGTTGAGCTCGGGATCGTCGAGGATCTGGCGCGAGAAGATGCCTTCGGTGACGACCTCGATCCGAGTCGCGCGCGACACCTTCGAGCCGAAGCGCACGCGATAGCCGACGGTCTCGCCGGCACGCTCGCCGAGCGTCTTCGCCATCCGCTCCGCGCTGGCGCGCGCGGCGATGCGGCGCGGCTCCAGCACGATGATCTTCTTGCCCCTCGCCCAGGGTGCATCGAGCAACGCCAACGGCACGCGCGTGGTCTTGCCGGCGCCCGGCGGCGCCACCAGCACCGCGGCGTTGTGGCCCTCGAGCGTGCGATCGAGCTCATCGAGCACGGCGTCGATCGGCAGCGGACTATCGAATTGGCGCGGCAAGGACTTTTCATCATCGCAGCGGCGCTCGGGCCGGGCTGCGTCCCATGGTTAACAATCCGTGTCGGATTCCCTCGCCTCTTAGACCATTCGCCGGTCACGGGAAACCCGCGGAAAGGTCCGGCTTGGTGGCACACCATTTGTATCAATAAAGGAGAAAGCAACCGATCGGGCCGATGATAGGCACGATCACGCCGGAACGAGACAAAGATGACCACGAACGGCACAGCCGCTGCGACAGATCGTTCCGCCCCAGGCGCGAGCGGACGCGTCGACTGGGTCGACTACGCCAAGGGCATCTGCATCATCATGGTCGTGATGATGCATTCGGTGCTGGGGGTCGAGAAGGCCGCGGACCAGACCGGCTTCATGCACTACGTCGTGATGTTCGCGAAGCCGTTCCGGATGCCGGACTTCTTCCTGATCTCGGGCCTGTTCCTGTCGGTCGTGATCGATCGCGACTGGCGCACCTATCTCGACCGCAAGGTGATGCACTTCGCCTATTTCTACGTGCTCTGGATGACGATCCAGTTCGGCTTCAAGGCGCCGTCGCTGGCCGCCGAGACCGGTTGGGCCCAGGTTGGACTGCAATACCTCGAATCCTTCATCGAGCCGTTCGGCACGCTGTGGTTCATCTATCTGCTGCCGATCTTCTTCGTCGTCACCAAGCTCGCGCGCAACGTCCACCCGCTCGTGATCTGGCTGATCGCAACAGCGCTGGAGACCGCGCATGTCGCGACCGGCTGGACCGTGATCGACGAGTTCTGCTCCCGCTTCGTCTACTTCTACACCGGCTATGTCCTCTCCGATTACGTGTTCGCGCTCTCGGACCGCGCGCGGGCACGGCCTGCGCTTGCCCTGCTCGGGCTTGGGCTCTGGGCGCTGATCAATGGCGGCCTGGTTGCGCTCGAGGTGAGCGAATGGCCGGTCGTCTCGCTGGCACTCGGCTTTGCCGGCGCCTGCGCGATCATCGTGACCGGCACGCTGCTGGCGCGCGCGCACTGGCTCGGCTTCCTGCGCTTCTGCGGCGAGCATTCGATCGTGATCTATCTCGCCTTCTTCCTGCCGATGGCTGCGTCACGCACCCTTCTGCTGCGCTTCGGCGTCATCCACGACATCGGCCTGATCTCGCTGATCGTGACCGCGGTCGGCGTCGCCGGCTCGCTCGTGATCTGGCGGCTGGCGCTGGCGGCGCGGGCCAATTTCCTGTTCGAACGGCCCGATGCGTTCTGGATTGCCCCGAAAAAGGCGGCGCCCTCGCTGCAGGCGGCCGAATAAGCCCCGACAGTGCCAGAAGTCATAACAGCCGGATTCGTTCCGACGGCGGGAATCCGGCCGTTCGAATTTTCCTCGCATTGAAATTATTGGCTTTTTGGTCCCGAATGTTTCGTCGTCGGGCCGGCGACGAAACAATTCTCCCGTTCACGAAACCATTTTCCGCTTTTCGCGCAGACATCCGGAAACGGGCCGTAACTAACAATTCTCCCAACGAACCGCCGCCCAACGGCGAACTGGGAGCCTGTCATGCCGAACGTCATCGCCATCAACTCTGCAGCCACGAAGCATATCGACGCTGCTCGCGCGACCTCGGATGAAACGCTGCTCGCGCGTATCGCCAAGAATAACCGCACCTCGATGCACACGCTCTATTCCCGTCATAACGTCCGGGTTTACCGCTTCGTGCTCCGCATGGTGCGCGACACCACGATGGCCGAGGACCTGGTGAGCCAGGTGTTCCTGGACGTCTGGCGCACCGCGGCCCAATTCGAGGGCCGCTCGCAGGTCTCGACCTGGCTGCTCTCGATCGCCCGCTTCAAGGCGCTGACCGCGCTGCGCCAGCGCAAGCATGAGGACATCGACCAGGACGACGTGCTGGAGATCGCCGACGGCGCCGACACGCCGGAAACCTCGCTCGATCGCGCCACCACCAGCGAGATCCTGCGCGCCTGTGTGGCCAAGCTGTCGCCGGCTCACCGCGAGATCATCAATCTGGTCTACTACCATGAGAAGTCGGTCGAGGAGGCCGGGCAGATCATCGGGATCCCGCAGAGCACGGTGAAGACCCGCATGTTCTATGCCCGCAAGCAGCTCGCCGACCTCCTGCGGGGTGCCGGCGTGGATAGCGTCGCCGCATAAAAGACTGCAAATTCAACACCTTAAAGGGAAATAACGCGACCTGGGCAATTGTCCACGAAGCCGAAAAATTCAGGCGACGAAACAATTGAAACAATCGACGACATCACCCGGAAAAACGCGACCTCTATACCTATATCCAACGACGCAACCCCAACCCCAATCCACTGAACCGATTTCGATACCTCTTCGTTCTAACCTCCCAAGTAGCCTCCAACGACCCGGCCGGGATGCCCCCCAGCCGGGTCGCTCTGTATTTGGCGCGACGTCGTGAAGCCGAGTGCGCCTCGCCTCACACAGACGTGACGCGGCCCGCGACCGGTCCGCCGTAACGGCCAAACCGTCCTTGCGAAGAACATCAGGCGTACCCGGCACGGCCCTCTGGCGCGCCGGGACTCTGATGGACGGATGACGATGCTCAGCCTTGCCCTTGCCCTGCTTGCCGGTGTCGCCACCGTCGCCGCCCCTTGCACCCTGCCGATGCTGCCGATCCTGCTCGGGGTATCGATAGGCCAGACCGGCAAGGCGCGGCCCGCGATGATCGCGCTCGGCTTCGTGATGTCATTCTCTGCGGTGGCATTGCTGCTGAGCGCGATCACGCGCGCCTTCGATTTCGATCCGAACGTGCTGCGGACCGGCGCGGCCGTGCTGCTCGCGGGCTTCGGCCTCCTGATGATCTGGCCGGCGCCGTTCGAATGGCTGTCGATCCGGCTCACCGGCGCTACCGGCAACGTCGGACAGGCGGCGCCGTCGCAAAGCCTGTTCGGCGGCTTCGTGCTCGGCTCTACGCTCGGCCTGGTGTGGACGCCGTGCGCCGGCCCCGTGCTCGGCTCGATCCTGACCATCGTCGCGACCTCGAAGGACACCGCGTGGGCGAGCCTGCAGCTCGTCACCTACGCGATCGGCGCCGCGATCCCGATGCTTGCGATTGCCTATGGCGGACAGGCCGTCACCACGCGCGTGCGCAGCATGGCGCGGATCGCGCCGCGCCTGCAGCAGGGCTTCGGCGTCGTGATCGTCGCATTCGCCGCGCTGTCCTACCTGCAATACGACACGCTGATCGTGGCATGGCTGACCCAGTTCTATCCCAACGGCCAGATCGGCCTGTAAGCCCAAAGGAGATATCGATGTCCCTGCGCTTGATTGCCGTATCCGCTCTGGTTACGGGCCTTGGCCTCGGCGGCGCCGTCATTCCCGGCCTCTGCACCGAGTCAGACGCGCCGGCGCAGCCGGTGCCGCGGGCGATCGCCATGACCGCCGAACAGAGCCAGACCGCGCCCGAATTCGTCGGCATCAGCAACTGGTTCAATTCGCAGCCGCTCAGGCTCGCCGACCTGCGCGGCAAGGTCGTGCTGGTGGATTTCTGGACCTATGGCTGCGTCAACTGCGTCAACACGCTGCCGCACGTGACCCAGCTCTATTCGAAGTACCGGGATCGCGGCCTCGTCGTGATCGGTGTCCACACGCCGGAATTCCCGTTCGAGCATTCGGCCTCCAACGTGCAGGCGGCGCTGAAGCGGCACGGCATCCTCTATCCGGTGGCGCAGGACAACAATTCGCAGACCTGGAACGCCTACCGCAACCAGTATTGGCCGGCGCAATACGTGATCGACCAGAACGGCAAGATCGTGTTCCAGCACGCCGGCGAGGGACAGTACGACGAGATCGACCGCACCGTCGCGCGGCTGCTCAACGCCAATAGCTAAAGCCTGATGAAAATCAGGTTGAGCTGGAACGGCGTCGAAAGCTCACCTCTCCCCGACGGGGAGAGGTGAACCGGGACCGCGCCAAGCCGATCCAGCCAAAACTCAACCCGCTCTAGTCGGACAATCGCCCTCTTTGTCGTCACAGCTGACGTGGTAAGGTCCACGCCAGGTCGACGACGGATGGTGCGTAATGTTCGAAGGCTGGGATGCGGTCGTACTCGCCCGCGCGCAATTCGCTTTCACGATGTCGTTCCACATCGTGCTTCCCGCATTCTCGATCGGGCTTGCGAGCTATCTCGCGGTGCTGGAAGCGCTGTGGCTTGCCACCAGGCGCGAGGTCTACATCAACCTGTTCAATTACTGGCTGAAGATCTTCGCGGTCGCGTTCGGCATGGGCGTGGTCTCGGGCATCGTGATGTCCTACCAGTTCGGCACCAACTGGTCGTCCTTTGCCGACAAGACCGGGCCGGTGATCGGCCCGATGATGGCCTATGAGGTGCTGACCGCATTCTTCCTGGAAGCCGGTTTCCTCGGCGTGATGCTGTTCGGGCTCGAGCGCGTCGGCCCCAGGCTGCACTTCGTGGCGACGCTGATGGTCGCGATCGGCACGCTGATCTCGGCGTTCTGGATTCTGTCGGCCAATTCCTGGATGCAGACACCGACCGGCCACGCCGTCAACGCCGACGGCCAGTTCGTCGCCGCCGACTGGCTCAAGGTGATCTTCAATCCGTCGTTCCCCTATCGCCTCGTGCACATGGTGCTGGCGGCGTACCTCACCACCTCGCTCGTGGTCGGCGCGGTCGGTGCCTGGCATCTGCTGCGCGACCAGCATCTGGCGGGAGCGCGCGTGATGTTCTCGATGGCGATGTGGATGGCCACCCTGGTGGCGCCGATCCAGATCCTCGCCGGCGACCAGCACGGCCTCAACACGCTGGAGCACCAGCCCGCCAAGGTGATGGCGATGGAAGGCCATTACCAGAGCCACAAGGACGGCGCGCCGCTGATCCTGTTCGGCTGGCCCGACCAGCGTGAGGCGAAGGTGAAGTATGCGATCGAGGTGCCGAAACTGTCGTCGCTGATCCTGAAGCATTCGCTCGACGCGCCGCTGGCCGGCCTCGACACCGTGCCGCGCGAGAACTGGCCGCCGGTGCCGATCACCTTCTGGTCGTTCCGCATCATGGTCGGCCTCGGCTTCCTGATCATGGGGCTCGGCCTGCTCAGCCTTTTGATGCGCTGGCGGGGGATGATGTACCAGTCGCCGCTGCTGCATCGCTTCGCCGTGCTGATGGGCCCCGCCGGCTTCATCGCGGTGCTCGCGGGCTGGATCACCACGGAGACCGGGCGGCAACCGTTCACGGTCTACGGGCTGCTGCGGACCGCCGATTCGGCGTCGCCGCTGGCGGCGCCCGCGGTGGGCTCGTCGCTGATCGCCTTCATCATCGTCTATTTCGCCGTGTTCACCGCGGGCGTGATCTACATCCTGCGGCTGATGGCGCAGCCGCCGCATCCCGGCGAGCAGGGCCCGACAAAGGATCTTCCCGCCCGCGCAGCCGGCATCACGCCGGCGGCGGGCGCAGCCGTGGAGGGCGCGCGATGATCGATCTCGCCACGATCTGGGCCTTCATCATCGCCTTTGCCGTGTTCGTCTATGTCGTGATGGACGGCTTCGATCTCGGCCTCGGCATCCTGTTCCCACTGTTTCCGCAAAAGACCGACCGCGACGTCATCATGAACACGGTGGCGCCGGTGTGGGACGGCAACGAGACCTGGCTGGTGCTCGGCGGCGGCGGCATGATGGCGGCGTTTCCGCTGGCCTATGCGGTGCTGATGCCGGCGCTCTACACGCCGATGATCGCGATGCTGCTCGGCCTCGTGTTCCGCGGCGTCGCCTTCGAATTCCGCTGGCGGACCCAGAAGGCGCGCAACAAATGGGATATCGCTTTCGCCGGCGGCTCGCTGCTTGCGACACTGGCGCAGGGGATCGCGCTCGGCGCCATCCTGCAGGGCATCCATGTCGAGGGCCGCCAGTACGCCGGCGGCTGGTGGGATTGGCTGACGCCGTTCAGCGTCCTGACCGGCGTCGCGCTGGTGATCGGCTACGCGCTGCTCGGCGCGACCTGGCTGGTGATGAAGACCGAGGGCGAGTTGCGCGACCGCGCCTATCATCTGAGCTGGATGTTGTTGGTCGCGATGCTCTGCGCGATCGGCGCCGTCAGCATCGCGACGCCGTTCCTCAGCGTGCAGTACACCCAGCGCTGGTTCGCCTGGCCCAACATCATCCTCACCGCGCCGGTGCCGATCGCGGTCGCCGCCGTCACCGCGCTGCTGCTGCGCGCGCTGAGCAACAAGAACGACCATCAGCCGTTCTTCCTGACGCTCGGGCTGTTCGCGCTGTCCTATGCCGGACTCGGCATCAGCATGTATCCGTACATCGTGCCGCAGAGCATCACGATCTGGCAGGCGGCGGCACCGACCAACAGCCAGGTCTTCATGCTGGTCGGTGTCTCGATCCTGGTGCCGCTGATCCTCGGCTACACCGCCTGGGCCTATTGGGTGTTCCGCGGCAAGGTGCGCCCCGGCCACGGATACCACTGATGCCCGAGAGCCCGAATCAGCGGCCGCTCGGCCAGCGCCTGCTGTGGTTCGCAGCGCTCTGGCTCGGCGGCGTCGGCACCGTGGCGCTGATCTCGTTCGCCTTGCGACTCTGGATCGCGCCGAAATGAGGCGGCCCGCGCAACGTGCCGCGACAATCAATGACAAAAAACAGAAGCATTACAGGGATATACCTGTGATGCCGCCCTAAGCTTGCCATCAAGCTGCCGCTGAGATTTGATGCTGCCTGATTTGCGGGTGGAGCAACCATTTGGCCGCGTGCCAACAAGGAGAGCTTTCAATGACGAAGTTTCGTCACCTGGTCTGGATGTTGATCGCGACGGGCGCGCTCGTGCTGTCGACGTCGCAGGGCTTCGCCCAGAACCGCCCGGACGCCGACGAGCCCGGCCTTGTTGCTGACGACGGCTACGAGCTCGACCCGGAATGGCAGAAGCAGGTCGTATATTACCGGACCAGTGAGGCGCCGGGCACCATCATCGTCGCGACCGCCGAGCGCCATCTTTATTTGGTGCAGGGTAATGGCCGCGCGCTCCGCTACGGTATCGGCGTCGGCCGCGAAGGCTTTCAATGGCAGGGCCTGGTGAGCATTACCCGCAAGGCCGAGTGGCCGGACTGGGTGCCGCCGCCGGAAATGATCGCGCGCCAGCCCTATCTGCCGCGCTTCATGGCGGGCGGCCCGGGCAATCCGCTCGGCGCACGCGCGATGTATCTCGGCACCACGGTCTACCGCATCCACGGCACCAACCGGCCCGACACCATCGGCACCGCCGTTTCCTCCGGCTGCTTCCGCCTGGTCAACAACGACGTCGCCGATCTCTACAACCGCGTTCCGGTCGGCACCAAGGTGATCATCCGGCAGAAGCCCGAACTCTGATCTCTACCCGCCTTCGATATCCGCCCCGCTTTTCCCCCCGATCCTTCGCGAGAGAGAACCCATGCGTACATTTCGAGGCGGCCTGACGATCGGGCTCGCGATCGCCGCACTGGTTGCGGCCGCCGCCATCACCTATGAGCGTTACGACACCCGCACGCTGAAGCGCACCGTCCGTCGCGGCGACGTGCTGTGCGGCGTCAACAAGGGCCTGCCGGGCTTCTCGATTCCGGACGACAAGGGTAACTGGAGCGGCTTCGACGTCGACTTCTGCCGCGCGGTCGCGTCGGCGATCTTCGACGACCCGTCGAAGGCGAAGTTCGTGCCGCTCGACGCCAGCGAGCGCTTCAAGGAGCTGCAGAATCGCAAGGTCGACATCCTCTCGCGCAACTCCACCTGGAGCATGTCGCGCGAGACCAACTACGACCTCTATTTCCCCGCGGTCGCCTATTATGACGGCCAGGGCTTCATGCTGCCACGCTCGCGCAACATCGATTCCGCGCTCGACCTGAACGGCAGCAAGGTCTGCGTGCAGGCCAACACCACGACGCAGCTCAATCTCGCCGACTATTTCCGTGCCAACAACATGAAGTACACGGAGATGAAGTTCGACAAGCTGGACGACGTCGTGAAGGCCTACAACTCCGGCCAGTGCGATACGCTGACATCGGACGCCTCGCAGCTCTATGCGCTGCGGCTCAACCTCGCCAAGCCGAGCGACCACACGATCCTCGCCGACATCATCTCCAAGGAGCCGCTGGCGCCGGTGGTGCGCTTGCGCGACGACGACTGGATGATGATCGTGAAGTGGACGCTGTACGCCATGATCAACGCCGAAGAGCTCGGCATCACCTCGAAGAACATCGACGAGGCGCTGAAGTCGAAGAAGCCGGAGGTGATGCGGCTGGTCGGCACCGAGGGCAGCTATGGCGAGGATCTCGGTCTGACCAAGGACTGGGCGGTGCGCATCATCCGCCATGTCGGCAATTACGGCGAGGTCTACGACCGCAACGTCGGCGCCGACTCCAAGCTGAAGATCCCGCGCGGCATGAACCAACTCTGGAACGCCGGCGGCGTCCAGTACGCGCCGCCGATCCGGTAGACTCTCCATCGTCATTGCGAGGAGCTCGCGACAGAATTGCAAAGCAATTTTGCGCTGAAGCGACGAAGCAATCCATTTCGCCACAAGTGGAGAGATGGATTGCTTCGCTTCGCTCGCAATGACGAGCCTATGCCAAGCCGCCCTCACCGCTGTCATCACCCGCGCGAAAGCGGGTGATCCAGTACGCCGCGGCTTCTCGGCTCAAGCGCCGACGTCTCTGGAATACTGGAACGCCCGGTCCCGTCTACGCCAAGGCTTCGACGAGGCTTTCGCTTTCAGGCGCGCCGAAGCTTGAGCGAAGGCGGCGAGCCGGGCGATGACAGCGTGTTGCGTAGCGACAATGACGCGGCGAAGATCAATACCCCTTGCCGCTCGCCAGCTGGTCGGTGTGGAAGTTGCTGTCGCCGAACAGCTCCTGACAGACGCGGGCGCGCTTCATGAAGAAGCCGATGTCGAACTGGTCGGTCATGCCCATGCCGCCATGCATCTGCACGCCCTCCTGCACGGCCAGCGTCGCAGTGGTGCCGGCGCGGGCCTTTGCCACCGCGACCGCGGTGGCCGCCTTGTCGATGTCCGTGTCGAGCGCCTGCAGCGCCTTCAACACAGCGGCGCGCGTAATCTCGATATCGATGTAGAGCTGCGCGGCACGGTGCTGCAGCGCCTGGAATTCGCCGATCGCCTTGCCGAACTGCTTGCGCTCCTTCAGATAGGCCACGGTGCGGCCGAACACCTCGTCGGAGAGGCCGACCATTTCGGACGCCACCGCGCCGCGGCCGATATTGAGCACGCCCTCGAGCAGCCCAAAGCCCTGATCGACTTCGCCGAGCACGCCGTCGGCGTTGACCTCGACATTGTCGAACACGATGCGCGCCGCGTTGTGCGAATCGACCATCGCGGTGCGCTCGACCGCGAGCCCCTTCGCCTTCGGATCGACCAGGAACAGCGTCAGCCCGTTCCTGTCGCCGGCGCTGCCCGCGCTGCGCGCGGCGACAATCAGGAGGTCGGCGGTGTGGCCGTCGACCACGAAGGCCTTGTCGCCCGACAGCTTGAAGCCGTTGCCGGAGCGCGTGGCCTGTAACTTCGTCTGCAGCGGGCGATGCTTGGCGCCCTCATCGATCGCGAGCGCCGCCAGCAGCGAGCCGTCGGCGATCTTCGGCAGATGCTGCGCCTTCTGCGCCTCGCTGCCGCCGCGCGACAGCGCCGAGGCGGCGAGCACCGAGGTCGCGAGGAACGGCGACGGCATCAAGGTGCGGCCGATTTCCTCCATGACGATGCCGGCCTCGACGCAGCCGAGCCCGCTGCCGCCGAACTGGTCCGGCACCAGCAGGCCGGAGAAGCCCATCTCCGCAAATGTCTTCCAGAGATCGCGCGAGAAGCCGGTGGCATCCTTGGCATCGCGCAGGCCGCGCAGATGCGCCACCGGCGCCTTGTCGCTGATGAGACCGCGCGCACTGTCGCGCAGCATGGATTGTTCTTCGGTGAGGACGAGGGCCATAGGAAATCCGATCTAACGTTCTAAGCAACGGTCTAAGTTCGTCATTCCGGGGCGATGCGACAGCATCGAACCCGGAATCTCGAGGTTCCACAATGCGCAACTGCGCATTAGGGTTCGCCGCTTCGCGACGCCCCGGAACGACGGTGCAGCGATCACGCGCCCGGCAAATCGAGGATGCGCTTGGCGACGATGCCGAGCATCACCTCCGAGGTGCCGCCCTCGATCGAATTGGCCTTGGTGCGTAGCCAGGCGCGCGGCCGGGCGCCGCCTTTGGAGCGGTCGCTCTCCCATTCCAGCGCGTCGATGCCGCCGGCCGACATCAGGATCTCGTAGCGGCGCTTGTTGAGCTCGGTGCCGTAATATTTCATCGCCGAGGAGAACGCCGGGTGCGACTGCCCGGCCTTGGCGAGATCGACCGCGCGCTCGGCGGCGGCCGCGAGCGCGGCCTCGTCGACCTCGAAGCTCGCGATCTGGCTGCGCAGCTGCGCGTCATCGAGCTTGCCTTGCGCGTCCGCGCCGACGGAGTCGGCGGCGATCTGGCCGAGCGGACGGCCGACGCCGCGCTCGCCCATGCCGGAGATCATCGCGCGCTCGTGCTGCAGCAGATATTTCGCGACATCCCAGCCGCGATTGACGGTGCCGACGACATGCGACTTCGGCACGCGGACATTGTCGAAGAAGGTTTCGCAGAACGGCGAATAGCCCGAGATCAGCAGGATCGGCTTGGTCGACACGCCCTTCGAGGTCATGTCGAACAGGATGAAGCTGATGCCGTCATGCTTCTTGGCCGCCGGATCGGTGCGCACCAGGCAGAAGATCCAGTCGGCGTAGTTGGCATAGGACGTCCAGATCTTCTGGCCGTTGATGATGTAGTCGTCGCCGTCGCCGACCGCGCGGGTCTGCAGCGAGGCGAGGTCGGAGCCGGCGTTCGGCTCGGAATAGCCCTGGCACCAGCGGATCAGGCCTGCGGTGATCTTCGGCAGATGCTCCTTCTTCTGCTCCTCGGTGCCGTATTTCAGCAGCGCCGGTCCGAGCATCGAGATGCCGAACGAGGTCAGCGGCTGACGCGCGCCGATCGCAGCCATCTCCTGGCGCACGATCTTGGCCTCCTCGCCGTCGAGGCCTCCGCCGCCATATTCCTTCGGCCAATGCGGCACGGTCCAGCCCTTGTCGCGCATCCGCTCGAACCAGACGCGCTGCGCTTCGGACGAGAATTTCGTGTTGCGGCCACCCCAGAAGGTATCGCCATCCGAGGTCATCGGCTTGCGCATCTCCGCCGGGCAATTCTGCTCCAGCCAGGCGCGGGTCTCCGCGCGGAATTTCTCGAGGTCAGCCATGGTGCGTTTCCAGTCAAATTCGACGAATTGGATTCGACCTTAGACCTACGCAGCCGCCGAATTCAATATGCCTCGCGGCCGCGCCATGCTCTGGCGTCGCTACTCACCTCGCGCGATCGGGT
Organism: Bradyrhizobium sp. USDA 3315; assembly: GCF_054056795.1. NCBI lineage: Bacteria > Pseudomonadati > Pseudomonadota > Alphaproteobacteria > Hyphomicrobiales > Nitrobacteraceae > Bradyrhizobium > Bradyrhizobium sp. USDA 3315. Next base: position 2,539,255 of record NZ_JBSRYP010000001.1, on the reverse strand, counting down.
GTATCGCCGAGATGGGGTAACGCTTGAAAAACAAAAGGAAACGGACATGCGGCTGAAGCTGCTTTCGCCTAGCGAAATGAACGCCGCCCAGAAAGAAACCTACGACGAGTCGATCGCCGGCAAGCGCGGTGCGCCACCCGCGCCGATGATGGCCTGGCTGAACAGCCCGGAGATGGCACGGCATGCCACGCGGCTCGGCGAGGTGCTGCGCTTCGACACGATCTTTCCCCCAAAGCTGTCGGAGATCGCGATCCTCGTCACCGCGCGGCACTGGACCGCGCATTACGAGTGGTATGCCCACAAGCGCCTGGCGCTGAAGGGCGGCCTCGACCCGAAGATCATCGAGGACATTCGCGTGCGCCGGACGCCGAGCTTCGACGATCCCAAGGCCAGGGTGATCTACGACGTCGCCAAGGCGCTGCACGAAGGTCACGGCCTCCCGAAGGCACTGTATGACGAGGCGGTCGAGGTGCTGAGCCAGCGCGGCCTGGTCGAGGTGATCGGCCTCTGCGGCTACTACACGATGGTGTCGATGACGCTGAACACGTTCGAGTTCCAGCTGCCCGGCGGCGAGTTGTCGGAGCTCTGCTAGGCCCGGCGACCGTGGCGCCTTTCGGAAACGCTGCGTTTCCGGATCGAACGCTCCGGCGTCGGCAAATCCGGACTATATCAGGCGGCGAAAGCTCGCCCCTGATGGCGGGGGCATTGACGTCAACGGAGTCCGCTCATGCCAGAGAATCCCCCCATCATCGCGGGCACCCGGATCGGGCATGTCCACCTCAAGGTGGCCGATCTCGAGCGGGCGCTCGGCTTCTATTGCGGCGTGCTCGGGTTCGAGCTGCAGCAGCGGCTGGGCGCGGACGCGGCCTTCATCTCGGCCGGCGGCTATCACCACCACATCGGCCTCAACACCTGGGAAAGCAAGGGTGGCCATCCGCCGCCGCCGGGCACCACGGGCCTGTTCCACACCGCCATCCTCTATCCCACCCGCCCGGCGCTCGCCGACGCGCTGCACCGGGTGCTGTCGGCCGGCATCCAGCTCGACGGCGCCAGCGACCACGGCGTCAGCCAGGCGCTGTACCTGCGCGATCCCGATGAAAACGGCGTCGAGCTCTATTGGGATCGCCCCGAGGCCGAATGGCCGCGCAGCGCGGACGGCAAGCTCGCGATGTTCACGCGACGGCTGGACCTGGACGACCTGCTGAAACAGCGTGCGGCGTAATTCCGCAAGGCGATAATTTCGTAGCCCGGATGAAGCGCAGCGAAATCCGGGGTTCGCTCCATGAGGTAATACTGCTCCCGGATTACGCTTCGCTCCATCCGGGCTACGAGTGCTTTCCCCTTCCCCCTGAAAGGGGGAAGGTCGGGATGGAGGTTAGCCGCGGGCTCTGCTGCAAGTGGAGAGAGCAGATCCCCACCCGCTTTGCTCTGCGAGCAAAGCGACCTCCCCTTTCCAAGGGGAGGTGAAGAGGTAGCTCGGATGGAGCCAACGGGTCGCGCGAGCGCGCGCCCGATGACAGGCTCCGCGAAATCCGGGGTTGGCACCGTCGGGTGATACTGTTCCCGGATTGCGCTTCGCTCATCCGGGCTACGAGTTCAGGAACGGGTGCGCGAGCCAGCCGGCCGCATAAAGCCCAATCCCAAACACCGTGTGCGTCACGAGGCTCTGCAGCCGCGCCGCCCATGGATGGGGCGTACGGCTCGCGGCAATGCCGGCGCCCATCGCGGGCTGCATCACCAGGAACGGCGCGGCCACGCTGCCGATCCCGACCATCAGAGCCGGAGCGATGGTGGGCTGCCGCGCCCAATCGAGGCCGAAGATCGCAAGCAGCACGCCGGCAAAGCCGATCCCGATCAGATAATGCGCGGTCCATCCGATGACCCGTTCGCCCACGACCTGTGGTGACGCGGCGATGCGGTCGTGGCGCAGGCGAGCGGATACGAGATGGCCGAGCCAGCGACCGACCAGGGCATAGTCCAGCGACGGGATGCCAAGCAGGCGCTTTCGAACCATCCCCCAGATGTCCATCACGACGGTCGCACCGATCCCGGTCAGCACCGCGCTCGCCACAAATTCCGCGGCTTCAACCATGCGCGGCCTCCGCCGGCGCTCGTGCCGCGACCATCCAGCAGGCGGCGGTGAAGCGAATCTCGGTCCCGTGGATGTAGCGATCGAACGCACCGCGCACGGTCTCGATCACTCGCGTGCGGCGCGGCTCCTCCATCGCCTGCAGCATCGTCCCGACCGGGCCGAGCCAGCTCACATAGTGGGCCAGCTGTGATGCCGGAAAGCCGAGGGCGACATCGACCGGTTCGATCGCGATCGCGTCCCAGCCGCTATCCTCCAGGATAGTTTCGACCCGCTTCCGGTCGGCAAAGCCGAACTGCCCCGGCGCATCGGGACGCCGCGGCGGAAGATCCGGCAGCAACGGCTTCGCTGCCTGTTCCGCCGTCGTCATGAACGGGTTCTCGGCGGCGCCGCGCCAGGCGATGAAGCGGAGCGCAGCATCCGGCCGGGCCGCGCGGCGCAGATTGGCGAAAGCCTGCACCGGATCGGCAAAGAACATCACGCCGAGGCGCGAGATGATCATGTCGAAGCTCGCGGGCGCGAACGGATAGGTCTGCGCGTCGGCGCAGATGAAGCTGACCGGCCGCCCTTCCCGCTCCGCGCGGGCGCGCGCCGCCGCGATCATCGGCTCGGAAACGTCGATGCCGGTGCAATGCCCCTGCTGGCGGAGCAATTGGGCAACGGCGAACGTTGTGGCGCCCGTGCCGCAACCGATATCGAGCACGCGGCTTGCCGCGGCATCGGACACCGCCTGAACGAGCAGTTCTTCAAGCGGCCTGAACATCCCTTCCAGCACCTCGCGCGTCTCGACCCAGGCGCGGCCGGCGGCGCCGTTCCAGAGTTTGACCTGCTCGTCGTCGACTTGCGCTGCGACACCCATGATTCTCGTCCTTGTTGATGCTTGCCTTACGCAAGCGATAGGCTGGACACTGCCAGTTCAAGTGAACTTGAGGTCAAGGGCCATGCGGGACATCGATATCGCGGAGGTGGCGGAGCTATCGGGCGTGCGCGCCTCGACCTTGCGCTTCTACGAGGAGAAAGGTCTGATCGCCTCGCATGGCCGGCGCGGGTTGCGCCGCCTGTTCGATCCGGCGGTGCTGGACCGGCTGGCGCTGATCGCGCTCGGGCGCGCCTCCGGCTTCTCGCTCGACGAGATCGCAAGGATGTTCGCGCCCGATGGAAGACCGCGCATCGACCGGAAAATGCTTTCTGCCAAGGCCGACGAGCTCGACCGCACCATCCGCAGGCTCAACGCGATGCGCGACGGCCTGCGCCACGCCGCCGTCTGCCCGGCGCCGAGCCACATGGAATGCCCGACCTTCCGCCGCCTGCTGCGGGTCGCGGCGGCCGGCAAGATCAGCGAGCCGAAGAAGGCGCGGAAGTCACGCCGCAAGTCGTAGAACGTAGCCCGGATGAGCGAAGCGACATCCGGGGACAGGTCTTTATTCCCCTTCCCCCTGAAAGGCAGGGGTGTCCGGGGAAATTCAGGCATAGCGGAGCTCCATCTGGTCAGGTGAGATGGTTGATTTCCGACGGCTGGGGTTGATGGGCGGAGGTTTGTCGATGGCAGCGAGGGATCGACGCGTGAGCAGGAGCTGGCCGACGAGTTCGGCGAACCTGAGCGGGAGCATTTTGATGCAGTTGGTGTGAGCGGCGATGCGCAGCAGCAGGTAGGCAATCATCGCAGCGAGCACCTGAAGGCGGATCGCGTTGTCGTTGGCGCCGAGGAACTTGCGAATATCGAGATGCTGCTTGATCCAGCGGAACAGCAGCTCGATTTGCCATCGGCTCTTGTAGAGGGCGGCGATCTCGACGGCGCTACGGGCAAGGTCGTTGGTCAGGAGTGTGATCTTGCCGCCTTTCTCGCGTCTGATCTTGATGCGGCGGAGCGGGATTGGAAGGCGCGAATCGCCCTTGCTGGTGAGCTTCACCTCGTCATCGGCAAGGATTTCGAAGCCATCCCCGTTACGCTTGCGGATGGCGCGATGCCTGAGCGAGCGAAGACGGATGCTCGTCTTCGCCCGGGTAACGAAGAAAGCCTTGCTATCATTGATCTTCTGCCACCAGTCGAAACGGCAATAGCCCTTGTCAAACACATAGGTGGTGGCGGGCTGGATTGGGGTCTGTCGGCCGATCTCGATGTCATTGACGTTCGCGGCCGTCATCTCGACGCAGGTCGGGACATCGCTCCTTGGGTCGTAGACGACATGCAGCTTCATGCCGCGGATGCGGCCGTTCCACGTCGCCCAACTGCAGACCTTGCCGAGCGGGATCGGACTGGCGTCGATCAGACGCACCATCTCCATGCCTTCACTCCGCAGCTGGCGACGCGCCATCGCCGACAGCGCCGCAAAGGTTTGCGCGAAAATGCCGATCGGACGGCGGGCATTGGCATCGGACAACGTCGAGCGCGACAGCTTGCCGGTTCCCAAGTGATAGTGATGCTGCGAATTGGCGTTGAAGCCAGTCACCACCCCGCGCAGACTGCTGTTGCCGCTAAGCTGGGCATAGATCAGCGCCACCAGATGATCCCAGCTCCTGAACGACTTGTCGTAGGCATCCCCGTCCAGACGATCCACAACCGTCTGAAACTGCCGTCGATTGATCGGTTCAAGCAGCCTTCCAAAAATGCTACCGCGATATCGCATGCTCGGCCCTCTGTGTCTCGACAACCAGAAAAGACCGATTTGCCTCGGTCCTGCCGAGCATGCACCGCGACACAGTGAATCATTCCCCGGACACCCCTGCCTGAAAGGGGGGAAGGTCGGGATGGGGGTCAGCCGCAGGCGATGCTGCAAGCGGAGAGAGCAGATCCCCACCCGCTTTGCTCTGCGAGCAAAGCGACCTCCCCTCTTCAAGGGGAGGTGGAAAGCTACTTCCCTTTCGCCATGATCGTCGCCGCTGCGATCAGCTCCAGGCCAATGCAGCCGTAGAACGGCAGCGAATAGCTGCCGGAGAGATCGCGCAGCAACCCGACCACGCCGGGGCCGAAGGCGTAGGTGATCTGGTTGATGGCGGTGATCAGGCTGACCAGCACGCCGAACGCACGGGGATCGAACTCGCGCTGCACGATCAGCGCCGGCAGCGTGATCAGATTGCCGACCGAGAAGCCAAACAGCGCGCAGGCGGCGATCTGCGCCACGTCATTGTGCACATTGATGATGACGGCGAGCGCGACCGCCTGGCTGACAAAGGACAGCGCCGATGCCAGCCGCTGGTTGAGCCGGTCGATCACGAAGGAGAACGAGACGCGCCCGACCACGGCCATCGCGGTCAAGAGCGCCATCGCCACCGTCGCGCGCTCGCGGCCGATTACCTGATCGAGATAGGCGATCAGATGCACGATGAAGCCGACCTGGGCGAACAGCACCAGCGCGAAGGCAATCGAGACCGAGAGGAAGCGGATGTCGCGCAGCGCCCGGCTGCGCACCTGCGTCGCCGACGGCGCGTCGGCAGCGGCGGCCGTGACCGCGTGCAGATGCACCGGCGGTTGCCCGACGAAGATCAGGATGACAGGCACCATCACCACGATCAGCAGCCCCGCGGCCGCGATCATCGCGCCGGAGAAGCCGAACGTGCCGATCCCCGCCACCAGCAGCGGCACGCCGACGATGCCGCCGAAGCTCGCGCCGTTCAGCGCCAGGCTGATCGCCATGCCGCGTTTCTTGTCGAACCACAGGCCGAGTGTGTTGGTGATGATGCCGAGGCTGGTGCCGGCCCAGCCGAACGCCAGCAGCGCATCGGCAAGATAGAGCTGCCAGGGCTCGCGCACCTCGCCGATCGCAACGGCCGCGATCGCCATCGCGAAGGTGCCGGCGATCAGGCAGCTGCGCGCGCCGAACGCCTTGATCGCCTCGCTGACGAAGGCAACCAGCGCGGCGCCGAACAGATAGAAGAAGGTCGTGCCCGACGAAATCAGCGACGCCGGCCAACCGTGCAGCCGCTGCAGCTCGGCAACATAGACGCTCTGTCCGTAGAAGCCCAATCCCCAGCCGAAGGTCGCAAGCAGGAAGCAGACGACGACGATGCGCCAGCCTTCGTAGCCAAGCGAGGATTCATCAGGCAGCGTGGCTGAGGATGCGTCCATTTCTTGCTCTTGCTTCTCACATCGTCATGGCCGGACCAATCCGATCCCATGATGTGAACAGCGTTGCAAGCGGATCATTTCGAAGCTGATCGAAGTGTCAGCAATTGGCAGCAGGAATCAAATGCTGGGATCCGGGATTTCTTCCACCGCGCGCAATTTCGCGCGTCGCTTGGCGAATGAGGCGAACGAGAGCACGGCAAGGCCGAGCAGCACAGGCGGGAACACCACCCAGTTGACGGCATTCCAGCCGTAATGCGCGAGCAGTTGGCCCGACGAGAACGAACCGATCGCCATCATGCCGAACACGAGGAAATCGTTGAACGCCTGCACCTTGTTGCGCTCCTGCGGCCGGTGCGTTTCCAGCACCAGCGCGGAAGCGCCAACGAACGCAAAATTCCAGCCGATCCCGAGCACGAACAGCGTCGCCCAGAAGTGCGGCGCTGATATGCCCGACAGTCCGATCATCGCGGCCACCGCCTCGAGCGCCAGCCCGAGCGCGACGATAACGGGCGCGCCGAACCGCGCGATCAAGGAGCCCGTGAAGAAGCTCGGGCCGTACATCGCCACGATGTGCCACTGGATGCCGAAATTGGAATCGCTGACCGACAGCCCGCACATCTTCATGGCGAGCGGCGCCGAGGTCATCACCAGATTCATCATCGGATAGGCGATCACGCCGCACAGCGCCGCGGCGATGAAGCGCGGCTGCTTTGCGATCTCGAGCAGCGGGCGGCCGCCATGCAGGTCCGCAGCCGCAGGCTTCGGCGCGTCGACGCCTGAGAGCACCGCCATCGCCACCAGCGCGACCAGCGCCTGCATCACGAAGGAGAACGCGAACAGATAGGGCGGCCAGATGTCCATGGTCCATTGCACGAGCTGCGGCCCGAGCACGCCGGCGAACACGCCGCCGGCCATCACCCAGGACACCGCCTTGGGCCGGAACGCGACACTGGCGCCATCGGCCGCAGCAAATCGGTAGGACTGCGCGACGGCGCCGTAGAGCCCGCCGAGGAAGGTCGCGCCGCAGAACAGCCAGAACGATGAATGCAGGATCGCCCAGGCGCCGAGCGCGCCGGTGAGCGTGCCGCAGAAGGTGCCGATGATGAAGGCGACGCGTCGTCCGTAGGCGCGCGAGATCGCGCCGGTCGGCAGCGTGCCGGCGGCAAGCCCGAGCACATACATCGAGAGCGGCACCGTCGCGAGCGAGACGTCGGGTGCCAGCGTCGCGCCGACGATCGAGCCGGTGGCGAAGATCACGGCCGAATTGGCACCGGTCAGCGCCTGCGCCGCCGCAAGCCGCCACACATTGCTGCGCGCCCGCGCGTCGTCGCTCGCCTCATCCGCAGCTGTCACGTCAATCATCGGTGGTCCCGCCTCGAAGCCCCGGCGGGAGCCCCCAATCGGGCGCACTATGGAGAGCGGGTCGAAGCCGATCAACCGGCGCAAACGGACGTACGCCATGCAGGAGGCGCACGAGGGGATCGCTTGCTCTCACAGAGTGACGTCACAGCAGCCCGGCACTTCTATCAGTACCGTCATCCTGAGGAGCGCGTAGCGCGTCTCGAAGGATGCACGGCCAACAGCCGGACCGTCGACCCTTCGAGACGGCCGCTCTGCGGCCTCCTCAAGGGTGACGGTGAGAGAGCTGTCGCTCGATGATCGATCGCCTACCGCGCCGGCTTCTTGCCCATCCGCTTCTCGGCGCGCAGCGCGCCGGTCTTGTGCACCTTGGAGCGCGGCCCGACGAGGTGCGGCTTGTGAACGTGCCATTCAAGCGCAAGCGTCGCGGCGAAACCGAAAAAGCTCGAGCGGCTCATGCCGAGTCCGGCGGCATGCTTGTCGATCCGTGTGATCAGGCTCTTCGGCAAATAGACGTTGACGCGCTCGGACGGGTCGGGCGGATCGACGCCGACCATGAAGAAGGCGGCGACGTCGGAGCCCTTCGGCGGCACGATGCGCTCGATCGGGGTCGGCTCCGGCAATGGCTTGCCCTGCTCGACCCAGCCGTCGACGGTCTGCGCCAGCGTCTGCTCGGCGCGCTCGATCGCGTCTTCCTGCGATCGTCCCGCGGCGACGCAGCCGGGAAAGTCCGGAAACCACGCCCCGAACGCGCCGCGCGGACCGCGCTCCAGCACGGCCGGATAAAGCCGTCTCTTCATTCTGGCCTCCGTCGCCGCAGTATGCTATTTCACACACCTCGGTGTGTCAAATCACACAACACGCGACATCGTGGGAGCGCGCGGCAATGGACCCGCAAGCCGAACTCCGCATCGTCCGCGCGGCCTATGCCAAGCAGATCCTGGCCGCCGCCAACACCATCAATCCGCGGCTGACGGAGGCCTTCGCCGCCATTCGCCGCGAGGACTTCGTCGGCCCGGGACCATGGATGATGCTGCGCTGGTGGAGCCGCGACTATGCGCCGACGCCCGATGCCGACCCGGTCTATCTCTACACCAACGATCTCGTCGCCTTGCGACCCGAGCGACGTCTCAACAACGGCCAGCCGTCGCTGCATGCCTATCTCATGCACCAGGCCGCACCCGCCGCCGGCGGGCACGTGGTGCATATCGGCACGGGCACAGGGTACTACACCGCGATCCTCGCGCATCTGGTCGGACCGTCCGGCCGCGTGACCGGCATCGAATACGATCCGGACCTTGCGGCAGACGCTCGCGCCAATCTCGCCGCTTACGCAAATGTCGAGATCATCCAGGGCGACGGCACACAGGTCGCGTTCGAGTCCGCCGACGTGATCTATGTCAACGCCGGCTGCACCCGGCCTGCCACGCGATGGCTCGACGGGCTCGCCGGCGGCGGCCGCCTGATCCTGCCGCTGACCTCGGACGACGGATTCAAGGGTGGCGCGCCGGAGCAGGTGGCGCGATCCGGCGCCGTGTTCCGGATCCGGCGCGAGGAGGCAGCGTACCAGGCGGACTGGATATCACCGGTCGCGATCATTCCCTGCGACGGCGGCCGGGACGAGACGTCCGAAAAAACGCTCGCCGAAGCCTTCGCCCGCGGCGGCTGGCAGAAGGTGACGCGGCTCTATCGCGACGCCGGGATCCCCGATGAACGTTGCTGGCTGCGTGGGCCAGGCTGGTGCCTGGCTTACGATTGAGCGCGGCTACTTGCGGGCAAAGACCAAAATCATGTTGTTGGCCGGCGTCTCGAAGCTGCCGGCGAGCTTGAGCCCGACGCGCTCCGCAAGCGTCTCGAGATCGGCGATATCGCGCACCCCCCACTCGGCGTCGCGCTCGCGCAGCGACGTGTCGAACACGGCATTGCTGAGCGCGGTGTGCTTGCCGCCGCGCTTGAACGGGCCGTAGAGCAACAGCCGGCCGTCGGCGCGCAGGTGCCGCGCGGCGCCGGCGAACAGGCCCTCGGCCACGCGCCACGGCGCGATGTGGATCACATTGGCGCAGAAGATCGCGAGCAGTTTGTCCGGACCTTTGCCGTTCGGCGGCGCCGGCGACCAAGCCGGGTCGGACAGATCGATCGGCTGCGGCGGCCGGATGTTCGGAAGGGCGGCATGCGCGCGCCAGGCCTCGATGCTGCGCAGGTGCGCCGCATGGAGGTCGCTCGGCCACCAGGTGATGTCGGGCGTCTGACCGGCGAAATAGACGACATGCTGGCCGGTGCCGCTGCCGGCTTCCAGCACGTCGCCGGATTGGCCGGCGAGGTGATCTTTCAGAACTGCCCAGATCGGCTGGTGGTTGCGATGGAACGCCGGCGCATCGAGCCGCCCGTCCGCCTCGACCGGCCGGCCGTCCTTGCCAAACTCCGCCACGAATTCCGCCACCGCGCTTCTCCCTACGCCTCAGCCGCATCTCAACCGCACAAACATGACAGGCGGAAGGCGCAGGACATGCGCTCCAGTGCCGGACTGCCCCTGTGGCATTAACCCCGTCGCAACGCGCCTATTCTCCGTGTTGCCAGCCGATGGCCTTTGTGCTTTCCACTCTTTATATTTCGATGGGATCATCGAGATTGAAGCCCGGGGAACGTCCTTGATCGCCACTTTCTCCAAGCCAGCCTTCGTCCTGGCGCTGCTGGCAGGCACCGCCATGGCCGCGCCCGCGCAGGCCCAGTCCGCCGCCGAGGGACAGAAGCTCGCCTTCGACCGCGGCAAGGGCAATTGCCTGACCTGCCACGTCATCAAGGGCGGCGACCTGCCCGGCACGATCGGCCCCGAGCTGAGCGGCCTGAAGGCCAAATACAGCCGTGACGAGCTGATCGCGATCGTGACCGACGAAACCAAGCGCAATCCGCAGACGGTGATGCCGCCGTTCGGCCGAAACCGGATTTTGAGCGAGAAGGAAATCGACGCGGTGGTGGACTTCCTGCAGACGCTGTGACGCCGCGACCGTCGCTTGAGGAGATTTTTTTTCGATGAACATCACGACCAGCGAATTTTTCAAAGCGCGCCGCATGGTGCTGAAGGGCGCCGGCATCGCCGCGCTGATCGGCCTCGGGGGCATTCCGTTCGACGTGCCGCAGGCGCTCGCCGCCGCCAACGACAAATATCCCGAAGACGCATTCAAGCAGAAGAACGAGGCCGACGCGATCAAGGCGCTCTATGGCAAGACCGCCGAGCCGTCGGACAAGATCAAGATGGATGCGCCGGAGATCGCCGAGAACGGCGCGGTGGTGCCGATCTCCGCCACCACGACGCTGGCCGACGTCACCTCGATCTCGTTTCTGGTGAGCGAGAATCCGATCTCGCTGGTCGCCTCATACAGGATTCCGGCCGGCACGCTGCCGACCGTCTCCAACCGCATCAAGATGGCGAAGACCAGCAACGTCACCGCGATCGTCGAGGCCGGCGGCAAGCTCTACAGCGCCAAAAAGGAAATCAAGGTCACCGTCGGCGGCTGCGGCGGCTGAGTTCAATCAAGGGATAATCAGATGGCATCGAGCATTCGCGTGCGCGCCACGTCAAACGGCGACACCACCGAGGTGCAGGCGCTGATCCAGCATCCGATGGATTCCGGCTTCGTCAAGGACGCCAAGGGCGAGATCATTCCGCCGCATTTCATCCAGCAGCTCACCTTCGAATATGACGGCAAGCCGGTGTTCGTCGCCGACTGGGGCGGCGGCGTCTCCAAGGACCCCTATGTCAAGTTCGCCTTCAAGGGCGGCAAGAAGGGCGACGATCTGAAGGTCAGCTGGGTCGACAACAAGGGCGCGACCGACACCGCCACGGCGAAGATTCAATGACGCGGCGCCTCGCATTCCGCGCAGCACTCGCAACGTTCGCGCTCGGCGTGCTGACGCTCGCGCCGGCCGCGCGCGCGGCCGACACCGTCGATCCCGCCGCCGACAAGGCCGCGTTCCAGAAATTCTTCACCAGCAAATTCCCCAAGCTGAAGCTCGAGGATTTCGTCAACGGTCCCTATTCGATGAATGAGGACCTGCACAGGCAGTGGGAGGAGAAGGAGCAGTTTCCGCCCTACGAGTTCTCGCTCGAAGCCGGCAAGGAGATGTTCGCGACGCCGTTCAAGAACGGCAAGACCTACGCCGACTGCTTCCCGAACAAGGGCATCGGTATCCGCCAGAACTATCCCTATTTCGACGAGAAGGAAGGCAAGGTCGTCACGCTCGAGCTCGCGCTCAACCGCTGCCGCGAAGCTAATGGCGAGGCGCCGTTCTCCTATGTGAAGGACGACATGGCGGCGCTCACCGCCTACATGGCCTTCACCTCGCGCGGCAAGCCGATGGACATCAAGATCCCGAACGATCCGCGCGCGCTCGAGGCCTATCAGAAGGGCAAGGAGTATTTCTACACCCGCCGCGGCCAGCTCAATTTCTCCTGCGCCACCTGCCACATCCAGAGCCCGGGCGAGCGGATCCGCGCCGAGGTGCTGGCGCCGGCGCTCGGCATCCTGAACGCGATGCCGATCTACCGCTCGGAATGGAGCGGCATGGGGACGACCAGCCGCCGCTTCACCACCTGCAACAGCCAGATCCGCGGCGTGCCGCTCAATCCGCAGGACGACGAGTACCGCAACCTCGAATACTATCTGTCCTATGTCAGCAACGGGCTGCCGATTTCGGGTCCGGGAGCACGGCCATGAGCGCGGTCATCAAAACTGTCCTCGCAGCATCAGCCCTGCTGATCGCAGCGGCGACCGGCGCCCTCGCCGCCTCCGAAGCCGACTACAAAGCCGCCTACGCCGCCGCCGAAGCCGCCAACAAGGAAGCAGGCAACCTGCGCAACCAGTGGACCACCACCGCCTCGACACTATCTGCCGCAAAAAAGGCCGGTGAGGCTGGTGATTTCGACACCGCAGTCGCCAGGGCCAAGGAGGCCGAGGCGCTGGCAAAGGCCTCGATCTTCCAGGCCACCAGCGAAAAGGAACGCTGGAAGGACATGGAAGTTCGTTAAGAGCGCGCAGGCCAGGGGCCGCGCGGAGAGAATGATGATCATCCGCCGCCGGGAATTCCTGAAAGCTGCGGCCGCCGCAACGCTGACGGCCGGCCTGCCCCGCCTCGCGCGCAGCGCCGATACCGCCAGCGTCTACGACCTCGAGCGGTTCGGCAACGCCCGCATCCTGCACATGACCGACACGCATGCGCAGCTGAAGCCGGTGTTCTTCCGCGAGCCCGGCGTCAATCTCGGCGTCGGCGCGATGGCCGGCCAGCCGCCGCACCTCGTCGGCAAGGCGTTCCTCGACCGCTTCGGCATCCGGCCCGACAGCGCCGACGCCTACGCCTTCACCTGCGTCGAATTCGAGAAGGCCGCCGGCCGCTTCGGCCGGCTCGGCGGCTTCGCCCACCTGAAGACGCTGGTCGACAAGCTGCGCGCCGATGTCGGCGAAAAGCGTTCGATCCTGCTCGACGGCGGCGACCTCTGGCAGGGCTCGGCGCTCGCCAACGCCATGAACGGCGCGGACATGGTGGAAGCCGCCAATCTGCTCGGCATCGAGGCGATGACCGGGCACTGGGAATTCACCTATGGCGAGCAGGTGCTGCGCGACAACCTCTCCCGCTTCAAGGGCGAGTTCCTGGCGCAGAACGTGTTCCTGACCGAGGAAGCCGCGTTCAACGACGCCAAGGCGTTCGACCCGGCGTCGGGGCGGGTGTTCAAGCCGTCCGTCATCAAGGAGATCGGCGGCCATCGCGTCGCGATCATCGGCCAGGCCTTCCCCTACGTGCCGATCGCCCATCCGAAGCGCTTCACGCCGGACTGGAAGTTCGGCATCCGCGACGAGGAGCTGCAGAAGCTTGTCGACGGCCATCGCAACAACGACAAGGTCGAGGCGGTGATCCTGCTGTCGCATAACGGCATGGACGTCGACCTCAAGCTCGCCAGCCGCGTCACCGGCATCGACGTCATCCTCGGCGGCCACACCCACGACGCGATCCCGATCCCGATCACGGTGACCAATGCCGGCGGCGTCACGCTGGTGACCAATGCCGGCTCCAACGGCAAGTTCATCGGCGTGCTCGATCTCGATCTTGCCAAGGGCAAGGTCGCCAACGTCCGCTACCGGCTGCTGCCGGTGTTCGCCGAACTGCTGAAGCCCGATCCTGCGATGCAGACGCTGATCGACAAGATGCGCGATCCGCATGTCGACGAATGGAACAACAAGCTGGCCTCGGCCGACCGGCTGCTCTACCGCCGCGGCAATTTCTCCGGCACCGTCGACCAGTTGATCTGCGATGCGCTGCTGAACGAGCTCGACGCCGAGATCGCGCTGTCGCCGGGCTTCCGCTGGGGCATCACCACGCTCGCCGGCCAGCCGCTGACCATGGAAGACGTGCTGTCGGAAACCGCGATCACCTATCCGGAGACCTACGTCGCCAAGATGACGGGCAGCCAGATCAAGGATGTGCTGGAAGACGTCTGCGACAATCTGTTCAACGTCGATCCCTATTATCAGCAGGGCGGCGACATGGTTCGCGTCGGCGGCCTCGCCTACACCTGCACGCCGGCCGAGACTGTCGGCAAGCGCATTTCCGAGCTGAAGTTGGGCAACGGCAAGCATCTCGAAGCCGGCAAGCACTACAAGGTCGCAGGCTGGGCCTCGGTCAACCAGCAGAGCGGCGCGCCGATCTGGGATGTCGTCGCCACGCATCTGCGCTCCGGCCGGCCGCCGAACCGCGACGAACCCGGCGTGACGCTGAAAGGCGTCGAGGACAACCCGGGCATCGCGAGGCACGGATGACGCGCCGCGCGCTGATCGCGGCATTCGGCCTTGCTGCGCTCGCGCTGGCGACGCCGCTCGCGCGTGCCCAGCAGGCGCCGTTGCAGGACAAGCCGTTCGCCGAGCACAAGGTCGTGCTGCAGCTCTCCGACAACGATCCGAGGAAGCAAGGCCTCGTCATCAGCGTCGCCAACAATCTGATGAAGCATTACGACCCCGACAAGGTCGCGGTCGAGATCGTCGCCTTCGGCCCGGGCATCGACCTGCTCAAGCCCGACAACCCGAACCGCAAGCTGGTCGAGAGCCTGATCGCGCAGGGCGCGCGGGTCGACATCTGCCTCAACACCGTCGACACGATCGAACGCGACAGCGGCAAGCGGCCGGACTACATCGCCGCCGCCACCCCCGTGCAGGTCGGCGTCGCACAGATCTTGCTGCTCACCGAGAATGGATACACGCTGGTCCGGCCGTAACGGCCCCGTCGTCATTGCGAGCCAACGGGTCGCGCGAACGCGCGCCCGCGGGAGCAGGGCTGGAGTTACGTGCGGCCGTAACTTCGTCTCTTCCACGACCTCGATGCATATCCCGTCATCCTGAGGCGCGAGCGGAGCGAGCCTCGAAGGATGCGCGGCCCAGATGCCTTGTCCCATTCGCGGAAAGACCCGGGCCGTCCACCCTTCGAGACGCGCGCAAGAGCGCGCTCCTCAGGGTGACGGGATCCGGCTGGGGTGGGGATGGATTTGCTTTGAACGGACCCTATCTATGGAATAATATCCTCCATGTGACTCGGCCCGGAGAATAGGTAAGCCGTCATGATCTTTCGCCAGCTCTTCGACAGCGTATCCGGAACCTACAGCTATCTGCTCGCGAGCCGCGCCGGCGGCGAGGCACTGATCCTCGATCCGGTGCTGGAGAAGGCCGATCGCTACTGCAAGCTGCTGCAGGAACTCGATCTCAGGCTGGTGAAAGCCGTCGATACGCACCTGCACGCCGATCACGTCACCGGCCTCGGCGAGTTGCGCGACCGCACCCAGTGCATCACCATCATGGGCGAGCAGAGCAAGGCCGACGTGGTGTCGATGCGCGTCTCCGACGGCGACAAGGTGACGATCGAGGGCCTCTGCCTCGAGGCGTTGTACACGCCCGGCCACACCGACGATTCCTATAGTTATTTAATGGGCGACCGCGTCTTCACCGGCGACACCCTGCTGATCCGCGGCACCGGCCGCACCGACTTCCAGAACGGCAGCGCGCGGGCGCAGTACGAT
Source organism: Bradyrhizobium sp. USDA 3315 (assembly GCF_054056795.1). NCBI lineage: Bacteria > Pseudomonadati > Pseudomonadota > Alphaproteobacteria > Hyphomicrobiales > Nitrobacteraceae > Bradyrhizobium > Bradyrhizobium sp. USDA 3315. The sequence goes on along the minus strand of NZ_JBSRYP010000001.1, from coordinate 2,523,685 downwards.
TCGATCTTCAACCGCCTGCTGAAGCTGCCGGAGGAAACCATGGTGTTCCCCGCGCATGACTACAAGGGCGACACCGTCTCCACCATCGGCGAGGAGAAGCGCTACAATCCGCGGCTGCAGGTCAAATCGATCGACGACTATGTCGAGCTGATGAACAACCTCAATTTGCCGAACCCGAAGCTGATGGACGTCGTGGTGCCCGCCAACATGCATGTCGGCCTGCACCAGGACGAACTCGCCAAGGAGGGCCTCTCCCTCAGCGCGCGCGACGCCATCGCGAGCCTCGGCCGGCCCGATATCCTTCTGGTCGATTTGCGCGAGAGCGCCGAGCGGGCCAAGCACGGCACGCTCGCGGGCGCGCTGCACGCGCCCTATCCGGGGATTTGCGCCACCCTGCAGCCCGGCGGCATGCTGCGCGAGGTCGCGGCCGCAACCGGCCGCCGCGTCGTGTTCTTCTGCGCCTTCGGCGAGCGCTCGGCGATGGCGGTGGCCGCCGCGAAGAAGGCGGGACTGGCCAACACCGCGCATATCGATGGCGGCATCGACGCCTGGAAGAAGGCCGGCGGGCCGGTCGTGATGGGATAGTCTCATAACCCTTTAGCCCGCTCGCAAATATCTCACCGTCACCCTGAGGTGCGAGCGAAGCGAGCCTCGAAGGGCGACGGCCACACTCCTTCCGCGAACTCCTGGAAGTATCCGGGCCGTGCATCCTTCGAGACGCGGCTTCGCCGCTCCTCAGGATGACGGGTTTGGAAGGTCACTGCGTCACTCGCTGCAACTCTTCCGTCAGGCGATCCAACGCATCCGCCAGCATCACGCCGCCGCACACCGTGAGCCGCTCCGGCAGCACGATGCGCTTGCTTTGCGGATAGAAGCGCTCCAGCGCCGGATGCAGCAGGAAGGCGCGACCGTCATCCTCGGCGCGGTCGCCGGCTTCCGACACCAGGATGAAATCCGGCCGCAGTTTTACGATCGCCTCCAGCGAAGCAAACCCGCCTGCGCCGACGCCAAGTTCGCCGGCGGCGTTGGAAAGCCCGGTTACGGCCAGCAGCGAGCTGACCAGGCTGCCGTCGCCGGGCACAAAGCCACGCCGCTCCAGCGGCAACACGCGGTAGTGATGCGCGCTCGCCGCAGCGCGCGCCCGGGCGGTGGCCGCATCGAGGCGCGCGATCTCGGCCTCTGCGCGATCGGGATGCTGCACCACATCGCCCATCGCGCGGATCTGGTTCTTCACCTCGTCCAGCGTGCGCGGCACCGCGAATTCGACGAGGTGCAGCCCGTGGGCCTTCAACAGATCACGGGTCGCGCGCTTGTCGAACAGGCTGACCACGACGAGGTCGGGCTTGAGCAGCAGCACGTCCTCGGCCTCGCCGGACAGGCGCGGAAAGTTTCGCGCCTTCTCCGCGGCCCAGGATTGCCAGTCATCGCGCGAGAAGCGGCTGAGGCCGATGATCTGGTCCGGGTCGGCCAGCGACAGCACGAGCTGGTCGCTGCAGACATTCATCGAGACGATGCGCGGTCCAGCGGCGAACGCGGCGCCGGCGGAAATAAGCCACAGCAGTATCGCGACCACCGCACCAAGATGAAGCGAAGCGAGATGGCTGCCACGCTGAAGGTGCGCCCCCTCTCCCGCTTGCGGCAGGGGTGTCCGGGGAAATTCAGGCATAGCGGAGCTCCATCTGGTCAGGTGAGATGGTTGATTTCCGACGGCTGGGGTTGATGGGCGGAGGTTTGTCGATGGCAGCGAGGGATCGACGCGTGAGCAGGAGCTGGCCGACGAGTTCGGCGAACCTGAGCGGGAGCATTTTGATGCAGTTGGTGTGAGCGGCGATGCGCAGCAGCAGGTAGGCAATCATCGCAGCGAGCACCTGAAGGCGGATCGCGTTGTCGTTGGCGCCGAGGAACTTGCGAATATCGAGATGCTGCTTGATCCAGCGGAACAGCAGCTCGATTTGCCATCGGCTCTTGTAGAGGGCGGCGATCTCGACGGCGCTACGGGCAAGGTCGTTGGTCAGGAGTGTGATCTTGCCGCCTTTCTCGCGTCTGATCTTGATGCGGCGGAGCGGGATTGGAAGGCGCGAATCGCCCTTGCTGGTGAGCTTCACCTCGTCATCGGCAAGGATTTCGAAGCCATCCCCGTTACGCTTGCGGATGGCGCGATGCCTGAGCGAGCGAAGACGGATGCTCGTCTTCGCCCGGGTAACGAAGAAAGCCTTGCTATCATTGATCTTCTGCCACCAGTCGAAACGGCAATAGCCCTTGTCAAACACATAGGTGGTGGCGGGCTGGATTGGGGTCTGTCGGCCGATCTCGATGTCATTGACGTTCGCGGCCGTCATCTCGACGCAGGTCGGGACATCGCTCCTTGGGTCGTAGACGACATGCAGCTTCATGCCGCGGATGCGGCCGTTCCACGTCGCCCAACTGCAGACCTTGCCGAGCGGGATCGGACTGGCGTCGATCAGACGCACCATCTCCATGCCTTCACTCCGCAGCTGGCGACGCGCCATCGCCGACAGCGCCGCAAAGGTTTGCGCGAAAATGCCGATCGGACGGCGGGCATTGGCATCGGACAACGTCGAGCGCGACAGCTTGCCGGTTCCCAAGTGATAGTGATGCTGCGAATTGGCGTTGAAGCCAGTCACCACCCCGCGCAGACTGCTGTTGCCGCTAAGCTGGGCATAGATCAGCGCCACCAGATGATCCCAGCTCCTGAACGACTTGTCGTAGGCATCCCCGTCCAGACGATCCACAACCGTCTGAAACTGCCGTCGATTGATCGGTTCAAGCAGCCTTCCAAAAATGCTACCGCGATATCGCATGCTCGGCCCTCTGTGTCTCGACAACCAGAAAAGACCGATTTGCCTCGGTCCTGCCGAGCATGCACCGCGACACAGTGAATCATTCCCCGGACACCCCTGCGCTTGCGGGGGAGGGTTGGGGTCGGGGTCGTGCCGCAATGAACGCTCTTTGAGTGGAGAGAGCCCCCACCCGCTGCGCTCTTCGAGCGCAGCGACCTCCCCCGCAAGCGGGAGAGGTGAACTGAGCTCGTGGAGACGCCGCATCCTCATCACACGTCCGCCCACGGCACGATGACGGCCTCGCGCTGAAATTCGGCGCGATAGGCGCTGACCCGGAACACGCTGGCGAGGACGCTCTCCGATAGTGCCTCGACAGGCGCGCCCTGCGCGGCCAGCCGCCCCTCCGCGAGCACCAGCACGTGATCGGCAAAGCGCGCGGCGAGTCCCAGGTCATGCGTCACCACGATGACCAGCACGCCGGTGTCGGCAACGTTGCGCAGCTTCTGCATCACGTCGATCTGGTGGCGCGGATCGAGCGAGGCCGTCGGCTCGTCGGCGAGGATCACGGGCGCCTCCACCGCGAGCACCCGGGCCAGTGCGACGCGGCTGCGCTCGCCGCCGGAGAGTTCGGTGACGCGGCGATCGCTGAACTCAGCGACGTCGACCGCCTGCATCGCGCGCAGCACCGCCTCCACATCCGTCTGCGACAGCCGCGCCGGATCGGTCGCACCGTGCGGATAGCGGCCGAGCGCGACGATATCGCGTGCCGGCAGCGGCCAGTGCACCATGTGGCCCTGCGGCAGATAGGCGAAACGTTTCGCGCGCTCGCGCAGCGGCAGCGACGCCAGCGCATCGCCGCCGATCCGGATCTCGCCGCCCGACGGGATCAGCCCGGCCAGCGCGCGCAGCAGCGTGGTCTTGCCGGCGCCGTTCGGCCCGACCAGCGCGACCAGATGGCCCGACGGCAGCGACAGGGAGACATCGTGCAGCACCTTGCGGCTGCCGAGCGAGGCATTGAGCGCGGCAGCCGAGAGCAGCGTCATGCCACGCCTCCGCCGAGCGCGCGGCGTTCGCGCATGATCAGACAGAGGAAGAACGGCACGCCGATGATCGAGGTCAGCACGCCGACCTTGATGTCTGAGGTCGAGGGAATGATGCGCACCGCGATGTCGGCGGCGAGCAGCAGCGCCGAGCCGGTGAGCGCGCTCGGCACCAAGAGCCGCGCCGGATCGTGACCGATCACGGGACGCATCAGATGCGGCGCGACGAGGCCGATGAAACCGATCGTGCCGGTGACTGCGACCGCGCCGCCGACGCCGAGCGCCACGCCCGTGATCACGAAGAGCCGCAACCGCCCGACGTCGACGCCGAGGCTCTGCGCCGCCTCCTCGCCAAGCGTCAGCGCGCGGAAGGCGCTCGCCTGGCTGAGCAGGATGGCGGCGCCTGCGATGATGAAGGGCAGCGCCAGCGCGACGTGCTGGAAGCTGCGGTCTTCCAGCGAGCCGAGCAGCCAGAACGCGATCTCCAGCACCACGAACGGATTGCTCGAGAGATTCATCACCAGCGCGGTCGCGGCTCCCGCAAAGCTCGAGATCGCGAGCCCGGCGAGGATCAGGATCAACAGCCCGGCATTGCGGCCGGCGATCGCAAGCAGCGCGAACACCGAGCCGAACGCGGCGATGATCGCCACCACCGGCAGCGCGTAGGAGCGCACATCGGCGAGGCCCAGCGCGATCACCAGCACCGCGCCGAAGGCGGCCGATTGCGGCGCGCCGAACAGCGACGGCGAGGCCAGCGGGTTGCGCAGCAACCCTTGCAGCGCCGCGCCTGACAGCCCAAGAATACCGCCGATCGCGAATGCCAGGATGGTGCGCGGCAGGCGGATCTCGCGCACGATCACCTGCGCCACATCGCTGCCGCCGCCGAACAGCGCCTCGATCACCGCGAGCGGCGACAGCCGCACCGGCCCGATGCCGAGCGAGATCACCAGCAGCAGCAGCACAAGCGCGAGCAGCGCCGCGGTGGCGCCCCACCGGCGCCGCGCCGCGACCTCGGCCGCCAAGGCAAAATCCTGCACGCTCATCGGATCCATGCTCTTACAACGATCGTCGTGGCAGACAAGCGACACTCGACAAAAACCGTGGCCGCACGGCCATTGCCCGACTTCCGCCGGATTGACTTTGCTACCCGGCCGAACCCTAGATGAACATGACGGTTCTTTCATGAGATGAAAAGGGAATGCGGTACGGGGAAACTTCCCCAACGCCGCGGCTGCCCCCGCAACTGTATGCGGTGAATCCTTCGTCACAGGCCACTGGGAATCTCGGTCCTGGGAAGGCGACGAAGGGTAACGACCCGCGAGCCAGGAGACCTGCCGTCAGCCGTGGTCACACGCGATGCTGCCGGTCGGGGAGTACAGGCATGAGCTTCACCTGATGCTGTGAGCACGATGGTGAGACTGGTTCGCGGTGACGTGCCACTGACGTTGCCGAGGCCTTGCTTATGTTCTCCTTCCCTTTCCATCGGCGGCGCCGCGCGCTTCTGCTCGCGTCGACGATGATCGCGCCGGCGACGATGCTCGCGCCGGCATTCCTTGTCTCCGCAGCGCGGGCGCAGCAGGCACCCGCTCCCGATCAGCTGCCGGCGATCGAAGTCACCAAGCCGGGCGACCAGAACGTCACGCGCGCCAGGCCGGCCGCTGACGAAGCGCCGGCGCCGCGACGCCCGGCGCCGGGCACCTCGCAAGGCAACAATACAGGCAGCGGAGCCGGATCGGGCACGACAGGGACCGGTGTGGCCACCGGAACGGGCGGCACCGGCGGCCGCCAGTTCGCCGGCATTGTCGGCACCTCCTCGGCCGTGATCACCGCCGACGACATCGCGCATTCGCCGGTGCAGTCGTTGCCCGAGATCCTCGCGCAGGTGCCGGGCGTGCAGCTGCAAACGCCCTATGGCGGACCGAACGGCGCCAAGACGTCGGTCGACCTGCGCGGCTTCGGCGCGTTCGCGACCGACAATACCCTCTTCCTGCTCAACGGCCGCCGCCTCAACGACGTCGACAAGGCCGGCTTCGACCTCACCACGATTCCGCTCGATTCGATCGAGCGCATCGAGATCACGCGCGGCAACAGCGGCGCGGTGCTCTACGGCGACAACGCGGTGGGCGGCGTCGTCAACATCATCACCAAGACCGGCGTCGGCGGCCCGCCGACGACGATGCGGGCCGAGGCCGGAGTTGGCTCGTTCAACACCCGCATGGCCGCGGTCTCCGCGGCACTCAATTCCGGCCCGTGGTCCACCTCGTTCTACGGCAACGGCATCAAGTCGGACGGCTACCGCGTCAACAATGCGCTCGACCAGCGCAACGCCGTCGGCAACATCAACTACACGACGCCGGATCTCACCGCCTTCCTGACCGTCACCGGCAGCGACCAGAAGCTCGGCCTACCCGGCGGACGGCTGGTCGATCCGTCGATCGGCGTGAACGAGCTGCTCACCGATCGCCGCGGCGCCGCGACGCCCTTCGACTATGCCAACCAGCAGACCGCCAGCGTCACCGCCGGCTTCACCAAGACGCTGATGAACGGCGTCGACCTCATCGTCGACGGCGGCTGGCGGCAGCGCGAGACGCAGAGCGGCTTCTTCGGCACGGTGCCGACCATCAGCTTCGCCTCGACCTACAATGACGCCGCGCTGCAGACCTGGTCGCTGACGCCGCGGCTCAGCGTCAAGAACGTGATGCTGGGCGTGCCGTCGACGATCCTGACCGGCATCGACTATTACGATTCGACCTTCCGCGAGGCGCGCGGCGCCTATCAGGGCGTCGACCCGTTCCACATCTACAATATCGAGCAGCAGAGCGTGGCCGGCTACTGGCAGCACACGATCGGCGTGCTGCCGACGACCGACTTCGCCTACGGCGCGCGCGTGCAGAACACCAGCATCTCGGCGCGCGATCGCTACGACCCGAATGCGCCATTCGCATTCGACACCCAGGCGGCACCGCTCGACAGCAACGAGACGCAATACGCGCTGCATGTCGGCATCGAGCATCGCCTGACCGACACTTTCTCGGTGTTCGGCCGCGCGGCACGCGCATTCCGCACGCCTGATGTCGACGAACGCGTCGCGTCGGGTCCGTCATTCGACCCACTGACCTTCGCCCCGATCCCGCAGAATTTCCAGCTCAAGACCCAGACCTCGCAGGATGTCGAGGGCGGCTTTCGCGTCAGGACCAACCGCTTCCAGGTCCAGTCCAGCGTCTATCTGATGGATCTCGAGAACGAGATCCATTTCAACCCGGTGCTGTTCTTCAACACCAACCTCGACCCCACCCGCCGCTACGGCTCGGAGACTAGCGCGGCGCTCAAGGTCAGCGACAGCGTCACCCTGCGCGGCGGCATGGCGATCACCCGCGCGGTGTTCCGCGAAGGCATCTGGGCCGGCAACGACGTGCCGCTGGTGTCGCGCTACACCGGCAATCTCGGCGTCACCTGGAATATCTGGCAGAACTATCTGGTGTTCGACGCCACGGTGCGGGCCTGGAGCTCGCGCATCATGGACAACGACCAGGCCAACACCCAGAGCCGGATTCCCGGCAACGCCACCGCCGATATCAAGCTGAGCGGGCAAGTTGACCGCTTCTTCTGGTCGCTGAGCGTGAACAACCTGTTCAACGCGCTCTATTACGACTACGCCATCGCGAGCACGTTCACCGAGGGCCGCTTCTCGGCCTACCCGCTGCCCGGCCGCACCTACATGGTAAAGGCCGGCGCGACGTTCTAGAGCATGATCCGGTGGGGCGGGTGTGCCCCGCCGCACCGTCTCCGAATATTACAAACGCACGGAAACTGGGGTAGAGTTCCGGCAGCTGATTTGACCCGCGCAGGGGAAACGCATGGCCAAGGCCGGGAAGCAGACCAAGGGCGGCACGAAGACCAAAGACAAGGCCGACGACAAGTCGAAGAAACCTCCGCCACCCGCAGCGCTACAGGACGACGAGTACTACGAGGACGGCGACATCGCCACGCCGAAGCTCGACCGCTACGGCAATGATGACGAGCCGTTGTGAGGCGCGGCGAAGATCGATCGACCGATCCCGCGCAGTCGCGCGCGGCGGCCTCGTAGGTTGCGAACTACCGAGCCCGGCTCATCCTCGCCAAGCAGACATTAGGTCGCAGCGAGGTCATGGGCCGGACCACCCTTCCGGATTGGTTGCCCACCCCCTGAATGCTAGGCTCGCATGGACGCTGGGTCCTTGCTGGGGGGCGGTGCCATGAGATTTGCGAAGGCAGTGCTCACGGTCTTCTGCATGATCGCGTCGATGTGCGACCCGTCCGATGCGCAACAAGCTCCCAGAAAAGTAGGAATCCTCGTCAACGGCGGCCCGTCGCCGCTCTTCGATTCCATCAAGAAAAATCTTCTGAGCGACTTCGCCGACCGCGGCTATCTCGAAGGACGCGACATCGTCATCGAACCGCGATTTGCCGAATCGAAGCTCGAGCGCCTTCCAGGCCTCGCCTCGGAGCTGGTCGGTGCGAATGTGGATGTCATCCTTGCACTCGGCGGCCCGGCGTCGGTGGCGTCGCAGAAGGCCACGTCGACGATCCCGGTGATCTTTGCGATCGTCACCGATCCGGTCGCGTTGAAGCTTGTCGCCTCGATGGACAAGCCAGGAGGCAATGTCACGGGCCTCACCAACCTTGATCAGCAGCAGGCCAGCGACCAGTTCAAGCTTCTGAAGGAGGCATTCCCCGGGATCACGCGCGTTGCGATTCTCAGTGATCAAACGATCCCCGGCGCGGATGAACGCGGGCTCGCCCCGATTGACCGCGCCAACGAGGCCGCAGCCAAGGCGCTGGGGCTGGAGCCGCAAATCGTGAAGGTCAAGGGTGCGGACGATCTGGAGGCCGCGATTGCCGGGATGGCAAAGGAGCGCGCGGAGGCGCTGCTGGTCCTTGAAGTGCCGGTGCCCTGGAGCAATCGAAAACGAGTCGGTGAACTGGCCATGAAGAACCGCTTGCCGGCAATGTTTCCCGGCGGCCAGGCGGACGCCGGCGGGGTGATTACCTATGGCGCCAACGTCGCCGATACATGGCGCGAGTTTGCGACATTCGCCGACAAGATTTTCAAGGGCGCGAAGCCGGGCGACCTGCCAGTCGGCGTCGTCACCAAGCGAGAGCTGATATTCAATCTCCAGGCGGCCCAGGCCGTGGGCGTCGAGATTCCACCGGAGCTCTTGAAGCGCGCAGACAAGATCGTGCGGTGAATTCGCGCTGGAGGGATACTAGCGGAAATCGCCGTTCTCGATCGCCTTGATGCTGCCGCGATCGAGCAGATGCGCGCCAAAGCCGCCGCGCGCCAGCGATGAGGCGATCTGCGGCGATGCCAGCAGCAGCACTGTCGTCATCGCCAGCGGCACGGCGCTGAGCCAGTCGAGCCGCACCGGCGTCAGCTCTTCGCTGCTTCCCCGATAGTGCCCTTCGCCCGCGGCGATGCGGCCGCATTCCCGGATCAGGTCACGCCGCGTACCATCGCGCGACGCACTGCCGAGCAGCGCCTGCATCGCCAGATGCGTCCGCACGCCGGCGCGGCCCTCGGGCAGCGGCGCCGGAGTCTCGCCGCGCGAGACGCGCAGCAGCAGATCGACCAGATCGACGCCCGACTGAAAGGCGTTCATCGGCTCGACCAGCCGCGGGTTGCAGTCGATCAACAGCGGCGTCGCGCTGTCGAGCGGCATGATGACGTCGACCGAGAGCGCACCGTGCCAACCAAGATGCGCGCCGATGGTCTCGAGGCCGGCGCGGATCGCCGGCCGGCTCACGCTCTCCTTGATCGCCTCGCCGCCGCCGACACCGGCCGCAATCTGGCGGTAGGCATGGAAGCCGACAAGCGTGCCGTGGCAGAACACCGACTGCGCCTTCTCGACCGTGCCGGTGACCAGATCCTGCGCCAGCACCTCGCCGGCAAATTCGCCTGAGGACTCGAGGTCGTAGAGCGCGCGATTGAGATCACCAGCGTCGCGCACGAACCAGACACCGCGGCTGGCGGTGCCGATCGACGTCTTGACCACGGATGGAAACCGCACCGCCTCGCGCAGCTCCTCGGGCGAATTCACGATCCGGGTCGGCGGCTGCGGCAGCCCGAGCCGGCCGAGCAGGCGGCTGAAGCCGGCCTTGCTGTGCACGGCGCGATAGCTGGCGAAATCCGGCAGCGCGAGGCCGGCACGTGATGCCAGCCCCGCCGCGGCGCGGGCGAACAGAAATCCCTGTTCATGGATCGGCAGCAGCACATCGAAATGCCGCGACGCCAAGAGGCGCTCGACGAAGCGCAGGAAGCCGGCCGGATCCGACCGCAGCGGCGGACAATGGTGGTATTTGCGGACAAAGCGCGAGTAGCGCGCCAGGCACCAGCGCGAGGGGTCGCAAACCTCGACGTGATGGCCGGCCAGTCCGAGGATCGTGATCGCCTCGCGGCCGGAGGTGCTGGAGCCCTCCGACACCAGCACGCGGAGCTGCTTTTTGGGATCGATCATGGCCGATCATCGCCGTGCCGCCGTGCTTTGTCGCCGCATTTAATGCCGCATGTGTCGATCCGGCACGCCCGCGTCGGGGGCAGCCATGCGCCTGCGTTCATGGACAATTAGCGGCCAATCTCTATTTTCGGCGGGCTTTCCGGAATTAGGGTTTTCAGGCACATGGTCGACGTTCTGGCCGCACCGCAGCAAGCGAAAGCCGACAGTGCGCTGCGCACGCTGACGGGGATTTCGGTCGCCCATTGGGTCAGCCATTTCCATATCTTCGTGCTGCCGATGCTGTTCCCGTTCCTGAAGCAGCAGCTCGGCGTCGGCTATGTCGAGCTCGGCCTCGCGCTGACGGTGTTCGCGGTGGTCTCCGGGCTGACCCAGGCGCCGATCGGTTACCTCGCCGACCATATCGGCGCGCGCAAGATCCTGTTGATCGGACTGACCGTCGGCGGTTGCGCGCTGATCGGGCTCGGCCTGCATCTCAGCTATACGTCGCTGATCGTCTGCGCGGTGCTGCTTGGCCTCGCCAACAGCGTCTATCATCCGGCCGACTACGCGATCCTCTCGGCCCATATGGACGAGGCGCGGATGGGCCGCGCCTTCTCGATCCACACCTTTGCCGGCTTCCTCGGCGGCGCGGTGGCGCCCGCGATCATGGCGGCACTGGTTGCCTCGATCGGCGGCCTCGGCGCGCTGATCGTCGCCGGTGCGGTCGGTCCGCTGGTGGCGCTGTTCCTGATCGTGCTCGGCATTCCCGATGCCGGCGCCAACAAGAATAAGTCAAAGGAGGGCGCCGCGCCGAAGGCGAGCGTGATCACGCCGGCGCTGATGGTGCTGACGGCCTTCTTCACGCTGCTCAGCCTGTCGACCTCGGGCATCAACAATTTCGGCGTGGTCGCACTGATGGGCGGCTACGGCGCGTCGTTCTCGACGGCCAATATCGCGCTGACTGCATTCCTCGGCGCCAGCGCGGCCGGCGTGCTCGCCGGCGGCTATCTCGCCGACTGGACCCACCGCCACAGCCAGGTCGCCGCGGCCTGCTTCGCGGTCAATGCCGCCCTCGTGCTGCTGATTGCGCTGCTCGACCTGCCGCCGGTGGCGCTCACGCTGGCGATGGGGCTCGCCGGATTCCTCGGCGGGGTGATCGCGCCGTCCCGCGACATGATGGTGCGCAACGCGGCGCCGCCCGGCGCCGCCGGCCGCGCCTTCGGCATCGTCTCCACCGGCTTCAACTTCGGCGGCATCGTGAGCCCGCTGCTGTTCGGCTGGATCATGGACCAGCACATGCCGCACTGGGTGTTCGGCGCCTCCGTGGTCTTCATGGTGCTGACCGTGCTGCTTGCCCTCGTCACCGAGCGCAAGCCGCGGGCTTCGGGATACGAGGCCGAGACCGCCAGCCCGCGCGGCTGAGAGGCTTTCACCGCCGTCATTGCGAGGAGCTCGCGACAAAATTGCGAAGCAATTTTGCGCTGAAGCGACGAAGCAATCCATCTCTCCTGCTGCCGAGCTATGGATTGCTTCGCTCCGCTCGCAATGACGTGGATAGAGTTTACGCGACGTGAATTCATTCCGACCGTCGCGACAGCACCTGCTTCAGGAGCGGCTCGATCCGCGACAGCTCATCGAGATGGACCGCCGACAATTCGGCGAGATGATCGGCCGCAAGGCCGGTTAATTTCAGCAGCACTCGCCGCTGGTCGGCGGGATCGAGCACGCGCTCGACCAGCCCGGCCTCGGACAGCCGGTCGACCAGTTCGACCGTGGTGTGGTGACGAAGCCGCAGCCGTTCGGCCAGATCACCGACCGCAACCGGTCCGCCGCCCGGATACCCCCGGATCGCCAGCAAGGCCTGATGCTGCCGCGGCGTCAGGCCCGAGGCCTTCGCGGCATCCTGGCTGAACTCCAGAAACCGGCGGATCAGATAGCGAAATTGCGACAGCGCCTCGTAATCGGCCTGGCTGGGAACCCGCTTCTGGTCCTGCCTCGGCGATTTCGACGGTCCTTTCAACGCTGCCATTCGATGTCTCCCGCTTGTAATTATATCGCAATGCGATATGACGCCGCGTCCACTTCACCCGAGCCTTACGCCACCAATGAGCGTCATTTCCACCAAATCGAGCGCCTCCGCCACGAACACCGCCCCAAACACCGCCAAAATCGGCGAGAAGGCCAGCCATCTCCTGAGCGACTTCACGACCGATCCGCGCGTCGTGGTGATCTCGGCGATCGCCGTGTCTGTCTCCGCCGCAGGCGTGCTGGCCGGGGCGGGACTGCTGCAGCTGATCAAGCTTGCCACCAACATCGCCTATTTCGGCCAGTTCAGCTTCGCCGACCTGAAATTGCAGGATTCGCCGCTCGGGCTCTGGACCGTGCTGGTGCCGGTCGCGGGCTCGCTGATCATCGGGCTGATGGCGCGTTTCGGCAGCGACAAGATCCGCGGCCACGGCATCCCGGAAGCCATCGAGGCCATCCTGCTCGGCCGTTCCCGGCTCGACCCCAAGGTGGCGATCCTGAAGCCGTTGTCGTCGGCGGTATCGATCGGCACCGGCGGCCCGTTCGGCGCCGAGGGCCCGATCATCATGACCGGCGGCGCGATCGGCTCGCTGATCGCGCAGATGCTCCCGGTCAGCGACAACGAGCGCAAGACCCTGCTGGTGGCGGGCGCCGCAGCCGGCATGACCACCGTGTTCGGAACGCCGATCGCCGCGATCATGCTCGCGGTCGAACTGTTGCTGTTCGAATGGACGCCGCGCAGCTTCATTCCCGTCACCGTCGCCGCCGTGGTGGCAGCGGTCGGGCGCACCTTCCTGCACATGCCCGCGCCGCTGTTTCCGTTCACCGGCGGCGTCGACATTTCGGTGCTGCAGCTCGGCGCCTGGATGCTGATCGGGATCCTCTCCGGCCTGCTGTCGGGCGTGCTCACCCAGCTGGTTTATGGCTGCGAGGACATCTTCCTCAAGCTGCCGATCCACTGGATGTGGTGGCCGCTGATCGGCGGCCTGGTGGTCGGCCTCGGCGGCTTGATCGAGCCGCAGGCGCTCGGCGTCGGCTACGACAACCTCGCGTCGATGTTGCAAGGCGATGTGGTGCTGAAGGCCGCGCTGCTGCTGCTCGTGGTGAAGGCCGTGATCTGGTCGGTCGCGCTCGGCTCGGGCACGTCGGGCGGCGTGCTGGCGCCGCTGCTCATCATGGGCGGCGCGATGGGAACGGCGCTGAGCGGCTATCTGCCGCCGGCGAGCCCCGGCTTCTGGGCGTTGCTGGCGATGGCGGCGACAATGGGCGGCACGATGCGCTCGCCGCTGACCGCGACCTTCTTCGCCGTCGAACTCACCGGCAACACCCATGTGCTGCTGCCGCTGATCGCAGCCTGCGGCACCGCGCACGGCGTCACGGTGCTTTTGATGCGGCGCTCGATCCTGACCGAGAAGGTGGCTCGGCGCGGCCATCATCTGGTGCGCGAGTACCGTGTCGATCCGTTCGCGCTGACCCGCGTGCGCGACGTCATGACCAAGGCGGTCGAGACCGTCGCCGACACCATGACGCTGCACGGCGCGGCCGCCTTCCTGACCAACCCGAAGACCGGTCACCCCAGCTTTCCCGTCGTCGACGCCAACCATCACGTGCTCGGCGTGATCGACCCGCCGTCCGTGCTGCGCTGGCGCCGCGCCGGCAAGCATCGCACCGCGACGCTCAAGCAGCTGCTGGCCGGCAGCAAGATCACCGTCGCCTATCCCGACGAATATCTCGACCGGCTCGCCGACCGCCTGATGCAGGTCAACGTCTCGCATCTGCCTGTGATCTCGCGCGAGGATCAGCGCCTCGTCGGCTATATCGGCTGGAAGGACCTGATGCGCGTCCGCGCCAGGCTGCAGGCCGAAGAGACCCAGAAGACAGCGTTCTTCGGCGCGCGCTAGGTTCGCGGCGATTTGCCCGGCGGAACAAATTTCCGCCGGGCGGCAACGTTCGATCCCAGCTGGCAAATCAGCATCAGCGCATCCCAGAGCTTCATCGGCGCTGGTTGACAGCATCAGGGGCTGACCCATGATGCCGTCAACCAAAAACAGCCTCGGGATGAAATGCCATGACCTCGACCCCAGACCTCGTGATCCGCGGCGGCACCATCGCCGACGGCAAGGGCGGCGACCTCTATGAAGCCGATGTCGCGATCACAGGCGGCAAGATCACCGAAGTCGGCAAGGTCTCGGCAAAGGGCAAGGAAGAGATCGACGCCCGCGGCAAGCTGGTGGCGCCCGGCTTCGTCGACGTCCACACCCATTACGACGGCCAGGTGACCTGGAGCCAGGACATCACGCCGTCGTCGCAGAACGGCGTCACCACGGCGATCATGGGCAATTGCGGCGTCGGCTTCGCGCCGTGCCGGCCGAGCGACCACACCAGGCTGATCCAGCTGATGGAAGGCGTCGAAGACATTCCGGAGCCGGTGCTCTCCGCCGGCATTCCCTGGGCGTGGGAGAGCTTCCCCGACTACATGGAGTGGCTGTCGAAGCGCAATTTCGACATGGACATCGGCGCGCAGCTGCCGCATGCGGCGCTGCGGGTCTATGTGATGGGCGAGCGCGGCGCGCGCCGCGATCCCGCAACGGCCGAGGACAACAAGGCGATGGCGGCGCTCGCCGGCGACGCGGTGCGGGCGGGCGCGCTGGGTTTCTCGACCTCGCGCACGCTCAATCACCGCACCTCGACCGGCGACTACACGCCGACGCTGAAAGCCGGCGAGGATGAACTGACCGCGATCGCCGGCGCGATGCACGGCGTCGGCCGCAGCGTGCTGCAATTCGTGCTCGACCAGAGCACCGTGCACGAGGACCTGCCGATGATGCTGCGGGTCGCCGAGAACACAAGGTGCCCGATCTCGTTTTCGGTCGCCCAGGCCGACAAGGCGCCGCGGCGCTGGCGGCAGACCATGGACACCATCAACGAAGCCGCCGTCCGCGGCCTCTCGATCACGACCCAGATCGCGGCACGGCCGGTCGGGCTGCTGCTCGGGCTCGAATTGTCGCGCAACCCGTTCCAGACCCATCCGAGCTATCGCGAGATCGCCAAATTGCCGCTGGCCGAGCGGCTCGCGCATCTGCGCCGACCCGAGGTGCGCGCGGCGATCCTGAGCGAGAGCGCGACGGCGACCGACGATCCGCTGTTCTTCCGGCCGAACTACGACAAGATGTATCTCTTGGGTAATCCGCCGAACTATGAGCAGCCGCCGGAAAACGCGCTCGGGCCGCAGGCGCGGCGCCAGGGCCGTCAGCCGGAAGAGCTTGCCTATGACGCGATGCTGACCGACGAGGGTCGCGGCATGCTCTATGTGCCGTTCCTGAATTACGCCGACGGCAATCTCGACGCCGTGCATGAGATGCTGCGCGAGCCCAGTGCCGTGCCCGGCCTGTCCGACGGCGGCGCGCATTGCGGCATCATCTGCGATGCCAGCTTCCCGACCTATCTCTTGACGCACTGGACGCGCGACCGCAGCCGCGGCGAGAAGCTCTCGATCCCGTTCGTGGTCGCGGCGCAGTCGCGCAAGACCGCGCTGTCGGTCGGTCTGTATGATCGCGGGGTGATCGCTCCTGGCTTCAAGGCCGACGTCAACGTGATCGATTACGACCGGCTGCATTTGCACCCTCCGAAGGTGCATTACGACCTGCCGGTCGGCGGCCGCCGCCTCCTGCAGCAGGTCGACGGCTATGACGCCACCATCGTGTCGGGCATCGTGACCCAGCGCGAGGGCAAGGCCACCGGCGCACGCCCGGGCAAGCTCGTCCGCGGCGCGCAGGGGATGAATTGAGAGACGCAGCGATCGGCGCGTAGCCCGGATGCAGCGAAGCGCAATCCGGGGCAGCTCTGTCCGCAGATGGCGCGGCCCCGGATTTCGTTGCGCTGCATCAGGGCTACAGAGAGCTCGACATTGATGCGAACTGCGGCCACCGCGTCACCCTCCCCTGGAGGGGGAGGGTCGCTGGGCATGTAGCAAAGCGGAATGCACAGCGGGGTGGGGTGACAGTCTGTCCACACGGATGCTGCCCGTGTTGAGAGATCACCCCACCCCGTCTCACATTTCGCTGCGCTCAATGTGATCCGACCCTCCCCCTCCAGGGGAGGGTGGAAGGCCACGCGCCCCCTTACGTCGGCGACATCGCGCCTTTGATCGTGCCTGCCGGCTGCGACGTGCCGGTCAGCCGCGCCCGCTCGCTGTTCGGCCACAGCAGCAGCAATCCGAGCAGGCCGGAGCCGGCCATGATCGCCGCGTTGATAGTGAAGCCGGACATGTAACCGGCCATCGGCGTTGCCGCGTGCTGGATCACATTGCCCATCACCATCGGCGCCAGGATGCCCGAGATCGTGTAGAGCGCGCCGTAGATCGCGATGATCGCGCCGCGCTGCGACACCGGCGTGAACTCGCCGAGCATCGGCGGGCACACCACGTAGATCGAGCCGCACAGGCCGGAGCCGATCACCAGCAGCGCGATCATGATCCCGCCGGGCGGCGCATAGGGCAGCATCGCAAGGATGGCGCCGCCGAAGATCAGCGGCACCGAGCCGAGCACGCCGCGCGCACCGCGGGTGGTGAAGCCGCGCGTCAGCATCAGCTGCGAGATCCAGCCGGTCAGCAGCACGATCGTCGCGCCGAAGATCCAGGGCAGGATCGAGACGAAGCCGGCCTGGTGCTGCGAGAAGCCGAGCCCCTCGATGATGAAGGACGTGAACCAGGTGAGCCCGAGCGACAGCGCCCAATAGGCGCCGAAGGTTGCCACCACGCAGCCGATGAAGGTGCGTGAGGTCAACAGCTTCCAATACGGAATCCGCGGCTCGTCGGCCGTCACGGCAGACGTCGACACCAGCGGCCCTTCCTTGCCGAGCGCGAACCAGGCGACCGCCCAGATCAGGCCGACGATGCCGAGCGCGCCGAAGGCGTGATGCCAGCTGTGATTGACGATGATCCAGTTCAGCGCGGGCACCGCGAGGATCACGCCGAACGCGGAGCCCTGCGACAGGATCGCGGTCGGCAGCGTGCGTTTCTCGTCCGGAAACCATTTGTAGATCGCGTGCGCCGCGACCGAGAACGCCGGCCCCTCGCCGGCGCCGAGGATGATGCGGCAGATCACCAGCGTCGTGAAGCTGACGGTGCCGACCATCGGAAACTGCGCCAGCGACCAGATCACCGCCAGGATCAGCAGCACCCAGCGAGTGGCGACGCGGTTGACGATGAAGCCGACCACGATCGCCGAGATCGAGAACAAGAGGAAGAATGACGAGCCGAGATCGCCGAACTGCTCCTGGGTGAGGCCCATTTCCTTCTTGATCGGCACGCCGGCGAGCCCGACCACGATCTTGTCGGCAAAGTTCACCACCATGAACAGGAATAGAAGGAAGGTGATTTGCCAGGCGCCCTTCGGCGTCCCCTTTGACAGCCCCTCTGACTTCCTCTTGGGCGTCGCTTGCGTCGTCATGTCCGGCTCCCCGTCGTTTCGTTTTGGCTTCGTAAATCGGCCCCGTCCGGCGATGCTAGCCACGCCTCGCCGTGCAACGCAACACCGCATTTCCTCGGGGTTGTGCGCCCCGGAGCGCTTCTAACGGCCCGATCACGATCGCGTCGGTCGCGCCAGTGGAGCGGTGAACTGTCATGTCCCGACTGCTATGTTCAGGGCCAACGAAAAGCCCGGGGTTATTTCATGAACAGATTGATCCTATGTGCCGCCACCTGCGCAGCACTTGTATCCGCCGCGCTGCTTGCCGCGCCTCAAGTTCGCGCGGAAGACGCCGCCAATCCCGACTACGCCGCGATCGTCGCCGCACCCGATCGCAGCGATGCGGATCGTCAGGTCGACCAGCGCCGGCAGCCGGCCAAGATGCTCGCCTTTGCCGGCGTCAAGCCCGGTATGACGATCCTCGACATGGCGGCGAGCGCGGGTTACAGCACCGAACTATTGGCGCGCACCGTAGCCCCGTCGGGCAAGGTCTACGCACAGGATTCCGCGACCGTGCTCGAGCGCTTCGTCAAGGACAAGTTCGACACCCGCGCCAAGGCGCCGGCGATGAAGAACGTGGTCCATGTGGTGCGGGACTATGACGACCCGATCCCGCCCGAGGTCAAGGACCTCGACATGATCACCTTCTTCTTTTTCTATCACGACATCACCTATCTGCCTGTCGACCGCGCCGCGATGAACAAGAAGATGTTCGCCGCGCTCAAGCCGGGCGGCTTGCTCGTGATCGCGGATCACTCGGCCAAGACGGGCGAAGGCACGGGTGTCGCCAAGACGCTGCACCGGATCGAGGAGAGCACCTTGAAGCAGGAGATCGAGGCGGCGGGCTTCAAGCTGGTGGCCGAGGGCGATTTCCTGCATCATGCGGAGGACCCCAAGGACATTCCCGTCTTCAAGGCACCGGTGCCGATCGACGAGTTCGTCCTGAAATACCAGAAGCCGCAATGAGGCCCAGCCATCGCTTCATCTGACCAGACCGCCGCGGTGCTTCGCGTCACCGGCCTGACCAAGAGTTACCGTTCTGCCGGCGAAGACGTCGCTGTGCTGCGCGGCGTCGACCTTGCCGTTGCGACCGGCGAGAGCGTGGCGCTATCGGGCGAATCCGGCAGCGGCAAGAGCACGCTGCTGCATCTGATCGCGGGGCTCGATGCCGCCGACAGCGGCGAGATCGCCCTCGCCGACACCGTCGTCTCCGACCTCAACGACGCTGGCCGCGCCGAATTACGCCGCGACCGGCTCGGCCTCGTCTTCCAGCAATTCAATTTGATCCCGAGCCTGACGGTCGCGGACAATCTCGTGTTTCAGTCGCGCATCGCCGGCCGGCATGACGCCGCCTGGCACGACGAACTGGTCGAGCGCCTCGGCCTGAGAAGCCTGCTCAGGCGCTATCCCGAGCAATTGTCCGGCGGTCAGCAGCAGCGCGTCGCGATCGGCCGCGCGCTGGCGCCAAAGCCGCTGTTGCTGCTCGCCGACGAGCCGACCGGCAATCTCGACGAGGACACCGCCGACGAGGTGCTGGCACTGGCACGCGATCTGGTGACCCGCACCGGCTGCGGCTTCCTGATGGTCACGCACAGCGCGCGGCTCGCCGCGACGCTCGACCGCCAGGTCACCCTGCATGCCGGGATCGTCGCATGAGGCGCGCGCTGTGGATCCTCGCGGTGCTGCTCAGCCACTGGCGGCGGCATCCGATGCAGCTCGCAACGCTCTTGATCGGACTGATCTCGGCCACCGCGCTGTGGAGCGGCGTGCAGGCGCTGAACCAGCAGGCTCGCATCGCTTATGACCGCGCCGCCGCGACCTTCGGCGGGTCGCGGACTGCAATGTTGGTCGCCAGGGACAGCGCGACCTTCCCGCAAGCATTGTTCGTCGATCTGCGCCGTGCCGGCTGGCCGGTGTCGCCGATGCTGGAGGGCCGGGTCCAGATCGACGGGCGCAGCTTCCGCCTGCTCGGTATCGAGCCGGTGACGCTGCCGTCCGAGGTCGGCAACGCGCCGACGGTCGGACGCGGCAGCCTGCAATCCTTCGTCACGCCGCCGGGCGAAATGCTGGTGGCGGGCGAAACGCTGCGCGACCTCGGCCTCAAGGAAGGCGAGCGGCCAGAGGCCAACGGCACGAGCTTGCCGCCGCTGCTCGTGCAGGCCGAGCTCGCGCCCGGCGCGCTGATCGTCGATATCGGCATCGCGCAGGACATCTTGAAGATGCCCGGCCAGGTCTCCCGCCTGCTGGTCGGCACGTCCAAAGCGCCGCACACAGCGCTGGAAAGCGTGGCGGGTGACAAGCTCCGCCTGGTCGAGCCGAGCGCGGAGAGCGACCTCGAACGCCTCACCGACAGCTTTCATCTCAACCTCACCGCGTTCGGCCTGCTGTCGTTCTTCGTCGGCCTGTTCATCGTCAACTCCGCGATCGGCCTCGCCTTCGAGCAGCGGCTGCCGATGCTGCGCACGCTGCGCGCCTGCGGCGTCTCCGCGCGAATGCTCAACACCGTGCTGGTGATCGAGCTGGTGTCGCTGGCGCTGGTCGCCGGCCTCATCGGCCTCGTCTGCGGCTACTTCATCGCGGCTGCCTTGCTGCCGGATGTCGCGGCCTCGCTGCGCGGGCTCTATGGCGCGCAGATTCCCGGACAGCTTTCGCTTAAACCCGCCTGGTGGTTCGCCGGCATCGCCATCAGCATTCTTGGCGCGCTCGCCGCGGCGGCTGCGAGCCTTGCCAAGGCGATCCGGATGCCGGTGCTGGCGACGGCGCAGCCGCAGGCTTGGCAGCAGGCGCAGCGGCGCTGGCTGATCATCCAGAGTGCGGCGGCGCTCGCGGTGTTCGCGGTCGCCGCGGGCCTGATCTGGTTCGGCGATTCCCTGATCGCGGGCTTCGCCGTGCTCGCCGCGCTGATGCTCGGCGCGGCGCTGATCCTGCCGATGGTCCTGCAGATTGCGCTGGCCTTCGGGCAGCGCAGCGCGCGGGCGCCGGTCGGCATCTGGTTCTGGGCCGACAGCCGCCAGCAATTGTCGGGACTGTCGCTGGCGCTGATGGCGCTGCTGCTTGCGCTCGCGGTCAATGTCGGCGTCGGCACCATGGTAGAAAGTTTCAACCGCACCTTCCTGGTCTGGCTCGACGGAAGGCTCGCCGCCGACGTTTACATCAGCGCCGCCAGCGATCAGCAGGCAAAGGAGATCAAGGCCTGGCTGCGCAATCGGCCCGAGGTTCAGGCCATCCTGCCCGGCGGCCGCGCCGACACCCAGCTCGACGGCGCGCCGATCGAGGTGCTCGGCCTGCCCGACCACGCCACCTATCGCGACAGCTGGCCGTTGCTCGAAAGCGTCGCAAATGCGTGGGTTCGGCTGCGGCCCGGCGACACCTGCCTCGTCAGCGAGCAGCTGTCGCGGCGGATGAAGCTGGCGATCGGCGATCATATCGAGGTACCCGCCCCCGGCGGCAACTGGCCGCTCGAGATCGTCGGCATCTATGCCGATTACGGCAACCCCAAGGGCCAGATCGCGGTCAACTTCGCCGCGCTGACCCGGCGCTTCCCGCAGACACCAATGACACGGATGGGCCTCCGCGTGGCACCGGATAAGATCGCACCGCTGATCACCGCGCTACAGGAGAAATTCGGTCTCGATGATCGCAACATCGCCGACCAGGCCAGGATGAAAACGGAATCGAAGCGGGTCTTCAACCGCACCTTCTCGGTGACCGCCGCGCTCAACGCCTTCACGCTCGGCGTCGCCGGCATTGCGCTTTTGACCAGCCTGCTCACGCTGGCCAATTCGCGGCTGCCGCAGCTGGCGCCGCTGTGGGCGATCGGCCTGACCCGGCGGCGGCTCGCCGCGCTCGAACTGTTGAAGACCATGGCGGTCGCGCTGATCACCGCGCTGTTTGCGCTGCCGCTCGGCCTGCTGGTGGCGTGGTGCCTGCTTGCGATCGTCAACGTCAAGGCGTTCGGCTGGCGGCTGCCGTTCCACATTTTCCCGCTGCAGCTGATCGAGCTGCTCGCGGTGGCGCTGGCCGCCGCATTCTGTGCCGCGGCGCTTCCGGTCGCCAGGCTGGCGCGCATGCAGCCCGCCAGCCTGATCAGGATCTTTGTCAATGAGCGCTAGCGGCACCATCACCCGTCGCGCCTTTGCCGGCGGTGCGCTGGGGCTGGCGCTCGGCGGCAAGACGTTCGCGCAGGGCTTCGCCGGGCTCGGCGAGACCGCGGAAGGATTTGCCGCCGTCACGCCGGGCAAGCCATTCACGTTCCCCGCGGACCACGGCCCGCATCCGGAATTCCGGATCGAATGGTGGTACGTGACCGCCAACCTGTCCGACACGAGCGGCGCGGCCTATGGCGCGCAATGGACGCTGTTCCGCCAGGCGATGAAAGCGGGCGGACCGGCCGAGGGCTGGGCCAATCAGCAGCTCTGGATGGGCCACGCCGCCGTGACCAGCGCCGGCACGCACCGCTTCAGCGAGACCTTTGCCCGCGGCGGCGTCGGGCAGGCCGCGGTCGAAGCCACGCCGTTCCGCGCCTGGATCGACGCCTGGGAGCTGCGCGGGCGCGATGCGTTCGATACCCAGCGCGTCGCACCGCTCGAGCTCAAGGCCTCCGCCGCCGACTTCAGCACCGCGCTGCGGCTCGACGCCGACCGCGCCCTGGTGCTGCAGGGCGACCACGGCTACAGCCGCAAGTCGGATCGCGGGCAGGCCTCCTATTATTACAGCCAGCCGTTCTACAAGGCGTCCGGCCGCATCGTGATCGACGACAGACCGATCGATGTCACGGGCATGGCCTGGATGGATCGCGAATGGAGCAGCCAGCCATTGGCGGCCGATCAGACCGGCTGGGACTGGTTCTCGCTGCATCTGCCCGGCGACGAGAAGCTGATGCTGTACCGGCTGCGCCAGAAGGACGGCCGCGAAAACCTGTTCGGCAACTGGATCACGCCGGACGGCCGCTCGGCCGAGATCGCCGCCGGCAGCAACAGCATCGCGCCGCTCGCGACCACCGAGATCGACGGCCGCAAGCTGCCGACATCATGGCGCGTCAGCCTGCCCGCACGCGGCCTTGCCATCGAGACCACGCCGCTCAATCCGAAGGCCTGGATGGGAACCAGCTTCCCCTATTGGGAAGGCCCGATCCGCTTTGCAGGCAGCCACGCCGGAATCGGCTATCTTGAGATGACGGGGTACTAGGACGTGACGGAATTGGTCCGAATGGGGCCGCGGCATAACTGTGCTCCCTCGCCCCGTTCTTACGGGGAGAGGGTTGGGGTGAGGGGCCGTCTCCGCGTACCCGGTGACAGCTGGTGTCGCCGAGGTCCCCCTCACCCGGAACGCATCTGACGATGCGTTCCGACCTCTCCCCGCGCGCGGGGAGAGGTAAAGCGAGGCCGCATGTCACACCGGGCCTCGCTGACCCGTCATGACATCGGGGCCATTGGAAAGAGGAAATGCCTGACATGTACCACTACACCGCCATCGTCACCTGCCTTGCGGTCGCGCTGCACTTCTTCTTCGCGCTGCAGGTCGCCCGCGCCCGCGCGGTCTACGGGGTCAAGCTGCAAGCTGCCGGCGATCACGGGAAATCCGGATTTCGAGCGCATCTACCGCATCCAGATGAACACGCTGGAATGGATGCCGATCTTCCTGCCGTCGCTCTGGCTGTTCGCGGTCTATGTCGGCGATGCCGCCGCGGCGGCGGTCGGCGCGATCTGGGTGATCGGCCGCATCGTCTATTTCATCGGCTATCGCGAAGCAGTGGCAAAACGCAGCCCCGGCTTCGCCATCCAGGCGCTGGCCTGCGTCATCCTCTGGGTTGGCGCGATCGGCGGCGCGGTGTGGCGGCTGGCGCATTGAAGGCGCGGTCGCGCCATAACCACTACCGTCGTCCTGGCGAAAGCCAGGACCCATAACCACAGAGCGTGGTTATGGGCAATCTGATGGCCACAGCGTGGTGCAACAACATCCAATCAGGGTAATGGGTCCTGGCTTTCGCCAGGACGACACCACCCGTGGATATTCGCCTCACTTGGTCAGCGGGCAGCCGCTTTCCTTGGCGGTGAAGAAGGCCTTGTCGCCGGGCACCACGGCGATCTGCTTGTAATAGTCCCACGGCTTCTTCGACTCCGAGGGCTTCTTGACCTCGAACAGATAGAGGTCGTGCACCATGCGGCCGTTCGCGAGCACCTTGCCCTTGGCGAAGGCGTCATCGACCGGCAGCTCCTTCAGCTTGGCCGCGACCGCCTCGCTGTCCTTGGTGCCGGCGGCCTTCACCGCCTTCAAATAGCTCAGCGTCGCCGAATAGGTGCCGGCATGGATCATGCTCGGCATCCGGCTGGTGCGCTTGAAGAAGCGCTCGCTAAAGGCGCGCGAGGCGTCGTCGTGGTCCCAGTAGAAGCCCTCGGTGAGCACGAGACCCTGCGCCGCCTCGAGCCCGAGACCGTGCACCTCCGACAGCGTCATCAACAGGCCGGCAAGCTTCTGGCCGCCGCGCACGATGCCGAACTCGGCCGCCTGCTTGATCGAGTTGGTGGTGTCGAGTCCGGCGTTGGCGAGCCCGATGATCTTGGCCTTCGAGCTCTGCGCCTGCAGCAAGAAGGACGAGAAGTCCGACGAATTGAGCGGCACGCGGACCGAGCCGACCACCTTGCCGCCCTTCGAGGTGACGATGTCGCTGGTGTCCTTCTCCAGCGCGTAGCCGAAGGCGTAGTCGGCGGTCAGGAAGAACCAGGTGTTGCCGCCGGCTTCCGTCAGCGCACCGCCGGTTCCGACGGCGAGCGCGCGGGTGTCATAGGCCCAGTGGAAGCTGTAGGGCGTGCAGGCATCGCCGGTGATACGGGAGGTCGCCGCGCCGACCACGATGTCGATCTTCTTCTTTTCCTTCGACAGCTCCTGCACCGCGAGCGCGACCGACGACGTCGTGAGCTCGGTGATCATGTCGACGTTCTCGACCTCGTACCAGCGCCGCGCGATCGCGGTCGCAAGGTCCGGCTTGTTCTGATGGTCGGCGGTAACGATCTCGATCTTCTGTCCCAGCACCTCGCCGCCGAAATCCTCGACCGCCATCCGCGCGGCTTCGAGCGAATATTTGCCGCCGTAGTCGGCATAGACGCCGGACTGATCGTTCAGGATGCCGATCTTGACGCCCTGGGCCATCGCCGGCGCCGCAAGCATCAGGCTGCAGGCCGCGACCGCGGCCAAAAATCCGGACTTCATTCTATGCTCTCCCAGCAGTTTCTATCAGGAAAATCGGCGCGACATTATTTTATAACCCCACGCCTGCCCATCTCTTTCCGCTCAGCCAAAAGTATGGGCTGCGTCGACAGCACTTGCTAACTTCCCGTCACCCTGAGGAGCGCGGAACGCGCGTCTCGAGGGGTCGACGGCCCGGCCGGTGGCCGTGCGTCCTTCGAGACGCCTGCTTCGCAGGCTCCTCAGGATGACGGGGAAGGACTTGCTGCTGCGGAACGTTGGGTGCCGCCCTCACCCCGCCACGGTTGCCTTGGGCTCGGCCGGCTTGCCCTCGTTCTTTCCTTCCGCGAGGTTGCGCACCACCATGTAGAAGATCGGCGTGAAGACCAGGCCGAACAGGGTGACGCCGAGCATGCCGAAGAACACGGCAACGCCGACCGCCTGCCGCATCTCCGAGCCCGAACCGGTCGACACCACCAGCGGCAGCACGCCGAGGATGAAGGCGAACGAGGTCATCAGGATCGGCCGCAGACGGAGCCGGCAAGCCTCGATCACCGCGTCCAGCCGCGACCTCCCCTCGAGCTCGATGTCGCGTGCGAACTCGACGATCAGGATCGCGTTCTTGGCGGCCAGCCCCACCAGCACCACGAAGCCGATCTGGGTCAGGATGTTGACGTCCTGGCCCATCAGGCGCACGCCGATCGTGGCCGCGAACAGGCACATCGGCACGATCAGGATCACCGCGAACGGCAATGTCCAGCTGCCATATTGCGCGGCCAGCACCAGATAGACGAACAGCACGCAGATCGGGAACACGTAGAGGCCGGCATTGGCGCCGGTCACCTGCTGATAGGACAGGTCGGTCCACTCGAACGAAAAGCCGCTCGGCAATGTCTGGTCGGCGAGCTGCTTGATGGTGTTGAGCGCCGTCGTCGAGCTCACGCCGGGTGCCGGCTCACCCTGCAGTTCGGACGCCGAGTACAGATTGTAGCGCGCGACGCGGTCGGGTCCCGAGACGTCCTTGAAGTCCACGATGCTGCCGAGCATCACCATGTCGCCGGCGACGTTGCGGGTGCGCAGCCTTGCGAGATCGGGGCTGTCTTTCCGGAACGGCAGATCGGCTTGCGCGGTAACGTGATAGGTGCGGCCGAACAGGTTGAAGTCGTTGACATAGGTCGAACCAAAATAGGTCTGGATCGTGTCGTTAATGTTGGCGATCGGCACCCCGAGCTTCTGCGCCTTGACGCGATCAATGTCGACGAACAGCTGCGGCGTGTTCGCGGTGAACGGCGAGAACACCGACGTGAGAGACGGCGATTTGCGCGCGGCTGTCACCAGTTCATCGGTCGCGGAAGCCAGCAGTTCGGGTCCGCGCCCCTGGCGATCCTGGACACGGATGGTGAAGCCGCCACCGGTGCCGATGCCGGGCACGGCCGGCGGCGGAATGACGATGATGAAGGCGCCCTGGATCACCGAGAGACGCTTGCGCAATTCGGCCGTGATCGCGTTCGCCGTCAGCCCCTTCTTCAGGCGCGCCTCCGGCTCGTCGAATACCGGGAACAGCGCCGCGGCGTTACCCTGCTGCGTGCGCGTCGCACCGGAGAAGCCGGCGAAAGCCGCGACGCGAACGATGCCCGGCGTATCCAGCGCAATCCGCTCGATCTCGCGCACAACAGCGGTGGTCCGCGCCAGCGACGCGGCGCCCGGCAGCTGCGCCGAGATGATGACGTAGCCGCGGTCCTGCGCCGGAATGAAGCCCTGCGAGGTGGTCGCGAGCAGCCAGCCGGCGCTGCCGATCAGTACGAGGTAGAGCGCAAGCATCACCACCGTATGCCGGATCACGAAGTCGGCCACCGATGCATAGCCGTGCGCGAGCCGGTCAAACACCCGGTTGAACAGCGCGGTGAAGCTGTCCCAGCCGCGCGCGATGATGTTCCAGCGCGCCGGCGGGCGTTTCTCCTCATGCGGCACCAGGATCTGCGAGGCCAGCGCCGGCGACAGGGTCAGCGAGCAGAAGCAGGAGATCGCGGTCGCGACCGCGATCGTCACCGCAAATTGCTGGAAGAACTGCCCGGAAATGCCGCCGAGGAAGGCGGTCGGCACGAACACCGCGCACAGCACGAGCGCGATCGAGACCAGCGCGCCGCCGACCTCCTCCATGGTCTTGAGCGCAGCGTCGCGCCTGCTCATGCCGTGCTCGAGATGCCGCTCGACATTTTCGACCACCACGATGGCGTCGTCGACCACGATGCCGACCGCCAGCACGAGGCCGAACAGCGTCAGATTGTTGATCGAGAAGCCGAGCGCCGCCATCACCGCGAAGGTGCCGACCAGCGACACCGGGATCGCGATGATCGGGATGATCGCAGGCCGCCATCCCTGCAGGAACACCAGCACCACGATGACGACGAGCGCCATGGCCTCGTAGATCGTCTTGATCAGCTCGTGGACCGATTGGGCGATGAATTCGGTCGGGTTGTAGCCGATATTGTAGTCGAGCCCCTTCGGGAAACTCGCCTTCATCCGCTCCATCGTGTCGGAGATGCTCTTGGCTGTGGCGAGCGCGTTCGATCCGGGCCGTTGCGTCACCAGCAGCGCGACGGCGGATTTGCGCAGCAGGAAGCTGTTGGTGGCGTAGGACAGCGCACCGAGCTCGACGCGGGCGACGTCGCGCAGACGTACCGTGCGGCCGTCGGAGCCGGCCTTCACCACGATGTCCTCGAACTGCCTGATGTCCTTGAGGCGGCCGGTGAAGACGAGGTTCGGCTGGAATGCGCGATCGGCGATCGGCGGCTCGGCGATCTGGCCGCCGGCGATCTGCAGGTTCTGCGCCCGGATCGCCGCCAGCACCTCGGTCGAGGTCAGGCCGAGATTGGCGATCCGGTCGGGATCGAGCCACAGCCGCATCGAATAGTCGCGCGCGCCGAACATCTGGATGTCGCCGACGCCATCGAGCCGCAACAGCTGGTCGCGGACCTGCAGCAGCGCGTAGTTGGAGATGTAGAGCTGGTCGAACGTGTCGTCGGGCGACAGCATGAACACGACCATCAGGATGTCGGGCGAGTTCTTGCGCGTGGTCACGCCGTTGCGCTGCACCTCTTCGGGCAGCCGCGGCTGCGCGATCGCGACGCGGTTCTGCACCAGCACCTGGGCCTTGTCGAGGTCGGTGCCGAGCTTGAAGGTCGCGGTGATGGTGAGCTGGCCGTTCGACGTCGCCTGGCTGTAGAGATACAGCATGTCCTCGACTCCGTTGATCTCCTGCTCGATCGGAGCGGCGACGGTGTCGGACACGGTCTGCGCCGAGGCGCCCGGATATTGCGTGGTGACGACGACGGTCGGCGGCACCACTTGCGGATATTCCGAGACCGGCAGCGTCGGATAGGCGATCGCGCCGACGATCAGCAGCACGATCGACAGCACCATCGCGAGGATGGGCTGGTTGATGGAAAGCCTGCCGAGATTCATGGTTTGGCACCTGCGGCGGGCTTGTCAGCGGCCGCGGGCTTGTCGCCTGCCGCGGGCTTGGAATCCGCCGGAGCCTGCGCCATCTTCGGCGTCACCTTGGCGCCGACGCGGGCGCGCTGCAGGCCGTCGACGATCACGTGATCCTCCGCCTTGAGGCCTTCGCGGACGACGCGCAGGCCATCGTCGAGCGGCCCGAGCGTGACCGCTCTTGCTTCCACCGTGTTGTCGTCCTTGACCACGAACACGATCTTACGCGACTGGTCGGTGGCAACCGCGCTGTCCGGGATCAACAGCGCCTCATAGGGCGACGAGCCGATGATGCGGACGCGGCCGAACTGGCCGGGCAGAACCGACAGATCCTTGTTCGGAACGACCGCGCGGCTGCGCAAGGTCGCGGTCGAGACGTCGAGCCGATTGTCGAGGAAGTCCATCTTGCCCTCATGCGAGGGCTTGGTTTCGCCGGTCAACGCGATCTGCACCGGGTTCGCCGTGTCGCGCGAGCTCGGCCGCCTGCCTTCGAACCACAGCTTGCTGTTGCGCTGATAGGTCGCCTCGTCGACGTCGAAATAGATGTAGATCGGATCGAGCGACACGATCGAGGTCAGCAGCGTCGCGCCGCCCTCGCTGCCCTGCACGAGATTGCCCGGAGTCACCAGATGCCGGCTGACGCGGCCGGTGATCGGCGCCAGCACATGGGTGAATTCGACATTGAGCTGCGCGGCCTTCAACGTGCCTTCGGCCTGGGTCTCGGCGGCGCGCGCCGCCTGCAATGCCTGACGGCGCTGATCGACGACCTGCTCCGAGACCGCGCTGGTCTGCACCAGGTTCAGCCCGCGCTCGAGATCGCGCTTGGCAAGCTCCCCCTTGGCCCGCGCGTCGGCGAGCTGGCCTTCGGCCTGCAGCACGACAGCCTCGAACGGCCGCGGGTCGATAATGTAGAGCAGATCGCCGGCGTGGACGATCGCACCATCCTTGAACTCGACGCTGTTGACGAAGCCGCCGACACGCGCGCGGACCTGAACCTCCTCGATCGCCTCGAAGCGGCCGGTGAACTCGTCCCAGTCGGTGACGGTGCGCTTGACCGGCTGCGCGACGGTCACAGGTGGCGGCGGAGGCGCGGCCTGCGATTGCGCGCTCTTGTTGTCGCAGCCGCCGAGCGCCAGCGCCGCCAGCAGCCCGATCGGCGCAAGGCCAAGCCAAGGCCTGAGCGACAGGCCGCGTGAGGCATGGCGGCGAAGCGAATGACGCTCGACGCCGGTCACCGGAGCCACACGCCCCGTTCTGTCAATCGAACTCAATTCCCTCTCCCCAAGGATCAGTGCAGGGCTACGAAAGTCGCAATTAAACTTGCGGTGATTCAACGCGGATGGACCACCGCAATGTCGCGGCAGCGGACGTCACAGATGTAGCCGCTCCCCAGTCTGTTCAAGATGGCCGCCGGATCAAGCAAATAGTTGCGCAATCTGAAAGCCTTACGACGTGATCGCGAAGCCGTGACGACAGGAAGGGACAGATTCACTGGCCTTTCGGGTGAGGAGAGATCACAGACGGCTTGCCGGGACTCAATCACAAGGCGAATCATCGACACATGTTCGTCACACAACGCCAATTCCGTCTGCGGCGCAGAAACTACCGGGGGTCGCACAAGATTAAAAATGGTGAGTTACCACACTCTACCTCCCGCTGCATGGCCGAATCGTGGTTAACGACGCGATGTCACGTGGACACACATTGACACTCGGAAGCATCGACAATACGGTCGTGGTTGCCAACCGGTAAATTTTCTTGGCCGCCGCGCTTTTCTCGAACATTCATTGGGCTTTTCTCGCGGCGTGAGTGAGTGGAAGCGATTACGTAATGGCAAGCGCATTTGAACTTGCTGATGTCGGGACTCCGCAACCGTCGCGGTGTCCGCATATTGCGAGCGGACCGGTGCGATCTCGGATCGCAAGTGATCAACCTCAACGTGTGAACTGCTTCACACCTCGTCGTCCCCAAAAATTGTAGTTAGTTGATCGGCTTTCACGCCGATCGCGGGAGTGCTCATGACGACCATACCTGCCTATACAATCGGTGGTTTAACCCGCCCCGAGCTTCATCTCGATCCGAGCGGCAATATCATTCTGGATCCGGCCGCGCAGGCGTTCGTCAATACGTATGGTCTGCAATATCTTTATCTGGGCTGTCCTCCCGGCACGCCGTGGCCGCCGGTGCTCGGCTTCCTGTCACCTCCGACCGACGCCAATTCCGGCGCCAACACGGTCGTTGAGGGCGCCGCAGCCAATACATCGGTCGGCATCACCGCGCAATCCACCAGCCTGATCGGTCTTCCGGTCACCTATTCGCTGGTGTCCGATTCCTCGCATGGCGGCTTCAAGGTCGATCCGAATACCGGCGTGGTGTCGATTGCCGATCCATCCAAGGTCGATTTCGAGAGCTCCGGCGGCAGCTACGTCGTCTATGTGCAGGCGACCGACGGAATCTTCGTCTCGTCGCAAAGCTTCACGATCGCGATCAGCAATGCGCCGCCCTCGACACCGACCGACGGCAACGCCACCGCCAACGCCGTCAACGAGGGCGCCGCGGTCAACACCTCGGTCGGCATTACCGCGTCGTCGGCCGACGTCAACGGCCCCGGCGTCACCTACTCGCTGACATCGGATTCCTCCAATGGCGGCTTCAAGATCGATCCCACCACCGGCATCGTCACCGTCGCCAATTCCGCCAAGATCGACTTCGAGACCGCGCCGGGTCACGCCTACACCATCACGATCCAGGCCAGCGACGGCCATGGCGGCGTCAGCTCGCAGAGCTTCACGATCAACGTCAACGACGTGGCGGTCAGCACCCCGGTCGACGTCAATGCCACCGCCAACAGCGTCGTCGAAGGCGCTGCCGTCAATACGCTGGTCGGCATCACCGCCTCCGCGGTCGATCCGAACGGCCCCGCAACCACCTATTCGCTGACCGGCGACACCTCCGGCGGCGGCTTCACCATCAATGCCACGACGGGTGTCGTCACCGTCGCCGATCCGAACAAGCTCGATTACGAGAGCGCGCCGGGCCACGCCTACACCATCACGGTGCAGGCGACGAGTGGCGCGACCACGACGACGCAAACCTTCACGATCGGCGTGACCGACGCCCCGCCGTCGGCTCCCACCGACTCTGACGCCGCGACCAACACAGTGGTCGAAGGCGCCGCCATCGGCACCGCCGTCGGCATCACCGCGCACGCCACCGACATCAATGGCGGCACCGTGACCTATTCGCTGGTCGGCGATGCCCACGGCCTCACCATCAACGCCGCGACCGGCGTCGTCACCGTCGCCGATCCCACCAAGGTCGATTTCGAAACCGCGCCCGGCCACGCCTACACGATCACCGCGCAGGCCAGCGACGGCACGCAGACCAGCACGCAGACCTTTACCGTCAACGTCACCGACGTTGCGCCGTCGGCCCCGGTCGACAGCAATGCTGCCGCGAATACCGTCGTCGAAGGCGCGGCCGTCGGCACCACGGTCGGCGTCACCGCATCCTCGACCGACATCAACGGCCCGGCGGTGACCTATTCGCTGACCGGCGACACTTCCGGCGGCGGCTTCACCATCAACGCGACAACGGGCGTCATCACCGTCGCCGACCCGAGCAAGCTCGATTACGAAAGCGCGCCCGGCCACGCCTATACCGTCACCGCGCAGGCCAGCGACGGCACCCTTGCGACCTCGCAGACCTTCACCATCGCCGTCACCGAAGCCCCGCCGTCGACCCCGGTCGACAGCGACACCAGCGCCAATGCGATCGCCGAAGGCGCGGCCAACGGCTCGACCGTCGGTGTCACGGCGTCGTCGATCGACGTCAACGGCCCGCCGGTGACCTATACGCTGATCGGCGACACCTCCGGCGGCGGCTTCACCATCGACGCGACAACCGGCGTCATCACCGTCGCGGATAGCACCAAGCTCGATTACGAGAGCAGCGGTCCGACCCATTCCTACACCGTCACCGCGCAGGCCAGCGACGGCACGACGGCGAGCTCGCAAACCTTTACGATCGCCGTCACCGACGTCGCGCCGTCGACCCCGGTCGACTCCGACGCCGGCGCCAACACCGTCATTGAAGGCGCAGCCAACGGCTCGACCGTCGGCATCACCGCGTCGGCGACCGACATCAACGGTCCGGCCGTGACCTATTCGCTGATCGGCGACAGCTCCGGCGGCGGCTTCACCATCAATGCCGCAACCGGCGTCGTCACGGTCGCCGATTCGAGCAAGCTCGATTTCGAAAGCTCGGGCGGCAGCTACACCGTCACCGCGCAAGCCAGCGACGGCACGCTGGCGAGTTCGCAGACCTTCACCATCAACATCGCGGATGTTGCGCCATCGACCCCGGTCGACGGCGACGCCGCCGCCAACAGCGTTGTCGAAGGCGCGGCTGCGGGCACTGCGGTCGGCATCACCGCGCACGCGACCGACGTCAACGGCCCGGCCGTGACCTGGTCGTTGATCGGCGACACCTCCGGCGGCGGCTTCACCATCGACCCGACGACCGGCGTCATCACCGTCGCCGACCCGACCAAGATCGATTATGAGGGCAGCGGCCCGACCCATTCCTACACGGTGACCGCGCAGGCCAGCGACGGCACGCTGGCGAGCTCGCAGAGCTTCACCATCGCCGTCAACGACGCCGCACCGTCGACCCCGGTCGATGCCGACGCCGGCACCAACACGATCGCCGAAGGCGCTGCCAACGGCTCGACCGTCGGCATCACCGCGGCGGCAACCGACGTCAACGGCCCGGCCGTGACCTGGTCGCTGATCGGCGACACCTCCGGCGGCGGCTTCACCATCAACGCGACGACGGGCGTCATCACCGTCGCGGACAGCTCCAAGATCGATTACGAAAGCCCGGCCGGGCACGCCTACACCGTCACCGCGCAGGCCAGCGACGGTTTGCTCACGAGCTCGCAGACCTTCACCATCGCCGTCACCGACGTCGCGCCGTCGACCCCGGTCGATGCCGACGCCGGCGCCAACCGCGTTGCGGTCAACGCACCGGTCGGCGCGGGAACCAGCGTCACGGCATCCTCGACGGACGTCAACGGCCCCGCCGTGACCTATTCGCTGGTCGGCGACACTTCCGGCGGCGGCTTCACCATCGATGCGACCACCGGCAAGATCACGGTCGCCGATCCC
This sequence comes from Bradyrhizobium sp. USDA 3315, assembly GCF_054056795.1. Taxonomy (NCBI): domain Bacteria; kingdom Pseudomonadati; phylum Pseudomonadota; class Alphaproteobacteria; order Hyphomicrobiales; family Nitrobacteraceae; genus Bradyrhizobium; species Bradyrhizobium sp. USDA 3315. Next base: position 2,490,033 of record NZ_JBSRYP010000001.1, on the reverse strand, counting down.
AGCAAGATCAACATTGCCGACCCGTCCTATGACGTCACGGTCGATGCGAGCGACGGTACGCTGCACAGCCAGCAGACCTTCACCATCGCCGTCGTGGTCGACCAGGCGCCGGTCGTCACCGCCGGCCACACGCTGAACTACACCGAGAACCAGGCCGCGACCGTGATCGATTCGGCGATCACCGTTACCGACGGCGATGACGCCAATCTGGTGTCCGCGACGGTGCAGATCACCGGCAACTATGCCAGCGGCCAGGATGTCCTCGGCTTCACCAACCAGAACGGCATCACCGGCTCGTTCAATGCCGCGACCGGAACGCTGACGCTGACCGGCTCCTCCAGCGTCGCGAACTACCAGGCCGCGCTGGCGTCGGTGACTTACATCAACAGCAGCGACAATCCGTCCGGGCTGGCGCGCACCGTCACCATCACGACCAATGACGGCACGCTCGACAGCTCGCCGGTCACCGACACCATCAACGTCACCCCGGTCAACGACCCGCCCGTCGTCACCGCCGGTCACACCCTCAATTACACCGAGAACCACGCCGCGACCGCGTTCGACCCGGCGATCATCGTGTCCGACGTCGACAACACTACGCTGACCGGCGCGACGGTGCAGATCACCGGCAACTACGCGAACGGTCAGGACGTCCTCGCGTTTACGTCCCAGAACGGCATCACCGGCTCGTTCAATGCGGGAACCGGCATGCTGACGCTGACAGGCACCGCCAGCGTCGCCGATTATCGGGCGGCGCTCGCCTCGGTGACCTATCAGAACACCAGCGACAATCCGTCGGGCCTGGCGCGCACCGTCACGATCATCGCAAACGACGGCACGGCGACCTCCACGCCGATCACCGGCACCATCAACGTCACGCCGGTCAACGATCCGCCGGTCACGACCGCCGGCGGCACGCTGAACTACACCGAAAACCAGGCCGCGACCGTGATCGATGCGTCGGTCAACGTGACCGACGTCGACAGCGCCAATCTGACCGGCGCGACGGTGCAGATCACCGGCGGCTTCGCCGCCGGCCAGGACGTGCTGGGCTTCGTCAACCAGAACGGCATCACCGGCTCGTACAATTCCGGGACCGGCGTTCTGACGCTATCCGGCTCCTCCAGCGTCGCCAACTACAAGGCCGCGCTCGATTCCATCACCTATTTCAACTCGAGCGACAACCCATCCGGGGCGGATCGCACCGTCAGCTTTACGGTCACCGACGGCACCGACAGCAGCAACACCTCGACCTCGACCATCCACGTCACGCCGGTCAACGATGCGCCGGTCGTGAGCTTCGGTGCCATCACCGGCTTCTCCGAGCCGCCGAACGGCACGCCGGCAGCGAACTCGACGCCGGTCACGATCACGCCGAACCTGACGATCACGGACGCCGAAGGCAATAACCTGACCGATGCGACCTTCGTTCTGAACAATCTGAAGCCGTCGGATGCGCTGTCGATCGCAGGCCACGCCGGCAACAGCGGCGATATCGGCGGCATCCACTTCGAGATCACCAGCACCGCCGGTACCGAAACGATCAGCTTCACCGGTACCGACACGCTTGCGCACTACAATGCGGCGCTGGACCTGATCCAGTTCAACAACACCAGCGAAAACCCGGACACCACCGCGCGTTCCTACAGCCTGACCGTGCACGACGACGGCGGTACCGCGAATGGCGGCAGCAACACCGGGACGGGATCGACGACGGGAAGCGTCACCGCCGTGGACGACGGACCCACCGCGTCGGTGCCGGCGGATAATTCGATCGGCACGGCATTCTCGCACACCGACTTCGCGATTTCAGGACTTTCGGTCGCCGACATCGATGCCGCCAGCGGCAATGTCACGGCGACGATTGCCTCAAGCCATGCGAACCTGACCTTCAATACCGCCGGGCTCGCCAGCTCCACCAACAACAGCAGCCACACGGTGACGCTGACCGGCACCGTCGCACAGGTCAACACCGCGCTGGCGACCTTGACATACAACAGCGACGACGGCTTCACCGGCTCGGATACCGTCACGCTGAACATCAACGACAACGGCAACACCGGCACCGGCGGGCCGCTCACGTCGGGCGCCCAGACCTTCCACGTCGGCGTCGTGCCGCAGGTGTTCTATATCGACAACTCGCCCACGGCGTTGGCCAACAGCGCCAATCTCGGCACCGCGGCCGATCCATACACCTCGATCGCCGCCTACAACGCGGCGAATCCGGCCGGCTCTGGCGACTATGTCGTGCTGAGGTCCGGCACCTATACCGAGGCCAACGGCATCAACCTCGCCAATGGCGTCAACCTGGTCGGCGGCAGTCACTCCCTGACGTTCACCAATCCGGTGACCGGCGCCGTGGTGACCGCCAATACCGCGACCGGCACCGATCCGGTGATCAAGGTGACCGGCGCCGACAACGGTATCGACCTGCTCGGCACCTCGGGCCACAGCATCAGCGGCGTCAGCATCGATACCTCGGCCTCGACCGGCATGGGCATCAGCGACGACAACAACAATGTCGGCACCGTCACGATGTCCGACATCACGGTCAAGACTGCCAGCGGCACCGGCATGAGCTTCACCCATGGCGGCACCATCACGCTGACCGGCACCAACAACTCCATCACGTCGGGCACCGGCACCGCGCTCGATGTCGAGAACACCCAGATCGGCTCGTCCAACCTCATCCTCAAGAGCATCACCTCGAGCGGCGGGTCCAACAACGGCATCATCCTGTCGAATACCGGCACGGCCGCCGGCAATGGCGGCCTGCACATCACCGGCGACGGTTCGACGGCGGGCAGCGGCGGCACCATCGCCAACAAGACCGGCGCCGACGGCAGCACCACGCAGGGCAGCGGCGTCTACCTGAACAACACCAAGGACGTTCAGCTGTCCTATCTGGCGATGCACGACTTCCAGAACTACGGCATCGTCGGCACCAGCGTCACCGGCTTTACCCTCGGCAACACCACGGTGACCGGCACCAACGGCACCAACGTCGGCGGCATCGGCGAGGGCGACGTCTACTTCACCGGCCTGTCCGGCACGGCGTCGGTAACGAATTCGACCTTCACGGGCGCAGCGCTCGATGCGTTCCACGTCTTCAACAACAGCGGTCAGACACTCAACCGCATCACCATTACCGGCTCGACCTTCGCGACCAATTCGGCGGCCGGAAACAGCTCGGGCGATGCCCTGGTGTTCCAGGCCACCGACGGAACATTCAACGCGACCGTCCAGAATTCGACATTCACGTCGGCGCGCGGCGACCTGTTCCAGCTCGATCTGCACGGCGGCGTCAACTCGGACCTCGTGCTGAACGGAAACAGTTTCTCGAACAACAACCAGAATATCGTCTCGGGCGGCGGCGGCATCACCATCAGCTCCGGCGGGACCGGCGACCACGCCAACCTGACCTTCAACATCGCTAACAATACCATGCGTGATGCCCTCGGCACCGCGCTCGGCATCAGCACGGGATCAGGAGCAAGCTCGTTCAACGGCACGATCGATTCCAACACGATCGGCGTCGCCGGCGTCGCCAACAGCGGCTCCGCCCAGGGCAGTGACATCGGCTTCGTCACGATGGGCGGGGCCAATTCCAGCGTCACGATCACCAACAATCATCTGTATCAGTACAACAACGACGGAATCGAACTGCAGACCGGTGACGCTGCGAACGGCGGCAACGCCCTATTGACCGCGATCGTCATGGGCAACACGGTGTCCAACCCGGGTGCGTTCGGCGCTCATGGCTTCGAACTTAATGCCGGCACGGTCGCGGGCGATGCGCAGAGCGTCTCGCTGACGCTGGGCGGCACCGGCGCCCAGGAAAATCAGTTCCTCGGTTCGGGCGCGACCGGCACCGACATCCGGCTGCGCGATCGGTTTGCCACCACCGTCGGCCTGCACGCGGGCGACGGCTCGTCCTATGGCGGCGGCGCGACCGATACCGCCGCAATCTCGAGCTACGTCCTGGCGCACAATACGGTCACCACGGCGCCGACCATCAGCGTCACGGCGGGCAGCACCAACGGCTTCGGCTCGTCGCCGCTGCTCGCCGCGGATGGCGGCGTGCAGGCCGCCGTCGCGACCCCGGGTGAAACCCACCTGACGCAAAGCCAGCTCGACTCGGTCGTCTCGGCGGCCATTACCCAATGGGCAAAGGCTGGCGTGGACGCGGATCAACTGGCCGCGCTGCATGCCGTCACCTTCAGCGTCGCTGATCTCGCCGGCCAGGTGGTCGGCCTGGAAAGCGCCGGCCACATTACGATCGATGCCGATGCCGCCGGCCATGGCTGGTTCGTCGATTCGACACCGTTTGACAATTTTGAGTTCCCCCACGCGCTCAATGCTTCCGGCTCCGATCTGCAGACCGATTCGTCGACGGCCGCAGCCGGTCATCTCGATCTATTGACCGCCGTGGTCCATGAGTTGGGACACGTGCTCGGCCTCCCCGACCTGACGTCGTCATCCGATGCCAACGACCTGATGTATATCAGTCTCACCGACGGCGAGCGGCGGCTCCCAACCGCCGCGGATGTCACGCAGGCCAACGTGGGATCGGCGAAGGCGATGCCCATGCAGAGCAACACATCCTCGACTCTGAACCGCGACGGCTTCGACTTCTCGTCGTTCACCCAGACGCCGTCGCAGGCCAGCACGAGCCACGCGGACCTGGCCGCGAACACCCAGACCTGGTCCGATCTGTTCAGCGGGCACGCCAATGCCGGCACCCCATGGTGGGTCGGCCATGAGGCGACGTTTGCCGCCATGGGCGGCACGCCGACCGACAACCACGCCCAGCTGCACCATGACCTGATCGTCTGACCGGGCACCGTATCGACTACACAACGCCTGCCGAAGCGTTCCGGCAGGCTTGCCTCAGATGGATGGGATCCGCGCTTCCGTCGACCCGGCAAACTTCAATCGCCTCATGATGTCCGCTTGGACATGTCCGATTCGTGACAACGGTCCCGTCAGCAGCGATACCGTCTCGTCGCGAACTGCGAATGGCTCGCGCGGCCGCGGAATCGAAAAAATCGCGGAAACCAGACAATCGTTGAGGTTGCACTAGCCGAAAAACACGTTATCGTGCAGACGTTGCACACGCAGCATCATTGCTTCGAATTTTTCACAAATCGTACGACGTATTCGCGGAGGACCGATGGCCGATCCGTTTCTTTCCGAAGTCCGCATGATGTCGTTCGGCTTTGCGCCCAAGGGTTGGGCATTTTGCAACGGCCAACTGCTTCCCATCGCTCAGAATCAGGCACTGTTCTCGTTGCTAGGTACGACCTATGGCGGGGACGGGCGCGTCACTTTTGGCCTGCCCGACCTTCGAGGTCGGGTGCCGATCAGTATGGGCCCCGGCTATACGCTCGGCCAACGCGGCGGCGAGGAGAGCCACACGCTCACGATCAACGAGATGGCGCAGCACAATCATTTGGCCAACGCCACCAACAGCAACGGTAGCCAGCCGCTCGATTCGGGGGCCTATCTCGGTGCCTTCAACAACGGCTACAGCACGTCGACGACCGACATCACCCCGCTCAATCCATTGACCGTGGGCAATGCCGGCGGCAGCCAGGCCCATCAGAACATGCAACCGTTCCTGACGATCAATTTCAGCATTGCCCTCCAGGGCATTTTCCCCTCGCAGAATTGACGAGAAGCGCCGATGTCAGAATCCTATTTAGGCGAAATCCGTATGTTCGGCGGCAGCTTTGCCCCGGTCGGATGGAATTTCTGTGACGGCAGCCTGTTGGCGATCTCCCAGTACGACGCGCTGTTCAATCTGATCGGCACCACCTATGGCGGCGATGGCCAATCCACCTTCGCGGTCCCCGATCTGCGCGGCCGTGTGCCAATCCACACGGGCACCGCCAGCAGCGGCACGACCTATGCCATGGGGCAGACTGGCGGCGTCGAAAACGTAACACTCACGACGCAGACGATCCCGCAGCATTCGCACGCCTTCATCGCCGCGAAGCAGACCGGCACCGCGTCGAACCCGCAGGGAAATATTCTCGATCAGACGACCGGCACAATCGCGATGTATATCGACGGCCAGCCGCCCGACGGGCCCATGGCAGGCGGAATGCTGACGAATACCGGCGGAAACCTGCCGCACAGCAATTTGCAGCCGCTGCTTTGCGTCACCTTCATCATTTCGCTGTCCGGCATTTTCCCGAGCCAGGGTTAGGAGCGCGACACCATGGCCGACCCCTTCGTCGCCGAAATCCGCATCTTTCCGTTCAACTTCGCTCCCAAGGGCTGGGCCTTCTGCAGCGGCCAGATCCTGCCGATCTCGCAGAACACGGCGCTGTTTTCGCTGCTCGGCGTCACCTATGGCGGCAACGGCACCTCGAATTTCGCGCTTCCCAACATGCAGGGCAACGCGCCGCTGGCGCCCGGACAGGGCCCGGGGCTGTCGCTGTATGACCTCGGCGAGACCATCGGCTCCCCCAATGTAACGCTGCTGCAAAACCAGATACCGCAGCACAACCACCCCGTGAACGTCGGTACGCAGGACACGGCCGACGTTCAAGTCCCGAGCCCGACCCGCATCCTCGGCAAATCGGCCAACGCGTTCGCCTACGTGCCCGGGAGCCCGGCGCCAACACTGACGCAGATGAACGCCACCATGATCGGCATGACGGGCGGCAACCTTCCGCACAACAACATGCAACCTTACCTCACGCTGAACTTCTGCATCGCACTGCAGGGCGTCTTCCCGGCGCGAGGCTGAGCTCGTTTTGGCTCTCGACGCGCCAGGCACCATCACGCCCGCCTTCGGCTGGGCGCGCGCGGCCGAAGTCGGTTGCGGCTTTCGCCGCCTGTCGGAGGCGGACCTGCCGTTCCTCGGCCGCCTTTATGCCTCGACGCGCGCCGAGGAACTTGCGCCGGTGCCGTGGAGCGAGGCCGACAAGGCTGCCTTTCTCGAGCAGCAATTCCGCGCCCAGCACGCGCACTACCAGCAGCACTATCCGAACGCCGATTGGCTGGTGATCGCGCGCCAGGGTGAAGACGTCGGCCGGTTCTATCTCGAACGCTGGCCGAGCCAGCACCGCATCATCGACATCGCCTTCCTGCCCGAGCATCGCGGCAGGGGCTACGGCGAAGCGTTGCTGCGCGACGCGATCGACGAGGCGAAGGCCGCCGGCAAGGACGTCTCGATCCACGTCGAGAAGCTCAACCTGGCGATGCGGCTCTACCGGCGGCTCGGCTTCATCACCGAGGAAGACAAGGGCGTTTACGACCTGATGCGCTGGCGGGCGGCAGAGCGTCAGGTGAAGATCGCTTGATAACCATTGCCGTCCGCGACCGGACCGATCGGCACCAGGAACATCTCCATCACGCCCAATGCCGGATGGCGCACCGGATAGATCGCCTGCGGCAGCCACGCGCCCTTCGGCGCCGTGAACAGCAGCGAGAATGCGCCACCCGGCCGGCCGCTGTTGCCCGCGGGCTCGACCTTGGCGAGCTTCAGCGGCACGACGCGATCCCTCTCCGCCTGCATCTCGAACTCCGCTTCCTGATGCGGCGTGAAGTCGTCAATATGCAGTTTCGCGAGATCGACGGTCGATGTCATGCGCACGTCCCTGTTGCTTTCGAGGTGTAACACACGCCGCGATGTTGCCGTCAAGATTTCTGTCGGTCATCCGATTTCGACCTGAAGCTTTCACCGTCATTCCGGGGCGCCCTCTGCTTCCAGGGGGAGGCAAGTAAACGCAAGACTCGGATGCAGCGCGCCGCGAGGATGCGGATGTATGACTCACGCGAGCGCCACATATTCGATGTCGTCCCGGGCAAGCCAACGGGTCGGCGCGAAGCGCCGCCCGATGACAGGCTCCGCGCGACCCGAGACCCATAACCACCGATGCCAATTGTTTAGCCAGCGCTCGGGCCACGGCTCACTTCAACAACGCAACCCTGTGGTTATGGGTCCCTGCTTTCGTGTTCGGTCCCGTGTGATTGGCGAGGGCCTGGATTGGCGCCAGGTAGCCGAGGCATTTGAGGCGGGTCCGATTGTAGTCGTGGACGAACTTGGCGATGAAGGCGTCGCGGTCGGCGTGGTTGACAAAGGTACGGCGCGCGCTGCCCCGTTTGTGTTCGCGGCCGATGGCTTCAGCGATGCGCCGGTTGAAGCGTTCGACGAGGCCGTTGGTTTGCGGGTGGTAGGGCTTGGTCAGGCGATGCTCGATTGCGCGCTGCTTGCAGAGCCGATCAAAGGGGTGGTCGCCGGAAGGCTTCCCGACCGGTTTGTTCTTCTTGTCGACGGCGAAGCGGTCGGTGAACTCGGCTCCGTTGTCGGTCAGGATGGTGTGAACACCGTGCGGAAAGTCGGCCAGGAAGCGTTCGAGGAAGCCGGTCGCGGTCGTTCCGTCTCGCCTGGAATGGATCTCGACGAAGAGGTATCGGGTGGCGCGATCGATCGCGACAAAGGCATAACTGGTGCGGCGTTGCAGCGCGGGCAGATACTTCACGTCGATATGAATGAAGCCGATGTTGGCGCTTTCGAAGACGCCGGCCCTGGGCTTGTCAGGCTTGGCAAGCCGGCTGATGCCGTTGCGCTGCAGGCAGCGGTGGATCGCGCTGCGGGACAGCTTGGCATTGATGCACCGCTGCATCACCTCGACGATATCGTCCAGCGGCAGCTGCAGCGATGTCCGCAGCTCACACACTGCCCGTTCCTCAAGGGCGGACAGGCTGGTCGTGAGGTGCTTCGGCCGATGCGAGCGATCCTCGACCGTGCTGCGACCGCGCCAGCGATAGATTGTGGTCTCGCTGACCCCCAGCTCGGCCGCCAATTGGGCGACCGACTTCCTGCTGCGCTGGATGTAGGCACGCGTCTTCGGTGTCGTCGTGGCGTTCGCATGCAGGCTCAGTTCCATGACGCGAAGCGCTCCATGATAAAAGCCACGCCTCGTTCTACACCGATTCCATCCAACCAATCAGCAGGGACCAAACACTTTCGCAGGGACGACAGCGGAATGGGCGGCGCGACCGTATCAAACCACCGGCCCAGAGCCCTGATGACGGCCCCGATTTCCTCCGCTAACCTCGCCGCAAAGGTCCGCCAGCAAGGCGGACCGTGTTGAGGGAGGACAGGCGCTTGCATCAAGGCCGTGTCGTATTCGGTGCCATGGACGAGGTCGTGTTCGGGCGGCCCGCGCGTGAGGCCATCATCGAGCAGCTGGACCGGATTGGCGCCGAGCGCGCCTTTCTGATGGTGTCGGGCACGCTGAACCGCGAGACCGATGAGATCGAGAAGGTTCGCGCGGCGCTTGGGCGCCGCTGCGTCGGCACCTTCGACAAGATGCCGGCGCATACGCCGCGCGCCGCGGTGATCGCGGCGGCGGAGCAGGCGCGCGGCGCGAAAGCGGATTTGATCGTCACGATCGGCGGCGGCTCGATCACCGACGGCGCCAAGGCGGTGCAGCTTTGCCTCGCCAACAATGTCACGACGTCCGACGGCATCGAGGCGATCCGCACCCATGGTGGCGTCTCGCCCGCGATGAACCCACCGACCGTGCGCCAGATCAGCGTGCCGACCACCATCGCCGGCGGCGAGTTCTCGTCGATCGCCGGCGTCACCAACGAGGCCAAGCGGCAGAAGGAGATGCTGCGCCATCCGCTGGTGATGCCGCGCGCCACCATCCTCGATCCGGAACTGTCGGTGCACACGCCGGAATGGCTGTTCCTGTCGACCGGCATCCGCGCCGTCGACCATTGCGTCGAAGGCATCTGCTCGCGCGAGGCGCATCCTTACGGCGACGCGCAGGCGCTGAAGGGGCTCGAGATGCTGGCAGCCGGCCTGCCGCGGGTGAAGGCCAACCCGAAGGATGTTTCGGCGCGAATGGATTGCCAGATCGGTACCTGGCTATCGACCGGCCCGCTCGCCTCGGGCGTGCCGATGGGTGCGAGCCACGGCATCGGCTACGTGCTCGGCGCCGAGTTCGACGTGCCGCACGGCTATACCTCGTGCGTGATGCTGCCCGCGGTGATGCGCTGGAACAAGCGCGACAATGCCGACCGGCAGGCGCTGGTCGCGGCCGCGATGGGGCAACCCGGCGCGGACGCCGGCGACGTGCTTGACCGCTTCATCCGCGACCTCGGCATGCCGCGCAGCCTGCAGGAGGTCCACGTCGGCCCCGAGCATTTCGACCGGATCGCAAAGCAAGCGATGCGAACGCCCTGGGTGCCGCGCAATCCGCGCAAGATCGACGATCCATCCCAGGTTCGCGAGATTCTGGAGATGGCTGCATAGAGCGCTTTCGAGCGAAGTGGGTACCGGTTCGCGTGAAGAAAACGCGTCAAACAAGAACAAGCACGATCAAGGGGGATCTGGAGTTCGATGTATACCGGCAAGCATGCTTACCTGCGCCCGCTGCAACCCGCCTTCATCATGGCCGGGACCGGCGAGACCGTCACCTATCGTGAGCTCGAGGCGCGCTCCAACCGGCTCGCGCATCTGTTCCGCAAGCAGGGCCTGCGTCGGCTCGATCATTATTCGATCTTCATGGAGAACAACAACCGCTACCTCGAGGCCTGCGGCGCCGGCGAGCGCGCCGGGCTCTACTTCACCTGCGTCAACTCCTACCTCACCGCGGGCGAACTCGCCTACATCCTGACCAACAGCCAGTCGCGGATCCTGATCACCTCGAAGCTGAAGCTCGACATCGCGCGCGAGGCGCTGAAGCAGTGTCCGCAGGTCGAGCTCTGCATCGTGGTCGACGGCGAAAGCGAGAGCGATCGCATTGTCGGACTGCGAGAGGCTACCGCAGGCCTACCGGCAACGCCGATCGCGGACGAATTTGCCGGCACCGCGATGCTGTATTCCTCCGGCACGACCGGCCGGCCCAAGGGTATCGTGCGGCCGCTGCCGGAGCAGCCGCCGTCGCAGAACCTGCCGCTGTTCGATTTCCTGACCAAGCTCTGGCACTACCGCGAGGGCATGGTCTACCTCTCGCCGGCGCCGCTCTACCACTCGGCGCCGCAAGCCGCGGTCAATCTCACTATCCGGATGGGCGGCACGGTCGTCATCATGGAGAGCTTCGATCCGGAGCGCTATCTGCAGCTGGTCGAGAAATGGGGCATCACCCACAGCCAGCTGGTGCCGACCATGTTCTCGCGTCTGCTGAAGCTGCCCGAGGAGGTTCGCGCCCGCTACGATCTGTCGACCCTCGAGATCGCGATCCATGCCGCCGCGCCTTGCCCGGCGCTGGTCAAGGACGACATGATCAAGTGGTGGGGTCCCATCATCCACGAATATTACGGCGCGACCGAGGGGCTCGGCTTCACCGCCTGCAACAGCGAGGAGTGGCTCGCGCATCGTGGCACCGTCGGCAGGGTCCTGCTCGGCGATCTGCACATCCTCGACGAGAACATGCAGCCCTGCCCCAGGGGAACGCCGGGCACGGTGTGGTTCAAGACCGCCACGCCATTCGAATATTTCAACGACCCCGCCAAGACCAGCGAGGCGCGCTCGGCCGACGGCAGCATGAGCACGGTCGGCGACGTCGGCTATGTCGACGACGACAACTTCCTCTATCTCACCGATCGCGCCACCTTCATGATCATCTCCGGCGGCGTGAACATCTACCCGCAGGAATGCGAGAATCTCCTGATCACCCATCCCAAGGTCGCCGACGCCGCGGTGTTCGGCGTGCCCAATGTCGATCTCGGCGAGGAGGTGAAGGCGGTGGTGCAGCCGGTCGAAGGCATCGCGCCGGGGCCGGAGCTTGCCGAGGAACTGATCGCGTTCTGCGCCGGCTCGCTGTCGCGCCAGAAGGTGCCGCGCTCGGTGGATTTCGAGGCCGAGCTGCCGCGGCTGCCGACCGGAAAGCTCTACAAGCGCCTGCTGCGCGACCGCTATTGGGGCAACAAGACCTCGCGGATCGTGTGAACGGGGCGATGCGTCGGGCCGAGCGAATGCAGCCGGAAGCGCTGGACAGCGCAACGGACTCGCCCGTCGCGCAGATTTCGCGCTATGCTCAACGATCGCAAGCCAGCTTCGCCGGAGGCCGTCATGCCGTCGCCCCAGCCGCGCGAGCCGGAGCCGGTACAGGCCGGAAGGCTCGAATTCACCGCCGCCGAGATCGGTGCGCTCGCCCACCTCTATCGCGGCGAGATCTACCGCAGTACGGTCTGGCGCACCCGCCTCGACAGCTCGACCAATTGGGCGGTGGTGACGACCGGGATCGCGCTGTCGGCGACCTACAGCAGTGCGGAGGCTTCGCCCTTGCCGATGGTGCTGGTCGGCCTGCTGGTGACGGTATTCCTGTTGTTCGAGGCGCGGCGCTACCGCTACTTCAACGTCTGGCGCGCCCGCGCACGGTTGCTCGAAACCGATTTCTATGCGCCGATGATCCGGGGCGAAGGTCCCTCGCCGAACTCGGCCTGGACCGAGCTGCTCGCCAACGACTACCGCAACCCGAGCTACCATATCAGCTATGTCCGGGCGATAGGCCGGCGGCTGCGCCGAACCTATGGCTGGATTTTCGCGATCCAGGCCATCGCCTATTACGGCAAGCTCGCGATCCATCCGCTGCCACTGACCACGATGAGCGAGATCTGGGACCGCGCCTCGATCGGCCCGATTCCCGGAGCCATCGTGGTTCTGGCCGGCGTCGCATTCCACTCCAGCTGGGCGCTGTTCGCGTTCGTCACCCATCGCATCGAGATCGCCGATCGGCGCACACGGCGCAATCTGATCGCAATGGGATGAGGCGGCGCGAGCCGCGTTGCCGGTGGCGGGCTTTTCCCCTAACCTCACCCCAACAAGAAAAGTCAGGGAGGACTTGCCGATGGAAGTGATCCCACTGCGTCAGGGCTTCGGCGCCGAACTGCGCGGCGTCACGCTGTCGGATGTTGCCGCCAGCGATGCCGCCTATGCGGCGGCGCGCGCGGCGTTCGAGGAACATTCGGTGCTGGTGTTCCGCGGCCAGGAGGTCAGCGACGACATCCAGCTCGCCTTCTCGCGCCGCTTCGGTCCGCCTGAGGTGACCAAGGTCGGCTCGATGGGCACCGGCTCGCATTTCGTGATCCTCTCGACCTTCGGACCCGACGGCAAGGTGGTTCCGTCTGACCATCGTCAGCAGCTGCGCGCCAGGGCCAACCAGCTCTGGCACACCGACTCTTCCTTCAAGCAGGTGCCGGCGCTGACCTCGATCCTGTCGGCGCGCATCATTCCTGAACATGGCGGCGAGACCGAATTCGTCTCGATGCGGCTTGCCTTCGAGCGGCTCGACAAGGACGCGGCAAGTCGGCTGGAGAACACGTTCGCCTGGCACTCCTACGCGCATTCGCGCAGCAAGGTGGCCACCGGCCTCGCAACGACTGAAGAAGTCAACGCGCTGCCGCCGGTATGCTGGCGGATGGTCTGGCGCAATCCCGTCAACGGCCGCGGCGCGCTGTATCTTGCCTCCCATGCCTATGGCGTCGAGGGCATGGATACCGAGGCCGGCAGGGCGCTGATCGAGCAATTGACCGAAGCCGCGACCGCGCCCGGCGTCAGCTATCTGCATCAATGGAAGCAGGGCGACGTCGTGATGTGGGACAACCGCGCCACCATGCATCGCGGCCGCCCCTGGCCGGCGCATGAGGGCCGTCTGATGATCCGCACCACGATCTCGGCGACCGAGGCCGATGGCGTCGCCAACATGCACCTGTCCTCGCCGCAAGCGGCGGAGTGAGCGTGATGTGGCACCAGTCATACCGTCATCCTGAGGAGCCGCGAAGCGGCGTCTCGAAGGATGAACGGCCCGGCTGGTGGCCGTGCATCCTTCGAGGCTCGCTCCGCTCGCACCTCAGGATGACGGAAGAAGAAATTGTGCGACACGTCGGCGACATACTGTCGCTGATTGCAGCCCGCTTCACGCCGCACACATCGGCATCGGCAACCGAATTCAAACGGAGTTTCGCCGCTGCATAGCAAAACAACCCGGGTTCCCCGCAATCACAGCCATTATTCCCGATCCGTGGAAATTTTAATGTTGTGGGGTCATCCGAATTGCCAATCCCCGCGCGATCCTCGCTGGTTGCCCGACAGCCTCACCGTGGTATCGTCGATGCCAATCGGCCATTGAGACCGAAATGTGGGAGGGGACCATGCGGAGCGTGCAAGCGCTGGCCGTCGCGGTGTTGTCTGTGCTGGTCATCAGCGACGTTTCACGCGCAGCCGAGCCGAAACCGGGCGGTATCTTCAGGATCTATCACCGCGACAGCCCCGGCAGCGCCTCGATCCACGAGGGCGCGACCTATTCGCTGAACGTTCCGTTCATGCCGATCTTCAACAATCTCGTCATCTTCGACCAGCACATCGCCCAGAACAGCACCAGCACGATCCGGCCCGAGCTTGCGGAGAGCTGGGCCTGGAGCGGCGACAACAAGACGCTGACCTTCAAGCTGCGCAAGGACGTGAAATGGCACGACGGCAAGCCGTTCACCGCAGCCGACGTCAAATGCACCTTCGACATGCTGATGGGCAAGTCGCAGCAGAAGTTCCGGCAGAACCCGCGCAAGTCCTGGTACGAGCAAGTCGAGGAGGTCACGACCAACGGCGACCATGAGGCGTCGTTCAAGCTGAAGCGGCCGCAGCCGGCGCTGCTGTCGCTGCTCGCCTCGGGCTACTCGCCGGTCTATCCCTGCCATGTGTCGCCGGCCGAGATGCGCACCAAGCCGGTCGGCACCGGCCCGTTCAAGTTCGTCGAGTTCAAGGCCAATGAGTCGATCAAGCTCACCAAGAACCCGGACTACTTCAAGAAGGGCCTGCCTTATCTTGACGGTATCGAGTTCACCATCATCCCGAACCGCTCGACCGCGATCCTCGGCTTCGTCTCCGGCAAGTTCGACATGACGTTCCCGACCGAGGTCTCGATCCCGCTGCTCAAGGACGTCAAGTCGCAGGCGCCCAATGCGGTCTGCGTGGTGGAACCGAACAACGTCTCCACCAACATCATCATCAATTCGACCGCGCCGCCGTTCGACAATCTCGACATCCGCCGCGCGCTGGCGCTGGCGCTCGACCGCAAGGCGTTCATCCAGATCATGTTCGAAGGCCAGGGCGACATCGGCGGTACCATGGAGCCGGCGCCGGACGGGCTGTGGGCGATGCCGAAGGAGATGCTGGAGCAGATCCCCGGCTACGGTCCCGACATCGAGAAGAACCGCGAGGAAGCCCGCAAGCTGATGCAGAAGGCGGGCTATGGCCCGGACAAGCACCTGCAGATCAAGGTCTCGACCCGCAACATCGCGGTCTATCGCGATCCCGCGATCATCCTGATCGACCAGATCAAGAGCATCTACATCGACGCCGAGCTCGACGTCGTCGACACCGCGCAATGGTTCCCGAAGATCGCCCGCAAGGACTATTCGCTCGGTCTCAACCTCACCGGCAATGCCGTCGACGAGCCCGACCAGTCGTTCTACGAGAACTACGCCTGCGGCTCGGAGCGGAACTACACCAACTATTGCAACAAGGAGATCGAGAAGCTGTTCGACCAGCAGTCGGAAGAGACCAACACCGACAAGCGCAAGAAGCTGGTCTGGGAGATCGACAAGAAGCTGCAGGAAGACGTCGCGCGTCCGATCATCTTCCATGCCCGCACCGGCACCTGCTGGCAGCCTTACGTGAAGAATGTCACGATCATGTCCAACAGCTCCTATAACGGCTATCGTTACGAAGACGTCTGGCTGGACAAGTAGGCGTAGCGTTTTCGGGCGAAGTGGATACCGGTTCGCGCAAAGAAAGCGCGTCGGAAGACAAGACACAGGCGGGATCAAGGAGAGAGCCAGGGTGTTTGCCTATATCGTGCGGCGGCTGTTCCTGATGCTGGTGACCCTGTTCGGGATCTCGGTCATCATCTTCGTGCTGCTGCGCGTCGTTCCCGGCAACATCGTCGACATCCTGTTCGACGCCGCGGGCTTCGTCGATCCCGCCGACAAGGCCAATCTCGAGCGCGAGCTTGGCCTCAGCCAGCCGATCGTGATCCAGTATCTGCACTGGATCGGCGGCCTGCTGCACGGCGATCTCGGCTATTCCTACGTCTCGGAAAAGCCGGCGCTGGAGGAAATCCTGCCGCGGATTCCGATCACGGCGCGGCTTGCCGGGTTGGCGCTATTGTTCTCCGCCTCGATCGGTATTCCGCTCGGTGTCATCAGCGCCGTCCACCAGGGCTCACGGCTCGATTATGCGCTGCGCGTCGTCAGCCTCAGCGGCCTGTCGCTGCCGTCATTCTGGCTCGGCCTCTTGATCCTGATGGCCTCGGTCTCGCTGTTCGGCACCATGCCGATCTTCAATCCGAACCCGAAGACCTGGCTCGAGGCGCTGACCATCTATGCCGTGCCGGCGATCGCGGTGGGCTTCCGCAGCGCGGCACTCACCATGCGCATCACCCGCTCCTCGATGCTGGAGATCCTGCGCCAGGACTATATCCGCACCGCGCGCGCCAAGGGCGCCTCCGAGGCCTCCGTGAACTATCACCACGCGCTGAAGAACGCGGTGCTGCCGGTCATCACCGTGATCGGCATCGAGGCCGCGTTCCTGATCGGCGGCCTGATTGTCACCGAGACCGTGTTCAACATCCCCGGCATCGCCCGTTTCCTGGTCGAGGCGCTGCGCTGGCGCGACTACCCGATCGTGCAGAACCTCGTGATGTTCATCGCCGTCGTGGTGGTCGTCGTGAATTTAATCGTCGACATGCTCTATGCGGCGATCGATCCACGTATCCGGTTTGGAGACTGAGCATGATCCGGAAAAGTGAGAACCGGTTTTCCCTGCGACAAACGCAAAGCGTTTGCGCTGAGATCATGCTCGACTAAAGAGGCCACGTGGCAACGATCAATTTCGACAGCGAATTGCGACGTGCCGGGGCCAACGCCACCGGTGGCTGGGGACGGTTTGCGTTCCTCGCGCAGCGCCATGTGCTCGGCACGGTCGGCCTCGTCATCATGCTGCTGTTCGTGCTGACCGCGATCTTCGCGAACGTCATCAGCCGCTACGATCCGCTCAGCGTCGATTCCGCGCACCGGCTGGCGGCGCCGTCTGCGCTGCACTGGTTCGGCACCGACTCCTTCGGCCGCGATGTCTGGAGCCGCATCATCCATGGTGCGCGGATCTCGCTTGCGGTCGGCATCGGCTCGACGACGCTCGGCGCCACGCTCGGCGTGATCGTGGGCCTCGCCTCTGGCTATCTCTCCGGCTGGGTCGACCTCGTGTTCCAGCGGGTGACCGACATCCTGCAATCGCTGCCGCTCTTGGTGCTCGCACTCGTCATGACCGCGGCGCTCGGTCCCTCGCTGCCGAACGTGATCCTGGCGATTGCAATTCCCCTGATCCCGACGGTCGCACGCGTGATCCGCGCCAACACGCTGGCGCTGCGCGAGCAGCCGTTCGTCGAGGCCGCCAAATCGATCGGCATGAGCGAGATGCGGATCGCGCTGCGCCACGTGCTGCCCAACACCATCGCGCCGCTGATCGTGCTCGCCACCGCGCAGCTCGGCTCGACCATCCTGACCGAAGCGTCGCTGTCGTTCCTTGGCCTCGGCATCCCCGAGCCTTATCCGTCCTGGGGTCGCATGCTGTCCGAATCCGCCGCCGAATATGTCCGCACCGCGCCATGGCTGGTGATCTTCCCCGGCATTGCGATCAGCCTTGCGGTGTTCGGCACCAATCTGTTCGGCGACGCGTTGCGCGACATTCTCGATCCGAGGCAGCGCGGCTGATGAGCGAGGCCAAGACGCTCGATACGGTTCTCGACGTGAAGAACCTGCAGACGGTGTTCTTCACCAACTCCGGCCTGTTTCGCGCGGTCGACGATGTCTCGTTCTCGGTCCGCCGCGGCGAGACGCTCGCGATCGTCGGCGAATCCGGCTGCGGCAAGAGCGTCAGCGCGCTGTCGATCATGCGTCTGGTGCCCGATCCGCCCGGCCGCATCGTCGGCGGCTCGGTGACGCTCGAGGGCACCGATCTGCTGAAGCTCGACGATGCCGCGATGCGCGACATCAGGGGCAACCGCATCTCGATGATCTTCCAGGAGCCGATGACCTCGCTCAATCCGGTGATGCGGATCGGCGACCAGATCATTGAGGCGGTGCGGCTGCACCAGAAGGTCAGCAGAAAGGAGGCCTGGAAGCAGGCGGTCGACATGCTGCGGCTGGTGCGGATTCCGGAGCCGGAGCGCCGCGCGCAGGAATATCCGCATCAGCTGTCCGGCGGCATGCGCCAGCGCGCGATGATTGCGATGGCACTGGCGTGCCGGCCGGCGCTCCTGATCGCGGACGAACCGACCACGGCGCTCGACGTCACCATCCAGGCGCAGATCCTGGCGCTGATCGTCGATCTGCAAAAGCGGCTCGGCACCGGGCTGATCCTGATCACCCACGACCTCGGCGTCGTCGCGCAAACCGCGCAGCGCGTGATCGTGATGTATGCCGGCAAGAAGGTCGAGGAGGCGACGGTCGAAGCTTTGTTCGAGACGCCGCTGCACCCCTACACGCGCGGACTGATGGCCTCGATGCCGGCGGTGATCGCGCTCGGCGCGAAGACCGATGCGCGGCTGACCGAAATCCCCGGCATGGTGCCGTCGCTGACCAAGCTGCCGCCCGGCTGCGCCTTCGCGCCGCGCTGCAAGCTGGCGGTCGACCGCTGCCGTCAGGAATATCCGCCGCTCGACGAGATCAAGAGCAATCACTGGGCCGCGTGCTGGCGCGCCGGCGAGATGGCGGAGGCGTCATGACCGAACAGCGCCCGCTCCTCGAGGTGACCGACCTCGTCAAGCACTACGCGGTGCGCGGCGGTGTGCTGCGCCGGCAGGTCGGCACCGTGCATGCGGTCGACGGCGTCAGCTTCTCGCTCGGCGCTGGCGAGACGCTCGGGCTGGTCGGCGAATCCGGCTGCGGCAAGTCGACGGTGGCGCGCACCGTGCTGCGGCTGGTCGAGCCGACCAGCGGCGTCATCAAGCTGGATGGCGAGGACATCGCGCCGCTCAGCAAGACCGCGCTGCGGCCGTACCGGCGCTCGATGCAGATCGTGTTCCAGGATCCGTTCGCCTCGCTCAATCCGCGCATGACGGCCGGCGACATCGTCGGCGAGCCCCTCATTGTGCATGGTCTTGCGACCGGCGCGAAGAAGCAGGAGCGCGTCGCGGAACTGTTCCAGCAGGTCGGCCTGCGGCCCGACCAGATGAAGAATTTCCCCCACCAGTTCTCCGGCGGCCAGCGCCAGCGCATCTGCATCGCGCGTGCGCTGTCGCTCGGGCCGCGGCTGATCGTCTGCGACGAGCCGGTCTCCGCGCTCGACGTCTCGATCCAGGCGCAGGTGATCAATCTGTTGATCGACCTGCAGCGCAAGCGGAACTTCTCATATCTGTTCATCGCGCACGATCTGGCGGTCGTCGCCCATATCAGCCACCGCGTCGCGGTGATGTATCTGGGCCGCATTGTCGAGATCGCCGACAAGCACGAGCTGTTCGCCAATCCGCGCCACCCCTACACCCAGGCGCTGCTCGCCTCGGTACCGATCGCCGACCCGAAGGCGAAACGCACCACTCCCCTGATCGACGGCGATGTCCCGAGCCCGATCAACCCGCCCTCAGGCTGCGCCTTCCACACCCGCTGCCGTTACGCGATGGATCGCTGCAAGACCGAACGCCCGGCGCTGCAGGCGGCCGGCCCGGCGCATCAGGTCGCCTGCTGGCTGAATGACGGGACCGGGCGCGAGGAATAGTCCCCGTCGTCCCTGCGAAAGCAGGGACCCATAGCCACAAATGTTCGCTGTTGCGCCGCGCTGTGGCCCCAGCGCGCTCCAACGATCAGCTTCGCTGGTTATGGGCCCCGGCCTGCGCCGGGACGACGGCGGTTATGCGGCGGCCTCGATCTCCACCACGATCTTCCCCGTCGTCACCTGCTCGCCCTCGGCGACATCGATCGACGATACCGTGCCCGCGACGCCGGCGGTGTGGACATGCTCCATCTTCATCGCTTCCAGCGTCATCACCGGCTGGCCGGCCGCGACCTTGTCGCCCGGCTTCACCAGCACCGCGACGACCCGGCCGTTCATGGCGGCGCGGACCTTGCCGTCACCGCCGGCCGCCGTCGCGCTTTCCGGCGGCGCGAGGGTGAGATCGCGCACCGACAGCGTGACGCCGCGATGCAGGATATAGAGCCGGTCGCCATCGCGCAGGAATTGGGCATGCTCCATCACCCCATCGTGGTGGAAGCGGATGCTGTCCCGGCTGAGCTCGTCGATCACGAAGCTGAAGCGATCGCCGTTGCGGGTCGCGATGTAGCTGCCGTCGCGCTCGCGGACAATCTCGATCTCCTGCACGCCGCGGCCGAGATCGATCCGCAGGCCGAGCGGGAATGTCGCTGCGAGCGACCGGCCGCGCTGCCATGGCGGTGCGTGCGGATTGGTGACGTAGAGCAGCAGCGCCGCAAGCGCGAGATCGCTGCCGCGATCGGGCCGCGGCGCCAGCAGCGCATCGCGGTTGTCGCCGATGAAGGCCGTGGTCGCCTCGCCCCTGGCAAAGACAGGGTAGCGCAGGCAGTCGATCAGGAAGCCCTGGTTGGTCGTGACGCCGAAGGCCGTGACCTGCTCCAGGGCACAGATCAGCTTGCCGCGCGCCTCCTCGCGGGTCGTGCCATGGCTGATAACCTTGGCGATCATCGAATCATAGAACGGCGGAATCTCCGAGCCGGACTGCAGCGCGTGCTCGACGCGGATACCGTCGGGCATCTGCCACCGCGCCATCGTGCCGGATTGCGGCATGAATTCGTGCGCGGCATCCTCCGAGCAAAGCCGGACCTCGATGGCATGGCCGGAGAACTTGATGTCCTCCTGGGTCAAGCCGAGCGGCGCACCACTGGCGACGCGCAGCTGCAATTCGACCAGATCGAGCCCGGTGATCGCCTCGGTGACGGGATGCTCGACCTGCAGCCGCGTGTTCATCTCCATGAAGTAGAAATTTCCGGCGCGATCGAGCAGGAATTCCAGCGTGCCGGCCCCCTCGTAGCCGATCGCCTTGACGGCCTGCACCGCGACCGCGCCCATCCGCGCGCGCAGCTCCGGCGTCACCGCCGGCGACGGCGCCTCCTCGACCAGCTTCTGGTGCCGCCGCTGCACCGAGCAATCGCGCTCGCCGAGATGGATGGCGTTGCCATGGCGGTCGCCGAACAGCTGGATCTCGATGTGGCGGGGATTGACGATCGCGCGCTCCAGAATGACGGTGGGATCGCCGAACGCGCCCTGCGCCTCCGACCGCGCACTGCGCAGCGCGTCGGGAAATGCCGCCGCGTCCTCGACCAGCCGCATGCCTCGGCCGCCGCCGCCGGCGACCGCCTTGATCATGACCGGAAAACCAATGGCCCTGGCTTCCGCCAGCATCACGGCATCGCTCTGGTCGGCACCCTGATAGCCGGGCACGCAGGGCACGCCGGCCCGCTGCATGATCTCCTTGGCGCCGGCCTTGTTGCCCATCGCAAGGATCGCTTCCGGCGACGGACCGATGAACACCAGACTCGCATCGCGGCAGGCCCGCGCGAAATCCTCGTTCTCGGCGAGGAAGCCATAGCCGGGATGCACCGCGCCGGCGCCGCTCGCCTTGGCGGCGGCGATGATCGCGTCGATCTTCAGATAGGATTGCGCCGGCAGCGCCTCGCCGATCCGCACCGCCTGGTCGGCCTCGCGCACATGCAGCGCGTCACGGTCGGCGTCCGAATAGACCGCGACGACGCCATGGCCGAGCCGCCGTGCCGATCGCATGATGCGCAGTGCGATCTCGCCGCGGTTGGCGATCAGGATCTTGAAGAACGGCGTCCGCTTCACGATTGCCCCGCTCATGGCCGCGCCACCGAGAACTGCATGCGCTGCGGGCTGCGCGCCTCGGCCTCGCGGCAGATCGAAAGCACCTCTGACAGCACCGTCCGCGTGTCGCGCGGATCGATCACGCCGTCGTCGAGCACCCGGGCGCTGGTCGAGAACACGTCCATCTGGCTGTCGAACACCCCGGTGATCTGCGCCTTCATCGCGTCCAGCTTCTCCTTCTCGATCGGCTTGCCGCGCCGCGCGGCGGCGGCCTCAGTCACGATCGCCATGGTTTCGGCGGCCTGCTCGCCACCCATCACGGCGGTCTTGGCGTTGGGCCAGGAGAAGCAGAAGCGTGGGTGGAAACCGCGGCCGCACATGCCGTAATTGCCGGCGCCGAACGAGGCGCCGCAATACAGCGTGATCTGCGGCACCGTCGCCGAGGTCACCGCCTGGATCATCTTCGAACCGTGCTTGATCATGCCGGCCTCTTCATAGGCCTTACCCACCATGTAGCCGGTGGTGTTGTTCATATAGAGGATCGGCGTGCGCGACTGGCAGCAGGCCTGGATGAAATGCGTCGCCTTGTTGGCGCCGGGCACGTCGAGCGGGCCATTATTGGTGATGATGCCGATCGCTTGGCCCTGGATGCGGGCTTGGCCGCAGACCGTCGCCGGACCGTAATTGGCGCCGAACTCGGTGAAGTCGGAATCGTCGATGAAGCGCGCGATCGCCTGGCGCATGTCGACGGGACGCTTGTGGTCCATCGGCATGATGCCGAGCAGTTCCTCCGCGTCGTAACGCGGCGGTTTGAACGCGGCCGGCGCCGGTGCCGGCCGGTCCCAAGGCAACTTGGCCATGATGTCGCGCGCGATGCGCAGTGCGTCGCGGTCGTCCTCGGCGAGATAATCGCCAAGGCCCGAAATCGAGGTGTGCATCTCGGCGCCGCCGAGCTCCTCCTCGGTCGCGATCTCGCCGGTGGCGGCCTTGAGCAGAGGCGGCCCGGCGAGGAAGGCGCGGGTGCGGCCGCGCACCATCACGATGTAGTCGGACAGGCCCGTCTGGTAGGCGCCGCCCGCGGTCGAGGAGCCGTGGGTGACGGTGACGACAGGAAGCCCCGCCGCCGATAGCCGCGCCAGGTTGCGGAAGATGTTGCCGCCACGGACGAAGTCCTCGACGCGGTAGCGCAGCAGGTTGGCGCCGGCGCTCTCGACCAGCTGCACATAGGGCAGCTTGTTCTCCAGCGCGAGCTCCTGCACCCGCAGCGTCTTGTCGAGGCCGTAAGGCTGCAATGCGCCCGCGTCGATGCCGGCATCATTGGCGCTGACCATGCAGCGGATGCCGGAGACGAAGCCGATGCCCGCGACCAGTCCGCCGCCGGGCACGCTCTTGTCCGCATCCGCTACGTCGAACATGTAACCGGCGAGCGTCGACAGTTCGAGGAAGGGCGAACCGGGATCGAGCACCAGCGCGACGCGCTCGCGTGGCAATAGCTGGCCGCGCTTGTGGAAGCGGTCCCTTGCCGCGGCGGAGGCTGCGCGCGTCCGCTCCTCCAGCGCGCGCATCCGGGCGATCAGCGCCAGCATGCCGTCGCGATTGCCCTGGAACACGGCGCTGCCGGTGGAAATCGTGTTCTCGATGATGGCCACTAGGCGCGCTCCACAAAATGCCCACTGTATTGCTGCCGCAGCTCGACCTTGCGCAGCTTGCCGGTCGCGGTCATCGGCATCTCCTCGAGGATACGCACCAGCTTCGGCACCTGGAAGCCACCGAGATGCCTTCTGCAATGCGCCTCGATGCCGGCCTCGTCGGCCACCGCGCCGGGCTTCAGCTTGACGAAGGCGGAGACCGCCTCGCCCCATTGCGGATGCGGCAGGCCGACCACGGCGGCGTTCTGCACGGCGGGATGCGCCAGCAACGTCTCCTCAACCTTGACGGAGGCAACGTTCTCACCGCCCGACTTGATCATATCCTTCTTGCGGTCGAGGAACAGCACCTCGCCGTTGCCGTCGATCAGGGCAAGATCGCCGGTATGGTGCCAGCCGAACTTGCGCGCCTCCTCGGTCGATTTGGGGTCCTTGTAGTAGCCCATCATCACATTGGGTCCGCGATGCACCAGCTCGCCGATCTCGCCGCGCGGCAGCAGGTTGCCGTTGTCGTCCATGATCGCGGTCTCGTTGACTATCAGCGATTCGCCCCAGTAATTGCCGAAGCGGTCGAGCTGCACCTCCGGGCGGGACATCGTCGTCGCCGGATACATCTCGGTCTGGCCGCTGGATAGCACGAAGTTCGGACAGAGATCGGCCATGGCGCGCTCGAGCAGCGGCTTGCCCATCGGCGCCATGGTGTAGATGCAGCAGCGCAGGCCTGACAGGTCGTAGTCGCGCCGGCGCGGATGGTCGAGGATCGCCTGATACATCAAGGACAGGCCGACGAACACGGTGAGCTTATCGCGCACGATCGCCTCCATGCACGCGACCGGATCGAAGCCGCGCATCAGCGCCATGCGGCCGCCGACCGAGAGATAGCTGAGCAGCGACACGTGGCCGGCGCAGTGGAACAGCGGAAACTGTCCGGTGATCCCGTCATCGCGCGAGAGCTGCATCTCGATACAATTGCTCATCACGGCCATGACAACGGCGAGGTGACAATGCATCGCGCCCTTCGGCCGCGAGGTCGTGCCTGACGTATAGATGATCATCGCGAGGTCGCGGTCGTTGATCTCGATGTCAGGCTCGATATCGGACTGTCCCTCCAGCAGACCGTTGAACTCCTGCAATCCGGTCTTGCCGGCATTGCCGGTCAGATCGATCGCGATCATCTCCATGCCGCGCGCTTCCAGTGCGGCGCGGCGGTCGGCCTGGGCATGAAGGGCGTCATCGATGATGGCGAAACGCACCTCGGCATGGCCGAGGATGTAGTCCATATCAGCCGGTCCGAGCATGGTGTTGATGGGCACCCAGACCAGCCCGGCGCGGTGAATGCCAAACAGCGCTTTGACGAATTCGACAGAGTTGTTGCAGATGGTCGAAATCTTCTCGCCCGGCTTCAGCCCGCGCTGCACCAGATGATTGGCGAAGCGATTGGCGTCGCGCTCGAGTTCGGTGAAGGTGACCTGCCTGCTGCCGTCGGTCAGCGCGATGCGATCCGGAAACCGCCGCGCGGCGCGCTTCAACAGGTCGCCGATCGCGACCCGGCCGATACGACCCGGCCCGGTGACGCCGCCGGTTGCTGCGAGATTGTGCATGCGTTTCTCCTCCCGGGCTCCGTCATTCCGGGATGCGCGAAGCGCAGAGCCGGAATCCAGAGGTGTGGCGCGAGATTCCGGGTTCACGCTTCGCGTGCCCCGGAATGACGGTCAGTGTCGCGTTCCAAAAATCTGCCGCGCTTCCGCCGGGCTCGCAATCTCGCGGCCGGCGCGGCGCGCGCAGGCGGCGAGGCCTTCGACGAGTTGCCCGTTCGACGTCACCTTGGTGCCGTCGCCGAGATAGAACGTATCCTCGAGCCCGCTGCGCAGATGGCCGCCGAGGTCGGCGGCGCGCTGGTGCAGCGGCCAGATCTCGGCGCGGCCGATCGCGGTGACCTGCCAATGCGCCTCCGGCGCCTTCAGCTTCAGGAGGATCGGCAACAGCTCCGGATCGGCCGGCATGCCCGAGGCGACGCCCATCACGAAATTGTATTCGAGCGGACCGGAATACATCCCGGTCTGCCGGTACATGCCAACGCAACGCACGATGCCGACATCGAAGCACTCGAATTCGGGAATGGTGCCGGCCGCCTTCATCACGTCGAGATAGTCCTGCACCTTCTCGACCGCGTTATCGAACATCATGGGCGGCCAGGCCCAGGTGTTGTCGGCCTTCACCTTCAGATAATTCAGCGAGCCGGCGTTGCAGGCGGCGATCTCGGGCCTGGTCTCGCGCACGCAATCGAGCGCGCCCTGGTAGTTCGGGCCAGAGGTACCGGTGGTGTGGTTGATGATCACGCCGGGGCAGGCCTCGCGGATCGCCTGCTGGATCTCCTTGCTGACGCCGACATCCCACGACGGCAGGTGGCCCTTGTTCGGCTCCTGCTGCCGCAGATGGATGTGCATGATGCTGGCGCCGGCGTTGAACGCGGCCTTGGCCTCGCGCGCCATCTGTTCCGGCGTCACCGGAACGTTGTGCTGCTTCGGGTCGGTAAGCACGCCGTTCAGCGCGCAGGTGATGACGGCCTTGTCGCTCATGGGTCTCTTGTCCGCTTTGCAGCGCACATGCGCTGCTGATTTCGCCATGATGAGAACTTTGCCTTCGCGCCATCTTGCGTTGACTGGCTAAGTGGATGCGCTCACGGCACAATCCGTCGCCAGCCGGTTAACACAAGACGCGGCACAAGCGTCATGCCTAACCTTGGTTCTAAGCAGAAGCGGCGCAACAAGCCGGCATCACGGGGAGAACGTCATGGTCTCGATCAACCGGCGCACATGGCTCACAGGCGCGGCAGGCGCGGGACTTGCCGCGGTCGCGGGTCTTAAGCCTTCGCTGGCCGACGACACGCCAGGCGTCACCGCGACCGAGATCAGGATCGGCAGCACCACTTCGCTCAGCGGCCCGGTGTCCGCGCTCGGCGTGCAGGCGCGCTGCCAGGAAGCCTATTTCAAGATGCTGAACGAGCAGGGCGGCATCGCCGGCCGGCAGATCAAGTACATCTACTATGACGATGCGTTCAACCCGGCGAAGACGGTCGAGCAGGTGCGCCGACTGATCGAAAGCGACAATGTCGCCTTTCTGTTCAACATGCTCGGCACCGCGCCGAACTCGTCGGTCGTCAAATACATCAACGCCGCCAAGGTGCCGCACTTGTTCCTGTCGGTGAATGGCGACAAATGGGGCGACTACAAGACCTATCCCTGGACCATGGGCTTTGCGCCGAGCGCGCGGACCGAGGCGCAGGCGTTCGTCAAATATGCACTGAGCCAGAACAAGAACGCGAAATTCGCGGTGCTCTACCAGAACGACGATCTCGGCAAGGATTTCGTCGCCGGGGCCAAGGACGTGCTCGGCGAACGGTTCGCGACCGCAGCCGTGGTGGCCTCGCACGAGGTTACCGATCCCACGATCGATTCCCAGATCGTTGCGCTGCGCGGCGGCAACCCAGATGTGCTGATCTCCGGCACCACGGCAAAGTTCTGCGCGCAGTCGATCCGCAAGATCTATGAGCTCGGCTGGAAGCCGATGCACTTCATCGCCAGCGGCGCCGCCTCGATCTCCTCGACCATCGCGCCTGTCGGCCTCGACAAGTCGCAGGGCACGATCTCGTCGGCCTATGTCAAGGACGTCGCCGACCCCGCCTGGGCCAATGATCCCGGCGTGAAGAACTTCCTCGCCTTCATGGAGAAGTACTTCCCCGACGGCAATCCGAAGGAAGGCTACAACCTCTACGCCTACACCGTGGCGCAGGTGCTGAAGATCGTGCTCGAGCAGTGCAAGGGCAATTTCACGCGCGACAACATCATGGCGCAGGCCAACAACCTGAAGGACATCGAGGTGCCGACGCTGTTGCCCGGCATCCGCGTCAACACCAGCCCGACCAATCATCACCCGCTGCAGCAGCTTCAGCTGCAACGAATCGAAGGTCCGGGCTGGCTGCGGTTCGGCGAGGTGATTCAGGGCGCGAATCTCTAACCGTCGTCCCGGCGAAAGCCGGGACCCATACCGCGTGATCTATCTGTGATGCGGGATGGCAGAGGCATTTTGAAACAATAACCGGCTGTGGTTATGGGTCCCGGCTCCCGTGCGCAATTGCGCACTAGGCCGGGACGACGATCTAAGTCAGCGCGCGCTCGCTCGCGGTTTGCCCGGTGCGGTAGATCGCAAGGTCCCGCGAGCCGGAGAAGATCGCGCGCGGCTTCAGGCCGTAGAAGCGGCGGATCGAGTGGCTGAAATGCGTGCTGTCGGGATAGCCGATATCCTGCGCGAGATGCGCGAGGTTGATGTCCTGGTTGGCGAAGTGCAACAGATGCCGCGCGCGCTTCCAGGCGCGGAAGGAGCGGAACGAGATCCCGGTCTCCTCCTTGAACAGATGCAGGAAGCGCGAGGGCGATAGCCCGGCTTCCGCAGCGCAGCCCGCCGCAGTCACCGGCTCGCCGGAGAACTGCCCGATGCGGCCGATCGCGCGCACGACACGCGGATCGAGCACGCGCTGCGGCAGCGCGTCGCCGAAGCACATGGTGTCGAACTCGGCATTCGCGATCGCATCGCGATGCTGCATCTCGGCGAGCGTCGCATAGGCGTTGCGAATGCGATTGGCGAACAGATGGGAGTCCGATCCTTGCAGACGGCGGGCGACGGCTTCGAGCGTGCCGTCGGGCACGCTTTCCGGCTCGATCGCGACGCAGATCGCCGAGCGATATTCGCTGGTGATGGTGTGGCGCAGGTTCGGCATCGTCACCGCGAGCTCGCCATGCGACTCGCGGCCTTCGCTGGTCGACAGATGCAAGCCGTCGCGGATCGCGACATAGACATGGAATGCACCGGGACAGCGCTCGCGCGGGCGTCCGAGCAGCCCGGCATAGAACACCCGTTCCGGCGTGATCAGCATCCGGTGACCGGATTGCTGGCTGGAGCTCTGGCACTTCGCGTCCACGATCGCGTCCATGGCGGTTCCTCCTCGCGCGGCTCTTTGGGCCGCTGCGGCGGAGCTACCATAACGCAAATTCGCACGCTGTCACTGCAACGAAACGTCGTCATTCCGGGGCCATGCGACAGCATCGAACCCGGAATCTCGAGATTCCGGGTCTGGTGCTAACGCACCATCCCGGAATGACGAGCGCTAAAGCCGCGCCCGCGGCGCAACGTTCTGTTCCTGACCGGCTTTTTGCTCCGCCGCGACCGCGCGCTGGTAACCGTCGCGCTGCTGCAGCCGCGCCCAATAGGCCGCGACATTCGGCCCGAAATCCTTGGCGAGGCCGATATTGCTGGCGAGACGGAGCGCATAACCGTTGGCGATGTCGGCCGCGGTGAAGCGTTCCGCGCAGAGGAATTCCGACTTCGCGGCGGCGGCCTCGACCGCGCGCAGGCGGCCCAGGAACCATTTTGCATAATCGCCCGAGACCTGCGGGTTGCGCCGCTCCTCCGGCTCAAGCTGGCTGTAGCGGAGCACCAGCGTCTGCGGGAAGGTCAGCGTCGCGTCGGAAAAATACATCCAGTTCAGGAACGCGCCATAGGCCGGCTCGTCGACGCCGACGATCAGCGGCGTCGGGCCGTATTTGGTGCCGAGATAATGGCAGATGCCGGAGGACTCCGTCATCCTGGTCTCGCCATCGATCATGAACGGGATGGTGCCGAGCGGATTGATGCCGAGATATTCCTTGGCGAACACGCGCGGCGGGAACGGCAGCATCTTCAGCTCATAGGCAAGCCCGAGCTCCTCCAGCATCCACAGCGGACGGAACGAGCGCGCGGCGTCGCAGTGATAGAGCGTGATCATCAGGCGTTTCCCTTTTGCTTCAGGCCAGGCAGCGTGCCCATCATCTTGCACAATACCATGAGCATGACCTCGTCGGCGCCGCCGCCGATCGAGGTCAGGCGGCTGTCGCGATAGGCGCGGCTGACCGGCGTCTCGTTGGTGAAACCCATGCCGCCCCAATATTGCAGGCAGGCATCGGTAAGCTCGCGGCCGAGCCGGCCGGCCTTCAGCTTGGCCATGGTCGCGAGCCGCGTCACGTCCTCGCCGGCCACCAGCGCCTCGCCGGCACGATAGATCAGCGAGCGCAGCAGCTCGACCTCGGTCTGCATTTCCGCGAGCTTGAAGTGCACCACCTGGTTGTCGAGGATCGAGCCGCCGAACGCCTTGCGGTTGCGAGTATAGTCGATGGTCTCGTTGATGATGAATTCATGCGCCTTGAGGCAGGCGGCCGCACCCCACAGCCGTTCCTCCTGGAACTGGATCATCTGGTAGGTGAAGCCATGGCCCTCCTCGCCGATCCGGTTGCGCTTCGGCACCCGGACATTGTCGAAGAAGATCTGTGCGGTGTCGGAGGAGCGCATGCCGAGCTTGTCGAGCTTGCGCGCGACCTGCACGCCCTTCGTCTTCATGGGCACGCAGATCAGCGACTTGTTGCGATGGATCGGGCCGTCGCTGGTGTTGGCAAGCAGGCAGATCCAGTCGGCCTGGGTACCGTTGGTGATCCACATCTTGCCGCCATTGATGACGTAGTCGTCGCCGTCGGAGCGCGCACTGGTCTTGATCGAGGCGACGTCGGAGCCGGCACCGGGCTCGGAGACGCCGATGCAGGCGACCTGATCGCCGGCAATCGCCGGGCTGAGGAATTCGCGCCGCACCTCGTCGGAGCCGAACCGCGCCAGCGCCGGCGTCGCCATGTCGGTCTGCACCCCGATCGCCATCGGCACGCCGCCGCAGGTGATGGCGCCTAGCTCCTCGGCCATCATCAGCGCGTAGGAATAATCCAGTCCCTGGCCGCCGAACTCGACCGGCTTGTTGAGGCCGAGGAAGCCAAGATCGCCGAGTTTCTTGAACAGCTCATGCGCCGGGAAGATGTCGGCCTTCTCCCATTCGTCGACATGGGGATTGATCTCGGCCGCGATGAACTTCTGTAGAGCGCGGCGCGGTTCGTCGTGGTCGGCGGTGAAGAGCATGTTCTCGAACTATCCTTTGTCATTCCGGGGCGATGCGAAGCATCGAACCCGGAATCTCGATCCATTACCTCTGGATTCCGGGTTCGCGCTGGCGCGCGCCCCGGAATGACCTTGCCTTCTCACCTCCCCCTGAAAGGGGGAGGTCGGCACGTTCGGCTATGCCGAGCGGGCCGGGTGGGGGTCAAACTAGCAGTCCGACTCGCGGCTTGACCCCCACCCTGCCCTCCCCCTTTCAGGGGGAGGGTTCACAATCCGCCTTTTCGCCGCGACCACATCATCACCTGACGCGATCACAACCCCATCTGCCGGCTCGCGAGGTCCTTCATGATCTCCTCGGTGCCGCCGCCGATGGCGTTGACCTTGACCTCGCGGTAGATGCGCTCGACCTTGACGCCGCGCATGAAGCCGGCGCCGCCGAAGATCTGCACCGCCTCGGAGGCGCAGTGCGCCATGGTCTGGGTCGCCTGGTTCTTCATCATGCAGATCTCGGCGACCGGGCTTTCGCCCTGGCCGAGCCGCCACGCCAGCATCTCCAGCATCGCCTGCGAGGCCGCGACCTTCTGCGCCATGTCGACGATCTTGTGCCTGATCACCTGGTGCTGGGCGATCGGTTTGCCGAACGTCTTGCGCTCCTTGGCGTAGGCGACCGCCTCGTCGAGGCAGACGCGCGCATAGGCGGTGCAGCTCGCCGCCATGCCCATGCGCTCGCTGTTGAAGTTCTGCATGATGATCTTGAAGCCCTGCCCCTCCTCGCCGATCAGGTTCCCGACCGGCACGCGGCATTCGTCGAAGTGAAGTGTCGCGGTATCTGACGCCCACCAGCCCATCTTCTTCAGCTTGGTGCGGGACAGGCCGGGCGTATTGCCTTCGATCAACAGCAGGCTGACGCCGCCGGGACCTTCGCCGCCGGTGCGCACCGCGACCGTCAGATAGTCGGCGCGCATGCCCGAGGTGATGAAGGTCTTCTCGCCGGAGACGACATAATGGTCGCCGTCACGCCGCGCCCTGGTGCGCAGGTTCGCGACATCGGAGCCGCCGCTCGGCTCGGTGATCGCGAGCGCGGAGATCTTCTTGCCAGCGAGCACGTCCGGCAGCACCCGCGCCTTAACCTCGGGCCGCGCGGCGCGCGCGATCGGCGGCGAGCCGATGGTGTGGCTCATCAGGCTCGAGGAGACGCCGCCGGCGCCGGCCCGCGCCAGCTCCTGCGAGGCCACGATCTTCATGAACTGGTCGGCGGCGATCCCGCCATATTCTTCCGGGAAGCCGAGACCGAGCAGTCCGATCGCAGATGCCTTGGCATAGAGCTCGCGCGGAAACTCGCCGTCTTCGTCCCATTGATGGGCATAAGGCTCGATTTCTTTGGCAACAAAGCGCCGCATCACCTCGCGAAAGGCCTCATGCTCGCCGGTGTAGAACGGGTTTGCCATCCGCGTGCTCCGTTGATTCTTCCCTCCGACGATGTCCGGATTTCTCCCGGTTCACTTGCGTCGAGTGGCTGCCATCGGCGCCGACGCCCGATCCGGCGATTTGCCAGCCACTAAACGCAAGACAGTATCCTTATACGCCCCCTCCACTGCCAATTCATGGCATCAATTGAGCCAGGAACAGGCGGCGCAAGACTGCCGTTCCGGAGGAGGGAAATTTGCCGGTTCGTTATTACGACTGGATCGCGCATCACCGCCGGCGCACGCCGGACAAGATGGCGCTTGTCGATCTCGCCAGCGGACGCCGCTTCAGCTATGCGGAGCTCGACGCCCGCGTGTCGCGGCTCGCGGCCTGGCTGCGCGATGGGCTCAAGGTTGCCCGCGGCGACCGCGTCGCGGTGCTGGCACTGAACACGACGGATACGCTGGAAGTGCAATTCGCCTGCTTCCGGATCGGCGCGATCTTCCTGCCGCTCAACACCCGCCTCACCGTTCCCGAGCTGCGCTACATCACCGGCGACGCCGCGCCGAAGGTGATGATCCACGACGACGATCTCGCCGAGACCGCGCTTGCGGTGGCAAAGCTCTGCAATGTCGCTGCGACCGTGAGGCTCGGCCCGGGCGGCGCCTATGAGACCGGCATTGCGGCAGCCGCGCCGCTCGAACGGTTCGAGGAGGTCATGCTCGATGACATCTCGACCATCATGTACACCTCGGGGACGACCGGCCAGCCGAAGGGCGCGATTATCACGCATGGGATGACGTTCTGGAATTGCGTCAATCTCGGCGGCCCCGCCTACATCTCGCCGGCCTCGGTGCTGCTGACGGTGCTGCCGCTGTTCCACACTGGCGGGCTGAATTGCTACACCAACCCGGTGCTGCATGCCGGCGGCACCGTGCTGATCATGCGCGCGTTCGATCCCGGCGAGGCGCTGAAGCTGATCGACGATCCCGCGCAGGGCATCAACGTCTTCTTCGGCGTGCCCGCGATCTACCAGTTCATGGCGCAGCACCCTTCCTTCGCTACGGCGGATTTCAGCCGCCTCGTCATTGGCGGCGTCGGCGGCGCGCCGATGCCGGTGCCGCTGCTCAAGACCTGGGAGGCGCGCGGCGTCGCGCTGCAGCAGGGCTACGGCATGACCGAGACCTCGCCGGCGGTGATGGTGCTCGACCGCGAGGATGCCGCGCGCAAGGCCGGCTCCTCCGGCAAGCCGGTGCTGCACACTGAGGTCCGCATCGTGCGGCCCGACGGCAGCGACGCCGCGGTCGGCGAGCTCGGCGAACTCTGGGTCAGGGGCCCGAACATCACGCCGGGCTACTGGAACAGGCCGGACGCCAATGCCTCCTCCTTCACCGACGGCTGGCTGCACACCGGCGACGCCACGCGGATCGACGAGGAGGGCTTCTACTACATCGTCGATCGCTGGAAGGACATGTACATCTCGGGCGGCGAGAACGTCTATCCGGCCGAGGTCGAGAGCGTGCTGCATCAATTGGCCGCCGTCGCCGAGGCCGCTGTGATCGGCATCCCCGACGAGCAATGGGGCGAAGTCGGCATGGCGATCATTGCCGTAAAGCCAAGCCATTCGCTGACCCCGGCCGAGGTCCACGCGCATTGTCAGGCCAATCTGGCGCGGTTCAAATGCCCGCGCCTGATCGAATTCATCGAGGCCCTGCCGCGGAACGCGACAGGCAAAATTCATAAGCCGACGCTCCGGCAACAATTCAACCGGCCGAAGCCAACCGATACCGCGGCGTGAGTCAAACGCGCGCCGCGCGTTCCGGAATTCGCCGCGACAAGGATTACCCCGTTGCCGTCTGCCGGGACCGGCTGCGGGTTCGTTGCGTAAGTCCCCAACCAAAATCAATCGAGGAAATTGCCTTTATGAAAACAACAACACTGTCGCTGCTGGCAGCCGCCACGGCGCTCTGCCTGCTCTCCACCCAGGCCGCCTTTGCACAAAAGAAATATGATACCGGCGCCTCCGACACCGAGATCAAGATCGGCAATGTCGAGGCCTATAGCGGTCCCGCCTCCGCCTACGGCGTCATCGGCAAGACCGAAGAAGCCTATTTCAAGATGATCAACGACCAGGGCGGCATCAACGGCCGCAAGATCAACTGGATCTCCTATGACGACGGCTACTCGCCGCCGAAGACCGTGGAGCAGATCCGCAAGCTGATCGAGAGCGACGAAGTGTTCCTGGTGTTCAACGCGCTGGGCACGCCGACCCAGACCGCGGTGCAGAAGTATCACAACGCCAAGAAGGTGCCGCAGCTGTTCCTCGCCACCGGCGCCAGCAAGTGGAACGATCCGAAGGATTTCCCGTGGACCATGGGTTTCCAGCCGAGCTATCGCGTCGAGGCGCGGATCTTCGGCAAGTACATCCTGAAGGCCAAGCCGGATGCCAAGGTTGCGATCTTCTATGCCAATGACGATTTCGGCAAGGACTACCTGGTCGGCTTGAAGGAGATCCTCGACAAGTCGAGCGTCAAGATCGTCGCCGAAGAGAGCTACGAGACCACCGAGCCGTCGATCGACTCCCACATCGTCAAGCTGAAGGACACCGGCGCCGACGTGTTCGTCAACATCTCGACGCCGAAATTCGCGGCGCAGGCGATCAAGAAGATCGCCGAGCTCAACTGGAAGCCGATGCAGGTGATGACCGACGTCTCGATCTCGATCGGCGCGGTCATGAAACCGGCCGGGCTCGAGGCCTCGGAAGGCGTGCTGTCGGCCGGCTATCTGAAGGACGCGTCCGATCCGCAGTGGAAGAATGATGAGGGCATGAAGAAGTTCATGGCCTTCGCCGAGAAGTACATGCCGGGCGCCAACCTCGCCGACGCCAATCTGGTCTATGGCTACGCCGCCGCGCAGACCATGGTGCAGGTGCTGAAGCAGGCCGGCGACAACCTGACGCGTGAGAACGTGATGAAGCAGGCCGCCAGCCTGAAGGATTTTGCGCCCGACACGCTGATCCCCGGCATCAGGATCAACACCAGCGCGACCGACTTCGCACCGGTCGAGCAGCTCAAGATGATGCAGTTCAAGAACGGGCAGTGGGAGCTGTTCGGTGACATCATCAGCGCCGAGACCGGCGGCTAGCGCGACGCGCACCGCCACCAAACATCAGCCATCGCGAAGCCGCCCATCCGGGCGGCTTCGTTGCTTTTTGCGGATCGCGGGTGAAGCCGAGCGACGCGCAAGCTATCTCACCGTCACCCTGAGGAGCCGCGAAGCGGCGTCTCGAAGGGTCGACGGCCGGGCTCTCTCCCGAGTCGATGCATACGGGCCGTGCATCCTTCGAGGCTCGCCCAGCGGCGTAATCGCGCCGCAAGGCTCGCACCTCAGGATGACGGACCTAACTCTGCCGTTGTCATCCCGGCAAGAAAATCGCGAACGGCTCATCGATCGTTCGACGCAAATGCTCGCGATAGGCGGCGTAGTTCGCGTCATCCGCCGACACCCGGCCGAGGCTGGGCTTGGGCACGTTCTTCACCGGCAGGAACGCGATCGGCGCGGCGACAGGCGTCAGCAGCGAGCCGCGGCCGGCAAGCAGCGTCGTGATGATGCCGTACATCTCGCCGGAATTGCGCGGGCGCGACACCGTGATCACGCGATGCTGGCCGTGCCTGTTGGTCACGAGATAGACGAAGCCGGATTCGTTGGGCACCGCGACTTCGCCGTACTGCGTATAGTCGGCGTCCTGCCGCTCGCCTTCGCGGAAGCCGAGCGATGACGACGCCTCGTCCCAGGTGATCTCCGTCCGATAGGCGTAGAGTGCGCCCTGCTCGCCGAACGACGGCCGCACCGTGATGTAGGTCCCTTCGATCCGCGCCACCGCGCGGCGCGAATAGGACCCGAGGCCGTCGGGTGCGATCCCGCCATTGGCGGGTGCGGCCACCGTGATCGTCTCCGGCAGCTTGCGCAAGGACACACCCAGCGCCTGCTCCAGCCGCACGGTGGTCGCCAGCGTGAACGGGCGGCGGCCGCCGAGCACCTTCTCCAGGGTCGAGAGGCTGAGCTTGGCCTGCTCGGCCAGCGTCTGCCGCGAGATGCGGCGGCGCGCGATTTCCTCGCGGATGGTCTCCGCGACCTGCTGGCTCTGCTCGGCGGATAGCTGCTTATCAGGCGTCGGCATCCAGATTCCTGCCCGGTTCCCCTTGATTCCGCGCAGTCTAGCAGACCGGACAATCCATCACCAAACCGCACAAATCCGCCTCCGCCGGCGGCGGGCCGCGCCGGACGGCGGCCAATCATTGCCGATCATTCTGCTCGCGCCAAAACCGCCGTTCTCCATGATCGCGAGGCAGCGAAAGCCTCGCTCGGGAGTGACGAAAATGACGATTTACGATGCATGTGAGAGCAGCCCGCAGATCCGCCTGTCGCGCAGGATGCGCATTGCGCTGTTCTTTCTGGTGGAAGGTGTGGCCGCGCTAGTGATCGGCTTTGCGGCGCTATTCCTGAGTTTCGATCCGGTGTGGTCGGCCGAACTGCCGCAACAGGCGGTGCTGCGGCCATCGGATGCGCGCTCCGGCTCGCTGCTGTTCAAGACCGATGACGGCTATCGGGATGCGCTGAGGCTCGGCATCGACGTGGACCTCACGGTGTCGGGTCCGACGGTCCGCGCCCGCGTCACGCAGATCTTCCGCAACCCGACCAAGGACTGGGTGGAGGCGACCTATGTCTATCCGCTGCCGGCTGGCGGCGCGGTCGACACGCTGAAGATGGTGGTCGGCGACCGCGTCGTGGTCGGCGACATCAAGGAGCGGCAGCAGGCTCGCGCGATCTACGAGCAGGCCAAGCAGAATGGCCAAAAGGCCGCGCTCACCGAACAGGAGCGGCCCAACATCTTCACCAATTCCGTTGCCAATATCGGCCCCGGCGAAACCGTGCTGGTGCAGATCGAATATCAGGAGCCGGTGCAGCAGAACGGCAACGAGTTCTCGCTGCGGGTGCCGATGGTGGTCGGCCCGCGCTACAATCCGCGCCCGGTGGTGCAAAGCGTCGATCTCCGCGCCGACGGCAACGGCTGGGGCGCCACGTCAACCGATCCCGTGCCGGACCGCGACCGCATCTCCCCCGAAGTGCTCGACCCTGCCACGAATGCGCCGGTCAATCCGACCAACATCACGGTGCATCTGAACGCCGGCTTCGCGCTCGGCGAGGTGACGAGCCATTTCCACCAGGTCAGGATCGAGAGCCCCGACAGCACCACGCGGCTCGTCAAGCTCGCCGAAGGCCCGGTGCCGGCCGATCGTGATTTCGAGCTGACCTGGAAGCCGGCCGCCGAGAAGGCGCCGTCGGTCGGGCTGTTCCGCGAGCATGTCGGCAATTCCGACTATCTGCTGGCCTTCGTCACCCCGCCGTCGGTCGAGCAGACGCAACAGAAGCCGTTGCCGCGCGAGGTGATCTTCGTGATCGACAATTCCGGCTCGATGGGCGGCACTTCGATCATCCAGGCCAAAGCGAGCCTGACTTACGCGCTCGGTCGCCTGCAGCCGACCGATCGCTTCAACGTGATCCGGTTCGACGACACCATGGACACGCTGTTCCCGTCGCCGGTCGCGGCAAACAGCACCAATATCGGCAACGCGACGGCGTTCGTCGGCGCGCTGCAGGCCCGCGGCGGCACCGAGATGGTGCCGGCGATGCGCGCAGCGCTGTCCGACACCAACCATGACGACGCCAATTACGTCCGCCAGGTCGTGTTCCTGACTGACGGCGCCATCGGCAACGAGCAGCAATTGTTCGAGACCATCGGCGCGCTGCGCGGCCGCTCGCGCGTCTTCATGGTCGGCATCGGCTCGGCGCCGAACACCTATCTGATGACGCGCGCCGCCGAACTCGGCCGCGGCACCTTCACCCATATCGGCTCGGTCGAGCAGGTCGACGAGCGCATGCGCGGCCTGTTCGCCAAGCTGGAAAATCCCGCGGTGACTAGCCTCTCCGCGAAATTCTCCGAGGCGACGGCCGACCTGACGCCGTCGGCACTGCCTGACGTCTATCGCGACGAGCCGCTGGTGCTGGCCGCCAAGCTCGACAAGCTGGCCGGCTCAGTCGAGATCAAGGGCCGCATCGGCGACCGCTCGTGGAGCGTGACGCTGCCGCTCGCGAATGCCGCTGAGGGCAAGGGCCTGTCGAAACTATGGGCGCGCCGCAAGATCGCCGATGCCGAGGTCGCGCGCACCACGCGGCAGGAGAGCCCCGAGGACGCCGACAAGACCATCCTCGCGCTGGCGCTGGAGCATCAGCTCGTGACGCGGCTGACCAGCCTTGTTGCGGTCGACAAGACGCCGAGCCGCCCGGAAGGCGAGCCACTGAGGTTGAGCGAACTCCCGCTCAACCTGCCCGCCGGCTGGGATTTTGCGAAGGTGTTCGGCGAGCGTCCGAGTCTGCCGGCCGTACCGGGCGAGC
This sequence comes from Bradyrhizobium sp. USDA 3315, assembly GCF_054056795.1. NCBI lineage: Bacteria > Pseudomonadati > Pseudomonadota > Alphaproteobacteria > Hyphomicrobiales > Nitrobacteraceae > Bradyrhizobium > Bradyrhizobium sp. USDA 3315. Next base: position 2,451,741 of record NZ_JBSRYP010000001.1, on the reverse strand, counting down.
GGCGCGCCGACGGTGGCGACGGCAAGGTGCAGCTCGCTGCGCTGAAGCGGTCACCGGTCGCCACACAAGGTCCCGGCACGATCCAGCTGCCGAAGACCGCGACCGATGCGGAGCTGAAGATGATCGCGGGCGTGATCCTGCTCACGGTCAGTCTTCTCCTCCTGGTGTTCAACCGGCGTCAGACGTCGCCCCAATGACGTCGGATGAAAGGAGGAGGTGTCCCCCAGCCTCCTCCTTCAAGAGCGCGCGCGGCCTTCCACCCGTCCCCCAGGGGCCGCGCGCGCAACTCTTCCTCAACCCGCAATGTCATTCCGGGGCGATGCGCAGCATCGAACTATGGTGCGCGCTTGCGCACCTGAGAATCTCGAGATTCCGGGTCTGGTCCTTCGGACCATCCCGGAATGACAGCAACAGGCGCAACAATGCCCCGCTTCATCCCAGCCCTCGGCTTCGCCCTCATCGGCCTGATCCTGTTCGGCCAGGGCGCCTATATCCATGCCAAGGCGCTGCTCGCGCAGGTGCTGCTGGAGCGCGCCTTCGCGCAGAGCATCGCGACCGGCCAGCCGGTGAAGCCGTGGAACTGGGCCGATACCTGGCCGGTGGCGCGGATCGAGGTGAAGCGCCTGCACGCTTCCGCGATTGCGCTTGCCGGCAGCAGCGGCCAGGCGCTGGCGTTCGGCCCCGGCCATGTCGAACAAACTGTCGATGCCGGCGAGCGGGGCGTCGCGGTCTATTCCGCGCACCGCGACACGCATTTTCGCTTTCTGAGGGATGTCACAATCGGCGACGAGATCGACGTCACGCGCAGCGACGGCAAGATGTTTCGCTATCGGGCCGATCGCAGCTCGGTGGTCCGATTCGATCAATCCGGCATCGATCCGATGACTGACCGACATGAACTGGTGCTGTCGACCTGCTGGCCGTTCGACGCGCTGACATCGGGGTCCGAGCGTTACTTGCTGCACGCGACCTTGATCGAAACGGATTCGCGCCCGCGCGAATCGGGTTCCTGATAGGCAATCAATTTTGCGCCTGCCGGGATATTGCGCGCGGTGCCCTGACCTGCGCCAGCATGAGTTGCTACCCCCTTTCCCTCGCCATAAAAACAATGAAAAATCGCGCGCCTCACGGTGATCCGCCGTGGCCAGAGGAAACAAAGACAACAAGGATAAGGGCAGGCTCCATGGAAGCTTTCGCAAGCACCGCGTCTCATATGTCCCACGAATGGGCGCCGCCCGCTGACGCCAGTGATATCGTCAAGAGCATCCACGCGATGCTGCATCCGCGCAACATCGTGCTGGTCGGTGCCACCGACAAGCCCGGCAACTACGCCGAACGGATCTGGAACAATCTGGTCAAATACGGATATGCCGGCGGCCTCTATCCGATCAACGCCAAGCGCGAAGCGATCTGGGGCGTCACCTGCTACAAGGACTTCGCCAGCGTTCCCGAGAAGCCCGACCATGTGCTGGTGCTGGTGCCGGCCCGGTTTGCGGTGCAGGTGATCCGCGATGCGGCCGCGGCCGGCGCGCGCTCGGCGACCATCGTCACCTCCGGCTTCAGCGAGCTGCAGGATGAGGAGAGCCAGCGCCTCGCGGTCGAGCTGAAGCAGGCGATCAAGGAGACCGGGCTCGCCGTCACCGGCCCCAACTGCCTCGGCAATCTCAGCGCCGGCGAGAACCTGTTCACCAATATCGACGACCGCATCGTCACCATGGAGCAGGGCGCGGTGGCGATCGCCGGCCAGTCCGGCGCGATCGTGATGGCGATCCGCCAGGCGCTGGAGGATCGCGGCGTCGGCGTCGGCTACATGGTCACGACCGGCAATGAATCCGGCCTCGAGACCCCGGACCTGATGAGCTACTTCGCCGCCGATCCGAGCATCCGCGTCATCGTGGTCTATCTCGAGGGCGTCAGGAACACGAAGGTATTCCGCGATGCCTGCAAGGCTGCGCGCGCCGCCGGCAAGCCGGTGATCGCGCTCAAGCTCGGCGCATCCGAAGGCGGCCGCGCCGCGGCGATGGCGCATACCGGCGCGCTCGCCGGCTCGATCGAGACCTTCGATGCGATCTCGACCCGCGAAGGCGTGATCCGGGTGCGCGGGCTGGATGAACTGATCGAGACCACCGAGTGCTTCGTGCATGCCGATCCGCCGAAGGGCAATCGCCTCGCGGCGGTATCGCTGTCGGGCGGCAAGCGCGGCCTCCTGATCGACGCGTTCTATTCCGCCGGGCTGAACTTCGCGCCGCTGAGCCCGAACGCCTCGGAGCAGCTGGCAAAAATGCTCGGCCCCGGCAGCATCGTCGGCAATCCGCTCGACGCCGGCTTCGCCGCGGTGGTCGATCCCTCCGTCTACATGAAGTCGATCAAGATCATGATCGACGATCCCGACACCGATATCGTCATCATCGATGCCGAGCTGCCGAAGGCGCCACACGAGCTGCGCGAGCGAAATCTGCGCATCGTCAACGAGATGGCGGGCCAGGCCAACAAGCCGGTGATCTATATCAGCGCGATGTCGATCGGCTTCACCGAATTCACCAAAGGACTGCGCAAGTCGCTGCCCGATATCGCAGTCATGCAGGGCCTTGACCGCGCGGTCGGCGCGATCAAGTCGTTGATCGAATATGCCGGCCTGCGCAAGGAAGTGCCCGATATCGCCTCGAGCTCGACGGCATCTGCGCGCGCGGTGCTGGAGAAGACGCTGAAGGCCGCCAACGGCGCCGCCGCGCTCGACGAGGTTGCCTCGAAGAAGCTGCTCAAGGCCTATGGCATCCCGATCTCAAAGGAAGAGGTCGCGCAGACCGCGGCGGAGGCCGTGAAGATCGCCAAGCAAATCGGCTTCCCGGTGGTCGCCAAGGTGGTCAGCCCCGACATCCTGCACAAATCCGATATCGGCGGCGTGGTGCTGAACCTTGCCAATGCGGCCGAGGTGAAGAAAGCCTTCAACGACATCACCGCGCGGGTGAAGAAGCTGAAGGGCAAGCCGAAGCTCGAGGGCATCCTGATTGCGCAGCAGGTCAAGGCCGACCTCGAGCTCGTGGTCGGCGCCTCGCTCGACGCCGAGATGGGCCCCGTCGTGCTGTTCGGCACCGGCGGCGTCGACATCGAGCTGATGAAGGACGTCGCGCTCGCCGGCGCGCCGCTCGACGCCGCCGAGGCGAAGGAGCTGATCGCCAGGACCAAGGCCGGGGTCAAGATGAAGGGCTATCGCGGCAAGCCCGCGCTGCACGAGCCGTCGGCAGTGAAGGCGCTGGTCGGGCTCTCCAACCTGATGGCGGACGCCAACGGCCGCATTGCCTCGATCGACGTCAACCCGTTCCTGATCAACAGCAAGCTCGGCGTCGCCGTCGACGGCCTGATCGTGCTGAACAACGCCGCCGCGAACAAGGCCGCGGGGCATTAGGCTCGGCGCATGCCCGGCCCCTCACCGTCACCCTGAGGTGGCCGCTCCTTCAGCGGTCCTCGAAGGGCGACGGCCCGGCTGGTGGCCGTACATCCTTCGAGGCTCGCTCAGCGGCGCAATTGCGCCGCAAGGCTCGCGCCTTAGGATGACGGGACAGCGCGCAAACAGCTCGAGAGCGCCGCGCTCTAAAAGCTCGCGCCCCATTGCCGCGCGGTCTGCATCACCCAGTCGCGATAGAGTGTCAGCGGCGTCACGCCGGTGATGCCGCCGCAGCCGGCGGCGCCGTTCGGTCCCGTCGACCAACTCACCACGCCGACGATTGCGGGACCGCCCTGCTTGTCCTCGAACACCGGCGCGCCGGAATCGCCGGTGCAGGCCCCGAGCCCTTCGCGCAAACCCTGCCCGACCGGATCGACAAGCCGGATCTGCAACGTGCCGGGCTTGCCGCTCGCGATCAGGCCGGCGACGCGGGTGGCGCCGCCGCTCTTGCCGTCACCACGCACGGTGACGCCGACGCCCGCGATGGTGAAGCGGCCGCCGACCTGGATCGGAATGTTTGGCATGCTGAGCGCGGCCGGCGCCTTGCCTGCGGCCGGCGCCGCGAGCTGCAGCAGCGCGACATCGGCGGTCGCGACATGATTGGTCATCGCCTGCATCCGAAAGCCGGGATGGATCGCAACCGTCCTGACGTCCTGCAGCTTCGGCTGCCTGTCCGCGCCATATTCGACAATCTTGTAATCGGCACCGGGCTGCACGCAATGCGCCGCGGTCAGCACGACCTTCGGCGCGATCAGCGCGCCGGTGCAGAAATTGCCGCGCGAGCCGACGATGGTGACGACGGAGCGCGCAACGCCATCCGTCGACGGCGCGCCGCCGCCGACGATGGCGAAAGCCGGAGGGCAGACCAGCGACACGAGAACGGCGAGGATCAGGCGGGATGTCTTCATCGGCGAAGCAATAGCCCGCTCCGCGCGGGTCGCCAAGCGCCGAACGAGCACCGAACAAGCGCCGGATCGGGCTGGTCCCGGTCTGCGATCCGTGTTAGCCGCTCCTCAAGCAACGCATCATTGGGCAGGAAGGCATGATCGAGGCAGTGATCTGGGATTTCGGCGGCGTGTTGACCACCTCGCCGTTCGAGGCGTTCGCGCGCTATGAGACCGAGCGCGGCCTGCCGATCGACATCATCCGCCGCACCAACGCCGCCAACCATCTCGAGAACGCCTGGGCCAAGTTCGAGCGCGCCGAGATCGATATCGACGCATTCGACGCGCTGTTCGCCACGGAATCGAAGGCGCTCGGCGCCGAGGTGCGCGGCAAGGACGTGCTGCCGCTGCTCTCCGGCGACCTGCGCCCCGAGATGGTCGAGGCGCTGAAGCGCATCAAGGCGAAATTCAAGACCGGCTGCATCACCAACAACTTGCCGGCGAACGCGATCGGCAGCCGCAGCGGACGCACGCTCTATGTCGCCGAGGTGATGGCGCTGTTCGACCACGTCATCGAGTCCGCGAAGATCGGCCTGCGCAAGCCCGACCCACGGATCTACCAGATGATGGTGGAGACGCTGCAGGTGAACCCGAAGAACTGCGTTTATCTCGACGATCTCGGCGTCAATTTGAAGCCGGCGCGCGAGATGGGCATGACCACGATCAAGGTCGCGAATGCCGCGCAGGCGATCGGCGAGCTTGAAGCCGCGACCGGCCTCACGCTGAGGTGAAGCGGGCTACGCGCCTATTCATGCCGCATTCACGCGGCGGCTTCTAATTGTCGGCCTCCCCCCGGGTCACGGCGCGATCGCATCGTGACCCCTTTTCTGGTCTGAGCATGACGTTCCGGAAAACCGACGTCCACTTCTCCGGATCATCCCTGCGGAGGCACTTCCCATGAAACGTCTTGTCGTCGCCCTCGTCTCGGCTGGCTCGCTGCTGCTCTCGGCTGCAGCGCTCGCGCAGACAACGCCGGCCCCCACAACAGCGCCGGTGGCAGCTCCCGCGCAACAGAGCGCGTCGACGGCGGCGCCCGTGCCCGGCGCGAAGCGCGCGGCCTGCCAGAGCGCGGCGAAGGCGTTGAAGGGCCAGGAGCGGCACGACCAGATGCAGCTCTGCATGGCGCAGGCGCGTCTCGACTGCCTGAAGCAGGCCATCGACCAGAAGATCACGGGCCCTCAGCGCAAGGATTTCGTGAAGAGCTGCGCGGGTTGACGGTAGCCGGGCTACGAGATTCTTCTCCTTCCCCCTGAAAGGGGGAAGGTCGGGATGGGGGTCAGCCGCAGACGCCGGCGTTGATGGAGAGAGTAGATCCCCACCCGCTTTGCTCTGGCGAGCAAAGCGACCTCCCCTTTTCAAGGGGAGGTTCGAACTACACGCTAACGAGCGTAGCCCGTATTGCGCTTGGCGGAAATACCCCGGAACCATGCGCTAACCCCATGCCTTTGCGGGCCAAACGAGCCTTGTGCTTTGTCCGCAACGGGCGCAGAACAGGTCCGAGTTCAAGGCAAATTCGGAGCTGATCCTCGTGGCTGACACCAGGCCCACCGCCTCGATCGAGGCCGTGGAAAGCGGCCTCGCCGCGCAAGGCTATATTGCGAGCCGGCAGATCGCGACCGCGGTCTATCTGTCGCAGCAGATCGAGAAGCCGATCCTGGTCGAGGGCCCTGCCGGCGTCGGCAAGACCGAGCTGGCGAAGGCGATCGCCGCATGGCGCGGCATGAAGATGATCCGCCTGCAATGCTATGAGGGCCTCGACGAGGCCAAGGCGCTGTATGAGTGGAAATATGCCAAGCAGCTGCTCTACACCCAGATCCTGAAGGACAAGCTCGGCGAGGTGCTCGGCGGCGCACAGTCGCTGGCGGCTGCGCTCGACCAGCTCCACACCTTCGGCGACGTGTTCTTCTCCAAGGAATTCGTCGAGCCACGGCCGCTGTTGCAGGCGCTGGAGCAGCCGGCCGGCTGCGTGCTCCTGATCGACGAGATCGACAAGTCGGATGCCGAATTCGAATCGCTGCTGCTGGAAATCCTCTCGGACTTTCAGGTCACGATCCCCGAGTTCGGCACCGTCTCCGCGGTGGCGCCGCCGACCGTGATCCTGACCTCGAACAGCGAGCGCGATCTTGGCGATGCCTTGAAGCGGCGTTGTCTGCATCTGCACATCGGCTTCCCCGAGCAGAAGCTGGAGGAGCGCATCGTCGAGAGCCGGGTGCCCGGCATCTCGCAGACGCTGCGCAAGCAGATGGTCGGTTTCATCCACGAGATCCGCTCGCTCGACCTGAAGAAGCTGCCATCGGTCAGCGAGGCGATCGACTGGGCGCGCGTGCTGGTGCTGCTGCAGGCGAGCGAGCTCGACCACGAGATCGTCAGGGACACGCTCAACGTGCTCCTGAAATACGAGGCCGATATCGAGGCCGCGACGCCGCAGATTTCGTCCTTTATCGCCAAGGCGTCGCGCCAGGGCGTGTTCAGCTAAACCAAGATGCGCGAGAACCTGCATCGCTTCTTTCGTGCGGCGCGGGGAGCCGGGGTCCGGGTCTCGCCCGCCGAAAGCATCGATGCGATGCGGGCGGTCGCCCAGGTCGGCTTTGCCGATCGCGACATCCTGCGCGACACCTTCCTGCTGACGCTGGCCAAGACCCAGGACGAGAAGCGCGCGCTCGGCGAATGCTTCGACCTGTTCTTCAGCCAGCCCGAGCCGCAGCAGGAGAACGCCGAGCAGAGCAAGACCGACGACGCCAGCCAATCCGGCGCCAACCCGTCGGCCGACGAGCATGGCGATGCGTCGGGCGGCGCCGCCAGCGAGAATGTCGGGCCGCTGGCGCAGATGCTGCTGTCGCAGGATCGCTCCGCGATATCGAGCGCGATCGCCAACGCCTCCGGCGCCGCCTCGCTGCCGGATATCCGCTACTTCACCCAGCGCGGCATCTTCCAGACCCGCATCCTCGACGCGATGGGGATCCAGCGCCTGCGCGACGACATCGACGGCCTGACCACGCGCAATCCCGCGCTCGCCGAACGGCTGCAGGAGGCGCTCAACGGCCTGCGCGGCACCGTTCGCGACGCGGTCTCGCAGGCCCTGCTGCTCTACGGGCGCGAGGAAGCGGAGAATCTGCGCAACGAGATCCTGCGCAACGCGCCGCTGGCGCGGATCGAGCCGCGGCAGGTCGAGCAGATGCGCGCGCTGATCCGCCAGATCGCGCGCCGGTTGCGCGAGCGCTACTCCAAGCCGCGCAAGCGCCAGCGCCGCGGTCATCTCGACGTCCGCCGCACGCTGCGCCGCAACGCGGCTTGGGGCGGCGTCCCCTTCCTCACCGCCTGGAAGCGCAAGCATCGCGACCGGCCGAAGATCGTCGCGCTGTGCGACGTTTCCGGCTCGGTCGCCCGCGTCTCGGACTTCTTCCTGCTCCTGATCCACAGCCTGCACGAGGTGGTCGACGACGTCCGCTCATTCGCCTTCTCGGGCCACCTGATCGAGGTCAGCGACATCCTGGAATCGAAATCGCCGGAAGAGGCGATGAAGGAGATCATGTCCAAGGTCGGCTTCGGCTCGTCCGACTACGGCAATTCCTTCGCCGATTTCGAGGACAATTGGATGAGCGCGATCACGCCGCAGACCACGGTGATCGTGCTCGGCGACGCCCGCAGCAACAATCTCGATCCGCGCGCCGACATCCTGCGCCGGATCGGCGAGCGCTCCAAGCGGCTGGTCTGGCTCAATCCCGAGAGCCGCATGGTCTGGGGTTTTGGCGATTCCGAGATGCCGCGCTACGCGACCTTCTGCAGCGTGTTGCGGCAGTGCGCGACCGCGCAGCAGCTCGAGCGTGCCGTGTCGGATATCGTCGCGACCTATCAATAGGCCGCCAGCCGCGCTTTAGATGGCAAGCGACTCGCCGTGGAACAGCCACCCGACGAACGCAGCCAATGTCAGCGCGATCGAGGCGAAGATGCCGACCAGCTTGATCGTCGTGATCGCCTTCAGGATCGAGACCGATCGCGCCGCCGCATGCGGGTCGCCGTGCAGCAGCAGCCATACCAGGAGACAATCCTCGATCAGGTCGCTGAGCAGGTACACCGCCGGCACGACCAGGCCGAGCCACGCAGCGGACGGGTAGATCCGGCTGAGCCAGTGCGATGACGCCGCGCCCATCGCGCCCGCCAGCGCCAGCATGACGATCAGGTCGAGCGGAAACAGGATCGGAAAGACATATTTCATCCGCAGATCGGACTGCACCAGCTCGCCAAGCTGGTCGCCGGTGTAGCTCAACGTCTTCTCCGGAAAGCGGGTGCGGAACCTGCTTGCGAAGACGCGATCGGAATAGCTGCCGACCCACCAGAACAGTCCGAACGCCGCCACCACAAGTCCTAGGAGAATGGCCGTCACGAGAGCTTGAGGGCTCATGCCGACCCGTTCCTGTTGTCGCTGAGGAAGCTGCTGCAGGCAGCAGGAAAGATGATCGCGTGCACCGCGGAGTCCCTGAAAGGGAGAAAATGCCGACGCATATAGCAATGATCGACGAGCAGATTTCCATCTTTTCCGAAGTGTTGCAATTGAATTCTGGGAGCGCCGTTGGCGGCCGACTCAACGCATCGCAAACGGAATTGGATCTCTCGTGGCCGGGCATCCGCGAGCTGAAGCGACGCCGTCCTTGGCGCAGCTTTGCCGGCCGTGGCGAGATTCAATTCGAGAGCCAACGGCAGGCAGCGTCGACGCGCATCGCGCTTCGGCTACCCGGCACCACCGGCGGTCACGCCGCCGCCACAGAACCGTCTTCAATTGGAGATTGAATTTTCACCACGTTCTGCCGTACATAGAGGCCACGAATTTTCACGGCGGCCGCGAGGGCAACGGATGCCGAAAGATATTGTGATTTGTTGCGACGGCACCGGCAACGAGATCGGTGACAATATTTCCAACGTGCTGAAGCTGTTCCGCGTCGCCGACAAGAATGACCGGCAGCGGATCTATTATCATCCCGGCCTCGGCACCATCGGCCTGCAAAACGCCTGGGGCCGCTTCAAGCAGCAGATGCGCGGCCTGTTCGGGCTGGCCTTCGGCGCCGGTCTCGACCAGGACACGCTCGGCGCCTACCTGTTCCTGTGCCGAACGTGGGAGCCAGGTGACCGGGTCTGGATGTTCGGCTTCAGCCGCGGTGCCTACACGGTGCGCGTGCTCGCGGCCTTCGTCCATGTGATGGGCCTGCTGCCCGTCGACCAGCTCGACCTCGCGAGCTACGCCTTCGGCACCTACAAGAAGGCCAGCTCCGACGCCCAGAAATCCGACGGCACGTTCGACTATGCTCCATTGAAGGAAGCCTGGCATTTCAGCCAGATTGCCGGCGGCCGCAACATCGCCATCGAGTTCGTCGGGGTCTGGGACACCGTGGCCTCGATCATCGTGCCGCGACAGGACAATTTCCTGTTCGACCTCCAGACGCTGCTGTTCACCCGCACCAATTCCAGCGTCAAACGGTTCCGCCAGGCGATCTCGATCGACGAGCGCAGGCGCATGTTCCGGCTCAATCGCTGGATCGAGCCGCAGAAATTTCGCTCGGATCCATTTGATCCGGCAACGGAGGTGGAGCAGGACATCCGCCAGGTCTGGTTTGCCGGCGTGCACTCCGACGTCGGCGGCGGCTATCCGGAAGACCAGAGCGGGCCGTCGAAGTTTCCGCTGATCTGGATGCTCGAGCAGGCCAAGGCAGCCGGGCTGCACATGGATCAGGCGCTGATCGATCATCTCGCTTGGGGCATGCCGTTGCCGCCGCACAAGCACGAATATGTGCCGCCGAGCGCGACCGCTCCGCTGCACAATTCGCTGACCGCCGCCTGGGAAATCCTGGAATGGATTCCGAAGAGCGACAAATGGAAGGAATGGCCGGAACGGAAATCCTTCCTCGGCTTCTATCTGCCGCGCGGCGAGCCGCGGCCGATTGCGGACGGCGCGACCATCCATGCCTCGGTGTTGGAGCGCATGGAGAAGGATCCGGCCTACAAGCCGATCAATATGCCGAAGACCTACAAGGTCGAGCCGATGACGCCGCCCCCGGCGCCACCCGCGCCGACGGCTTGACGGCCAGAGTTGAATTTATTTGAGGCCGGGCAACGGCCTCTGCTTCACCTCGCCCCGCATGCGGGAGAGGCATAGGCCGCCTTTGGCGGCCGTTCTCAAGAACGCCGAAGCGGAGCTTCGGCTATGACGCATCGCTAGATGCGTTCCGGGTGAGGGGAGTCTCCGCAAACGCAACTATCACGGTATGCGCGGAGAAGGCCCCTCACCCCACCCTCTAAGAGCGAGCTTCGCTCGTCTCGACCCCGTAAGCACGGGGAGAGGGAGCGTAGCGCCGTCGCATTCGACCTAATCTCGCCACGCGCTACGTATCGATCGCGTCCTTGATCCGCTTGCGGCTGAGCGGCAGCTCGCGCAGCCGCTTGCCGGTTGCGTGCGCGATGGCATTGGCAAGCGATGCGGCGGCCGGGCCCTGCCCGGTCTCGCCGCTGCCGAGGAACGGCTGGCCGGGACGGTTGATGATATGGACGGCGATGCTGTCGGGCACCGCATTGAAGCGCAGGATCGGGTAGGTCTGCCAGTCGATGCTGGTGATCCTTGTCTCGTCGAAGGTGACGCTTTCATAGAGAGTCCAGCTCGTCGACTGCACGATCGCGCCCTCGATCTGGTTGGTGATGCCGTCCGGATTGACGACCTGGCCGGCGTCGACGGCGGCGACCGCGCGCACCAGCCGGGCCCGCCCGGTTTCGCGATCGACCTCGACCTCGGATGCAATGGCGCAATAGGCGGCGAGATTCTTGTAGCGCGCGAAAGCGAAGCCGTAGCCGCGATTTCGCGGCGGCTGCTGTCCGCGCGTCCAGCCGAATTCCTCCGCGGCCTTCTCGACCACCGCGCGGCCGCGCTGATCGTCGAGATGCCTGAGCCGAAACTCGACCGGATCGGCGCCGGCGAGAGCGGCCAGTTCATCCATGAAGCTCTCGGTCGAGAACACGTTGTGATAGGCGCCGAGCGCGCGCATCGCGGAGATCCGCAGCGGCATCGCGGGGATGAAATGATGCATCACATGCGCGTTCGGAAAATTGTAGATCGGGATCGCGTTGCGATCGCCGCCACCCTCCGGCAGCGGCAACGGCTTTGGTGCCGGCACCGCGAATGATCGCGCCATGTGCTGGGCCGCAAGCAGCGCGCCGGCGCCGCCCGGCCGCATCGAATGGGTATTGCTCCACACCGCGAAATTCCAGTCGGCAATCTTGCCGTCGGCCGTGAGCGACGCGCTCAATTTCGTCACCATCGCCGGACCATACGGCTCCCAGCCGTGCTCCTGCTCGCGCATCCACTGCACCCGAATCGGGCGCCCTGGTAGCGCCCGGGCGATCAGCGCGGCGTCGGCCGCGGCATCGTCGGCGCCATTGCGGCCGTAGCAGCCGGAGCCTTCGACATGGATCAGGCGGACGCTGGTGGGCGTCATACCGAGCATCTCGGCGATCGCCTGCCGGTCGGGATAGACGCCCTGCGTGTGCGTCCACACCGTCATCGCGCCATCGACGAATTGCGCGACCGCGCAGGACGGCCCGATCGAGCCGTGCGACTGGTAAGGTCGCGTGTAGGTCGCTTCGAGCGACCGCGCGCCGCTCACCGTGGGATCATTCCGTTGGAAGATTGCAAAGTCCTGCGACGGCAGCGCAGTCAGCACATTTACCAGATCGTGCTGATTCGGCAGCTTCGCATTCTCCCGCCACTTCGCCGCGGCGGCCAGCGCCTGCATGGCCTTGACCGCCGAAAATTCCTTGTCCGCCACCACGGCCAGGAAGTTGCCGTCGCGCACGATTTGAATCACGCCGGGCATTTTCTCGATCGCGGCCGTGTCGCATTCCACGAGCTGCGCGCCGTAGCTCGGCGGGCGCACCACGCGCGCATGCACCATGCCGGGAAGCCGCATGTCCTGCACATAGGCGGCGCCGCCCGTGACCTTGGCCGGAATATCGACTCGCGGTACCGGCTGGCCCATCACCTTGCAGCTCGCCGGATCCTTCAGGCTCGATGTCGGTTGCGCCTGGACGTGCAACATGTCCGCGGCGACAAGCTCGCCATAGCCCAGACGCCGGCCATCGGGAGCAACGACGGCCGCATTCTCGGTTCGCAAGCCGTCGGGCGGCAAGCCGAAACGCTTTGCCGCCTCGGCCACCAGCAACATGCGCGCCTGCGCCGCGGCATGCAGGATCGCCGTGCCGCTGTCCTGCATCGAATGACTGCCCGATGTGTAACCCTCATTCGCCGTGAGCTTGGTGTCGGCGGTGATCACCTTCAGCGCATCGAAGGGAATATCGAGCTGCTCGGCCGCAATCTGCTGGAACGCGGTGCGGAATCCCTGGCCGAGTTCGGCCTTGCCCGTGAAGGCCGTGACCTGGCCATTGGCATCGATACGGATCCAGGAATCCAGATTGGGCGTTTTGGCCAGGCTGCCCGGCAACGCCGGGCCCTGCGCAGCCTTCTGCTCCTGCGCCACCGCATGGCGCAGCGAGAAGCTGACGATCAGCGCGCCGCCGCCGGCCAGCACACTGCGGCGATCGAGAACCACCGGTACGGTCATCGGACGCTCCTGTCGCTTGCGGCGTCGGCCGTATCCATCAACCTGGCGGCGCGGTGCACCGCGCGCAGGATGCGCATATGGGTGCCGCAGCGGCAGAGATTGGGCTCCAGCTCGGCGCGGATCTGCGCATCCGATGGCTTCGGGTTGCGCATCAGCAGCGCCTGCGCGCGCATCATCATCCCGGCGATGCAGTAGCCACACTGCGCCGCCTGCTCCTCCATGAAGGCGCGCTGGATCGGCGCCGGCGCGGCCACGGTGCCGAGCCCTTCGAGCGTCGTCACCTGCTTGCCCTCGACCAGGACCAGCGGCGTGACGCAGGACAGCACCGCCTTGCCGTCGACGATCACCGTGCAGGAGCCACATTGCCCGAGCCCGCAGCCGAACTTGGCGGCATTGAGCGCCAGATCATTGCGCAACACATAGAGCAGCGGCGTATCCGGCTCCGCATCGACCTGATGATCCCTGCCATTGACCTTCAATGTCATCATGGCTTGCCTCGCTGTCTGGATTCCGCCGGCGTGTCGCGCGCCGCAAGCGACGTCGCCTGCACCGCCCGCGCATCGCGCACCGCCTTGTCGAGATTGGCCCACGCCGGCCGCTTGCCGAACCGCTCGCGCAGATAGGCCGTGAGCGCGACCATCTGCGCATCATCGATGCTGCTGGCGAAGCCCGGCATGATCGGGCTGCGCTCGCCTTCGACGGCGCCAACGCCCGACAGCACGATATTGAGGAGGTTACGCGGGTCGGGGCTTGCGATCGCCGTGCTGAGCGCGAGATTCACGCCGCCATAGGGCAGCGCGCGGTTGCCCTCATGGCAGGAGGCACACGCCGCGGCATAGATCGCTGCGCCGGCCGCATGGGTCTGTGCCGCATCATCGGAAGACGATTGTGCGACGACGTCGGCCGGCCGTTTGCGATCCGGCGCCGGCGCGCCCGAGATATCGGCCATGTACACGGAGATGGCCCGCACGTCGCTGTCGGGCACCGTCGCCAGATTGCCGACCACTTCGGCCATCGGCCCGCGCGCGGTGCCATGATCGGCCTGCCAGCCGTGGCGCAAATAGGCGTAGAGCGCGTCGGCGGTCCAGCGCACCGGGGCGTGCGAGGTGTCGTTCAGCGCGTAGGCGTGCCAATTGTCGACCTCGCCGCCCGCGAACTGCGCATTGACACGCTCGGCGCCGAGCGCGTTGCGCGGCGTGTGGCAGGCGCCGCAATGCGCGAGCCCCTCCACCAGATAGGCGCCGCGGTTCCATTCCGCGCCCTTCGCCGAGTCCTGAGGGGCATCGCCGCTGCGCAGATACAGCAGCTTCCACCCTGCAATCAGCGGTCGATAGTTCAACGGAAACGAAAGCTGATTCGCCGGCGGCGACGCGTGGACCGGCTGTCGCGTCATCAGGAACGCATAGAGTGCCCGGTCGTCCGCATCCGAGACGTTGGTGAAATGGTCATAGGGAAAGGTCGGGTAGAGATGCTGGCCATCGCGCGCCACGCCCGAGCGCATCGCGCGGACGAACGCCTCTTCCGGCCAGCGCCCGATGCCGGTTTCGGCATCCGGCGTGATGTTGGATGAGAAGACGATGCCGAACGGCGTTGGAACCGGGAGCCCGCCGGCATAAGTCGCGCCGCCCTGCACGGTGTGGCAGGTGTTGCAATTGCCGATCGCGGCGAGTTCGCGGCCGCGTTTGACCACATCAGGGTCGAAGGTATCGGCCCGCGGCGGCGCAATCGCGGCAATCTGCGGCCGCCAGGCGACGGCAAAGGCTGCCGCCGCGCCCGCGACCAGCACGATCGCGGCAATGCCTGTGATGATCCGCAGCTGACCAGTCATGCTGAATTGAGTTTGTTGTTGGGACGTGTATTAACACCTTTCATTCCGGTATCGTTCGGCCAGAAGACCTCGATCACCGCCTGTTGACCTCAAGGAATCCTGGAAAATCCCAAAGGGATCGCGCAAGGGATCATGACCGCCCAGCCCGCCCTCGATCGCGCCTCCGCCCCGTCTCGCGATGCGCTGTCCGTGCTCAGTTCCGTGTTCGGCCTGTCGGGCTTCCGCGGCGCGCAGGAAAACATCATCCGTCACGTCACCGATGGCGGCAATTGCCTGGTGCTGATGCCGACCGGCGGCGGCAAGTCGCTGTGCTACCAATTGCCGTCGCTGCTGCGCGACGGCTGCGGCATCGTGGTATCACCTTTGATTGCGCTGATGCGCGACCAGGTCGCGGGCCTCACTGAAGCCGGCGTCAACGCCGCGGTGCTGAACTCGACGCTGTCCTATGAGGAAGCCTCCGAGGTCGAGCGGCGGCTGCTCGCCGGCGATCTCGACCTGCTCTATGTGGCGCCGGAGCGGCTGCTCACGCCGCGCTGCCTCAGTCTGCTCGGCCAGGCGCAGATCGCACTGTTTGCGATCGACGAGGCGCATTGCGTCTCGCAATGGGGCCATGACTTCCGCCCGGAATATATCGGCCTGTCCGCACTCGCCGAGCGCTTCCCCAAGGTGCCGCGCATCGCGCTGACCGCGACCGCGGACGCGCTGACCCGGAGAGAGATCGCCGAGCGGCTGCAGCTTACCGACGCACCGCAATTCGTCGCGAGCTTCGACCGGCCCAATATCCGCTACGAGATCGTCGACAAGCAGAATGCGACCACGCAGCTGAAGAATTTCATCAAGGAGCGGCATGCCGGCGACGCCGGCGTGGTCTATTGCCTGTCTCGCGCCAAGGTCGAGGACGTCGCGGCGGCGCTCAGCGAGGCCGGCATTCCGGCGTTGCCCTATCATGCCGGGCTCGATGCCGGCGTGCGCGCCCGGCACCAGGACCGCTTCCTCAACGAGGACGGGCTCGTGATCGTCGCCACGATCGCCTTCGGCATGGGGATCGACAAGCCCGATGTGCGCTTCGTCGCGCATCTCGATCTGCCGAAGAGCATCGAAGCCTACTACCAGGAGACCGGGCGTGCCGGCCGCGACGGCAAGCCGTCGGCGGCATGGATGGCCTACGGCCTGTCCGACATCGTGCAGCAGCGCCGCATGATCGATGAATCGACCGGCTCCGACGCCTTCAAGCGCGTCTCGGTCGGCAAGCTCGACGCGCTGGTCGCGCTGGCTGAAACGGTGCATTGCCGCCGGCAGCGCTTGCTCGGCTATTTCGGCGAGACCCGCGCGGAGGATAGCTGCGGCAATTGCGACAACTGCCTGACGCCGCCGCGCGTCCGCGACGGCAAGGTGCTCGCACAAAAGCTGCTGTCCTGCGTCTACCGCACCGGCCAACGTTTCGGCGCCATGCACCTGATCGACGTGCTGGTGGGGCGGCTGACCGAACGGGTCAAGCAGTTCAACCACGACCAGCTGTCGGTGTTCGGCATAGGACGCGAGCTCAACGAGAAGCAATGGCGCGCGGTGCTGCGCCAGCTAGTGGCGATGGGCCATCTGCGTGCCGACAGCGACGCCTTCGGCGCGCTTGTTCTGACCGACAGCGCCCGCGGCGTGCTGAAGGGCGAGACCGCGGTGATGCTGCGCGAGCAGCCGGAAGGCGCGCGCAACCGCGCGGTCCGCGGCAAGTCGCGCCGCGGCGAGCTCGTGCCCGCGGCCGACAGCCCGGGTGGCGTCGCAAATCCCGCCCTGCACGCGGCGTTGCGCGCCTGGCGCTCGGACGTCGCGCGCCAGCGCGGCGTCCCGGCCTATGTCGTGCTGCACGATTCCACCATCGACGGCATCGCCGCGATGCGGCCGGACACGCTCAGCGAGCTGCGCAACATCGCAGGGATCGGCGACAAGAAGCTCGAGCATTACGGTGACGAACTGATCCGCATCGTGAAGACGACAGGAGCGTGACCGGTCCTCTCTACGCCGAAGCGACGACAGTCGCTTTGGCCGGCGCTGAGACCGAGGGAGCCGCAGCTCAACGCTGGTCAGCGAGACAGCATTTCTTGTATTTCTTGCCGCTGCCGCACGGGCATGGGTCGTTGCGCCCGACATGGCGCAAGGGATTCCTCACGGGTTCGGTGTGGCTCCACAATGTATCGAGATCGTCCCCAAAGGGGGCATCCAGATCGTCGAAGGTCTCGTTGTAGCCGTAGTCGGTCCCTTCCATTTCCTGGACCGCATCCTTGATATAGCCGAGGCCAACTTCCTCGAATCGTGCGATTTCCTCGGGTCGCTGCTCGGCATCGACGAGCATCTCGTCGAACTCGCGGCGTTCTGTCATCCAATCGGGTATACGCCCGTCATCGAAAGCGCGATACGCCAAGGGCGCCAGCTCGCGCAGCCCCAGGAGGGCAATTGCCTGCTGCCACGCGTACCAGGCATGGTTCTCGTCATCCGCCAGGTTTTGCTCGTGGAATGCTTTGAGCAGGCGCTGCATGCGCTCCCGCCCGATCATCCCATTCCATGTGAGGAAGGTGGCCGCGCCGAGAACCTGCTCGCGCGCAAATTGATCGACGGACTGATCCACGACCAGACTCAACAAGGCGTCGACATCCCCGTCAAAGACACCCGCAACAATGCGCGCCATGCTTTCGGTCAGGCAGTCACCCAACAGGTCATCAAGTTCGCTTTCGGGTCTGCGCAGCAGTCGCAGCAGGTCGCGGCAAACATCCGTGTCACGAGCTCCACCGAGGATGTAGACACCTCGGAACAGCAGCCTGGCCTCATCGTCGGACAGTTCCTCGCCGTTCCCTGCCCGGGCGACGATGGCGCGCAGCGCGGGGGCCGCTTCTTCCATTCTGATCAGGCACATTCCGACTGCGGCCGCAGGCAATTGTTTCTCGGTCGCGACGCCCTCAAGATAGTCTTCGATCGGCCCCAAATCGCCCCGCTCGAAGATAGCTTCTACTTCTTCCTTCTTCATGGGACCTCGATCTTTGCCGACAGATGAACGGTCACGACAGAACAACTACCCGATCACCGCTTATCCTCATCCTCTCCCAGAGACAGCATAGGAGCTATTCGCTGGACGGCAATACGCTTGCTTGCGGGCCACGCCGCCCTCGCCCTAATCTTTGCCCACCGCGTCCAACGAGGCGCGGACAAGACATAACGATATAGGGAAGAGACGGCCCATGGCTCAGGAGAGCACCGCGCGCAAAACTGTGCGCCCTGCCGAGACCGGAACGTTCGATGCCGTGGTGATCGGCGCCGGGTTCGCCGGCATGTACATGCTGCATCGGCTGCGCGGACTCGGCTTCACCGCGCGGGTCTATGAGGCCGGCGGCGGCGTCGGCGGCACCTGGTACTGGAATCGCTATCCCGGCGCGCGTTGCGACGTCGAGAGCCTGCAATATTCCTTCTCGTTCTCCGAGGAACTCGATCAGGACTGGAGCTGGTCGGAGAAATATTCTCCGCAGCCCGAAATTCTCGCTTACGCCAATCACGTCGCCGATCGCTTCGACCTGCGCGGCCAGATCGTGTTCGACACCCGCGTCACCGCGGCGACCTTCGACGAGCAGGCAGGCGCATGGCTGATCGAGACCGACCGCGGCGACAGGGTCACTGCAAAGTTCTGCATCATGGCGGTCGGCTGCCTGTCGGCGCCGAACCGGCCGGCTTTCCCAGGCATGGCGGATTTCCGCGGGCCGATCTATCACACCGGCGAATGGCCGCATGAGGGCGTCGACTTCACCGGCCTGCGCGTCGGCGTGATCGGCACCGGCTCATCGGCGATCCAGTCGATCCCGATCATCGCGCAGCAGGCCTCCGAGCTCACCGTGTTCCAGCGCACCGCGACCTGGTCGGTGCCGGCGTGGAACGAGCGGCTGTCGGCGGAATATCTGAGGGAAGCCAAGGCGCATTATCCGGAGCTGCGCGCCAAGGCCCGTGCGCGCCCGACCGGCTTCTATTTCCAGTTCAACGCCCAGCCCGCCTTGCAGGCGAGCGAGCGGGAGCGCGAGCAGCAATACGAAGAAGCGTGGCAGCGCGGCGGCCTGCCCTTCCTCGGCGCGTTCGGCGATCTCCTGTTCGAGAAGGCCGCCAACGACACCATCGCCGATTTCGCGCGCGAGAAGATCCGCGGCATCGTCAAGGATCCCGCGACGGCCGAGCTGCTGTGCCCGCGAAACGTGTTCGGCTGCAAGCGGCTCTGCGTCGACACCAATTACTTCGAGACCTACAATCTGCCGCATGTGAAACTGGTCGACGTGTCGACGACGCCGATCGATCGCTTCACGACGGAAGGCATTGTCGTCGACGGCACCGAATACAAGTTCGACGCGATCGTCTCCGCCACCGGCTTTGCCGCCATGACCGGCTCGTTCGACAAGATCGCGATCACCGGCCGCGGCGGGCAGACGCTGGCCGAGAAATGGCGCGCGGGCCCGCGTGCCTATCTCGGCCTTGCCTCCGAGGGCTTTCCGAACCTGTTCATGATCACCGGGCCCGGCAGCCCGTCGGTGCTCGCCAGCATGATCCAGGCGATCGAGCAGCATGTCGATTGGCTGGCGGATTGCATCAGTCATATGCGCGACATCGGCGCCGGCACGATCGAGGCGGTCCGCGACGACGAGGACGCCTGGGTCGCCCATGTCAACGACGTCTCCACGGTCTCGCTGCGCTCGACCTGCAGCTCGTGGTATGTCGGCGCCAACATCCCGGGCCGTCCCCGCGTGTTCATGCCCTATATCGGCGGCTTCCCGATCTATGTGCAGAAGTGCAATGAGGTGATGAACTCGGGTTACGACGGCTTCGTGCTGCAGGGTGGGCGCAACGGCAATGCACCGCCGCAGGTGCGCTTCACCGAGCGCTGGCAGGTACCGCTCGACATTGAGGTGATCTCGCCGGCCGCGGTTGCCGCGAAGCGGGTTCCCGTGGTCTGAGTGCCGGCGGTATCCCCGCCGGGATTGCGCATGATAGTGTCGCGCCAGTCCGCGCTTGGCATCGCGGAGCGCACGGGGGACGATGGCCGACACGGCATTGCAGGGACTGGTCGAGCGGATCGGCGCGGATCACGTCGTGCGCCGGCTTGGGATCGAGGCCGCGCATGAGAAGCAGCTGTTCGGCCAGGGCACGCTGCTGTTCAATGTCGAGAACTGGAAGCTGGCGCCGCGGATCATCGAGACTGCGCTCAAGGTGATCGGCCTCCACGGCCGCGCGCGGCGTAATGCCGATAGGGTCGAAGTGCGGCACAATCTGGTGACGTCGGCGCGCCTGCCGGCGGCCTTCGACGGCTTCGCCATGCTTCAGCTCAGCGATCTCCATGCCGACATCAGCCAACGCGCGATGCGGCATCTGATGGACATCGTGAGCGATATCGCCTGCGATATCTGCGTTCTCACGGGCGACTACCGCGGCAAGACGTATGGGCCGTTTGAAACGAGCCTCGCGTTGATGCGGGATCTGTGCGCGCGGATCAAACCGCCGCTCTACGGCATCCTCGGCAATCATGACAGCATCCGCATGACGCCGGCGCTGGAGGCGATGGGCATCAGGATGCTGTTCAATGAGCAGGAGCCGATCACGCGCGATGGCGCGACGATCCATCTCGCCGGCGTCGACGACGCGCATTTCTACCGCACCGACGACATCGCAAAGGCTGCCGCGGCGATCCCGCGCGACGCATTCTCGATCCTGCTGGCGCATACGCCGGAATCCTACCGCGCGGCAGCCGCGGCCGGCTTCGACCTGATGCTGAGCGGCCATACCCATGGCGGCCAGCTCTGCCTGCCCGGCGGCATCGCGATCAAGCTGGAGGCGCGGCTGCCGCGCCGGATGGGCAGCGGCGCCTGGCGGTTCGGTGAACTTGCCGGCTACACCTCGGCCGGCGCCGGCACCAGCCTCGCGCCGGTGCGGCTGAATTGCCCGGCCGAGATCACCGTGCATACGCTGCGGCGGCTCGGTTGAGCTCCGCCCGTACCTGGCAGGCGCCCATTGCCAAAATATCGAAAACAACCCCATGCAAAGGAGCCGGCGGCTGCCCGGACGCGCAGCCGCAGGTAAAATCGTATGGTCGACAGCGGAGAAAGCGGTAGCGGAGGTCTCAATTGCCCTTCTTCGCGTTCGCGCTCTGCTCGTTCACCGTGCAGGTGATCAGCAATGTGTAGCCGCGCGCATTCTTGGCAATCTCGGCGGTTTCCTTCTTCATCTCCTCGCGCCACTCGGCGGTCCGGTACGCCACCGCGCTGTTGTCGAGAAAGTCGCGCAGCGCGCCGGTCTTGATCGCGAAATTGATGTTCTCCGGGATGGTCCCCGTCGCCCGCGCCATCCTGACCGCGTCGAGTTTGGCAGCCACCACGCCGACCACCGCGCCGGTGAGGTCGAACAGCGGACCGCCGCTGTTGCCCGGCTGCACGGCGGCGCTGATCTGCAGATGACGGGTATCGTTGAGGATGCCGCTCAGCGAAGAGACAATGCCCGTGGTGACCGTGAAATCGGATGTCAGCAATCCGTGATAGGGATAACCGATCGCCACCACGCCGTTGCCGACCAGGATGGGGTTTTGCCTGAGGCTGACGACATCCTTGAACGGGGTCGGCGCCTGCAGCAACGCGAGATCATTGGTCTCGTCATCGGACACCAGGCGCAGCTTGACCGGCGCCTCGCCGCTCAGGTTGCCCGTGATCTCGCTGCAGCCGCCGACGACATGGTGATTGGTGACGACGTGGCCGCTGCTGCTGACCACAAAGCCGGTCCCCGTCCCCGATCTCGCCTGCTTCGCCGGCGGCGCGCTGGGTGCTGCCGCCTGCTGCGGCGGCGCCGCCGCAGGCTTTGTCGCGACCGCGAACTCGCCGGCATTGGAGACGCCGTTCTTCTTCACCGAGACGACGCAGTTGAGCAGTGCCGGCAGCAGCTGCGCGGTCTGATTGAGGTTGAACTGAAACAATTGTCCCTGCGCGAATGCCGTCATCTGGCGCGCCTTGCGGAACTGGTTGATCAGGCTGGAATTCACCGGCATCTCAACATTCACGAGCTGGGTGCCGAGCGGCATGCCGTAGACGTTGAACGCCGGCTGGCCGTCAAAGGTCAGCGCCAGCGGAAAGGCCTCGCCCGGCGTCAGACGCCAGCTGTCATGGGCAAAGCCGAGCCGCCAGCTGCCATTCTCGGCGATCGACACCATGAAGAAGATGCCGCTTTGATAGGTGGTGCCCGCCGAGCAATGGGTGAAGGCGCCATTCTTGTCGTTGGTGAAAGCACCGCCCTTCCAGTTGCCAACCGTGATCGAGCCGTAGGGACCGCGGGCGCTCGACGGAGTTGCAGACGCAAACAGCCACGCGGCCGCAACGACCGCCCAGATCGCAACTCTCATGACGCGCACTCCCCCAGCCACAACCCATCATAGGAGGCGGCGAAATTCATCCGCAAGTGATGCGCGGCTTGGTCTTTGGTCCTGCGGCCACGCAAGTCCGCCGCGGATGAGGCGATCGCCACATCCTCAGGTTACAGAACCTATGTTCCTATTATGTTCCTATGTCAACCGAGGTACTGGCCGTATTTAAGCCCCGTGTCCCAAGTTGAATCTTGGAGTGTCTTAATTCCGATTAAGCGAACGAAAACCGTAACTTGGCCGATGTTCTCGGCAAGACTACTGAGTCGCACGCCAGATGTTCTGGCTTTTGCAATCCGCCAAGTGTTCTCCCTCCACAGGGCAGAAGTGTTACCGGGGTTCTCCGTGGGTGAACGGAGTTCCAGCCTCCGCTACCGTCCCCCTTAGCATTCCGCATGGAATAAGCCCGCCATCGCAGGGTTGGAAGCTGAGGGAGGTCGAGCAAGCCATGGAAAGCGAAAGCGCGCCTTCAGGGCCGGGTGAAGCCGCATGGGAAGCGTGGACATTCGATGAGCCCGTCATCGTCGCGCTAGCCATTTGGGCCGCGCTATTGGTGGCCCACGTCATCGCGGCGTCGGTGTATTATTGGCGGGAGCGGCGCAGCCCGGAATGGTTGGCCGTTCTTGCGATCTTGGCCTACTGGCCAATCCTGGTGTCGATCATAGGTCTTGGCCTTGTTCTAAAATATCTGATCCGACCGCTGATCGGACAAGTAAAACTGTTCCGGCGAAAGTCCGATATCAAAGGCGTCGTTGAGTAAGGCCGCCTCAGTTGGCGGCCTCTCCGTTTTATGATCTCGATCCATCGGCGCAAGCTCGATTCAAATCGCTCGCGCACTTCTGCTTCCGAGTTAGCCGTCACGCCAAATGAGAGCGGCGCGTCCCTTCCTGTGGTTGCGATCCATTCTCCGCAAGCTCGCGGCTGAATCTCCGGCACAATCCCCTGCTTGGGGCTGAAACATAGGCAAATGCAGCCCCGGTCGAAGCGCCTTCTGATACGACACCATGACGTCGGAAGAGATGCGAGCGATGGCAGCGCAGTGTGATGATGTGGCCTTGAAGCTACTCGCTCCCGAGCGCGCCATTGTCCGGAACATCGCAGCCCAATCGCGTATGCTGGCACACCAATCCGAGATGGCGACGTAGAGAGTGGCGATCAATCAGGCCCTCCAGCGAAACTGTTCCCCGTGACGCCCTCAAGGAAACGGCCCCAGCGCGTTGGAACGAACGCTGAGGCCGCCTTGCCGCGCCGCTGAGAATAAGGCGGCCCCGGCACGTAGCTAGCGCCGGGGCCAGAGGGATTGTCATTCCCATGAGAACTCGACCCTGCGCCCAATAGGTCTGTTCCCGCATTTGCATAGGAAAGTCAGCATGCGTTTCATCGCAGATGCGATGCGGCACTCAAGCAAACGGCCCCAGCACTCGGGCAAGGAGGCTGAGGCCGAGGAGCGCCCGTGGGGTAGGGAAAGATTATGGACACCCCCGCGTGAGCTAGAACCTCGATGGTACGGAAGGGCATTTGCATATGTGAATGAGTGTCCTGATTTCCCCAAGCGAATGTCCTAACTGGGACAGCATCTCAACCGGGGTGCTGTCCGCATTTAGGCCCCGTGTCCCAAGTTGATTTTGGAAGTGTCCTGATTAGAAAACGGCCCCAGCGCCGGGAGAGCGCTAAGGCCAAGTTGACGTTTCCAATGAGCTACGGCAGTTCAGCCGATCAGAAGCCAGCCTAAGCTGATGATGAACGCGACGAGCGATATCCCCGCCAAGCCTATGAGGCTGAACTCGACGCCATCTAAATCGGTCCTGAACATAATGTTCAAAGCATTACACGTCGGATCGGCGGGCGCTTTAGCGTATGTCAGTCAGCGGCTGTGTCCAATTTCCAGATTCCACCGGGCATCAGATGTCCTAATTCCCCTGTACGAGTGCCCTAACCAGGACAGCACCTCAACCGGAGCATTGCCGCCAAGGCGGACGCTACTGCGGCTCCCCGACCGAGGAGCGCGCCGGCGGATTTGGATCGCTGAACCAGTACCAGGATGCGAGGGCATGGACGCCGACGCCGATCAGGAAGATGCCGGCGTAGAGCTCGACCGCATGATTCATCGCCAGCAGGCGGGCGTGCGGCGCGGCACCCTGGCCCTGGTAGGTCCAGACCCAATGTCCCACGGCGACGATGCCAATGCCGAGCGCGGCGATGGCTCGGCCGGCCGCATTCATCATCCTCACGCGATGGTCTCCCAACTCGCCCGGCCCAGTGAAATTACCGGGCGAAGCTGACGAGGACCTGACGTGGGAAATGGAACGTAGCCCGGATGGAGCCAACGGGTCGCGCGAACGCGTGCCCGACGACAGGCTCCGCGAAATCCGGGACTTTCTATCCGCGCTGCTGAAGCCTGCCGGACTACGCTTTGCTTCATCCGGGCTACGGACTTCTCTTCCCCTTCCCCCTGAAAGGGGGAAGGTCGGGATGGGGGTCAGCTACAGGCGACGCTGCAAGCGGAGAGAGCAGATCCCCACCCGCTTTGCTCTGCGAGCAAAGCGACCTCCCCTTTTCAAGGGGAGGTAAGAATGCATAGCCCGGATGCAGCCAACGGGTCGCGCGAACGCGCGCCCGATGGCTTCATCCGGGCTACGGACTTCTCTTCCCCTTCCCCCTGAAAGGGGGAAGGTCGGGATGGGGGTCAGCTACAGGCGACGCTGCAAGCGGAGAGAGCAGATCCCCACCCGCTTTGCTCTGCGAGCAAAGCGACCTCCCCTTTTCAAGGGGAGGTAAGAATGCATAGCCCGGATGCAGCCAACGGGTCGCGCGAACGCGCGCCCGATGGCTTCATCCGGGCTACGAAGCCACGAAATCAGAGGCCCGCTCGCCTCAGCCGTTCCTGAACGCGTAGGCGTAGCCGTTGAGCGCCGGCGCGCCGCCGAGATGGGCGTAGAGCACCTTCGATCCGGCCGGGAAATAGCCCTTCTGCACCAGATCGATCATGCCCTGCATCGACTTGCCCTCATAGACGGGGTCGGTGATCATGCCTTCCAGCCGCGCGCTGAGCCGGATCGCCTCCTTGGTCTCCTCCGACGGCACGCCGTAGGCGGGATAGGCGTAGTCCTCGATCAGCACGACATCATCCTCGACGATGTCGCGGCCGAGCTCGACGAGCTTTGCGGTGTTCTGCGCGATCGACAGCACCTGCGCCTTGGTCTGCGCGGGCGTGAACGAACCGTCGATGCCGATCACGTTGCGCGCGCGCCCATCGGCGGCGAAGCCGACCAGCATGCCGGCATGGGTCGAGCCGGTCACCGTGCAGACGATGATGTAGTCGAACTTGACGCCGAGCTGGCGCTCCTGCGCGCGCACCTCCTCGGCGAAGCCGACATAGCCGAGCCCGCCAAATTTGTGCACGGAGGCGCCGGCCGGAATCGCGTAGGGCTTGCCGCCCGCGGCCTTGACCTCCTCGATCGCCTGCTCCCAGCTCTTGCGGATGCCGATGTCGAAGCCTTCGTCGACCAGCCGCACATCGGCGCCCATCACGCGCGAAAGCAGGATGTTGCCGACGCGATCATAGACCGCGTCCTCATGCGGCACCCAGCTTTCCTGCACCAGCCGGCACTTCATGCCGATCTTGGCCGCGACGGCCGCGACCATGCGGGTGTGGTTCGACTGCACGCCGCCGATCGAGACCAGCGTGTCGGCATTGGAGGCGATCGCATCGGGGATGATGTATTCAAGCTTGCGCAGCTTGTTGCCGCCGAAGGCGAGCCCGGAATTACAATCCTCGCGCTTGGCATAGAGCTCGACCTTGCCGCCGAGATGCTTTGACAGCCGATCGAGCTTCTCGATGGCAGTCGGCCCGAATGTGAGTGGATAGCGCGCGAACTTCTCCAGCATGCTGGTGTCCTCTTTGGTGGTCTGAAACGGCGGCCACAGCTATCACCCCTGGCGCGAAAGGTGCTCTCTAACTCAGCTCGCGCAATTGCCGAAGATTGCCAGATCTGGCCTCGATGTTATATTTTCTCTCATGAAATCGACCAATAGTGAGAGATTCTTCCATGTCCGCCCGACTCGACCGCATCGACCTCAAGATGTTGAGATTGCTGCAAAAGAACGGCCGGCTCAGCAATGCCGAGCTGGCCGATCAGGTCGGCGTCAGCCCCGCCACCTGCCATCGCCGAACGCAGGCGCTGTTCGACGAGGGGTATCTCAGCGGCGTCCGCGCCATGGTGGCGCCGCGCAAGCTCGGCAAGGGCACGCTGGTCATGGTCGGCGTCGTGCTCGACCGCTCGACGCCGGAAAGCTTTGCGAGCTTCGAGCAGGCGGTGGCGAAGCTCAAATGCGTGCTCGACTGCCACCTCGTCGCCGGCGATTTCGACTACTTCCTCAAGATCCGCGCCGGCGACGTCGACGACTTCAAGCGCATCCATGGCGATCAGCTGATCGCGCTGCCCGGCGTGCGGCAGACCCGCACCTTCTTCGTCATGAAGGAGGTGGTGGACAATGCGGCGCTGGAGTTCTGAACCTGACGTGATCCCGCCGCGAGCCGGCAGATCGGCCGGCTTGCCCGAGAGAAGTAATCCCTTCATCCGACTTGATGGCCGGCGCAAACCGGCGCAGTCTCTCACTAAATCCCCGCGGGGGGCGGGGGTCGCGCGCGGATGCGCGGGGGACATCATCCGCGGATGACAATCATGAACGCCACGGCGATCCGACTGGTCATTCCGTTGCTGGCACTTGCCGCCGGCGGCACGGCGGCGCTCGTCTTCGGCATCCGCCAAACCCAGCAAATCCTGGGCGGGAGCACGCCTTTGACGGCGACGGCACCATCCGCGCCAGCGGCTCCGGCGCGAGACCAAAACAAGACCGCGCGGGCAAAGGCGCAAACCGAGACCGCGGCCTTGGCCGACGTGCTGGCGGGACCGGCGCCGGCACCAGGCGGCGACGCGGTGCCGGAGTTCGACGTCGTCAACATCGAGCCGACCGGCGAGACCGTTGTTGCCGGCCGGGCGCTACCGGGCACGACGGTGGAACTGCTGCGCAATGGCGAGGTGCACGATCGCGTCGTGGCGGACAAGTCCGGCCAGTTCGTCATGGTCCCGCGCCCGCTTCCGCCGGGAAACTATGACCTGACCCTGCGCATGACACGCGACGGCAAGCAGGTGACCTCCAAACAAAGCGTGGCGGTGGCGCTAGAGGCTGCGACGCGGGAGCGGCCGATGGTGGCGCTGATGGCACCGGACAAACCGGTCCGCGTGCTGTCGCAACCTGCGGCCACGGCGCCGGCGGCTGGGAAAGTGGCCATCGAGGCCGTCGAGACCGAACCGGACAGCAAGCTCCATGTGAGCGGTCAGGCAGCTCCCGGCGCGACCGTCAGGCTCTATCTCAACGGCAGTTTGATCACGTCCGCGACGGCCGACGAGGCGGGGCACCTCTCGGTCACGATCAACAAGGGCGTGACGGCCGGCAACTATCAGGTGCGGCTTGACGACGTCGACCCCACTTCCGGCAAGGTCCGCGCGCGTGCCGAGGTGCCATTCAACGTTCCGGACACGATGACGACCGCATCGATCCCGGCATCGCCAACCTCGTCCGGCCGTGCGGATATCGCCAAACCGCAGCTCGCCGCGGCGGCAACCGCCACCGCATCCGATGTGAAGTCCGCCTCCGCTGTGATCGTGCCGAAGATCACCACGACCACCGTCGCCCGCGGCGACAGCCTGTGGCGGATCAGCCAGCGCGCATTCGGCGCCGGACAGCGCTACGCCGTGATCTATCGGGCCAATTCGCAGCAGATCCGCAATCCCAATTTGATCTATCCCGGCCAGGTCTTCGTCGTGCCGGCAAAGTGAGACCGGCCTACCGCCAACGGTCACTTGCCGGGGGATTTCAGGAACGCCACGATCCTGGCGCGATCCTCCGCCGAGCGCACGCCGGTATACGGCTTCATGCCGTTGCCCGACACCACGGCCTCGGGATCTTCGATGAAGCGCAGCAGCGTGCTCTCATCCCAGACGATGTCGGATGATTTCATCGCCTCCGAATAAGGAAAGTTCGCAACCGATCCGGCTTTGCGGCCGACGACATTGTGCAGGTTCGGGCCAACGCGGTTGTCACCGTCCTTGACCGTATGGCAGGTGCGGCAGGAATTGTTGAACGCCTGCTCGCCGGACACGCCCGCATCCTGACCATGGGACGGCGACAGCGCCAGCGACATCAGCCCGCAAACGACGACGATGAATCCCGGCCGCATCGATCACTCCGTCGGCAATTGCGCCAGGCAGACAGGCGCGCGCAGCACCACGCCTCGGGTGCCATGCCGTCAACGCAGAGGCGGCGTGAAAGGTCCGCTCGCGGCAGGCCCCACATCTGGCGCAGGTGCGTGCGCCGCACTAGATGTGCTGCCATGCCACACCCCGCCCTCGAGGATTTCGTCGCCGGCCACCAGCGCCTGTTTGTCCTGACCGGAGCCGGCTGCAGCACCAATTCCGGCATTCCTGATTATCGCGACAGCGACGGCAACTGGAAGCGGACGCGCCCGGTCACCATCCAGGCGTTCTTGGGCGAGGCGGCGACGCGGCAGCGCTACTGGGCGCGCAGCATGGTGGGCTGGCGGCGGTTCGGCCGCGCCGCGCCGAACGGCGCGCATCGCGCACTGGCCAAGCTCGAACAGCAAGGGCGCTGCGAGCTGCTGCTGACCCAGAATGTCGACCGCCTGCACCAGGCCGCCGGCAGCCAGCGGGTGATCGACCTGCACGGCCGGCTCGACGTGGTGCGCTGCCTCGGCTGCGGCGCGACGATGCCGCGCGAACAATTCCAGCACGAGCTCGCGCAACGAAACCCCGCCTGGCTCACGCTCGATGCCGCCGACGCACCCGACGGCGACGCCGATCTCGATCTGGATTTCTCGTCGTTCGTGGTGCCGGCCTGCGAGGCCTGCGGCGGCGTGCTGAAACCCGACGTGGTGTTCTTCGGCGAGAACGTGCCGCGCGATACGGTCGCGTCGGCGCAGGCGCATCTCGAGCAGGCCGACGCCGTGCTGGTGGTCGGCTCCTCGCTGATGGTCTATTCCGGCTTTCGCTTCGTCCGGATGGCAGAGCAGCGCGGCCTGCCGATTGCCGCCGTCAATCTCGGCCGCACCCGCGCCGACGAGCTGCTCACGCTCAAGATCGAGGATAGTTGCGAGAGCGCGCTGGCGTTCTTGCTGTAGGTCGCTGCTCTCTCCACGTCATTGCGAGGAGCGATAGCGACGAAGCAATCCATCGAGCCGCCTATGCGGAAAAATGGATTGCTTCGCGGAGCCTGTCATCCGGCGGCGCCTTGCGCCGACCGGGTGGCTCGCAATGACGACGGGAGAATTATCGCACTACGCGCGGTGGCGCGGCGCCTTGGCCATCGGCATGTTGGCGTTCCAGTGCGTCCAGCTGACGCTGGCGAGGCTGCCGAGGTCCGTCGCCAGTGGGCGACGGGTCCGGCGCTCGTACTCCGCGATGCAGCGGCCCGACTCGCCGATCTTGCGCTGCAATTCGTCGATCGTCATCTGCGTCGCGCGGCCGCAATTGGCCTTGCCGAGCTGATCGGCCTCGATCGCCCTCAACGCCGCCCGCAGCTTCTTGAGCTGCGCGCGCTGCCAGGCAATGTGACTATCGCTGTCTGCCGTCATGTGGCCGCCACCATCTTCGATCGTTGCACGCCATTGGGAACCTCGATGTCGACCTCGAGCATCGAGACGAACTTGCCACGGTCCATCCGGACCACGACCTTGTCGGGGTCGACGTCGATATGCTTGGAAACCACGCTCAGGATTTCCGAGCGAAGTGTCTCCAGGAGATCTGGCGCGCCGGTCCGGCCACGCTCATGCGAAAGCAGGATCTGCAACCGCTCCCGCGCGACGGGCGCCGATGCGGCGCGGCCGCCGAACAGCCGCATTACGTTCATCATGCCGCCCTCCGTCGCAGTAGCCGATCCATCAACCCCTTGCGTTGAACCGGCACGGTCATCTCCACCGCCTCGCCCATCAGGCGGCGTACCGCGTCGGTATAGGCCCGCGCCGGCGCGCTGCTTGCTGCGTTCAGCGTGACCGGACAGCCGACATTGGAAGCGCGCAGCACGTCCTGGCTTTCCGGGACGATGCCGAGCAAGGGGGTCGCAAGGATCTCCAGGATATCGTCGATCGAGAGCATCTCGCCGCGCGCCGCGCGGCCGGCATCATAGCGGGTGACCAGAAGATGCTTCTCGACGCGCTCGCCGCGCTCGGCGCGGACCGTCTTGGAATCGAGCATGCCGATGATGCGGTCGGAGTCGCGAACCGACGACACTTCCGGATTGGTGACGATGACGGCCTCGTCGGCGTAGCGCATCGCGAGCGTCGCGCCGCGCTCGATGCCGGCCGGGCTGTCGCACAGGATCCAATCGAACTTGGTCTTGAGGTCGGCGATCACGTGCTTGACGCCCTCTTCGCTCAGCGCGTCCTTGTCGCGGGTCTGCGACGCCGGCAGCAGCCAGAGATTCTCCAGCCGCTTGTCGCGGATCAGCGCCTGCGGCAGCTTGGCGACGCCCTGCACCACGTTGATGAGGTCGAACACCACCCGACGCTCCGCGCCCATCACCAGATCGAGGTTGCGCAGGCCGACGTCGAAATCGATGACGACGACGTTCTGACCCATTTGCGCGAGCGCCGCGCCGAGCGCGGCGGTTGAGGTCGTCTTGCCGACGCCCCCCTTTCCAGACGTCACGACCAAAACCTTGGCCATTCTCTCTCTCCTTGTGGTCGGTCAGTTCAATGGTGTGATGCGCAGCATTTCGCCCTCGAGCCACGCCTGGGCGGGCCGGTTGCGCAAGCTGTCGGCGATTTCTTCCGCAGTCTGGTAGTAGCCGTCGATCGCGAGCAGCTCGGCCTCGATCCTCTGGCAGAAGATGCGGGCCGCCGAATTGCCGTTGATGCCGGCCATCGCGCGGCCGCGCAGCGTGCCATAGACATGGATCGAGCCGCCGGCGACGATCTCGGCGCCGGAGCCGACCGAGCCGAGCACGGTGACGTCGCCCTCGGCAAACACGATCGACTGGCCGGAACGGACCGGGCTCTCCAGCAGCAGCGACGGCAACTTGGTCTTGTCCTTGTCCTTGTTTTTTTCCTGCACCTGCGGCTTCTGCGGCTCGACATGGGTGATCGCGCAGGCCCTGCCGCCGGTCAGAAGCGGCGGCATGTTGGCGCCGAGCTTCGATTCGTCGACGCCCTCGATGCCGAGGATGCGGATGTTGCGCTCGCCGAGGCTGCCGATCAGATGCGCGATCGCGGTCTGGCTGAGATCGACCGCCGAGAGGTCGAGCACGATGGGCTTTCCGGTGAAGAAGCCCGGCGACTTCGCCAGCGTCGCGTCGATCTCGGCCAGCCAGGACACGACAGGCACGACCGGCGAGAAAACGAACGCAACGTAGGAACGGCCGCGCATGCGGACCTGCTGACGTGCGACCTGTTGAGTTGCGTCCATCGCCCCTGACTCGGTTGTCTTGTCGAATGGTTAACAATCGGACCGCATGGTTAATCAAAGGTTAACGCGGCCAGGGTTTTCACCGATTTGGACAGCGCTCGCCCCGGGGCCTCGAAACGCGCTTTGGCGTTCGAACAGGTGCGGAATTGGGGGAGATGCGGCCGCGTTTTTGAGCTGGATCAATTTTCGTCGCGCCAGACGGGGTTATCATTCCGCGAGCGTTTGCAGACGACGTCATGACCCACTCCAGCTGGATTGAGATCCTGCGGTGCCCGAAATGCCGACGCACGGGCCACGCCGAGCTTTCCGAGGTCGCCCCGCTTCGCAACCGAATTGTTCGGGTCTCGGAGGAATTCGAAGTTCGCGCCGACGAGCGCGGCGACGATTTCCAGTGCCGGGCCTGCAAGCTGCCAGCCCTGCCATGACAGCGGATGCCTTGGCGCGCATCTGCCGATCACGCCGAAAATCATCGTTGTAGCTATTCCGCCTTGATATTCGCCGACTTGACGATC
The DNA here is from genome assembly GCF_054056795.1 of Bradyrhizobium sp. USDA 3315. Taxonomy (NCBI): domain Bacteria; kingdom Pseudomonadati; phylum Pseudomonadota; class Alphaproteobacteria; order Hyphomicrobiales; family Nitrobacteraceae; genus Bradyrhizobium; species Bradyrhizobium sp. USDA 3315. Next base: position 2,419,510 of record NZ_JBSRYP010000001.1, on the reverse strand, counting down.
GGCCACCATTTCTCGACCTCGGCGACTGCCCCAGGTCGATCACCCGGACGAGGTCGACGCCGCAATCAAACTCCACCTGCGGGAGTTCGCGCCAACGGCGTGAGGCGCCACTTGGCGGCGGCGAGCGGCGCGAGCTTGCGTCGGACGCAGCTGAGCGCGCGATGTATTTGCTCTACGCCCGCCGAAGACCCGCGACGTCGTCGCGGGCCTTCCGGGAACGGCTATGCCGATCAGTGGACCGAGCGGTCGGTGCGGGCAGCGGCCCGCGCGGTCGTCATCTTGTTGCGGGGCGTCAGAACGCTGAGCTGATGCGGCGTCGCCGATGTGGTCGCAACAGGCGCCTGCTCGCGGGCGTTGGCGGCGCCAATCACGCCGGCCTGCACCGCCGAGATCGGCAGGCCCGCAGCCTCATAGGTCGGAAGTTCCGCAGCGGACGCGGCGGTTGCGATCGCGAGAGCGGCAAGGGTGGAGAGGGAAATCTTGATCACGGAAGGCTCCTCAATGGCACGTGAGAAGCAGAGTTAGTCAGCTATTATTGCAATGCAATATCAATATTGCCGCACCGCACAAATAATTGATCGCCGACGCGCTTGGCGAGTACCGGGGCCGTCGCGAAATACTGCTTGCCGGCTTCGGGTGTCAGGTATTGCCGCACGCTTCCCTGACCTTCCGAGAGATCTCGGCGCGCCCGGTGGTCCGCAGCCGTTTCCCGCTGGTCGGCCGCCTGCCTCAGCTTCTGTAACGGCGTGATTGTATTCGCGGTGACGAGCGGCGTTCTCTGCTTGCCGCCGGCCGCTTGCCATAGTCTCGAAATCACGGTGACCGAATCGCTGGCTCATTGCCGACAAGCCCGCACGAATTCGGCTGGTCTCCTCTGTCGACCCGATGCGTCGCTCGACCTTCCGAACCGATGATGGTGCAGGTCCACGTCGGGGTACCCAACAATGATGATCCGCCCTCCTAGAATAGCGGCTTGCCGTCCGCCTCACCGTGGTGCGATGACACCACTTTGATGCGTCGAGCTCGTCGCAGTCGTCGGAATGTTCGCCTCATCCGGAGACACCAATGCCGCGGTATTTTTTTCATATCCACGGCGGCCATTCAGTGCTCGATGATGTCGGCCTGGATCTTCCCGACATTTTCGCCGCACGGACGACGGCGATTGAACTGAGCGGCGAGATACTCAAGCACGACGTGACGGAGCCATTCTTGCGTCATCTTCGCTGGCATGTCGAAATCAGCGACAGCCCCGAGCCGGGCGGCCAGTCACTGTTCGTCCTTCAGTTTTCCATTGCGGCATGAATCGCAGCGCTCGCTTGCGGCGCCTCGTGGCCATCTTAAAACTTCGCGATCGAGCGAAGCGTGCAAGCTTGATGTCCAGGAGGAGTACTCTGAAAGCCCCGGAGACACGCTGAGCGAAAGCTGCAATTCCCGTCCATTGTGGACGGACCAATCGCCGGCTTGCTTTGGCTCGCAGAAACCAATCACGACTCCACAATGGAGAAGAAGCTTTCTGCCGATCAGCTTTCAGATATCACCGCCTGGTGTCTCGAATTTGTATTCGCGCCTAGACCTGACCTCGGAGGTCCCGCATGACAGCAAGGCACATCTGGTACGTCTCCTTCATTGATCAACGCGATGCTCCGCCCGACAGGCACGCACGAAGGACTGCGACATTCGTATCCGAACAGGATGCGAAGCAGTTCACAAGGAAACTGGCGGAGGACCAGCGCATCGAGAGACTTTCAGCTGGAACGATCAACCCGTACCGGCCCAAACGAGTCATCGGATCCAGAGACATTGGCCAGTGGCTTGGCAAAACCTAGCCCGCCATGGTGATCGGCAGTTGAGCTTGACCCCATCGTGCAACGACGATCCATCTTTAAAACGGCCACGCCTGAAGAGTAGTTGCGAATGCGAATGATGAAACCAGGTTACTGCGCTCTTGCTGAACCACAAGGGATGACGCAAACCGTATTCCGATGCTTGGCCTGGGGTTTGATCCTAGGCCTCTTCATCGTCACCGATACACCGCTGGCATTCCGTCCGCACACGTTGATATCGGCGAACATCGATCGTTTTGCAGCTCTGTTCATTGTCGGGGTCGCCTTTTCGCTCGCCTATCCGAAGCACGTGCTGCCAATCCTGCTCGTCCTTCTCGCTATAGTCGTCGGCTTCGAACTCATCCAAAGACTGCTCCCCGACAGACATGGATACGTAAAGGACATGTTCGTCAAAGGCGCCGGCTGTTGTGCAGGCGTTTTCATCGCAACTGCCTTGAGACGCTCGTTTTCCGTAATCTCCAGGCGGACAGACAGCCCGTTGGCCTAGCGGGGATGATCATCGCGCATGAAGCTCGATGAAAAACGCCGGTCCGTCGCCGCTATTCGACGGATGGAGACCCGGTCGGCCCGGAATATGAGACGGCAAGCGTAGCAAGGACGGTCCTGTTACTGATCTCGAGCTTGCGGAAGATGTGGTGCAGATGAACCTTGATGGTACCGTCGGCCACCTTCAGACGGCGGCCAATCTCCTTGTTCGACAAGCCCTCCGACACCAAACGCATGATCTGACGCTCGCGGTCCGTCAGCACCGCAAGATATTTCTCCGGGATCGTCGTTTGCGCATAAGGGATGGCTTCTTCGTACGAGGGCGGAGGCAATGTCTTCTGGCCGTCGGCGACTTGCCGCAACGTCTGCAAGAGCGTTTCGGGCTCCTCCTCGCTCAGAAGAACACCGCAAGCTCCCGCTGCTGCGAGCATGGCGAGATCGCGATCCTCAACCGAGGCGGCAAGAAACACGAGCCGCACACCAAGCGCCCCGGAGTTTGCGACCTCGAGCATGGCCTGCCCAGAAATGTCAGGCATCGACATGTCCAAAATGGCGATGTCGGGCGCGAGGCTCTGTATTGCCTTGAAGCAGCTCGCAATATCATTGCAGCGAGCAACAACTTTGAAATCACGCTCTGCTTCGAGCAAGCAGTTCAGACCCAATAAAACGACTGGATATCTACTGGCAATGACTACACGACTGAAATGCATTTCCGATCAACCCTCAGTCCCCCTCAGTTCAGATCGGCGCCCATGTCATTAATAAGTTACTCCAATATGAGACATTTCAGTAAGGTTTTGTTGTCGCTTGGTCCCGTGAATCTACCGCCTGGAGCGCGCCGACAAACATGATTCCACAACGCGTAATCGCGGCGACGATCCAACACACCCTCAGCGCGTACCTGTCGACCAGGACCGAGAGACCACCCTCGTCAGTTTGGCGGCCCCAAATGCCTATAACCAACGGTATATAGGGATATTGGGGATTAGCATCTAACATTCTTAAATATTTTGAGAGTGGGTTAAGCGCTTTTCGTCCCAGGTTTGTTCTATCGACCGAATCTGAGGAAGCTTGTTTTTACGTCGTTCTTTTCAGCTGGGCGGGCCACCAAAAATGAACCGGGTTCAACCCTTCAACCGCTTGTATCATTGTAGCGTCCGGGAGAGTTTCCATGAGACGACGATATCCTTTTGCCATTGCACTGGTTGGTGAAAATAGTCTTCGCAAAGAAGGCCTTGCAAGAATTCTAAATTCGGAGAATTTCGTCCTAACCTCGATATACGACGCCGATGATTGGCCCAGCGACGAGGCGCTTCAGAAAGCCCCCGCCAGTCCGGCATTGTTCCTCATAGTTCATAGTGGCGATGATTTTCGCCCGACAGTCGAGCAAATCGACTCGTTCAAGCGCCGTCACGCGGATGCACGTGTCGCAGTTGTAGCGGATCACTTTCATCTGAATGATCTGGTTGCCGCATTCCGAGCCGGCGCCACCGGATATTTCATCGACGTGATGAACTGCGACGCGTTCATCAAGTCCATCGAACTCGTCATGATGGGTGGGACGGTATTCCCGCCGGCATTCTTGGAGTCCGCTCTCGAGACCGAGAAACGCGAGGTGGACGATGCTCCTGTACCCAACGATGACGATCATGCCGTCGCAACGGCAGATGACACGCTGGCTCAGCAACTATCGCCGCGCGAAGTTTCAATTGTGCAGTGCCTGATTGAAGGCGATTCCAACAAGTGCATTGCGCGCAAGATCAAGATTGCCGAAGCCACGGTGAAGGTTCACATCAAGGCGATCCTTCGCAAGATCCGGGTTCAAAACAGAACGCAGGCAGCAATCTGGGGATTGAACCATCGATCTGCGGCTTGGTCGAGAAACAGCAGTTCGGCGCATCAGATCGTTGACGTGACCGAGCGGCTCCTCCCACCTGGCCGGGAAATTCCCAAGATTGCGAGAGCGGGCCGGCCGGCACCACTTGGCGCGATCGACCATGCGGAGAACTACTTCGAAGTCTCCCTCGCCAACGGCCATACCCGCAAGGACATGAGCTCAAAGGTCGACGGAGCGATCCGACTGCGGAAATAGCCGAGACTCGTCCGGTCTGGCGCATCGGCATCACCGCGCGGGATGATTTCCCGCGCGCGGCGAGCATTGACCACGCAGACGCGAAACGGAAGCGGAAATGATCTTGTTGACCGGCGGTGCCGGCTATATCGGATCCCACATCGCTGTCGCGCTACTCGACGCCGGGCTCGACGTCGTCGCGGTGGACAATCTTTCCAACAGCAACAGCGCCTCCCTCGAACGGATACGTGCCATCTGCGGGCGATCGGTCATTTTCCGGCATGCCGATATCCGCAATGAAGAGGCGATCTACCAGATCCTGCGCGCCCACGACGTGACGGCGGTCATTCATCTCGCCGGCCTCAAGGCGGTAGGCGAGTCCAGCGCTCAACCCATCACCTATTACGACAACAACGTCGTGGGAACGATGCGGCTCGTGTCGGCCATGACGCGAGCATCCGTCAAGACGCTGGTCTTCAGTTCATCCGCAACCGTTTACGGGACACCCGCGTACCTGCCGCTGGACGAGAAGCATCCTGTCGCACCGATCAATCCGTACGGCCGCACAAAATACTTCATCGAAGAAATCCTGAGGGATCTTCATCGGTCCGACAAGGATTGGCGGATTGCCATCTTGCGCTACTTCAATCCGGTTGGCGCCCACGAAAGCGGACTGATCGGAGAAGATCCCCTGGATGTGCCGAACAATCTGCTGCCGATCGTGGCACAAGTGGCGATCGGACGACGTCCGACGGTGCATGTTTGGGGAAACGACTATGATACGCCTGATGGCACCGGGATCCGTGACTACATTCACGTTGTCGATCTTGCATCCGGACATCTGAGCGCGCTGCGCCAACTGAGACAGCCCGGCCTTCTGACGGTCAATCTCGGAACAGGAAGCGGCAGTAGCGTCATGGACGTGATCCGGACATTCAAGGAAGTGAGTGGCCGACCAATTCCGCATGTGATCGACCAACGCAGGGTCGGTGACGTCGCAATCTGCTATGCCGATCCAACTCTCGCGAAGAACCTGTTGGGCTGGACATCAACGCGATCGCTGACGCAGATGTGTGCCGACCATTGGCATTTTCAGATGAAGAACCCGAATGGCTATCGCGGCGCGTAGTCGGCGAGAGCCATCTGCGTCTTTGAGAATTTCTCTCTTGTTCGAGGCCTGCTCAATCCCGCGCAAGCCAGACGACTGCTCTCATCGGCAAGCTCAAGTCGCGCCGCTGCCTGGTTACGCCACCACTCACCAATGGTCGCGATCGGCAGGATGGCAGGATGACGCACCGACTATTGGCTAATCCCTAATTGCTGCCATCACTTGCTGTACAGCAAGGCATCTTCGGGAGCGGCGCGTTATGGTTGTGCGAGCCGACTTACGTTGTTCAAGGTAGGACGGAATGCTTCTGGACAACGAGACGCCTGCCGCCACCATGTGTTCCGAGAGCGTCTGCGCGCGCGACCGTGGGGAGTCGGAAGCCCGACTCACGATAGGCCAGGTCATCGGTCGAACTGCCAGTCGATTTCCGAACCAGCCGGCGATCGTCTCGAGCGCTTTCGAGCCTCTGACATACAACGGTCTTGAACGCCAGTTGAACGCAATCCGCCGGCGGCTGCGCCTGGCCGGCTTCGATTGCAATACCCGGATCGGGGTCTTGATGCCGAGCGGCCCGGAGGCGGTTCTCGCCATCGTGGCAGTCGCCTGCTGTACCGTCGCGGTGCCCCTCGACCCACGCCTCTCACAGCCTGAAATCGAGCAGCGTCTCGACATGCTGAACTTGAGCGCCCTCGTTGTGCTGCAGGGCAGTGCCCCTGAAGCTCGCCAGGCCGCAGCCCGCAGAACGCTTGCCATCATAGAAGCCGCTCCGGTCGGACAGGGCCAGCTTGGGCTCGAGATCGCCGTGCAAGTTGCCGGCTCCCCTGCCATCGACGCCGAGCCGGATCCGCGCTCCCCCGCCTTCATTCTGCAGACGTCGGGCACGACCGCGCAGCCGAAGCTCATTCCGTTCAGCCATGACAATATGCTGGCGGCGGCCGAACGCCTTCAGGCCTGGTTCGGCCTCACGTCCCGGGACCGATGCCTGAGCGTGTCGCCCCCCTACTATTCCCATGGACTCAAAGTGACGGTCTTCACGCCGTTGCTGACCGGAGGCAGCATTGCGATCCCGGCGAACAGTGCCGTCGTCGCACTCGATGAGTGGTTCGATGTCTTGCGGCCGACCTGGTACTCGGCAGGCCCGACGCTTCACACCACGGTGCTGGACAAGGCACAAAGCCTCGAGAATGCACAGCCGGCGCACACCCTGCGGTTCGCGATGTCGGGCGGCGCGCCGCTCGCGAGGGCCGTGCAGGACGGCCTGCAACACGCTCTCGGCGTGCCGGTGCTCGAGCATTACGGCTCCAGCGAGGCGGCCCAGATCGCCGCCAACCAACTGCCGCCCGGTCCGAACAGGCCGGGCACCTGCGGAAGACCCTGGCCCGATACCGTGGCCATCGTTGGTGAGGATGGACATCCCCTGGCAGCCGGCGAGCGCGGAGAGATCTTGATTCGTGGACCGACCGTGACGTCGGGCTATCTCGATGCGCCGGAACTCAATCAAGCCGCTTTCACGAAGGGTTGGTTTCGCACCGGCGATATCGGCAGCCTCGACGAAGACGGCTTCCTTTCGCTGCACGGCCGCCTGAGCGAGCTGATCAATCGCGGTGGTGAGAAGGTTTCTCCCGCCGAGATCGAAGCCGCGCTATTGCGACATTCGGCGATCGCCGAAGCTGCAGCCTTCGCGATCTCGCATCCGCGCCTGGGCGAGGACGTCGCAGTCGCCATCGTCCCTCATCGCGGCGCGCAGGCGAGCGCTGCGGAGCTTCGCCTGTTCCTGCAACGCGAGCTGGCCTCGTTCAAGATTCCGAGACGCATTCTGACGCTCGACCATCTGCCGAAGGGGGTGACGGGAAAGGTTCAGCGGCGACGTCTGCGCGAGCTGGTCGACCGGCCACGGGGGCACCAGGCGACGATGCCGGCGCCCGTCGCGAACGGGCCGTTGAATTTGGAAGCCGAGTTGCTGACCCTCTGGCGCAGGCTGCTCAAGAACGAGGCCGTGACCGTTGACGATGATTTCTTTGCCTGCGGCGGAGACTCCCTTCTCTCGATGGAGATGCTGATCGAGGTCGAGCGGCTCGTCGGCTATCCCGTGCCGGAAACCATCATGTTCGGGGCAGAAACCGTCCGGCAATTTGCCGCAAGGGTTTCCGCACCGACGGACACGTGGACGACGCCGTTCTTCCAGCCGCATGCGCCCGGTACGCGGTCTCCGCTGTACTTTTTCAACGGCGACCTTGTCAGCGGCCACGCGAGTGTGCGGCGGGTGGTAGAGCTTCTGGGGCCGGATTATCCGATCATCTCGATCAATCCCCACGGTCTTCATGGCGAGCCGATTCCGGTCTCGATCGAGGCGATGGCCGCCGACCGCCTGCCGCTCATCCTGGCAAGGCAAGCGAGCGGTCCCTTTCTTCTGGGCGGCAAGTGCAATGGCGCCATGGTGGCGTTCGAAGTGGCCCGCCAGCTGATGGCTGCCGGCCACACGATTGATTTGGTTACGATGGTGGACCCGCCGACCGTCAGTGCCCGTCCAATGCCACGGGCGATCCTGGGGCTGCTGAAGCCGCTGGTTTCGCCTTATCTCTTGCGTTGGACCTTCGAGCAAATGGTGAGACTGGAGCGATACCTGAAGCTTCCGGCGAACGAACAGCCTGCGACCGCCAAGGTCGAAATCCCAACGGCGTTGTGGGACGCTCATTCAATCGCAATGGCGCGGTATTGTCCGGCGCCGCTCGAGATCCCGGTGGCCTTTTACGCGGCCGACCACGATGGCCGAGCGTGGCGGCATCTCAGCTCTCAACTGGAATTGATACAGGTGCCTGGCGGACATCCTGGCTGCCTGTTGATCGGTGCGGAACTGCTCGTGGATCACCTGCGGCGGAGATTTGAAAAACTCGCCTCTGGATCGAGCGCCACGTGAGAAATCGGACCTCAGCCATGACACGCCCCGATGAGCGGGCGGAGGATCGCGGCCGTCGGACGCCGAAGGCCGGAGCGCGCCGCACCCGCCTCGAACCCGGCCGATCACAGCTTCACCTCGGCACAGTTGCTGCGCTGGCACAAGCAGCTACCGTGGGTAATCAGAAAGGGTCCGCACCTCGATCGAATTCCGGATATAGTTGCCGTGATCGGCCTCCGCCGAGACAACGGTCAGAGACGCCCCACCAGGACGTGTCTGCCAGAGGGATATCCGCGCGTGACGAGCCATCCATCATCGGATCTTGCGCGAACATTGCAGCTCGATCCTTCGGTATTCCCGTCACGTCGCGCATTCAGCCCTCCGGCGTTGGAACGGGAAAGCATGCCTGAGACGGTCACCGATGTCAGCCTGGATGCCCTGGAAAGCATTGCGTGGCTTGAGACCTCATGGAAGGAGCTCGAAGCGCGAGTGACTCACTCGTTCTTCCTGTCCTGGCTCTGGATCGGCACTTGGCTACGGCATATCCCGGATGGCGCGCGACCACACGTCCTCGTGGCCCGGTCATCAGGCAAGATCGTTGGCCTGGCAATTATTTGCCGGCGGAGGGCGTGGAGTCTCGGGCCGCATGCGCGGACGCGCTGGCTGCTCAATGAAACGGGAGATACTCGCTTCGACCGATTGTTCATCGAGTACAACGGTATTCTTGCAGAGCAATCCGATGCCATCATATCGGCAGGTCTCAATGCGTTGACGTCCCGCTTGCACCGCTCGGATCAGTTGGTGCTCTCCGGAATTGATCCGGACCTTGAGGCGACGGCCAGTCGCGCCGCAGGCCGGGCCGGGCTCGTGACCGAGGTGAAAAAGGCTGATGCGGCATTGTGGGTCGATTTTGCCCCGGTCCGCCAGCGCGGGGGGGATTATCGCGCCACATTGGGCCGCAGCACGCGCCAGGCCGTGAACCGCGCCATGCGGTTGTATGCCGAACGCGGCCCCGTTGAACTCCGGATCATGGAAACGACGACGGAGGCCCTCGCCGCGTTCGAATTGCTGAGCGACTTTCATCGGTCGCGATGGGGACGCAGGGGAGCCTTCGCCAATCCCGGCTTCCGTCCGTTTCACGAGGAGCTGATTGCGCGCGGAGTCCCCACGGGGGCCGTTCGCATCTCACGGACGTTGGTTGGGAACGAGACAATTGGGGTCGTGTACAATTTCGTGCACGACGGCCGTGTCCTGAACTACCAGAGCGGCTTTCTCTATGAGAGCGATAGCCGGCTCAAGCCCGGGCTCGTCAGCCATGTGCTGGCTATTGAGGACAGCATAGCACGCGGGGAAAGCGGCTACGACTTCCTGGCCGGTGGCGGCGGGCACAAGTCACATCTGGCCAACAGGGAGCAGGCCATGACGTGGATCGCTGTCGGCAGAGACAGTCCAGAGCGCCACATCGAGGCCAAGCTCCGCAGTGCCAAGCGGATGCTACGAACCATTGCCACGATTCTTCCAAAAAAGACCGCGGCTCTGTATTCCGTATTCGGGGCTGGCTCCTAGTCGATCGGTTTGGGCTCTTTGGCAAGAACCAACGTCCAGGTCGGCGATGTGGCCATGTCGGTGCTACTCCCCTTTTTGACTGCCGGCCGGGGCAGGCGCTTACGCCTGGACTGCATCCATTGACAGCCCAGCGGTCCAATTCCCCTAGGAATATTCCCCGGCTTGCGCTTTTGGCGGAAGGACGCGGCGCTTTGCCACCGCGTCACCCAACTCAAGCCGTGCGATCCGGGGCACCGGATGGGAACTGGCAAAAAATGGGTAATTACGATGGTCCATTGAGCCATGGCGGTGCGCGATTAAAATTTCAATCAGCAGTCCGCTCGAATGCCCATCGCAATACCGTTCGCAACCTACCGGCGGCAATCCGGATCGAGGCTAATAGAAAGCAAGTTGTGATGGCTTTTCGCACAGGTGCCTGTGAACAGAGCGAGTGGGAGAATAGTCGTTCCTTTGACGGGCGAGGCTATCGCAAACTTGAACGTGGGGCTCGCGGAGCCGGCACCGCCCCTTTGAGCTTTTTGGACAAAGCAGTTGAGCTGAGACCCGGGGTCATCACGCCGGTTCTCGAGCATGATGGTCTGGAGGTCCTGGCATTCATGCTCCATGTGGAGCAGGACGTCATCCGGGAGCTAAGCGCTTGCCTCAACGAGGAAGAACATCGGCGCGCCGCGGGATTGAGATTGGAGCGCGATCGCCGCCGCTTCATTGTTAGCCGCGGGCAGCTGCGCCAGGTCCTCGCTTCCAGACTGAGAATTTCGCCTTCAGAGATCGAGCTGGAATATGGACGGCTGGGCAAACCCCACCTCTCCCGCCGCATGCCCGCCCGCGACGTGCGCTTCAGCGTCTCGCGATCTGGAGAAGTAGCGGTCATCGCCCTCTCGATCAGGCAAGAGGTCGGCGTGGACATCGAGGCAATCCTCCCTGTGCCCGAAGCGGACGAGATCGCAGCGCTCTGCCTTTCCACCTCCGAATACGAGTCCTACGCCGCCCTCGATCCGGAAGACCGGCTGGAAGGCTTCCTCCAGCGTTGGACCCGGCTGGAGGCTGTCTCCAAGGCGCTGGGGTGTGGCTTGGGACAGCCGATTTCCTGGGATGAAAGGGATTGGGCTGTCCGAAGCTTCGTACCGCAACCTGGATATGTTGGGAGCGTGGTCGTCCGGAAATGAACTGTCATCCGGAGTCGAAGTCACCGCAATGGCGCACGGAACAGGAAATGTCAGCTTCATCGATGAAAAGCCCGATGTCAGCGCACGTGATGCAGTTCTCGGAGCTGCTCGCAGACCTCGCGGTCAAGGACATCAAGGTCTGGGTGGATGGCGACCGGCTGCGCTGCAACGCCCCGGCCGGCGCGCTGACGGCGGAGCTTCGCGATCAGTTGCAGGGGCGGAAGGGCGAGATCATCGCGTTTCTGAACATGGCCACAGCCGCGGCCAAGCAACCGTCTGCAATCGTTCCGTTGCAGTCTCGCGGCACACGCATACCCATTTACGCAGTCCCCGGTCATGTCGGGGCACCGTCCTCATTCCTGGACCTCTCGAAGCACTTGGGCGTCGATCAACCGTTCTACGCCCTCCAACCGCCTGGCTTCGATGGGCAGAGCGAGCCGATGGATCGCGTCGAAGATATCGCCGAGTACTTCGCCCGCCAGATCGTCGAATATCAGCCGACCGGTCCGTACATCATCGTCGGCTATTGCTCGGGCGCTCCAACAGCTTTTGAACTGGCGAGAATCCTGGGACAGCGCGAGTCCGAGGTCTCATGCGTTGCGCTGTTTGGCCCGCTTCACCCCACCACCTATGGGGAATGGCCGCGCCGGCTGTATTTCATTGCCAGGGGCAAGGCGGAATCGTTCCTGCATGAGACAGCGAAGCTGCCGACATTCGGCGCCCGTCTCCGATATTTCGGCAGTCGCCTGCGCGAGCACGTCCGCGCCCTCGTACCCCTCGTCGGCAAGAGCAATGAGCCTGTCGCGACAGACCCGGTATTGGCGAGCAGGGCTCTGCTCAAATCCACGGCGATCGCGGCCTTTCAGCGCTACACTCCCACTCCGTATTCCGGTCGGGTTTGCATCATCCTTCCCAACAAAGCCTGGCTGCGATCGGGCGCCGCGCCACACCGATGGCTACAAGTAGTGCCGCATGCCGAATTTTACTTCGGGCCCGATGACTGCAACGAAGCCTCGATGCTGATGGAACCTGACGCACCTGCCATTGCGAACCTCTATCGCGAGGCAACCCAAAAGCAGAACGATTGACGTGATTTTCGTTTTTAGTTTTCCCGACGGGAGCGTATTTCATGAACGAAGTCCTACCTATCGCGCCGGAGGGCGTAGCGCTTCCCCTGCTGAAGGATTCCGATCATCAGGCGCTGGTTGTCGATTACAACGCCACGGCGGCACGCTATCCGTCGGACAGGACGATCATCGATCTCTTCCGCGACCAGACGACGCGTAGTCCCGACGCTGAAGCGATCCGCTTTGGCGATGCAACGCTGACCTACCGGCAGCTCGACGAACGCTCCAACCAGATGGCCGCGTATTTGAGCTCGACCGGCGTGGGCCCGGGTCGGATCGCTGTTGTCTTCATGGAGCATTCCATTGAAGTCGTCGTTGCGATCCTGGGCGTGCTGAAGTCCGGCGCAGCCTATGTGCCGGTCGATGCGGCAACGCCGAAGGGGCGTATCGCAACAATCCTGCAGGACATTTCCAACGGGACCAACGGGCGGGCGCCCGTGGCGATCACCCAGTCGCGCCTGCGTTCCGGCATTCCCCCGAACCTTGCCGACATTCTCGTACTCGACGCCGATCTCGATTCGATCTCGAATCAGCCGGCCTCGGCTCGACCGTCCGCTGCCACGCCGGACGGCGCCGCCTATATCATCTTCACCTCCGGCTCGACCGGCACTCCCAAGGGCGTCGAGATCGAGCACCGAAGCCTGGTGAACTACATCTGGTGGGCCGCCCAGGTGTACAGTTCCGACGAAAGCCTCGCATGGCCCCTTTTCTCATCTCTCGCATTTGACCTGACCGTCACAACGCTCTTTACGCCACTCATCACCGGCGGCCGCATCGCGGTCTATCTTGGCGATCCCGGAGTGCAGAGCATGGTCGTGCTGAAGGTGATCGACGACAATGCAGTGGATATCATCAAGCTGACGCCGGCGCATCTCGCGATGATCCGCGACCGCAATCTAGAGACCACAAGACTGCGCAAATTCATCGTGGGCGGTGAGGACTTCAAGGCCGCGCTGGCGCGCGATATCACCAACGCTATTCCCCATCCTATCGAGATCTACAACGAGTATGGACCAACCGAAGCCACGGTGGGCTGCATGATTCACCGCTTCGATACCGACCGGGATCAATCCGCATCGGTGCCGATCGGCGTTCCGGCCGCGAATGCGGGAATCTACGTCCTCAGCAAAGAATATCAGCCCACCGGCCCCGGAATCATCGGTGAGATGTTCATTGCCGGCGACGGTCTCGCGAGAGGCTATTTCAATCGCCCCGATCTGACCGACGAGCGCTTCCGCACGGTCGCCGATCCCCGAGATGGGCGCTCGAAGCTGCGGCTCTATAAAACGGGCGATCTCGCCCGCTGGAACTCGGAAGGACGCCTGGAATTTCTCGGCCGCGCCGATCATCAGGTGAAGGTCGGCGGCACCCGTATCGAGCTCGGCGAGATCGAAGCACGGCTTCTCAAGCACCCGGACGTTCACGAATGCGCCGTCGCCACCTCGATGACGAAAGGAGCGACACAAAAAACGGCCCAAATCGGCCATGGCGAACCGTCGACGCCCGAAGACGGCATCGCACGACTTGTGGCCTACTATGTTGCGTCGAAACCCCTGACCGTGGCGGACCTGCGCGCGCACCTCGCCGAAGAACTGCTGGAGTCCATGATTCCGACGCACTACGTTCGCCTCGAGCGGATGCCGCTCACGCCCAACGGCAAGATCGACCGCTCATCGCTTCCCGAGCCGACGGCGGAAAACATCCAGCCGGCGCAGGTCTTCGCCGCCCCCTCGACAGAGACCGAGAAGGCGCTGGCCGCTCTATGGTGTCAACTCCTGAAGCTCGAGTCGATCGGACGCCACGACAACTTCTTCGAGCTGGGCGGGGAGTCGCTCCTGGTGGTGCGGGCGGTGTCGCGCATGCGAAAGATCTTCGGCGTCGACGTGCAGCTTCGCAACCTCTTTGAGCGGCCGACACTGGCCGAACTGGCGGAAGTCATCGACGGAATGCGCTGGGTGGCCGATTCCAATGCCCCTTCCCTCTCGGAGGGACCGAGAGAGGAGGTCGAACTCTAGCCGGAAGGTCTCCGCCTGGTCTTGGGCGGGACAGGAGCCTTTGAGTCAGGCTCGTAGCAGATCGGATGAAGATGATGGACAAAGCTTGGAAGGCGGCACGAGAGCCGGAGCTGCCCTGGATGGCGGCGGAGTATGAGCTCTTGCGGGACCAGGTCCGCCGGTTCGTCAAGGAGGAAATCAAGCCCTGCGCGGATCACTGGGAAGAGAACGGGTTCATTCCCCGTTCGATCCTGCGCCGCATGGGCGAACTCGGCTTCTTCGGCATCCGCTACCCGGCTGAGTATGGTGGCGCCGAAATGGACTCTGTCGCGTCAACGGTCTTCGCCGAGGAGCTCGGGCGCTCGACCTATGGCGGCGCCGCCGACGCGATGCTCGTCCATGCCGACATGGCTTCCTCGTACGTCTTTCACGACGGGACCAAAGCCCAGCGGGCGCGCTGGATGCCGGGCATTATCAGCGGCGAGGTGATCACCGCGATCGCGATCACGGAGCCGGATGCGGGCTCGGACGTGAAAGCCATCCGCACGCGCGCGGTCCGGGACGGCGACTCCTACGTGCTCGACGGCACCAAGCTCTATATCACAAACGGCGTCCACGCGGATCTCTACTGCGTCGCGGCCAAGACTGATCCCTCGGCCGGAAGCAACGGGATCACGATGTTCCTCGTCGAGAAGGGAACGCCAGGCTTCAGCGTCGCGCGCGAGCTGGACAAGCTCGGCTGGCGCTCCTCCGACACGGCGGAACTTGTCTTCGACGGCTGCCGCATCCCCGCCGACAACGTGCTCGGCGCGGAGGGACAAGGCTTCTACTCAATCATGCGCAACTTGCAGAACGAACGCCTTGTCCTCGCCGCCATGGCGATAGGGATGGCCGAGGCAGCGATCGACATGACCCTCACCTACGTGAAAACCCGCCGGGCATTCGGGGGCGTCCTTTGGGACATGCAGGCGATCCGTCAGCGGCTCGCGATGCTTTCTGCGAAAGTGGAGGCAAGCCGCGGGTTTCTCTATGCCACCGCTTGGCGCATGGCGGCCGATGACGATTGCCTGCGCGAGATCTCGATGTTGAAGGCCATCTGCGGCGAACTCGTCAACGAGGTCGCGTATGATTGCGTGCAGTTCCACGGCGCCATGGGCGTCATGCGCGAGAGCGCGATCGAGCGCGTCGCGCGTGACGCCCGCGTCCTTTCGATCGCCGGCGGCGCGACCGAAGTGATGCTTGAGGTGGTCGCATCGATGTCATGATCCTGACGCGGCGTTGAGGCGTCGCTCTGGCGTCAGCTGCAGGAAGGCGGGGTGCCGGCCCTTCGGGCGGCGGGCTCGGATGGAACCAGTATCCGGGCCGATCCCGGCGGCCGACGCAGCATACGGCGCGCCGGATTCACCCACAACGGTAGGCGTCATTGCCGCCGAACACCGGCAGACACTGTGTGGAATCCGAGATTCGCTTGAAGGAGGATTTCACTCCGCCGCTGCAACCCGTCCGCTCGATGCAGCCTTCGGACTGCCGAGGTTTTCAACATGATCGATGGCCTGAACGTGGATCCCCTTCACGGCCCTTCCGGATGGGTCATTCATGCTCGCAAATTGCTGAGACCAAAGAAACGCGGTCGGCGTGGAGCATGCGATCGAAGGACCGACGGGCACAGTCAGGCAGGCTGTCGGGTTGTTGAAAATGCTGTCAAAGATCGTCCGGTAGAAATAGCCTTCCTTGGACGTCGGCGTTTGCCGCGGAAAGCGCTTGCTCGCCTCTGTGAGCATCTGATCCGAGACTTTGTTCTCGGCATGATGCTTCAAGCTTTCAATCCAGCCATATCCTACCCCGTCGGAAAACTGCTCCTTTTGACGCCACAAGATCGCTTGCGGCAGCAGGTCGGTAAATGCTTCCCGCAATATGCCCTTCTCGATTTTCTCGCCAGGGCACATCTTCTCGGCGGGGTTTATCGACATTGCGTAGTCCAGAAATTCCTTGTCCAGGAAAGGCACACGGGCTTCGACCCCCCACGCCGCCATTGCCTTGTTCGCGCGACAGCAATCATACTTGCTGAGCGCAAAGATCTTTCGGACAGTCTCGTCGTGGAATTCTTCTGCTGACGGCGCCATGTGGAAGTAGAGATAGCCGCCGAATACCTCGTCAGCGCCTTCTCCGGACAACACCATTTTGATGCCCATTGATTTGATTTTGCGCGCCATGAGATACATCGGCGTGCCGGCACGAATGGTGGTGACGTCAAAGGTCTCCAGGTGCCGGATCACGTCCGGCAATGCGTCCAATCCTTCCTGCACGGTAAAAACAATCTCGTGATGGACCGTGCCGATGTGAGCTGCCACGTCTCGCGCATGCTTCATGTCAGGTGAGTTTTCGAGGCCGACCGAGAACGAGTGCAGCCTCGGCCACCATGCCTCTTCGGTTTCTCCCGACTCGATCCGCTTGAAGCGGTGGCGCGCCGCGAGCGCCGCGATAAGCGACGAGTCGAGCCCGCCGGAAATAAGCACCCCGTAAGGCACATCGCACATCATCTGCTGCTTGACCGCAGCTTCGAGCGAAGATCGGAGCTCCTGCAGGGACACCTTCCTGGTTGGAAGAGCATGTGCCCACTGTGGATCATACCACTTGACGAACTTTCCGGCTTTGGCGCTGTAGTGATGCCCCGGAGGAAACTCCCGGATCGTCTCGCATACGCCATCGAGGGCTTTCATTTCGCTCGCGACGTAAGTCGTGCCGTCGCTGCCCCATCCGATGTAAAGCGGAACAATGCCGATGTGGTCTCGGGCGACGAAGAAATCGCCACTGCGCTCATCGAAGAGGGCAAATGCAAAGATTCCACTCAGCATATTGCACACGGCAGGGCCGTACTCGTCGTAGAGATACAGGATGATTTCGCAGTCGGACTTCGTTTTCCATGCGTGCGGCAGCTTCAGCGCCTCGCGCAAACCGACATGATTGTAGATCTCTCCGTTCACGGCCAAAGCGCGACCCGCGGTCACGTCGAGAAGGGGTTGAGCGCCGTGCTCCACGTCGACGATGGAAAGGCGCTCGTGCGCGAGCACTGCGCCGTCGCTGGAATAAATGCCGCTCCAGTCTGGCCCGCGGTGCCTGACCGTCTTGGCCATCTCGAGTGCCCGGCTGCGCGCCGTCTCGAGCGATTCTTTAAATCCAAAGATGCCAACGAAGCCGCACAAGGAGGTTGCCCCTTCTGTAAGTTCAGATCGCAGCGAAGCGGAACAGCGGATCGAGAACGGCAAAAGTCACAAAATATTCAAGGTTCAGATCAAGCGGAATTACCTTATGCCTATGCCTAAGCGGCGACACCGTCGCATAGGCTAAAAATATACGGACAAGCGGCATCAAACTCCGTGGCTGCTCGTGTCTTCTCGACGTGCCAATCCCGATCACTCTGCCGCTTCCGGCTTTGTCACCTGCTGTCACGCCGCGAGTCTGCCGCGGTCACGTCGGTCCGGCCTATCACGACCGGAACGTTTGAACTGCTCAGCTTTCGGGGTGCCGCGTCGGGACCATCCTGATATCGCAGCGAGACCTCGATGGTGTCACCGGGCTGCAACTCGGCATCCTCGTTCACGACAATCCGTTCCGGTCCTTTCTCGCTCTTTCTAATAATAGCAATATCGGGCTTACTGCCGGCTCCCCGTGCGAGCTGCGATCGAACCATCGAAGTGTATTGAAGCTTCTCACCGACGCTTTGCAGTTTCTCGCGAATCTGATTGAGCTTTAAGCTGGTCTCTTGCAGCTCACGGAACAGATCAAGCTTCCGCTGATCGTCGAGCTTTGCCAACCGTCTGGCGTACTCGTCCTGCAATTTCTTGACCTGGAGCAATTGCGCAGAAGTCTGCAACCTCCGGGTCGCCGACAGCAGAACCGCGCGACGCGCATCCGTCACGCGAGGGCTGATCAACGATCCCTTGCCGAACAGGTCGGTCGCCTTCTGAAGGTCCTCGACGTCGGACTGAAGTCCCTCTTCATCTTTCTTTTGCTGCTCCGATAGCACGCGGACCTCGTCGTCTCCCTGCCGAACGCTGCGCTGCAAGTACGCCTTTTCCTGCTGATAGTCGCTCTGCTTCGTCTTCAGATATTCGGCTTCCGCATTGACGATTTCCGAAACCGCCGACCGGGCTATCGGCAGGTCGGCAAGAGACGCGCTTGGATTGATCTGCGTCCCCTCCCCGAGCTCGCTCTTGATGCGCCACATCCGCGCCTGTTCCTTGGCGAGTTCTGTCCAGAGCGATCCATACTCGCTTCTCAGGTCGGCTGACTCGAGATACGGGTTGTTCATTCTGATATGCATGATGTCGTAGCCACCCGCCATGGCGATGAGCTGGCGCGCGGTGCTCGCCGGACGATAAGGATACTCCCCCGGCTTCGACACGTCCCCGTTGACGTAAACAGGCCTGTACTCCGCAACGATCGCCGTGACCTGATCTGCATCTATCACGACCACGACCTCGCGGCCGTCCACGGTCCTCTGTCGAAAGACCTTGCTCGTCATTGCGGCCCCGACCTTGGCCCGAATCTCTTGCAACGGCAGGCCGGCGACCGGGACCATCCCGACCAGCGGCAAAGAGATATTGCCATCGACTTGGACGGGCGCGCGCTGCCGCAGCTCCGGCACGCCGGCTACCGCGACCTCCAGAACATCTCCGACGCTCACTCGATATTCGGCTTTCGCCTGCGCGGAAATCGTCAGGCCAACAGCCACCAGGCCCCACCTGACGCAATGGCCTGGTTGACCGCGACGGTTGTCAAGACGGAGGAAATTACGCAGCTTGGCGTGCGGCATGGCGTGCTCGATGGCTCGGTCTCACGGATTGATCGACAATCTAATCCCGCAGCGCCTCGGCTCAACTGACCATCGTAGTTACTCCCGGCTACCCATTTATTGCCAATCCGCCTCCTGACCCGAATGCTATGTTTTTGTCAGGGGGACGGACTGCGTGACGGACTGCTTGGGAGTAACCGGTGAGTTATGCGTTTTTCACCAATGCGCCGGCCCCTACCGAGCGTTCGGCGCATTCGGTCGCTGGCCGCAAGGCAATTGCGGCTGACCTTGGCAAGAGCAGATTGGCCGCCTTGCTGGTACTGGCGGCAGGCGCCGAGTTCCTCCTCGTAGCCGTTGGGGCTTTTGCCGCTGCCGTCCTCTATTATCGGCTGGTCCTTGCGCTCGACTATCCGGACACTCCCAAATACATCCTGGAATCTCTTCTGATTGCCACGTTGCAACTGCTCGTATCCGTTGGGCTCCGGCAGTATTCGCGGATCCAGACGCAGCCCCGCCACATCTTCCTATGGAGCGGCGTCAGCGCCGTCTTCTTCGTATTCTCCTTCTTCATCTCAACGATATTTCTTCTCAAGATCTCGGACGGCTACTCGCGCGCGACCGTGATGGCCCAGGCGGCAAGCGTTATCGTCATGGTGCTCTTCGCGCGGGCAGTATGCTTCTCGTTGCTGCAACCTGCCATCGCATCCGGACTGATCGACGCCAGGCGCGTCATCCTCATAGGTGAACCGAGCCACTGCCTGGATTTTTCCGCACGAGCAAGCGCCACCGGAATCCGGACCATTCGCTCGTTCGAGTTGCCGACCTTTCGCAAGGGCTCTTCGGCATCGGAGCATTTCGGGGCGGTCGAAGTGCTATCCCATGTCCGCGAACTGATCGCAGAGTGCCGGCCCCTGCGAGCGGATGACATTGTCATTCTGACTTCGGAGTCGGATGTTCGGGCGGCCCTCGCGCTCGCCGGCGCCCTGTCAGAGCTCCCGGTCGACGTTCACGTCGTCCCGGTCGGTGCAATCGACCTCATGGCCGTGTCGCGCATCACGCAATTCGGCAACATGGTGACGATGCGCATCTTCCAGTCTCCCCTGACGCCGTTCCACCGGGCGATCAAACGAGCCTTCGACATCGCGGCCGCAATTGCCGGACTTGTCATCATCAGTCCCCTCTTCGTCATCATTCCAATCGCAATCAAGCTCGATTCCCCCGGGCCGGTGCTATTTCGTCAGACGCGGCACGGCTACAACAACGAGACTATTCGCGTGTTGAAATTCAGATCGATGACCGTGACGGAGGACGGCGACAATTTCAAGCAGGTGACCAGACACGATCCACGTGTGACCCGGTTGGGACGCTTCATGCGCCACACCAATATCGATGAGCTTCCACAGCTCTTCAACGTGCTGGTCGGCGATATGTCACTCGTCGGGCCTCGTCCGCACGCGACCTCGCAGAACGAGAGCTTCGCCCGGATGATTTCGTCATTCTCCCGCCGCCACAACGTCAAGCCCGGCATTACCGGCTGGGCACAGGTCAACGGCTATCGTGGCGAAACCGACACCCTGGAGAAGATGCAACGTCGTGTCGAGCATGACCTCTATTACATCGACAATTGGTCATTCCTTCTCGATCTCAAGATCATCGTCATGACCCTCTTCTCCAGAAAGGTCTATTGGAATGCCTTCTAGCGCGATGACGATTGCTGCATGCAGTCCGTACAGCAAGATCGCAAGGGCATTGCAGTCGATCCCGTTCCCGTTTGATCGGCGGAGGCTTCGGTAGGCCACCAGTAACTGCAGGTTCGAGACAATGCTGCAAACTCACAGAACTGACAATTCGGCACCTCAGGACACGATGCCGCCTGAATTTGGTTCGCCGGCCGAATTCGTGGCGGAGGGTCTCGCCTTCTTGCGCCGCCGTCTCTCGATCATACTGCTGACGTGTTTCTTGATGTTTGGCGCCGGCTTGCTCTATCTCGTTGTCGCAGTTCCGACGTTTACGGCAACCGCGCAACTCATCGTCGACGCCAAGACGACTTCTTCCAACGACACGGCGTCGGCAACGACGGCCGTCGAAAGTCAGGTCGCAATCTTGAAGTCGGAGAGCGTCGCTCGCGCAGCGATCGCGAAGCTCGGTTTGGCGGGAGACCGGGAATTCTCCGGCGGCGCCCTGCACCACCTCAGTCGGTCGACATCCCGGTTGCTCGGCTGGAGCAGGCAGGACACGGACGTCGTCACGCGTGATGCGATGGAAGCATTCGCGCGCAAGCTCTCGGTGAAGCGCGCCGGTCTCACCTACATAGTCGATCTCGCCTTCAGCTCCGCCGACCCCGATCGGGCCGCGCAGGTCCTGGACACCGTCGTAGAGACCTACATCACGACGCAAATGGACGCGAAATACAAATGGGGCCTGCAAAACGAGAAATGGGTCAAGGAACGTGTCAACGAATTGAGCAACCAGGCGTCGACTGCCAAAAAGGCCGTAGCGGATTACAACAGGGCCAGGAATGGCATCGCGGCTCCTGCGAACACCGCCGAGGCAGGTCCACCCTCGTCGCAGTCGACCGGAACGGCGCAAGACGAACTCCGCGAACTGGAAGCCACGGCTGACGCCGCCACCCGAACGTATGACAATTTCCTCCGGATGTTGCGTTACATGGACGCCATGCAACAGCAATCCGCGCCGGTGTTCGAGGCTCGTCTGCTCACCGGAGTGTCTCATCCCTACACGGCCAGTTCGCCGAACGCCCGTTTGATACTTGGATCAGCGATCCTCGGCGGCATGCTTCTGGGGATAGGAATAGGATTGCTGCGCGACAGGTCGGACCGGGAACGCGCGCACGCGCGCAGGTCTGCAGCCACCGCATCCGGAGGAACTGCAGTCGTCCAGGGACTCAAGGCGAACGGCGTGAAGCCCCATTTCGATGGTTCGTTCAAGGTCGAGAAACAACACACCTACAAGGAGGCCAATCCTGACTTATAGTCGCATGAATTGGCTCCCGATCGCGATACCGCAAGCTCGATTGAAACGCCCCGTACATCACCCGTCGAACAATGCTCGTCGGCGAACCGCCTTCATCGCGACGAAGGCAGCATGTTTCTCGTTACGGCCCACCGGAGTGGGTAATCCAGAAGGGCCGGACGCTCTCCGCAGCCGTGGGGTTATATTCGACCCTGCGACAATGTGCCGATTTGACAATGTGTAACATTTGAACGCTCAGCCTCCGCGCAGTCCGCTCCTCCGCCCACGAGGTGCGCCGAACCGGGAATTCCGGGCAAGAGCTCGATCACAATTACTGGGCGCCGCGTGGCGTCCACCAACGTTGGCTTGAGCAATGACGAGCTTTACTCGACCGTCCGGCGGACCGGCGACCATGTTCAGCAATGTCTTCCGGCAGTCATGGCTGGCCTTGGCATACCGATGCTCGGGCGCCGTCGTCTCCCTCCTCTTCGGCGTAAGTTTTGCGCGGATGATGAACATAGAGGAATACGGTGCGCTCATGTCGTTGATGACGTTCGCGCTCGTAGCCTCCACGGTCGGCCTCATCGGTCAGCAATTTCGCGTGTTGCGGGAAATACCAAGCATCGCCGCCCGGAAAGACTACCCGGAGATCGGCTCGATTGTCGCGAAGCGGGTTCGCGTGGCATGTCTGGGCAGCGTTGCCGTGGCCGTACTCGCCCTCCTTCCGTTCGTCGCCGCTCACGGCCGCGACGGAATATTCGGAGGCTGGCAATATGCCACGAGCGTGCTCCTGATATTGCCGTTGTCCTTGATCGAAATGCAGAGCTCGCTGGGGCGCGCGCTCGGCTCGGTCAATCTCGCACTCGTGTCGAAGGATGTACTGTGGAGATTTCTCATCATATTGTTGGGCGCCGTTCTCTTCGCGACGTCTGGCCATCCGCTGCCGGCTGAAGACGTTCTGCTGATTGCGACTGGAATCCTGATCGTGTTGATCGCCGCCCAGAACATCTACCTGCGGCATCTCGCGGAGGGGTGTAAGGTATTCACCATGGCGGTGGGGCGATCGAATGACCGGCTTCGCGACATCGTTTCCACTTCGGGACCGTTCTGGGTAACCAGCGTCACGAGCATCATGGGCGGCACGGTCGACCTCGTCGTCATCTCGGTCATGGTCGGCCCGGAAGCCGGAGGATATTACTACGCTGCCAGCCGGATCGCGCTCCTTCTCGATTTCTTCCTGGCGACCTTTTGTATTCCCGCGGCGCCCCTCATCGCACGTCTGTTCGATGAGAATCGTCATGCGGAAATCACGCGCGTCACGTCGGGAGCGTCATTGGCTGCGTTTGTCGCTGTCCTCGGCTGCGTTGCGACGTTGGCGCTTGGCGGCGACCTCGCGCTGATGGCGTTCGGAGCGACTTTCACCCGCGCCTACGGCGTCCTGATGGTCCTGGCAACCGGCATGCTGGTGTCGACATATTTCGGGATCGGCCCCATCGCCCTGAATATGACAGGCCATCAGCGCGCCGCGATGCACATCGTGGTGATCACTTGGGTGTCGGGGATCCTGGCCATGGTCGGCGCGACTTGGGCCTTCGGGACGATAGGAGCAGCGGTTGCCGGCTCCTGCGCGGGCATCGCGACCAGGGCGTGGACTGCGGCCTACATTTATTCGGCAGAAGGGATCGATATCACCGCCACCACGGCGCTCCGCGCGTTGGTTAGGCGCGCAACGAGCCGAGGAGTATCCGAACCGCGTAGCGAGGCAATACGGCCAGAAGCCAGCGGCACCATTCTTGACCTGCAGCCTGCTCGCGGCAGTCGGGACACACGTACATGAATTGGGGAGATAGTTGAATGCGTTCGCTGTCATCCGAGGACGCGACTGCTGCAATTGGATTTACGCGCGGGAGGCGGTACCTGATGGGCCGGTCTACATTCGATTACGAGGTGTCAGGAAGCCGGCTTTCCATGGGGCTGGTGAGGCTTCTGCACACCGTTGTTGCGCGGAGTACCGGGCGCGGTATGGGACTTGCCATGCGGGCGGTCAAGCCGCTTCTGCATTCCCAGCTGTCTTGCGTCCATTTCACCGACGGCAGCCGCTTGTACTTCGAGCTGAACGACGTCTACTGGAATGCGTTCTTCATCGGCCAGCCCGGCATGACCTACGAGCCGGACATAGCGACGCTTCTGCTGCGGCTGAAGGATACCGACTATACGTTCTTCGATTGCGGTGCAAACATCGGATACTGGTCCGTTCTCGTCACGTCGGAAATGCTGGGTCGCAAGCGCGCGATTGCCGTCGAGGCTTCACGGGAGACGCTTGCAATTCTCGAGCAGAACCGTGACGCGAATGATCAACGCTTCGAGATCTGCCGAAGGGCATTGTTCGAGTACGACGGGCGCAGCCTGTTCTTCTCCGACGACGGACCTCATTCGGCCCGGCACATCGTAACGTCGCAGAGCAGCCGTCCGTCGCACACCGAACCGGTCATGTCGATAACGATCGATGCGTTGGCAAGGGACCAGCAGCTGACCGACAGCGATCGGCTCGTCATCAAGCTCGACGTCGAGGGCCAGGAGGTTGCGTCCCTGAAGGGCGCTCGGCAGGCTTTGAAGCGCGACACGCTGATCATCTACGAAGATCATGGCCAGGATCGCAGCCACGCGACCACGAGGTACGTGTTCGAGGCACTTGGACTTCCGGTGTTTGCTCTTGCTGCAGACGGATCAATCACGAAGGTCAGTGACCTCGGCACACTGGATCGCCTGAAGGTGAACCCCAAAATCGGCTACAATTTCGCGACCTGCCCACCCGGATCCGGCTTCCACCGCTGGATATCAGGAATCGCCAGTCAGGCCTGATCGTGTCGGGCGCCGATCCTGGCGCACGAGATCGCCGGCGGCTCAACCTAGTTCGCGCGCCCGAGCCAGAATTCGCGTGCACTCAACTCTTCGACGCGATCGGAATGCACGATATCAGTCGCCGCGACCGAACAGCATCTGGACCGCCGACTGGACGCCATTCATTCGCCCCTCGAACGGAATTCTCCCGTCGGAAGGACCTCCGACCGCGATGCGGGGGAGCCCAAAAGGATTCAGCTTGCGATCAGATATCTGTCCATGCCGGGTTGTGACTGCGGTCGAAAAACCGACCTCCACCGCGAGATGTTGTTCTCGATCACCGCATGCCCTGGAGTTGCCGTAGGGAAAAGCGACGTGCCGAACCGGGCGCTGAAGCAGTCTCTCCAGATAGGTGCGATTACCCGCCATTTCGGCGCGCGCTGAAGCTGCATTCAGGTACGCGAGCGCTGGATGCGATTCCGTATGCCCGCCAATCGTAGCCAAGGGGTGTCGTGCCAGGAGCTGAAGCTCCCGCTCGTTGATGAAATAGGCGTCGTTCAAGGCCTCCAGCGACAGATCGGCCTTGCTGAACGTAGGGGCGAGCATCTCGACTCGTTGGTAATCTTCATGGACCCAGTTGCTCACCTTCTCCAGGGCCGATGCTTTCTCGTCAAAATCGCGACAGCTGAATCGCATGTTCATTGCGTCGATCGCAAGACTGTCTCTCGAGCGGAACAGGTCGCGCAAGCCCAGCCACCACGGTTGCAGCGTCCGCTTCACCGCACCCGTTGGAACATATATGGTGAAGGGCGCATTATTTCGCTCAAGGATCGGCAATGCCGTCGTGACGTTGTCCTTGTAGCCGTCGTCGAAGGTAAGCACCGCATAACGGCGGGGTTCAGGATCCACCGCCAGCCGCTCGAGACATGCATCGAGACTGACAATCTCCCATCCTTGCTGGCGTAGCCACTTCAGGGTGTATTCAAAGAAATCAGGCGATGCACCGGTCTTCAGCTCCGAGCGCCAATCCGGCTGAATCTCGTGGAACATCAGGATAGTGGCCCTGCCGGCAAATGCCATGCGCAAAGCAGGCGCAAGTCCCGCCCAACTTGCCGCATGGAATATCGTTCGGCTGAGTAGTCGCTTCACGCGAAATCACCACCGGACAGGTTGATTGCGCGCAAGCCGACCAAGCGTCTTCGGTGCTCATGTGATTGCGTGCGCGATCTGCCCATGCTCATCTCAAATAGCCCTCGTGAACACAGCAGTGTTTCCGATGGGAAACACCCCTCCATTTATCGACAAACCGCGGCGCTCTGGCAACCACGGCGCTGGTACTCACTACTGGGTACCCCAGATTTCATCGCCTCCACTCTGAATGCGCCGCCTGCATCGAACTGCTTTCACGGTAGCTTTTCGTCAGACACAGAGTGCACCGGCCACTGGTGATGCCGGCCTTCGTGATGCGCGTGTCGAGGGCCTCAATGAAAGTACTGCTCGCCAATAAGTTTCTGTTCAACAACGGTGGCGCAGAGGCAGTGCTGCTTCAGGAAAGAATGTTCCTGACGAGCAGCGGGGCAGACGTCATTGACTTTGCGATGCAGCACGAGCGGAACATCGAGTCCCGCTACGCAAATCACTTCGTGTCTCGCCAGGAATACCGGACCGGCGGCCATCTCGCCAAAATCAAGAGCGCGCTCTCATTGATTCACTCGCGCGAAGCCGTGAGCAAACTCGCATCTCTGATCGAGGAGACCCGACCGGACCTGATGCACTGCCACAACATCTATCATCAGCTGACCCCGTCGATTGTCGGCGTCGCCAAGTCGCGCGGGATTCCGGTCGTGCTCACACTGCACGATTCGAAGCCGGTGTGTCCGGTGCACACCCGCATGCGAGAGGACCAATTGTGTTCATCGTGTCTCTCAGGCGATTTCCATCACGTGCTGATGCACCGTTGCGCTGACGGCTCGATCGCACAGAGCGCCACGCTTTACATGGAAGCGGTCATTCAGCGCTGGTTTGGCAGCTACGAGAAGGTGGATCGCTTCCTCGCGCCGAGCCAGTTCATGCGGGAGTCGGTGTTGCCTCGGTTCGCCGCGGACCGGGTACAGGTGCTCTACAACGGCGTGGATGTCAGCGGCATTTCGGCGAGCGATCGGGACAAGGGATACGTGCTTTATTGCGGCCGGCTCGCGCCGGGAAAAGGTGCGGAGACGCTGTTGCGCGCCCACGAAGCAGCGGACTGCCGGTGGCCTCTCGTCATCGCAGGCTCCGGCCCGCTGGCGGATAGTTTGAAGACGCAATTCACCCGGAATGTGCGTTTCGCGGGCCAGCTATCCGGCGAGACTTTAAACGAGACGATCGCCGAGGCTTCCGTGGTGGTTGTGCCTTCGGAGTGGTGCGAGAACTGTCCGATGTCGGTGCTGGAGGCGATGGCCTATGGCAAGGCGGTCATAGCGACCCGCGTCGGCGGCATTCCGGAGCTCGTGGACGATCAAGTGACGGGGCTTTTGTTTGAGCCCGGCAATACGGACGAGCTTCGTCAGCACGTCGACTGCCTGATGAACGACGCCGCACGCCGTGCAGGCATGGGAGCAGCAGGAAGAAGTCGCGTCGAAGCCGACTTCTCCCTCGAGAAGCATAACACCGAGCTGATGGCCGTCTACCGATCACTGGTGAGCGAGCGGCATTCATCGCATTGAGGATTGCAAATGGACCTCACCGTAATCTCCACGTTTCGTTGCAACTCGAGATGCCAGATGTGTTACATCTGGAAGAATCCGACCGATCCAAAGGAAGAGGTCACGCTCGAGACCCTGGCGAAACTTCCTGCGGGGTTCGATAATCTCAATATCTCCGGCGG
Organism: Bradyrhizobium sp. USDA 3315; assembly: GCF_054056795.1. Lineage (NCBI taxonomy): Bacteria > Pseudomonadati > Pseudomonadota > Alphaproteobacteria > Hyphomicrobiales > Nitrobacteraceae > Bradyrhizobium > Bradyrhizobium sp. USDA 3315. The sequence goes on along the minus strand of NZ_JBSRYP010000001.1, from coordinate 2,391,777 downwards.
AGAGCCGACCCTGCGGAAGGATCTGGCCGAGATGGTGGACCTGCTCCACCCAAAGGCCCGGATCATAGAGATCAGCTCGAACGGCCTGCATCCTGAGCGTCTCCTGCCCATCGTCAAGAAGCACCCGAAGATCAAGGTTCGTTTCAGCCTTGAGGGCGACGCGACCACCAGCGACTGCATCCGCGGCGAGAAGGACGGCTACGCCACGAAGGTCGCCGGACTTCGCATGCTGCAGGAGGCAGGCGGACAAGACCTGGGATTCGCCTTCGTCATCCAGGACGAGAATGTAGCGCAGCTCGTTCGGACCTATGAACTGGCGCGTTCGATGGGGTTCGAACTTGCGACCTCGACGCTGCACAACGCGTGGCAGTTCTACAAGAACGACAATTATTTCTATGAACGCGTCGCGGTGGCCCGGCAAGTCGAAGGGCTTATCACTGCGATGCTCAAGAGCAACAAGCCGAAGAACTGGTTTCGCGCCTACCTGAATCTGGGCTTGATCGAAAAGATCCTCGGCCACCCGCGATTGATCCGCTGCAGCGCGGGGACGGATTTCGCATTCATCGACCCCTGGTCCGACGTGTGGGCCTGCAATGTGCGGTCGGACCTGCCGCTGGGCAACTTGGCGCGTCAGTCCTGGAGTGAGATCATGGCCAGTGACACGGCCAAGAACTCCGTCGCCAAGGTTCACGCTTGCCAACAGAACTGCTGGATGGTGACGACCGCGCGCACGGCAATGCGCTCAACGCTGATTCCGCAGGCACCGAAGATGGGACCGCTCATCTGGGTGCTGAAGAACAAGCTGAAGGTCGAGCTCGGCCGGCCGATCTGTTTCGATCAATACATTGATTATTCCAACGTCGCGCCTACTCCGCGCGTCCAGCGAACGTCATTCCTCAACGAAAAGCAAAAGGCACGATTGGTGCGCGGGAGAGACACGGCCGACGCCCGATACCCGCTCAAGGAATTTATCAATAACTAATTCGACAGGAGGGTGCAGTGAGTGCGGATCATCTGGTACTGCGGGTGATCATGCTTGGCTTGCGTGGATTTCCCAATGTGCAGGGAGGAGTGGAAGTTCACGCGGAGCACCTGTGCCCCCATCTCAAGGAACTGGGCTGCGATGTCGAGGTGATCGTTCGCTCCTCCTATATGCCGCCTGATCGCGGCGACGAGTGGCACGGTGTACGCTACCAGCGGGTATGGTGTCCGAAGACCTCGGGTCTTGAGACAATCGTCCATTCGTTCCTCGGGGTGCTTGTCGCTGCATGGCAGCGGCCGGACGTGCTGCACATCCAGGCCATCGGACCGGCCCTGATGGCGCCACTCGCGCGATTGCTGGGACTGCATGTTGTGGTGACGCACCACGGCCCGGATTACGAACGGGAGAAGTGGGGCCGATTGGCCAGGATGGCCCTGCGCGCCGGCGAGGCCTGGGGCATGCGATTTTCCGACGGCCGCATCGTCATCTCCCAGACCATCCGAAAGCTGGTGCGGGAAAAGTACGGCCTGAATTCGGACCTCATTCCAAACGGCGTCACCTTGCCCGACGTGCCGAAAAGCACTTCGGTGCTGGACAAGCTTGGGCTTACGCCGGGACGATATGTGTTGATGGTGGGCCGGCTGGTGCCGGAGAAGCGGCACACCGACCTGATTCAGGCCTTTGCCGATGCCAGGCTCACCGGATGGAAGCTCGTGTTCGTCGGCGCCTCCGAGCATCCAGACGCCTATACCGAGATGCTTGCGGCACGCGCTGGGGCGACTGCTGGGGTCATCATGGCGGGCTTCCAGTGCGGCCTCGCACTGCGGGAGCTATACGCCCACGCAGGCATTTTCGTTCTGCCATCCTCGCACGAAGGCTTGCCGATCGCGCTGCTGGAAGCTCTGAGCTTCGGTTTGCCCGTGGTGGCCAGTGACATTCCCGCTCACCTGGAGATCGGATTGAATGACGCGCACTATTTTCATGTGGGAGATGTATCAGGGCTCGCGGATCGCCTGGCATCGTTTGCACACAGTCCGTGGCCGTTGGAGTTGCGCGAGAAGACACGCAACTGGTTGGCCGAACGGGAAGACTGGCGCTCGATCGCAGAGCGCACTCTCGGATGCTATCGCAGGGCGATTGAACCTCGTCGAGGCGGTCCTCATGCGCGGTCCCGGACGGCGCCGCCCAGCACCGCCTAGCGAGCTGCGCACGCGGCGCATCGGCCAACGCGCGATTCCCGTCCCGCAATTGAGGTATCGCCTCAAACCGATCGAACCAAAGCGACGTTCAAGATGAATATGCTTTTGCTGTATTTCCTCATCTATACGTTCTTTCGATCGATCTCCAACGGCCTCGACCGTCTGTCCGGGACGAGCTTTTCCATGATCCTGTCGCTCACCGTCATCGGGATCGGTGTTGTGGCCGCCTGGCATGCGCGACATGTCAGGATACATAAAAGACTGTTCGTGCTCTTGATAGCCATGTCCGTCTTTGTTGCCGCTTGCATCCTGTCTTTTGTCACCAATGGCTTCGGAGCCGGCAAGATCGTCAACCAGTATGCCGCCTTGTACGAGATGTTCAGGTACGTGCACCTGATCATGTTCGTCACACTACTTGCTGCCTTTTATCGTCATCCGGATTTTTGCCCGCGCCTCCATCGTGTTTATATGTGGCTGTTGTTCATCATTTCCGCGGTGGGGCTCGGTCAATACCTGACCGGTCATGCAGAGCTCGTCACGCAATACGACAAGTTTGAACGAGTGGCGGGTCTTTCTTCGCACCCCGTACCCTACAGCCTGGAGATCGTGCTGACCTTTTTCGTTTGCGAGCTGTCGCGACGGAAAATGCGCCTTCCCATTCAGCACTTTCACCTCGCGGTGTACTTGCTGTTTGTTGTTGCCCTGGTCCTTTCTGCTTCAAGGACCGGCGTCGCGCTGCTCGGGGTGGCCCTCAGCGTATACCTTTTCATCCAGAGGCCCGGCCTCCTTCCCGCGTTCGCGGCAGCATTCGCGATCCTCCTATGGCTGTCTCCATTTGGAGAGCTGTTTTCGGACCTGAAAACCGTTCCGGACTACATCATGAACGGCGAATATGTGGTGTGGGACTGGCAAACCGCAGTGACCTCGGTCCATTGGCGCATTCACCACTGGTACTATCTGTCCACGCTTGGGTTGGAACGAGCATGGATCGGATATGGCCCCGGTCAAACCCCGATCTACAGTCCGTTCCTTCTGCAGGCACACAATCAGTTCGTGGAGATATTCTTCGATACGGGCATGGTAGGCCTGATCTCCTTTGCCGCGTTTTGGTTCAGCCTTCCGCTGGCTGCAATGTCCGATCGGCGACGGATCATCAACACATTCGGAAAGAAATCAGCGGAAGCCGGAATTCTGCACTTCTGGGTTGCCATCTTTGTCGGCGTGACGCTGGTTGCATTGCTCGATCAAAGCTTTAACCGGGAAACAGTGGCGTTCTCGCATTTGATCGTCACCGTTTTCATCGTCCTGTCTCAGCCGGAAGCGGTCACCGCGCGAAACCCCGGATGGTCCTTCCGCCAGCTTTTGATGACTGCCGGTTCGCCGGCCGGCGCAGCATTTGGAGAACGTAACCTTGCAGTCGCGGAAGAACGGCGTTCCACCTAGATCTCGACCTGGATTGAGCCGGCGTCACGCACTTCGGGCCGCCGCGTGCGCCGCTGCGTACGGCGTGACGCGATCGCCGGTCTTCGGACAGCCAACCGCCGCGCCGTCCCTTGATCGCCAGTCGGACGTCGCGTTCACGTCGTCGCACGACCGCCTGCGCGGCATAAACATCCAGCAGCCTTTCGCGCATTGGCAGAAAGGTGAGCCCTGGAACATCCGCAGGGGCTGGGACAGCTGGATGCCGAAACAGCGACTCGAAAGAATTGCTGCCAGCGGAGTCGACTTCCTGCGCATCTGTGTCGATCCAGCGCCGCTACTCGCTGTCGAGACCAAGGCCGATTTGACCTCAGGCATCGAAACTGTCCTTCGATCGGTCGACGCCGTCCTTCAGGCCGGCATGAAGGTGCTATTCGACGTTCACGTCAGTACGGAGCACGAGGACTGGAACATTCAGACGTTGACCGATGGAATCGCAGGCCCGCATTTCCTGCGTCTTGTCGAAGTCGAGACGAGCATCGCAGCGGCATTGCAGACGAGATATGACCCCCAGTCGGTCGCGTTGGAGCTGTTCAATGAACCGCCGCCGCCGTCGGATTTCAGCTCCAAGACGGCTTGGGCGGAACAGCTCAAACATCTTTACGACGCAGTACGATCAGCCGCTCCGAAACACACGCTGCTACTTTCAGGAATGAATTACGCGAGCATCGATGGTCTGCTCTCGATCGACGTAAAGGCCTTCGACGCGAATACGATATTCGTTTTTCACTACTACGAGCCGTTCATATTCACTCTTCAGGGCGTCAATCTATCCTATAGCAAGTATTTGCATCGCCTCCAGTTTCCCCCGCAACCCGGCGACCGCGCTCGGGCGATCGAGCGGGCGATAGGTCTGTTGAAATCGGATGAGCAAACCTCCGTGTTGCGAAAGGAGTACCTTGTCCAGCAGCTGATGAGCGGCGCCGATCAATATTTCAATGTCCCTCAGGATATCGAGTTCATCCGTCGCAGAGTGGGCGAGGTCGCCGCTTGGTCCGACCAGAACAAGGTCGATCGCAAGCGCATCATGTGCGGTGAGTTCGGATGTTTTGGCGACTTCGCCGGTCGCACCGGTGCCGCGTTATCGGATCGGGCGATGTGGTTGCAGTCGGTGCGTCAAGCCGTCGAGGACAACGGATTTGGCTGGTGCGTTCACGACCTTGATGAGTCGTTTCGCATCACCAGCGACAACGGTGCATTTATCCCAGAGCTCTTGGCAGCGCTCGGTCTGCGCAAGCCATGAGACCGTAGGCTGAGCCAAGCGAAGCCGACGCGACCTTGCAGAAATCAAATATGGCGTGAAACCGACCACCGCGGCAAATGTCAGCGGAAAATCGTCCGTGTGAAGTAAATGCCGGTCAGGTATACGTGTGTATAAATCACACTTTGAAAGTTTTTTTGCCATTTTTGATTATTAACCAACCGGCTCAGCAGTCGGGGGGGCCAACTTCCAAGAAACCCACTGCTTGAAATCTCCTCGCGGTTCGAGGCTGCAATTCTTTGGAATCTGTTCGCGACTACTGAAGTTGCGAGCATGCAATATGTCGCACATCCCTGATGCGCGGCAGCGGAATTTCACGTCCTTAAATCTGGTCTGCAATGGAGAACAAAAGTGGCGCTGACCGATGTCACCTATCAAAACACGCCTGGCAACAGCGAAGGGTTTCCGCTTGGCGTTCCCACAAGCTATTCCTGGTACGGCGGGAGCACCGGCCATACAGGTAGCACCCCGCCCTCCAATTTCACCGCCGTCACAGGGTGGGGACAGGTCTATCCCCAATCCGGGGCAAGCAACGATTCTAATCCGGCCAACGTCCAGATCGCGAACTTCCAGACGTGGGTGCATCTGAAAACTGGCGGCTGGTCTCTCGTGCAAGATCAGGCGACGGACCCGATCGCCGGATCTCAGTTTCTCGCTGACTTTTCCGGAAACACGAACTCTGCCTGGAGCGTGACAAGGCAGGCGGACGGCAGTGCGATGGGCGCTGCGCCCCTCAGCGGATACAACGACCATTTCTGGCCGGGCTCGCGCGGCACCTATTCTGCCGGAACGGTCGATGGCGTCTATGTCCAGGCCGATATGAGGACCACTGATCCGAACGAGCATCTCGTTGCCGATCTGGGAGCCGATTGGTGGTCGAACTCGACGGCCGCATATGTCGACGGTTTCTCCAACAATCCCGGTGCCGGGATGAGCGATTGGGTCGCACTGACGACGAACTACAAGACCCTTTACTTCACCTCGATGACTACTGCGCAGTTGCAGGCCGATCTTCCGCCTCCGCTGAAGGGCACCTCTTCGCCGACGACGCCCACGACACCGACGACGCCGACGACGCCGACCGATCCCACGATACCGGCGCAGCCGACGACGCCGACCGACCCCACGACGCCGACAACCCCCACGACTCCAAGCGTGACCGCACCGGTGCTCGACGTCGCGGACAAGTCGCTCTGGGTGGCCGGCAGAGGCGGTCAGGTCGACCTGGGGACGACCGTTACAACGACCGACCCCAACGATAACCTCACCCTTAGTATCATGGGATTGCCGCGATACGAGACGATCACGACCGGCGACGGCACGACGCTCAGGGGCAACAACATCACCCTGACGTCCGCGCAGGTCGACAGCGGACTGACGCTGACATCGTACTACAAGGGCAATGCTCATCCGGTCGCGAACCTCACGCTGACCGCGAGCGCTATGGATCCGACCACCGGCGCTGTGATGTCGTCGGATCCGCAGACGATCCGCGTGACGGATCCCCGGCCGTCCAGCTGGACTGGCGGAAACGCAGGGAGCTGGGCAAACCACGGCTTTGCGCAGTTGCAGCAGCAGATGGGCGACACCAGCACCCTGGCGAACACAGCATCGCAGACGACCGGTTGGGCCGATCAAGGCGCGCGAGCGTCCCAGGCAAGCCAGGGCTTTGCGCTGCTGAACCAGTATCTGGCCGGTAGCACCGGTCGGGTCGACGCTGGTCAGATCGTGGCGGCGATGTCGAATGGGACCGGCTGGACGCACAACTCGTTCTTGAGCAAACCTCAAGGTTGATCCGGCTACTGCACCCGGGGGCTCTGCGCCCGGGTGCAGTACCATCAACGTGTTGGGAGTCGGAAACGGGCGGTCGATCGCGGACGGTAACGGCGAGGAGGCCGTCACGCGCGGGTCCTGGTCTCGGTTGGCTTCATCGCTCGCATCTGTTTCCAAGCGATAGAAATGCGTGCTGGCGCAACAGCTTCGGGTATGCGGCAAATTTGCGCGCAACATAACGGTGCAAAAATCAAGATTTGAAACTTTTTTCGCCATTTTTGCGCATTAACGAACCGGTTCAGCAGTCGGGGGGCAGGTCTAAAATCCCACTGCTTTGAAATCCCCTCGCGGTTCGAGGCCCTAGTGCTTTGATGTTGCTTGCGCCTTTTTGGCTGCGAGCAAGCGGTATGTCGCATGCTCTGTCGATGCGCGGCATTGGAATTCCCAGTCTTTGGAAATGCATGAGAAGGAACACTAACGCGGCCGGGTAGCCGCGAAGGGTTGAGTAAGAATGGCGATCCAGAACGGAAATGCCCCCGCCGCAGATCTAGGGCTTCGCGCGCTAGCTCTGTTCCTGCGCCTCCATGGCGTGAATACTGTGCCGGACCAGCTCCGCGATCGTTGCGGGAGCGACGAGATCGGCGTCCGCGCGATGCTTCGCTGCGCGCGCGAATTCGGAGTCAAGGTCCGCTCGCGGACAATGGATTGGACCCGCCTTGCGGGTATCCAGCTGCCCGGAATCGCCTCGCTGCGTGACGGCGGATTTCTGCTGCTGGGCAAGATCGACGACCAGGTGGCGCTTGTGCTGCACCCGACCTCGCCGCATCCGAGCCGGATGACGCGCGCGGAATTCGAAGCGATCTGGGATGGCGGTTTGATCTGTGCTGGATCACAGAGCCTCGCGCAGCGCGCACGTCATGCATTTGCCGGCATCCGCACGCGCTCGTTTGACCTGGGCGCCGGCCTGATGCACCGCGCCGGCGAGGGCCTGATGCGGGCTCGTGACGGTCTCACGAAGAGCTTCTTGGCGATGAGACCTGGCATCCTGATGCGCGGGCCTCGCGACGATGCCGCAATCCATCCGGCGAACACAAACACCGAATCCCCGGCCGCCGGCGTCGAATCCGAACATGACGATGAATCCGGGCTCATTGCGCTGGCGATCTTGCTGCGTTGCCATGGCATCGCTGCCGACCCCGGCCAAATTCGTCACCGGATCGGCGCGGCGCGCCTCGGCGTTACTGAAATCCTGCGCTGCGCCAAGGATTTCGGACTCAAGGCAAAGGTGCAGCGGACGAGCTGGAACAGGCTTGCCGTCACCCCGCTGCCGGGAATTGCGGTGCTGCGCGACGGCAGCTTCCTGATCCTCGGCAAGGTTATCGACGACAAGCTTCTCGTTCAGCGCCCGCTGTCTCCGCGGCCCGAAGCAATCACCCAGGCCCAACTCGAGGCGATCTGGGACGGCGGCATCATCCTGATGGCCCGGCGCGCCAGCCTGACCGACCTCGCGCGGCGCTTCGATATCTCCTGGTTCGTCGGCGCCATGCAAAAGTATCGTCGCCTGCTCGGCGAGGTGCTGGCGGCGTCGTTCTTCCTTCAGATCTTCGCCGTTGTCTCACCGCTGTTCTTCCAGGTGGTGATCGACAAGGTGCTCGTGCATCGAAGCATGAGCACGCTCGACGTGCTGGTCGTCGGGCTTGTCGTACTGACCGTGTTCGAGGCCGTTCTCGAGACGCTGCGCGTCTATCAGTTCGCGCATACGACAAACCGTATCGACGTCGAGCTCGGCGCCAGGCTGTTCCGTCACCTGCTGGCGCTGCCGATCGCCTATTTCCAGACCCGCCGCGTCGGCGATTCGGTGGCGCGCGTCCGCGAGCTCGAGAACATCCGCCAGTTCCTGACCAGCTCGGCACTCACGCTGGTGATCGATCTGCTGTTCACCGTCGTCTTCCTTGCGGTGATGTTCTATTACTCGACGACGTTGACGTGGATCGTGCTGGCGTCCTTCCCGCTCTACATCGGCATCTCCGCGGGAGCCGCGCCGCTGTTCCGTCGACGCCTCGACGAGAAATTCAATCGCGGCTCCGAGAACCAGGCCTTCCTGGTCGAGAGCGTCACCGGTATCGAGACGCTGAAGGCCATGGCGGTCGAGCCGCAGATGCAACGCCGCTGGGAGGAGCAGCTCGCCGGCTATGTGTCCGCAAGCTTCCGCGTGCTCAGCCTGAACAACACGGCGAGCCAGGCGGTCCAGATGATCAACAAGCTGGTCATCGCCGCGACCCTTTACTTCGGCGCCCGCCTGGTGGTCAGCGGGGACCTGACTGTCGGTGAGCTCGTCGCGTTCAACATGCTGTCCGCGCGTGTCAGCGCGCCGGTTCTGCGGCTCGCACAGATCTGGCAGGACTTCCATCAGGCCCGCCTGTCGATCGATCGTCTCGGCGACATCCTCAACACCATTCCCGAGCCGAGCTTCACGCCGGCCCGCGCGGCGCTGCCGCCGATCCGCGGTCAGGTCACATTCGAGCACGCGACTTTCCGCTACCGCATCGACGGCCCCGAGGTGCTGCACGACGTGTCCTTCAGCGTCGAGCCAGGCCAGGTCATCGGCATCGTGGGTTCGTCGGGCTCGGGCAAGAGCACCGTCACCAAGCTGATCCAGCGTCTCTATGTCCCGGAAAGCGGGCGCGTGCTCGTCGACGGCGTCGACCTCGCGATGGTCGATCTGAGCTGGCTGCGGCGCCAGATCGGCGTCGTGTTGCAGGAGAACGTACTGTTCAACTGCACGGTTCGCGACAACATCGCGCTGGCCGATCCGGCGATGCCGATGGAGCGCGTCATCGAAGCGGCAGAGCTAGCCGGCGCTCACGACTTCATCCTCGAACTGCCGGAGGGTTACGACACCGTTGTGGGCGAGCGCGGCAGCAGCCTGTCCGGCGGGCAGCGCCAGCGAATCGCAATCGCACGTGCACTCATCACCGATCCACGCATCCTGATCCTGGACGAGGCGACCAGCGCGCTGGACTACGAAAGCGAACGCGCGATCCAACAGAACATGAGGCGGATTTCCGCCGGACGGACCGTGTTCGTCATCGCCCACCGGCTCTCGACCGTGCGCAATGCAAGCCGGATCATCACCCTCGAGCATGGCCGCATCGTCGAGGACGGCAGCCATGACGAGCTGATCCGCACCAACGGCCGTTACGCCAACCTCCATTATCTGCAGGCCGGTATCCATGACGTCCGCTAGCCGCAATGTCGTCGCGTTTCCGAGACGCGAACCTCGCCGCCGCGAGCACGAAATCGCCTTTCTGCCGGCGGCGCTCGAGATCGCCGAATCGCCGCCGTCGCCGATCGGGCGCGCGATCGGGGCCTGCATCATCGCCGCGTTCTGCATCGCGCTGTTGTGGGCGACGCTCGGCAGCGTCGATATCGTCGCCAGCGCGACCGGCAAGATCGTGCCGGGCGGACGCACCAAGCTGATCCAGCCGTTCGAGACGGGTGTGGTCCGGGCCATCCGCGTCCGCGACGGCCAGAGCGTCAAGGCCGGCGACGTCCTGATCGAGCTGGACCCGACAATGACGGAAGCCGACCAGGAGCGCCAGAAGAGCGATCTGCTTGCAGCCGAGCTGGACGTCGCGCGGCTGCGCGCCGCGCTGGCCGCAGACCCGCTCGCGGCCTTCCGGCCGCCGCAAAACGCAAGTGCGGCAGAAATCGAGATGCATCGCCAGTTCCTGATCAGCCAGCGCGCCGAGCAGAGCGCAAAGCTTTCTGAAATCGAGCGCCAGCAGGGGCAGAAGGAAGCGGAACGGGCGACCACATCGGCGAGCGTCGACAAGCTGGAGGCGACGATCCCGGTACTGAAGGAGCGCGTCGACATCCGCAAGGGTCTCGTCGAGAAGGCATTGGCGTCGAAGGTCGTCTATCTCTCCGAATATCAGGAGCTGGTCGCCATGCAGCAGGACCTCGTCCTGCAGCAGAGCCGGCTGCGCGAAGCCGATGCGGCGATCGCGCTGCTGAAGGAGACCAAGGACAAGACCGCCGCGGAGTATCGCCGCGCGACCTATGATGCCCTTGCGAAGGCCGAGCAGAAGGCTGCGAGCGCCGCGCAGGAGGTGGTCAAGGCGGATCGGCGAACGAAACTGCAGAGCTTGACCGCACCGGTCGACGGCGTCGTGCAGCAGCTTGCTGTTCATACGGTGGGCGGCGTGGTGACGCCCGCTCAGGCGCTGGCCGTCGTGGTCCCGAGCGAGAGCCAGCTCGAGATTGAGGCCATGCTCTCGAACCGCGACATCGGCTTCGTTCATCCCGGCCAGAAGGCGGAGATCAAGGTCGATACGTTCAACTTCACCCGATACGGGCTGCTTCATGGCGATGTGCTCAGCGTGTCGACGGATGCCATCACGCGCGAAAAGCAACAGGGCAACCCCAATGACCGGACATTGGGCGCGGCGCAGAGCAGCAGCGAGCCTAAAGGTCAGGAGCTGGAATATGCCGCGCGCGTTTCGCTCGACCGGACGCACATGCAAATCGAGGACAAGCTCGTCAAGCTCGGGCCGGGCATGGCGGTGACGGTCGAAATCAAGACCGGCACGCGCAGGATCATCAGCTACCTGCTTTCGCCGCTGGCACGGTACCGGCAGGAGGCCCTGCGCGAACGGTAAAGCGAAGCCGGTCGCCGGACGTTGCGGCCGGGCGAGGCGCCACTCGCGTGAGAGCGAAGCTGATCGCGGTGGTGCCCGTCGTTAGGACGATGGCGGTGAAATTGCCGGTGGATTGGCAGATGCGCTATCGGCGTAGCGCTTCCAGACGCGATTTCGCCTCATGGACTCCCGCGGCGTTGGCCTTGGCATAGAGGTCTTGCGCCCTGCGCTCGTCGCCGCGCGTGCCGTAAGTCCCCCACTTCGCAAGAATCAGGGGATCGTAGGTTTCTGCCAGCGCGAAGCTCGCCTGGGCGCTGCCCATTTCCACGGCGCGCTCGAGTACAAGCCGCGCCGCGCCTATGTCGCCCTGACGCAACAAGGAGCTCGCCCGCGCAACCAGCCCTCCCGCTTCCGCAGCCTGCTCGGGAGCCGGCTGCGCAACCGTGCGAGCAGGCGCCGCTCGCGTCTGTTCGGCGGTTGGATTGGTGGCCACTTCGATGGACTTGTCCCGCGCGGTCGCACCGGTCGTCAACGCCGCGCCGTGCGCTTTGCGATCCTCGGCCTCATACGCATGGATTGCACTCCGCGACAAAGGGAGGTGCTGTGGCTGCACGTCGATCCTGGCGCGCAATTGCCTCAATTCGGCAGCGCTGGCTTCCGCCGCCTGCTTCTGCAGCAAGATTTCCTCGCCTGCCTTTGCCGCCCGCGCCGTCTGGGTCTCGCTGTCGCGATGCGCTGCCGCCAGATCTTGCTCCAGCCGCGCGGACCGCTCACGCTCCTTTTGCAGGTCCGCCGCAGCGCTCTTTCCCAAAGCTTGCAGCCGGGACGTTTCCTTGCCCGCTTCGGTCACCAGCACGACCTTGCTCTCGACATCACGTCGCGCCGCCGCAAGATCCTGCTCCAGCCGGGCGGACCGCTCACGCTCCTTTTGCAGGTCGGCCGCACCGCTCTTCTCCGCCGCCTTCAGCCGGGACGTTTCTTTGCCCGCTTCGGTCACGAGCAGGGCCTTGCTCTCGATATCACGTCGTGCTGCCGCAAGATCCTGCTCCAGCTTGGCGGACCGCTCATGCTCCTTTTGCAGCTCGGCCGCACCGCTCTTCTCCACCGCCTTCAGCCGGGACACTTCCTCGTCTGCTTTCGTCGCAAGCGCCGTCCTGGTCGCGACATCGCGCCGCGCTGCCGCAAGATCCAGCTCCAGCCGGTCAGCCCGCGCCGCTTGCAGTGAGTTCTGCAACTCCGCCGCACCGCTTTCCCTTTCCCGCTTCAGTCGGGCGGTTTCTTCGCTTGCTTTCGCCGCCAGTGCGGTCTGCGTCTCGACATCGCTGCGGGCAGCCGCAAGATCCTGCTCCAGCCGCACCAGTCGCTCACGTTCGTCCGGTGTGGCTTTGTGAGCTGCGCCGTTCTCAGCCGCCTGCCTGAGCTCCGCTGCTTCTTCACCGGCTTTGCGGGCCTGCGCCTCGAAGGCGTAGATCGTGCTTCGCGTCTGGGAAAGCTCCTGTGCCAGCGCGTCGGCCTTCGCGCGCGATTCCCGCAGTTCGGCGGCCTCGGCCTCCACCGTCCGCTTCTGCCGCAGGGCTTCATCGGCCGCCTTTGCCGCCAGCGCGGTCTGGGCCTCGACATCACGCCGCGCGATCGCGAGATCCTGCTCCAGCCTTGCGGACCGCTCTCGCTCCTTTTGCAGGGAGCCCTGCGACTCGGCCGCTCCGCTTTCGCTTTGCTGTTTCAGTCGGGAAACCTCCTCGCCTGCTTTGGTCGCCAGCACGGCCTGGGTCTCGACATTGCTGCGGGCAGCCGCAAGATCCCGCTCCAGCCGCGCGAACCGCTCACCTTCGTCGGGTGTGAATTTGCCGGCCGAGGCCGTGCAGCTTGCAACCGCCTGCCTGAGCTCCGTCGCTTCGTCTCCGGATTTGCGGACTTGGGCTTCGTATGCGTAGATCGAGCTCCGCGACAGCGAGAGGTCTTGTGCCAGCGCCTCGGCTCGCTCGCGCAATTGCCTGAGCTCGGCAGCTTCGACGTCCGCTGCCTGCTTCTGCCGCAGGGCTTCTTCCTTCGTCGTTGTCGCCAACGCCATCTGGGTCTCGACATCGCGCCGCGCTGCCGCCAAATCCTGCTCCAGCTGCGCGCTCCGCTCGCGCTCCCGTAGCAGGGCCGACTGCAGCTGCGTAGCGCCGCTTTCACGCATCCCCTTCAGCCGGGAAACCTCCTCGCCTGCCTTTGCCGCCAGCGCCGTCTGAGTCTCGACGTTGCGGCGCAATGCCTCGAGATCCTGCTCGAGCCGCGCGGACCGCTCGCGCTCCCGCTGCAGATCCGCCCCACCGCCTTCCGCCGCTGCTTTCAGCCGAGACGCTTCCTCACCTGTTTTTGTCGCCAGCACAGTCTGGGTTTCGACATCACGCCGCGCTGCCGCCAGGTCCCGCTCCAGGCGCTCCGCCCGCTCACGCGTCTCTTGCAGGGAGTTTAGCAACTCCGCTCCGTCCTGCGCGGCCTGCTTCTCTTGGACCGCCTTGCCCGCCAACGCGGCCTGGGCCTCGATATCGCGGCGCGCCGCCGCGAGACTCTGCTCCAGCGACTCGGCCCGATAGCGCTCTTGCTCGAGACGTTGCAGCAACTCGATGTCACGTCTTGCATTCGTCAGTTCGCAGGAGAGCGACTCCGCCCAGTTGTATTCCCGTTTCGAGGCCTGCCCCGGGTCGTTGACGCTCGCTTGGGCGACCTGCACCGGTCTGTCATTGCCGCCTCGACCCGGCGGCAAGGCTTCGGGAGCGCCGCTCCTTGCCGCTTCGATGAAACCGGGACTACCGGCAGCCGGCGAATGCTGCGGTTGCGTCGAAGGGCGGGCCGGATCCGGAGAGGCCCGTGATTCCGGCGCGCACGCCATTGCGAGCATGGCGGCAGTCGTCCACGACAGCGCGGACCGTCCCGCCTTGGGCAGCAGCCGGCGCGACGAATCCGCGATGTCGCAGCCGGTAACTGCCTTGTCCTTGAGGATCAGCGGGCCCATCCGCAATCACCTGTCGCACGGCGACACGATCTGTTGAGGTACGGCATTATGCGCCGTACCGCAGCGCGAAGCCTACAGCCCGCATGGAGGACCCACCCACCCCTTTCGGGTTAGGCCACAGGTCACGGCTTCACATAGGACCAGCCCTTCTCCTGCAGTTCCATCACGCGCACGACGCCTGACTTCACCACCTCCGCCTGGCGAACGATCGGGATGTCCTTGTTCTCGGCCTTGTGCATTTTTTCCTGGGTATTGCCGCAGGCCTTGAACGAGACCTCCGGCGTGCTCAGCGCCATTTCCTCGAGACGGGCTTTCACCGGCGAGGTGTCGTCGCGCAGCATGTGCAGGCCGGGTCCGAAGGTGACCACCTCGATCTTCACCCTCTCGCCGAGATCCTTGTAGTATTGCGCAACGTTGACGGCGTTGTTGAGCGCGAGATTCATGGCTGCGGGATCGTTCGTGTTCACCTGCAGGATCAGGTTGTGCGACTTGGCGTTGGATGGAAGCCGGGCGTTGGCGTTAAGAGGCGATCGTTCCCTCTTGTGGGTGGTCGCCTTGCGCGAGACATGAACCCTTTGGACCTTTTCTGAAACGTGCCGATAGTCCGCAGCGGGGTTCGTTGTTGTCGGTGTCCAGTACCGTCCGCCGCCTTGCTCCGCCGCAGCGTATGAAGCGGACAGCAGCACCGTTGCGGCTCCGATCATGGTTACCTTCGCAATTTGCTGAAACACGCGCATGGATACCTCTCCTGTTAAAGACACGTTATTCAAATCCCTAGCCGTTGGGTTTTGCGGTCGGTTGTGGCCACCTGCAGGCGGCGGTGATCTTCGCGCGCACCACATCCATGCCGCCCAACGGAAACACCGCATCCAGCGCCGGTCCGGTACGGGGTGCGAGGTGAATACTGAGACCTCCGCCGTCCGGAAGGGACTGCAGCAAGCGAATCACGTCGCCGCCGAACGCAACGCCGGTCCCGGACGCAGGCACAGCCGCCGCGACTTGCTGCGGCGGACCGTCGTTGATGCGGTAGGAAATCGCATATCCATCGCCGCGACCGGACACACGGGGTCCGGCGACGATCAGTTCGCTCCGCCCGCCATGGCAGCGAATCGAAAGCGTCATTCCGCTTTCGCCGGCACCGTCGCGCGATGACGTCGTGGCGGTGGCGACCGGTGAATAGTCGAGCGGTGAAGTCGTCAGGCTGACGACCCAGCTGTTACCCAGGTTCGCCTGGGGCAGCGCCGACGCCCGCGGTGTCTTCTCGGAGCACTCCGGCCGTTCGGAGCGTTCCTTGGCGGAGCAATCGCGGAGCTGAGCGATCTGGCGATATCCTGCCGCCTGCGCCGAAGCAATGCCGCTTGCGAGCAAGACTCCAGCCACCGCGCAGGTCGCCGCGCGTCTCATTGCGATGTATTTGCGGCGGCGCGCGGCTCGCGATCGAGCCACGCCTGCGCTGCGGGGAAGCGCGTCAGGCCGGGAACGGTCGCGGCGAGATTGATCGTCTTCCACTTTTGGTCGAAGCCCGGCTGCTGCAGCTTGTCGATCCGCGAGAACAGATACTCCACGAAGCGCGCAAGGCGCTCATAGCGGTTCGATTTGGCCGGAAAGTTGAAGGCCACCAGAGCGGTCGGCACTGCGATTGTCGTGACGCGCTCGCCCTGCTTGATGAGATTGGGATATTCCGTGGCCTCGAGCGAGGCGGGAAGATAAAAGTCTTCGAACCTCCTGTCATAGGGAACAGGCAGGAACTTGAACCCCGGCTCCCAGCGGCCGCGCACGAAAGCATCCACCGGCTTCGAGGTGATGAAGACGACCGCGGCCATCTCGCCCTTGCGCATCTGCTCGAGCGCGACCTGATGGGGGATGAAGGTTTTTTCCACATCGAGGCCAAGGCGGCTGAAGATCAGCGGCCCCGAATAGGCCGCCGCAGTACCCAGATTATTGAAGTTCACCTTCTTGCCGGCGAGATCGCTCAGGCTTTGGATCTCGGGACGAACGAAGATATGCAGTTCGGACGGAAACAGGTTCAGCACGAAAGCCAGCCGTTGCTGGATATCCGGCACCTGGCTCCTGTATTCCTCGAGCACGTCGGAATTGATGATGGCGGCATCGATGCCGCGCAAATACAGCAGTGAGTTCACATTCTCCGTCGGCCCGCGCGTCACGACCGGCAACACATGCAGCTTGTCGCCATCGTCTACGACGCGGGCGATTTCGGCCGCGAGACGAATGGGCGCGCCCTCGAGCAGGCCCCCGGCGAGGCCGATCGTCCAGGCATTCATCGTCACCTGCGGCTTTTGCGGCGGCGGCTCACGGCGCAATTGACGCGGTGCAGCAGGTTGCGCCTGTGCATCCACGTTTGACAGCGGAACGGTCGTGAGCAGCGGAATCAGCAGCGCCAGCATGCGCAACGGGTGCAATTCCCTTTTTGCGGTCTGTCCCATGGGATCTCCGCCCTCGCCGATCGGTGATTTTGTCGTAGTTTCATGCAGTTCATCGGCGCGCGCTATTTCTCCCCATGGGGGAGCCCACTACTCCTTCCGGATTATCCATTGTGCGTGTCCCCACGCCGCGGCAGCGAGGGATCGACGTCTCGTACGGTTCTGTCGCGGTTTGAAATTAGGCCGGCATCGGCGATGGCGTTTTGCCGCGTTGTTGTCGTTCTGCCGACGACGGGCGGCTTCGGTGCGGCGATTCTTTACATTCCGCCCCGACCAGGTCTCATAAACGGCTTCTGTTGTTGCCTTGGCCATGGGCGTGCATTCAGCACAACTTGCCAACCCAAGCGGGCGCAATCGTCGTTTGGCGTGTGCGCAGGGTGGCGGAGAGAGTGGGATTCGAACCCACGGTACGGTTTCCCGCACACACGCTTTCCAAGCGTGCGCCTTAAGCCACTCGGCCATCTCTCCGGGAGGCCCTCTCTTGAAGGGCTGAGGCGGATTTTGCAAGGGAGCGCAGGCCGGGAGCGCGAAATTTCCACAACAGATTGAAAACATTGGGTAAATTGATAGCGACGGCAGCCGCGCGCTGCGGCCTTGCGCGCGGACGCGCGCGATTTTGGCCGGCGGTCGGTCAGGGACCGGCGCAAATCAATGGATGCATCCGATCAGCCCGCCTCTTCGTCCGGAGGCTCGCCGCAGGCGCGGGTCAGGAATCTATTGGGCCGCATCGTTCCTGGAAGAACGGATGCCGGATTCCCGCTTTCGCGAGCCCTGTCGCGAGAACGCGAAGTTATGACCACTAGCCGCGCAACACATTCAGTGTCGTCCCTGCCTAGTGCCCAATTGCGCACTAGGCAGGGACGACAGAACCGCGGATGGGCGAACTAACGCACCCACCCTGCATCGTCATGCTCGCTCAGTGATAGCGCGCGGCAAAATCCGCCGTGCGGCGCGGCCACAGGGTTGGTGGCTCCGGCAGCGCCGCGTTTCCCGCATTGTGCGTATCCTGCAGCGCCTCGATGAAATCGGCGAACCATTGCTGGATGGTGCCGCTGTTGAGCTTCTCCATCATCGCTTCCCAGCGCATCCGCCGCTCGGTCAGCGGCATCGCGAGGGCCGTCGCCAGGGTGCGCGCCATGCCGTCGATATCGTGCGGATTGACCAGCAGCGCGGCGTCGAGCTCGTTCGCCGCTCCGGCGAATTTCGACAGCACCAGCACGCCGGGGTCCGCCGGGTTTTGCGCGGCGACATATTCCTTGGCGACGAGGTTCATGCCGTCCTGCAGCGGCGTCACGACGCCGACCTGCGCGGTGCGGTAAAGGCCTGCGAGCACGCCCTGGCCAAAGCCCTTGTTGAGGTAGCGGATCGGCGTCCAGTCGACCTCGCCATGCACGCCGTTGACGTCGGTGACGAGCTTCGCCACCTCGCTCTGCAGATTGCCGTAGGCTTCGATCGCGCCGCGCGAGGGCGTTGCGATCTGCAGCAGCGACACCGAACGTTTCAGGTTCGGATGCAGCGTCCACATCTTGTCGAACGCCTTGATGCGGTTGACGAGGCCCTTGGAATAGTCAAGCCGGTCGACGCCGATCGCGAGCTTCTCGCCATTGAGGCTGCGCCGCAGCCGCGTCACGTCGGGATGCGTCATCGCCTTGGTCGCCTGCTGCGCGAACTTGCCGGGATCGATGCCGATCGGAAACACCGCGGCGCGGGTGCGGCCGAACGACGAATTGATCACGCCGTCGCGCACCTCGAAGTCGAGATCGTGCTGCACATAGCTCAGGAAGTTCTCGCAGTCCTCATCGGTCTGGAAGCCGATCAGGTCATAGGACAGCATCGCCTCGATCAGCTCGCGATGATTGGGCACGCCCGCGATCACCGCGCGCGCCGGCCATGGCGTGTGCAGGAAGAAGCCGATCGGCTGCGTGACGCCGAGATCGCGCAGCTCGGCGCCGAGTGCGAGGAAATGATAATCCTGGACCCAGAACACGGAATCCGGCTTGCGGAAGCGCAGCAACGCGCGCGCCATGAACGCGTTCACTTCGCGATAGCTCGCGTAGTCCTCGCGAGACGCACGAATCAGATCGGCGCGCGAATGCATCGCGGGCCACAGCGCCGAATTGGCAAAGCCTTCGTAATAGCCGCCATAGTGCGCGGCCGGCAGATCGAGCATCGCCAGCGCGCCCGCCCCGAGCGCTTCGACCTCTGCGAAAGGTTCCTTCAGGTTCCCGTCGCGGACGCGTCCGCTGGAACCAACCCATATTGCCCCTGTCTTTTCCACCACCGGCAACAATGCCGCAGCCAGCCCCCCCGTCATGGGTTCATTGGGTTTTCCGCGCGAGACGCGGTTCGATACGACGACGAGGTTCACCAGGTCCCCTCCTGTTGGTCAACTCGCGTATTAACAACCATTCATCAAGATGGTTCCTGATCAAGGAATCTCCCAATTGAAACCAAATTCTGGCGAACACGCACGGAACTCGCGGGAACTCGCGAAAAGAAAATTACGCGCGAGGTTGACGCCACGACGCAAAAGCACCGTATTCGATTCGGCTGCGATGAATGCGTTTCGGTTAGGACAGGCTAACGTCCCTATCAACGTCGAGCAGATGCGCGAGGAATTCGCGCACATCGCTCGGTCCGTCGAAATGTCCGGCGACGCCGGTTGCGCGACGGCCGACGGAGAACGCTAGACCGTCGAAATCGGGCATGATCGCGAACACGGTCTCGTCGGTGACGTCGTCACCGATGAAGAACGGGCGCCGTCCCTTGAACGGCTCATGCGTCATCAGCTCGAGCACGCCGGTCGCCTTGGTGAAGCCGGAATGCTTGATCTCGCAGACGCTCTTGCCCGGCAGCACCTCGATCGGCGCATTCGGCAACTCCGCGCGGATCAGCGACACCGCTTCATAGATCGCCTTCTCCGCCTGCGGCGCCAGCCGATAGTGCAGCGCCAGCGAATAGCCCTTGTCCTCGAGCAGAATGCCGGGGCTGAGCTTCGCGATCGCGGCAAGACGGCGCTTCAATTCCTTGTCGAGCGGCGGCGCGTGTGCGGCAACCGCCTCGCTGTCCGGCTGCAGCCGCATCTCGGCGCCATGGCCGCCGATCGCAGGAAACACTTCCGGCGCGAAGATCAGGTCGATGTCATTGAGGGAGCGGCCGCTGACCAGCGCCAGCGCGCCGTGGGTGCGCTCATGCAGCTGCTTCAGCGTGGTCGACAGTTCGGGCGGCACCCAGACCTCGCGCGGCGTCGGCGCGAAATCGAGCAGGGTGCCGTCGATGTCGAGCAGCACCGCGGCCTGGCGGAGCGGCGGAATCAGCGACGCCGGCGTCGGCACGCTGTCCGTCCTGGCGTCAGGGGCGATGTCATCATCCATGGGCATCTCGGCCACGTCATGTTTCGTCATAGTCTACTCCACACATGCCAGTGGTCGCGCGACAGATTCGAGCGATTTCCGCTCGGCCGCGACGGCGTAGCGCCATGCGACCGCTGCGGCGACCATCATGAGCGCCGACCCCAGCAGGTAGCCGGCGAAGACGCTGTTGCGCGATCCGGTGTCGATCAGCACGCCGAACAGCGCCGGTCCAATCACGCCGCCAATGCCGGTGCCGATCGCATAGAAGGCGGCGATCGCGAGCGCGCGGACCTCCAGCGGAAACGTCTCGCTGACGGTAAGATAGGCGGCGCTCGCGGCCGGCGAGGCAAAGAAGAAGATCACCATCCAGGCGATGGTCTGGGTCTGCGCGCTGAGCACGCCGATCGAGAACAGATAGCCGGACAACGCCAGCAGCACGCCCGAGATGCCATAGGTCAGCGCGATCATGGTGCGGCGGCCGAGCGTATCGAACAGGCGGCCGAGCAGCAGCGGCCCGAGGAAGTTTCCGGCGGCGAAGGGGAGGATGTACCAGCCGACATTGCTGGCGGCGACACCGAAGAAGTCGGTCAGGATCAGCGCGAAGGTGAAAAAGATCGCATTGTAGAAGAACGCCTGCGCGGCCATCAGCGTGAGCCCGACCAGCGAGCGCTGCCGGTAGGTGGAGAACAGCGTCACCGCGACCTCACGCAGCGGCGTGTGATCGCGCATCCGCAGCCTGATCTTCTCGAAGTCTGCGCTCGATTGTTCGTGGCCGAGCACGGAGGTCTCGATATCGGCGACGATCTTGTGGGCCCGGTCGGGGTAGCCGTGGATCATCAGCCAGCGCGGGCTTTCCGGAATCCACATCCGCATCAACAGCACGACGAGGCCGAGCACCGCGCCGGTGAAATAGGCGATCCGCCA
Organism: Bradyrhizobium sp. USDA 3315; assembly: GCF_054056795.1. Lineage (NCBI taxonomy): Bacteria > Pseudomonadati > Pseudomonadota > Alphaproteobacteria > Hyphomicrobiales > Nitrobacteraceae > Bradyrhizobium > Bradyrhizobium sp. USDA 3315. Next base: position 2,370,724 of record NZ_JBSRYP010000001.1, on the reverse strand, counting down.
GCCGTGGTCCGGCGCAAGGAACGCGGGATCGAGCAGGATGATAGCGCTCAGCGCACCGATCGCCGCCCCGATCCAGAAGCTGCCATTGATGACGAGATCGGTCCAGCCGCGATAGCGGGCCGGCACCAGTTCCTGGATGGTCGAGTTGATCGCGGTGTACTCACCGCCGATGCCGGCACCGGTGAGAAAGCGAAACAGCGCGTAGCTCGCGACATTCCACGACAGCGCGGTCGCGGCGGTCGCCGACAGATAAAGCGCGAGCGTGATGAAGAACAGCTTCTTGCGCCCGATCCGGTCGGTAAGCCAGCCGAAGCCCAGCGCGCCGAGCACGGCGCCGGCGAGATACGCGCTGCTGGCAAGACCGACATCGGCATTGGAGAAGCTCATCGTCGGGCTGTCCTTCAGCGCACCCGACAATGCACCCGCGAGCGTCACTTCCAGCCCGTCGAGGATCCAGGTGATGCCAAGCGCCAGCACGACGCGGGTGTGAAAGCGGCTCCAGCTGAGATTGTCGAGCCGGACCGGAATCGAGGTCTCGATGATGCGGTCATCGTCCGGCGTGACCGGAGCCACGGCCTCTTGCGTCGTCGCGGAACTCAATTGTGTCGGCTGCACTGTCATCAGAATCGACCAATGAGAAAAACCCCGGAACGATCTGTTCCAAGGCTCACTCACCCGGAATTGCGGCAAACGGAGTGCCCGCCACGCGACGTCAACGCCGCAGGCCGGCAAGGGTTCCCGCGATGCGGCATAGGAACCGCGATCGCGGCGAACTGTTCTCGGCTCAAAAGACACGGAGGCATCGATGGCCGCACACAAGAAAGCAACGCGCAAGACGGTAAGGACATCACCGGCACGGTCCACGAGCACGACGCGTCGCAGGCGTGGCGCAAGCAAGAGGACGGCGAAGCGCTGGTCGCAGCGGGTGACCAAGGAGAGCGACGCGCTCGACCTCAAGCACGGTGTGTTCAAGCAGACCAGCGCGAAGAAGATCGCATCATCGCTGAAGCAATCCGCCCAGCACAGCGCGCGCCGCAAGAGCGGCGCCTATCGTTCCGCGCTCTCGATGCTGACCTTCTATATCAACCGCGCCGGCAAGACGCTGCCGAAGATCGAGCGGTCGCGGCTGGAGCGCGCCAAGGTCGAGTTGAAGCACCAGTTCGGGCGGGACTAGTCGCATCATCCCGCCAACCAACAGCGTCGTCCCGGCGCAGGCAATTAATTCGTCGTCCTGGCGAAAGCCAGGACCCATACGCCGCGGCCCAACAAAAGGGCACGCGGCGAGTTGCACTTAAAACAATAGTGAGTGGTGATTATGGGTCCTGGCTTTCGCCAGGACGACGATGGATAGATCCGCGCGCGCCTTACGCCGCGCGGATATTCGCCATGAAGCGGTCGAGCTCCTCGCGCAGCCGCGAGCTCTCGACCGACAGCGAACGGGCCGAGTTCAACACCTCCTCGGAGGCAGTTCCGGTCTCGGTGGCGCCGCGATTCACCTGGGTGACGCTGGACGCCGCCTCCTGCGTACCCTGCGCAACGTTCTGCACGCTGCGCGCGATCTCCTGCGTCGCCGCGCTCTGCTGCTCGACCGAGCTTGCGATATTGGTCGCGATCCCGGAGATCTGGCCGATGGTGCCGCCGATCTCCTTGATCGCGGCGACCGATTCCTGCGTCGCCGCCTGCATGCCCGAGATGTGGGTGGAGATCTCGTCGGTGGCCCTGGCGGTCTGGCTCGCCAGCGACTTCACCTCGGCGGCAACCACCGCGAAGCCGCGCCCGGCGTCGCCGGCGCGCGCCGCCTCGATGGTGGCGTTCAGCGCCAGCAGATTGGTCTGCTCGGCGATCGCCGTGATCAGCTTGACGACGTCGCCAATCTCCTGCGCGGCGCGCGAGAGCTTGCCGATCCGCGCGTCGGTCTGCTCGGCCTGACGCACGGCGGAATCCGCGATCTGGCTCGACTCCTTGGCGCGACGGCCGATCTCGTCGACGGACGCCGACAGCTCCTCGGTCGCGGAGGCGACCGACTGCATGTTGCTGGAGGCTTCCTCCGAGGCGCCGGCGACCTGGCTCGACAGGTTTTGCGTGGTCTCGGCAGTCCGCGTCAGCGTACCGGCCGCGGATTCGAGCTGCACGGCGGAGGCCGACACGTTGGAGACGATCGAGCCGACGGCGGATTCGAATTCGTCGGCAAAACGAATCAGCTCGTTGCGCCGCGCGGTCGCACTCGCCTTGTTCTGCGCTTCCTGGGTCGCGGCATCGCGTTCGGCCTTGGCGATCGCCTGGACCTTGAATTCCTCCACGGCGCCGGCCATCTCGCCGAGTTCGTCGCGGCGGCCGAGGCCCGGCAGCACAACGTCGAAATTGCCCGCCGCGAGCTCGCGCATCGCCGCACACATCGCCGCGATCGGTCGCGAAATACCCTTGCCCAGCAGGAACGCCCAGACCAGCCCGAGCACGAAGCTGCCGGCGGCGAGCATCAGGATCAGCTGCTCGGTCTCGCCGATCATGGTGTGCGATTCGTTTTCAAGCCGCTTCTGGTCGGCGAGCAGATCGGACTTCATCGCCGCCGCGCCCTGGCTGATGGCGGCCGCGGACTCCGTCATCTCGACGGTCAGTTCGTCGATCGACTTCGCGTTCGCGATCAGCTTGGCGAGCGCCTCGCGGTACTCTTCGAGCAGCGCGGTGATGTCCTTCACGCTCTGGGTGATCCGCTCGTTATTCGAGGTGATCGCCTTCACCAGATTGTCGGCGAATTTCAGCCGGGCGAGCGCGCTGGAAGCGACCGTCTTGTCGCCGTTGACGACGAAGGTATTGACGGCCCCGGTGATCGACTGGAGCTGGTCGGCCACCTTCTTGGCGCCGAACTGGATCGACTGCAGCTCGGAATCATCGGCGTTGCTCGGGAGATCGTCGAGCTTGTAGCGCATCGAGGTCGCGCTGCGGGTCAGCTTGTTCTGCGCGGTCTGTGCGCTGTCGTTCTTGATGCGGACGATCTCGGCGAAGATCTTGGTGAAGGCGCGGAATTCGCGCTCCAGCTTGGTGATCTGCTCGAGCCGGGCCGGGTTGGTGGTGCCCTTCATCGACGCCATGATGGCATCCTTCAGGCTGCCCTCGGCGGCGAGCGCGGCCTTGGCGTCGTCCTCCTTGCCGGTCGCAACGAAGTAGCGCGCCAGCGAACGGTAGGAGATCAATTCGCGATCGATGTTGCGGGCCAGATCGGCTTCCGCGACGCTCTGGCGATAGGAGCCGACGCCGGCGGAGACCCGCTCGAAGCCCATATAGGCAAAGCCCATGGTGGCTGCCGAAAGCGCCAGCGTGACGGCAAAGCCGAGCATGATCTTGGCGCGAAATCTGAGGGTTGGGATCCTGATCGACAACGATCGCTTCAGCCCCGGCATTCCAACCCCCGTCTTCATTCTGAAAACCACGCGGGGTCCGGCAGCAACCCGCCCCAGACCCCGGAGCGCAAAACTAAGGCAGAATCGATAAGGCCCGGTAAATGGGCAGCGGCCGCTTGGCCCGGCGCGATACTACCTTGGTCGGGCTAGGCGGGTGGGTAAGATGATTGACGCGGGGGTCCGGCCCGATAGTTTAGAACCGATCAAACCTGTCCCTGCCCGGGCCAGGAGAACACACATCGGGAGGTGTCCCATGTCATCGCGTCGACCGGCGCCATTGGCGCTTGCGGCGAGCGTAGCTGCCGGCGCAATAGCCCGGCCAATGGCATTTCCCCTCACGACCTGAAAGACACGGGCAAGCCGGAACGCGAGCCATCGCGCCATTGTCCGGATGCCCTCACGACCCGCGCGGGTTCAACCGCCCGCGCCAAGAAAAGCAAAAGATTCTGGTCAGGGAGAGCGCCTTTGGCGAAGCAGAACGGTGGCACCGCCGACAGTATTGTCGTGGTGCAGGCAAAGACCGACGGGCCGCGGGAAGCAGCCGACGAGATCGCGCGCCAATTGACGGCGGCTGATCTCGCGATGCTCGTGGTGTTCGTGTCGCCGGTCTACGAGCCAGAGACATTCATTGCCGAACTGTCCAGCCGCATGCCCGACGTACCGATCTTCGGCTGCACCACGGCCGGCGAATTGTCGCCCGGCGGTTGGGACGAGGACAGCGTCGTCGCGATGGGCTTCAACGCGGCCGATTTCGTCATCGCGGCCCGGCCGCTGTTCGACCTTTCGACATTTCGGGTCGATCACGGCCGCTCAATCTGCACCGAATTGCAGAACGAATTCGCGCAACGCACCGAGCACTGCGATCACACCCATGATTCCTTCGGGCTGCTCTTCATCGACGGCATGTGCCAGCGTGAGGAGACCATCATGTCGGCGATCTATGCGTCGCTCGGCGACATCCCGGTGGTCGGCGGCTCCGCCGGCGACGGCCTGCGCTTCGAGAAATCGTGGGTCTTCCATGGCGGCGAGGCCTTTACCGATGCCGCCGTCCTGATCCTGATCCGGACCCGGCTGCCGTTCCGCCTGTTCAAGTGCGACCACTTCGAACCGACCTCGACCAAGATGGTGGTGACCGAGGCCGACATCGAGCATCGCATCGTCAAGGAATTGAATGCCGAGCCGGCCGCGCTGGAATATTCCCGCGCCGTCGGCCTCAGCGACAGCAAGCTCGAATTGTTCTCGTTCGCCGCGCATCCCGTGCTGGTTCGCGTCGGCGGCGCCTATTACGCGCGGTCGATTCAGCGCACCAACCCGGACGGATCGCTGCAATTCTTCTGCGCCATCGACGAGGGCATGGTGCTGACGGTGGCGCGCGAGCGCGACCCGATCGACGTGACGAGCCGCCTGCTCAAGGAGCTGACCGAGGATCTCGGCGAGGTCTCGATGTTCATCGGCTTCGAATGCGTGCTGCGCCGGCTCGACGTCGAGCAGCGCCAGCTGTCGCGGGAGATGTCGGAGCTCTATCGCCGCAACAAAGTGATTGGCTTTCAGACCTATGGCGAGCAGTATCGCTCCATGCATGTCAACCAGACGCTGACCGGCATCGCCATCGGCAAGCGGGCACTCGCGCCGCAATGACGGATACCAAGACCACGCGAATTGCGGCGCTCGAACGCGAGGCCGAGAAGCTGCGCAAGATCAACGCGGCGCTGATGTCGCGCGTCGAGCGCTCGACCGATCAGCAGCTCAACGCCTTCTCGCTGTTCGAGACCGCGATCGCGCTGGATCAGCAGGTGCGCGACCGCACCCAGCAGCTCAAGCAGGCGCTGCAATCGCTGGAGAAAACCAATGGTCGCCTGCTGCAGGCCAAGCAGCAGGCCGAAGCGGCGAGCTCGCTGAAATCATCCGTGCTGGTCTCGGTCACCCACGATCTGTTGCAGCCGCTGAATGCGGCGCGGCTGACGCTGTCCGCGCTGACCGAGATGGCAACCGAGTCGAAGAGCGTCGCGCTGACCGATCAGATCGACCGTTCGCTGGCGACGCTCGAGGACATGCTGCGGACGCTGCTCGACATCTCCAAGCTCGATGCGGGCGTGCTCAGGCCCGAATTCGGACCGGTCGCGATCGCCTCGCTGTTCGAGCCGCTGGAGCAGGAATTTGTCGCGACCGCCGCCAAGCGCAATCTCGGTTTCCGGATCATGCCGTCGTCCGCGGTCGTTCGCTCCGATCCGCTGATGCTGCGACGGATTCTGCAAAACCTCGTCGCCAATGCGCTGCGCTACACCCAGCGCGGCAGCGTGCTGATGGGATGCCGTGCCAGGGGCGATGACATCTGCATCGAGGTGCACGACACCGGGCCGGGCATTCCGGAAGCGCAGCGCGAAGCCATCTTCGTCGAGTTTCAGCGCGGCGAAACCAGCGCCGGCGACAAGGCCGGCATCGGGCTTGGTCTCTCGATCGTGCGCCGGTTTGCCGACCTGCTCGGCCATGACATCAGGCTGAGCTCGCGCGCCGGCAAGGGCTCGGTGTTCTCGGTCACCGTGCCTCGCACGCTGGATCCGGTTGCGATCCCGGTGCGCGAACAGGCCAGCGTCGACTATCGCTATGGCGGCATGGAGGGCGCCAAGATCCTGCTGATCGAGAACGACCTCTCGAGCGCCGAGGGGCTCGCCCATTTGCTGGAGAAATGGGGCTGCGACGTCGCGGTGACGATCTCCAAGACCGAGGCGCTCGAGCGCATCCACGCGCTCGACGGCATTCCCGACGCCATCATCGCCGATCTGCATCTCGACAATGGCGAGACCGGAATTCAGGCCGTCGATGTCATCCGCGGCGCGATCAACGCCAAGGTGCCGGCGATCATCGTGACCGCCGACTACTCGGCCAAGGCCGCCTCCGACGTATCGGCCTTCGGCCATGAGCTGTTGAAGAAGCCGATCAAGCCCGCCGAGATGCGCTCGCTGCTGTCGTTCCTGCTGGCGGCGGAGCAGGCGGGTGCGCGGTTATGAGCAGAGCGTTTTCGAGCGAAGTGGATACCGGTTCCCGTGAAGAAAACGCGTCAAGACAAAAACCTGGAGCTTTCCCGTTGCGATTCCATCGAAACGGGAAAGGCTCTAGGCGCCATGCGACGATGGCGAGGCCGTCACCGGCGCGTGGTCGTGCTTGCCGAAGTCCAGCTTCGACAGCGCGATGATGGCCTCGGTGCGGCTGCGCACGCCGAGCTTGCGCAGGATCTCCGAGACATGCACCTTCACGGTGGTGACCGAGATATCGAGCTCATAGGCGATGTGCTTGTTCTGCAGGCCGCGGCAGATCATGTCGAGCACGCGAAGCTGCTGCGCGGTGAACTGGCCGAGCTGCTGCACCAGCTCGCGCGTCTCGGCCTGGGCCTTCCGCGCGGCGGCGGTATCGCGAAAGCGCGGCGGCAGGCACACCGCGCCTTCGAGAATGCCGCGCAACAGCCGCGCCAGCTCGAGCTTCGGCGTCGACTTCGGGATGTAGCCGGAAATCCCGAGCGAGATCGCGCCGCCGACGATCCGGGAATCGTCATGCGCCGACACGATCACCAGCGCGCTGCGCGGCGCGGCGGCACGCACCCGGTAGGCGCCGAGCAGGCCCGTGGTGCCGGGCATCGACAGATCGAGCAGGATCAGATCGAGGCCGTCGCGCGCCGCGATCACATCCAGCGCACCGTCGATCGACGTCGCCTGCAGCACCTCGGCATCGGGAAACTCGGCCCCGATCACGCCGATCAGGGCGGCACGGAACAGCGGGTGATCCTCGACGATCAGCAGTCGAGGCGTACCCGCCTTGCCAAGCGGCGGCTCGTCCGCCAGGGGCGCGGTCGTGGTCAATGCTGCGCCGTCCTCCCTCGGATGCTCATAACAGCCATTGTGCGCACGACGTTATCTCAAAGCCGGATGGCAGCCTATAGGCAGGATTTCCAATGCGCCCGCCTCGCAGTGCAGCACGGCTAGTGTCCCGAATCCGAAGTTCGCATCATTTGCCGCACCTTCGGAGCGAACTTCGGATTCGATAAGGACACTAGCAAACTTATGATTCTAGTGTGCTTTATGAATGCGAAGTTCGTGAAAGTGGCTGCCGCGAAATCGCACGAACTTCGCATTCAGCACACTAGGGCGCCTTCTCCGCCTTTGCGCCCGAACAGGCCTCCGGGACCGGAAGCGGAATCTTGCCGAGCTCGATGATCGCCTTGTTGCGGCTGAACAGCTTCAGCTTGCGCAGGATCTCGGTGACATGCGCCTTCACGGTGGATTCCGCGAGCTTGAGCTCGGCGGCGATCTCGCGGTTCTGCAGGCCGCGGATGATCAGATGGAGCACGCGGATCTGCTGCGGCGTCAGCTTCTGAATGCGTTCGCGCAGCGTCCGCGCCGTCTCGGACTGTTCCAGCGCACCGACCGCGACGAAATCCCGCGGCGCGGAGACCGACCCGCTCAGCACACGCGCGATCGCCTGCGAGAGCTCGCCGAGCGAGGTCGACTTCGGCAGATAGCCGACCGCACCCATCTCGAGCGCCTCGCGGATGGTGTGCTTGTCCTCCTCGCTCGAGACGATGGCGATCGGCAGCCGCGGATAGCGATCCCTGATCTTCTGGAAGCCGGAGAAGCCGACCACGTCGGGCAGCAGCAGATCGAGCAGCGCCAGGTCGATATTCGGCTCGCTGGCGAGGATGCCAAGGGCCCCCTTGATCGAGGTGGCCTCATAGATCCGGGCATCGGGATGCGAGATGCGGATGGCGTTGCCAAGCGCCTCCCCGAACAGGGGGTGATCGTCGATGATCAGGAACCCCATCATGAGGACCCTCGCACTGCTCAAGCCTCCGTTCCGATTGGATCGGAACGGGGCTCTCGATTCATGTTCTGACGCGTTTTCTTCACGCGAACCGGTATCCACTTCGCTCGAAAACGCTCCTCTTGCGAACCGCAGCTTCTAGTTCGGTCCGCCGGTATCCTGCACGCTCTGCAGATAGACATATACGTTTCTGAGCTCGTCGTCGTTGAAGACGTCCTTCCAGGCCGGCATGCCCTTGGCCGGCCGCCCGTCATGGACCGTCTTCCAGAATGTCGATTCCATGTCGTCAGCATAGCGCTTCTTGAGCAGCCTGAGATCGATCTTTCGCTCGGCCTGCACCGCGTCCGGGCCGTGGCAATGCGCGCAGGTTCCGTTAAAGACCTCTCGCCCGGCGGTGGCATCCCCCTTGGCGTCGCCGGCGGTCGCGGCGGTCTGAACCGGTTTCTCGGCCGCGGCCTGCCCGACCGTGACGGGCTCGCTGGCGCCGACGGACGACGTCGTCGCGCGGTCGGCCTCGCCGAACTTCACCGGCGCGCCGTTCGGCACGCCATATTTGGCAAACAGGGCGGCGATCTCCCCCTGCAGCGCCGGCAGCACGCCGTCGACTTCATCGCGCAGCGCGCCGGACGCCTTGGCGAAACCGATCGCGGTCGCCCAGAGCAGGCCGTCGCCCTCGGTCGACACGATCTGATATTTGTCGCCGAAGCTGGTCTTGTTGAGCCAGCCCGCCACCGGCGCCCAGATGAAGGCGATGTCGGCCTTGCCCTGTTCGAGCGCCGCCATGCCCTCCTCCGGGCTGAGCACGGTCACCTTCTGGACGTCGTCGCGCAGCGCGAGCAGGTTCTGCGGCGTCGATTGATACTGCACCGCAACCCGCAATCCCCTGAGGTCGTCGACGCCGGCAAGCTTGCGGTCCTTGCTGCCGACCAGCGCATAGCCCTCATGGGCGATCGGCTTCGAGAAGATCACCGCCGGGCCCATGAAATCGTCGATCAAAGGCAGGCCGACCATGGCGTCGCACTGCTTGCTGAGCAGCGTCTCCCGCACCGTGCGCTTGCCGAAATAGGACTTGTACCAGTTGGTGCTCACCGTGCGGCCGAGCTTCTGCGCCACCGCCTGGCCGATCTCGAGATAGAGGCCGGGCTTGCCCGGGTCGTCGCTCGAGAAAGGCAGGTTGGTCGGATCGGCGCAGAGCCGCAGCGGCGGCTTTGTCTCGTCGGCGCCGGCCGCCAGGGCCGGCACCATGAGCAGGGCGGAGAGCAGCACGGTCCGGATTGCATGTTCCAACCGCGTGTTGCGCGAGGGGGTGCGCAGTTCGTTTCGGGCGATGCAAGACACGGACAATGCTGCCTCCTAGACGATCGTTTACTGCAGGGCGAACACGAACAGCGAGCCGCCTTCGGGCGCCGCGGCGACCATCTTCTTGCCGATGTCACCGAGGAAGGCCGGCAGCGCCGCGGTGCGTCCGACCACGATCGCGACATACTGCTTGCCGTCGACCGAATAGGTCACTGGACCTGCACCAATGCCGCTGCCGAGGTTCTTGCTCCACAGCACCTTGCCGTTCTTGGCATCGATGGCGCGGAAGTCGCCATGCAGGTTGCCGGAGAACACCAAATTGCCGCCGGTCGTCAGCGTGCCGCCGTTGAAGGGCAGGTCTTCCTTGATGCTCCACACCTTCTTGTTGGCGATCGGATCCCAGGCCACGAGCTCGCCGAGGAAGCCGCCGGGGCCCGGCTTGGTCGGGAATTCGGCGCCGAGATAGAACACGCCGCGCTTGTAGTTCACGTCAGAGACCGACCAGTCCATGCAGACATTGTTGCTCGGGATGTAGACGAGGCCGGTCTGCGGGTTGAACGACATCGGCTGCCAGTTCTTGCCGCCGATCAGGTTCGGGCAGATATCCTTGGCGGGATAGCCCGGGCCCGGACGCTTGTCCGGATCCTCTTCCGCCCGCATCGTGTTGACGTCCCACTTCTTGGCCCAGTTGGCGAAGACGTATTTCTCCGCGGAGATCACCTTGCCGGTCTCGCGGTTGGCCACGAAGAAGAAGCCGTTGCGGTCCGCCTTCATCAGCACGGGCGTCTCGGTGCCCTTGATCTTGAGGTCGGCGAGCAGCAGCTCGTTGACGCCGTCATAGTCCCAGGCATCGGCCGGCGTGCCCTGGATGTGCCACTTGATCTTGCCGGTGTTGGGATCGATCGCCAGCGTCGAGGCCGTGTAGAGGTTGGTCAGCTTGCCGAAATTGCCGTCGCCGGTGGAGCGCACCGCGGTATTCCACGGCCCCGGATTGCTGGTACCCCAGTAGACCGTGTCGGACTTGGCATCGTAGGAGCCGACCAGCCAGGCGGCGCCGCCGCCGTGCAGCCCGGTGTCGCCCTTCCAGGTGTCGCTGCCGGGTTCGCCCGGCGCCGGCACCGTGTAGGTCTGCCAGAGCAGCTTGCCGTCCTTGAGCGAGAACGCCTGCAACGCGCCGCGGACGCCGTATTCGCCGCCGCCGAAACCGGTGATGACCTTGTCGCGGACGACGAGCGGCGGCGAGGTGATGACCGAGCCCTGCTTGTAGTCGACGACCGTCGAGGTCCAGAGCTCCTTGCCGGTCTCGGCGTCGAGCGCGGTCAGCTTGCCGTCGAGTCGGCCGACGAAGATCTTGCCGTCGGCATAGGACACGCCGCGATTGTTGACGTCGCAGCAGGCGTATTGGAGCACGTCATCCGGAATGTCGGGCTGCCAGGTCCATTTGCGGGCGCCGGTCGCGGCATCGATCGCATAGACGTATTTCGGGCCCCACGAGGTCGACACATACAGGTTCTTGCCGATCACAACCGGCGACGACTCGTTGGAGCGGAGCGAAGCCAGCGACAGCGAATAGACCAGCTGCAGCTTGCCGGCATTCTCGGAGTTGATCTGCTTCAACGGGCTGAAGCGCGTATTGCCGTAATCGTGGCCGGCGATTGCCCATCCGTTGGGATCGGACGCCGCCTTCACGACGGAATCATTGGCTTTCGACGCACCAATGCCTGCCAGCACCATGGCGACCAGCGACACGCCGGCAAAGAAAATCCCGATCCTCAGCTTCATTGGCTTCCTCCAATATGGTTTCGTTGCCGCGATGGGTGCATCGCGCGCGCGTCTCTCGACCCAATTTCGTGAACCAGCGATCTTCCGTCGCTGCGTCGGCGATGAAAATGACAGCAACGCTTTTGCGTCGTTATAGGCGGAAGGTAGTAGCGATCGCGGCGACGATTTTGGCGTGCGGCGAGCACCGTCAGTTTGCCGAAAACCGCTTGCGCTGCCGGGCAATTTCGTCGCGCCGGAGCACGCCGCCGGCTGCTTGCAAATTGCCCATTGAACGGCCGCCTGCTAGGATCGCAGGCACTGCCCGGCGCCTTCATGACAGGGCCGCGACTACGACTTTGATCGCGGTTACGACCCACATGAAGCGTGGTCTACTGGGCCCATAACGAAGCTATTGGGAGAAACGCGTGTCTACAGTCAAACTGACGGTAAACGGCAAGGCGGTCTCGGTCGACGTTGAGGACCGAACCCTCCTCGTGCACCTCTTGCGCGAAAACCTGAATCTCACCGGCACCCATGTCGGCTGCGATACCAGCCAGTGCGGCGCCTGCGTCGTCCATGTCGATGGACGGGCGGTCAAATCCTGCACCATGCTGGCCGGCCAGGCCGCGGGCTGCAACGTCACCACGATCGAAGGCCTCGCCAAGGGCGACGAGCTGCACCCGATGCAGGCGGCGTTCCGCGACAATCACGGCCTGCAGTGCGGCTATTGCACCCCCGGCATGATCATGTCCGCTGTCGACATCGTGCACCGCCATGGTAGCAAGCTCGATGAGGAAACGGTTCGCCACGAGCTCGAGGGCAATATCTGCCGCTGCACCGGCTACCACAACATCGTCAAGGCGGTGCTCGACGCAGCCGGCCGCATGAAGGTTGCGCAGGCCGCCGAATAGCGCGCCACGCACCGCACACGATCAAGCTCACCACCGCCGGTCTCGATGGAAACGGCGGCAAATCGAATCTCCGGTCGGGAGGACTAGACAATGGGTGTTGAAGGAATTGGCGCACGTGTCGTGCGCAAGGAAGATCGCCGGTTCATCACCGGACAAGGACGTTACGTCGACGACGTCAAAATGGTCGGCATGAGCTACGCTCACTTCATCCGCAGCCCGCATGCCCATGCCAAGGTCAAGGGCATCGATTCCGCCGAGGCCATGAAGATGCCCGGCGTGATCGCGGTGCTGACCGGACAGCAGATCGTCGACGACAAGGTCGGCAATTTGATCTGCGGCTGGGCCATCACCTCGAAGGACGGCTCACCGATGAAAATGGGCGCGTGGCCGGCTATGGCGCCGGAGACCGTGCGCTTTGTCGGGCAGGCGGTCGCGGTCGTGATCGCCGAGACCAAGAACCAGGCCAGGGACGCCGCCGAAGCGGTCGTCGTCGATTACGAAGAACTTCCCGCGGTGCCTGACATCAAGGCCGCGATCAAGCCGGGCGCCGCGCAGCTTCATCCCGAAGCTCCCGGCAACATCGTATATGACTGGCATCTCGGCGACGAAGCCGCGGTCAAGGATGCCTTCGGCAAGGCGGCCAATGTGGTGACGCTCGACCTCACCAATAACCGCCTGGTGCCGAACGCGATGGAGCCGCGCGCGGCGATCGCGCATTACGACCAGGCCGAAGAGCACTACACGCTCTACACGACGTCGCAGAATCCGCACGTCGCCCGCCTCGTGCTGTCGGCGTTCTACAACATCGCGCCCGAGCACAAGCTGCGCGTGATCGCGCCCGACGTCGGCGGCGGCTTCGGCTCCAAGATCTACATCTATCCCGAAGAGATGGTGGCGCTGTGGGCCTCGAAGAAGGTGGGCCGCCCGGTGAAGTGGACCGGCGACCGTTCGGAAGCCTTCCTCACCGACGCGCATGGCCGCGACCATGTCTCGAAGGCGGAGTTGGCGTTCGACAAGGACAACAAGATCCTTGGCCTGCGGGTGAAGACCCACGCCAATTTCGGCGCCTATATGTCGCTGTTCTCCTCGGCCGTCCCGACCTATCTCTACGCGACGCTGCTGTCGGGCCAGTACGTGATTCCGGCGATCTATGCCGAGGTGATCGGCGTCTACACCAACACCACGCCGGTCGACGCCTACCGCGGCGCCGGCCGCCCCGAGGCCAGCTATCTGATCGAGCGCATGATGGAGACGGCGGCGCGGCAGTTGAAGGTCGATCCGACCGAGCTGCGCAAGAAGAACTTCATCACCCAGTTCCCGTATCAGACGCCTGTGATCATGGCGTATGATATTGGTGACTTCCACGCTTCGATCGATGCCGCGATGAAGGCGATCGACTATGCCGGCTTCCCGGCCCGCAAGGCCAAGGCCAAAGCCGACGGCAAGCTGCGCGGCATCGGCATCTCCTGCTACATCGAGGCCTGCGGCATCGCGCCGTCGAAGGCGGTCGGCAGTCTCGGCGCCGGCGTCGGCCTGTGGGAGTCGGCTGAGATCCGCGTCAACCCGGTCGGCACCATCGAGGTGCTCACCGGTTCGCACAGCCACGGCCAGGGCCACGAAACGACGTTCTGCCAGATCATCGCGGAGCGGCTCGGCGTGCCGATCAGCCAGGTCTCGATCGTCCATGGCGACACCGACAAGGTGCAGTTCGGCATGGGCACCTACGGCTCGCGCTCGCTCGCGGTCGGCGGTACGGCGATCGTGAAGGCGATGGAGAAGGTCGAGGCCAAGGCCAAGAAGATCGCGGCGCATGCGCTCGAGGCGTCCGAGAGCGACATCGTGATCGAGAACGGCGAGTTCAAGGTCACCGGCACCGACAAGTCGATCGCGCTGCCGATGGTCGCGCTCGCCGCCTACACCGCGCATAATTTGCCTGATGGCATGGAGCCTGGCCTGAAGGAGACGGCGTTCTACGACCCGACCAACTTCACCTTCCCGGCCGGCGCCTATATCTGCGAGCTCGAGGTCGATCCGGGCACCGGCAAGACCTCCTTCGTCAACTTCGTCGCAGCCGACGATTTCGGCCGGCTGATCAACCCGATGATCGTCGAGGGCCAGGTCCATGGCGGCCTTGCGCAGGGCATCGGCCAGGCACTGCTCGAAGGTGTGGTCTATGACGGCACCGGTCAGCTCATGACCGCGTCCTTCATGGACTACACCATGCCGCGGGCCGACGACCTGCCCTCGTTCCAGCTCTCCCACACCACGACGCTGTGTCCGGGCAACCCGCTCGGCGTCAAGGGCTGCGGCGAAGCCGGCGCGATCGGCGCCTCGGCTGCCGTGATCAACGCTATCACGGACGCGATCGGCAACAACAAGCTGGAAATGCCGGCGACGCCCGATCGCGTCTGGCACGCCATTCACGGTTGAGGGAGGAAGAGCCATGTACGAGACAAATTATCACCGCGCTTCCTCGGTCGCTGACGCCGCCGCAACCTTCGCCAAAGGCGCGGAATCAAAATTCCTCGCCGGCGGACAGACCCTGCTTCCGGTGATGAAGCAGCGTCTTGCCGCGCCTTCCGACGTGATCGACCTGTCCAAGGTGCAGGAGATGATCGGCATCGAGGTGTCGGGCGACACCGTCACCATCAAGGCCGCGACTCCGCATTACGATGTGGCGCAAAGCGATGCGGTGCAGAAGGCGATCCCGGCGCTCGCCAATCTGGCGTCGCTGATCGGCGATCCCGCCGTGCGCTATCGCGGCACGATCGGCGGCTCGCTCGCCAACAATGACCCGGCGGCGGATTATCCGGCGGCGGTGCTGGCGCTCGGCGCGACGGTCAAGACCAACAAGCGGTCGATCGCGGCGGATGATTTCTTCAAGGGCCTGTTCACGACGGCGCTCGAGGATGGCGAGATCATCACCGCGGTGTCGTTCCCGGTCCCGGCCAAGGCGGGCTACGCGAAGTTTCCGAACCCGGCCTCGCGCTTCGCGCTAACCGGCGTGTTCGTCGCCAAGACCAAGTCGGATGACGTCCGCGTCGCCGCGACCGGTGCGTCGCAAAGCGGCGTCATGCGGGTCGCGCCGATCGAGCAGGCGCTGAAGGCGAACTGGGCGGCCTCGGCGCTCGACAGCGTGACGATCCCGGCGAGCGGCCTGCTCGCCGACATCCACGGCTCGGCGGATTACCGCGCCAACCTCGTGAAGGTGATGGGACAGCGGGCGGTGACCGCGGCCGGTTGATCAAGCATGATCCGGAAAAGTGCGAAGCGGTTTTCCTCGCGACAAACGCGAAGCGTTTGCGCGGAGATCATGCTCAAACAAAGGGCTAAAGCGTGATGACGAACCTCATCGCGCTTTAGCGCCTAAACACAACTCTGCAACGGCGCGCAGTGATGCGCGCCGTTCGCGTTTTTACCGGCGGCACAGGACAAAAGGTGCTTGCCACATCCGGCTTTAGGCGAGACAATTTAGCTAATCAGCTAATTAAGAATACCGTCCCACGGACGGCTGGGAGAACGCATGAAGTTCGGCACCAAGCCAGCCGTGACATCTCAGCCGCCTAGCGCCCCGCAACCAACGGAAGAACAACGTGCTCGATAAACCTGCCTCCCAGACCGCCGCCCGCACCTCGGGCCCGCTCGCCGGCTTCCGCATCGTCGAATTCGCCGGCATCGGTCCCGGCCCGTTCGCCTGCATGCTGCTCGCCGACATGGGCGCCGAGGTCATCACGCTCGATCGGGTCGGCGCCGGCAAGAATCTGAAGGCGGTCGCAACCCGCAGCCGCAAGGTCATCGAGCTCGACCTCAAGAACAAGGCGGCGATTGCTGAAGTGCTCGACCTGCTCGGCCACGCCGACGCGCTGATCGAGGGCTTTCGTCCCGGCGTGATGGAGCGCCTCGGCCTCGGCCCCGATGTCGTGCTCGCGCGCAATTCAAGACTGGTCTATGGCCGCATGACCGGCTGGGGCCAGGAAGGCCCGCTGGCCAATGCCGCCGGCCATGACATCAACTACATCTCGATCACGGGCGCGCTGGCTGCGATCGGCACCAAGGAGAAGCCGGTGCCGCCGCTCAACCTGGTCGGCGATTTCGGCGGCGGCGCGCTCTACCTCGTGGTCGGCGTGCTCGCCGCGCTGCTGGAAGCGCAGAAGTCCGGCAAGGGCCAGGTGGTCGATACCGCGATGTGCGACGGCGCGGCCTCGCTGATGTCGATGTTCTACGACATGGCCGCGCAGGGCCGCTGGAGCGGCGGTCGAGACCAGAATTTCCTGGATGGCGGCGCGCATTTCTACGGCGTCTATGAATGCTCCTGCGGCAACTTCATCTCGATCGGCTCGATCGAGCCGCAGTTCTACGCGCTGCTGCGCAAGCATGCCGACCTGACCGACGCCGACTTCGACGCGCAGATGGACCGCAAGGCCTGGCCGGCGCTGAAGGAGAAGCTGACCCGGGTGTTCAAGAGCAAATCGCGCGCGGACTGGTGTCAGATCATGGAAGGCACCGACATCTGCTTCGCGCCGATCCTGACCATGGAGGAAGCGCCGAAGCATCCGCATATGGCGGCACGCCAGGTGTTCGTCGACCGCCACGGCGTCACCCAGCCCGCCCCCGCGCCGCGTTTCTCGCGGACACCGTCCGCAATCCGCGAGCCGGAGCTGGCGAATATCGGGGATGTGACGGCGGCTTGGAAAGCAGCGAAGTAAATCTCGTTGTCGTCCCGGCCAAGCGAAGCGCGAGCCGGGACCCATAACCACGACACGCGGTTGTGGCGCGCGGCTTTTTCCGCGGGACTACTACCCGGCACACGCGATAGATTCCGCGGTATGGGTCCCTGCGAAAGCACTAGCGTATATACATATCCTCCGCAGTCTTTCCGGAGTCTTCTCAAAGAGTTGGCCGAAAACCGCAGAGAACTTACTCATCTGCACTAGGGTTGCGCCCGCCGATTTCGGCTCTCGCCTAGTAGCTAACCCCTTGATGATGAGTCGGTTTTCTAGCCTCGAAGAGATGTGTAAATGCCCTAGTGCTTTCGCAGGGACGACACCAGAGCGCTAGCGTGGCATTACGGCGTGCTCATGCCGCGTGATCGACCTTCAGCACGCCGCGGCGGATCTGGTCTTCCTCGATCGATTCGAACAGCGCCTTGAAGTTGCCTTCGCCGAAGCCATCGTCGCCCTTGCGCTGGATGAACTCGAAGAAGATCGGCCCGATCGCGTTGGCCGAGAAGATCTGCAGCAACACCTTGGTCTGGCCGCCGTCGACCACGCCCTCGCCGTCGATCAGGATGCCGTTGGTCCTGAGCCGGGCGACGTCCTCGCCATGCTTGGGCAGGCGGGCGTCGATCCGCTCGAAATAGGTATCGGGCGGCGACGGCATGAACGGCAGGCCGTCGGCGCGCAACCTCTCGACCGTCGCGTGGATATCGTGCGCGCCGCAGGCGATGTGCTGGATGCCCTCGCCGCGGTAGACGTTGAGATATTCCTCGATCTGACCGGAATCGCCGGCGTCCTCGTTGATCGGAATCCGGATCTTGCCGTCCGGACTGGTCAGCGCACGGGAGAACAGGCCGGATGCGCGGCCCTCGATGTCGAAGAAACGGATCTGACGGAAGTTGAACAGTTTTGCATAGAAGCCGGTCCAGACATCCATCCGGCCGCGATGGACGTTATGGGTGAGGTGATCGATGTAATAAAGCCCCGAGCCTGCGGGGCGCGGGTTGGCCGCGCCGAGCCACTCGAACTCGGCATCATAGGCCGAACCCTTGGCGCCGTAGCGGTCGACGAAATAAAGCAGGCTGCCGCCGATGCCCTTGATCGCGGGCACATCGAGCGTCTTCGCTGCGGGCGAGACTTCCGCCGGCTCCGCGCCGAGCGCGATCGCGCGCTCATAGGCATGCTTGGCGTCGACCACGCGGAACGCCATCGACGGGGCGCAGGGACCGTGCGCGGCGACGAAGTTGAAGCCGTGGCTGCCCGGCTCCTCATTGACGAGATAGTTGATGTCGCCCTGGCGATAGACCGTGATCTGCTTGGTCCGGTGGCGGGCGACCGCGACGAAACCCATCAGCTTGAACAAAGCGTGAAGCTCGCCGGGATTGGGGTGGGCATATTCGACGAACTCGAAGCCGTCGGTGCCCATCGGGTTCTCAGTGCTGATTTCGGCCGGCGGCGCATCGTGCGGAAACGGACCCATGGCGGCAACTCCCTGTTTTGTCTGGAGATCAGTTTCCGTCACTTGGTGCGCAACGTGCGTGCAAAGTGACCCTTGATTTGCTAGTATCGCGCATGACCCGTGCATGAAATGGACATTCTTCGCATGCCTGAAGTCGATGCCTTCGACCTGAAAATGCTCGCCGCGCTGCAGGACGATGGCCGGCTGACCAACCAGCAGCTGGCCGACCTCGTCGGGCTGTCGGCATCGCAATGCTCGCGGCGGCGGATGCGCCTGGAGGAGGAGAAGGTCATCGCCGGCTACCACGCCGATCTCGCCGGCGAGGCGCTCGGCTTCGGCCTGATCGCCTTCATCCACATCACGCTTGCGACCCACTCGCCCGACAACGCCAAGCGGTTTCGCGAACTGGTCAACCGGGTCGACGATATCCAGGAGGCCTATGCGCTGACCGGGGATGCCGACTACGTGCTCAAGGTGATGCTGCGCGACCTCAAGAGCCTGTCCGACATCGTCAACAACGTGCTGATGCCGCACCAGAGCGTGGCCCATGTGCGCTCCTCGATCGTGCTCGACCGGCTAAAGGAGAGCACCAGGCTGCCGCTGAAGTCGCTACAGGCGTGATGGCTCGAATCGAGGGAAATCCGCCATTCGCTTTTGCGGCACCACTTGCGATCATTCCGGCAACGGCAAGAGAGACGAACCATGGCGCTGCAGCTGCGACCGAACTGCGAATATTGCGACAAGGACCTGCCACCGAGCGCAACCGACGCGCGGATCTGCTCCTATGAATGCACGTTCTGTGCGGATTGCGCCGAGACCAAGCTCGGCAATGTCTGCCCGAACTGCGGCGGCGGTTTTGCGCCGCGGCCGATCCGCCCGGCCAAGCCGTGGCGGCCGGGTGTCTGCACGGTCAACCAGCCGCCGTCGGACAAGCGGGTGCATTTGAAGTACAGCCTCGAGGACGTCGCGGCGAATACGGCGCGCTTGAGGGATGTCAGGCCCGAGGAACGGTAGCTGGCCCACCCGTCATTCCGGGATGGTCCGAAGGACCATACCCGGAATCTCGAGATTCCGGGCTCGATGCTACGCATCGCCCCAGAATGACAGCGCGAGCTACTCCGCCGCGATGATCGTGCCTTCGACCTCGCCGAAGCCGACGCGATAGCCGTCGCCCTGGCACCAGCCGCGCATCACGAGCGAATCGCCGTCCTCCAGGAACGAGCGCATGACGCCGCTGGCAAGTTCGATCGGCTCGGTGCCGTTCCAGCTGATTTCCAGGAGACTGCCGCGCTGATGCTTTTCGGGGCCGGAGATCGTGCCGCTGCCCAGGAGATCGCCGACATTCATCGCGCAGCCGCTGGAAGCGTGGTGCACGAGCTGCTGCACCGACGACCAGTACATGTATTTGAAGTTGGTGCTGCAGATTGTCTTCGCCTCGTTCATCGCACCGGCGCGCAGCGCGACGTCGAGCTGCATGTCGTAATTGTTCGGCTGGGTCTGCTTGAGGTACGCCAGCGGCTCCGGCTGCTGCGCCGGGCCCTGCATGCGGAACGGCTCCAGCGCCTCGCGCGTCACCACCCACGGGCTGATCGAGGTCGCGAACGCCTTGGCCTGGAACGGGCCGAGCGGCACATACTCCCACTGCTGGATGTCGCGCGCGCTCCAGTCGTTGAGGATGACGAAGCCGAAGATCATCTCCTCGGCCTGCTTCTCCGTCAGCATCTCGCCCATCCGCGAGGCCTGGCCGACCACCACGCCCATCTCGAGTTCGAAATCGAGCCGCTTGCAGGCGCCGAAGCTCGGCACCTCAGCAGTCGGCGGCTTCAGCTGGCCGCGCGGACGCCGCACTTTGCTGCCCGACACGACCACCGTCGAGGCGCGGCCGTTGTAGCCGATCGGCATATGCAGCCAGTTCGGCTGCAGCGCATTGTCCTTGCCGCGGAACATGACGCCGACATTGGTGGCGTGCTCCTTCGACGAATAGAAATCGGTGTAGCCCGAGACCGCAAACGGCATGTGCAGCCTGACGTCGGCCATCGGCACCAGCGCCCGCGCCCGCAATTCCCTGTTGTCGCGCAGCTCCGGATAATCCGAGCGGAGCAGCTCGCTGATCCGCGCCCGCGTCGCCGACCACACTTTCGGCCCGAGCGCCATGAAGGCGTTGAGCGACGGCTGCGAGAACACGCCGAGCGGCCCGACATCGAGCCGCGAGTCCTGCTCGAGCTCCCAGAGGTCGAGCACATAATCGCCGATCGCAACGCCAACGCGCGGCGCAAGGCCATCCTTCGACGAGAACACGCCGTAAGGCAGGTTCTGGATCGGGAAGTCGGAGGTCGGTGCGACGTCGATGAAGGAGCGGAGCGTTGGGTCGTTGGGATGGGGCACTGATTCCTCCAATCAGAAAGTCGTCATGCTCAGAAAGTCGTCATGCCCGGGCTTGACCCGGGCATCCATCTTCGGAAAGCGCGATGGATCGCCGGGTCAAGCCCGGCGATGACGAGGGACACAAACTCACGGCTTGTTCGGGTCGAACTTCTTCTCCAAGCCCTTCCAGCAATCCGAGTAATCGTCCTGCAGCGTCGACGATTTCGCCGCATGTTCGGTCACGCGCTGCGGGAACCGGGTCTCGAACATGAAGGCCATCGTGCCGGTCAGCTTGACCGGCTTCAGCTCGCTGTTGCTGGCGTGCTCGAAGGCTTCGCGGTCGGGACCGTGCGGCAACATGCAATTGTGCAAACTGATGCCGCCGGGCACAAAGCCCTGCGGCTTGGCGTCGTAGACGCCGTAGATCAGCCCCATGAACTCCGACATGATGTTCATGTGGTACCACGGCGGACGGAAGGTGTTGTCGGCCACCATCCAGCGCTCCGGGAAGATCACGAAGTCGATATTCGCGGTGCCCGCGGTCTCCGACGGCGAGGTCAGCACCGTGAAGATCGAGGGATCGGGATGATCGAAGGCGATCGCGCCGACCGGCGAGAAGGTACGCAGATCGTATTTGTAGGGCGCGTAATTGCCGTGCCAGGCGACCACGTCGATCGGCGAATGCGGCAGCGTGGTCTTGAACAGCGAGCCGCCCCATTTCACGTAGAGCTCGGTCGGCGTGTCCTTGTCCTCGTAGCTCGCGACCGGTGTCAGGAAGTCGCGCGAATTGGCGAGGCAGTTGGCGCCGATCGGGCCGCGCTCCGGCAGCGTGAACGCGCCGCCGTAATTCTCGCAGAGATAGCCGCGCGCCGGGCCGCCGGGAATTTCGACGCGGAATTTGACGCCGCGCGGGATCACCACGATCTCGCCCGGCTCGGCGTCGATCCGGCCGAACTCGGTGACGAAACGCAGATTGCCCTGCTGCAGCACGAACATCATCTCGCCATCGGCATTGTAGAAATGCTGATCGACCATCGATTTGGTGATGAGATAGATGTGTGCGGCCATGCCGGCCTGGGTGTTGGCATCACCCGCCGTGGTCATGGTCTGCACGCCCTGCAGGAAGGTCATGTCCTCCTTCGGGATCGGCGCGGGGTCCCAGCGCAACTGTGCGATCGGCATGTCGTATTCGTGGCACGGCGCGGTGCGCCACAGCCCGCTATCTGCCTTGGCGAAGCGGCCGGAGTGCCGCACCGACGGGCGGATGCGATAGAGCCACGAGCGCTCGTTGGTGCCGCGCGGCGCCGTGAACGGCGAGCCGGACAATTGCTCGGCATAAAGCCCATAGGCGCAGCGCTGCGGCGAATTGCGCCCCATCGGCAGCGCGCCGGGCAAGGCCTCGGTCTCAAAGCTGTTGCCGAAGCCGGACATGTAGCCCGGGGTGACTTGCCCTGAGCTGCGGACGATCTGATCAGGCGAGGTATTGATGTTCATCACTATCCTCCTTGCAGGGCGGCCCACATTTCCTGGTCGCGCTTGTCGGTCCAGATCACGGGATCGTCGATCCCCGACGCCTCGTCATAGGCGCGCGAAACGTTGAACGGCAGGCAGTGCTCGTAGATCGCAAACTTCGAGAACTTCGGATCCATCACCTCGCGCGTCGCCGCCATCGATTCCTTCAGGCTGCGGCCCTTGGCGACCGACGATTCGGCAGCGCCGTAGAGCGTGGTGACGAAATCGCGGGTCATCGCGATCGCATCGCGCCCGGTGGCGAGCCCCTTCAGCGCATCGCCGCGGCCCGGCGCGATCGCCTTCGGATTGAAGGCGCGGATCTCGTTCAAGGTCGTCGGCCATTCGCGCAAATGCGCATCGCCACAATAGCACGCCGAGTGATATTCGATCAGATCGCCGGAGAACATTACCTCCGCATCCGGCACCCAGGCGACGATGTCGCCCGAGGTGTGGCCGGCGCCGAGTTGCATCAGCCGCACCTCGCGCTTGCCGAGATAGATCGACATCTCGCCTTCGAAGGTCAGCGTCGGCCAGGTCAGGCCGGGAATGCTCGCCGCATCCTGGAACAGCCGCGGGAAGCGGCCATATTCGGAATCCCAATCCTGTTGGCCGCGCTCCTCGATCAGGCGATAGGTTTCCTGCGAGGCGACGATGCCCTGCGCGTGATAGGCGGAGGCGCCGAGTACGCGCACCGCGTGATAATGCGACAGCACGACATATTTGATCGGCTTGTCGGTGACGGTCTTGACCCGCTCGATCACCTTGTTGGCCATCGCCGGCGTCGCCTGCGCGTCGAACACCAGGCAGCCGTCGTCGCCGACGATCACGGCGGTGTTGGGATCGCCCTCGGCAGTGAAGGCATAGAGATCGGTGCCGATCTCGGAGAAGGTGACCTTCTTCTCCGAAAGATCCGTGGTCGATGCGAAACCTTTGGCCATCAGTTCAATCCTGTCCGTTCAAGAGCATTCGCCCCCTCTCCCCGTTCTTACGGGGAGAGGGTTGGGGTGAGGGGCTGTCTCCGCATACACGGCGACAGATGTGTCTGCGGAAGCTCCCCCTCACCCGGAACGCATCTGACGATGCGTTCCGACCTCTCCCCGCAAGCGGGGCGAGGTGGAGGCTGCTGCGCGATTTGACACCGATTCATTCGGGTTTGACCTAGCTATTGCTGTTGCTGCTGTTGCTGCTGGCTGGCGTCCAGCATCCGCCGCTTCGCCAGCGCGATCGCCTCGCGCAGCACGTCGAGATCGCCGATATGGTTGGCGAGCACCAGAACCAGCGCAGCATCGAGATCGGCGCTCTGCGCCTCGGTGAGGCCGCGATGGGCCTCGACGATGGCGCGGAAGGCGTCGTCGGGCTTTGCGAAGTTCGAACTGGTCGACAGCGCCATGACGAATCCTCACCTCACACCGGCTGCGCGCGCCAGCGCCGCATCAAGTGCCGGCCGCGCCGCGTTGCGGAAGCGTGCCGCGACATAGCCGTCCGGCCGCAGCAGATAGGCGGTGCCGGGCTCGGCATCGTAGCGCTTGCCGGCAAGGCCCTGCGCGTCGACCAGCCCATCCTCGCCGCCGACTCGGATGCTGCCGACGCCATCGGGCACATCGGCAGCCGCGCCATTGCCAAACTCCAGCAGCGTGAAGCGCGTTCCCTGTCTGATGAAAACATCGGTCAGATAGGTGGAACCTCCGCCCTGCTCCGTCACCGGAGCATCCGGCATCGAGGCGCCGGGCCGCGGGCCGCCGCGCCAATCATCGCGATCGCCGCTCGACAGCGGCGTATCGTAGACCGACGGCACCGACAGCCGCCCGCCATTGACCATGCGCTTGCCGAACTCGGTATCTTTGGCGAGCGACAGCACGGCCTGGCGCAGCCGCGCTTCCTGTTTCGTCACCGGCGCCATGAAGTCGGTCGAGCGGGTCGACTCGCGGATGTTCTCGTCCGCCGCCGCGCTGCGCTCGATGTGATAGCTCTCCAGCAAGCCCTCCGGCGACAGCCGTCGCAGCACGCGGTCGAGCTTCCACGCCAAATTCTCGGCGTCCTCGAGCCCGGAATTGGCGCCGCGCGCGCCGAACGGCGAGACCTGGTGGGCGGAATCACCGGCAAAGATCACCCGGCCGTGGATGAACTTGGCCATCCGGCGACACTGGAACTTGTAGAGCGAGATCCATTCGAACTCGAACTTGTCATGGCCGAGCATGCGCTCGATCCGCGGCCGGACATTCTCGGGCTGCTTCTCGGCCACCGGATCGGCATCCGGATTGAGCTGCAGGTCGATCCGCCAGATATCGTCCGGCTGCTTGTGCAGCAGCGCCGAGCGTCCGGCATGGAACGGCGGATCGAACCAGAACCAGCGCTCGGTCGGGAACGCCGCCGTCATCTTGACGTCGGCGATCAGGAACTGGTCCTCGAACACCTGGCCTGCGAACTCCGCGCCGACCATCTGCCGCAGCGAGGAACGGGCGCCATCGCAGGCGACGACAAAGGAGGCGTGCACTTGATAGGAGCCTTCAGGTGTAGCAATCGTCAGCGCGACGCCATCGTTGCGGCTCTCCAGCGCGATCACCTTGTTGCGCCAGCGCAGGTCGATTTCAGGCAGTTGCCCGACCCGGTCGACCAGATAGGCCTCGGCGTAGAACTGCTGCAGATTGATGAAGGCGGGCCGCTTGTGGCCCTCCTCGGGAAGCAGATTGAACTGATAGAGTTGCGAGGCGCCGTGGAAGATCTTGCCTACGCTCCACACCACGCCTTTCTCGACCATGCGGTCGCCGACCCCGAGGCGATCCCAGAACTCAAGCGAGCGCTTCGAGAAGCAGATCGCGCGCGAGCCTTCGCCGATCCGGTCGGCATCGTCGAGCAGCACCACGCGCTGGCCGCGCTGCGCGAGATCGATCGCGAGCGACAGTCCCACCGGCCCGGCGCCGACCACGACGACGGGATGCTCCGCGACGTTGGCACCCGAGCGCTCCTGGTCGGGGTGACGGCGATAGCCGAACTGGGTTTTGGCCTGTGCCGTGTTGGCGTGTGCCATTGCGTGACCCTGGATGTTTCCCTTGCGCCGCGGCCTCTGGCTGCGGTTCTGTGTGACCGGCTTGCGACCGGGACCTTGCGAGCCGGCCGCAACCTTGCTAAATTAGTCTCACTTGCAACTATCTTAAACCCCCAGTCGGGGCTGCCGTCAACTCAAATTGGAGGGATTTTTGGCACGGACCTCTGCAAGCCAGCCTCCAGCCCGGCCGCGCAGTGCCGTGGAAGCGGAGCTGCGCGACACTATCGCGCCGACCAAGAAGCGCCTCGATCTCTTCCATTTCATGCCGTTCCGCCTGAACCGGCTAGCGGCCGAGGTGTCCTCGGCGCTGTCGAGCGAATATCAGGCGCGCTACGGCCTCGACATTCCGGAGTGGCGCGTGCTCGCAACGCTCGGCTTCCGCAGCGATCCCTGCAGCGCGCAGTACATCGCGCACTGCACGCGCACCCATAAATCCACCATCAGCCGCGCGGTGTCGGCGCTGATGGAGCGCGAGATCGTCGAGCGCGTCGAGAACGCCGACGACCGCCGCGAATTCCGCCTGCGACTGACCAAAACGGGCCAGGCGCTCTACGAGGAACTGATCCCGCGCCTGCTGCGCAAGGAACAGGAGATCTTGTCCTGCCTCTCCGCACAGGAACGCCGCGACCTCGGCCGCTTGCTCGGCAAGGTCGAGAACAGCCTCGAACTGGTGCAGACCAGCGAAGAGGCCGACGCCAAGGACGTGTATTAGGCTCACTCAACCCGTCATCCTGAGGAGCGCGCAGCGCGTCTCGAAGGATGCACGGCCCGGCTGGTGGCCGTCGACCCTTCGAGACGCGCGCAAGAGCGCGCTCCTCAGGGTGACGGTGATGGAATTTTGTGCGCGGCCCCCTCGATCGTCATTGCGAGCGAAGCGAAGCAATCCATGCATCCGAGCATGCGGGACGATGGATTGCTTCGTCGCTACGCTCCTCGCAATGACGGTGCCGTTACGCCCTGTCGATATGTGTCGCGATGACAGGGAAATAATTGTCCTTCGATCCCTTGTCGATCGCTTCCTGCAGCACCGTGCCGATCAGCTCCGCACCGCGGATCTTGATGCCGGCGTCGGCGGCGAGCTCCAGCGCGTAGGACAGATCCTTCAGCGCATATTCGGTCGAGAATGCGCGCTCGGGAAACACGCCGGGCACGATCGCCTTCATGCCATGGTTGCGCAGCGCAAAGCTGTCGGCCGAGCCCTTCGACAAGGTTTCCAGCAGCAGCTTCGGATCGACGCCATTGTGCTTCGCCACCGCGACAGCCTCGGCCAGCGCGTTCACGGTCTCGAACAGCACCATGTTGTTGAGGATCTTGGTCACCTGCCCGGCGCCGACGTCACCGCAATTGGTGACATCGGTGGCGAAGCAGCGGATCAAGGGCTCGATCGCGGCATAAAGCGCCGGCACCGCGCCGACCATCACGCTGAGCGTGCCGTCCTGCGCCGCCTGCCGCGTGCGCGCGATCGGTGCGTCGACCCACGCCGCGCCCTTGGCCTGCAACTGCGCGGCGAAATCGCGGGTCTGGCTGACTGAAGACGTGCCGAGATCGACCACGATCTGGCCGCTTCTCGTGTTCTTCAAGATACCGTCGCCTTCGAACACCGCGCGCACGTGCCTGGCGCTCGGCAAGCAGAGGAACAGCACATCGCTCTGCTTGATGACGTCGGCGACCGACGCGGCAACCTCGGCACCGTCGGCGCGCAACCGCTGCAGCGGTTCGGCCGAGAGGTCGAACACGACAACGCGCTTGCCGCTCTTCTTGACGAGGTTGCGGCAAATCGGCTCACCCATCACGCCGAGGCCGATGAACCCGAGAGTCTTGGTGTCAGTCGTCTTGGTGTCAGTCATATCGCTTCTTTTTGACGTTTCTTGACGTGCTGCAGACGTGCCTCGCCCAACCGGCGAGGCTATTTCGCGAACGATCGCGACGGCGCCAGATGCAGCGCGAACGCGTCGACCTTGTCGCTGACGCGCGGATAGATCTCGCTGACGATCGGATCGTGACCGGGAATGAAACGGTCCGGATGACCGGCGAGCCGCTCGACGGTCTCCCAGCCCTGCGCCATGTCGCCGACATTGTAGACGATCGGGAACGGGCTGCGCTTGTGCAGGTTCGCATAATAATGCGCGGCATCCGACGCCAGCACGACCGGGCCGCGCGCGGTCTCGATGCGTACCACCTGCAGGCCGTCGGAATGGCCGCCGACGCGATGCACGGTGACGCCGGGTGCGATCTCGCCGTCGCCGGAGTGGAAGGTGACGCGCTCGCCATAGACGTGGCGCACCATCTGCGTGACGTGCTCGATGGAGAACGGATGGCGCAGCATGCCGTTGCACATGCAGCGGCCGGTCGCGTAGCTCATTTCGCGTTCCTGCAGATGGAATTTGGCGTTCGGGAAGCGATCCAGATTGCCGGCGTGGTCGTAATGAAGGTGAGTGACGACGACATCCTTGATGCTGTCGGCACTGACGCCGAAGCCGGCCAGCGCGTCGACCGGGTTGAGCGTCAGCTTGCGGGCGCGCGCCTTAGCCTCCTCGGCGTTGAAGCCGGTGTCGACCAGGATGTCGCGGCCATGGCCACGCACCACCCAGACGAAATAATCCAGGTCCTGCGCGGTGGTATCGTGCGGATCGGGCACCAGGAAGTTGAGGTGGGGCGTGCGCGGCGACATCGTCGCATAGCGCAGGGCGTAGATCTCGTAGGCGTTTCCCATCGGTTTCGCTCTTGTTTGCAAGGCCTGTTTGAACGGCTTGTCTTTGAATGGCTTGCCGTCCCGAACACAAAGCCATCGCCTCGCGCAAAGGTCAAACCGTGCGGCGTGCGACGAGCGCATGACAGGGTGGCGACAGCCTTCTTGAGTGCAGGCACGTTATCGGCCCGCAGGAACCAGCACCGTGCCGGATGACGATGGCCGCCTTGACCGCATGCTGCTGCACTGCGGTCTGGCTGGTATCACCGCGATAAACGATGCTGCCGCAAGCCGTTGACGGGGGCTTGGCCGTGGTTTGATAATGGATTTTCGCTAGAGTAAGGTTCCCGAGGCGCAGGCTGGAAGCGGCGCCATTTCATTGGAATGCCGCGATCTGGATTTGCTGCGATTATGAAAATCCGCCTTGCCTTGCTCGCCACGCTGATTTTTTCAATCGCGGCGCCCACTTTGTCCTTCGCCGCCGGCGACCGTTTCGCGCTGGTCATCGGCAACGCCAAATATCCCGACGCCGACGCACCGCTGAAGGAGCCGGTCAACGACGCACGTGACGTCGCCGACGAGCTCAAGCGCGACGGCTTCACCGTCGAGGTCGGGGAGAACCTGACCGGCGACGGGATGCGCCGCGCCTTCGACCGGCTCTACGGCAAGATCAAGCCGGGCTCGGTCGCCCTGATCTTCTTCTCCGGTTACGGCATCCAGTCGAACCGGCAGAGCTACATGATCCCGATCGATGCGCAGATCTGGGCCGAGGCCGACGTTCGCCGCGACGGCTTCAGCCTCGAGACCGTGCTCGGCGAAATCAACAGCCGTGGCGCCGGGGTGAAGATCGCCCTGATCGACGCCTCGCGGCGCAACCCGTTCGAGCGGCGCTTCCGCAGCTTTTCGGCAGGGCTCGCCCCGGTGATCGCGCCGAACGGCACATTGGTGATGTATTCGGCCGCGCTGTCGTCCGTCGTCTCCGACAATGGCAGCGACCACAGCCTGTTCGTGCGGGAACTCCTGAAGGAGATCCGCACCCCCGACCTGATGGCCGAGGAAACGCTGAACCGCACCCGCGTCGGCGTCACCCGCGCCTCGCGGCAGGAGCAGGTGCCGTGGATCTCGTCGTCACTGGCCGAGGATTTCTCGTTCATTCCGGCCGGCGCAGGCGGGCCGTCGAACGCCGCGTCAGCACCCGCCGCGTCGCCGTCACCGGAGGTGGCAACGGCACCGCCGGTCGCGCCTCCGCCGGCTCCGCCCGCCGCAACGCCGACACCGCCTGCGGCAACCCCGACGCCACCTGCGGCAACAGCGCCGACACCATCACCGGCGCCGCCGACGCCTCCGGTTGCGGCAGCGCCGACTGCACCGCCACCCCAGCCCAAGGCGCCCGAGATCGCCCTGCCGCCGCCCGCCGCTCCGCCGCCGGTGGTGATCCAGCCCACGCCGGCGCCGAGCAATTCGCCCGTGCTCGCCGATGATCCGACGATCAAGAGCCTGAGCGAAAAGCTGGACAAGAATCCCGACGACGCAGCGGCGCTGTATCGCCGCGGCCAGGTCTATGCCAGCAAGGGGGCCTACGACCTTGCGGTGAAGGACTTCACCAATTCGCTGCGGCTGAACCCGAAGGATGTCGAGGCCTATAACAACCGCTGCTGGGTCCGCACCGTGATCGGCGACCTGCAGGCAGCGCTGAAGGACTGCAACGAGGCGCTGCGGCTGCGTCCGAACTTCGTCGATGCGCTCGACAGCCGCGGCTTGATGAACCTGAAGGGCGGGCAGAACAAGAACGCGATCGCCGATTTCGACGCCGCGCTGAAGATCAACCCGCGTCTGACCTCGTCGCTGTACGGGCGCGGGCTCGCCAAGCAGCGCAACGGCGCGGTCGCGGAGGGCGATCTCGACATCGCCAACGCCAAGGCGATGGACCCGAACATCGTCAAGGAATTCGCCGACTACGGCGTGCAGTGACAGACCGACGAAGACCTGCCCGCGGCTCGAACCGCGGACGGAATTGCGCGACTAATCAGAGGGTGCGTGCCGGGCAGCAACGCCGACGATCAATCTGAATAGTTGCCTGGAACCGCGCCAGCTTGCGCAAGAGGGACCGAAATGTTCAAGCCGTCGGCAAAGGCCGCGATCGTTTCAATCATGACCGTTGGCGCCGCGCTGTCGTTCGGCATGGCCGTCGCCCATGCCGGCGACGTCACCGAAGATCAGATCATCAAGGCGCTGACGCCCGACAAGAAGCCGCTGACCCGCGGCCTTTCGGCCGGCCCGCAGACCACCTCGCCGGAGCTGAATGCCGACCAGGCCAAATTCGTGCAGAGCGTCCGCGGCCGCGCCACCCGCTCGCTGTCCTCGGCCGAGCGCGAGGAAATCGCGACCATCGTCCAGGACAAGCCCAAGATCGATCTCGAGATCAACTTCGACTACAACTCCGCCGACATCAGCGCCAAGTCGCTGCCGTCGGTGCAGGCGCTCGGCCGCGCCTTGACCAATCAGGACCTGAAGGGCTCGACCTTCGTGGTCGCCGGCCACACCGACGCCGCCGGCGGCGAGGACTACAATCAGGGCCTCTCGGAACGCCGCGCCGACGCCATCAAGCGCTATCTCGTCGACAAATACGGCATCAACGGCACCGATCTTGTCACCGTCGGCTATGGCAAGAGCAAGCTGAAGGACCCGAGCCACCCGATGGCGGAGGTGAACCGGCGCGTGCAGGTCGTGAACGTGGAAAACAAGGCCACCGCCGCCAAGTGATGGGCGGTGGCGTGGCCCCTTTTTGAGGCTACAATGCGTCCCGCACCCCGGCGGGGCGCATTTGCTTTAGGGCCAATGCTGTTGGGCCGAGCCCCAACGCGGCCCACAGGTGACCCGCCTCACATGACGTCAGGGCATGATCCGGAACAATGGCACCGGCCTTCCGAATGCCCAGGCAATACGATAGCGAGCATGATGAGACTTCGACCAACACCGATGACGCGCCAAGCTCTGGATTGATCAGGCGATGAATTTTTCCCAATACCTCAAGCCTGCGCTCGGCACGGTGTTCTTCCTCGCCCTCGCGATCGCCTATTACGCGTTCGAGCACCGCTCCCATCCGGAGGAGAAGGAGACGCCGGGCCAGGCGCTGGTCGTGGTGACGAAGTCGACCAATGCCTGCTTCTCCGACATGGTCCGCGTCACCGGCTTCATCGTGCCGCGCCGCGAGGCGCAGGTGAATGTCGACCAGGACGGCTCCAAGGTCACCGACGTGCTGGTCCGCGAAGGCGATACCGTGACCGAGAGCCAGGAACTGGCACGGCTGACCCCGCCGCCGCAGCAGGCCGCACAGGCCAATGCCAAGCCGCTTGTGCTGCGGGCGCCGGCGGCCGGCCTCGTCACCGAAGTGCGCACCGCGCCCGGCGCGCCGGCCTCGCCGCAGGCTCCTCCGATGTTCAAGATCTCCATCAACAACGAGATCGAGCTCGACGCCGAAGTGCCGGGCTTCCAGCTCCTGAAGCTCAATCCCGGCGCCAATGTGCGGATCAGCCGCGACGATGCGCCCGACATGGTCGGCAAGGTCCGCCAGATCTCGCCGCAGATCGACCGCACCACCCAGCTCGGGCATGTCCGCATCACCATCAACAACAATCCGACGCTGAAGGTCGGCATGTTCGCGCGTGCCAATATCGACGCCAAGCGCTCCTGCGGCGTCGCGGTGCCGCGTACCGCGATCGACCGCCTGACCCTGCAGGTCGTGAAGGGCAACACCGTCGAGACCCGCAGGGTGCGCGTCGGGCTGACCTCCGACACCTCGACCGAAATCCTTGAAGGCCTCGACGTCGGCGAAATCGTCGTGGCCGACGCTGGCACCTCGCTGCATGACGGCGACCAGATCAAGACCATGTTCGCCGACGAACTCGATCGCACACGATCACGGTAATTCGGGCACGCTAATGGCTTTGAACATCTCGGCATGGTCGATCCGGAACCCGCTTCC
This sequence comes from Bradyrhizobium sp. USDA 3315, assembly GCF_054056795.1. Lineage (NCBI taxonomy): Bacteria > Pseudomonadati > Pseudomonadota > Alphaproteobacteria > Hyphomicrobiales > Nitrobacteraceae > Bradyrhizobium > Bradyrhizobium sp. USDA 3315. The sequence goes on along the minus strand of NZ_JBSRYP010000001.1, from coordinate 2,338,773 downwards.
CTCGATCGTCTTCTCGATCATCCTGCTCGTGCTGGGCTGGGTCTCCTTCACCAAGCTCGCGGTGACGCGGCTGCCGAGCGCCGACATTCCGGTGATCTCGGTCGCGGTCTCGCAATTCGGCGCCGCGCCGTCGGAACTTGAATCGCAGGTCACCAAGACCATCGAAGACGGCGTCTCCGGCGTCGAGGGCGTGCGCCATATCTCCTCCTCGATCACCGACGGCCTGTCGGTGACCACGATCCAGTTCGCGCTGGAGACCAACACCGACCGCGCGCTCAACGACGTCAAGGACGCGGTGACGCGGGTGCGCGCCAATCTGCCGCAGAATGTCACCGAGCCGTTGATCCAGCGCGTCGACGTGATCGGCCTGCCGATCGTGACCTATGCCGCGATCTCGCCCGGCAAGACGCCGGAGCAGCTGTCCTATTTCGTCGACGACGTGGTCAAGCGCGCGTTGCAGGGCGTGCGCGGCGTCGCCCAGGTCGAGCGCATCGGCGGTGTCGAGCGCGAGATCCTGGTCTCGCTCGATCCCGACAAGCTGCAGGCGGTGGGGCTCACCGCGGTCAATGTCAGCCAGATCCTGCGCGGCACCAATGTCGACGTCGCCGGCGGCCGCGCCGAGATCGGCAAGAACGACCAGGCGATCCGCACGCTGGCCGGCGCCAAGACGCTGAACGAGCTCGCCGGCACCATGATCCCGCTGTTCGGCGGCGGCGAGATCCGGCTCGACGATCTCGGCACCGTCACCGACACCATCGCCGACCGGCGCACCTTCGCCCGCTTCAACGGCGAGCCGGTGGTCGCGCTCGGTATCAAGCGCTCCAAGGGCGCCAGCGACGTCGTCGTCGCGGCCGCGGTGCAGAAGCGGATCGACGCGCTGAAGGTGGCCTATCCCGATGTCGACCTGAAGCTGATCGACACCTCGGTCGAGTTCACCAAAGGCAATTACGAGGCCGCGATCTCGACCCTGTTCGAGGGCGCGATCCTCGCCGTCATCATCGTGCTGCTGTTCCTGCGCGACATGCGCGCCACGATTATCGCAGCGGTCTCGCTGCCGCTGTCGATCTTCCCGGCGTTCTGGGCGATGGACCTGCTCGGCTTCTCGCTCAACCTCGTTTCGTTCCTCGCCATCACGCTTTCGACCGGCATTCTGGTCGACGATGCCATCGTCGAGATCGAGAACATCGTCCGCCACATGCGGATGGGCAAGACGCCCTATCGTGCCGCTCTGGAAGCCGCCGACGAGATCGGCCTTGCGGTGATCGCGATCTCGCTCACGATCATCGCGATCTTCGCGCCGGCGAGCTTCATGTCCGGCATTGCCGGACAGTTCTTCAAGCAGTTCGGCATCACCGTGTCAGTGCAGGTGTTCTTCTCGCTGCTCGCCGCGCGCTTCGTGACGCCAATGCTGGCCGCCTATTTCCTCAAGCATCATGACCACGACGATCCACCGCCCGGCCCGATCCTGCGCGGCTATCACAGCCTCGTCACCTGGTCGGTGAAGCATTACTTCGTCACCGTGCTGATCGGCTTTGCGATCTTCGCCGCGTCGATCTGGAGCATCACGCTGCTGCCGCAGGGCTTCCTGCCGGCGCAGGACACCGCGCGCTCGCTGCTCGCGATGGAGCTGCCGCCCGGCTCGCAGCTCGCCTACACCGAGAAGGTCACCGAGGAGATCGTGGCGCGGCTGCGCAAGCGGCCTGAGGTACGGAGCGTGTTCGTCGATGGCGGCCGGGTGCCGCCGGGCCTGCAGGAGGTGCGCCGCGCCGCGCTGATCATCAACTACACGCCGAAGGCCGACCGCAAGATCACCCAGCGCGAGCTCGAACTGTCGATCGGCAAGGAGCTCGATAACGTTCCTGACATCAGGTTCTGGTTCCTCGACGAGAACGGCCTGCGCGCGATCTCGCTGGTCGTCACCGGTACCGACAGCAACATCGTCAACAACGTCGCCAGCGAACTCGCGACGCAGATGAAGCGGATTCCGATCATCGCCAACGTGATCTCGGAGACCGCGCTCGACCGGCCCGAGCTGCGCATCCGCCCGCGCGCCGAGCTCGCGGCCCGGCTCGGCGTCTCGACCGAAAGCCTGTCGCAGACCATCCGCGTCGCCACCATCGGCGACGTCGGTCCTGCGCTGGCGAAGTTCGACGCCGGCGACCGCCAGGTGCCGATCCGCGTCCAGCTCGAGGACAATGCGCGCAGCGACCTGCAGATGCTGGAGCAGCTGCGGGTTCCGCTCGGCCAGCGGGGCGAGCGCGGCGGCGTGCCGCTCTCCGTCGTCGCCGACATCCAGCTCGACCAGGGCCCGACCAGCATCAACCGCTACGACCGCGAGCGGCAGGCCACCGTCGCCGCCGATCTCGTCGGCAATGCCGCGCTCGGCGACGCCACCAAGCTGATCTACGACCTGCCGGTCATGAAGACCCTGCCGAAGGGCGTGAGGGTCAGCCCGTCCGGCGACGCCGAGAGCCTCGCCGAGCTGTCCGACGGCTTCGCCACCGCGATCACCGCCGGCCTGATGATGGTCTATGCCGTGCTGGTGCTGCTGTTCGGCACCTTCCTGCAGCCGATCACCATCCTGTTCTCGCTGCCGCTCTCGATCGGCGGCGCGATCGGCGCGCTGCTGCTGACCGGCAAGCAGCTCACCACGCCGGTGTGGATCGGCATCCTGATGCTGATGGGCATCGTCACCAAGAACGCCATCATGCTGGTGGAGTTCGCGGTGGAGGCGATCCGCGACGGCAAGGCGCGCGAGGAAGCCATGATCGACGCCGGCATGAAGCGTGCGCGCCCGATCGTGATGACCACAATCGCGATGGCCGCCGGCATGATGCCGTCAGCGCTCGCGTTCGGCGCCGGCGGCGAATTCCGCTCGCCGATGGCGCTCGCGGTGATCGGCGGCCTGATCTTCTCGACCGCGCTGTCGCTGGTGTTCGTGCCGGCGATGTTCATGGTGATGGACGATATCGGCGGCCTGATCTGGCGCTTCGGCAAGCGGCTCGTGGTCTCGCATGCCGACCACGAGCTGACCCCGAACGAGCACCAGTCCGACGACACCAAGCGCCCGCCCGGCCCGCCGAACATGATCTCGCCCGCCGCGGAATGAGCTGAGGCCGCGCCTCGCCAGCGGTGCGACCCGTACGAGATGACGTACTCCAAAATATCGAAAACAACCCCATGCAAAGGAGCCGACGGCGGCCGGAATTCGACACGGCGACAAATTCGACACGGCGACTTGACACGTCGGGCAAATCAGCGATATTTTTCCATTATTCCGAAATCATGGTGTGAGTCTACGACTCCTCCAGCACGTCGTCCCTGCCTGGTGCGCAATTGCGCACGGGAGCAGGGACCCATACGCCGCGGCGGACCTTGTTGCAGCGACTCGTCGTTCCAGCATCGCCCAACAATTGGCAGCTGTGGTTATGGGTCCCTGCTTTCGCAGAGACGACGATGAGGAAGGATATCGATTCAGGGCGTTACACCAGGCGGTGTCATCGCCTGCGCATGCGGGTGATCTCAAGTTCTAATACAGCCGCGTCCGATAGGCCTCTTCCATCGCCTTCTCGGCGACCTCGACCTCGATCGCGGCGGTCTGCTCGGCGATGATTCGGCCGAGCGTCGGAAAGCTGTGGCGCTCGACCTGCGCGGCGGGATTCCAGAGCTTCGAGCGCATCAGCGCCTTGCCGCAGTGGAAGTAGGTCTCGTCGACATGCACCTTGAGCCCGATGATCGGCGTGACGTTCTGCACCGTCAGCGGCGTCAACAGATCGACCTCCTGCGAGATCTCGGCGCGCCCGTTGACGCGCAGCGTCTCGTTGATGCCGGGCACCATGAAGATCAGCCCGATCCCGGGTGACGCGATGATATTGCCGAACGTATCGACCCGGTTGTTGCCGCGCCGATCCGGGATCAGCAGCGTCTTGTCGTCGAGCACGGAGACGAAGCCCGGCGCATCGCCGCGCGGGCTGGCGTCGGCATGACCTTTGCCGTCGCTGGAGGCGATGACGAGGAACGGCGACAGCGCGATGAAGTCGCGGCAGAACTTGTCGAGATGGTAGAGCACCTTCTTCTCGGCGAGCGGGCTCAATTGCCCGAAATGCGCACGAAGATCCTCCTGCGATTTGACCGGCGGCTTGCCGCCCGCACTCTGGTCACCCATAGCGAACCTCCCGTTTGGTTTGTCTCAATTCGTTGAGCATGATCTCCGCGCAAACGCTCCGCGTTTGTCGCGAGGGAAAACCGCGTCGCACTTTTCCGGATCATGCTCTATACCGCGTCGATGCCGCACCAGCTCGCGACGAAGAGGGCGTAGGCCTTGGTCACCTTCTTTAGCGAATCGAGCTGGACCCGTTCATTGAAGCCGTGCGCGTTCTCCATCCTGGCGCCGAAGCAGAATGCGGGAACACCATAATCCAGGCCATAGAAGCGCGCATCCGTCAGCGCGGTCGAGGGAAAATCCGTCAGCTTGCGCCCGAACACATGCTCGTAGACCGAGCCGAGGACCGCCTCGCTCTCCTGCACCTCGGTCGCTTCATAGCCCGGCGACAGGAAGCCGGACCAGACGATCTCTGGCGGATTGTTGGCGAGGAACGGATGGGCCCTGGCAGCCTTGGTCACGCACTCGACGATCTCGGCCTGGCAGTCGGCGATTTTCCATCCCGGCAGGATGCCGATCCGGCAATCGACGTCGCACCACGCCGGTACGCTGGAGGCCCAATCGCCGCCCTTGATGATGCCGGGATTGAAGTTGAGCGGGTGATGCACCGCACCGAAGTAGCGATGCGACTTGGCACGCTCGTTCCACTCCGCCTCGAGCGCGTCGAGATGGCCGATCAGATGATAGGCGGCACGGATGGCATTGGAGCCGGTGCCGGCGCGCGCGACATGGACCGGGATTCCACGAACCCTGAGGCGAAACCAGATCACGCCGACCTGGGCGCGCATCAACCGTTCCTCGGTCGGCTCCGGCAGCAGGCAGGCATCGGCACGGTAACCTCGCTGCAACGTCGAGAGCGCGCCGAGACCGGTGCTCTCCTCCTCGATCACGGATTGCAGATGGATGCGGCCTTTCGGCGCAAAGCCCGCGGCCTTCACCGCATCGAGCGCGTAGAGCGCGGCAATGGTGCCCGACTTCATGTCGCCGGTGCCGCGGCCATAGAGCCAGCCGTCCTCGACCACCGGCTGGAACGGCGGCCGCTCCCACATGTCGAGCGGCCCGACCGGCACCACGTCGCAATGCCCCTGAAGGATCAGCGAACGCCCCTCCTCGCGCGCCGGCCGATAGGTGCCGACGACGGTCCGCGCGCGGGAGAAATCGGTCTCGACCGGCCCGTAGCCGGGCAGCGTCTTCAGTTCATCCTGATTGATGACCCAGTCGTCGACCTCATAGCCGCGCTCGCGCAACAGCTTCGCGAACATGTCCTGGCACGGACCTTCCTGGCCGCGCGTGCTGGGAATCGACGAGAAGGCGATCGTGGTCGCGAGTTGCTGCTCGAAGGCGGCGTCGACAGCCGCCTCGATGCGCTCGCGCGCGCCGGCCGGAAGGGGGACTGAACGGCTGTCGGTCATGAATTGATCCTTGCTGTGGGGCGTGCATCGGCCGCGGCCGCAAGGCCCGGCTGGTCGAAGAAATCGCGCCCGGGAATCGCGTCGAGCAGATCGCGAGTGTAGGCCTGGCGCGGCGCGGTGAACACTTCGGCGGTGCTGCCTTCTTCCACGATACGCCCCTTCTGCAGGACGATGACGCGGTCGGCGATCTCGGCGGCGATCCGCAAATCGTGTGTGATGAAGATCATCGCAAGCCGCATCTCCTGGCGCAGCTCGGCGAGCAGCGCCAGCACCTGGGCCTGCACCGAGACGTCCAGCGCCGACACCGCCTCGTCGGCGATCAGAACCCGCGGCTTCAGCGCCAGCGCCCGCGCGATGCAGATGCGCTGGCGCTGGCCGCCCGAGAACTCGTGCGGGTAGCGATCGGCGGCGGTCGCCGACAGGCCGACCCGCACCAGGAGCTTGTGCGCCTGGGCCATCGCCTCGGCCCGCGACGTCCCATAGGCCATCGGTCCGCGCGCGATGGCATCGCCGACCTTCTGGCGCGGATCGAGACTGGCAAACGGATCCTGGAACACGATCTGGAGCCGGCGCCGCGCCTGGCGCAACGCCTCGCCGCGCAGCTGCCGGAGATCCGCGCCGCCAAAGCGGATGGCGCCGGCATCAGGTTCGGTGAGCCGCATGATCATGCGCCCGAGCGTCGACTTGCCGGAGCCGGATTCACCGACCACCGCAAGCGTCTCGCCCTCGTGCAGCGTCAGTGAGATGCCATCAGCGGCGGTCACCTCGCGTGGCGGCTGCAGCCAGCCGCGCTTGACCCGAAAGGTCTTTTGCAGGCCGATGACCTCGAGCAGCGGCTCGGGACGCAGGATGGCCTCGTGGATGTCGGCGAGGCGCGCCTTCGGAACCGCGTCGATCAGTTCGCGCGTGTAGGCGGCCTGCGGATTGCGAAGCACCTCGCTGGCCGTGCCCTGCTCGACCACCTTGCCATGGCGCAGCACCACGACGCGATCGGCAACGTCGGCGACAACGCCGAAATCATGGGTGATCAGCAGCACTCCCATGCCGCGCTCGCGCCGGAGATCGTCAATCAGGCGCAGGATCTGGCGCTGGGTCGTGACATCGAGCGCGGTCGTCGGCTCGTCTGCGATCAGGAGCGCGGGGCGGTTGGCCATCGCCATCGCGATCATCACGCGCTGGCGCTGGCCACCGGAAAGCTCAAACGGGTAGCTCTTTTCCAGCAGCTGCGGATTCGGCAGCCCGACCTGGGTCAGCAGCGTCAGCACCCGCTCGCGGAGTTCGGTCGCCGAGGGCGCAGGCCGCTGGTGCGCCAGGATCATCTCCTCGATCTGCCTGCCGACGCGCTTCAGCGGATTGAGCGAAGACAACGGCTCCTGAAAGATCATCGCGGCGTTGCCGCCGCGCAGCTTGCGGAGAGCGCGGCCGTCGAGCTTCGACGGATCCTGCCCTGCGACCGCCACGGCGCCGGACGCGATGTCGACGCCCCGCGGCAACAGCGACAGCACCGCATGCGCGATCATCGACTTGCCGGAGCCGGACTCGCCGACCAGGCAAACCACTTCGTTTGGCTTGATCTCAAAGGAGACGTTCTCGACCGCGAAGGGCCGATCACCGCCCTTGGGGAGCGCGATCGAGAGACCATCGACGGCAAGAACAGGCGCGCCGGACTGCATGGCTTCGCTCATGAGCGGCGCCTCGAGACGCGCGGGTTGAGGACATCAGACAGTCCCTCGCCGAACAGGTTGATCGCCAGCACGGTGACGAGGATGGCGAGGCCGGGAAACACGCTCATCCACCACGCGTTCCGGATCACGGTGCGGCCCGCGCCGATCATGAAGCCCCACGACATCAGATTGGGATCGCCGAGCCCCATGAAGGACAGCGCGCTTTCCAGCAGGATCGCAGTGGCAACCGTCAGCGACGTCACCACCAGGATCGGCGAGATCGCGTTCGGCAGGATATGGCCGAGCACGATGCGCCAGGTGCGTTCGCCCTGGCACAGCGCGGCCTCGACGAATTCGCGGTGCCGCAGACGGAGGAATTCGGCGCGCGTGAGCCGCGCCAGCGGCGGCCAGCTCACCGCGCCGATGGTCAGGATGATCGTGAGCAGCGACGGATTGAAGGTCGCGACCAGCAGGATGGCCAGCACGAAGGCTGGAATGGTCTGGAACAATTCCGTCATCCGCATCAGCACCAGATCGATCTTGCCGCCGAAATAGCCTGAGATCGCGCCGATCACGACGCCGATCGCCATCGCCGCGAGCGCTGAGGCGATGCCGATCAGGAGCGACACGCGTGCGCCATAGGCGACGCCGGCGGCGACGTCGCGGCCGAGCGTATCGCCGCCGAGCCATAATCCGTCCTCGCCGGGCGGCGTGAACGGCGCGCCGACCATCTCCCAGGGCGAGACCGGAAACGCGATCGGCGCAACGATCGCGACGACAACAACGACGAGCAGCAGGACGAGGCCGATCATTCCGCTCGGATGACGCAGGAAGGCGCGCACCGTGTCCATCACGCCGCTCCCGTGGTCATGCGGGGATCAATCAACCGGTAGACCAGGTCGGTGAGCAGGTTGAGCGCGATCACGACGATCGAGAGGATCAGGAAGATGCCGAGCAGGACCGGATAGTCGCGCTGCAACAGTGCCTCGAAGGTCAAGCGGCCAAGGCCCGGCCAGGCAAACACCGTCTCGATCACCACGGCGCCGCCGACCAGCGCGCCGGCCTGCATGCCGGCGACGGTGACGACCGGCACCAGCGCATTGCGCAACATGTGGCCGACGACGATGCGCGCTCCGGACAAGCCCTTGGCGCGCGCGGTCTTGATGAAATCCTGCTGCGCGACCTCGATGATCGAGGATCGCATCAGCCGGGCATAGATCGCCAGATAGATCGCCGCCAGCGACGTGACCGGCATGATCATGTGTTTCATGATGTCGAGCGCATGCTCGATCGGCGAGAGCTGGACGTTGATGGTCTCGTAGCCGAACGGCGGCAGCCAGCCGAGCGTCACCGAGAACACCAGCACCAGCATCAGGCCGAGCCAGAATACCGGCGTCGCGTAGAGCACGAGCGAGAGCACGGTGAACACCGTGTCGAGCACGCTGCCGGCCGCGAGCCCGGCCAGTGCGCCGAGCGCGGTGCCGATCAGGAGCGCGAGACAGAACGCCGTGACCGTCAGCAGCAGCGTCGCCGGAAGGCGTTCGAGGATCAGATCGACGACCGGACGGCGCTGGCGATAGGAATAGCCGAGATCGAGCCTGACGACGCGGCCGAGGTGGCTCACGAGCTGCACGAAATACGGCTTGTCGAGGCCATATTCCTTGCGCAGGTCGTCGAGCAGCTTCGGATCGGACGCGCCGGATTGGCCGGCCATGACCTGGGCCGGATCGCCGGGCGCGGCGCGCACCAGCACGAAATTGAACGTCGCGATGACGAGGATCACGGCGACGAGCTGGGCGATGCGGCTGACCGCCTGAAGTCCAATCGTCGCGGCGCTGCCGAGCCGGGTCACGATTTGTAGACCGACCCGAAGGTTTCGTGCGAGCCGATGCCCGTCGTCACGATGTTCTTGAACGCCTTGTCGTAGATGATGGGATATTCGATCTCGAGCGTCCAGGCCACCGGCACGTCCTCGACCAGGATCTGCTGCACCTTGCTGTAGAGCTCCTGGCGCTTGGCTTCATCGAGCGTCACCGCGGCCTCGTCGAACAGTTTGTCGACTTCGGGATTCGAATAGCCTTGCGTGTTGGAGAACAGGATGCCCTTCTTGATGTTCGACGAAATATAGGTGCGGGCGACGCCCAGCGCGGGATCGCCGAGCTGGTAGAGCAGATTCTGGGTCATCTCATAGTCCCAGTTGCCGACCTTCTCGGCCCATCCGGCCATGTCGGTGCCGACAAGCACGAGATCGATGCCGACCCGCGCAAAACTCTGGCGGAAGAATTCGCCGGCCCGCTGATAGGACTCGCCATAGGGCGGCACGATATACTTGATCTCGGCGCGCTTGCCGTTGGCGCCAGGCTTCAATCCCATGTCGTCGAGCAGGGCCTTGGCCTTGTCGACCGAAAACTCGTAGCGCTTCACGTTCGGATCGTAGAACCGCGTCTTCGACGAGATCGGTCCGGTCGCCACCTTCGCATTGCCGAAATAGACCCGCTTGCTGAACGCCTCGCGATCGATCAGGTGCATCACCGCCTGCCGGAACCGCTTGTCGTTCATCGGCGCGATGCGGTTGTTCATCTCGAGCCACTGATGCGGCGCGAAATACTCGTAGCCCCTGGTGGTGAATTCGAGATTCTTCTGCGCCTTGAAGCGCTGCACGTCATAGAATTCGACGTCGGACCATTGCACGAGCTGCACCGTGCCGTTCTCGAGCGCCAGCGCGCGCGAGGCCGCATCCGGAATCACGCGGTAGACGATCTCGTCGAGATAGGGCTGGTCCTTCTGATAGTAGCCATCGTGGCGGACGAGATGAACGTGCGAGCCGCGCACCCACTCCTTCAGCTTGAAGGGGCCGGTGCCGATCGCCTTGTCGTTCTCCGGGTTCTTGCGGTAGTCGGTGCCGTCATAGATGTGCTTGGGTACGATCGGTGCAGACGTGCAATCGAAGCAGCCGATGAAGGGCGCGAACGGCTGCTTCAATTTGAACACGACGGTGAGCGGATCGGGCGCCTCCGCCGTCGCCACGCGGGCGAAATTTTGCCGTGCGCGCGGATGCGTCTCCACCAGCAGCTTCATGCAGCTGAAGACCACGTCCTCCGAGGTCATTGGCTTGCCGTCGTGGAAGGTGATGCCCGGAAACAGCTTGAACGTATAGGTCAGGCCGTCGGGCGAGATTTCCCAGGACTGCGCCATGCCGGGCATCGGCTTGAGATCGGCGCCATATTTCAGCAGGCCTTCGTAAATCTTGCCGCCGAGCGTCAGGGTCGGCTGCTGCTGGTTCAGCGCGGTCACCAGGACCGGCGGCTCGGGCTGGATGATGGTGTTGAGCGTCCCACCGCGGGTCTGGCCCGCCGCCCGCGTGATGCCGAACGGGATGGCTGCACCGCAGGCCAGCATTGCCTTGGTGAATTCGCGTCTGTTCATCGGACCTCTCCGTCTCCGCGCTCTCACATTCGATTTCGGCGAATGCCGCGGGGTGAGGCATTGTTGCCAAACGCCATATCCCGCGCTACCTGAAGGGGGACAACAACCATCGCGATCGGGCCAAGTGGCCCGGAAGATGCATGAGCACCCTGCGAAAACGACGATCGATCAGGAGCTCACGACACTTGAAAGTCGCAGCGCGACGAAATGACACCACCGGCTTGCGCGTTTGCCGCAAGCAATCGGGTCCCGCAGCCGCCGCGCACTATGCCGGACAGCTGCAACAGGTCGAACGGCCGCTCGCGGCGATGGCGGCCTCCTATCCGAACGAAAGCGCCAGCGCGCGGCACGCGCACCGACGCGATCAATTCATCCTGCAGACCGCGGGCGTGACCTCGATGATGACCGAGCGCGGCCATTTCGTCGTGCCGCCCGGCCACGGCCTGTGGATTCCGGCCGGCGTCGCGCACCAGTCGCGGGCATGGGGCGAGGTCGAGATCCAGACCATCTATGTCACGCCTGACCGCATCAGGAATGCTCCGGCGACATGCCGCCTGATCAGGGTCTCCGCGCTGGTCGAGGCGTTGATGGAAGAAGCGGTGCACATGCCGACCCGTTACGATCCGGAAGGGCGCGACGGCAGGTTGGTCGATTTCCTGCTCGACGAGATCGGCAGGATGCCGGAAGTGTCGCTGCATGTGCAGGTGCCGCCCGATCCGCGGCTCGCCGCGATCTGCGAAGCCGTGCTGGTCGATCCGAGTTCCGATCTCACGCTCGACGAATGGGCCGATCGCTGCCAGCTCAGCCGGCGGACGCTGACGCGTCTGTTCCGGCGCGAGACCGGCCAGAGCTTTGCGGCCTGGCGCCAGCGGGTGCGGCTGCTCGAAGCGCTGGCGCGGCTCGGCGCCGGCGAGGCCGTCACCTGCGTTGCGCTCGACGTCGGCTATGAAAGTCCGAGCGCTTTCGCCGCGATGTTCAAGCGCGAGCTCGGCGCCGCGCCGCGCCAGTATCTGCGCTGGGCCGATCCCGAAGTGGTGATGCGGTAGGCGCCCTCGCGTCACGCATCTATCGAAATGCAAAACCCCTGCGGTCAACGGGAGAGACCGCAGGGGTTTGCAGGTGGATGGCGTGAGGCCAGCAAGGCTGGGTGTCACCCCAAGGACCGGCGGCCGGATGAAAGCGGTACCGGCCTCATCATGCAAGCACGTCTTTTAGGCAGGAGTGCGTCAACATCGGCAAGCAGAGCACGCGAGAGAATTGAATCTTCCCGCGCGCGTTGCATGCAGTCCGCTCTAGTCGTTGCGGGCGACCGCGGTCAGCTTGGTCATGTTGTGCAGCATGATCCGGCCGCGTTGCAGGTCGACGATGCCGTCCTTGCGCCAGGTCTGCAGCTGCCGGTTGACGCTTTCGCGCGCGGCGCCGACGAAGATGCCGAGCTGTTCCTGCGATATGTGCACCTCGGAACCGAAATCTTCGGCCAGCGCGCACAGCCGCCGTGCGAGGCGGACCGGCAAAGGCTGCAGCACGGATTCTTCCATCCGCTCGCTCTGCCAGCGAATCCGCTGGCACAGCAATTCGATCAGCCTGACCGCAACCTTCGGCTCGCGCTCGAGGAAGCCGAGGAAATCCTGCCGCCGCAACACGAATAATTCGCTGGGCTCGCCCGCGGTCGCATCCGCGGTGCGGTCCTGACCGTCGAGCACGGCGACTTCGCCGAACAGGTCGCCGGATCCCATGAAGTTCAGTGTGAGCCGGCTGCCGTCGGAAGCACCGGTCTCGATCCGGATCTGGCCGCGGCGGACCCCAAACAGGGCATCGCCGGGATCGCCTTTCTGGAACAGCACCTCACCGGTCGCGAGCTGCTGGGTGTGGCAGAGGCCGGAAAGCCGCTGCAACTCGTCCGCACCGAGATCGGCGAACATCGGATTCATCTTCAGAATGACCGCAAATTCGGCCTGTTTGCTCATTGTACTGCCTTCCAAATCCTTCCGAGCAGTCCCCTGACGCCCGGTTAGCAAAAATCACCCTCATAAGAGTGTGGGAGAGGTCACATAAGTTCATGCGGTAACGGATTATTTTTCCGGTCATTGGAGCCAGATCCTGCTTGCGGGATAAACTCGTGTGATCGGCCGTGACTTTCTGCAACGGAACCCCGCTTGCCCGGCCTGGAACAACGACATGAGAGCACTGAAATTCGCCGGGGCCGCCATCGCTGCCGTGATCGTGATCACCGCATTGGTGGCCGTGGTCGGGATCCCGTCCTCGTTCCTCACATCGACCATCACCGATCGGGTCGAGCGCGAGACCGGCTACAAGCTCACCATCAAGGGCGGCGCCAAGATCGGCCTTTGGCCGAAGGTCAATCTGACGCTGAGCGACGTCGTGCTGCAGGACCCGCGCGGACGCGACGTCAACAACCGGTTCGCGGCAAGCAGCGTCGAGGCCGAGATGACGCTGTCGAGCCTGTGGTCGGGCCGGCCCGACATCACCGAGCTCGCGATCGTCAAGCCGGTGATCAACCTGCCGCTGCAGCGCGAGCGCACCCGCGACCACAATCCGCCGGCGAAATCTTCCGCGTCCGATAGCAGCGGCATCACGATCCGGCATGTCAGCGTCAGCGGCGGCACCGTCGTCTTCGCCAATGTACGCGACCGGATCGAGAGCCGGATCGAGACGCTCAATGCGGACGCGACCATCGGCGACGACCGCAAGATCGTCGTCACGGGTGACGCACACGCCGGCGACAAGCCGCTGAAATTCGAGATCCGCGCGACCGCGCCGCAAGCAGCGCTGGAGCGTCAGAGCGTGCCGGCCGAATTCAGCATCGATGCGCCCGGCTTGTTGCCCGCGGCGATCAAGGCGAATGCGGAAGCGCGGCTGAACGGCACGGTGGTGATGTTCAACGGCGTCTCCGGCACGCTCGGCGATGGCGGCTTCACCGGCTGGGCCTCGGTCGATTTCGCCAGCAACAAGCCGCTGGTGAAGCTCGATCTCGACTTCCAGCGCATTGCGATCGCGATGCCGCCGGGCCAGTCCGGCACCACGCAGCCGCTCGGCACCAATACCTGGAGCAACGCGTCGGTCGATCTTGCCGGGCTCAACTATGTCGACGCGCAGGCGCGCATCTCGGCGGCGGAGCTCGTGATCGGCGACGGCCGCTTCACGCAGGCGGCAATCGATGCGTCCATCGACAGCGGCGTGCTGAAGAGCCGGTTCGCCGATCTCGGCGCCTATGAGGGCACCGCCGATGGCGACGTCACCATTGACGCACGAGCTCCGAATCCAACCTACGCGCTGCGGCTCGACCTCGCCGGCGTGCGCGCGCTGCCGGTGCTGAAGAACCTCGCCGAGTTCGACAAGCTCGACGGCAGGATGCAGGCCAAGATCGCGCTGACCTCGCAAGGCGGCAGCGAGCGCGCGGTCGTCGGCAATCTCGCCGGCACCGCCTTCGTCGTATTCCAAGACGGCAAGATCCTCGGCCTCAACGTGGCGCAGATGATCCGGAGCCTCACCACCAGCACCTTGTCAGGCTGGCAGGAGAGCCAGGAATTGTCGACCGATCTCAGCCAGCTCTCGGCCTCGTTCAAGGTCGACAAGGGCCAGGCCGTCACCACCGACCTCAATCTGATCGGCCCGCTGGTGAAGATGACCGGGGTCGGCACCATCGACCTCAACACCCGCCAGATCGGGTTCCGCGTCGAGCCGCAGCTCGTGATGACCACCGAAGGCCAGGGCCGGGCCGGCAATCCGGTCGGCCTCGGCATCCCCGTGATGCTCGAGGGACCCTGGGTATCGCCGCGGATCTATCCGGAGATGCCGGGCATGCTCGACAATCCGCAGGCGGCCTATGCCAAGCTCAAGGAGATGGGCAAGGGCCTGTTCGGGGCGAACGGCCAGGGGCTGAGTGAGGGCCTCAACGGGCTGACCAATCTGCTCAACGGCGTGCAGGGCGGCGGCGCCGGCCAGAGCAACCCGCTCGGCGGGCAGCTTGGCGACACCATCGGCAATTTGCTGCAGCAAGGCCTTTCCACCCTCAACCAGAGCAACGCATCGCGCCCGAGCCGCGACCTGAGCCAGCCCGCGCCGCCAGCCCCCGACCAGGCCCCGCCGCCACCGCCCCCTCCGCCCGGCGAGACCACCGAGCAGCACGACAGTCCGGCGATGAAGGACGTGCTGCGTCAGCTGTTCAATCGCTGATATTCCCGGATATCCCCCGCCGATATGAAGGGATAACCATGCGGCCCGAGCGGCCGCCCCGCCCCGCCGATCCGTGCTAAATAGCGGCGGATCATGCGGCGCACCCCGATTGGGGGCCGGACGAGGCTGGATGAACGCGGCTACGGACAAGGGCAAGAACTGGTTCCTGCGCGGCGGCCTGTTCGCCAAATATGTCCTCGCGCTGGTCGGCCTCGTCGTATTCGTGCTCGCGGTCAACGGCGCGCTCGAGACCTGGATCAGCTACCGCGGCATCAAGGGCACGCTGACGGACGCGATGAGCGAGAAGGCGGACGCCACCGCCAAGCGCATCGAGCAGGCGATCTCCGATCTCGAGCGTCAGATCTCCTGGGTGACCCGCGCCTCCTCCAACACGATCGAGCTGCGCCGCGCCGACTACGCGCAATTGCTCGGCCAGGTACCGGCGGTGAGCCAGCTCACCCTGATCAGCGGCCAGGGCCGCGAAATGCTGCGGCTGTCGCGCCAGACCACCACCGTGAATTCCAACGCCGACTTCTCCCGCGATATCAGATTCACCGAGACCATCGCCCGCGGCACCGCCTACGCGCCGGCGTATTTTCGCGACGGGCGGCCCTTCATGTCGATCGGCGAGCAGCATTCCGGCTTCAATGCCGGCGTCACCATGGCCGAGATCGACCTGCGCTTCCTCAATGACTATTTCGGCGACTCCCAGGTCGGCCGCCTCGCTCATGCCTATGTGGTCGACGGCAGGGGCCGCGTGCTGGCGAGCTCGTCGAAGGGTCCGGAGGTCGGCAAGGACCTCGCCGCGCTGCCGCAGGTCGCTGCGGTGCTGTCGCCCGGCGGCAGGCCGATCGCCTCCGGCAAGGACGTCGACGGCAACGCGGTGCTGACGACAGCAACGGCCGCGCCGAACCTCGGCTGGCACGTGTTTTATGAGCAGCCGACCGCGCAGGCGCTGTCGCCGATCCGCGACCAGCTGGTGCGCATTGCGCTGTTGATCGCGCTCGGCCTCGTGGTCGCGATCATCGCCGGCACGATCCTGGCGCGGCGCATGCTGGAGCCGATCACCGCGCTGCGCACCGGCGCGCGGCGGTTAGGGGCCGGCGATTTCGGCCATCGCATCGAGGTAAAGACATCCGATGAGCTGGAGGAGCTCGCCGGCCAGTTCAACAGCATGGCCACCCAGCTTGCCGAGACGTATTCCGACCTCGAGGCCAAGGTGAAGGAGCGGACCCGCGACCTCGCGCAATCGATCAACGAGCTGAAGGTGCTGGAGGAGGTCGGCCGCGCGGTGGCGTCCTCGCTCGACCTCAATGCCGTGCTGCCGACGGTCGGCGCCCGCGCGCTCGAGATCACCCATGCCGACGCCGTGCTAATCTATGGCTATGACGCCGCACAGCGCAGCTTCAACCTGACGCAATCGATCGGCATCGACGCTGCGATCGAAGGCCATCATCGCGCGATCGATGCGGCGAACAGCAGCCCGCTCGGCGAAGCCGCCGCGAAGGGCGAGCCGCTGGCGTTCCCGGATCTCACCGACCAGCCAAATCATCCGCTGCGCGATGTCGTGGTCGGCGCCGGCTTCCACTCGGTGCTCGTGGTGCCGCTGGTCGATCAGCAGGGCGTGCTCGGCGCGCTGGTGGTGCTGCGTAAGGCGGCCGGCGACTTCCCGGCGAGCCTGATCGGCCTGATGAAGACCTTTGCGCACCAGGCGGTGCTGGCGATGCGCAATGCGCGGCTGTTCACCGAGGTGGACCAGAAGAGCCACGCGCTGGAAGAGGCCAACGCCACCGTGCGCGAGCAGGCCGACAAGTTGCGCGAGCAGACCGAAGCGCTCAAGGACTGGAACAAGTCGCTGGAGCAGCGGGTCGAGACCCAGTTCGGCGAGCTCGAGCGGGTCCGCCGGCTCGAGCGCTTCCTGGCGCCGCAGGTGGCGCAGCTGATCGCCTCGTCCGACAATCCCGAGGGCCTGCTCGACAGCCACCGCCGCGAGGTCACCGTGGTGTTCTGCGATTTGCGCGGCTTCACCGCCTTCACCGAGGCGACCGAGCCGGAGGAGGCGATGAACGTGCTGCGCGAATATCACGCCGCGCTCGGCAAGCTGATCTTCAAATATGAGGGCACGCTCGACAAATATGCCGGCGACGGCGTGATGATCCTGTTCAACGCGCCGATCCAGCTCGCCGACCACACCGCGCGCGCCGTGAAGATGGCCGTGGAGATGCGCGACACGGTCGGCCCGCTGACCGAGAAGTGGCGCAACCGCGGGCACAGTCTCGGCTTCGGCATCGGCATTGCGCTCGGCTATGCCACGCTCGGCCAGGTCGGCTTCGAGCAGCGGCTGGAATATGCCGCGATCGGCAGCGTCACCAACCTCGCCTCCCGCCTGTGCGGCGAGGCCAAGGCCGGCCAGATCGTGGTGAGCCGCCGCGTCTACGGCATGGTCGAGCCCTTCGTCGAAGGCCGCGCCATCGACGACCTCGTGCTGAAGGGATTCAACCATCCGATCCTGGCCGCGGAGATTCTCAGCTGGAAGGGCGAGCCATCAGCGGAAGCGGCGGCGGAGTAAGCGCCCCACTCCCTCCCCACGTCGTCCCGGCGAAGGCCGGGACCCATAACCACAGGGTGAAATTGGTGCGCGACTCTGTGGCCCCAGCTTCGCACCACAACCATCATTCGGGGTATTGGGTCCCGGCCTTCGCCGGGACGACATTGAATATGTGGCCCCGTTCCTGATTCAACAATCAAATAGCCAAGGGATAGACCCGAGGGGAGAAGCACACGCCCGCATCCTCGCAGCGCCACCGCGCCCGAGTCATGCGATCGATCCACCCTCACACAGGAGAGGGCGCAGGGAAGCGCCGGGCGCCGACTGCCACGAGCTCAACATCAACATCCAGTGAATCCCGCCCCTCCCCAATCACGATTCCGACTCCTCCCACCCCACCCAGGAATAACCCATCCCCCACTTCGCTCGCGTCATGACGGGCGCGTGCGAACGCGCGTCCGGCGATAACAAGAACAAGCAGGACGGGTTTGATGACGGGTTTGGATGGGACGCACGCGGCGGCGTCGGTGGTGGCGCTGCATTGCTCGCTGGGGTCGGGACGGCAATGGACGAAGCTTGCGGCCGCGCTCGGCGGCGACCGGTTCATGGCGCCGGATATTTCCGGCTATGGCGTTGCGGCCTGCGGGCGCGACTGGCCGCGGACGCTGGACGGCGAGATCGCGCGGCTCGAGCCCTGGCTCGCCAGGGCCGACGGGCCGATCCATCTGATCGGGCATTCCTATGGCGGGGCGATCGCGTTTCGGCTGGCGACCGCCTCGCCTTATGCGCAGCACATTCGCAGCCTGACGCTGATCGAGCCGGTGTTACCCACGCTCCTGCGTGATGGATCATCACGCAAGAGCGTTCTCTTTGAGCATGATCTTGTCGGAAAACCGCTTCACACTTTTCCGGATCATGCTGTGCGAGACACGCCCGCCGATGCGCGGCTGTACGATCGCTTCGCGCGGATCGCGCAGATCGTCTCGAAGGATATTGTCGACGGCGCCGTGATGGAGGCGGTCGAGGCGTTCACCGCGTTCTGGGCCGGCTCCGGGCCGCGCGAGCAATTCTCGCCGAGCGGGCGGCTGCGGATGATCGAGCAGGCCGACAAGCTGCCTTACGATTTCAGCGCCGCGCTCGACCTTGACGCCGTGGCGGAAGCCGCGCGTGGCTTGAAGGTGCCGGCGCTGCTGATGTCGGGCGGGCTGTCGCCCTATGTGACGCAGCGCATTGTCGCAAAACTCGCCGCGCTGATCGACGGCGCCGAGCTGCGGCATCTGCCGGGTGCCGGCCACATGCCGCCGGTGACGCATGCCGATCGGGTCAACCCGGAGATCCTGCGGCACATCTGGCGCGCCCAGGAGCTGAGGAATTTGGAGCTGGCGAAGCTGGAGCTGGCGGCGAATGCGGGACCGGCCGAGGCAGCGCAGCCGGCTGGCTCGGCCAGGCGGCATCTGGTATTCAGGAGGCCCTCTTTTTGGGAATAGTTTGCCGATGATTTTGCCTCGCACGCGCGCCTCAGCCCTTGCCGCCTCCGCGCTGCTTCTGCTCGCGGCCTCTCCCGCGCGTGCGGCGGGCGAAGCCGACGCCGTGCCGAAGGGCGCGGCGGTGACGGTGCTGAAGGCCTCGAAATTCTGCTTCGGCAATATCGTCGAGGTTTCGGGCATCGTGCTGCCGCGCGACGAGCAGCAGATCCGGCCCGAGCGTTTTGGCTTGAAGGTGGCGGAGGTGATGGTCGATCCCGGCGACACCGTCACCGCAGGGCAAGTGCTGGCGAAGCTGACCGACGGCGCCAACTCGGTCAACGTCACGTCGCCCGTGGCGGGCACGATCTCGGCGTCGTCGGCGATCATAGGCAGCCCGGCCTCGGGCAAGGACGCGCTGTTCTCGATCATCGCCAAGAGTGAGTATGACCTGGTCGGCATGGTGCCGACCCGCGACATCGCCAAGCTGAAGACCGAGCAGACGGCGCAGCTCAAGGTCCTCGGCGCCGGCGATCTCGACGGCAAGGTGCGGCGGATCGCGCCGACGGTCGAGCCGAACAGCCAGCTCGGCCAGGTGTTCATCGGCATCGGCGCGAACAAGCGGCTGCTGGTGAATTCGTCCGGCCGCGCCCAGATCAAGACCGGACAGAGCTGCGGCGTCGCGGTGCCGCTGACCGCGATCCTCTATTCCACCGCCGGCACCGTGGTGCAGGTGGTGCGCGGCGGCCGCGTCGAGACGCGGCGGGTCGAGACCGGATTGATGTCGGCCGGCCAGGTCGAGATCCGCGACGGCATCCAGGAAGGCGACATCGTCGTCGCCCGCGCCGGCGCGCTGCTGCGCGAGGGCGATCCGGTGCGGCCGGTGAGCGCCAGCGCGGATGCGAAGTAGGCGGCGCTCCATCTACAGCGTCGTCCCGGGCAAGCCAACGGGTCGGCGCAAAGCGCCGCCCGATGACAGGCTCCGCGCGACCCGGGACCCATAACCACCAATGTGAATTGTCTGAAGAGCTGTCGCCACAGCGCGCTTCAACAATGCGGCCCTGTGGTTATGGGTCCCGGCTTTCGCCGGGACGACGTGTGGATAGAGCAAAGGAAGCTCAGCCGCCGAGCTTGATGTCTTCCAGCAGCGAGGACGACACGCTCGGCACCTGCTCGCCTTCGCTCGCGCGCGAGATCGCGACGCGGGTCTTGTTGAAGGCGCTTTCGGCGCCGGCCTGGGCGTTGAGGTTGTTGAGCAGCTCGGAGACCAGCACGCTGTTCGGCGCCTTGCTGTCGTCGGCGACCTTGCCCGGCGTCGCCGAGCTCAGCACGATGGTGTTCTCCGGCGGGCTGATCGGGGCGAGACCGTGCGAGAACGCCCGGAAGCGGCGCTCATAGGGATTGCGGCGCGAGGCGTCGAGCACGACGAGCTTGGCCTTGGCGCCGCGCTCCTTCATCGCATCGAGCACGGACTCGACGCTGACGCCGGTGCGCTTGACGTCGGCTTCCTTCCAGATCGTGGCATCGACCGGGATCATGTAGCTCTCGCGGCCGACCTGCACGCCGTAGCCGCCGAAGAACAGCATCACGACGGTGTCGGGGCGGATCTTGGCCTTCATGCGCTCGACCGCGCGGAACATGTCGTCCTTGGTCGCATCCTCGACCACGTCGACGTCAAAGCCCTCGCGGCGCAGCGCCGACGACAGGGTGCGGGCATCGTTGATCGGCTGGGCCAGCGGCGCCGCGGCGTCCGGATAATGGCCGTTGCCGATGATCAGCGCGAGGCGGGACGTGCCTGCCGGAATGCTGCCGGTCAGCTCGGTGGGGGCGACCTTGTCGCCACCCTTGGCGACATCGAGGGTGCGCTTGTTGAGCGCGGCATGGGCGCCAATCGCCAGCGACACCGTGCCGGCCACCGCCACGCAGACGGCGATGGTGCGGCGGGAAATGCGAAGCTGCCTAAGGTCCATAGCGTTCCTAAGTCCCAATTCTTATCCCGATGGCGCTCAAGCGAAGATCGCGCCAGTTAGTCGCGTCAAAGACGTTCAGGTTTAATGGGGTTGAGGTGTGTGTGCCGTTGAATTGAACTCAATTTGCGGCGCCGCAACAAACGCTCCTTTAACCCGGACGGCCGCTCGGGGCAACCCGAATTGCCGCATGCTGCCGCCCGGCAGAGGCCATTGACGCCGTTAAGATCCCGTTACGTGACCTCAGTCACATTTGTGTTTTGTGGCGATTCATGTAGCTTTCCAAGGGCTTGCGAGTTTGGGGCAGAGCGACAGGAAACTCCGTCGGGCGGCGGCGTTAACCGGTTCCTCGGGAAAGGGGATTGTTTGAGCTTCTTGGGCCTTCACGAGATCGCAGGCGCAGTGTGCCGGTCGCTGACCGCCCAAAAGGACGGCCCGTCGCTGTACGAGGTCTGCGACCCCGTGCTGCAGGCCTATCGCGGCGGCGATGCCCATCTCGGAAAATTCTACCGGACGGCGCTCGGCAATCCGCCGCTGCGCGCGCTGCTCCGCCGCACCGGCCTGCCCGCGCTCAACGATCCCGACCGCCTTGCCGGCCTGCGCGCGGCGCTCACCGCGGCGCGCGACGTCGCGGCGCCGGACTGGGCCGCGATCGGCACACCCGTCGCAGCATTGATGGACGGTATCGGCGTGCGCCATCCGGCACCGCCCGCCGCGACCGCACCTAGCCGCCCGCCAGAGATCGCCGAGATCGACCGCGTGATCCGCCTGACCGGCGCGCATCTGTTGCGCTCGTTCGGCAGGAACGGCTTCATCCCGACCTATGCCGCCTTCAACCTGATCGGCGACCCTGACGTCGGCGGACGCGAGTTGCTGATGGCGCTGACCGGGCTGAACGCGCGCGGCTACAAGAACTCGACCCTGCTGTTCAATCTGGCGCGGATCTTCATCGCGCATTCGCCGGCGCGCGCGCTGATCAACCCGGCCTGGCGCGGCATCGCCGAGCCGATGTGGGAGCCGGTGCAGATCCGCCACCGCTCGGCCTATTACGACGCCTTCTTCACCGAGGCGCTGCTCGGCTTCGTCGAGACCGGGCTCGCCTCGCCGGACGAAGCTGTTACCGCGCGGCGCGCGATCGCCGACATGGTGGATTTCTGCCTCAAGACCAGCGCCGAGGAGGTGCCGTCGCATGACGGCTCGACGGTGAAGGTCATCACCGCGCTGGCGCCGGGCCCGCATCCGCGCTTCTCGCGCTTCTTCGCCCAGATCAAGCAGGATCTCGGCTTCGGCATCTATGTGCCGGACTGCGACACCACGGCGTGCTCGTTCTCGGCCGCGACCCAGGCCGGCTCCGACGATCCGATCCTGCAGCAGCCGCTGCTCGACTTCTACCGCGGCTACCAGGTGCGATCGGGCGCCAACGAGCCGCGCGTCACCGTGCCGCTCAACGACAACATCGATTACGAGGGCGGCGTCGTCACCTGGATCGACAATCTCGCCGGCGAGCGGCCCTATGGCAACGACCTCGATCCGACGCTGAACCTCGACATCCTCGAGGTCTCGTTCCGCAACCTCGCCCGCTGGCAGATCATCGAGACGCCGCAGCGGCTGGAGACCGTGCATCGCATCATCGCCTTCCAGAAGAATCTGGTCGAAAGCGGCGCGTTCAAAAATCCGCGCTCGCACATTTATTATCTGCCCGAGCTCTATTCGGCCTATTTCGGCCGCTGCTATGCCGCCTTCGTCGCGCTGCCGCTGGCGGCGCAGCGCATCATCGATCCCGGCAACGTGTTCGCGCTGATCCGCGCCCGCGTGCTCGGCTATGTCACGCACGAGCTGATCGCCCACGAGATGAACCCGTTCGACGCCGCGCTGGCGCTGATGGCGCTGGCGCATCTCGGCGCCGAGGTCTCGACCTTCACGCCGGCGCTGCACTGCATCGTGCAGGGCCTCGGCGAGGGCGGCCGCAAGGGGCCCTACCGGGCCTATGAGTGGAATAAGATGAAGACGCCGACCCGCATCCTGGTCGGCGGGCCGGAGGTGACGTCGGCGTTCGTGCTGATGGCGCTGGCGCTGGCGAAGCGACGAATGGCCGCGGTGTTGTAGCCCGGATGGAGCGCAGCGAAATCCGGGGACTGCCGACGCAGACGCACCTTCCCGGATTGCGCTTCGCTTCATCCGGGCTACGGGACTTCGGAAGACGAACGGCGCATTGATAGCCGGATGACGCGAAGTTGAAACTGGCAGAAACGCAACAGCACTGGCACGGTTGCCCAATTGCCCGCACAATCGTTGGGCACTGACCTCTGCACGCTAAAAGCCATCTGAACGATAAGAACCTGGCCGGGAACGCCGATGTTCAAGACGCTGCTCACCGCGGGCCTGCTGCTCTCGCTGCCGACGCTGGCTGTCGCCGCCGACATCACCGGCGTGCCGAAGATCCGCGACGGCGACCAGCTCATGATCGGCAGCGTCCGCATCCGGCTCGCAGGCATCGACGCGCCGTCGACCGACCAGCTCTGCCTCAACACCAAGGGCGAGCGCTGGACCTGCGGTGTCGCGGCGCGCGACGAGCTGATCAAGCATGCCGGCAACAAGACCTGGACCTGCCACGCCCGCTCGGTCGATCGTCGCGGCCGCACCATCGCGCGCTGCGAGGTCGACGGCGAGGACATCCAGAAATGGCTGGTCGCGAGCGGCTGGGCGCTGGCCTATACCCGCGCCTCGCATGACTACGAAGCCGACGAGAAGGCCGCGCGTGAGGCAAAAGCCGGGATGTGGCAGGGCGCCTTCATCGCGCCCTGGGACTGGCGGGTGCGCAACAAGAAGACCACCGTGCTCGGCGCGATGAAGCCGCCGGATGGCGCCAACGCGATCCTGCTCGCCTCGGCCTCCGGCCCGGTGGCGCCCTCGCCCGACTGCACCATCAAGGGCAACGTCAACCGCTCCGGCGAATGCATCTTTCACCAGCGGACCAGCCGCTGGTACGCCAAGATCGAAATGAAGATCAGCAAGGGCACGCGCTGGTTCTGCTCGGTCGAGGAAGCCGAAGCCGCCGGCTGCCGCGAGACGCGGCGCTAGTCGGAAGTGCGATTGAGTTGTAGCCTCATCGGCACCGCTTGCGACGCTCTTTATGAGGAGAAAGCCCCCACCCGGATTGCATCTTCGATGCAATCCGACCTAAGAGCGAGCTTCGCTCGTCTCGACCCCCGCAAGCGGGAGAGGTGAAGGACCACGGCATGACCGATGTCGAGATCGATCCGCCTTCCGTGCGCCGGCGCAGCCGCCTCAGGCAAGCGCAGATGGCATTGCTGCTCGTCCTGGCGATCTACCTGATCGCGGCCTATCTGCTGCTGCCGGCGCTGTGGACACACTACGAACATCAGAAGGGCCTCGCCAATCTGCCGATGGTGACGCGCACCGCGCAGGGCATTCCCGGCGATCCGATGAATGTCGGGCTGATCGGCGACAAGAGGGACGTGGTCTGCGCGATGCACGAGGCCGGCTGGTTTCCGGCCGATCCGGTGACGCTGAAATCCTCGATCGAGATCGTGGGCAGCGTGCTGCTCGATCGTCCCTACAAGGATGCGCCGGTGAGCAACCTGTTCTATCTCGACCGCCGCGAGGATCTCGCCTTTGAGCGCCCGGTCGGATCGAGCGCGGACCGCCGCAACCATGTGCGGTTCTGGAAGGTGCTCGATCAGGGCGAGGAGAAGCGCCCGGTGTGGCTGGGCGCCGCGACGCTCGACCGCAGCGTCGGCGTCAGCCACTACACCGGCGCGGTGACGCATCACATCGCGGCCGACCTCGACGCCGAACGCGCGCTGCTCGCCACTGACCTCGAGTCCGCCGGTATGGTCACCGCGAAATATCAGGTCACCGGCATCGGCCCGACCTTCAACGGCCGCAACGGCGGCGGCGATCCCTATTACACCGACGGCGAAATCTGGGTGCTGCGGCTGGTCGAGGCCTGCCGCAAGAACCACGGCACCGTCGAGCAGCTCCCGAGCCCCGCCGCGACCGAATTCAAGGACCAGGTCTGGCGCGCGGTCGTCGAATCGATCGGCAAATAGCATCGTGTCCCGCGGTTTTGGAAACGCTGGATTGCTTCGTCCTGCTCGCAATCGTAGCCGCGATGGAATAGTCTTCGCGCTTGACCCCTCACACGCATGATTTGCGCGCTTTATCCAAAAGGAACAGGACGATGACCGTTCGCGCGGGCCGGGAATTTCTGGCCATCCCCGGGCCCACCACGATGCCCGATCAGGTGCTGCAGGCAATGCACCGCCCGGCGCTCGACATCTACTCCAACGAGATGGTCGAACTGACTGACAGCCTGCTGCGCGACCTCTCGAGGCTGTTCGCCACCCAGGGCAAGTCCTACATCTACATCTCCAACGGCCACGGCGCGTGGGAGGCGACGCTCTCCAACGTGCTGTCGCGCGGCGACAAGGTGCTGGTGCTCGAGAGCGGGCGCTTCGCGATCGGCTGGGGCCAGGCTGCGGCCGCGATGGGCGCCGAGGTCGAGGTGCTGAAGGGCGACTGGCGCCGCGCGATCCGCCCGGCCGAGGTCGAGGAGCGGCTGCGGCGCGACAAGGAGCACACGATCAAGGCGATCCTCGTGGTGCAGGTCGACACCGCGTCCGGCGCCTATAACGACATCGAGGCGATCGGCAGGGCAATCAAGGCCGCCGGCCATCCTGCATTGTTCATGGTCGACACCGTGGCTTCGCTCGGCTGCATGCCGTTCGAGATGGACAAATGGTATGTCGACGTCGCGATGTCGGGCTCGCAGAAGGGCCTGATGACGCCGCCCGGCCTCGGCTTCGTCGCCGCCAATGACCGCGCTTGGGACGCCCACAAGAAAGCCGATCTGCGCACGCCCTATTGGGATTGGACCGAGCGCGAGGGCAGCGAGCACTACCGCAAATATGCCGGCACCGCGCCGGTGCATCTGCTGTTCGCGCTACGCGAGGCGATCAACATGCTGCACGCCGAAGGCCTGGAGAATGCGCATCTGCGGCATCGCCTGCTCGGCGAAGCCGTGCGCCGCGCGGTCGCGGTCTGGGGCGAAGGACAGGTGCTCGGCTTCAACATCACTGAGCCCGCCGAGCGTTCCAACACCGTGACGACGGTGACCGTGAAGGGCGCCGACCCCGCCGCGATCCAGCGCTACGCCAAGGAGAAATGCGGCGTGGTGCTCGGCACCGGCATCGGCGATTTGCAGGGCCAGGCCTTCCGTATCGCGCATATGGGCCACGTCAACGCCCCGATGATCCTCGGCACCCTCGGCGTCGTCGAGGTGGCGCTGACAGCGCTGAACATCCCGCACGGCAAGGCCGGCGCCGACGCCGCCATCCAGTGGCTCGGCGAGAGCGTGAAGGCGTAGCTTGAGCCGGTCTGAGGCTTTAACCCGTCATCCTGAGGAGCCCGCCAAAGGCGGGCGTCTCGAAGGATCGACGGCCACGCTCCCGCCGCGAGCGAATCGGAGTGCGCGGAAGTGGCCGGGCCGTGCATCCTTCGAGGCTCGCTCCGCTCGCACCTCAGGATGACGGGATAGGCGTCCGCGGGATCAGAGATAGACGCTCATCCTATTGACCGTGGCGATGATTGCACCATGATGCCCTCGCGCGGTCTGCATGGATTATCGCATGGGCATCTACGTCTACATGCTTCGCTGCACCGACGAGTCCTTCTACGTCGGCAGTGCCACGGGCGACGATCTCGCGCCGCGCATCGAACAACACGATACGGGTGCTTTCCCAGGCTACACTCATAATCGCCGACCGGTCGTCCTCGTCTGGTCGGAGTATTTCGAGCGCATCACCGATGGCACCGCGGCCAAGCGGCAGATCAAGGGCTGGAGTCGGGCGAAGAAGGAAGCATTGATTCGGCTGGATTGGGCCACGATCAGCCGACTGGCTCATCGACGCAGAACGACCCGTTCCCCGTCATCCTGAGGAGGCCGCGGAGCGGCCGTCTCGAAGGATCGGCGGCCACGCCCCCGCCGCGAGAGAATCGGAGCACGCCGAGAGATCCGGGCCGTGCATCCTTCGAGACGCGCGCAAGAGCGCGCTCCTCAGAATGACGGAAGAGTGGTCGGGGAATGACGCAACGAAAAGGTGCCACGACTTTTTGACGGGGCACGAGCACTTTCCGTCGTCATCATTTTCCGCTTTACTGCCGGCAACAGCCGGGCACGGATCCCTGCGACACAACAAAATGGAGGGACCGCTTGGCATCGGTGGAATTGCGCGGCCTGGTCAAGCGGTTTGGATCGTTTGTCGCGGTTGATGATGTTTCGCTCACGATCGATCATGGCCAGTTGGTCTGCCTGCTCGGGCCGTCCGGCTGCGGCAAGACCACCACGCTGCGGCTGATCGCCGGGTTCCTCGAACCATCCGACGGCGAGATCCGCGTCGGCGAGCGCGTGGTGTCATCGAAGGCGCGCACGCTACCGCCCGAGCAGCGCAACATGTCGATGATCTTCCAGAGCTACGCGCTGTGGCCGCATATGACGGTGGCGGAGAACATCGTCTACGGCCTGCGCTTGCGCAAAATGGATCGCGACACAATCGCCAAGAAGCTCGCCGCGATCCTGGCCACCACCAAGCTGGAACCACTGGCGCAGCGCTATCCGGGCGAGCTCTCCGGCGGCCAGCAGCAACGCGTCGCGCTGGCGCGCGCGCTGATCGTCGGCCCCGAGACGCTGCTGCTCGACGAGCCGCTGTCGAATCTCGACGCCAATCTGCGCGAGGAGATGCGATTCGAGATCCGCCGCCTGCACGACGAATATCGCTACACCACCGTCTACGTCACCCACGACCAGTCCGAGGCGATGACGACAGCCGACCTGATCGCGGTGATGAATGCCGGCAAGATCGACCAGCTCGGCGCGCCTGAGGACATCTATGCGCGGCCGGAATCCGAATTCGTCGCGCGCTTCATCGGCGCCGCCAATGTGATCAAGGGCACCGCGCGCGATGCGAACCACGTGGAGTTCGCCGGCGCAACGCTCCAGGTGGTCGGCACCACGCTGACGGCCGGCCAGAGTGCGCCGGTCGCGATCCGCCAGCACGAGATCCAGCTCGCGACGCAACCGCCCGCGGCGGCGCAGAACACGCTCAAGGCCATCGTGACCCGGCAGGTCTATCTCGGCATGAACCGCGACTACATGGTGGAGACCGCTGACGGCACGGCGCTGCGGGTGACCACGCCGACCGAAACCGCAGTCGAGAAGGGCAGCGAGGTCTGGCTGACCTTGCCGCCCGCGCGCTGCCGGGCGCTGAGCCGATAATAACAAGAAACGGAGCGAGCCGATGCGGAAGCCGATTTCCAGACGCGATGTCCTGAGAGGCTCTGCGGCGCTTGCGGTCGGCACGGTGTTCGCGTCACCGGCACGCGCTGCCGCGCCCGAGCCGGTCGCAATCACGCCCGATCTCGTCGCCGCCGCGACCAAGGAAGGCAAGCTCGTGTTCTATTCGTCGATGGACCTGCCGGTCGGCGAAAAGCTCGGCAAGGCGTTCGAGGCCGCCTATCCCGGCATCACCGTGCAGATCGAGCGCTCAGGCTCGGAGCGGCTGTTCCAGCGCGTGGCGCAGGAGTTCGATTCCAATATCCACGCCGCCGACGTCGTCAACAGCGCCGATGCCTCGCATTTCATCCCCTGGAAGAAGAGCGGCTGGCTGATGCCGTTCGTGCCCGAGGACGTCGCGAAGCATTTTCCCGACAACTATCGCGACCCCGACGGCATGGCCGTGACCACGCGGCTGTGGCTGTCGTCGATCGCCTACAACACCAATCTGGTGAAGGCGGAGGACGCGCCGAAGAGCTTTGCCGACCTGCTCGATCCCAAGTGGATGGGCAAGATAGTGAAGGGCCATCCGGCCTATAGCGGCACCATCATGACCACCACGTTCCAGATCGTGCGCGAGCTCGGCTGGCCGTATCTGGAGAAGCTTGCGAAGCAGCGCGTGATGCAGGTGCAGTCCTCGACCGATCCGCCGAAGAAGCTCTCGCTCGGCGAGCGCGCCGTGATGGCCGACGGCAATGAATATGGCATCGTGCTCCTGAAGGAAGCTGGGCAACCGGTCGAGCCGGTCTATCCGACCGAAGGCACGCCGACGATCTCGGGTCCCACAGGCATCTTCGCCGATGCGCCACATCCGAACGCCGCAAAGCTGTTCCAAGCTTGGCTGCACACCCGCGCGACCCAGCAATTCTTCGTCGACTTCACCGGCCAATATTCGCTGCACGCCCAGGTGCAGCCGAAGGCCGGCCGGCGCAAGCTTTCCGACATCAAGCTGATGAAAGAGGACCCGGTCGGAGTGGAAGCGATGACCGAAGAGATCAAGACGCGCTATGCGCGGCTGTTTCGAGTGTGAGCGATGAAGGTCGCGGCGCACGCTTTTTTGCCTCGCCCCGCTTGCGGGGAGAGGCCGACGCGCATCACAAGATGCGCGGCGGGTGAGGGGGACTCTCCGCGCATCCTGTATCCGCGGAAGCGGCCCCTCACCCCACCCCTCCAAGAGCGAGCTTCGCTCGTCTCGACCCCGCAAGAGCGGGGCGAGGGAGCTGAGACAGTTCACCGCGGGTCAACATGACAACAACAACCACCTCCCCCGCCTCCAAACCCCGCATCGACTGGACGCGGCCGGTGCTGTGGCTGTTCGCAGCCGTGCTCATCCTGCTGATCCTGCTGCCGCTGTCGTGGCTTGCGGTGTTCGCCTTCACCGACAAGAGCCGGCATCCGACGCTGCAAAACTTCGTCACGCTGTTCAGCAATCCGGATTTCCTCGATCCGCTGCTGACGACCGCGATCATCGCGACCACGTCGGCGCTGATCTGCTGCATCGTCGCGGCGCCGATCAGCTGGCTGGTGTCGCGCACCGACATGCCGGGACGGCAGACCATCCGCGCGCTGGTGACGGCCTCGTTCGTGACGCCGCCGTTTCTCGGCGCGGTCGCCTGGGAACTGCTGGCTGCGCCGAATTCCGGGCTGTTGAACCAGCTCTACCGGCTGTTCGCGGGCGAAGATGCCGACGCGCTGTTCAACATCTATTCGATGACCGGGATCATCTTCGTGATCTCCTGCTACACGTTCCCATTCGTGTTCGTGCTGGTGGCCAATGCGCTCGACACCATGCCGGGCGAGCTGGAAGATGCCTCCGCGATCCTCGGCGGCAATGCCTGGACCACCGCGCGGCGGGTGACGATCCCGCTCGCGCTGCCCGCGCTGGTCGCGGGCGCGCTGATCGCGTTCCTGCAGGCGATGACGCTGTTCGGCTCGCCCGCGATCCTGGCGCTGCCGGCCGGCTTCCACACCATGACCACCAAGATCTGGAGCCTGTTCCAGTACCCGCCGAAGCTCGAGCTCGCGGCCGCCGCCGCGGTGCCGCTGCTGGTGCTGACCATCCTGCTGCTGCAAGGCCAGAAGGCACTGCTCGGCCGCCGCGGCTATTCGGTGATCGGCGGCAAATATGGCGCGCCGCGCCGGGTGGAATTGCGCGGCTGGCGCTGGGCGGCGCTCGGCTTCTGCCTCCTGGTGCTGCTCAACCCGGTATTCCTGCCGTACCTCGCGCTGCTCAACGCCGCGTTCTCGCCGAACGCGACCACGCTGGTGACGCCGTCGACAGCGACGCTGCACAACATCGTCTTCGTGTTCACCGAGCTGTCGTCGACCCAGCTCGCGCTCAAGAACACCGTGATCCTCGGCACCGCGACCGCGACGATCGGCACCATCCTCGCGCTCGTCATCGCCTATGTCACGACGCGCAAGGTGATCGCGGGCCACCGCGTGCTCGGCTTCCTCGCCACCGCGCCGGTCGCGGTCCCCGGCATCGTGCTCGGCGTCGGCCTGTTCCTGAGCTACACGCGGCCACCCTTCGTGCTTTACGGCACGCTGTGGATCCTGCTGCTGGCGTTCCTCACCATCAATTTGCCCTCGGCCTATCAGCAATTGCAGGCGGCGTTCGCGACCATCCATCCCGAGCTCGAGGAGGCGAGCCGCATCCTCGGCGCGACCCGGCTGCAGGCGCTGCGCCAGATCACCGCGCCCTTGCTGCGCACCGGCGTGATCGCGACCTGGTGCTTCATCTTCATCGGCGTGATGCGGGAACTGTCGGCGGCGATCGTGCTGTTCACGTCGCAGACCAAGGTGCTCTCGGTCCTGATCTACGATCTCAACGAAGGCGGCGACCTTGCCGCGATCGCGGTGCTCGGCATCGCGATGCTGGTGATCACCTTCGCCGTGGTGCTGGCGGTGAACCGGATCCCGATGTCCGGCGGCAATGCGGGGGCCAGGCTGCGGAACGGGTAGTTCGCTCTGTCCCCACGGTCATTGCGAGCGAAGCGAAGCAATCCATTGGTCCGCATACGCGGAGCCATGGATTGCGTCGCCGCTTCGCTCCTCGCAATGACGGGGATAGTGGGGACGTCCAATCACCCGCCCATCTGGCAATCGCCACATTCATCCCGATATAGAGCGGAACCCCGCACCATGAGGATCGTGTGACCAAATCCGCCACCACAACATCGCCCCCGGTCGCGCCGCGCCGGCCGCATTCCTTCACCACCCACGGCATCACGGTGACCGACGACTATGCGTGGATCAAGGATCCCGAAATGGCAGGAGGTGCTGCGCGATCCCTCGATCCTCGATCCCGATATCCGGACCTATCTTGAGGCCGAGAACGGCTACACCGAGAGCCTGCTCGGCCATACCGACGCGTTGCAGAAGCGGCTGGTCAAGGAGATGCGCGGGCGGATCAAGGAGGATGATTCCAGCGTGCCGTCGCCGGACGGCCCGTTCGCCTATTTCCGCAAGTTCCGCGAGGGCGGCCAGCACGAGCTGTACTGCCGCACGCTGCGCGACGGCGGCGACGCCCATGTCGTGCTCGACGGCGACGCGCTGGCGAAGGACCACAAATATTTCAAGTTCGGCGGCAGCCGGCATTCCAACGATCACCGCCTGCACGCCTGGAGTGCCGACACCAAGGGCTCCGAATATTTCTCGATCCGGGTGCGCGACTGGGCCACCGGCGGCGATCTCGACGACCTCGTCGAGGAGACCGACGGCGGCGTGGTCTGGGCCGCGGATTCCAGGAGCTTCTTCTACGTCAAGCTCGACGACAATCACCGGCCGATGCAGGTGTGGCGGCACAAGCTCGGCACCAAACAGGCCGACGACACCCTGATCTATGAGGAGCAGGATCCCGGCTGGTTCACCCACCTGCACGAGAGCGCGAGCGGCCGCTTCTGCGTGATCGCGGGCGGCGACCATGAGACCTCGGAACAACGGCTGATCGATCTTTCCAATCCCGACGCGCCGCCGCGGCTGGTCGCGGCACGCGAGGAAGGCGTGCAATATTCGATCGCCGACCGCGGCGGCGAGCTGTTCATCCTGACCAATGCCGACGATGCCATCGACTTCAAGGTCGTCACCGCGCCGCTCGCCGCGCCCGAACGCAGCAACTGGCGCGACCTGATCCCGTATCGCGAAGGCGTCTATGTGCTCGATATCGAGCTCTACGCCGGCCACATGGTGCGGCTGGAGCGCGCCAATGCGCTGCCGGCGATCATCATCCGCGACCTCAACAGCGGCGAGGAGCACGCGATCGCCTTCGACGAGGCGGCCTATTCGCTCGACACCATGGGCGGCTACGAGTTCGACACCACCAACTTGCGTTTTGCCTATTCGTCGATGACGACGCCGTCGGAAGTCTATGACTACGACATGGCGACACGGACGCGGAGCTTACGCAAGCGCCAGGAGATTCCGTCCGGCCACAACCCGGCCGACTACGTCACCACCCGCATCATGGCGACCTCGCATGACGGCGCGCAGGTGCCGGTCTCGATCCTGCATCGCAAGGATTTCGTTCGCGACGGCAAGGCGCCGCTCTTGCTGTATGGCTACGGCTCCTACGGCATGGCGATGCCGGCGTCGTTTGCCGCCAACCGGCTCTCGCTGGTCGACCGCGGCTTCGTCTATGCGATCGCGCACATCCGCGGCGGCGCCGACAAGGGCTGGGGCTGGTATCTCGACGGCAAGCGCGAGAAAAAGACCAACACGTTCGACGATTTCGCCGCCGCCGGGCGCGCGCTGATCGAGGCGAAATATACCGATGAAAAGCGCATCGTCGGCCATGGCGGCTCGGCGGGCGGCATGCTGATGGGCGCGGTCGCCAACCGCGCCGGCGAGCTGTTCGCCAGCATCGTCGCCGAGGTGCCGTTCGTCGACGTGCTCAACACCATGCTCGACGACACGCTGCCGCTGACGCCGCCGGAATGGCCGGAATGGGGCAATCCGATCGAGAGCGAGAAGGATTTCCGCACCATCCTGTCCTATTCGCCCTACGACAATGTCGCGGCCAAGGACTATCCGGCGATCCTGGCGATGGGCGGGCTCACCGATCCGCGCGTCACCTATTGGGAGCCGGCGAAATGGATCGCGCGGCTGCGCGCCACCATGCGCGGCGGCGGCCCGGTGCTGCTGCGTACCAACATGGGCGCCGGCCACGGCGGCGCCTCCGGCCGCTTCAACCGCCTCGACGAGGTCGCGATCGTCTACGCGTTCGCGCTGTGGGCGGTCGGGATGGCTGAGAAGGCTGAGGTGTAACTTCTCCCTCGCCCCGCCCTTGCGGGGAGAGGGTGGGGGTGAGGGGCCGCCTCCGCAAACTCGGTGAAAATGAATTTGCGGAGACTCCCCCTCACCCGGCTCGCATCTGGCGATGCAATCCGACCTCTCCCCGCAAGCGGGGCGAGGTAAGCAAGAACCCCGGATTGAGCTTCGCTCCATCCGGGCTACGGATCGCAGTTAATCGCCGCACTCCCTCCCCATCGTCGTCCCGGCGAAGGCCGGGACCCATACCGCGTGATCTATCGAGCAAGGAAGTCACAGTACCACGGCACACAACGCAACTGCCAGTCTTCGCCAAACTCCTCCCTGTGGGTATGGGTCCCTGCTTTCGCAGGGACGACGGCGGGATGTATGGCGATCGCTTATCAAGGACGACAGCGTACTGTGAGACGACGAGCTACCGCCCCTTCGCCTTCCGCCACGTCGCGAAATCCTTCAGCGTCTGTTCGTCGGTCGCAGGATAGAGCCCGAAGATGCCGCGGCCGCTCTGGATCTGCTCGGTGACGAAATCCTCGAACGCGGTCATCTCGAAGGTCTCATTGGCGATCTCGTCGGCGAGATGCGCCGGGATCACGATGACGCCGTCGCTGTCGCCGAGGATGACGTCGCCGGGAAACACCGGCGCATCGCCGCAGCCGATCGGCACGTTGATCTCGATTGCCTGGTGCAGCGTGAGGTTGGTTGGCGCGCTCGGGCGATGATGAAAGGCCGGGAAGCCGAGCCGCGCGATCTCGGCCGAATCCCGGAAGCCGCCGTCGGTGACAACGCCGGCGCAGCCACGCTTCATCAGCCGCGTCACCAGGATCGCGCCGGCCGACGCGGCGCGCGCATCCTTGCGGCTGTCCATCACCAGCACCGCGCCCACGGGGCACTCCTCGATCGCCTTGCGCTGCGGATGCGCGCGATCGCGGAACACCTCGATCTTGTTGAGGTCCTCGCGCGCCGGCATGTAGCGCAGCGTGAACGCCTCGCCGACCATGGTCGGCTGATCCGGGCCCAGGGGATGAACATCCTGGATCATCTGGATGCGGAAACCGCGCTTGAACAGCGCAGTCGCGACCGTCGCGGTGGAGACGGATTTCAGCTTGTTGCGGGTGGTGTCGCTGAGTTTTGACATGATGATTTTTCCGATTGTCATTCCGGGGCGGGCGCTACAGCGACCGAACCCGGAATCTCGAGGTTCCGGGTTCGATGCTGCGCATCGCCCCGGAACGACAGTGATCAATAAATCGACGGCTCGCCAACCGGCTTGCCAAAGCCGGTCTCGAGGAAATCGAAGTCGCAGCCCTCATTGGCCTGCTTGATGTGCTTCGAGAACATCCAGCCATAGCCGCGCTCGAAGCGCTGCTCGGGCTGTTTCCATTCGGCGCGGCGCCTGGCCAGCTCCGCCTCCGGCACATCGAGATTGATGGTGCGCGCGGCGACGTCGAGCGTGATGCGGTCGCCGTTCCGCACCAGCGCCAGCGGGCCGCCGATATAGGATTCCGGCGACACGTGCAGGATGCAGGCGCCGTAGCTGGTGCCGCTCATCCGCGCGTCCGACAGCCGCACCATGTCGCGCACGCCCCGCTTCACCAGCTTGGTCGGGATCGGCAGCATGCCCCATTCCGGCATGCCCGGCCCGCCCTGCGGGCCGGCATTGCGCAGGATCAGCACGTGATCGGCCGTGACGTCGAGATCGGGATCGTCGACCGCCTTCTTCATCGACGGATAGTCGTCGAACACCAGCGCAGGCCCGGTGTGCTTGAGGAAACGCGGATCGCAGGCGCTTGGCTTGATGACGCAGCCATCGGGCGCGAGATTGCCCTTCAACACCGCGAGCGCGCCCTCCTTGTAGATCGGGTTGTCGACAGTGCGGATCACGTCGTCATTGTGCACCTCGGCACCTGCGATGTTCTCGCCGAGAGTCTGGCCCGTGACGGTGATGCAGTCGAGATGCAGATGCTGCCTGATCCGGTTCATCAGGCCGGGCAGCCCGCCGGCATAGAAGAAATCCTCCATCAGATAGAGGTCGCCGCTCGGCCGCACATTGGCGATCACAGGCACCTTGCGGCTCGCGATCTCGAAATCGTCCAGCGAAATGTCCTGGCCGGCGCGGCGCGCCTGCGCGATGAGGTGAATAATGGCGTTGGTTGAGCAGCCCATCGCCATCGCGACCGTGATCGCGTTCTCGAAGGCCTTGCGGGTCTGGATCTTCTGCGGCGTGAGATCCTCCCACACCATCTCGACGATGCGGCGGCCGGCCTCCGAGCTCATGCGGATGTGGTTGGCGTCGGCCGCGGGGATCGACGAGGCGCCCGGCAGCGTCATGCCGATGGCTTCGGCGATCGCGGTCATCGTCGAGGCCGTGCCCATGGTCATGCAGGTGCCATAGCTGCGGGCGATGCCGGCCTCCATGTCGACCCAATCCTTGTCGGAGATCTTGCCGGCGCGGCGCTCGTCCCAGTATTTCCAGGCGTCGGAGCCGGAGCCCAGCGTGCGGCCCTTCCAGTTGCCGCGCAGCATCGGTCCCGCGGGCAGGTAGATCGCCGGCAGGTTCATGCTGGTGGCCCCGAGCAGCAGGCCGGGCGTGGTCTTGTCGCAGCCGCCCATCAGCACCACGCCGTCGACCGGGTGACCGCGCAGCAGTTCCTCGGCATCCATCGCCAGCATGTTGCGGTAGAGCATCGTGGTCGGCTTCAACAGCGATTCCGACAGCGACAGCGCCGGCAGCTCGAGCGGAAAGCCGCCGGCCATCAGCACGCCGCGCTTGACGTCGTCGACCCGGCTCTTGAAATGCATATGGCAGGGCTGCGCATCCGACCAGGTGTTGATGATCGCGATCACCGGCCGGTCGCGCCACTCCTCCGGCGCGTAACCCATCTGCATCGCCCGCGATCTGTGGCCGAAGGCGCGCAAATCATCGGGCGCAAACCAGCGCGCGCTGCGCAATTGATCCGGGGTCTTGTTCTTCTTCGTCATCGCCATGGGTCTCGACATTGCTCGCACGCGCGCGGTCCCGGCGCGCTTGCCCTGCGTCAGGCATACACTCGATTTTCAGACATGTCGTCCCGCCCCCGGCGCAGACGTGCCGTTCGCTGAACGTGCGCCGCACACGCTCCGCAATGTGGCAATCGGAACGTAAACCGGCCCTAGGTTATTTTTGCTGCGCCGTCATCACGATGCGGACCAGATCGGCGGCGTTGCGCGCGCCGAGCTTCTTCATGATGTTGGCGCGGTGGTCCTCGATCGTGCGCGGACTGATCCCGAGATGGCGCCCGGCTTCCTTGTTGGAGGCGCCCGCGGTGAACTGCTCGAGCACCTCGCGCTCGCGGCGGGTCAGCGGCTCGCGACCCGGGAAGTGCAGCGCGGCGATCCGCGACGCGGAGGTCTCGGCCTGGCGCCTGGTGTAGGCGTCGATCGCCTCGTTCAGACGGCTCACGATCTCGTTGCCGCGGAACGGCTTCTCGATGAAGTCGAGCGCGCCGTTCTTGATGGCACTGACCGCCATCGCGATGTCACCCTGACCGGAGATCATGAAGATCGGCGCCGGATAATCTTCGCCATGCAGCTCTCTCAGGATATCGAGGCCGGATTTGCCGGGGATATGCACGTCGAGCAGGATGCAGGCTGGCGTCCTGCTGCGCGCCACCGCGAGCAACGCCGCGCCGTCCGCAAAGCAGATCACCTTGTAACCAGCGGTCGACAGGACCACTGAAAGCGTCTCGCGAACGGCAGGATCGTCGTCGACTACAAAGATTTCCCCGCGCGGAGCGCCATTTTCAACCATATGCATCGTCCATCAGTGGTGAAGCGTGCTGCCCTGACCGCACAAGAACTAACTCGACCATCTCGATCAATGGACCCGTATTTGTACGGGACGTCCGCTTAACGCACAAGTAGCACCGCGTTCCCTAAAAGTGGGGGGCAGTGGAGAAACATGCATGGAAAATGCAGCGTCGGACCGCGTTGCAGCGCGCTTGGACGAGGGCCATGATCCCTACGGTCTGATCGTGACGGACCTGGTCGCGCTGATTGGCCATGTCCAGGCGAGCCTGCGGCTGATCGAAGCGGCGATCGCGCGCGAGGCCGTGCTGGCCGAGCGGCAGGCCGACGTCGACACCGTCGTTCTCGACGACGTTACCCCGCACTATCTCACAGCATCCACCGCCCTGAAGGCATGCGATGCCGGCCTCGGCGCGGCGCTCGACCGCCTGCGCGATTCCGGGGCAACAGCGCGTCTGCTGAACTGACCCGCCACCGACAGGTTCGGCCCAATCACCTCGATCGTCCCGACGACGCCCAACCCATCAGGCGACGATCTGTTCCACGCATCGTCCGGATTGGCCGCGGGCCTTGCCCGCCCGGTCGGATCAGTCCCTCTTGACGTCAGGCCCTGGCCCGCTCTTCGTCCGCGGACGATCGCCGTTTGCTCGGCTTGCCCTTGAGGAAACTGACGTCCATTTCGGTGCCGTTGACGCGGACCAGTTCGCAACGGCGATAGGCAAGTCCGGTCGAGGACAGCAGGAGAAAAAACTCCTTCAGGTTGAGCCCCTGAATGGAACCTTCGACCGTCAGCGAGGCATCGGTGTCGGAGATGGCATTGAGCTGGCAGTCGCGCCGCCAGGTGCCGTCGATGGCCATGATGCAGACATCGACACCCCGGCTGAAGGTGACCCGCTCAATGGATTTGCCGTCCTCGGTCATCGCTCAATATCCGACCGCCATGGCAGGCTTCGGCATGGCGAACCCGCCCCGCACCCCGCTCGGCCGGTACAGACCGCGCCGCTCGGGAATCGGCTTGAACGTGTCGGTCAGGCCGACCACGGTTTCGGCGGCGCCCAGCACCAGGAAGCCGTCGGCCTCCATCAACCGGGCGAGACGGTTGAAGATGCTGATCTTGGTGTCCTGATCGAAATAGATCAGCACGTTGCGGCAGAAGATCACGTCGAACGTGCCGAGCTGGGAGAAATCGTGCAGCAGATTGAGCTGGCGGTGCTGGACCATCGCGCGCAACTCGGGATTGACCTGCCAGAACTCACCCGACTGCTTGAAGTACTTGACCAGCATCTGGATCGGCAGTCCGCGCTGCACCTCGAACTGGCTGTAGATGCCGGCCTTCGACTTCTCCAGCACCTCCTGCGACAGATCGGTCGCGATGATCTCGACGCGCCATCCGGCAAGCGCCGCGCCCATTTCCTTCAGGCACATCGCCAGCGAATAGGGCTCCTGGCCGGTCGAGCCGGCGGCGCACCAGATCCGGACGCTGCGGCGCGCGGCGCGTGCCTTCAGCACCTCCGGCATGATGGTGTCGCGGAAGTGCTCGAACGGCACCTTGTCGCGGAAGAAGAACGTCTCGTTGGTGGTCATGGCCTCGACCACCTGAACGGTGTGCGTGGACGAGCCCGCCTTGATCTTGGCGACCAGGTCGGGAATGCCGGACAGGCCGCTTTTGCGCGCCAGCGGCAGCAGGCGGCTCTCGATCAGATATTGCTTGTCCGCGGACAGATCGAGACCGGACTGGTCCTTCAGGAGCTTACGCAGATACTCGTAGTCGGGGGGCGTCACGGGAGCCTCACAAGGGACTGAATGGTGAAACTGGGTGTCAGGCTTCGGCCGACGCGTCGAGCACCAGCAGGCCCACTTCCTGGAATTTCGCGATCACGATGTCCTTGTCGAACGGCTTCATGATGTATTCGTTGGCGCCGGCATGCAGCGCCCGCGAGATGTGGTCGATGCCGTTCTCGGTGGTGCAGAACACGACCTTGGGCTGATCGCCGCCGGGCATGCGGCGGAGCTGCACGAGGAATTCGAAGCCGTCCATGACGGGCATGTTCCAGTCGAGCAGCACGGCATCCGGCAGAGCGCGCTTGCAGGCTTCGAGCGCGACCGCACCGTCCTCGGCCTCGATGACGGTGAACTCCATTCCTTCCAGGATGCGGCGCGCGATTTTTCGCACCACGCCGGAATCGTCGACGACGAGACATGTCTTCATGTGTTGGCCTCCTTGTGGAATCCACCGTCTCCGCGGTGGAGTGTTACGCTGCAGCAGCTGTTTTGGGCACCAGTTCGAGCACGCGATCGACATCGAGGACGACCATGAGCTGGCCGTCGAGGCGGTGGACGCCGCCGGCGAGCTTGGCCATGCGGGGATCGAGGTTGACCGGGTTGTCCTCGCGGCTGTTTTCGGAGAGCCGCAGCACCTCGCCGATCTGGTCGATCAACAGGCCATAGGATTCGCCGCGCTGGTCGACGCCGACCGCCATCGGCAGCTGGCCGTCATCGGCCTTCGGCAGCCCGAGCCGGGCGCGCATGTCGACCACGGTGACGATACGGCCGCGCAGA
Organism: Bradyrhizobium sp. USDA 3315; assembly: GCF_054056795.1. Classification (NCBI taxonomy): domain Bacteria; kingdom Pseudomonadati; phylum Pseudomonadota; class Alphaproteobacteria; order Hyphomicrobiales; family Nitrobacteraceae; genus Bradyrhizobium; species Bradyrhizobium sp. USDA 3315. The sequence continues at coordinate 2,298,970 of NZ_JBSRYP010000001.1, read as the reverse complement.
TTGAGCACGCCGGCGATCTCGCTGGAGGCCAGCGGCACCCGCGTCAGCCGCTCCGGCATGAACACGTCCTGCACCCGCGAGATCGGCAGCCCGAACAGCTGCCCGCCGATCACGGCGGTGACGTATTCGGCCATCGCGCCTTCGCTTGTCTCGGTCTTGCTGGTCATCGATCCCTGTCCTTATCCCGTGTCAGGCCGCCCGGCGCAGTTCGGCGGTCTGCTCTTTCAGCGCCGCGATCAGCCCGGGACGATCAAACTTGGCGACATAGTCGTGGAAGCCGGCCTGCCGGCCGCGCTCGATCGCCGCCGGCGACACCATCGCCGACAGCGCGATGATCGGCAGCCCGATCAGATTGTGGTCGCTTCGGATGTTCTCGGCGAACTCAAAGCCGTTCATCTCGGGCATCTCGATGTCGGTCAGCACGACGTCGAAGCTCTGTCCCGAACGCAGCGCCGCGAGCCCTTCCTGCGCGCCGCCCGCGGTCCTGACCTTGTAGCCGGCGGCTTTGAGCACCGGCGCCAGCATGTTGCGGAAGAACGCTGAGTCATCGACCAGCAGCACCGACTGCGCCGAGGCCGACGGGCGCATCTCCTTGCGCGAGAACCAGTCGGCGAACGCCATCGGCAGGAAGTGGCCGACGTCGATCACCTCGGTGGCCTGGCCCTTGATCACGGCCGAACCCAAAATGCCGTCCTGCGAACCCGCGACCTCGATGTTGAGCCGCTCCTCGACGATGTCGATGATCTCGTCGACCACGAGCCCCATCGAGCGGCCGTCGTCGGCGAACACCAGGATCGGCTGCGAGCCCTGGCTCTGCACCTCGACGCCGGCCATCTGCACCAGCGGCATCAGCTGCTCGCGGTACTGCACCATGTAGCGGCCGTTCGAGAGCTCGATCTTGTCGGTTGCGATCTCCTCCAGCCGGGTGACGAGGCCGAGCGGCACCGCCTTGGGCTGCAGGGAGCCGGCGCGGAACACCAACAGCGAGGTCAGCTGCTCGCCGCTTGCGGCATGGGCGTTCGCATTGTCGTCGGCGAGGTCATGGGCCGAGGAGCCGGACGCACCGAGGGCTTTTGCGATCCCGTTGGGGTCGATGATCATGATCACGGCGCCATCGCCCAAGATGGTGTTGCCGGAGAACATGTCGATGTGCCGCAGCTTGGTCGACATCGGCTTGACCACGATCTCCTCGGTGTGGAACACGCCGTCGACCACGATGCCGAAGGTCTGGCTGCCCACCTGAGTGACCACGATGAAGCCATTCTCGGCATCCGTAGTCGTCGCGCCGTCGTCGATCTTCAAGAGCTTCTTGAGGTGGATCAGCGGCAGCAGCTTGTTGCGCAGGCGCAGCACTGCGGTGTCCTTGATCCGCTCGATGCGGTGCTCGGAGTTGGCGCGGGCCCGCACCAGCTCGACGACAGACAATTGAGGAATCGCAAAGCGGTCGCCGCCGGCTTCCACGATCAAAGCGGAGACGATCGCCAAGGTCAGCGGGATCTTGATGGTGACCGAGGCGCCCTCGCCGGCCACGCTCTTGATGTCGATGGTGCCGCCGATCTGGTCGATATTGGTGCGCACCACGTCCATGCCGACGCCGCGGCCGGACACCGAGGTGACCTGTGCGGCGGTCGAGAAGCCCGGCGCGAAGATGAACTTGTGGATCTGGGCCTCGGTCATCTTCTCCAGTTCAGCCTCGGTGACGAGACCGTTCTGGAGCGCCTTGGCCTTGATCCGCTCGGTGTTGAGCCCGCGGCCATTGTCGGCGATGCAGATGATGATGTGGCCGCCTTCGTGATAGGCGGAGAGGCGAATGGTGCCCTGTTCTCCCTTGCCGGCGGCGACCCGCTCGGCGGTGGTCTCCAGCCCGTGATCGGCGGAGTTGCGCACCATGTGCGTCAGCGGATCCTTGATCAGGTCGAGCACCTGGCGGTCGAGCTCGGTGTCGGCGCCATGCATCTCGAGCTCGATCTGCTTGCCGAGTTCGCCGGAGAGGTCGCGGACGATGCGCGGCAGCTTCTGCCAGGCATTGCCGATCGGCTGCATGCGCGTCTTCATGACGCCTTCCTGCAGCTCGGCGGTGACGTTGGAGAGCCGCTGCAGCGGCACCTTGAACTCGGTGTCCTCGTTGCGGCGGGAGATCTCCAGCAGCTGGTTGCGGGTCAGCACCAGCTCGGAGACCATGGTCATGAGGTGTTCGAGGGTGTCGACATTGACCCGGATCGACTGGTTGGCGATTTTGTCGCCTTCCTGGACATCCTCACCGGCGGCCTTGCGGGCCGGCTTCTTCGCAGCCTCAGCCGGCTCGGCGGCGGCGGCAGGTGCAGGCTTCACGACCGGCGCCGGTGCGGCGGCTTCGGTCTCGGTCTCGCGGAAGGCGCGCTCGAGCTCGTCGAGCGAGACCTCGCCCGGACGCAGCGGACGCTCCAGCGTCTGCACCACCAGCGTGCCTTCGGTCATCGCCGCCTGCACCGACGGAGCTTCGACGACCGGCACGTCTTCTTCAGCAGCAACCGGCATCGACTGCGTCGAGCCTGACGATATCGACTGCGTCGAATCGGACATCGCCGCCATGCCGTGCTCGACCATCGCCTCCAGCTGATCGATCAGATCGCGGTCATTGCCTTCAGGCTCGGCTTCGGTCGCCTCGAGCCCGCCAAGGATCTCCTTGATGCGGTCGATCGAGGACAGGATCAGCGTCACGGCTTCCGCCTTCACCGGCATGCCGTCGCGGAATTTGCCCATCAAGGTCTCGCCGGCATGCGCCAGCGCCTCGAGCCGCGGCAGCCCGAGGAAGCCGCAGGTGCCCTTGATGGTGTGCACCAGCCGGAAGATGTTATCCAGGATCTTCGCGTTGTTCGGATCCTGCTCGAACTGCACCAGCTGGTTGTCGACCGTATCCAGGCTCTCGCTGCTCTCCGTCAGGAACTCGCGCAACAGATCGTCCATGAATAGGTCCCCTCAAGGTGCTACGGAGCGCTCGCCTTGCATCGATAACTTGGCCGGCTTCACGGCGACGTTAATTTTGCCGTCCGTGCAAATACGGACGATGAAGCCCTTCTGCAGTTCGACGACGCATCACGACAACACGGCCGGTCTCACAAGGACAGGCCTTACCACCCGGACGGGAAAGAGCCCGTTCCATCGGTCATCGCAATTTGAACTAATTGGAATTGAGGACCGCTAAGTCTAGCAAAACGTTCGCGACATGACGACCGCCTGCATCCGAACGCGATCGCTCATTGGTTGAACCCGGCGGGATGGCTAAGCGCAGCCAAAGAAAAGGCGGCGGAGTTTCCTCCGCCGCCTCGATAGTCGATGCCTGTCGCGGCTACGCTTAGCGGAGCAGCTGCAGCACGCTCTGCTGCGACTGGTTGGCCAGCGCCAGCGCGGACACCGCGATCGACTGGCGGGTCGACAGCGCCTGGCTGTTGGCCGCTTCCTCGTTGGTGTCTGCCAGCGTCAGGTTGGACGAGCCGGTCTGCAGCACGTTGATCAGGTTCTTCGAGAAGTCCTGGCGGATCTGCACGATCGACAGGTTCGAACCAAGGGTCGAAGCCTGGGTGCGCAGCAGGCCGCTCGCGCTGTTCAGCGTCTTCAGCGTGGCGTTGGCCGAAGCGTTGTCCACGAAGTCCGTGCCGGCGGTCAGCTTGGTGAGGTTGAGGCCGGTGGCGTCGAAGGTGACGCCCTGGATCTTCAGCGTCGAGGAACCCGTCTCGTTGAAGGTCAGCTTGAGCTGATCGCCATTGAGCAGGTTGATGCCGTTGTACGACGCGTCCTGGGCGGTCGTGGTGATCTGGTCCAGGATGTTGTTGTACTGGTTGACCAGGTTGGCGCGGTTCGCCAGCGCAGTCGGGTCCTGCACCGGAGCGCTGCCCGCGAGGCCGTTGAACAGCTTGCCGGCGCCGGCCGCCGTGCCGCCGATCGTGCCGATGGTCGCCGAAGCGGCATCGTTGGTGGTGCTGATGGTGAGCGCACCGGCCGCGCTGAGCGAGGCCTGCAGGTTGTTGGCCGCGAGTGCCGCGTTCAGGTCGTTGAGGGACTTCACCTTGCCCGCGCCGGTGCCGAAGGTGATGTTGGTCGCGGTGCCGTTGCCGGTCGCGCCGATGGTCAGCGTGAGCGTGTCCAGCGGGCTCGCGCCAGCCGTGCCGTTCGCGGTCGCCGTCGCACCGGCCGGGAGGCCGAGCTGCGTCGCGTCGCCCGAGCTGAACGTACCGACCGTGAGCGAGTCCGCGGCGCCGGCGGTGTTGGTGCTGGTCAGGACCAGCTTGCCGGTGCCGTCGATCGAGGCGGCGACCTTGGCGCTGGCGCCGACCTGCGTGTTGATGGCGTCGCGAACCTGGGTGGCGGAGTAGTTCGTGCCCGAGTTCAAGGTCACAGTCTGGCTGTTGATCTGGAACGTCAGATTCGCGCCGGCCGCGGTGAGGTCGATGCCGGTATAGGCGGCGGTGCTGGTGAGGGTTGCGTTGGTCGGGGTCGCGGTGCCGAGCAGGTTGTCGGCGGTCGCGCCGGGGATCGCGGCGGTCGTCACCGACGACTTCGCGGAATAGCCGACCGCGGCCTGCAGGGCCTGGTTGGCGACCGACTTGGCGCTGTCGACGAGCTTCTGCAGCGAGGTGATGCCGGTGTTGGCGGCCTGCAGCACCTGCACGCCGTTGCGCGATGCCGTCCAGCAGGTTGTTGATGTCGCTGGCGCGGTTGTCGAGCGACTGCGCCGTGAAGAAGTTGGTCGGATTGTCGAGCGCAGTGTTGACCTTCTTGCCGGTGGACAAGCGGTTCTGCGTGGTGGCGAGCAGGTCAGCGGTCGACTGCAGCGAAAGCAGGTTTTGACGGACCGATGCCGAAAGAACGATGCCGGACATACTGGATACCCTTCTGGATGAACACGATTGACGCGACGCCGTAAATTTCGCACGGCGACCCACGTCACACTGGTCCGTCCGCGCTACCCGTTCGTTAAAGGGCTGGTCCGTACAAATACCCAGGACGGCCTTGCCGGTGATTCGACGAGCGGCCGGCGCGATGGCTGGCCGCGGCAGCGCGCGGTCGGCGCCGGACCGACGTCATGGCCGTGAATTTCCTGCGCATGTGCAGGACTTGCGACATCCCGGCGCGGCGGGCCCGACGCGTCGATAGCCGGCGTTGCAAGTCACCACGATGCAAAGTCCGGCGAGGAACAGAGTTAATGGAAATCAATAAATGAGAGACAAAGTCGCGCTCGGATCTCGCGCCGCGCGGATCGACGTCGATCACCGGTGCCGGCGGCGGCCACGCCGTCTGCCCTCCAGAGGGTATAGTTTCAACACCACAACCCTTGTGCAATTGGACAGGCAAGCTATGTTCGCAGTCCTTCCACACGCCAAGAGTAGGTGATGCGAGACCGTAGTGCTCCCGCCCTCGGCAGGAGCAGCAATGTCCGCGGTATCGCGTCCGCCCAATCGTCTGTTGCAAGCACTTCCCCCCACGGAGTACGCGCAACTTCATCCCCTCCTGGAAACCGTCGACCTGACCAAGGAAACGGCGCTCGCCGATGCCGGCGCGCCGGTGCAGCGGGTTTATTTTCCGCATAGCGGCGTGGTCTCGATGATGATCAATCTGTCCGACGGGCAATCTGTCGAGATTGCAACCGTCGGTCGCGACGGCGCCGTGGGCGCGTCCGCCGCCCTGCACGAGCGGCCGCTGCTTGCCGATGCGATTGTCGTGGTGCCAGGCTCAGCCTCGATGATGCGGGCGGAGGATTTCCGCGAGGCAGCAAATCGCAGCGCGGATTTCCGGACCCTGGTTGCGCTCTATGAGCAGGCGCTGATGGCGCAGACGCAGCAATCCGTCGCCTGCAACGTTTCGCATCCGGTGGAGGCACGGCTGTCACGATGGCTGCTGCGCGCACGCGATCTGTGCGGCAGCGAGGCGTTGCCGCTCACCCAGGAGATGCTGGCGCAGATGATCGGCGTCCGGCGCAATGCGGTTTCGATTGTCGCACATGGGTTTCAGCAGGCCGGCATCCTGCGTTACAGCCGCGGTCATATCGAGATCACCGATATCGACGGGCTGCGGAAGGCGGCGTGTGAATGCTATACGACGGTCAAGGCGCACGCCGAACAATTGATCGGGCCGGAAGACTGACCGGCGCGCCGCCCAGCCCCAACTGTGACCGACCACACAACCCGAATGTGCGGCGATAGGTCTATTCCTATTGGAACCAAGACATGTTTCCATTGGAACCCTGACGTGCCAGAATAGGTTGCAAGGACGTCCAGCCGCACGTCAGCCCTGGGCCCAGAGACAAGCTTTGCCGGCAGGCTGGAGGTTGCTTTGGAAACGGTTCCTCGATCACCCAACGGCTTCCTGGCGTCGCTCTCGGCGAGCGATTTCGAATTGATTCGGCCGCATCTGCGGACGGTCGACCTCGCGGCCGACTCGGTCCTGGTCGAGACCGACGAGATGCTCAAGCGGACATACATGCCGCACAAGGGCGTGATCTCGCTGGTGGTCAAGCTGGCAAGAGGCGAGCGCGTGCAGGTCGCGATGGTCGGCCGCGACAGCATCTATGGCGCATTCGCCCCGCTCGTCGAAGGGCCTGTCCTCAACAACGCCACGGTGCTGGTGCCCGGCGTCGCCTCGACTGTGGAACTCGAGCCGTTGCGCGCAGCTGCCGGCCAGAGCCCGACGCTTCGCGCGAGGTTGATCCGGCACGGGCTCGCCGTCTATGCCCAGATCCAGCAAACCGCCGGCTGCAACGCCGCGCACACCGTGGAGTCACGGCTGGCACGATGCCTGCTGCACACGCGCGATCTCTCCGGCAGCAACAAGATCGTCCTGACGCAGGAGGCGATGGCGCAGATGATCGGCGCGCGCCGCAACAGCGTGTCGCTGGTCGCGCATACCCTGCAACAGGCCAATTTCATCCACTACAGCCGCGGGCACATCGAGATCACCAACGCGGATGGGCTGATCAAGACCGCGTGCGAATGCTACGCCGCGGTCAAGGCGCAATATGCCGGACTGCTGAATTGTCAGGAAGTCGGCCGTTAGAGTTTGTTGTTTTTGCCGCGTCTTCTTCGCGCAAGCCGGCACCCGCTTCGCTCAAAAGCGCTCTGACCGCTGTGCAAGCCGTACTTCTACGGCGTGCGATTTTCATCGTCGGATAACGCTGTTTCCTCACATTCACGTGGACGCACGGGGGAGCCGATGTTCACGTTCCAGACGACCGACCGGAAGGAAGCCCGGCGCTTCCGCATGGCCCAGTTCAACGGCCGGACCGCCACCATACGGTCGGCCGACGCCACCGTTACGGGACGCGTGCGCGCGATCGTCGAAAGCAAGTCTGGCGCGACGGCGGCGTGGGTGGTCACGATCGTTCCGGATGAATCGAAAACATCCGCGCCGGCCGCTCGGCTCGCGCCGCGCCTGTGCTTCGCCGCGGAAGACGATTTCTGAGAACCGGGTTCTAACGAACCGAACACCGCTCAGAGCGTTCCGATGGAATCAGAATGCGGCCTGGATTTCAGTTTTGACGCGTCTTCTTTACGCGAACCACTTCGCTTGAAAACGCTCTATGCCGAATGCAGCAAGGCCTTGCGGACGAGGTCGGCGGTGTTGCGCGCCCCGAGCTTGCGCATCGCCTCGGCGCGATGGCTCTCGAACGTGCGCGGGCTGATGTTCATCCGCAGCGCGCCCTGCTTGTTGGAATAGCCGTCGCTGATCAGGCTTAGCACTTCACGCTCGCGCTTGGTCAATGGCTTGCGGCCGGCTTCCGGTGCGAACATGACATCCGGCGACCGGGAGCCTGCCGGCTTGTCGTCGCCCGGCGGCTTGAGGTCTGCGGCCGGGACGGCATTGGGATAGAGGTCGGAAATCTGCTTCAGCATCGCGGACACGCGCTCGGTCTGCTCGAGCGCGTTCTCGATCACCTGCCGCAGATAGACGCCGTTGCCGGGCGCGTGCGCGAATTGCTGACTGTGCTGCTTGAGTTCGTTCATATAGAGCAGCAGCGCCGTCACCGGCCCATTGAACTGCCGGACGATCGCGGCACCGGCGTCCGCCTGCGGCCGCGGCCCTGCGGGTCCCTGAGTGTCAAGCGACTGCGGCTCGAGCGTCGCGGTTCCACCCGTCCATGCCGGAAGGCGCGCCTCGGCTCGGTCGTCATGTTGCGTCATAAGTATGGTTTACCAAAGGTGAACTTGTGGCCGCGTTAACATGGAGCTCCGTAGAACTACGGGTGACGCAACTGTGACCTCGGTCCCCGACCTGCCAAGCAGGCGCAGGTTACCGCTGATTTGGCAACGAATCTCGCATATTTGAGTCGAATTACGGTATTCTTACGGGACGGATGGGCGAGGCTGCCACCGGCGGGATTCTCCGCCGGGCATCGACCTTCAACGGTTCGGGCAGCCATTTCCGGCCCCCTGGTTCCGGATTGAAAAAGGCCGGAATTCGCGGCCCGGCGCCTCAGGGGCGCCGGAGCCGAAGGAATTTCTGCAGGAACCGCCCCGAAAGAACGAACCTGAACCACCAATACGCCATTCGCCGGGTCGTCATCGATCATCCCTCTGGGCATCGGGATGGCCTCGGCATACCGCACGCGGGCGCGCGCACCTATGAGACGGTTCACATCAACCGAGAAGCGTCGGGCAGGCACCGGATCAGGCGAATGTCAATTTACAGCCCCGGCAGGCGTCGCGATGATCGCCGCCTCTCGATCAGCAATAAGGGCGCGGCCATGAAGCGAGGGCGGAACGGATTCTGGATTTCCTTGATGACGATTGCGGCGCTCGCCGCGGCACTGCTGCTTGGCGCAGGCGCGCAGGCCCAGACCCCGCCGACCAGCGATGCAACGCCGACGCCCGACACCGCGGTCATGCTCACCATCTTCTTCAAGCATGATCAGTCACGACCGCTCGGTGAGCTCAATGCCCAGCTTGAGCGGCAGGGCTTCTACAAGGCGTTTCCGCCCGAGGGTGTCGAGGTCGTCAGCTGGTACGTGATGATGGGGATCGGCCAGGTGGTGACGCTGCGGCTGCCGGCATCGCGGCTGCGCGAGGTCAACCGCGTCATCGAGAACAGCGCCTGGGGCGCCTACCACACCGAGTTCTACCCGACCTACGACTACAAGGCGGTCGGGATCGGCAATCATGAAAAAGCAAAGCAGTAACTGGTCGTATCGAGACCGATGCCGGGAGTCACGGCCGCGCGCCGGAGTTGCCGGTTTTGGCCGAAGACCGGGCTAGCGATTGGATCCGATCCACCGCCTATGCGTGGGCCCGCGAGCGCTGGCTCAATCGCTTTGCCAGTATCCGCAAATCCTCGGGGCGCCCGCTGCAAAGCAGGCGGCTGAATTCGTCAGGATCGATGGAGGCAGGCGGAAAATCGGCTGGTTTGCGTGCGGCCCGACGTAGCCAGGTCAATCGGAAGAGACGCTTGAGCATCTTCATGGTTGTCAGCCCCGATGAGCGTCATTGTTAAATCGCGGCAATGAAATTTTGTTCCACACCTTGAGGTCGCCCGACGCAAAATTTGGTTCAACGCCGTCAGGCGAACAGCGCCTTGCGCTTTTGCACACGCGCAATGGATCGCCGCACCGCGGCCTGATCGAGTGATCCATCCTGCACCGCACTCGCGACCGCCGCGGCGATGCCGGCCATCTCCTGCTCCTGGTCGAACAGATTGTTGCCGATGCAGATCATGTCCGTGCCGGCGGCGATCGACTGCAGGCTGGCCGCGCTTGTGCCGAGCGCCTTCTGCAAACCCTGCATCTGCATGTCGTCGGTGATCAGCAGCGTCTCGGGCAGACGACGGCGAAGCCGGCCGAGCCCGGCCGATGACAATGTCATCGGACGCTGCGCGTCCCACTGCCGGACAATGGCGTGGCTGACCAGCACCGCATCGCCATAGGTGCGCGGCGCCAACGCGTAGAACAGCTCCTCCTGCTCGGGACGCAGCGCATCGGAAATATCCATGAACTCCAGGTGCGAATCGACGCTTGCACCGCCGATGCCCGGAAAATGCTTCAGGCAGAGGCCTACTCCCGCCTGCCGCGCCGCAGCATCGACCAGCCGGGCATTGGCCTCGACCTCACCGATATCGGGCGAATAGGACCGCTTGATCCTGCCGATATTGGGATTGTTGGGATTGTAGTCGACGTCGATGACGGGCGCGAAATTGTAGCGGATGCCGAGCCGGCGCAACTCGCCGTAGCTTGCGGCCAGGACCGTCTGCTTTTCCGCACGCGCGAGCAGATTGAACTCCTTCGCGCTCGGCAGCGGCTGAAAACCGCAGCTGTCCTTGAGCCGCCGCACCAGGCCGCCCTCCTGGTCGATGAAGACCAGCGGCCGCGACGGCAGCGCCGCGATCTCGGCGCAAAGCGATTGCACCTGCGCGGGCGAAGCGATGTTGTTGTCGTATTGCCGGGTCTGGCAGGAATAGTCGAACAGGATCACCCCGCCGAGCCCGAATTGCGCGGCAAATTCCTTCAGCCAAGGCGGAACGACCTTGCCGTAGAAGCCGAGAATGAAGAGTTCGCCGACGGACATGGCCACTCGATTCGGTTGCCGCATGGAATCAGCCGCGCCCGATGGAATAGCACGCTGCGGCGGCGGTAAGAATATGACGCAGGCAGCAGTTCGACTGCGTTCCCCGTGCTCGCATCACTATGTTAAGACACGCCGGCGGGCCTCGATCGCCTGCCACTACACAAGGACTTTCGGAAACGCCCATGACAGCAGCTTACGTCCCGCAAATGGCCCTTTACCGCCAATGGCTGAAGCAAACGCGCGGCCTTGAATTTGCGGATTTCGAAGCGATGCGGCGTTGGTCGGTGACCGATATCGACGGCTTCTGGCAGAGCGTCTGGGATTATTTCGACCTGCGCTCGCCGACGCCGCATTCGGCGGTGCTGGCCGAGCGCAAGATGCCGGGCGCGGTGTGGTTTCCCGGCGCTTCGGTGAACTACGCGCGCCAGGTCTTCCGCCATGTCGCGCCGGCGCATGCCGCGGGACTGCCGGCCTTGATCTCGAGCGGCGAGGACGGCAAGCTCTCGGAGACGAGCTGGCCCGAGCTGCAGCGCAAATCGGCAGCGCTGGCGCTGCATCTGAAGGCCAACGGCGTGCGCGCCGGCGACCGGGTCGCCGCCTACTTGCCGAACATTCCCGAGACGATCATCGCGTTCCTCGCGACCGCGAGCCTGGGCGCGGTCTGGAGCGTCTGCGCGCCCGACATGGCGGCGCCCGCGGTGATCGATCGCTTCAAGCAGATCGAGCCGAAGGTGCTGATCGCCTGCGACGCCGTGACCTATGCCGGCCGGCGCCACGACCGGCAAGGTGTGATCGAGGAATTGCGGCGCGCGCTGCCGACCGTGCAGCATGTCATCCTGCACAGCGACGCCGCGCCGTCCGAGACGCGATTGTCATCGATCCTCGCGGGCCGGAGCGCGGCGATCGACGCCTTCGAGCCGGAATGGCTGCCGTTCGATCATCCGCTCTGGATCGTCTATTCCTCGGGCACCACCGGCTTGCCGAAGCCGATCCTGCACAGCCATGGCGGCATCATCGTGGTGGCGCTGCCGCTCTCGACCCTGCACAACGACATCGGTTGCAGCTATCAGCCAAACTCGTTCGGCGAACGTTTTCACTGGTACTCTTCGACCGGCTGGATCATGTGGAATTGCCAGGCCAACGGCCTGCTCAACGGCACGACCTGCTGCATCTTCGATGGCAGTCCCGGCGGCACCAAGGACAAGCCGGACTGGACCACGCTGTGGCGCTTCGTCGCCGACGCCAAGGCGACCTTCTTCGGCGCAGGGGCGGCGTTCTTTGCCAATTGCACCAAGGCGGAAATCGATCTCGCTGCCGTCGGCGACCTCTCCGGCCTGCGCACGCTCGGCTCGACCGGCTCGCCGCTCAGCGCCGACACCCAGGCCTGGTTCAACGAGCGCTTCGCCGCGCTTGCGAAGCACAACGGCAACGCCGCGCAGGCCGACATGTGGTGGGCCAATATTTCCGGCGGCACCGACTTCGCCGGCGCCTTCATCGGCGGCAATCGCGAATTGCCGCAAACGCCGGGCATCATGCAATGCCGCCTGCTCGGCTGCGCGGTGGAGGCGTTCGACGAGCAGGGCCGCGCGGTGATCGACGAGGTCGGCGAGCTCGTCTGCACCGAGCCGCTGCCCTCGATGCCGCTGCGCTTCTGGAACGATCCCGGCAACGCGCGCTATCTATCCAGCTATTTCGAGACCTACCCCGACAATTTCGACGGAAGTGGCCGCGGCCCGGTGTGGCGGCATGGCGACTGGCTCAAGATCAACCCCGACGGCTCCTGCGTGATCTATGGCCGCAGCGACGCCACCATCAACCGCCATGGCTTGCGGATGGGCACCAGCGAGCTCTATTCCGCGATCGAGGCGCTGCCGGAGGTGCTGGATTCGATGGTGGTCGACCTCGAATATCTCGGCCGCGACAGCTACATGCCGCTGTTCGTGGTGCTGCGCGAGGGCATTGCGCTCGATGCCGCGATGAAAGGCAAGATCAACAAGGCGGTCGAAGCCGGGTTGTCGCGCCGCTTCCTGCCCAACGACATCTTCGTGGTGGCGGAAATTCCGCGCACGCTGTCCGGCAAGAAGCAGGAGCTGCCGGTCAAGAAGCTGCTGCTCGGCCACCCCGTCGAGAAGGTCATCAACCGCGATGCGATGGCCAATCCCGGCTGCCTCGACTGGTATCTCGATTTTGCAAAGAGCTATCTGAGCAGGCAGGCCGGCGCGGCGTAACGGCCGCCGAATGCCACTCGCGTTTGGGATCTCACGACATGTCTCCACCCAGCTACATCGACCCGCTCAACGGAAAGCTCTATCCGCTGGATATCCCGCGCTGGTGCTCCGACGAAGGCAAGCCGCTCCTGATAACGCCGCTGCCGGGCATCTCCCGCGACGAGATCGATCGCGCGACGCGATCGCTGTGGCGCTATCGCGCGGCGCTGCCGGTCGAAATCAGGCAGCCGATCACGATGGGCGAAGGCTGCACGCCTGCCGTCGAGAAGGCGTGGGATGATCTGTGGCCGCATTTCAAGCTCGAATGGTTCAATCCGACCGCAAGCTTCAAGGATCGCGGCACCACTGTGATGCTGTCTTTCCTGCGCCAGCTCGGCGTCGATGCGGTGCTGGAGGACTCGTCCGGCAATGGCGGCGCGTCGGTTTCTGCCTATGGCGCGGCCGGCGGCATGCGGGTCAGGATCCTTGCGCCGGCGACGACGTCGCCGATGAAGGTGGCGCAGATGCACGCCTTCGGTGCCGAGGTGCAGCTGGTCGAAGGCCCGCGCGAGGAATCCGAGGCAGAGGCGATCCGCCAGTCGAAGCAGATCTTCTACTCCAGCCACAACTGGCAACCGTTCTTCCTGCAGGGCACCAAGTCGCTGGCCTATGAGATCTGGGAAGATTTCGGCTTCACCGCGCCGGACAATGTCATCATGTCGGTCGGCGCCGGCAGCAGCCTGCTCGGCTGCTATATCGGCTTCAAGGAACTGCTCGCGGCCGGGCAGATCGCGCGCCTGCCGCGCCTGTTCGCGGCCCAGCCGCTCAACTGCTCGCCGGTCGATGCCAGCTTTGCCGCCGGCGTCGACACGCCCATCGATCGCGCGGTCCGCAAGACCATCGCGGAAGGCACCGCGATCAAGCATCCGCTGCGGCTGAAGCAGATGATCGCGGCGCTGAAGGAGAGCGGCGGCGGCACCGTCGCAATTCCCGAAGACGGCATCGTCGCCGCGTTGAAGCGATTGGCTCAGACCGGTCTGTTCGTCGAGCCGACCTCGGCCTCGGCCGCCGCCGCGCTCGATGTCCTGAAGGCGCGCGGCGCGATCCGGCCGGCGGAGCGCACCGTCGTCATCATCAGCGGCACCGGGATCAAGGCGGCGGGGCTGATCACGGAACTGCTCGGAGCGAGCTAGCCTTTAGCGCGCTCCGATTGGCTGTCCTATCCCGTCTTGCGCAGCTTCAGGGACTCGTAGAACGCCGTCTCGAAATTGATGTAGCCGATAAAGGATGTCGGATCGCCAAACGGCAGGATCTGCGTCGCCCAGTATCCGCCAAAACCGTTCTGCCGATCGATCCAGTAGAACAAATTGGCCAGCCCAGCCCAGCCGAGCGCGCCGGCGGGGCGGCCGGTCGGAGCCTGCTCCTCATTGATCATGAAGCTCAGCGCCCAGGATTTCGACTGACCGGGGAAGAACTCGGCGTCGTTGGCAAGCGAGGTGATCACGCCGGTGATCGCGGTGACCTTGTTGTTGCCGAGATGGTTCTTCTCCGCCATCCGCACGGTCTCCGCCTTCAGGACCCGCCCATGCTCGCCGGCGCCGTCGTTCAGCCACATCCGGATGAATCGCATGTAGTCGCCGATCGTGCCGTAAAGCCCGTGGCCGCCCATGTGGATCTCGGGATTGGCCGGCAGCTCGAAATCCATCGGCGTGAGCGAGCCGTCGGCGTTGCGGGCGTGGATGCCGGCGAGCTTGCGACGCATCGCGTCGGTGAGCTCGAACGTCGTGTCCATGATCCCGAGCGGCTCGAAGATGCGTGTCTTGAAGACCTCGCCGAGCCGGCGGCCGGTAATGGCCTCGACGATCTGGCCGCACCAATCCATGTTGGTGCCGTATTCCCAGCGCTCGCCCGGATCGAACAGCAGCGGCGTCATCAGCGAAGCCTTGGACGCCGTGATGACACTGGGCTGCCCCTTCTCCTGCGCCAGCCGGTTATAGGTGTGATTGATGAAGTCGTAGCTCAGACCCGCCGAGTGGACCATCAGCATGCGGGTTGTGATGTCGCGCTTCGGCGGACGCAGCCGCGGCTCGCCCTTGTCGTCAAAACCCTCGATCACCTGGAGCTTGCCGATGTCGGGCGCATAGGTTTTGGCCGGCGCGTCGAGATCGAGCTTGCCTTCCTCGACGAGTTGCAGGACGGCCGTCCCGGTGATCGCCTTGGTGGTCGAGAAAATCGCGAACACGCTATCGGCGGTCATATCGGCGGGCTGGTCGAGGCGGCGCTTGCCGGCGGCACCTTCATAGATGTTGCGATGGCGGTCGGTCACCATCGCAACGACGCCGGGAACGCGCGGGTTTGAAGTCACGACGCCGTCGAGAATCGCATCTGCTGCTGCACTGAAATTCGTGCTCATTGTCTTCCTCCTGTGTTTTGTGATGTTGACCCGCGTAGCCCGGATGGAGCGGAGCGAAATCCGGGACCGGCGACGCCGGGCGGCACAAGCCCCCGGATTACGCTTCGCTCCATCCGGGCTACGAGGTCCGAATGCGGTCAGCCCTACTGCGTGGCGAAGCCGCGATAGCCGCTCGCGGCGACCTCGTCGCATTTCTGGCGATAGGTGCCGACACCGCCGCAATAGGACAGCACTCGGCGCGGCTTGCCCTCGACATTGGAGCCCAGGTACCAGGAGTTGGTCTTGGCGATCAGTGTTGCGTTGGCGGTCTCGTCGTGATGCGCCACCCACTGATCCTCGGTATCCCTGGTCGGCTCGATGACGTTCAGGTTCTTGCCGCGCAGATATCTGATGCAATCGGCGATCCACTCCACCTGCTGCTGCAGGCAGGTGGTCATGTTGCAAAGTGCGGCCGAGGGCGCGAGCGGCACCGCTGTTGTGAACAGGTTCGGATAGCCATGGACCTGCAGGCCCATCGTGGTGCGGATGTCACTGCCCCAATCGTCCTTCAGCGATCGCCCGTCGCGGCCGCGGATATCGATCCGCGTCAACGCCCCCGTTCCGGCGTCGAAGCCGGTCGCCAGGATGATGACGTCGAACTCGTGCACCGTGCCGTCGGCGGTCTGGATACCCTCAGGCGTGATGCGGGCGATCGGATTGTTCTTCACGCTGACGATCTCGACATTGGGTCGGTGGAAAGCCTCGAGGAAATTGCTCTCCAGCGGCACGCGGTGCGTGCCAAAGCCGTAATCGGCAGGAATCAGCTGTTCGCACAGCTTGGGGTCCTTGATCCGCTCGCGCATCTTCTCGCGGACGAATTCGGTAATCTCGGCATTGACGGCTTCGTCGAAAAACAGTTCGGCGAAGGACGAGACCCACAGCTTCAGGGATCCGTCGTTCCAGCAGTCCTCGATCACCTGGCGACGCTGCTGCGGCGTCAGGTCGGCCCAGGCGTGCTCGAAGTCGAATTCGAAGCCGGTGAACGTCTTCGGCAGCCGCTCGGTGAGGAATTTGAATTTCGACTTGTAGGCCTCGGCGTCCGACGCATCCCATTTCGGGTTCTTCATCGGGATGATGTATTGCGGGGTGCGGATGAACACCTTGAGGTGGCCGACCTCACCGGCGATCGACTGGATCACCTGGATTCCGGTCGCGCCGTTGCCGACCACGCCGACGCGCTTGCCGGCGAGCTCGATCGGCCCCTTCGGCCAGCGCGCGGTGTGGAACAGCTTGCCCTTGAACGTCTCCTGTCCCGGGAAGGACACGTGCGGGGCCGAGAGCATGCCGCAGCAGGTGACGAGGAACTGGGTATCGATCACGTCGCCCTGGTCGGTCGCGATCAGCCAGCGTTGCGTCGCCTCATCGAAATGCGCGCTCTTCACCGTGGTGCCGAACTGAATGTCCTTCCTGAGATCGAGGCGGTCGGCGACGTAGTTCAGCCAGCGCTCGATTTCCGGCTGGCCCGGGAATCGCTCGCTCCAGCTCCAGCCCTTGTAGAGCTCCTCGGAGAACAGGTACTGGTAGGTGTGGCCTTCGGAATCGAAGCGCGCCCCGGGATAGCGGTTCCAGTACCAGGTGCCGCCGACGCCAGATCCGGCGTCGATCGCCTTCACACTCAGTCCCTGCTCACGCAGGCGGAACAATTGATAGAGACCGGCGACGCCGGCGCCGACGACCACGGCGTCGAGCTTGGTCGTTGCATGCGCACCATCGCTTCCGTTCGACCTTGTGACGGTCTCGGTCATGATTTCCTCCTGTGCCTGGCTTCTCGCACGCACCTTCCCACCCGCGGTATCGCCGGATGATGGTGCGTTGCGTCAATTTGGGTCTCGACCGCTCGCGCTTTTGCCGAAACGCAGAGCAGGCTACGGGTCGTTCGGCCGCGCGGCTTGGATGAAACCGACAATCTCTGGAACGCGACCGTGCAATCGAGCACCGGCCGTTGGTCGGCTTGGCAAATGGCGAAAGCGGCCTATTCTGCGCTCAGCCGTCCGGCCAAGAACAAGCGGTCAACCGCGCCACCAATCCCAGGGAGGAGGCTCACGCGATGGGCCAGTTGATCACGGTCGAGGAGCTGCCGCGCTACGCTCCCGGCGAGATGAAGCTGGATAGTTTGTCGGTCGGGAGAAGTGATTTCCGGCTGCGAATTTTCCGCTATGCGCCGTCGGACATCTGGGTCCCGCCGTCGGCAAACTTCCTCCTGGTGCTCTATCGCGACGGCGTGACGTCGATGAACCGCCGCGTCACCGGCGCGTGGAAGCAGGATCAAGTCGGTCGCGGCGTCACGTCGCTCATGACGCGCGCAGAGCCGTCAAGCTGGCATTGGAACAACGACATTGAGGTCAGCCATTTCTACATCTCTCCTGCCCTCATGACGAAGACCGCGAGCGATGCCTTCGACCGCGACGCCGAAACGATCGAGATTCACGACCTGCTCAAGGTCGAAGACCCAATGCTGACCTGGATCAACGATCAAATGGTCCAGGAAGTCGCCGCGGGCGGTCCCGGTGGACGGCTCTGCTATGATGCACTGGCGCTGCAGGCGAGCGTGCATATCCTGCGGAAATATGCGGCGATCGAGTTCAAGATGCCCTGCGCGCAAGGACCCTTTCGCCCGGCGCATGCCCGGCTGATCGAGGACTATATCGAGCAGAACATCTTCCGGAACATCACGCTGGAGGAGCTCGCGAACATCTGCAATTGCACGCCGGTCCAGTTCGCCCGCAAATTCCGCGTGCATTACGGCATGCGGCCGCATGCCTATGTCCTGCGGCGCAAGGTGGAGCATGCGTGCCAGCATCTGCGCAAGGACCGCGTCGCGCTGAAGGAGATCGCGCTGCTCGCCGGCTTCGCCGATCAAAGCCACCTCAATCGCGTGTTCCGGCAGCACATGAACGTGACGCCGGCGGAATACCGCCGGCAGGTCTGCGAGCACACCGTCCAGGCATGAGACCGGGTCTGCGACGGACTCACACTGGCGGCGGATTGAGGCGCGCGAAGCCTTCCTGGATTCGGTAGGGATAGTAGGGATAGGCCGGCATCACCGCGCTCGCGCGATCGAGACGCGCGATCTGGTCCGGCGAGAGCCACCATCCGACCGCGCCGAGATTGTCGCGCAACTGCGCCTCATCGCGGGCGCCAATGATTACGGACGAGACGCTCGGCCGCGTCAGCAGCCAGGCAATCGCGATCTGGGGCACGCTGCGGCCGGTCTCTGTGGCGACCGCGTCCAGCGCGTCGACGATCGCATAAAGCTTCTGGTCGTCGACTGGCGGCCCGAACTGCGCGGTCTCGTGCAGGCGGCTGTTGGTCGGCAATGGCTGACCGCGCCTGATCTTGCCGGTGAGGCGCCCCCAGCCGAGCGGGCTCCAGACCAGCGCGCCGACGCCCTGGTCGAGCGCGAGCGGCATCAGCTCGGATTCATAGTCGCGACCGACCAGCGAATAATAGACCTGGTGCGCCACGTAGCGCGGCCAGCCGTGCCGCTCGGCGACACCGAGCGATTTCATCAGATGCCAGCCGGAGAAATTCGAGGCGCCGACATAGCGCAGTTTGCCGGCGCGCACCAGCGCGTCGAGCGTCGACATCACCTCATCGACCGGCGTGAAGGCATCGAAAGCATGAAGCTGCAGCAGGTCGATATAGTCAGTGTTGAGCCGGCGCAGCGCGGCGTCGACCGCGGCGACCAGGCGATATCGCGACGTACCAGCATCGAGCGGGCCGTCGCCCATCGGCAGGCCGGTCTTGGTCGAGATCAACACCTTGTCGCGGCGGCCCTTGATCGCGGCGCCGAGGATCTCCTCCGACGCGCCGTTTGAATAGACATCGGCGGTGTCGAACAAATTGACGCCGGCCTCGAGGCAGATGTCGATCAACCGGCGTGCCTCGCTGGCGTCGCTGCGGCCCCAGGCCGAGAACAGCGGCCCCTGGCCACCGAAGGTGCCGGTGCCGAAGCTAAGCACGGGGACCTTCAGGCCGGATGCACCGAGATTGCGGTATTCCATGGTCATGCTCCCTTGATCCGATTCATTCCGCCAGGCACTGCGCGGCGAGCGCGATCGGCCGATCGAGGCGCAGGCTCCACAGCGCGAGCAGCAGGCCGATTGCAGTGATGACGGCGGCCACCAGCGGCAGCGCGCCGAGGCCGAGGCCGCGATCGATGGTGACGCCGCCGGCCCAGGCGCCGAGCGCGTTGCCCAAATTGAACGCCGCGATGTTCAGGCTGGAGGCCAGCGTCCGCCCTTCGACGCCGGCGGCTTCGAGTACGCGGAGCTGCAGCGGCGCCACGGTCGCGAACGCGGCGATGCCGAGAATGAACAGCAGCACGACCGCCAATGCCTTGATCGAGACGACCGCCGTCAGCGCGACGAGCACGGCGGCGAGGCCGCCGAGCGACACCAGCAGCGCCCGCGCCAGTCCCTTGTCGGCGAGCCGTCCGCCGGCGACGTTGCCGATCGCAAGGCCGGCACCGAACACCAGCAGGATCGGCGACACCGCGGCGTCGGAGAAGCCCGTGAGCCGCGTCAGGATCGGCTGCACATAGGTGAAGACCGCGAACAGCCCGCCGAAGCCGAACACCGTCATGGCAAGTCCCAGCAGCACCTGCGGGCGGCCGAGCACGGCGAGCTCCTCGCGCAGCGGCGCGGGCTTGTCGTTGGCGCCGACATGGCCGGGGACCAGCACCGCCAGCACGATGAACGCGATCACGCCGATCGCCGCCACCGCCCAGAACGCCGCGCGCCAGCCGAGCATCAGCCCGAACCAGGCGCCGAAGGGCACGCCGAGCAGGGTCGCGACCGTGAGCCCGATGAACATCGTGGCGATCGCCGACGCGCGCTTGTCTTCCGGGACGAGGCTTGTCGCCACCACGGAGCCGACGCCGAAGAAGGTGCCGTGCGCCAGCGAGGTGAGAATGCGTGCCGCCATCAAAAGCCCGTAGCTCGGCGCCAGCGCACACGCCGCATTGCCGAGCGTGAAGATCGCCATCAGCGCAAGCAATACCGCCTTGCGCGGCATCCGCCGTGTTGCCAGCGTCAGGATCGGCGCGCCGACGAACACGCCGAGCGCATAGCCGGAGATCAGCAAGCCTGCCGCGGATACGGATACCTGCATGTCGGCGGCGACCTGCAGCAGCAGTCCCATGATGAGGAATTCGGTGGTGCCGATACCAAAGGCACCGGCGGTCAAGGCAAGGACTGCAGCAGGCATGTGTCGCTCCGGACAAAAAGGATTCCGCAAAGCGAGATAGCGGTCCGGGCGGGGAAGGATTAGAATGACCGCAATCCAATCATTTGTGACTTGAATTCAAGATGGCCCGCACAGACACCAACCGCTCCGGCGAGATGGACGTATTCGTCCGCGTCGTCGATCTCGGCGGCTTCACGGCTGCCGCGAACAGCCTGCGCCAGACACCGTCGGGCGTCAGCAAGCTGGTCTCGCGGCTCGAGACCCGGCTCGGCACGCGGCTGGTCAACCGCACCACGCGCAAGCTGCAGCTCACCGAGGAAGGCCAGGCGTTCTACCAGCGCGCCCGGCGCATCCTCGCCGATATCGACGAGGCCGAACGCGAGGCCGCCTCATGCGTGCCCCGCGGCCATCTCACCGTGAACAGCAACATCCCGTTCGGCATGCTGCATGTGATGCCGCTGCTGCCGCGCTTCATGCGCGAACATCCCGATATCACGCTCGACATCGTGCTGACCGACACGCTGGTCGATCTGATGCAGGCGCGCGCTGATGTCGCGATCCGGGTCGGCCCGCTCGGCGCCTCGCGGCTGATCGCACGCAAGCTTGGCACCAGCCGCATGGTGGTGGCCGCCGCGCCGTCCTACCTCGCCCGCTTCGGCACGCCGAAGACGCCGGCCGACCTCGCCGCCCATCGCGGCATCGGCTGGACCTTTCCACGCAGCATCCGCGGCTGGCCGTTCCGCCGCGCTGAACGAATCGAGGAAGCGCTGCCGCCGCCGGTCGCCCCGCGTCAGCGACGGCGAAGCCGCGCGTCAGCTCACGCTCGGCGGTGTCGGGCTCGGGAGGCTGGCGCTATTTCACATCGGCCCCGATATCGAGGCCGGGCGTCTGGTGCCGGTGCTGCAAAACCTCAATCCCGGCGACCGCGAGGACATCCACGCGGTCTATGTCGGCCACGCCGGCCCGCTGCCGGCGCGGGTCCGCGCCTTCATCGATTTTCTCGCGCAGCACATCCGCATCGGCGATCCCTCGCTGCGGCGCGGCGCCGATGGAAAATGGAAAGTCGTGGGCGACAAGTGAGCATTCAATGACGCACGAGCCCCCGGCCTTCCTGTCCGTCACCGAAACGATCCGCATCGCCGCGGAGCCAACGCATGTGTGGGACGCGATCATGGACCCCAAAGCGGGCGAGAGATGGCGCAACTCGCATTTCAGGACCGATTGGCGGATCGGCACGCCGATCGACATCGAGGCGGAGATCGGCGCAAAGCGCTATCGCGACAAGGGCCGCGTCCTCCATGTCGAGCCGCCGATGCGGCTCGAATACTCCTATTGGTCGCAGGTCTCCGGCCTGCCGGATGTTCCGCAATCCTATGCGACGATCACGATGACGCTTGTGCCTGACGGCAGCGATACGGTGCTGACCGTCACCCAGCAGGCGCCGCCGTCGCCGATCCGCCGCGGAAGCGGCTGGGAAATCGGGCCCGACTCAGGCGCCAAACACGTTGCCTTCTACTGGCGCATGACGCTGCCGCGCCTGAAGCAGGCGGTCGAGCAAGGACGTGCCGCGCAATAGCGCGGTCTATGCCCGCTTCAGCAAGAAGAGCTGCGTGACATAGGGAAACACCACTTCGTCGGCGTCGCCGAGACCGGCTTCGCGCAGGATATTGTCGGTCTTGTCGCGCAGGATCGCCTTCTCCGCATCGGGCAAATTGGCGACATAGCTCGTCGATGCGATGCGCTCGAAGACGTCCTGTCGCTTCATCCGGTGCGGATGGTCCTGCACGATTTCCCTCTCAAGCACGAAGCGCGGGTCCTTCAGGATCCAGCGCCAGCGTCCGGTCCGTTGCCGGGGCGTGTCGCCCGCATAGCCCTCGATCATGACGGACAACGCGTCGACCCACGGCGTGCGGTCATCCCGGTTGTTCCAGACCAGCGCAAGCGTCCCGCCGGGATGCAGCAGTCGCGCGATCTCGGCCACCGACGCCTCGTTGTCGAACCAGTGGAACGCCTGGGCGCAGGTGACGAGGTCGACGCTGCCGGTATCAAGATTGATCGCATCGGCGCGCGTGTTGATGACCTCCACCCCGGCTTCCCTGGCCAGCCTGGCCGACATCTCGGCGACGGGCTCGACCGCGATCAGGCGCGCAGCCGCGGGCAGATGCTGCAGCAGCAGGCGGGTCAACTTGCCGGTTCCGGCACCAAGGTCGACGACGCAGCGCGCGGCCCCAAGCGGCAGCGCGGCGACGATCTCCGCAGGGTAGCTCGGCCGGCCCGCCTCGTAGGCGGCGACCGCGACACGATAATTCTCGGCAGTGGGGTTCAGTGTCATTGTTGCTTCTCCTGCGCGCCAACCATCCGCGGTGCGATCCGCGGAACGGTATAGAGCAGCGCCTGCACAGGACTGGAAGAGCGCGTCGATTCAAAATTCGCTGAAGATCTCTCACCTTTGCGTCAGCCCCGCAGCTCCACTGCTCCCCGTTGAAGATGCGCGCATTTTGAATGATTTGCTTCGGCGGGTTTCGCATAGCAACCTTACGCGCTTGTGGCACATCAACATCGCAGTTCCAGGTTGCAAGTTGCGGTTGGCTGAACGACAGTCCGCGATGGCGGACGCGGTCTGTCGCGCTTGTGCGGGACAAGCCCGATCCCTCCCCCGCACCGGAGCGACCATGCAGCGATCCAGGGCAGTCTTCATCACGGCTATCGTCTACGCCCTGATCGGCCTGGTCCTCGCGGGCGGGGGCATTTGGCTCGCCGCACTAGGTGGATCGCCCTTCTACATTGTCCTCGGCGTCGGCATTCTCGCCACGGCTGCGCTGTTGCTGGCGCGGCGCCATCAGGCGCTCTGGCTGTTTGCGATCGTGCTGCTCGGCACGCTGGCGTGGGCCGTCTATGAGGTGCGGTTCGACTGGTGGCCGCTCGCGGCGCGTGGCGACATCATCTTCCCCATGGCGCTTTGGCTGCTTACGCCGGTGATCGTTCGTGCCCTGACACGAAGCGGGCCGGTGCCTTACATGCGCGCGACGGCGCCACTCTGGATCGGCGTCGTCGCTGCTGCGGCGGTGCTCATCGCCGGGCTGCTGTCCAGCTATCACGACATCAACGGCACGATTGCCGAGTCCGGCTCTGCCGTGCCGCAAAGCGAAGCCGACCCGCAGCCGGACGGCGACTGGCGCGCCTATGGACGCACGCAGTTCGGACAGCGCTATTCGCCGCTGAAGCAGATCAGGCCTGACAATGTCGGCAACCTCAAGGTCGCCTGGACCTTCCGCACCGGCGACGTGAAGACACCAGACGATTCCGGGGAGACGACCTTCGAGGTCACCCCGATCAAGGTGCGCGACACGCTCTATCTCTGCTCGCAGCACCAGGTGCTGTTCGCGCTCGACGCCAAGACCGGCACGGAGCGCTGGCGCTACGACCCCAAGCTCGTGCACAACAAGACGTTCCAGCACATGACTTGCCGCGGCGTCTCCTATCACGAAGCCGCGCAGGGCGCTGTCGACAGCAGCGGCAATCCGGCGCGGGCCGAATGCCCGCGGCGGATCTTCCTGCCCGTCAATGACGGCCGCATGATTGCGCTCGATGCCGACAGCGGCAAGCTCTGCGATGGTTTCGCCGATCACGGCATCCTCGACCTGCAGCAAGGCATGGGGATCAAGACCGCCGGCTTCTTCGAGCCGACGTCGCCGCCGGTCGTCAGCGACAAGATCCTGGTCGTGGCCGCCGCGGTGATCGACAATTATGCGGTCGAGGTGCCGTCGGGCGTGATCCGCGGCTTCGATGTCTATACCGGCAAGCTGGTTTGGGCCTGGGATTCCGGCGCGGCGGACGAGAACGCATTGCCGTCGCCGACGCGTCATTACACCAACGGGTCACCGAATTCCTGGATCACGGCCTCGTTCGATCCGAAATTGAATCTGGTCTACATCCCGACCGGCAACAACGGACCTGACATCTGGGGCGGCAATCGCGATGCGCTGGTCGAGCGCTATTCCAGCGCCATCGTCGCGCTGGATGTCAACACCGGCAAGCGCGCCTGGTCGTACCAGACCGTGCATCACGATCTCTGGGACATGGACGTTCCCTCGCAACCGAGCCTGGTCGATGTGACGACCGCCAAGGGCGTCGTTCCCGCGCTGATCCAGCCGACCAAGGTGGGCAACATCTTCGTGCTCGACCGCAGGACCGGCGAACTGATCGTGCCCGCGCCGGAACGCGCGGTGCCGCAAGGGCCCGCGCCCGGCGACCGCTCTGCACCGACCCAGCCGTTTTCCGAACTGACCTTCCGCCCGGAGGCGAAGCTGACCGGCGCCGACATGTGGGGCGGCACGATCTTCGACCAGTTGCTGTGCCGGATCATGTTCCACCGCTTGCGCTACGAAGGCACCTTCACGCCGCCGTCGTTGCAGGGCACGCTGGTCTTCCCGGGCAATCTCGGCATGTTCGAATGGGGCGGCATTGCGGTCGATCCTGTCAGGCAGATCGTCATCGCCAATCCGATGTCGTTGCCGTTCGCCTCCAGGCTCATTCCGCGCGGTCCGCTCAATCCTCCGGCGCCGACGGCCGAGAAACCGGTCGGCAGCGAGGTCGGGGTGCAGCCGATGTACGGCACGCCGTTCGGCGTCGGCATCTCGAGCTTCCTCTCGCCGCTCTCCGTGCCGTGCTACCGGCCGCCATGGGGCTCGATGGCCGCGATCGATCTGAAGACGATGAAGATCGTCTGGCAGCATCCCAACGGCACGATCCGGGACACCACGCCGCTGCCGCTTCCTTTCAAGATGGGCGTGCCGATGCTGGGCGGGCCGATCACCACCGCCGGCGGCGTTGCGTTCTACACCGGGACCTATGAGTACACGATCCGGGCCTACGATGTCCGCAACGGCAAGGTGCTCTGGGAGGATCGCCTGCCGGCCGGCGCCCAATCGACGCCGATGAGCTACGAGTCTGGCGGCAAGCAATACGTCGTCACCGCGGCCGGCGGCCACGGCTCGTTCGGCACCAAGCGCGGCGACTACGTCATCGCCTACGCATTGAAGGACTGAGCCGCGTCATCGAGGCCGTCGTCTTCCTTCTCCTTCCCCCTGAAAGGGGGAAGGTCGGGATGGGGGTCAGCCGCAGGCGATGCTCTCTGCGGAGGGCGCGGATCCCCACCCGCTTTGCTCTGGCGAGCAAAGCGACCTCCCCTTTCCAAGGGAGGTGGAACTGGCCCAACTGGATAGCTCCAGACGGGTTGGCAAATCCGGCCAAAGCCGCTAATGGTCCGCCCCCTTTCACAGACAGTCCGAGCATGACATGTCGAGCGCCCCGCCCGCCGTCTCGATTGGCGTCGATTTTGGCACCAGCAACACCGTGGTCGCGCTGTCCGACGGCGACGGCCGCGTCGAGGCTGTTCGTTTCGACCACGGCGGCCGCACGCATAGCGTCTATGTGTCCGCGCTGTGCTTCTGGGAGGAGCGGCCGGGCGCGGGCCTGCATCCGCGCGCCGAGGGCGGCCCGTGGGCGATCGAGCAGTTCCTCGAGGGACGCACGATCCATCGCTTCATCCAGTCGTTCAAGACCTTCGCGGCAAGCTCGGCCTTCAACACCACCCAGATCTTCCGGCAACGCTACAAGTTCGAGGACCTGCTCGCGGCGTTCCTGCGCACGTTGACGCGCCATGCCGGCGAAGGATTCGATCTCGGCGCGCCGACCATCATGGTCGGCCGACCGGTACGCTTTGCGGGCGGCAACCCCAATGACGAACTCGCGATGCAGCGCTACCGCGCTGCGTTCGAGCGGCTAGGCGCCGGCCATGCGCGCTATGTCTACGAGCCGGTCGGCGCGGCGTTCTCCTTCGCACGCACGCTGGACCACGATGCCACCGTGCTGGTCGCCGATTTCGGCGGCGGCACCAGCGACTTCTCCGTGATGCGGTTCTCGCGCAAGGGCGGCGTACTGCGCGCCGAACCGCTAGGCCACGCCGGCATCGGCATCGCCGGCGACACCTTCGATTACCGCATCGTCGACCACATCGTCTCGCCGCGGCTCGGCAAGGGCACCAGCTACCGCTCGTTCGACAAGGTGCTGCCGATCCCCAATCACTATTATTCGAGCCTCGCCCGCTGGCACCAGCTCGCGATGATGCGGGGCAATGGCGATTTGCGCGAGTTGCAGCAGCTCGCGCGCACCGCGCTCGATCCGGCGCCGCTGCACGATTTCATCACCATCGTCGACCACGATCTCGGCTTCGCGCTTTATCGCGCCGTGTCGGACACCAAGGTCGCGCTGTCGAGCCGCGACCGCGTCGAGTTCCGCTTCGCCCGCGAAGGCATCGATATCGGCGCGACCGTGACGCGCGACGATTTCGAATCCTGGATCGCCGACGACATCGAACGGCTCGGCGCGACCGTGGACGAGGCGCTGGCCAAGTCGGGCATCACCGCGCGCGACGTCGAGAAGGTGTTCCTGACCGGCGGCACCTCGTTCGTGCCGGCCGTGCAGCGCCTGTTCGCCGAACGCTTCGGCGCGGCGCGGCTGACCTCGGCGGATCAATTCGAATCGATCGCCTACGGCCTCGCTTTGATCGGCCACACGCCCGATCCCGACCGCTGGACCTTCGCCGAAGCCGCGTGACGGCTGGCTTCGCGCCTTGATCCCGGCTCAATCGACGACTACATCACGTCAACCATCAATTCCTAAGGATGCCGACGGCCATGGATTTCACCCTGACAGCAACGCCCGTCAGCCTTGCCCTCGGGGATATTCATGCCTGCATCGATCGCGCTCTCTCGTCTGACCCTGTCCGCGCCTGACGGTCGGGTTCTCCTTTCCAACATCGATCTGAACTTCGGACCCGAACGCACCGGCCTTGTGGGCAGGAACGGCGTCGGCAAGACGACGCTGCTCGGCCTCATCGCAAGTCGGCGCACGCCGCAATCCGGCACGGTCTCGGTTCAGGGACGCGTCAGGATGCTGCATCAGACGGTTCAGCCGAAACCGGATGAACGCGTCGTCGACCTGTTCGGCGCGCGCGGTGCGCTGGCCGCGTTACGCCGCGCCGAACAGGGCGTTGCGAGCACTGAAGAGCTTGCGGATATCGACTGGACGCTCGACACGCGTATTGCGGCCGCGCTCGAGCGCGTCGGACTGAGCGATGCACTCGACGCGCCGCTGGCAGCGCTGTCCGGCGGCCAGGCCACCCGGGCGCGCCTCGCCGCCCTGACCTTCGCGCAACCTGATTTTCTGCTGCTGGATGAGCCGACCAACAATCTCGACCGCGCGGGACGCAAGGCGGTGATCGACCTGCTCGCCGACTGGCGGCAAGGCGCCATCATCGTCAGCCACGACCGCGAACTGCTGGAGACGATGGATGCGATCGTCGAACTGACATCGCTGGAAGCCAGGCGGTACGGCGGCAATTGGAGCCAGTATCGCGCACGCAAGGCCATCGAGCTGTCGGCAGCACGACACGATCTGGCCGATGCCGAGAAGCGCGTCGCCGAGATCGACCGTAACACAAGAGAAGCCAACGAACGGAAGGCGCGCAAGGACGGCGCGGGTGCAAGGAAGCGCGCCAAGGGCGATCTGCCGCGCATCGCCGCCGGGCTGCGCAAGGACCGCAGCGAGGACAGCGGCGGCGAGAACGCCCGCCTCGCCGAACGACGGCGGACGCAAGCGCTCGAACTTGCCACCGCGGCGCGGCAACGCATCGAGGTGCTGCAACCGTTCGCGGTGCAGCTGCCCTCGACGCATCTGCCGGCGAGCAGGATGGTGCTGCGGATCGACGCGGCCGACGTCGGCTACGGCACGGAAGCGCCGATCCTGCGTGACGTCACCTTCTCCATGTCGGGTCCGGAGCGCGTCGCGATCACTGGCCCCAACGGTGCCGGCAAGACGACGCTGCTCAAGCTCGTCAGTGGCGACCTGACCGCGGCGCGCGGCACCGTCGAGGTGATGACCCGGTTCGCCGTGTTCGATCAGGCGGTCAGCCTGCTCGATGCGTCGGCCTCCATCCTGGAGAATTTCCGGCGCATCAATCCGGATGCCGGCGAGAACGCCTGTCGCGCGGCGCTGGCGCGATTCGCGTTCCGCGCCGATGCCGCGCTGCAGCCCGTTGCGAGCCTCTCCGGCGGCCAGTTGCTTCGCGCAGGTCTTGCTTGTGTGCTGGGCGGCGTGATGCCGCCGCCACTCCTGATCCTCGACGAGCCGACTAACCACCTCGACATCGAATCCATGGAAGCGGTCGAGGCCGGCCTGCGCGCCTATGACGGCGCGCTGCTGGTCGTCAGCCACGATGAGGCCTTCCTCGAGGCCATCGCAATCACGCGCAGACTGGATCTCGTGTCGTGGAGGTGATGCGGAGAGCGGAGCAATTGCCCTTACGCAATCAATGCGTCGAACGGCGAAGATTGGTCAGGAATTGAACAGCCGAGCACGCGTCGCCTTGGGGTAGGTCGTAAGGCGCGGTGCTCGGCTGTCAGGCCGCGCGGCGGTGCGGCCATCCCGACAGCCACGCTCGCTCGTCCCCGTGAGCGAGGCCGCCGGATCTCAATCTCGACTGTTGCTAAATCCGCGCCGTCGAATGGAGCGCGTTTCTCCAAAGGGCAAATGCGACGAAGCCAGCCAGCAACAAAAAGCCGCCACCGGCCGCGATCAGGACATGCGCGAGCGTCATCTTGGAACATCCCAATTGAAAGGCTTCATGCGGAGCGATATGCGCCGCAACCTGGCAATCAAAAGCACTTCAAAATTGATTTGCCCCGCCGGCCGCCGCCGAACAGCCCGAAAGGTGGCTGGCACTGCGCTCTGCCCACCCTTCGATTTCAGAGCGGTCGTCCAGCCACTCGGCTGTTGCCGCTCATCGTGCGGTTCGTCAAACCGCTCAACTGCCACGAGGATAATCGATAAAACTTTATCGACAATCGAAAGGAAAAATTAAGGTTACCGATGGATGGGATTGTCGGGGTCATCCTTCGGCGAGGCTCGCCCGGTGGCCGCGGCTCCCGCCAAAATAT
This sequence comes from Bradyrhizobium sp. USDA 3315, assembly GCF_054056795.1. Lineage (NCBI taxonomy): Bacteria > Pseudomonadati > Pseudomonadota > Alphaproteobacteria > Hyphomicrobiales > Nitrobacteraceae > Bradyrhizobium > Bradyrhizobium sp. USDA 3315. The sequence goes on along the minus strand of NZ_JBSRYP010000001.1, from coordinate 2,269,599 downwards.
CGAAAACAACCCCATGCAAAGGAGCCGGCGGCCGCCGCTCCGGCCTGCGTGGCGGTCAATTGGAGCAACATCCTCCGGACGAAAATTCGCAGGGCATGTCACGTTTCGACGCGCTGCCTTGTCTTGACTTCTGCAAGGGCAGCAGCAGAGGACACCATGCACACACTCGGAACCGGCGGCGGTCGCACCCTGATCGCAATCGTCTATCATAGCGCCTACGGCCATACCCGGCGGCAGGCGGAGGCCGTCAGGTCCGGCGTCCAGGATATCGATGGCGCAGAGGCGCTTCTGGTGCCTGTCGAGCACGTGGAACAGAACTGGGATCGGCTGATGGATGCGGAAGCGTTGATCTTCGGCACGCCCACCTACATGGGCGCCGCCTCCGCGGCCTTCAAAGCCTTTCAGGAAGCAACTTCACGCGCGGTGATGTCCAAAGGCTATCGCTGGAAGGACAAGCTCGCGGCAGGCTTCACCAATTCGGGGGCACACGCCGGCGACAAGCTGTCCACATTGATCCAGCTTGCATTGTTCGCCGCGCAGCATGGGATGCATTGGGTCAATCTCGATCTGCCCCCGGGGAACAACTCCGCATCGGGATCGGAAGCCGATCCGAACAGGCTGGGGTTCTGGCTCGGAGCCGGCGCACAGTCGAACACCGACGAGGGCGCGGACACCGCCCCGCCCGATTCCGATCTCGCAACCGCCCGCCACCTGGGACAGCGGGTGGCAAAGACGGCACTTCAGTTTGTACGCGGCCGTGACGCGGCCTCGGTGCCCGTTCCGGCGGCGTCATGACAGATGCAGCTGAACCGTCAGCTGCCGAGATCTTCGCCGAGTTGCGGCCACGCCTGATCCGGCTGGCCTATCGGATGCTGGGCTCGGTCGCCGACGCAGAGGATGTCGTGCACAGCGCCTGGGTACGCTGGCTCGCTGCCGATCGCGATCAGATGCGCGATCCCAAGGCAGTCTTGCACACCATCGTCACCCGATTATCCCTCAACGAATTGAAATCCGCACGGCGCCGGCGTGCCGCCTATGTCGGACCGTGGCTCCCCGAACCATTCTTCGACCCCGAAGCAGAGGAAGCGGCGGACGATCTGATCCTGCCGTTGATGATTGCCCTGGAACGCCTGTCGCCTTTGGAGCGGGCGGCCTTTCTGCTGCATGACGTGTTCGGATTGGGGTTCGATGCCGTATCCGAGACGGACGGGCGACCTTGCTGCGCTCCGCGCGATGCTCGCCGAAGATGTCGTGGTCTATGCCGATGGCGGTGGCCGGGTCCCGGCGCCGACAGAGCCTCTGGTCGGGCGTGATGCCGCGATGGAGCGTTTCGCGGGGCTCGCCCGCCTGTTCGCCATGCGTCCCTCACGATTGATCCGCTACGCCACCATCAACGGATTGCCGGGCTTCATCACCATCGAGGACGACCTCGTTCAAACGACAGCGTTGCATGTCGAGAATAAACGGGTCGTCGCTGTCTATGTGACCCGCAATCCCGACAAGCTGCACAACGTGCCTTGTGACGGGACGGCGGAATTGAGCGCGCCTCGCGCGTCCCCGCTCAGCGCGGCCGATAGCGATAGACCAGATCGCGGGGGTCGCCTCGCGGCGCTGACGGATCGAGCGCTTCGCGCCAAACTGAGAAGAACTCAGCGTGAGCAGATCTAGACCGCTCCACCGGGGGCACCACATGAGCCCGACCTGCCCCCTGTCATCGTCCCTCCTTTGCTCGGCCCTGCCAGATCGCGACCGCACCTGCGAGCAACACAGCGGCCGATATCACGAGCGAAGCATGCGCGCCTGCCATGAACGCGTTGTTCCCTGCGACCAGCGAGCCGAACAGGGCAACGCCAAGCACGCTGCCGGTCTGCCGTGTCGCGTTCAAGACGCCCGCGGCGATGCCGGATCGCGATTTCTCGACACTGCCGAGCAGCGTCGAGGTCAAAGACGGCACGAGCAGGCCGAGCCCGCCCCCGAGGACCATGAGCTGAGCGCAGATCTCCCCGTAGCTCGTGCCTGAGGCCATATGCAGCAGCGCAACGCAGCCCGCGGCAGTGATCACACAAGCTAGCGCAATGGTTTGCGGTGCGCCGAGGCGCTCGCTGACCGAAGCGGTGACGAGGTTGGCGGGCAGCACCATGGCCATCATGGGCACGAAGGCGAGGCCCGTTGCGAACGGCGACCAGCCATTGACGTTTTGGAAGTAGAGACTGAGCACGAAGATCAGGCCGTAGAAGGCGATGTTGAAGAGGAGCCCGACCAGCGCGGTCAGCGCGAACATGCGATGGCGGAACAGCGATAGCGGCAGCATCGGTTGCGGCGCGCGCGCCTCGCGCCATACGAACAGGATGCCGAGTACGGCCGCCCCCGCGAAGCCCATCATGACGAGCGGATGGCTCCAGCCGAGCGCGCCGCCCTCGATCAGCGCGCCGGCCATCGTGCCAAGGGTTGCAATCGCCGCGATCTGTCCCGGCAGATCGATCTCGCGTTGCGCGAGCCGCGGCGTCTCCTCGGCATAACGCCAGGCGAGCCAGAGGCCGGCGGCACCGATCGGCAGGTTGACGAGAAAGATCGCGCGCCAACCGACCAGCGCGATCAGCGCGCCGCCGACGAACGGCCCCGAAGTCAGTGCGACGCTCGCGCCTGCGGCCCAGAAGCCGACCGCGCGGCCCCGCGCCTTCGGATCGGTATACGCGTGATTGAGCAGCGTCAGCGAGTTCGGCACAAGGATCGCCGCCGCGAGGCCCTGCACGGAGCGCGCGGCGATCAGAAACATCGCCGACGGGGCCAGTGCGCAGGCGAGCGATGCCAGCGTGAAGATTGCAAAGCCCCCTATGAAGATCCGTTTGGCGCCAACGCGGTCGCCGAGCGCGCCGGCGGTCAGAATGAAGGCGGCGAACGCGATGGTATAAGCTGTCACCACCCATTGCAGCTCGGCGACGCTGCCGCCGAGCGAACTGCCGATGCTGCTGAGCGCGGTATTGACGATGGTGATATCGAGCTGCACCACGCCAAGACCGAGGCTCGTGGCGGCAAGTGCCAGTGCCATCGCGAGAGGCGAACGGGATGACGTGTTGTCGGAGTGGGCTAGTTCCGGCTGCCTGGTGTTGAGGGAAGTTGTTTGCATTGATCACACTCGGTTGTCTGTGAGATTTTGATGGCTCAGACCAGCCCGCTTTGCGATTATCATTCGATGCCAATCGAATACTTGGAGCCGCGAGACGATCTTTCGTCCCGCCGCGGCGATGCCTTTCGCTTGGGCTTAGTGGTGTCCAGACAACCTATGTCCCGCGATTGAATCGGTCTTGCAGAAACACTACGGTCTTGGCCGAAGTATTCGTGCTTGGCACTGCGTCCTCATCGGCGTAGGAGAAACGCATGGATACGGGACCCAAAATCGCCCAAGTCGCGGCACTCATCGGCGATCCGGCGCGCGCCAACATGCTCAGTGCGCTGATGGATGGCCGAACGCTGACCGCCTCGGAGCTCGCCTATGTGTCTGGCGTGGCGCCGCAGACAGCCAGTGGCCATCTTGCGAAACTCAGCGACGCCGGATTGCTTGCGCTCGCAAAGCAGGGCCGACGACGATATTTTCGCTTGGCCTCTCCGCACGTCGCACGCGTGCTGGAAGGCCTCATGGTGGTGGCGCAGGACGGCCCCGCCCGGCAGCGCAATCTCTGGCGCGGCGGAGAGACGCTCCGACACGCGCGGACGTGCTATGACCACATGGCCGGCCGCATCGCCGTCGCGATCGCCGACCGGTTGGTCCAACAGTCGTTCATTCTGCTCGACGAGGATGGCGGACAACTCACCGATGCCGGTCGGTCATTCTTCGATGAGTTAGGCGTCGATCTTCGCCGCGCCTCCAAGCGCCGGGTGTTCTGTCGCCCCTGTCTCGACTGGAGCGAGCGCCGGCCGCATCTGGCCGGGGCGCTCGGCGCTGCCATTCTTCATCACGCTCTTGAGCACGATTGGGTCGAGCATGTCAGGGATAGCCGTGCGCTCGTCGTGACTCCTTTTGGAGTTAGAGATCTCGCCACAACGTTCGGCATCGAGGGCGCACTCCCGAGGGATGGACGCGAAGGGCAGGTTGCATCACTGTCCCGCGGACGGGTAGCGGTTCTCTCGGGTTGAGTCAGCTCCAACGCGTCCAATACCCGGAGCCGGCGGACCGGGACGAAGCCAGGAACGCCTGGTAGGCGGGGAAGTCATGGACAACCTGCGCACGAAGCGTCAGGCGAGCGGTCGAGATCGTTGGAATGTCAGGGGGCATTGGCCCTACGCTTCTCCGAAGCTTCGGGAGACTCCCTTCGCGCTGGTCTGAAAGGGTGGCCTTCCACCCGAAGCCCGGCAGGGCTGCAGGGTGGCGGAGAGGGAGGGATTCGAACCCCCGATAGGCTTGCACCTATGCCGCATTTCGAGTGCGGTGCATTCAACCACTCTGCCACCTCTCCGATGGCCCGGGTGATTTGCGCCACCCGCGGTCGGGGCGTGTTCTAGGCGAGGATGGCGGGACAGACAAGGCGCTGCAATAATATTTCCGTCACTGCCGCCTCGCCCCGTCAAAGCACCGGGGCAGCGGGAGAAAGCGCGCGGAAACAAAGCGCTAGCGGAACGGTTCTGGCTCGATCGGCGCGCGAGCGAACCAGCCGGAGCAGGAGCGGGCCATGGAGCATGTGACGATTCGAGCCAATGGTGCGGCGTTCCACGTCGCGCGGACCGGCACTGGGAGACCGCTGCTGCTGTTGCACGGCTGGCCGGAATTCTGGCTGACCTGGAAGCCGGTCATGGCGCCCCTCACAGACCGCTACACCCTGATCGCCCCCGACCTGCGCGGCTTCGGCGACAGCGACAAGCCGCAAGGCCCTTACGGCCCCGATCAGCATACCGACGACATGCTGGCGCTGCTCGACGCGCTCGGCGTCGACAAGGCCGGCGTGGTCGGCCACGACGTCGGCGGCGCCGTGATGCAGCCCCTCGCCCGCAAGGCGCCCGAGCGCATCGCCGGATTGTTTTTCTTCGATTTCGTCTATCCCGGCATCGGGCCGCGGATGGCCGCGCCAGACCGGCTGAACCACATCTGGTACCAGTCGTTCCACCAGATGGAGATGGCGCCCGCGCTGGTCGGCGCCAACAGAGACAGCTGCCGCGCTTACATCGGCCATTTCCTGCACCACTGGTCGCACCGCAAGGCCGCGTTCGACGACGTGATCGAGGATTTCGCCGACAATTTCTTCAAGCCCGGCAACCTCGCCGGCGGATTTGCGCATTATCGCGCGTCACATGCGGCGCGCGTGAAGATGATGCAGGGCGAGGCCCCGGCACTGTCGCCGATCACTGTTCCGACCTGCATCCGCTGGGCGGAGCACGATCCGCTGCTTCCCTATGCCTGGACCGACCGGCTGGGCGAGACCTTCTCCAATCTGGACCTGAAGATGTTTCCCGATGTCGGGCATTTCCCGCATCGCGAGGACCCCGACCGCGCGGCCGCCGAGATCGCCGGCTTCTTCGGGCGGATCAATTGGAAGTAGAAGTGGTGGGACCGCCAGGACGCGACAAAAACTGGCGGTCCCGTGCCGCTTCTTAATATTGCTGGCCGGGAAGTGCGGCTTCGCCGGTCGGCGGGAGCGACACGGGCCACGGTAGCGAGCGACGTCGAAACGGCAACGCGAACCCGATCTTAACCTAACCGATCAACCTTACCGCGCGTAATCCGGAGCCGCTGGATCTGCGGATGGAGGTGCCCCGGATTTCGCGGAGCCTGTCATCGGGCGCGCATTCGCGCGACCCGTTGGCTGCATCCGGGCTACGCATGCTTACCTCCCCTGAAAAGGGGAGGTCGCTTTGCTCGCCAGAGCAAAGCGGGTGGGGATCTGCTCTCTCCGCAAACAGCATCGCCTGCGGCTAACCCCCATCCCGACCTTCCCCCTTTCAGGGGGAAGGAGAAGACAGACCGTAGCCCGTATGGAGCGCGCGCGATCGCTGAATCCTGACGGCTCAGGCATCGGCTTTCCTGGCTTTTTTGGCCTTTTTCTCGCTCTTTTCGCTCTCGTCATCCTTGTCTTTTTTCTCGGCCTTCTTCTCGTCCTTGCCGTTATCCCGCTTGCGATTGGTGTAGCGGGCATTGCCAAGCCCGGTTCCGATCGTCAGCACGCCCCAGCGCGCGACATCCTGCATGAACGGGACCTCGGCCAGCCCCTGCACCACGCCGTCATTATGCATCACGATCGCGGTGTCATGATCACCAATCTGCGGGATCGCCTCGACCAGGCTCGCCGGCAAGTTGAATTTGCTGCTCTCCCAATTGCCGGGCAGGTTCTGCGCCCCCTTTTCGATCGATCCGTCCTCATTGATGACGCCGGGACAGGCGATGCCGATGAACGGCGCGAGCTTGAGATTCTCCTTCTCGGCGGCGGCAATCAACTCCTTCAGCATCTTCACCAGCCGCTTCACCGCACCTTCGCGCGTCGGCTCGTCATCGGCGTGGCGCCACAGCTCCGATTTCCAGACCGCCGCCTTGGAGAGATCGGGCGCCTTCTTCCAGCGCGTCTCGACAACGCCGCAGCGGATATTGGTGCCGCCGATGTCGACGGCGAGGACGCCGTCATGGGCTTCGAAAATCCACGATGGCGCGAGGTGCAGCGTGCCGATCAGGCCGGCATCATCGGGGTGAAAGCGGATCGGCACCATGTCGACCTTGAAATCCTCTGACTTCAGGATGATCTCGGTGCGCGCGATGGCGAGCTCGCCGAGCCTGGAGTCGCGGAAGCCGCCGCCGACCACGATGCGCTCGGTCTTGGCCCAGGCCTTGGTGTTGAGGAAGCGCCGCGTCACATAGGCGAGCTCCTGCGCAAACTCCTCGATCGCGCTGTGCACGACCGCCGAGGCCTCGGTGTCGTCGCCGACCAGCAACTCATCGAGCTTCTTCTTGCTGATTTTGTCCGACTGCTCGTCGCCGAACGGATCTTCGTCCGATTTGCGCAGCGGCTTGCGCCAGCGGTCGAGGATCTTGCGGAACGCGCCCTTGGAGGCGCGATCGCCGAGAAAGCCCTCGTCGTCCTTCAGCTCGATATTGAAGCTGTCGATGTCGACAGACGGCAGCCGCGCGGCACCGTGGTGCGCGATGCCCGTGGTCAATCCAGCGTCTTCGGCCATTCGCCCTTGCCTGCCCGCTTGAGGGTCCCAGTTTCCGGATCATGCTGTAACGGCCGGGAACTCAAATGGTTGCGTCCCGCGCTGCGCCGTCTGGCCAGCGCGGGACGCAATTTCGCGTGCCTCAGGCGGCCTTCACCCGGTAGCGCGCCGCAGGTGCACTGCGCGACAGGTTCGGCATCAGCTTCTGGCGGGCGGCTTCATAGGCATGCCAATCGGCGGCCTCCGGCAGCGACGGCACGGTGAAGACCTCGCCCTGGTCGAGACCGGCGAGCGCGGCATCGACCATGTCCTCGGCCCTCATCACGATCTCACCGGGCAGATGCTCGACCGGCGTGCCGGCCACGTTCCAGAACTCGGTCGCCGTGGCCCCCGGCAGCACAGCCTGGACCCGGATGTTCTTGTCCTTCAGCTCGTGCTGCAGCGAGTGGGTCAGCGCCAGCACGAAGGCCTTGCTGCCGCCGTAGACGCCGTTGAGCATCTCCGGCGCGACGCCGACCACCGAGGCGATGTTGACGACGGTGCCGCCGCCGCGCGCCACGAATCCGGGCACTGCCGCATAGGTCAGACGCATCAGCGCGTCGACATTGAGCGCGATCAAGTCGCTCATCTTGTCGACATCGGATGCGAGCAGCGGCGCGGTTGCACCGACGCCCGCATTGTTCACCAGCAGGCTGATGCCGGTATTGCTGCGCAGAATGGATTCGATCCGTGACACGTCGCCGCGCTTGCCGAGGTCGGCGGCAACGATCTCGATCGATCGGCCTGTCTCCGCCGACAGACGCTTGGCAAGCCCGTCGAGGCGCTCGCGGTTGCGTGCGACGAGGATCAGATCGTAGCCACGCCGTGCGAGCCGGTCCGCGTAGATGGCACCGATTCCGGACGACGCACCGGTAACGAGCGCCGTTCCTTTGGCTGACTTGGTCATGTTGGTCTCCTGTTTGACCCGAACGGCCGGTTTTGGCCGCTGTTCAGGTTCTACAGGCTCCCTTGCATGTCTCAAATGTCATATATACACCTTTTTAGGACACACATCGTCACTGGAGGGTTCCATGCAGGAGATCGGCTTCGTCGTCTTCCCGGGCTTCCAGGTGATGGGCTTCACCGCCATCACCGCCTTCGAGATCGCCAATCTGGTGGCCGGTGAAAATTTCTACCGGGTCACACTGCTGTCCGAGAATGGCGGCCCGGTGCGGTCATCCGCAGGCTTCAATGTCGAGACCGAAGCGTTCAGCGAGCGCAGCTTCGACACGCTGTTCGTCGGCGCGGGCACCGAGCTGCATCCGGCGTCACCGAAGCTGACCGACTATGTTCGCCGCGCCTTGACGGCGTCACAGCGCATCGCCGCGCCCTGCGTCGGCGCCTTCTCGCTCGCCGAAGCCGGCCTGCTCGACGGCCGGCGCGTCTCCACGCATTGGCAATACGCCGCCGAGCTGCAGGCGCGCTTTCCCAAGCTGAAAGTCGAGCAGGACCGCATCTACATCGTCGACGGACCGATCTGGACCTCGGCCGGCATGACCGCGACGATCGATCTGGCGCTGGCGATGGTCGAGCATGACCTCGGCGTCGAGGTCGCCCGTTCGGTGGCGCGCAAGCTCGTCGTCTATCACCGCCGCACCGGCGGACAGTCGCAGTTTTCGGCGCTGCTCGAGCTCGACCCGAAATCCGATCGTATCCAGAACGCGCTCAATTACGCCAAGGCGCATCTGCGCAACGAGTTCTCCGTCGAGGAGTTGGCCGCCGTCGCACGGCTCAGCCCGCGCCAGTTCAGCCGCGCCTTCCGTTCAGAGACCGGCCAGTCACCGGCCAAGGCGATCGAGCATCTTAGGGTCGAGGCGGCGCGCGAATTGATCGGTGACGGCCGCCATTCGATGGACGAAATTGCCGTAGAGACCGGCTTTGCCGACCGCGAACGGATGCGGCGGGCGTTCTTGCGGGTGCTGGGCCAGCCGCCCCAGACCATCCGACGCCACGCGAGGATCGCGGCCCAGGCGCAGGCTTGAGCCGCCAATCTCGGCCAAAACCATGCCAAACCCTTCATTTTTGGCCGGTTTTTGCCCTGCTTTACCTTGACTCTCGGTCGTTTGCGGCTATAAGTCCCCCCATCCGGCGCGGGGATTTCTCGCGCCGATCGTTTTTGTGCGGACCATTTGGGAATTCATTCCCTTCGCACGAGACACGCAACCCATAGCGACTGAACAAAAAGCCGACCCGGGCGAACCGTCCGAGGCCGGGATCGAACACGAAGGAATCAAACGATGTTCGCAGTCATCAAAACCGGCGGCCGGCAATACCGTGTCGTTCCGAATGATGTACTCGAGATAGGCAAGATCGCCGGCGATGTCGGCACGATCGTGCAGCTTGGCGAAGTTCTGGTGCTCGGCGGTGATACGCCGGTGCTGGGAACGCCCACCGTGGCAGGCGCGTCCGTTGCAGCCGAAGTGCTGCAGCACAAGCGCGGCGCCAAGGTGATCGCGTTCAAGAAGCGTCGCCGCAAGAATTCACGCCGCAAGCGCGGCTATCGCGACGAGCTCACGGTGCTTCGCATCACCGAGATCCTCGCCGATAACGCCAAGCCGACCGTCGGCCCGCGGCCGAAGAAGGAAAAGGTCGCAGCGCCCGCCGATGGCGAGGACGCAGCGCCGAAGGCGGCCAAGAAGAAGGCGCCCGCAAAGGCGCCGGCCGCCAAGAAGGCTCCGGCCAAGAAGGCCGCGGCCAAGGCTTAAGAAGAAGTGATCGTCGCGCTTTCAGATGTGAAGCGTGACAAAACGTGAAATGATTCCGTCAAGGAATTGATCTAGAGATCAAAGCGAAGTCGGAGACGAGCCATGGCTCACAAAAAAGCAGGCGGTTCATCGCGCAACGGACGTGATTCCAAGGGCAAGCGCCTTGGCATCAAGGCGTTCGGTGGCGAGCGCGTGATCCCCGGAAACATCATCGCGCGTCAGCGCGGCACCACCTGGCATCCTGGCCTTAATGTCGGCATGGGCACCGATCATACTCTCTTCGCCAAGGTCGAGGGTCATGTCGAGTTCCGTGCCAAAGCCAACGGCCGCACGTTTGTATCGGTTATTCCGATGGCAGAGGCGGCCGAGTAGACGGTGGACACACATGAGTCCGCCGGGTCCTGTTGAACCGGCGGAGTCGCAAAGGGCTCCAAGGGGAGGCGGGATGACCGGCCTCCCCTTTTTGTTGCGCGCGTTCCAGTTCGACCGCGCGTGACGTTCCAAGCGTTGCGTACAGATTTTTTCGCATCACAGGAGCTCGACATGTTGCAGGACATCCCGACGCCGACCTTGCGCGAGGCAAGAGCTTGCGTCCTCGAGACCGAACGGCTGACATTGCGCAAGCCGACGCTCGCGGACGTAAAAGCAATCGCACGCCTCGCCAATGACCGCCGCATCGCGGAGAACACCCGCCGCCTGCCGCATCCCTATACCCACGACGACGCCATCGACTTCGTGCGCGCGCTCGGCGCCGGCGGACGCGAGACCGTTTTCCTGATCGAGAACAATCACACGCCGATCGGCATGGTCGGCATCGACTGGCGCGAGGAGGCATCGGCCGAACTCGGCTACTGGCTCGGCGTCGACTATTGGGGCCAGGGTTTTGGCACCGAGGCCGCGCGCGCCGTGATCGATTACTTCTTCGAGGAGTTCGATCTCGACCAGCTGATCTCGGGCGCCCGCGTCGTCAACCCGTCGTCGCGCAACATCCTCGAGAAGTGCGGCTTCCAGTGGGGCGGCGTCGAGCTGCACCGCTTCGAGGCGCTGGGCTCGTCGAGCCCGGTCGACTGCTTCCGCCTGTCGCGCGGTGTCTGGACGTCGCTGAAGCGCTGGAACAACTCGACCCGGCGAGAGAGCTAGCACCCGTCATTGCGAGGAGCAAAGCGACGAAGCAATCCATCTCTGCGCTTGCGGCACCATGGATTGCTTCGCTCCGCTCGCAATGACCGAATTTGTCAAACGGCCTTACGCCGGCGGATTCACCGCGGAGTCCGGGCGTCCAAGCTGTTGCTCGCGGACGAAGATGTAGAGGCCGGCCGCGATGATAACAGCGGCACCGATGATGGTGGCCCAGGACGGCACGTCGCCGAACACCACGAAGCCGAAGATCACCGCCCAGACGATCATCGAATACTGGTACGGCACCACCACGCTCGCCGGCGCGAGCTTCAGCGAACGATTGACGCAAAGCAGCGCCGCGACCGAGATGATGCCGGCAGTGAAGAACAGCACGAGGCTGCCGGCTGACGGCGTCACCCAGCCGAACGGCGAGAGCACGAGGCCCAGGATGAACGTGCCGCCGAATTGCGACGTCGCCAGCGCGATATCGGGCGTCGCGCGCAGCGAGCGCGTGATCAGCATCAGCACCGCGAACGACAGGCTGCCGCCAAGCGCGATCATCGCCGGCCAGCTGATCGTCTGCGCCGACGGCCGGAGCGCGATCAGCACCCCGCAGAAACCGACCAGGATCGCGGTCCAGCGCCGCCAGCCGATATGCTCGCCGAGCACGAGGCCCGACATCGCGGTGACGAAGATCGGTCCGGCGAGGTAGTAGGTGATGACGTCGGCGAGCGGCAGATAGACGGTCGCCAGGAAGAACGCCGCAACCTCCACGGTCGACAGCGTGACGCGCAGCAATTGCAGCCACGGCCGTTCCAGATGCAGAAAATCCGCGCGCCGCTGCCATACGATCGGCAGCAGCACGAGCAGCGCCGCACAGGCGCGCAGCCACAGCAATTGCCCGACCGAATAGGTGGCGACGATGAATTTGCCCATCGCGTCGCCGAACGAGAACATGAAGATCGACAGCAGCATCAACCCGATGCCGGCGAGCCGCGCCGACCGGTCGTCGTAGGAGGACAGCTTTGCGAACAGGCTCATGAGCAGACTTGCGCTTTTGTTCCGGAGTCGTCCGGTTTTAAAGACGTGGATGCCCGGGACAAGCCCGGGCATGACGAATTGAACGGATTGCCGCACCTGCGTCGCTGCGATACCGGTAGCTGATCCCGGCAACAAAAAGAGCAGGAAACGCCGCATGAGCGACTTCGATCCCACCCAGCATCGCATGGTCCCCGCGCAGCGGTGGTTCGAGGATTTCGTGCTCGGCGAGCGCTTCGTGATTCCAAGCCGGACCCAGACCTCGGCCGTGTTCGCGGCGTTCCAGACCGCCAGCGGCGACACCCATCCGATCCATTACGACGTCGAATATTGCCGCGCGCGCGGCATGCCTGATCTGCTCGCCCACGGCTTCCAGACCCTTGTGCACACCGCGCCCGGCGCCGGATTGTTTCCCTACGTCGTGGAGGAGTCGCTGATCGGCTTCCTCGAGCAATCGAGCAAGTTCCTGAAACCGGTCTATGCCGGCGATACCATCTACCCCGCGCTGGAGGTGATCGAGCTGTCGCCGGGCAAGACCACCGGCGTCGTGACGCTGCGCTCGACCGTGCACAACCAGCGCCGCGAGCTGGTGCTGGAGGGGATGCAGAAATTCCTGGTCCGGAGACGGCCTGCTTAGCCGCTTGGGCCGCAAAAAGGCCCGAAAATTAAGGCTTTTCGCTGAAGTCAGGGCCTTTCCGGGTTGCCGCAAAGGCCACCCTGCCCTAACTAGAGCGGATCATGAAATTCCTCGATGAAGCCAAGGTCTATATTCGCTCGGGCGACGGCGGCAACGGCTGCGTCGCGTTCCGGCGCGAGAAGTTCATCGAGTTCGGCGGTCCTTCCGGCGGCAATGGCGGCCGCGGCGGCGACGTCATCATCGAGTCCGTCGACGGACTGAACACGCTGATCGACTACCGCTACCAGCAGCACTTCAAGGCACAGAAGGGCACCAATGGCATGGGCAAGGACCGCCATGGCGCCAACGGCAAGTCGATCGTGCTGAAAGTGCCGGTCGGCACCCAGGTGTTCGACGAGGACCGCGAGACCTTGCTGCACGACTTCACCGAACTCGGCGAAACCTTCGTGCTGGCCAAGGGCGGCAATGGCGGCTTCGGAAACGCGCATTTCAAATCCTCGACCAATCGCGCGCCGCGCAACGCCAATCCCGGCGCGCCGGGCGAAGAGCGCTGGATCTGGCTGCGGCTGAAGCTGATCGCCGACGCCGGCCTGGTCGGCCTGCCCAATGCCGGCAAATCGACCTTCCTCTCGGTGGTCAGCGCGGCGCGGCCGAAGATCGCCGATTATCCCTTCACCACGCTGCATCCGCAGCTTGGCGTGGTGAATTTCGGCGGCCGCGAATTCGTGCTCGCCGACATCCCCGGGCTGATCGAAGGCGCGCATGAAGGCGCCGGCCTCGGCGACCGCTTCCTCGGCCATGTCGAGCGCTGCCGCGTGCTGCTGCATCTGGTCGATGCGACTTGCGAGCATGCCGGCAAGGCCTACAAGACGGTGCGCACCGAGCTCGAAGCCTATGAGGGCCATCTCGCCGACAAGATCGAGATCGTCGCGCTCAACAAGATCGACGCCGTCGCGCCCGACGAACTGAAGAAGCAGAAGGACCGCCTCAAGCGGGCGGCGAAGAAGACGCCGCTGTTGCTCTCGGGCGCGACCGGCGAAGGCGTGCAGGATGCGCTGCGCGCGCTGGTCGAGGTGATCGGCGAGGCGCCGGTGTCCAACAAGGCCAAGGGTGGCCAGGCGGAGCCGTGGGCGACGCCGGTGCCGCAGGGTTGACGGCATCTCGACTTCCCAAGCCACATTGTGGCGTCTATTGCTTCCACCTTCCTGCCAGACCGAACCCATGAAACGCCCCGCGCTCAAGAACTTTCGCCGCATCGTCGTCAAGGTCGGCTCGTCGCTGCTGGTCGACTCGCAGGCCGGCGAAGTGCGCGCGTCCTGGCTCGCCGCGCTGGTCGAGGACATCGCAAAGCTGCACAAGCGAGGCTGCGAGGTCATGGTGGTGTCGTCGGGCTCGATTGCGCTCGGCCGCAGCCGCCTGAAGCTGCCGCGCGGCCCGCTGAAGCTCGAGGAGAGCCAGGCCGCCGCAGCGGTCGGCCAGATCGCGCTGGCGCGAATCTGGTCGGAGGTGCTCGGCCATCACGGCATCGGCGCCGGGCAGATTCTGGTGACGCTGCAGGACACCGAGGAGCGCCGCCGCTATCTCAACGCGCGCTCGACGATCGCAAAGCTGCTGGAATGGGGCGCGGTGCCCGTGATCAACGAGAACGACACGGTCGCCACGACGGAGATCCGCTACGGCGACAATGATCGCCTCGCCGCCCGCGTCGCCACCATGGCGAGCGCGGATCTCCTGATCCTGCTGTCGGATATCGACGGCCTCTACACCGCGCCGCCCGCGCTCGATCCCGACGCCAGGCTGATCCCGGTGGTCGAAAGCATCACCTCGGAGATCGAGGGGATGGCCGGCTCGGCCGGGTCCGAACTATCGCGCGGCGGCATGACCACCAAGATCGAGGCCGCGAAGATCGCGACCACGGCCGGCACCCACATGCTGATCGCCTCCGGCAAGATCGAGCATCCGCTTGCTGCGATCGCCGACGGCGGCCGCTGCACCTGGTTCCTGACCCCCGCCAATCCCGTCACCGCGCGCAAACGCTGGATCGCGGGCTCGCTCGAGCCGAAGGGCACGCTGACCATCGATGCCGGCGCGGTGGCGGCGCTGCGCGCCGGCAAGAGCCTGCTGCCGGCCGGCGTGATCCGGGTCGACGGCCAGTTCGCCCGCGGCGATGCCGTGGTGGTGCGCGGCCCCGACACCCATGAAATCGGCCGCGGCCTGGTCGCGTACGACGCCGAGAACGCCGAGAAGATCATGGGCCGCTCCTCGCCCGACGTGATGACCATTCTGGGCATCAGCGGCCGGTCCGAGATGATCCATCGCGACGACCTCGTGATCGGCCCGGCCGGGGCGATCCCGCCCAAGTAGGCCATTGGATAGGCCATTGGCCGAGCGGGGCGGCCTGCCGCCCACCTGCCATGCCGGTTCCGCGCCTCGCCACCCTTCAATTGCCATGCTAGAACATGGTCTTAGTCCAAAGCTGGTAGTTTCATGAGCGCCCCCCTGAAGGCGATCGACGGCAACGCCGATCTCACCGCCCTGATGACTGACCTCGCCGCCAAGGCGCGCGCCGCCGCGCGCGTGCTGGCGCTGGCGCCGCCGGAGCAGAAGGACCGGGCGCTCGCCGCGATCGAACGCGCGATCCGCGCCAATGCGCCGGCCATCCTCGCCGCCAATGCCGAGGACGTCGCCGAGGCGCGCGCGGGCGGCATGAGCTCTGCCTTCGTCGACCGACTGACCCTGACGCCGGCGCGCGTTGCCGGCATGGCCGATGGCGTTGCGACCGTGCGCGAGATCATCGATCCGGTCGGCGCCGTCACCGAAAGCTGGCAGCGGCCGAACGGCATGACCATCGAACGCGTCCGCGTGCCGCTCGGGGTCATCGGCGTGATCTTCGAGAGCCGGCCCAACGTCGCCGCCGACGCCGGTGTGCTGTGCCTGAAGTCCGGCAACGCCGTGATCCTGCGCGGCGGCTCGGACAGTTTCCGCTCCTGCCGCGCGATCCATGATTGCCTGGTGCAGGGCCTGCGCGAAGCCGGCCTGCCTGAGGCCGCAATCACCCTGGTGCCGACCCGTGACCGTGCGGCCGTCGGCCTGATGCTGACGGGATTGAACGGCGGCATCGATGTGATCGTGCCGCGCGGCGGCAAGAGCTTGGTCGCACGCGTCGAGGCGGAGGCACGCGTTCCGGTGTTCGCGCATCTCGAAGGCGTCAACCACATCTACGTCGACGGCAGCGCCAGGCTCGATATGGCCAAGGCGGTCGTATTGAACGCCAAGATGCGCCGTCCCGGTGTCTGCGGCGCCGTCGAGACACTGCTGGTCGATCGCAAGGCTGCCGGGACGCAGCTGAGGCCGCTGGTCGAGCTGTTGATCGATGCCGGCTGCGAGGTGCGCGGCGATGACGTCGTGCAGGGCGTCGATGCCAGGGTGAAGCCCGCATCCGACGAGGACTGGGACACCGAATATGAGGACGCGATCATCTCGGCGAGGATCGTCGACGGTCTCGATGAAGCGATTGCGCATATTCATAATCACGGCTCGCATCACACCGATGCGATCGTAACGGAGGATGCCGCTGCCGCGGAAAGATTTCTCAACGAGGTCGATTCGGCGATCGTGCTGCACAACGCCTCGACCCAGTTCGCCGACGGCGGCGAGTTCGGCTTCGGCGCGGAGATCGGAATTGCCACCGGCAAATTCCACGCCCGCGGGCCGGTCGGCGCCGAGCAGCTGACGAGCTTCAAGTACCGCGTCCACGGCACCGGGCAGACGCGGCCGTGATCATTGTCGCACGCGCACGGTAAGCCATTGCAGCAAGCATCGAGCGTGTCGTTATCCGCAGCCCAAGCGCTTCCGTTCTATACCAACGGCATGCGCATCGGGCTGCTTGGCGGCTCGTTCAATCCACCGCACGCCGCGCATCGCGCCATCAGCCTGTTCGCGCTCAAGCGCCTGCAGCTCGACCGCGTGTGGTGGCTGCTGACGCCGGGCAATCCGCTGAAGAACCATGATGGCCTGCACGCGCTCGCCGAGCGAGCCGAGGCCGCGCGCCGCGTTGCCGACGATCCGCGCATCGACATCAGCTGTCTCGAAGCTGTCATTGGCGTCAGCTACACTGTGGACACGATCATCCACTTGCGCCGCCGTGTCTCCGGCGTGCACTTCGTCTGGATCATGGGCGCTGACAATCTCGCGCAATTTCATCGCTGGAAAGATTGGCGGCGCATTGCGTCCGATGTGCCGATTGCCGTGATCGACCGTCCGCCCCAAAGTTTCCGCGCCCTTGCCGCACCGGCGGCGCAGGCGCTCGCGCGCTATCGCATGCCCGAAAATCAAGCGACACGGCTGGCCGACCAGCAGGCGCCGGCCTGGGTGTTCCTGACAGGAATGAAATCCAATTTGTCTTCGACCGGACTTCGGAACCCGGACGGGAGCTGGAGAACGGCATGAAGCGCAAAAGGGTTACTGGAATATTGAAACCATTAACCCCACATGCGTAGTATGGCGCGTGGGGCCGAGGATTCGGCACCCGCGATACAGTGAAAGGAATGGTCCCTGGCCACATCTGTATTGTCAAAGTCTGTTTTACCCAAGGTTCCAAAGACTGCGCGTAAAACATCGACGAAAACCGCGGCCTTGCAGGCGCAACCGGACGCCGACAAACCGGATGCCAACAAGACGCTGAGCCTGATCCTCTCCCGCCTCGAGGACATGAAGGCGGAAGAGACGGTCACCATCGACCTTCGGGGCAAATCCGCATATTCCGACTACATGATCGTCACCACCGGCCGGGTTAACCGGCACGTTGGCGCGATCGCGGAAAATGTGACGAAGAGCCTCAAGGAGAACGGGGTCAAGAACATCCATGTCGAGGGCTTGCCCAATTGCGACTGGGTGCTGATCGATTCCGGCGAGGTGATCGTGCACGTGTTCAGGCCTGAGGTGCGCGAGTTCTACAACCTCGAGCGGTTGTGGACTCAGAACCCGGCGGTCGCGGCGGTATAAGGGGGTTCGAGGCCGATGCGAATCGGCTGCAGCGCAGCTAGTCTGCGTTGATGCGCCTTGTCGTGATCTGCATCGGCCGTCTGAAACAGGGCCCTGAACGGGAGCTCGCCGAGCGTTATCGCGAGCGCTTCGAGGATATCGGCCGCAAGCTCGGGTTTCGCGGCCTCGACATCCACGAGATCGCGGAAAGCCGCGCGCGCGACACCGCCGCGCGCATTGCCGAGGAGGCTGCGGCGATCTCCGCATTGCTGCCTGAGAAGCACGCGCTGGTCGCCCTCGACGAACGCGGCAAGAGCATCGACAGTGCGACCTTTGCCCGGCAGCTCGGCCGCTGGCGCGACGAGGGAACAGCACATACTGTCTTCGTGATCGGCGGCGCAGACGGACTTTCGCCTGAATTGCAGCGCAAGGCTTTGTTGCGAATTGCATTCGGCTCCGCGACCTGGCCGCATCAAATGGTCCGCGTCATGCTTCTGGAACAGATTTATCGCGCCGCAACCATTTTGGCCGGCCACCCCTATCATCGCGCGTAAGGCGTGGTGACGGACAGTCGAAACCACTGAACTCACGCGAATGCAGCACAAGCGGGACACAGCTTCGTATTCGGCTTCGCATCTCGGCACCGCCGCGCGCCGCCGCCGGCTGCCGGCATCGCTGCCGCTGTCGCTCGCGATGTTCGCCGCCTATCCGCTGGCCGCGGCGCACGCGCAAGCGACACCACCAGCGCAGCAATCCGCGCCGCCGGCGCAGCAGGCCGCAACCGCGGAGACATCGCCCGATGCGATCAAGCAGCGCGAGCAGGAACTCGAGGCCGCGCGCGAGCAGCAGCGCAAGGCGACCGAGCTGCAGGAGAAGCTGAAGGCCGACATCGCCGCGATCGGCCAGGACCGCAGCAGGCTCAATCAGCAGCTGATCGATATTGCCGGCCAGGTCCGCGGCGTCGAGACGCGGATCGCGGACGCCGAGGCACGCCTGCAGCCGCTCGACGGCCGTGAGCGCGAAATCCGCGCCTCGCTCGATTCACGCCGCTCCGAGGTGATCGAGGTGCTGGCCGCGCTGCAGCGCGCCGGACGACGCACGCCGCCGGCGCTGCTGGTGCGGCCCGAGGATGCGCTGCAATCTCTGCGAACCGCGATGCTGCTCGGCGCCGTGGTGCCGGAGTTGCGCGTCCGCGCCGAGAAGCTTGCGGCCGATCTCGGCGAACTGGTGGCGCTGCGCAAGACCATCTCGACCGAGCGCGACGCGCTGGCGGCCGACCGCGACAAGCTGAAGGAAGACCAGACCCGCCTGGCGGCCCTGGTCGACGAACGGCAACGGCAGCAGAGCGCGGCCGAAAAGGACATGGAGGCCGAAGGCGCCCGTGCCATCGCGCTGTCGAAGCAGGCCGACAATCTGCAGACCCTGATCGCCAAGATGGAGCAGGATCTCAAGAGCGCGGCCAAGGCCGCCGCCACGGCCAGCCTCCAGGGAGCGCCGGCGACGGTTAACGGCAAGCCGAATCTGGGGGCGCTCAAGGACCCGGCCCGCATGAGCCCGGCGGTCGCTTTCGCCTCGGCCAAAGGCCTGTTCTCCTATCCCGTGAATGGCACCAAGATTCGCGAATTTGGCGGTTCCGACGGCGCGGGGGGCGTACAAAAAGGCATTTCTTTGGCAGCCAAGCCGGGCGCGCAGGTCACAACCCCGTGTGACGGCTGGGTTGTTTACGCTGGTCCTTTCCGTAGCTATGGACAACTCTTGATCCTCAATGCCGGGGGCGGGTATCATGTCCTGATCGCCGGGATGGAGCGTATTTCGGTAAACATCGGCCAGTTTGTACTTACGGGGGAGCCGGTTGCGACCATGGGGTCGACGTCCCAAGTTGCATCCATTCTCGCGACAAATGCGAGCCAGCCAGTGCTCTATGTCGAGTTCCGGAAAGACGGCACTCCAATCGATCCAGGTCCATGGTGGGCCGCAAATGAAGGCGAAAAGGTTCGCGGATGATGCGCAAGACTTCGGTAATTCTCCTTAGCGCCGCCACCGGCGCGGCCCTGACGCTTTTCGTCACGCAGCCCCGCGCTGTGCTGATGGGATCGAGCGCGCGCGCCGCGACGTCGGACACCTATCGCCAGCTCAATCTGTTCGGCGACGTGTTCGAGCGGGTGCGCAGCGACTATGTCGAGAAGCCCGATGACAGCAAGCTGGTCGAATCCGCGATCTCCGGCATGCTGTCCGGCCTCGACCCGCACTCGAGCTACATGGACGCCAAGAGCTTCCGCGACATGCAGGTGCAGACCCGCGGCGAGTTCGGCGGCCTCGGCATCGAAGTCACGATGGAGGACGGCCTGATCAAGGTCGTCTCGCCGATCGACGACACCCCGGCCTCGAAGGCCGGCATCATGGCCAACGACATCATCACGACCCTCGACGACGAGGCCGTGCAGGGCCTGACCTTGAACCAGGCCGTCGAGAAGATGCGCGGTCCGGTCAACACCAAGATCAAGCTCAAGATCATCCGCAAGGGTCAGGACAATCCGATCGACGTCACGCTGGTGCGCGACAACATCCGCGTCCGCTCGGTGCGCGCGCGCGTCGAGGCCGATGACATCGCCTATATCCGCATCACCACCTTCAACGAGCAGACCACCGAAGGCCTGAAGAAGGAGATCACCAATCTGCAGGGCCAGATCGGCGACAAGCTGAAGGGCTACGTCATCGATCTCCGCAACAACCCCGGCGGCCTGCTCGAGGAAGCGGTCACGGTGTCCGACTCCTTCCTGGAGCGTGGAGAGATCGTCTCGACCCGCGGTCGCAACGCCGAGGAAACCCAGCGCCGCGCCGCCCATCCGGGCGACCTGACCAAGGGCAAGCCGGTGATCGTGCTGATCAACGGCGGCTCGGCATCGGCCTCCGAAATCGTCGCCGGCGCGCTGCAGGACCACAAGCGGGCGACGCTGGTCGGCACCCGTTCGTTCGGCAAGGGCTCGGTGCAGACCATCATCCCGCTCGGCTCGGGCAATGGCGCGCTGCGCCTGACCACCGCGCGCTACTACACGCCGTCGGGCAAGTCGATCCAGGCCAAGGGCATCGTGCCCGACATCGAGGTGCTGCAGGACGTGCCGGAAGAGCTGAAGGCGCGCACCGACACCAAGGGCGAAGCTTCGCTGCGCGGCCATCTCAAGAACGACGGCGACGAGAAGACCGGCTCGCAGTCCTACGTCCCGCCGGACGCCAAGGACGACAAGGCGCTGAAGATGGCCGACGACCTGCTGCACGGCATCAAGTCGACCTCCAGTGCGCCAGCGGCGCCGGAGGCCGCGCGCGACAAGGCCGCGGTCGACAAGCCGGGCAACAAGGCCGCGAACTGATTTAATCCGATCGATTCGGCGAACAGGGCGGCCCCGCGGGCCGCCCTTTCTGCTTTCGGTGTCCACCTGTAACCGTGCTTTGCCGGGCAGGCCGGCGCGCGGGATTGCACCGCATCGTGCTATCGTTCGCGCTGTTGATTCGGGGAGGGTCATGGCAGAAGCGGCCGACGAACTGAGCACGCCGCTTGGGCAGACGACCGTGGGCAGGACGCGCCGGTTTCGCCTGCCATTCACGGCGATGCAGGCGCTCGCCGTGCTGCTCGGGCTCGTGCTGGTCGGCTTTGTCGGCATCGCGCTGTTCAACGACAACCCGCTCGGGGGCGAGCCGATCGCCCGTGTCACGCTCCGCAATCCTCCGCCCGCCGCCGCTGACGACAAGCACGCTCCAGCGGCCGAACCGGCGGCCAAATCCGCCGCCAAGACCCCGGCCGCAGCCAGTGACGCGAGAACCGTCACCATCATCGACGGCTCCAGCGGCAAGCGCCAGGACGTGGTGATCGGCGCCGGCGATCCGGCCGACAAGGCCGATGGCGATACGCCGCCACTGGCGATGACCGGCATCGATCCGCGCCTGCTGGAAAAGTCACGCTACGGCATGATCCCGGTGGTCGCCGACGGCCTGAAGCCGTTCACGGTCTACGCGGCCGAGGCTGACCGCGCCAAGGCCGCCCGGATGCCCGTGGTCGCCATTGTGGTCGCCGGCCTCGGCGTCGGCGCCGCCAAGACCACCGACGCCATCATGAAGCTGCCGCCGGCGGTGACGCTGGCCTTCACGCCCTATGGCTCCGATCCGGGCAAGCTTGCGGAACGTGCCCGGACCCAGCGTCACGAGATCCTGCTGCAGATCCCGATGGAGCCATTCGACTATCCTGACAACGATCCCGGGCCGCAAACCCTGCTGACCACGCTGAGCAGCGAGCAGAACCTCGACCGCTTCTATTGGCACCTCAGCCGCCTGCAAGGCTATGCCGGGATAGCCAATTTCATGGGAGGCCGGTTCGTTGCGGCCGATCACGTGATGCAGCCCATCGTCCGCGAAGCGGCCAAGCGCGGCCTGAGCTATTTCGACGACGGTTCCACCCCACGTAGCGTCGCGCAGACCCTCTCAGCGGGCCAGTCATTGCCGTTCGCCAAGGCCGATTTCGCCATCGACGCGGTGCCGACGTCGGCGGAAATCGACCGCGCGCTGGTCAAGCTGGAAACCATCGCTAAGGAACGCGGCACGGCGGTGGGCGTCGCCTCGGCGTTGCCGGTCTCGATCGAGCGGCTCGGCGCCTGGCTCAAGACACTGGACTCCAAGGGCATTATGCTTGTGCCATTGACAACGGCGATGCTGAAATCAAAATCGGGCTAAAGATTCAATCCGTTGGTGCAGCTCGATACCTTGCCGGGGGGCCGGGTCGGGCGGCTCCAGAAAATGTGCGAGGTAGCGGCAGCATGGCACGTTATGAAGACCTGCCCTATCGAACCTGCGTCGGCATCATGCTGCTGAATACAGCGGGGCTGGTCTTCATCGGACGCCGCGCGGGCGGCATCGAGCATGTTGACGACGCGCATGTCTGGCAGATGCCGCAAGGCGGCGTCGATCCCGGCGAGGATACGTTTCAGGCGGCGCGACGCGAGCTCTATGAGGAGACCAGCATCAAGTCCGTGGAGAAGCTCGGCGAGGTCTCGGACTGGCTGATCTATGATATCCCACGCACCGTCGCCGGCCGCGCCTGGAAGGGCCGCTATCGCGGACAGCGGCAAAAGTGGTTCGCGTTGCGCTTCACCGGCAATGAGAACGAGATCAACGTCGCCAATCCGGGCGGCGGCCACAAGGCCGAGTTCATCACCTGGCGCTGGGAACCGATGAAGAATCTGCCGGAGCTGATTGTGCCGTTCAAGCGTCCGGTCTATGAGCGCGTCGTGAAGGAATTTGCCGGTCTGGCGGCCAAGTAGCCGACCGGGTCAACGCGCGACGTACCCACTGAATGTCATCAGATAAGCCCTATCGCCCCAATGTGGGCATCGCGCTGTTCAACGCCGACGGACGCGTGCTGATCGGCCACCGGATCAAGGACGACGGTCCGGAGATCGTGCTGCCCGGCCTCGAATGGCAGATGCCGCAGGGCGGCATCGACGCCGGCGAGGATCCGCGCCAGGCCGTGATGCGCGAATTGTGGGAGGAGACCGGGGCGGTCAACGCCGACTATCTCGGCGAGACCGACTGGATGACCTACGAATTCCCCGCCTATGACGGGCCGACATCGCACCGGCTCGCCAAGTTCCGCGGCCAGCGGCAGAAATGGTTTGCGCTGCGCTTCACTGGACGCGACGAGGAGATCGATCCATTGACGCCGCGCAACGGCCAGCCCGCCGAATTCGATCAATGGCGCTGGGAGCGCCTCGACCGCGTCGCCGATCTCGTGGTGCCGTTCCGCCGCGACGTCTATCGCGCGGTCGCGACCCGGTTCGCGGAATTCGCCGGCTGATCCTGCGGCGGTATGCGCCGCGCGTCGCCCGGTGTCATGCCGTAGGTCGAACGGAAGACGCGATAGAAGGTCGCGATGCTGTCGAAGCCGCACGAGAACGCGATCTCGTCGATGCTGCGCTCCCGTATGGCGTAGAGCGCGCGCCTCGCCGCCTTCAACCTTGCCGCCGTCAGCGTCCGCGCAAATGACAGGCCGGTCGGCTCGAACAGCGCATGCAATTGCCGCAGTGAGATGCCGAGCTCGGCGGCAACCGCGGCCGGCGTGAGCGAGGCGCGATGCAGATCGCGGTACAGAATTTCGCGGACGGCATGAAGGTAGCCTGCATGCAGCGCGGCACGGATTTCGTCCTGGCGTGGCCGCACGCGTCCGCGCGCGAGCAGCGCCAGGCGCACCATATGCGCAACGTCGCCAGCGAACTGCCCGGCTTGCGCGAGATCTCGCGTCATCGAGCGGAACATGGCGCCGACAAGCCGGGTCAGGCTCGCATCGCGCGCCAGCGCGACCGGCGGCGCATCCTCGATCCGCGCGCCGAGCACGAGTTCGTCGGTGACGGGGATCTTGAGGCTGAAGAAGTCAAAGCCGTCGGTCCGTTCGGGTGTCGAGGCAAACGGAAGATTGGAATGGCCGAACACCAGGTCGCCGTTGCGCACAAACTGGACACGATCGCGACCGATATTCATGTGGCCGGGGCCGCGCACCTGCCAGGCAAGATGCAGGCTGTTGCTCGGAACGCGCGCGATGTCGGAAGCGGTCCGGCTGACGCGGTAGGAGGAGGCCGACATTTGCGCCAGCACGGCACTGCCCACCGGCGTCGCGGAGAAGCGCCCGCTGAAATCGGCCCTCTTGTCGCGCTCGAGCTCGATCGTGACCCCGAACAGGCTCTTGCCGCGCACCTCGCACCAGTGCTCGAAACGGTCCTGCGGGCGGAGAGCATCGGTGGTGAAAGTCAGCACGGCAGCTTGTCCGTTATGTCAGGAATGAAATCGCGATGCGGTCGGGCCAAATCGTCGTCGCGCTGCAGCTTGTCATTTGTGCACGATCCCTGCTGCAAGCTGCTTCACATATTTGCAGGTCGTTCGTTCGGGCCGACCGCGAAGAAGCGGACTTGTCGAGAAGAGGCGAGCCGCCGCAGCGTCTCTTCCTCATCGTCGGCAACCAATCGGCTCTGACTTGCGATATCGGCCGCGAGGATCGCTGCGACCTTGCGCTTCATGAGTACCAGCCCCCGAACCCAGATATGCCGGGGAGAATGCCGCCAGACGATCCCGCGCGCAACAAGCATTGAACGCTCGCCAGGGCGTGGCGAGCGTTGAATTATTCAAGCCTTGGTGGGCGATGACTGGAAGAGTGTGAGCTATTCCACTAAGGGGGTCGGCTCACTCGACATGGCGGCGCGATCGCCGGTCGGCAACCGCGCCCTAGTGCATAGCCGTCGTGTTGAGCTCTTGCTGGATGCTCTTGAAGTGGTCGAGCCGCTCGATCGCGTGGTCGAGCTCGGAGCCCTCCTTCTCGGCCAGCTTCTCCTGCATCTCGTTGATCGTCTCGGCGAACTTCGCGCGATCGATGTCTGCAAGCGCGGTCGCGACGTCGGCGAGCACGGTGAGGCCCTTGTCCGAGACCTCGGCGAGGCCGCCGAGCACGATCACCTTCTCGCGCTTGCCGGCAGTCGTGATCGTCAGGATGCCCGGTCGAACCGTGGCGATGACCGGAGCGTGTCCGGCGAGCACACCGAAATCACCCTCCACACCGGGGACGTCAACCTGATCGACCTCGCCGGAGAAGGCGAGCTTTTCGGGAGAGACGAGATCGAAGTGGAAGGTGGTCATGGTCTTTCCGTTCTTTGCGCTGTCACCCGCGGGCTCGACCCGCGGGTCCATCAGTCAAAATACTTCACGTGCGATGGATCGCCGGATCAGGTCCGGCGATGACGACATCCCAAAGCTTAGGCGGCTTCGGCCGCCAGCTTCTTGCCCTTCTCGACGGCTTCTTCGATGGTGCCGACCATGTAGAACGCCGCTTCCGGCAGATGGTCGTACTTGCCCTGGCAGAGATCGCGGAAGCCCTTGATGGTGTCGGCGAGGTCGACGAACTTGCCCGGCGAGCCGGTGAAGACTTCGGCGACGTGGAACGGCTGCGACAGGAAGCGCTCGACCTTGCGGGCGCGGGCGACCGTCAGCTTGTCCTCTTCCGACAATTCGTCCATGCCGAGAATGGCGATGATGTCCTGCAGCGACTTGTAGCGTTGCAGGATCTGCTGGACCATGCGCGCGGTGTTGTAGTGCTCGTCACCGACGACGAGCGCCGACAGCATGCGCGAGGTCGAGTCGAGCGGATCCACCGCCGGATAGATGCCCTTTTCCGAGATCGCGCGCGACAGCACCGTGGTGGCGTCCAAGTGCGCGAACGAGGTGGCGGGCGCCGGGTCGGTCAAGTCGTCGGCCGGCACGTAGATCGCCTGCACCGAGGTGATCGAGCCCTTCTGGGTGGTGGTGATGCGCTCCTGCAGCGCGCCCATGTCGGTCGCGAGCGTCGGCTGATAACCCACCGCCGAAGGAATACGGCCGAGGAGCGCCGACACTTCCGAGCCCGCCTGGGTGAAGCGGAAGATGTTGTCGACGAAGAACAGCACGTCCTGGCCCTGGTCGCGGAAGTGCTCGGCGACGGTCAGGCCGGTGAGGCCGACGCGGGCGCGGGCGCCCGGCGGCTCGTTCATCTGGCCGAACACCAGCGCGCACTTCGACTTCACGCTCGGATCCGGATTGTGCGGATCGGCATTGACCTTCGATTCGATGAACTCGTGATAGAGGTCGTTGCCCTCGCGGGTGCGCTCGCCGACGCCGGCGAACACGGAGTATCCGCCGTGCGCCTTCGCGACGTTGTTGATCAGTTCCTGAATCAGCACGGTCTTGCCGACGCCGGCGCCGCCGAACAGGCCAATCTTGCCGCCCTTGGCGTACGGAGCAAGAAGGTCGACGACCTTGATGCCGGTAACGAGGATTTCGGCCTCGGTCGACTGGTCGGTGTAGGTCGGCGCTTCCTGATGGATGGCGCGCACGCCGTCAGACTTGATCGGGCCGGCTTCGTCGATCGGCTCGCCGATGACGTTGATGATGCGGCCGAGCGTGCCCTCGCCGACCGGCACCCGGATCGGTTCGCCGGTGTCGGTCACTTCCTGGCCGCGCACGAGGCCCTCGGTGATATCCATCGCGATGGTGCGGACGGTCGATTCACCGAGATGCTGCGCGACTTCGAGCACCAGACGGTTGCCGCCGTTCTTGGTCTCGAGCGCATTCAGAATCGCCGGAAGGTGGCCTTCGAACTGCACGTCGACCACGGCGCCCGTGACCTGGGTAACGCGACCGATCGGATTGGCTGCTGTAGCCATGGACTGTTCTCCTTCGAAAATCTGCCTTAGACCGCCTCAGCGCCGGAGATGATCTCGATCAGCTCCTTCGTGATCTGGGCCTGACGGGTTCTGTTGTAAATCAGGGTTTGCTTGCGAATCATCTCGCCGGCATTGCGGGTCGCGCTGTCCATCGCGCTCATCTGCGCGCCATAGAACGAGGCGTTGTTCTCCAGCAGCGCGCGGAAGATCTGCACCGCGAGGTTGCGCGGCAGCAGGCTGCCGAGGATCTGATCCTCTTCAGGCTCGTATTCGTAGGACGTGGCGGGCGCCGCGTTGACGGCGGGTGCAGCCACCTCGAGCGGGATGATCTGCTGCGCGGTCGGGATCTGCGCGATCACCGACTGGAAGCGCGAGTAGAACAATGTGCAGACATCGAACTCGCCGGCCTCGAATCGCGCCAGCACCTTGTTGGCAATGTCCTCGGCATTGACGAAGCCGATCTGGCGCACCGAACGCAGGTCGAGATGCTCGACAATGCGCTTCTCGAAGGTCCGCCGCAGCTGCTCGTAGCCCTTGCGGCCGACGCAGAAGAACTTCACTTCCTTGCCCTGCGCGAGCAGCGCGTTCGCCCGCTCGCGCGCCAGGCGCACGATGGCGGAGTTGAACGCGCCGGACAGGCCGCGCTCGCCGGTGCAGACCAGAAGCAGGTGGACCTGATCGTTGCCGGTGCCGGCAAGCAGCGCCGGCGCGCCGGGCGTGCCGTTGGCAGCCGCGGCGATGTTGGAAATCACCGCATCCATCTTGGTGGCATAAGGCCGCGCCGCTTCGGCGGCGTTCTGCGCGCGGCGCAGCTTCGAGGCTGCGACCATCTGCATGGCCTTGGTGATCTTCTGCGTCGCCTTGGTCGAGGCGATGCGGACCCGCATGTCTTTTAGTGACGCCATTCTTCGTTCACCCCGGCGATCCGACCACAATGGTCAGATCGCAAGCCTCCGTTCGTCACGCCCGGCGGCGAGCCGGGCGACGCCCCACTCGTTATGCAAACGTCTTGGCGAAACCTTCGACCACCGTCTTCAGCTTGGCGGCGGTGTCGTCGGACAAATCGCGGCTGGTGCGGATCGCATCGAGGATCTCGGCGTTCTTGCCGCGCAGCAGCGACAGCAGGCCGTCCTCGAAAGCCTTCACCTTGTTGAGCGGAAGCGGATCGAGGTAGCCGTTGGTGCCGGCCCAGATCACGCAAACCTGCTCTTCCATCTTCAGCGGCGAGAACTGCGGCTGCTTCAAGAGTTCGGTCAGGCGCGAACCGCGGTTGAGCAGGCGCTGCGTGGACGCGTCGAGGTCGGAGCCGAACTGCGCGAACGCCGCCATTTCGCGGTACTGCGCGAGCTCGCCCTTGATCTTGCCGGCGACTTTCTTCGTCGCCTTGGTCTGCGCCGACGAACCGACGCGCGACACCGACAGACCGACGTTCACGGCCGGACGGATACCCTGGAAGAACAGGTCGGTCTCCAGGAAGATCTGACCGTCGGTGATCGAAATCACGTTGGTCGGAATGTAGGCCGACACGTCGTTGGCCTGGGTTTCGATGACCGGCAGCGCCGTCAGCGAGCCCAAACCATGCTCCTTGTTGAGCTTGGCGGCGCGCTCGAGCAGGCGGGAATGCAGGTAGAACACGTCGCCCGGATAGGCCTCGCGGCCCGGCGGGCGGCGCAGCAGCAGCGACATCTGGCGATAAGCGACGGCCTGCTTCGACAAGTCGTCATAGATGATCACGGCGTGCATGCCGTTGTCGCGGAAGTACTCGCCCATGGTGCAGGCGGTGAACGGCGCGATGTACTGCATCGGCGCCGGATCGGACGCGGTCGCCGCAACGATGATCGAGTATTCCAGCGCGCCCTGCTCTTCGAGCACCTTGACGAACTGCGCGACGGTGGAGCGCTTCTGGCCGATCGCGACATAGACGCAATACAGCTTGAGGTTCTCGTCCGGCTGGGCGTTGAGCGGCTTCTGGTTCAGAATGGTGTCGAGCGCGATCGCGGTCTTGCCGGTCTGGCGATCGCCGATGATCAGCTCGCGCTGGCCGCGGCCGATCGGGATCAGCGCATCGATCGCCTTGAGGCCGGTGGCCATCGGCTCGTTCACCGACTTGCGCGGAATGATGCCGGGCGCCTTGACGTCGACGCGCTTGCGTTCGGTGGCCTGGATCGGGCCCTTGCCGTCGATCGGATTGCCGAGTGCGTCGACGACGCGGCCGAGCAGGCCCTTGCCGACCGGCGCGTCCACGATCGCGCGAGTGCGCTTGACGGTCTGGCCTTCCTTGATCTCGCGGTCGGCGCCGAAAATCACGATACCGACGTTGTCGGTTTCGAGGTTGAGCGCCATGCCGCGCGTGCCGTTCTCGAACTCGACCATTTCACCAGCCTGAACGTTGTCGAGACCGTAGACGCGGGCGATACCGTCACCGACCGACAGCACCTGGCCAACTTCGGTGACCTCGGCTTCCTGGCCGAAATTCTTGATCTGGTCCTTGAGGATCGCAGAAATTTCTGCGGCGCGGATGTCCATCAGCCTGCCTCTTTCATCGCGTTCTTGATCGAATTGAGTTTGGTGCGAAGCGAACTATCCACCATGCGGCTGCCGAGCTTGACCACCAGGCCACCAATAATGGAGGGATCGACCTTCACGTTGAGCGCGACGTCCTTGCCCGTCACTGATTTCAGTGCGGCCTTCAGCGCGTCGAGATTCTTGTCACTGAGCTGCTCGGCGACGGTGACTTCCGCAGTCGCCTCGCCCTTGAACTTCGCCACCAGCGCGCGATAGGCGCGGATCACATCGGCAACGGCGAACAGCCGGCGATTGGCGGTGAGCACCTTGAGGAATTTGGCCGACGTGCCGGAGATACCGGCCTTGTCGAGCACCGCGGTCAGCGCCTTCAGCTGGGCGTCGGCGGCGAACACCGGGCTGCGGACGAGGCGCTTGAGATCCGCGCTCTCGTTGAGCAAGGCCTCGAACTTGTCGAGGTCGGCCCGGACTTGATCGACGGATTGCTCGTCGCGCGCCAACTCGAACAGGGCCGTTGCGTAACGACCGGACACTCCCGAAACGGACGGATCTTCAGCAGCCACGAGCTCGCTCTTTTTTGCTGTCAAATTCGCAAGGGAAAAACCGTCGCCACCAAAGCAGCGCCTAGCGATCCAAGCCCTTGGAATTCAAGCGGGACTTCGATTTTCGACCGGCACAGGACGTGCCGGGACCGTTAAAATCGCGGCTTTGCTAACATAGCAATCGCGCAGGTGCAACATGACGGCATCGTGAGTGCCGCCTTGTCGCATGCGCTTTTTGCCGACCGCAGCCGGCGGCCAAACCGGAAAATTTGGCGCGCGGAAATTCGCGCGCGTCGGCTCCGATTCGCGCCGCCGCGATTTTGTTCCATCGAAATTTGCATAGGCCTATGGCCGAGCGCGCAGGGAACTCCTGGCCGGCTGCGGTTTCATTTAGCGATTACTTACCGAAAACTTACCGTCGCCTCGATAATCAGTATTGGCAAGTATATTTGTCGTTAAAAATTGGTTAAACAGCAAGATTACGGAACCTCGATTGACTACCCCAAGGCGGTAACAAGATATTTCAGCACGAGATAATCCGGATTTACTGCCCAATTCGTGCCTCATTGAGAAACCAAACGGCCTTGGTCAACGAAGGGACGGGGGTTCCACTTGCCGCGTTAGCGGCAATACTGTCTGAGGGTCTTATCAATGCTGAATATCAAGAAGGCGGCGGGCACCGTAACCCGCTCGCGTACGGCGCTTGCTTTTGTAGCCGCAACTATTCTGGTCGGGGGCAGCGTGACCGAGGCGTCCGCGAAGTCCCGGCACCACCATCATCGCCACCACCATCATCACCACGCCCGCGCCGAAGGCTCGTCCTGGCGCGACGCCAATGCATCGATCCAGCCGTCCGGCGGCCACTCGTTCTCGGGGATGGCCTCCTTCTACGGCAATGAGTCGGGCAGCCGCACCGCTTCCGGCCAGCGCTTCAACCAGAACGCCATGACCGCGGCCCACCGCTCGCTGCCGTTCGGCACCAAGCTCCGCGTCACCCATGGCGGCCGCAGCGTCGTCGTCACCATCAACGATCGTGGCCCGTTCATCCGCGGCCGCGTGCTCGACCTCTCCACCGGCGCAGCCCGCGCCATCGGCCTGACCGGTGCCGGCGTTGGCCGCGTCACCGCCGAGGTCGTCTCGTAAGCGCCTTCAGTAAGCGTTGCGTTGCGTAACGGCCGCGAGGCCTGCTTCGCGCCAAAAAGGCCTGCCGTCGCAAATGACGGCAGGCTTTTTCTTTTGCGGGACGTGCTGCCAGCCGCCGTCATTGCGAGCGGAGCGAAGCAATCCATTTCACCGCGTTTGCGGACACATGGATTGCTTCGTCGCTTCGCTCCTCGCAGTGACGGAGGACAGTGAACGAACTAGAGGAAGCTCTGCGGATCGACGTCGACCTCGAGCTTCAGATTGCCCTTGGTCTTGGGACCTGCATCGAGCCATTCGCGCAGATATTGCGACAGGTCGACATTGCGCAACGACTTCACCAGCAGGCGGAAGCGATAGCGGCCCTTGATGACGGCGAGCGGCGCCTCGGCGGGGCCGAGCACCTGGATCCGCTCATCGAGCGGCGCCACCGCGGCGAGCTTGCGGGCGAAGCCTTCCGCGGTCGGACGGTCGCCGGCGGAGACGATCAGGCTCGCCAGCCGGCCGAACGGCGGGTAGCCGGTGCGCTCGCGAATCTCGATCTCGCTGGCATAGAACGCCTCGCGGTCATTGGCGATCAGGGCCTTGATCACCGGATGCTCGGGCTGGTGGGTCTGCAGAAAGCCGACGCCGCGGCCCTGCTCGCGGCCGGCGCGGCCGACCACCTGGTTCAGCAGCTGGAACGTCCGCTCGGCGGCGCGCGGATCGCCATTGCTCAGGCCGAGATCGGCGTCGATGACGCCGACCAGATTGAGCCGCGGGAAGTTGTGGCCCTTCGCCACCAGCTGGGTGCCGATGATGATGTCGACGCGGCCCTCGGCGATCTCGTTGAGCTCGCTGCGCATGGTCTCGATCGAGGTGATGAGATCGCTCGACAGCACCATGGTGCGGGCCTCGGGGAAGATGTGGGCTGCCTCCTCCTGCAGGCGCTCGACGCCGGGCCCAACCGCGACCAGCGATTCCTCGGCCGCGCAATGTGGACAGATATTCGGGCGCGGCATCGAGAAGCCGCAATGATGACAGACCAGCCGCTGCCGGAACCGGTGATCGACCAGCCATGCATCGCAGATGGTGCAGGCGAAGCGGTGGCCGCAGGCCCGGCACAGCGTCAGCGGTGCATAGCCGCGGCGGTTGAGGAACAGCAGCGCCTGCTCGCGGCGCTCAATGGCATGGCGAATTTGCTCGGCCAGCACCGGCGAAATGAAGCGGCCGCGCGGCGGCGGCGCGCGGCGCATGTCGATCGCCTCGATATGCGGCATGTGCTGGCCGCCGAACCGCGACGGCAGCGCCACGCGCTGGTAGCGCCCCTTGCGCGCATTGACCTCGCTCTCGACCGACGGCGTCGCCGACGCCAGCACGATCGGAATCTTTGCGATATGGGCGCGGACCACCGCCATGTCGCGCGCGTGATAATGCGCGCCGTCGTCCTGTTTGTAGGCCTGGTCGTGCTCCTCATCGACGATGATGAGACCGAGATCGGCATAGGGCAGGAACAGCGCGGAGCGGGCGCCGACCACGACCGGCGCCTTGCCCTCGGAGATCGCGGCCCAGTTGCGCGCGCGCGTGCGCGGCGTCAGCTCCGAATGCCACTCCAGCGGCCGCACGCCGAAGCGCTGCGCGAAACGGTCGAGGAACTGGCCGGTCAGCGCGATCTCCGGCATCAGGATCAGCGTCTGCTTGCCGCGGCGGATATTCTCGGCGATCGCCTCGAAATAGACTTCGGTCTTGCCGGAACCGGTGACGCCGTCGAGCAGCGCGACGTGAAAGCTGCCGCTCGCGGCCAGCGTCCGCATCACGTCGACGGCACTGCGCTGCTCGCGCGAAAAAACCGGCTGCGCATGGGAGGGATCCGGAACGGGCGGCGGTGCCGGCGGCGGCATCGCCTCGACCGTGAGGGTGCCTTCGTCGACCAGGCCGTCGATCACGCCGGAACTGACGCCGGCCTCCCGCGCCGCCTCCGATTTGCCGTGCAGCAAGCGGTCCGACAGCACCTCGATCACCCGCCGGCGTGCCGGCGTCAGGCGCCGCGGCGGCTCGCCGACCAGCCGCACGCCGAGCCGCATCCGCTCCGGCCCGAGATTTTCGCCCATCCGCAGCGTCATCCGCAGCACCATGCCGCGTGCCGACAGGGTGTAATTGGAGACCCAGTCGACCAGCTGACGCAGCTCCGGCTTCAGCGGCGGAACATCGAGCTTCTCGCTGACGTCCTTGAGCCGGTTGTGCAGCCGCGGATCCGGATTGGCATTTTCCGCCCACACCACCGCAACCACCTCGCGCGGCCCGAGCGGAACGCCGATCACGT
This sequence comes from Bradyrhizobium sp. USDA 3315, assembly GCF_054056795.1. Taxonomy (NCBI): domain Bacteria; kingdom Pseudomonadati; phylum Pseudomonadota; class Alphaproteobacteria; order Hyphomicrobiales; family Nitrobacteraceae; genus Bradyrhizobium; species Bradyrhizobium sp. USDA 3315. Next base: position 2,236,210 of record NZ_JBSRYP010000001.1, on the reverse strand, counting down.
CGCCCGGCGCAAGCTCCATGCCGCGCGGAACGCGGTAGGAATAGGTCTGGTTCAGCGCGACAGGCACCAGCACGTCGACGACACGTATCGTCGATGCAGAGGCTGGGCCAGGGCGCGTGGTATGGTCCATTGAATCAGAAACCTTGAACCCGAGCGGGCTAGAGATTTGGTTTCTGATTGAACCAGAACCAAATCTCCAGCTTCTTGTTTTGACGCGTTTTCTTCCCGCGAACCGGCGTCCACTTCGCTCGAAAACGCTCTATCACCGCTTCGCGCCTTAGCGAACGGTAAACGAAGGCAGTGCGATATAATCAGGAGATGAGCAGCGCCAATAGCCCTTAGGACACGGACTTAAGACACGGACATGGCCCGGACCGATCAGCCCATCCAGCCGCTCGAGCTCGACTGCGCCGACGCATCGGTCACGCAGGAGATGACGCGCTGGCTGTCGCATCTGCGCGCGGAGCGGCGGCTGTCGCCGAAGACGCTCGAGGCCTATGCCCGGGACGTGCGCCAATGCCTTTCCTTCCTGGCCGGGCATTGGGGCGCGCGGGTGACGCTTGAGGCATTTTCCGCGCTCGAGGCGAGCGATGTGCGCGCCTTCATGGCGATGCGCCGGACCGAGGAGATCGGCGGACGATCGCTGATGCGGGCGCTGGCGGGCCTGCGCTCGTTCGGCCGTTTCCTGGAACGCGAGGGCAAGGGCAAGGTCGGCGCGCTCTCGGCGATCCGCGCGCCCAAGGTGGCGAAGAGCCTGCCGAAGCCGATTCACATGGAAGCAGCGAAACGCTTTGCCGACGCCGACGAGCGCGCGGACGAAACCCGCGAGACCTGGATCCTGGTGCGCGACGCCGCCGTCATGGCGCTGCTCTATGGTTCGGGCCTGCGCATCTCCGAAGCGCTGGGGCTGAAGCGCCGCGACGTGCCGAAGCCCGGCGAAGGCGACGTGCTCGTGGTGACCGGCAAGGGCAACAAAACCCGCATGGTGCCGGTGCTGCAAAACGTGCTGCAATTGATCGCGGACTATGCCGCGATCTGCCCGCATCAGCTCAGCCCGACCGGGCCGATGTTCGTCGGCGCGCGCGGCGGCCCCTTGAGCCCACGCATCATCCAGCTCACCATGGAGCGGCTGCGCGGCGCGCTTGGCCTGCCCGACAGCGCAACGCCGCATGCGCTGCGGCACTCCTTCGCCACGCATCTGCTCAGCCGTGGCGGCGATCTGCGTGCGATCCAGGAATTGCTCGGCCACGCATCGCTGTCGACCACGCAGATTTACACCGGCATCGACAGCGAGCGCCTGCTCGAAGTCTATCGCTCCGCGCATCCCCGAGGTTGAACGTTCGGTTCTGAAAAAATAAAGCGCGGGCTTTGGCCCGCCGTCATGCGCCGTTCATCTTCAGACGGTTACCCAAAACCGTTCGGCCCTTGCCTTGTGCACCGCATTCGGCAATCGTGGCGCGGTCGCATCCGGAGGGGAATCATGAGCGCACATGAAAGTATGGAGCACGCGGAGCATGCCGAGCATGCTTCGGGCGAGAACAAGAAGATCGCGCTCCTGATCGCCGTGATCGCCCTGTGCCTGGCGCTGTCGGAAACGCTCGGCAAGGGCGCCCAGACCGAATCGATCAGCAAGAATGTCGAGGCCTCCAACCTGTGGGCCTTCTTCCAGGCCAAGAGCATCCGCCGGACCGCGGTGCAGACCGCGGCCGAACAGGGCAAGCTGAACCTCGCGACCACCACCGACGAGGCGGCCAGGGCCGCGCTGCAGAAGCAGATCGACGATTGGCAGAAGACCGCTGCGCGCTATCGCTCGGAGCCGGAAACCGGCGAGGGTTCGGAGCAGCTCTCCGAACGCGCCAAGCACGCCGAGCATGAGCGCGACGAGGCCACCGCGAAATATCATCATTTCGAGCTTGCCTCCGCCGCCTTCCAGATCGCCATCGTGCTGGCATCGGCGACCATCATCACGGGCATCATCGCGCTGGCCTGGGTCTCCGGCCTGGTGACGCTCGCCGGCATCGTGATGACGGCGCTCGGCCTGTTCCAGCCGCACTTGCTGCATCTGCATTGAGGCGCAGCGCGCCGCTTTCGAACCGTCATCCTGAGGAGCGCGCCCTTGCGCGCGTCTCGAAGGATCGACGGCCACCGGCCGGGCCGTGCATCCTTCGAGACGCGCGTTCCGCGCTCCTCAGGATGACGGAATAGAAAGTTTTGATCAAAGAGGCTTGCTGGTCTGATGCACGCTTTTGCGGAAGCGCGCGATCACGCGCAGCGTGCGCGCCGCCCAGCCCTCGCCGTCGCCACTGATCATCTCGCGAATGCGCCGCTTGATCGGCTCGACCAGCGCCGTGGCCTTGGCCCGCAGCGCCATCACGAAATTATAGAGCGCCTCGAACCAGGGCATCTCCAGCAGTTTCGGCCGCGTCACGTCGAACAGGAAGGCCGTCACGCCGACGCCGACGAACTTGGCGAACAGGATCAGCGAGACCGCACTGAACCAGTATTGGTTCGCCAGCAGCCAGAGCCCGATCAGCTTGAGCGGAAACAGCGGGATCACCGGCACGACGAAGACAATCAGGGTCATCGCCGGCGACAGCGAATCGACCCGGTCGGCAAGCCATTGCTTGAGCGCGCGGAGCGGAATCCACGCCACCGCTCGCGCCACGATCGGCTCGAGATGGTCCCATAGCCAGGCCTCGACCAGGAAGATGATCGCAAGCAGGACCCAGAACGGCTGAAGCAGGCGGCGCAGCATCGCTATGATCTCAACCCGGCTGACGCCGGACTTTCGATCATCACATATGGATGGCGCGCTTGCCCACCGCAAGCGCGGCTTCCTTGATCGCCTCCGAACGGGTCGGGTGCGCGTGGCAGGTGCGTGCCAGATCCTCGGCCGATCCGCCGAATTCCATCAGAACGCAGGCTTCGTGGATCATTTCGCCGGCTTCGCGGCCGACAATGTGGACGCCAAGCACCCGATCCGTCTTCGCATCTGCGAGAATTTTCACGAAGCCGTCGGTGGTCTGATTGACCTTGGACCGGCCGTTTGCCGTGAACGGGAATTTGCCGACGGTGTACGCGACGCCGGCCTGCTTGAGATCTTCCTCGGTCTTGCCGACCGACGACACTTCCGGCGTGGTATACACAACACCTGGAATGACGTCGTAGTTCACGTGGCCGGCCTGGCCCGCGATGATCTCCGCACAGGCAACGCCTTCGTCTTCCGCCTTGTGCGCGAGCATCGGCCCGGCCACGACGTCGCCGATCGCGTAGATGCCCTTCACGTTGGTCGAGAAGTGCGCGTCGATCTCGACGCGGCCGCGATCGTCGAGCGCAACGCCGGCTTCCTTCAGCCCGAGGCCCTCGGTGTAGGGCACCCGGCCGATGCAGACGAGCACGACGTCGGCTTCGATGGTTTCCGCAGCGCCGCCGGCGGCCGGCTCGACCTTGGCCTGCAGCGTCTTGCCGGAGCTATCGACCGCGGTGACCTTGGCGCCGAGCTTGAAGACGAAGCCCTGCTTCTCGAGCATGCGCTGAAATTGCTTTGCCACCTCGCCGTCCATGCCGGGCAGGATGCGGTCGAGGAATTCCACGACCATGACGTCCGCACCGAGACGCCGCCAGACCGAGCCAAGCTCGAGCCCGATCACCCCCGCGCCGATGATCAACAATTTCTCCGGCACCTTCTCCAGCGACAGCGCGCCGGTCGAGGACACGATGCGCTTCTCGTCGATGTCGATGCCCTTCAGGCGGGCGATATCGGAGCCGGTGGCGATCACGATGTTCCTGGTCTCGACCGTCTCGGACTTGCCGTCGCCGGAGACCTCGACCTTGCCGGCGCCGAGGATCTTGCCGGTCCCCTTGAGCACGTCGATCTTGTTCTTCTTCATCAAGAACTCGACGCCCTTGACGTTGCCGTCGATGCCCTGCTGCTTGAAGTTCATCATCGCGGGCAGATCTAGCTTCGGCGCCGGGACGCTGACGCCCATCTTGGCAAAGGAGTGCCCGGCTTCCTCGAACATCTCGGAGGCGTGCAGCAGCGCTTTCGACGGCATGCAGCCGACGTTGAGGCAAGTGCCGCCCAGCGTCGCGTCCTTCTCGACGACGGCGACCTTCATGCCGAGTTGCGCCGCGCGGATCGCGCAGACATATCCGCCCGGGCCGGTGCCGATGACGACGAGATCGTAAGAAGCCATGATGGAAGGTCCTGTAGCTAAGCTCTGTGACAATTACGCGGGCGCGATCGTGACGGCAGACCGCCGCCCGCTCTTGATCGTGTGCTAGCGACCGCCCGACACGTCGAGGATCGCGCTGGTGACATAGGAAGCCTCGTCCGAGATCAGCCAGACGATGGCGTTGGCGATTTCATCGGCGGTGCCGACACGCTTCATCGGCACCATATGGGCAAGCCGGTGCGCACGATCGGGCTCGCCGCCCGCGGCGTGGATGTCGGTGTCGATCAGGCCGGGCCGGATGCCGGCGACGCGGATGCCCTCATTCGCGACTTCGTAGCCGAGGCCGATCGTGAAGGAATCGATCGCGCCCTTGGAGGCGGCATAGTCGACATAGGTGTTGGGCGCGCCGAGCTTCGCCGCCACCGAGGACAGGTTGACGATGACGCCGCCCTTGCCGCCGTGCTTGGTCGACATGCGCTTCACCGCCTCGCGCGCACACAGGATGCTGCCGGTGACATTCACTGCCATCATCTGCTGGATACGCTCGGCCGACATCTCGTCGACACGCACACCGCTCTTGCCGACGATGCCGGCATTGTTGACGAGCGCGCCGAGCGTGCCGAAGCCGTCGGCCGCCTTGAACAGCGCCAGGATGTCCTGCTCGCTGCCGACATCGCATTTCACCGCGATCGCCTTGCCGTTCCTGGCTTCGATCGCGGCGACGACCTCGTCCGCCGCGGTCTTGTTGGATGCATAGCCGACCACGATGCGATAGCCGCGCGCGGCGGCAGCGAGCGCGGTGGCGCGGCCGATGCCGCGGCTGCCGCCGGTGATGACAACGACCTTATCCGTCACTTTGATCCCCAAATGTGAGCAACCAACAGATCGCGGCGCCCGAGCCGATCGGACGCCGCGCGCGATACGACCTTAGAGGTCCAGCACCAAGCGGGCCGGATCCTCCAGGCTCTCCTTGACGCGCACCAGGAAGGTGACCGCTTCCTTGCCGTCGATGACACGGTGATCATAGGACAGCGCCAGATACATCATCGGGCGCACCTCGATCTTGCCGCCGACCACCATCGGCCGCTCCTGGATCTTGTGCATGCCGAGGATGCCGGACTGCGGCGCATTCAGGATCGGCGTCGACATCAGCGAACCGTAGATGCCGCCATTGGTGATGGTGAAGGTGCCGCCCTGCATCTCGTCGATCTTGAGCTGGCCGTCGCGGGCGCGGCGGCCGTAGTCGGCGATCGACTTCTCGATCTCGGCGATCGACTTGTGGTCGCAGTCGCGCACAACAGGCACCACGAGGCCGCGGTCGGTGCCGACCGCAACGCCGATGTGATAGTAGTTCTTGTAGATCAGGTCAGAGCCGTCGATTTCGGCGTTGACCGCCGGAATGTCCTTCAGCCCCTGCACGACCGCCTTGGTGAAGAAGCCCATGAAGCCGAGCTTCGTGCCGTGCTTCTTCTCGAACGTGTCCTTGTAGAGGGCCCGCAGCTTCATCACCTCGGTCATGTCGACCTCGTTGAAGGTCGTCAGCATCGCGGCGGTGTTCTGCACGTCCTTGAGGCGGCGCGCGATGGTCTGGCGCAGCCGGGTCATCTTCACGCGCTCCTCGCGCGCGGCGTCGTCGGCCGGTGACGGCGCGCGAACCTGCACGGCGGCGGCCGGCTGGTTGACCGGGGTCGGCGCCGAGGCGGCCTTCTCGATCGCGGCCAGCATGTCGCCCTTGGTCACGCGGCCGTCCTTGCCCGAACCCGGAACAGTGGACGCATCGATGCCGCTTTCAGCGGACAGCTTGCGGACCGAGGGTGCCAGCGGCGCATCCGGCGGCGGCGCCTTCGGCGCAGCGGCAGCAGCCGGCGCAGCAGCGGCAGCCGGTGCGGCGGCCTTGGCGGGAGCCGCAGCAGCCGGCTTGGCGGCCGGAGCGGCGCCGTCATTGATCTGTCCGAGCAGCGCGCCGACGGCGACCGTCTCGCCGTCCGTGGCGATGATCTCGCCGAGCGTACCGGCCACCGGCGCGGGCACCTCGATGGTGACCTTGTCGGTCTCCAGCTCCACCAACGGCTCGTCCACCGCGACGGCTTCACCGGCCTTCTTGAACCAGCGGCCGATCGTGGCCTCGGTCACGGATTCGCCGAGCGTTGGAACGCGAATTTCAGTCATGGTCTTTTCCTCGATAACCCTGCGGTCGCAAAATTTGCGGTCGTGAAACTTGTCCGCCACCGCCCGCAAAGCGAGCGATCCGGTACTCCGTGACGACAGCACTTCTGCTGGATGACGCGGGATACCGGATGCCCCGCATTCGCGGGGCATGGCTTCAATGAAAGTCGTTAGTTCAGTGCGTCGTCGAGCAGCGCCTTGAGTTGCGCCAGATGTTTCGACATTAGGCCGGTCGCCGTTGCCGCCGATGCCGGACGGCCGGCATAGCGCGGACGCCTGTTGGGTGCGTGGATCTGGTTGAGCACCCATTCCAGATAGGGCTCGATGAAGTGCCAGGAGCCCATGTTGCGCGGCTCTTCCTGGCACCAGACCACTTCGGCGTTCTTGAAGCGGCCGAGCTCCTGCACCAGCGCCTTCAGCGGCACCGGATAGAGCTGCTCGACGCGCATCAGATAGATGTCATCGATGTCGCGCTTCTCACGCTCCTCGTAGAGATCGTAGTAGACCTTGCCGGAGCACAGCACGACGCGGCGAATCTTGTCGTCCGGCACCAGCTTGATCTTCTCGTCCGGCAGCATCTGCGCGTCATCGTACAGAATGCGGTGGAACGTGGCGTTCTTGCCGAGCTCCTCGAGCTGCGACACCGCGCGCTTGTGGCGCAGCAGCGACTTCGGCGTCATCAGGATCAGCGGCTTGCGGATCTCGCGATGCAGCTGGCGCCGCAGCACGTGGAAGTAGTTCGCCGGCGTGGTCGGATTGACCACCTGCATGTTGTCTTCGGCGCACATCTGCAGGTAACGCTCGAGGCGCGCGGAGGAATGCTCCGGTCCCTGCCCTTCGTAGCCGTGCGGCAGCAGGCAGACGAGGCCCGACATGCGCAGCCACTTGCGTTCGCCCGAGGAGATGAACTGGTCGAACACCACCTGCGCGCCGTTGGCGAAGTCGCCGAACTGCGCTTCCCAGAGCGCCAGCGCATTCGGCTCGGCCAGCGAGTAGCCGTATTCGAAGCCGAGCACCGCCTCTTCCGACAGCAGCGAGTTGATGACCTCGTAGTGGCCGGTGTCTTCGCCGCCGAGATGGTTGAACGGCGTGTAGCGGCTCTCGTCCTCCTGGTCGATCAGCACTGAATGGCGCTGCGAGAAGGTCCCGCGCTCGGAATCCTGGCCGGACAGCCGCACATGATGACCTTCCTGCAGCAGCGTGCAAAATGCCAGCGCCTCGCCGGTGGCCCAGTCGATCCCGACACCGCTATCGATCGCCTTGGCGCGATTGTCGAGGAAACGCTGGATGGTGCGGTGGACGCGGAAGCCGTCCGGCACCTTGGTGATCTTGCGGCCGATATCCTTGAGAACGGCGACATCGACGCCGGTGACGCCGCGGCGGGCGTCTTCTTCCTGGTCAGCAATCTTGAAGCCTGCCCACTTGCCGTCGAGCCAGTCGGCCTTGTTCGGCTTGTAGCCGGCGCCGGCTTCGAGCTCGGCGTCGAGCCGCGCGCGCCAGTCGGCCTTGGCCTTCTCGACCTCGCCCTCGGTCAACACGCCGTCAGCGACCAGCCGCTTGGCGTAGATCTCCAGCGTTGACGGGTGAGAAGCGATCTTCTTGTACATCACCGGCTGGGTGAAGGCCGGCTCGTCGCCCTCGTTGTGGCCGTGGCGCCGGTAGCAGAACATGTCGATGACGACCGGCTTGTGGAATTTCTGCCGGAACTCGATCGCGACCTTGGCCGCGAACACCACGGCCTCCGGATCGTCGCCATTCACGTGGAAGATCGGCGCATCGATCATCTTCGCCACGTCGGACGGATAGGGCGACGAGCGCGAATAGCGCGGATAGGTGGTGAAGCCGATCTGGTTGTTGACGATGAAATGCAGCGAGCCGCCGGTGCGATAGCCCTTCAGGTCGGACAGGCTGAAGCATTCAGCCACCACGCCCTGGCCCGCGAATGCCGCATCGCCATGCATCAGCAGCGGCAGCACGGAGATGCGCATATCCGGCGGATCGCCGTGCTGGTCCTGCTTGGCGCGCACCTTGCCCATCACGACCGGATCAACGATCTCGAGATGCGACGGGTTTGCGGTCAGCGACAGATGGATGTTGTTGCCGTCGAACTCGCGGTCCGAGGAGGCGCCGAGGTGATACTTGACGTCGCCCGAGCCTTCGACCGAGTCGGGGTTGGCCGAACCGCCCTTGAACTCATGGAACAGCGCACGGTGCGGCTTGCCCATCACCTGGGTCAGCACGTTGAGACGGCCGCGATGCGGCATGCCGACCACGATCTCCTTCACGCCGAGATTGCCGCCGCGCTTGATGATCTGCTCGAGCGCCGGGATCAGCGATTCACCGCCGTCGAGACCGAAGCGCTTGGTGCCGGTGAACTTGGTGTCGCAGAACTTCTCGAAGCCGTCCGCCTCGATCAGCTTGTTGAGGATCGCGCGGCGTCCCTCGGGCGTGAACGAGATCTCCTTGTCCGGCCCCTCGATGCGCTCCTGGATCCACGCCTTCTGCGCGGCGTTGGAGATATGCATGAACTCGACGCCAAGCGTCTGGCAGTAGGTGCGTTCGCAGATATGCACGATCTCGCGCAGCGTGCCGTATTCGAGCCCGAGCACGTGGTCGAGGAAGATCTTGCGATCGAAGTCCACCTCGGTGAAGCCATAGGAGCGCGGATCGAGCTCCTCGCGGTCGCGCGGCGCCTCGATGCCGAGCGGATCGAGCTTGGCGTGGAAATGGCCCCGCATGCGGTAGGCGCGGATCAGCATCAGCGCGCGAACCGAATCGCGGGTGGCCTGATGGACATCGGCATCGGACAGCTCGACGCCCTTGGCCTGCGCCTTGGCCGCGAGCTTGGTGCCGACCGCCTTCTCGACCTGGGCCCAGTTGCCGTCGAGCGCCGAGGTCAGCTCGTCGCGCGGCGTCACCGGCCAGTTGTCACGGCCCCACGAGGCGCCCTCGGCGTTCTTCTGGACGTCGGCCGGAGCGTCCTTCAGGCTTTTGAAGAAATCCTGCCATTCGGCGTCGACCGACGACGGGTCCTGCTCGTAGCGGGCGTAGAGGTCGTCGATGTAGGCGGCGTTGGTGCCCTGCAGGAATGATGAGAGTGCAAAAGCGGCGTTCGCGTCTTGGCGAGACATGGGCAGTCCTGGTGATTTTTTTCGGTTCGCGCGTAGAAGACGGCGCTGGTGCCGGTCTGGAAGTGCGCCGGCTGGATTGATACCCTTTACCCTATCTAGGACAGATATTCCTGCCTAAAAGAACTAAGAAATGAATATATTTTCATTTTTTATTGATCGGCATTTCGGCACCAAAACGCAATAAAAAAGCGGGTTCCCCAAGGAGAACCCGCCCCAAATCACGCCAAACCTCGAAGGGAACTCGCCGGACGGCGGTTACTTCAGCATCTCCGCGAGCGTATGCCCGAGGCGCGCCGGCGACGGCGACACCCTGATGCCGGCGGCTTCCATCGCCGCGGTCTTGGAACCGGCGTCGCCCTTGCCGCCCGAGATGATCGCGCCGGCATGGCCCATGCGGCGGCCGGGAGGTGCGGTGACACCGGCAATGAAGCCGACCATCGGCTTCTTGCGGCCGCGCTTGGCCTCGTCCTTGAGGAACTGGGCGGCGTCTTCCTCGGCGGAGCCGCCGATTTCGCCGATCATCACGATCGACTTGGTCTTCTCGTCGGCCAGGAACATCTCCAGCATGTCGATGAACTCGGTGCCCTTGACAGGGTCGCCGCCGATGCCGACCGCGGTGGTCTGGCCGAGGCCCTCCTGGGTGGTCTGGAACACCGCCTCATAGGTCAGGGTGCCGGAGCGGGAGACGATGCCGACCGAGCCGGGCTTGAAGATGTTGGCCGGCATGATGCCGATCTTGCATTCGCCGGCGGTCATCACGCCGGGGCAGTTCGGCCCGATCAGCCGCGACTTCGAGCCCGACAGCGAGCGCTTCACGCGCACCATGTCGAGCACCGGGATGCCCTCGGTGATGCAGACGATCAGCGGGATTTCCGCATCGATCGCCTCGCAGATCGCGTCGGCTGCGCCCGGCGGCGGGACATAGACCACGCTGGCGTCGGCGCCGGTCTTCTCGCGCGCTTCGGCGACGGTGTCGAACACCGGCAGGTTGAGATGGGTCGAGCCGCCTTTGCCCGGCGCCACGCCGCCGACCATCTTGGTGCCGTAAGCGATCGCCGCTTCCGAATGGAACGTGCCGTTCTTGCCGGTGAAGCCCTGGCAGATGACCTTGGTGTTCTTGTCGATCAGAATGGACATGGTTCGAGATGCTTTCGCGAGACGATCGGTGATGGGACTCTATGGTTTGAGCATGATCTTGTCGGAAAACCGGAGACCACTTTTCCGGATCATGCTCAGTGAATACGCCGGTACACGCCGGTGAGCACGTCGGCCCACCCTTCCGCGTCAGGCGAGAACTGGATTTTCATGTTGTAGGTGTTGTCGTCGACGACCTCGTAGACGTGACGGGCATTGCCGCGCAGCGAGCCGCGCACCAGGATCAGCGACTTGCCCGCCCAGCCACCGGACGCCGGTGACGGCGGGTAGTAGCCGAGCGAGTCGTGCCAGAACAATTTGTAGGCCCGATCGTCGCGGTCGTAGGTGAACACGCCGTGGGTGGCGAAGCTCTCCTTGCCGTCGCGGGTCTGCACGCTGTCCTGGATCAGGTAGAAGCCGTTGAGCGCGATGCGCGCAACGACCTGCGAGGTGGCCGGACCGCCCGCGGTCCAGCGCGACGGATAGACCATCTCTTCGCCGCTCCACTCGCCCGCAAACGCCGCGAGCTTGCGGTGTTCGTCCAGCGGTGTCGGAGCGTCGAGATGATCGGCCATCGTTAGCCTCCCTTGACGGCTTTCACGATCTTCTGTGCAGCGTCGTCGAGGTTGTCGGCGGGCAGAACGTTGAGGCCGCTCTCGCGAATGATCTTCTTGCCCTGCTCGACATTGGTGCCTTCGAGGCGCACCACCAGCGGAACCTTGAGGCCGACCTGCTTCACCGCGGCGACCACGCCCTCGGCGATCACGTCGCACTTCATGATGCCGCCGAAAATGTTGACCAGGATGCCCTTCACGTTCGGATCGGCGGTGATGATCTTGAACGCGGCCGCGACCTTCTCCACGCTGGCGCCGCCGCCGACGTCGAGGAAGTTCGCCGGCTCCATGCCGTACAGCTTGATGATGTCCATGGTCGCCATGGCAAGGCCGGCGCCGTTGACCATGCAGCCGATCGTGCCATCGAGCGCGACGTAGTTGAGGTCGTATTTCGACGCCTCGATCTCCTTGGCGTCTTCCTCGGTCTCGTCGCGCAGCGCGACCACGTCCGGATGACGATAGAGTGCGTTGCTGTCGAACGACACCTTGGCGTCGAGCACGCGAAGCTGGCCCTGCTTGGTGACGACGAGCGGATTGATCTCGAGCATCGCCATGTCCTTGGCGGCGAAGGCGGCATAGAGCTGGCCGGTCAGCTTCTCGGCCTGCTTGGCGAGATCGCCGGTCAGCTTCAGCGCCTTGGCAACCGTGCGGCCGTGATGCGGCATGATGCCGGTCGCGGGATCGACCGAGAACGAGACGATCTTTTCCGGGGTCGAATGCGCGACCTCTTCGATATTCACGCCGCCTTCGGTCGACACCACAAAGGAAATTTCGGAGGTCTCGCGATTGACCAGGATCGAGAGGTAGAACTCCTTGTCGATGTCGGAGCCTTCCTCGATGTAGAGGCGATTGACCTGCTTGCCGTGCGGACCGGTCTGCACCGTGACCAGCGTCGCGCCGAGCATCTGCTTGGCGAATTCGGCGACCTCGGCGGCCGATTTGGCGATGCGGACGCCGCCCTTGTCGCCGGCCGATGCTTCCTTGAACTTGCCCTTGCCGCGGCCGCCGGCATGGATCTGGCTCTTCACCACCCAGATCGGGCCGGGCAGCTGCTTGGCCGCCGCGTCGGCCTCTTCCGGCTTCAGCACCGGCACGCCGCGCGAGATCGGCACGCCGAATTCATGCAGCAAAGCCTTGGCCTGGTATTCATGGATATTCATGGAAAGACGCTCCCAAACCCTCGTGCGGCGACCTTTTACGTCAGCCTTGAAACTGGCATACCATATACCAAAGCTCGCGCAACTAAAAAATCCGCCGGAATTTCATCGCCTTGCACCCGACAGGCGATTGAAACCGCCTATCGGGCCATTGCCAATCGAGATTACTTGCCGAGCAGATCGGGCGCGATCTTCTTGCAGGCGTCGACCAGGCCCTGCACCGCACCGACCGACTTGTCGAAAGCCTCGCGGTCCTTGCCCGCCAGTTCGATCTCGACAATGCGCTCGACACCCTTGGCGCCGACCACGACCGGCACGCCGACATACATGTCCTTCACGCCGTACTCGCCGTTGAGATAGGCGGCGCAGGGCAGCACGCGCTTCTTGTCCTTCAGGTAGCTCTCGGCCATCGCGATCGCGGACGCAGCCGGCGCGTAGAAGGCGGAGCCAGTCTTGAGCAGGTTGACGATCTCGGCGCCGCCGTTGCGTGTGCGATCGACGATCTCATCGATGCGCGCCTGCGAGGTCCAGCCCATCTTGACGAGGTCGGGCAGCGGAATGCCGGCGACGGTCGAGTAGCGGGTCAGCGGCACCATGGTGTCGCCGTGGCCGCCGAGCACGAAGGCGGTGACGTCCTCGACCGAGACGTGGAATTCGTCGGCCAGGAAATAGCGGAAACGCGCGGAGTCGAGCACGCCGGCCATGCCGACCACCTTCTTGTGCGGCAGGCCCGAGGCCTTCTGCAGCGCCCACACCATGGCGTCGAGCGGGTTGGTGATGCAGATGACGAAGGCGTCGGGCGCGTACTTCTTGATGCCGGCGCCGACCTGCTCCATGACCTTGAGGTTGATGGAGAGGAGATCGTCGCGGCTCATCCCGGGCTTGCGCGGCACGCCGGCGGTGACGATGCAGACCTTGGCGCCGTCGAGCGCTTCATAGGAATTGGCGCCGACCAGATTGGAATCGAAACCGTCGACCGGTGACGACTGCGCGATGTCGAGCGCTTTGCCCTGCGGCACGCCCTCGGCAATATCGAACAGCACGACGTCTCCGAGTTCCTTGAGGCCGACGAGGTGCGCCAGCGTTCCGCCGATCTGTCCGGAGCCAATCAGAGCAATCTTGTCGCGTGCCATGGGAAATCAGTCCTTTGAACTGTGTACGGGAGGGAGGGAAGTCGGTTGCAAGGGTGGTTATCCCTTTCGAATGATCCATTCAAGTCGCGGCCTGCCCGATTGCGGGCCCTGCCTGGAATTCGATCAGGCATGCCACGGCATCGTCATTCCGGGGCGCGCGAAGCGCGAACCCGGAATCCGGAGATTGGGCGCGAGATTCCGGGTTCGGTGCTGCGCACCGCCCCGGAATGACAGCTTAGGTCTCGACCAGGCCGGTCGACGCGCCGCTCGCGGAGGAGTCCTTCCGGCCGTGCGGCAGCGCCAGGTAGGATTCCGAGCTCATCTCGATCAGGCGCGAGGATGTGCGCTTGAACTCCATCGCCTCGACGCCGTCGGTCGCAAGGTACAGCGACACCGGATCGGCCTCGGCCGAGGCCATCAGCTTCACGGCATTGTCATAGAGCGTGTCGATCAGCGAAATGAAGCGCTTGGCGGCATTGCGCTCGGCGTAGTCCATCACCGGAATGTGGTCGATCAGGATCGTGTGGTAGTCGTGCGCGAGCCTGAGGTAATCGGACGCGGCCAGCGGCTTCTCGCAGATGTCCATGAAGCTGAAGCGCGCGACGCCGTGCGCCGAGCAGGGCACATTCAGGATGCGTCCCTTGATCGGAATGAGGCGCGCCTTGCACGGCGCATTGCCGGTCATCTTGCGCCAGGCCGCGTTGAGCGCGGCATCGGCCGCGTCATCCGCGGGCACCAGCCACATCTTGACGCCGACGAGTTTCTCCAGCCGGAAGTCGGTGCGCGCATCGAGCCGCAGCACGTCCATGTGGTCGGAGATCTGCGCGATGAACGGCAGGAATAGCGCGCGATTGAGCCCGCCCTTGTAGAGATCGTCAGGCGCAACGTTCGAGGTCGCGACCACCACGGTGCCGAGCTCGAACAGCTTTGCGAACAGCCGGCCGAGGATCATCGCATCGGCGATGTCGGTGACGTGAAATTCGTCGAAGCAGAGCAGCCATGCTTCGTCGAAGATCGCCTGCGCTGTGAGCGCGATCACGTCGCCGTCCGCGATCTCGCCGCGCGCGATCTGCTGACGGTAGCCGTAGATGCGCTCATGCGCCTCGGCCATGAATTCGTGGAAGTGCGCGCGGCGCTTGTGTTCGACCGGGCTCTGCTGGAAGAACAGATCCATCAGCATGGTCTTGCCGCGACCGACCTCGCCGTGGACGTAGAGCCCGCGCGGCGGCTTGTCGTCCTTGTCGCCGCCGAACAGCCGCCCGAACAGGCCTTGCTTGCGCTGCGGCTTGTAGCTCGCGAGCCGCTCATCCAGCGCGCCGAATGCCTCGGCGGCGCGGGCCTGCGCGGGATCGGCCTCGATCGCGCCGGAGGCGACCAGGGATTTGTAGAGCTCGAGAAAGGAACTGGGCGAGGCGGACAGCATGAGCCCACCTTACGGCCCTAGTGCGCGGCAAATTGCAAGCCGTGAATTGTGCCAGTGGGGTATGCACTTTCCTCTCCCTCGCCCCGCTCTTGCGGGGAGAGGGCTGGGGTGAGGGGCTCTCACCACCCGACGCGCTCTATCGACGGACCCGTACCCCCTCACCCGGATCGCATCTTCGATGCGATCCGACCTCTCCCCGCAAGCGGGGCGAGGTGAAGAGGCTCACGCGCAGAGCGCGTAGGAATCCTCGACCACATAGGGCCCGCCGCCTGTCGACGCGCGCGACGAGAACAGCACGAAGCGGTCGGCCATGAAGCTGCGGCTCGGGAAGTAGCCGCGCACCGACAGATAATCCGCGACGTCCTGGCTCGAAGCGTCATGCAGACGCGCGAGCGTGATATGCGGCGTGAATTTCCTGCCCTCGGGATCGAGCCCCATCCGCTGCATCATCCGCTCGAGCTCGGCCTGCAGTTCGATCAACGGCCGGCTCGGTTCGACGGCGGCAACCACCGCGCGCGGCTTGCGTCCGCCGAAGCTCGACAGGCCTTGCAATTTGACCTCGAACGGCTTGCGGTTTACCCGAAACAACATCGTCGCGATCTCGTTGGCCCACATGCCATCGATATCGCCGATGAAGCGCAGAGTGACGTGATAATTTTCGGGATCGATCCAGCGTGCGCCGGGCAGGCCGCCACGCAAGCTGGAGAGGGTTTGGCCGATATCGGCCGGAATTTCCAGTCCAGTGAACAGACGCGGCATCGCAATAATCCTCGATGCTTGGCGCGGGTTTTGGGAGCCCGCACCCTGTAACGGCCCGGCGACGAATCACCGATGCCTATTTGTACCCGAGATATGTGACTCTGCGAAGCATGACCCGTTAACAGCTCGTAAACCTACGGACACGGCACGGCTCACTGCCTGCGCTTCAACTGCGTTGCCCTGATATTGCGCCGAGAAATGCCTCCACTGTGGGCAGGATATTTTTCACAACGATGTCCACACCTGCTGCCGTCGGATGCATGCCGTCGGCCTGGTTGAGCTTCGCGTCGGCGGCAACCCCATCGAGGAAGAACGGATAGAGCGGCACGCCAAGGGTCTTCGAGAGATCCGGATAGATCGCGTTGAACTTCGCTGCATACTCACTGCCATAGTTCGGTGGCGCGAGCATGCCGCACAAGAGCACGGCGATCTTGCGCGCCTGCAACTTTGTGATGATGTCGGAGAGCGCGGCACGCGTGACGGCGGGATCGATGCCGCGCAAGGCATCGTTGGCGCCGAGCTCGACAATCACGGCATCGGTTCCATCAGGCACCGACCAGTCGAGCCGCTCGCGGCCGCCCGAGGCGGTGTCGCCGGACACCCCGGCATTGCTCATCTCGACCTTTATCCCCTTGGCTTCCAACGCCTTTTGGAGCCGGATCGGGAATGCCGCCGGGCCCGGGAGGCCGTACCCGGCGCTCAGGGAATCGCCCAGAACCACCATCTTGATCGGCTTCGCCGGGCCCTTCTCCGGGCCATTCTCCAGCCTTGGCGTCTGCGCGCTGGCCGCCGTCATCAAGCCCATAAGCAACACGAGTATGTGCACGAAGATTCTCAACCGGCCCTCGACCGCAGACGCGGAAGTGCCATATGACCGAACCATGGACAGTCTCATCGAATCCTCTTCACTGACCGACGTCGAGCCGGACACCATTGCCGTCAGGAACGTCAATCTCTCGCTCGGCACCGGCGCGGCACGGGTCCATATCCTCAAAGATATCAGCCTTCGTGTGGCAGCGGGTGAGGCCATCGGCCTGATCGGCCCGTCGGGCTCGGGCAAGTCGACCTTGCTGATGGTAATGGCGGGGCTCGAACGTCCTGACAGTGGAGAAGTGGTCGTCGACGGCACCTCGTTCAATGCCCTCGACGAAGATGCGCTGGCGCGCTTCCGCGGCCGCCAGGTCGGCATCGTCTTCCAGTCATTCCATCTGATCCCGACCATGACGGCGCTGGAGAACGTGGCGGTGCCGCTCGAGCTCGCCGGCAATCCCGATGCCGCTGCGCGCGCCGCGCAGGAGCTGCAATCGGTCGGGCTCGGCGAGCGCCTGCATCATTATCCGACGCAACTCTCCGGCGGCGAGCAGCAGCGCGTCGCGATCGCGCGCGCGCTCGCGCCCGATCCCGCGATCCTCGTTGCCGACGAGCCGACCGGGAATCTCGACGAGACGACAGGCAAGCAGATCGTCGACCTGCTGTTCACCAAGCACGCCGAGCGCGGCATGACGCTGGTGCTGGTGACGCACGATCTCGCGCTCGCGCAGCGCTGCGACCGCGTCGTGCGGCTGCGCTCCGGCCGCATCGACGGACAATCCACGACATGAGCATCGCGTCCGAAGTCGCGGTGCAGGGCCGCGCGTCGTCGCTTGCCTTCCGTTATGCGCTGCGCGAATTGCGCGGCGGCCTGCGCGGCTTCTACGTGTTCATCGCCTGCATCGCGCTCGGCGTGATGGCGATTGCCGGCGTCGGCTCGGTCGCCGCGAGCCTTGGCGACGGCCTGTCCCGCGAGGGACGTACGCTGCTCGGCGGCGACGTCGCATTCTCGCTGATCTCGCGCGAGGCCAAACCCAACGAGGTCGCCTATCTGCGCACGCGCGGCGAGGTTTCGATCGCGGCCACGCTGCGCGCGATGGCCCGCAGCAATGACGGCAAGCTGGCGCTGGTCGAGCTGAAGGCCGTCGACGGCAAATATCCGATGCTCGGCGAGCTGACGCTCGAGCCGAACATGCCGGTCGCCGATCTGCTTGCCGAACGCGACGGCGTCTACGGCGCGGCCGCCGATTCGACGTTGCTGGCGCGGCTCGACCTGAAGCTCGGTGACCGCGTCACCATCGGCAGTGCGACCTACCAGATCCGCAGCGTGGTGGTGGCCGAGCCCGACAAGCTTGCCGGCGGCGTCGGCCTCGGGCCGCGCTTCCTGGTCAGCGAAGCCAGCCTGCACGCCACCGACCTGCTGCAACCGGGCAGCCTGGTGCGCTGGATCTACCGCGTGAAGCTGCCTGACGGCGCCAACGACGATCGCGCCACCACCGCGCTGATCGACGGCGCGCGGACCGCCGCGCCGGAGGCCGGCTGGGAGGTCCGCAGCCGCAGCAATGCCTCGCCGCAGCTCGAGCGCACCATCAACCGCTTCACCCAGTTCCTGACCCTGGTCGGCCTCGCGGCGCTGCTGGTCGGCGGTGTCGGCGTCGCCAACGCGGTGAAGAGCCATATCGACCGGCGCCGCGACGTCATCGCTTCGTTCAAGGCGCTCGGCGCCACCGGCCGCGACGTCTTCACGATCTACTGCACGCAGGTGGTGGTGCTGGCCGGGATCGGCTCGGTGATCGGGCTCGTGCTCGGCGCCGCGCTCCCCTTCGTCATCGTCGGCCTGTTCGGCAAGCTGCTGCCGCTGCCGGTGGTGCCCGCGCTGCATCCCGACGAGCTCGCGCTGTCCTTCCTCTACGGCCAGCTCACCGCGCTGGCGTTCGGGCTGTGGCCGCTCGGCCGTGTCCATGACGTGCCGGTCGCCGCGCTGTTCCGCGAGACCGTCGCCAGCGAGTGGCATCGCCCGCGCTGGAGCTATCTGGCGCTGATGGCCGCGGTGATCGCGCTCCTGATCGGAGTCGCGATCGGGCTTGCCTATGACAAGCGGGTCGCTGCCGTGTTCGTCGCCTCGTCGATCGCGGTGTTCCTGCTGCTGCGCGGAATCGCCGAGCTCCTGATGGCGGTGGCGCGGCGGCTGCCGCGCAGCCGCATGACCATGCTGCGGCTCGCGATCGCCAACATCCACCGGCCGGGCGCGCTGACGCCGTCGGTGGTGCTGTCGCTGGGGCTCGGGCTGGCGGTGCTCGTTACCATCACCCAGATCGACGGCAATCTGCGCCGGCAATTCCTGGCCGCCCTGCCGGAGCGGGCGCCGTCGTTCTTCTTCATCGACATCCCCTCCACCGAGGCCGACCGCTTCAATGCCTTCCTGGCGAAGGTCGCCGCCGGCTCGACCGTCGAGGATGTACCGATGCTGCGCGGACGGATCGTGGCCGCGCGCGGCGTCAAGGCCGACCAGCTCAAGCCGTCGGTCGATTCGGAGTGGGTGCTGCAGAGCGACCGGGGCCTGACCTACACCGGCGAAATTCCCAAGGGCTCGAAGATCGTCGAGGGCGAATGGTGGGGGCCGGACTACAGCGGGCCACCGCTGGTCTCGATGGAGAAGAAGATCGCCGACGGCCTGTCGTTGAAGATCGGCGACGAGATCGTCGTCAACGTGCTCGGACGCGACGTGCCGGCGAAAATCGCCAACCTGCGCAACATCGACTGGCAGGGCCTCGGCATCAATTTCGTGCTGGTGTTCTCGCCGAATGCCTTCAGGGGTGCGCCGCACAGCCATGTCGCGACCCTGACGGAACCACACGCCGATTCCGCCGACGACGCGCGCATCATCAAGCAGGTCGCCGACGCGTTCCCGATGGTGACCAGCGTGCGGGTCCGCGAGGCGCTGGAGACGGTCGGCAGCGTGGTCAGCAATCTGGTGCTGGCGATCCGCGGCGCCAGCGCCGTGACGCTGATCTCCGCGATCCTGGTGCTCGGCGGCGCGCTCGCCGCCGGACACCGCCACCGCGTCTATGACGCCGTGATTCTCAAGACGCTCGGCGCCACGCGGGTGCGACTGCTCGGCGCCTACGCGCTGGAGTATCTGATGATCGGTTTTGCAACCGCGGTGTTCGGGGTGATCGCCGGCTCGATCGCGGCCTGGCTGATCGTGACTAGGCTGATGACGCTGAGTTTTATCTGGCAGGCCGGCAGCGCCGCGCTGGTCGTGGTCGCCGCGCTGGTCGTCACGGTCGGACTGGGGCTCGCCGGGACGCTGCTCGCGCTAAACCAGAAGCCGGCCTCAGTGTTGCGGAATTTGTGACAAAATGTAGCGGCGCGAGCGCCGTTTTTGCCTATGATGCTAGGGCAGAGCGACATTCGGCCGCGCGTGGAAGCTTGCGTCGGATGTGTTAATTTCCCACATACCAATCGGGTCGGATAGTCGGTTTGAATGACACGGAATTAATGTTCCGCAAACCGAGCCATCTGAGATAGATTTACGACCGGCGCCGCAAATCCCTTGCGCTCCACCGGGACCAACCACGGGAATTCGACCATGTCGGACCTAGACCGCAACTACGCTTCTCCTTTCGGCCGGGCCGCCGGGCGCATTGACGCTGCGGCCGTCGACGCCGGTCTGCGCGCCTACATGCTGCGCATCTACAACTACATGAGCATCGGCCTGGCCATCACCGGCCTCGCCGCGCTCGGCGTCTACATGGGTGCGGTGACGACCGACCAGTCGGCCGCCGTCGCCAAGTTCGGCAACGCCTATCTGACGCAGTTCGGCTACGCGATGTTCGTGAGCCCGCTGAAGTGGCTGTTCATCCTCGCCCCTCTGGCGATGGTGTTCGTCATCTCGGCCGGCATCAACCGCCTGCAGCCCGCGACCGCCCAACTCCTGTTCTGGGTGTTCTCGGCGCTGATGGGTCTGTCGCTGTCGTCGATCTTCCTGGTGTACACGCACACCTCGATCGTGCGCGTGTTCTTCATCACCGCGGCAACGTTCGGTGCGCTGAGCCTCTACGGCTACACCACCAAGCGTGACATGAGCGGCATGGGCTCGTTCCTGTTCATGGGTCTGATCGGTATCATCATCGCGAGCCTGGTCAACCTGTTCCTGGCGAGCTCGGCGCTGCAGTTCATCGTGTCGGTGGTCGGCGTGCTGGTGTTCGCGGGCCTCACCGCCTGGGACACCCAGCGGCTGAAGAACGACTACATCTACGGCTACGCCTCGCAGGGTGGCGTGATGGCAGAGCGTGCGGCAATCACTGGTGCGCTGTCGCTCTACCTGAACTTCATCAACCTGTTCACGCTGCTCCTGCAGCTGCTCGGCCAGCGTGACTAAGCGCCTCGAGCGAGCCGATCAAATCCAAGCCCCGGCCATCCCGCCGGGGTTTTTCTTTTGGGCGAGGCGAGATGTGGCGTAGCCCGGATGAAGCGCAAGCGAAATCCGGGACAGGCTCATCCGCGGCTTCAACGGCCCCGGATTACGCGGAGCCTGCCATCGGCGCGTTCGTGCGACCCGTTGGCTCCTCCGGGCTACGAAGCTCGGGCACAACTGTGTCGGCGGATCAGCGGATTTGTAGCCCGGATGAGCGAAGCGACATCCGGGACGGTCTTACCACGCGGGTACAGCTTCCCCGGATTCCGCGGAGCCTGTCATCGGGCGCGCGTTCGCGCGACCCGTTGGCTCCATCCGGGCTACAAGCAGACTGACCTGACGCGCTTACACCAGCGACAGCTTGCGATCGATCACGAACAGCACGCGTTCGAGTTCATGGCCACGACGGAGGATCAGGCCGGTCGCGGAAATGACGCTGTACATGCCCTGCTTGCGCGCAAGCCGGGGATCCTTCTCGATCCGGTAGATCGGCATTTCGGATGCGCGCCGGAACACCGAGAACACGGCCCGATCCTTCAGGAAGTCGATCGCATAGTCGCGCCACTCGCCGTCGGCGACCATGCGGCCGTAGAGATTGAGAATGCGGTTGAGCTCAAGTCGATTGAATGTCACGCGGTTAGGCTGAGGGGTCGCGGCGGCGGTGCGCGCCGCGGCACGACTCCCGCTCGGATCAGTGTCCTCCGAGATCAAACTCATCGAGCGCCTCCTGTCACCTCGGTGACGGTCGGGTTCCGAAGGCCCCTCTCCGGGATCGTCACGAGAGTGACATGATCGCGCTAAGCGAGGGGACCCGCAAGGGGCCAATCGCAATGCAACCGGGCCTTAACCACCGCCGCACGCGGCGGATTGTCCGGAAAACCGCAGAGTCACGGGAACGTTAGCGGAATCATATTGCTGCCCCACTTCCGCCCATCGCCCGCCCCGCTGCCCTGCGAAAAGGAAATCCTGCGTTGGCCCGGTCCTTTCGGTTCCGGATTCCTCAGCCCCCAGCCCCCCGGGGCCGTCGGGATCGGGCCTGTTCGCAGGGGAGTCAAATCCCAACACTGGGCCAACGAAAGTTGGTCCTTTTTGTTTTGGGACCTGCGCAAGCAAGACGCGCGCGCCAAGCACCGGCGCCTTCCTTTCGGCAGATCACTGAATGCAGGTTTGTCGCCATGCGGCTGCACGAAAACATGCGTGCGACCGGCGGAAGCCAGCGCATCACGCCTTACCGCAGCGAGGCGCTAGTGAAGTGAGGTGAAGGCAGCGCCGAGCATCGGGCCCGGCTTGTCGCGGTTGCCGTCCTGGACGTACACCGCCGCAGCATCGACACCGTCACGCGTGATGTTCTCCAGCGGCACGGTCCAGCTCCCGGACGAACCGTTCCAGTCACCGACCTTGAGGAGATTGCGCACGACGTTGTGGTAGGTGATCTCGCGGCCGCGGTTCTCGCCGCGCGCGATCGAGATCGGCACCGACTTCGAGATCGAGCAGATCCAGACCTCGCCGCGCGACACGGCCGGCGACTTCGATGCGGCGACCGACACGTTGATCTGCTTGCCGCTCAGCGTCATCGTCACGGGCACCGACATCACGCTGCCGCTCCTTTCGGTGTCCTTGATGGCGTCCTCGATACTGGCGCGATCGCTGCCGATCACATGCGCGGAGCCATTGATCACGGCTTGCGGCGTGTAGACGTCGCGGTCGCCGCGAACATGCGAATAGGCCTTCTGGCGCGCGCTGAAACGGGAATCGGCCAGCGTGTCCTTCCAGCCGAGATAGTCCCAATAGTCGATCGGCATGCTCAGCGCGATGACGTTGGGGTCCTTCGCGAGGTCACCGATGATCTTATCCGCGGGCGGACAGGACGAGCATCCCTGCGAGGTGAAGAGTTCGACGACGGCACGCGGATCGGCGTGGGCGGGGCGGATGATCGCGACGATTGCGCAGATACCAAGGGCGCTGGACCATCGCGAGATACAGTTATAGGCCATCATCGCTGTCATACTGCGAACCAGTCGTGATGATTTCCATCCGTAATTGTACGGAGCATGAAGTCTGTCCCTGAACTTGCGTGCCCCAAAACGCGAGAAAGCGGCCTTTTCATAGGCCGCCTTCTTTTTAGCCGCTACTCACTAAGCAGTGAGGCACCGATCACAAATCCGCGTTGGAGCATGGTCCGGAAAAGTGTGAAGCGGTTTTCCGGACAGACCATGCTCAAACAAAGGGGCCTTAGGCCGCGAGTTTGCGCAGCACATAATGCAGGATGCCGCCGTTGCGATAGTAGTCGAGCTCGTCCAGCGTATCGATGCGGCAGAGCAGCGGGACATCCTTTTTGCCGCCGTCAGCGGAGACGATCTCGGCCGTTAGCGTCTGGCGCGGCTTCAGGTCGCCCTGCAGCCCGCGGATCGTGACCTTCTCGTCGCCCTTGAGGCCGAGCGAGGACCACGACGTGCCGTCCTGGAAGGTGAGCGGAAGCACACCCATGCCGACCAGGTTGGAGCGATGGATGCGCTCGAAGCTCTGGCAGATCACCGCGCGCACGCCGAGCAGGCGCGTGCCCTTTGCGGCCCAGTCGCGCGACGAGCCGTTGCCGTATTCGGCGCCGGCGAACACCACCAGCGGCACGCTCTCCTGCTGGTACTTCATCGCGGCGTCGTAGATCGACATCTGCTCGCCGTCGGGCCAGTGCCTGGTCAAACCGCCTTCCGGAATATTGCCGTCCGCGCCCTTCAGCATGAAGTTCTTGATGCGGATGTTGGCGAAGGTGCCGCGCATCATCACTTCATGGTTGCCGCGCCGCGTGCCGTACTGGTTGAAGTCGGCGGGGCGCACCTGGTGCTCGCTGAGGAACTTGCCGGCGGGCGAGGTCAGCTTGATCGAACCGGCCGGCGAGATGTGGTCGGTGGTGATCTTGTCGCCGAACATCGCGAGGATCCGCGCGTCGACCACGTCCGTGACCGGATCGGGCTGCTTCTTCATGCCTTCGAAATAGGGCGGGTTCTGCACATAGGTCGAGCTCATGTTCCAGCGATAGGTCTCGCTTTCCGTGGTCTTGATCTTGCGCCAGTTAGTATCGCCCTTGAACACGTCGGCGTACTTCTTCTTGAAGATCGTCGCGGTGACGTACTTCTTCATGAAGGCGTTGATCTCCTTGGCGGTCGGCCAGATGTCCTTGAGGAACACCGGCTTGCCGTCCTTGCCGATGCCGAGCGGCTCAACCGCGAGATCCTTGGTCACGGTGCCGGCGAGCGCATGCGCGACGACGAGCGGCGGCGAGGCGAGGTAGTTCGCCTGCACGTCGGGCGAGACGCGGCCTTCGAAGTTGCGGTTACCTGACAGCACGGCGGCGGCGACGATGCCGTTTTCGTTGATTGACTTCGAGATGTCTTCCGGCAGCGGGCCGGAATTGCCGATGCAGGTCGTGCAGCCGAAGCCGACGAGGTTGAAGCCGACCTTGTCGAGATCGGCCTGCAGGCCAGAATTGGCGAGATACTCCGCCACCACCTGGCTGCCCGGCGCGAGCGAGGTCTTCACCCACGGCTTGGCCTTGAGGCCCTTGGCGGCCGCCTTGCGCGCCAGCAGGCCGGCACCGATCAGCACGCTCGGATTCGAGGTGTTGGTGCAGGAGGTGATCGCCGCGATCACGACGTCGCCATGGCCGAGATCGAAGTCACGGCCCTCGACCGCATAACGCTTCTGCTCGCCCTCGGGCTTCTTGTATTCGCCGACCAGCGCGGTCGCGAAACCGGTCGACACCGCCGGCAGCGCGATGCGGCCTTCGGGGCGCTTCGGTCCGGCCATCGACGGCACGACGTCGCCGAGGTCGAGCGTCAGCGTGGTGGTGAACACCGGGTCAGTCGACTTGGCGGTACGGAACAGGCCCTGCGCCTTGGCGTAGGACTGCACCAGCTTGACGCGATCGGCCTTGCGGCCCGAGGTCTTCAGGTAATCGATGGTCGCGGCGTCGACCGGGAAGAAGCCGCAGGTCGCGCCATATTCGGGCGCCATGTTGCCGATGGTCGCCTTGTCCGCGACCGAGAGATAGTCGAGGCCCGGGCCGAAGAACTCGACGAACTTGCCGACCACGCCGAGCTTGCGCAGCATCTGGGTGACGGTCAGCACGAGGTCGGTGGCGGTCACGCCTTCCTTGAGCTGGCCCTTGAGCTTGAAGCCGACCACTTCGGGCAGCAGCATCGACAGCGGCTGGCCGAGCATGCAGGCCTCCGCCTCGATGCCGCCGACGCCCCAGCCGAGCACGGCGAGGCCGTTGACCATCGTGGTGTGCGAGTCGGTGCCGACCAGCGAGTCGGGATAGGCGACCTCGAAGGTGCCGGTCTTCCGGCCGGCCGTCATCTTCTCCTTCTTGGTCCACACCGTCTGCGCGAGATATTCGAGGTTGACCTGGTGGCAGATGCCGGTGCCGGGCGGCACCACCGAGAAGTTCGAGAACGCCTTCTGGCCCCACTTCAGGAACTCGTAGCGCTCCTGGTTCTGCTTGTATTCCTCGGTGACGTTCTTCGCGAACGCCTTGTTGTCACCGAAGAAGTTGACGATAACCGAGTGGTCGATGACGAGATCGACCGGCACCAGCGGGTTGATCTTCTCGGCATCGCCGCCGAGGTTCTGCATCGCGTTGCGCATCGCCGCGAGGTCGACCACGGCCGGGACGCCGGTGAAATCCTGCATCAGGACGCGCGCTGGGCGGAACGCGATTTCGTGCTCGAGCTGGCGCTTCTTCAGCCACTTCGACACCGCAACGATGTCTTCCTTCTTGACGGTGCGGCCGTCCTCGTTGCGCAGCAGGTTCTCCAGCAGAACCTTCATCGAATACGGCAGCTTCGAAATCCCCTTCAGTCCGTTCTTCTCTGCCTGGGGCAGGCTGTAATAGACGTAGGACTTGCCGCCGACCTTCAGGGTCTTGCGGCATTTGAAGCTGTCGAGCGAGGTCATGCGAGGAATCCCAATTCTCAGTTATACCCGGCAAGGGTAACTAAACACCGGCGATCGACACTGGCCAAGGGATGGCCTGGGGTGGGTTGCGGCCGCCGATCGTGTGTGCTGCATCAAGTTCCGGGCTTATAGAACCTTTCTAGAAGCGCCGCCACACCGACAAGCGTGCGACAGCGTTGCGCGACCCAAAAATTCTCACGCGGTAGCGAAAGATTTCAGAGGGCTGTGACAAGACGAACCATGCGGCTCTCGGGACGAAATCTGAAATGCGTGCGCGGCGGACGCGAGGTGTTTTCCGGCCTCGATCTGTCGGCCACGTCAGGCGAGGCGCTCGCCATCACCGGCCCCAACGGCGCCGGCAAGACCTCGCTGCTGCGCGTCCTCGCCGGGCTATTGGTTCCCGCCGAGGGTGTGGTCGCGCTCGAAGGCGGCGACGCCGAGCTCAGCCTGCCCGAGCAGGCCCACTATCTCGGCCACCGCGACGCCCTGAAGCCGGCGCTGAGCGTTGCGGAAAATCTGTCCTTCTGGCGGGAATTCCTCGGCGGCGAGACGCAGGACGCCGGCCGCTGCCTTGCAGCGATGGCGCTCGACCACGCCGCCCATCTACCGGCGGCCTACCTCTCCGCCGGCCAGCGCCGCCGCCTGTCGATCGCGCGCCTGCTCTCGGTGCGGCGGCCGGTATGGCTGCTGGACGAGCCGACATCGGCGCTCGATGCAGCCGGACAGGCGCTGTTCGTCGACCTGATGCGCGACCATCTCGCCGGCGGCGGCCTGATCGTCGCGGCGACGCATCTGCCGCTCGGCATCGATGCGCGTGATCTGCGGATGGGAGGCGCGGCATGAGCGCGCTTGGCGCCTTGATCCGGCGCGACATCCGCATCGCGCTGCGCGTCGGCGGCGGCGCGCTGATCGGCGTGCTGTTCTTCCTCACCGTCACGGTGCTGATGCCGTTCGCGGTGGGCCCGGATCTCGCGCTGCTGTCGCGGCTCGGCCCCGCCATCCTCTGGCTCGGCGCGTTGCTGGCGAGCCTGCTCACGCTCGACCGCCTGTTCACGGCCGACCACGAGGACGGCTCGCTCGACCTCATCGTGATGAGCCGGACGCCGCTGGAGCTCGCCTGCGCCGCCAAGGCGCTGGCGCATTGGCTCGCCGCCGGCCTGCCGCTGATCATCGCAACCCCGGTGCTCGGCCTGCTGCTCAATCTCGACGGCACCGCGACGCTCGCGGTCGCCGCAACGCTGCTGGCGGGAACACCGGCGCTGACCTTCACCGGCATGATCGGCGCGGCCCTGGCGGTGACGCTGCATCGCGGCGGGCTATTGCTGGCGGTGCTGGTGCTGCCGCTGTCGATCCCGGTGCTGATCTTCGGGGTTGCGGCCTCACAGGCGGCGATATCGGGCCCCCTGCCCTTTGGAACACCATTCTCGATCCTCTGCGCGCTGTCACTTGCCAGCCTCGTGATCGGCCCCTTTGCCGCCGCCGCGAGCCTGCGGCACGGGCTGGACTGAAATGAGCCCGATCAAATCTCGCCGGGAGGAGATCGGCCGATTGCCTGCGACACATCGGACGATTATCAGGGTGCCATGACGCTGACCGACCTCGCCAATCCGACCAAGTTTCTGGCGCTGACCGCGCGCATGCTGCCGTGGCTCGCGGGCGTGACCGCGATCCTGCTCGCGATCGGGCTCTACCAGTCGGCGATGGCGCCCGACGACTACCAGCAGGGCGCGACGGTCAAGATCATGTTCATCCACGTGCCGAATGCGTGGCTGTCGATGTTCGTCTGGGGCGTCATGAGCGTGGCCGCGCTCGGCACCCTCGTGTGGCGGCATCCGCTCGCCGACGTCGCCGCGAAAGCCGCAGCTCCGATCGGCGCCGCCTTCACCTTCCTTGCGCTCGTCACCGGCTCGCTGTGGGGCCGGCCGATGTGGGGCACCTATTGGGAGTGGGATGCACGCCTGACCTCGGTCTTGATCCTGTTCCTGATGTATCTCGGCCTGATGGCGCTGTGGCGCGCGGTGGAGGACCCGTCGCGTGCGGCGCGGGCGGCGGCGGTGCTCACGCTGGTAGGCGCGATCAACATCCCGATCATCAAGTTCTCGGTCGACTGGTGGAACACGCTGCATCAGCCGGCCTCGGTGTTTCGCGCCGGCGGGCCGACGCTCGACAAGGCGTTCCTGTGGCCGCTGCTGGTGATGGCGATCGCGTTCTCGCTGCTGTTCATCACCTTGCACCTGGCGGCGATGCGCAACGAGATCCTGCGCCGGCGCGTGCGCAGCCTGCAGATGATGCAGGCGAGCCGCGTCTCGTTCACGAGCGAGGTGGGCGGCGGTTCGCAAGCAACCGCGTCAAACGAAATTGGAGCGGCGTGATACGATGGCGCTTGGTCCCTACGCCTCCTTCATCGTGACGTCCTACGCGCTGGTCGCGGCGGTTGTGCTGCTGCTGATCGTCTGGATCATCGCCGACTATCGCCGGCAACAGGCGCGTCTCAGGGAGATCGAGGCCAGCGGCGTGACGCGCCGCTCCGGCCGCAGTGCGGCGGATATAGGATGAGCGATCAGGCGACCAACAGCCCGCCGCAAGCACGCCGCCTGCTGGTGGTGCTGCCGCTGCTGATCTTCCTCGGCCTCGCCGGGCTGTTCCTGCTGCGGCTCTATGGCGGCGATCCCTCGAAAATCCCGTCGGCGCTGATCGGCCGGCCGGCGCCGCAGACCGCGCTGCCCGCGCTCGACGGCCTGGTGCGGGACGGCGCGCCTGTCCCCGGTCTCGATCCCGCCGCCTTCAAGGGCAAGGTCTCGGTAGTCAATGTCTGGGCGTCGTGGTGCGTGCCCTGCCACGACGAGGCGCCGCTGCTGACCGAGCTCGGCAAGGACAAGCGCTTCCAGATCATCGGCATCAACTACAAGGACTCGCCCGAGAATGCCCGGCGCTTCCTCGGCCGCTACGGCAATCCATTCGGCATCGTCGGCGTCGACGGCAACGGCCGCGCCTCGATCGAATGGGGCGTTTATGGCGTGCCCGAGACCTTCCTGGTCGGGCGCGAGGGTACCATCGTCTACAAGCTGGTCGGCCCGGTGACGCCGGACAACGTCAACCGCGTGCTCAAGGCCGAGATCGAGAAGGCGCTCGCGGCGGGCAGCTAGCGACAGCGGCTTATTGGCCCTCCCTCTCCCCGTCCTTTACGGGGAGAGGTCGAAATTCGCGCGAAGCAGGAATTTCGGGTGAGGGACTTTGGACGGTGTTTGTAACAAACTCCGAGCCTATCCGTGGAGAGACCCCTCACCCCAACCCTCTCCCCGCATCCGCCTTCGCCCGAAGGCGGGCTTCGGCGGACAAGAGAGCGGGGCGAGGGAGCAGAGTGCTGATCACCCCTTCCGCACGTCGCCCGCGTCGGCCTCGCTCGCCTCCAGCGAGACCGGCTCGAGGTGATAGCGCTTGGTCAGCGGCATCTGGGCGATGGCGAAGATCATGGTCAGCGGCGTCACGCCGAACACCTTGAAGTTCACCCAGAAATCGGTGGTCTGCGTGCGCCAGACGAGCTCGTTGAGCACCGCCATGCCGGCGAAGAACAGCGCCCAGCGCATGGTGAGGATGCGCCAGCCCTGCGGCGTCAGGTTGAACACCTGGTCGAACATGATGGCGATGAAGGACCGGCCGAACAACAGCCCGCCGCCGAGCACGGCCGCGAACAGCCCGTAGATGATGGTCGGCTTGACCTTGATGAAGGTCTCGTCGTGCAGCACCAGCGTCAGCGTGCCGAACACCAAGACGATCGCGCCGGTCACCAGCGCCATGATCGGCACGTGCCTGGTCACCACATAGGATGCGATCATCGCGGCCACGATCGCCACCATGAACGCGCCGGTCGCGACGAACAGATGGTACTTGGCGTTGGCGATAAAGAACACGAGCAGTGGCCCGAGTTCGGTCGCCAGCTTGAACAGCGGATGCGGCTGGGTCTTGTCCATCAACTCTCTACTTTGATTTGAGGCATGACCCGATCCGAAAACCGGTGTCCACTTTTCGGGGTCATGCCTCGATTCCAGCAATTGCCTTGGCAAAATCCTTCGCCGCGAAGGGCGCGAGGTCCTCGACGCCTTCGCCGACGCCGATGAAATGCACCGGCAGCTTGTGCTTCTCCGACAGCGCGACAAGGATGCCGCCGCGCGCCGTGCCGTCAAGCTTGGTCATCACGAGCCCCGTGACGCCTGCCGTACGATGAAACGCCTCGACTTGCGACAACGCATTTTGTCCCACCGTGGCGTCGAGCACGAGCAGCACCGCGTGCGGCGCCGACGCATCGACCTTCCTGATGACGCGCACGACCTTTTCCAGCTCGTTCATCAGCTCGGACTTGTTCTGCAGGCGGCCGGCGGTGTCGATCAGCAGCACGTCGCGCTGCTGCTCCTTGGCCGCGGTCAGCGCGCTGAAGGCAAGGCTCGCCGAATCCGAGCCCTGGGCGCCTGATATGACCGGCGACTTGGTGCGCTCGCCCCAAACCTTGAGCTGCTCGATCGCCGCGGCGCGGAAGGTGTCGCCGGCGGCCAGCATGACCTTGCGGCCCTCGGCGGAGAATTTCGCGGCCAGCTTGCCGATCGTCGTGGTCTTGCCGGAGCCGTTGACGCCGACCACCAAGATGACGAACGGCTGCTTCGCGGTATCGATCTCGAGCGGCTTCGCCACCGGCGACAGCACCTTCTCGACCTCGGTCGCGACGACGTCCTTGACCTCGTCGGCCGAGATCGCCTTGTCGTAGCGCCCCTTGCCGACAGCCTCCGCAATGCGGACCGCGACATCGGTACCGAGATCGGCGCGCAGCAGCACATCCTCGATGTCATCGAGCATGGCCGAATCGAGCTTGCGCTTGGTGACGAGGTCGGCGACCGCGGTCCCGATCGAACTCGAGGTCCGCTTCAGGCCGCCCTTCAGCCGCTGCCACCAGCTCTGTTTTGGAGTTCCCGCACTGGTATCGTTCATGGCGCGGACGTGTTAGCCGTTTCGGCCCATAAACGAAAGTCTCGACGAATTGATCGATGTTCCCCAACTAACCGCGGAAGAAATCCTGGGCCGGGTGCTCCACCGCGACGGCCTGATGCTGGTGATCGACAAGCCTGCCGGCCTGCCGGTGCATCGCGGTCCCAAGGGCGGCCCCAATCTGGAGGCCTCGTTCGACGCGCTGCGGTTCGGCCTGCCGCGGCCGCCGGTGCTGGCGCATCGGCTGGACAAGGACACCTCGGGCTGCCTCGTCCTGGGACGTCACCGCAAGGCAACCGCCTCGCTCGGGCTGTTGTTCAAGCACAGCAAGATCTCGAAGACCTATTGGACCGTGGTCGAGGGCGGCCCTGCCGAGGATGAAGGCACCATCGACATGCCGCTCGGCCGGCTCAACGCCGAGCGCGGCTGGTGGCAGAAGCCGGACCCGGATGGCCAGAAGGCGATCACCAACTGGAAGGTGCTGGGGCGTGGCGATGGCCTCACCTGGCTCGCGATGGAGCCGGTCACCGGCCGCACCCATCAGCTGCGGGTGCATTCGGCGGCGATGGGCTGGCCGATCGTCGGCGACAATATCTATGGCAATGGTCCGCGCTTCGGTGAGCCGACCCTGCATCTGCATTCCCGCGAGATCGGCATCCCGATCTCCAGGAACAAGGACCCGGTGCATGTGGTCGCGCCGGCACCCGAACACATGCGGGAGCGGCTCAGGGCCTGCGGCTGGAACGGCGACTAAGCATGATCCGGAAAAGTGCAAAGCGGTTTTCCGAAAAGATTATGCTCAAACAAAGAGCTAAAGCGCGATGACGATCCAGCCCAACCTCATCGCGCTTTAGCCTCCGTGATTTTACGGAGAATTATCCTTTACGGAACATTCAGGCCCATCCGCTAGTCCTGAAGGCGGCTTAGAAAAGCGCGCCGCGACGGCTCAGGACGAGCAATGCTGAATGATGGACAAGCAATTGTCGACGAGGTCGAGGCTGCGATACGCGCGGGCTCCGCCGATAAATGCCTGGCCACGGCAAGGCGCGTCACCAGCCTCTTCCTCGCATCCGCCGGCAAGTTCAACAGCGAACAGATCGAGCTGTTCGACAACGTGCTCGAGCGTCTGGTGAAGACCATCGAGTTGCGCGCGCTCGCCGACATCAGCGCCCGGATGGCGCTCACCGACATCAGCGAGCAGCTCGCACCGGTCGCCCAGGCACCGCCCGCGATCATTCGCCGTCTCGCCAGCAATGACGAGATCAGGATCGCGCGGCCGATCCTGCAGGAATCGTCGCGGCTCAGCGCGGACGATCTGGTCGAGATCGCACGGACCAAGAGCGAGCAGCATCTGCTCGCCGTCGCCGGCCGCTGGTGGCTGAAGGAGGCCGTCACTGACGCGCTTCTGGCGCGTCGCTTTGCGAGCGTGAGCCACCGCCTGGTCACCAATCCCGGCGCCAAAGTATCGCCGGGCGGATTTGCCGTCATCCTCGCGCAGGCCGAGCACGATCCGGTCCTTGCGGTCGAGACCGGCATTCGCGCGGACCTGCCGTCGGAGCTCCGCCTTCAACTCCTGCGCCGCGCGACGGAAGAGGTTCGCGGCCGTCTGCTGGAACGCGCCCCGCCCTATCTGTTCGAAGAAATCCGGCATGCGATCGCAGCGGTCGCCGCCGGCGTCGAGCGCGACATGTCGCAAGTCCGCGACTTCACCGCGGCCAAGCACCACGTCGCGAAGCTGAAGGACGACGGCAAGCTCAACGAAGCCTCACTGCTCGGTTTCGCCAGGCAGCGAAAATATGAAGAGACCATCGTTGCGCTGGCGTATCTTGCGCAGTCGAACATCGAGGTGATCCGCTCCTTGATGCAAAGCCTGCGCAGTGAAGGCCTGCTGGTGCCGTGCCGGGCGGCAGGCCTGAGTTGGGACACCACCGCCGCGGTAATGGAATGTCGCTATACCACCGGCTCCATGGGACCGGTCGAACTCGCCCATGCGAAGAGCCAGTTCACGAAATTGACCCGCGAAAACGCCGATCGCCTGCTGCGGTTCTGGCAGGTTCGCGCGTCGCAGCCGGCAAGGCTGGGCGGGCGCACGCACTGAGTGCGTCATGCACGATGACGCGATGGGTATCGAGCAACCCGTCAAACAGCTGGTTCAGTGTCATCACCCGCGAATGCCGGCGATCCGCTGCTCCGGAAGCGCCATGCGCGACTCCCCACATTCGTCGTCCCGGCGCAGGCCGGGACCCATAACCACCGCATTCGGTGACCGTGCGAGATCGCGGCCCCAGCGTCGCTCAGCAATTGAGATCTGGGGTAATGGGTCCCGGCCTGCGCCCATAGGCGCTAAGATAGTTTGATCATAGTCTGATAGTGGCGCTTATGTCTGGGTGGCTCGCGTAGATGTCGCCGGAGAGCGTGACTGGCTCTGCAGAGTAGAGCGATTGCGGGCTGTGGAATGATCGCTTGCCGTAGCGAAGCTACGAGCTGGCGCAGCAGACGCCACGTCACTGGGTGGGTCAGGCGGCGTCGGCCAAGCGGGGAGAGTCTTCGAGTTCGTCGACGAGCGGCTCGAGCAATAGAATGATCAGCAGATGAGCGAGGATATGGGGTCTGGCGGACCGCTCGTCGGTTCCGGGAGGTCCCTTCAGGCCAATCAGGCTTTTCAGCCGCTTGAAGCCGAGCTCAATGCGCCATCGCAGCCGATAGAGGGCGAGGATATCTGCAGTCGTGAAGTCCTCTGGCCTGAGTGAGGTCACCAGGATCACCCAATCTGCGGCGTCAAGTGTTTGCCTGGAGAGCTGATGACCTCCCTTTTGTGCAGTCCGGCGCGCCTTGCGTCGCGCAGCCGCAGCAGCTTGCGCCGGCTTCTTCGCGGCAACCAGACGCACTGCGAGCGGCGGCGCACCTGACTTGCGCTTTATCCAAATCGGCCGATCGATCAGGCCACGCGCCGAGGCGTTGCGCAGTTCGGCAGTGAGGTCAACAAGATTACCTTCGGCATCGAGCCAGCGCGCGCTCTTCCAGCCGGCCCGGATCACGAAGTCCGCATCGGCATCGACGAGATGCGCCATGCGCTCCGGTTGCAGATAGGCGCGATCGGCAAGACGGATCTCACCGGCAACCGCCGGTATCCGATCCAGCGTCTCGCCCGCTCGCTGATCGGTCAGTTCGAAGTGACCAAAGCGCTCCTGCGGAAGATCGAACGCGCTATGGATACGCCACACTGCGTTCTTGTTCCTGCCGCTCGTCCCAGCCTTGGGGACCGTCGTGGCGTCAACAATACGGATCAGACGACCGCGGCTCGCCTTCGGCGCCGCGGCGGCAAGCGCCTGCTCGACCAAGATTGCCAGCCAATCTCCGCACTGACGTAAGCGATACAACAGAGCCACGTTGGAGATATCGACAAGCCCAACCGACGTGGCCCATGCCGCCGTCAACCGCAGCCCTTTCTCACCAAGGCAATAAGCCAAGATCAGGCGCAGCAAGTCGACCGCATTGCTGATCTCCCGCGGACGGACAAACGCCTTCGTCTTGCGCGCGCTAATGTTCAGAGCCTCGGCTCCGCCAAGTCGGGCGACAACGCGCGCCCAATCTTTGTTCACAAGCGATTCGTGTGCCATTCCATCTTGGAATCACAAGCGAATCCAAGGCGCAAATCCTATTTTAGCGCCTATGGGCCTGCGCCGGGACGACAATGGGAGCGAACTTTCTCAGCAGCCCGATGCAATGAGCCGCGCACCGTCATGGCCGCGGATAGTCATCGCGCGCACGATGCCCGGCGCCTCTCTCTCGATCGCGACCGGCAGGAAGTGCTCGGTGCGGCCCTGCCGCTCGCTCTCGATCAGCACCTCGCGCGTCGCGCCGACGTCGGCATCAAGCCGGCGCAGCAGCGCGGCTTCGCCTGCCGCGCGCAGCCGCCTGGCGCGCTCCTTGATCGCGCCGCCGGCAACTTGCGGCATTCGCGCGGCGGGTGTTCCCGGGCGCTTCGAATAGGGAAACACGTGCAGGAAGGTGAGATCGCACTCCGCGACCAGATCGAGCGAACGCACGAACATCGCTTCAGACTCGGTCGGGAAGCCCGCGATGATGTCGGCGCCGAGAGCGATGTCCGGCCGCAGCCGGCGGACCTGCGCGCAGAAATCGATCGCGTCCTTTCGTGAATGGCGGCGCTTCATCCGCTTCAGGATCATGTCGTCGCCGGACTGCAACGACAGATGCAGATGCGGCATCAGTCGCGGATCGTCGGCGATGACATCGAGCAGGTCGCGATCCGCTTCGATCGAATCGATCGACGAGATGCGCAGCCGCTTCAGCTCGGGCACATGGCGCAGGATCTGCCGGGTCAACTGGCCGAGTTTTGGCGCGCCCGGCAGGTCGGCGCCATAGCTCGTGAGATCGACGCCGGTCAGCACGATCTCGGCATGGCCGCGCTCGACCAGCGCACGGACCTGATCGACCACCGCGCCCATCGGCACCGAGCGCGAATTGCCGCGGCCGTAGGGGATGATGCAGAAGGTGCAGCGATGATCGCAGCCATTCTGCACCTGAACGAATACGCGCGGCAGGCCGCGCTCGAAGCCGTCGAGCAGATGCGGCGCCATCTCGGTCACCGCCATGATGTCGGCGACCGCGACCTTCTCGCTCGCATCGATGCCGAACGGCGCCTCGAAAGCTGCACGCGTCGCCTGCCAGGCGTCGCCACGCATCTTCTCGTCATTGCCGACGACGCGATCGACCTCGGCCATCTCGGCGAACATCCGACTTTGCGTCTGCGCCGCACAGCCGGTGACGACGATGCGCGCATGCGGGCGTTCGCGTTTCAGCTTGCGGATCGATTGCCGCGCCTGCGCCACCGCCTCGTTGGTGACGGCGCAACTGTTGATGACGATGGTGTCCGAAAGCCCCGCCTGCTCCGCCTCGCGGCGGATCACCTCAGATTCGAAGGAATTGAGGCGGCAGCCAAAGGTGACGACATCGACGCCCATAACCGATCTCACGCCCAATCAAGCGACGCTGGCGAACAGCGCCGGATCGAAGCGGCCCTCATACTCGAAATCGGCGGTGCCGGTCATCAGCACGTGATCGTCGCGCTCGCGCCACTCGATGCCGAGCTTGCCGCCGGGCAGCGTGATCTCGACGCTGCGATTGGCACGCTTCAGCCGCGCCGCCGCGACCGCCGTCGCGCAGGCCGCCGAGCCGCACGCTCTGGTGAGGCCGGCGCCGCGTTCCCAGGTGCGGATCGTGATGTGGTCGCGATCGACGATATGGGCGAGCGTGATGTTGGCGCGCTCCGGAAAGATCGGGTGGTTTTCCAGCAGCGGGCCGAAACGTTCGAGATCGTAGGCATTGACGTCATCGACCCAGAAGATCGCATGCGGATTGCCCATCGAGACCACCGAGGGCGAATGCAACACCGGATTGTCGATCGGCCCGACCTGCAGCTCGATGTAGCGGGTGTCGCGAAATTCCTCAGCCAGCGGAATGTCCTGCCAGCCGAACTTCGGCGCGCCCATGTCGACGGTGTAGAGATCGGGCGCCGGCCCCTGCCAGCAATTGAGCAGGCCGGCGCGGGTCTGGAACGTCACTGATGTCTGGCCGGTCTTCTCGAAGATCCGCCGCACCACGCAGCGCATGCCGTTGCCGCAGGCCCCGGCCTCCGAGCCGTCATTGTTATAGATCGAGATGAACGCTTCGGTGCCGTCGAGCCGAGGCGGCTGCAGCACCATCAGCTGGTCATAGGGCACGCCCGCCGGCGAAGCCACGGCGCGCGCCTCCGCCGCCGACACCTGTGCCCGACCTTGTGCCGCTGAATCGCGCAGGTCGACGACGACGATCTCGTTGCCGATGCCGTTCATCTTGGCGAATGCGTGATTGGCGAGCGCGCTCATCGATTTTCCCAAATTCTGCCCGGTTATATGGCGAGTGGTGGCCAGTTAGCCAGCCTGAATGGCCCCATGACACATCTGTCATGGGACGAATGCAGAACTTGCGTGTTAGGAATATCGCACCTCGCGGACCGCGCGCCGGGACAGATCGAGCGGCCGTCTGGGGAAGGGGATGGAGAATAGCCAATGAACCGTATCAACACGCTCCGCGCGGCCTTGGTCGCGCTGCTGCCCTTGGCCGCGATCGCACTGGCAAGCCCGGCCCCCGCCCAGTCGCCGTCAGCCTCGCCCGCTCCCGCAGCGAGCCCGAGCCCAACCCCGGCGCCTGCACCATCGGCGACGCCGGTGCCCCCGCCGGCCGAGACCAAGTCGCCGGCCGACAGCCCGGCCGCAGCGCAGACCCCGGCGCCGGCGCCGGCAGCCCCGGTGCAGACCGCCGACCCCTTCGGCGAGCCGTTCACGCTGGAGCCGAAAAAGGTCGTGATGCTGAAGGGCACCGCCAATTGGGATTCCGCCTTCGACGCGCTGATCGAGGCGTTCAAGCAGCTCACCGCGCTGCTCGACAAGGACGGCGTCAAGGCAGCGGGCAATCCGATGATCGTCTACACCTCGACCGACGACACCGGCTTCACCTTCATCGCCGAGATCCCGGTCGATCAGGACGTCAAGAACCTCGGCAAGAACATGAGCATGGGCAATTCGCCTGACGGCAAGGCGCTGAAGTTCGTCCATCGCGGTTCCTACGACAACATGGATAACACCTATGAGGCGATCACCAACCACCTCGACGACAAGAAGCTCGAAGCCAAGGACACCTTTATCGAGGAATACATCACCGATCCGCTGAAGACCGCGGAGGACAAGCTTGTGATCAACGTCTACGTACCCCTGAAGTGAGCCAGATGACCCATCGCCTTCTCCTTGGCCTCCCCTTCGGCCTCTCCTTCGCCGTCCCCCTGATCGCGACCACGCTGCTGGCTGCGCCCGTACTGGCCAATGACGACTTTCCGCCGGCGGTTTCGGTCACCGGCGAGGCGACCGTGTCGGCGCCGCCCGACCAGGCGCAGCTTGACGCGGGCGTCACCACCGACGCCAAGACCGCACGCGAAGCCGCCGAAGCCAACAATGTGACGATGGGCAAGGTGCTGGCCGCGCTGAAGGGCGCCGGGATCGCGGAGAAGGACTTTCAGACCTCGCGGCTGTCGCTGCAGCCGCAATTCGCCAATCGTGGGCCGTCGTCGCCGAACGCCCCGCCCAGCATCGTCAGCTACCATGCGAGCAATCGCGTCACGATCAGGCTGCACGATGTAAGCAAGGTCGCCAGCGTCATCGACGTGCTGGTCGGCGCCGGCGCCAACGATATCGGCGGGCTCAATTTCTCGGTGTCGCAGGCCTCGAAGCTGCTCGACGAGGCGCGCGAAAAGGCGATCGCCGACGCCCGCCGCAAGGCCGAGATCTACGCCAAGGCCGCCGGCGTCACGCTCGGTGCGCCCGTGAATATTGCGGAGGTCGGCTCGGCGCCGGTACCGGTGTTCCGTCCCAAGATGGCAACGGCCGGCTTCGCCGCGCCGACGCCGGTGGCGCAAGGCGAGGAAACGCTGACGGTCAATGTCAGCGTCTCCTGGGCGATCAAGGAGAAGTAAGAGGCTACAGATCTCTCGTCTCCTTCCCCCCTGAAAGGGGGGAAGGTCGGGATGGGGGTCAGCCGCAGGCTCCGCTGCAAGTGGAGGGAGCAGATCCCCACCCGCTTTGCCCTGACGAGCAAAGCGACCTCCCCTTTTCAAGGGGGTGAAATCGTAGCCCGGATGAAGCGCAGCGCAATCCGGGGCCGACTTCTCCGCGGATGGACTTTCCCGGATTACGCTGCGCTTCATCCGGGCTACTTATCGCTCTAAATCTCGAACACCTGCCCGGGCTTCAACGTCAGAAACTTCTCGCGCGGCACGCTCGCCGCATCGAGCGCTTCGCCAAGCGCGATCGCGGGCGCGTCGATCGCCTCGTCGGTCAACTGGAATGTGCCGTGGTGATGCGCCAGCGCCTGGGCGGCGCCGCAATCGGCCAACGCCTTCACCGCATCCTCCGGGTTCATGTGCTGGTCGCGCATGAACCAGCGCGGCTCATAGGCGCCGATCGGCAGGATCGCGAGCTGCAACGGTCCATACGCCTCGGCCACCCGGCGGAAATGTCCTCCGTCGCCGTAGCCGGAATCGCCAACGATGTAGAGCTTGCCGGCCGGCGTCTCCAAAACAAAACTCGCCCACAACGCCTTGTTGCGATCGAACAGCCCGCGCGCCGACCAGTGCCGCGTCGGCACCAGTGTCACGGCAAGGCCATTGCCGAGCTCGACGCGCTGATGCCAGTCGAAGGCCTCGGCTTTGATCGCGGCATCGGATGCGCGCATCGTGACGTCGTTGCCGAGCGGTGTGATCACGCGAGGACCAAATGCCCCCGCGAGCTTCGACAGCGTCGCGACGTCGAGATGGTCGTAGTGGCCGTGCGACACCAGCACGACATCGATCCTGGGCAGTTTATCGAATGCGATGCCGGGATCGTTGTGCCGCTTCGGCCCGGCGAAGCTGAACGGCGAGGCCCGCATCGACCACACCGGATCGAACAGGATGTTGAGGCCCGCGGTCTGGATCAGCCAGCTGGCATGACCGACGAAACAGAGCCGCACCTTGTCGCCCTCGATGCGGGGCGGCGGCGTATCGGCATGGGGGCTCGGCGCCCATTCCGGCCAGACTGCGCGCTTCCGGCCGCCCCCGAACTGCCAGCGCAGCACCTCACCAAGCGATTTCGGCGGCGAGCCGTCCGGATCGAAGAAGTGCAGGCCGTCGAAATGATCGGAGACGGGGCCGTCGTAGGTTTTCATGGTCGTCATCCAGATCGAGGGCACGCCGATTGCGGCGGCGGCTCCGGTCAAGGTTGCAAGAAGGCGGCGGCGGGTGATCAGCACGCGGGTTCCGGAATAGGAGGCAGGCTCCGGTTATATGGGTGGCAGCGGCGAATTCGGAACCAATAGGGCAAATCGACGTGATTTCAGTACCTTACTGTCCAGACTGAGCGGATTTCAGCGAAACTTTCCTTGACTTTGCCGCCCCGGCAGCGTTTAACCCGGCCACTTTCTCGGAAAGCTCCGTCTTTTCGACCCGCCGACTGGTCCTGGAGGCCAGAGGCCAACGCCCGACAGCGCGATGCGCCCTCGGGCGCGAAAGTGTTTGGATTTCCTTCTCCCTCGCCCCGCTCTTGCGGGGAGAGGGTCGGGGTGAGGAGCTCTCTCCGCGCACTGCGCGTGTGGATAGCCCTGTACCCCCTCACCCGCCGCGCAAATGCGCGGCGACCTCTCCCCGCAGGCGGGGAGAGGTAAAAGAGGACAACGGCATTGTTCGACAATCTGTCGGAACGGCTTGGTGGCATTCTCGATCGTCTGACGGGGCGCGGTGCGCTGACCGAAAAGGACGTCGATGCCGCAATGCGCGAGGTGCGCCGCGCGCTGCTCGAGGCCGACGTCGCGCTCGAGGTGGTCCGTAGCTTCATCGACCGGGTCCGCGAGCAGGCGATCGGCGCCACCGTCGTCAAGTCGGTGACGCCGGGCCAGATGGTGGTGAAGATCGTCCATGACGAGCTCGTCGCCACGCTCGGCTCCGACGGCCAGACCATCGATATCAACTCCGTGCCGCCGGTGCCGATCATGATGGTCGGTCTGCAAGGCTCCGGTAAGACCACCACCACCGCAAAGCTCGCGCGCCGCATGGTCCAGCGCGACAAGCGCAAGGTGCTGATGGCCTCGCTCGACGTCTACCGCCCGGCGGCGATGGAACAGCTCGCGGTGCTCGGCCGCGACCTCGACATTCCGACGCTGCCGATCGTCGCCGGCCAGATGCCGCCGCAGATCGCAAGGCGCGCGTTGGAGGCCGGCAAGCTCGGCGGCTACGACGTCGTGCTGCTCGACACCGCCGGCCGCACCACGCTCGACGAAGACATGATGAAGGAGGCGGCCGAGATCAAAGCCGCCGCCAACCCGCACGAAGTGCTGCTGGTCGCGGATAGCCTCACCGGCCAGGACGCGGTCAACCTCGCGCGCTCGTTCGACGAGCGCGTCGGCCTCACCGGCATCGTGCTGACGCGCGTTGACGGCGACGGCCGCGGCGGCGCCGCGCTGTCGATGCGCGCGGTCACCGGCAAGCCGATCAAGCTGATCGGCACCGGCGAAAAGACCGACGCGCTGGAAGACTTCCATCCGAACCGCATCGCCGGCCGCATCCTCGGCATGGGCGACGTCGTCTCGCTGGTCGAGAAGGCCGCCGCCAATATCGACACCGAGAAGGCCGCGCGCACCGCCGAACGCATGCGCAAGGGTCAGTTCGACCTCAACGACATGCGCGAACAGCTGCAGCAGATGGCCAATATGGGCGGCATCGGCGGCCTGATGGGCATGATGCCCGGCATCTCCAAGATGAAGAACCAGATCGCGGCGGCCGGCATCGACGACAAGATCTTGAAGCGCCAGGTCGCGATCATCGACTCGATGACGCGGCAGGAGCGCAAGAACCCGGACATCCTGAAGGCGAGCCGCAAGAAGCGCATCGCGGCAGGTGCTGGCCAGAGCGTCGAGCACGTCAACAAGCTGCTGAAGATGCATCGGAACATGGCCGACATGATGAAGGCCATGGGAAGCGGCAAACGCGGCCCGCTCGCCGGCATCGCGCAGGCGATGGGATTCGGCGGCGGCATGAAGCCGCCCTCGGCCGAGGAGATGAAGGCGCTCGCCGAGAAGATGCAGGGCGGCGCCGGCGGCGGTCTGCCCAATCTGCCGAAGGATTTGCCGGCCGGGCTGCGCGGCGGCTTGCCAAACGTGCCGGGCCTGACTGGCCTTTCCGGCAAGCCGATGCTGCCGGGCCTCGGCGGCTTCCCGGGCAAGAAGAAATGAGGAATTCGTCGCGACGGCTCGCATACGGCCGGAGCAACGCGGAATGCCAATCAATCGAACACATCGAACTTTGAAGGAGAACTGAATGTCCGTTGTTATCCGCCTCGCTCGCGCAGGCACCAAGAAGCGTCCCGTCTATCACGTCGTCGTCGCCGACTCGCGCTTCCCGCGCGATGGCCGCTTCATCGAGCGTCTCGGCCACTTCAATCCGCTGCTGCCGAAGGACAACGAGTCGCGCCTGAAGCTCGACATGGACAAGGTGAAGGCCTGGCTCGCCAAGGGCGCGCAGCCGTCGGATCGCGTCACCCGCTTCCTCGACGCCGCCGGCGTCAAGAAGCGCGCGCCGCGCAACAACCCGGAAAAGGCCGTGCCGCGCAAGGAGCGCAAGGCGCAGGCCGAAGCCGCCGCCAAGGCTTAAGGCTGAACGGCGACCACGGTGGCTGCACCGGTCTGTGTCGCCCGTATCGGCGCTGCGCATGGCGTGCGCGGCGCCGTCAGGCTTTGGACCTTCACCGAAGATCCGCTGGCCGTGAAGGACTACGGTCCGCTGATGACCAAGGACGGCACGCGCCAGTTCGAGGTCACGCATGTGCGTGAAGCCAAGGACCATCTGGTGGTGACGCTGAAGGGCGTCGCCAGCCGCGATGATGCCGAACGGCTCAACGGGCTCGAGCTCTACGTTCCGCGCGACCGGCTGCCGGACACCGA
Organism: Bradyrhizobium sp. USDA 3315; assembly: GCF_054056795.1. Taxonomy (NCBI): domain Bacteria; kingdom Pseudomonadati; phylum Pseudomonadota; class Alphaproteobacteria; order Hyphomicrobiales; family Nitrobacteraceae; genus Bradyrhizobium; species Bradyrhizobium sp. USDA 3315. Next base: position 2,193,835 of record NZ_JBSRYP010000001.1, on the reverse strand, counting down.
CGACGGCGAATACTACCACACCGATCTGATCGGGCTCGCCGCAGTGACGACGACGGAGCAGCCGCTCGGCAAGGTGATCGCGATCCATAATTTCGGCGCTGGCGACATCATCGAGATCGCCCCGCCGCAGGGCGCGACGATGCTGCTGCCGTTCACCAATGCCGTGGTGCCGACTGTCGATCTCGACGGCGGCCGCGTGGTGATCGACCTGCCCAAGGAAATCGACGGCGACGATCCGTCGGCCGCCTGACCGAGAATAATTTTCAACCCGTCATCCGGCCCTGCTGCTCGAGCCAGTCGCAGAACACCGCGCTGTGCGGATCGTTGCTGCGCCCCGCCGGGAAGTAAGCGAAGTAGCTCCGCGCCGGCAGGCTGACATCCGGAAACGGCGTCACCAGGCGCCCGGCCGCGAGATCGTCCGCGATCAGCGCGGTCGGTCCCATCGCGACGCCGAGACCATCGAGCGCGGCCTGGATCGTCAGATAGAAGTGATCGAAGGTCAGCGCGGCCGCCGGCTCCAGCGCGGATTGCCCGGCCTCGGTGAGCCAGTCGCGCCACAGCCGCGGCATCGACGTGACATGCAGCAGCGTGTGCCTGGAGAGGTCCGCGATCTCATTGAGCCGCAGCTGCGCCAATAGCGACGGACTGCACACCGGCAATCTCCGCTCCGACACCAGGAAGCGCGACGAGAAGCCGTGGAAGGTGTCGGGACCACCGCGGATCACGACGTCGAATGATTCAGACAACGCATCCACCGGATCGTTCGACGTGCTCAGGCGTACCTCGATATCCGGATGCTCGGCGCGAAACCGGCTCATCCGCGGCAGCAGCCAGCGCAGGCTGAAGGTCGCGAGCGCATTGACGCGCAACACCGCGACCGCCAGATCGCCGCGCCGCTCGCGATGCTGCTGCACGGCGGCGGAAATCCGGTCGAGCGCGGGCGCGAACTCTGCCAGCAATGCCGCGCCTGCCGGCGTCAGCACCACGCGCCGCACCGATCGCCGAAACAGCGACGGCGCCCCCAGCCATTCCTCGAGCAGGCGGATCTGCTGACTGACCGCGCCATGGGTCACGCTGAGCTCAGCGGCGGCTTCCTTGAAGCTGCCTAGCCGGGCGGCGGCCTCGAAGGCACGCACCGCATTGAGCGGCGGCAGGCTGCGGCGTGGGACGAACATGATCCCTCAATACAAGATTTTCTAACGTATGATCCGATTATTCCTGATTTGTGACAAGCGCCTTGGCGGCGCATACTGCCATGCAAGCTCCTTGTATAGCTTTCTTTTCTGAGGTCCCCTCCTGATGCTCGCCTGCGCAATCTTTAGATTTTCTTGCATTGGAGGGCGGCAATGAGCGTGTCGGCCGAAACCGGCACGACGCGGCCCGACCGTGCCCGGTCAACCCGCACCCTGACCGTGACCGGGCTCAACCACGCCCTCCACGACGGCTACACCGACGTCATCTACGTGCTGCTGCCGGTCTGGCAGGCCGAATTCGCGCTGAGCTACGGCCTGCTGGCGCTGCTGCGCGGGCTCTATGCCGGCGCCATGGCCGGGCTGCAGATTCCGGTCGGACGCATCGCGGAGCGGATCGACGGCAAGGTGATCCTGATCGCGGGCACGGCGCTGTCGGCAGTCGGCTACGCGTTTGCTGGATTCTCCGGCGGCGTCATTGGCCTCGGCCTGGCGCTCGCGCTCTCCGGCGCGGGGTCGAGCACGCAGCATCCGATCGCTTCCGCCGCGGTGTCGCGCGCCTATGGCGCGGCGGCGCGCGGGCCGCTCGGCATCTACAATTTCTCGGGCGATCTCGGCAAGGCGGCGATCCCGGCCCTGACCTCGATCCTGCTGGTGATCATGTCGTGGCGGCACGCGCTGCTCGTGCTCGCTCTCGCAGGCTTGCTCGTCGCGGTCTGCATTGCGCTCTGGATGCCGGCCGTCGGCAAGGGCGCCGAGCACAAGGCGGCATCAGCATCGCGCGGCGCCAGCACAGGCCGCGGCTTTCACTGGCTGCTCGCGATCGGAATTCTCGACACCGCGGTCAGGATGGGCTTTCTCACCTTCCTGCCGTTCCTGTTGCGCGACAAGGGCGCCTCGCTGCCGACCAACGGTCTCGCGCTGGCGCTTGTCTTCATCGGCGGCGCCGCGGGAAAATTCACCTGCGGCTGGCTCGGCGCACGGGTCGGCACGCTGCGCACCGTGCTGATCACCGAAGGCGGCACAGCGGCGCTGATCGCAGCGGTGCTGGCGCTGCCGCTCGCACCCGCTATCGTGCTGCTGCCGCTGCTCGGCGTGATGCTCAACGGCACCTCCTCGGTTCTCTATGGCACGGTGCCCGAGCTCACCCCCGCGCATCAGACCGAGCGCGCCTTCGCGCTGTTCTATACCGGAACGATCGGATCGGGCGCGATCGCGCCTGTTATCTACGGCCTGCTTGGCGACGCGCTCGGCCCGACGCTCGCCACCGCTACGACCGCGCTCACGGCGCTGGCGATCTGTCCGCTTGCCGTCGCGCTCGCGCGGCATCTCGCTGACGATCCGAAGGCGGCGTGACACAAATGGGTTTGGCTTGTAGCCCGGATGAAGCGCAGCGCAATCCGGGACCGCTCCTCATCGCTGGCAAGATTCCCGGATTGCGCTTCGCTCCATCCGGGCTACTTAAGCAATGGTCTCACGGAGCATCCCAATGACAAGCACGCACAAGGCCTGGCGGCTGCACGCCCACAACGATCTGCGCTTCGAGGATGTCACGACGCCGATGCCCGCGCCCGATGGCGTCGTGGTGCGGATCGAAGCCGGCATGGTGCTGTCCTACACCAACAGGCTGCTGTCCGGCGCACTGCCCTACAGCCTGCCACCGATGCCGTTCGTGCCGGGCACCAACGCGATCGCGCGCGTCGTCGCCGCCGGCGACAACGTCACGCACGTGCAAAGCGGTGACCGCGTGTTCCTGAGCCCGCATCTGCGCGGCGACGTGCCGGATCGCGATCCGCCGCAGATCCTGATCGGCCTCACCGCCACGGTGACGACGCCGGAGGCGCTCGCATTGCAGGCGCGCTGGCGCGACGGCGTATTCGCGGAGATCGCGCACTGGGCGGCCGCCTGCGTTACGCCACTTGCCAATCTCGACGATAAGCGGGCGACCGAGCTGATCGGGCTCGCAAAACTGATCGTGCCGTTCGGCGGCTTGCAGCGCTCCGGCCTGCGCGGCGGCCAGACCATCATCGTCAACGGCGCGACCGGCTATTTCGGTTCGGGCGGCGTGATGCTCGCGGTCGCGATGGGTGCGGGCCGCGTCGTTGCGGTTGGACGCAAAGCTGCCGCGCTCGAGCAATTGCGCGATGCGTTCGGCCCGCGCGTCATTCCCGCTGTTGTCAGCGGCGATGCCGCAGCCGACCTTCAAGTCATTCGCCGCGCCGCTGGCGGCAGCGCCGATGTCGCGCTCGATTTGCTCGGCGCCGCCAAGAGCACGTCGACCACACTGTCCTCTCTGCGCGCGCTCAGGCGTGGCGGCCGGATGGTGCTGATGGGCAGCGCCGAGGTGCCGCTCGAACTCTCGTTCCGCGAGATGCTGGCCAATGACTGGGAGGTGGTCGGGCAGTTCATGTACGACCGCACGGCACCAGGCCAGCTCGCCGGGCTCGCCGCCGAAGGCCTGCTGGACCTGCGCAAGATCAATGTCGCGACCTTCAAGCTTGCCGACTTCCGCCGCGCGGTGGACGCGGCCGCCATGATGCAGAGCCTCGACCTCACGGCCGTGGTGCCGTAACCAGAGGCCATGACATCGCAAGACACCACAGCCCAGGCGACACCATGGCGCGCCACCGTGCTGACCCTGTTCCCGGACATGTTTCCGGGGCCGCTCGGCGTGAGCCTCGCCGGCAAGGCGCTGGCTGGCGGACTCTGGGCGCTGGAAGCGCGCGACATCCGGGCCTCGGCCACCGACAAGCACCGCAGCGTCGACGACACGCCGGCCGGCGGCGGTCCGGGCATGGTGCTGCGGGCCGATGTGCTGGCGGCGGCGATCGACGCCGCCGATATCGTGCCTGACCGCCCGCGCCTGCTGATGAGCCCGCGGGGTCGGCCATTGAGCCAGGCCCAGGTCGCGGAGCTTGCGGCCGGCCCCGGCCCCCTCATCGTCTGCGGCCGCTTCGAGGGCATCGACCAGCGGGTGATCGAGGCGCGGGGCCTCGAGGAGGTCTCGATCGGCGATTATGTGCTGTCCGGCGGCGAAATCGCCGCGATGGCCCTGATCGACGCCTGCGTCCGCCTGCTTCCGGGGGTGATGGGCAAGCAGGCCTCGGGAACCGAAGAAAGCTTTTCCGAAGGACTACTGGAGTACCCCCAATACACCCGACCGCAGGAGTTCGAGGGCCGGCCAATCCCCGAAATCCTGATTTCCGGCGATCACGCCAAGGTCGCGGCCTGGCGGCTGGCCCAGTCCGAGGCCCTGACCGCGGCCCGGCGGCCCGATCTCTGGGCCCGCAAAGCCGGCCAAAAAGCCGCTCGGCGAGGGACAAAAAACAAGACAGACGGGTGACAAACCCTGCGCTTTGCCTTATACGGGCGGCCAAATCCGCACCCGCGCAGGATAGATGGACGTTTGCGCAGCCCGCGAAAGGCTGGGCGCGCCGCCGATGGAGATTTCAATGAACCTTATTCAGCAGCTCGAAAAAGAGCAGTTCGACAAGCTCGCCGCCACCAAGGATATCCCGGAATTCGGACCCGGCGACACCGTCATCGTCAACGTGAAGGTGGTCGAAGGCGAGCGTACCCGCGTGCAGGCCTATGAGGGCGTTTGCATCGGTCGTTCCGGTCAGGGCCTCAACGAGAGCTTCACCGTGCGCAAGATCTCCTACGGCGAAGGCGTCGAGCGCGTCTTCCCGGTGATGTCGCCGATGATCGACTCGATCAAGGTCGTGCGTCGCGGCAAGGTTCGTCGCGCCAAGCTTTATTATCTGCGCAACCTGCGCGGCAAGTCGGCCCGCATCGTCGAGAAGCAGGACCGCCAGACCGCCGTCGGCGAGTAACGTTTCCCTCAGGGGATGTGACCGAAAGCGCGGGGCCTGCCCCGCGCTTTTTTGTTGCGGCATACCTATCTGACGTGCAGGCCCGCGCATGGATCGATTGTCGCGGCTATAAGCCCTGTGTTAGAAATTTAGAATGGTTCCGGATCAAGCAAGCCAGCGCTGTCCAAGTCAGACCTGCAAGCGCGTCGTGATCGACGATCGCTCGCGGCTGCCCGGCCGCTTCTTCGGGCGCTTTGCGACGTCGGCAACATCAGAGCTTAGACGCGCAGCGTAACGCTGCCTCGACGCTTTCGCCTGCCCGCGCGCTTAAGACGCGCTCATGCCATTCCACCACTGAATTTCTTCTGGAGCTGAAGCTCATGTCCAAACCGACAACGCTGTACGACAAGATCTGGAACGACCATCTGGTCCACGAGGCCGACGACGGCACCTGCCTGCTCTATATCGATCGCCACCTGGTGCACGAGGTGACCTCGCCGCAGGCGTTCGAAGGGCTGCGCGCCGCCGGCCGCAAGGTGCACGCGCCCGAGAAGACACTCGCCGTCGTCGACCACAACATCCCGACCACCGACCGCTCGAAGCCGAACCCCGATCCTGAGAGCATCGAGCAGATGCGGGTGATGGCGGAGAACGCCAAGGAATTCGGCATCGAGTATTACAATGAGTTCGACAAGCGCCAGGGCATCGTTCACGTCATCGGTCCGGAGCAGGGTTTTACGCTGCCCGGCACCACCATCGTCTGCGGTGACAGCCACACCTCGACGCATGGCGCGTTCGGCGCGCTCGCGCACGGCATCGGCACCTCCGAGGTCGAGCATGTGCTGGCGACGCAGACGCTGATCCAGAAGAAGGCCAAGAACATGCGCGCGATCGTCGACGGCAAGTTGCCCGAAGGCGTGACCGGCAAGGACATCATCCTGGCGATCATCGGCGAGATCGGCACCGCCGGCGGCACCGGCTACGTGCTGGAATATGCCGGCGAGGCGATCCGTGCGCTCTCGATGGAAGGCCGCATGACGGTCTGCAACATGTCGATCGAAGGCGGCGCGCGCGCCGGCCTGGTTGCGCCCGACCAGAAGGCGTTCGACTTCCTGCGCGGCCGCCCGAAGGCGCCCAAGGGCGCCGCCTGGGACGCCGCGATGCGCTACTGGGAGACGCTGCGCTCCGACGAGGACGCGCATTTCGACCACGAAATCCGGCTCGATGCGGCCAAGCTGCCGCCGATCGTCACCTGGGGCACGAGCCCTGAGGACGTCATCTCGGTGACCGGCTTCGTGCCCGATCCCGACAAGATCGCCGATGAGGCCAAGCGCATCTCCAAGCATCGCGCGCTGAAATATATGGGCTTGTCCGCCGGCACGAAGATCACCGACATCAAGCTCGACCGCGTCTTCATCGGCTCCTGCACCAACGGCCGCATCGAGGATCTGCGTGCCGCCGCGAAGATCGCCGAGGGCAAGACCGTCAACGCCAACGTCAACGCGATGATCGTGCCGGGCTCGGGCATCGTGAAGGAGCAGGCGGAAGCCGAAGGCCTCGACAAGATCTTCATTGCGGCCGGCTTCGACTGGCGCGAGCCGGGCTGCTCGATGTGCCTTGCGATGAACCCGGACAAGCTGAAGCCGGAAGAGCGCTGCGCCTCGACCTCGAACCGCAACTTCGAGGGCCGCCAGGGCTTCAAGGGCCGCACCCATCTGGTGTCGCCCGCGATGGCCGCAGCCGCCGCGATCGCCGGACACTTCGTCGACGTCCGCGACTGGCGGTAAGGCAAGCGCCAGATTCTTTTTTGACGCGTTTTCTTCACGCGAACCGGGACACTTCGCTCGAAAACGCTATTGCTTCGTCTCAAGCTCGAGCCGTTTCGGAAACGGCTCGTTAACGGGGCGCACGCACACTGCCTCCTTGCGAAAACAAGCCTTCGCAAGGAGCGCGTGCCGTGGCCGATAAACCCGAATTCGTCGACATGATCAGCGACGCGACGCGCCAGAAGCGCCGTCGTGCAGTAGCGCGCATCATCGATCCGCTTCCCGAGGTGAAGGAAACCTCGCGCCTCAGCCACTGGCCGCCGGAGCGCTGGACGCAATGGCGGATGGAAAACCTGACGCCGTGGAAGATAAAGTCCTGGAAGCTGAAGAACTGGGATTAGCGTTTCTTTCTTGACGCGGTTTCTTCACGCCAACCGGCATCCACTTCGCTCGAACACGCTTTGGCGCACAAAGAGAGTGACTCAACAAGACGGGCGCCGTGGGGCGCCCGCTGTCATTTCAGACTTTACCAATAGACCCGGTACGGCCGCCAGTAGTGGCGGTGGTGCCACCACGGCCGGCAGATCCGGCGCGGTCCGTAATAGGTCCAGACCACCCGGCAACGGCGGTGATGATAGTAGGCCGGGTAATAGTAGGACGATCCGTAGAAGAAGCGCCGGTGATGGAAGTGCCGGCGATAATAGAGCCGATAGCCGTAGCGGTAACCGCCGCCATAGAAGCGGTGATAACCGCCATAATGGCGATGGAAGCCGCCATGGCGATAGCCGCCATGGAACGCCGGCGCGGCGCGGAAGCCGCCACCATGAAAACCTCCGCCGCCGTGGCCGCCACCGCCGTGCCGGACCTGGGTCGTCATGGCATCGGCCGCAGACCTTGCCGCGGGCGCGGCGGCCGGGCTCGCCAGCGACAGCGCTTCGGCGCGCTGCTGCGAAGCAACCGACAATGCGAAGACAGCGGCCGCCGCAACGCCGAGACGGCGCACCAATCCGCGCCGCAAATAGCTCTCCCTCATCTCTGAACCTCCCTGACAACGGCAACGAGCACCAAGCTGCATGGCAGCCGGTTTCATTGCGTTCATTGCAGTCGCTCCCGGCATGACGCTAGAAATCGCTGAGTGAATGCGCCATGAACGCGCAAAACGCTGCGGCGAAACGTCCGGGAGAAACGTCAGTGACTGTCTATGTGATCGTGCAACTCAAGATGACCGATCGCGCCGCCTATGATCAGTATCAGGCGCGCTTCTTCGACGTATTCAGGAAGTTCAACGGACGCCTGCTGTCGGCCGACGAACAGCCCGCGGTGATCGAGGGCAGCTGGGATCGCGACAAGCTGGTGCTGATGTCATTCCCTGACGAAGCCGCATTCCGTGCCTGGTCGGAGTCGCCCGAATATGTCGAGATCTCCAGGGATCGCAAGGCGGGTGCGCAGGGCATTGTGCTGCTGGCGAAGGGCTTCGCGCCCTGAGACGGATGGAGCAGCTCCGATCGGAGCTGCTCTCTTGTTGCACGGCTGATGTCGCGCACGGCGCGACTGCGTGCATCACCAGAACGGGCCGAACCCGAAGCCGAAGGTGAATGGCGCCGGCGCAGCATAGGGGTACGGCCGATAGTAATAGGGCCGCCCGTAATAATAGGAGCCGTACGGCCGATAATAGGAATAGGGCCGGTAGTACGGCCGGTAATAAGGACGGTAGCCGTAGTGATAGTGGCGACGATGGTAATGATGATGGCGCTGCGCGCTGATATCCGTTGCCTTGCCTGCTTGCCGCTGCGGTGCCGCGGCCTGCGGCTTGGCTGATGCCGCGGCGGTTGCCGATGCCGGCGCCGTCAACGCGAATGTACAAGCGACAGCCGCGAGACCGATCCATCTCATCATGATCAACTCCTGCAGATTGCGATGGATATCATCTCGCGTGGGCGAATCTGCCGGTTTGATGGCTGAGAACGACAACAGGCCCGCTGCTCACGGGCCTGTGTCTCAACTGCGCTAATACGCCGCGCGATCAACGGCGCCAGTGGCGACGATGCCCCCAGCCGCGGTGATGTCCGCGATGCCAGCCACGATGCCACCCGCGCCCACCCCAGCGTACCTGCGTGGTCGCCTGGTTCGCGTTGTCCTGAACCGTGGCGGCTGTGCCCGGCGTGGCGAGCGACATCGCGCTTGCACGCTCGGCCGGCGCCGCCAACACCAACACGGCACCGACAGCCGCGAGCCCCAGAACCTTCATCGCCTTCATGAATTGTCTCCTTGATCCCTTGAAGTCACGTCTTGCAACGACGACTCGAACTTCTGCTTGACGCGTTTTCCTCACGCGAACCGGTGTCCATCCCGCATCACGTGCGGGACAGGCTCCGCTGGAAACGCCTGGGCTTTCGAATCGACGCCGTTGCCGCGACGCAGATCGCTAGCAGAATGCGGACGACGTGAATGGGAAGTGAATGACTGCGCCACGAACATGAATGCCGCCGGCGCGATCAGGTTCCGGCACTGCGCGATGATTTTTCGCGTTGGTGCGCAAACGACATAGACGATGGTCGTATCTCGCCTTCCGTTTGTTGCAGGAGATTGCCGTGACACGAACAAGCCCACGCAGATCGATGTTTCAAACAGCCCTCGCGGCGCTCAGCTGTTCCATCATGCTCGGCGATGTCGCGCTCGCCGCCAAGGACCGGGCGACGACATCGGCACCGCAAGCCATCGCACGCGGATGCTGATGGCGGCGGCGGTTTATGGGCGACAGGTTTGATCGCGGCTGTTGCGATGATCGGCGCAACGCGCCGACATACGCGTAACTAGCCCGGCCGCCAGAAGCAGTTCATGCGCGGCGTGATCACGGTACCGCTCGGCCGGTGCTCCTGCACATAGGTCGCGGTGCAGTCGCGCACGGCGTTCGGACCGGGGTTGTAGCGCGGGATGACATCGGGTTCCCAATGATCGGGCCGGGACCGGTAGATCGGCACGCGCTTCAGCCGGCGGCGCTCGACGACGCGCGTGCGCGCGACCGGTGCCGCCTCGCCGACGCGCGCCTCAGCCGCCGCGCTCTGTGCCTGCGCCTTTGTCGCCGGGAGCGAGAGCCCGACTGCTACAGCCAACAGCGCTGTCGCCACGATCCGTTTCATTACGCCCACCCAAGCTCGATTCTTGAGCCCCATTCGTGGGCGGCACGGTCTCCCATTGCGCCGCCAAGGTCAACTGCGCTGGCGCCGCAGATAGCACTCGCGCTAAAGGAGTGTCATGTGGACCACAGAAAAAGCCCCCTCGCTGGCCGAGATGGAGGCCATGGCGCACGAGGTTTTCGAGCGCCTGCCCAAGACGTTCCGGGCCCTCTGCGAGGGCCTGATCATCCGCGTCGACGACTTTCCGACCGACGAGGTGCTCGACGAGATGCAGGCCGAGAGCGAGTTCGACCTGCTCGGCCTGTTTCAGGGCATCGGCCTGCCGCAGCAGAGCCATAGCGACGTGGCCCGGCTGCCCAACCTGGTCTGGCTGTACCGCCGGCCGATCCTGGATTACTGGGCGGAGCACGACGAGACCCTCGGCCACATCGTTCGCCACGTGCTGATCCATGAGATCGGGCACCATTTCGGCCTCTCCGACGCCGATATGGAGGCGATTGAGGCCGATGCGGGCTAGCCCTGCAGAAATGGCCCTTTTACCGCTGTCACATTCGCGATAAACATCCGGCAGATATCCGCTATTTTTTGCCCGGGAAGAGCACCGATGGACAAGTTCACCACGCTGGAAGGCGTCGCGGCGCCGCTGAAGATCATCAATGTCGACACCGACATGATCATTCCGAAGCAGTACCTCAAGACCATCAAGCGCACCGGCCTTGGCAAGGGGCTTTTCTCCGAGCAGCGCTACAAGGATGACGGCAGCGAGAACCCGGATTTCGTCCTCAACCAGCCCGCCTATCGCAACGCGAAGGTGCTGGTCGCCGGCGACAATTTCGGCTGCGGCTCGAGCCGCGAGCACGCGCCCTGGGCACTGCTCGACTTCGGCATCCGCTGCGTGATCTCGACCTCGTTTGGCGACATCTTCTACAACAACTGCTTCAAGAACGGCATCCTGCCGATCCGCGTGTCGCAGGAGGACCTCGACAAGCTGTTCGACGACGCCGAGCGCGGCGCCAATGCGACGCTGACCATCGACCTCCCCAACCAGGAGATCCGCGGTCCCGACGGCGGTAAGGTCAAGTTCGAGATCGACCCGTTCCGCAAGCACTGCCTGATCAACGGCCTCGACGACATCGGCCTGACGATGGAAAAGAAATCGTCGATCGACAGCTACGAGACCAAGCTTAGGGAACGCGCCTGGGCTTGAGGCTCAGCCCATCATCGTGCCCCGGTGCCGTCAGGCGCCGGGGCTTTTCTTTGCCGAATTCGCTCGCCGCAAACCCGCTGATAGCTGACGCGCATGCTGCCTGATATCGTCACCTTCTGGCACGGCTCGATGGACGCGCTGCGCCAGACCTGCCTGCGCTCGCAGGCGGCGGCGGGGCACAAGGTCACCGTCTACAGTTTCGATCCGATTCCCGGCCTGCCCGACGGTATCGGCAATGCCGAAGCCGAAGCCGTGCTGCCGCATTCGTTCGCGGAGAAGCTGCGCCCGGCGGAGCCCGACGGCTCGTGGCGCGACTGGACCATGCTGCAGTTCAGCGACTTCTTCCGCATGCGGCTGATGGCGCGGCGCGCCGGTCTCTGGCTCGACGCCGACGTGCTGCTGCTGAAGGGCGTCGAGCTCGATCCGGCAAAGCCCTATTTTGCCTGGGAGCGGCCGCGGCAGCTCGGCAACTCCGTGCTGTATCTGCCGCCCGACGATCCGATCGTGCGCGCCTTCGATGCGCTGATGCAGCAGGACGAGCTGATCCCGGACTGGCTGGCGCTGCGCCACCGCCTGACCTTTGCGATGCGCCGGCTGCGCGGCAAATCCAACCGCCTCGCCGACATCCGTGTCGCGATCTACGGCCCGGCGGCCCTCACCGCGCTGGCGCGCCGCGCGGGCGAGTTGCAGCACGCGCTGCCGAAGCGATCATTCTACGCCGTGCATGCCGAGCCGAAGCTGTTCTTCGAGCCGTCGGATTTTTCGCGCTACCTGAACGATCCCGCGATCATCGGCCTGCACATCTCGCCGAAAGGACGCGGCAAGGAGGCGCCGATCCCGGGCAGCCTCTACGCGTGGGCAGCGGAGAGGTTTGGGGCGCGATAATCACCCTCCCCTGGAGGGGGAGGGTCGACGCGAATGAAATGAGCGGCGGGGTGGGGTGACAGTCTCTCCACGCATAATCTGCTCGTGTTGAGAGATTACCGCACCCCGGCTCGCATTTCGCTACGCTCAACGCGATCCGACCCTCCCCCTCCAGGGGAAGGTGGAATTAATGCCCCATCGCGGCGATCGCATCGGCGATCGCGATCGTGCGCCTGGCCATCTCGGCGTGCAGGCGCTCGACCATGCGGCCGTCGAGCTGGATCGCGCCGCGCGAGGCGTTCTCCGGCTTCTCGAAGGCGGCAATGATCTTGCGCGCCTCGGCGACCTCGGCCTCCGGCGGCGTGAAGATCGCGTTGCAGGCATCGATGTGGCTCGGATGGATCAGCGTCTTGCCGTCGAAGCCGAGATCGCGGCCCTGCGCGCATTCCTCCGCGAAGCCGTCGACATTGCTGATGTCGCTATAGGGCCCGTCGAGGATCTCGAGCCCGTGCGCGCGGGTCGCCAGGATGCAATGCGTGATCATCGGAATCATCGCCGCGCGGCCCGGCTTCATCCGGATCCGGGTTTCGCGGGCAATGTCGTTCGGCCCGAACACGAAGCCGGCGAGCCGGGTTTCGGAATCCTTCGATGCCGCGGCCAGCTTGTCGGCGTCGAGCACCGCGCGCGCGGTTTCGATCATCGCCCAGACCCGGATCGAGGCAGGCGCACTGATGTCGCTGAGGCGATCGGCGACGGCGTTGAGATCGTCGACGGTCGAGATCTTGGGAACCAGGATCCCGTCCGGCTGCGACTTGCCGGCCATGCCGATGTCGTCGACCCACCAGGGCGTGTCGAGCGCGTTGATGCGGATCAGCACCTCGCGCTTGCCAAAGCCCTTGGCCGCGACCGCCGTGGCGATCTGCTCCCGGGCTGTGGCCTTGGCGTCGGGGGCAACGGAATCCTCCAAGTCGAGGATAATGCCGTCCGCCGGCAGCGTCCGGGCCTTTTCCAGCGCCCGTGCATTCGATCCCGGCATGAACAACAAGCTGCGGCGCGGACGGGTCATCGACATTCTCCTGGGGGCTCGGGCTCCGCCGGTGGCCATTGTTTAGGCATCGGGCGGGAACCATTCTTCAACGCTGCCGTATCATCTCAGGCCACACGCCGAAAGTCTTGTTCCCGTTACCCGCATGTGGTTAGCCAGAGGCCATGAAATTCTTTCCGAAGCAGTTGATCGACGGCTACCGGACGTTCGCGACCCAGCGGCTGCCGACCGAGCAGTCGCGCTACCAGGACCTCTCGGAGCGCGGCCAGTTTCCTGAGACCATGGTGATCGGCTGCTGCGACTCCCGCGTCTCGCCGGAGGTGATCTTCGACGCCGGCCCCGGCGAGTTGTTCGTGGTCCGCAACATCGCCAATCTGGTTCCGGTCTATCAGCCCGACAGCAACGCCCACGGCGTCTCGGCCGCGCTGGAATATGCCGTGACCGTTTTGAAGGTGAAGAACATCGTGGTGCTGGGCCACGCGCAGTGCGGCGGCATCCGCGCCTTCGTCGACAAGATCAAGCCGCTCACGCCCGGCGACTTCATCGGCAAATGGATGCAGATGTTCATAAAGCCCGGCGAAATCGTCGAGCAACGCGAGCATGAGACCATGCAGGATTTCGTCGTCCGCATCGAGAAGGCCGCGGTGTTCCGCTCGCTGGAGAACCTGATGACCTTCCCGTTCGTGCGCGAACGCGTCGAGAGCGGCGAGATGCAGCTGCACGGTGCCTATTTCGGCGTCGCCGAGGGCTCGCTGTTCGTGCTCGACCGGGTCGCGAAGGAATTCATCAGCGTCCGCGACGAGCTGAAATCGGGCGAGTAGAATCTACTCGTCGCCGTGATGGCCGCTGCCCCAGCGGTCGGAGATCGCGAGCATGAAGGACGACACCACGAATACCAGGTGCACGCCGACCAGCCAGGCGAGCTTGCTGGGGTCGAACGCGGTATCGAGGTTCATGAACGCCTTCAGCACCTGAATCGCCGAGATCGCGACGATCGACGCCAGCAGTTTTTGCTTCAGGCCGCCGAAATCGACCTTGGTCATCCAGTCCGGCCAATCCGGATGCCCTTCCGGATCGATCTTCGAGACGAAGTTCTCGTAGCCCGAGAACACCACGATCAGGATCAGATTGCCGGTCAGCGAGATGTCGATCAGCGCCAGCACGCCGAGAATGATGTCGGATTCCTTGGCATCCGGCACATGCAGGATGAAGTGCCACAGCTCCATGCAGAACTTGAACAGCAACGCCGCGAGGCTGATGACGAGGCCGAAATAGAACGGCGCCATCAGCCAGCGGCTGTTGAACAGCAGGTTCTCGAAACGACGTTCAACCCGCTTCAGCGTCGGATTGGGCCGATAGGTCCCCGGTTGTTCCGCTTCCGCCATGCCACGCGCTTCCTGACGCCGTATTCCCGCGGCAGCTTTTATGCCGCCTTCTGCTTGGCGGTGATCAGCTTGCGGTTGATCAGGACTTCGGCGATCTGCACGGCATTGAGCGCCGCGCCCTTGCGCAGGTTGTCCGACACGCACCAGAACGACAGGCCGTTCTCCACTGTCGCGTCCTCGCGGATGCGGCTGATATAGGTCGCGTCCTCGCCGGCCGCCTCATAGGGCGTGACGTAGCCGCCCGGCTCGTGCTTGTCGATCACGAGGCAGCCCGGCGCGCGGCGCAGGATGTCGCGCGCCTCGTCCGGCGTGATCGGATTGGCGAACTCGACGTTGACGGCTTCGGAGTGACCGACGAAGACCGGCACGCGTACGCAGGTGGCGGCGAGCTTGATCTTCGGATCGAGGATCTTCTTGGTCTCCGCCATCATCTTCCACTCTTCCTTGGTGTAGCCGTCTTCCATGAAGACGTCGATCTGAGGAATGACGTTGAAGGCGATGCGCTTCGGAAACTTCTTATTGACCAGCTCGTCATTGGTGTAGACGGCCTTGGTCTGCGAGAACAATTCGTCCATCGCGTCCTTGCCGGCGCCCGACACCGATTGATAGGTCGAGACCACGACGCGCGTAATCGTCGCCTTGTCGTGCAGCGGCTTCAGCGCGACCACGAGCTGCGCGGTCGAGCAGTTCGGGTTGGCGATGATGTTCTTCTTGGTGAAGCCGGCGGTCGCATCCGCGTTGACCTCGGGCACGATCAGCGGCACGTCGGGGTCCATGCGCCAGGCCGAGGAGTTGTCGATCACGACCGCGCCGGCGGCGCCGATCTTGGGCGACCATTCCTTGGAGACCGAACCGCCGGCCGACATCAGGCAGATGTCGATGTCGGAGAAGTCATAGTGCTCGAGCGCCTTCACCTTCAGCGTGCGGTCGCCATAGGAGACCTCGATGCCGACGCTGCGGCGCGAGGCCAGCACGACGACCTCGTCGGCGGGGAATTTGCGCTCGTCGAGAATGTTGAGCATTTCGCGCCCGACATTGCCGGTCGCTCCGACCACCGCGACTTTGTAACCCATCGTTCACTCTCCGCCGAAAAATGCCCGTTCCCCCGCAAGCTGCGGAAAGGGAAGAGGCAGCGCTTCTATGCGAGAAACCCCGTCAAGACAACGTTGCGTAGCTTTTGAGCGTTTTGATGCGTTTATTTCGGGCCGATCCGGCCGCGCCCCATCATACGAGAAATCCGTCAGCACTGACGAGCTTCGTCGACGAGGTGTACGCCACGCTCTCCCGGCTGTTCGCCTATGTCGCCGTGCTCGCGCTGTTCGTCGTCCTCGGCAACTATCTATGGAAGCAACTGCCCGACGCAACGGCGATGGCGGCCCCTGCCGCCGCAGGCTGGAGCCCGGCCGGCCGCACGGCGCCGGCCTTTGCCGTGAGCCGGATCGATCTGCGAGATAAAACAGAGACTTACGAGATCTTCCGGCACCCCGAGGGCGGCCGCAAGGACGTCGTCCGCTGGGCCGATGCCAACGGTGCAGCGGTCGCCGAGCTGGAAATCTACCGCCCCGGCGGCGAGGCCATGGGGCCTGCGGTCACCGAGATTGCCGGGCGGTTCGACCCGGATGGCGTCCGCGAGCTCGAGGCGGCCGGCATCGTCGACAGCAAGTTCGGCAGCGTCACCTTGCTGCGCCCGGCGCGGCAGGACGGCGACCGTGCCTGCCTCGGCTTCCTCAAGCAGGCCGACGCGCCTGACCTCCGGATCTCTGGCTGGACCTGCCAGGGCACCAGCCTGCCGGCGCGGCGCGCCGCGATCGTCTGCATGCTGAACCGCCTGACCCTGCTGGCCGCGGGCAACGATCCGCGGCTCGCCGCCTTGTTCGCACATGCCGAGCTCAAGCGCACCGACTGCGTTACCTCCGGCGCGCCCGCCCTGTCGGCCGACTGGGTCATGGGCAGCGAGAACCCGCGCCTGCGCGGCGCGCTTTGATGGCGAGACCGTGGCAAGGCACTGGTTTTCATGAAACTTTTGCGCTTGGACACGCATTATCTCGGCCGGTGTGGCGCAATTGACCTAGTGACGGCCTCCCCACCATGGCTACAATGTGTTCCGAGTGATTTTGGCGGACGCGCCAGCCCCGATGGGGCCGTAATGACGAGGATGCGATGACCTTGAAATTCCCTGCCGCGAACAAGCTCGTGGTGTTGCTTGCCGCGGCTGCCGTCACCGCAACCGCGTTCGGCATGACCGCGGCCAGCGCGCAGAGCCCGGCCAAGCGCAAGCAGCAGGAGCAGTATGACCGCGACGGCCGCCGCTATTACGGCGCGCAAGGTCCGAACCGGGTCTATCAGCAGGGTCCGCGCACCCGCGTTTACGTCACCACGCGCTCGTGGCTCGACGCCGGCACCGAAGTGCTGCCCGGCGACCGCAAGTTCAACGACTACGCCTATCCGCCGGATATCGGCTATCCCTCGTTCGCGCGCGAGAACAACAACCGCCCGATCGATCGCCAGCCGCTCAGCCCGCCGGCCGATCTCGGCGGCTATCCGCGGAATTTCCCGCTGTACTGAGAATTTCGGTGAGCAGCCGATACGAAAATGCCCGGCTCCGGCCGGGCATTTTCATTTTTGGTGCTGTCACGCGTGCAGCTTCTGCAATTCCTTCAGGATCGCCTCGCCCATCTGGCTCGTGCTGGCCGGCGTGGTGCCTTCCGACTTGATGTCGGCGGTGCGCAGGCCGCTGGCGAGCACGGCCGCGATCGCGGCATCGACCTTGTCGGCGAGCTCGCCCATGTCGAAGGAATAGCGCAGCGCCATGCCGAACGACGAGATCATCGCGATCGGATTGGCGAGGCCTCGGCCTGCGATATCGGGCGCCGAGCCGTGCACCGGCTCGAACAGCGAGCGCCGCTTCTTCGTCTTCGAGTCGACTTCGCCGAGCGAGGCCGACGGCAGCATGCCGAGCGAGCCGGTCAGCATCGCCGCGATGTCCGACAGCATGTCGCCGAACAGATTGTCGGTCACGATGACGTCGAACTGCTTCGGCGCCTTGACGAGGTTCATACCGCCGGAATCGGCGAGCTGGTGCTCGAGCGTGACGTCCTTGTATTCGCGCGCATGGACCTGGGTCATGACCTCGTTCCAGAGCACGCCCGACTTCATGACATTGCGCTTCTCCATCGACGTCACCTTGTTGCGGCGCTTGCGCGCCAGGTCGAAGGCGACGCGGCCGATGCGCTCGATCTCGTAGGTGTCGTAGACTTGGGTGTCGACCGCGCGCTTCTGGCCGTTGCCGAGATCGGTGATGGTCTTCGGTTCGCCGAAATAGACGCCGCCGGTGAGCTCGCGGACGATCATGATGTCGAGCCCCTCGACCACGTCGCGCTTCAGGCTCGAGGCCTCGGCGAGCGCCGGGTAGCACACCGCCGGGCGCAGATTGGCGAACAGGCCGAGATCCTTGCGCAGCCGCAGCAGGCCGGCCTCGGGACGCACCTCATAGGGCACGCTGTCCCACTTCGGGCCGCCGACCGCGCCGAAGATCACGGCGTCCGCCGCCGTCGCCTTGGCCATGTCGCCCTCGGAGATCGACACCTTGTGGGCGTCATAGGCGGAACCGCCGACCAGGCCCTGCTCGGTCTCGAACTTCGCGATGCCCTGCGCATTCAGCCAGTCGATCAGGCGCTGCACCTCGGCCATCACTTCGGGGCCGATGCCGTCGCCGGGGAGAAGCAGCAGTTTATGGGTCGCCATGGTGTTACCTCGAGCTAATCGTTGTTGTCTTTGCCGGGCAAGAGCGCGAAGCGTGTCCTCGCACAGATGACCCGGCAATCCATCCCGCTTCGAAAGGTCTCTCTGAAGATGGATGGATGCCCGGGTCGAGCCCGGGCATGACGAGCGGGGGAAATCCGGCCGGAGTGCTAAAACGCCGGAGCCGGATTGGCAAGGCACCTCGGATCGGCCCAGAATGGTCCCAACGGGCAACCCGCGCCTCTAGAAGCCAACAAGACGGACCTCATGACCGCAGCCATCGTCTACGCCTTCGCCTCGGCGATTTTCCTCGGCGCCGGGGTGGTGCTGGCGCAGCTTGGCCTGCGCACCGTCGAGCCGCTGTCGGGCGCCGCGATCAGCGTGCCCTCTTTCACCCTGCTGTTCCTGGTGCTGTCGCCACTGATCCTGCATGGCGAGCCGGTGGTCTGGCGCGCCCTGCCGATCTTCATGGCGATCGGGCTGTTCTTCCCGGCCTCGCTGACGCTCCTGACCTTTGCGTCGAACCGGGCGCTCGGGCCGGTCATCACCTCGACGCTGGGCAATCTGGCACCGCTGTTTGCGGTCGCCGCCGCCGTGGTGCTGCTGCACGAGCCCTTGCTGCCGCAGCAGCTCATCGGCCTCGTCGTCGCGGTCGCGGGCGCCGCCATCATCACCGTGACGAGGCCGCGCGACCTCGGCCATTGGCGCAGCTGGGCCCTGCTGCTGCCGCTCGCGAGCGCGCTGGTGCGCGGCATCGTGCCGCCGATCGCCAAGCTCGGCCTTGCGATCTGGCCGAGCCCACTATGGGCCTGCCTGGTCGGCTACGTCATGTCCTCGCTGGTGGTGCTGACCGTGCAACGGGTCCGCAAGGGCAGCTTCATGGTGCAGGCGCCGCGCGAGGGTCGCTTCTGGTTCGCGCTGACCGGGATCAGCAACGGACTCAGTGCGCTCAGCCTGTTCGCCGCGGTCCGCAACGGCCCGATCACGCTGGTGGCGCCGCTCGCCGCGATCTATCCGCTGGTCACCGTGGTGATGAGCGCGATGATGCTCAAGCATGTCGAGATCACGGCGCGGATTGTCGCCGGAACCCTGCTGACCGTGATCGGCGTCGCGCTGGTCCTCATCGCCTGATTGCCTGATACGCAAGACAGTGTTGCAGGCATCGGCGCTGGGCAGCGCCGATGCGGCCTGTCACAATGGCCGCATTGCCGGAGTGAATTGTGAGAGCCCCCGCCCCGTCCTACCCGCATCCCGCGCGGCTGATCCTTATTCTGTCGCTTGCACCGACGGTCGGTCTCGGCATCGGCCGGTTTGCCTATTCGCTGGTGCTGCCCGACATGCGCGAGCAGCTGGCCTGGTCCTATTCGGCCGCCGGCTTCATGAACACGATCAATGCCGCCGGCTATCTGGTCGGCGCGCTGCTCGCCTCGCGCCTGATTGAACGCTTCGGACTTGCCGCGTCGGTGCGCTGGTCGACGCTGGCCTGCGCGCTGTCGCTGGCGCTTTGCGCCCTCTCGGGCAATTTCGCGGTGCTGAGCTTTGCCCGCCTGCTGGTCGGCTTCGCCGCCGCGATCGGCTTTGTCGGCGGCGGCGCGCTCGCGGCGACCATCGCGCAATCGCGACCCGAACGCGCGAATTTCCTGCTCAGCCTGTTCTATGCCGGGCCAGGCGTCGGCATCCTCGCATCGGGCTTGATCGCGCCCTTCGTGCTGCAGCGTTTTGGCGCCGGCTCGTGGTGGATCGTGTGGTGGGCGATGACGCTGCTTTCCGCGATCATGACCCTGCCGCTGATGCTGGCGCCGCTCCACGCCAACGCCGCCGCCGGCGGCATCGTGCGGACCCAATTCGCTGTCATGCCGGTCCTGATCTACCTCGCCGCCTACTTCCTGTTCGGCGCCGGCTACATCGCCTACATGACCTTCATGATCGCCTATGTCCGCGACGGCGGCGGCGGCGCGGCTGCACAGAGCGCGTTCTGGAGCCTGATCGGCGTCAGCGCATTCGTCACGCCCTGGGTCTGGGGACGGGTGCTGGCGCTCGACCGCGGCGGGCTCGCCACCACCATTATCCTCGGCGTCAACGCGCTCGGCGCCAGCCTGCCGATCTTCGGGCATTCGCCGCTGCTGCTGGCGATCTCGGCGCTGGTGTTCGGCGTCGCCTTCTTCGCCGTGGTCGGCTCGACCACCGCCTTCGTGCGTTTCAACTACCCGCCACAGTCATGGCCGACCGCGATCGCGGCGATGACCATCGCCTTCGGCATCGGCCAGACGCTCGGACCGATCGTGGTCGGCGCCATCACCGACGCGGTCGGCAGCCTGTCATTTGCGTTGAACGTCTCGGCCGCGATGCTTGCGCTCGGCGCGCTGCTGTCGGCGTTTCAGAGGAAGGTCCCCTCCCGGCGTCGTCCCGGCGAAGGCCGGGACCCATAACCACAGCTGGTTGGGATGTAAGGAAGCGTCTCCCCTCGTACCTATTCCCTCGGCCGCGGGGTATGGGTCCCGGCTCCCGTGCGCAATTGCGCACTAGGCCGGGACGACGGCTAACTTCCGCTGAACGAATTGTAGCCCTGGTCTTCCCAGTAGCCGCCCTTGTAGTCGTTGGTGACTTCCATCGAGAGCACGTATTTCGGGTTCTTGAACCCGAGCTTGGTCGGGACCCGGATCTTCATCGGAAAGCCGTAGGCGCGCGGCAGGATCTCGTCGCCGAATTTGAACGTCATCTGGGTCTGCGGATGGAGCGCCGAGCGCATGTCGAGCGGCGAGTTGTAGCCGTCCTTGTCGGCGCACTGGAACCAGACATATTTGGCACGGGTGTCGGCGCCGACCAGCTTGAGGAAGTCGCGCAAGGGCGTCCCGGTCCAGCTGCCGATCGCGCTCCAGCCCTCGACGCAGATGTGGCGCGTCACCTGCTTGACCTGCGGCAACTTGTACAATTCGTCGAGCATCCACGACTTCTTGTTCTCGACCAGCCCGCGCACCTCGAGCTTCCAGTCAGCGCCTGCGATCTCAGGCGCGTCGTCGAGATCGTAATAGGCGTTGAACGGGAACGGCTTGGTGATCATGCTCTCGGGGAAGGTCGGCGCCAGCGCATCCGGATTGAACATCCAGGCCTGCACCGCATCGTTGAACTTCGAAACGTGTTTCAGCATTTCCTCGGCCGACGACGAATCGACCACATCGCAGCCGGTCAATAGCGTCAGCGCGCCGAGGCTGGTGCCCGCCGTGATGAAGCGACGGCGCGTCAGCTCCGGCATCGCCTTCACCGCATCGCGCACGAGCAGCTTCTTGTCGACACCGGGGATCAGGAGCTTGCGGAGACGACCCATGACAAACCTCCTACAGCATGATCCGGAAAAGTGCGAAGCGGTTTTCCGAACAGATCATGCTCAAATAACAAGAAGCTAAAACGCGATGACAATCTCATCGCGCTTTAGCGTCCGATGATCATGGCGCGCAGGCTCTTCGGCACCAGCAGCGCGAGCGCGACATGGATCACCAGGAAGGCGACGATCAGCGCCATGCAGGTGAAGTGAACATAGCGGGCGAAATCGTAGCCGCCGAACAGCGACACCAGCCAGTGCAGCTGCACCGGCTTCCACATCGACAGGCCGGACAGCACGATGACGACGCCGACCACGATGATGCCGGCATAGAGCAGTTTCTGCACCGAATTGTATTTGCTGAGATCGTCATGCGACAGCTTGAAGGTCAGCGCCGCCTTGGTGTCGGCAATCACGCCGCCGGGGGTGATCGGCAGCAGCTTCTTGCGGAAGCGGCCGGTGGCGAAACCCAGCGCCAGATAGACCAGGCCATTGACCATCAACAGCCACATCGCGGCGAAATGCCAGAGCAGCGCACCGCCAAGCCAGCCGCCAAGCGTGATGCTCCGCGAGAAGGTGAAGCCAAACAGCGGCGAGGCGTTGTAGATTTGCCAGCCGGACATGATCATCAGGATCATCGCGAAGGCGTTGATCCAGTGCACCATGCGCACCCAGACCGGCTGGATCGCCTTCGCGGGCGCCGCGGTCTCTGCCTGGTGGTCGCTGACGGCAAGGCTCGTCATGGGATATCTCTGCTCGTGGTCGTTACCGGGTTATACGCCCGGAACCGGCGGTCCGTTACGGGGTCGCGCATCATCAGATTGATATAGGCTGCTTCATATGGTCACAAAAATGCGAGCCGGGGCGAGGCGCCGGCTCGCTATGTCGCGGGTCCTTTGAGGGACTAAAGCAGGCCGCCAGGTGTTACGTCGCCGGCATCAGCACGGTATCGACCACATGGATGACGCCGTTCGACTGGTTGACGTTGGAAATCGTCACCATCGAGCTGCCGCCCTTGGCATCGACGATCCAGACCTTGCCGTCCTGCTTCTTGACGGTCAGCTCCTCGCCCTCGGCGGTCTTCAGCCTCTTGCCGTCGGTGAGGTCGGAGGCCTCGAGCTTGCCCGGCACCACATGGTAGGTGAGGATCTTGGTCAGCGTCGCCTTGTTCTCGGGCTTGACGAGGGTGTCGATGGTTCCGGCCGGCAGCTTGCCGAACGCGGCATT
The DNA here is from genome assembly GCF_054056795.1 of Bradyrhizobium sp. USDA 3315. Taxonomy (NCBI): domain Bacteria; kingdom Pseudomonadati; phylum Pseudomonadota; class Alphaproteobacteria; order Hyphomicrobiales; family Nitrobacteraceae; genus Bradyrhizobium; species Bradyrhizobium sp. USDA 3315. Next base: position 2,171,142 of record NZ_JBSRYP010000001.1, on the reverse strand, counting down.
GGTCGGCGCGAACACCGTGAACGGGCCCTTGCCTTCCAGCGTGCCGACCAGGCCCGCAGCCTTCACCGCGGCGACGAGCGTGGTGTGATCCTTCGAGTTGACGGCGTTCTGCACGATGTTCTTCGACGGGAACATCGCGGCGCCACCGACCATCACGGTCTTTTCCTCGGCGCGGACCGGCGCCACGACAGTGGCCGTGATCGCGAGCGCGCTGAAGGCGGCGGCGGTGAGATAGGCAATACGCTTCGACATGGTTTCATCTCCCGATGAGTAGGCCGACCGGCGAGGCTTCGCCGGCGTTGAAGGGGCAACAACGGCGCGTGCTGGTTGATCAGTGCGTCGTCGTTGGCTGAGCTACGGCAGGCTTTCCGGACGGTTTCCGGAAATAATTCTTTGTGATTGTTGAAACCGGCCGGCGCGCGCTGCGTACACGCGACGCCTCGTGCTGCCCGGCATGCATTCCATTCAGCGGAATGGACGCGTGCGCTGCCGCGAGCAATTTGCTTGCCGCAGCTAGCTGATTGGTTCAGCTTGAGGTTGCGGCACAGCTTCGCAGAAAGCGGCCGCGGGGAGGCATCATGAGCAGCATCACGGCTGACGGCCACGCCGCACCTGCGGTGAACGATGCAAGCATCGACATCGGTCCGCTCGAGCAGAAACACCTGCAATACGCCAACTACCGCGCGGTTGCGGACACAACCGAGATCACGAAAACGCATTGGCACATCGCCACCGCCAACGCGCTCGGCTGGGGCTTCGACGGCATGGACGGCGTGATCTTCGCGCTGATCTCGCCGATGGTGATCAAGGAATTTTCGCTGAGCCTGCCGGAGTACCGCTCCGGCATGCAGATCGCGCTGTTCATCGGCATCGCGGGGCTTTACTTCTGGCCATGGCTCGCCGACCGCTACGGTCGCCGCACGCTGCTCGCCGTCAATATCGCGCTGTTCACGCTTCTGATGCCGGTCGCGGCGATGTCGCCGACCTTTGCGGTGTTCGTGATCGCGCGCTCGCTGTTGTTCTTCGCGCTCAACGGCGAATGGTCGCTCGGCTCGATGCTGGTGGCGGAGACCTGGCCGGCCCGGCTCCGCGGCCGCGTCATCAGCATCACCCGCTCGGCCTGGTGCCTCGGCGCCACGCTCGCCGGTGCGATCACGGGCCTCGTCGCCGCGAATTTCGGCTGGCGCATCGCGGTCATGGTGCCCGGCGTGATCGCGCTGCTCGCGATCTATATCCGCTCCACCTGCCCGGAATCGCCCTATTGGGTGCGCGCGCAGGACCGCAAGCGGCGCATCTCGGAGACGCTGGCGCGCGGCAGCACGGTCAGCGCCGAGGACAGCGCCTGGTTCGGCAAGGCCAAGTCGGTCGGCATCCGCCAGGTGTTCATGCCCGACGTGCTGCCCGCCACGCTGGTCGCGCTGTTCGTCGCCTGCGCCAGCACATGCATCTACGGCACGGTCGGCGCCTGGATGCCGCTGTATCTGTCGACCGAGAAGCACTGGTCGACCGCCGAATACAGCCTGTTCTACGTGTTCTACGGGCTCTGCGGCTTCCTCGGACTGTGCCTGGTCGGCTGGCTGATCGACAAGATCGGCCGCCGCCGCACTTTCATCATCACCCTGATCGAGGGTGCGATCTTCATGACGCTCTGGGTCTATTCCGAGGACCGCGTGCTGCTCTGGGCGTTCGGGCTCGCCTGGTGTCTCGGCTTTCTCGGCTTCTGGGGGCCGAGCACGACGCTGACCGCGGAGATCTTCCCGACCCGGATCCGCGGCGCCGCCAACGGCGTGGTCTGGGCGATCGCCTATTTCGTCGGCTTCGTGCTGTTCCCGTTCGTCTCGATCGCGCTCCAGCAGCACACCGGCTCGTTCGCGCTGGCGTTCCTCTGCATCCCCGTGCTGATGATCGCGATGGCGATCGGCGTGTACCTGTTCGTGCCGGAGCATACCGGCAAGGAGCTGAACGAGATCATCGAGTGAGTCGCGCGGGACTCCGTCGTTTGTAGCCCGGATCAAGCGCAGCGAGATCCGGAACCAGCCTCTCCGCGGGCAGACCGTCGGATTACGCTTCGCTCCATCCGGGCTACGGAGCTCCAACCTCCCCTTGAAAAGGGGAGGTCGCTTTGCTCGCAGAGCAAAGCGGGTGGGGATCAGCGCTCTTCGCATACAGCATCGCCTGCGGCTGACCCCCATCCCGGCCTTCCCCCTTTCAGGGGGAAGGAGAAGACGGACCTCATCTAATCCCGGTTCGCCGGCGTCTGGATGAAGCCGCGGTTGTGGGTCGGGCTGATCAGGATCTCGTTCATGCACACCCGTGCCGGCATGCTGGCGACGAAAGCGATGGTGCGGCCGCAATCCTCGGGCTGCAGCATCTTGGCCTGCTCGGCTTCGCTCGGCACCACCGGCCGCTGCTTCAGGATCGGGGTCGCGACCTCACCCGGGGACAGGCAGCAGGCGCGCAGGCCGTTGACGCATTCGTCCATGTTGAAGGAATGGGTCAGCGCCAGCACCGCGTGTTTGGTCGTGGTGTAGGCCGGGCCCGGCATCTTCGAGACGTGGCGGCCGGCCCAGGAGGCGACGTTGATGATGCAGCCGTCCTTCTGCTTGCGCATCGTCGGCAGCACCGCGCGCATGCAGTAGAGCACGCCGTTGAGGTTGACCTCGACGAGCTTGTCCCAGCCTTCCAGTTCCATGTCGGCCCAGCTGCGCTTCGGCACATTGATGCCGGCGCTGTTGACCAGGAGGTCGATGCGGCCGTGCTTGCCGACGATCGTCTCGGCGGCCTTGTTGACATCGGTCTTGTTGCTGACATCGAGCGGGATCGCCTCGGCCTTGCCGCCCTTTTTGGTGATGTTGGCCACCACGCGGTCGAGCTCTTCCCTGCGGCGGCCGGAGACCACGACGGTCCAGCCGTCCGCAGCCAGGAACTCCGCCCCGGATTCGCCGATTCCGGTGCCGCCGCCGGTGACCCAAGCCACGCGTTTCCCATTATTTGTCATGCAAACTGTCTCCGTTGCTTTCCGAAGGGCGTTTTTGCTAATCCAGCCGAAATCTTCCGGCCCTTCGCCCCTCGGGGAATGTTTGCATGAACACGACCACCAACGCCAATCTGTTTTCCCGCCTGTTCGACGGCCTCGACGACCCCAACCGGCTCGCGATCGAGCAACACGACGGCAGCCGCATCTCCTATGGCGATTTGATCGCGCGCGCAGGCCAGATGGCGAACGTGCTGGTTGAGCGCGGCGTCAAGCCGGGTGACCGCGTCGCGGCGCAGACCGAGAAGTCGGTTTCGGCCCTCGTGCTGTATCTCGCCACCGTGCGCGCCGGCGGCGTCTACCTGCCGCTCAACACCGCCTATACGCTGAACGAGCTCGAATACTTCATCACCGACGCCGAGCCGGCGCTGGTGGTCTGCGATCCTTCCAAGCAGGACGGCATCAAGGCGATCGCCGCCAAGGTGGGCGCCAAGGTCGAGACGCTCGGTGCCAGCGGCAAGGGTTCGCTGACCGAGGCCGCCGACAAGGCGGCGAAGGAATTCGCCACGGTGCCGCGCGGCAACAATGATCTCGCCGCAATCCTCTACACGTCGGGCACCACCGGCCGCTCCAAGGGCGCGATGCTGTCGCACGACAATCTGGCCTCGAACTCGTATTCGCTGGTCGACTACTGGCGCTTCACCGACAAGGATGTGTTGATCCACGCGCTGCCGATCTATCACACCCACGGCCTGTTCGTGGCCAGCAACGTGACGCTGTTCGCGCGCGCCTCGATGATCTTCCTGCCGAAGTTCGATCCGAACGTGATCATCAAGCTGATGTCGCGCGCCACCGTGATGATGGGCGTGCCGACCTTCTATACCCGCCTGCTGCAGAATCCCGGCCTGAACAAGGACGCCACCGGGCACATGCGGCTGTTCATCTCGGGCTCGGCGCCGCTGCTCGCCGACACCCATCGCGAATGGTCTGATCGCACCGGCCACGCCGTGCTCGAGCGCTACGGCATGACCGAGACCAACATGAACACGAGCAACCCCTATGACGGCGGCCGCGTGCCCGGCGCGGTCGGCTTCGCGCTGCCCGGCGTTTCGGTGCGGGTCACCGATCCCGAGACCGGCAAGGAGCTTCCGCGGGAGACCATCGGCATGATCGAGGTCAAGGGCCCGAACGTGTTCCAGGGCTACTGGCGCATGCCGGAGAAGACCAAGGCCGAATTCCGCGCCGACGGCTTCTTCATCACCGGCGACCTCGGCAAGATCGACGACAAGGGCTATGTCCACATCCTCGGCCGCGGCAAGGATCTTGTGATCTCGGGCGGCTTCAATGTCTATCCGAAGGAGATCGAGAGCGAGATCGACGCCATGCCCGGCGTGATCGAGTCAGCCGTGATCGGCGTGCCGCATGCCGATTTCGGCGAAGGCGTCACCGCCGTTCTGGTCTGCGCCAAGGGCGCCGATGTTAGCGAGGCCGCGGTGCTGAAGGCGCTCGACGGACGGCTGGCGAAGTTCAAGATGCCGAAGCGCGTCTTCGTCGTCGAGGAATTGCCGCGCAACGCGATGGGCAAGGTGCAAAAGAATATTCTGCGGGATACGTATAAGAATATTTACGCGAAGGGATGAAGCCGCAAGAACGTCGTGAGGGGTAGATGGAGCGGGAGCAGGCTATCCAGATTAACGATCAACTCGTCATCGCGCACGAGGCGATGAAGAAGGCTCGAATCGCGATTGCGGAGCTCGGAAAGCAGGAGCGGCTTGAATTGGATGGCCCGCTTTATGACCTCCTGCTCGAGCTGGAATGGCAGGTGATGCTACCGCTCTACGAACAGTTTCGCGACCTGATGAAGCTGGAGCTTCACGAAGAACTGCCTCCCCCGACCTCCGAACTGAAGTGGAGTGACGTGCGTCTCCCCCGTGGCGCTACGGAAGCTGCGCTCGACGACGTCATCATGTCGGCCCTGACATCGCGATGGCAAAAGGTCGCGATGATTATAGGGGTCGCGATGGCAGACTGCGAGAAACTGAAATTGCCAATAGCTCCTGAAATGATCGGAGCACGCTTGCGATTCCTGTCCCACGCCGATCGGATCGAGGGTGTCGGAGACCTCCGACGGGTCACAGCGAAGTACGGCTGAAGGACGAGCCGATCAGTGCCCTCCGACGAGGCTGATCACGAACCGTCCGCCGACAATGAAGAGATAGGCCCCGAACGCCACCTCCAGCGCCCGCTTCGACAGCGCGTGCGCGACCTTGACGCCGAGCGGCGCGGTGACGAGCGTGGTCGGCATCACCAGCAGCGCACCGATCAGCGAGACGTAGCCGAGCGCGAACGGCAATTGCAGCGCGGTGACGTCGGGGAAGCGCGCGGCGGCGGGCCAGCCGGCATAGACATAGCCCAGCGCACCGGGGATCGAGATCAGCACCGCGAGCGCCGACGAGGTCGCGACCGCCTGATGGATCGGCCGGCCGTAGAAGGTCATCAGCAGATTGGCGAACAGGCCGCCGCCGATGCCCATCAGCGTCGACAACAGGCCGACGAAGAAGCCGTAGATGCGCATCAGGAAACCCTTCGGCACGTCGTCGCCGAATTTCCAGGTCTCGCGCGCCAGCAACAATCGCGCGGCCGCCGACCACGCCACCATCACGAACACGATCTTGAACAGCCGCTCCGGCGCAAAGCGCGCGGTGACGCTGCCGGCGGCGACGCCGATCACGATCGGCAGCCACCAGCGCTTCAGGATCTCGATATCGACCGCGCCGCGGCGATAATGGGCGCGGAACGAGCTCAGCGAGGTCGGGATGATGATCGCGAGCGAGGTGCCGATGCACAGCGGCATCCGCACCTCGAGCGGGACGCCGGCGAGGCGGAAGCATTCGTAGAACACCGGCACCAGGATCGCGCCGCCGCCGATGCCGAACAGGCCGGCGAGAAAGCCGGACAGCGCCCCGACCGCAATCAGCAGCAGCGCAAGTTCGAGCAATTCCTTGGGATCGAGGCCGGCCATCATGTCCTTCGCATCGTCAGGAGGCGCCTGCCTCGGTGCGGTCGGCCAACCACAGTGCGACCAACGCTGCCACGGGAGCAGCGACCGCAATCAAGGCAAAGCGGAGTGGGATCGAGGACGTCGCGCCCTGCATCGGCAACGTCAGCACGTCGATTAACAGTCCGACGCAGGAGAAAACAAGCAGGATGGCCGGATCGTCGGCGCCGGCGCGGCCGGCACATCCGCGCCGCTCGAGCGAATTTGGACGGATGGACGTTGAGGCCATGTCGAGCTCCTCAAATCGTGGAGCCGTCAGGCTAGACCCTTCTGAAAGACGGGGGTATTGCTGCAGATGAGCAGGCTCTCTTGCGAAATGCGGAAGGATCAGGCTTGGACCGGCTTGCGGCGATGGCGGCCTTTGTCCGCGCGGTCGAGAGCGGCAGCCTGTCGGCGGCCGCGCGCGCGCTGCCAAGTTCGCTGACCTCAGTGAGCCGGCAGATCAGCGCGCTCGAGGAGCATTTCGGCACCCGCCTGCTACTGCGTACCACCCGCCAGCTCGCGCTGACCGACGACGGGCGCATCCTCTACGAGCGCGCGAAATCGATCCTCGGCGAGATCAGGGAGATCGAGGCGGCGCTGGCGCGCGACCCGCATCAGCCATCGGGACGGATCCGCGTCAGCTCGCCGAGTCTGATCGGTCGGCTCGTGATCGCGCCGCTGCTGGTCGAGTTTCTGCGCCGCTATCCGGCGCTGTCCGTCGACCTTCTGCTGGTCGACCGCGCCGTCGATATGGTCGACGAGGACATCCATCTGGCAATACGCATCGGCCGCTTGCGTGACTCGCAACTCGTGGCGCGCAAGCTCACCGATCTGCAGCTGATCGTGTGCGCGTCGCCGGACTATCTGGCCCGGCGCGGTGCGCCGCGGACACCGGACGATCTTGCCGGGCATGACTGCCTGGTGTTTTCCGATTCGCCCGGCAGCGCGGAGTGGCGCTTTGCCGACGGCAGCAAGACGGGCCGCAAAATCCGCATATCCGGTCGGCTCTGGATGAATAGCCTCGATGCGCTGGTCAGCGCGGCGCGGGAGGGCGCCGGCATCGTCCGCGCGCCGTCCTGGCAGGTGCAGTCCGAGCTCGCCGACGGCCGCCTGCAGCGCCTGCTGATCGACCACGAGCCGGCGCCGACGCCGCTGCATCTGATGCTTCAACCCTCACGTCTCGCATCGCCTAAGATCAGGGCATTTGTCGATTATCTGGTGGAACGCTGGGGCAAAATCGACGCCTTGCGACCCCCGTTTGCGGACAGCTGAGCGCGCCAATCGATCCGCGAACATCTTGATTCACTACTTGGCTCGCTTGACCTTGCATCTGGTATACCACACTGCGGATCAACCAGAATTCGGCAACTCTAACAATGAACTTCGGTTCGACCGAAGGCTATTTGGCCGTTGCGCGGGGTGATCCGACTCCGTAAATAGAACTCCTCTACCGCGTTCCCCGATGGGCCGGCCGCGGTCCCTCACAACATAAAGCCCGCCGATGACCGCCAGGATCGAACGACCGCTTTCACCCCATTTGCAGACCTACCGGTGGACGCTGACGATGGCGCTGTCCATCGTCCACCGCGCCACGGGTCTGGCCCTCTATTTCGGCACGCTGCTGCTGGCCTGGTGGCTGATCGCCGCCGCTTCCGGCCCCTCGGCTTACGCCAACGTCCAGGCCTTCACCGGCAGCGCGATCGGCAAGCTGATCGTGTTCGGCTACACATGGGCGCTGATGCACCATCTCTGCAGCGGCATCCGGCATTTCGTCTGGGACCTCGGCTACGGCTTCAAGGCCAATGAGCGCGAAGCCCTGACCTGGGGCGCGCTGGTCGCCGGCATCGCGTTGACCGTTTTGGTCTGGATCATTGCCTACGCCGTGGGAGGTGGACGATGAGCGGCCCCTCCTCGATGCGCACGCCGCTGGAGCGCGTCCGCGGCCTCGGCTCCGCGCACACCGGCACGGGCGATTTCTGGCGCCAGCGCCTCACCGCGGTTGCGATGACGCTGCTGATCGTTCCCGTGATCGTCGTGGTGATCACGCTGATCGGCCGCAACCATGCCGGCGCGGCGCAGATCCTCGGCTCGATCCCGATCGCCATCATCCTGCTGCTCTTCATCATCGCCAGCACCTGGCACATGAAGATCGGCATGCAGGTCGTGATCGAAGACTACATCCATAACGAGAAGCTGAAGATCGCCAGCGTGATGGCGAACAACTTCTTCTGCGTCGCGGTCGCATTGGCCTCGATCTACGCAATCCTCAAATTGTCGTCGGGAGTTTGATCCATGGCCGGTGAAGGAAACGGCAAGGCCACCAACGGTGGCCCGGCCACGAACGGCAAGGCCTACCCGATCCAGGACCATACCTACGACGTCGTCGTGGTCGGTGCCGGCGGCGCCGGCCTGCGCGCCGTGGTCGGCTGTTCGGAAGCCGGGCTGCGCACCGCCTGCATCACCAAGGTGTTCCCGACCCGCTCGCACACGGTGGCGGCGCAGGGCGGCATCTCGGCCTCGCTCGGCAACATGCATCAGGACGACTGGCGCTGGCACATGTACGACACCGTGAAGGGGTCGGACTGGCTCGGCGACCAGGACGCGATCGAATACATGGTGCGCAACGCGCCCGACGCGGTCTACGAGCTCGAGCACTGGGGCGTTCCGTTCTCGCGCACCGAGGACGGCAAGATCTATCAGCGCCCGTTCGGCGGCATGACCATCGACTTCGGCAAGAGCCAGGCACAGCGCACCTGCGCCGCCGCCGACCGCACCGGCCACGCCATGCTGCACACGATGTACGGCCAGTCGCTGCGCCACTCGGCCGAGTTCTTCATCGAGTTCTTCGCCATCGACCTGATCATGGACGACCAGGGCGTCTGCCGCGGCGTGATCGCGCTCAAGCTCGACGACGGCACACTGCACCGCTTCCGCGCCCAGAGCACGATCCTGGCGACCGGCGGCTATGGTCGCGCCTACGCCTCCTGCACATCGGCGCACACCTGCACCGGCGACGGCGGCGGCATGGTGCTGCGCGCCGGCCTGCCGCTGCAGGACATGGAATTCGTCCAGTTCCATCCGACCGGCATCTACGGCTCGGGCTGCCTCGTCACCGAAGGCGCCCGCGGCGAAGGCGGCTATCTCGTCAACTCCGAGGGCGAGCGCTTCATGGAGCGCTATGCGCCGTCGGCCAAGGACCTCGCTTCGCGCGACGTCGTCTCGCGCGCGATGACGATCGAGATCCGCGAAGGCCGCGGCGTCGGCAAGAAGAAGGACCACATCTTCCTGCACCTCGACCACCTCGATCCGAAGGTGCTGCATGAGCGGCTGCCGGGCATCTCCGAATCGGCCAAGATCTTCGCCAATGTCGACGTCACCCGCGAGCCGATCCCGATCGTGCCGACCGTGCACTACAACATGGGCGGCATCGCCACCAACTATCACGCCGAGGTGCTGACCAAGCGCAATGGCGACGACAATTCGGTGGTGCCGGGCCTGATGGCGATCGGCGAAGCGGCCTGCGTCTCGGTGCACGGCGCCAACCGCCTCGGCTCCAACTCGCTGATCGACCTCGTGGTGTTCGGCCGCGCCGCGGCGCTGCGCCTTGCCGACAAGCTGACCGCGAACGCCAAGCAGCCGGAGCTGCCGAAGGATTCCGCCGATCTCGCGCTCGGCCGGCTCGATCACTTCCGCCATGCCTCCGGCGGCACGCCGACCGCGAAGCTGCGCGACAGCATGCAGCATGTGATGCAGAACAATTGCGCGGTGTTCCGCACCGGCGACGTGCTGCAGGAAGGCCAGAACCTGATCCACAAGGTCTATGGCGGCGTCGGCGACATCTCGGTGTCGGACCGCTCGCTGGTGTGGAATTCCGACCTGGTCGAGACGCTGGAATTCGACAATCTGATCGTGCAGGCGGTCGTGACGATGGATTCGGCGGCGAACCGCACCGAAAGCCGCGGCGCGCATGCGCGCGAGGACTTCCCGGACCGCAACGACAAGGACTGGATGAAGCACACGCTGACCTGGATCGATCCGGCCGGCAAGACTGCGATCGAGTACCGTCCGGTGCACAGCTACACGATGACCAATGACGTGCAGTACATCCCGCCGAAGGCGCGGGTCTACTGAGAACGAAGGCGAGCAAGCATGGTTGAATTCGCACTTCCGAAGAATTCGAAGATTTCAGGCGGCAAGACCTGGCCGAAGCCGGCCGGCGCCACCGAGACGCGCGAATTTCGGGTGTATCGCTGGAACCCGGACGACGGCAAAAATCCGAGCGTCGACACCTATCATGTCGACACCAATGATTGCGGTCCGATGGTGCTGGACGGCCTGATCTGGATCAAGAACCACATCGACCCGACACTGACCTTCCGCCGCTCCTGCCGCGAAGGCGTCTGCGGCTCCTGCGCGATGAACATCGACGGCCAGAACACGCTGGCCTGCACCAAGTCGATGCACGACGTCGGCGCGGGCGGCGCCGTGAAGGTCAATCCGCTGCCGCACCAGCCGGTGGTGAAGGACCTCGTTCCCGACCTCACCAATTTCTACGCCCAGTATGCCTCGATCGAACCGTGGCTGAAGACCACGACGCCGACGCCGCAGAAGGAGTGGAGGCAGAGCCACGAGGACCGCGAGAAGCTCGACGGCCTCTACGAGTGCATCCTGTGCGCCTGCTGCTCGACCTCATGCCCGAGCTACTGGTGGAACAGCGAGCGCTTCCTCGGCCCCGCCGCGCTACTGCAGGCAAACCGCTGGGTCACCGACTCCCGCGACGAGGCGACCGGCGAGCGGCTCGACAATCTCGAGGATCCGTTCCGCCTCTATCGCTGCCACACCATCATGAACTGCGCCAAGGCGTGTCCGAAGGGCCTCAACCCCTCCGAAGCGATCGCCGAGCTCAAGTTCAAGCTGGTCGAACGCCAGATCTGATCCGTTGCAGCCGCGGCTGGCGCTGTTATCAGCGGCCAGCCGCAGCGGGCCGGATCAGGATATCGGCGCCGACCGCATCGACGCCGGATCGATCGAGGTCGAGTACGACATCGACGATGCTGTGATCGTCCGGATCCATCGTCACGGTGAAGCCGAGATCGCGGCACATCCCGATCATCGTGGTGTTCTCGGTCAGCACCTGGCCGGACAGACGCTTCAATCCCTCCGACCGCGCATAGTGGATCAGGAGCTGCATCAGCGCCCAGCCGAGGCCTTTGCCCTTGAGATCGGACTGCAGCAGGATCGCGTATTCGGCATTCTCGTACAGCGAGTCCGAATGCAGCCGGACCGCACCCATCATCTCGCCGGTGTTCGGATCGAGCGCCACAAACGCCATCGCCCGCGCATAGTCGAGCTGGGTCAGGCGTGCGATGAAGGCGTGCGAGAATTCCTTCATCGCATGGAAGAAGCGCAGCCTGAGGTCTTCGGCGGTGACACGCTTGAAGAACTCGCTGACCATCGGCTCGTCTTCCGGCCGCATCGGACGCACCGTGACACGCGAGCCGTCGCGCAGCGCAAGCTCGCCTTCCCATTGCGACGGATAGGGCCGCACCGCGAGCCGGGTGTGGCCGGCAAACAGCCGGGTGGGTTTGCGGATCGCGACCCGCGCATCGAGCGCGAGCACGCCGCTCTCGTCTGCCAGCATCGGATTGATGTCGAGTTCGGCGACCTCGGGAATGTCGGCCGCCATCTGCGCCAGCTTGACGAGGGTGAGCGGCACCACATCGGCCGGGACCGCCGGCACATCGCCATAGCCGCCGAGCAGCCGCGAGACGCGGGTGCGTCCGATCAGCTCGCGGGCGAGATTCATGTCGAGCGGCGGCAGCGCCAGCGCCTTGTCGTTGATCACTTCGACCGCGGGGCCGCCGCGGCCGAACACGATCACCGGACCGAAGGTCGGATCTTCGGCGATGCCGAAGATCAGCTCGCGCGCCGCGCGCCGCACGATCATCGGCTGGATCGTCACGCCCTGCAGGATGGCGTCGGGCCGGGCACTCCGTGCCCGCGCCATGACGGTCCGGGCGGCCTCGATGACGCTGTCTTTGGTGCGCAGATCGAGGATCACGCCGCCGACGTCGGAGGCGTGCCGGATGTCGCGCGAGAACACCCGGACCACGATCGCATGTCCTTCGGCGAAGAGCGGCGCCGCCTTCTCGGCAGCGTCCTCGGCACTGTCGGCGACGAGCGTCGTCACGATCGGAATATGATAGGCCGCGAACAGGGCGACGATCTCGGCCGGATCGAGCCAGGCGCGCCCTTCCGACAGCGCGTTCACGACGACGTGGCGCGCCGCCGCCGTCTCCGGCGTGAACACCGATGCGACGCCAGGCGGGGTTGCGGCGAGCGCGGTCGAGGCCTCGCGGTAGCGCACCAGATACATGAAGGCGCGCACCGCATCGTCCTCGGTCGGGAAGTGCGGAATCCGTGCCGCCTCGAAGATCGCGCCGGTGCGCTCGTCGGCGCCGACCCAGGCCGCGAGCACCAGTGCGGCGACCGCACTCCGCTTCGTCCTGCGGTCGCGGACGCATTGCGCCACCGCCTCTGCAATTCCTTGGGCCGGCGCAACCGCGGTTTCCACATTCGCGACCAGCACCGCATCGCTGTTCGCATCATCGAGCAGTGCGCTGAGCGCCACCACGTAGCGGTCGGCATCGGCATCGCCCGCGATGTCGACCGGATTGGCATAGGACCAGCCCGGCGGCAGCACCTTGTCGAGCCGTTCGATGGTCTCCGCCGTCAGTGTCGCAGGAACGCCGCCGAGCTCGGCCAGCCGGTCGGTCGCGAGGATGCCGAGCCCGCCGCCATTGGTCAGGATCGCCAGTCGGTTGCCGCGCGGAACGAAGCCGCGGCCAAGCAGTTCGGCGCAATCGAACAGCTGACGCAGGTCGTAGACGCGCAGCATGCCGGCGCGACGGAATGCGGCGTCGTAGACCGCATCGGAGCCGGCCAGCGCGCCGGTGTGGGTCGCGGCGGCCTTGGCGCCCTGCGCCATCCGTCCCGACTTGACGATGACGACCGGCTTCAGCCGCGCCGCGGCGCGCGCCGCCGACATGAACTTGCGCGCGTCCTTGACGGCTTCGAGATAGATCAGGATCGCGCTGGTGTGGTCGTCGAGCGCGAAATAATCCAGGAGGTCGGCGACGTCGACATCGAGCTGGTCGCCGATCGACGCGATGCCGGAGAAGCCGAGCCGCCGCTCCGCCGCCCATTCGATCATCGCCGACGCGACCGCGCCGGACTGCGAGATCAGAGCAACGTGCCCGTCGGACGGCTGATGCGAGGCGAAGCTCGCATTGAGCTTGGCGCGCGGCACCATGACGCCGAGGCAGTTCGGCCCGATCAGGCGCATGCCATGCCGTCGCGCCGTCTGCCCCGCGGTCTCCGCGAGCGAGCCCGCGCCATGGCCAAGACCGGCCGACAGGATCGCAGCACCGGCAACGCCGGCCGAAGCCGCCTCCGCGACGATTTCGGGAACCGCCGCCGCCGGTGCGCTGATGACGACGAGATCCGGAACGAATGGCAGCGATTTCAGGTCGGGAACGGTCGGCGCACCATCGACGTCGGCATAGTTCCGATTGACGACGCCGACGCGGCCGGTGAAGCCGCTCGCCTCGATGTTCCTGAGCACCGCCGCGCCGAGCGACGACGGACGCGGGCTGCCGCCGACGATTGCGATGCTTCGAGGCGAAAATAGCCGCTCCAGGCCGTACGTCGACATTGCATGGTCTCGCAGGAACACGCGGAGGCGCCCGCTTCATGCGCCCTCGACCAACTCTACTGCTTCGCTTGGCTGCATGCACCTATCGCAGTTTCGAGTCGAGATGATGAAACTGTGTTGCCGATCAATGCAGGCCGAGCGCCAGCGCGAGGTTGAAGGTCAGGAAGCTCGCGACATAGGCCAGCGCGAGCATGTAGATGAACGTCACCACCATCCACTTCGCGCCGCCGGTCTCGCGGCGGATCACCGCGAGCGTCGAGGCGCATTGCGGGGCGAAGATGTACCAGACCAGCAGCGACAGCGCGGTCGCCAGCGTCCATTTCTGCGCAAGCACCTGGCCGATCTGGTCCGCCGCCTCCTTGCCGCCCTCGATCGAATAGACCGTGCCGAGCGCCGCGACCGCGACCTCGCGCGCCGCCATGCCGGGGATCAGCGCCACCGCGATCTGCCAGTTGAAGCCGATCGGCCGCAGCAGCGGCTCGAGCGCATGGCCGATCATCGCCGCAAAGCTGTAATTGATCGCCGGCCCCTCGGCACCGGCCGGCGCCTGCGGGAACGAGGCCAGGAACCAGATCAGCACCATCATCGAGAGGATCGTGGTGCCGGCCCGGTACAGGAACATCTTGGCGCGGGTGAACACGCCGATCGCGATGCTCTTCAGCCGCGGCATCTTGTAGTCCGGCAATTCCAGCATGAACGGCGCCGGCGCGTGATCGCGCCACAGGAAGAATTTCGCGATCGCCGACACCGTCAGCGCGCTGGTGATGCCGGCGGCATAGAGGCCGAACATCACGAGCCCCTGCAGGTTGACGAAACCCCACAGCGTGGTCGCCGGAACGAAGGCGGAGATGATCAGCGTGTAGACCGGAATGCGCGCCGAGCAGGTCATCAGCGGCGCGATCAGGATCGTGGTCAGGCGGTCGCGGCGGTTGTCGATGACGCGCGTCGCCATGATGCCGGGAATCGCGCAGGCAAAACTCGACAACAGCGGAATGAAGGCGCGGCCATGCAGCCCGGCGCCGCCCATGATGCGGTCCATCAGGAACGCGGCGCGCGCCATGTAGCCGAAATCTTCCAGCAGCAGGATGAACAGGAAGATGATGATGATCTGCGGCAGGAACACGATTACGCTGCCGACGCCGGAGATCACGCCGTTCTGCAGGAAGCTCTGCAACAGGCTCCAGCTTTCGGGCAGCAAATTGTGGATCAGCTGCCCGAGCGCGGCGAAGCTGTCCGACAGGAATTCCATCGCGGGCTGTGCCCAGGTGAACACCGCCTGGAACATCACGAACAGGATCACGGCCAGGATCACGAGACCCCAGACCGGATGCAGCACGACCGAATCGATTCGGTTGGTCAGCGTGTCGGGCTTGGTCGGCAGCGTCACCGCCGCCGCGATGATGCGGTCCGCCTCGCGCTGCGCCGCCTTGAGGTCGGCGATCGTCGGCGTCGTCCATTCGCTGGCCGCCGCCTCATGCGACTTGGCCAGGAATTCGTCGGTCCGCTTCAGGAGCTCGTCGATGCCGCCCTTGCGGACCGCGACCGAGGTCACGATCGGCAGGCCGAGCTCCTGCGACATCCGGTCGATGTCGATCGTGACGCCGCGGCGCTTCGCGATATCGATCATGTTGAGCACGAGCATCATCGGCCGGCCGACGCGCTTCAGCTCGAGCACCAGCCGCAAGGTCAGCCGCAGATTGGTGGCGTCCGCGACGCAGAGCACGAGATCGGGCACCGCCTCACCGTCGAAGCGGCCGAGCACGATGTCGCGGGTGATCTCCTCGTCCGGGCTGCGGCCGCGCAACGAATAGGTACCGGGCAGGTCGAGCACGGTCACGCTGCGGCCCTCCGGCGTGACGAAGCCGCCGGACTTGCGCTCGACCGTGACGCCCGGATAGTTGGCGACCTTCTGACGGCTGCCGGTCAGGCTGTTGAACAGCGACGTCTTGCCGGTGTTCGGCGCGCCGACCAGCGCCAGGCGCAGGGATGCAGCGGTCATTCGACGATCACAGCCATGGCTTCGCTCCGGCGCAGCGCGATCGTGATGTTGTCGACGCGCACCGCGATCGGGTCCTTTCGGATCGTGCCTTCATGCAGGATTTCCACGCGCGCGCCCTCGACAAATCCCATCTCGACCAGGCGCTGCTCCAGCTCCTGAGGAGACAGCGATGAGCCCGTCACGAGCGCATCGAGCCTGATGATCTTTCCGACAAAACCGCGATCCGCATGTCCGAGCCGGACGTCCTGCAAATCATCCCGGGAGCTGTTTGGATCGCCTGTCATGCGGCCTGTTTTTCAGCAGGTAGTCACAGGGTCAAGCGTTTGCCCGTGAGAGGTTTTAGAACTCCTAAAAACAGCGCCCGGAAGCGCCATCCAGGCCGATTTTCCGCTTGACTGCCGGCGAGATGCTAACAAGGTCGTGATGCCGCCGCGCCGCAGCCGCCCGTACTGCCCCGGACCCGAGCCGGCTGCGAATTGATCGATCCGGGTTGGCCTCCGGTAACCTTGACAGGTCGCGGAATGGCGAATGAGCGTCCGCGCCGCGCCCGGCGGCGCCGTTTCGCTTCCTCCCGCGCAACGGTTTGCGTTATGGTCCGCGCGGAGCCGGAGCGCCCGTGCAGACCGCACAACGCAATTCGCTGAGACTGTTGCAATGGATGATGGCCGCCGCGCTGGCCCTTCCGCTGGCGCTGTTCGTTTTTGCCTCCGCAATGTCCTGGATCTCGACCAGCGAGGCCGCCAACCAGGAGATCCAGCGCACGCTCGATGTCGCCCATGAGCACGCGCTGAAGGTGTTCGAGACCATCGATCGCGGCCTCGCCGAGGTCACCGAGGTCGTCCGCGGCATGGGCGATGCCGATATCGTCGCGCGCGAGAAGAGCCTGCACCAGCGGCTGCGCCAGGTCGCCATGGCGCTCCCCCAGGTGAAATCGGTCTGGGTGTTCGACGCCAACGGCCGTGCCCTCGTCAACAGCCTGGTGCAGCCGGCCCCCGACGTCGACTTCTCGGACCGGGATTACTTCCGGATCCATGCCCAGGGCGACATCGGCACCTATATCGGCGAGGTGCTGACGCCGCGGCCGCCCTATCTGGGCTCGCGGTTCTTCAGCGTCGGCCGGCGCCGCAACGGCGACGACGGCAGCTTTGCCGGCGTGATCCAGGCCTCCGTGCTTCCGGAATATTTCGAGAATTTCTACGCCAGGATCGGCCGCGAGCCCGGCAGCTTCCTGGCGCTGATCCGGACCGACGGCGCCGTGCTGGCGCACTTCCCTGCCGTTGACCACGATGTCCGGTTCGAGCCGAACGGCCCGCTCGGGCGGCAGATCGTCGCCAATCCCGAGGCCGGGACGATGACGATCCAATCCCCGGCCGACGGCATCGAGCGGCGCATGCGCTACCAGCGGCTGGCCGGATACCCGATCTATGTCAGCGCCGGCCTCGAAACCTCGGCGATCCAGTCGCGCTGGAGGTCGACCATGGCCCAGCACCTGATCTTCGGGATCCCGGCCACCGCCCTGCTGTTCGGCCTGCTCGCGCTCGCCTTCCGGCGAACCCAGCGCCTGCAGGAGGAGGCCAACCGGCGCATCGAGGCCGAGGAGGCATTGCGGCACGGCCAGCGGCTCGAGGCACTCGGGCAGCTCACCGGCGGCGTCGCGCACGACTTCAACAACCTGCTCACCGTGATCCGCGCGTCGGTCGACATGTTACGGCGGCCGGACCTGCCGGAGCCGCGGCGGCAGCGCTACATCGATGCGATCTCCAACACCGTGAACCGTGCCGCCAAGCTGACCAACCAGCTGCTTGCATTCGCGCGCCGGCAGACCCTCAAGCCCGAGGTGTTCGACGCCTGCCAGAATGTCCGCACCCTGAGCGAGATGATCGCAACCCTGATCGGCGTGCGCATCGAGATCACGGCGCAAGTGCCGGACGAGACCTGTCTCGTCAACGCCGATGCCGGCCAGTTCGAGACCGCCATCATCAACATGGCGGTGAACGCGCGCGACGCCATGGACGGCGTCGGCCGGCTCACGATCGCGGTCCGCGCCGTGGACAGACTGCCGTCCGCGACCAGCACGGCGCCGAACTCGCCCGGCGATGTCGCGGTGTCGGTGACTGACACCGGCGTCGGAATCCCGCAGGAGCTGTTCGGCCGCATCTTCGAGCCGTTCTACACCACCAAGGAGGTCGGTCACGGCACCGGCCTCGGCCTGTCGCAGGTGTTCGGCTTCGCCAAGCAGTCCGGCGGCGAGGTGACCGTCACCAGCGAAGTCGGCAAGGGTGCGACATTCACGCTGTATCTGCCGCGCGTCGTCGGCGGGCATGGCGCGCGAACGCCGCGCGCCGACGACACGCCCTCGGTCGATCGGACCGGCGCATCGGTCCTGATCGTCGAGGACAATGCCGAGGTCGGAAAGTTTGCCGCGGACACGCTGATCCAGCTCGGCTGCACCTGCGTGCTGGTGGACAACGCCACCCACGCACTGGAGGAGCTCGCCGTCGACGCCGACCGGTTCGACCTGGTGTTCACCGATGTCGTGATGCCCGGCATGAGCGGCATCGAGCTTGCGGAAGAGATCCGCCGGCAGCGCCTCGATCTGCCGATCGTGCTCGCCTCCGGTTACAGCCAGGTGCTGTCGCAGCAGGGCAGCGGCGGCTTCGAGCTGCTGCAGAAGCCCTATTCGGCCGAGCAGCTCGCGCGCGTGCTGCACAAGGCAACGCGCTCGCGCCGGCTGAAGCGCGATCAGGCGCCGGCGGGGTGAGGTAGTTGCGCGGCACATCTCAAGCACGCTCTCGTCCTGGCGAAAGCCAGGACCCATAACCACCGCAGTTGATTGGGAACGGGATCGCGGCTCCAGCGCCGCGCAACAATTGGCATTCGGGGTAATGGGTCCTGGCTTTCGCCAGGACGACGGTGAGGATGAGTCGCAATTCAAGATATCAAACAGCGCGGTATCATCACCCGCGCATGCTGGGGAGAATGAGAGTCCACAGTTGCTTCCCAGGCGTCGTCCCGGCGAAAGCAGGGAGCCATACGCCGCGGCGGATGTTGTGGCGGGGACTCGTCGTTGCAATACACGCAGCTGACCGCCGGTCCCAGTGCGGAACCGGGTAATTTGCCTGGCGTTATCGTGCCATGGGCAAAGCTGAGGCAAGATCCAAATCGTCGGACGGGCCGTCGTCGGCCAGGACTTCATCGTCCCGGAAAGCGAGCGCAAAGGCGGCCGATCAAGAGCGCAAGGATCCCGCGCCAAGCGAAGCTGACGAGAAGTCGGAATTCGTCGAGGTGATCGCCGAGAACGGCGACGATGTCGAACCGCCGCCGCCGGAAATCGTCGAACCCGATCCCGAATTGTCGGCCGAAGAGGCCGAACAGGCGCGCAAGGACTATTTGCTGACGCGGTTCTGGATCAGCGCGCGCGGCTATTGGGGCCGGAGCGGCGACCGGCTGGCGTGGCTGTTCACGATCGGCCTGCTGCTGCTGATCGTCGCCAATGTCGCCGTTCAGTACGGCATCAATGTCTGGAATCGCGCGATCTTCGATGCGATCGAAAAGCGCGACGCGGCCAGTGTCTTCCACCTGACGGCCATCTTCTTTCCGCTGGCGATCGGCAGCGTGCTGCTGGGGGTCGCGCAGGTGTTCGGCCGCATGGGCATCCAGCGGCGCTGGCGCGCCTGGCTGACCAACGCCGTCGTCTCGCGCTGGCTGACGAACGGCCGCTACTACCAGCTCAACCTCGTCGACGGCGATCACAAGAATCCGGAGTACCGGATCGCGGAGGATCTGCGGATCGCGACGGATTCTCCGGTCGACTTCGTCGCCGGCGTGACGTCGGCGCTGCTCTCGGCCGTCACTTTCATCGTCGTGCTCTGGACCATCGGCGGCGCGCTGACGGTGACGCTCGGCGGCTCGTCGATCAGCATCCCGGGCTTCCTGGTCATTGCCGCCATCATCTATGCGGCGATCGCGTCGGGCTCGATCACGGCGATCGGCCGCAGCTTCGCGCAGATCTCCGAGGACAAGAACCAGGCGGAAGCGGAATTCCGCTACATCCTGACCCGCGTGCGGGAGAATGGCGAAAGCATCGCGCTGCTCGGCGGCGAAACCGAGGAGCGCGACGGCATCGACAAGACGTTCTCGAACGTGTTGCGGCAATGGGCACGGCTCGCCGGGCAACACATGCGCACGACGCTGGTGTCGCAGGGGTCGAATCTCATTGCGCCGGTGGTACCCTTGCTGCTGTGTGCGCCAAAATTCCTCGACGGCAGCATGTCGCTCGGTCAGGTGATGCAGGCGGCCTCGGCCTTCACCATCGTGCAGACCGCGTTCGGCTGGCTGGTCGACAACTATCCGCGGCTCGCCGACTGGAACGCCTGCGCACGGCGCATCGCCTCGCTGATGATGTCGCTTGACGGGCTCGAACGCGCCGAGACCGGCGACGGCTTCGGCCGCATCGAGCGCTGCGAGACCGAGGGCGAGGCCATGCTGAGCCTCAACGACCTTTCCGTCACGCTGGACGACGGCACCGCCGTGGTCGGCGAGACCGAAGTGGTGATCGAACCGGGGGAGCGGCTATTGGTCGCCGGCGAATCCGGCACCGGCAAGAGCACGCTGGTGCGCGCCATCGCCGGCCTGTGGCCGTGGGGCGGCGGCAGTGTCGGCCTGCACGCGGACCGCCGCCTGTTCATGCTGCCGCAAAAGCCCTACGTCCCCTCGGGCACGCTGCGGCGCGCGGTGGCCTATCCCGGCGCGGCGGAGGACTGGAGCGTCGATGAGATCAGCTGTGCCCTGCACAAGGTCGGCCTCGACCATCTCAAGGACAAGATCGAGGAGGACGCGCCGTGGGACCAGACCCTGTCCGGCGGCGAGAAGCAGCGGCTCGCCTTTGCCCGACTGCTGCTGCACACCCCCGACATCGTCGTGCTCGACGAGGCGACGTCCGCGCTCGACGAGAAGAGCCAGGACAAGATGATGGAGACGGTGACGACGGAACTGCCGAAGGCGACCATCGTCAGCGTCGCCCACCGCGTCGAGCTCGAAGCGTTCCATAGCCGCAAGATCGTGCTGGAGCGCCGCAAGGGCGGCGCCAAACTGGTCAGCGACGTCGATCTGATCCCGCGCAAGGGTAAGCGAAGGCTGCTCGGCCGCTTCCTGCGGCAACGGCAGGCAGCGGGCAAGGCGGCGTAACGGGCGTTGGCGCTGCCGGCAAAACCGGCTATGCATGCCGCGCTTTTGACGAGGCCATGCGTGATCCCGAGCAACGACATATCGCCGGCGCCGTTCGGCGCCTTCGCGCCCAATGCGGCGCAGGCCGCCATCATCCGCCTGGCGCATGGCTCAGGATTGAAGCGCGGCGCATTCCGGCCCTGGCTGTCGAAACTGGTCAATCTGTTCGGCGCGGGTCCGCTCGACGTGACCTATCAGGGCGCATCGTTCCGCTTCTATCATCAGCAAAGCGCGACCGAGCGCGGCGCGCTGTTCAATCCCGATTACAACCTTGAAGAACTCGCCTTCCTGCGGGCGCATGTCGGCGCGGATGGCACCTTCGTCGATCTCGGCGCCAATGTCGGCACCTATGCGCTGGCGCTGGCGCGCGATGTCGGGCCCGGTGGCAGGGTGATCGCGATCGAGCCGCATCCGGTGACGCATGCGCGGCTCAAGTTCAACACCCAGGCCTCCGGCTTTCCGCAGGTGCGCCTGGTTGCGGCGGCTGCCGGCCCGACCGATGGCGAACTGATGATCGAGACCGACGGCGACAATCTCGGCGCCAGCCACATCGTCACCGGCACGCCGACGGGCAAGGCGTTCAAAGTGCCGTCGCTGCGGCTGCAACGCATCCTCGACGAGGCCGGAGTGAGCAAGGTCGACGCGCTCAAGATCGACGTCGAGGGTTTCGAGGACCGCGTGCTGATCGGCTTCTTCCGCGACGCGCCGCAGTCACTGTGGCCGCGCGCGGTGGTGATCGAGCATCTGTCGAAGGACGAATGGACCGACGACTGCATTGCGGACATGCATGCGCGCGGTTACGTCGAGCAGGGCCGGACGCGCAGCAACACGCTGCTGGTACGGAGTTGACAGCCCTGTCTTCTCCTTCCCCCTGAAAGGGGGAAGGTCGGGATGGGGGTCAGCCGCAGGAACGGTGCCTGCGAAGAGAGCAGATTCCCACCCGCTTTGCTCTCGCGAGCAAAGCGACCTCCCCTTTGCAAGGGGAGGTGACACGAGAACGCGGATGCAAGTGCATCACAACAAGGGAGGCTCGCGATGATCGACCATATCGGCTTTTCTGTCTCCGACTATCAACGCGCGAAGGCGTTCTACCAGACGGCGCTGGCGCCGCTCGGCTACGGCCTGATCATGGAAGTGCCTGCGGAAGTGACCGGGCACGCGCCCGCCGCGGGCTTCGGCTCCGACGGCAAGCCGGACTTCTGGATCGGCGGCGAAGGCGCGATGAACAAGCCGGTGCATATCGCCATCACGGCCAAGGACCGCGCCACCGTCGATGCCTTCTACAAGGCTGCGATGGCGGCCGGCGGCCGCGACAACGGCGCGCCCGGCATTCGCGCGCATTATCACCCGAACTATTACGGCGCATTCGTGCTCGATCCCGACGGCCACAATATCGAGGCGGTCTGCCACACGCCCGGGTGAAACATCGGAACGCCGCGGCGCGCGATCCGTTGTCGCTTCGAACTTCGATGGAGCGATCAATGCGCGCGACGCGATCTGGCATCGGCAACCGCCGCGGGGCCTCGATATGATGCCGATCGAGCCTCCCGAGATTCCGCCGACGACGCCGGGCACACCGAGCGAACCGCCGCCGGGAATTCCGCCCGGCAGTCCGCGCCCCGAGATTCCGGAGCCGGTGCGCGAACCCGGCGAGCCGCCGCGACCGGACGAGTTGCCTGGCAAGACACCTGACGAATCACCGGTGCGCGGACCGCCTGGACCGTCCGGCCCGCCACCTGCGACAGATCGACTCGCCGGCCGATGAGTCGCTCTTGCGCCCAAGTTCCACATCGATCGCAAATGTGTCGGCGCGTTTCTTCTGAACGCGCGGTGAACAATCACACACGCAACCCGTTATAATGTCGAAATAAACTTCGCCGATGATTCGTGGCTCGCCACAATCCGGCCTAACGGCTGGCGGTTCATCGTCCTGCCGAATTGTTCGGTTCTCACTTTGCTTTCCTGCCCAGACTTTCCGCCGGGGACTCCTAGACAATGACAAAGCTTCGTCTCGTGCTGCTTGCCACGACTGCGCTGACGGTGATGCAATTCGCCACCTCAGCGTCGCACGCCCAAACTTCGCCTCTTGTCGTCGCACAGGCGCAGCAGAAGGAAGAAACCGGACCTGACGGAAAGCCGAAGGCGCGGCCGGCGCCGGGTGCGCCGGGTGCTCCCGCACGTCCCGCACCGCCGGCCGCAGCACCGCATCCGCAGGCGCCACCTCCCGCCGCGGCACCCGCGCATCCCGCTCCGCCGGCCGCAGCACCCGCGAAGCCGACCCCGCCTCCAGTACCTGCCCGGCCCGAGCCGCCCGCAGCTGCACCGGCAAAGCCGACGCCGCCTCCGGCAGCCGCACCGCATCCGGCACCGCCGCCGGCTCCCGCACGGCCCGAGCCGCCTGCGGCGCGCCCGACGACACCTCCGCCGTCGGCTGCTCCCGCACATCCCACACCGCCGCCGCCCGCGGCCGCACCCGCGAAGCCATCGCCGGCACCGGCACGGCCGGAGCCGCCCGCAGCAGCGCCTGCGAAGCCGACCCCGCCACCGCCGGCGGCCGCCCCCGCACATCCGACGCCGACGCCACCGCCGCCGGCCGCAGCACCGCAGCGACCCGGCACGCCGCCGCCCGGCGCAGGACCCGCGCACACGCCGCCGACGCCGGCGCCCGGCGCCACGCCGAATGCCGCGCCGGCAGCACGTCCCGGCACCCCGCCCACGGCGGCAACGCCGACTCCGACGCCCGCAACGCCAGGAGCTCCGACAACGGCGCCGGCCGAACGCCGCCCCGGCGATCGTCCGGGTGGCGAACGCGGTGAACGCCCTGGCGGCGCCAAGCAACCGCCGGGCACCCCGCCCGCGGCGACTTCAACGCCCGCGCCTTCGGCAACGACAACGCCGCCGGCAGCAGGGGCACGACCGGGCACGCCGCCCGCCGCGACAGCTCCCGGTGCGACACCGACGCCGACACCTCCGGCAGCCGGCGCACAGCCCGCGCGTCCAGGCACCCCGCCTGCCGCAACAACGCCTCCGGCACCCGGCGCGACGCCGACGCCACCGGCGCCAGGTCAGCAGGGACGTCCGGCGACACCGCCCGGAACACCGGCAACCCCGGGCGCGGCAATGGGCGCGCCCGGCGCGGCCCCGGCTCCGGGTCAGCCGGCAGCACGTCCGGGCGTCGCGCCCGGCGTATCCCCAGCCCAGGGCGCAGCTATGGGCGCGCCGGCACCGTCGGTCGTCCCCGGCTCGGCCGCCGCAACGCCGCCGCCCGGCCGCGCGCAATATGCGCCGCCGACGGTTGCGCCCGCCTTCCGCGCCGCGCCTGCCGTCGCAGCGCCGCTGCCGCCGCCACCGCGGCATGACAACATCAAGCCGCTCGCGATCGGCGCCGCCGTCGGTGCCGGCGTGGTCGCTGGCGCCATCATCGGCGGCAGCATCGCCGACCTGCACAGCCAGCGCCAGGAGGTGGTCGAAGGCGGCCGCACCATCTACACCGAGCCGGACCGCGTCATCATCCGCGATCCCGGCGGCCAGGCCTATGTGCGCGGCGACGACGTCTATCGCTTCCGCTATGGCGCGCGCGACATCCGCACCGAGACGATCGGCGGCGAGACGCGGACGGTCGTGGTTCGTCCCGACGGCAGCGAGATCATCACCGTGGTCGGCTCCGACGGCCAGATGTTGCGCCGAATCCGCAGGGATACTGGCGGCCGCGAGGTCGTCATCATCGACAACAGCTATCGCGATCCGCGCGCAGTCGGTGGTTTCTATGTCGACGCCCCGCCGCCCGTGGTCAACATTCCCTACGATCGCTACATCGTCGACGCGCAGGACGCGTCGCCCGACGTGATCTACGAGACCATGGAGGCACCGCCGGTGCAGCGGATCGAACGGCGCTACTCGCTGGACGAGATCCGCTACAGCCCCAATGTCCGCATGCAGATGCCGAGCATCGACGTCAACACGATCAACTTCGACTCCGGATCGTGGACCATCCCACCGGACCAGGCGGCGAGGCTGCAGGTGATCGCCGACGGCCTCAACCGAGCCATCCAGCGCAACCCGCGCGAGGTGTTCCTGATCGAGGGCCACACGGATGCGACCGGCAACGACACCGACAATCTGTCACTGTCGGACCGCCGTGCGCAATCCGCCGCCGAGCTCTTGACGCAGCAGTTCGGTGTGCCGGCTGAGAACCTGACCTCGCAGGGCTATGGCTCTCAATATCCGAAGGAGCAGACCGACGGACCGAGCCGCATCAACCGGCGCGTCACCGTCCGCCGCATCACCCCGCTGCTCAACGGCGGCACCGCCTCGGCCGCGCCGCCGCGCTGAGCCGGCGCGACATCACGATACGAAATGGCCGGGAGCGATCCCGGCCATTTTTGTTTGTTCTCCTTCCCCCTGAAAGGGGGAAGGTCGGGATGGGGGTCAGCCGCAGGTGACGGTGGCTGCGGAGAGAGCAGATCCCCACCCGCTTTGCTCTGGCGAGCAAAGCGACCTCCCCTTTTCAAGGGGAGGTTGGAGAAGCGTCGCCCCCGCAAGCGGGAGAGGTACAGCGGGTATGCTGATCGACCCAATCTCATCATTCGTTACTTCCCCGCACCCAGTCCCAGCGCCTCGACCATCACGCGGAACACTTCGGTGTTGTCCATCGAGCCGTGGACGCGCTCGCTGCCCGGGCCCGTCGCGGTGAGAATGACGTCCTCGCCGGAATGCACGCTGGCGCCGATCATCGCCGGCAGATTGCCGAAGCGCAGCACGACGCCGGGGACATCCTTGTACTTGTCATTGGCCTTGAACGTGTCGGGCTGGTCGCCCTTCACGGTCGGCTCGTTCGGATCGTCGAGTTTCGGGCGGAACGTCTCGTAGTGATCCGGCAGGCTGGCGGAGAAGATTGCAAGCCGCCGGCTGACATCGACCCTTGACGGATAACCTTCGGCGTCCGGCGCCGGATAATTCGGGAACCCGGCTTTCTCGTAGACACCGACGCGCTCGCGCAGCGGCACGTTGGGTGTCGCCGCCATGTCGTCATTGATGGTGCCGACCAGGCTGTTCGGATGGTTGTGATCGGCCACGACCAGGATCAGCGTGTCGTCGTTGCGCGCTTTCGCCCAGTCCTTTGCCAGCCGCACCGCATTGTCGAGCATGATGGTGTCGTAGACCGCGCGCTCCATGTCGAGCAGATGGGCGTATTTGTCGATCAGGCCGGACTCGACCATCAGGAAGAAACCGGCCTCGTGCTTCGACAGCACCGTGAGCGCGGCCTGGACCTGCTCGGTCAGGTCCGGCTGTTCGGGGAATTTCCTGACGCCGCCGCCCCTCAGGAACTTGCGGTCGAGCGCGCCGTCCATGTTGCCGGCGGCGAACAGGCCGAGCAGTTGGCGGGTGTCCGGTTTGGCCGCGAGCGTGGCGAGTTCGCCTGCGGTCGTCGCGACCGGATAGCCGGCGTCGCGGAAGCGCGCGAGATAGTCGACATCGTCCTTGCGTTTCGATCCGGACGCGGATTGCGGCAGGAAGTTCGCGGAGCCGCCGCCCATCAGCACGTCGGGCTTCGCGTCGAAATATTGCGCGACGATCGCGTCATAGGCGGCGCGGCGGCGGATATGCGCAACCATCGCCGCCGGGGTCGCATCCTCGACCTCGGTGTTGGTGACGATGCCGACCGCGAGGCCCGCCCGGCGCTTGGCGAGGCTCGCGATGGTCTCGACCCTGGGATCGTCGAGCGGATCGGGCGTGCGATCGGCGTAAACGCCGAACGCATTGACCGCGGCCTTGTGGCCGGTGGCGTAGGCGCTCGCGGCATTCGCCGAATCGGTGATGATCGAGTCCGAGCCGGCGGTCGCGACCAGCGCCATATGCGGCATGTCGTCGATCGCGAGCTTGCCGCGGCTCTTGCCCTCCGCGATTCCCTTGGAGAGGATTCGCGCGGCGACGCGATGCGACGGCGACATCCCGTCGCCGATGAACAGGATCACGTTCCTGGCCTTGCGTGCCCCGGTGTCGTAGACGGTCCAGGTCACGGTCCGGCTCTGCGTGCCGTCACTGACTTCGACGGCGACCTGCCCAGGCTTGACGAGCGAGACATCGCGCAGCAACAGCGCCGACTGCTCCCGGCCGGCCTCGTGCGCGGTGAATGTGCCGCCCTGGCCGAACACCGCGGCATAGTCCGCGCCGTTCAGCGTGACCTTGAGCTTTGCTTGATCGACCAATTCCGGAAGCTCGACCTTGAAGTCGAATTTGGCGCCGACGAGGATATCGGCGCGATCGATCGGATAGATCGTCTGGGCGAACGCCGGCGCTGCCGACAACGCCAGCGTGACGGCCATACCGGCAACTTGCTTGATCATGATCGATGCTCCGCTCTCGCGCATCATGCGCATCGGAGCGGAGGCTAGTTGCGGCGGATGACGGCGCAATGAGGCGCGCCGGGGCGTATTGCCGCAAGGGCCGGCGCGATTTCAGCGCGCCATCTGCTGCGGATCGTAGAAGAAGCGCTCTTCGACCAGCTCCTCGTCGCGCCAGGTCTGCCAGGCGACCTCCTCCATGCTGCGGACCTTGCCGTCCTTGCCGGTGAATTCGAAGCGCCAGCAGATCGCCGAATGATCGCCGTCGAGCAGGAGCGGCCCGAGCCGCGTGGTCTTGACGCCGGCGACCGCCGCCAGCACCGCCGCCTCGCGCGCCGCCAGCGCCTCGCGGCCGACCCGCCACTCGCCGTCATTCTCCTGGGTGCGGGCATCGACCGCGTAGAAGTTCCTGATCGCGCCGACATGGTCGTTGGACTCGACCGTGTCGGCGAAGGCTTGCAACGTCTTGAGCGAAGGCATAAGCACTCTCCATTTACCGACTGATAGTCGGTATTTATCGACCAAGAGTCGGTAAGTCAACTGGCGCGACTACGGAACCCGGGCTAGAGATGGATGATGGCAACCCAGGCCGAACGGCGCGAGAAAACCAGAGCCGCCATCGTCAAGGCGGCGCGGCGCATTTTTGGCGAGCGCGGCTTCGCCGCTGCGACGATGGACGACATCGCCGCCGGCGCGCGTGTCGCCAAGGGCGCGGTCTATCATCACTTCGCGACCAAGGAGGCGGTGTTCGAGGCGGTGTTCGAGCAGGTGTCGATCGACCTTGTTGCCGATCTCGACCGCATCTCGCGCGCCGAGAACGATCCGCTGGCGGCGATGGCGGCGGGCACGCAGGGCTATTTCGCGGCGTGCTCGAAAGGCCCGACCGGCCAGATCATCTTGCGCGACGGCCCCGCCGTGCTCGGCTGGGAACGCTGGCGCGAGATCGACGCCAAGCATTTCGGCGGCAAGTTTCCGCGCGCGCTGGCCGCCGCGATGGATGCCGGCGTGATCGCCAGGCAGCCGATCGAGCCCCTGGCGCGGCTGCTGCTCGGCGCGGTGACGGAGGCCGCGGTTGCGGTCTCCGCGGGGCCGGATATCGGCAAGACCGGCACCGATTACGCGCGCGCGTTCCGCTCGCTGCTGGATGCGCTCAGGATGAAGTAGGCAGGCCTCTCTCCCCACGTCGTCCCGGCGAAGGCCGGGACCCATAACCACAGGGAGGAGTCGTGGAAGCGCGCTGGAGCACCAGCGTGCTTCATAACCATGGCCGGTGGTTATGGGTCCCGGGTCGCGCTTCGCTTGCCCGGGACGACAAGGCGAGAGGGTGCCGCCTCAGTCCTTGTCGTTCTCGAGCTGGAAGATCTGCGAGCCTTCGCCGCTCGAGATGAGGCCAGCCTTGTTGTACAGGCCTAGCTTGGCGCGGGTGTCAGCAATGTCGAGGTTGCGCATCGTCAGCTGGCCGATGCGGTCGGCCGGTGTGAAGGCGGCGTCCTCGACCTTCTCCATGCTGAGCCGCTCCGGCGCATAGGTCAGGTTCGGGCTCTCGGTGTTTGATATCGAGTAGTCGTTGCCGCGGCGCAGCTCGAGCGTCACCTCGCCGGTGACGGCGCGCGCCACCCAGCGCTGCGCGGTCTCGCGCAGCATCAAGGCCTGCGAATCGAACCAGCGGCCCTGATAGAGCAAGCGGCCGAGCCGCATGCCGCTGATGCGGTACTGCTCGATCGTATCCTCGTTGTGGATGCCGGTGACGAGGCGCTCATAGGCGATGTGCAAGAGCGCCATGCCCGGCGCCTCATAGATGCCGCGGCTCTTCGCTTCGATGATGCGATTCTCGATCTGGTCGCTCATGCCGAGGCCGTGGCGGCCGCCGATCGCATTGGCCTCGAGGAACAGCGCGACCGGATCGGCAAACGTCTTGCCGTTCAGCGCGACCGGCTGCCCCTCCTCGAACCGCACCACGACCTTCTCGGGCTTGACGTCGCAGTCGGCGCGCCAGAACGGCACGCCCATGATCGGATTGACGATGGTGATGCCGCTCGCAAGGCTCTCGAGATCCTTGGCCTCATGCGTCGCGCCGAGCAGATTGCTGTCGGTCGAATAGGCCTTCTCGGCGCTCATCTTGTAGGCGAAGCCTTGCGCGGTCATGAAGGCCGACATCTCGGCGCGGCCGCCGAGCTCGTCGATGAACTGCTGGTCGAGCCAGGGCTTGTAGATGCGCAGGCTCGGGTTAGTCAGCAGGCCGTAGCGATAGAAGCGCTCGATGTCGTTGCCCTTGAAGGTCGAGCCGTCGCCCCAGATGTTGACACCGTCCTCCTGCATCGCCGCGACCAGCATCGTGCCGGTCACCGCGCGGCCGAGCGGCGTGGTGTTGAAATAGGTGATGCCGCCGGTCGAGATGTGGAACGCGCCGGACTGGATCGCGGCGATGCCCTCATGGACCAGCTGGGTGCGGCAATCGACCAGGCGGGCCTTCTCGGCGCCGAAATCCATCGCCTTGCGCGGGATCGCGTCGTAGTCGGCCTCGTCGGGCTGGCCGAGATTGGCGGTATAGGCGAAGACCTTGGCGCCTTTCAGCTTCATCCAGAGCAGCGCCGCTGAGGTGTCGAGCCCCCCCGAGAACGCGATGCCGACTTTTTCGCCAGTGGGCAGGCTTTTCAGAATCGTACTCATGGGACGGTCCAATCGGTCGAAATCGGTGGTGATTACGCAGGGCGAATATCA
This sequence comes from Bradyrhizobium sp. USDA 3315, assembly GCF_054056795.1. Lineage (NCBI taxonomy): Bacteria > Pseudomonadati > Pseudomonadota > Alphaproteobacteria > Hyphomicrobiales > Nitrobacteraceae > Bradyrhizobium > Bradyrhizobium sp. USDA 3315. Next base: position 2,141,124 of record NZ_JBSRYP010000001.1, on the reverse strand, counting down.
AATTTCCGGAGCCTGGGCACGCCTTTAATCAGGCTTCCGTGCCGCCGGGCTCCGCCCGGCCGCCCCGGCGCCAGCGCTGCATCCACCGGTAGCCGGGCATCGCAAGGCGCGTCAGCGCGGCATCGACCTGGGCTTCAGTCAGCCGGGTCGCTGCCCAGCGGTAGATCAGCGCGTAGAACAGCCAGACCGTGAAGAACGACACCAGGCCCGCGATCGCCACATCGGTGAAGAAATGGCCGCCAAAGGCCATGCGAAGCCCGCTGGTGACGATGCCGAACACGGTGGCCCCGGCAAAGGCCAGCGGCCGCCACGCGGGCGGCGTCAGCGCCGCCGGTGCATAGGTCCAGAACGCGGTGGCGCCCTCGCCGGAGAAGAACGAGCAGTTGCGCGGGCAGCCGCCGCGCGGGTCCCACCACGGCACGAATTGCAGGTCGCCGCCGAACTGTGTCACGAACACCGGCCGCGGCCGGCCCCAATAATTCTTGAAGGTGAGGTTGGTGAGCACGCCGGCCGAGAGCAGCATGGTGGTGAGCAGGAACACCGCGGCGCGGCCGGACATCAGCATCGGCCGGTCCGGCCGGATGAACTTCCAGACGATGGTCACGATCGCCGGCAGCACCAACGCCCAGGCGATCCACATCGCCGCATCGCGCGCAAACGACGCCACCGCGTCGAGCTTCAGCGGGAAGGTTTTCTGCGCCACATCGTAGAACAGCGCCGCCAGCTTCAGGTCGAGTTCGGGATAGATCCCGAACAGGATGCCGACGATGAGCGCCAGCGCCAGCGCGATGAAAAGTCCGGTCCGGTTCATGGCGCGCGGTTTAGCCGAGGCGGATGAGCATGGGAAGTGACGTCATCCCCGCGCAACGGCTTCGCCGTTGTCGCTGGAGGTGCGAGCTCTTGCGAGCCTCGAAGGATGCGGTCTTGCTGCGGCCCATCCTTCGAGACACCGTGCTGCGCACGGTTCCTCAGGATGACGGCGGTGTTTGCGGCCGCCGTTGCGACGGCAAGGGCGGGGGCGGCGGCAACGGCCGCGCCGGCTCGCGCCACGCGCCGGCGGAGCGGCCGGCGATCAGCCAGTAGACTAGGCCCGCGACGATGCCGGCGCCGGTCATGATCTCCATGTGCCGGCGCACGATGCCGTGGAATTGCATCATGTCGGGATCGAACGGAACCAGGCCGAGATAGCACGCCGCGCCGACGATCGCGCCGCCGACGGCATAGGCCAGCACGCTCCGGATGAAGAACGCCTCGGTGATCAGCACCACGATCAACGCCGGCAGCAGCGCAAAGCCTGAGATAAAGATGAACCCGAAGCCGAGCACAACGTTGATCGCGCTCTGGTCGATCTGCCCGCCGAAATCGCTGATCTCGGGATACAGCACCGCGACGACCACGATGATCCCTGCCACGAAGCAGGCCATCAGGAAGCCGAAGGCGACGACGAACAGGCGGCCGATCAGGGCCATCGGGTCATCCCATCATCGAACATCAAGCCAGGCACTAGCCTCTCCTCCGTCATGCCCGGGCTTGTCCCGGGCATCCACGTCTTCTCGCGGAGAAAGCCAAGACGTGGATGGCCGGGACAAGCCCGGCCATGACGAAATATGGAAACACACTCAATCCGTCATCGCCATCGCGCGCAGCGCCTGGCGCTCGCGGGCCGAGAGCTTTTCGGTCTCCGACTTGAGCTGGCCGCAGGCGGCGAGGATGTCGCGGCCGCGCGGCGTGCGCACCGGCGAGGAGTAGCCGGCGTTGAAGATGTATTCGGAGAATTTTTCGATCTGCTCCCAGTCCGAGCATTCATAGGCGGTGCCCGGCCACGGATTGAACGGGATCAGATTGATCTTCGCCGGAATGCCCTTGAGCAGCTTCACCAGGAGCTTGGCGTCATCGAGCGAATCGTTGACCCCCTTGAGCATCACATATTCGAAGGTGATGCGCCGGGCGTTGGAGGCGCCGGGATAATCGCGGCAGGCCTGCAGCAATTCCTTGATCGGATATTTGCGGTTCAGCGGCACCAGCTCGTTGCGCAGCTCGTCGCGCACCGCATGCAAGGAGATCGCGAGCATCACGCCGATCTCGTCACCGGTGCGCTGGATGTTCGGCACCACGCCCGAGGTCGACAGCGTGATGCGCCGGCGCGAAATGCCGATGCCCTCATTGTCCGCGACGATCAGCAGCGCATCGCGCACCGCGTCGAAATTGTAGAGCGGCTCGCCCATCCCCATCATCACGATGTTGGTGACGCGGCGCGTGCCGTCCTCGCGGTCGGCCCAGTCATTCAGCCGGTCGCGCGCCACCATCACCTGGCCGACGATCTCGCCGGCGGTGAGGTTGCGCACCAGCCGCTGCGTGCCGGTGTGGCAGAACGCGCAATTCAGCGTGCAACCGACCTGCGAGGAAACGCACAGCGTGCCGCGATCGGTCTCGGGGATGTAGACGCACTCGACCTCGTGCGGCCGCTCAACCTTGTCGCCGCTCGGCAGCCGCAGCAGCCATTTGCGGGTGCCGTCATTGGAGATCTGCTCGGCGACCACCTCGGGACGATCGACGGTAAAATGCTTCTCGAGCTCGGCGCGCATGTCCTTCGAGACGTTGGTCATCTCGGCAAAGCTCTTGGCGCCGCGGAAATACATCCAGTTCCAGAGCTGCTGGGTGCGCATCTTGCGCTGGCCGGCCTGCACCCCGATCTCGCCCAGGCGATCGGCGATCTCGGCGCGCGACAGCCCGATCAGCGACGGTTTGGCCGGCGGCACATAGGTCTCGAGCGGAACCTTCTCGACCAGCGCGCTGGCGCCGGAGACGGCATGGGTGGTCACGGTGTCGGTCATGAAACCTCAAATAGGCCTTCCAGCCGGTGCTGGAAAGCCACCGAATACCTCGATTTCAGGCCTTAAGTCGATTTTTAGAGCATGATCTTTCCGGAAAACCGCTTCACACTTTTCCGGATCATGCTCTAGCGTCGGCAGTCCTGCCCGAGCCGGTCGAGCGCCTGCGCCAGGCCCTTCAGCGAGAAGGTGTCTGTCGTCTCGGTGCCCTTGGCCGAGACGGCTTTTACCGTCAGTTCGGCCGATTTGCGCATGGATTCCACCATCCGCTCCTCCTCGGCCGCATTCTTGATCCAGAGGCCGTCGCCCTGCGTGTACATCGCATAGGTCCCGCCGCCGACCTGAAGCGTCGATTCGGAGCCCGGCTTCACCGTGTAGCCGATCATGATCGAGACTTCGTTGACGACCTTCTCCGCCGGACGGGTGGAGATGAAGGCATAGGCCGGATCACGCGGCCGGTTCGCCGGATTGGTCTTCGACGACGACGGCTTGGCGAGCGCAAAGCACACCTTCTTGCCGTTGGGCGATGCCGTGTACGCGCCCCAGGTCCCGAATTGGCCGATCAGCGTCGGCTCCGCGCCGCCGGCCGCAGCCGCGGCAGCCGAAGGCGCCGGCTTGGCCGCTTCCTTGGCCGCATCTTTCTTGGGCGCAGCCTGCGCCGGCGCGAGGGTGATGAACCCGCACAGGGTACAAGCAACCAGTGATGTCAGAATCTGCCGCACGGCCAACTGGTTCCCCCATCATTGTGACTGCAAGATGGCCCGGCGATTCCCCTCCGCCGGCTCGGATGGATAACCGGGAAACGCTTTTTTGGGAAGGCAGTTAGGCCGAAAGGCGAACGCCGCTCACCGTCGGGCGCGTAATCGCGACGCGTTATCACTTGGCGCGCGCAGCGCGCTGCTTCTCCCACTGCGCATCGGTCCATTGCAGCAGGTCCTCGGCACCGGAACTGCGTAAGTGCGAGCCGCCATCCTGCACCACCATCTCGCCGTTGATGTAGCCGGCCTGATCCGAGATCAGGAAGGTCGCGAGATTGGCGAGCTCCGAATGCTCGCCGGCGCGGCCGAGCGGATTGCGATGCGCCCAGCTCTCGCCGCGCCCTTCGGGGCGCAACTGTCCGATCGCGCCTGCGGTCGGGAACGCGCCGGGCGCGATCGCGACGGTGCGGATGCCCTTCGGGCCCCACTCCACCGCCAGGCTCTTGGTCATCGCCAGCACGGCGGTCTTGGCCATCGCGGACGGCACCGTGAACGCGCGGCCGGTGATGGTCGAGGTCGACAGGATCGAGAGCACAACGCCCTTGTGTTTGCCGTCGATCCAGCGGCGGCCGGCGGCGAGCGTGCAGTACATCGTGCCATGCAGTGTCGGCGCGAGGATCGCGTCCGCCGCACGGAACGACAAATGTTCGCTCTGCGCAATAAAGGTTGCGGCAGCATTGTTGACGAGCACGTCGATCGGCGCGTCCTGCCAGACCTGATCCATCATCGCTTCGACCGCTGCGCCGTCGCGGATATCGCATCGCGCGGTAGAGACCTTCGCGCCGAGTTCGCTGCGGAATTTCGCTGCGGTTTCCTCCAGCAGCCCCTCGCGCCGTCCGCAGATGATCAGTTCGGCGCCGAGTTCGGCAAAGCGGCGGCCCATCGCCGCGCCGAGGCCGGAGCCGCCGCCGGTGATCAGGATGCGCTTTTTCGCTAGCAGGCCTTTTTCAAACATAGTTTGATCCCTCCGCACTGTATTGTCGCTCCGCCGCAAATCCGGCATGAAGCTTGTAGTCCAAGATCTTGCAGCTCTTTCTGCGTCCGAAACTCAGGTGTGTCCATGAAAGCCATCCTCTGCTCGCAATACTGTCAACCTGACGATCTCGTGCTGGCTGATGTGCCCGATCCGGTGGCGACTCCCGGCGAAGCCGTGATCGCGATCAAGGCGGCGGCGCTGAATTTCTTCGACATCCTGATGATCCAGGGCAAGTACCAGATTAAGCCGCCGTTCCCGTTCTCGCCGGCTGCCGAAGTTGCCGGCGTGATCGAAAGCGTCGGCGCCGGCGTCACTGACCTGAAGGTCGGCGATCGCGTCGTCGCGTCCTGCGGCCACAACGGCGCGCGCGACAAGATCGCGCTGCCGGCGAATTCGATCGTGAAGATTCCCGACAATCTCGACTACGACCGCGCCGCCGGCATCATCATCATCTACGGCACCGCGCTGCATGCGCTGGAAGATCGCGCGAGCCCGAAGCCGGGCGAGACGCTCGCGGTGCTGGGGGCCGCCGGTGGCACCGGCCTTGCTGCGTGCGAGCTCGGCAAACTGATGGGGTTGAAGGTGATTGCCTGCGCCTCGTCGGACGAGAAGCTGGCATTCGCCAAGCAACACGGCGCCGAGCTGACGCTGAACTATGCGAAGGAAGATCTGAAAGAGGGCCTGCGCAAGCTGACCGACGGCAAGGGCGCCGACATCGTGTTCGATCCGGTCGGCGGCTCCTACGCCGAGGCTGCGCTGCGCTCGACCGCATGGGAAGGCCGCTTCCTGGTGATCGGCTTTGCCGCCGGTGACATCCCGAAGATCCCGCTCAACCTCGCACTGCTGAAGGGCTGCGATATCCGCGGCGTGTTCTGGGGCGCCTGGGCGCGGCAGAATCCGGACAAGAACCGCAAGAACCTCGAGAAGCTCGTGCAGTGGACCGCGGAAGGCAAGATCTCCTCGCATGTCGACCGCACCTTCCCGCTGTCGCAGACATCAGAAGCCCTGAAGGTGCTCGCCGGCCGCAAGGCGATGGGCAAGGTGATCCTGCACCCGGGAAGCTGAACCGAGATTGCGCAGCCCGGAAGGAGCCGAACGGACTACCATGGCGCTCCCTACCGTCTCCGTCACCCTGAGGAGCGCGCTCTTGCGCGCGTCTCGAAGGGTCGACGGCCCCGCTGGTGGCCGTACATCCTTCGAGACGCGCTTCGCGCTCCTCAGGATGACGGATCGAAAGTTTCGTAGCCCGGATGGAGCGCAGCGAAATCCGGGATGCATCATAACCTTCCCTTGAAAAGGGGAGGTCGCTTTGCTCGCGAGAGCAAAGCGGGTGGGGATCAAATCTGCCGACTTGCAGCGTCGCCTGTGGCTGACCCCCATCCCGACCTTCCCTCTTTCAGGGGGAAGGAGAGGCAGATCTCACTCCTCCTCCGGCACCCCGCGCTTCAGCGCGGCGCGAGCGGCATCGCGATGCTCCGGCGTGATGTGGCTTGCCACCATGCGGAGCGCAGTTGCGAGCACCGCGGCGTCATCGGTGAAGCCGAGAATCGGCAACATGTCGGGCACGAAATCGAACGGCAGGATGAAATAGGCGATCGCCCCGAGCAGCGCCGCCTGCACATGGCGCGGCGTCTGCCGGTCGAAGGCGCAGTAATAGGCGGCCAACAGGTCCTCCGCGAAGGGCAGGCCCGCCACCACCTTCTTGAACTTGATCCAGAAACGGCGGCGCACGCTTTCAGGGTCCTGCGCCAGCCGATCGGCAGGCCCAAATCCCACACCGTGTTCGCTCGATGTCATCGCAAGGTTCCTCGACGCCGCGCCAATTCGGCGGCGGACGATGCGAATCTGGGGATATCGGCGGACCCGCGCAAGGTTCCACGCGCCGGGGTCAACTGACCCCAAGCTGCCTTGCGATCGCGTTCATGGCCTTGGCGAGGTCGATGTCGCGCTTGGTCACCCCGCCGACATCGTGGGTCGACAGCACCACCTCGACGGTCTTGTAGACGTTTTTCCACTCGGGGTGATGGTCGCTCTTCTCGGCGACCAGGGCGGCGCGGGCCATGAACCCGAAGGCCTCGTTGAAGTCCTTGAACACGAAAGTCTTGGCGATCGCCTCGCGGCCGGACGCCTCCGACCAGCCGGCCAGTTCCCAAAGGGCGGCCTTCCTCGCCTCCGCTGACAGCCGTTCGACCATGGTAACCCTCCCGTTTGACGCCGACTTTAGCCTAACAACCGGCCTCCGGGATGGGATCCACGCCCAAATTAAGGCCGAAATCGCGTCCTATCGCCGCTGGTAACCATGACGGAGTTGTAACATCTGTCCATTCAGTAATTTGCTACACATAGAGGATGTATGCGCGTTGGTAGTTTTGCGAGATTGAGCCCCGACGATTGTTTGCGAGATCGATGACAGACGGCTCCGCCAGCATGTCGCCCAAGCCGCTGCGTTCGGCAAAGCGGCGGCTGATGTTCGTTTTGATCGCGGGCGCGCTGGCCATCATCGGCACGTTGCTGGCCGGCTATTATTTCGCCGTGCGTCCGGTGACGCTGCGGATCGCGGTCGGTCCTGCCAACAGCGATGACGTCAAGGTCGTGCAGGCGCTGGCGCAGGCCTTCAACAACCAGCAGAACACCCAGGTCAAGCTGAGGCCGGTGCAGACCGAGGGCGCCACCGCCAGCGCCCAGACGCTGGCCGACGGCAAGGCCGATCTCGCCATCATCCGCGGCGATCTCGAGGTGCCGAAGAATGCCCAGGCGGTCGCGACCCTGCGCAAGAATGTCGTGGTGATGTGGGTTCCGCCCGCCAAGGGCAAGGTTCGGAAATCCGCGCGGATCACCAAGATCGCGCAGCTTGCCGGCCGCAAGATCGGCGTCGTCGGCCGCACCCCGGCCAATGTCAATTTGCTGAAGCTGATCCTGACGCAATACGGCGTCGACCCGATGAAGGTCGAGATCGTTCAATTCCCGGCCAACGAGGCGGCGGAAGCGATCAAGAACCTCAAGGCCGACGCCTATCTCGCCGTCGGCCCGGCTAACAGCAAGATCACGATCGATGCGATCACGGCGTCGGTCCGCGACGGCGGTGAGCCCAGCTTCCTTGCGATCGACGCCTCCGAGGCGATCGCGCAGAACCATCCGGCCTATGAGGCCGCGGAAATCCCCGCCGGCTCTCTCGGCTCCGCCGACCGGCCCGACGACGAGGTGAAGACGATCAGCTTCTCGCACCACATCGTTGCGCGGAAGGGCCTGTCGGACTCGACGGTCGCGGCATTCACGCGGCAATTGTTCGCGATCCGGCAGTCGCTCAAGACCGATTTCCCGCTCGCCGCCAAGATCGAGACGCCGGACACCGACAAGGATGCCACCATTCCGGTGCATCCGGGCGCCGCCGCGTTTGTCGACGGCGAGGAAAAAACCTTCCTCGACCGCTACAGCGACTACATCTGGTGGAGTCTAATGGCGTTCTCGGCGATGGGCTCGGCCGGTGCGTGGTTCGCCGGCTATCTCAAGCAGGACGAGCGCAACACCAACACCTCGCAGCGCGAACGCCTGCTGGAGATGCTGAAGACCGCACGGCAAAGCGATTCGATCGAGGAACTCGACCAGATGCAGGCGGAGGCCGACGACATCCTGCGCCACACGCTGGACTGCTTCGAACACGGCGCCATCGAGGAAGGCACGCTGACCGCGTTCAACATCGCGCTCGAGCAGCTTCATAACGCCGTCGCCGACCGCAAGGCGCTGTTGTTCAGCATGCCGCAGAATTTGCAACGGGCTGCGACGCAGTTCAGGGCGGCGGGCACGGCGTAGAGGCGCCGCCAATCTTTATCCGCAAACTCCCCTTGCCCGCACGCGGGAGAGGGAGCCTGAGAGATGTGCTTCCCTTACGTCCCGCACTCCCGCCGCTGTAATCTCTCCGTCATGGAATTTTTCTAGGTCTTGGCGCGCCTGCGGCGCATTGTCGCTGTGACCTGAGGAGGCTCCCCATGACGATCCGGTTCTCGCGAAATCTCACCCGCCGACGCTTTCTCTCCACGGCGGCTGCGGCCGGCGCCGGCGTGATTGCGATGCCCTATCTGTCGCGCGCCGCCGACCGTCCCGTGATCACCCATGGCGTGCAGTCCGGCGATGTCGGCGTCGACGGCGGCGTGGTGTGGGCGCGTGCGGACCGGCCGTCGCAGATGATGGTCGAGGTCGCGACCACTGAATCGTTCAAGGACGCCCATACACTGCCGCCGATCACGGCGCTGCCCGAGAGCGATTTCACCGCCAAGATGCTGCTGGAGAACCTGCCCTCCGGCCAGGACATCTTCTATCGCGTCCGCTTCCGCGACCTCGCCCATATCGACATCGTCGGCGAGCCGGTGGTCGGACGCTTCCGGACCGCGCCGAGCGATCGCCGCGACGTCTCCTTCGTGTGGGGCGGCGACGTCGCCGGCCAGGGCTGGGGCATCAATCCCGACGACGGCGGCATGATCACCTTCGCCGCGATGAAGAAGCACGCTCCGGATTTCCTTCTGCACTCCGGCGACACGATCTACGCCGACGGCGTGATCCCCTCCGAGGTGAAGCTTCCCGACGGCAAGGTCTGGAAGAACGTCACGATCCCCGAGAAGGCCAAGGTCGCCGAGACGCTCGACGAATACCGGGCCGCCCACAAGTATAACTTCCTCGACAACAACGTCCGCGCCTTCAATGCCGAGGTGCCGATCTTCGTGCAGTGGGACGATCACGAGGTGACCAACAACTGGTCGCTGTCGAAACAGCTGCCGGCGGCCTACAAGGAGCGCGACATCAATGTGCTCGCGGCGCGCGCGGCAAAGGCCTTCCACGAGATGTATCCGATGCGCGAGAGCATCGTCGAGCCGGGGCGCGTCTATCGCACGCTGAGCTACGGTCCGCATCTCGACGTCTTCATGCTCGACGAGCGCAGCTATCGCGGCCCCAACGGCCCGAACCTGCAGGAGCAGTACGGCCCCGACGCCTATTTCATCGGCCCGGACCAGATGGCCTGGCTGAAGCGCGCGCTGCTCAACTCCCGCGCCACCTGGAAGGTGATCGCCTCCGACATGCCGCTCTCGCTGATCGTCTATGACGATGCCACCAACAAGAAGGGCTCGGAAGCCTTTGCGCAGGGCAATGGTCCGGCGCGCGGCCGCGAGCTCGAGATCGCCGATATCCTGCGCTTCATCAAGACTGCGGGAATCGTCAACACGGTGTGGCTGACCGCCGACGTGCATTACGCCGCCGCGCATTACTACAACCCGAACAAGGCCCAGTTCCAGGAGTTCGATCCGTTCTGGGAGTTCGTCTCCGGGCCGCTGCATGCCGGCACGTTCGGTCCGAACGAGCTCGACAACACCTTCGGCCCCGAGGTGAAGTTCATCAAGGCGCCGGGCGAGGCCAACCAGAACCTGCCGCCGTCGGCCGGCATGCAGTTCTTCGGCCACGTCAAGATTGACGGCAAGAGCGGACAGATGACGGTGAGCCTGCGCGACCGCGTCGACGCCGAGCTGTGGGCGATCACGCTCGATCCGAAGCCGGTCTAGTGTGCTGAATGCGAAGTTCGTGCGATTTCGCGGCAGCCACTTTCACGAACTTCGCATTCATAAAGCACACTAGAATCATAAGTTTGCTAGTGTCCTTATCGAATCCGAAGTTCGCTCCGAAGGTGCGGCAAATGATGCGAACTTCGGATTCGGGACACTAGTTCGGTCACAGCCACGGAACCGGACTCTTGGTCTTGACGGGCTTGCCGCCAAGCCGAGGCAACGCGATTGCCGGGGATGGACCTCCCCGGCATCTTCCGGTACCGATGTCAGAGCCGTTATGCTGGGGGCCCGGAGGGGCGGAGCATGAGGCGCTGCGAATTCTTTCGCGTGCTCGGTGGTCGCGTTGCGAGGTTTCGGCCTCGCCGCTTGTTGGTCGTCGCGATCGCAGTGTTCGCGCTGCTGCCGATCGAAGTCAGCGATGCCGGCTGGCTGCCCGATCTCTTCAGGAGCTCACCCAAGCATGCCAAGTCGCCGAAGCGCGCGAAGGCGACAAGGGCTGCCAAATTGGCAAGGCACCGCGCTCCGCCCAGGCACCGCGCCATGCGGCTGGCCGCCCTTGGGCCAGTCACCCTGCCGCTTTCGGCTCTCAAGCCGGCCGCTGCCAAATGCGATCCCGCGACGTTCCGGATCGTGCTGGATGTCGGACATACCGCGCAATCGGAAGGCGCGATCAGCGCGCGGAATGTCGCCGAGTTCACCTTCAACCTGCGCCTTGCGCGGCTGATCGAGGAGAGGTTGAAGGCCGAAGGCTTTACCGAAACCAGGCTGCTGCTGACCGAAGGCAAAGCGAGACCGAGCCTCTTCAAGCGGGTCGCCGCCGCCAACAATCTGCACGCGGATCTGCTGATGTCGATCCACCATGACTCCGTGCCCAACAAGATGCTCGAGGACTGGGAGTTCGAGGGCAAGAAAAGCCACTTCAGCGACCGCTTCAGCGGCTACTCCGTGTTCGTCTCCCGGGACAATCCGGACTTCAAGACCAGCCTCCGGTTCGCCGAACTCGTCGCCGGGGAAATGAAGGCCCAGGGCCTGCATTATGCCGAGCAATACAGCCAGGCCATCATGGGTCGTTACCAGCACCCGTTGCTGAACAAGGATACCGGCGTCTACAGCAATGATGAACTCATCGTGCTGAGAAAGACCGCGATGCCCGCGATCCTGCTGGAGGCTGGCTCGATCATCAACCGGGACGAGGAACGCGAGATGGACTCGCCCGAGCGCCAAAACCTCATCAGCAGCAGCGTCGCTTCCGCCGTGAAGGAATTCTGCGAGCCGCGATGGGCGCTGCTCGGTCCACCCTGACGGCCGAGCGATCAACTCCTCCTCAGCTCGGCTTGCCCGACTTGATCTCCTTGAACTTGGCGAGCGCCTGCTCGAACTTGGCGTTGAACAGCCACATCGCATCGAGGATCTCGCGGAAGGTCGCGGATGTTCTTGCCCGGTCGGCCCGGCCGAACGCGAAGACGCTGTTGTTGCGCAGATATCGCATGATCCTGGGATCGGAAATTCTGTAGCCGACGAGGTTGCCCGATTTGAGCGCTGCCCTGGTCGGCGTGGGAATGATCTGGATCAGCTCAAAGACCTTCATCTGATCGATCGGGTCCGGCAGCGCTTTCTGGATCGCCGCGACCTGCGGGAAAAGTTCGGCGTGTGCGTTCATGAGGCCGTCCCGCACGGCGGTCCAGTGATTGAACCTGTGGTCGAGGTTGCCGACTCGCGCCTCTTCCCGGTCGTCGCGACGGCTCAGCGCAGGATCGAGTGTCGCGATCGACCCCTTGATGGCGGCCCATTTCCTTCGGCCGTCGCGATCCTCGGACGGGCCGGTCTGCAGGCTTCCTTTATAGGTGTTCGATCGTGCATTGCCCGCATTCTGCTTGCCGTTCGTCTCGGCAAAGAAGAGGCCGAGGCTGATACGGCCCGCGACGGCGGCGTCGGCGGCGTCAAGACCCTTGGCGCGCGCGATCACCGTCGCCAGATCGACCACGTCCTTGAATGGCGTATTGGATGTTTGCGCACCGGCGGGCGGCGCCTCCATGACGTCGAAGAGCTTCCTGTACTCATCGAGCAGCGGCTCATTGTCGGCGTTGAAGTAGGCCGGGGGGATTCCGAATCTGTTGGGTCTGCCAATCCTGGACGGAAGCGCATCGGTGAGGTCCTTGTAGGCGCTCATCATCTCGACACGGGCCAGATAGATCGCCTGGCCCGGCAAGTCGGGCAGCGGCTGCTTCGAATCGATCTGCGCGCGGCGCTGGCGCAGGATCGACTCGAAGCCCTTCAGGGCTTTGTCGTAGGTCTCAAGCGCGGCCGATTGCTCGCTCGAGAGTGCGGCCGGCGTAGCGAGAGCTGGCGACACGAAGCGACCGACGACGGCCGAGCCGAACGGCGGCGCTAGCAGCAGCCCGAGAGCGAGCGCGGCTGCGGGCGCGGCAAATATCCTGATCACCATGACGCTTTCCCGAAGCGTTTGCGTCACCGAATCCGACAGGCTGGATGGTAGACGACGAACGCGCCGACGGCGAGGCCGAAGCCGGCATGCGTCAACGTCCGTTTCGCAGCGCCGCCTCCAGCGCCTCGCTCGAGCACGGCTTGGTCAGCCGCGGCTTGCCGGCGAGCGATGCCGGCAGCCGGATATCCGCACCATAACCCGTGACGAATGCGAACGGCACCTTCAGCGCATCCAGCCGCTCGGCGATGGCGAACGTCTTCTCGCCCCTGACGAGGCCGACGTCGAGCAGCGCGAAATCCGGCGCGCGTTCGGCGATCAGCTCGAGCGCCCGGGCGACGTTCGTGGCGGTGCGCACCGTCCGAGCGCCGAAGCCGAGGATGGTGTCCTCGAAATAGAGCGAGATGATCGGATCGTCCTCAACCACGAGGACGTCACCGGGCATGCCGGCATTGGGGGTGAAGTCCATGGCGTGCCAGTTTCCGTTTTTAAAGCATGGATGAAAGACCGGATCAGTCCGGCCGGATTGGCCCGCGACCGGCGCCTGAAAGCACGCCGGCTGTTCCCGAGGTGAAACCCATCACATCGCGGGCTGCCGCGTCTGTTCACTAGTGAACATAAATCCGGGAACTTTCCGATTATGGTCCGCGTTGGGTTCTCAGGATTTCCAATGATCACGAAACGGACCGAGTGGGCCGGGACGAGTGACCGGCCGTTCAACAATCTTTTGCGCCGGCTGAACGCCGCCGATTACGAACTGATCGCGCCGCACCTTGCCTTGGTCGAGGCCGCGGCTGGCGATCTGCTCTACAATCCCGGCGACGACGTCCAGACCGTGCATTTTCCATGCGGGCCGAGCCTTGCGTCCTACATGGTGCCCAATGAGGACGGCCGCGATGTCGAGACCATCCTGGTCGGTCGCGAGGGCGCGGTCGGCGGCATCGTCAGCCAGGGCTTCCTGCCGGCCTATACCCGCATCACCGTCAAGTTCGGCGGCCCGTTCGCGCGGCTGCCGGTCAGCAAGCTCGACGCCGCCAAGCTGACGTCGATCTCCGTGCGCAACATCTTCGCGCGTTATGCCGACTGCATGCTGGCGCAGATTTTCCAGTCGACCGCCTGCAATGCGATCCACTCGATCGAGCAGCGCGCGGCGAAATGGATCATCTCGGCGATGGAGCGCACCAATGGCAACGGCATGGTGCCACTCACGCATGAACAGCTCTCGACTTTGCTCGGTGTCGGCCGCAGCTACACCAGCCGCGTGATCCAGAACTTCAAGGCGGAAGGCGTGCTGGAGACGCGCCGCGGCGCGATCGTGATCCGCGACCCGGACAAGCTGCGGCAGCGCTCCTGCCTGTGCAACGACGCCGTCAAGGATCATTTCGAGGAAGTGCTGCGCGGCGTGTATCCAAGCGAGGACAACCCGCAGAACTAGCACTACTTTGGCAGATTGTGTTTTCGCCGCTGTTTTTCAGGGATTTCCTTTCGGCAATATGGGCACTGCTGAGGCGGCGGCCGAAGGATGAGATCGACGATGGCGTGACGTACGGCTGGCATGGTTGGCTGAGGCGGAGGCCCGTTGATTCTTTTTTTTCCGCCCCGCGTATGCGAGGCGACGATGTTGCAGGAAGGCGTAGGCAATCATTGTCATCAAGGCGTGGCGATGAAGACCTTGCCATGACCGCCCTTCGAAGTGATCAAGTCCAAGCTCCTCCTTCAGCTGTTGATGCGCCTGCTCACAAATCCACCGTGCCTTGATGGTGGCGGCCAGCGTGCGCAGATCCGTCGCCGCCGGAAGATTGGCGAGATAGTATTTCTTCTCCCCGGAGGCACGTTGCTCACCAATGAGCCAGGCTTCGTCGCCTGGCAGATGCTGCTGACCTTTATCCCATATTCGCTGCGGAGGGCCGTTGGCGGTGCGGACACGGAGAGCAGCAAATCGAGCTTTGAGCCGACCTTTCGTCCCGCTACGCCAACTCAGGGTTTTCCATTTGGCGCTGGCCAGCATTTGTTCGGCCGCAATCGATAAGATATCGGGCACGTGGTGCTTTCGTGGTTTGCCACGGACTTTGGTGATCGGCCAAATGAGCTTCACATCGACCGGATACACTTTCTGGTGCCGAGGGATACCGACAGCCCAGGTCAGCCCGCGCTCTGTTAGCCCTTGTCGAAACGGTGCGCTGAGGCCGTATCCTGCATCCGCCAGCACACATCCAAAGCGCATGTTGGCTGCCATCGCGCGGTCAATCTCGGCCAAAGCGATCTCCGGCTTGGACCGTGGCGTTCGGTGTTCGACTGGCACGCGAGCGCGCTTCAAACGAGACATGTCGCTTGTCCAGCTGTCAGGCAGAAAGAGACGTAACGCGACCATCACTGGCACTTCGCCGCGTGCAAGCGTTAAAGACACCAGCGTTTGGCAATTTGCGGTTTTACCGAGAGCCGACGCGTATTGAGCCGCAACACCGACCGATCGCTCACCCTTCTTGGGAAGTGAGGTGTCATCGATAACCAGCATCGCATCCCTGCCGCCGACAAGTCGGTCCGCCTGGTTGAGCAGCTCCGTCTCCAGCGGCGTCGCATCCCAGACACCGTCCGCAATGAAATGGTGCAACTGGTCGTAGTTGCTCGTGGCAAGGCGTTCCGCCATCGGCTGAACGCTCTTGCGATCGCCCGGACCGATCAATCCCGCAACATACAGAGGACACATCCGCTGCCGGGTCTTATGACCCAGCCGGTCCAAGAACGGCATTAGCCAGCGTTCGAGTTCGTCTTCCCATCTCGGCATGGTCAGCCCTCCAAGAGCCGACCACCCATGAATCATTGAAAAATTGATTCGGGAATCCTATAAAACGCGGCAAAATCAACAATCTGCCAAAGTAGTGCTAGGGTGTGTACTCATTATTCGTCGCATCCGCCATGCTTCCGGAAGCCGACGCTAAACCCGACATCGCCGTAGGGGTTCGTCCTATCGCCCCAACCGCGCGCGCTTAATGAGCGCTTAACGCTTTTGCGCAACAGATAGGATCACCAGCGCGGAATTAGTCCTAGTTATGAGTGCGAGCCGAGCTCCCGAGGAGGGGAATCGGATGGGACTGCTTTTTGTCGGAGCGCTGGCAGGAATCCTGATCGGCTTTGGCTGGTTCGCGCCTTCCCGAGGGGATTTCCTTGGGTGTGAGTCAAGACCCTGTTTCGACAAGGTTGCAGTCGCCCGACCCACAGAGCCAGTGCCGGCGGCGTTAGCGCCTGCGCCTGCGCCTGCGCCTGCGATCGTCAAATCGAATTCTGCAACCCCGGCAAGATCCGGCAGGAGACCATCATCGAAGAAACACGGACCGCCCGACCTCGCCAAGGCGGCGTCCCCGCGGACGAGGATCAACGTCCCGACACCGGAACACGCCGCGGACGCAGCAGATCCTGTCCTCACCAAAGCGAAGGTCACGATTGCAGCGCAGATAGAGGATCCCGGATCGGCCGAATTCAGCGACATGAAGCGCGCCATGCGAAAGAACACGTTCGGACGCGCCGTGGATACGATTTGCGGGCGCGTGAAAGGAAGAAGTGCGTCGGGCGGAGAGACTGGAGGGAGGCCGTTTCTGTATCTTGTGAAGGAGGATGAAGCGTATGTCGTCGACGGCAAGTCAGGGTCGGCGGCGTCAACGGCGTATCGAAATATCTGCAAATAGGGGATGCGTCGACCGCGCCACGGCGCGCGTCCAAATGATTTGAGCGGAAAGAATTTCCCACCGAGGCGCCGGGCTATCCCGCAATGGATGCGATCCTGATGTCGGGGCTGCGCGTGATGATGCATTCAGGATGAATGCCGCAACGGTAAATGCGCAATACGGATCGATGGGACTGTCGCAGAAATTCTTTTCATTCCGAGGAAATCATGGACGACATAACCTCAAAACGGCTCAATGGAGCGCTTCACGTACCGGTTCTGGTGATCATCGAGCCGCACCTGTTGCCCCGCACATGTATTCTTAACGTCCTCAGGCGGGAATTGGCCGACTTCGAGATCCTCGACATGGCAACAGTCCGAGGCCTGGACTGCATGTCAACCCGCGACGTTCGTCTGGTGCTGCTGAGCATCGCGGACAAGCCCATCGGCGATCCCTCGGTCGAGGACGATCTCGCCTTCGTGGCCGAGCACTGTCCCAATGCCGCCGTCGCAATCCTGTCAAACCATGACGACGAGCCGACCGCGCAAGCCGCGATGCAGCGGGGTGTTCGCGGCTTTCTTCCCACCTCGCTACCAATCGAGGTCGTCATAGCCGGCCTGCGCCTTGTTCTTGTCGGCGGCGTCTACAGGCCGTTGCCGGTCGCCGAGATGAACAGGATGCCGGGTTTCGATCCGCCGGACGCGCGCGGGCTTGCGTCCGCATATCTGATGAACGAGGCAGCCAGGGCGGCCATCGACAGGAGCGGTCTCACGCCTCGAGAGCAGCACGTCCTGGCGGAATTGGAGCTCGGCCTGCCCAACAAGCTGATCGCAGCCAAATTGAAGCTCTCGGAAAGCACCGTCAAAATGCACATTCAGCATATCATGAGGAAATGTGCCGCTCACAATCGCACGGAAGCGGTCCTCCGCTGGCGCGGCCGGTCACTCGCGCAGAATCGCGATCACGACCCGGGCACAGCCCCAATGCCGGAGACCTAGTGACGCTGAGCGGGATCAATCCTCTCTGAATGCACCGCGGAAGCTGTCGAGCAGGGGCCTGAGCGCGTAAAGTGCGACGGTACCGCGCCCCGTGGTGATGAACACCTGAACCGGCATACCGGGAACGATCTGGAAGTCGTTTGCGGCGATCTGCGCGTCGTCGATCCGGATCTTGGTCGCGTAATATGGCTGGTCGGTACGCTTGTCGAGTAGCCGGTCTGCCGATACGTGCACGACGATTCCCTTCAGGCGCGGTACGCGACGCTGATTGTACGGCACGAGATGCACCTCGGCATTGAGGCCGGGATGAACCACATCAATGTCCTCGGGCCTCAGGCGGGCGGTCACGATGAGGCGGTCTTGCCGCGGCACCAGCTCCATGAGCGGAGCACCCGCCCCGATGACGCCGCCCGCGGTATGAATCCGCAAGTCGGTTATCACGCCGTCCTCAGGCGCCTTCACCTCCGTTCGCGATAGCTGATCCCTGGCCGCAAGCAACCGTTCGCGGAGCTGGAACATCTGGTTCTGTGCTTCACGAAGCGACTGTGCGATCTCGTTCTGCCTGTCGCTCTCGAGCTTGAACAATGTGGCCTGCTGCTCGCTGATGACCTGCCCGGCGCGAGAAATCTGCGCGGTGATCTCGCCGCGGCGCCCCTCAACGTCGGCCAGTTCACGTTGCAGGTTCAGAAGCCGCGGCCGCCGTTCGAGTCCCTTGTTCACGAGCGTCGTGACCATATCCAGTTCTTCGCGGACGATGTCGACCCGCTGCCCGGTGGCGTTCTGCTGAGCCTTGAGACCTTCGATCTCCCTCTCGACTTGAAGCCTCCGTTCGCGAACGACCGCAAGCTGCGACTCATGAACCTGCCGGCGCGCCAGAAAAATGAACTGCTGCGCCGATACCGCGGCGGCGGCCACCCCATTTCGCTTGCTGTCCTGCTCCAGCGCGCTCGGGATTGCGATGCTCTCGAAGTTCTGCTGCTCGGCCTGAAGCCGTGCGGCACGAGCAATTGCATCCCACAACTGGCCTTGAAGGCTTTGCACCTCCGAACCGGGCCGGGTG
The DNA here is from genome assembly GCF_054056795.1 of Bradyrhizobium sp. USDA 3315. Lineage (NCBI taxonomy): Bacteria > Pseudomonadati > Pseudomonadota > Alphaproteobacteria > Hyphomicrobiales > Nitrobacteraceae > Bradyrhizobium > Bradyrhizobium sp. USDA 3315. Next base: position 2,122,844 of record NZ_JBSRYP010000001.1, on the reverse strand, counting down.
TCGTCCAGCGCGATCAGCGTCTGTCCGCTTCGCACGATATCGCCGTCCGCAACCAGGATCTTCCTGACGATCCCGCCTTCCAGGTGCTGAATCGTCTTGCGGCTCGATTCCGATTCCACGACGCCGGAAGCGATCGCGGCGCTCTCGAGAGGCGCGAGGCACGCCCATGTGCCAAGCCCCAGCATGAAGCAGAGCACCAGCAGGTTACCCGCCAGGGTGATACCGCGAAGCCGTCTACGCGGGGAGATGGGTGTCGGGGTCGCACACCATGGATATTCGAGGGGCTCGAAATCGTCGATCGCGGTAACCACGACTCCGAGTCGTCCGGCGAGCGGGGGGCTTGCCGGCGTTCGCACGAGCTGGTCCCAGATCGTGGGTAGCCTCGATATCGTGGGAAGCTTCCAGATGGTGAGAGGATTGCGGATCATGGCGCAATCCGCGATGTAACCTGGGGTCGGTTCAGGTGCCGCTCAAAGATTTCCTCGCTGTCGCCGAAAGCGACGACCGCCCCCTCTTCCATAATGGCAATCTTGTCTGTGGCTGCGAGGAGACCCATACGATGAGTGACGACGACCAGGATGACACCGGCGAGCTTCATGCGCTCGATAGCGTCCAGCAGCATTCGCTCACCCCCGTAATCGAGACTGGCATTCGGTTCGTCGAGAACGATCAGGCGTGGACCGCCGAAAAAGGCCCGGGCAAGACCGAGGCGCTGCCGATATCCGCGCGAGAAGGATTTTTCACGGTGAATCACCGTGTCGTACCCGTTCGGCAGGCGCATGATCGCCTCATGAATTCCGACCAGCTTGGCCGCTTCCACGACCTTCCGCCGATCGGCATCATCAAGCCGTGCGATGATATCGCCTATCGTATCGCCGAGCAGGTCGATGTCCTGGGGGAGATAACCGAGACGGTGACCGCTTAGGCCCTCGCGAAGCAGCGAGACGTCGGTATTGTCGAGCAGGACACAGCCATGAGTTGGCATCGACAGCCCGGCAATCACCCGGCCAAGCAGGGACTTGCCTGACCCGGACGCACCGATAATGCCAAGGCATTCTCCGTTCGCGAGCGTGAACGAGACACCGTTCAGCAGCAGGTGATTGGTCCCCGATAGCCTCACGCCGACGTTGTCGACAACGAGACCGCTCGACGCCTGCCGCTGCGAAACCTCCGGATCCTGCTGTCCGGCGGCGGGGGACGCGGCGAGAACCGCGTCGAGCCGCTGACAGGCACGCACGGCCGACCTGAGTGACTTCCAGCCTGCGATCGCACTTTCGACCGGCGCGAGCGCGCGGCTGAACATCAGTGTCGAAGCAAAAATGATCGCCGGACTCTTTCCGTGCTCGAGGACAAGCCACGCGGCAGCCCCCATTATCAACACCTGCGACAGCGCGCGGACCGGCTTGGTGACCAGCATCACGATCTCGCTTCGCCGGATTGCAACGTCGTGCTCTCTGCGTGCCTCCTGCGCGTCATGATAGATCGCGCGCGCAGCGCTATCGAGCATTCCCATGGCGCGGATCATATGGATGTTGCCTGCGGCGGCCTGGAGGCGGCCATAGCTTCTGGACAACGCGGCGCCGGATCTGAGCAGAACGTCCTCGGTAACCAGATCTCCGGCAACCGTGAGAGCGAAGAGGAAAGCCACACAGCAGGCGCCTACCACGCCAAGCAGGGGATGGATGAGAAAGAGGACCAGGAGGAACAGGGGCGCCCAGAGTGCGTCGAACAGCATCGGACATGCGCCGGAATCGATGAACTGGCGCAGCACGGTGAGATCCCGATAGGCGTCCGACGCCCGCGTCCAATCGCTGCGAAACGCGGATTCGAGGCTGGCCGAAAGCACGCAAGGACGGAGCCGATCGTCGAGCCAGGCGCCAAGGCGACCCAGGACAGCGCGCCGCAAGGCATCGAAAACGCCGCCGACCACGACCGTGATCGCGACAATGAGCGTGAGCAGGAGCAGCGTGTCGCCGCTCCGGCTCGACAACACCCTGTCGTAAATCTGAAGAAGGTAGATGGAGGGCGCAAACAAAAGCAGGTTGTAGCTGCAGCTATACGCGAATACGAGACCAAGCGGTCCCGCACAGGACCAAAGGGCCGCGTGCAGTGGCGTCGAGATCTGCGGCAGGACAGGCAACCGAATGGGCGGCATCAGCATGATCGTCACCGCCTGAAATCGAAGTCCGGCGCACTTGCCCGACGGCCAACGCGATCTGCCAAGAAGCGCATCGGCGGGGCATCGGCTTTGAACTGCAGGACCGGCAGCAATGGCCGCCGGTCCCGCCGCGGTCGGACGAGCCGATGGTCAGAATGTATCGAGGTGGAAGCTCACTTCTCCACCCAGCGCGGCGTTGCCGTCTCCGCCATTGCCGCCGATGCCAGCCAGGACCTCCTGGTGCTGGTCCACCGCGAGCTTGTTGATCTGGGTGGCATCCGTATTGGCATATACCTTGGAGGTATCGTGGCCGCTGTAGGATTTCTGGCTTCCGTTCGACTCGGCGCTTCCGCCATGGGCCTTCGCAAACACCGAGGCCGTCGCGTTCGCGCCGCCGGCGTCCCAATCTGCCGTCTGAGTGACGTGGTCGCCGGTGTTCACATGCACATCGGCGCCTTCTGCCTTGTTGGTTGGATCGAAGTTGAGGGTCGGCTTGCTGATGATAGCTCCCTTGAAGGTACCGTCGCCGCCATTTCCGACACTTTGACCACCGGTGTTGATCGATTTGAATTCGATCGAATCCGAGATGCTGATCGCCTTGGGCAACATTTGAGCCTCCGTCCTTGTGTTGGCTGTCGTGCATCATCCATCCCGATCAGGCGGACGCGCACGGGCGAGTCTGATCCGGCGATGCGCGCTGCCGATAGATGTCAAATCGGACACCATCCGGGTTGGTCGACCTACGTACGAAAGTATGACATTCGTCGAGCAACATCGGAGCTCGAAACATCGGGAGGCGCCTCTGCGCGAGATTTGCATGCGCAGGGAGTCCGCTACCTTGCGACCGGCCTGCGCGAGCGGCTCGATGTTTCGCTATGCCAACAGGTGAAGATCCGACAGAAGATGGGCGGAAAGATCGCCACCCAGCGCGAGATTGCCGTAGCCGCCGTCCCCACCAAGTCCGGCAATCTGGACCGCACTCTGGTCGATGTGCACGTTGTTGACCTGATCGGCCACGGCCGTCGAATGGGGCCCCGCGATTGCGATATTGACGGGTGCATAGATCGCGACGCTCACATCGATCAGGCTGCCGGCAAAATAGCCGTTGCCGCCGTTGCCTGCGCCGTTCGAGCCGGTCGCAATCGTGTCGGAGCCGCCCCACAAGCCGTGGGAAAGAAGGCTTGCATGGCCGCCCGTCGCGGCGTTGCCATTGCCGCCATGCCCGCCCATGGCGGCGATCTGAAGTACGGATTGATCCACGCCGGCGTCATTCGTCTGGACTGAATGAACGTTGGAGCCATAGCCCGCGACCGCGATGTTGATCGGGTCGTACACCAAGATCGAGGAATGCACGAGACTCCCGTAGAACGCGCCGTCGCCGCCATTGCCGGCCTGACTCCCGCCCGTTTGAACGTCCCAGACGCTTCCTCCGTTGCTTGATCCCCAACTGGGGTCGAGCGTGATGATGCTGCCGCCGAAGGCCACATTGCCATTTCCGCCACTTCCGCCGACGCCCGCGATCTGCGTGGCCGATTGATCGATGTCGACTGTGTTCGATTGACTTGCATGGGCCGTGCCGCCTGAGCTCGCCACCGCAATATTGATCGGATGATAGATCACCACGGGAGCGTCCACCAACGCACCCGAGAAATAGCCGCTGCCGCCGTTTCCGGCGCCGTTGTCGCCGCTCCCAATCACGCCCGGGCCCAGGGAAGCACTGATGCTGCCTCCCGATGCAAGGTTGTCATTCCCACCATGTCCGCCGACGCCGGCCATTTGAAAGGCGGATTGATCGACATTCAAATCGTTGGACTGGTTGGCCACGGCGGCCGAGCCGTATCCCAAACTCACCGAAATGTTGATCGGTTCATAGATCAACAGGGATGCGTGAATGATACCTCCGTAAAAGTAACCGTCTCCGCCGTTTCCGGCGGTGTTCGCCCCGCTCTCGATCGAAGCGATACCCGTCGCGGAATGGGATGCGTCGGCAAGAGGCTTCGTTGCCGGAGCATCCAGGCTCGCCGCAGTGTGGTTGCCGACGTGGCCGCCCGTGCCGACCCCCGACGCGGTGGGATGGTCGGATTGGCCCGGGCCAGAGTCATAAGGCGGGGAATTCGTGGTCGCGGGATGCGCATCGAGCCCTGCAAACGGGCTGCTCGGTGCCGGACCCGACTCGTCGTCACCATCGTGCCCATCGTGGCGATGAGAGGCGTGATGCAGCCGGATCCCATCCGACATCCGCGAAAAATCCATCGTAGCCTTCCTCATCGCAATCGCTCCGCGCAATCGGGACGGGTCCTGCACTCCGGACAGAATGTCATCCTGGGAAGGTCGAAAGCCCAGCCGTCAGTTCGGATATAGCGCTTCGGATGGACGCCGTAACATCGGCTATATCCGTTCTGGCACGGTTACAGCCTTTGTAGTTTTGCGCGGGCTGGCGTCGCCGGTGTGGTCCATCAGCCCGCCGCTCCCAGGCGGACGGGTTATAACCTCGTTCCGCCATTGCAATCGGGAAGCCGCTATCGCGGACCGCGAAAATCACGCTACACTCGCCTCATGAGTGGGGCTGAACTTCACGCCGTTTTCGACGTCGCAGCATGGGGCGCGGCGGCCATCGCGATGTGGTGGCTGTCCCGGGTGCGGGGGCTGCAATTCCCGCGGCAATCCTTCGAGCTCACCTACATCGCCGCGCTGGTATTCGGCGCCGGCATCGGCGCCTACATCTTCGGCACGCTGAACCTGTGGTTCTCCGGCATGTCCGGCATCGCCCGCTCGGTCGAGGGCGCGCTGGCCGGCGGCATCGTCGCGATCGAGCTCTACAAATGGCGACACGGGATTTCGCTGCGCACCGGCGCGCGGTTCGCGCTGCCGCTTGCGATCGGCGTCGCGGTCGGCCGGCTCGGCTGCTATTTCGCGGGGCTCGAGGATTTCACCTATGGCACGCCGACCACGCTGCCCTGGGGCCATGATTTCGGCGACGGCGTGCTGCGCCATCCGGTGCAGCTCTATGAAAGCCTGGCGATGGCGGGGTTCGCGGCATTCTATGTCTGGGCCGTATTGAACCGAAATGCCGCCGTCATCACCAACGGATTCTACCTCGTGCTGTTCTACTACGGGCTGCAGCGCTTCCTGTGGGAATTCATCAAGCCCTATGGCGCGCTGATCGGACCATTCTCGCTGTTTCACCTGCTGTCGCTGTTTGTCATGATTTACGCCGCCGTCATGCTGGCGACGGCGCCGAATGTGAGCTTGAAGCATGAACGCGCCGCTGCGTAAGGCCCGCCCTTACATCTTCTGGGGCCAGACCCAGTCGCTATGCGAAACCTGCCTGGCCCTGGTGCCGACCAAGATCCAGATATCAGGCAACGAGGTCTGGTACGAGAAGCGCTGCAAGCAGCATGGCGTGCAGTCGACGCTGGTCTCGACGGATGCGGCCTATTGGCGGCTGTGCAAGGATTTCATCAAGCCCGGCGACCGGCCGCTCGCGTTCCAGCGCCACACCGAATTCGGCTGCCCCTATGATTGCGGGCTGTGCCCCGACCACGAGCAGCACTCCTGCCTGGCGCTGATCGAGATTACCGAGCATTGCAATTTGACCTGCCCGGTGTGCTTTGCGGATTCCTCGCCGGCGCGCTCCAGCTTCACGCCGCTGGCGAAGATCGAGAAGATGCTGGACGCGCTGGTCGCGAGCGAGGGCGAGCCCGACCTGGTGCAGATCTCCGGCGGCGAGCCGACGCTGCATCCGGATTTCTTCGCCATTCTGGATGCGGTGCGCGCCCGCCCGATCCGCCATGTCATGATCAATACCAACGGCCTCAGGATCGCGCGCGAGCCCGACTTCGTGGCGAAGCTCGCCGAGAACAAGCGCGGGCTTGAGGTCTATCTGCAGTTCGATTCGCTGCAGCGCGAGGCGCTGGTCAATCTGCGCGGCGCGGACTTACGCAAGATCCGCCAACAGGCACTGGAGAATCTCGAGCGCGAGGGCGTCTCGACCACGCTGGTCGCGACCATCAAGCGCGGCGTCAATGACGGCGAGATCGGCGACATCGTCCGCCACGCGCTGACCTGGAAGTGCGTCCGCGGCGTCACGCTGCAGCCGGTGCAGGATGCCGGCCGCAACGAGCATTTCAACAAGGACACCGACCGCATCATGCTGTCCGAGATCCGCCGGCGCGTGATCGAGACCGGGGTGTTCGGCGCTGACGACATGATCCCGTTGCCCTGCAATCCCGAGAGCATCTCGATCGGCTACGGCCTGCGCAACGCCGACAAGGTGTTGCCGCTGACGTCGCTGATCCCGCAGGAGCAGCTCATCGCCGTGATGCCCAACACCATCAGCCCGGAGAAATATCCGGTGTTGCGGGAGAAGTTTGTCGACCTGTTCTCGCTGTCGTCGGGGCCGCTGAACACCTCGGAGCGGGTCTGCGAATTGCTGTGCTGCCTGCCGAGCTTCGAGGTGCCGGAGGGGCTGACCTACGAGAACGTGTTCCGCGTCACCATCGTGCAGTTTCTCGACCGCTTCAATTTCTGCGTCGGCAACGTCAAGCGAAGCTGCATCCATTTCGTCACCGAGAGCGGCGCGATCATCCCGTTCGACACCTACAACCTGTTCTACCGTGACGGAAAGATCGACGGCATCCGCGCCGCGCTGGCCGGCCAGACCTACCGTGAAGCCCGGCTAAGCGAGGAGGTGCCGCGATGAGCGAGACCAATCCACCGCCCATCCCGCCTGCACCACCGGAGCCATCCTACCAATACGTCCCGCCGCCGCCGTCGCCACGCAGCGGCTGCGCCACCGCGTTCATGGTGCTGTTCGGGCTGGTCCTGCTGCTGCCGGGGCTCTGCGCCCTGCTGTTCGGGTTCGGCGTCCTGAGCGAGTCGAAAACCGATCCCTCCATTCTGTTCCTGATCCTGCTCGGGCTCGCGGTCTGCTTTGCCGGCGTGATGCTGATCCGCGCCGCGATCACGGGAAGGCGCTGACGGACCATTCGACGACGCATGTCCGACACCGACGACACGCCCCCGGAACGACCACCAACGCCGCCTTCGGCGGCGGAAGGCTGCCTGTCGATGCTGATGCTCCTGGTCGGCATCGTGTTGTTGCTTCCCGCCTTATGCGTCGTGATGGCCGGCCTCAAATCCGGCATATCGTTCAGAGCGGCCGACCTCCCTATCCTGCTCGTCATTCTCGCGATCGCCCTCGTTGGTGGCTGGCTGGTCTGGTTGGCGACGCGTCCGCGAGAGCGCTAGATCGGCAAATCCCGTGAGCAATTCCGACACACCCCCGCCATACAGGCCTCCGGAACCCGGGCAGCGCAACGGCTGCCTGACCGCCCTCATGCTGGTGGTGGGGGTGATCCTGCTGATCCCTGGCGTCCTGTGCGCCATTCTCAACGCCAAGATGGGCGCCGGGGCCGGCGGCGACCCCATCACCATGTTCGTGATGTTGGTGGCGCTGGGCGGGCTTGGCCTGATCGTGTTCGCGATTACCCGGAAGTAAGACCTGAAAGCCCCTCAAAACCCGCCTTTGGAACCAAAATCAGCCCTCCAAACAGCCAATAAATCATTGTTTTTTGGCGTTTTCTGACTATATTGCGCCGCAACGCGCAAGGTGCCCGGTCCTCTGACCGGGCTTCCTTTTTGGGGTGATGCGTCCCCGTCAAATTTCTTGGGTATGAGCGTGATCCGGGCCCGAATGGGCCACGCGAGCGAGCGGCCGGCCAAACTGGTCCGGCGAGATCGCGCATCTGCCATTGCACGACCAGAAGAAGAGCCATGAACCTTCGCAACGTCGCCATCATCGCCCACGTCGACCACGGCAAGACCACCCTCGTCGACCGCCTGCTGCAGCAATCCGGCACCTTCCGCGAGAACCAGAAGGTCACCGAGCGCGCCATGGACTCCAACGACCTGGAGCGCGAGCGCGGCATCACCATCCTGGCCAAGGCCGCCTCGGTGCAGTGGAAGGACATCCGCGTCAACATCGTCGACACCCCCGGCCATGCCGACTTCGGCGGTGAGGTCGAGCGCATCCTCAACATGGTGGACGGCGCGCTGGTGCTGGTCGACGCCGCCGAGGGCCCGCTGCCGCAGACCAAGTTCGTGGTGTCGAAGGCGCTCAAGATCGGGCTGAAGCCGATCGTCGTGATCAACAAGGTCGACCGTCCCGACGCACGCCCGACCGAAGTCATCAACGAGGTGTTCGACCTGTTCGCAGCGCTCGACGCCTCCGAAGAGCAGCTCGACTTCCCGATTCTGTACGGGTCGGCCAAGCAGGGCTGGATGGCGGAGAGCCCGGAGGGTCCGAAGGACCTCGGCATGCAGCCGCTGTTCGACCTGATCGTGCGCCATGTCGAGCCGCCGAAGGTCGAGGAAGGTCCGTTCCGCATGATCGGCACCATCCTCGAGGCCAACCCCTATCTCGGCCGCATCATCACCGGCCGCATCTCCTCGGGCTCGATCAAGCCGAACCAGCAGGTCAAGGTGCTGTCCGCCGACGGCAAGCTGATCGAGAGCGGCCGCCTGACCAAGATCCTCGCCTTCCGCGGCCTTGAGCGCACCCCGCTCGAGGAGGCCGAGGCCGGCGACATCGTCGCGATCGCGGGCCTCACCAAGGGCACCGTCGCCGACACCTTCTGCGATCCCACCGTCGAGACGCCGCTGCCGGCGCAGCCGATCGATCCGCCGACGGTGTCGATGTCGTTCATCGTCAACAACTCGCCGCTCGCCGGCACCGAAGGCGACAAGGTGACCTCGCGCATGATCCGCGACCGCCTGATGCGCGAGGCCGAGGGCAATGTCGCGCTGCGCGTCGTCGAGGCCGCCGACAAGGATTCCATGGAAGTCTCCGGACGCGGCGAATTGCAGCTCGCGATCCTGATCGAGACCATGCGCCGCGAGGGCTTTGAGCTCTCGGTGTCGCGCCCGCGCGTCGTGCTGCAGAAGGACGAGGCGACCGGCGCCTGGCAGGAGCCGATCGAGGAAGTCGTGATCGACGTCGACGAGGAGCATTCCGGCGTCGTCGTGCAGAAGATGAGCGAGCGCAAGGCCGAGATGATCGAGATGCGCCCCTCCGGCGGCAACCGCCTGCGGCTGGTGTTCTACGCGCCGACCCGCGGCCTGATCGGCTACCAGGGCGAACTGCTCACCGACACCCGCGGCACCGCGATCATGAACCGCATCTTCCACGGCTATGCCGCTTACAAGGGCGAGATCCAGGGCCGCCGCAACGGCGTCCTGATCTCCAACGACCAGGGCGAAGCGGTGGCCTATGCGATGTTCAAGCTGGAAGACCGCGGCCCGATGATGATCGAGCCGGGCTGGAAGGTCTACAAGGGCATGATCGTCGGCGAGCACACCCGCGACAACGACCTCGAGATCAACGTGCTGAAGGGCAAGCAGCTCACCAACATCCGCACCACCTCGAAGGACGAGGCGGTGCGCCTGACGCCGCCGATCCGGATGACGCTGGAAAAGGCGCTCGCCTATATCGAGGACGACGAGCTCGTCGAGGTGACGCCGAAGTCGATCCGGCTGCGCAAGAAGCACCTCGACCCGAACGACCGCAAGCGCGCCGAAAAGGCCAAGGAAGCGGTGGCGTAAGCTGTCATGCCCCGGTTCGACCGGGGCATCCAGTACGCCGCGGCCCATCAGTTCAATCGCTACTGTCTCTGGAATACTGGATCACCCGCCTTCGCCTGCGCGGGTGATGACAGTCATGCATGTGGCGGCTTCAGGCCCGGCGGCGGACGTGCTAGAGCCGGGACATGACTTCCCCTCCCTCCACGGTCGATGTCGCCATCATCGGCGCCGGCGCCGCCGGCCTCGGTGCCGCGAATGCGCTGAAGGACTCCGGCCTCTCCACGATCGTGCTGGAAGCCCGCGACCGCCTCGGCGGCCGCGCGCATACGATTCAGGCCGCGCCTGACGTGGTGTTCGACGTCGGCTGCGGCTGGCTGCACTCGGCCGACCGGAACAGCTTTGTCGGCATCGCCCGGCAACTCAACTTCGAGCTCAACAAGGACTTGCCGCCGTGGCGCGAGCGCGCCTACGGCGAGGCGTTCCCGCAGGCCGCTCGCGACGACTTCACGCACGCACTCGACCAATTCTACGACCGCATCGAGCAGGCGGCGCGGCACGGCATGGACTGCCCGGCCAGCCTGTATCTCGAGCCCGGCAACCGCTGGAACCCGATGATCGATGCGATCTCCACTTATGTGAACGGTTGCGAGCTCGACCAGGTCTCGATCCTCGACGTCGACGCCTATGAGGACACCGACATCAATTGGCGGGTGCGGCGCGGCTACGGCGCGCTGGTCGCGGCCTATGGCGCGCAGGTGCCGGTGGCGCTGAACTGCGAGGTCAGCCTGATCGATCACTCCGGCAAGCGGATCCGCATCGAGACCTCGCGCGGCGCGCTTGAGGCGGACAAGGTGATCGTCACCGTGCCGACCAACCTGATCGCCGATCAGACGATCCGCTTTTCGCCTGCACTGCCGGACAAGCTCGACGCCGCGCGCGGCCTGCCGCTCGGCCTTGCCGACAAGGTGACGCTGGCGCTCGCCGAGCCCGAGGCGCTGCCGAAGGAAGGCAATCTGCGCGGCGCCACCATGCGCACCGAGATGGGCACCTATCACATCCGCCCGTTCGGCCAGCCCTGCATCGAAGGTTTCTTCGGGGGCCGTTTTGCGCAACAGCTTGAAGATGCCGGCGACGGCGCGATCGCCGCGCACAGCATCGACGAGATCGTCTCCTTCCTCGGCAATGATTTCCGCCGCAAGCTGAAGCCGCTCAGCGAATCCCGCTGGGCCCACGACCCGTTCGCCCGCGGCTCGTACTCGCACGCACTGCCCGGCCACGCGGACAAGCGCGCCGTACTGGCCGCGCCGGTCGACGGCCGGCTGTTCTTCGCCGGCGAAGCGACGTCGCCGGAGTTTTTCTCGACCGCGCACGGCGCGCGGGACTCGGGAGAGCGGGCAGCGAGGGAAGTGGTGGGTGCGGCTGGCCCGAAGACCTGACGAAGACTGGACGCCGATAGAGGATTAGTCCATTTTTCGGGCATGGCAGCAGGGGAGCGAAAAGATTGGACGGACGACGAGCTCGACCTCATCGTCGCCGACTACTTCTCGATGCTGAACGACGAGTTGCGTCGTGCACCTTACGACAAGACCCAGCACCGACGGGTGTTGATGGGTCAGATCGGCCGAAGCAACAGCTCCATCGAATTCAAACACCATAACATTTCAGCGGTCCTTCAGCTGCTCGAAATCCCTTGGATTAACGGATACAAGCCCAGGGCTCATTTTCAGAAATCAATTGTGGGCGCAGTCGAACGATACATTACCAATCATCCCGCCGCCCTTCATCCGGAGCTGCTGCTGTCGAACGAGATCGGCGAGCGACCACAGCTCTTCCTGGAGCCGCCGCCTGAGCTCGCGAATAAGGCGCCCCGTCCTGACGCGGCTCAACGCCTTATCCGAAAGTTCAATCCCGCCGAACGTGATTTTTTGAATCGCAAGTTAGGGCATGACGGCGAGCAAATTGTCTTTCATTTTGAACGACAGCGGCTCCGGGCGCTCGACCGATCTGACCTTGCCAAAAAGGTGAGGTGGGTTTCGATGGAGGATGGCGATGGTGCCGGCTACGATGTCTTGTCGTTCGATGCTCAAGGCAAGGAGAGATTTCTGGAGGTAAAGACTACTGTCGGTTCGCAGACTGCGCCTTTCTATATGACCCGCAACGAGCTTTCGTTCTCAAGGGAACGACCGAAAGAGTTTCGGATTTGCCGCTTGTATGATTTCTTGAAGGCCCCAAAAATGTTCGAGTTGGCACCTCCGCTGGAAAAACTAGTTTCGCTCGAACCTCTGTCGTATGAGGCTTCGTTCAATAGCCGCGATTGAACGCATTTACTCCAGCACTCTCGCCCGCATATCCGCGTCGGGCACGAAGCACGTCTCGTATTTCCCGAAGATCTTGTACCGGTGGCGGGCGATCAGGCTGTAGAAGGCGTCGCGCAGCGGCTTGGGGACCGCGAACAGCGTGCGGGTCCAGCCCCAGCCGGGCAGATGGCTCAGCACCGTCAGCGCCGCGTCGGATTTCATGTAGGCGACGCCGCCATGGACGACGGCGTTGGTGTCGGGGTCGTCAGGATCGATGCCGAAGGTCTTCGCCAGCCGCGTGCCGTAGCCGGACTGGATCGGCGTGAAGCGAAAGCGGCGTGCCGTGTCGCGGGCGATGACGAAGCGGACCCAGCGCGAGCAGAAGATGCAGACGCCGTCATAGAGGATCACGTCGTCGTCGGGCCAAGTGCTCATATCGATTCCCTCAACGCGTTTTCTTCACGCGAACCGGTTCCCACTTCGCTCGAAAACGCTACCGGTTATCCAGGATCAACAGCGCGACCAGCATCAGCACGATCGCAGGTCCCGTCTTCACCAGCGCGCCGAGCGGCTCGATCCAGAGATCCGGCGTCAGGATCGCCGATCCCGCCATGTAGCCGAGCGAGGCGATGATGCCTGCGATCAGACCGAACGCCGCGGTGCGGCGGATCGCGATCAGCACCCCAATGCTCATGTCCATCAGGCTGGTCAACACCGTCACCGGCCCGACCAAAGCCGGCGGGAAATGGTGCGCACGCAAAATGCCTGCCGCGGCGTCATAGGAGATCACCAGCGCGATGAAGCCGGATGCGACCCAGAACAGCACGAGGCTTACGAAGATCAGTGCCTTGATCAAAAACAGCCGCGCGAACCATTTGTCCTGAATGGTCGCGGGGCGCCCGCCGACCGCTTGCGCGATTGTCTTCGGCACGATGCCGGTCGCTTGCATCCAGCCTGCGGGATCGCCGGTGACGCCGCGGCGCAGCTCGGCGATCGCGGTGGAGCGCAGCGGCGGCAGCCAGCCGAGCCGGCTTGCGAGATCGCCGAGACGGGCGCCGAGATCGATCAGGAACGGCGGCGTCGCGATCCGGACATGCTTTGCCGTGCCGAACGACCGGCGGAACTGGGCGATGACGCCGCCGAGCGAAATCGGCTGCTTCTGCATCAGGTCCCAGGTCACCGATCGCACCGCTTCATCGGCGACATCGCGCGCCGCAAGCCAGGCGATGGTGGCGGCGATATCCTCGACTGCAACCGGCTGGAACGGCGTCGCGGCCTCATTGGCCGGCAGATCGACCGGCAGCGCCGCCAGCGCGCGCAGCATGGCGCTGCCGCCATAGGCCGACGGCGCGATCACGAAGCCCGGACGCAGGATTGCATGGGGAATCCCGGACGCCACGATCAGCCGTTCGGCCGCGCGCTTGGTGGTGCTGAAGGCGGTGCGGTCCGCATCGGCCGTGCCGGGAATCGAGATGTGGACGAGACGGATGGCGCGGTGGCTGTCACCGATCGCCTGCAACAGCCGCGCGACGAGGTCGCAATGCACCGCGCGGGTGTCGCTGCCCGGGCCATCCTGCAGCACGCCGAGGCAGTTCACGACGATGTCCACCTCATGCGTGCGAAGCAGCTGCGTCAGCGCCGCGGCATCCATCGACATGACAGGCAGCTCGAGGTCGGCCGCGCTCATCTTTTGCGCCGGCGTGAAATGCCGCGCGACCCCGATCACGTGTAAGCCGCGCGCCCTCAGATCGTCGGTGATCGTGCGCCCGATCAGGCCCGAGGCGCCGAGCACGAGGATGTTGTGTGATGCGTCGTCACTCATGAGGCCCCAGACTATTTGGCGTCATTCCGGGGTGCGAAGCGAACCCGGAATCTCGAGATTCCCCGATGCGCAATTGCGCATCTGCGGTTCGATGCTTCGCATCGCCCCGGAATGACGACACTGCGCTAAAATGGTTTCGCGATCATCAGCCAGAGGATGATCATCACGGAGCCGAAGCCGGGAATACCGAACAGGAACCAGCGGCGAAACAGCGCAAAATAACGCGGCGGCAGCGGAAGACCTTTTTCGACGGCCGCCCGCGCGAGATTGCGCATCTCCATCTGCATGAAAACGACGGGAACCCAGAACACGCCGGCCAGCGCGTAGAGCGCAAGCGAAACCGCCAGCCAGCGCTCGGTGATGCTCGTTGCCGACAACAGCATCAGCAGTCCGCCGCTCACCGGCTGAAGCAGCACGGCACTCAGCGTGAAGATCATGTCCGCGATCACGACGGTCGCCGCTGTGCGCGCGATGAACGCCACATCCTGCGTGCGATGCGCCGCCAGCATGAAGAAGGCGATGCCGGTCCCGGTGCCCAGGATCACGATGGCGCCGAGCACGTGCAGATATTTGATCAGGAAGTAGAGCGTCATCGCAGTCCGCTCGTAATCAGGCCAACTTCGGCGCGCACAAATACCGCCGCTGCCATAGGCCGGTCGGGCGCGAAAATCCACTGCGGCGGCGCAGGCGTGGCGCGGTCGGAGTACCCACATCGCGTCTGGATTAGCCCGCAGAATCCTGGCCGCGAATCAGCCCCCGAATGAGCTTTTTCCAACTATGGCAGTGTCATATTGCGCTCGCGATACACGCTTTGCACAGCTCCGGATCGGCGGTTGGCCGCTTGAACTCCGGCAAGTGTCCTCTTTCGGAACAAGTTCTCACGACACTGATGCAAAAAATCCACAGATTAACCGATAATTAACGATGGACCTTGAAGGCGGCCCGCCGACTTGCTTTGATTACAGGCATGAGCACAACGCTAATCGAGGTCCGGCCGGCCAAAGCTGCAGACGCGGCGGCGGTGGCGTCTACCCATGACGAAGCCTGGCGCTCGGCGTATCAGGGAATCATCCCCGGCGCCGAACTCGAAAAGCTGATCAATCGCCGCGGCCCGCAGTGGTGGGACAGCGCCATCCGCAAGGGCAGCCGCGTCAGCGTGCTGGTGTTCGGCGACCGGGTCGCAGGCTACGCCAATTACGGCCGCAACCGCGCCCGCAGCCTGCATTTCGAAGGCGAGATCTACGAGCTCTATCTGCGGCCGGAATTCCAGGGGCTTGGCTTCGGCCGGCGCCTGTTCGCCTCCGCTCGCCGCGACCTGATGCAGAGCGGCCTCAAGAGCATGGTGATCTGGGCGCTCTCCGACAACGAGCCGGCAACCGAGTTTTACCGTGCGCTGGGCGGCCGGATGGTGGCGCGCTCCTCGGAGCGGTTCGGGCCCAAGTCGCTCGACAAGGTCGCTTTCGCCTGGGCCAACTGAAAATCCTGCTTCTCTCGCAGCTGCAGCAAGGCTAAACCAGCCTCAAGCGCTGCGCGCGTCGGCCAGCCCGGCCCCAAGGCCGGGCCGGGAGCCGTTTCGCGGCCCGGCGGCGCCAACCAAAAAATCACATCGTTCTCAACTTCCAGAGGCCACGCGGAGCAATCCATGCGTATCGACGCCATATCGATCGGAAAAAATCCGCCCCACGACGTCAACGTCATCATCGAGGTTGCCGTCGGCGGCGAGCCAATCAAGTACGAAATGGACAAGGAAGCCGGCACGCTCGTGGTGGACCGCTTCCTCTACACGCCGATGCGCTATCCCGGCAATTACGGCTTCATCCCGCACACGCTGTCCGGCGACGGCGATCCCTGCGACGTGCTGATCGTCAACACCCGCGCGATCGTGCCGGGCGCGGTGATGAGCGTCCGGGTGGTCGGCGTGCTCCTGATGGAGGACGAGGCCGGCGGCGACGAGAAGATCATCGCGGTGCCGTCGTCGAAGCTGACCCAGCGCTACGACAAGGTGCAGAACTACAGCGACCTGCCCGACATCACGCTGCAGCAGATCCAGCACTTCTTCGAGCACTACAAGGACCTCGAGAAAGGCAAGTGGGTGAAGGTGCTGCGCTGGGGCGACGCCGACGAAGCCCGCAGGCTGATCCTCGAAGGCATCGAGCGCGCGAAGAAGAAGTGACTAACCTCGCCCCGCTTGCGGGGAGAGGTCGGATCGCATGTAGCGGAGCGGAATGCGATCCGGGTGAGGGGGTACAGGTCTTTCGACAATCCCACCTCGGAGAGGGGCCCCTCACCCCAACCCTCTCCCCGCAAGAGCGGGGCGAGGGAGCATTTCACACCGCCGGCGCCGGCAGGCCGGCAATCGCGCAGGCGGCGCGCAGCGTGTTGACCAGGAGGCACGCCACCGTCATCTGCCCGACGCCGCCGGGCACCGGCGTGATTGCGCCGGCGACATTGAGCGCTTCCTGGAACGCGACATCGCCGACCAGCTTCGGCTTGCCGCCGGGCACCGGAATGCGGTTGATGCCGACATCGATCACCGTCGCGCGCGGCTTCAGCCAGTCGCCCCGCACCATCTCGGGCCGGCCGACCGCGGCATAGACCAGATCGGCCTGGGCGCAGAGCCTTGGCAGATCGCGCGAGCGCGAATGCGCGATCGTCACCGTCGCGTTCTCGTTCAGCAGCAATTGCACCAGCGGACGACCGACCAGATTGGAGCGGCCGATCACGATCGCGTTCATGCCCTCGAGCGAGGCGTGCACGCTCTTGGTCAGGATGATGCAGCCGAGCGGCGTGCAGGGCGACAGTGCCGCCAGGCCCCCGGCGAGCCGGCCGGCATTGTCGGGGTGCAGGCCATCGACGTCCTTGGCCGGATCGATCGCGTTGATGACGGTCTCGGTGTGCAGCGACTTCGGCAGCGGCAGCTGCACCAGGATGCCATGCACCATGGGATCGCGGTTGAGCCGCGCGATCAGCGCCAGCAGATCGGCCTGCGACACATCCTCCGGCAGCTTGTGCTCGAACGAGGCCATGCCGGCGACCTGGGTCTGGGTGTGCTTGCTGCGGACATAGACCTCGCTCGCGGGATCATGGCCGACCAGCACGACGGCGAGCCCCGGCGTGAGCGCATGGTCGCGCTTGACGCGGGCGACCTCGTCGGCGACGCGGGCGCGAAGCTCGGCGGCGATGGCTTTTCCGTCGATGATGCGGGCAGTCATGTCAGTCCCTTGTCTGCTGGTTCGGCTTGGCCGCCGTCAGCTTCCTCAATGTATCGCCGAGCCCTTTCGGATCGCCGTCCACCGCGACCTGCTTGAGCCGCGAGGTGGCGCCGGACAACAGCTTCACCCTGGCTTTCGGCACGCCAAGCGCCTTGGCCAGCAGCTCAGTCACCGCACGGTTGGCCTCGCCGCCCTCAGCGATGGCGCGCACCCGCACCTTCACCACCGAACGGCCGTTGGCCAGCGTCTCGATCCCGTCGATGTCGTCGCGGCCGCCGCGCGGCGTCACGCGCAGCGCGATGCTGATGCCCTCGGTGGAATAGCGCCACGGATCCATCAAGGCCCCGTCGAGAAAGGGTCAGATCACGTTGGGATAGATGTAATAGGCGATCACCCGCTGGATGAACATGATGATCAGGATCACGATGATCGGCGAGATATCGAGCCCGCCCAGATTCGGCATCACGTTGCGGATCGGCCGCAGCACCGGCTCGGTGATCCGGTAGAGGAACTCGGCCACCGCGGAAACGAACTGGTTGCGCGTGTTGACCACATTGAAGGCGACCAGCCAGGACAGGATGGCGGAGGCGATCAGCAGCCAGACATAGAGGTCGAGGATGATGATGACGATGTCGAGAACAGCGCGCATATGAGGGGGGCTCGCGGGTAAGACAACCGATTGAGGCGCAACGAGACCGGACTGAGCCGCCATCGCGCTTCTTGTTTGAGCGGGATCGTTTCGGAAAACCGCTATGCGCTGGGCGCTCGCGCGGTCCGCCGGGTCGGGATCACGCCCTAGATATCGGTTCATCCCCCCGCAAACAAGGGAAGTTCCCGGCGGGACGGGCCGAAAACCGCGCTTTCACCGTTCTTGACTTGACCTTGGGCGGGACTGTAAATGGCGCCCGACTGACGGCCGGGATACTCAGCAACACCCGGCCGCGATGGGGCCATAGCTCAGCTGGGAGAGCGCGTCGTTCGCAATGACGAGGTCGGCGGTTCGATCCCGCCTGGCTCCACCACGCTTCGCCCTTCGGGCTACGCGTGGCGCAGCCGCGCAGGAGCCTGGAGGGCGAAGCGTGGTGTCCGGCGAAGCCCAAAGGGCGAAGACGGACTTTGTCCGTTAGCCCCCTCACGTCCCCGTAAACCTTGGCGGCCGCTTCTCCACAAAGCTCGCGACGCCTTCCCTGAAATCATTGCCCTTCAGCGCGATCTGCATCTCGCGGTTGGCATCGATGGTGGCTTCGGCGAGCGTCTGGAACGGCACGTCGTAGATCTGGCGCTTGATCACAGCGATCGCGCTCGGCGAGACGAAATCGGCGAGGTCGCGGGCATAGGCATAGGTCTCCTCGCGCAGCTTCTCCGGCGAAGAGAGCCGGTTGACGAGGCCGATGCGCAGCGCCTCCTCGGCCGACACCCGCCGCGCCGACATCAACAGATCGAGCGCATTGGCGTGGCCGACGATACGCGGCAGCATCCAGCTGATGCCGTGTTCGGCGATCAGGCCGCGCCGCGCGAAGGCGGTGGTGAACACCGCGGTGTCGGCGGCGAAGCGCAAATCGCAATAGAGCGCGTGAACCAGGCCGATGCCGGCGGTGGCGCCGTTGAGCATCGCGATCACGGGCTTCCGGATCGCGGGGTAGTAGGCGTAGCGCGTCTGCCAGTCGGCGCGCCGGTTCATGTCGAACGGGATATTCTCGCCGCGCCTGACCTCGTTGGGATCGATTCCCTTCAGCGCGTCCATGTCGGCGCCGGCGCAGAAGCCGCGGCCCGCGCCGGTCAGCACGATGACGCGAACGTTGTCGTCGTTGGCCGCCGCCTCCATCGCGTGGCGCACGTCGCGCTCCATGATCGCGGTCCACGCATTCATGCGATCGGGGCGGTTGAGCGTGATGGTCGCGATCCTGTCGCTGACCTCATAGAGGATGTGCTCGTAGCTCACGGCGATCTCCCTGTGCCTTGTTGTTATTGATACGCGCGGCGATGCGGCCTGCGCGCGGCGGCCGACAGTAGCACATTCACCAGAACGAAAAGCCGGCGCGAAATTCCGCGTGGCGGCTATTCCGCGGCCTGCAGCAGCTGCCGCTGCGGCACGCGCGCGATCCAGCCGTCGATGAAATGCTTCAGCCACGCGCGCTCGGCGGCATCGTGGACGGCACGCTCGGCGAAGTGCAGATGGCCCGGCTGTGCGCCCGGCGAATCCATCCGCGCGCAACCGAGCGTGGTCCAGCGATGCATCATCGCGTAGGTCACGTCGGGGTGGAATTGCAGGCCGAAGGCGTTGCCGAACTCGAACGCCTGCACCGGGAAATCATCGCCCGCCGCGAGCAGGTCGGCGCCGGCGGGCAATTGAAATCCCTCGCCGTGCCAGTGATAGACCCGCGCCGGCCAGTCCGGGCAGAGCGCGCGGCCCGCCTCGGTCGGCCTGACCGGATAATAGCCGACCTCGACACGGCCTTGCGGATGCGGCGCGACCTCGGCGCCGAGCTGCCGCGCCAGCATCTGCGCGCCGAGGCAGATGCCCAGAAACGGACGCTGCTCGCGCAGCGGAACGGCGATCCAGTCGATCTCGCGCCGCACATAGTCGTCGCCATCATTGGCGCTCATCGGACCGCCGAAGATCACCGCGCCGGCATGCGCGTCGAGCGTTTCGGGCAGCGCGTCGCCGAAGCGCGGGCGGCGGATGTCGAGGCGGTAACCCAGCGCGCGCAGGGCGTTGCCGATCCGGCCGGGAGTCGATGTCTCCTGATGCAGCACGATCAGCACCGGCCGCAGCGGGGTCTGGTCCGAGATCTCAGCCGTGACCACGGTCGGCCTTCGGCTGGCGAAGGGCACCACGACACGGCTTTGGTCAGACCGGAACGACATTGCCTCTGCTTAAAGTTTCGGCACGTAAGGCGCGATCATAGCTAAGTGGTCGTTAACATCGTGTGAGTTTGCGCACACCCAGGCGAAGCAAATCCCGGGCCAGAAACAGCCTTAATGGCGACGAGTGGGACGCTTTTCAGGGACAGCTAGCGCTTGCGGAGCTGAAATCCGCCGACCGCCGTCAGGATGAAGGAGCGCGGAAACAGCCGGAGCAGAAACGGCACCAGCTTGATGAAGGCGCCGGGCAGCACCGCGCGCTTGTTGGCCATCAACCCGCGATAGGCCTGGCGGGCCACCTCTTCCGGCGTAACGTTGAGGATGGCGGAATCGAATCCGGGGGCAAACCCGGCGCGATCCTGAAACTCCGATGGTACCGGGCCCGGGCAACACACGGTGACACGCACGCCCTGCGGCGCCAGCTCACAGCGCAACGCCTCGGTAAACGACAACACATAGGCCTTGCTGGCGTAGTACACGGCCATGCCGGGGCCCGGCAGAAATCCGGCGATCGAGCCGAGATTGAGGATGCCGCCGCGGTTGCGGATCAGCTGGTCGGCAAAGCGCAGCGTCAGATCGGTCAGCGCGCGGATATTGACATTGATGATGTTGAGCTGCTCGGCGCGGTCGCGCTCGATGGCGCGGCCGAACAGGCCGAAGCCGGCATTATTGACGAGAAATTCGACCTCGACCCCGGCGTCGGTCAGGGCCTGCGCGATCCGGTCGCCCGCATCGGCGTGCTGGAGATCACAGGGGATCACAATCGGCGCTGCGCCGCCCTTGGCCCCGAGCTCGTCGGCGAGCGCCTTCAGGCGGTCGGCGCGCCGCGCCACCAGCGCCACACGGTGACCATTCGATGCAAACACGCGCGCCAGTTCGGTGCCTATGCCCGCCGATGCCCCGGTTATCAGCGTCACACGCTCGGTCACGTTTCAAACTCTTACTGCAAATTCTAGTGAGGTCCCCAACAAGCCGACGAGAGCATAGGCATGCGGTGGGACGCAAGCCGTGTGTAAGCTTGTGGACAGCGGCGAGGCACTGGTTTCGTGATGAAACGCCAGATTTTCAGTCGGATCGCCCACAATCGCGGCGGACATTAAAATTTCGTCATCCGTGATACCGGTGACGATGCGTCCGCCGGCGCGGGCAATCGCGTCAGATTGCGGCGTCCGCCGTGCCCCATGGGCCCTTTGGCAGCGCCGCCTGCTTCTCGGCGACCCGATGCTTGAGATCGATGCGGTCGCGCGAGGAAATGCCGAGCAGATCGGCGGCGCGCCAGACCACATTGTCCTCGAACTCGCTGACCTGACCGTCGGCATAGACCAGCTCCCACATCATCTCGACGATGCGCAGCCGTCCCTCCTCGTTCACCGAGCGCATGATGACGCTGGTAAAGTGATAGAGATCGACGGCCTCGCCCTCGACGCGCATGGCAGAGGCGATCAGCTTGTCGGCCGCGCCGCGGTCGAGCTGGAAACGGCTCTCGATCAGGCCGTGCAGCTTGCGCGTCTCGGCAGGCGTCGGCTCGCCGTCCAGCGAGACGACGTGCACCAGCAGCGCGGTCGCCGCCAGGCGATAGTCGCCGTCATCGAAGGTGCGGTCGGCCTGGGCGTCGGGGGAAACGATATCGGCAATGAATTGGCGAAGTCCGTCGAGCATCGTTCTCTCTGTGGAATGCAGCCTGCCTGAATTGAGCGTGATCTTTCCGGCTATCAAGTTTTCCCGGATCCCGCTCCGTTGAAATCTATATGGCGTGGAAACAGAACCGGTGCAATCCGCGCAAGTTCCCGCTGCGACATTACGTTTCGGCAAGCATTACGTTTCGGCAATATGACTACGGTATCTCGTACACCACGAGCTTGTCGGCAATGCCACGCAGTGCCGCTTCCTTCTGGATCGGCTTGATCGCGGCGCGATCGAGGATGCCCGCGACCTCAGCCGATTCCATCACCGGCTGGGTCAAATGGATTTCCTGCGACGTCGACAGGCTCTGCACCCTGGCTGCGATATTCACGGTCTGGCCGAAATAATCCTGCCGCTCGTTGAGCGTCACCGCGAGGCACGGCCCCTCATGGATGCCGATCTTGACGATCAGATCTTCCTTGCCGCGCGCGGTGTTGAGCTGCTTCATCGCCGCCCGCATGCGCAGGCCCGCCGACAATGCATGCTCTGGCCGGATGAAGGTCGCCATCACGGCATCGCCGATCGTCTTCACCACGGCGCCGTGCTCGGAAGCGATGATCTCGAGCAGCGCGTGGAAATGCGCGCGCACCAGATCGAATGCGGCGAGATCGCCGACCCGTTCATAGAGCGCAGTCGAGCCTTTGAGGTCGGTGAACAGGAAGGTGAGCGCGGTGATCTTCAGCCGCTGGTCGACCGTGAGGTTGTCGGCCTTGAACACATCGCGGAAGGTCTGGTTCGACAGCATCCGCTTCGCGGTGAGGATCGGCTTGCGCTTGCCGAGCAGCTCATGCAGCGCATCGGCCGCTACCCAAACAGCGGGCAGCACGCGGGTGTCGGTCTGGTTGTCCAGCGACAGCCGGAGCGGCCCCGGCCGCAGCACCGTGGTGCCGGTCGGCGCCTGCAGCTTGTTGAACACGATCGAGAACTGTTGGCGCTCGGTGGTCGGCTCGCCCTGCACGTCGAAGAAATGCGCCGAGTGCGTCACCGGCTCGAACACGATCAGGAACTGCTTCGGCAATTGCAGCGATAGCAGCGCCTTCTCGCCGGCCGGCAACTCCAGCGATTCCAGCGTCACCTCCTTGAGCAGGCGCTCCAGCGAGTCTTCGTTGAGCTCGATGCCCGAGCTCCAGAACATCTGGCGGACATACTCCCAGATCGGCAGCGTATTCGGATCATGCGCGCCGATGCGGCGCACGCGCGGGCTGACGGTGAAGGCGACTTCGACCAGATCGTCGACGGACGCTTCGTATCCGGCCGCGCACAGCGCACAATTGTAGTCGTCATGGCGCAACGACTTCAGCGTCGAATGCGCATCGAGCACGCCGCCGCAGCCCGGGCACAGCACATTCCAGCTCATGTCGAACAGGCCGAGCCGCGACGCATGCAGGAAGCCGGAGATTACCTTCTCCTGGTCGAGCCCGGTGCGGTTCGAGAAATCCAGCAGATTGATGCGATTGAGATCCCGGTCATGACCGTCCGCGATCAGCTGCTGCATGGCATCGACGACGGCCGGATCGGTCGTCTGCCTGAGGACTGCGAAATGGGCCTGCGTATCGCTCATGGTGAGCCCCTAGATGAGCATTGGGACACCGCCGCGCAAGATCAGCGCGGCTTGATCGTAAACACCGGCGAGCGGTTCGGCTGTGTCGTCACCACGCCGATCGGCAGCACCGGATCTTTGTCCGCCAGCGCTACGCGGAATGCGCCGACAATATTCGCAAGCGCGAGCGTCGCCTCGACCAGCGCAAAATGCGCGCCGATGCAGACCCGCGCGCCGACCCCGAACGGCAGATAGGCGAACCGATCGTGCGGCGTTCCCGTCATGAAACGCGACGGCACGAACGCGTTCGGATCGCGCCACAGCTTCTCATGCCGATGCAACAGCCACGGCGCGATCAGGATTACGTCACCCTTCCTGACCGGACGGCCCGCGATGGTATCGGGACCGCCCGCCGCACGCGCGATCAGGAACGCCGGCGGATAAAGCCGCATGGTTTCGTCGATCACCGCGCGGGTGAATTTCAGCCGCTCGATGTCGAGCGCGCCAGACGTCGCCGCGCTCCCGACTTCTGCTGCCAGCTGTTCCTGGGTCAGGGGATCGAGCGCCAGCAGATAGAGCGCCCAGAACAGCGCGGTCGCAGTCGTCTCGTGGCCGGCCAGGATCATGGTGGCGACCTGGTCGCCGAGTTGGGCATCGGTGAAGGCCTCGCCGGTTTCAGGATCGCGCGCGGCGCCCATCAGGTCGAACAGGTCGCGGGCCGGCGCGTTGTCATCCTTGCCGGCCGCACGTCGCTCGGCCATCAGCATGCCGACGAACGCGGTCCAGCGCTTGCGGAAACGGGCGCGGCGGAAATCCTGCGGCGTCGGCCAATTCAACGGCAGCACCAGATCCAGCATGTGCGGCCGCGCCAGCGTGTCGCCATACTCCATCACGAAGTCGCGCAGCGCGGCGCCGTGGCGATCCATGCCGAACGAGAACATGGTGCGGCCGGCGATCTCCAGCGTCATCCGCTGCATCGCCTCGCGCAGATCGACCGGGCCGCCGCTGGCCGACTTCAGCTTGGCGATGGTCTCGTCGACCGCCGCAATCATGTAAGGCACCAGCGTCGTCACCGCGCGCGGCGTGAACGCGGGCGCCAGCGTGCGGCGCTGATGTTTCCACGCCCGCCCTTCGGCGATTAATAGCCCCTCGCCGAGCATCGGACGCAGCACGCGAAGGCCGGCCGGCGTGCGGGTGTAGTTCTCGTAATTGTCGACCAGCACGTGGCGGATCGCATCCGGCGTGTTGAGGATAAAGCTCGAGTGGCCGAGAAAACGGCCCTGGACGATGTCGTCCTCATAGGCGCGCTGGCCCCAGGTCTCGATCGGCGAGTTGCGCATCACCCGCATGCGCTGGAACGCGCCCATGTCGTCCGGCGCGCGCGGCGGGGCCGGCGGGACCAGGGGCCGCCGCGTGACCGTGATATCGTAGACCTCGGCTATGCTCATGGTCCTCGCTTCCTGCCTCACGCGACGGCCGATCCGGCCATGCGATCCCGGCGCCATGAAGGCGCGCGGACCCTGCACCAGACCTAATAAGTCAGCTCGGCGACCGCAATCCGATTTTCCGATGCCGGCCAGGCCCGCATCACAATGCGCTCCCCGTTGAAGATCGCGGCGACCGGACGGCCGACGTCGTCCGCGGCCAGCCGCAGCGTCGTCACCGAATCGGTCGGCACGCCGGGCTTTACATCGGCCGGCTCCTTGCCGTCGAACAGCACGATATCGCGCGGCAGGCCGAAATAGCCGCGCGGCCGCGACATCAGCACGACCGCGCCTGCGCCGGCATCGGCCGGCCCCAGCGGCCGCGCCGCGCGCAGATGCACGATCTCGGACGAGCGCGGAAACTGCGAGCGATAGATGTGCGTCGTCGCCGTACCAGGTGACGTCAGCACGAATTCGAGCGGCCACGACGGGTCGACCTGCGCCGGACCCCAGCGACCGTCGGCGCCGGTCTGCGAGCTGTGCAGCGGGCCGCTGATGCGCTCACCAGTCTCCGCCGCGACATGATAGATGTCGACCGTGGCCCCCGGGCACCGGCCGGTTGGTCGGCACGCCGCCGGGCGTGCCCGTGACGAGACCGCTCAGCCTCACCGCCGTCTCCGGCACGATCTCGATCCGCGACGGCTCGTGCCTTGCGATGAATTTGTAGATCTCGCGAAAGGCCCGCGGATGAAAGGCGGTCTCGCGATGATCGACCGCGCCGAGCACCAGATTGGTCGCGCCTTTGAGCGCCGGCCCTTCCGTCGTGACGTTGGTCGGCGTGCCCGGCTTGCCGACGAAGCGGCCGTCGGCCTGCGCATATTTGTCGAGGCCGTCGCTGCGCAGCGTCAGGAACAGGGTGCCGACAGTGACTTCGCTATCGCCATCGTTCAATCCCCGCAGGAACGGACCACGCCCGTTGAACTCGTTGCCGAGCCCGTCGTCCCACGCATACACACCGTGATTGGGCGTGCCGCACAGCACCGCGTGGCTGATGTCGCCGCCGCCACCATTCTTGATGTAATTGCGGATCGCGTTGCCGCCGCGCGAACTGCCGACCAGTGCGATCCGTGGCGCGCCGGTCTTCTGCTTCAGCTCCCTGATCGCCTCGGCGAGCTCGCGGCGCTGATCCTCGGTCGAGGAGCGGCTGGCCTGTTCGACCTTGTTGTCGGTGCGTGCCAGCGGATCGGTGAAATTGATCACGGCCATGCGCTCGCGCGGCACGCCGTTCGATTCCATCCGCCAGCACGTCGTCATCCAGAGCGGGGCGTGATCGCCATTGCCGTGCACGAACAGGATCGGCGGCGTGTCACCGGCGGGCGCCGGCTGAGCCAAGGCCGACTGAGCGAAGGCCGACTGAGCCAAGACCGGTTGAGCCAAGGCCGGGGCGCCCGAGGCGGTCGGCCAGCAGGGACAGGGCGCCGGCCCCTTGCAATATTCTCCGCCGCGACAGCGCCATTGCCCCCTCCCCAAGCCTTCCTCAGGTCTTTCAGTGCCTTAGCTGTGCCCTGTCCCCGCCAAGGATGCCGTAATCGCTGGACAGAACACGCGTTTCGCGGGCATCAGTTGGTGCAGCCGGAATCGTCCAACAAGCCATAGCAGGCCAACCGGAACTGGATATGACCGAACCGCGCGATCGCTCCGACAGTATCACTGCACCGTTGCGGCATTCAATCTTCAGGCGAATCTGGCTCGCGAGCCTGCTCTCCAATCTAGGCATCCTGATCCAGGGCGTCGGCGCCGCCTGGGCGATGACGCAGATGACCGCGGAGGCCGACAAGGTCGCGCTGGTGCAGACCGCCTTGATGCTGCCGGTAATGCTGATCTCGATGCCGGCCGGGGCCATCGCCGACATGCACGACCGCCGCATCGTCGCGCTGGTGTCGCTGGCGATCGCGCTGACCGGCGCCACCATCCTGACCGTGCTGGCCTGGCTCAATCTGGTAACGCCGAACATCCTGCTCGCGCTGTGCTTCGTGGTCGGCAGCGGCATGGCGCTGTTCGGCCCGGCCTGGCAATCCTCGGTCAGCGAGCAGGTGCCGCCGGAGACGCTGCCCGCCGCGGTCGCGCTGAACGGCATCAGCTACAACATCGCGCGCAGCTTCGGTCCGGCGATCGGCGGCATCGTGGTGGCGTCCGCGGGCGCCGTCGCCGCCTTCGCCGCCAATGCCGTGCTGTATCTGCCGCTGCTCGTCGTGCTGTTCCTGTGGAATCGCGTCAGCGAGCCGTCGCGGCTGCCGCGCGAGCGGCTGAACCGCGCCATCGTCTCCGGGGTGCGCTACATCACCAATTCGCCGTCGATCAAGATCGTGCTGACCCGCACCATGGTGACCGGCATCATCGGCGGCTCGGTCTCGGCGCTGATGCCGCTGGTGGCGCGCGACCTCCTGCATGGCGGCGCGCAGACCTACGGCATCATGCTCGGCGCCTTCGGCATGGGCGCGGTGATCGGCGCGCTCAATATCAGCGAGATCCGCAGCCGGCTGAGCGGCGAAGCCGCCATACGCGTCTGCGCTTTGACGATGGGCGCGGCGATCGCCGCGGTTGCCGTGAGCAAGCAGCCGGTGATCACCGCCGCCGCGCTGGTGGTTGCCGGAGCGGTGTGGATGCTGGCGATTGCGCTGTTCAATATCGGTGTGCAGCTCTCCGCGCCGCGCTGGGTCGCGGGACGTTCGCTGGCGGCCTTCCAGGCCGCGATCGCCGGCGGCATCGCGATCGGCAGCTGGTGCTGGGGCCGCATCACGGATGTCGGCGGCGTCGAGATGGCGCTGTTGATCTCCGCCGGTCTGATGCTGCTGTCGCCGCTGCTCGGCATCTGGCTCAGGATGCCGCCGATCGGCGCCCGCAACGAGGACGCGACGGATGCGCTGGCCGATCCCGAGGTGCGGCTGCAACTGAGCGGGCGCAGCGGGCCGCTGGTGGTCGAGATCGAATACCGGGTGGCGCAGGACAATGCCCGCGCCTTCCACAACGTGATGCAGGACGTGCAGCTCAGCCGCCAGCGCAACGGCGCCTATGGCTGGTCGATCGCCCGCGACATCGCCGATCCCGAATTGTGGACCGAGCGCTATCATTGCCCGACCTGGCTCGATTTCCTGCGCCAGCGCAACCGCGCCACGCAGATCGAGCGCGAACTGCATCAGAAGGCGGCCGACTTCCACATCGGCGCCGAGCCGATCCGCGTGCGCCGGATGTTGGAGCGTCCGTTCGGATCGGTTCGCTGGAAGGACGAGACCCCGGACCGCGCCGCCAAGGAGGTGATCCCGGTGGTCGCGACCGCAGCGGGCAGCAGTACGTAGTCTCTCCATTGTCATTCCGGGGCGCGCGAATAGCACGAACCCGGAATCTGGAGATTATTAGCTCGAGATTCCCCGATGCGCAGTTGCGCATCTGAGGTTCATCGCTCCGCGATGCCCCGGAATGACAGTTGATGGGTCTACTGCCCGTGATCGGCGAGCGTCTGCTGGCAGGCCTTGCTGAGGCGGCTGCGATGCTCCTTCAGGCACGCCAATACGACCTGATCGCCCTCGCTGAGATGGGCGCGGCAGAACCGCGAGGCATCGCGCGAGCAGGCATCCCGCCCCTGCTGCTGCGCCGAGGCGGCCGACGTCAACAAAACCAGCGGAACGACGGCAAACAGAAATCGGGTCATCTCTCAAAGCCTCTCAAGCGTTTTCGCGCGAAGGGGTGCCGGGTCGCGTGAAGAAAACGCGTCAAATAGGAAATCCGGAGCCCCGTTCCGATTTCATCGCAGCGGAAACGGCTCCAGGGAATGCGACGCCGGTTCTATAGCGTTTCCGTGCCGCGAAGAAGCTTGAAACCGACTGTGACGGTCATCACGCATGGTAACGCCCGCTTTTTCTTGTCCTTCCGGCGCCTTGTTGGGATCGCGTTAAGACCTTGTTGGCATTAATCGCTCGTTACGGCTGTGGCGTATCCTTAAGTTCCGAGAGAGTGTGTAGCGATGCGTAGTGCGTTGGGCCTGATGCTGGCCAGTGTTGTAACGGCGATCGTGATCGCCGGCGTGTGGTTCTGGACCTCCTCGCCGCGTGCCGACGCGGCTCCTCCGCAAACCACGGCTGCGGCCAAGGCCGATCCGATGCCTGCGGCGGCAAAGCAGGCCGCCAGGGACGATGTCGAGACGACCGCCGCGCTGTCGAAGCGCGCCGATGCCACCCAGGCCGCGGCACCGGCCGCCACTCCTGCCCCGGCGCCGGCGCCAGCGCCTGTCGCGGCCGCGCCCAAATGCGCCAATCCCGATGCGCTCGGCATCAGCCGCACCGTCGTGGTCGACACCAATGGCGGCCCGGGCTTCGGCTTCCTGCAGTACAAGCAGTATGACTTCCTGACCGACAAGGAGGTCGTGCTGACCTTCGACGACGGTCCGTGGCCGACCACGCCCGCCGTGCTCAAGGCGCTGGCCGATGAATGCACCAAGGCGGTGTTCTTCCCGATCGGCCTGCACACCACCTATCACCCGGACATCCTGCGCCAGGTCGCCGCCGCCGGCCACACCATCGGCGCCCATACCTGGTCTCATGCGCATCTCGCCAGCAAGAAGCTGACCGAGCAGCAGGCCAAGGACGAGATCGAGAAGGGCTTTAGTGCGGTGAAGCTGGCGCTGGGCGCCAACCCGGCACCGTTCTTCCGCTTCCCGGCGCTGGCGCACACCCCGGCGACAACCGCCTACCTAGGCACCCGCAACATCGCGATGTTCTCGGTCGACGTCGACTCCAACGACTTCAAGTCCAAGAGCGCGGACGAGGTGATCAACAACGTGATGACCAAGCTCGACAAGGAGCACAAGGGCATCATCCTGATGCACGATCTGCAGAAGCACACCGCGCAGGCGCTGCCGACGCTGCTCCGCAAGCTCAAGGCCGGCGGCTACAAGGTGGTCTGGATGAAGGCCAAGACCCAGCTCGAGACGCTGCCCGAATACGACGCGATGATGGCGAAGACCGAGAAGCCGATCGCAACGGGCCGGCCGATCGGCAACGTCGTGCAGACGGTCGCCGAGTAACCCAGCAAACGCACTCTCAACGCAAAGCGCCCCTGGACCCGATCCAGGGGCGCTTCGCTTTCTGATCGCAGCCACCCTCTGCTGGTCCGCCACGGCCGGACGACGTTGAACGCCTGTGCGCCTTCGAGAGCGGCACCATC
The DNA here is from genome assembly GCF_054056795.1 of Bradyrhizobium sp. USDA 3315. Taxonomy (NCBI): domain Bacteria; kingdom Pseudomonadati; phylum Pseudomonadota; class Alphaproteobacteria; order Hyphomicrobiales; family Nitrobacteraceae; genus Bradyrhizobium; species Bradyrhizobium sp. USDA 3315. The sequence continues at coordinate 2,093,042 of NZ_JBSRYP010000001.1, read as the reverse complement.
GCGCCCGGCGGCTGCGGCCCCCACCAAAATATCGAAAACAACCCCATGCAAAGGAGCCGGCAGATGCCGTCTCCAGACTGAGCGTTTGAGGGCTGGTGCGCCGCACCACGTGAAGATGAGAACTATCTTTACTCCATAGCCCTCTGGAGCCCTCCTTTTGCAAGACGGCGAAGGCTTGAGCCCTCGACGCAGCATCTACCGGCTTGTTTCCATTCGTGGTTCGGATCGGGAGCACCGGAACGTTGACCGGGTTGCTCGATTGTGCCGGCCAGGCGCATCCTCACCTTCGCCCCGGCGCGGGCGCAGCGGGTGTTCGGATCGGCCGAGATGAATTGTCCGGTCTCACGCTCGCATCACATGAAACCTCCAACCATCTTCGGAAACGCTGATGCGATCGGATAGAGTTCAGATCGAGCCAGCCGGCGCAACGGCGGGAAAATCCTGCTCGGGATCGAACGCGTTATTGAAAAAGTTCGTCAGGGAGTACATGGCCACTAGCGCGACGATCTCCATGACGTTCGCATCCGTGTAGCCAGCGTCCCGGACGGCTTTCATATCGGCGTCACCGACCTTGCCGCGGGTTGTGATGACTTTGCGCGCAAACTGGAGAGCGGCGTCCCGCTTCGGATCACTGGCATGACCCTTCCGAGCGAGAATGATTTCGTTAGCCGGCAGCTTGGCCATATGCTCGGCCGTAAAGCTGTGAACCGTCAGGCAGTAGTTGCACCCATTCACTTCGGAGACAGCGAGGCCGATGCTGTCACGTGTCTTCACGTCAAGCGCCTTGCTCAAAGAGCTGAGCAGTGTAGCCCATGCGTTGAACGCGATCGGGCTCAGCGCGAAGGTCGTCATCATATTCGGAGTGAACCCGATGTTCCTGGTGAATCCATCGAGAGTCGGTTTCGAAGCTGCCGGCACCTGAGCCGGTGTTGGCAATGCAGTTCGAGCCATCAGTAATCTCCGTAGATCGTATTATACCAGGTCCAGCACATCGGCCACCGGACGGCGCGGCTTCTGCGCCCAGTTTCCCGGACGCTCCGGCCCCACGGCCAACAGCAGGACCGGCACTTCGTCCTTCGCCAATCCGAACTCGCGGTGCACCGGTTCGGCGTCGAAACCGATCATCGGCGTCGAACCCAGGCCTAGCGAGCGGGCCGCATAGATGATCGCTGCCGCGCCGAAGGAGGCGGTGCGTAGCGCTTCATCGCGCTGGCGTTGTGGGTACTCCATGTACAGATTGCGCGCCGGGATCTCCCATTCCGGCACCATCTTCGCCGGCATGACACCCGATTCTACCAGCGGCGCCAGGCGCTCTGGTATTACGCTGGAATCGGCCAACTGGCCGCAGACGATGAAGGTAACGGCTGCGTCGGTGATCGCGGGTTGATTCCAAGCCATCGGACTCAGCCGGGCTTTGGCTTCAGGCGTACGCACGGCGATGAAGCGCCAGTTCTGCATGTGGAAGGATGTCGGTGCGGCGGTGCCGAACCGCACGAGCTCTCGGATTTGGTCGTCGCTCAGGGTGGCGGCAGGGTCGTAATACTTGGTGGAGCTGCGGCTCAGGATACATTCGATAACAGCGTTGGTCATGGTTGGTCCTATGAGTGAAGTGATAGGTTGAGGCACGAGCGTGCTTTCGCTCTCGTTGAGAGCCGGCCGGCCGCATTCATCGATAGGCGCGCGCCGCTCACGGACGAGCGCAAATGATCGTCTTCCCGCTGGTCCGCTCGGTCGGGTTGAAGGCAGCAACGGCATCGTCGAGGGCAACCACGCTGCCGATGTTTGTCCGCACTCGTCCGTCACGCGCCGGCCGGACAATCTCACTCAGTTGGGCGCGATCGGGTTCGACGACGAAGTCTATCGTCCGGCCGTCAGCGGGGCGTGCCTCAGTCGGACCGGCGATGGTCACCAGCGTTCCTCCGGCTCGAATCACGCGCGCGGACCGCTTCGCGATGTCGCCGCCAAGGACATCGAACACCAGATCGACTCCGCCGACATCTTCCAGAGTGTCGTTGTCGAGGTCGACGAACTCCTGTGCGCCGAAGTCGAGAGCCGTCTGACGGCCGGCAGCGCGTCCGGTACCGATGACGTAAGCACCAGCCTCACGTGCGAGCTGGGTTGCCATCGAACCGACGACGCCGGCGGCACCGTGCACGAGGACGCTCTGCCCCGCCCGAAGCTGGCCGTGATCGAACAGCCCCTGCCACGCGGTAAGGCCTGGCATCACGAGGGCCGCGCCCACTGTGAAATCGACATCGCCCGGCAGCGGCGCGAGGTTGCGCGCCTCGATGGCCACATACTCCGCCAAGGTGCCGTCGCGATACCAGTCCGCGAGACCGAATACCCGCTGTCCAACCGACAGCCCCGCCGTGCCATAGCCGAGGGCGCTGACCACTCCAGCCAGCTCGTGGCCGGGGATCGACGGTGTTCGGTCACGCTCGCGGCGATCGGTCCAAGTCGGGGGCCACGTCAGCTCATCCCGGGTGAATCCCGCCGCATGAATCTCAACGACGACGTCGTTTATCGCGGCCTGCGGCTCGGGCCGCTCCACCAGCTTCATTCCGGCCGTTCCCGCCGCTTGGTCCGTCACAACGATTGCCTTCATCGTGCACCTGCCTGAGTGTGGCAGCTCATCATCTTCCGAACTCCTTTTCAGACGAGCGAAAACCGGAAGGCGAAACTCGATGGCTCCAATGACCTTGGATATTGAATTGATGCCATCGACGCGGCGCATTTCCTAAAGCCACGTTGCCACTGGTCCCGGCGCGATGAAACCCGCGGCGGACGTTCCTGGACGCGCGGACACGCATTCTGGACTCCAGAGCTGGCCAACGCCGAGGATCAGTGCGCCGAGTGTGCGCGAATCTGGCTAGGGAACGGGAAAGGCCCGGTTGGGGCGCAGCGTCGGGCATGCACGAGCCCACGCGGCTTGCTTTCGGCCTTTGCTGTTTCCAGTTTTTTCTTCGGTCGGGCAGCGAGTTCAGCCAACGCTGATAGCCCGACGAACAGTTTCAATCGATGAGCGGAGTCGCTATTGGCACGCCCATCCAGATCGCACACTTGATGGGAGAGATGCCTCGGAGGCGGTATTTGGCTCAAGTGCCCTTATCACTCCCAGCGTCCTTCACGCGCAGCCGGTACTCGCTAGGATCAACGTTGTAGGCTTTGCGGAATGCTCGCACGAAACTTGACCGGCTTTCGTAGCCGGCGTTGTAGGCCACAACATCGACTGGGGCTGACGTCGTCGTGAGATCGAGCGCCGCCTGCCGCATCCTGAGATCCCGAAGAATGGTCATCGGCGAACGGCCAAAGATCTCCGAGAACTTCGCCATGAATGCCGACCGGCTCAGACCCGCGCTATGCGCGAGGCTTTGAACCGTGTGAGCGGCCCCCGGCCGCGCCACCATATCGGCGAATGCACGCGTGATCTGCCGATCCGCGAGAATCGAAAACCGATCAGTCCAGCTGCGGGAGGACTTCATCGACCGCCTCACCAGGGCGATGATGACCTGCTTTAGCAGGGACGCCGTCATGGCGCCCATACCGATTTCCTGCACGCAAAGCTCCCCGACCGCTTCGCGAAGCTTCAGGTCGATATTGTCCGTCGGCTCGAACTTCTCGACCACGGGCTCGCGCAATTCGCGAAACAACCCGACGGATTGTCCGAAGGATGCGTTGAAGAAGCCGCAGATCTGGATGATCTCGGGCTGCTCGGTCGGTGTTGCGATACGCAACACGCTGTCATGCTGCTTCCAGCAATCGCGGGAGATGAGCTTCTTCGGGCCGCTGGTTCCGTCGACTTCGATTACGAACGGGGTGCTCGGAGGCTTGATGATGAGGAGATGGGGTTCGAGCGACATCCAAGGCCCATCGCCGATCGAAATTCGTCCCCTGCCACTAATGGTGTAATGGACCGCCGGCGCATCGATCGTCCCCATCTCGGCGCGATGGCCTGATGGAATCAGCATCTCAGTGAGCGCGACGACATCGATCTCAAGTGCCCGCATGAGGTTGTTGAGATCGGCTGTGGCGAGCTTCGAGGCAGGGACGGCGATCCGCGAATCTGGCCGCTCGCCCTGTCCGCTTCCGGCCCGCGATTTGGCCGTGTTTTGCATGGCAACCTGCTTACAAGATCAACCCGTGAATCCGCTAGGCGAATCTGTCTTCACCCTTGGACTGGATTTTGTGGCACGCCAAAAGGAACCTTGGCATGGTTCAGTCCGATGGTTGGAACTTGGTCCTATCGGTGGGACCGTATCGCTGTAGGTTCTGGCCTTGAGACATGGTCTCGGCGCAACGCCGTCGCCCGTGCACGCCAGCGTCCAGCACAAGCTTGCGTGCCGCAGCTCCGATGATGCCTTGGGAATAGACTCGTCGGTTTGGCCTTCTCCTTCACGACGCCCGAACTCCGGAGAAACCCAGTGAGTGCACTCGAACAAGGTCGCGTGCGGCCCGCCGACAATGGCTTGGCGAATACGACCGCCGACAGGCTTCGCTGGCTGATTCCGGCGGCCGGAGCGATGGCTTATCCGTTCCTGCTCGATGCATTTCATCTCGCGGTACCTCCCGCTGCCGGTCCGGTGTCGTTCGGGCGACTGGTCCTGGCAGCGCTTTGCCTGTTGGCCGCGACCGCCGCGCCCTTGCTGGGTCTTGCCTGCGCGTACCGGATGACCAAGGCCGCACCGTCATCGTTCGCGCTGCGCGCCCGGCGCCTCGCCTACCTCGGCATCGCCGCGCCGCCCTTGTTCATGCTGACCGGCGTCGGTCTCGGCCTGCTGCACATCCCTGTCAGCGACGAGCTTGTCTGGGTCGCGGGCTGGCTCGTCGCGTGTCTCTATGTGCTGTTCGGCAGCGAGCAGGCGCAACGTGCGGCACCATCAGCCGCGATTGCGCCCTCGATCGCCAAACGGCGCGTGACACATGGCGTCGCCGCAGCGATCATCCTTTTCTACGTCGCATTCCATCTCACCAATCATCTGCTGGGTTGGCTCGGACCTGATGTTCATGCCGCCGTGATGAAGGCGGGGCGCACCGTCTATCGGTCGTCCGTGGTGGAGCCCATCCTCGTCGTATTGATGCTGTTCCAGGTCGCCGTCGGGATGCGGCTCGCCTGGCGCTGGAGCTCGGCGCCCGCGGATGCATACCGCGTGTTTCAGATCGGCTCCGGCGTCTACCTCGCGGCGTTCATCGTCACCCATCTGAATTCCGCATTGGTCTCGGCGCGCGCCGTGCACCACATCGATACCAATTGGGCCTGGGCGTCGGGTGCACCAACCGGCCTGATCCACGATGCCTGGAGCATTCGCCTGGTGCCGCACTACGCACTCGGCGTGTTCTTCGTACTCGCCCATCTCGCATCGGGATTGCGCGGCGTCCTGATCGCGCAAGGCGTCGCCACAACGCTCGCCAACCGGATCTGGGCGAGCGGGCTGGTGGCCGGCGCCCTGGTCGCGATCGCGATCATGAGCGGATTGTGTGGGGTGCGGATCTAGGCTTCAGCGGGCGGCCCGAGCGAGCCCGGTTGAGAAGAACATCGATGCCGTCAAGCTGAGGTTGACTTGCTGCGGTCACGCCAAAGCGCAAAGATCGCTGTTGCGAGCTTGTTCGGCCGATCAGGCCTCGCATAGCTGACCACCGGCTTGCTGGAATGATTTTCCATCAGCTCCCCTAGTATCTCGTAGTCAAGTTCGAGACCGAACTTTTCGTACGGTATGGATTCGGACTCAGCTCCCCCCGCAACATAAACGATATCGACTCGCGCCATGTCTTTCGCGATCGCCGCGGCTTCCTGCAAGGTGTCGCAGCCGTACGATTTGTATTCCCAGGAAGGATCGCTGAAGTGAAGTATCTTGCGGGTGCTTTCATCGAGCTTGCCGCGCTCTTCTTCAGAGAGCCCTATGATGATCACGTGGGCGATTTTCGGAAGCATCTGCCCAACCCCTTGAAATAGCGCCTCTAGAACTTGGTCTACCGGCGCGAGCGAGGGGTTCGACGCTCTGAGCAAGTCGTATCCGGGCGCATTGATGCGCGCTGGGAGCAAGCTTCACTTCTGGCTTGGGAAATGGTGCCGCAAGAGGGACTCGAACCCCCGACCCCGTCATTACGAATGACGTGCTCTACCAACTGAGCTATTGCGGCGAACCGTTCGGCAACGGCCGGATCACGCGGCCACCTGATATCGGGCATGACCCCGATTGGCAAGGACAACGCGGTTATCGAACCATACAGCCGTTACCTAACCCCGAATTAGCTTCCCAAACGTGACAGAAACCCACGCCAGCCGCCCACCTGGGCCTTGGGCGGGCCGATTTGTTCCGCAAATTCGTCCACCGGGCCGTCCTCGTCGACCCCGGGGTCGTCGGGGGCCCGGATGATCGGGATCACGGCCGGAATCGGCGCAGGCGCTGCCTTGGGCAGGTCGGTGCGGGACCGGAACGGGGGGGCCGGCGCCGGGGGCGCCGATTCGGCGACCGGAGGGGGAGCTGGTTCCGGCGCGGCGGGTTCGGCCGGGGCCGGGGCGGGCTCGGCCTCGATGGCCGCCGGGAGCGGGGCGTTGTCCTGCATCGTCGGCGCGGCCGGCTCCAAGGGCTTGACCTCGACTGGCTTGACCTCGACTGGTTTCACCTCGGCCGGCTTGACCTCGACCGGCTCAACCGGCCTGGCCACTTCAGGCTCGCTGGCGACTTCCTTTGGCGGCTCGACCCGGCGCGGCGCCAGCATCGCCTCCTCGAAGGGCGAAGGCTCGATCGCATGGCCCTTGTCGGACGGCAGCGCCGCCACCGGGGTCTGCCACTGGAAGGCATCGAGCCGGCCGCTGACCGGCGAGACCGGACGCCAGCGGTCCGAGACATAGCCGTCGGCGGTCCAGACCGGATCGTGCAGTGCGCGCACGGCGCGCAGGGTCCAGGCGCGCGCCCGGCCGCTGTCGCCATGCTCGGTGCGCTCGATCTCGGCCATCAACAGCGCGACGCGTTGCGTCGGCGCCGCGACAAACGGCTCCAGCGCCGCGCGCGCCTTGGCGAACTCGGCGGCGTCGATCGCGGCGCGCGCGATCGCCAGCGCGCCCTCGATATGGCCCGGCGTTTTCGCCGCCAGCGTCTCGACCCGCACCAGGCGCTGGCGAGCGGAATCGCCGAGCCGCACATGCGAATAGGCGTCGGCGAGATCGGGATGCGGCTGCGCCAGCCACGCGGTCTCGACGATGCGCATCGCGCGACGCACCTGATGCGCCTCGCTCTCGAACTTCGCTGCGAGCACGGCGGCCGGGATCAGCGTCGGCGCCAGCTTGACCGCCTCCATCGCGCTCGCGCGCGACAGGTCGCGATCGACGGTCTCGAACTCCAGCGCCCGCGCCGTCAGCAGCACGCCGCGCTGCCGCCGATAGGTCGCCTTGTCGATCAATCCGGCACTCTGGTTGTTGTCGATGATCGACAGCGCGCCGGCCCAATCGCCCTTGGCGCAGCAGAAGCCGAGCACCGCATGCGAGGCCCATGACGACGACGGCGACATCTTCAGCGCTTCCTCGGCGATCATCACGGCCGCAACCGGATCGTCGGCGCGCTGCGCCTCGATGAACAGACCGCGCAATCCAAGCAGCCGCGTGTCCTCGCGCTCGGCCATGGCGCGGAAGGCGCGCTGCGCGCCGTCGCGATCGCCGTCGAGCTGCGCCGATTGCGCGTGCAGCAGCAGCGCCAGCGGATCGTTTGCGGCGTGGCGCCGCGCCACTTCGGCATGCGCGCGCGCCGCCGAAGAATCGCCATGCCCGATCGCAAGCAGGCCTTGCGTGATGGCGTGGCGGCCGCGGGCGTGACGCCGCTCGCGCCGGCCGCGACGGATGTGCCCGGGAATCTTCCAGAGTCCGCGCAGGATCACGCCGGCGATCATCGCGACGACGACGACGAGGCCGAGCAGATACATCGGCTGCTTGGACGTGAAGCGCAAGCCGCCCCAATTCAGCACGAGATCGCCGGGCTGATCGGCCATCCAGGCCGCACCCGCTGCAGCGAGCGCGATCAGCAGCAGGAACAGAATGATCCGGATCATCAAAGACCTATTGCAAAGACTTACTGGTTGACCGTGGCGAGCGCCGCCATGGCGTTGTCGGCAAATTTACGCGACGCGTCGAGCGCGGCGCGGCGCGCGTCCACCTTGGCGAGCCAGGCTTGCGCCGCCGTGCGATCCGCGGGCGGCAGCGACTTCAGTTCACGCTCGGTCAATGCGAGGTCATTATGCAGGGCGGCCGATGTCACGCGCGCGACGATGCTGCCGCGATCGGTCCCCGTGCCGTCGGTCCGCTCGATCTGGATCAGCGTGGAGGCACCGGCCTTCAGACGATCGACCAGCCCGGCGCTGGCCGCCGCAGCCTCAGGCGGAGGCGGCGCAAGTTTCGGCACGATCTCGATCAGCTCGCGGCACAGCGCGTTCGGGTTCGGCACGCCCGACGTCGCAAACGTCGCGAGCGGCTTCAGCACCTCGGCATCATCCGACAGCGCCTTCGCGGCTTCGAGCGCGGAGGCATAGGGATCGCCGTGACGCACCGCGACGTCGAGCAGCGATGCCGCGACGACGCGGCGCAGCGGCACATCGTCGGCCTTCGCCTCGGCCTTGGTGTCGGCGATCTTGCCGTCCTGCCTCGCGATCGCAGCACCCTGCGCCTTCACCGCGCCCTCGACCTTGTCGATGCGCGCCGTGATGCCGGAGATATCAGCCGCAGCCGCGCCATCGCGCGGCGCGGCTTTCGCGTCATTGACCGCCGCCGCAAGCTTGTCGGATTGCGCCCGCGTCGCGGCGAGTTCGGTGCGCAGTGCGGCGATCGATTTGTCGAGCGCCTCCAGCCGCGCCGTCGCCGCGGGATCGGCGGCCGCCGCGACCGGCCTGCCGGCTTTCGATTCCAGCGCACTCAGGCGCGTGCCGAGTTCGTCGATGGCGGCACTGGGTTGCGGCGCCGAGACCGGCTGCACGACCGGCCAGCCGAGCAGCCAGCCGACCCCGATCACCAGGGCCGCAGCGACGGCGCCGGATATCGGAGCCACCACCCAGGGCGATACCGGCCGCGCCGGTTCGGCGTCCGGCGCCGCGGAGGCGGTCTCGGGCTGCGGCTCCGCTTGCGGTGCGGCGTCGCCTTGGGGCTCGGCCTCAGGCGTCGCCGCGTCCGCGGACGCCTTGCCGGCATCCTGGTCAGCCTCCCTGGCGGCTTCCTCGGCCCCCTCCGCCTTCGACGGTTCGCTGGAGATTTCGGTCGCCTGAAGATCGATGGTCGGCGGCGCGCGCTTGGGCCGGGAATCCGACGAAGATCCTGGGTCGTCTGGCCTTTCTTCAGCCATCGCGGGGGTCCTCAAAACTACTGGCCGCATACTCTACCAGAATCGGCCCAGGTTCTTAGAGCACGATCCGAATAACCGAGCATTGCCTAACATCATGGTCAGACGAAAGAATTATTCCGGTCTCGGTCGCAGGGTGCGGCTGAGCGCCTCCAGCAGGGCATTTTCGTCCGGCCGCGCCGCCACCACCACCTTGGTCGCGCCGGCGTCATGGAGCACCGCGGCGACGGCCGCCGAGATGCAGCATTGCGGCAAGGCGAGCGCCGAAATCTCGATCCCGTCGGCGCGCACGGTGTCCAGAAAGGCCTGCGCGCTGCGGCGGGAATAATGCAGCACCGCGGTGATCCGGTTCGCCATGAAGGCGTCGCTGACTTCCCTCGGGAAGCCGGCCACCGGCGCCATCCGGTAGGTGGTGTGGGTGACGACGCTGAGCCCGCGCTCGCCGAGCTCGCCCGCAAGATCGCGCGACAGGTCGGCGCCGGCGAGATAGAGCAGCGTCGCAGACGCCGGCAGTTCGCCGGCCTCGACCCGTGCGAGCACGAGATCGCGCAGCGAGACTGCATCGCCCTTCGCCACGATCAGCTTGTCGAAGCCCGCGGCACGCGCCGCATCGGCGGTGTGTGCCCCGACCGCAAACAGCGGCAGCCGCAGCAAGCGGCTGGTCGCGAGATCGACCGCGCGCAGCGCATTGGCGCTGGTCAGGATGACGGCATCATAATCCGCATCGTCGTCGCCGCGGAACGGCAACGGCTCGAAGCGCAGCACCGGCGCCGACAGGGCGTCAAAGCCGCGCTGGCGTAGGGTCGCGAGCGTCGCGTCATTGTCCGGATGCGGTCGTGTGACAAGGATTGTCAGGGTATCAGGCCTCCAGCCGTATAAATTGGACGTTGGCGACCGATTGCACTTTAAGACCTCGCAATGCTACCCCGGAGCGGACATTTTGATGAGCATCATCTTGCCGGAAACCGGTTCCGGCCGCCCGGATCATGCTCGTAGCACAAGGACCGAAATTGGGACACGAACCACCGATGCTGGTGCTGGGGATCGAAACCACCTGCGATGAAACCGCGGCCGCCGTGGTCGAGCGCGAGGCTGACGGGCAGGCGAAAATCCTCTCCAACGTCGTGCGCTCGCAGACCGACGAGCACGCCCGCTTCGGCGGCGTGGTGCCGGAGATCGCGGCGCGCGCCCATGTCGACCTGCTCGACGGCATCGTCGCCTCCGCGATGAAGGAGGCCGGCGTCGGCTACGGACAATTGTCGGCGGTCGCGGCAGCCGCGGGCCCCGGCCTGATCGGCGGCGTGATCGTCGGCCTCACCACCGCGAAGGCGATCGCGATGGTGCACGATACGCCCCTGATCGCGGTGAACCATCTCGAGGCGCACGCGCTGACGCCGCGGCTGACCTGCGCGCTGGCGTTTCCCTATTGCCTGTTCCTGGCCTCGGGCGGACACACCCAGATCGTCGCCGTGGTCGGCGTCGGTGAATATGTGCGGCTCGGCACCACGGTCGACGACGCGATGGGCGAGGCGTTCGACAAGGTGGCGAAGATGCTGTCGCTGCCCTATCCCGGCGGACCGGAGGTCGAGCGCGCGGCCGCCGGCGGCGACCCGACGCGGTTTGCCTTTCCACGCCCGATGCTCGGCCGCCCCGATGCGAATTTCTCGCTGTCGGGACTGAAGACGGCGGTGCGCAATGAGGCCAGCCGGCTGGAGCCGCTGGAGCCGCAGGACGTCAGCGATCTCTGCGCGAGTTTCCAGGCCGCGGTGCTGGAATCGACCGCGGACCGGCTGAGCGTCGGCCTAAAGCTGTTTCAGGAGCGGTTCGGCACGCCGCGCGCGCTGGTCGCGGCCGGGGGCGTCGCCGCCAACCATGCGATCCGCAGCGCGCTGCAGGAGGTTGCGGCGAAGGCGCAGACCACGCTGATCATCCCGCCGCCGGCGCTCTGCACCGACAATGGCGCGATGATCGCCTGGGCCGGTGCCGAGCGGATGGCGCTTGGCCTCACCGACACGATGGAGGCGCCGCCGCGCGCGCGCTGGCTGCTCGACGCCAACGCCAAGGCGCCGGCCGGCTACGCCAACAGCCGCGCCGGATATTGAACAATGTACGACGGGGCGCGCATCAGGCACCGTCGCACCTCGCCCCGCTTGCGGGGAGAGGTCGGATTGCGCAGCAATCCGGGTGAGGGGGTACAGGTCTCAACACTCGGCTCGCTCGCGGATAAAGCCCCTCACCCCAACCCTCTCCCCGCAAGAGCGGGGAGAGGGAGCGAAGACAGGCCCGCCTGATGCCGGCGCATATGTCAGTGAGCGTGATCGGAGCCGGCGCCTGGGGCACGGCATTGGCCGATGTCGCGGCGCGCGCCGGGCGCAAGGTGACGCTGTATGCGCGCAACGCCGAGCATGCCGCGCAGATCCAGGCGACGCGGGTCAATCCGCGGCTGGCTGGTGTCCAGCTTCATCCCGGCATCGCCGTGACGTCGGACATCGCCGCCGCGGCACAGGCCGACATCATCCTGGCCGTGACACCGGCGCAGCATCTGCGCGCGGCGGTTGGGCATCTTGCGCCGCATCTCAAACCCGACACGCCTGTCATCGCCTGCGCCAAGGGCATCGAGCACGGCACGCATAAATTCATGACCGAGGTGATCGCAGAAGCCGCGCCGCGCGCCGTCCCTGCGATCCTGTCGGGGCCGAGCTTTGCCGACGACGTCGCGCGCGGATTGCCCACCGCCGTCACGCTGGCCACCAGGGACGAAGCGCTGGCACGCGCGCTGGTCCAGGCGCTCGGCTCGGCGACCTTCCGGCCCTATCACACCACCGACGTGCGCGGCGTCGAGATCGGCGGCGCGGCCAAGAACGTGCTGGCGATCGCCGCCGGCATCGTGGTCGGCAAGAATCTCGGCGCCTCCGCGCTCGCCGCGCTGACCACGCGCGGCTTCAGCGAGCTCGCAAGATTGGGCCGCGCCTGCGGCGCGCGCACCGAGACGCTCTCAGGCCTGTCGGGATTGGGCGATCTCCTGCTCAGCTGCTCGACCGCGCAATCGCGCAATTTCGCGCTCGGCCTCGCGCTCGGGCGCGGCGAAGCCGCACCGATCGGCAAGCTCGCCGAAGGCGCGTTCACCGCACCGGTGCTGTGCGAGCTCGCCGCTGCGCAAAAGGTCGACATGCCGGTGTCAAACGCGGTCGCCGCGATCCTGGGCGACCGGCTGACCGTTGACGCAGCGATCGAAGGCCTGCTGACGCGGCCGTTCAAGGCGGAGTAACGCACGTCACGGTCGCGCGTGGCGGAGCTTCACGATCCGTGCGCGGCATACTAGCGTGGCGGCGAACCGTCGGATCCCGGTCCAACAAATCGAAAAACGGATCCCAAGGGAAAACCCATGCGTCAACCGCATCGCGCCATCCTTTCGATCAGCCTCGCCGTCGCATTCACCGCCTCATCCGCCATAGCCCACGCCCAAACGGCCGCCACCTACGACGACCTTGCCAAGAGCGAGGCCGCCGCCAATGCGGACAACGGCAAGCGGGTCGCGCCGCTCAAATCGATCGGCAACCCAACCGCCGACGTGTCTGCCGAGATGCAGGCAATGATCGGCGCACCCTATCCGCCGCATTTCAATGCCGACCCCAAAACCCCTGCGGAATGGAAGGAGTTGATCGATCGCCGCGCCAAGCTTCTGATCGCGGGTGTTCCGGCGCTGAAGGCGAAGCTCGGCGTCAAGGTCGAGGAAACCAGGCTTGCCGGCGTGCACTGCTACATCGTCACCCCGAACAAGATCGCGCTCGAGAACAGGCGACGCCTGCTGATCCACGTCCATGGCGGGGGTTACGTGTTCGGCCCCGGCGAAGCCGCGTTGCCGGAAGCCATCATGATGGCGGGCTTTGGCGGCTTCAAGGTCCTCTCGGTCGACTACCGGATGCCGCCGGACTTCCCCTATCCGGCCGCGATGGACGACGCGATGGCGGTCTGGAAGGAGGTTCTGAAATCGCACGAGCACCGCCGGCTGGCCATCTTCGGCACCTCGACCGGCGGGGCGATGACGCTTGCGATGGTATTGCGGGCGAAGGATGAGAGGCTGCCGCTGCCCGCCGCCATCGCGCCGGGCACGCCGTGGTCCGATATCGACAAGATCGGCGACAGCTACGCGAGCAATGAATGGGTCGACAATGTGCTGGTGACCTGGGACGGCTGGCTCGGCCGCGCGGCGAAGCTTTATGCAAACGGCACCAGCCTGAAGAATCCCTACATTTCGCCGATCTATGGTGACTTCAAGGGCTTCCCGCCGACCATCCTGACATCGGGCACGCGCGATCTGTTCCTCAGCAACACGGTTCGCACGCATCGCAAATTGCGCCGCGCCGGCGTGATCGCCGATCTCAATGTCTATGAGGGGCAGTCGCACGCCCAGTACCAGTTCAACGCCGACGCGCCCGAGACCAAGGAGGCGTTCACCGACATCGCCAGGTTCTTCGATCGATATTTGAAACAGTGAGTGCTGCGCTTCTTGATTTGACGCGTTTTCTTCACGCGAACCGGCATCCATCCCGCATCAAGTGCGGGACAGGCTTCGCTTGAAAACGCTCTGGATCGGGTGCCCGCGCTTGTCGCGGGCATCCACGTCGCTGTAGATTGCAGCGCAATCGAACGGGGTGAGTTGCGATGAATTACTGGCTGGTGAAATCCGAACCGTCGGTCTGGTCCTGGGACCATCAGGTCGCCAAGGGCGCGAAGGGCGAAGCCTGGACCGGCGTGCGCAACTTCACGGCACGGCAGAATCTCGTCAACATGAAGAAGGGCGACAAGGCGTTCTTCTATCATTCCAACGAGGGCAAGGAGATCGTCGGCATCGCCGAGATCATCAAGGAAGCCTATCCCGACCCGACCGACAAGACCGGCAAGTTCGTCTGCGTCGACATCAAGGCCGACAAGCCGCTGAAGACGCCGGTGACGATGGCCGCGATCAAGGCGGACAAGAAGCTCGCCGACATGGCGCTGGTCAAATATTCGCGGCTTTCGGTGCAGCCGGTGACCGCGGAGGAGTGGAAATACGTCTGCAAGATGGGCGGGCTGTGATGTCTCGTCCAACTCTACTGTCGTCCCGGCGAAGGCCGGGACCCATTACCCCAAATGTCGATTGCTGAAACGAGCTGGGGCCACAGCGAATTCTAATCACAGGCGGCTGTGGTTATGGGTCCCGGCTTTCGCCGGGACGACGATAGGGGACGCGGACCTACGCCCCGGTCGCCATCACCACCTGCGCCAGCAATTGCTCGCGCTTGCTTTGGGTGCGGTAGCCTCCCATCGTCGCGGCGAAGCGCTCGAGGATGCCGTCCTCGAACGCGGTGACGATGGTGTCGTGGACATAGCTCTTGCGGCAGATCGCCGGCGTGTTGGACAGCTGGTCGGCGGCGGCGCGGATCGCATCCAGCACCTGGCGCTTGCGGCCGCGCTGGCTGGTGGCCGGCGTGATCCGCGACAGCGATTCCACGACGACCGCCGACGCCATCAGGGTGCGGAAATCCTTCAGCGAGATCTTGATGCCGGCGATCTCGCGCAGGAACGCGTTCACCGCCGTGGTCGAGGCGGCCCGCACCACGCCGGAGCGGTCGCGATACTGAAACATGCGCTTGCCCGGGACGCCGCGCAGGATGCCGATCGCACGCACCAGCTTGGCCGCATCGCATTCCTTGCGCACGGCCTTGCCGCCCTTGGCCTTGAAGGTCAGCACCAGGGAATCGTCCTCCAGCGTGACGTTGGACTTCAAGAGCGTGGTGGCGCCGCGGGTGCCGTTGAGGCGCGCATAGGATTCGTTGCCGGGCCGGATCGCGGTGCGCGCGATCAGCTCGATCACCGCCGACAGCGCGAACTCGCGCGTCGGCTCGTCGCCGGACAGAAACGCCGAGACCTTGCGCCGGATCTTCGGCAGCGCGGCCACCAGCTTGGCGAGGCGATGCGCCTTGCGCTGCTCGCGGACCTTCTCCCAGTCGGCGTGATAACGATATTGCAGCCGACCCGCGGCATCGCGGCCGACCGCCTGCAGATGCGAACTCGGATCGCTGGAATAGCGCACCTGGCGATAGGCCGGCGGGACCGCCATCGCGTGCAGCCGGCGGATGGTGCGCGCATCGCGAATCCGCGAGCCATTGGCACGGACGAATGAATAGGTCTTGCCGCGCTTGATGCGGCGGATGGTCAATTCGTTCTGGTCGCCGAGCCGCAGGCCCAGATCGCGCGCCAGTTCTTCAACCGTCGTTCTGATGGCAGCGGGCGCGTCGAGCTTGAGTTTTGCCGGCGGCTGCAGCCTGGCCCGCGGCGGCTTGGACGGCCACTGGCCCAGTGCCTTTGCCAAGGCGACAGCGGGATCGGCGGAAACGGGCCGCACAGCCGCGATATTCTGCTGATCCATCATTACTCTCGCAAGACGCCTTGTTCCGCTGTTCTCCCGGTAATGCCGTTGCTTCGGGCTTCGTTCCGGTGGGCCGCCTAGCCTCGGAAACGCGATTTAGGGCGTCGGGGCCGACATTGCGAGTCGCGAATCAGTTATTGACTGTATTATATTACCTTTCATGGGTGCCATTCGCCCGCTAACGTTGATTTTGGACTGCCCGGGATCGGACAAAATGACGCGAGCGCGGTACCGGAAACCGGCCTTTGAACGCAGCCGGAGGTCCACCGCGGTCCCCCAGATCAGGTCAGCGACCTTGCCCTTTCGGGCGCCGCTCTCGCCGGGGCGCGGCTCGAGCTCGGCAGCCACGGGCCGGTCCAACCGCTGGCCGCAATCAAGGATTATGCGGTCACGAACGTGTTGGCGCAGCTCATCACCGCGGCGTCCGACAATTCGTTCAATTGTGCCCGAAGCCGTCGATCAAAATCGGCGTCAGCGCATCGTCGTCGCACGCGGCACCACTGCAGCGACGGCGAACGCGCAGAGAACGATACCACTACGACCAAGAGACCAGTGACCCCGAGCAAGCGATGGCGCATAGGTTTCTCTCGTCGATGCGTTGCGGTAAGCCGTCCTATCACAAGCGGAAGCCGGCGGACTATCCGGCGGCTTCAACGCGACGAAAGTGACAGTCCTTTTTCCTTGCCGGGCCGGAATGCGGCAACGCATAATCGCGGCAATGATCAAGACGGCTTGCCGTCGCGTCGTGCGCGATCGGCAATGAGTGGAGGAAAATGATGTCCGAGAAGATCTATGACGTGTCGGCCGACTGGGCCAAGCGCGCCTATATCGATGACGCCAAATATCGCGAGATGTATGCGCACTCGGTCAAGGACCCGAACGGCTTCTGGGCCGAGCACGGCAAGCGGATCGACTGGATCAAGCCCTTCACCAAGGTCGAGAACGTCTCCTTCGCACCGGGCAACATCTCGATCAAATGGTTCGAGGATGGCGTGCTGAACGTCGCCTGGAACTGCATCGACCGCCATCTCGACAAGCGCGGCGACCAGACCGCGATCATCTGGGAGGGCGACGATCCCTCCGAATCCAAGCACATCACCTACCGCCAGCTGCACGACGAAGTCTGCAAGATGGCCAACATCCTGCGCACGCGGAACGTCAAGAAGGGCGATCGCGTCACGATCTATCTGCCGATGATTCCGGAAGCGGCCTACGCCATGCTGGCCTGCGCGCGGATCGGCGCCATTCATTCGGTGGTGTTCGGCGGTTTCTCGCCGGACAGCCTCGCGCAGCGCATCAAGGACTGCGACTCGAAGGTGGTGATCACCGCCGACGAGGGCCTGCGCGGCGGCAGGAAAGTGCCGCTGAAGGCCAATGTCGATGCCGCCATCGCCAAGACCGGCGGCGTCGATTGGGTCGTGGTGGTGAAGCGCACCGGCGGCAAGATCGACATGAACCCGACGCGCGACCTCTGGTATCACGAGGCCGCTGCCATGGTGACGACGGAATGCCCGGCCGAGCATATGCACGCCGAGGACCCGCTGTTCATCCTCTACACCTCGGGCTCGACCGGAACGCCGAAGGGCGTGCTGCACACCTCGGCCGGCTACCTCGTATTTGCGTCGATGACGCATCAATATGTGTTCGATTATCACGACGGCGACATCTATTGGTGCACCGCCGACGTCGGCTGGGTCACCGGCCACAGCTACATTCTCTACGGGCCGCTCTGTAACGGC
This sequence comes from Bradyrhizobium sp. USDA 3315, assembly GCF_054056795.1. NCBI lineage: Bacteria > Pseudomonadati > Pseudomonadota > Alphaproteobacteria > Hyphomicrobiales > Nitrobacteraceae > Bradyrhizobium > Bradyrhizobium sp. USDA 3315. The sequence goes on along the minus strand of NZ_JBSRYP010000001.1, from coordinate 2,075,571 downwards.
GCGACCACGCTGATGTTCGAGGGCGTGCCGAACTATCCGGACAATTCGCGCTTCTGGAACGTGGTCGACAAGCACAAGGTCAACATCTTCTACACCGCACCGACCGCGATCCGCGCGCTGATGCAGGGCGGCGACGAGCCGGTGAAGAAGACCTCGCGCAAATCGCTGCGCCTGCTCGGCTCGGTCGGCGAGCCGATCAATCCGGAAGCCTGGGAGTGGTATTACCGCGTGGTCGGCGACGACCGCTGCCCGATCGTCGACACCTGGTGGCAGACCGAGACCGGCGGCATCCTGATCACGCCGCTGCCCGGCGCGACGAAGCTGAAACCCGGTTCGGCGACACGGCCGTTCTTCGGCGTTGTGCCGGAGATCGTCGATGCCGACGGCAAGACGCTGGACGGCGAGACCTCGGGCAATCTCTGCCTGACCAGGTCATGGCCGGGCCAGATGCGCACGGTCTATGGCGACCATGCGCGGTTCGAGCAGACCTATTTCTCGACCTACAAGAACAAGTATTTCACCGGCGACGGCTGCCGGCGCGATGCCGACGGCTATTACTGGATCACCGGCCGCGTCGACGACGTCATCAACGTCTCCGGCCACCGCATGGGCACCGCCGAGGTCGAGAGCTCGCTGGTCGCGCATGAGGCGGTGTCGGAAGCCGCTGTCGTCGGCTACCCGCACGACATCAAGGGCCAGGGCATCTACGCCTATGTCACGCTGATGAAGGGCACCGAGCCGACCGAGGCGCTGCGCAAGGAGCTGGTTGCCTGGGTCCGCAAGGACATCGGCCCGATCGCCTCGCCGGACCTGATCCAGTTCGCGCCCGGCCTGCCCAAGACCCGCTCCGGCAAGATCATGCGCCGCATCCTGCGCAAGATCGCCGAGGACGAGTCGTCGAGCCTCGGCGACACCTCGACCTTGGCCGATCCGGCGGTGGTCGACGACCTCGTGCAGAACCGTCAGAACAAGAAGGGCGCGCCAGCGTAAGGCCAGCAGCAGCAAGGATCAGAAGACCAAAGAAGGGCCGCGCGCGATCACCGCCGCGGCCCTTCCCCGTTTGCTGCAACGGGCGCTTCACGGGATTGTCATAGGCAAGGCATGATTGAGGCGCGTTTGTGGCCAAGTGTTGTTTCCAGGTCATTTACTTTAATCCGAACTTTTCATTCTCTCCCGCCATCAGGACGTGTCTTGCGGCCGGTGTGAAACCACCCGGTTAACACACGCAGTTAATGTTGCGTGCGTGAGACCGGCAGGCCCGGTTTTTCAAGGGCTCTGCATTTTCGTTTTTGGCTTCCTTGCGGGAGCTGTTGGGAAGTGGAGAGGTTGATGTCGATGAAGTTTGCGGTGGCGCTGGCTGCCACAGCTGCTGTTACCCTTGGTGCTGTTGTCTTGACGTCGCAGGCGGCCGAAGCCCGGCCGGAAATGGTGGGAATACACGCCGACAACTATGAGCCAGGCACCATCGTGGTGAAGACCAACGAACGGCGGCTCTACCTCATTCTCGATTCCGGCCACGCGATGCGTTACCCGGTCGGTGTCGGCAAGTCCGGCAAGCAGTGGGCCGGCACCACGAAGATCGACGGCAAATATCGCAACCCCGCCTGGTCGCCGCCCGCCGAGGTCAAGCGCGACAAGCCGAGCATCCCGAACGTGATCGCCGGCGGCTCGCCGCATAACCCGATGGGCGTCGCTGCGATGACGCTGGCCGGCGGTGAATATGCGATCCACGGCACCAACGTGCCGGGCTCGGTTGGCGGCTTCGTCTCCTACGGCTGCATCCGCATGCTCAACACCGACATCACCGATCTCTATTCGCGCGTCGAGATCGGCACGACGGTCGTCGTCACCCGCTGATCAGGCAGAACGCTTCGCCGATAGAAAAGCCGCGCAACTGCGCGGCTTTTGGTTTGCCCGGTCCGGTTTGACGCTGTCGTCTAGCGTGCGAAATACCCGCACCAGCCGAACCGGTGCCCGCCATTGTAGGCCCGCGCATGACCGGCCGCGAGCAGCGCGGCCGAGACGTTGTCGGTCTTCCTGGTCGCGACGTCGGCGACGACACGGCCTTGATATTTGTCGGGACCGACATTGTAGATCGCGACGTCGCCCTGGCCGAGCAGGTCACGCAGCGCCACCGTCGCCGCTTGCGCCATCTGCAGTTCGCGCGCACACGACGCCTTCAGCTCCGGCGCATCGATGCCGCGTAGCCGGACTCGCGTGTACAGATCCGGGCCCGGCGAGAAATGCACCCGCGCCTCGAACGTGTCACCGTCGATCGTCCTGATCACATCAACGTTGTGCCTGATGTCGGGCGCGCCGGCCCGCTGCCAGATGATATCGGTGTCGCGAGACCTGCTCAGCGACCAATGCGGTGGCAGATGCACCCATTGCCGGATCGGCAGCGTACTGCCCACGGCGATGCCGAGAACGAACACCCATGGCAGCGCCGCCGAGACGCGCCGGCCCCAGGGTGATCTTCGGAAGGGCGGACGTCCCGTCCCCCGATAAGCATTTATTCTTTCGTATGGGGACATTTTCCCAGACTGGCGCGAGTCGAGCCGTCAGGCAAGGCTCTCAGAAGTCCGAGGCGATGCCCTTGGTCTCCCAATCGCCATAACGCGTCGGTTCCGGCCCCTTCGGACCCTGGAACTCCTTCGGCCGCGCGGCCGCGTTCTGCGCGGCTGCCTCCTCGGCGGCCTTGCGCCGCGCCGCGGCCTCGGCGAGCGCGCGTTGCGCGGCCGGCGTCAGCGGCTTGCGCGGCGCGGCCTCCGGCGGCGATGACGACGGCGATTTATCAGACATGGCAAAACTTTCTGCCTGCGGATTCCGTATCTCTGCGCCGGCTCAGTGACGACATCACGATCACGAAATCCCGCAAGGCGATTCTTACATTTGGCATATTCGCATGCCAGAGATGCTATGGAGTTGATGGGCATGAGCCGAATGTAACTCAGCACCTTCGAGATATCTCCGCTTCATGCCTCCTTCAAGATTTGCAGTACCTGCCGAAGTCCCCGGTCTCGCGGCTCGCCGCATCGCGGCCGACATCCTCGATGGCGTGCTGCACAAGCACCGCACGCTCGACGACCAGCTCGACGGTGCCGGCGCGCATCCCGGCCTGAAATCGCTCGCCGATCGCGACCGCGCGCTGATGCGCCGGCTGGTGTCGACCATCTTGCGCAAGCTCGGCACGCTCGGCCATCTGCTGTCGCGCCTGCTCGATCGCGGCATCCCGACCGATGCGCCGCGCGCGCAGAGCGCGCTCCTGATCGGCGCGGCACAGATTCTCTGGATGGACGTGCCCGATCACGCCGCGGTCGATCTCTCGGTGCGGCTGGTGCAGTCCGACCGGCGCGCCGCGAAATATGCCGGGCTCGTCAACGCCGTGCTGCGCCGCTGCGCGCGCGAGGGCCAGGGCCTGATCGACGAGATCAGCATGCAGACGCTGGACCTGCCGCCATGGATGCTGGCGCGCTGGAACGCGCATTACGGCGAAGCTACCGCGCGCGACATGGCGCTTGCGCTCGGCCACGAGCCGTCGCTCGATCTGACGGTGAAGTCGGACGCGGCGCAATGGGCGGCCCGCCTGCACGGCGAGACGCTGCCGACGGGAACCGTGCGCACGCTGCTGCAGGGTTCCGTCACGATGCTGCCCGGCTTTGCCGAAGGCCAGTGGTGGGTGCAGGACGCCGCCGCCGCGCTGCCGGTGCGGCTGTTCGGCGACATCAAGGACAAGGCGGTCGCGGATCTCTGCGCCGCGCCCGGCGGCAAGACCGCCCAGCTCGCGCTGGCCGGCGCGCACGTCACCGCAGTCGACCGCTCGCCGGCGCGTGTGGCGCGGCTGCGCGACAATCTCACGCGTCTGGCCTTGCAGGCCGAGACCGTCGTTGCCGACGCCGCCGAATGGCCCGCCGAGGCCGCAAGCTTCGACGGTATCCTGGTCGATGCGCCCTGCAGCTCGACGGGAACCATCCGCCGCCACCCCGACGTCGCCTGGCTGCGGCAGGAAGGCGACATCGCCGCGCTGTCGGCGCTGCAGAAGCGGCTGCTGCAAAAAGCCGCCAATCTGCTGAAGCCCGGCGGCACGCTGGTCTACTGCACCTGCTCGCTGGAGCCGGAGGAAGGCGAGCACGCGATCGCCGCGCTGCTGGCGAGCGAATCAGGCCTGCGCCGTGCGCCGGTCGAGACAAGCGAGGTCGCCGGCCTCGACGACATCATCACCGCCGACGGCGATCTGCGCACTTTGCCGAGCCATTTGCCCAATGCCGACCCGCGGCTCGGCGGGCTGGATGGATTTTACGCGGCCCGGCTGGTTAAATCCTGATTTTAAACTTCAGTCCTCTAAGCTCGAAGTGATTCGTGCGGTATCAAGAGGGTGCCTGGGCAAGTTTCTTGGCAGGTGTCTTGGCCGCGTTTCCGGACTAAATAAGGATTCGTTGAAAATTCCCTCCCCGCAAGGTTAGGCGTGTCGGTCGCTCAAAGCAGACGCATCTCGACGCTGATTGCTGGCCGCTTTGCCCGCAGCATGCTCGCACGCGCCAGCGGGAGCACGGTTGCGCTGTCGCGGCTCTGGCCCGGCCGCACCGACCGGCTGGTCATCGCCCCGCACGATCTGCGGACCGCCGACGCCACCCGCGCGGCCGAGATCTATGCCGGACGATTCGTCTTCGCCGGCAAGATCGTCACCTGCCACGGCCGCTCGATCTTCGATCTCGAACCGCCGTCGGAGGATTGGGAAGCCGCCCTGCTCGGCTTCGGCTGGCTGCGCCACCTGCGCGCCGCCGACACCGCGCTGACCCGCGCCAACGCCCGTTCGCTGGTCGACGACTGGATCTCCAACCAGGCCCGCAAGCGGCCGCTGGAGCGCCGCGCCGATGTGCGCGCGCGGCGGGTGATCTCGCTGCTGTCGCAGGCACCGCTGGTGCTCGGCGACACTGACGGAAAATTCTATCGCAAATATCTGCGCGGGCTGGCGCGCGAAATCCGCTATCTGCGCCACGCGACGCTCGACAATGACGGCGTTCCGCGCCTGCAGGTGCTGATCGCGCTGTGCTACGCCTCGCTCTGCCTCGCCAACCAGGCGCGCAACATCAAATCGGCGACGCGCAAGCTGTCCGACGAATTGCAGCGCCAGATCCTGCCCGATGGCGGCCACATCTCGCGCAATCCCGGCGCGCTGGTCGAGCTGCTCAGCGATCTCCTGCCGCTGCGGCAGACCTTTGCTGCACGGAATATCGCGCCGCCGCCGGCGCTGCTCAAACGCCATCGACCGCATGATGCCGATGCTGCGCTTTTTCCGTCACGGCGACGGCAGCTTCGCGCTGTTCAACGGCATGAGCACCGCGCCGTCCGATCTCGTCGCGACGCTGCTCGCCTATGACGACACCCGCGGCGTGCCGATGGCGAGCATGCCGCACACCGGCTTCCAGCGCCTTGATGCCGGCAACACCGCCTTGATCATCGATACCGGCCCGCCGCCGCCGGCCAGCGTCAGCCAGGACGCGCATGCCGGCTGCCTGTCGTTCGAGCTGTCCTCCGGGGTGAGCCGCATCGTCGTCAATTGCGGCATGCCGAGCACCGGCCGCGACAATTGGCGGCCGTTCGCGCGCTCCACCGCGGCGCATTCGACGCTGACCTATCGCGATACGTCGTCATGCCAGTTCGTCGAGCTGTCGGCGATGAAGCGGCTGCTCCGCGGCGCGCCCATCACCAGCGGCCCGAGCAATGTCGAGAGCTACCGCGAAGCCGTTCCCGACGGCGATGTGCTGACCGCCTCGCATGACGGCTATCTCTCGCGCTTCGGCGTGATCCACCGCCGCGTGCTGATGGTCTCCCAGGACGGCACGCGGCTGGAGGGCGAAGATTCGCTGTCGCCGGCGCCGGGCGGCCGCATCAAGGGCAGCGAGGCCGATTTCGCGCTGCGCTTCCATTTGCATCCTTCCGTGAAGGCGAGCCGGCTGTCGGATGCCCGCGGCGTGATGCTGGTGCTGCCCAACCGCGACGTCTGGACCTTCGAGGCGATGGACGACAAGGTCGATCTCGAGGACAGCGTGTTCCTGGCCGGCAATGACGGCCCGCGCCGCACCTCCCAGATCGTGATCCGGCAGGACGCGAGGCAGGCCAGCACCATCCGCTGGAGCTTCGTGCGCTCCTCGACCTCGGCCTCCGCCACCAACGCGCGCCGCAACGCCCGCCGCGAGCCGGAACTGCCGCTGTAGGACGGGTGAGTCCTCCGACCCGTCATCCTGAGGAGCCGCGAAGCGACGTCTCGAAGGATGCACGGCCCCGCCGGTGGCCGTCGACCCTTCGAGAGGCGCGGAGCCTGTCATCGGGCCGCGCTTTGCGCGGACCCGGTGGCGCTCCTCAGGGTGACGGGGAAAGAATACCGGACCACCCTCAATTTGCGGGGAATCAGGCGCATGTACCGGTTTCGTACCGCACAAAACCATGCTACCCGGCTGCCTTAACAGCCAGGGATTTTCCGATATGACCGAGCAGCTTCGCCGCGTGACCCGCGCTCTGTTGTCCGTTTCCGACAAGACCGGACTGATCGATTTCGCCAAGGCGCTGGCCGACCATGGCGTCGAGCTGGTCTCGACCGGCGGCACCGCCAAGGCGATCGCGGCGGCGGGGCTGAAGGTCAAGGACGTCTCCGAGCTCACCGGTTTTCCGGAGATGATGGATGGCCGGGTCAAGACGCTGCATCCAAAGGTGCATGGCGGCCTGCTCGCGATCCGCGACAACAAGGAACATGCCGCGGCGATGGCCTCGCACGGCATCGCGCCGATCGACCTCTTGGTCGTCAACCTCTATCCGTTCGAGGCCACCGTCGACAAAGGCGCCGGCTTCGAGGAGTGCATCGAGAATATCGACATCGGCGGCCCCGCGATGATCCGCGCCGCGGCCAAGAACCATGACGACGTCGCCGTGGTGGTCGAGGCGAACGACTATTCTGCCGTGCTCGACGAGCTCGCCGCGCACAAGGGCGCGACCTCGCTTCAGTTGCGCCGGCGGCTCGCCGCCAAGGCCTATGCGCGCACCGCGGCCTATGACGCCGCGATCTCGAACTGGTTTGCCGTGCAGCTCGACACCAAGGCGCCGGATTTCCGCGCCTTCGGCGGCAAGCTGATCCAGTCGTTGCGCTATGGCGAGAATCCGCACCAGACCGCGGCGTTCTACGCCACGCCGGAGAAGCGGCCGGGCGTTGCGACCGCACGCCAGCTGCAAGGCAAGGAACTGTCCTACAACAACATCAACGACACCGACGCGGCCTATGAATGCGTCGGCGAGTTCGATCCGCAGCGCACCGCGGCGTGTGTGATCGTCAAGCACGCCAATCCGTGCGGCGTTGCCGAGGGACCCGATCTCGCCACCGCCTATGCCCGCGCGCTCGCCTGCGACTCCACCTCGGCCTATGGCGGCATCATCGCGGTCAATCGCACGCTCGATGCGGATGCCGCGCGCGCCATCATCGGCATCTTCACCGAGGTGATCATCGCGCCCGACGCAACCGAGGAGGCGATCTCGATCATCGCCGGCCGGCGCAATCTGCGCCTGCTGCTCGCCGGCGGCCTGCCGAACGCGCGCGCGGTCGGCCTCACCGCCAAGACCGTCGCCGGCGGCCTCTTGGTGCAGAGCCGCGACAATGCCGTGGTCGAGGACATGAACCTGAAGGTCGCGACCAAGCGTGCGCCGACCGACGCCGAGCTGCGCGATCTCAAATTCGCGTTCCGCGTCGCCAAGCACGTGAAGTCGAACACCATCATCTACGCCAAGGACCTCGCGACCGTCGGCATCGGCGCCGGCCAGATGAGCCGGGTCGATTCCGCGCGCATCGCCGCGCGCAAGGCACTGGATGCGGCCGCCGAGCTGAAGCTCGCCGAGCCCCTGACCAAGGGCTCGGTGGTCGCCTCCGACGCGTTCTTCCCGTTCGCCGACGGCATGCTGGCCTGCATCGAGGCCGGCGCCACCGCGGTGATCCAGCCCGGCGGCTCGATGCGCGACGACGAGGTGATCAAGGCCGCCGACGAGCACGGCATCGCCATGGTGTTCACCGGCGTGCGGCATTTCCGGCATTGAGTACGACCTGTAGCCCGGATGGAGCGTAGCGAAATCCGGGGCGGTTTCTCCGCGGACCAAAGACCCCGGATTGCGCTTCGCTCCATCCGGGCTACAAACCTGTCGTCCCTGCGAAAGCAGGGACCCATAACCACCCATGTTGCTTGGTGAGGGACAACTAGCCCCAGCGCGCCTTCGATGGATCACGCGGTATGGGTCCCGGCCTGCGCCGGGACGACGGCGGTAGTTTACTCCCGGACCTTCGCCAGTAGCGCCAGTCCCGCCACGAAGAACGCCACCAGCACCGCCATGCCGGCCTTTTGGCTCGCGGTCGCCGCGGTGATCGCGCCGATCAGGAGCGGGCCGATGAACGACGTCACCTTGCCGGTGAGCGCGAACAAGCCGAAATACTGCGCAATGCGATCCTTCGGCGCGAGGCGGATCAGGAGCGAGCGCGAGGCGGCCTGCAGTGGCGCACCGGTGGCGCCGATCAGGCAGCCCAGCACGATGTAGGCGCGCTCGGCGGCGCCCGCGAACAACGCACCGCCAGGCACCGGCGGCGCGACCTGGATGAACAGGACGGAATCCTTGTTCACGGTGAGGATCACGACGATCGCAAACAGCAGGATCAGCAAGCTGGCGGTGATCACGCGCTTCGGTCCGAATGCATCATCGAGCTTGCCACCGATCCAGCCGCCGAACGTGCCGGCCACCGCGAGGATGATGCCGAAGGTACCGATCCGGATCGTGTCCCAGCCGAACGTGCCGGCGGCATAGATGCCGCCGAACGCAAACAGCGAGACCAGCCCGTCGGTGTAGATCATGTTCGCCAGCAGGAAGCGCGCCAGTGACTTCTGCTTCGGCAGGCTCGACAACGATTGCCTGAGCTCGCGCAGGCCTTCGCCGAGCGCCGCGCGCATCGGGCGCTTCGCCGGATAGTCCGGCGTGAACAGGAACATCGGCGTCACGAAGATGATGAACCAAAGCCCGGTCAGCGGCCCGGTGATGCGGTCGCCTTCATGCATGGCGGGATCGAGACCGAACAGCGGCGTGAAGCCGAACAGCGTCTTGCCGGTCTCGGCATTGGCGGCAAGGAAGCCGAGCACGAGAACAAGACTCAGGATGCCCCCGACATAGCCGGTGGCCCAGCCGGTGCCTGACAGTCGCCCGATCCGGTCCGGCGGCACCAGGGTCGGCATCATCGCATTGTTGAACACGGTCGCGAACTCGACGCCGACGCTCGCAATCGCATAGGCGAGCAGCAGCGCCGGGATGATGTCGGGATTGCCGGGCTTGCCGATCCACATCGCGCTGGCGCCGATCACGAGCAGCGCGCCGAAGCCCGCGATCCACGGCTTGCGCCGGCCGCTGGCATCGGCGATCGCACCTAGCACCGGGGACAGCAGCGCGATCGCAAGTCCGGCCGCCGCGGTGGCAAAGCCCCACAGCGCCTGGCCGCTCGCGGCATCAGGCGCGACGAAGCTCGCGAAATAAGGCGCGAACACAAAGGTCGTGATCAGCGTAAAATATGGCTGCGCAGCCCAATCGAAGAAGATCCAGCTGATGACGGCGGCGCGGCCAGGATAAACCTTGGTGGTGGCCTTCGCGTCACCGGCGCCCGTCTGCATTGTTGCCGTCATCGCGAAAGATATTCCCCAACTCGAACCACAGGCAGGCTTTTGCCGCTCCAATCCGCTCCCATATAGCATGGGCCGGTTTGACTGATACGGCGATGAACAGGGCAGGACATTTCGATGGCGCTGACGGCAACGATGTCGCGACGGCTGTTTGCCGCTCTCCTGGTGATTGGTATCGCGACGCCTGCCCTCGGCCAGGTCCAGCGCCGCTTCTATGAACCTTTAGCCGCGGACACGATTCGCAGCATTCACGCCGAAAACGGCATGGTGGTGGCGCAGGAGAAGCTGGCTGCGCAAGTTGGCGCCGACATCCTGCGACAGGGCGGCAACGCGGTCGACGCCGCGGTCGCCACCGGCTTCGCGATGGCGGTGACCTATCCGCGCGCCGGCAATATCGGCGGCGGCGGTTTCATGGTGATCCATCTCGCCGGGCGCAATGAGGATGTCGCGGTCGACTATCGCGAGACTGCGCCGCAGGCCGCTACCCGAGACATGTTCCTGAACGCCGACGGCAAGCCCGATCCCGACAAGTCGCGCAACTCCGCGCTCGCGATCGGCGTGCCCGGCACGGTCGCGGGCCTTTCGCTGGCGCTGGAGAAATACGGCTCCGGCAAGTTCACGCTGGCGCAGATCCTCAAGCCGGCGATCGATCTCGCGCGCGACGGCTTCATCGTCACCGACGACACATCGGACACGCTGAACGACATGTATCGCCGCATGTCACGCTGGCCGAATTCGGCCAGGACGTTCTCGCACGCCGACGGCACGCCGCTGCGCGAGGGCGACCGCCTGATCCAGGGCGATCTCGCCGGCGTATTGGCTGATATTGCCGAACAGGGCCCGCGCGGCTTCTACCAGGGCGCCGTCGCCGAGAAGCTCGTCAGCGGCATCAAGAATGCCGGCGGCATCTTCACGCTCGAGGATCTGAAATCCTACCAGCCGGTGATCCGCACGCCGATCCGCGGCAGCTATCGCGGCTACGACATCGTCTCGATGCCGCAGCCCTCCTCCGGCGGCGTCGTGCTGCTGGAGATCCTCAACATCCTCGAAGGCTTTCCGATGTCCGACATGAAGCAGGGCTCGGCCGCCTCGCTGCATGTGATGATCGAGGCGATGAAACGAGCTTATGCCGATCGCGCGCGCTATCTCGGCGATCCCGCCTTCGTCGACGCGCCGACGCAATTGCTGATCGACAAGGACTATGCCGCCAAACAGCGCGCGACCATCGATCTTGCCCGCGCCACGCCCTGGACCGATGTGCGCAACGCCAAGCAACCGCACGAGGGCGACAACACCACGCATTATTCGGTCGTCGACGCCGGCGGCAACGCCGTCAGCAACACCTACACGCTGAACTTCCCCTACGGCGTCGGCCTCGTCGCCGACGGCACCGGCGTGCTGCTCAACAACGAGCTCGACGATTTCACCGCAGCGCCCGGCGCCTCCAACGCCTTCGGCCTGGTCGGCTTCGAGGCCAATCTGCCGGGACCCGGCAAGCGTCCGCTGTCGTCGATGTCGCCGACCATCGTGCTGAAGGACGGCAAGCCGGTGCTGGTGACGGGCTCGCCCGGCGGCAGCCGCATCATCTCCGCCGTGACGCAGATCATCGTCGACGTGATCGACTACAAGATGGACATCGCGGCCGCGGTCGCCGCGCCCCGCATGCACCATCAATGGCTGCCCGACGAAGTCCGGATCGAGCGCGGTTTTCCCGACGCGGTGCTGGGCGATCTGCGCGCCAAGGGCCACAAACTGGTCGAGCCGCTCGGCTACTCCTCCGCGAACTCGATCCTCGTCACGACCAGCGGTCTGCTCGGCGCGCCGGATCCGCGCACGCGTGGCTCGGAGGCCGCGGGATACTAGTGTCCTGAACCAAAAGTTCATGGCATTTTATGCCTTGGCGGGCAGATTGTAAGCGCAGAAGCGTTCGATTGAGCCGAGAATGTCGTCAGCTGATTTGGTCCATCGGAACGGCATTGGGTCAGCGTTGTGATGGTCGATGAAGGAGGCAATCTCGGCCCGTAGCGCCGCCACACTGCGATAGATGCCGCGCCTAATCTTACGCTCGGTGATGAGTGCAAAGAAGCGTTCGACCTGATTGAGCCAGGATGAACTGGTTGGCGTCAGGTGGACGTGCCAGCGCGGCCTCTTTGCCAGCCAGTTGCGGATCAACGGCGTCTTGTGGGTTGCGTAATTGTCCATGACGAGGTGGACGTCCAGATCGTCTGGAACCGCAGCTTCGATCTCATCGAGAAACTTGCGGAACTCTTTGGCACGATGGCGTCCATAGCATTTGCCAATGACCCGGCCGGTTGCGACGTCGAGGGCGGCAAACAGCGAGGTGACGCCATGGCGTTTGTAGTCGTGACTACGGCGCGCCGGCTGGCCTGGTCGCATGGGCAGCATGGGCTGGCTGCGATCCAGCGCCTGGATTTGCGACTTCTCATCGACACACAGTACGATGGCGCGCTCGGGCGGAGCTACGTAAAGGCCGACGATGTCGCGAACCTTGGCGACAAAGTCGGGGTCGGTTGAGAGCTTGAAGGTCTCCAACCGATGCGGCTGCAAGCCGAAAGCGCGCCATATACGCTGTACTGTTGAGACTGACAGCCCGCTGGCCCGCGCCATGCTGCGCGAACTCCAGTGGGTGGCCCCGGGAGGCTGGGTCTCAAGGGTGCGAACGATCACCGCCTCGATCCGGGCATCCTCAATCGTGCGTGGCGTCCCCGATCGCGGCTCGTCCCAAAGACCTTCAAGCCGATGCTCGGAGAACCGCCGCCGCCATTTGCCGACCGTGTCGGGATCGACAGCCAAACGGGCCGCCACGACCTTGCTCTGCTCGCCCTCAGCACAGGCCAGGACGATCCGAGCCCGCAGCGCCAACGCCTGAGCAGTGCTTCGACGCGACGCCAACGATGTCAACTCAGCACGTTCCACCTCATCAAGCTCCAGCGGAGCAAAGCGCCGACCCATCGCCAATCCTCCCCAAATCAGGAGAGTCCGCTATCATCGAGTCGATTTGGAGTCCGCCGAACTTTTGATTCAGGACACTAGAACGTGATGGGATCCGGTTGAGCTGGAGCGGCGGTGCAGGCTCACCTCTCCCTTGGGAGCGGTCGGTGCATAGCGCCGGGTGAGGGGTTCCGCTCTCTCGTTGGAGCTGCAGTCCCTCACCCGATTTGTTGCGCAAATCACCTCTCCCCGCCGGGGAGCGGTGAGCGTGCGCGGGGCCAATTCGATTCAATCTTCATCTCGTTCTAAGAGCCTTGCAAACGCGGCTTTGCCCCGCCTGCAACATCGCGATAGATTGGCGGTCCGCGCACCTCCGGCCGCGGATCGCAAACAGCCGGTGAAAGATTTCTCCGGGGAACGCGCATGAGCACGGCCGAATCCAAGTCAATGGAAGTCGCAGAGATCGAGGACACCAGCCTCCTCGCCTTCTATCGCGACATGAACCTGCAGGAGCGGCGCACGTTCTGGGCCTGCGCGTCGGGCTGGACGCTCGACGGCATGGATTTCATGATCTATCCGCTGGTGATCGGCACCATCATCACGCTCTGGAAAGTTGACCCCGGCACCGCCGGCCTCGCGGGCACGGTGACGCTGCTGGCCTCGGCCGTCGGCGGCTGGCTCGGCGGCTATCTGTCCGACCGGATCGGGCGGGTGAAGACGCTGCAGCTCACCATCATCTGGTTCTCGTTCTTCTCGCTGGTCTGCGCATTGGTGCAGAATTTCGATCAGCTCCTGATCGCCCGCGCGCTGCTCGGGCTCGGCTTCGGCGGCGAATGGGCGGCCGGCGCCGTGCTGATCGGCGAAGCGATCCGCCCGCAATACCGCGGACGCGCGGTCGGCTCGGTGCAGTCGGGCTGGGCGGTCGGCTGGGGCCTTGCGGTGCTGGCGCAGGCGATCCTGTTCTCGGTGCTGCCGGCGGAGAACGCCTGGCGCTGGATGTTCGTGATCGGCGCGCTGCCGGCGCTGCTCGTGTTCTATCTGCGCCGCTACGTCACCGAGCCGGAAATCTCCGCCGCGACCATGGCGCAGGCGCAGGCCTCTGGCAGCGGCCCTGCCGCGTTGTGGGAGATCTTCCACGGACCGATCCTGAAGACCACGCTGCTGGCCTCCCTGGTCGGCACCGGCATGCAGGGCGGCTATTACGCCATCACCTTCTGGGTACCGCGCTTCCTCACCACCGAGCGCAAGCTCTCGGTGGTCGGCTCGACCGGCTATCTCGCGACGCTGATCATCGGCTCCTTCATCGGCTATCTGGTCGGCGCCTGGCTCGCCGACCGGATCGGTCGGCGCAATCTGTTCCTGATCTTCTCGATCGGCGCCATCGCGGTCGTGCTGCTCTACACCCAGCTGCCGCTGTCCAACGAGGTGCTGTGGGTGCTGGGCTTCCCGCTCGGCTTCTTTGCCTCGGGCTATTTCTCCGGCATGGGCGCATTCCTGACCGAGCTGTATCCGACCCGGTTGCGCGGCTCCGGCCAGGGCTTTTGCTACAATTTCGGCCGCGGCATCGGCGCGCTGTTCCCGTTCCTGGTCGGCGCGCTGTCGACCACGACCACGCTCGCCAACGCGATCGCGATCTTCGCGGTGGCGGCCTACGGCGTGTTCTTCCTCGCCGCCTACGCGCTGCCGGAAACGCGTGGGCGTGTGCTGCATGCGGATGGCTGAGATTGAGTAACGATCGTCGGACTTGCGCCGCTTCGCCTCTCCCCTTGTGGGAGAGGCCGGATTGCATCGAAGATGCGATCCGGGTGGGGGGTTGCGGTCTCTCCATGCAGTATGCCGTGTGGAGAGATACCCCTCACCCCCAACCCTCTCCCACAGGGGGAGAGGGAGCCTGACATGGTGCGTCCCTAACTGGAGGTCCCTACCATGACGTCGCTCAAAGGCAAGACGCTGTTCATCTCGGGCGCGAGCCGCGGCATCGGGCTGGCGATTGCGCTGCGCGCCGCGCGTGACGGCGCAAATGTCGCGATCGCGGCGAAGACCGCCGAGCCACATCCGAAGCTGAAGGGCACGATCTACACCGCCGCCGACGAGGTCCGCGCCGCCGGCGGCAAGGCGCTGCCGGTGCTCTGCGACATCAGGGACGAGGCGCAGGTGATGGCGGCGATCGAGCAGACCGTCGCCGAGTTCGGCGGCATCGACGTTTGCGTCAACAATGCCAGCGCCATCAGCCTGACCAATTCGCAGGCGACCGACATGAAGCGGTTCGACCTGATGATGGGGATTAACACCCGCGGCACCTTCATGGTGTCGAAATACTGCATCCCGCACCTGAAGAAGGCGGAGAATCCGCACATCCTGATGCTGTCGCCGCCGCTCGACATGAAGACGAAATGGTTCGAGCACTCGACCGCCTATACGATGGCGAAGTTCGGCATGAGCATGTGCGTGCTCGGGCTCGCGGGCGAATTGAAATCGGCCGGCATTGCCGTCAACGCGCTGTGGCCGCGCACCACGATCGCGACCGCCGCGGTCGGCAACCTGCTCGGCGGCGACGCCATGATGCGCGCGAGCCGCACGCCCGAAATCATGGGCGATGCGGCCTACGCGATCATCACCCGGCCGTCGCGCGAATTCACCGGGCATTTCTGCATCGACGACAAGGTGCTCTATGCCAATGGCGTCCGCGACTTCGAGCGCTACCGCGTCGATCCCTCGGTGCCGCTGATGTCGGACTTCTTCGTGCCCGACGACGACGTGCCGCCGCCCGGCGTCACCGTGCAGCCGCTACCGTCACACTAGGCTACACCGCGAACGCATTCAGCTCCGCGCGCCAATGCTGCACGCGCTCCTTCAGCAGCGTGTCGCGCACATAGGTGAGCTCCTCGTCCTCGATCCGCTCCAGCGTTTCGAGTGAGAGGTTGTCCGCGCCGTGGGCCGTCCAGGCGCGCTGCAGCTCCGCGTTGCGATGACTGCCCATCCGCAGCGTGAACCAGATGCGGTTCTCGATCTTGTCGAGGTCGAGCGCCTGCCCGACCCAGACCTCACCGGTCGCGCGGCAGCGGATCGCGAATACGCCGGCAACGCTCGCGCGCTTCTTGTAGTCGGCGATGGCTTGCTTGCGGTCCTCGGTCTTCATGGTGGCTCCTGTCATCCCGTCGGGCTATTTATATCCGGGTATTATTGACAAGGCAATTATGTCCGGGTAAAAAGTGCCGTCAACCTTCGATGGGACAACCGACATGGACACCGCCGCCTGCTATCTCGAGCCGACCTGGAACGCCGGCCGCGACTTTGCCCAGCGCGAGATCGCGGGCGAGCTGGTGATGCTCAATTTGCTGCGCTTCCGCGCGATCGCCGACTATTCGCAAAGCCCGGAGCTCGCCCCGCCGCAGCCGATCGCGGGAGCTGCGGCCTACGACCGCTATGTCGCGCACACGCTCCCGCATCTGCGCAAGAGCGGCGGCGACATCCTGTTCATGGGTGAAGGCGGCCCGTTCCTGATCGGGCCCGAGGGCGAGCGCTGGGACCGCGCGATGCTGATCCGGCAGAAGAGCCGTGGCGCGTTCCTCGCCTTCGCGGTGGCGGAGGCCTACCTCGCCGGCATCGGACACCGCACCGCGGCGCTGGCGGATTCGCGGCTGCTGCCGCTGGTCGAGCTGCCGCGATGAGCGCGAATTTACCGGCCGACCTGATACGGCCCGCCCTTCTCCAGCGCCCGCGCATAGGCCGGGCGGGCGTGAATGCGCTCCAGGAACGCGACACACTTGGGATGGCCGTCCTCGAGCCCGCCGCGCGCCGCGGCGGCCTCGAGCGGAAAGCTCATCTGGATGTCGGCGCCGGAAAACTCGCTGCCGGCGAACCATTCGCTCTTGCCGAGCTCGCCTTCCCAATAGGCCATGTGCTGCTTGAGCTGCGGATTGACCAGCGTGGACAGCGCCGTGTTGGATACCTTGCGCACCAAGGGCCGCAGCAGCGCCGGCGCGCGCTTCGGCATCAGCGTGAACAGGAGCTTCAGCAGCAGCGGCGTCATCGCCGAACCCTCGGCGTAGTGCAGCCAATAGGTGTAGCGCAGCCGCTCCGGCGTATCGGCCGGCGGGATGAGGCGCCCGTTGCCGTAGGTCGCGATGATGTATTCGAGGATCGCGCCGGATTCCGCGATCGTGTGGCCGTTGTCGGTGACGACGGGCGACTTGCCGAGCGGATGGATCGCGCGCAGCTCCTTCGGCGCCCGCATGTCGGGCTGCCGCTGGTAGCGCACGATCTCGTAGGGCACACCCAATTCCTCGAGCAGCCACAGTACGCGCTGCGAGCGGGAATTGTTGAGGTGATGAACCGTCAGCATGGGCATCCTCTGAAAGATCAGCGCAATCGGGCGACGTTTGGTGCCAGCGGGAAACCAGAAAGTCGAGATCCACGCGCCGCGATTGCCAAGAATTATCCGGCCAGTATGTCGCGCAATCTGAGAGGTCTACCATGAATCCTGCCTATGTCGCGTTCGAAGGCGAGCACCGCATCGGGGCCGGCGACCTCCCGGAGGTTGCGCGCGCCGCCAAGCAACACCTCGACCAGCGCAAGGACGCCGCGATCCTGGTGTTCAACGGCCGCACCTCGGCGCTGGTCGATATCGATTTCCGCGGCTCGGTCGACGATGTGCTGGCGCGGCTGCCGCAGCCCGCACCTGCGCGCGACGAGGAGCCGACGCCGACCGCGCCGCGCGGCCCGGGACGTCCGAAGCTTGGCGTCGTCGCGCGCGAGATCACGCTGTTGCCACGGCATTGGGACTGGCTCGCGCAGCAGAAGGGCGGTGCATCGGTTGCGATCCGCAAGCTGGTCGACGAGGCGCGCCGCGCGAGCGGCGACAAGGATCGCACGCGCAGCGCGCAGGACGCCGCCTATCGCTTCATGACTGTCATGGCCGGCAACCGGCCGAACTATGAAGATGCGATCCGCGCGCTGTTCGCCCACGACCGGCGCCGCTTTGCGACGCTGATCGCGGACTGGCCGGCCGACATCCGCGATCACGCGATCCGGCTCGCCTATAGCGATCAAGCGGACTGACTGGTTTCGAGTGACATGGATGGCGGCCCGGCCTGCCGGCGATTCGGTTCTGATCGAACTGAACCGCAGCCCCTGGTCCGCCGCCGTCCCTGACGTCGCAATTTTTGGAAGTTGAACGTGTCCAACCCTCCCTCCCTGCGCAAAGCCTTCCTCGCCTTCCTCGCGCCGATGCTGCTCAGCAACGTGCTGCAGTCGCTGTTCGGCACCATCAACGGCGTCTATCTCGGCCAGATGATCGGCGTCGACGCGCTCGCCGCCGTCTCGGTGTTCTTTCCGGTGATGTTCTTCTTCATTTCCTTCGTGATCGGCCTGAGCGCCGGTGCCTCGGTCATGATCGGCCAGGCCTGGGGCGCCGGCGAGCCCGACCGGGTGAAAGCGGTCGCCGGCACCACCATGACCGTGACACTGCTGCTCGCGCTAGCGATCGCGGTCCTCGGCGGCCTGTTCGCCCGCCCGCTCTTGATCGCGCTCGCGACGCCATCCGACGTCCTCGACGCTGCCGTGGCTTATGCGCGGATCATGATGATCACGATGCCCATAACCTTCGCATTCCTGCTGCTGACGGCGATGATGCGCGGCGTCGGCGACACCGTGACGCCGCTAGTCGCGCTGACGGTCTCGACCGCCATCGGCCTGGTGGTGACGCCGGCGCTGATCCGCGGCTGGCTCGGCCTGCCGATGCTCGGCGTCGCCAGCGCTGCGGTTGCCTCCGCGGTCTCGGGCGTGGTCACGCTGCTGTGGCTGCATGTCCATATGCTGCGGCACCGCCATGCACTGGCCTTCGACGCCGCGTTTCTGCGCGCGATGCGGCCGAACGGCGCGCTGCTGCGCATCGTGCTGCGGCTCGGCATTCCGACCGCGATCGGCATGGTGGTGGTCTCGCTTGCCGAGCTGGTGCTGCTCGGCCTCGTCAACGGCTTCGGCTCGGACGCCACCGCGGCCTATGGCGCGGTCAACCAGGTGATCGGCTATGTGCAGTTTCCGGCGATCTCGATCGCGATATCGGTGTCGATCTTCGGCGCGCAGGCGATCGGCCGCGGCGATTCCGCCCGGGTCGGCGCCATCGTCCGGACCGGGATCGAGATGAATCTCGCGCTGACCGGCGGGCTGGTCGTGCTCGGCTATCTCTTCGCGCGGCCGCTGATGGGCTTCTTCATCGTCGACAATGCCGTGCTCGGGCTGGCGCAGCAGCTGTTGTACATCGTGCTGTGGAGCATGGTGCTGTTCGGCATGGCGACGGTGTTTTCGGGCGCGATGCGCGCCGGCGGCACGGTGTGGATGCCGCTGTTGCTCTCGACGCTGGCGATCGCGGTGGTCGAGGTGCCGGTCGCGATCCTGCTCAGCCGCTCCATCGGTGTCAGCGGCATCTGGATCGCCTATCCCGTCACCTTCGCAACCATGTTCGTGCTGCAGATGGCCTATTACGCCCTGGTATGGCGCAAGCAGACCATCAAGCGGCTGATTTGACATCGCGCGCCGCGGCTCACATGATGACTATCATATTCTACTGATGGCGCCTGTGACAGCAGGTCCATGCTAAACAAGCCCAAACGAGACAGGCCGAGGGAGAGACCGCCGTGAGCCAAAATCCGCAATTCCTGTTCGATTTCGGCAGCCCCAACGCTTTCCTCAGCCATGAAGCGATCCCGGCGATCGAAAAACGCACCGGCGTCAAGTTCGAATATGTCCCGATCCTGCTCGGCGGCATCTTCAAGGCCACCAACAACAAGTCGCCGGCCGAGACGCTGGCGGGCGTCAGGAACAAGCCGGAGTTTCAGAAGATCGAGACGGAACGCTTTCTCAAGCGCTTCAACGTCAAGCCCTACACCTGGAACCCGTTTTTCCCGGTCAATACGCTGAACCTGATGCGCGCCGCGGTCGCCGCCCGGTTTGAGGGCGTGTTCGAGAAGTATATCGAGGCCGCCTTCCACCACATGTGGGTCGAGCCCAAGAAGATGGACGATCCTGAGGTCGCCGGTAAAGCCATCGCCTCCTCCGGCCTTGACGCCGCGAAACTGTTCGCCCGCGCACAGGACGCGGATGTGAAGGCCAAGCTGATCGAATATACCTCATCCGCCGTCGAGCGCGGCGCGTTCGGCTCGCCGACCTTTTTCGTCGGCAACGAGATCTTCTTCGGCAAGGAGCAGCTGCGCGAAGTCGAGGAAATGGTATCGGGAAAGTGAGATGAGCGAATGGCCAATAGCGAGTAGCGAATAGTCGAACAGTATCCTTATCTATTCGCTACTCCCTATTCGCTCGCCTCCTCGGGCAACAACAAAGAAGGACAAATTCCCATGCGCGTTCTCGTGGTCGGCGCCGGTGCGATCGGCGGTTATTTCGGTGGCCGGCTGCTTCAGGCCGGCCGCGACGTCACTTTCCTGGTGCGCCCCCGCCGCGCTTCCGAGCTCGCCTCCGCCGGGCTCGTGATCAAGAGCCCGAACGGCGATGTCACCCTGAACAACCCGCCGACCGTGCAGGCCGACAAGCTGTCGGACAAGTTCGACGTCGTGCTGTTGAGCTGCAAGGCGTTCGATCTCGAGGGTGCGATCAAGTCCTTTGCGCCCGCCGTCGGCAACAAGACCGCGATCATCCCGCTGCTCAACGGCATGCTGCATCTCGATGCGCTCGACAAGACGTTCGGCGCTCAGCATGTGCTCGGGGGTCTGTGCGCGATCGCGGCGACGCTGAACGAGAAACGCGAGGTGGTGCAGCTGCAGCCGATGCAGTCGCTCGGCTTCGGCGAGCGCGCCGGCGGCCTGTCGGACCGGGTGCGCGCGATCGCTGAAACTTTCTCGGCGATCAACGGCGCCAACGCCAGCGAGCATGTGATGCAGGACATGTGGGAGAAGTGGGTGTTCCTGGCCTCGCTCGCCGCCTCCACCAGCCTGATGCGGACCTCGGTCGGCAACATCCTGGCCGCGCCCGGCGGCAAGGATTTCCTGCTCGGCATCCTCGACGAATGCAGCGCGATCGCCGCCGACGCTGGCCATGGCCCGGGCGGCCCGTTCTTCCAGCGCACCCGCGGGCTCCTGACCACCGAGGGCTCGCCGATGACCGCATCGATGTTCCGCGACATCAAGGCGGGGCTGCCGGTCGAGGCCGATCACGTGATCGGCGACCTGATCGTGCGCGCCGACGCCGCCAAGATCCCGGTGCCGAAGCTGCGCACGGCCTACACGCATCTCAAGGCGTATGAGAAGCAGCGGGCTGGGTGATCTTGTAGCCCGGATGGAGCGGAACGAAATCCGGGAATCATCTCGCGGCAGATAGAGCGCCCCGGATTGCGCTGCGCTCCATCCGGGCTACGCACATTTTTCGTACCTACAAATGCGCCAGATAATGCGCGAGCGCGGTGATCTCTTCGTCGCTCAGCGGATAGGCAACATCGGCCATCGCGGCCTGGGCGCCGCCGGAGCGCTGGCCCGACTTGTAATCGTGCAGCGCCTTGACGAGATATTCCTCGCGCTGGCCGGCGATGCGGGCCACCGCCTTGGTGCCGGCAAACGTATCGCCATGGCATGAGGCGCAGCGGCGGCCGGCGGCGGCCTGCTTGCCCTTTTCGGACAAGTCCGGATTGTCGTCCTTGCCGCCCTTGAACGGCGTCAGCGACGCGAAATAAGCGCCGAGATTTCGGATGTCGTCGTTGTTGAGCTGCTCGACGATCGGCTGCATCTGCTCGTTCTTGCGCGCGCCGGCGCGGAAGAACACCAGCTGCCATTGAACGTACTGGTCGAGCTGGCCGGCGAGCGAGGGAATGTTCTCGGTCTGCGAGATGCCGTTGTCGCCGTGACAAGCGGCGCAGAGTTCGGCCTTCGCCTTGCCGGCGGCGACATCGGCGGCGTTGGCGGCGTTGGCGGACGACGCAACTGCGATCACCGCCGCGAACAGGATTGCAAAGAACGCAACACGCATTGCCAGTTTTCTCCACGGGTCATTGCCGGGCTTGGCCCGGCAATCCATCTGGCTTGCAGAAGGGTTTTTGTTTGGATGGATGCCCGGATCAAGTCCGGGCATGACGAATCTGTTCCGTCGTTGGGCTTGCCGAACCACGTAAACGGGGCTGCGGGTGCCTGATCGGCCACCGCAGCCCCGCATTGTTTCAACCGTTACTTCTTGCTGTAGCTGATGCGATAGATCGCACCGGCCCAGTCGTCGGCGACGAGGATCGAGCCATCCTTGTCGAGCAGGATGTCGGCGGGACGGCCGAGATAGCCCTGGTCACCCTGGATCCAGCCGTCGGCGAAGATCTCCTGCTTGGCGTTCTTGCCGTCAGGGCTCGCGGTGATCTTCACGATGCGGCCGCCCTGGTACTTATGCCGGTTCCAGGAGCCGTGCTCGGCGATCAGGATGCTGTTCTTGTACTCGGCCGGGAATTGGCTGCCGGTATAGAACTTCATGCCGAGCGGCGCGACGTGCGCACCGAGATTGTAGACCGGCGGAGTGAACTCCGAGCACTTGTGACCCATCGCGAACTTGGTGTCCGGCAGGTTGCCCTGGTGGCAATAGGGATAGCCGAAGTGCTCGCCGATCTTCGAGATCATGTTGAGCTTGTCGCTCGGCAGATCGTCGCTGATCCAGTCGCGGGCATTCTCGGTGAACCAGTACTTGCCGGTGCGCGGATCGACGTCGCCGCCGACCGAGTTACGCACGCCGAGCGCCCAGATTTCCGCGTTGCCGGTCTTCGGATCGACGCGGCGGATCTGCGACACCGAGGTCGGCGGAATGCCGATGTTGAAGGGCGGTCCGAACGGAATGTAGAACCAGCCTTCCTTGTCGACGGCGATGTATTTCCAGCCATGCGCCGCGTAGGACGGCATGTCGTCATACACCACCTTGCCGCTGCCGAGATTGTCGAG
The DNA here is from genome assembly GCF_054056795.1 of Bradyrhizobium sp. USDA 3315. Taxonomy (NCBI): domain Bacteria; kingdom Pseudomonadati; phylum Pseudomonadota; class Alphaproteobacteria; order Hyphomicrobiales; family Nitrobacteraceae; genus Bradyrhizobium; species Bradyrhizobium sp. USDA 3315. The sequence goes on along the minus strand of NZ_JBSRYP010000001.1, from coordinate 2,053,007 downwards.
ATTGGCTTCGGCGTTGTCGTACTTGATCAGCTTGTCGACCGCGATGACGTAGAGCGCGCCGTCGCGGAAGGCGAGGCCGGTCGGCATGTTGAGGCCCTTGAGGATGGTCTTGACCTCTTTCTTGCCGTTGTTGTCCTTGATCGCGTAGACGTTGCCGAGCCCGAACGAGCCGACGAACAGCGTGCCCTTGTCGCCCCAGGCCATCTGCCGCGCCGCGAGCACGTTCGAGGCATAGACCTCGATCTTGAAGCCCGGCGGCAGCTTGATCTTCTTCATCATCGCCGCGAGCTCGGAATCGGACGCGCCGGTCGGCGGACCGGACGGCGGGGCAAGGCCCTTCTGCGCTTCGGTCTCGTCGCCGAGGAACCAGTCATCCGGCGGATGGGTCCAGAATTCCTTGGTGCCCGATTCGTACTTCTTCAGCGCACGATTCTTGTCTGTCTGTTGCTGCGCACTGGCGAAGGTCGTCCCCGCCAGCAGCGCGATCGCCGCGAACGCAGTTATTGATCGATTGAAAGCGGATTTCATCGCGTCACTCCCCTACGCAAGCCGTTGCAGCTTGCCTGTTATTGATTTTGAACGCCCTGAGAGATGATGGTGGCGGTCTGTGAGGTAGGTCAGACGGCAAAATGGTAGCACATCCATCGAGGCTGAAAAGCGCGTGGAGCTGTGTGCGCTGCGTCAAAACTAGTTGAGACGATATTTGAGACGAAATTTTCCTGAGCAGTCTGCCTGATAACAAGGCATTCTGCACCGCAGCGTGATATTCGAATGAAGCTAACGCTCGTGATCGCCTCTATCGCGACGACAGGCGCGCCAGACCGAGCGCCTGCGCCTTGGCCTTCGACAGCGGCCTGAACAACACGCTGCGCCGCTGCCCGCTCGTGATCGCCGCGATCTTGAAGCCGTCATCGGCGGCGATGATGTCGCCGGTCCGAAGCGTCATGTCGTCCTCGATCGCAATCGGCGACAGGCCGGTGGACGCGCCGGCGCTGCAGGAGCATTGCGGCACCATCTCGCGCTGGAAGCGGAATGCATTGGCGAGCGCCTTGTAGGTCTCGCCCGCTTCGGTTCTGGCGCTGTCGATATCGGAGCCGGAGTACAGCTTCACCTCGGCAGCGGGACAGGCCGCCTCGCATGCCTTGACGTCCGCCGTCTCGCTGACGCGCGGCAACGGAAAGAAGCGGCCGTCGCAGGTCCTGACGCAGAAATTTTGCTGGCCGCCCCGGTGCGACCGCGCCGTGATGTAGACCCGAGCTCGCGGCCGTTCGGCCGGCTCGAAGTCAGGCGCCGGCCCAAAGCCAGGCATGGGAGAGAAGCTGGGCGCCGGGGCATACGCCGAGTCGCTCGGCAATTGCTGCGCTGATGCGCCCGAACATGTCCAGACGCCGACGAGCACGACCAGCGCAGCGACGTTTGCGCGAGCCAAGCGGCGATTTAACCCGGGAGCCGGCTTCCAACAGATCGACATCGTTCACGCGCTTGCCGCCCGGCAAAACCGGCGGCAACCATTCCAACACCAACACAACCACAGATTTCTGTCAGTTTTGAGAATGCAACGTTTGCCGGTTAACAAAAGCCGGAAACCGCCACGGCGGGCCGCGGCAGCTTGACCTCGCGATCGCGGCCTGGAGATGCGACCTTGGGCCGGACAGCAAAAAGCCCGCGCCAGTGGGCTGGCCTCATCAGCGGGCCTTCATCAGACTGTCAGCTCGGTCAGCGAGAAGTTTTGGAGCGGGCGAAGGGGCTCGAACCCTCGACCCCGACCTTGGCAAGGTCGTGCTCTACCACTGAGCTACACCCGCATCCGAAATGGCGGCGATCGCTCGCCGGCAACGGCAGACCTATGCCAAAAGCTGTCTGTGAATGCAACACAAGAGCGCGGTCCGAACCTCACGAAATCGCACGGTTTCTCTAAAAATTGACCCCGAATCGGCCGAAACCGGCTGCGCCGCCGATTTCTTTTTAGATTTCCGCCGGAACCGGCCTCAGGGCCATCTCGTCCCGGAGCGATTCGAGCCAGGTCGCGAACCAGCCGGCCAGCGTCTGCGCCAGCTCGACGCGGCGGGTCGGGTCGCAATCGAACACGGCCCACCATTCGATAAAGGCCCGGTCGCCGTCGATCACCGGGGTTACCCGCAGGGTCGCACTGAAATCCGTCACCGGCAGGGTCGGGGTGTCGACGAATTCGTAGGTCTGGAAGCGCTCGACGTCGGACTGCGCGAGCAGCCGCTGCCGGATCCGCCGCCCCCGGTACAGCACATTGCGCACGGCCCCGACGGTATTGCCGGATTTGCCGTCCTCGATCTCGCTCGCCCCCGCGCCCTGGACCCAGACCGGGTAATTGTTGAAATCGCGTATGATTTTCCAGACCTCGCCGGCCGGCTGTTCGAACACCGTGCTGTAATAGGCCTTTGCCACGGGCGCTCCCCTGCTGTCATGAAGGATCGCCATCATCGGCCGTTCCGCGGCACCAACCCACCCGATCTCCGATGGAACGGGACAGGCGGCCAAGCGATTGAATTTTGCCGGCTGACTGCCATTTACGGAGCATGATCCCGGAAACCGGTTCCCACTTTTCCGGGATCATGCTCTAGCTGACAGAACGGCTGAACGTGCCGTTCCGGGCGTGCTAGAACGCCCACCGGATTTCCGACCTCAGAAGCAGGCGAGGACAACGTGACGATAATGGAGCAGGGCGGCCCCACGCCCGAGGCAGCGCCCGATCTGATCAAGGAGACGACGACCCAGACCTTCGTCAAGGACGTCATCGAGGAATCGCGCCGTCAGCCGGTCATGATCGACTTCTGGGCGCCGTGGTGCGGTCCCTGCCGCCAGCTCACGCCGATCCTGGAAAAGGCGGTTCGCAACGCCAAGGGCCGGGTCAAGCTGGTCAAGATGAACATCGACGAGCATCCGCAGATCCCCGGCCAGATGGGCATCCAGTCGATCCCGGCCGTGATCGCCTTCGTGAACGGACAGCCCGCCGATGGCTTCATGGGCGCGGTGCCCGAGAGCCAGGTCAACGCCTTCATCGAGAAGATCACCAAGGGCGTGCCGGCCGCCGGCGAGCCCAATCTCACCGAGATCCTGGCCGAGGCCGACGCCGTGCTTGCCGAGGGCGACGCCGCCCAGGCCGCGCAGATCTATGCCGAGGTGCTGGCGCACGACGCCACCAACATCGCGGCGCTCGCCGGCCTCGCCAAGTGCTACGTCACGTCGGGTGCGATGGAGCAGGCCAAGCAGACGCTGGCGATGGTTCCGGAATCCAAGCGCAACGACGCCGCGGTGAAGGCGGTGCAGGCGGCGATCGATCTCGCCGAACAGGCGGAAGCGGTCGGCCCGGTCGCGGAGCTGGAACAGAAAGTCGCCGCAAACCCACTCGATCATCAGGCCCGATTCGATCTCGCCACCGCGCTCAATGCGATGGGCAAGCGCACGGAAGCGACCGAGCAATTGCTCGCCATCGTCAGGCGTGACCGCAAGTGGAACGACGACGGCGCGCGCAAGCAGCTGGTGCAGTTCTTCGAGGCGTGGGGCGGCACCGATGAGGCAACCGTCGAGGGGCGCAAGCGGTTGTCGACCATCCTGTTCTCGTAAAGCACGCCCGTCACAGCAGCGGGACCGCAGATGCCGATCAATGCCGAATATCGCGGACCCGGCGAGCTCCCGGAGGTGATTCCGGTGTTCCCGCTGCCCGGCGCGTTGCTGCTGCCGCGTGGCCAGATGCCGCTCAACATCTTCGAGCCGCGATATCTCGCGATGATCGACGACTCGTTGCGCGACGGCCATCGCCTGATCGGCATGATCCAGCCCGACGTGGCGCATTCGCAGAACGAGGCAAAGCCGGCCCTGTTCCGGATCGGCTGCGTCGGCCGCATCACCCAGCTCGCCGAATCCGGCGACGGCCGCTACATCCTCGAACTGACCGGCATCGCGCGCTTCAAGGTGGTCGAGGAGCTCACCGTGCAGACGCCGTACCGGCAGTGCAAGGTCGACTTCTTCTCCTTCGTCGGCGACTTCACGGCGCGCAAGGGCGAGGAGGCCGTCGACCGCAAGGCGCTGCTCGAAGTGCTGGCCGATTTCCTGGAAGCCAACAATCTGAAGGTCGACTGGGAAGGTATCGAGTCCGCGCCCAACGAGGCGCTGGTCAATGCGCTGGCGATGATGTCGCCCTATGGTCCCGCCGAGAAGCAGGCGATGCTCGAGGCGCCGGACCTGAAGACCCGCGCCGAGATCCTGATCGCGGTCACCGAGATGGACCTCGCCAAGAAGCGCACCTCGGGCGACCCGCCGGTGCAGTAAGGCGCTTCGAGTGAAGCGGCTACCGGCTCGCGTGAAGAAAACGCGTCAGACCAAAAAGGTTCCCGCCGATCAGCGATTGCGCAGTTGCTTGCGGCCGGTGAACATCGCGCGCACCAGGTTCTGACGCTGCAGCAAGCCGACCACGACGACGCCGAGCACGTGCAGCCCGACCAGCACCATGACCGCATCCGAGGCATAGGCGTGGGTGTCCTCGACCCACCAGACTCCGAAGAAGGTCACGGTGACCTCCATCACGCCCGTGATTGTCGAGATCGCAAGCAGGAACAGCAGCGCCACCAGCATCACGGTGCCCGCCGGATTGAGTCCGATATAGCGCCCGGTGATGCCGCGCCGGAGATTCCAGATGTAGCGCGGCGCGGCGCGCAGGCGAATGCCGAGCCTGCCGAAACGCGCGTAGCGCGTGCCGGCAAAGCCCCAGATCAGCCGGAACGCCAGCAGGGCGATCACCGAATAACCCGCCAGCCGGTGCAGCCGGTCATAGGTGCTGGGCGTCACCCAGGCGACCAAGACGAGGATGGCGAGCGCCCAGTGCCACAGCCGCAGCGGCAGGTCCCAGACCTGCACGCTGGTCGCGCCGCGGGCGCCCGGCGCCGCCTCCGTCATCGCGCCTGCTTCACTTCGCGATCGTGTGCTTCAGGCTGAGGTCTTCCGGGCTGTAGAACAGCTCGTAGAGCTTGCCTTCCTTGACGCCGTACACCTCGTAGCAGGAGCCCTCGATTTTCGACCGGCGCACCTCGTAGCCGAGCGCCTTGGCCTTGGCTTCGGCCTCGCTTGCCGGCTTCCACGACGCCTTGTCGAGCTTGGTGCAATTCTTGTAGCCGTCGGCGAACGCCGCCGATCCGGTCAGCCCAAGAACGCTCCCAAGAACGCATGCTGCAAGCGCAGCGCTCAAAATCACTCTCACGCGCATATCCCCTCCGTTGACAGTCATACCCACAACGCCTTCGCGCAGGGCACATGCGTGAAGAATGCTGAGGCGATTGCCAAGTCAAGGAAGCGCCGCGACGGCTGGCTTTAGAGGAATTCTAACGGCCGTCAAAACCGCTTTGCGCTCCACGCGCAGTTCGGTTTTGACGGCGTGCTGCGGCCTTACGCCTCATGCGTATCGGGACCGCCGGCGCAGCCCATCGATCAGGACGCGGCACCCGCCATTGCAAGACGGACCGCAGGCCGTTCGGCCGCTGCCGGAGTTCGCCCGCCGATCATCTGCGCGACCTTCTCGCTCTGGACCGGCGGGCTGAAGTGGAAGCCCTGCACTTCAACGCAGGCATCGGCGCGGAGAATGTCGAGCTGCTCCCTGGTTTCAACGCCTTCGGCCGTCGTGGTCTTGCCGAGGCTGACGGCAAAGCGCACGATCGCGCGCGCGATCCGGCGCGACTCGTCGCTCGCTCCCGAGAGTTCGGACACGAAGCTGCGGTCGATCTTGACCTTGTCGAACGGAAACTTCTGCAGAAAGCTCAGCGACGAGTAGCCGGTGCCGAAGTCGTCGAGCGCGATCCGCACCCCGAGATCGTGCAGTTGGCTAAGCGCGGTAAACACCGCTTCGCTGTCCTGAATGATGGCCGTTTCGGTGACCTCGAGCTCGAGGCGCTCCGGCGAAATTCCAGCACTCGCCAGCGCGTGCACGATCACCGGGACCAACTCCGGACTCCTGAATTGCACAGGCGACAGGTTGATCGCGATCTTGAGGTCGTCGGGCCATTTGGCGGCCTCCGCGCACGCGGTGCGCAGCACCCATTCCCCCAGCGGCACGATCAGGCCGGTCTCTTCCGCCAGCGGAATGAACTGCGCCGGAGATACCATGCCGCGGTGCGGATGGTGCCAGCGAAGCAGCGCCTCGAAGCCGCAGGTCTCCCCGCTCGCGACGTGGATGAACGGCTGATAGTGCAGCTCGAACTCGCCATTGGCGAGCGCACTGCGCATGTCGCGCTCGAGGCTGCGCCGGGCCTGCAGCAGCCGATCGAGCTCCGGCTCGAAGAAGCGGAATGAGCCGCGCCCGCCGCTCTTGGCCGAATAAAGCGCGAGATCGGCGCTGCGCAGCACCTCGTCCGAATCGGTGCCGTCGCGCGGCGCGATCGCAATGCCGATGCTGGTCGTGGTGGTCACCCGATGATCACCGAGATCGATCGGCTCGCTGAGCGCCTTCCTGATCTTCTCGGCGAGCAAGCCCGCTTCCGTGACCGGATCGCTGACATGGTCGATCACCGCGAACTCGTCGCCGCCGAGCCGCGCGACCAGCGTCGTATCGCTGACGGATCTGCGCAAGCGGGCGGCCACCGACTTCAGCAGCGCATCGCCAGCCGGGTGCCCGAGCGTGTCGTTGACGTCCTTGAAGCGGTCGAGATCGAGCATCAGCACCGCAAGGCTCGGTCCGCCGCACCGGGCACCGGAGAGCGCGCGCTCCATCCATTCCTTGAGCAACACGCGATTCGGCAGATCGGTCAGCGCGTCGTGCTGCGCCATATAAGTGATCTTGGCCTCGGAGCGCCGCTGCTCGGTGACGTCGCGATGCGTCGCCACCCAGCCGCCGCCGGGCATCGGCTGCCGCGTCACGCAGATCAGGCGACCGTCGGCGAGCTCGTCGACCCGGCTGTTGATCTCGCCGGCCGGGAGCGCGTTCAGTGTCGCGAGCACCTGCGTCGCGGCGCTGTCGCTGGTCTCGCCCTTGAGAATGCCGTTGGCGATGCGATGCCTGATGATCTCGCGATGGGCCGTGCCGGGCAGCAGCAATTCCGGCGGCAGCCGGTACATCTTGGCGTAGCGATCATTGCAAACGACGAGGCGCTTCTCCGCATCGAACATGCAGAGGCCCTCACCCATGTGGTTGATCGCCGTATCCAGCCGGAACCTCTGCTCCTCCAGCTCCTTCTGCGACGCCTCGACCTGCTGTCGCGCCGACGAAAGCTGGCTGATGATCTCCTCGAAGCGGCGGGTGCGAAGCGCCAGCCGGCGATCCGCGAGCACGCCGACCAGGCTCATCCCGAGCACCGACAGCGCCACGCCGGCGATCACGATGGCGAGGAAGGCAGGCGAGAGCGACAGGGCCGCCGGGGCCTGCAACGGATCCGGAACGATCTCGACCGCGCCCATCGCGGTGAAATGATGCGACACGATCGCAAGCGTCAGCAGCAGCGCCGCGACGAGCGACATCCAGCGGTCCTGACGGCGGACCGCGATCGCCAGCGCGGCGTAGCCGAACAGCATGCCGAGCACGACGGAGGCCGCCACGAGATCGAGCGACCAGACCACGTGGCCCGGTACTTCCAGCGCCCACATCCCGAGATAGTGCATGCTGGCGATGCCGGCTCCGATCACGGCGCCGCCGACCGGCGCGCGCCAAGGGCTGGAGTCGCTGGCGGCAAGGCCGAGGCCGCCGGATGTCAGCATCATCGCCGCGGCGAGCGACAGCGCGGTGAGGACGATGCCGTAGCCGGTCGGGATTCCCGGCTCATAGGCCAGCATGGCGATGAAATGCGTTGCCCAGATGCCGTAGCCGATCGCGGCTCCTGCGATCGCAATCCAGATCAGCCGGGTCCTCGCCTGCGATGCAATTGCACGATGAAAAATATTGACCGCCACAATACTGGCAACGAAGCAGACCAGTCCGGCGAGCAGAACGAGCCGCCAGTCATGCTCACCTGAAAGGCACGTAAGAACACGAAACATGCGTCGGTCCATGGTTGTCCGTACGCACAGGCTAGGCTGATTGAATTGTCTTCTCGATAATATTCTGCAACTTTCAGTGGCATGGTTATCCGCGCGTAAGCCGATTCCGCACCGAAATTGATGGCTCCATAAATTTCACAGCGATGCGCGATCCGCGCAGCTCAGCCTGCCAGCGGGACGAGTACGGTTTCACCGGTTGCAACCAACGAGGCTTCACCCTGCTCGTTCTCCGCAAAAAGTTCCGCGCGCGCGAAGACCTGCCTGCGTCCGGCACGCAATGTGGTTCCTCTGGCGATGAAGCAGCGGCCCAGCGCGGGCTTCAGGCAGTTCATCGAGAAATGCGATGCAGTGACGGAACCTACGATCGACGCCGCGGCGAAGCCGCAGGCGGTGTCGAGCAGCGCCGCGATCACGCCGGCGTGCATATGGCCCGCATATTGGGCGAGATCGTCGCACCACCGCATCCGTAGTTCCACCGTGCCGGCGCCGGCGGTGACGACCTCGAAGCCGGCAAGCCGATTGAAGGCCGCCGACGCATTGGTCGCAACGAGACGTTCGAGATCGAAGCCCGGGCCAATCGTCATGTAAAGCTCCATTGCGGGGGCCGCCGTTCGAGATTCGCCCTGACGGCCTCGATGTGATTGGGCGAGCCGAGCAGAAGCGCCTGTTCGGCCGTTTCGGCCGCGAGTCCGGTCGCCGCATCGCGATCGGCTGCACGATTGAGCAGCCGCTTGGCGGCGCGGATCGCATCCGGGCTGCGGTCCGCGATCACGCGCGCCGTCTCCAGCGCGGCCTCGCGCGGCTGTTCGACGATCCGGGTGGCGAAGCCATGACCAAACGCATCGTCCGCGGAAAAGACGCGCGCGGTGTAGGTGAGTTCACGGACCACATCCTCGCGCGCGAGATGGCGCATCAGCTGCGTGCCGGCCATGTCGGGCACCAACCCCCATTTGGCCTCGATGATCGCAAGGCGCGTGCCGGGTGCGAGATATCTGATGTCGGCACCGAGCATCAGCTGAAAGCCGCCGCCGAACGCAACGCCATGAACGGCGGCGATCACCGGCACCGGCAGCTCGCGCCAGAGCCACACCAGATGCTGCGCAAAGTTGGCAATGCCGTGGGTCCGCCGGCCGAGATCGGCAAAGGGCAGGATGGACTCGCCCTCCGTCGTTGCGACCAGCCGCTCCATGTCGAGGCCTGCGCAGAAGGCCTGCCCTTCGCCCGAGAGCACCACAGCGCGGAGCTTGCGGTTGTCCGCAAGCTGCGCACCGATCTCGGCGATCGCGGCGAACATCGCCGGATCGAGCGCATTGAGCTTGTCCGAGCGGTTGAGCCTGACGTCCGCGACGCCATCGGCGATGCTCAGGCTGATGCGATCAGTCGTCATGATCGCCCTCGCTAGTAGCCGGCGGCGGCGAGCGCCACCACGGCGCTCATCGCCATCCAGCCGAAGTGGCGGAAGCGGGTCGCCACCGCGTTGGCGAGCGCCGCGATGCCGAACACGACGCCGAGCGTCGCCACGATCCAGTGCCGCGCGGCATCGGAGGCCATCGCGGGCGCGGCGATCAGCAGCACGCCACCGCCGATCCAGGCGACGGTACCGGCCTGATAGACCAGGCGAAGCAAGATCCGCAGCCGCGGCGGCTCGACGGTGGCGCGCGCGAATATCCTGGTCTCGCCGAGCACGCCATGGATCAGGCTGACCAGAATGGCGGTGACGCCGGCGCCCTGCAGCAGAAGATCACGCATCGCGATGCCTCCATACACTACTGTATGGATATGATACCGGCCGCTGGCGCCTGTCAATACACTTGTGTATGGTGACGGCGGGACGGGGAACCATGACGGAACAGCTCTCGGTCAAGGACTGGCTCGATCAGGGCCTGAAGACGCTGGCGCGGCGCGGCTTCACGGCGCTCAAGGCCGAGCCGCTGGCCAAGGCCATGGGCGTCTCGCGCGGCAGCTTCTACTGGCATTTCGCCGACATCGGCGCCTACCGCGCCGCGGTCCTGACCCATTGGCGCGAGGTCGCGGCCGAGCAGGTGATCGCGGAGCTCGAGACCATTCCGGAAGGCGGCGACGCGCTGGCGCTGTTGCTGCGCCGTGCCTTCTCGGCGCGGCTGGCGCTGGAACGCGCGGTGCGCAGCTGGGCCACCGCCGATGCCGTGGTGCACGCCGCCGTGCTCGAGGTCGACGAGCGCCGGATCGGCTATATCGAAACCCTGCTGCGGCAGGCCGGATTCCCGGACGACGTGGCGCGCGGCCGCGCGCAGATCTTCTACTGGGCGTTCATCGGCTACGCGCTGTCCGAGCAGGCGCTGCCGAAGCCGCGTCAGCAGGCCGCGATCGATGAACTGCTGCGGATGGCCAAGCGCTGACAGCGCTTATTTGGATGTGCTACATCACGGCGAGCCGGAGACTCCCATGAATTCCACGACCGACCATCTCGAGAGCACCGCCGACCCAAAACTGCTGGAAATCCTGGTGTGCCCGATCACCAAGGGGCCGCTCGAGTTCGACGCCGCGCGGCAGGAGCTGATCTCGCGCTCGGCCAAGCTCGCCTATCCGATCCGCGACGGCATTCCGATCATGCTGCCGGAAGAGGCGAGGAAGATCGATTGATGTCAGCGCGTGGCCCGGATGAAGCGCCGCGCAATCCGGGAAAGTCTCACCGCGGATAGTCTGCCCCGGATTTCGCGGAGCCTGTCATCGGGCGCGCATTCGCGCGACCCGTTGGCTTCATCCGGGCTACGAGGGCTAAAGCGCCTCGCCCTTCAGCAGCCGCGGCACCTCGCCTGACAGTCCCGCCGCTTGGCGGATGAACATCTCCTTCAACGGCGGCGCGCGATCGACGAGACCGAGGCCAATGTCGCGCACGGTGCGCAGCAGTGTCGATTCGTTGGAGAACAGGAAGTTCAGCGAGTTGGTGGCGACGCCCATCGCCATCGTGTCGAAGCGGCGCCAGCGCTGGTAGCGCTCGAGCACGTCGGCCTGGCCGAGGTCCATGCCGAGCCGCGCCGCATCGACCACGACCTCGGCGAGCGCAGCGACATCCTTCAGGCCCATATTGAGCCCCTGCCCCGCGATCGGATGGATCACATGCGCGGCGTCGCCGATCAGCGCCAGCCGTTCGGCGATGAACGAGCGCGCGACGAAATAGCCGAGCGGGAAGGCGCGCGGCTTGTCGAGCGGCTTGATCTCGCCGAGATGCAGGCCGAAGCGCTGCTCGAGCTCGGCGTGGAATTGCTCTTCGTTCAAGGCGACAATGCGCGCGGCATCGTTGCGCGTCTCGGTCCACACCAGCGACGAGCGATTGCCGGTCAGCGGCAGGATCGCGAACGGCCCGGCGGGCAGGAAATGCTCCTCGGCGCGGCCGTGATGTTCGCGCTCGTGCCCGACCGTGACCACGATGCCGGACTGGTTATAGTCCCAGCCATGGGTCGCAATCCCGGCGCGCTCGCGCAGCTTCGAGCGGGCGCCGTCGGCGGCAACCAGCAGGCTCGCATCGATCACGGTGCCGTCGGCCAGCGTAACGCTGACGCCGTCGGGCCGCGACGCGAAGCTCGACACCGCGGCGGCACGCAGCTCGACGCCCTCGGCCTCGGCACGGCTCGCGAGCGCATCGATCAAATAGCGGTTCTCGACCATATGGGCGAACGGCTCGCCGGGCGCGACATTGCCAGCGAAGGTCAGGAATACCGGGCGCGTCGCGTCCTCCAGCTTGGAGTCGGTCACGACCATATCCGTGATCGGCTGCGCCGTCGGCGCCACCTGGCCCCAGACGCCGAGGGTCTCGAACAGCCGCCGGCAGGCCGCCACGATCGCGGTCGCGCGCGGATCGCGGCTCGGGCGCTGGCTCAGCGCCGGATCGGCCACGATGACCGGGATGTCGGGCCCCAGCCCCTGGCGCAGCGCCACGGCCAGCGCCAACCCTGCAAATGCGCCCCCGCAGATGACAATACTTCGCTGTGCCGGCATTGCCCTTCCCTTACGCGCCTCACGCTCTCAGACTATGCTTGCTACCTGATAATAGCTGGGCGAAACAGGGGCCAGAAACAAGGTCACGAACCTAACGGACGTCATTCCGGGGCGATGCGTCAGCATCGAACCCGGAATCTCGAGATTCCGGGTTCACGCTTGCGCGTGCCCCGGAATGACCGTTCAAGTCAAACCGAAAGCCGCCGATGTCCAAGAGCCTGATCGACCTGCTGTCCATCCTCGATCTCGAGCAGCTCGAGGTGAATTTGTTCCGCGGCAACAGCCCGAAGACGAGCTGGCAGCGCGTGTTCGGCGGCCAGGTGATCGGCCAGGCGATGGTGGCGGCCTGCCGCACCGTCGAGGGCCGCCTGCCGCACTCGATCCATTGCTACTTCATCCTGCCCGGCGATCCGCAGATCCCGATCATCTACCAGGTCGAGCGGCTGCGCGACGGCAAGAGCTACACCACCCGCCGCGTCACCGCGATCCAGCACGGCAACGCGATCTTCTCCATCATGGTGTCGTTCCATGCCGAGGAGGAGAGCAACTTCAATCATCAGGAGAAGATGCCCGACGTGCCGCCGCCGGAGAAGCTGACCGCGGAGGAAGTGTCGAAGCAGCCGATGTTCAAGGAGATGCCGGAGTTCATCCGCCGCTATTACGAGAGCGACCGGCCGATCGAGCTGCGCCCGGTCGAGCTCGGCCGTTATTTCGGCCAGAAGATCGACGACGGCCGCATCCATGTCTGGATCCGCACCGCGGCCAAGCTGCCCGACGATCCCGCGCTGCATCTGTGCGCGCTCGCCTATGCGTCGGATTTCTCGCTGCTCGATGCCGTGATGGCGCGCTACGGCCGCACGCTGTTCGACAAGCGCATGATGCCGGCGAGCCTCGATCACGCGATGTGGTTTCACCGCCCGTTCCGCGCCGACGAATGGCTGCTCTACGCGCAGGATTCGCCGAGCGCGCAGTCGGGCCGCGGCCTGACGCGCGGCCTGATCTTCAAGCCCGACGGCACGCTGGTGGCGTCTGTCGCGCAGGAAGGATCGGTGCGCGAGCGAAAGGCGTAGCGCTCACAGCGCGATCCGGAAAAAGCGCGGAGCGGTTTCCGGAGGCCTCACGCTCGAACAAAGCCGGTCGGCACGATGCGGTCGCGCTTACTGGCCGGCGTAGGCACCGCGCTCGGTCAGCGCGAATTGCGAGACGAACCAGTTGCCGTACCAGCGCAGCACCCACGGAATCGGGATCAGGAAGCCGCAGGCGATGGTGAACACGATGGTTCGCCACAGCACCTCGATGCCGGACGCATTGAAGCTGACCTCGCGGCGCGTGCCGTCGATGTTGCGGCAAATCCAGCGCATCCAGGCGGTCAGCACCCAGGCCCAGCCGATGATGGTGATGGCCGAGACCACCATCGCCACGTACCAGCCGACATAGGCGACCGGGCTGCCCTTGAACGAGATCGGCAGGTCCTGGCCGCTCGAGCTGAGATGGCCGATGATCCAGCGCACGATCATCCAGCTCAGAAAGCCCTGCAACAGCAGCGAGAGCAACGTCACGATGTTGCTGTTGGCCGCGCCGGCATAGGTCAGAAGGCCGAGCACGATGAAGACCCACCAGATGTCGAGCGGCTGCCCGGTGAAGGCGAAATGCGGGCGGCCCGGCACGCGGATATAGGGGATCGCAAAGCGGTACAGGCCGGTCGCGGTCCACGGCGCCGGGATGACGAGAATCTGGCCGATGAACATCAGGAGGCTGCGGCCGAACAGGCCCCAGATCGGGAAGTCGGCGGACAGCGTGCCGCCGCTATAGCTTCCGGACGCCACCACCGGCGGCGGTCCGCCGGCCTGCGGAAATGCCGGCGGCGCGCCGGCGCTCGGGACGAGGCCCGGAATCTCCCCGGCCTTCTGCCAGCCGGCCATGCCCTCGGTCCACACCAGGGTGTCGGCCCCCACCGTGCCCCGGGTGATCAGGTCGCGGAGCTGGGTTTCAGGCAGGGGGCCCTTTTGCTGGCCTTCGGATGCATAAAACCAGTTTCGGTTCGACATTTCTTGTTTCCTCGGGGCGCGCGCACAGGGACACGCGATAGGCGAAACGAACCAGCAAGAGCGCTGGCCGGGGCGGGAAAGCCACATTGTGGCCGAGCGTTTCCATTCCGTACAGTGAGGGAGCACACGCGCTGCGCATGTTTTCCGCTTCAACCTGCAAGTTTTTTATGCCATTTGCCCAGAAAGCTGCCAGATTTGGCGGACGCGAAGTGCCGCTCGGGGATGGCAAATTGCCGCTCCGGGAGGCAGCAGGTGCCGGCTCGCGGGACGGCAAGTGCCGCTCCGGGACGGGCGCACACGGAAAACCTCAAGGGAATGAAGGCCTGAACCATGAAACTCGTCGTCGCGATCATCAAACCGTTCAAGCTCGATGAGGTGCGCCAAGCGCTGACCGCGATCGGCGTCCACGGCATGACTGTGACCGAGGTGAAGGGCTATGGCCGCCAGAAGGGCCACACCGAGATCTATCGCGGCGCCGAATATGTCGTGAACTTCCTGCCCAAGCTTCGGATCGAGATCGCCGTCGATACCGAGCTCGCCGACAAGGCGGTCAGCGTCATCACCGAGCACGCCCGCACCGGCCAGATCGGCGACGGCAAGATCTTCGTGACGCCGATCGATCATGCGCTGCGCATCCGCACCGGCGAGACCGACAACGACGCGCTCTGAACCCTGGAGCCTGATCCCTCGCGACAAACGCGGAAAGCGTTTGCGCGGAGATCATGCCCAAACAAAACGATCGAGATCATCGCCGGCAACGACGCCGGCGCACGCCACAACCGCACACCAAGAAACGACGACCGCCGGGGAATGATGATGGGGGCACGAGCTCTTCGTGCAGCGATATCAGCTGCGCCGATCACTGCTGCAATCCTGTTCGCGCAAGCCACGCCGGCCTTCGCGCAAGACTCGGCATCCAGCGCCGGCGTCAACGCCGCCGACACCGCCTGGATGATCGTCGCCACCGCGCTGGTGCTGATGATGACGATCCCCGGACTGGCGCTGTTCTACTCCGGCATGGTCCGCAAGAAGAACGTGCTGGCGACGATGGCGCAGAGCCTCACCGCCGTTGCGCTCGTCTCGATCCTCTGGGTCACCTTCGGCTATTCGCTGAGCTTCGTCGGCGACGGTCCTTGGCTCGGCTCGCTCGATCGCTGGTTCCTGGCCGGCATCACCATGGACAGCATCAATCCGGCGGCGAAGACCATCCCCGAAGCGCTGTTCATGCTGTACCAGATGACGTTCGCGATCATCACGGTGGCGCTGGTCGCAGGCTCGGTCGCCGACCGCATGCGGTTCTCCGCCTATGTGCTGTTCTCGATCGGCTGGTTCATCTTCGCCTATGTGCCGCTGGCGCATTGGGTGTGGGGCGGCGGCTTCCTGGCATCAGCGGGCGTGCTGGATTTCGCCGGCGGTCTCGTGGTGCATCTCTCCGCCGGCATCAGCGGCCTGGTCGCGGCCAAGGTGATGGGCAACCGCCACGGCTATGGCCATGACAATCTTTCACCGTTCGATCTGTCGCTCGCGGTGGTCGGCACCGGCCTGCTCTGGGTCGGCTGGTTCGGCTTCAACGGCGGTTCGGCACTCGCGGCCAATTCGCGCGCGGTGATGGCGATCACCGCCACCCATCTTGCGGCCTGCGCCGGCGCGCTGACCTGGGGCGCGATCGAATGGGCGACGCGCCGCAAGCCGTCGGTGCTCGGCATGATCTCGGGCGCGGTCGCGGGGCTCGGCACCATCACCCCGGCATCCGGCTTCGTCGCGCCGTGGCACGGCGTCGTCATCGGCATCATTGCCGGCCTGGTCTGCTTCTGGGCCTGCACCTGGCTGAAGCATCGCTTCAAGTATGACGACTCGCTCGACGTGTTCGGCGTGCACGGCATCGGCGGCCTGACCGGCACGCTGCTTGCCGGCGTGTTCGCGGCCTCGGCAATCGGTGGCACGTCCGGCCTGCTCGAGGGCAATCCGAAGCAGCTGCTGATCCAGCTCTACGGCGTCGCGGTGACCTTTGTCTGGTGCGGCGGCGTCACCTTCGTGCTGCTCAAGCTGGTCAGTGCCTTCGTCCCGCTGCGCGTCTCGATGCAGCAGGAGCTCGAAGGTCTCGACATCTCCCAGCATGGCGAGGCGCTGCAGTAAGCGGTCCGGCTCGACCTGTCCTGAACGTCGAGCCAGTTCAGGCTTGCGCAACACATAAGTGTGTGCTTATGTGTTGTCATGGTCGACACCGACATCTTCAAGGCTCTGGCCGATCCGACCCGCCGCAAGGTCTTTGAGAAGCTGGCCGGCGGCAGCCTGAACGCCAGCGCCTTGCGCGACGGACTCGAAATCAGCCAGCCGGCGATGTCGCAGCATCTGGCGGTGCTGCGCGCGGCAGGACTGGTGCGCGAGCAGCGGCAGGGCCGCTTCGTGAATTATGAGGTCGACCCGGACGGCATCGCCAGCATCGGCACTTGGCTCGCCCGCTACCGCGCCTATTGGCCGAAGCGCATCGAAGCGCTCTCCGATCTGCTGAAGGACATGGATCAATGAGCGACACAGTTGAGCCTGATCATGCCGACGCCGACCTAGTGCTCGAATACGAGCTCGATGCACCGCCTGAAAAAGTATGGCGCGCGGTGACCATTCCGGCCCTGCGCGAACGCTGGCTGCCGGATTGCGATCTCGCGGACGCTGAACCCCTGTCATCGATCGCTGGCGAAGAGGTGCGCTTCCGGCTGCGCGAGTCCGAGCCGCCGTTTCGCGAAAGCCATGTCACCTTCCGGATCGAGCCGAACGAGGCCGGCGGCACAAGGTTTCGCATCATCCAGCAAGCCTGCGACATCAGGGCAAAACAGCCGCAACCGGCCAACAGCAACAACCGCACAATGATGCGCGCGGCCTGATCCCCAACCTCACCTACCGAGACTTCATCACCTGCAGCAATGGAGGTCGCCGATGCGCGACATGATGCAACTCGTCCCTATGGTCGTCGAACAGTCGAGCCGCGGCGAACGTTCCTTCGACATCTATTCCAGGCTGCTGCGCGAGCGCATCATCTTCCTGAACGGCGAGGTCAATGATGCGATGTCCGGCCTGGTCTGCGCCCAGTTGCTGTTCCTCGAAGCCGACAACCCTAACAAGCCGATCAACCTCTACATCAACTCCTATGGCGGCGTGATCACCAGCGGGCTTGCGATGTACGACACCATGCAGTTCATCAAGGCGCCGGTGCACACGCTGTGCATGGGCACGGCGCGCTCGATGGGGTCGTTCCTTTTGATGGCCGGCGAGCCCGGTCACCGCGCCGCGCTGCCGAATGCGAGCCTCCACGTGCATCAGCCGCTCGGTGGCTTCCAGGGCCAGGCGTCCGACATCCTGATCCATGCCACCGAGATGCAGGAGACCAAGCGGCGCATCATCCGGCTCTATGCGCAGCACTGCGGGCGCACCGAAGCCGACGTGGAACGGACCCTGGATCGCGATCACTTCATGTCCGCGCAGCAGGCGCTCGAATGGGGACTGATCGACAAGGTCTTCGCCGAACGCGACGCCGCCGAAAAACATGATCCGGTGCCGCGCTGATCTTCGTAGCTCGAGCGGCCAAACCGTTTCATGACAGCGCCATCGATTTAGGCTTCACCTCGGCATGCTGCGCCGTGACCCGCACGGCATCGGGACGGCTCGATCCTCCGCGCCTGCCGCCGCCGCGGTGGTCGATCAGGCGCGCGACGACGGCGCGCCGCGCATGACGAGGCGTCAGCGAATGGTCGGCGTTCGGCAGCGTCAACCGCGTCACTCCAGGGATGCTTGTGAGCCGTTTGCCGTCCTGACCGAAATGCCGTGCGATCTCCTGCAGGCTGAGATCGCCGTCCGAAGTGACCATGAGGACGCGCACGCCGCGGCTACAAAGCTCGCGCATCCAGCGCTCGACGCGGTTACGACCAAGCAAGGCGGACGGATGCATCGCCGACAGCGTCGACTTGACGGCTTCCAATCCGCGCCGCACCAGCCGCCTGGCACTATCTGACACTGACAGCTTCCAGGCGGACCTGGTCGTCATCGCAGGCCCCTCAGCCGGACCGATCTGCTGCTGGCTTCCGCGATTCGCCTTGGAGGCTTCGTATGCTTTCCAGGCCGTAAGCTCCAGCGCGTAGGAACTGTTCCAGGCAAAGCAGAGCGGGTTGATCATGGTCAGGGCGCGGACGCGGCGGTCCGCGCGCGCAGTGTGAAAGGCTTGGAAGGCGCCCGAGCATATGCCCACAAGCTCGACTTTGGCAAAGCCCGCCCGCTGCATCCAGTCAATCGCCGCGCCGACGTCGAAGCGGGTGCGGGAATCATAGAGGAACAGCCGATTGCTCCCGGCATCGTCGCTCAGGCCGAGGCCCGGCAGGTCAATGCGTAGCGACGCCACGCCGGCGGCGGCAAGCTCGCGCGCCGCCTCGACCGTGCCGCGCGCCCAACCCACATGCGGCACGCCGCCAGAGTTGAGGAAGATGACCGGATCGGCCGCAGCATGGCCGTCACGTGGCCGGGTCAGCACGCCACAGATCAATGGCGCCTGCCTGATCACAACCGGCTCTTCCGTGTAGTGCGATCCCTCCAATAGCTCGCGGCCGGTCAGGGACTCGACGCCCTGAGCTACGCCGGCGACGGCCCGGTCGGACAACCAATCCGCCCAGCAATCGACAACGTCGGCCGGGATCCGGTTCGCGGTCGGGTCGCACATGAGCAGGTGATAGTCCTTGAACTCCGCGATTGTCGCGCCTTCGAAAGAAGTTCGACCGTCGCGGATTTCAGAGCCTGCCAACGGCTTTCCGTTCGCGATCAAAAGCATCGGCAGGGGCGGAAGGGCCGCGACGGCCCGCCGCCAATCCAGCCTCGACAGATCGGCGAGCGTCTCATGCGAAAGCCGGAAGCCGACGGCCTCGCGGCCCTCGGCGAACGTCGCGTCGCTTGCCGCGCTGTTGGCGAGCGATCCATCGATCACGCGCGACATCGCGGTGATTTCGCGCACATAGGTTTTTCCGGAACTCGGTGGCGCAAGCAGCGCAAGGCCTGCCACGTCGTCCCGCCCCGCCGCAGCGAGCGGGGCCAGCAGCGCGCCGAGACGGAAGCCGGCGAGGATGACATCCTCCACGCCGCAATCCCGCTTCAACCGGTCGATCGCCGCGCCGATGCTTGCGGTCCAGGCCATCACCCGGCCCGGCGCCGAATGGTCGCCGGCAGCGTCGCCACAACCGGGATAGTCAAACAGCAGGACAGGCAGGCCCCCCGCGGCCGCCCTGTCGGACAACAGCTTCAGGAATCGGCGACTGCACAGATCCTCATGACCATGCGCGCCGGCAATGACAACGCCCCGCCGCCCCTTCGCTACGTTCAGCCAGCCGATGGTATCGGCAAAGACAACTGGTTTCATGTCATGCTCCCGGCGGACTCCTTTGTCCGCACGACTTCCAATTCTTCCGCTCTCGGCACCTCGTAGCTCGCGTCGCGATCGGCATTGAGCGCTGTCACCGCGCCGCCGGGCGTCGCCAGGGGCGGACCGTCAAGGCCGACCTCCCGCTCGATGCCCGGTATCAGGTGGAAATTGTTCTCCGTTGGAACGAACCGATCATCCTGGATGGAGACGTGGTAGGCCGCGCGTTTGCAGGCCAGCCGCAGCCGCCACGCGTCCTTCCGACGCACCAAACTCACGGTCAGGCCAACGTCGCGCTGCGCGGTCATGACACCCGGCAGCACATGGAAGGCCTCGGCAAAGACCTTCCCGTCGTCGCCTTCCAGCCTTGCAACGGTGACTTCATGGCCGGGCGGCCCGAAGCGATAGGCGTAGGAAATATCGAAAAAGGCGCCGAGTACCGAGACGGCCGAAAGCGACAGGCCGCCGTGCGCCGGCACGCTGATCGGTTGGCGCGCTGACACCACCGGCGTGACGCCGTCCCGCAGACAGGTCAGCGATAATGTCGCCCGAACGGTCTTCGCGGTATCGTTGACGGCATGGACGGTCAGCCCGTTGACGCCCTCGTCGCTCAGGATCAGCCGTAGCGGGGCAAATGCCCGCCTCAGCCCGTGCCAGACGGGCTTAGGCCGGCCGGTCGAATCGACCACGCCCCAACCCGCGCCCGGCCGCAAGTCCTTCCAGAAGAACAGCAGCGCTCCGGCTGTCGGCGAACAGGGTCTGCGCCATTCGTCGATGGTGCGCTCCACCACCTCGGTCGTCACCGCACGGGAGAGTTCGAGATAGCGTCTGGTATTTTCGATGCGCAGCCGGCGCGCGTCGACGGAAAAAAGCGTTTCCAGATAGTGCTCGCGCACATCCTCGAAGTCCCACGACGCGCCTACGTCGCGCGGCACACCCGCCTTCCAGCGCGGATCGTGCACCGGCGGCACCGGCAGATGCGCATCCAGCGTTGCCTGGTCAGGCACATTGGCAAAGGCAAGGCATTCGCTCGCGAAGCGTACTTCGGCGCGGCGCGCGTCATCCAGCGGACGGCAATAGGCGCCGACCCCGTAATAATGCATCGGCCCGCCATCAGCCGTGAAAGGCAGGTTGCCGCCGGATGGCGATGACGTCACAAGCACCAGGTCGGGACGCTTCGCTTCGGCGATGGGGCGCACCACCTTGTCGAACCAGGGCGTCGGATCCATCGACATCGGCATGCCCATCATCGCCGCCTGCTGCGCCACCTCGCTGCCGCCGCACAGAACGGCGAGTGATGGCGAATGCCTGAGCCGCCCGAGCAAATTCCCGACCTCGCGCGAGAGCGACGCGCACCAGGCCTCGTCCTTCGCCGGATAGTCGAAATTGGCGAGCATCAGATCCTGCCAGACCAGGATGCCCATCTCGTCGCAAAGCTCGTGAAATGCGTCGCTCTCATAGACGAACGTGCCGCCGATCCTGAGCATGTTGACGCCCGCCCGTCGTGCAAGATCGAGGTCGCGCGCGATCTCTTCGCGTGAGGACGGCAGCCGCACCGGATCGGACGGCGTCCACACCGCGCCGCGGCAAAAGACGGATACGCCGTTGACGACCAGCCGAAAGCCGCGTCCGGCGGTGCCGCGATCGATCTCGATATGCCGGAAGCCGACGCGGCCGAGCACTACTCGCATCGAGCCGAGCGTGACGACAACCTCGTGCAGCGCCGGATCGCCATGGCTGCTCGGCCACCATGGCGCAACGTTCGCAATATCCAGTTTCGCCGTCAGCCGCGTCGCTGTCTCCGAGGTCAATGCGGCGACAGCGCCCGCGCAGGCGACCGTGGCCGGCGCGTCATCAAACGGCTCGTCCAGCGTGATCGCGATGGAAAGATGCCCTGTTGTGCCGGCGAGGTCGGCCTGCATTTGCACATCGCGCACGCCTTGCCGGTTGGTATCGCGGATCAGCTTGATCGGTCGCCATGGTCCGACGATGTCGAAGCCAGGGGACCAACCCGGCATATGGCCGATCAGCGTGGTCCGTACGAGCCTCAGCCGCTGATCGTCGATCATGCACGGCCGCCAGCGCGCACGCGGACCAGTCAGGGTTTCCAGATGGCGGTCGAGGCTGCGGAATGCGATGGCCAGTTGCTCGCCGCCGGCAAGCGTCAGGGCCACATCATGGCGCTCGAACATCGAGGTCGAGGACAGCACGAGGCGATCGTCGAGCCAGACCTCTGCAACCGTCGCCAAGCCGTCAAATACGAGACGGGCCGGGCCGGTGACATCGAGCCGGCGACGATACCAGACGTCCTGGTCGTGCAGCGGAGTAGGATGGTTGCGGTCCCAGCGGCCAAGCCGCTCCAGCGCAGCAGCGGCCGTGCCGGGGCACGCCGCCTCCAGCCATTCGGCGCTGCCGTCGATCGCCGCCGGAGACGCCCACGCGCCAGCCGGCGAGACGACCATGCACCAGCCGCTGTCCAGAGGCTCGGCCGTGTCGGTCGTCGACACCAAAGCGTCCATACACATGCATTCCCATGACCGGCAGGCCGGTCCTACGCTGCCTTGCTGGCGAGATCCGCCATGCGACCGTCCAGAGCGTCCATCACCGTTTGCCAGGCCTTGGCCATCGGCCCGATGGCGTCCGCGAGCCCATCGAACCGATGCCGGGCCATGGCGCGGGCGAGCTTGAATTGCATGACCTTGGCGCCCTCGGCGATTGCCGCGGCGGCTTCGATCGCCTCGGCCAGACCGGCCTCGCCGTGCCGTCCCAGCCATTCCAGATGACTGGAGAGGAGTTCGAAATTGGCGCCCACCTGCCGCAACGTGTTGAAGGCGTAGACGTGAAAATACTCCGGTGACCGGGCGGCCAGTGCCTCGGCATGGCCGCCGAACACGGCCGCGTAGGCATCGAGCGGATTGCGCTTCGGCCTCCGCCGCAGATGCTGCGCGAGGATTTCCGTGGCCGCACTGACCGGATCGCGCGAGGGGCGCATGGTGTCGAACTTGACGAACTCGGCATAGGGAAATAGCGGCAGGCCGCCGGCCGGCGCGTCGTTGCGCTGCCCGAAAATGCCGTCATAGTCCTCGCCGTCCAGGGCGAAGTAGCCGTCGTTGTGGAAGTAGGCCATGTGGCGGCGCCCGGGAACGAGCACGTTGACGCCGATCGTCGTCTTGGAATGGCCACTGCGATAGGTGATGCCCTTCGTGTCGGGCAGGTAGAAGGCATCGACCTCGACCAGCGGCAGCCGCCCGCGCTCGATCTGATTGAGAACGTGCGCCTCCAGACGATCGAACACGGACAGTTCCTGGATATCCAGGCCGGCCAATCGCTGCAGGTCGGCCGTCGGGAACTTGAAGAACGTGAACTGGTCGCCTTCGAAATCCTGCGCCACGGTGAAGCCGAGCGCAGCGACCGGGTCATTCCCGTTCGCATGCATGACTTCGATCAGAAGATCGACATAGCAGTTGGTCTGCGGCCATCGCCGCTCCGCGTCGTGTAGCAGGTGCGGCTTGTAGTCGGCCGGATCGAGCCCGGCGATGGCACTCTGCATTTCAGTTGCCCCAAAGCGTGTCACGCACGGAAGCCGGCCATGCCTCGACCTCAGGGCCGTGATGGCGGAACAGCGCGAGCGCCACGCGCTCCAGCCCGAAGCCGACGCAGGCCGAGTGGCACAGGCTGCCATCCGCGAACTTCAGGCCCCAGGTCTGGCCAAAATGGTCGCGATGATAGTTGAAGGACAAGCAGGCCGTCGGTTTCTCGATACTGGTTACCGGGATCAGCAGCTCGAACTTGAGTCCCTCGTCGCGCTGGTTGTTGGCCATCATCTTGCCGCCGCGACCGAAGAACGGATCGTTGGCGAGATCAACCTCGCAGGGCAGGTCGAGGGATTCGATCATCGCCTTGCCGCGCTCCAGCCAGCTTTCGCGGAAGGCGCACACCTGCTCGGCCGTACCGATGCGGACGAATTCGCGCATACGGAACAGCTGCATGCGCGCGGGATCCTTGGAAGGCTCATGACGGAAGCAATAGGAGGAAAGCTCGAACAGCACACCGTCATCGGGCACCGGACCGCGCGCGGCAACGGTCGGATAGAGCGGATAGCAGGCGGCTGGCGTCAGCACGACGTTCGTCGCCTGCTGCAGCTCGGTCCAGTCCTCTCCCGCAGCCATCATGCCGAGAAGCCGCGCATGCTCGCGCTCGCCGCCCATGAAGGAATGTACGCAGCCTGCAAGCTGCGGGAAGCTTTTCATATAGCCACTGCCTTCAAGCGTGGCGCGGCTCATGCCCGGTGGGAAGTGGATGCGGGTTGCCTTGTCTGGCGCTCCGATGCTGGTCACGAGCCGCTCAAAGCGCTCGATCACGTCTTCGAAAACGCCGGAGCGGCCATAAAGCCCGTCTACTCCGGTCTTGAACAGGATGCTCTTGTCGAACAGGGTGTCGAGCAGGCTCTTGGCATCGAACGTCTTGGCGTCCATCTCAACCTCTCAGGCTGGTGTCAAAGCGGCTCATCAGCAGGAGCGTCGCGGTGTTGGAAAGAATACGGTCGTTCGAAATCATCAGCGGCGCTGAGCTCACATCGCGCAGGTGCCTGCCGACGCTGAACGGCGTGCCGTTCTTGTAGCCGACGATGCCGTTGATCAGCATGGCGAGCCGCACGATCGCCCCAGCCTTCTCGCTCGCAGCGACCTTCAACGCGTTGATCTCGGCGGTGAAGCCAATCGAGGAGAGCGCGTCGTCATTGCCCTTGGCCGCATCGAAGCGGTCAATGGCGGCCGTGAGGTGACCCTTCATCTCCTGAAGCAGGGCGGCCGCCTCGGCGAGCCGAAGCGCGCCCGGCGGCAGACTTCCATCCGCCTGCTTGCGCGCCGCAGCCTTGACGAATGCTTGCGCGCGATTGAAGGCATCGGTGGCGATACCGAACCAGGTCGCCGCCCAGAAGATATGCGAGCTCGCCAGCATCGACTGTGCCGCGATCTCCGAGAACGGCTTGGGGAAGATCTGCGCCGCGTCACCGTGCGCGACGAGATGGAAACCGTCCGAACAGGTGCCGCGCATTCCGAGCGTATCCCATACGGAGGTGCGCTCCAGCGTGCGGTTCAGGTCCGCGGGAATGACGACCATCACCTGATCGGAGCTTGCCGCGTCGGGAGCGCGCCGCGCCGTGGCAAGAATCGCGTCGGCGTGGCGGCCGTAGGAAATAACGGTTGCTTCCTTTGTCAGCGAGAAGCGGCCGTCTGCCACTTCGACCGCACAGATCGAATTGCGCAGATTGCCGCCGATGCCGGCTTCCGTGGTCGCCGAGGCCATCAGCAACTGCTCCGCCGCAATGCGGCGCATATAGGCCAGATGCCAGTCGCTGGCGCCGCCATGGCTGACGAAGCTCGACGTCTTGATCTGGTGCATGGCGTAGATCATGGCGCTCGAGCCGCACGCCTGGGCGAGCTGAACGATCAGCTCCGCGATCTCCATCGTGCCCAATGCCTCCCCGCCATGCTCGACGGGAATCGCAACGCCGAGCAGGCGCTCGCGCTTCAATGCTTCGATGGTATCGGCCGGGAAGCGGCCCTCACGGTCTACCGCATCGACCTGCTGCGCCGCGACCTTGGCGACCAAACGCATGCGCTCGGCCGGCGTGGCGGCAGAGGCCGGCACGGGCTCTATCTTTCTCACCACGTTCATGGTTTTACGCCGCCCGCTGTGTCAGCCGTGAAACGGCATCGGCGACGTTGGCGAGCGACGAGAAGGTCCGTCGCGTGAGCATCGCCTCGGGAAATTCGATGTTGAACCCTTCCTCTAGCGCCAGCATCACCTGCACCGTGGCGAAGGATGTCAGCCCTGCGTCATAGAGATTCGCGTCGTCGGTGATTGTGTTGAAATCCAGCGAAATCATCGGCTGCTGCTCGAGCAGCGCGCGGATACGATCAATCATTGGTTGCCCCACCTGTCATTGAAGTTCTTATGCGGCGGGAATAGCGCAACGACGGCAACCGCGGCGTTAACGCCGGAACGACAATGTTACAGACAGCTAACGATCGGTAACGAGCGCCGGCAAAAGTCCAGCATTTGCCGTCCGGGCGGGCGTACCTGATGCGAGCCCTTGTCCGATTCGCGCAGAACGACGCGGCGAGGATGCCCGCAACTGTCTTCGCGCCGGTCCCGTTTCGGGTGGGAACCCAAACAAGCCGATGAAACCCAATATCAAATTCCCATCGCGCAATCGTCCGACAGACGCGAATGGCGAAATGATCGAGAGGGTGTTCGCGAACCGCGGGGCGGGCCCGGAAGCCCTCGCCGGATACCGCCTGCTGCCCCGCGGCTGAGCAGAATTGTGTCCGGAGTTAGCCGTGCCTGCATTCTAGACAGGCCTGACCATATTTTAGGCGCGGCGGAATAGCGCAGGGGCACCTCCCACCCGTAAAGCGGGAAAAGGTCCGGATTCATAATCCATTAGCGAACTCCGGCCGTTTGGCACGGCATTTGATTCTAAGGGTCCAGGCTGTGCCCGCGTAGTGGATGTCCTCCGCGTGGTGAACCTCAGTCGAAACTCCCGGTGTTCATTCGCACCGGGCCCAAGCGGGGATAGGACTCATGAAAATTGTTATGGCGATCATTAAGCCATTCAAGCTCGAAGAGGTCCGTGACGCCCTGACCGCCATTGGCGTTCACGGTCTCACGGTGACGGAAGTCAAAGGCTACGGCCGTCAGAAAGGCCACACGGAAATCTATCGCGGCGCCGAATATGCCGTGAGCTTCCTGCCGAAGATCAAGATCGAGGTCGCGGTCAATTCCGATCAGGTCGACAAAACCATCGACGCCATCACCTCCGCCGCCAAGACCGGCCAGATCGGCGACGGCAAGATCTTCGTCATCAGCCTCGAACACGCCGTGCGCATCCGCACCGGCGAGGCCGATGCCGCGGCCCTCTGATTTCGCGCTCAAACCTTAAGACCTCAGGAGTGAAATAACATGACGTTCAAGCGTCCCTATGGCGCGGGACTGGCGGCCCTTGCAGTCGGCCTGTTCGCCGCGACCGCCGCCTACGCCGAGCCGACCGTCAACAAGGGCGACAACGCCTGGATGCTGACCTCGACGGTGCTGGTGCTGCTGATGACCATCCCGGGCCTCGCGCTGTTCTACGGCGGCTTGGTCCGCTCCAAGAACATGCTCTCGGTGCTGGCCCAGGTGTTCTACACGGTCTGCCTCGTCACCGTGCTCTGGGCCCTCTACGGCTACAGCCTCGCTTTCACCGGCGGTTCCGACTTCATCGGCGGCTTCTCCAAGGCCTTCCTGATGGGCGTCACGCCGGACTCGAAGGCGGCGACCTTCTCGGTCGACGCCAACATCTCGGAACTCATCTATATGTGCTTCCAGATGACGTTCGCGGCGATCACGCCGGCCCTCATCGTCGGCGCCTTCGCCGAACGCATGAAGTTCGCGGCGATCGCGCTGTTCATCCCGCTCTGGGTCACCCTGATCTATTTCCCGATCGCGCACATGGTCTGGTACTGGCCGGGCCCGGACGCGATCCAGGATGCCGCCAAGGCGCTCGCCGCTGCGGCTGACGGCGCGGCCAAGACCGCGGCGCAGGCCAAGCTCGACGAGATCAACGCCGATGCCGGCTGGATCTTCAAGAAGGGCGCGATCGACTTCGCGGGCGGCACCGTCGTGCACATCAACGCGGGTATCGCCGGCCTGGTCGGCGCACTGCTGATCGGCAAGCGGACCGGCTACGGCAAGGAGCTGATGGCTCCGCACTCGCTGACCATGACCATGATCGGCGCCTCGCTGCTCTGGGTCGGCTGGTTCGGTTTCAACGCCGGCTCCAACCTCGAAGCCAATGGCGGCGCTGCGCTCGCCATGACCAACTCCTTCGTGGCCACTGCCGCGGCGGCGCTGGCCTGGATGTTCGCGGAATGGATCATCAAGGGCCATCCCTCGCTGCTCGGCGCGCTCTCGGGCGCGGTCGCGGGCCTCGTCGCAGTGACCCCGGCGGCCGGCTATGCCGGTCCGATGGGCGCCATCGTGCTCGGCCTCGTGGTCGGCGTGGTCTGCCTGTTCTTCTGCACGGTCGTGAAGAACGCGCTCGGCTATGACGACTCGCTCGACGTGTTCGGCGTCCACTGCGTCGGCGGCATCGTCGGCGCGCTCGGCACCGGCATCCTGGTCAACCCGGCGCTCGGCGGTGCAGGCATCATCGACTACACCGCGATCCCGCCGAAGGTCGCCGATTATGACTTCGCGGCGCAGATGATCTCGCAGGTTTGGGGCGTCTGCACCACGCTGGTGTGGTCGGGCATCGGTTCGGCGATCCTCTACAAGATCGTCGACGTGATCGTCGGCCTGCGCGCCAACGTCGAGACCGAGCGTGAAGGCCTCGACATCACCGAGCATACGGAGCGCGCCTACAACATGTAAAATTAACGGCCCTTGAGGGCCGTTAATTTGGGTTCTCCCGGGACTCTGGCTCCCTCCGGGGCCGGGTCCAGAACTACGGTTCGGGCACATACCCGGCAATGTCCGGACCGTTGAGGGGCTCCAGCGCAAGCTGGGGCCCCTTTCTTTTTTCCGCGGCTTGAGAAAATATTGTCGGAATTGCCTGCCATTGTGGAATGACAGGCCACAAACAACGAAAACGGGAGGACGTCATGAAGGTGCAGGGCAGATGCTATTGCGGCAATGTGCGCTATGAGGCCGAGGGCGAGCCGATGATGGCGGCGCAGTGCCTGTGCCGGGAATGCCAGTACATCACGGGCGGCGGGCCGAACATGTTCATGGCGATGCCGACCACCGGCTTCAAATACACCGCCAGCGAACCCAAGCAGTTCACCCGCAAGGATCTCGACCGCGCCGTGACGCGCGAGTTCTGCCCGGAATGCGGCACGCATCTCGTGACCAAGGTGCCGGGCCTACCCGCCACCATCCTGAAGGTCGGCACCTTCGACGACCCCTCGGTGTTCACCCCGCAGATGACGATCTACACCTGCGACAAGCAGACCTTCCACCACCTGCCCGAAGGCAAGCCGTCGTTCGAGAAGCTGCCGGCGCGGTAGAGGTCACCCATCGCGCGCGTAGCCCGGATGGACCGGCAAATTCGAATCGTCATGGCCGGGCTTGCCCCGGCCATCCATCCCGCTTCGCAAGATTCTGGCCTAGTCGATGGATGCCCGGGTCAAGCCCGGGCATGACAAGTTGTGGGTCACGCCATCGAGCCGCGTCAGTTGATCAAAACTTCCTCATCCGGCAGCTCGCTCGGTGCACCGTCGCGCAAATAGCGCTCCAGGATGTCGGCAAGCGACAGCGGCGTGAGGCGCTCGCTCGCACCGGATAGGTCGGCGATCGGCCACCAGCGGAAGCAATCGAGCACGCGCGCCTCGGCTTCGTCGGCCATCACCGGCGTGAAGCGATCCGCGTGAACGATCCGGTATTCCTCTTTCTGGGAAATCCGCCTGCCGCCCCAGTTGAAGGTGTGGTGCCGCCGCCAGACGGCGGGCCCGGGCTCGAAATCGATCAGCCCCAACTCCTCGGCCAGTTCCCGCTGCAGCGTCGCTTCAGCCGTCTCGTCGCCCTCGACGCCGCCGCCCGGCGCGATCCAGAAGCAGTCGCCGCCCTGCGGCGGGCGAATCCGCATCAGCAGGACTTCGCGCTCGCCGGTGATGATGAGCGCCCGGACGGCGCGGCGGTGGATCATGTCTCGGAGCAATTTCGATGCGGTTTTCTGGCGTCAGCACTGATATCACGCGCCGCCGATCGTGCCGCGCCGCCGATGGTTAATCGCGTCTTAACCTCGCCCTATCTATGGTGACTTGATCGGTTTACGGTCGGCGCCCCTCCCCTCCGACCGCAGTGAAAGTGCTGGCATTTCAACCATGGCAATGACCGCCTCATCCGGCTTGGCGCAGAGCGCCGGCGATGTCGCATCCGCCGGCCAGGCCGAGCGTTCCCCTTTCCTGCGCACGACCGAGCTGCTGGCGCCGTATCAGCCCGCCAAACCCTTGATTACGCTGTCATTAGGCGAGCCGCAGCACCCGGTGCCCGATTTCGTCGGGCCGGTGCTGGCAAAGCATACCGCCGAGTTCGGCCGCTACCCGATCGCCAAGGGCATCGAACCGTTCCGCCGCGCCGTCGCGACCTGGCTGGGAAGCCGGTTCCAGTTGCCGCGGCCGGTCGATCCCGAGAGCGAGGTGATGGTGCTGAACGGCAGCCGCGAGGGGCTGTTCTTCGCCGCGATATCAGCCTCGCGCTATGTCGCGCCACGCAAGGGCCGGCCGGCGATCCTGATGCCGAACCCGTTCTATCCGGCCTATGGCGCCGGCGCCCGCGCGGCCGGCTGCGAGCAGATCTACCTGCCGACGACGCTCGGCAACGGCTTCCTGCCCGACCTTGATTCGATCGACGAGGCGACGCTGGCGCGCACCGTCGCGTTCTTCATCGCCTCGCCCGCCAATCCGCAGGGCTCGGTCGCCTCGCGCGCCTATTTCACGCGGCTGAAGGAACTCGCCGATCGCTTCGGCTTCATCATCCTGAGCGACGAGTGCTATTCGGAGATCTACACCCGCGAGGCGCCGGGCAGCATTCTGGAATGCGCCGGTCCCGACTTCAGCAATGTCGTGGCGTTCCAGTCGCTGTCGAAGCGCTCGAACCTGCCGGGCATGCGCGTCGGCTTCGCCGCGGGCGATAGAAAGTTTCTGGCCGCATTCCACGAGCTGCGCAATGTCGCCGCACCGCAGGTGCCGGTGCCGCTGCAGCATGTCGCGGTCGCCGCCTATAGCGACGAGGCGCATGTCGAGGAGAACCGCCGGCTCTATCGCATCAAGTTCGATTTCGCCGACCAGATCCTCGGCAACCGCTACGGCTACAAGCGTCCCGCCGGCGGCTTCTGCGTCTGGCTCGACGTCTCCGAGCGCGGCGGCGACGAGGCTGCGGCGGTCAGGCTCTATCGCGACGCCGGCGTGCGCGTGATTCCCGGCAGCTATCTGGCGCGCCAGCAGAACGACGGTTCCAATCCGGGCGCGGGCTATATCCGCCTTGCGCTAGTCTCCGACAGTGAATCGACGGCCGAGGCGATGCATCGCCTGGTCGAAACCCTGGGTTAATCGCGAAGCGCGAAGATTGAGTATGCCAGCGATCGAACGTGTCATCCCCCTGGTCGGCCATCTGCCGCTCTCGCTCCGCGAGGCGCTGGCGCGACGGCTGCGCGAACTCACCGGGCTCGGCCTGATCGCGCTGTCCGGCGCCATCACGGCGGCGCTGATGACCTGGTCGGTGCAGGATCCGTCGCTGAGCCACGCCACCTCGCGCGCGATCCGCAACGTGCTCGGCTATCCCGGCGCGATTGGCGCCGACCTCCTGATGCAGATTCTGGGCCTTGGCGCGATCATGCTGGTGCTGCCGGTCGCTGTGTGGGGCTGGCGGATGCTGACGCATCGCCCGTTCGACCGCGAGGCGCTGCGGCTCGGCTGCTGGATCCTGTGCACGGTGATCGCGGCGGGCTTCGCCAGTTGCTGGCCGCACAACACCGCATGGCCGCTGCCGACCGGGCTCGGCGGCGTGGTCGGCGACGCGCTGCTGCGTGCGCCGGCCGTCGTGTTCGGCCCGCCCGGCTTCATCTATCGCGTCGTGCTCGGCCTGATCCTGTTCGTCGCGATGGCGGCAAGCTTCCTGTTCGCCTGCGGCTGGGGCGCCAAGGAACAGGACGACGAGCTGACGCCGATCTCCGACGACGACGAGCCGTTCGTCGAGGACGAAGACAACGACCGCAGCTCGGTCTCGCTGGGCTGGCTGTTCCATGCGCTGATGAGCGCGAAAGCGCGGCTCGGCTGGCTGCTGACCACCGCCTACAAATCGCTGGTCTCGAGCGGCGCGCAGGGTCGCAGCGCTGCGTTCGAGCGCCAGGAGCCGAATATCGGCGGCGGCCGCTCGGCGCCCTCGATCGCGCCCGCGCATGAAGACCATGATGAGGACGAGGCTGAGGCTTTCGACGACGACGAGGAAGAGGAGGACGAGGAGGACGAAGCTCCCGCCGCCCGCGCCCCACGCAAGAAGGCCGAGCCGAAGCCGAAGAAGAAGAATTCCGACAAGTTCGAGCTGCCCTCGGTCTCCGTGCTCAGTGCGCCGAAAGCCAGCGATCGCCAACCGCTGAGCAAGGCCGAGCTCGAAACCAATTCGCGCTCGCTCGAGGGCGTGCTGCAGGACTTCGGCGTGCGCGGCGAGATCGTCAAGGCCAATCCAGGCCCGGTGGTCACGCTGTACGAGCTCGAGCCGGCGCCCGGCATCAAGTCGTCGCGCGTGATCGGGTTGTCCGACGACATCGCGCGCTCGATGAGCGCGCTGTCGGCCCGCGTCGCGGTCGTCGCCGGCCGTAACGCGATCGGCATCGAGCTGCCGAACGCGCATCGCGAGAAGGTCTATCTGCGCGAGCTTCTGGTCGCCAAGGAAAGCGTCGATTCGGTTGCGAAGCTGCCGCTGTGCCTCGGCAAGACGATCGGCGGCGACCCCGTCATCATCGACCTGGCGCGCACGCCGCATATGCTGATCGCCGGCACCACCGGCTCCGGCAAATCGGTCGCGATCAACACCATGATCCTGAGCCTGGTCTACCGGCTGCGGCCGGATCAATGCCGCCTGATCATGGTGGATCCGAAGATGCTCGAACTCTCCGTCTATGACGGCATCCCGCATCTGTTGACGCCCGTCGTCACCGATCCGAAGAAGGCGGTGGTGGCGCTGAAATGGGCCGTGCGCGAGATGGAAGAGCGCTACAAGCGGATGGCCAAGCTCGGCGTGCGCAACATCGACGGCTACAATGCGCGCCTCGTCGAAGCCAAGGCCAAGGGCGAAGAGCTGACGCGCACCGTCCACACCGGCTTCGACAAAGAGAGCGGCAAGGCGATCTACGAGGAAGAGAAGCTCGACCTCGAGCCGCTGCCCTACATCGTCATCATCGTCGACGAGATGGCCGACCTGATGATGGTCGCCGGCAAGGATATCGAAGGCGCGGTGCAGCGCCTCGCGCAGATGGCGCGCGCCGCCGGCCTGCATGTCATCCTCGCCACGCAGCGTCCGTCGGTCGACGTCATAACCGGCACGATCAAGGCGAACTTCCCGACGCGGATCGCCTTCCAGGTGACGTCGAAGATCGACAGCCGCACCATCCTTGGCGAGATGGGCGCCGAGCAGCTGCTCGGCCAGGGCGACATGCTCTACATGGCGGGCGGCGGCCGCATCAGCCGCGTGCACGGACCGTTCGCCTCGGACGAGGAAGTCGAGAAGGTCGTGCGTCACCTCAAGACGCAAGGCGCACCGGAATATCTCGAAGCCGTCACCGCGGAAGAGCCGACCGACGAGGACGGCGCCGTGTTCGATGCCACCGGCATGGGCGGCGACGGCGGCGGCGATCTGTTCACGCAGGCGGTTGCGATCGTCAAGCGCGACCGCAAGGCGTCGACCTCCTACATTCAGCGCCGGCTGCAGATCGGCTATAACCGCGCGGCCTCGCTGATGGAGCGGATGGAACTTGAGGGCATCGTCGGTCCGGCGAATCACGCCGGAAAGCGCGAAATCCTGGTCGGGGAGGAAGAAGGCCAGTTCTGATCGGGGACGATCATCACGGAAAAACCATATCTCCCTCGGAAGAGGCGGGATAAAATCCGGCGCAGCGGGACGAGCGTCGAACAGAGACCTGACATATCTGATGGCAAAACACCTCATTGACCGCGGCACGCGCACCGCGCTGGCTCTTCTCGTCACCGCCGCGATCGCCGGCGCTGCGACTGCGCAGAATGCGCCGCCCCCGAAGCCCGCGCCCAACGCCGGATCCAAGGCTGCGCCAAAGAAGGACGCCGGCGCGCAGACCAATGCGGACAAGGGTCCGACGACGACGGGCGCCACCCAGGCACCGCCGAACCCGGTGATTCCCGATCCGCGCCGCAACGTGCCCGCCAACATCTTCCAGACCTTCGACGCCAACCAGAAGGCGCAGGCCGCCAAGGTCTCGGCCTATCTCTCGTCGCTGCAAACGCTGGTCGGAAATTTCGTCCAGGTCGGCCCCGACGGCACCAAGACCAAGGGCGATTTCTACATCCAGAAGCCCGGCAAGCTGCGCTTCGAATATGACGATCCGAGCCCGATCGAGGTGATCGCGGACGGCTCCTCGGTCGCGGTGCGCGACCGCAGGCTCGCCACCCAGGACGTCTATCCGCTGTCGCAGACCCCGCTGCGCTATCTGCTGTCGGACCGCATCGACCTGATGAAGGACACCAACGTCATCAGCGTCACCGCCGACGACGTGTTCGTCAGCATCACGATCGAGGAAAAGCAGGCGCTGGTCGGCACCAGCCGCTTCCTGCTGATGATCGGCGCCAAGGACGGCAAGCTCAAGCAGTGGACCGTCACCGACCCGCAGGGCTACGACACGACAGTTGCGGTCTACAATCTCGACGCGACGCAGAAGCCCGATCCGGCGCTGTTCAAGATCGACTTCACGACCTATCCCGGCACCTCGCCGGGCTGACCGCCTTTCCTTCTCCCTCGCCCCGCTCTTGCGGGGTCGAGACGAGCGAAGCTCGCTCTTGGAGGGTTGGGTGAGGGGCTGTCTCCAGGAATCCGAAAGACGCGAGTACGCGGTGAGTCCCCTCACCCGGATCACATTGCGCTTCGCTCCATGCGATCCGACCTCTCCCCGCAAGCGGGGCGAGGTGGGAGCCTCCCTGTGGACAATTGAAATCCGCACGGAGAACCGTGCTAAGAGGCACCTCTCATGCGGTTCTCCGTCACCACCTGGAACATCAATTCGGTGCGTCTGCGCATCGACACCGTCGCCAAGTTCATCAAGAGCGCGCGGCCGGATGTGCTGTGCCTGCAGGAGACCAAATGCATCGACGATGCGTTTCCGCTCAAGCGCTTCAAGCGGCTCGGCTATGAGCACGTCGCGCTGAACGGACAGAAGGGCTATCACGGCGTCGCCATCGTCTCGCGCCTGCCGTTCGAGACGACCGACATCAGGACGTTCTGCGACAAGATCGATTCACGACACATCTCGGTGTCCTTCGGCGAGAAGGCGCAGCTGTCAAAGCCACTGGTGCTGCATAATTTCTACGTGCCGGCCGGCGGCGACATTCCCGATCCCGCGCTCAATCCGAAATTCGAGCACAAGCTGCAATTCCTCGACGAGATGAAGGCCTGCGAGCCGCTGCATCCGCGCGGCGACGACCGTCACATCCTGGTCGGCGACCTCAACGTCGCGCCGCATGAGAACGACGTGTGGTCGCACAAGCAGCTGCTCAAGGTGGTCTCGCACACGCCGGTCGAGACCGAGAAGCTGCTCGCCGCGCAGGCGCATGGCGAATGGTTCGACATCGCGCGCGAGCGGATCCCGATGTCGGAAAAGGTCTACACCTGGTGGAGCTACCGCGCGGCGGACTGGACCGTCGGCGATCGCGGCCGACGGCTCGATCACATCTGGGTCTCGCGCGCGCTGAAGGATCAGGTCAGCGATTTCAAGATCACCCGCGACGCCCGCAGCTGGGAGCGCCCGTCGGACCACGTGCCGGTGACGGCGGTGATGGAGGTTTAAGGGCGCCGCCGACCCTCGACCCGTCATCCTGAGGAGCGCGGAAAGCGCGTCTCGAAGGGTGCACGGCCCGGCTGGTGGCCGTCGACCCTTCGAGGCTCGCCCAGCGGCGCAATTGCGCCGCAAGGCTCGCACCTCAGGGTGACGGTTCAATGAACTTGCGGAATGACGCGCGGAAAGATCACGTACTCAGCTTCCCGCCCGCCATCAGGATATCGCTTGCGAGCTGGCTGGTGCGCAGCGCGAGCTCGTCGCGCAGCCGAAGGGCCGCGGCGGGATCGCTTTCCAGCACGCGCTGGAACAAGCTACGCGCGACTCGGATCACCGAGCCGCGCTCCAGCGCGGTGGCGGTCGATGGCCGCTTCATCGCGACGATCAATGCGAGCTCGCCGATCAGCGCGCCGGGACCGGCGATGATCTCGGCGCCGCCTTCCTCGACGCGGAAGGTGCCGCGCTGCACGACATAGCCGGCGTCCGCGGCGTCGCCGGCCTTGAACAGCACGTCGCCTGCGTTGAAATCACGTTGCTCGGAGCCGATCGCCAGCATGCGCAAGGAGCTTTCGCCCAACAGACGCATTGTCGGGACCCGCTCGAGCAGGGCTACGTCATCATCGATCGACATTCAGGTCCGGTAACCGCGGTGCGCCTCGATTTCACGAATCGTTGAGCGCAAAGCGTATCACGGCACCAGCTTGTAGCCACCGGCTTCCGTCACCAGGATTTCCGGGTTGGCGGCGTCCTTCTCGATCTTCTGGCGGAGGCGATAGATGTGGGTTTCCAGCGTGTGGGTGGTGACACCGGAATTGTAGCCCCAAACTTCCTGGAGCAGCGTCTCGCGCGACACCGGCATCTGGCCGGCGCGGTAGAGGAAGCGGAGGATCGCGGTTTCCTTCTCGGTCAGCCGCACCTTCCTGGCATTGGCGCCGGTCAGCATCTTCGAGCCGGGCCGGAACGAGTACGGACCGACCGAGAACACCGCGTCCTCGCTGGCCTCGTGCTGGCGGAGCTGCGCCCGGATCCGGGCCAGCAGCACCGCGAAGCGAAATGGCTTCGCCACATAGTCGTTGGCGCCGGATTCGAGCCCCAGGATCGTATCGGAATCGGTGTCGTGGCCGGTCAGCATGATGATCGGAGCCTTGAAGCCGCCCTTGCGGAGCGAGCGGACCACTTCGCGGCCGTCGGTGTCGGGCAGGCCGACGTCCATCAGGACCAGATCGGGGGAATTAGCTTTGGCGGCAGTGGCGCCCTTGGCGCCGGTGTCGACTGCGGAGGCTTCGAATTCCTCGTGCAGCGACAGCTGCTCGACCAGCGTATCGCGCAGATCGGTATCGTCATCCACGATCAAGATCTTGCGGGCATTGGCCATAGGTACAATCCTTCGGGGACGGGCGGTCAGAAGCAGAGGACGCTTATGGCCGTAACATCGGCTAGATATGTGTTCAGGTAGGCGATTGTTACCGATTCACAAGGTAACGCAGTCTACCTCAAATCCGGCGGGGCAGGACGTGAATGTCCTGTAATGCCGGGAGATAGAATGTTCTGAACCTCCAAGGCAAGCTCAGTTTGGAACGATTCTTAAGGGAAGGTCAGCTATTTCAATCACTTATATGACAGCCAAACGTGATCGCCCGCTCTCCATCATCGAGGTCCGAGCAGCCGCCGGCGACCCGCGCCGGGGCTGGCTGTCGGCCGACGGCTGGACCGTGCCGGTGGCGCTCGGGCGCGGCGGAATCCTCGCCAACAAGCGCGAGGGCGACGGCGGCACGCCGCGCGGCGTCTTCCATCCGCGCCAGCTCTGGTGGCGCGCCGACCGGCACCAGCGTCCGGCGACTTTCCTGCCAACCCGGCCGATCCGCCGCGAGGACGCCTGGTGCGAGGACCCCGCCGACCGTCACTACAACCAGCCGATCCGGCTCGATCGGATGCAAGGCGGCGACCGCCTGACTCGCGAAGACCATCTCTACGACTTCATTATCGAGATCGACCACAACGCCGCACCGCGCGTCGCCGGCCGCGGCAGCGCCGTATTCCTGCATCTGGCGCGGCCGAACTTTTCGCCGACCGCGGGCTGCGTCTCGATGACAAAGGCCTCGATGCTGCGGCTGTTGCGGCGGATGTCGCCGCAAACCCGGATCGTTATTGGGTAGGGTGGTGGAGTAGCTCAGCATCGGTTTTCCCACGCGACAGGCGCGACGCGTTTGTGCTGAGATTGCACACAACAGAAAATAATTCCCGCGGGAGTGAAAAAGCATGCTCGACAACGAAAAAATCGCGGCCGCCGCAAAAGTCCTGCACGATCACTGGCACGCGGGAACAAAACTCGGCGCGCTCGATGGCGCAATTCGGCCGCGCGATCGCGCCGCGGGCTATGCGGTGCAGGCCGGGCTGGAAAAGAAGTCGCGCGAAAAACTGTTCGGCTGGAAGATCGCGGCGACCAGCGCGGCCGGCCAGAAGCACATCAATGTCGCCGGACCGCTCGCCGGGCGCATCCTTGCCGAGACGGTGATACCGGATGGCGGCACCGCGTCGATGCAGGGCAACGAGATGCGCGTCGGCGAGCCGGAATACGCCTTCCGCATGGCGCGCGATCTCGCGCCGCGCACGACGCCTTACAGCGTGCAGGAGGTGTTGGAGGCCGTCGGCACGCTGCATCCGGCGATCGAGATTCCGGATTCGCGT
This sequence comes from Bradyrhizobium sp. USDA 3315, assembly GCF_054056795.1. Taxonomy (NCBI): domain Bacteria; kingdom Pseudomonadati; phylum Pseudomonadota; class Alphaproteobacteria; order Hyphomicrobiales; family Nitrobacteraceae; genus Bradyrhizobium; species Bradyrhizobium sp. USDA 3315. The sequence goes on along the minus strand of NZ_JBSRYP010000001.1, from coordinate 2,015,347 downwards.
TTCGCCGATTTCGCCTCCGCCGGCGAAGCGCAGCTGATTGCCGACAACGCCTGCGCGCATCTGTTCGTGCTCGGACCCGCAACGACAGCGGACTGGCGCGCGATCGATCTGGTCGAGGACCGCCCGGTCATCACGCTGCGCGGCGAGCGCTATATCGGCCATGGCAAGAACGTGCTCGGCGATCCCCGCGCAGCGCTCGCCTGGTGCGCCAACGAGCTGCGCGCGCTCGGGCTGACCTTGCGGGCAGAGGAAGTCGTCACCACGGGCACCTGCCATCCCCCGCTGCCGATCACCGCCGGCGATAAATTCGCCGCCGATTTTGGCGCGATCGGAAAAGTGTCGGTGCGGTTCGTGTAGGCCGCGCACGCGCCACACACACCGCTGTCGTCCCTGCGAAAGCACTAGGGGATGCACACATCTGGTGCGACGGATTGACTCGGGTCAGAGATTGGGGATTCCAGAATCGGGGGTCTCGGTGACTTCTATTACGGCACTTCGGCTTGGGCGGAGGTGCCAGCATGTTGTCGCGGATTGACTGGACGTTGGGCCGGTTCGAGGATGGTCGTCTCGATAAAGGGGGGCGGCGCTCATCGGACGCATGGTCGCGGGCAAGGATGTATGCCTTCGGCGGCTTTCCAAGGGAGACCGCGCGCTGGAGGTGCGGTTCAACCGCTTTCTCGGTAACTCCAAGGTGACGAAGGAGCGCATCATCGAAAGCTGGAGCGAAAGCACGGCTGCGGCGGTTACAGGCCGCCATGTTTTGGCGATCCAGGACACCAGCGAGATCCACTTCAACACCACGCCGCAACGCCGGCGCGGGCTCGGGGAGATCGGCAAGGGCAATCACCACGGCGTGCTGCTGCACCCGATGCTGGCGGTGGATGCGGACAATGGCACCTGCCTGGGACTTTTGAGCGGCGAGGTGTGGACGCGTGAAGGCCCTCGGAGCGTCTCGCATGACAGCCGCGACCTGTCGGACAAGGAATCGCAGCGCTGGATTGCCACCGCCCTTGCGGCCAAGCCGCTGCTTACCGGTGCTGCAATGGTGACCCTGCTTGGTGACCGCGAGAGCGACATCTTTGCTCTTTATGCCAGCGCAGCCGAGCAAGACTACCGCGTGATCGCCCGCAGCATGCATGATCGCAAGCTGGCCGACACGACGGGTTTGTATGCGGCGATCGACGCCATGACGGCGGTAGAGCGTCGCATCATCGAGTTGCCTGCGCGTGCGGGGCGGCCTGCACGTCCGATGGACCTCGAACTTCGCTTCGGCGCAATCGAGCTGGCCCGGCCGCAAAGCAAGTTCCTGCGCCATTTGCCGAAAAGCCTGCATCTGGCCATCGTTGACGTCCGCGAGATCAATGCCGATCCCAACGTCGAGCCGTTGCACTGGCGTCTTCTCACCTCTCACGAGGTCACCAGTTCAGACGATGCCTGGCGCATTGTCGCCTGGTACAAGCAGCGCTGGATCATCGAGCAGTTCTTCCGCGTCCTCAAGACGCAGGGCTTCAAGCTCGAGGATAGCCAGATCGGCACCGCCGGCCGGCTTCTCAAATTGGTTGCCATCGCTGCCAAGGCCGCGATCATCACCATCCAGCTCCTGCAAGCGCGCAACGGGAGCCAGCAGTCGCTTCACGTTGCCTTCAATCCCAGCGAGATCGATGCGTTGACCGCCCTCAATCAGCAGCTTGAAGCCAGGAACAGACGACTGAAGAACCCGCATCCGTCCGATCGTCTTGCCTGGGCGGCCTGGATTATCGGCCGCATTGGAGGATGGGACGGCTATCCGTCCTCCAAGCCACCAGGCCCCATCACCTTCAAAAACGGTCTCGATTACTTCCGCGCCGTCGCTCTCGGATGGAGCCTCAGAAATGTGTGCATGCCCTAGCACTACTTTGGCAGATTGTTGATTTTGCCGCGTTTTATAGGATTCCCGAATCAATTTTTCAATGATTCATGGGTGGTCGGCTCTTGGAGGGCTGACCATGCCGAGATGGGAAGACGAACTCGAACGCTGGCTAATGCCGTTCTTGGACCGGCTGGGTCATAAGACCCGGCAGCGGATGTGTCCTCTGTATGTTGCGGGATTGATCGGTCCGGGCGATCGCAAGAGCGTTCAGCCGATGGCGGAACGCCTTGCCACGAGCAACTACGACCAGTTGCACCATTTCATTGCGGACGGTGTCTGGGATGCGACGCCGCTGGAGACGGAGCTGCTCAACCAGGCGGACCGACTTGTCGGCGGCAGGGATGCGATGCTGGTTATCGATGACACCTCACTTCCCAAGAAGGGTGAGCGATCGGTCGGTGTTGCGGCTCAATACGCGTCGGCTCTCGGTAAAACCGCAAATTGCCAAACGCTGGTGTCTTTAACGCTTGCACGCGGCGAAGTGCCAGTGATGGTCGCGTTACGTCTCTTTCTGCCTGACAGCTGGACAAGCGACATGTCTCGTTTGAAGCGCGCTCGCGTGCCAGTCGAACACCGAACGCCACGGTCCAAGCCGGAGATCGCTTTGGCCGAGATTGACCGCGCGATGGCAGCCAACATGCGCTTTGGATGTGTGCTGGCGGATGCAGGATACGGCCTCAGCGCACCGTTTCGACAAGGGCTAACAGAGCGCGGGCTGACCTGGGCTGTCGGTATCCCTCGGCACCAGAAAGTGTATCCGGTCGATGTGAAGCTCATTTGGCCGATCACCAAAGTCCGTGGCAAACCACGAAAGCACCACGTGCCCGATATCTTATCGATTGCGGCCGAACAAATGCTGGCCAGCGCCAAATGGAAAACCCTGAGTTGGCGTAGCGGGACGAAAGGTCGGCTCAAAGCTCGATTTGCTGCTCTCCGTGTCCGCACCGCCAACGGCCCTCCGCAGCGAATATGGGATAAAGGTCAGCAGCATCTGCCAGGCGACGAAGCCTGGCTCATTGGTGAGCAACGTGCCTCCGGGGAGAAGAAATACTATCTCGCCAATCTTCCGGCGGCGACGGATCTGCGCACGCTGGCCGCCACCATCAAGGCACGGTGGATTTGTGAGCAGGCGCATCAACAGCTGAAGGAGGAGCTTGGACTTGATCACTTCGAAGGGCGGTCATGGCAAGGTCTTCATCGCCACGCCTTGATGACAATGATTGCCTACGCCTTCCTGCAACATCGTCGCCTCGCATACGCGGGGCGGAAAAAAAAGAATCAACGGGCCTCCGCCTCAGCCAACCATGCCAGCCGTACGTCACGCCATCGTCGATCTCATCCTTCGGCCGCCGCCTCAGCAGTGCCCATATTGCCGAAAGGAAATCCCTGAAAAACAGCGGCGAAAACACAATCTGCCAAAGTAGTGCTAGTGCGAAAGCAGGGACCCATAACCACCGAAGTGAATTGTTGTCCGCCGATCTGGCCGCGTGTCCCTTGCAATGGCCGCGGAGTATGGGTCCTGGCTTTCGCCAGGACGACACTAGTTATGCGGTACCGTCCGCGTCCCGAAGATCGCCGAGCCCACCCGCACATGGGTGGCCCCCATCTGGATCGCGACGGCAAAGTCCGCGCTCATGCCCATCGAGAGATTCGTCAGCCCGTTGCGCGCGGCGATCTTGGCGCAGAGCGCGAAGTGCGGCGCCGGCGCCTGGTCGACCGGCGGGATGCACATCAGTCCTGATATCTGCAGGCCGTAGGTGTCACGGCATGCCGCGATGAAGGTATCTGCGTCCTGCGGCGCGACGCCGGCCTTCTGCGGCTCCTCGCCGGTATTGATCTGGACGAACAGTTCCGGGTGCTTGCCTTGATTTTTGATTTCCTTGGCTAACGCTTCGCAAATGCTGGCGCGATCGACCGAATGGATCGCATCGAACAGCGCGACGGCCTCCTTGGCCTTGTTCGACTGCAACGGTCCGATTAGATGCAGCTGCAATCCCGGATGAGCCTGGGTTAGCGCCGGCCACTTGCCCTTGGCCTCCTGGACGCGATTTTCGCCAAATACGCGCTGTCCGGCGCCAATAATCGGCAAAATTGCGTCGGCCGCGAACGTCTTCGACACCGCGATCAAGGTCACCGACGCGCGGTCGCGCCGCGCTTCCTTGCAGGCATGCGCGATCTCGCGTTCGACGGCGGCTAGGCCATGTGGTGAATCGGCCGGTAACGGCGTGGTCGGGCTTTGCGTCATGCTTGTGCCGTTCTCTGACAGGTGCGGGGGTTGGCTCGAATTTTACCAAATTCGGGAAAGGCTTTTTGAAGCCCTGCATTCTAACTTGCGCACGGGCAAGGGAATAGAATGTCGGGCGTCACTTTCAACCGCAACCGGGTCAGGCTCAAGAAGGTTCTGGGAATTCGTGCCCGGCTGGCCTTGCTTGCGCTGATGCTGGTCGCGCCCCTGATGCTGGACCGCGTCCGCACGCTGGAGGATTCCCGCAGCAAGCAGATCGCGCAGGCCGCGGCCGGCTATGCCAGCCTCACCGCGCATGCCGCGGAAACCCAGCGCGAGGTGGTCTCCTCGGTCGAGACCATGCTGAAATCCGCCGCCTATATCCGCGCCTCCGGCGGCATCGCGCAGAGCTGCGAGGTGCTGCGCGCCAGCCTGCCGACGGTGCTGCCCTGGATCCGCAGCATCATGTTCGTCTCCAGGGACGGGCTGGTGCAATGCTCGACCCTCAACGTCCAGGTCGGCCTCAATGTCGGCGACCGCGAATATTTCAAGAAGGCGCAGGACAACCGCGGCTTCGTGTTCAGCGACTATCTGCGCGGCAGGACCAATGGCCGCCCGATGATGATGGCCGCCTATCCGGTCGCCGCGATCAATCCGGAGCAGGATGCCGTGGTGGTCGCCGGCATCAATATCGACTGGCTGTCGCAGATCATGGCCAATCTCGGCGGCCAGCCCGGCATGTCGGCCGTGCTGGTCGACTCTACCGGCGTCGTGATCGCCGCGCCCGCCGATCATGCGAGCCTGATCGGCCGCTCGCTCGACACCATCCCGCTGATGGCGGCGATCGCCGAGAAGGCGCTGAGCTATGACGAGCCGTCCGGCTCGGTGTCGTTCACCGCGTCCGACGGCGCACAGCGCACGCTGAGCTTCGCGCGCATCGCCGGCACGCAATCCCGGCTGATCGTGAGCATGGACGAGGCCAAGGTGACCGCGGCGATCAACCGCGAGATCCGCACCGCCTATCTGCAGCTCGGCTTTGTCTGCCTTTTCGTCTTGTTGGGTGCACTGGTCGGCGCCGAGCGGCTCGTCATCCATCCGATCGAGCTGATGACCGGCATGGCGCGGCGGTTCGGCGAGGGCGACTGGTCGGCGCGCGTCGCCAAGCACAAGCTGCCGGCGGAATTCGTGCCGCTGGCGCGCGCCTTCAACGCGATGGCGGCGCAGCTCAGCCAGCGCGAGCGCGAGCTCGTCGCCTCCAACGATCGTCTCACCGTGATGGCCTCGATCGACGCGCTGTCGGGCCTTGCCAACCGCCGCGGCTTCCAGAGCCGGCTCGACTTCGAATGGATGCGGGCGCAGCAATATGAATGCGAGCTGTCGCTGATGATGATCGATGTCGATCACTTCAAGCTCTACAACGACACCTACGGCCATCCCGAAGGCGATGCCTGCCTGACCCGAATCGGCGAAGCGCTGTCCGGGATCGCCGCCGACGCCATGGGCTTCGCCGGCCGCTATGGCGGCGAGGAATTCTGCCTCTTGCTGCCGAACACCGACGCCGCGCATGCGCTCGCGATCGGCGAGACCGTGCGCACCGCCGTGCTCGGCCTCGCCGTGCCGCACGCGTCCTCGAGCCATTGCGTCGTTACCGTCAGCGTCGGCGTCGCGACGACCAAGCCGAACGAGACCCAGCGCCCCGGCGACCTGATCGAAGCGGCGGATGCCGCCCTCTACGCCGCCAAGCGCCGCGGCAGGAATGCCGTGATCGAGCACGGGTTCCTGCAGACGCTGGACGAAGCCGGGATGGCGCTGGCGAGTTGAGATCGTGCGTGATCGAGCCGCGCCATGAGCGCGGAACCATAACCATCGGCGACGCCGCATATTCAGCGTCGTCCTGGCGAAGGCCAGGACCCATTACCCCCACCGTTTATTATTGCGCGAAGCTGGGGCCACGATCCCTTCCTCGACAAAGCTCTGTGGTCCAGGCCTTCGCCAGGACGTCGAGAAGGCTGCAGACGGCGCCCCTGCGACAGCGGCAGGGCGGCTGCGCGAGGGGATGGGACGTTTAGAGGCCCAAGCCGTTGACCGCGCAGGCGCTTTTGTGGCCTAGTCCGCCGTCCCCGGACGGGGCCCGAAAATCACCCAGAGCCACCCAAAATCCCTGCGATTTCATGACCGCCGAACGCTATAACGCCCGTGAATCCGAGCCCCGCTGGCAGCGCCTGTGGGACGAAAAGGCGATCTTCGCCTCCAAGAACGACGATCCGCGGCCGAAATACTACGTGCTCGAGATGTTCCCCTATCCGTCGGGGCGCATCCATATCGGCCATGTCCGCAACTACACGCTCGGCGACGTGCTGGCCCGCTTCATGCGCGCCAGGGGCTACAACGTGCTGCACCCGATGGGCTGGGACGCGTTCGGCCTGCCGGCGGAGAATGCCGCGATCGAGCGCAAGGTGGCGCCGAAGGCCTGGACCTACGACAACATCGCCGCGATGAAGAAACAGCTGCGGTCGATCGGCCTGTCGCTCGACTGGTCGCGCGAGTTCGCGACCTGCGACCCCGGCTACTACAAGCATCAGCAGAAGATGTTTTTGGACATGCTGCGCGCCGGCCTCGCCGAGCGCGAGAAGCGCAAGCTGAACTGGGATCCGGTCGACATGACCGTGCTCGCCAACGAGCAGGTGATCGACGGCCGCGGCTGGCGCTCGGGCGCCGTCGTCGAGCAGCGCGAGATGAGCCAGTGGGTCTTCAAGATCACGAAGTACTCGCAGGAGCTCCTGGAAGCGCTGGATGGTCTCGACCGCTGGCCCGACAAGGTGCGGCTGATGCAGCGCAACTGGATCGGCCGCTCCGAGGGCCTGTTGATCCGCTTCGCGCTGGATGCGGCGACCACGCCGGCCGGCGAGAGCGAGCTGAAGATCTTCACCACGCGGCCGGACACGCTGTTCGGCGCCGAGTTCATGGCGATCTCGGCGGATCATCCGCTGGCGGTAGCGGCTGCCGCGAAGAACCCGAAGCTCGCGGAGTTCATCGCCGACATCAAGAAGATCGGCACCGCGCAGTCGATCATCGACACCGCCGAGAAGCAGGGTTTCGACACGGGCATCAAGGCGGTGCATCCGTTCGATCCGAGCTGGAAGCTGCCGGTCTATGTCGCGAACTTCGTGCTGATGGAATACGGCACCGGCGCGATCTTCGGCTGCCCGGCGCACGACCAGCGCGACCTCGACTTCGTCAACAAGTACAATCTCGGCAATACGCCGGTGGTCTGCCCCGAGGGCCAGGACCCGAAGACGTTCGTCATCACCGACGTCGCCTATGACGGCGACGGCCGCATGATCAATTCGCGCTTCCTCGACGGCATGACCATCGAAGCGGCCAAGGAAGAGGTCGCCAAGCGGCTGGAAAGCGAAGTCCGCGGTAATGCGCCGGTCGGCGAGCGGCAGGTGAATTTCCGGCTGCGCGACTGGGGCATTTCACGCCAGCGCTACTGGGGCTGCCCGATCCCGGTGATCCACTGTCCGAAATGCGACGTGGTGCCGGTGCCCGACGACCAGCTGCCGGTGACGCTGCCGGAGGATGTCAGCTTCGACAAGCCGGGCAACGCGCTCGACCATCACCCGACCTGGAAGCACGTCAGCTGCCCGAAGTGCGGGGCCAAGGCCGTGCGCGAGACCGACACGATGGACACCTTCGTGGACTCGTCCTGGTATTTCGCGCGCTTCACCGACCCGTGGAACGAGACCGCGCCGACCACGCCTGCGGTCGCCAACCGGATGATGCCGGTCGATCAGTATATCGGCGGCGTCGAGCACGCGATCCTGCATCTGCTCTACAGCCGCTTCTTCACCCGCGCGATGAAGGCCACCGGCCACGTCGACATGAGCGAGCCGTTCGCCGGCATGTTCACCCAGGGCATGGTGGTGCACGAGACCTACCAGAAGGCCGACGGCAGCTGGGTCACGCCGGCCGAGGTGAAGATCGAGGTTGGCGGCAACGGCCGCCGCGCGGTGCTGATGGCGACCGGCGAGGACGTCGCGATCGGCCCGATCGAGAAGATGTCGAAGTCGAAGAAGAACACCGTCGACCCCGACGACATCATCGCGAGCTACGGCGCCGACGTCGCGCGCTGGTTCATGCTGTCGGACTCGCCGCCGGACCGCGACGTGATCTGGAGCGACGAGCGCGTGCAGGGCGCCTCACGCTTCGTGCAGCGGCTGTGGCGGCTGGTGAACGAATCGGCCGAGATTGCCAAGACGGCGCCGGCGGCCCGGCCGGCCACGTTCGGAGCCGAGGCGCTGGCGCTGCGCAAGGCCGCCCATGGCGCGCTCGACAAGGTGTCGTCCGGGATCGAGCGGCTGCATTTCAACGTGTGTCTCGCCCATATCCGCGAGTTCGCCAATGCGCTGTCCGAGGTGCTGGCAAAGGGCGACAAGCCGGCGCCGGACCTGGCTCCAGATGTTTCTTGGGCCGTCAAGGAGGCGGCGACCATCCTGGTGCAGCTGTTTTCGCCGATGATGCCGCATCTGGCCGAGGAGTGCTGGGTGGTTCTGGGCCAGACCGGGCTGGTTTCCGAGGCCGATTGGCCGCAAATCGAACGCGATTTGCTGGTCGAAGACAGCGTGACCCTGGTCGTCCAGGTCAACGGTAAAAAACGAGGTGATGTTACCGTGCCACGGGCGGCCCAAAATGCGGATATAGAGGCTGCCGTTTTGGCGCTCGATGCGGTAAAAGCCGCCTTGGGCGGCAAACCCGTCCGCAAGGTGATCGTGGTGCCCATGAGGATCGTCAATGTTGTCGGCTAGGATCAGGATCGCCGCCCGGCTCGTGGCCGTGGCTGCCTTGGCCGCGCTGACGGCCGGATGCTTCCAGCCGATGTATGCCGAGCGCACCCTCGACGGCCAGTCGTCCGCCCTGCGCGAGAAGCTGATGGGCGTCGAGGTTCCGCCGGTCGACAAGCCGAACGCCTCGCGCGAGGCCCGGGTCGGCGTCGAGGTCCGCAACGCCCTCGCCTTCAAGCTCTACGGCACCGCCACCGGCATGCCGCCGACGCATCGGCTGGTGCTGCGCTTCAACACCAGCCGCTCCTCGCTGATGATCGATCCGGCCACCGCGCTGCCGACCAGCGAGAACTACGCCATCGACGCCCAGTTCAACCTGATCGAGATCGCCTCGAACAAGTCGGTCATGACCGGCACCACGTTCTCGCGCGTGTCCTATGACATGCCCGGCTCCTACCAGCGCTTCGCCCGCGCCCGCGCTTTCCGCGACGCCGAGGACCGCGCCGCGCAGGAGATCGCCGACAACATCCAGACCCGCCTCGCCTCCTTCTTCTCCACCGGAACCTGAGGCGGGAGGTCATTCCGGGGCGCGCCACCGGCGCGAACCCGGAATCTGGAGATGATGGATCGAGATTCCGGGTTCGCCTCTGACGAGGCGCCCCGGAATGACAGTTTAAGGCGAGATGGTCGCGCTTCGCGGAAAAGAGATCGACAGCTTCCTCACCCGGCCTGACGCCGGTCGTCCGATCATCCTGCTGTACGGCCCGGACCTCGGGCTGGTGCGCGAGCGTGCCGACGCGCTGATGGCCTCCGCGGTCGACGATCCCAACGATCCATTCTCGCTGGTGCGGCTCGATGGCGACGAACTCGCCGCCGAACCGTCGCGGCTGGTCGACGAGGCCATGACGGTGCCGCTGTTCGGCGGCCGCCGCGCCATCCGCGTCCGCGCCGGCTCGCGCAACTTCTCAAGCGGCGTCGAGACGCTGACCGAGACCACGGCGCTCAGGGATTGCCGCATCGTGATCGAGGCCGGCGAGCTCAGGCCGGAATCGCCGCTGCGCAAGATCTGCGAGCGCGCCAAGAATGCAGTGGCGATCGGCTGCTATCCCGACACCGAGCGCGATCTGACCAAGCTGATCGAGGACGAGCTGCGCGTATCGAATCTGCGGCTCGCGCAGGATGCGCGCGCGGTGCTGATGTCGCTGCTCGGCGGCGACCGCATGGCCTCGCGCAACGAGCTGCGCAAGCTGGCGCTATTCGCGCACGGCAAGGGCGAGATCACGCTCGAGGACGTCATGACCGTGGTGTCCGACGCCTCCGAGCTGAAGCTCGATCCGATCGTCGACGGGGCCTTCGCCGGCAACGCCGCGCTGGTCGAGAGCGAGTTCACCAAGGCAATGGTCGCCGGCACCTATCCCGGCGTGATCATCTCGGCCGCGCAGCGCCAGGCGGCATGGCTGCACAAATCAGCGCTCGCGATCGCGGACGGCACGCCGGCGTCAGCCGTGCTCGAAGGCGGATTCCCGCGGCTGCACTTCTCGCGCAAACCCGCGGTCGAGATCGCGCTGCGCAATTTCACGCCGCCGCGGCTGGTGAACGTGATCGATCAGCTCGCCACCGCGGCACTCGACATGCGCAAGCAGGCCTCGCTCGCCGCCGTGATCGCGCAGCGCGCGCTGCTCTCGATCGCGGCGAATGCGAAGCGGCGGGGGTGATATCGAGCTGTATTTGGAGACGTCATTGCGAGCGAAGCGAAGCAATCCACCGCTCCGCACGCGCGGAAAGATGGATTGCTTCGTCGCTATCGCTCCTCGCAATGACGTGGAGGGACGACGGAAAAACTAACCGCCCTCCAGCCGCCGCACCACTTCGTCGAGCTGCTCGAGGTTGCGGTAGCTGATCTGGACGGTGCCGCCGGGATCGCGATGGCTGACGGTGACGGCAAGGCCGAGCGCATCGCTGACGCGCTTCTCGAGCGCCAGCGTGTCGGCATCCTTGTCGACCTTGGCCGCGCTGCCACTGCGCGCCTTCTGCGGCTTGCGCTCCGGCACGCCCTCCTCATGCGCCAGCGCCTCGGCCTGGCGAACGTTGAGACCCTCGGCGACGATGCGCTTCGCTGCAGCGAGCGGATCCGGCACGCCGATCAGCGCGCGGGCGTGGCCGGCGGAGAGATCGCCCTTCGAGATCAGCGCCTGCACCTCAGGCGGCAGCTTGGTCAGCCGCATCATGTTGGCGACATGGCTGCGGCTCTTGCCGACGATCTTGGCGATCTCTTCCTGGCTGCGTTTGAACTCGTCGGCGAGCGCGTGATAGCCCTGCGCCTCTTCCATCGCATTGAGGTCTTCGCGCTGGACGTTCTCGATGATCATGATCTCGAGCGCGTCGGAATCAGAGACCTCGACCGGCACGATCGGCACTTCGTGCAGGCCGGCGAGTTGCGAGGCGCGCCAGCGGCGCTCGCCGGCGATGATCTCGTAGCGGTCCTGCGCGCCCTTGATCGCACGCACCACGATCGGCTGGATCACGCCGCGCTGCCTGATCGAATCGGCAAGCTCGCCGAGCTCGGTGTCGGCGAAGGTGCGCCGCGGGTTGCGCGGGTTGGCCTTGAGGAATTCGATCGGCACCTTGCGCTGGTTGCGCGGCCGCTCGACATGCGCGGCCGCCTCGCCGCCGACATCTCCGATCAGGCTTGCCAGCCCGCGCCCCAGTCGCGAACGCGCTTCATCGGCCATTGTTGCGAGCTCCCTTGGATTCACACGCAGTACTCCAGACTTGAATTTCAAAAGAAACGTAGGATGGGTAGAGCGAAGCGAAACCCATCGCGGCTCGCAATGAGAGTGATGGGTTTCGCTTCGCTCTACCCATCCTACGCAACGTCAATGCGTGCGCAGCTCGCGCTCGCGCTGGATCACCTCGGTGGCGAGCTTGAGATACGCATCGCTGCCGGCGCATTTGAGGTCGTAGACCAGGACCGGCTTGCCGTAGGAGGGTGCTTCCGAGATGCGCACGTTGCGCGGGATCATGGTGTCGTAGACCTTGTCGCCCATGAACTGGCGCACGTCGGCAACCACCTGGTTGGAGAGGTTGTTGCGCGAGTCGAACATGGTCAGCACGATGCCGTGGATCGACAGGCTCGGATTGAGCGTCGAGCGCACCTGCTCCACGGTCTGCAGCAATTGCGACAGACCTTCGAGCGCGAAGAACTCGCATTGCAGCGGCACCAGGATCGCGTCCGACGCCGCCATCGCATTCACCGTGAGCAAATTGAGCGAGGGCGGGCAGTCGATCAGCACGTAGGTGTAGTCGGCTTCCGGCGAGACGTTGTTGTTCAGCCCTGCGATCGCATCGCGCAGCCGGAACGCGCGGCCCGGCGTGGTGCCGAGCTCGAGCTCGAGGCCGGAGAGGTCCATGGTGGAAGCCGCGATGTGCAGCCGCGGCACCGCGGTCGCGACCACGGCATCGCGCAGCGGCGCTTCGCCGATCAGGACGTCGTAGGTCGAGCAGCTGCGGTTGCGGCGATCGATGCCGAGGCCGGTCGAGGCGTTGCCCTGCGGATCGAGATCGACGATCAGGACGCGCTCGCCAATCGCAGCGAGTGCGGTCCCAAGATTGATCGCTGTGGTGGTCTTGCCGACGCCGCCCTTTTGGTTGGCGAGCGACAGGATGCGCGGATGGCCAGGCGGCTGGGACGCCTTATCCTCTTGATAAACCTCGTCCATCACAGTCATACCAAAATACCATTTGCTCTCGCGGAGTCCCCTAGCGCCGCTCGATTGACCCGAGTTCGACGATCCAGCCCTGTCCGCCGGTCCGGCTGGAGTGTAGCTTTGGCTCAATAGTCCAATATTTAGTGGCCTCGGTCAATTCAGCCTCTACATCTTGACCCTTCAAAAACAGCGCCTTGGCGCCCTTTTTGACCCAGGGCTCCGCAAAGCCGATGAGTTGATGTAACGGAGCCAGCGCCCGCGCGGTGACGCAATCGATGGGCCCCGGGATTCTATCCACAGTATCCCCGATATCAGCCAGATGCACCGCCCCCGGGGACTCCGTCACCCGTATCGCCTCGCGCAAGAATGCCGCCTTCTTGGCGATTCGCTCAACCAAATGAATCGACGAGCCCGGAGTCTCGGCCAGCGCGCAGGCGAGCACGACACCGGGGAAGCCGCCGCCGCTGCCGAGATCGACCCACGACTTCGCCGTCGGCATCAGACTCAGGAGCTGCAGCGAATCGGAGACGTGGCGGGTCCAGAGGGTCGGCAGCGTCGATGGCGCGACGAGATTGGTCTTGGCCTGCCACGTGAGGAGGAGGGCGATGTAGCGGTCGAGCCGCGCCTCTGTTTCACGTGAAACAGGCGTCAGCGCGAGCGCCGCGGCCTTGTCCTTGGCGGAGACACTGAGTTCGGCGGATTGCGAAATTGAAGCCATTCTCTGGAATGCCGGTCGGGCTCGTCATTGCGAGCGAAGCGAAGCAATCCATAGTGCCACCTGGGAAAGCGATGGATTGCTTCGTCGCTTCCGCTCCTCGCAATGACCGGGGCCTGCCGTTTCACGTGAAACGCTAGGCGGATGCCTTCGCAGTCTTCCGCCGCGCTTCCCGCCGGAGATAGGCCGCCAGAATACCCAGGGCCGCCGGCGTCATGCCGTCGATCCGGCCGGCCTGGCCGACCGTCCGCGGCTGCGCCTTCTGCAACTTGGCGCGCGCTTCGTTCGAGAGACCGGGGACATCGGTATAGTCGACGTCGGTCAGAACCAGACCCTCGTCACGCCGGAAAGCATCGACATCGGCGGTCTGGCGCTTCAGATAGACATCGTATTTGGCATCGATCTCGAGATGCACCGCGATTGCAGGGTCAATGGCCGACAGCTCCGGCCAGATCGCCCGGACCGCGGGCCATTCGATCTCCGGATAAGCCAGAAGCTCGAAGGCGGAGCGGCGATTGCCGTCACGATTGAGGGCAAGCCCGTGCTTGGCGGCCTCATTCGGTGTGATCGTGAGCGACTTCGCCAAGATCTTGGCCGCCTCCAGCGCCGCCATCTTGGTCCGATGGCGCTCGGCGCGCGCCGTTCCGACGCATCCGAGCGCAACGCCCATGTCGGTCAGGCGCTGGTCGGCGTTGTCGGCCCGCAGCGTCAGCCGGTATTCGGCGCGCGAAGTGAACATGCGATACGGCTCGGTGATCCCGCGGGTCACGAGATCGTCGATCATCACGCCGAGATAGCCATCGGCGCGGTCGAACACGATCGGATCGGCATCGCCGGCAGCGAGCGCGGCATTGAGCCCGGCGACAACGCCCTGCCCCGCCGCCTCCTCATAGCCCGTGGTGCCATTGATCTGGCCGGCCAGGAAAAGCCCGCGCAGACGCTTGGTCTGCAGGGTCGGATCGAGCTCGCGCGGGTCGACGTGGTCGTATTCGATCGCATAGCCCGGCCGGACCATCGTCACCCGTTCAAGGCCGGGGATGCTGGCGAGGATCGCAAGCTGGACCTCTTCCGGCAGCGAGGTCGAGATTCCGTTCGGGTAGACCGTGGTGTCGTCGAGCCCTTCCGGCTCCAGGAAGATCTGATGGCCGTCGCGGTCGCCGAAGCGGACGATCTTGTCCTCGATCGAGGGGCAATAGCGCGGTCCGGAGCTCTTGATCTGACCGGAATACATCGGCGAGCGATGCACATTGGCGCGGATCACCTCATGGGTCGCCGGCGTGGTCCGGGTGATGCCGCACTGGATCTGCGGGGTCGTAATCCGGTCAGTCATGACCGAAAACGGTTCCGGAGGCTCGTCTCCGGGCTGCATTTCGACCGCGGACCAGTCGATCGTGGTGCCGTCGAGGCGCGGCGGCGTCCCGGTCTTGAGCCGGCCGAGCACAAACCCTGCACGTTCAAAGGAAGCCGACAGGCCCATGGCCGGCGCCTCGCCGACCCGGCCCGCCGGCCAGTTCTTCTCGCCGAGATGGATCAGACCACGCAGGAAGGTCCCGGTCGTGATGACAACCGCCCCCGCCGATAGCCGGCGGCCATCGCCCAGGCAAATGCCGGCCACGCGACCATCGACGACGACCAATTCATCCGCCTCGCCTTCGATGACGTTGAGGTTCGCGGTCTCGGTGATCGCGGCCTGCATCGCGGCCGCATAGAGCTTGCGGTCGGCCTGCGCCCGGGGGCCACGAACCGCTGGACCTTTCCGACGATTCAGCATGCGAAACTGGATGCCGCCGGCGTCGGCCACCCGGCCCATCAAACCGTCCAAGGCATCGACTTCGCGGACCAGATGGCCCTTGCCGAGCCCGCCGATGGCGGGATTGCACGACATCGCGCCGATCGTCGCGAAACGATGGGTCACCAAGGCGGTCTTTGCGCCCATCCGGGCAGAAGCGCTCGCGGCCTCGCAGCCGGCATGGCCGCCGCCGATGACGATGACGTCAAATGAGTCTGCCCTGGAAGTCATGCCGGGACTTCTATCGTGGAGTCATGAAAGCCGGAAGAACGAAGTTGGGATCGCCGCTCTGAGACCGAAGCCCGAGGCAAATATGGACTGCTTCGCTTCGCCCGCAATGACGGATGGGACCGTTTCACGTGAAACAGTGCGGCTGTATGATCGGCAATTGTTTCACGTGAAACAGGATGAGGGTTCCTTAACCAGATCGAAACCATGTTTCACGTGAAACAGATGGGGCACCCGCTACTTCCCGACGCAGAATTCGCGGAAGATGACGTCCAGGATGTCTTCAACATCCACCCGGCCGAGCAGACGACCGAGTGAGTAAGCGGCCCGCCGCAGTTCCTCCGCCGCCAGTTCTTCGCCCTGCCCGACCACGTCGATGCTGCGCTGAAGGGATTCGACGGTGTCCTGCAACAATCCGCGCTGCCGCGTCCGACTGATCAAGCCGCCTTCGCTGGTTCCAAAATAGTCCTGAGCGAACCCGACCAGCGCGGCGATCAGCTCTGACAACCCATCGCCACGAGCAGCCGAGATCCTGAATTCGGGGTAACTGCCGCCCTCACCCGCCGCGGTCCTGACCAGGTCGATCTTGTTCCGCACCAGCCAGGTCGGCGTCGCTCCGCCATGTCCCGCCTTTGCATCGCCGCTGTCGGCCAGCCACAGCACGAGGTCCGCCTCCGCGGCGCGGGCGCGGGCGCGGCGGACGCCCTCCTGCTCCACCGGGTCGTCGGTCTCGCGAATGCCGGCGGTGTCGATGACCGTCACCGGATAGCCGTCGAGGTCGAGCTGCACCTCGATCACATCGCGGGTCGTGCCGGCATGCGGCGAGACGATCGCGACCTCGCGCTTGGCGAGCTGATTGATCAGGGTTGATTTGCCGACATTCGGCGGACCGGCGATCGCGACCACCAGGCCGTCGCGCAACCGCTCGCCAAGCCCCTGCCCTGCAAGGACTTGCTTGATCTCATCATGCAGCGCGCGGATCTTCTCGAGCGCCGGCCCGATCAGCTCGGCCGGCACATCGCCTTCATCTGAGAAATCGATGCCGGCCTCAATCAGCGCCGACGCCGCGATGATCCGCTCGCGCCAGTCGCGCGCGCGGTCGCCGAGCAACCCCTTCAACTGGCGCAGCGCCTGGCGCCTTTGACGGTCGGTGTCGGCGTGGATCAGGTCGTCGAGGCCCTCGGCCTCAGTCAGGTCGAGCTTGCCGTTCTCGAAAGCCCGCCGGGTGAACTCGCCCGGCTCGGCCGGCCGCACATTGTCGAATGCCGCGATCGCATCGAACATCGCCGCCAACACCGCGCGTCCGCCATGGACATGAAATTCGGCGACGTCTTCGCCGGTGGCACTGGCCGGGCCTGGAAACCACAGCACGACCGCGTCATCGATCGGTTGATGGTTCGAATCGCGGAGCAGCGCGCGGGTCGCCAGCCGCGGCACCGGCGTCTTGCCCGCCAGTCCTGCAATGACCGACTCGGCCATTGGGCCAGACAACCTGACGATGGCGATCGCACTCGGCGGCCGTCCGGAGGACAATGCGAAGATGGTCTGGTCGCGCGGATGCATCGCCTATTTCTTCCAGCAAATCGGCAAAGGCAATGCCGCTTCGATTGCGCACCCCATACCGCAAAATGCCGCGACGCAGCATGATCTGATTTCACTGCAGCAGCCGCGCAGCAATTTTGCTGCGGTGTCGTCACCTAGATCACAAAGCTACGATATAAATATAAATAAATTCAGATAGTTATATGAAAAATCAGTGCGGGGGCCGCTCCTTTTATGCTGCACTTCGCTGCAGCAAATCCGCAGCATGAAAAAAGGCGCCCCGTTTGTGCGGAGCGCCCTGTTCTTTTCGGCCGTGGCCTCAGGTGTTCATGGAATCGAAGAATTCCGAGTTGCTCTTCGTATTGCGGAGCTTGTCGAGCAGGAAGTCGATGGCGTCCATGGTGCCCATCGGATTGAGGATGCGGCGCAAGACGTACATCTTCTTCAGCACCTGCGGATCAGTGATCAGCTCCTCCTTGCGGGTGCCGGAACGGGCAATATCGATCGCCGGGAAGGTCCGCTTGTCCGAAACCTTGCGGTCGAGGATCAGTTCGGAGTTACCGGTGCCCTTGAACTCTTCGAAAATGACTTCGTCCATGCGGCTGCCGGTATCGACCAGCGCGGTCGCGATGATGGTCAGCGAACCGCCCTCCTCGATGTTGCGCGCGGCACCGAAGAAGCGCTTCGGACGCTGCAGCGCGTTGGCGTCGACACCGCCGGTCAGCACCTTGCCGGATGACGGCACGACGGTGTTGTAGGCGCGGCCGAGGCGCGTGATCGAATCGAGCAGGATCACGACGTCGCGGCCGTGCTCGACGAGGCGCTTGGCCTTCTCGATCACCATCTCGGCGACCTGGACGTGACGCACCGCAGGCTCGTCGAAGGTCGACGACACCACCTCGCCCTTCACCGAGCGCTGCATGTCCGTAACTTCTTCCGGACGCTCGTCGATCAGAAGCACGATCAGATAGCAGTCGGGATGATTGGCGGTGATGGAGTGCGCGATGTTCTGCATCAGCACCGTTTTGCCGGTGCGCGGCGGCGCCACGATCAGCGCGCGCTGGCCCTTGCCGATCGGCGCGACGATATCAATGACGCGGGCGGAAAGGTCCTTCTTGGTGGAATCCTCGAGCTCCATGCGGAAACGCTGATTGGGAAACAGCGGCGTGAGGTTGTCGAAATTGACCTTGTGCTTCGACTTTTCCGGATCTTCGAAATTGAGCGTGTTGACTTTCAGCAGCGCGAAATAGCGTTCGCCTTCCTTCGGGCTGCGGATATGGCCTTCGATCGTGTCGCCGGTGCGCAGGCCGAAACGGCGGATCTGCGACGGCGAAACGTAGATGTCGTCGGGGCCGGGCAGGTAGTTCGCGTCGGGCGAACGAAGGAAGCCGAAGCCGTCGGACAGCACCTCGACAACGCCTTCACCGATAATGTCGGTCTCGGCGATCGCGAGCTGCTTGAGAATTGCGAACATCAGCTCCTGCTTGCGCATGGTGCTGGCATTCTCGACCCCATTCTCTTCCGCGAACGAGACGAGCTCGGCCGGCGTTTTCGATTTGAGGTCCTGGAGTTTGATTTCCCGCATTGGGGTCGTCCTGTGAGGAAGTAGGTAGGGAAGGGGTGCGAGGTGGCTCTGGAAAAAGCGGACGCCAAAGGAAGGTCCGCAGGTCTCAGCCAGGAAAGTGCCGTTTGGGCTTTCAAACCTGATGCGGCGCCGGTCCGAAAAGAACCGGAACGCGACCACATCCGCCTGCGTGGGGTGGGATAAATCCTATATAGAAAATCGATTCGTCCTTCGCAAGAAGGACTGAAGCATGCGTCTTGACCATCGTGATGTCTAGAACGGCTTCACCACCACCATGATCACGATCAGGATCATCAGGACCGTCGGCACCTCGTTGATAATACGATAGAATTTCTGGGTTCGCTGATTCCGGTCGGCGGCGAAATCCTTCACGCAACGGGACAAAAAGCCGTGGATACCCGACATGGCGAGCACCAGCGCAAATTTGACGTGAAACCAGCCGGATAGGTACCAGTGTCCGGCCCAGACCAGGAAAAGTCCGGCCAGCCAGGTTACGATCATCGCGGGGTTGATGATCCCCTTCAAAAGCCGCCGCTCCATGACCTTGAAGGTCTCGGACTGCCTGGAGCCGACCTCGGCCTCGCAATGATAGACGAACAGCCGCGGCAGATAGAGCATGCCGGCCATCCACGAGATCACGGCGACGATGTGCAGGGCCTTGACCCAGGCATAGATCGGCAGGGCGTTGATCCAGTCGAACATCGCAGTGATGCCTTTCGGGGAACAGTTCGGGAGGGCTCAGCGCTGCGCGCAAGGCTTCGCCGGCGAGGGACGGATACATATCCGCACACACGGCTCTCCTAAACCTAATTAATTTTAGAATCTAAGGTTTGAGTCTTAATGGCAGTGAATTTGACTCATGCAATCCGGTCCAGCGGTTGCTGCGCGCTTGTTCACATCCCTCAACATTCCGGTCGGCGGCGGCGGATATCCGGAATCTGTCGCAGGACTCAGTTGGTTGCGCGCCTCTGTGGCCAGCTTATGAAGAGACAAATCCACACTGCTTCACTATCATCCCCGCCATGACGTCGACTTATCCTTTTGCGACGTGCTGTGAAGAATGGGGCGAGATATACAGGGGCCTGGCCATGGACCCGGATTCTTCTCCTCGACCTCCACAGGGATTCACAGGATAGACAGGGGCTCTGGTGCCGACGACCTCCAACTACTTCCATTTGCATCTGGTGTCGGACTCGACCGGCGAGACGCTGATCACCGTGGCGCGCGCGGTCGCCGCGCAATACGCCAATGTGACCGCGGTCGAGCATGTCTATCCCCTGGTGCGCAGCCAGAAGCAGCTCGATCGCGTGCTCGACGAGATCGAGGAATCGCCCGGCATCGTCCTGTTCACGCTGCTGGAGAAGGATCTGGTCGGCCGGCTCGAGGGCAAGTGCAAGGAGATCAACGTTCCGAGCCTGTCGATCATCGGGCCTGTGATGCAGTTGTTCGAGGCGTATCTGGGTGCCGCGACGACCGGGCGCGTCGGCGCGCAGCACGTGCTGAACGCGGAGTATTTCCGCCGCATCGATGCGCTGAACTACACGATGATGCATGATGATGGTCAGCATGTCGAAGGCCTCGAGGAGGCCGATGTCGTGCTGGTCGGGGTATCCCGTACCTCGAAGACACCGACCTCGATCTATCTCGCCAACCGCGGCATCCGAACGGCGAATGTGCCGCTGGTGCCGGGCATCCCGCTGCCGCACCAGCTCGAGACCTTGAAGAAGCCGCTGGTGGTCAGCCTGCATGCGACGCCCGAGCGCCTGATCCAGGTTCGGCAGAACCGCCTGCTCACCATGGGCGACCGCGACAATGACACCTACATCGACAAGCAGTCGGTAGCCGACGAAGTCGCCTTTGCCCGGCGCCTCAGCGCGAAATTCAACTGGGCGCTGCTCGACGTCACACGGCGTTCGATCGAGGAGACCGCGGCCGCGGTGATGAAACTCTTCAACGACCGCCAGCGCGCGCGGCCGTCGGAATGATTCTCACGTCATGAGCATCTGGCGCGGCCCACAGAAGCTGATCCTCGCGTCGCAGAGCCGCGCGCGAAAGATGCTGCTTGAAAATGCCGGCCTCGATTTCGAGGCGCTGCCGGCCGACATCGACGAACGCGCGGTGCAGAAGAATTCCGGCCTTTCGGCGCCGGGCGAGATCGCATCGCTCCTGGCGCGCGAGAAGGCGCTGTTCGTCTCCAGGCAGAGGCCCGGTCAATATGTCGTCGGCGCCGACCAGACGCTGGCGCTGGGGCAGCGCATGTTCAGCAAGCCCGCCGGCCGCGCGCAGGCTGCCGAGCAGCTCGGCCTGCTCGCCGGACGGACCCATGAGCTGCATTCCGCCGTCTCGGTCGCACGCGATGGAAAGGTCCTGTTCAGCGATGTGGGTGTGGCCCGCATGACGATGCGGCGGCTCGCCGCCGGCGAGATCGAGAGCTATCTCGACCATGCCGGGGAGGCGGTGACGACCAGCGTCGGCGCCTACCAGCTCGAGGGCCTCGGCGTGCATCTGTTCGAGCGGATCGAAGGTGACCATTTCACCATCCTCGGCCTGCCGCTATTGTCGCTGCTGGCGTTCCTGCGTGCTGAGAAACTGCTCGCGGTGTGAGGCGTGGCGACGGGAGAGATGCTGAACCGATGTTGATGCGATGCTGATTGTTGGACTGACCGGCTCGATCGGGATGGGGAAATCCACCACGGCCAAACTGTTCATGGAGGCCGGCGTGCCGGTGTACGACGCCGATGCGGCCGTGCATCAGCTCTACGAAGGCGAAGCTGCGCCGGCGATCGAGGCCGCCTTTCCCGGCACCACTGCCGGCGGCAAGGTCGATCGCGCGAAACTGTCGGCGCGCGTGGTGCACGATCCTGCTGCGATGAAGCAGCTCGAGCAGATCGTGCATCCGATGCTCGGCGCGTCGCGCCAGAAATTCTTCGCCGATGCGGAAGCCGCAGGTAACCCGATCGTCGTTGTCGACGTGCCGCTATTGTTCGAGACCGGCGGCGAGAAGCGTGTCGATGCCGTCGTTGTCGTCACCACCTCGCCGGAACTGCAACGCGAGCGGGTGCTGGCCCGCGGCACGATGGATGCCGCCAAGCTCGACGCCATCATCGCCAAGCAGATGCCGGACGCCGAGAAGCGCAAACGCGCGGATTTCATAGTGGATACCTCGCACGGCCTCGATCCGGTGCGGGCGCGTATCCGCGACATTCTGGCCGAGGTTGTTAAGATGCCGAAGCGGCGCGCCTGATTCGCCCGCCTTTTCGGATTCCATCACGTCATGCGCGAAATCGTTCTCGATACCGAAACCACTGGCCTCGATCCGCTGCGCGGCGACCGGCTGGTGGAGATCGGCTGCGTCGAGATTTTCAACCGCATGCCGACGGGACAGACCTACCACGTCTACATCAATCCCGAGCGCGACATGCCGGCGGAAGCGTTCGCCGTGCACGGGCTGTCGACCGAGTTCCTTGCTTCCAAGCCGCTGTTCACTGAAGTGGTCGACGAGTTCCTGGCCTTCATCGGCGATACGCCGCTGGTGATCCACAACGCGTCGTTCGACATCAGCTTCATCAACGCCGAGCTCGACCGCATCAAGCGGAAGGCGATCCCGAAGGACCAGCTGGTCGATACGCTGCTGCTGGCACGGCGCAAGCATCCCGGCGTGTCGAACCGGCTCGACGATCTCTGCTCGCGTTATCAGATCGACAATTCCCGCCGCACCAAGCACGGCGCCTTGCTCGACGCCGAGCTGTTGGCCGAGGTCTATATCGACCTGATCGGCGCGCGGCAGTCGCAGCTGATCCTGGCATCGGAAACGTCGGATGCGCGTGTGGGCGGCCATAGTGGTGACATGCCGCGGCGGCAGCGCGAAACCCCGCTACTCGCGCGGGTCAGTGACGCCGATCGAGAGGCCCACAGGGCCTTCATTGCCACGCTCGGCGACAAGCCGATCTGGAACGATTACCTGCCGCCGCCAGCGCCTGCTGCAGCACCGGCGGCTTGAGCCCCTATTGCGCTCTATCCCCGTCATCCTGAGGCGCGAGCGGAGCGAGCCTCGAAGGATGCGCGGCCGCAGTCGGGCCGTCGATCCTTCGAGACGCCCGCAAGCGCGGGCTCCTCAGGATGACGGATCACACTTCCGCGCGTGTTACATTTTTTCGAGTTTAGAACTCAGCTCGGCTTGACGCCGGGAGCGGCCTGGGCGGCCGCCTGCCGCTCCATGTTCTGGCGGTAGAGACCGAGGAAATCGACGGGGTCGAGCAACAAGGGCGGGAAGCCGCCGTCGCGGACCGCGGTCGCGACGATCTCGCGTGCGAACGGGAACAGCAACCGCGGGCACTCGATCATCACCAGCGGGTGCAGGTTCTCCTTCGGCACATTCACGATCCGGAAGACGCCGGCATAGGCGAGGTCGAAGCTGAACATCACCTTGCCTGCGGTCTCGGCCTTGCCCTCGATCGAGAGGATCACCTCGTACTCGTTCTCCGACAGGTTGTTGGCGGAGACGTTGATCTGGATGTTGATCGCCGGCTGCTGTTGCTGCTGGCCAAGCGAGGCCGGCGCATTCGGGTTCTCGAACGACAGGTCCTTGGTGTACTGCGCCAGTACGTTGAGCTGGGGAGCGGGTTGTTCGACGGGGGCGCCGTTGCCATTGGTCATGAAAATGTCTCCTGGAGCAGCGCTCGATGGACAGAATGTCCGACGGCACGCGTTAAGGTGTTGAGAATGCCGATGCCGGGCGAGTGGCTATCATAGGCCCGGCTCGGTCCACAAGGACGACGAAAGGGCGGGCCGGCGGCAAATTCTCCCGGCAAAGGACAGCGCGCGCGAGCCTGCCCAATCTCTTAACAGCTTCCTAAATTATTGAAGATGCGCGATTTCCTGAAAAGGAACGGTTTCCCCCGGGGGTCAAAACGCGCTACACTACCCGTGCCAAAAAGCGCCATTGGCCGGGCATAGTTTCGTGCCTACATCTTCGGACTCTATCGGTGATGTGATCTCTGCTGTTCCCGACCGGGAACGCTTTGACGGCCGGCCCGTTGCCGGCAGAGACCAGAAAGCGAATTCGACGTGGATATTTACACCATCATCTTCCTGGCGCTGGCCGTGTTTATCTTCCTGCGCCTGCGCAGCGTTCTCGGACAGCGCACGGGAAGCGAGCGGCCGCCTTATGATCGCGCCGCGCCCAACGTCGTGCAGCGCGGTCAGGACAACAACGTCGTTCCGATCCCGGGATCGGTGATCGACCAGCCGGCCTCGGCGGCGTCCGCCGAGCCGGTCGAGCCCACGGAACGCTGGAAGGGCATCGCCGAGCCCGGCACGGCGCTGGCGCAGGGTCTCGACGCGGTGGCCGTCCAGGATTCCTCGTTCGATCCGCGGCATTTCCTCTCAGGTGCCCGCTCGGCCTATGAAATGATCGTGCTGGCGTTCGCCAATGGCGATCGCCGCGCGCTGCGCGACCTGCTGTCGACCGAGGTCTATGAAAGCTTCGAGGCCGCGATCAAGGATCGCGAGAAGCACGAGCAGAAGACCGAGACGCGGTTCGTCTCGATCGACAAGGCCGAGATCGTCAGCGCGGAGACGCGCGACCGCTCGACTCAGCTCACCGTCCGCTTCGTGTCGCAGATGATCTCGGTCACGCGCGACAAGGCCGGCACCATCGTCGACGGCAGCCCGGACAAGGTCGCCGACATCACCGATATCTGGACATTCGCCCGCGACTCGACTTCCCGCGATCCGAATTGGAAGCTGGTTGGCACTGGAAGCGCTCACTAAGCATCTCAGCTACGGGCGGCTCGCGGTGGCGTGCTGCGCGCTCGCGGTGCTGTGCTCCACCGCAGCGATTGCCGCGCGCTACAGATCAAGCCGGCACCCTCCGCCGCGACACGAGCATAGCCACCCGATCCCCTATCCCAATCTGGAAATGCCGCTGCAGGTCAGCGGCAGCCAGTACGAGCCGCTCGCCTGGTCCAACGTCGCCGGCTGGAGCGCCGACGATCATCTCGCGGCCTACAAGGCGTTTCGCGCCAGCTGCAAGCCGATCGCGGCCCAGCAGGGTGCGCCTGCAGATTCGAAAGCGCTCGGGAGCTCGCTGCGCGATCCCTGCCGGATCGCCAAGGGACTCGCGCTGAGCGACGGCGTCAAGGCGAAGGACTTCTTCGAGCAGAATTTCGTGCCGTTGCGCATCTCGCGGCTCGGCGAGGACGCCGGCTTCGTCACCGGTTACTACGAGCCGGTGCTCGATGGATCGCGGACCCAGACCGACGTCTACAACGTGCCGGTCTATCGACGCCCGTCCAACCTGTTCGTGCGCGGCAAGACGCAGAATTCGGTCGGGCTGCCTAATGGCGGCGCGGTGTATCGCAAGATCGGTCGCCGCAAGCTCGTGCCCTATTACGACCGCGGCCAGATCGAGGACGGCGCGATCGCCGGCCGCGGGCTCGAGATCTGCTGGCTGAAGAGCCAGACCGATCTCCTGTTCGCGCAGATCCAGGGCTCGGCGCGGATCAAGCTCGAGGACGGCATCACGCTGCGCATCAATTACGACGCGCATAATGGTTATCCCTATACGCCGGTCGGACGCGTCCTGATCGACCGCGGCATCATCCCGAAGGATCAGATGTCGATGCAGAAGATCAGGGAGTGGATGGAGCAGAACCCTGACGGCGCCAAGGACCTGCGGCGGCAGAACCGTTCCTACGTTTTCTTCCGCGAGGTTCCGCTGTCCGACAAGGACGAGGCCGTCGGCGCGCAGGGCGTGCCGCTGACGCCGGGCCGCTCGATCGCGGTCGACAAGGCGCTGCATGTCTACGGCACGCCGTTCTTCATCGCCGGCGAGCTGCCGATCGAATCCGAACAGTCGAAGACGCCGTTCCACCGGCTGATGATCGCGCAGGACACCGGCTCTGCGATCGTCGGCCCGGCGCGCGCCGATCTTTATTTCGGCGCCGGTGCCGAGGCCGGAAAGGTCTCGGGCCGGCTGCGGCACAACATGCAGTTCGTCATGCTGGTGCCGAGGGGTCTCGACCCCGTCGCGCGTGGCCACAAGCTGCCGGTTCCGGATGAGCGGCCTTCGGCCAAGATCGCAAAGCTGTTTCCGCAGACCGAGCCGCCGAAGGACAAGCCGGCGGCGAAGGCTGCGGATGTGCCGACCGCCGGCATGGCCAAAAGCGCGGCGAAAGACTCAGGCAATAGCGCCGCCAGGAACCCGGCCGCGAAGGATGTCGCGCCCGTAGCGCCGGCAGCAACGACCCCTGTCGCGCAGGCCGCACCTGTGGCAGAACCGGTGCCGTTGCCGGTCGCCCGGCCCGATATTCCGCAACCGGAGAAGCGGCGCTTCCGGCGCTATCGCCATTACCGCGATCAATGAAACGACCCGCGCCGATTCCCGATCTGTCCGCTCCGTCGCGGCGCAAGCGCGCGCTGAGCGAAGAGGAGCGCGCGCTCTGGGAGAGCGTGGCAAAGCAGGTCAAGCCACTGCGCAAGCGGCCGGCCGCCGCGAAGGCCCACGCCGTCGCCTCTGATCCGGCTGTCCATCACGCGATTGCCAAACCCATCCCGGTCAAGCCGGTGGCAGCGGTCAAGGCCGCGCCGGCGCAACGCCCGCACGTGCCGCCGCTGGCGCCGATCGGCCGCCGCGAGCGTACAAAGCTCTCGCGCGGCCGGCAGGAGATCGATGCGCGGCTCGATCTGCACGGCATGACCCAGCTGCGCGCGCATCGCGTGCTGTTCACCTTCCTGCAGCGCGCGCACAGCGACGGGCTCACTTTCGTGCTCGTCATCACCGGCAAGGGCAAGGTCGGTGGTCTCGATTCCGAACGCGGCGTGCTGCGCCGCCAGGTTCCGGAATGGCTCAGCCTGCCGGAATTCCGCTCGCTGGTCGTCGGTTTCGAGGAAGCGCATATCGGCCATGGCGGCGAGGGCGCGCTCTATGTGCGCGTCCGGCGCGCGCGCTGAGCATGCTCAGCGAAAATGTTAGAACGGTCGGACGATTCCGACGCGCGGGATCACCGTCACGATCCAGCCGAGGATTGTGGTCTTGCTATCGTCCGCCGGGATCGCCGGCACGTCCTTCGACGCCGGCAGCATCCTGGTGGCATGCAGCATCAGGAACATGCAGACCGCCCAGTTCGAGATCCAGCGCGAATAGTCGAACACGGTCACGAACATCACGAAATAGCCGGCGCTGATCATGACGAGCGCGCCGAGCACGGTCCGGCGATGCAGGTCGCTCGCGAGCGCGCCAATCAGCCGCGCGAAATAGCGCCATAGCGGCGTGTGCAGCCAGATCAGCAGCGCAAATACCGGAACGCCGAGGATGTTCGAGGGCATGCGCGCCCAGGTGTCGGCGAACTCCTTGGACAGCGGCTGGTACCAGATGTAGCCGAACTGAAGCAGGTCGGTGCGTGATGGATCGGCCATCCGGCTCTGCAGATGACGGATGAATTCGTCATAGGGCACGTCGACCGTGCCAGCGAATTGCGCGACCAGGAACAGGATGCCGACCGCGGCGAGCGCCGCGATGCCGAAGACGGCGTTCCGCGGCGTCACGCCCTGCACCAGATAAAAGCGCAGCACCACGATCGCCGTGATGGTCGGCACATACATCAAGACGAAGATGTGATGGACCAGGATCAGCAGGATCGAGAACAGCGCGGCAATCAGCACATACGCCACTGAGCGCGCCGGGATCAGCAGCAGCACGATCGTCAACGCACAGCCATAGATGTCGAAATGGCCGAGCGTGTGCATGAAGTTCTTCAGGAAGAACGGCGAGCCCGCGATGAAGACGAACAACGGCCAATGCGCGTCGTTGAAGCCGAATGTGCGGCGGAACAATTTGATGAACAATCCGAGCGTCACCAGCCAGATCGCGCCGGCCAGCGCGAACACCAGCCAGACGGTCACCTTGTCGGTGAACAGCGACACGATCGCCCCCACCAGCGCGCGCTTGGTGAAGCCGTAATGATAGTCGACCAGCAGATGGATGTAGGGAACGAAGGGCGGCAGCGCGATCTTGTGCAGGAACACGCCGACCAGTACGGCCGCATTGACGGCCAGCATCAGGCGCCAGGGGTTTTGCCACACCCGCAGATTCATCGATCGCCCACTCTCGTCGTCCCGGGCAAGCGAAGCGCGACCCGGGACCCATAACCACCGAAGGTAGTTCTAGAAGGAATGTCGGCCCGAGTCTTTGTCACCGCGGACTGTCGGGGTTATGGGTCCCGGCTTTCGCCGGGACGACTATGGTGGCCGCCTACAAAATAAACCGGCTCAGGTCGGCGTTCTTCGCGAGGTCGCCGACATGCTTGGTGACGTAGTCGGCGTCGACCTGGATGGTCTCGCCGTGGCGATCGGGCGCGGTGAAGGAGATCTCGTCCAGCACCCGCTCCATCACGGTCTGCAGCCGCCTTGCGCCGATGTTCTCGACCGTGGAATTCACCGCCACGGCGACATCGGCCAGCGCGTCGATGGCGTTGTCGGTGATGTCGAGCGTGACGCCCTCAGTCTTCATCAGCGCGACATATTGCTTGATCAGCGACGCCTCCGGCTCGGTCAGGATCCGGCGCATGTCGTCGCGGCTCAGCGCTTGCAGCTCGACGCGGATCGGCAGGCGGCCTTGCAGCTCCGGCAAAAGGTCCGACGGCTTGGCGATATGGAACGCACCCGAGGCGATGAACAGGATGTGGTCGGTCTTGACGGCGCCGTGCTTGGTCGAGACCGTGGTGCCTTCGATCAGCGGCAGCAGGTCGCGCTGCACGCCCTCGCGGGAGACGTCGCCGCCGGCGCGGTTCTCGCGCACGCAGATCTTGTCGATCTCGTCGAGGAACACGATGCCGTTGTTCTCGACCGCGTTGATCGCCTCCTGCACCAGCTGATCGGTGTCGAGCAGCTTGTCGGATTCCTCGTTGACGAGGATTTCGTGCGAGCCCTCCACCGTCAGGCGGCGGGTCTTGCTGCGTCCGCCCATCTTGCCGAAGATGTCGCCGAGCGAGATCGCGCCCATCTGGGCGCCGGGCATGCCGGGGATTTCAAACATCGGCATGCCGCTGCTGCCCGACTGCGTCTCGATCTCGATTTCCTTGTCGTTGAGCTCGCCGGCGCGCAGCTTCTTGCGGAACGACTCGCGCGTCGCCGGGCTCGATCCCGGACCGACCAGCGCGTCCAGCACGCGTTCCTCGGCGGCAAGCTGGGCGCGGGCCTGAACGTCCTTGCGCTTGCGCTCGCGGGTCTGTGCGATCGCGACCTCGACGAGGTCGCGGACGATCTGCTCGACGTCGCGGCCGACATAGCCGACCTCGGTGAACTTGGTGGCCTCGACCTTGAGGAACGGCGCGCCGGCGAGCTTGGCCAGCCGCCGCGCGATCTCGGTCTTGCCGACGCCGGTCGGCCCGATCATCAGGATGTTCTTGGGCAGAACCTCCTCGCGCAGGGAACCGGCGAGCTGCAGCCGCCGCCAGCGGTTGCGCAGCGCGATCGAGACGGCGCGCTTGGCGTCGGTCTGGCCGACGATGAAGCGGTCGAGTTCAGAAACGATTTCACGGGGAGAGAAGTGAGTCATTGGCTCTAGCTAGGTTGGAATCGCGGTCTCGGCAAGCGGCAGTCCTCCAAGGCATGGTCCCCTAAAGAATCGGCGGCCCGGCCTGCCACTGCCTGATCGCCTCGAACGGGTGGATCAGCATGATGATGTTCAGTGTCAGATTGTCGCGAATGTGAAGCAGCAGCACGGTTTCGAACAACACGCCGAGCGCGACGGTTGCCGCGATCGGCAGCCTGCGCGCCAGCAGGAAGCCGACAACCATCGCAAGCGTGTCCGACACCGAATTGACGATGGTGTCGCCGTAATAATCGAGCGAGATCGTGCCGGCGCGGTAGCGCTCGATGATCCAGTTGGAATTTTCGACGAGCTCCCAGCTGCCTTCGATCAGCATCGCGACAATCAGCCGCCCGGGCCAGGCGAGGCGCGGCAGCAGGAGGAAGGTCAGACCGTAGAACAGCAGGCCATGCAGCACATGCGACAGCGTGTACCAATCGGCGATGTGCTGCGAGTTCTCCGAGCTCTGAACCGAGCCATGCCAGAGCTTGACGTAGCCGCAGGCGCAGATCGGCAGACGGCCCATCGCATAGAGCAGCGCCGCCTGCAGCACGAGCAGCGCTGCTGCGATCGCCAGCCAATGCCACGCTGAAACGCCGGTGATGGGCTTGTGCGCGATCGTCATGCGTCGCGTGCCATCAGCAGCGCCGGCCCGTCCGGCGTATCGACCATACCCACCTTCTGAAAACCCGCCTTCTCATAGGCGCGGATCGCGCGCGCATTGGCCGGATCGGGATCGGTGACGATGCGTGGCGCGCCCTGCGCCAGCCGGTCGTCGACAAAGGCGCGGATCAGCGCCGAGCCGTGGCCACCTGCCACCATGTTGGGCTCGCCGATGAAGAGGTCGATCCCGCGCGTGCCCTCCGGCTGGGCCCCGAAGCCGGAATTCCAGGCCGTCAGGTCGTAGCACTGGACATAGCCGAGGTCGCCGCCATCGGCCGCGACGATGAACTGGTCCATGGCCGGCTCGTCGAGGTCGCCGCTGACCAGCGCATATTGCTCGGCCGGATCGCCCCACCATTCCCGGACATGCGGCAACGCCAGCCACTGCTTGATCAGCGGCAGGTCGGCCGGCGTCATCGGGCGGAAATGATAGGGGCGGGCCATGCTCAGCCGCCGATCGTCTCGATCGTCACGTTCCGGTTGGTGTAGACGCAGATATCGGCGGCGATATCCAGCGCGCGGCGGACGATGGTCTCGGCGTCCTTGTCGGTATCGACCAGCGCGCGGGCCGCGGCGAGGGCGTAATTGCCGCCGGAACCGATCGCCATGACCCCGGATTCGGGCTCCAAAACGTCGCCGGTACCGGTCAGCACCAGGGAAACGTCCTTGTCGGCCACGATCATCATGGCCTCCAGCCGGCGCAGGTAGCGGTCGGTCCGCCAGTCCTTGGCGAGCTCGACGGCCGCCCGGGTCAGCTGCCCCGGATATTGCTCCAGCTTGCTTTCCAGCCGCTCGAACAGGGTGAAAGCGTCGGCGGTGGCGCCGGCAAAGCCGCCGATCACGTCGCCCTTGCCGATCCGGCGGACCTTCCTGGCATTGGCCTTGATCACGGTCTGACCGATCGAGACTTGCCCGTCGCCGCCGATCACCACCTTGCCGCCCTTGCGGACCGTGCAGATTGTGGTGCCATGCCAGACCGGCAGCTCATTTGGGGATGCTTGCATAGGTTACCTCTCTTCCGGGCAGATTTAGGCGGTCGGGCAGGGGGTTACAATCGGGGGATTTAGCAACGAATTCCGGTCACCATGGCCCCAAGTTGGGCGTTTCGAGGTCATCCCGCAGTAGCGAAGGTGAGATCAGCCTGTTAAAAGACCGGCGTTTTCGGCACGGGAAAGCTCAATTTTCATGCGCACCGCAACCATCAAGCGCAAGACCAAGGAGACCGACATCGAGGTGACGGTCAACCTCGACGGAGCAGGCGTATCCACGGTTTCGACCGGGATCGGCTTCTTCGACCATATGCTCGACCTCCTGGCCCGGCATTCGCGCATCGACATCACGGTGAAGGCGGATGGCGATCTCCATGTCGATTACCACCACACCACCGAAGACGTCGGGATCGCGCTCGGACAGGCCGTGAAGCAGGCGCTCGGCAACATGGCCGGCATCACCCGCTACGCCTCGATCCACATGCCGATGGACGAGACGCTGTCGCGCGTCGTGATCGACATTTCCGGCCGCCCCGTGCTGGTGTTCAAGGCCGAATTCCCGCGCGACAAGATCGGTGAGTTCGACACCGAGCTGGTGCGCGAGTGGTTCAACGCCTTCGCGATGAACGCCGGCGTGACTCTGCACGTCGAGACCCTATATGGCGAGAACAGCCATCATATCGCCGAATCCTGTTTCAAGGGTCTGGCGAGGGCGCTGCGGACGGCAATTGCGATCGATCCGCGTGCCCAGGGCGAAGTGCCCTCGACCAAGGGTCAGCTCGGCGGCTGATCTCTGGAGCATGATCCGGAAGAGTGGATGCCGGTTTTCCGAAAGATCATGCTTTAAATAAGAGTCCATCCTCGGCGGAGCGTTCGATGCCGGTCTATACAGTGCATGCCCCCGTGGCCAATGGCGCCGATCTCGCGGCGACCGACAAGTTTGTCTTCGTGCGCGACGGCTTCCATTTCTGGGCCGCGGTTGCGGGCGTGATCTGGCTGGCCTGGCATCGGCTCTGGCTGGCGCTGATCGGCTGGTTCGTTCTTACTTTCGTGATCGATTACGCGCTGGCCAAGCTTGGCGTCGGCCGCAGCGCGATCTTCTTCGTCGACCTGGTGCTGATGGTGTTGCTCGGCCTCGAGGCCGCGACCCTGCAGCGCTGGACGCTGTCGCGGCGCAGGTGGCGCCAGATCGACATCGTCGTGGGTGACGACGTGGAGGCCGCCGAGCGCCGTTTCTTCGCGCGCTGGACCGCGCGGCATCGCGGCGCCGTCAACGACCAGCGGTCGGTCGATCGCGGCGCGCCGCCCCCGACCCGCGACGTTCCGGGTCAGTCATTCTCAAAACCCCCGTCGATGCCGCAGGGCGGCATCATCGGATTGTTTCCAGAGCCAGGAGGATCGCGATGACCGTTGCAATCATCGATTACGGCTCCGGCAATCTGCATTCGGCGGCCAAGGCCTTTGAGCGCGCCGCACGCAGCATGGAGGATCCGCAAGCCATCAAGGTGACGCGCGATCCCGATGCGGTGTATCGCGCCGATCGCATCGTGCTGCCCGGTGTCGGCGCCTTCGCCGATTGCCGCCGCGGCGTCGACGCGGTCGACGGCATGCTGGAGGCGCTGACCGAGGCGGTGCGGGTCAAGGCCCGGCCGTTCTTCGGCATCTGTGTCGGCATGCAGCTGATGGCGACGCGCGGCAAGGAGCACGTGATCACCGAGGGCTTCAACTGGATCGGCGGCGATGTCGAGAAGATCGAGCCGCGCGACGAGAGCCTGAAGGTCCCGCATATGGGCTGGAATACGCTCGACGTGGTGCGCGAGCATCCGGTGCTAGAGCGGCTGCCGCTCGGGCCGAAGGGACGTCACGCCTATTTCGTGCACTCCTATCACCTCAACGCCGCCAATGAGGCGGACGTGCTCGCGCGCGCCGACTATGGCGGGCCGGTGACCGCGATCGTCGGCAAGGACACCGCGATCGGCACCCAGTTTCACCCCGAGAAGAGCCAGCGCTTCGGCCTCGCTTTGATCGCCAATTTCTTGAAGTGGAAGCCGTGATTCTCTTTCCAGCGATTGATCTGAAGAACGGCCAGTGCGTGCGCCTGGAGCAGGGCGACATGGCGCGCGCCACCGTGTTCAATCTCGATCCGGCGGCGCAGGCGGCGAGCTTCGCCGCGCAGGGCTTCGAATATCTCCACGTTGTCGATCTCGACGGCGCCTTCGCCGGCAAGCCGATGAATGCGCATGCGGTGGAGGCGATGCTGAAGGCCGTCACCATGCCGGTGCAGCTCGGCGGCGGCATCCGCGACCTCAAGACCATCGAGGCCTGGCTCGACAAGGGCATCACGCGCGTCATCATCGGCACCGCCGCGGTGCGCGATCCTGAGCTGGTGAAGGGCGCGGCGAAGACATTCCCCGGCCGTGTCGCCGTGGGCCTCGATGCGCGCGACGGCAAGGTCGCGGTCGAAGGCTGGGCCGAGACCTCGCATGTGACCGCGCTCGAGATCGCGCAGCGCTTCGAGGATGCCGGCGTCGCCGCGATCATCTTCACCGACATCGCCCGCGACGGCCTGCTCAAGGGCCTCAACCTCGACGCCACCATCGCGCTTGCCGACCGCATCTCGATTCCGGTGATCGCCTCCGGCGGCTTTGCCTCGATCGACGACGTCAAGGCGCTGCTGGAGCCGCGTGCGAAGAAGCTGGCCGGTGCGATCGTCGGCCGTGCGCTCTATGACGGACGGCTCGATCCGGCCGCTGCCCTTCAGCTGATCCGCGGCGCGTAGGAGGAGATCATGTTCAAGGTTCGCGTGATCCCGTGCCTCGACGTCAAGGACGGCCGCGTGGTCAAGGGCGTCAACTTCGTCGATCTGCGCGACGCCGGTGATCCGGTCGAGGCCGCGATCGCCTATGACGCCGCCGGCGCCGACGAGCTCACCTTCCTCGACATCACCGCCACCCATGAAAACCGCGGCATCATGCTGGATGTGGTCCGGCGGACCGCGGAGGCCTGCTTCATGCCGCTGACCGTGGGCGGCGGCGTCCGCACCGTCGAAGACATCAAGACCCTGCTGCGGTCTGGCGCCGACAAGGTCTCGATCAATTCGGCGGCCGTCAGCCGGCGCGAATTCGTCAAGGAAGCGGCCGAGAAATACGGCGAGCAATGCATCGTGGTCGCGATCGACGCCAAGCGGGTCAAGCGCGCCGGCGGCTCGGACCGCTGGGAGATCTTCACCCATGGTGGACGGAATGCCACCGGGATCGACGCCATCGAGTACGCCCAGGAGGTCGTCTCGCTCGGCGCCGGCGAAATCCTGCTGACCTCGATGGACCGGGACGGCACCAGGCAGGGCTTTGACCTGCCGCTGACCCGGGCGATCGCGGACAGTGTCCCCGTACCGGTCATCGCGTCCGGTGGTGTCGGCAATCTCGACCACCTGGTCGACGGCGTCCGCGAGGGTCACGCCACCGGCGTGCTGGCCGCATCGATCTTCCACTTCGGGGAATTCACCATCCGCCAGGCCAAGGATCACATGGTGCGCGCCGGCCTGCCGATGCGGCTCGATCCCTAGCGTGAGCGTGGTCAGGAAAAGTGGAAACCGGTTTTCCGTGAAGACCACGCTCAAACAGGGAGAGCTGGGACTCCTTGTCACAAAAATGCTAAGTCCCCACCTAAGGGTGGCACCCGTGCGGTGCCGCTGTGCATGCTTGAGTTGAGTTGATGTCGCGTTTCACGGTCCACGATCTGGCCGCCACTATCGACGCCCGCGCTGCAACGGGCGGTGAGGCGTCCTACACCCGTAAGCTGCTCGACAAGGGCGCGGAGCATTGCGCCAAGAAATTGGGCGAGGAAGCGGTCGAGACCGTGATCGCCGCGGTCGAGAATGACCGCGATCACCTCATCGCGGAAAGTGCCGATCTCGTGTTTCACCTGCTGGTTCTGTTGAAATCCCGCGGCGTGAAGCTGGAGGACGTCGAGGCCGCGCTGGAGAAGCGCACCTCGATGTCGGGACTGGAAGAGAAGGCGTCGCGCAAGCGCGACTAGCGCAAATGATCGAGCGCATCGAGAGGGGCGGCCTCATGGACATCCGGGCACCAGATCAACAGTACAACCCCTACCGCATCTTCACGCGCCAGCAATGGTCGCATCTGCGTGACGACACGCCGATGACGCTCGAGCCGGGCGAGTTCGATCGCCTGCGTTCGATGCACGATCGCCTCGATTTGCAGGAGGTCGAGGACATCTACCTGCCGCTGTCGCGGCTGCTCTCGATCTATGTCGATGCGACCCAGCGGCTGTATTACTCGCAGCGCCAGTTCCTCAACATCCGCGACCGCAAGATGCCCTACATCGTCGGTGTCGCCGGATCCGTCGCGGTCGGCAAGTCGACCACGGCTCGCGTGCTGCAGGCGCTGCTGGCGCGCTGGTCGCCGCGGCCGAAGGTCGACCTGATCACGACCGACGGTTTCCTGTTTCCGAATGCCGTGCTCGAGCGGCAGGGCATCATGCAGAAGAAGGGCTTCCCGGAAAGCTACGACCTGCCGACGCTGCTGTCGTTCCTCAGCGACATCAAGGCGGGGCGGCGCCGCGTGCGCGCGCCGGTCTATTCGCATCTGACCTACGACATCGTGCCGAACAAATGGGTCGAGATCGACCAGCCGGACATCCTGATCGTCGAGGGCGTCAACGTGCTGCAGACCGGGCGGCTGCCGCGCGACGGCAAGGCGGTGCCGTTCGTCTCCGACTTCTTCGACTTCTCGGTCTATATCGACGCCGACGAGGCCGTGCTGCGGGAGTGGTACATCAAGCGCTTCCTGGCGCTGCGTGACACCGCGTTCACCGATCCGAGGTCCTACTTCCACCGCTACGCGCCGCTGTCGGACGAGGAAGCAACGGCGACCGCGATCGCGATCTGGGAGCGCACCAACCTCGCCAATCTCGAGGACAACATCCTGCCGACCCGCCCGCGCGCGACGCTGATCCTGAAGAAGGGCGCCGACCACGTGGTGCAATCGGTCGCGCTACGCCGGCTGTAGTCGGCACCGTATCCCGGCGAACGCGCCACATCACAGCTGTCGTCCCTGCGCAAGCAGGGACCCATAGCCACAGGTGTCTGTGATTTGCAGGGCTGTGGCCACGGCGAGCGCAAAACTGGCTTCGGTGGTTATGGTCCCTTGCTTGCGCAGGGACGACGGGCATTGTGCGGCTACTAGGCCGCAATGTGCCGCGCGGCGGCGAGGCTCGCGAGCGCTTCTTCCAGCTTTTCGCGGTCGAGCGGCTTGATCAGAAAGCCGTCCATACCGGCTTCGAAGCAGGCATAGCGGTCCTCCACCAGCGTATTTGCCGTCAGTGCCAGGATCGGGGTCCGGCGGACGGATTGCGCCGCTTCATGGGCGCGGATCTGCTTGGTGGTCTCGATGCCGTTGAGGCGCGGCATCTGGATGTCCATCAGCACGAGATCATAGGGCGTGCCGGCCGAGGTCGCCGACAGCCAGGACTCCATCGCCTGCTCGCCGTTGGTGGTGATGACCACGTTGTGGCCGAGCCGGGTGAGCAGCGAGCGCATCAGGAGCGCGTTGATCTCATTGTCCTCGGCGACCAGGATCGAGAGCCCCTTGTCCGGCAGCGCGGATGCAAGCGCAGCGGGCGCGGACTCGGCGGCCGCCTCGATCGCGAGGCTCGGCGCAGCGATTTCCGGCGATGCGGTCAGGCGCGCGGCGAGCGACGACGCGCGCAATGGCTTCACCAGGTAGCCGGTGAACATGGCGGACTCGGAGGCCGAAAGATCCTGCCGCGTCGCCGGCGTGAACATCACGATGCGATGGGTTGCATGGAGGCGGGCGGCGTCGGCAAACGCCTCCATCGCCGGCGTGCCGAGCGTGTGATCGATCAGCACCGCGTGCCAGCTCCGCTCCGGCAACAGCGCCTCGGCGACGTTGGCATCCGACACGATGCAGGTCTGCGCGCCCCAGCGTTGCAACCGCCGCGAGATCAGCGAGACCTCGATGCTGTGCGGCGCCACCAGCATGATCGACTGTCCCGTCAAGTCGGGCGCGGCGAAGCCGTTGGCCTCGCCGGTATCGGCGGCGGCGAGCGGGATCGACACCTCGAAGGTTGAGCCGACGCCCGGCGTGCTTGCGAGCGTGATGCGGCCGCCCATCCGCTTGACGATGCGGTCGCTGATCGAAAGGCCGAGGCCGGTGCCGCCATAGCTGCGCGCGATCCGGTCGTCGGCCTGCTCGAACTCCCGGAAGATACGCTGCTGCGCATCCGGTGCGATGCCGATACCGGTGTCGCGGACCAGGAAGCTGATCTCGTTCGGCCAGATGCCGGCCTCGACGATCAGCGCCACGCCACCGGTCGCGGTGAACTTGATGGCGTTGCCGGCGAGATTGAGCAGCACCTGACGCAGCCGCGCGGCGTCGCCGGTCACCTGCATCGGCAGCCGTTCGTCGACATAGGCGGCGATCTCGATGCCCTTGGTCTGCGCACGCGGCGCCAGCAGCTCGGTGATGTCCTCGATCAGGCCGGACAGCGCGAACGCGCGGTGTTCGAGATCGATCTTGCCGGCCTCGATCTTGGAATAATCGAGCAGCTCCTCGATCAGCGCGAGCAGCGCGTCGCCGGATGTCTTGACCGCCTTGACGTAGGTCATCTGCTCCAACGTCAGCTGCGTATCCATCAGCAATCCGCTCATGCCGATGATGCCGTTCAGCGGGGTGCGGATCTCGTGGCTCGCCATCGCAAGGAAGCGCGACTTGGCGCGGTTGGCGGCGTCGGCCTGATCGCGCGCTTCGGCGAGCGCGCGCTCGCTCTCGGTGCGGTCGGTGACGTCGCGGCCGACGCTCTGCATCTCCGCGGGCGCGCCGGCATCGTTGCGCACGAGGCCTTCACGCCAGGCGATCCAGCGCGGCCCGAGCGGTCCCTCGATCTTCTGGTCGTAGACCCGCGTGCCGTTGGATTCGAGCGCGGTGTCGCCTTGCTCGAGCACCTTCAGCGTTGCGGTGCTGCCGATCAATTCGCTGCGGGGCCTCTGCGCCAGCTCGCAATAGGCGTCGTTGGCATAGGTGATGAGCCCGTCGAGATCGCGCAGCACGATCAGATCGTCCTGCGCCTCGAACAGGGTGGAGGCGCGCTGCTCGGCCTCCTGCAGTTCCCAGTTGCGGTCGGCCATCGCTTCATTGTGCATGGCGATGGTGCGCAGCCGCTTGCGTATCAGCCGCAGGCGGATGCCGAGCGTCACGATCCAGAGGCAGGCGAGCGCGAACAGGAAGCTGACCCCGATCGCGAATGCATTGGGATCGTAGCCGCTCTGTTGCGAGAGCGCGCCCGAAATGAACCCGAAGGCGCTGCCGAACGCGACGGAGAAGATCGTG
Organism: Bradyrhizobium sp. USDA 3315; assembly: GCF_054056795.1. NCBI lineage: Bacteria > Pseudomonadati > Pseudomonadota > Alphaproteobacteria > Hyphomicrobiales > Nitrobacteraceae > Bradyrhizobium > Bradyrhizobium sp. USDA 3315. The sequence goes on along the minus strand of NZ_JBSRYP010000001.1, from coordinate 1,977,251 downwards.
AACGAGCGCACGATCGTCGCGAGCCAGGAATGGCGCCGGAGGAAGCGGCGAAGGCGCAACTTGATCCGGAAGAAACGCCCCATCAATGGTGACCCTGAGACAGCTTGATCTGGCGCTGACGATGCGTCGGCCAGCTTGCAAAGTGCTTGAAATTGGTGGCCATTTCGCGCTGCCCTCAGAACAAGGTTAGCGGGAGGTTAATTCCGCCATGACCCGGTTCGGGACGCGCTTGTCAGGTTCGGGCGTTGCGGCTTCAAGGCGGCGGTGTCCGCCGCGGGCGCTGACGATCAGGGCCGCGGCATCCCGCGCTGAGAAGGTCTTCGACTGCACGAAGACACGATAGTCGGACGGGCCAGCATCACGCGTCAGATAGATGACGGGGCCGGTTGCCGAGGCATCGCCGGAAATCCCGATCAGCTGCGCCGTCGCGCCGCTCTCGCAGGCGCCGGCCTCGGCATCGTCGATGTCGTCGATCACGGTGAAGTCGGCGGCGTCGGCGCTGTCGGCGATCTGGACCCGGACGGTGGCCTGGCTGGGGTCGTCGGTGAAGCTGACGTGAAGCTGCGCCAGCCAAGGGATCGATGCGATCTGCATCGTGGCGCCACCCACCTCGATGCAGGGCCGCGGGCCCGGCAGGAACTCGGCGCGGGCAAGGACCGCGGCCACGGCAAGGGGGACCACCGAGGTCAGAATCTTCAAACGCAACATGACACAACTCGCTCGACCCAAGCGTGCCGCCGATCGCGGTGCTTATGGTTTGCGGAGCGTAAACAAAACTCGTTACCGCCGCGTTGACGCGGGGCATTCCGGCACGAATCGGGACAGCGCTGGGTTCGGTCAGGCGGCGCGGCGCAAATCGTCGGCCAATGCACGATAGGACAGCGCTTCGGCAAGGTGCAGCCGGCCGATCGTCTCGGCGCCGTCGAGATCGGCAAGCGTGCGCGCCACCCGCAGCACGCGGTGATAGCCGCGCGCGGTGAGGTGCATAGTGTCGGCGGCCTCGCGCAGCAGCTTCTGCCCATGCGCGTCGGGCTGCGCGATGGTCTCGAGCAGCGAGCTCGGCGCTTCCGCATTGGTGCGGACATGCGGCATGCCGGCTGCCGCATAGCGCGCGAGCTGGATGTCGCGCGCGGCCGCGACGCGGGCGGCGACCTCGGCCGATCCCTCCGCCGGCGGCGGCAGGATCAGATCAGCCGCAGTCACGGCGGGCACCTCGATCCGCAGGTCGATGCGATCCATCAGCGGGCCGGAGATCCGCATCTGGTAGTCGGCGGTGCAGCGGTCGAGCCGGCCGCGCTTGCAGGAATAGCCGGGCTCATAGGCATGGCCGCAACGGCACGGGTTCATGGCCGCGACCAGCATAAAGCGCGCCGGATAGGTGACGCGGTGGTTGGCCCGGCTCACCGATACCTCGCCGTTCTCCAGCGGCTGGCGCAGCGAATCCAGCACGCGCGGATCGAACTCCGGCAGTTCGTCGAGGAACAGCACGCCCTGATGCGCCAGCGAGATCTCGCCCGGCTTGGCGCGCATGCCGCCGCCGGTCAGCGCGGCCATGCTGGCGGAATGATGCGGGCTGCGGAACGGGCGTCGCGCCGTCAAGGCGCCGTCGCGGATCTCGCCGGCAACCGAGGCGATCATCGAGACTTCGAGCAGCTCCGACGGCGATAGCGGCGGCAGGATCGAGGGCAGCCGCGCCGCCAGCATCGATTTGCCGGCGCCGGGCGAGCCCATCATCAGCAGATGATGACCGCCGGCGGCGGCGATCTCGAGCGCGCGTTTCGCGCTCTCCTGGCCCTTGATGTCGCGCAGGTCGAGCAGCGCTTCCTCGCGCTCATGCACCTTCGGCTGCGGTCGCGACAGCACCTGCGTGCCCTTGAAGTGGTTGGCGATCTGGATCAGCGAATGTGCCGCGATGATCTGGATGTCCGGACTGGCCCAGGCGGCTTCCGATCCGCAGCCGGCCGGGCAGATCAATCCCTCGTCGCGCGAATTGGCGCCGATTGCCGCGGGCAGCACGCCCGCCACCGGCGCGATCGAGCCGTCGAGCCCGAGCTCGCCGAGCACGGTGAAGCCGTTCAGCGCATCCGGCGGGATCGCGCCGATCGCCGCCATCAGGCCGAGCGCGATCGGCAGGTCATAATGGCTCCCCTCCTTGGGCAGGTCAGCCGGTGCGAGGTTGACGGTGATGCGGCGGGCGGGAAGCGCGAGGCCGGAGGCGATCAGCGCCGAACGCACGCGTTCGCGGGCTTCCGACACCGCCTTGTCGGGCAGGCCGACGATCGCGAACGCGGGCAATCCCGGCGCGACCTGCACCTGCACGTCGACCACGCGGGCCTCGATCCCCTCGAATGCGACGGTGGAAACGCGCTGGACCATGCTGCCCCTATTCTTCCGCAATCGAAGGTAGCGGAACCGAGCGGCAAGTGCAAGAACATTACAAGAACGTTCGCGGCGCCGAGGGCTGGTCGCCCGGTACCAATTCACCGCGCGGAGCATCTGCGTCCGGCCCGTGCGGAAGCGTCAGGCGTCGCTCGCGATGACGCGCGCCTCGCGCGATCGAACACAGCTCGCGTCGTCGACAACTGCAGAAATCATTTTCAAGAATCATTCCAGCATGATGAGCATCGCGCGCTTATTGTCGCAGCGCGTCGTCGATTTCCCCGCTGTTTCAGTGTTCGCACGCTGATCGCGCGCGCAGTCTCGATCTATTCCAACTGCCGAGGTCTGTACTCGCGAGCCCCGCGCTGTAGAGCCGGATCACAAATCCATCCAGGCTGATATCAGGGGCGCCTTCGCGTGATCGATCGACTTGCTTCGCATTCCACCCGTCAACATCCAGCGCTGCGAACGATCGGTCTGTGTACCGCCGCCGTCCTTGCCGCAGGAGTCACGACCGAACGCGCCGACGCGCAATCGGAACTGCCGCCGGTGAGCGTGGACGCGCCTCAGCAGCGCGCGATCACTGCGAATGCAAAACCGGTTCGTCGTCCGGTGGCCGCACGCGCGAGCCGCGCCAACCGCGTGGCTCGATCCCAGCAGGCGACGCCGCAAGCGGCGGCACGATCCGGTGCCGGCGCCGGCGAGCGAGCCGGCGGTCCGGTGGTCGGGTTCGTTGCCACGCGTTCGGGCACGGCGACCAAGACCGACACGCCGCTGATCGAAATCCCGCAATCGATCTCGGTCGTCACCACGGACCAGATCAGGAACCAGGGTGCGGAATCGGTGGGCGCGGCATTGCGCTACACCGCAGGGGTCAGCGGCGACGTGAATGGCGGCTCGGACACCCGCTTCGGCGGCCTGCAGATCCGCGGCTTCGACATGACGATGCCGGGCCTCTATCTCGACGGCCTGCGGCTGCCGAGCAGCAATTATGTGCACTTCCTCGGGCTCGATCCGTACGGAGCCGAGCGCCTCGAGGTCCTGAAAGGGCCATCCTCGGCGATGTTCGGCGGCAGCGGCACCGGCGGCATCCTCAACTATGTCAGCAAGCTGCCGACTGCACGCGAGTTCGGGGAAGTGTCGCTGTCGGGCGGCAGCTTCAACCGCTATCAGGGCGAGTTCGATATCGGCGGCCGCGCCAACAAGGAAGGAACGGTGCTGTGGCGCCTGACCGGCGTCGCGCGCGATGGCGAGACCCAGGTCGACTACACCAAGGACAATCGCGTCTTCATCGCGCCCGCCGTCACCGTGAAGCCGAATGAGGACACCACGATCACCTTCCTCGCGAACTACCAGAAGGAACGCACCGGCTGGGGCCTGCAATTCCTGCCGCCGTCCGGCACCGTCTGGGCCAACAATGGCCGCTACATTCCGAACACCCGCTTCGTCGGCGAGCCCGGCTTCAACCAGTTCGACACCGAGCAATCCTCGGTCGGCTACATGCTGTCGCACGACTTCAACGAGGCGCTGACGTTCCGCCAGAACCTGCGCTATTCGTGGATGCACAACGAGCAGAAGAGTTTCTACGGCACCGGCTATGCATCGGCGGCCGACGAGGCCGCGGGCCTGCTGTCGCGCGGCGGCGCCGGCGGCAGCTCGACGATCGATTCCTTCGCGGTCGACAACCAGCTGCAGGGCAAGTTCGTCACCGGCCTGCTGAGCCACACGACGCTGTTCGGCGTCGATTACCGCAACACCTCGTTCCGCGACATGGCCTCGAGCTACAGCACCGGCAAGCTCAACGTCTTCGCGCCGGTCTATACCAACAGCTGGACCAACAACGGACCGTATGACGACACCGGCATCAAGCAGTCGCAGGCCGGCCTCTATCTGCAGGACCAGATCAGGCTCGGCCGGCTGTCGTTCCTGCTTGGCGGGCGGCAGGATTTCGTCACTACCGACCTCGACAACAATCTCGCGAAAACGTCGACCTCGACCGACGCCTCGGCATTCACCGGCCGCGCCGCCGTGATGTACAATTTCGACAATGGCGTCGCGCCCTATTTCAGCTATTCGGAATCATTCCTGCCGGTGCTCAGCATTAACGCCGCCGGCGAGCTGCTGAAGCCGGAGTCCGGCGTGCAGTACGAAGTCGGCGTCAAGTACCAGCCGGTCGGCATCAATGCACTGATCACGCTGGCCGCCTTCGACCTGACCCGGTCCAACGTCGTCACCTACGCCCCGCCGTTCTATTTCGCCGAGCAGACCGGCGAAGTCAGGTCGCGCGGCGTCGAGCTCGAAGGCACCGCGACGCTGGTCGAGGGCGTCAACATCCGCGGCGGCTACGCCTATGTCGACGCGGTCGTCACCAAGGATCCCGTCAATGTCGGCAAGGCGCCGACCACGGTGCCGCTCAACCGCTTCTCGCTGTGGGGCGATTACACCATTCAGGGCGGTCCGCTCGCCGGGGTCCAGTTCGGGGCCGGCGTCCGCTATGTCGGATCGACGTTCGGCGACGACGCCAACACCTTCAAGGTGCCGGCGTCGACGGTCGTCGATGCGCTCGTCGCCTATACCAGGGACAATTATCGACTTTCGCTCAACGTCACCAACCTCGCCGACACGCGCTACGTGGCAGCCTGCTACGGCAACACCAGCTGCTTCTACGCGGAGGGCCGCAAGGCGATCGCGAAGCTGACCTATCGCTGGTGATCACCCAAACAACCTGCTGAAATCCCCATGAGACCAATCTTCGGACGACTGCATCGCTGGGCGGGTCTTCTCACCGCGGCCTTCCTGTTCTTCTCGGGCATCACCGGCGCGATCATCTCGTGGGACCACGAGATCGACGATTTGCTCAACAGGAAGCTGTTCGAGGTGACGAGCTCCGGACCCGCGATCCCGTCGGTCGAGCTCGCCCGGCTGATCGAGCAGCGCGATCATCGCGCCCGCGTCGTCCACATGTTCATGACGGCGGAGAAAGGCGAGTCACTGTGGTTCTTCGTGCTGCCGCGGATCGATCCGGCGACCGGCAAGCGCTACACGCTCGACTACAACCAGGTCTTCCTGGATCCCAACACCGGCGCCGAGCTCGGACGCCGCTATTGGGGCGCGGTCTGGCCGGTGACCCGCGAAAACTTCGTCTCGTTCCTCTACAAGCTGCACTACACGATGCATATCCCCGAATTCTGGGGTAGCGATCGCTGGGGCATGCGCTTCCTCGGCATCATTGCCGTCATCTGGACGATCGATTGTTTCGTCGGCTTCTACCTGACCCTGCCGTCGCGGCGGCGCGCAAGGGCGGAGCGGGCGTCGGCGATATCAGGCCCGCGCGGCAAGAGCTTCTGGACCCGCTGGGCACCGGCCTGGAAGATCAAGACCTCAGGCAGCGCCTATCGGATCAATTTCGACATTCATCGCGCCTTCAGCCTGTGGACCTGGGCCTTGCTGTTCGTGATCGCATTCACGGCATTCTCGCTGAACCTCTATTTCGAGGTGTTCTCGCCGTTGATGAAGACCGTGTCCAACTACACGCCGACACCTTACGAGCAGCGACCATACCGTCATCTCGACGATCCGATCGAGCCAAGGATGACCTATGCGGAGATCGCCACGCGGGCCGCGGCCGACGGCAAGGCGCGCGGCTGGACCACGCCGATCGGTTCGATCAATTATGGTCCGGCCCACGGCGTCTATGCGGTCGCATTCTTCGAGCCGGGCGACGAACATGGCGCGGCGGGCGTCGGGCCGGCGCAGCTTTACTACGACAGCGAGGACGGCCGTCCGCTTGGCGAGCGGCTGCCATGGGTCGGCACCGCAGCCGACGTGTTCGTGCAGATGCAGTTTCCGTTGCATTCCGGCCGGATCGCCGGCCTGCCCGGGCGCATCCTGATCTCGCTGATGGGATTGGTGGTCGCGGCGCTGTCAGTGACGGGCGTCGTGATCTGGTGGCGCAAACGTCGGGCGCGGATTGGCGCGCGAGGTATGATGCGCGCACACCCCGAGAGCCGCCTTGCGCCGGCGGAATAGGCCGGGCGCCCCGTGGGCTCCTTGCACCGGGCGGCAAATGCATTCGGGAGCGGCGGCGGCCGCTCCCGAGGCAGTCCGTCTTCGCAATCAGTCCGTTACAGGTTCATCTGCATCGGCTCTGGATAGTAGTGGAAGCCTTCGCCGACCTTGGCGACGTGGCCGTAGCCCGGCCAGGCGAAGTGATAGGACATCACGGCCGTCTTGTTCGCGGCCAGCATCTCCAGCAGCTTGACCCGCGACGCCGCCGCCTGCTTCGGATCGGTGTCGTAGGAGAATTCCATCCGCGGACGCTCCAGCAGCAGCACCGCGTGATGCGAGAGGTCACCGAGGAAGGCGAAGGATTTGCCGCCCGAGCTCACCATGAAGATGGTGTGGCCCACGGTGTGGCCGGGCGCTGCGATTGCCGTCACGCCGGGCAGGAATTCCTGGCCGTCCTTGAAGAACACGATGCGGTCGCGCACCGGCAGCAGGTTCTTGCGGGCATGCACGATGAAGTCCTTCAACGGACTGCCCATCTTGCCTTCGTCGGTCCAGAATTCGAGATCGCTCTGGGCGATGTAGTACTGCGCATTCGGAAACAGCGGCTTGTCGTCGGTGCCGACAATGCCGCCGATATGATCGATGTGCGCGTGCGACAGCACGACGGCGTCGATGTCCTCCGGCTTGATGCCGGCTTCCTTCATGCTCTTCTGCTGCCGGCCGGTGGTCGGACCGAAGGCCTTCGAGGTGCCCATGCCGGTATCGAACAGGATCAGCTTGTCGCCGGTATTGACGATCGGCGAATTCTGCTCGAGCACGACATTGTCGGGCGAGAGGAAGTTGTCGGAGAGCATCTTCTTCACCTCCTCCTTCGGCACACCGGTGAAAGTGCCGGAGGGATCGCCGAGCGGAAGCGGCCCGTCGGATACGACGGTCACTTCGGCTTCGCCGAGCATGAAGCGGTGCCAGTAGGGTGTCTGCGTGCCGAGCTTCGGCGCGCGTGCCTGTGCGGTGCCCCCGAGCAGGGTGCTGGCGCCGAGACCGGCACCGAGCGCGAGCAAGGATCGTCGTGAGACATTGAGCGTCATAACGTCTTCCTCCAGAATTTTTATAAGATTTTCGCGTTGTTGCCCGCGCGTTGACCCGCCGCTTGACCTGACGCAGGCGAGAGGATGCTGCCCTCGCCTGCGCAAGCTGGCAAGAAGAATAAGGAGAACGCATGCGTGATCGAACGCTGGCTAAATTTCAGCCAGCTGTGCGGCGCACAAGGGAGGATTATTTCGCGGCGCGCTTCTTCTCGATGGCATCCCAGATCATCGCCGCGACGTCGGGGCCATTGAGCCGCTGGATTGCGCGGATGCCGGTCGGCGAGGTGACGTTGATCTCGGTGAGGTTGCCGTCGATCACGTCGATGCCGACAAACAGCAGGCCGCGTTCGCGCAGCGCAGGTCCGAGCGTGGCGCAGATTTCGCGCTCGCGATCGGAGAGCTCGGTCGCCGTGGCCGCGCCGCCACGGACCATGTTGGAGCGCAGATCGTCCGCCGCCGGCACGCGGTTGACGGCGCCGGCGAACTCGCCGTCGACCAGGATGATGCGCTTGTCGCCGTGCTTCACCTCGGGGAGGAAGCGCTGGATCACCCAGGGCTCCTTGAACGTGACGGAGAACATGTCGAACAGCGAGCCGAAGTTCATATCCTGCGGCATTACGCGGAAGACGGCGGCGCCGCCATGGCCGTGCAACGGCTTCATGACGACGGCGCCATGCTGGTCGCGGAATGCGTTGATCTCGTCGAGATCGCGCGAGATCAGGGTCGGCGGCATCAGCTGCGGGAAATTCATCACGAACAGCTTTTCCGGCGCGTTGCGCACGCTGGCCGGGTCGTTGACGACCAAGGTCTTCGGATGGATGCGCTCGAGGAAATGGGTCGAGGTGATGTAGGCGAGGTCGAACGGCGGATCTTGCCGCAGCAGCACGACGTCGAAGCCGTTGAGCGGCTCGCGCTTCGGCTCGCCCAGCGTGAAGTGATTGCCGACCTCGTCGCGCACGGTGAGAGGCTGCACCGGCGCCACCAGCTCCTCGCCGCGCAGCGACAGCTTGTCGGGCGTGTAGTAGGAAATGCCGTGGCCGCGCTTTTGCGCCTCGAGCAGCAGCGCAAAGGTCGAATCGCCGCGAATATTGATGCGCGCGATGGGATCCATCTGGACGGCGATCTTCAATTTCATAGGCATGTTCCGCGAGGTCTGAGGATAACGTTAAGGGCTTGCATCGAATGCCGCTAACAAATGGCGCGGCAGGCTCTTCGGCGCAATCAGCACGGCGTCGAATCTGAGCTCGAATTCGGCATGTTCGGGATGCGCCATCAGCCAGGCCTGGGCGGCATTGATGATGCGCAGCTGCTGCCGCGGCGTCACCGCATAGGCGGCGTCGTCGAGGCTGGCCCGGGCCTTGACCTCGACGAAGGCCAGCAGATTGCGCCGGCGCACCACCAGGTCGATCTCGCCAAAGGGGGTGCGGAAGCGTCGTGCCAGGATGCGATAGCCCTTGGCGATCAGAAGCGCTGCGGCGCGGCTCTCCGCCGAGATGCCGGTCCGGAACGCCGCGACGCGCTCGGGCGAGGCGCTGTCAGTCTTCGCCATTGCCGTCCCCGATGGTCTTCGCAAGCTCGAGGGCACGGGCATAGACCTCGCGGCGCGGCCGGCCCGACAGTTCGACCGCATGGGCGACCGCATCCTTGACGCTGCCGCGGCCGAGTTGCGCCCGCAGCAGATCGTCGAGCGTATCCTGGTCCATCACCCCGGCATCATCGGCCGGCGGTCCGATGACCAGCACGAACTCGCCGCGTGTTTCCAGCGCGTCCGCGCCTGCCGCCAGCGCGGCGACCGGCGCGCGCGTGATCTCCTCGTGCAGCTTGGTCAGCTCGCGGCAGATCGCGGCATCGCGGCCGGCCATGATCGTGGCGAGATCGCGCAGCGTGTCCTGTACGCGATTGCCCGATTCGAACATCACGAGCGTCGAATCGACCCTCGCCAGCTCGTTGAGCCGGGCGCGGCGCGCGTGCTCCTTGGCGGGCAAAAATCCCTCGAAGAAAAACCGGTCGGTCGGCAATGCCGCGACCGACAGCGCCGTCAGCACCGATGATGGCCCCGGCACCGCGATGACGGCATGCCCGGCGGCGCAGACGTCGCGCACCAGCTTGAAGCCGGGATCGGAGATCAGTGGCGTGCCGGCGTCGGAAACCAGCGCGATCGCGGCGCCCTGCGCCAGCCGCTCTAGGATTTTTGGACGGGCCTGGGCCGCGTTGTGCTCGTGGTAGAGCGCAAGCTCCGCGGCGATCGCATAACGCTCGGTCAGCCGCCGGGTAATCCTCGTGTCCTCGCAGGCGATGACGTCGACACCGGCCAGCGTTTCCAGCGCGCGCAGGGTGATGTCGGCGAGATTTCCGATCGGGGTCGCGACCAGATGGAGCCCGGGTGCTGCCCTTGGCGCGGCCAATTGCTGGCCGCCGATCGAAAATGTTCTGGCCGCAGCGCCTGTCGTGGCATCCGAACTGTGGAGGGAACTGGCTTTTGCGCGCATAATGCCAATCTAGAGGGATGGCGGCGCTTGCGCCACATCCGCAAACGGCGGTGACGGAACGCTGGCTGACGGGGGAAATGGAGGCCGCGGCAAGGGCGCCGCGGGGCCATAATCCTTTTGTTTTAGTTAACTATTCGCCGAGAATATGCCTGAATCCACCCGCCTCATCAGAGCTGGATGGAGTCCTGGCTGATCACGGTCGGCCAAGAGAAGAGAGACGATGGAAGGCCCGCATCACCGCAAATCCCCGCCGTCGGGCGCCACCCGGCGGACCGCGCTCGGCCTCATCGTGGGCGCGCCGCTGCTGACGGCCTGCTCCGGCATCCAGCAGAGCTTGAGCCAATTTTCCAGCAGCAACCCGGAAGCTGGTCCTGCCGGGCCGCAGCAGCAGCCGCAGGCGGTCGGCACCGGGCAGGTCAAGATCGGGCTGATCCTGCCGCTGTCGGCGTCCGGCAATGCCGGGCTTGCCGCCCAGTCGATGCGGAACGCGGCCGAAATGGCGCTGGCAGAGTTTCAGAACCCGAACATCCAGCTCCTGATCAAGGACGATGGCGGCAGCCCGCAGGGCGCATCGCAGGGTGCCCAGCAGGCACTGTCCGAAGGCGCCGAGATCATTCTGGGACCGCTGTTCGCAGGCTCGGTGCCCGCCGTCGCGCAACTGACGCGGCCGCGCGGAACCTCGGTGATCGCGTTCTCCACCGATTCGAGTGTGGCCGGGCGCGGCGTCTATCTGCTGAGCTTCCTGCCGGAGTCCGACATCAATCGCATCGTCGACTACTCGGCGGGGATCGGAAAGCGCTCGTTCGCCGCGATGGTGCCGGACAACGCCTACGGCAACGTGGTCGAGGCCGCCTTCAAGCAGGCGGTCGGCCGCAAGAACGGCCGCGTCGTCGCATTCGAGAAATATGGCGCCGATCGCGCGACGCCGGCGCGAACTGTGGCGCAGGCGCTCGGCCAGGCCGATGCGCTGCTGATCGCCGACGATGGTGATTCGGTGGTCGCGACCGCCGATGCCTTGACCGCAGCCGGCGCCAATCTGCGCAACATCCAGCTGCTCGGCACCGGGCTGTGGGACAATCCGCGGGTGTTCGCGAGCCCCGCCTTGCAGGGCGGCCTCTACGCCGCGCCCGATCCGTCCGGCTTCCGCAGCTTCGCCGGCCGCTACCGCACCAAATATGGCGGCGAGCCGGTGCGCACCGCGACGCTTGCCTATGATGCGGTGGCGCTGATGGCGGCGCTCGCGCGCACGCAAGGGGCGCAACGCTTTGCGCCGGAGACGTTGACCAATCCGTCCGGCTTTGCCGGTATCGACGGTCTGTTCCGCTTCCGCTCCGACGGCACCAATGAACGCGGCCTTGCGGTCATGAAGGTGGCCTCAGGCGGCAGCACGCCGGTCGCAGGCTCGCCGAAGAGTTTTGGCGCTTGATTTTCGTCGGGCGGTCAAGCTGCCTCGTCGAGCGCCGGCACCCGCCAGCTCCTTTGCATGGGGTTGTTTTCGATATTTTGGCAGCGTGCACCTAGGCGGCGAGATCCGCAACGACCGCGTCGAGCACCGGGAATCCCGACTTGGTCACGCGGAGCCGTCCGTCGGCGTCGACGGCGATCGCGCCTTCCTCGCGCAGCATCGCGATCCGGTGCGGGTCGAGCTGGCGGCCGGAGAGCTTCGCATAGCGCTTGGGATCGATGCCCTCGGCGAGCCGCAGCCCCATCAGCAGAAACTCGTCGGCGCGTTCTTCGCTGTTGAGGCTGTCATCGCTGACGACGCCGTGACCGCGCTCCTCGACGTTCAACAGCCACGCCTCGGGGCGCCGCTCGGTTGCGGTCGCGTGCCTGACGCCATCGATGTCGAGCCTTCCATGTGCGCCGGGGCCGATGCCGGCATATTCCTCACCGCGCCAGTAGACGAGATTGTGCTTGCACTCCGCGCCGGCGCGGGCGTGATTGGAGATCTCATAGGCCGGCAATCCCTCGCGGGCGCAGACCTCCTGCGTCACGTCGTAGAGCGCGCGCGCGGTCGCCTCATCCGGCGTCTGCAATTTGCCGGCGGCATGCAGCCCGAAGAACGGCGTGCCTTCCTCGATCGTGAGCTGGTACAGCGACAGATGCTCGGCCGCTTCCGAGATCGCCTGCTTCAGTTCATCGGCCCACATCCGCGGCGTCTGGTCGGGGCGGGCATAGATCAGATCGAACGAGTAACGGTCGAACGCAGAGCGCGCGATCGCGACCGCGTCGAGCGCCTCGCGCGCGGTGTGCAGGCGGCCCAATGCCTTCAGCGAGGCGTCATCGAGCGCCTGCACGCCGAGCGAGACGCGGTTGACGCCGGCTGCGCGATAGCCGCGAAAGCGCGTCGCCTCGACGCTGGTCGGATTGGCCTCGAGCGTGACCTCGACGTCGCGCGAGACCTGCCAGTGCTTGCCGATCGCATCAAGCACGGCACCGACGGTCTGCGGCTGCATCAACGACGGCGTGCCGCCGCCGAGGAAGATCGACGACACCTGCCGCCCCGGCACGCGCGCGGCTGTCGTCTCGATCTCGCGGGCGAACGCGCGCACGAAACGCTCCTCGTCGACCGGCGCATGCCGCACGTGGCTGTTGAAATCACAATACGGGCATTTCGACAGGCAGAACGGCCAGTGCACGTAGACGCCGAAGGCTTCTCGGTCAGCGTGGCTCAAGGCAGATCTCCGCGAGCTTCACGAAGGCGCGGGCGCGATGCGACAGGCCGAGCCCGAGCGGCGGCAGGCCGTGCTTCTCGATGCTGGTCATCTCGCCGAAGGTCCGCGTGTAGCCGTCGGGCAGGAAGGCCGGATCGTAGCCGAAGCCGGCAGTGCCACGCGGCGGCCAGACCAGGGTCCCATCGACGCGCGCCTCGACCTCCTCGAGATGATCGTCGGGCCAGGCCACGCACAACGCCGACACGAAGTGTGCCTTGCGCCGGTCCGGTGCGGTGGCGCCGCGCTCCTGCAGCAGCCGCTCGATCCGCGTCATCGCCGCCATGAAATCCTTGCCCTCGCCGGCCCAGCGCGCCGAGTAGATCCCGGGCGCGCCGTCGAGCGCGTCGACCACGAGGCCGGAATCGTCGGCGAAGGCTGGCAGTCCGGCCGCCTTCGCTGCCGCGATCGCCTTGATCGCCGCGTTGGCGCGAAAATTGTCGCCGGTCTCCTCGGGCTCGGCGAGGTCGAGCTCGCCGGCCGACACCACCTCCACGCCATGCGGCGCCAGCAGTTCCCGCATCTCGGCAAGCTTGCCGGGATTATGGGTGGCGATGACGAGCCTTCCGGTGATTCGGCGGTGCATGACCAATCTGACTACGCCACCGCGATCTTTTGCAAGTCGACCAGACGCGCGACACCTTTGCGCGCCAGCGCCATCAGCGCCAGGAATTCACCTTCCGAGAACGGCGTCTTCTCGGCGGTGCCCTGCACCTCGATGATCCGGCCGTCCCCGGTCATGACGAAATTGGCGTCGGTGTCGGCTTCGGAATCCTCGGCATAGTCGAGATCGAGCACCGGCGTGCCCTGGTAGATGCCACAGGAGATCGCCGCCACATTGTCGCGCAACACATTGGTCTTCAGCATGTTGCGGGTCTTCATCCAGTTGATGCAGTCGGCCAGCGCCACCCAGGCACCGGTGATCGAGGCGGTGCGGGTGCCGCCGTCGGCCTGGATGACGTCGCAATCGACCGTGATCTGGCGCTCGCCGAGTGCCTCGAGATCGACGGCTGCGCGCAGCGAGCGGCCGATCAGCCGCTGAATCTCGACCGTCCGGCCGCCCTGCTTGCCGGCCGAGGCCTCGCGGCGGGTGCGTTCCAGGGTGGCACGCGGCAGCATGCCGTATTCGGCGGTGACCCAGCCGCGGCCCTGGCCCTTCAGCCACGGCGGCAACCGCTCTTCCAGCGTGGCGGTCACCAGCACATGGGTGTCGCCGAACTTCACCATGCAGGAACCCTCGGCATATTTGACGACGCCGCGTTCCAGCGACACGGGACGCAGTTCATCGGGTGCACGGCGGCTTGGCCGCATGAAATCCTCCAGAAATCCGAGAAAATTGGCTGGCCGTGCTTGTAGGAGCGGGAAGGGGCAGCGGCAAGGGTTTTCGGCCCCGGCAGGGTCCGGTACGAGGGGACCGAATGCATGCTTGTCATCGGCCTCCCGGATCGACAAATTATGCAGTAATTGTGAGGGACTAGAGTGTGACTCACCACGATCCGATTGGCCTGATCGCGCCGCATGCCGGGCTCGCCCAGCTCAACGAGCGTTCGCGCGACATTTTTCGTCAAATCGTCGAAAGCTATCTCGCGACCGGCGAGCCGGTCGGTTCGCGCAACATCTCGCGCCTGATCGCATTACCGCTGTCGCCGGCCTCGGTCCGCAATGTGATGTCGGATCTCGAGCAGCTCGGCCTGATCTATGCGCCGCATACCTCCGCCGGCCGGTTACCGACCGAACTCGGGCTGCGCTTCTTCGTCGATGCGCTGATGCAGGTCGGCGACCTCACCGAGGCCGAGCGTCAGTCGATCCAGACCCAGCTCGCTGCCGTCGGCCGCGCGCAATCCGTCGAGGCCGCGCTTGGCGAAGCCTTGACGCGGCTGTCGGGGCTGACCCGTGCCGCGGCGGTGGTGCTGACGCAAAAGTCGAATGCGCGGCTGAAGCACATCGAGTTCGTGCGGCTGGAGCCGGAGAAGGCGCTGGTCGTGCTGGTCGGCGAAGACGGCCAGGTCGAAAACCGCGTCCTGGCGCTGCCGCCGGGTGTTCCATCCTCGGCCCTGACCGAAGCGACCAACTTCCTCAATGCGCGGATCCGTGGCCGCACGCTGGCCGAAGCGCGGCTCGAGCTCGAGACGGCATTGACGCAAAACCGCGCCGAGCTCGATCAGCTCACGCAAAAGGTGGTCGCGGCGGGCATCGCGAGCTGGTCCGGCGGCGAGAGCGAGGACCGCCAGCTGATCGTGCGCGGTCACGCCAATCTGCTCGAGGATCTGCATGCGCTCGACGATCTCGAGCGCATCAAATCGCTGTTCGACGATCTCGAAACCAAGCGCGGCGTGATCGATCTGCTCGGCCGCGCCGAACGCGGCGAGGGCGTGCGGATCTTCATCGGCTCGGAGAACAAGCTGTTCTCGCTGTCGGGTTCCTCGACCATCATCGCGCCCTACGGCGACGCCCAGGGGCGGATCGTGGGCGTCCTCGGCGTGATCGGACCGACGCGGCTGAACTATGCGCGGGTGATCCCGACCGTCGATTATGCCGCGCGCATCGTCAGCAAGATGCTGGGCGGCTGACCGGAGGGCGATTTCGCTTTCATTTGACGGGTTTTCTTCACCCAAGCCGGAGATCCCAGTTCCCGAGACCGGTATGTTGCGCTTGATTTTCGCCGCCCAAAGCACGATATCCCGGCAAGCAATCCCCAAGATTTGAACCGACGCGAGTTTTCGAGAAGGCAAGCCATGACCGATCCGAACCGGGCCAATGACAACACCGAGAATTCGGCGCCGACGGGTGAGCCCGTGGTCTCGAAACCCTACATCATGCCTGACGAGCCCGAGGCCGGATCGGCGGAGGCGCTGACCAAGGAACTCGCCGAGGCGCGCGACCGGACGCTGCGCACGCTGGCCGAGATGGAGAATCTCCGCCAGCGCACCCGCCGCGAGGTCGCCGACGCCAAGGCCTACGGCATCACCGGCTTTGCCCGCGACGTGCTCGATATCGCCGACAACCTGCAGCGCGCGCTCGATGCGGTGCCAGCCGAGACCAAGGAAGCCGCCGATCCCGGCCTGAAGGCGCTGATCGAAGGCGTCGAGCTGACCGAACGTTCGCTGCTCAACGCGCTGGAGAAGAACGGCGTCAAGAAGTTCGACCCGATCGGCGAGAAGTTCGATCCGAACTTCCAGCAGGCGATGTTCGAGGTGCCTGATCCGTCGGTGCCGTCGGGCACCGTGGTGCAGGTCGTGCAGGCCGGTTACATGATCGGCGAGCGCATCCTGCGCCCGGCACTGGTCGGCGTCTCCAAGGGCGGCGCCAAGGCCGCCCCGACCGCCGACATCACCGCCTGATCCATCCCGATCCCGGCTGCGCGTTTGTGAGCTCGCGGATTGCGCGGGCTCACGGTCGCGGCTTCTCGTGTGCCTTCGGCCAATAGGTGCCGAAGCTCCAGAGATTTCCTTCCGGATCGCGGCAGGCGAAGTCGCGGCTGCCATAGTCGGTATCGCGCAGTTCCATCTCGATCTTGGCGCCGGCAGCCTTGACCTTCGCGTGCAGCGCGTCGGGATCGTCGACCGCGATATAGATCGAGTCGGTGCGGCGGTTGTCGAGGTCGCCGACCAGCCTGCCATATGCGTCGTCGCGGCTCTGGCCCAGCATCAGCATCGAGGAACCATAGGCGAGCTCGGCGTGATGGATCACGCCGCCATCGCGGTAGACGACGTGTTCGGTGAACCCAAGCACCGTCGTGAGCCAATTGGTCATCGCCTCGGCGTCCTTGCAGCGCAGGGTCGGGTAGATGCGGGGCGGTTCGATGTCGTGCGTCATGGTCGCTCACCTCCTTGGCTGACGGCGCCATCCTGCACGAGGCAACGCGGCGTCGGCTTGAAGGTTTGTTACCAGTCCGCCAGCCCATCGCCGGCGTGAACCAGCCGGCGGTCGGTCAGCGCCCGGCGGCGCGCCCAGGCGGTTGGCGGTTCGCCTGCGAATTCGACGAACTCGCGGGCGAGATGGGCCTGGTCGGCATAGCCGCTTTCCGCCGCGATCCCCGCCCAGCCAAGCGCTGCGCCGCTTTGCGCCAGCCGGCTCGCCCGGTGAAACCGCATCATGCGCGCCAGCGATTTGGGGGCGAGGCCGAGTTCGGACCGAAACCGGCCAGCCAGATGCTTGCGGCTCCAGCCGATCTCGTCGGCCAATGCCGTGATGCTGATAGCGCCGGCCGAACGCGCCAGTTTTCGATAGGCGAACGTGACTTCGGGAGACGGCATGTGGCCGGCGCGGCGCAGCACGAACGCCTCGATCAGGTCGAAGCGGCGCTGCCAGCAGGTCACGGCGCCGAGTTGCTCGCGCAGACGACGGCCGTCATGGCCGAGCACATCGTCGATATCGACCATGCGCCCGACCAGGTCGGTCACGGCGCCGCCGAAGAAGCCGTAGGCGCCGAGCGGGGTGAAATCGACCTGCACGCAGGCAGCGTGGCCGTCGGACTCGATGTAGACAGGCCCGGCATGCAGGCCGGCGGCGAAGCTGAGCTGACGGTCGGCCGCACCGGGCTCGCGCGACAGCGCGATCAGGAACGGCGAGCCGAAACTGATGATCAGCGGGACGATCACCGGCGCGGTCTGCCGCTGCGCGAACCGGCCCGTTGCGGTCTCGCGATAACCGGTGATCCGGACGATCAGGCCAGCCATGCGCGGCGACGGCAGGCGCTGCGCGAGATCGAATGCATGAGGTGACGCAGGCTCGGCCATGCGAATCTCGCGAGGCTGCGTCTTACGCGATATCCGAGGACTGGATGCGCTTGACGCCGGCCTTGGCCATGTCGTCCCAGGCCTTGGCGAGCGATCCCTGGGTGTCGATGCCGCGGCACGCATCTTCCACCACATAGGTCTCGAAGCCGGCCTTGCGCGCATCGAGCGCGGTCCATGCCACGCAGAAATCGGTGGCGAGCCCGGCCACGAAAACCCGCTCGACGTTTCGCGCCTTCAGATAGGCGGCGAGCCCGGTGGTGGTCTTGCCGTCGGCCTCGGTGAAGGCGGAGTAGCTGTCGACGTCCTTGTGAAAACCCTTGCGGATGATCAGCTCGGCCTGCGGGATCGCGAGTTCCTTCGACAGCGAGGCGCTGTCGGTACCCTGGACGCAGTGGTCGGGCCACAGCACCTGCTTGCCATAGGCAAGGTCGACGATCTCGAACGGCTTCTTGCCGGAATGGGTCGAGGCAAAGGAGATGTGTCCGGGCGTATGCCAGTCCTGCGTCATCACCACATTGGCAAAGCTCTTGGCGATCTTGTTGATCACCGGCACCACCTGCTCGCCGTCCTTCACGGCGAGGCTGCCGCCGGGCAGGAAGCAGTTCTGGACGTCGATCACGAGCAGCGCGGAGCCGTCGTCGGGCTTGATCGCAGCCGCCCAGAGGTGTTTTGGAACCAGCGCCGCGAGCGCCAGCGTACCGAGCCCTGCAACGACCTGTCGTCGACCCAACATCGCGCCCCTCATCGCTCTGATAACCGTGCGAGGAGGCTAGTTCCGTTCGTGGAGCTGCGAAAGTCCGATTTTTCGGCGGGCCTGTCAGCCGCGCGGCTGGATGCCGTCGCGCACCGCGCGGAAGCGCGGGAAGGCCTTCTCCCAATCGGTGCGCGGGGAGCTGCCGATGATGCGCATCGATGTCTGCGCGCCGAACCGCAGCCACTGCACGATGGTCACCGGGGTATTGTCCTTGCCGCTGACGGCGTCGATGCGCGTCTCGAAGCCGGGCTGGCCGTCGATCCGGATCGGTTCGGACATCGTGATCCGCCCGTCGCGCACGCCGGGGATCGTGGTGGCGATCTGCTGGGCGAAGCGGCCGCGATCATCCGGTGTGGCCGGGGCCGAGCCGATGATGCCAAGCAGCATGAAGGGCTTGGTCTCAAGGCCCTTGTCGTCGCCGTCGGCCATCAGCAGCGCCGCGCCCGGCGCTAGCATGCGGACATTCTTGAAGCTGCTGAGCTCGGTGACCTTGAACGGCATCATGCCGAGCTGCTCGTCGACCGGCACCTCGTTGCGGATCTGGGCGGTGGCGAACATCTGCCGCACGGCGTCGTCGGTGTAGATCTTGCTCGCGTTCTCCGGCACCTGCACCGCGACATAGCCGGAGAAGGTCGGTCCCGGCAGGATCATGGAATAGCGCCGCACATTGGTGGTGCCGTCACGCGCGCTCTCCACGGTGTAATAGGCGAGGCCCGCCGGCGTCTCGAGGCTCTCCGGCTTGATGTTTCCGCTACCGGCCGGGTTGGCCTTGAAGGCGCTCACGACCTCGTTGTAGGCGTCCGCGGGCAGATCGGCGATCAAGACCTTCACGCCCTGGTCCTCGGTCTCGAAGCCGATGAACGACTTGGCGCGGTTGAGGCCCACCAGCGGCTTCATCCCGACATGCGCGCCCGGCGGAAACACCACGTCGGCGGCAAAGCCACGACAGGTGGCGGCAAGCAGCAAGGCAACCGCAACGAGAAGTCGAAAAGGCGTCATGGGGGATCTACCGGTTTTGCTTGGTGGCCGCGCAACGGGGCCGGTGCAGGGCTGGATGGCCTCTTTCAGTCGGACCGCTTTTAGCGGTTTTGATGACCCTGCAACAGGCCGCCAAAGCCGCGCTCCGGGCCTGCAGGCCCGATTCCATGGGCTTTTCGTCCCGATTGGCTGGCACTTTCCAGTTTCCCGACGTTTCCGACGATCGGCCACCAGCGGCCAAACAGCGCGCCCTCGGCCTGCGCCCGCTTCCGCATACGACGTTTGTGAGTGTTCACTCAACAGCGCGGACGTCTCGTGGCGGATGTTCGCGGTCGACGGCGTGCCGCATCATTGCCGATTTGTTAACTTGGATCGGGCTTGAACCGGCGCTGCAGCCGGGCTGACACAATCTTTCAAACGTCAGTCTTTTCAGGCCTCAACGTTGCGTCCAGTCCTTGCGGGCAGGACCCTCTCTCCTATATCAGGCTCACCGTCGCAATATCGCGAGTATGTGAACGTCTGGGGGTTCGGTACGGAGCGCCGTCAGGGCCCAACCAACCTGCCGTAGCAAAGAGGATATCAAAACCATGGGTAAGGTCATTGGGATCGACCTCGGCACCACGAATTCGTGCGTCGCCGTAATGGATGGCAAGAACGCCAAGGTGATCGAGAATGCCGAGGGCATGCGAACGACGCCGTCGATCGTTGCTTTCACTGACGATGGCGAGCGCCTCGTCGGCCAGCCGGCGAAGCGCCAGGCGGTGACCAATCCCGAGCGTACGTTCTTTGCGGTGAAGCGCCTCATTGGCCGCCGCTATGACGACCCGATGGTCGAGAAGGACAAGAAGCTCGTTCCCTACAAGATCGTCAAGGCATCGAACGGCGACGCCTGGGTCGAAGCCGATGGCAAGACCTATTCGCCCTCGCAGGTCTCGGCCTTCATTCTGCAGAAGATGAAGGAGACCGCTGAGGCGCATCTCGGCCAGAAGGTCGAGCAGGCCGTCATCACGGTTCCCGCCTATTTCAACGACGCGCAGCGTCAGGCCACCAAGGACGCCGGCAAGATCGCCGGCCTCGAAGTGCTGCGCATCATCAACGAGCCGACGGCTGCCGCGCTCGCCTACGGTCTCGACAAGTCGAAGTCCGGCACGATCGCCGTGTACGACCTCGGCGGCGGCACCTTCGACGTCTCGATCCTCGAGATCGGCGACGGCGTGTTCGAGGTGAAGTCGACCAACGGCGACACCTTCCTCGGCGGTGAAGATTTCGACATGCGCCTGGTCGGCTATCTCGCCGACGAATTCCAGAAGGAGCAGGGCATCAACCTGCGCAACGACAAGCTCGCCCTGCAGCGCCTGAAGGAAGCTGCGGAGAAGGCCAAGATCGAGCTGTCGTCGACCACGCAGACCGAAATCAACCTGCCGTTCATCACGGCTGACCAGACCGGTCCGAAGCATCTGACGATGAAGCTGACCCGCGCCAAGTTCGAGGCGCTGGTGGCCGATCTCGTCGAGAAGACCATCGAGCCATGCCGCAAGGCGCTGAAGGATGCCGGCCTGACCGCCGGCGAGATCGGCGAAGTGGTGCTGGTCGGCGGCATGACCCGCATGCCGAAGATCCAGGAAGTCGTGAAGCAGTTCTTCGGCAAGGAGCCGCACAAGGGCGTCAATCCCGACGAGGTCGTCGCGATCGGCGCTGCGATCCAGGCCGGCGTGCTGCAGGGCGATGTCAAGGACGTGCTGCTGCTCGACGTGACCCCGCTGTCGCTGGGCATCGAGACGCTGGGCGGCGTGTTCACCCGCATCATCGACCGCAACACCACGATCCCGACCAAGAAGAGCCAGGTGTTCTCGACCGCCGAAGACAATCAGGGCGCCGTCACCATCCGGGTCTTCCAGGGCGAGCGTGAAATGGCGGCCGACAACAAGATGCTCGGCCAGTTCGACCTGATGGGTATTCCGCCGGCTCCGCGCGGCATGCCGCAGATCGAGGTGACCTTCGACATCGACGCCAACGGCATCGTCAACGTCTCGGCCAAGGACAAGGCGACCGGCAAGGAACAGCAGATCCGGATCCAGGCATCCGGCGGTCTGTCCGAGGCCGACATCGACAAGATGGTCAAGGACGCCGAGGTCAATGCCGCCGAGGACAAGAAGCGCCGCGAGGCTGTCGACGCCAAGAACCATGCCGACGGCCTGGTTCACTCGACCGAGAAGGCTCTGGCCGAACACGGTTCGAAGATCGCCGACACCGAGCGCCGCGCGATCGAAGACGCGGTCAGCGACCTCAAGGAAGCGCTGAAGGGCGACGACGCCGAGGCGATCAAGGCCAAGACCAACACGCTGGCGCAGGCTTCGATGAAGCTCGGCGAGGCCATGTACAAGCAGCAGGCCGAGGCCGATGCGGCCAAGGACGCTGCTAAGGATGACGTGGTCGACGCGGAGTTCACCGAGGTCGACGACGACAAGAACAGCAAGAAGTCTGCTTAAGCGGATTTGCGATCATGACCCTCACACCAATGAGCACGCGCCGCGTCTCGGAGGAGTGGGGGTCATTTTTCTTTAAGGCGATCGCTGCATCTTCCAGACAGGCGCAATCCTTTACGCAATCTTTGGCGATCGCGATGAACTTCGGACGGAATTGAAGGATGTCCACCAAGCGCTGCTACTACGAGACCCTCGAGGTTGAGCGGAACGCGGACGAGACTAAGCTGAAATCGGCTTTCCGCAAGCTCGCGATGAAATGGCATCCGGACAAGAATCCGGGCGACGCCACCAGCGAAGTCCGGTTCAAGGAAATCAACGAAGCCTATGAGGTGCTGAAGGACGGCGACAAGCGCGCCGCCTATGACCGCTTCGGCCATGCCGCTTTCGAGCAGGGCATGGGCGGTGGCGGCCCCGGCTTCGGCGCCGGCTTCGCCTCATCCTTCTCCGACATTTTCGAAGACCTGTTCGGCATGGCCGGGCAGCGCCGCGGCGGCGGCCGCGAGCGCGGCGCCGACCTGCGCTACAACATGGAGATCACGCTTGAGGAGGCCTTCCAGGGCAAGACCGCGCAGATCGAGATCCCGGTCTCGGTCACCTGCGAATCCTGCTCGGGCACCGGCGCCAAGGCCGGTACCAAGCCGAAGACCTGCTCGCATTGCGGCGGCGCCGGCCGTATCCGGCAGGCCCAGGGCTTCTTCACGCTGGAGCGGACCTGTCCCGGCTGTCAGGGCCGCGGCCAGATGATCGAGGATGCCTGCACCTCCTGCGCCGGTTCCGGCCGGGTGACGCGCGAGCGCACGCTGTCGGTCAACATTCCCCCGGGCGTCGAGGACGGCACCCGCATTCGTCTCGCCGGCGAAGGCGAGGCCGGTGTTCGCGGCGGACCGCCCGGCGACCTCTACATCTTCCTGTCGCTGACCACGCACCAGTTCTTCCAGCGCGACGGCGCCGACCTGCACTGCCGCGTGCCGATCTCGATGGTGACCGCAGCGCTCGGCGGCGAATTCGAGGTGCCGACCATCGACAAGGGCAAGACCAAGGTGAAGGTGCCGGCCGGCACCCAGTCCAGCCGGCGATTCCGCATCGCATCAAAGGGTATGCCGGTGCTCCGCTCGCGCCAGACCGGCGACATGTATGTCCAGGTCGTGGTCGAAACACCGCAGAATCTGACCAAGAAGCAGCAAGAACTGCTGATGGAGTTCGAAAAGCTGTCGTCCGGCGCAACCCAGCCGGAAGCAGCGGGTTTCTTCTCTAAGGTCAAGGACTTCTTTGGCAATCGCTCCGTCTAGCCGCAGTCGTTATGCTTGACCGTAACGACTTCGACCTATACGTCTTTGTGACTGTTTTCTGACAACCGCTCGATTGTGCGGTCCCCGCCTGGTAGCGACATGCCTTTGCAATCGTCCGTGCGTGCGTCGAAGAAGCCCCTCCGTCTCGACGACGAGGTTCGATTTCTCCGTTCATGGATGGAGAAGCCGCTGCATATGGGCGCGGTGATGCCGTCCGGACGGCTGCTCGCCCGCACCATGGCGCAATATGTCGATCCCGACGCCGAGGGGCCGGTCGTCGAACTTGGGCCCGGCACCGGGGCGATCACCAACGCGCTGATCGAGCACGGCGTCGACCAGAAGCGTCTCGTCCTGGTCGAATACAATCCCGGCTTCTGCGCCTTGCTGCGCGAACGCTATCCGCAGGCCAAGGTGGTCCAGGGCGACGCCTACAGGCTCCGCGACACGCTGTGGGATGTCATGAAATCTCCCGCCTCGGCCGTGGTCTCCGGCCTGCCGCTCGTCACCAAGCCGATGCTGACCCGCCTGAGGCTCGTCCGTGACGCTTTCCTGGCGCTCGCACCCGGCGCGCCGTTCATTCAGTTCACCTATTCGGTGGTGCCTCCGATCCCGAAGTCGCTGCCGGGCGTGTCCACAGAGGCCTCCGAGCGGATCTGGATGAACCTTCCGCCCGCGCGGGTCTGGGTGTATCGCAAGGGCTGACCACCCGGCGCCGTCGCGCCGGGCGTGCGCCTTACCTGCGATTTCAAAATGTCTGCGCTGAAAATCCTCGTGATCCCCGGATCGCTTCGGTCAGGCTCGCTCAATGCGAAGCTGGCTGCCGTGCTGGCGCACGAACTGGCGCAATCCGGCGCCGACGTCACCCGCATCTCGCTCGGCGATTTTCCGCTGCCGATCTATGACGGCGACCTGCAGGCGAAATCCGGCGTGCCGCAGCATGCCGTGAATCTGAAGCGGATGATCGGCGTCCATCATGGCGTGCTGATCGTGACGCCGGAATACAATTCCTCGGTGCCGGCGCTGGTGAAGAACACGATCGACTGGGTGAGCCGCGTGCAGGATCCGCATGAGGTGCGAGGTCAGGTGTTCCACGGCCGCGCGTTCGCGATTTCAGCCGCATCCGGCAACCGGCTCGGCGGCACCCGCGCGCTGGCTGCGCTTCGCCTGATCCTGACGGCGTGCCACGCCACCGTGATCCCGAACCAGCTCGCGCTGTCATTTGCCGAGCAGGCCTATGACGATATGGATCATCTGAAGCACCAGGCCGACATCGACGCGATGCAGGCGCTGGTGCGGCAGCTGATCGACCATTCCCAACGCATGATGTGAGGTGACATGCAGCCAGCCAGGATCGCTCCAAGAGACCGGTTGATCGTGGCGCTCGATCTGCCGTCCGTCGCCAGCGCCGAGGCGATGATCGACAGGCTAGGCGATGCCGTCACCTTCTACAAGATCGGCTATCAGCTCGGTTATGCCGGCGGCCTCATCCTGGCGAAGCAGCTTGCAGGCAGCGGCAAGAAGGTCTTCCTCGATCTGAAGCTGCACGACATCGGCAACACCGTCGCGCGCGGGGTCGAAAGCGTCGCCGGGCTTGGCGCGACCTTCCTCACCGTGCATGCCTACCCGCAGACCATGAAGGCGGCGGTCGAGGCACGCGCCGGCTCCGGCCTGAAGATCCTCGCGGTGACGGTGCTGACCTCCTACGACGACGCCGACCTGCATGCGGCGGGCTATCGCCTCAACGTCTCCGATCTCGTCGAAGCGCGCGCCAAACAGGCGCAGGCGCTTGGCGTTGACGGCCTCGTCAGCTCGCCCGAGGAGGCCGCCGCCTTGCGCAAGATCGTCGGCGACCAGATGAACCTGGTGACCCCTGGCATCCGCCCCGCAGGCTCGGCGACCGGCGACCAGAAGCGCATCATGACCCCGGCTCGCGCCATTGCCGCCGGCGCCGACTATCTCGTGGTCGGACGTCCGGTGATGGAAGCCGCCGACCCGAAGGCATCAGCCGAAGCCATTCACGCCGAAATCGCCCAGGCGCTCGCCTGAACCAACAAGAGGGAGAACAGAGATGGCGAAGGGATACTGGATTGGACGCGTCGACGTTCACAATGAGGAAGGCTACAAGCCCTACATGGCGGCCAACCCCGCCATCTTCCAGAAATTCGGCGGCAAGTTCATCGTTCGCGGTGGCAAGTTCACCGGCGTGGAGGGCCAGAGCCGCTCCCGCAATGTCGTGATCGAATTCCCCGATTACGCGACCGCGCTCGCTTGCTACCAATCGCCGGAATACCAAGCCAACATCAAGGTGCGGCAACCGCATTCGATCGCCGACCTCATCATCATCGAGGGGCACGACAGCCCATAGTCCGCACATCGGGTAGCCGGTTCGGTTGCCGGAACAGCCTTGGCTCGCTATATCGCGTGGAGAGGTGAGCCATGGCTGACATGCGTTTGATCGTTGCGGGAGCCGGCGGCCGGATGGGCCGCACGCTGACCCGGGTGATTTCCGAAACCCCGGGGGCGGTGCTGGTCGGCGCGCTGGAAGCGCCGGGCTCGGAACTGCTCGACAAGGACGCCGGCGTGCTCGCCGGCCTCCCCGCCAATGACGTCAAGCTGTCGGCCGATCTGTGGTCGATGTCGGCCGGCGCCGACGGCATCTTGGATTTCACCGTGCCGGCCGCGACCATCGCCAACGTCGCGATCGCGGCCGAGCGCGGCCTCGTTCACGTCATCGGCACCACCGGGATGTCGCCGTCCGACGATGCGGTGATCCGCAGCGTGACCAATCGCGCCATCGTGGTGAAGTCAGGCAATATGAGCCTCGGCGTCAATCTGCTCGCCGCGCTGGTCAAGCGCGTCGCGCAATCGCTCGACCAGAGCTTCGATATCGAAATTCTCGAGATGCACCACAAGTCCAAGATCGATGCGCCGTCGGGCACCGCCTTGATGCTCGGCGAAGCCGCGGCCGCGGGACGCAAGATCGCGCTCGATCAGCATTCGGCGCGCGGCCGCGATGGTCTCACCGGCGCGCGGCGCGCGGGCGATATCGGCTTTGCCTCGTTGCGCGGCGGCACCGCGGCCGGCGATCACAGCGTGATCTTTGCCGGCCCCTCCGAGCGCATCACGCTCTCGCACCATGCAGAGGATCGCGCGCTGTTCGCGCAGGGCGCGCTGAAGGCAGCGCTGTGGGCGCATGGCAAGAAGCCAGGCATGTATTCGATGGCCGACGTCCTCGGGTTGAGCGACTGACATCGCTCGACGGAATGAAATCCAGCTAAGCGAAAACGGAATCTGAAATGAGTGATCGTCTCCTTGTGCTCGTTCGTCACGGTCAGAGCGACTGGAATCTGAAGAACCTGTTCACCGGGTGGAAGGACCCTGATCTCACCGAGCAGGGCGTCAACGAAGCGAACGAGGCCGGCCGCAAGCTGAAGGCGCAGGGCCTGTCGTTTGATGTCGCGTTCACCTCCGATCTTACTCGTGCGCAGCACACGCTGAAGCTGATGCTGGAGCAGATCGGCCAGACCGGCTTGCCGACCACGAAGAACCTTGCGCTCAACGAGCGCGATTACGGTGATCTCTCCGGCCTCAACAAGGACGACGCCCGCAAGAAGTGGGGCGAGGATCAGGTTCTGATCTGGCGCCGTTCCTACGACGTGCCGCCGCCCGGCGGTGAAAGCCTGAAGGATACGCTGGCGCGCACGCTGCCTTACTACGTGCAGGAGATCCTGCCCGGCGTGCTGCGCGGCCAGCGCACGCTGATCGCCGCCCACGGCAATTCGCTGCGCGCGCTGATCATGGTGCTGGAGAAGCTGACGCCGGAGCAGATCCTCAAGCGCGAACTCGCCACCGGCGCGCCGGTGGTCTATCGGCTCAATGCCGATTCCACCGTTGCGTCCAAGGTCGATCTCGCGGGGTAGAGGTTTGATGTTGTCATTCCGGGGCGATGCGCAGCATCGAACCCGGAATCTCGAGATTCCCCGATGCGCAATTGCGCATCTGTGGTCTGGTCCTTCGGACCATCCCGGAATGACGAGATAGAGGTTAGTGCAATCCCACCTGGCCGGCTTCCCAGCCCAGCATCGCCTGCTTGCGGGTGATGCCCCAGTGATAGCCGGTCAGCGCGCCGCTTTTGCCGAGTGCGCGATGGCAGGGCACCACGAACGACACCGGGTTGCGGCCGACCGCGGCGCCGACCGCGCGCGAGGCTTTCGGGCTGTTGATCTTGCAGGCGATGTCGGAATAGCTGACCGCGCGGCCCATCGGGACCTTGAGCAGCGTCTCCCACACCCGCACCTCGAAGTCGGTGCCGATCAAGACGACGCGCAGCGGCTGGTCCGCCCGCCACATCCTTGTATCGAACACGCGCTGCGCCAGCGCGGTGGTGCCGTCGGTGTCCTCGACATAGGTCGCGTTCGGCCAGCGCCGCTTCATGTCGGCGAATGCGGTCTGCTCGTCGCCGTGATCGGCGAAGGCAAGCCCCGCAAGCCCGCGATCCGTCGCGATCACGATCGCGGTGCCGAACGGCGAGGGATGGAAGCCGTAGCGCAGCGTCATGCCGCCGGCGCCGGTCTTCCATTCGCCCGGCGACATCGCCTCATGCGTGACGAACAGGTCGTGCAGCCGTCCCGGCCCTGACAGGCCGGAGTCGAGTGCCGCATCGAGCACGCTGGCGGAATCGCGCAGCAGGTTCTTGGCGTGGTCCAGGGTCAGCGCCTGCATGAAAGCCTTCGGCGTCAGCCCGGCCCAGCGGCGGAACAGATGGTGCAATTCATCCGGGGTGACGGCGGCGGCATCGGCCATCGCTTCGATGGTCGGCTGCGTGCGCCAATGCTCCGAGATGAACGCGATGGCGCGCCGAACCGAGTCATAGTCGCGCAGCGCGGCGCTCTGGAGGCCCGGCTTGGCCAGGCGCTGGTCGTGTATGGCGAGTGTCATCATGGTGTCTGATTTAGGAGCCATGGCGCCTCCAAACCACCCGATTTCTGACAAGCATGATCCGGAAAAGTGGGGACCGGTTTTCCGACGAGATCATGCTCAAAAGTAAGCTCGACTAGTGTCCTTATCGAATCCGAAGTTCGCATCATTTGCCGCACCTTCGGAGCGAACTTCGGATTCGATAAGGACACTAGCAAACCTTTGATTCTAGTGTGCTTTATGAATGCGAAGTTCGTGAAAGTGGTCGCCGCGAAATCGCACGAACTTCGCATTCAGCACACTAGTGGATGGGGTTGTAAGTCGGTCCGCGTTTCGCGGCGTTGAGCGCCGCCGTCAAGGCCTTGGAGAAGCTGGCCTTTTCGTCCGGGCCGAGGAAGCTGCCGACGCTGACCCGGCGGCCCCGGGAGACCAGATAAAGCCGCTCGATGCCGAACTCCTCATGCGAGATCTGCTCGAACCGCACCCAGAGCGGATTGAGCACCCATTCCGCCACATGGCCGCGATGGCTGATCCTGCGCACCCTCAGTTCCGACGCCGTGACGGTGATCTCCTCGCTCGCCTTGGCGGTGCGGAAATTGACCTTGAACGCCCAATAGATCACCAGCGCGTCGAGGCCGAAAAAGCCGAAGATCGGCCAGGCGCCGAGCCACCAGAACACCGCGCCGGCAATGAAGCTGACCACGGTGACGAACGACATCAGCACGATAAAGCCGGTGCGATTCAGCGAGCGGTGCGGAGTCAGCAATGCCGAGAACAGTTTGGGCTCGGCCTCAGCGGCATCATCCGCGAGGTCATCGGCCCTGAGGTCTTCGCCCGGATCAAAGTCGTTGCCTGCGGTCATGGCGTATCAGTATATCCGGTTCATGGCCAAAATCATCCGCTCTCAACGCGCCAGCACATCAAGCGTTCGATCTGCTCCGAAGAAGAAGCCTGCGAAAGCGGCAAGGCTGCTGCCCAAACGCGAGGCAAAGAAGGCGGCCAAGACGGCCGCCAAGCGAACGGTAAAGCCGAAGCCATGGACATCGGAGGAGGTCTACGAGGCTTTCGACCGGTTCCGCCAAGCCAATCCCGAACCCAAGGGCGAACTCGAGCACCTCAATCCCTACACGCTGCTCGTTGCGGTGGTGCTGTCGGCGCAGGCGACCGACGCCGGCGTCAACAAGGCGACGCGAGCGCTGTTCGCGGTCGCCGACACGCCTGAGAAGATGCTTGAGCTCGGCGAGGACAGGGTGCGCGACTACATCAAGACCATCGGGCTCTATCGCAACAAGGCGAAGAACGTCATCGCGCTCTCGCAGAAGCTGATCGCCGAATTCGGCGGCGAGGTGCCGCGCACGCGCGCTGAAATCGAATCGTTGCCCGGCGCCGGGCGCAAGACCGCGAATGTCGTGCTCAACATGGCATTCGGCGAGCACACGATGGCGGTCGACACCCATGTGTTTCGGGTCGGCAACCGCACCGGCCTCGCGCCCGGCAAGACCCCGCTCGAGGTCGAGCTGGGATTGGAAAAGGTGATCCCGACCGAGTTCATGCTGCACGCCCATCACTGGCTGATCCTGCATGGCCGCTACACCTGCCTCGCCCGCGGTCCACGTTGCGACGTATGTCTGATCAATGATCTCTGCCGGTGGCCGGAAAAGACCGTCTGAGGCAATGATCGTCGTCATGTGCTATCAGGGCGTTTTCGAGCGAAGTGGATGCCGGTCCGCGTGATAGGTTCGTCGGCTGTTCCGGTGCGTGATTGAGGGAGTGCGGTGTGGCAGAGCAGGTTGAAGATCGTCCGTCACCCGCCAGCCAGACCGCGCCTGCTGCGGCACCTGCCAAGCCGCAACCTTCGGCAAGCGGCTTCTGGAGCCGTTTCGCGATTCCGCTGTTTGCCGTGCTCGTCGCGCTGGTGTTCGTCGCGGTGGCGACCAGCCGCTGGGATGCCTGGGTCGGCAGCGCCACGATCCAGACCACCAATGATGCCTATGTGCGCGCCGAATTGACCCAGCTCTCCAGCCGCGTGTCCGGCGAGGTGCTCACCGTCGCCGTCTCCGATTTCCAGCGCGTCAAGGCCGGCGATCTCTTGGTGCAGATCGATCCGGCCGATTATCAGGCGCAGGTGGCGCAGGCCGAGGCCGGCGTGGTCGGTGCGCAGGCCGTGCTCGACAACCTCAACAACCAGGTCGAGCTGCAATATGCGACCATCGCGCAGGCCGAAGCCGCGCGGCTGTCCGCGGAGGCGCAGCAGACCCTGGCACGCCAGGAGGAAGAGCGTCAGCAGTCGCTGTCGCAAACCGACGCCGGCACGCGGCAGCGGCTCGAGCAGGCGACCGCATCCTACGCCAAGGCGGAGGCCGACGTGCGCGCCAGCCGCGCTGTGATCGCGGCACAGCGCCATCAACTCGAGGTCCTGCAAGGTACCAAGAAGCAGCGTGCCGCCGACCTCGACGCCGCCAAGGCGCTGCTGGCATCGGCCAAGCTCAAGCTTGGCTACACCAAGATCGTCGCGCCGTTCGACGGCGTCACCGGCGAGCGCCAGGTGCAGCCGGGCGACTACGTCAACATCGGCGCCAATCTGATCAATGTCGTGCCGCTGCCGAACGTCTATGTGATCGCCAACTACAAGGAGACCCAGCTGACCAACGTCAAGCCGGGCCAACCGGTCGAGGTCACCGTGGATACGTTCGCCGGCCAGAAGCTGCGCGGCGTCGTCGAGCGCATCGCACCGGCGAGCGGATCGCAATTCGCTCTGCTGCCGCCCGATAACGCCACCGGCAATTTCACCAAGGTGGTGCAGCGCATTCCGGTGCGGATCCAGTTCGACAAGGGCCAGCCCTTGCTCGAGCGCCTGCTGCCGGGCATGTCGGTCGTCACGCGGATCGACACCGGCGAGGCGGTCGCCAATGGCGGAAAGTGACGACCGCGACCGTGGTCCGGTCTCGCGCGGCGACGTCGCGCGCTATCCGCTGTTCGCGGTCGTCGCCGTGCTGCTCGGCGCGTTCCTGGCGAATTTCGACAGCCGACTGACCTCGGTCGGCCTGCCCGATCTGCGCGGCGCGTTCTCGCTCAGCTTCGACGAGGGCGCCTGGCTCTCGACGGCTGCCATCGGCTCGCAGATCTTCGTCGCGCCTGCGGTGGCCTGGCTTGCCACCGTGTTCGGCCTGCGCCGGGTGCTCGGCATTCCGAGCCTGGTCTATGCCGTGGTCTCGCTGACTATTCCGTTCGTGCGCGACTACACGACGCTGATCGCGCTCAGCATCGCCCACGGCATGCTGCTCGGCACCTTCGTGCCGTCGACGCTGATGATCATCCTGCGCAATTTGCCGATCCGATGGTGGCTGCCGGCGATCGCGATGTACTCGATCCGCGTCGGCTTCGCGCTCGACTCGTCAAGCTCGCTGGTCGGTTTCTATGTCGAGCACCTCGGCTGGCAGTGGCTGTACTGGCAGGGCGTGGTGATCGCGCCGCTGATGGGGCTGATGGTGTATCTCGGCACTCCGAAAGAACCCGTCAATCGCGACCTGCTGCACCATGCCGATTGGGGCGGCATGCTGCTGCTCGGCGCCGGGGTGTCGATGGTCTATGCCGGGCTCGATCAGGGCAACCGGTTGGACTGGCTGTCGTCGGGCACAGTGATGGCGCTCTTGATCGGCGGCGGGCTGCTGATCGTCGCCTTCATGATCAACGAAATGATCGCGCGCCGGCCCTGGGCGCATTTCAACGTGCTGTTCTCGCGCAATATCGGGCTCTCGCTGGTCGTCATCCTGCTGTACACGCTGACCAGCCTGTCGAATTCGTCGCTGGTGCCGAACTTCCTCGGCACCGTCGGCGCGCTGCGGCCGGAGCAGTCGGGCGTGCTGCTGTTCACCTACGGTGCGCTGCCGATGTTCGTGCTGGTGCCGATCTCGATCCTGCTGCTGCGCCACCTCGATCCGCGCATCGTCGTGGTGCTCGGCTTCTCGGCGTTCGCGGCCGCCAATCTCTGGGGCACGCAGCTGAGCCATGTCTGGGCGCGCGAGGATTTCGTCGGCATCGTCCTGCTCACGTCGATCGGGCAGGCGTTCACGCTGCTGCCGATCATCATCATGGCGCTGTCGAATTCCGATCCGTCGCGGGCGACGGCGTTCGCGGCCTATATCCAGATCATGCGCCTTGGCGGCGCCGAGATCGGCGTCGCGCTGATGGGGACCTGGCTGCGGGTCCGCGAGCAGATCCATTCGAACTATCTCGGACAGCACGTCCAGAATGGCGATATCGACGTCGCGAACCTGCTCAAGCGGCTGGCGGGTGAATTTTCCGGCCACGGCATTGGGACGGCGACCGGGCGCGCCGTCGGCACGCTGGCGGCGCTGGTGCAGCGCGAGGCCAACACGCTCGCCTATATCGACGGCTTCTGGCTGTGCTTCTGGCTCGCGATCCTGGCGCTGGTCCTGGTCGCCTTCATCACGCGCGCGCCGCAGGGCCCGTTGTCGCCGGCGCCGCTCGGCTTGGTGAAGAGCGTGATGCGCAGGCTGGGCGCCACCGCTTCCTGATTTGCGAAGAGGCGGCGCGGATATCGCCGCCGGGTCAATTTATAGTGAATGCGGCCCCCGCGCTATGTCGCAGGCGTGTTGAAATATTTTGCTCATCGCGCGGTTCCAAGAGCGGGGGAAATGGAGCCACGATGATCGAGATAAAGCAGACGGCCGCGCTTGTTTCCCTGGCGACGGCGGTTCCACCGCATCTATTCCATCAGGGACAGGTCCTGCAGGCCGCGCGCAATCTCCTCGCCGACCGCTATGCCGAATTCGAGACGCTCTCCAGTCTGTTCGCCAACACCGGCATCCAGCATCGCTACGGCGTCAAGCCGATTGAATGGTATCTCGAACGGCGCGGCTGGCCGGAGCGAACGCTGGCGTTCCTCGAGGGCGCGGAGACGCTGTACGTCGACGTGGCCCGCAAGGCGATTGCGCGCGCCGACCTGACCGGCCGGGACATCGATATCGTGGTCACGGTGTGCTCGACGGGGATAGCCACGCCGACGCTGGAGGCGCGCGTCGCCGGCAAGCTCGGTCTGCGGACGGATGTGTCGCGCGTGCCGGTGTTCGGCCTCGGCTGCGCGGGCGGCGTGTCCGGCCTGTCGATCGCGGCGCGGCTGGCCGAAGCGCGGCCGGGAGCGAACGTGCTGCTGGTTGCGCTCGAGCTCTGCACGCTCGCGGTCCGGCACGACGAGCTCACCAAGGCAAATATCGTTGCGGCCAGCCTGTTCGGCGATGGCGCGGCCGCGATCGTGCTGCGTGCCGGGGACGGTGGTGCGACTCGGATCGAGGCGACGGGCGAAAAGCTGTGGCCGGATACGCTCGACATCATGGGCTGGACGGTCGATCCCGAAGGATTCGGCGTGGTCTTTCAGCGAACCATTCCGGATTTCGTCCGCGACCATGTTGGACCAGCCGTCGCCGAAATCCTGGCGCGGATGCAGCTGACCGCCGATGACATCGACCGCTTCCTCTGCCATCCCGGCGGCGCCAAGGTCATCGCCGCGCTGGAGCGGGCACTCGCGCTCGATCAGGGCACGCTCGATCACGAACGCGACGTCATCGCGGCTTGCGGCAACATGTCAGGCCCGACGGTTCTCTTTGTTCTCGAACGAGCCTGCGCCAAGGGATTGCCGCCGCGCTCGCTGCTCACGGCGCTCGGGCCGGGCTTCACGCTCAGCTGCGTTGCGCTCAGGCACGCGGCGTGAGCTTCGCGTCGGTCATCCTCGCGCTGGTCACGCTGCAGCGTCTCGGCGAGCTCGTGCTGTCACGTCGCAACACGGAGCGGCTTCTCGCACGGGGCGCGGTCGAGGTCGGCGCCAATCACTACCCGCTCATTGTCCTGGTTCACGCCGGCTGGCTGACCGCGCTGTGGATCTGGGGCCGCGACCGGGACGTCAATCTGGCCGCGCTGGCGGGTTTTCTGCTGCTGCAAGGCTTGCGGGTGTGGATCCTCGCCGCGCTCGGGCCGCGATGGACCACGCGAATCGTCGTGCTGCCGGGCGCGCCACTGGTCGCATCCGGGCCCTACCGATATTTCCCGCATCCAAACTACGCCGTCGTGGTTGGTGAAATCGCGCTGCTACCCCTCGCGCTGCACCTGCCGCGATTGGCGCTGATCTTCACCCTCCTCAATCTCGCGGTGCTTGCGGTCCGGATTCGGATCGAGAACCGCGCGCTCACCGTTTCCGAATGGCCACGCACAAGCACGCCATGAGCAAGGCGGATCACCGAACCGACGGCCCATCGGCTGCGACCTGGGTCGGCTTCCTCCTGATGTGCTTCGGCATGTTCATGGCGATTCTCGACATCCAGGTCGTCGCAACCTCGTTGCCGACGATCCAGCGCGCGCTTGCGATCTCGCCGGCGGCGATGAGCTGGATCCAGACCGCCTATCTGATCGCGGAAGTGATCGCGATCCCACTGACCGGCCTCTTCACGCAAGCGCTGTCGTTGCGATGGCTGTTCGCGCTTGCGGTGAGCCTGTTCACCGTCGCGTCGGTCGGCTGCGCCCTCAGCGGCGGTTTTGTGGCGCTGCTGGCGTTTCGGGTGCTGCAGGGATTTTCCGGCGGCGTGCTGATTCCCGCGGTGTTCTCCGCCGTGTTCACGCTGTTTCCGGCGCGGCTTCATCCGGTGGCCACCACGATCGGCGGCGTCGTCGCGGTGCTGGCCCCGACCGTCGGACCCGTCGTCGGCGGCTGGATCACGCAGACCTGGTCGTGGCCATGGCTGTTCCTGATCAATCTGGTTCCGGGAACGGTGGCAGCCGCGGTCACGCCGTTGCTGCTTCCGAGGGAAGGCGTGCAGCTTCGGGCGTTCTCCAGACTGGATAAATGGTCGCTTGTCCTGCTCGCGGCGACGCTCGCAAGCTTCATGATCGGTCTGAAGGAAGCGCCGCAACGCGGTTGGGCCTCGATGCCTTGCCTCGGCCTGCTGATCGGAAGCATTGCGGGGTTGGCGCTGCTGATCCGGCGCACGCTCCGCGCGGCCTATCCGATCGCGCAATTGACGCTCTTCAAGCGGCGTCCGTTCGCGATCGGTTGCGCACTGAGCTTTTGCCTCGGCATTGGCCTGTATGGATCGACCTATCTGATGCCGGTATTCCTCGGTTTCGTCCGCCGCCATGACGCCTTCGAGATCGGCACGATCATGCTGGTCACGGGGGTTGCGCAGCTCGCCGCCGCGCCGCTCGCGGCGATCCTGGAGAGCCGCGTCGGCGCGCGGCGGTTGACCGGCGCGGGCTTCGCCTTGTTCGCGCTCGGCCTCGGCTGGAGCGCCATTCAGCCGCGCACGGCGGATTTTGCCGAGATGTTCTGGCCGCAGGTCGTGCGCGGCGTCGCGATCATGTTCTGCCTGCTGCCGCCGACGCGCATTGCGTTGGGCGCCCTGCCGGAGGCGGACATTGCCGACGCCAGCGGATTGTTCAATTTGATGCGCAATCTGGGCGGCGCGATCGGGATCGCCCTGATCGATACCATCCTCTATGGGCGAAGCCCGATCCATGGCGAGGATTTCCGCGTACGCCTGCTGGCGGGGGATGTCACCGCGGCGCAGGCGATCGGGCTCGATCCGAAGTTGCTGATCGACCGCCCGCCGGGTCTGCCGGACGACGCCACGGTGGCGTTCATCCGGCCGTTGGTCGAACGGGCGTCGCTCGCACTCACCGTGAACGAAGCATGGGCGATGCTCGCCTGCGTGGCGATCGTCGGACTGCTGCTTGTGCCCTTCGCAAGCGATCGGGTACCGGCATCGCTGCCCGGCCTTCCGGATAACACCTAGACCGAGGACACGTTGGTTCGCCGCGCCGGCTCGAGCAGCTCGCGCCGCGGGCCCGACAGCCGCTTGTACATGTGCACCATGAAGGCCATGCCGAACAGCGGCGTCGCCAGGTTGACGATCGGGATCGAGACGAAGGCGGCGATGAACAGGCCCGCGGTAAAGACTGTCGCCGCGTTCTCCTTGCGCATCGCCTTGGCGTCATCAGGCGAGAGGAACCGCATCGCCGCAAGCTCGAAATATTCGCGGCCGAGCAGCCAGGCGGTCGCGAGGAAGAAGATGATGAAGCCCGCGCCCGCGAACAGCACGAACGGCAGCGCGACCAGATAGACCAGGATCGTCAGCAGCGCGGTCTTGACGCCCTCGATCGTCGCGAGCGTGACCGGCAGCGCCACCCCGGGATGATCGGCCGGATAATGCTCGCGCTCGACATGGTCGGCGACGTCGTCGACAAACAGGCTCGCCACCAGCGAGGTGATCGCGGGCATCAGGAAGATGCCGCCGAGCACGACGCCAAGGCCCGCCGAGATCGAGACGATCCAGGACAGCACGTGCAGCGTGGAATGGAAATTGGGGCCGAGCATGCCTTCGGCCCAGACTTCGCCATAGTCGGCAAACCAGCTGAGCAGCCGCTGCAATCCGATTGCCAGCACGGTGATCAGCACCAGCGCAAGCCCGATCGAGCGCCACAGGATCGAGCGCATCGGCGGCGACAGGATTTGCGAAAGCGCCTTGACGGCGGCGGCTAACATGACTGGGTTACCTCTGCACAAATGACCCGCGAGAGGTAGACACCCAATATGCCTTCGGCAAGTGCCGTTTGTGCCGCGGTGCGAGCGTTTTCGAGCGAAATGCTCTAGGCGTCGAGCGGCCTGCCGCGGACGTTCGGTCCCCAGACACCGATGGCAATGATCACGATGACCATCGCCGCGGTGATCAGGCCGAACACGCCGCCGACGCCGGCCTCCTTCAGCATGAACGCCACGATGAAGCCGGAGAAGGTCGCGCTGAGCCGGCTCATCGAATAGACGAGGCCCGCGGCGCGCGCCCGGATCGCGGTCGGGAACACCTCGGTCTGGTAGGCGTGATAGGCGTAGGACAGCGTCATGTTGGCCCCCGTCACCAGCACGCCGCTGGCGATCAGCAGCACCGGCTCGGTGAGCTGCGAGAAGGCGAGACCGAACACCGAGATCGCGGCGGCCGCGCCGCAGATGATCCATTTGCGCTCGAAGCGGTCGGCGAAGGTTGCGGCCAAGAGCGGCGCGAGCGGATAGGCGAAGGCGATGATGAAGGAATATTGCAGGCTCTTGGTGACGTTGATGCCCTTCTGCACCAAGAGCGCCGGAACCCAGTTGGAGAAGCCGTAGACGCCGAATGCCTGGCAGAGATTGAAGATCATGAACAGCACGACGAGCGAGGCGTAGGGCGGCCTGAACAGGTCGGCATAGCCGGTCTCGACCGGCGCACGTGCCGGCACCATCGCCGCCGTGGCGGCGGGGCGCGGCGCAGGCGTCGGCGATGCGGCCTCGAGCGTCCGCATGATCTGCTCGGCCTCGGCAGCGCGGCCATGGCGGGCCAGCCAGAGTGGGCTTTCCGGAACGTAGAGCCGCAACACCCAGATGATCATGCTGGCGGCGGCGCCGATCAGCACCACCCAGCGCCAGCCGTCGATGCCGTGAGGCGAGAGCGGCACCAGCCACCACGCAAGTGCTGCGACGATCGGCACCGCCGACAGCATCACCGCCTGGTTGATCGCAAACGCCCGGCCGCGCATCCAGCTCGGCACCAGCTCGGTGATGTAGGCGTCGATGGTGATGACCTCGATGCCGATCCCGATCCCGGCGATGAAACGCCACAGCAGCAGGCCGCCGGGTGTGGTCTGGTACGCCATGATCACCGATGCGGCGCTGTAGAACAGCAGCGACCAGGTGAAGACCGCCTTGCGCCCGAAACGATCGGCGAGGAAGCCGAGGCAGAACGTGCCGATGAACAGGCCGGCGAAGGTCGCCGCGACGAAGGCGCCGATCCCGGAGAAGCCGAAGAACGCCTGCGTCGTCGTGGTCATCAATCCGCTGCGGGCAAGGCCCGGCGCGATATAGCCAGTGAAGAACAGGTCGTAGATTTCGAAGCAGCCGCCGAGCGAGAGTAGAATCACCAGCCGCCAGACGTAGCCGGACGTGGGCAGCGCCTCGAGCCGTCGCGAAATCTGGTCGGGTCCGCTTGTCGTGGTGGCGAGATCGGCGACCGAGCCGAGTTCGACGGCGCTCATGATGGTCCTCCCCGAATGGTGCAACGGCCGCCCTTCTTGCGAAGGCGTGCCGGTCGCGCATGTTTGGCAGCCGGGAGCCAGAAATCCAGACGAACATATCGAAGGAATCGTTCGATATTTTCGAACTCAGGGGGGAGGGTTGCTTTGATTCACCTTTCAAACGGCTTGTTCAACTGTCGTCCCTGCGAAAGCAGGAACCCATACTCCGCGGCGGGTGTCGTGAAAGGGACTCGTCGTCCCACTGGTGCGCAATTTTGCGGTTCGGTGGTTATGGGTCCCTGCTTTCGTGTTCGGTCCCGTGTGATTGGCGAGGGCCTGGATTGGCGCCAGGTAGCCGAGGCATTTGAGGCGGGTCCGATTGTAGTCGTGGACGAACTTGGCGATGAAGGCGTCGCGGTCGGCGTGGTTGACAAAGGTACGGCGCGCGCTGCCCCGTTTGTGTTCGCGGCCGATGGCTTCAGCGATGCGCCGGTTGAAGCGTTCGACGAGGCCGTTGGTTTGCGGGTGGTAGGGCTTGGTCAGGCGATGCTCGATTGCGCGCTGCTTGCAGAGCCGATCAAAGGGGTGGTCGCCGGAAGGCTTCCCGACCGGTTTGTTCTTCTTGTCGACGGCGAAGCGGTCGGTGAACTCGGCTCCGTTGTCGGTCAGGATGGTGTGAACACCGTGCGGAAAGTCGGCCAGGAAGCGTTCGAGGAAGCCGGTCGCGGTCGTTCCGTCTCGCCTGGAATGGATCTCGACGAAGAGGTATCGGGTGGCGCGATCGATCGCGACAAAGGCATAACTGGTGCGGCGTTGCAGCGCGGGCAGATACTTCACGACGATATGAATGAAGCCGATGTTGGCGCTTTCGAAGACGCCGGCCCTGGGCTTGTCAGGCTTGGCAAGCCGGCTGATGCCGTTGCGCTGCAGGCAGCGGTGGATCGCGCTGCGGGACAGCTTGGCATTGATGCACCGCTGCATCACCTCGACGATATCGTCCAGCGGCAGCTGCAGCGATGTCCGCAGCTCACACACTGCCCGTTCCTCAAGGGCGGACAGGCTGGTCGTGAGGTGCTTCGGCCGATGCGAGCGGTCCTCGACCGTGCTGCGACCGCGCCAGCGATAGATTGTGGTCTCGCTGACCCCCAGCTCGGCCGCCAATTGGGCGACCGACTTCCGGCTGCGCTGGATGTAGGCACGCGTCTTCGGTGTCGTCGTGGCGTTCGCATGCAGGCTCAGTTCCATGACACGAGGCGCTCCCTAACAAAGGCCACGCCTCGTTCTACACCGATTCCATCCAACCAATCAGCAGGGACCAAACACTTTCGCAGGGACGACACTGAACCTGTGCAACCACTGGGTCATACATTCAGATCAGCAGCGTCGCCTCCCAGGCGCCGCGGCCCACCTGGTCTGCGATCAGGGCGCGGATCAGGCGGCACATCTCCTCCATGACGTAGGTCATCGGGCGATTGCGCAAGCGGCAAAGATAGAGCGTGCGGGTCAGTTTTGGTTCGATGACTTCGCGCGCGACCAGCAATCGTGCCTTCAACGGCTCGCTGACGAAATGCGTCGTCGCGATCGTGCAGCCAAAACCCGCGGTCAGCGCGCCGATCATGCCGCTGGTCGAGTTGAGATGCATGATCGCATTGGCCTCGAGCCGCTTCAGCAGCACGGGATCATCCAGCAGCGCGCGCGCCGATAGTCCGTACCGCAGAAGGATCAGCGGCAGCCGCGTCACCTCCTCGAAGGGAATTGGCGTCTTCTTGCCGATCAGCTTCTCGGTGCCGACGCAGAACATCTGTTCCTCCAGCACCGGCTCGGCGACCAAGTCCTTTTCCGACGGCGGATTGTAGACCAGCGCGAGGTCGACCTCGGAGCTCAGCAGATGCAGCAGCGTCGCGCCGGAGAGACTCTCGGTCAGCGACAGCTTCAGGTTCGGATATTTCGTCAGCACGGTGCGCATCAGCGGCACGCCGATCGCCTTCATTCCGGAATTGGCCATGCCGATCGAGATGTCGCCGGCGATCACGCTGGCGCCTTCCTTGATCTCGCGCTCGGCCGCCGCCATCGCGCGCAGGATGATGCGGGCATGTTCATAGAGCCGCTCGCCCGCCGCGGTCGGTTCCATGCCGCGCGGCTTGCGCTCGAACAGCGGCGTCGCGAATTCCGCCTCGAGATTGGCGATGTGGTGGCTGAGCGCGGATTGCGCGACGTTGGCCTGATCCGCCGCCCGCGACAGGTTGCGCTGCTCGTAAACCGCGATGAAATAGCGAAGCTGGCGCGAATCCATGAGGGTTCAGCGTTCTAGAACCACGAATACTCTATTCGACAGATTATATTTTTCAGATAGCGTGCGGAAGCCTAACCTGCGCCGATCACAAAGCGTTTTCGAGCGAAGCGGTACCGGTTCGCGTGAAGAAACGCGTCAGAACAAGAGCGCAACGAGCACGGAGAAACCGATGACCGGGAACGGACTGCCGCTGGAAGGCGTGAGGGTCGTCGAGATGACCCACATGGTGATGGGGCCGACCTGCGGCATGATCCTGGCGCAACTCGGCGCCGAGGTGATCAAGGTCGAACCGCCCGCCGGCGACAAGACCCGTTCGCTCGGCGGCATGGGAGTCTCGTTCTTTCCGTTGTTCAACCGCGGCAAGCGCAGCGTGGTGCTCGACTTCGCCAAGCCCGAGGACCGTGACACGATGCACCGGCTGCTTGCCAGCGCCGACGTGTTCCTGGAGAATTTTCGCGACGGCCAGCTCGACAAGCAGGGGCTCGGCGCCGAGGAGCTTCGCCAAAAATATCCGCAGCTGATCATCGCCGGCCACAAGGGCTTTCTGTCCGGTCCCTATGATCATCGGCCGGCGCTCGACGAGGTCGTGCAGATGATGTCGGGGCTCGCCGCGATGACCGGCACGCGCGACAAGCCGCAGCGCGTCGGCTCCTCCGCCAACGACATCATGGGCGGCATGTTCGGGGTGATCTCGATCCTCGCCGCGCTCTATCAGAAACGCGGCGGCGACAGGAGCGGCGCTGACATCCGCATCGGCCTGTTCGAGAACTGCCTGTTCCTGGTCGCCCAGCACATGGTCGAGTACGAGATGACCGGACGCAAGCCGCGCTCGATGCCGGAACGCGAGCATGCCTGGCCGATCTACGACATCTTCGATACCGCCGGCGGCGATCGCATCTTCATCGGCGTCGTCACCGAAGGTCATTGGCAGAGCTTCTGCCGCGAGTTCGGCCTCACGGAATTCGCCGACGATCCGACGCTGCGCTCGACCACGGACCGCATCATGGCGCGCGACCGGATCATTCCGCGCGTTGCCGCGGTGGTCAAGGATTGGAACGTGGCGGATCTCTCGGCGAGGCTCGACGCGCTTAACATCTGCTTCTCGCCGATCAACCGGCCGGAGGATCTGCTCGGGGATCCGCATGTGCTGCGTCCCGGCGGGCTGGTCAACAACGTGAACGCCGACGGCAAGCCGTTCCGCGTCCCCGCGCTGCCGCTCGAATGGAACGGCCGCAATATCGGCGAAGGTCTGAAGGTGCCGGTGCTCGGCGCCGATACCGAAGCGGTGCGCGCCGAGCTCGCACAACAGAAGATTTCATCAACCGGAAACGCTGCGTGAGGCTGACATGACCCGTGTCCGCGATATCTATCCCACCGACAAGGTGAGCCTGCGCGAGGTCGGCCTGCGCGACGGGCTGCAGCTCGTGAAGACGTTCCCGTCGACCGCGGCGAAAGAGCGCTGGGTGCGCGATGAATACGCCGCCGGCGTACGCCATTTCGAGGTCGGCTCGTTCCTGCCGGCCAAGACCTTCCCGCAATTCGTCGATGTCCGCGACGTGGTCGCCTCCATCGCCGCGCTGCCCGGGGCGCACGGCGTCGCGCTGGCGCTGAACGAGCGCGGCGTCAACGAGGCGCTGGCCACCGGCGTTGCCGAGATCGCCTCGGTGGTATCGGCGACCGAGGAGCACAGCCAGGCCAACGCCAACCGCTCGCGCGAATCCGCGATCGAGAACATCAAGCGGCTTTGCGAGCTGCGCGATGCCAGCGCGCACAAGCCCCTGGTCAATGCCGCGATCTCGATGGCACTGGGCTGCTCGATCGTCGGTCCCGTCGATCCGAACGAGGTGCTGCGCCTCACCGAGAAGCTCTACGAGGTCGGCGTCGACATGGTCGCGATTGCGGACACGGTGGGTTATGCCGGGCCGAAGCAGGTCGGCGAGCTGACGCGGGGCGCGGTGAAGATCGCGGGATCGAAGCCGGTCTGCGTGCATCTGCACGACACCCGCGGCATGGGCATCGCGAATGCTTCCGCCGCGCTCGATGAGGGCGCCCGCGTGCTCGACGGCTCGCTCGGCGGCCTCGGCGGCTGCCCGTTCGCGCCGGGCGCCACCGGCAATGTCGTGTTCGAGGACCTCGTCTTTCTCTGCGAGAGCAAGGGATTTCCGACCGGCATCGATCTCGATCGCCTGGTCGAGGTGCGCGCGATCCTGAAATCGGAGATGCCGAACGAGGCGCTCTATGGCGGTCTCGCCCGCGCCGGCCTGCCGCGCGGCACCAAGGCGAGGGCGGCGTAGCGTATTCATTGCGTAGCCCGGATGGAGCGAAGCGAAATCCGGGGCCTCGCCCGCAGACGGAGCTTCCCGGATTTCGCTGCGCTCCATCCGGGCTACGAGACGACACGCTCTCAATCGTGCCCGTGCCCCCGCTTGCGCGGCTTCTTGTCCGGAGCGGTCGGGATCATCACGACGCGACCGTAACGCACACCGCGCTCGGCGATGATGTGATCGGCGAGATGCCGGACCTCGCTGCTGGCGCCCTTCAGCGCCGTCACCTCCATGCAGCTGTCGTCGTCGAGATGCACATGCAGCGTCGCCAGCGACAGGTCGTGATGGCCGTGGAAATTCTGCACCAGCCGCTTTGACAGGTCGCGCGCGGCGTGATCGTAGACATAGACCAGCGCCGCGACGCATTGCCCTGACGGCGTGTTCTCCGCGCTCTGCTGCAAGCCGGCGCGTGCGAGATCGCGGATGATCTCGGAGCGGTTTTGATAGCCGCGCGCATCGGCGGCGGCGTCGATCTCCGCGAGCAGGTCATCCTCGATGGTGATGGTGATGCGTTGCATGGATTATCCGTGGTGGCTCGATTGCCTGGCGGTATGACATTTTTCTTGTGACGTCATACTGAGCTTGCTAGCGTCGCTTTGCCGAGGTTGGTTGGACTGGTGCGGTCGTCGCGTGACTGTAACAGGTATCATGCGGGGGCATGGGCGTTGC
Organism: Bradyrhizobium sp. USDA 3315; assembly: GCF_054056795.1. NCBI lineage: Bacteria > Pseudomonadati > Pseudomonadota > Alphaproteobacteria > Hyphomicrobiales > Nitrobacteraceae > Bradyrhizobium > Bradyrhizobium sp. USDA 3315. Next base: position 1,934,080 of record NZ_JBSRYP010000001.1, on the reverse strand, counting down.
GTCGTACTGCATGGCGGATATTTCCCGCCGCCGCGTCCATTGCAGCATTTGCGCCGGCCGCCGAAGCGCAGGCGGTCGCTACCGTGCCCGGCCAGTTGCCGCCGGTGACGGTAACGTTGCCGGACCAGGCGCCACCCAGGCACGCCAGACCGTCCCGGCGTCCGCGCCATGTCGCCAGCGGCGGCCGCAAGCCTGCCGCGCTCCAACCAAGCCAACCCACCGCTGCGAGCGACGGAATCACCGGCGGCTCGGCGACCGTGTCCGCGTCCGATCTGCAACCGACCGCCGCCAGCGCGCGGCAGATCAGCGGCGACGAGGTGAATGCGCGGCCGATCTCGCGCGTCGGCGAAGTTCTGGAGGTGGTGCCGGGTCTGATCGTCACTCAGCATTCCGGCGAGGGCAAAGCCAATCAATATTTTCTGCGCGGCTTCAATCTCGATCACGGCACTGACCTCGCCATCACCATCGACGGCATGCCGGTCAACATGCCGACCCACGGTCACGGCCAGGGCTATGCCGACATCAATTTCCTGATCCCGGAGCTGATCCGGTCGATGGACGTCCGCAAGGGTCCATACTACGCGGACAACGGCGACTTCGCTTCCGCCGGCGCGGTCGATATCAATTATCTGAACGGACTGCCGAAGAGCATCGCCGAGCTGACGGTTGGCAGCTTCGGCTATCAGCGCGCGATGGCAGCCAGCTCGGCCAAGGCCGGCGATGGCACGCTGCTCGCAGCCTTCGAGGCCAACAAATACAATGGCCCGTGGGACGTGCCCGACGACATTCGCAAGCTCAACGGCGTACTGCGCTATAGCCAGGGTACCGCGACCGACGGCTTCTCGCTGACCGCGATGGCCTATTCCAACGGCTGGAATTCGACCGACCAGGTCGCGCAACGTGCGATCGACCAGGGCCTGATCGGCCGTTATGGCACGCTCGATCCGACCGATGGCGGCACCGCCAGCCGCTTCAACCTGTCCGGCAATTGGGCGCAGTCCAGCGACTACGGGCAGAGCAAGCTCAACGCCTATGTGATCCGCTCCTCGCTGCAGCTTGACAACAACTTCACCTATTTCCTCGACGACCCCGTCAACGGCGACCAGTTCAGCCAGACCGACAGGCGCACCGTCTATGGCCTCGACGCCAGCCATGCTTTCGACCTTCGCTTCGCCGGCATCGATACGCAGACCCGGGTCGGCGTGCAGACCCGCTACGACGACATCAATGTCGGCCTGTTCAAGACCGCGCAGCGCGAGATCCTGTCCACCGTGCGCAACGACCAGGTGCAGGAGGGCAGCGTCGCGCTGTGGGCCGATACCACCGCGCGCTGGACCGACTGGCTGCGCACCACGGTCGGCATCCGCGAGGATTATTTCGCCGGCCATGTGCTGAGCGACACGCCGCAGAATTCCGGCAACGCCCGGGCGGCGATGACGAGCCCGAAGGCCGGCATCGTGCTCGGCCCCTGGTCCAGGACCGAGTTCTACGGCAATGCCGGCTTCGGCCTGCATTCCAATGACATCAGGGGTGCGACCATCACCGTCGATCCCAACGACAAGATCACGCCGCTCGAGCGCGTGCCGCTGCTGGTGCGCTCGAAGGGCGCCGAGCTCGGCATCCGCACCAGGGCGATCGACGGCCTCACTTCGTCGCTCGCGGTGTTCGTGCTCGACTTCGATTCCGAGCTGCTGTTCGTCGGCGATGCCGGCACCACCGAGCCCAGCCGGCCGAGCCGGCGCGTCGGTGTCGAGTGGACCAACCAGTACAAGCTCCTGCCGTGGATGAGTTTTGATTTCGATCTCGCCTATACCCGCGCCCGCTTCATGGATGACGATCCGGCCGGCAATTTCATTCCGGGTGCGCCGGCGTGGGTCGCCAGCGGCGGCGTCACCTTCGGCCGCGAGACCGGCTGGTTCGGCAGCCTGCGCGCCCGCTATTTCGGCCCGCGCCCGCTGATCGAGGATGACGGCGTGCGCTCGCTGTCGTCATTCATCGTCAACGCCCGCGCCGGCTACAAATTCGACAACGGGATGCGGCTGCAGCTCGACGTCCTCAATCTCTTCAACGCGCAAACCAACCAGATCGAATACTATTATCTGTCGCGGCTGCCGGGCGAACCGATCGATGGCGTCGCCGACCGCCACGTTCATCCTGCCGAGCCGCTTGCCGTTCGGCTGACGCTTGCGGCAACATTCTGATCGTCACACCGGCGCGCGACCTTCCGCGGTCATTTCCGCAGCCGGAAGCGCCGTCTCTTCGTCAGTCGCTTCAGGAACAAGCGGCGGCGACTTACGTTCTGGAAACACACCGAATTCGCCCGCCACCTCCTGGAGCGGCTTCTGCTTGTCGGCCCAGTGCAGGGCCGTGTAGTCGAAACCGTGCACGATGGTGGGTTTGACGACTTCGAAATAGGGCGAGATGTCGAAGTCGCGCGGCATGTAGAGCGAGGAATCGCGGATATGCAGGATCTCGCGGCGCGCCTTGCGGCTGGCGGCGCGCGTGATCTTGGGCAGGATCGGATAGCGCACGGCGTCGAACGCCTGCGCGATCAGCGCCGAGCAGATGATCTTGGTCGGATCGCCGGAGCCGAACGCGATCATGCGGCGGCGCCAGCGCTGCGGGATCGGCAGCGGAAACAGATAGCGCGCGAGATCGACGATGTTCTTGGTGTCGTAGCCGAAGCCGATGCGGTTGATGGCGTAGCGGCACACCGTGGTGCGGTCCTCGAACGACAGGCCGACCGGACGGCAGAGGCGGGTGTGGTAAGCGAGATATTTCGACAGCGGCGCGGAGGTCACGCCTTCGCCGATATTGGCCTCGATCAGCACATGCTGTTCGCCGTCAGGCTCGAACGCGCCGTCGATCGGTCCGACAAACAGCGCGGCGTGCGACCAGGTCGACTGCGTGAGGTATTTGATGATGCCGGAAATCCGGTTGTTGCCTTCGACCAGCAGCACGTCGCCGGGCTGCATGATGCTCCGCAGATGGTCCGGGTCGCTCGGCGTGAACGGCTCGTAACCGGGCACTTCCTTCTGCAGGTACCCCGCGATCCATTTACCGACGGTATCGAGCATTACGCCCATGGATTCCCCCCAGCGGTTCTATGACCGCTTGTGTTTCACTTAATCATGGTCGCAAGCTGTTGCAATTTAGTTCATGCCATCGGCGGATCAATCATGATTGATTTACCGTGATGGTTGCTGCGGTCGGTGAGATGCGGCACAGTTCGCGAAGCGTTCCCGTTCTCCGCAAGTCCCCGGAAACCATGCCAGAAGCTATGTCATGACCGTGACCCGCCGCGATTTCCTGTCGGCGTCCGCAGCCTTCGCGTTGGTGCCTGCGCTGGGCGGCCGGGTGCTTGCTGCGCCGCCGCCGCGCGAGGCCGACATCGTCGTGATCGGCGCGGGTGCCGCAGGCATTGCCGCGGCGCGACGGATCGCGGCCGCCAACCGCAAGGTGATCGTGGTGGAGGCGGCGGGCCAGGTCGGCGGCCGCTGCCAGACCGATGCGTCGACATTCGGCGTGCCGTTCGACCGCGGCGCGCGCTGGATGCACAATCCCGAGACCAATCCGATGATCCGGCTGGCCCGCTCCGCGGGCCTCGACATCGTCACGGCGCCTGCGGGGCAGAAGATTCGCATTGGCCGGCGCTACGCCCGTCCCGGCGAGACCGAGGAGTTTCTGGCGGCGCTGGTGCGCGCCAATCGCGCGATCGACGACGCTGCGCGCAAGGCCGATATTGCCTGCGCCGCAGCGATGCCGAAGGACCTCGGCGATTGGGCCGGCACCGCGGAATTCCTGCTCGGGCCCAGTTTCTGCGGCAAGGATCTGAAGGATCTTTCCGCCGTCGACAAGGTGCGCGGGCAGGATCGCAACACCGCGATCGCCTGCCGGCAGGGGCTCGGCGCGCTGATCGCAAAGCTCGGTGAGGGACTGCCGCTGGCGCTGTCGACGCCGGCGCAGCGTATCCTGTGGAGCAATCGCGACGTCATGGTCGAGACGCCCTCCGGCAAGATCACCGCGCGTGCCGCCATCGTCACGGTGTCGAGCAACGTGCTTGCGAGCGGCAATATCAAATTCGCGCCGGAGCTTCCGAAGCGCGCGCTCGATGCCGCCGCCAAGCTCAGCCTCGGCAGCTACGATCGCATCGCGCTGCAGATCCCCGGCAATCCGCTCGGGCTGTCGCGCGATGACGTCATCATCGAGCAGAGCAATTCGACCAAGACGGCGCTGCTCTACGGCAATATCGCAGGCTCTTCGCTGTGCACGATCGACGTCGCAGGCTCGTTCGGCCGCGACCTGTCGGCGCAAGGCGAGCAGGCGATGTCGGCTTTCGCGGTGGAATGGCTGACCAAGCTCTATGGCAGCGAGGTCGGCGCCGCCGTCAAGAAGACCAGCGCGACGCGCTGGGATGCACAGCCCTTCACTATGGGCGCGATGTCGGCTGCTGCACCCGGCGCACAATTCTCGCGCCGAATCCTGGCCGAGCCGATCGGCGCCATGTATCTCGCGGGCGAGGCCACCCATGAGGCGCTGTGGGGCACCATCGACGGCGCCTGGGACAGCGGCGAGCGCGCCGCCGACGCCGCGCTGCGCAGGATCGGCGGGGCGAAGGAAGCGACACCGGCGCCCGCAGCGCCCGCCGCAAAACACAAGCGCCGCACGTCGCCTCGCTCCGGGGCGATGAATTGACGGTCGGGTGAGGTGACGGTTGAGCGCGGCCGGCCTTACCGTGGTGTGTGCGGTGATTGGTGGCGAGTGCTGCCGCACAACAGATGTCGTCCCTGCGAAAGCAGGGACCCATACGCCGCAGCAGATGTTGTGATCGGGACTCGTCGTTCCACTATCGTTCAGCAATAACCATTCGTGGTTATGGCTCCCTGAGTTCGCAGGGACGACACCGAGGATGTTGCGCAGCAGGTGGTCATGAATCCGCATTCTCGCGACATGATTTGTCTTTTCACACCGGCAGCTTCAGCTCCATCAGATCCTTGGCCACCACGATGCGGCCGGAATAGTTCTTCTTCACGTCCCTCGTCCAGTCATCGTCGGTGACCTGCCGATCGTCGCCGGGGACGAAGTGGCTCAGCACCAGCGTCTTCACGCCGGCGGCGGCTGCGATGCGGCCGACGTCCTCGGTCGAGGTGTGGCTGTCGAGCAGATGCTTCTTCAGCGTGGCGCCGTTCTTGGTCGTGGCAACCAGGCGATCGACCGCGGGGACGTAGAGACATTCGTGCACCAGCACGTCGACGCCCTTGGCAAATTCGGCGAGCTTCGGGTTGTAGGCGGTGTCGCTGGAGAACACGATGGTGCCGTCCGGGGTCTCGAACTTGTAGGCGAAGTTATCCGTAATCGGCGGGTGCGGCGTGCGGAACGCGGTCACGGTGACATCCGATGTCTTCAGCACCACGCCATCGTCGCTGATGTCTTTCGCGATCAGCAGCTTGCGCGGGTCCGGGCGGCCTTCGTCCTCGATCCGGGTCTCGACGTCGAACTTGTTCAGCTCCCAATATTCTTTGGTCATCGCCTCGATGCCCTTGGGGCCGAACGAATGGATCGGCGTCGAGAGGCCGGCCGCCCAGGCGTTGTAGAACAGATTGCCGTATTCCAGATTGTGATCGGAATGATGATGGCTGATGAAGATGTACTTGACCTGCGGGATCGGCACGCCCGCGCGCACGAGCTGGCGGCTGACGCCCATGCCGCAATCGATCACGAACGGGGTATCGTTGACGACGACGAGATTGGCGGGGTTCGAAGCGCCGTTGCCGACGCGCGGCCCGCCCTTGGTGCCGAGGAACACGATGCGGGTCCGCGCCTTGTCGGTTTGCGCGCGCACGTGAGGCGCCGCGAGCACGGCGGCGCTGCCGAGCGCCAGTTTCAATGCGTTGCGGCGATCGATCATCGGTGTCTCCCTGGTCTCTTTTGAATGCTGCGACCCTAGCCGCCGCGCAGGATGCCATCAAGCGCCGGCAGGCCGACGATGACGGCAGCCGCGATCAGCGCGTAGCAGATCGCGCGAAACACCTTTTCGCTCGCCTTGCCGAACAGCGCGGCGCCGAACCAGACGCCGATGCCGTAGATCGGGCCGACGATCAGCGAGAACTTGACCGATTCGATCGTGATCAAGCCGGTGAACCAGTAGCTGACCAGCGAGAAGAAGTCCGAGGCGCCGAAGAACAGCACGATATTGGCGCGCGAGATCACCGACGAGATCGGGCGGCCCAGCCAGTAGGCGACGATCGGCGGGCCGCCGGTTTGCGCGGAGGCCGCTGCAGAAGCCGGAGAGGCCGCCGACGCCGACGGAGAGGGCGACGTGCTCCTTGCCGTGATAGCGCCAGCCCGACAGCAGCAGTGCGAGCAGCGCCGCGACGAAGCAGGAGATGATCCAGCGCGTCGTGACAGGCTCGAGCACGGTCAGGAAATAGGTGCCGATGGGAACGCCGACCAGCGCGCCGGCGACCATGACCGCGGTCGCCTTGCGGTCGGCATGGGTCCACGCGTTCGGCAGCAGCGGCGTGGCGGCGATGAAGTCGATGATGAGCAGCAGCGCCGCCACCAGCCGCGGCGCCGCGACGCTGCTCGCGAGCGGCATGAAGATCAGCGCCGAGCCGAAGCCCGAGAAGCCGCGCGCCGTGCCCGACACGAAGGCGATCGCGCAGATCGCGAGCGCGATGCTGGTCGAGATGTCGGAGGGGATCAGGCTGAAGGAGGTCATGAAAGGATAACGAGATTCGACTAGCTGGCTGGCAACTCAAAGCGCCCCTACTCAGACCCGTCATCCCCGCGCAAAGGCTTCGCCTTTGTCGCTGGAGGTGCGAGCAGAGCGAGCCTCGAAGGATGCACGGCCACAGGCGGGGCCGTCGACCCTTCGAGACGGCCGCTACGCGGCCTCCTCAGGGTGACGGTGCAATAGACCGCCTGTGGTTCACATCACCCGCGCAGCGTGCCGCCGGTCTTCTTGGTCACATCGGCGACGACCTTGGCGGCGACCGCGTCGATCTCCTGGTCGGTCATGGTCTTCTCGCGCGGCTGGATCGTCACCGCGATCGCGATCGACTTCTTGTCGGGGTCGATGCCCTTGCCTTCGTAGACGTCGAACACGGTCACATCAGTGATCAGCTTCTTGTCGACATTCTGCGCCGCGCGGACGATGTCGCCCGCCTTGACGCTGCGATCGACGATGAAGGCGAAGTCGCGCGACACCGGCTGGAATGCCGAGAGCTCCAGCACCGGCTTCGCGCGCGTCGCCCGCTGCTTGCCTTGCGGGATGCGCTCGAGGATCACCTCGAACACGATCATCGGGCCGTCGGCGCCGAGCGCCTCGGCCGCACGCGGATGCAGCTCGCCGAAAGTGCCGAGCACGTTCTGCGGGCCGATCTGGATGGTGCCGGAGCGTCCCGGATGCAGCCAGGCCGGACCGCCGGGGACGATCTGCAGCGCCTGCATCGGCGCGCCGGCGGCCGCCAGCACGGCGAAGGCGTCGGCCTTGGCATCCATCGCATCCGCCACAGCCGAGCCGGCCCAGTGTCGCCCGATCCCCTTCGACGAGGCGAAGCCATGGCGCACGCCGGAGGCGGCGACCAGCTGGTCCTCCGGGCGGTCGCCGCGGAACACCTGGCCGACCTCGAACAGCGCCACATCAGGATAGCCGCGGTTGATGTTGGCCTGAACCGCCGCGACGAGGCCGGGCAGCAGGCTTGGCCGCATGTCGGAGAGATCGGCCGCGATCGGGTTGGCGAGCACGAGCTCGCTCTGGCCGCCGCCGAACAGTTTTGCCGCGTCATTGGTGATGAACGACCAGGTCACGGCTTCCACCATGCCGCGCACGCCGAGCGCGCGCTTGGCGCGGCGGGTGCGCAGCTGCATCGGCGTCAGCACCGGCTTGCGCGGCTCCTCGCCGCGCTCGAACGGCGTCATCGGCACCTTGTCGACGCCGACGATGCGCACGATCTCCTCGACGATGTCGGCCTTGCCGTGCACGTCGGTGCGCCAGGACGGGATCGCGATCTTCACCACGGGGCCGTTGCCGGCCAACATGAAGCCGAGCCGGGTGAGGATCAGCTTCACCTCGACCAGCGGCACCTCGATGCCGGCAAGGCGCTTCACTTCACTGAGCGGGAAATCGATGACGCGATCCTCGCCGAACTGCTTGCCGACCACGACGTTCTCGGACGGCGTGCCGCCGCACAGCGCCAGCACCAGTTTGGTCGCGAGCTCGAGCCCGGGCACCATGAAGGCCGGATCGACGCCGCGCTCGAAGCGATAGCGCGCGTCTGAATTGATGCCGAGCTTGCGGCCGGTCTGCGCGATGTTGATCTCGTTCCAGAGCGCCGATTCGATCAGCACGTCGGTGGTGTTGTCGTCGCAGCCCGAGGCTTCGCCGCCCATGATGCCGGCGAGCGATTCGACGCCGTGCTCGTCGGCGATCACGCAGATGTTGCTGTCGAGCGTATAGGTGCGGCCGTCGAGCGCGAGCAGCGTCTCGCCGTCCTTGGCGCGGCGGACGGTGAGGTTGCCCTGCACCTTCCTGGCGTCGAACACGTGCAGCGGGCGGGCGCGGTCGTAGGTCATGAAGTTGGTGATGTCGACCAGCGCGTTGATCGGGCGCAGCCCGATCGAGGTCAGCCGCTTCTGCAGCCATTCCGGCGACGGGCCGTTCTTCACGCCGCGCACCAGCCGCAGCGCGAAGCCCGGACACAGCGTGGCGTCTTCCACCTTCACCGCGACCGGGCAGGGGAATTCGCCCTTGACCGGCTTGATGCCGGGATCCCTGAACTTGCCCATGTCGGCGGCGGACAGATCGCGCGCGATGCCGTGCACGCCGGTGCAGTCCTGCCGGTTCGGCGTCAAATTGATCTCGATGGTGGGATCGCCGAGCCCGGCCCAGTCGGCATAGCCCTTGCCGAGCGGCGCGTCCGCCGGCAGCTCCATGATGCCGTCGTGATCCTCGGAGATCTGCAGCTCGGCCGCAGAGCACAGCATGCCGCGGCTCTCGACGCCTCTGATAGTGCCGACGCCGAGCGTGATGTTCTTGCCGGGGATGTAGGTGCCGGGCGGCGAGAACACGCTGATCAGCCCGGCACGCGCATTCGGCGCGCCGCAGACCACCTGCACCGGCGCACCACCGTCGCCGGTGTCGACCATGCAGACACGCAGCCGGTCGGCATTCGGATGCTGCTCGGCCGAGATCACACGCGCGATGGTGAACGGCGCCAGCGCCTTCGCCTTGTCCTCGATGTTCTCGACCTCGAGCCCGATCATGGTGAGCTTGTCAGCGAGCTTGTCGAGCGGCTCGTCGGTCTCGAGATGTTCCTTCAGCCAGGAGAGGGTGAACTTCATGACGATGACTTCTCCAGTCCCCTCTCCCGCTTGCGGGGGAGGGTTAGGGTGGCGGCTTTCTTCACGATGGGACCGAAGGCAAGATTCACGAACTCAAGCCCCCCGCGATCGACGGGATGTCGAGCGGCTTGAAGCCGTAGTGGCTGAGCCAGCGCACGTCGCTGTCGAACAATTGGCGCAGGTCGGCGATGCCGTATTTCAGCATCGCGATGCGGTCGATGCCCATGCCCCAGGCAAAACCCTGGTAGACGTCGGGATCGAGGCCGCAGGCGCGCAGCACGTTGGGGTGCACCATGCCGCAGCCGAGAATCTCCAGCCAGTCCTCGCCCTCGCCGAAGCGGATCTCGCCCTTGTCGCGGCGGCACTGGATGTCGACCTCGAGCGACGGCTCGGTGAACGGGAAGAACGACGGCCGGAACCGCATGTTGATGTGGTCGACCTCGAAGAACGCCTTGCAGAACTCGTGCAGGATCCATTTGAGGTGGCCGAGATGCGAACCCTTGTCGATCACGAGGCCCTCGACCTGATGGAATTGCGGCGTGTGCGTCGCGTCGGAATCGATGCGATAGGTGCGGCCCGGGCAGATCACGCGGATCGGCGGCTGCTGGGTCAGCATGGTGCGCACCTGCACCGGCGAGGTGTGGGTCCGCAGCAGCATGCGCGAGCCGTCCTCCTTCGGGTTGAAGAAGAAGGTGTCGTGCATCTCGCGCGCCGGATGGCCTTCGGGGAAGTTCAGCTTGGTGAAGTTGTAGTCGTCGGTTTCGATGTCGGGACCTTCGGCGACCGCAAAGCCCATGTCGGCGAAGATCGTGGTGAGCTCGTCCCAGACCTGGCTCAGCGGATGGATGCGGCCGGTCTCCGCCGGCGCCTCGCGCAGCGGCAGCGTGACGTCGATGGTCTCGGCGGCGAGGCGCGCATCGAGCGCGGCCGCTTTCAGCACGTCGCGCCTGGCCGCGAGCGCCTGCGTCACCGCATCCTTGGCGAGGTTGATCTTGGCGCCTTCGGTCTTGCGCTCGTCCGGCGACATCTTGCCGAGGGTGGCGAGCAAGGCCGAGATCGAGCCCTTCTTGCCGAGCGCCGAGACGCGGACCGCCTCGAGGGCGGCCTCGTCAGCGGCTGAGGCGATCTGGTCGAGGATGGATTGTTCGAGCGTTGCGAGGTCGGACACGGTCAATTCCTGCGCTTGAGCGGAGCATGATCCGGTGGGAAGAACCGCTGCCCGAACCGGTACCATGCGCCAAAATTCGGCTGGGTTGTCGCCGCCCGAAGGCGGTAACGTCAAGCAAAAAGCCGGTCATTTCGGGCCGATGGCCGGCAGCATTGAACCCCGCGCGGAGGCCGGGCTACCCAAGGGGAGTTCAAGGAGGCCCACGCGATGTTGCTGCGATCTTGCCTGGCCGTGCCGGCGGTGCTGTTGATGCTCACCACGGCGCATGCCGCGACCGAGGAATGTCCCGCCAAATCGACCCAGATGGACGACATCATCGCGGAGCTTCAGAAGGCGCCGAGCTGCAACCGCGCGATGAAGATCTTCGAGGCGTGCGAATACGGCGCCAGCGGAGACGTCCAGTTCGGCGCCGTGGTCGAGAAGAGGTGCGAGGGGGACTTCCTGTCCGGCCTCGGAACGTCGCAGAAGAAGGCCTATGCCGGCCAGCTCAAGCGCTGCGACCACAAATACGACAACGAAAGCGGCACCATGTACCGCTCGTTCACGGCGTTCTGCCGGGCGATCGTCGCCCAGCGCTATTCGCAGAAGGCGCTGAAGGCGGGCCCCAAATCGCGTTAGGGCCGCCCGCTAGGATCAGGCGGCCAGCGCGGCCTTGGCCTTCTCGGCGATCGCCTGGAACGCAACCGGCTCGTGGATCGCGAGATCCGACAGCACCTTGCGGTCGACGACGACGCCCGACTTGGAGAGGCCGTTGATAAACACGCTGTAGGTCATGCCGAACGGACGGACCGCGGCGTTGATGCGCTGGATCCAGAGCGCGCGGAAGGTGCGCTTCTTGCGCTTGCGGTCGCGGAAGGCGTACTGGCCGGCCTTTTCGACGGCCTGCTTGGCGACGCGGATGGTGTTCTTGCGGCGGCCGTAATAGCCCTTGGCGGCCTTGTAGACTTTCTTGTGCTTGGCGTGAGCGGTCACACCGCGTTTGACGCGAGACATGACGGAAATCCTTGATCTGGAAGAGGTGACGGGGCGCCGCGCAGTCGCGGCGAGGGTTCAAGCGATCGGTGCGATCAGGCGTTCGGCAAGAAGTACTTCTTGACGTTGTCGCCGTCGGTCTTGAACAGCACGCGGGTGCCGCGGAGCTGACGGATCTGCTTCTTCGTCCGCTTGATCATGCCGTGGCGCTTGCCGCGCTGGGCGTGCATGACTTTGCCAGTGGCGGTCACCTTGAAGCGCTTTTTAGCGCCCGACTTGGTCTTCAACTTGGGCATTTGGCTCTCCTGTCGCACAGCACGAAAATCGCCCCGAGAGGCGTCCGGCCGGCTAAAATGCTCGTTAGAGCGTTGAAAGTGCTAAGGTTTTTTCCGAATTGAAAGAACCTGCACCAGACGTCGCCACGGCAGCCCTTGATCAGCCGGGCGGCGAAGGCCCGGCTTATGACAGAGGATCGGCGGTTTTGCAACGTTTCAGGCGGGAAATCGGGGCCGGAACCCGGTAGCCCGGATGGAGCGCAGCGCAATCCGGGGCAGGTCGCGCCGCGGATGAACCGGCCCCCGGATTGCGCTGCGCTCTATCCGGGCTACGGAAACGAAACAGCCCGCCAGATCGCCTGACGGGCCATTTCATTTCAACAAAGCGACAAATTCGAACTAGCGCGGCGCCAGCACCATCACGACCTGGCGGCCCTCGAACTTCGCGTCCTGCTCGACCTTGGCGAATTCGGCGACGTCGGCCTTCACCTTGTCCAGCAGCTTGGTGCCGATCTCCTGGTGCGCCATCTCACGACCGCGGTAGCGCAAGGTGATCTTGACCTTGTCGCCTTCCTCGAAGAAGCGCTGCATCGCGCGCATCTTCACGTCATAGTCGTGATCGTCGATCATCGGGCGGAGCTTGATCTCCTTGATCTCGACGACCTTCTGCTTCTTGCGAGCTTCGGCAGCCTTCTTCTGCGCGGAATACTTGTACTTCCCGTAGTCCATGATCTTGCAGACGGGAGGGCTGGTATTCGGCGAAATCTCGACGAGATCCATGCCGGCTTCCATGGCCATCTTGATGGCCACCATGGTTTCGACGGTGCCCTGATTGACACCCTCCGCATCGATCAGCTGGATCTGTGCGTTGCGAATCTCGTCATTGGTGCGCGGCCCTTCTTTGGCGACTGTGGGCGGGGCTCTATTGGGACGGCGAATGGGTAACTCTCCAAAGTTGTGAAAGGGAAGGCGGATATTTTGAAGCAAGATGCTGCAACGGGCAAGCGAACTCGCTTCTTTAAGCGGCAAAACCGCCAATTGCGAGGCATTTTGGCCACGCCCGGCACATATAGCGGGCGCGTCTGCTCCGCAAGGCAGGGGTCGCAGCCGTTGACCGGTGCCGCGCGACAATTGAAAAGCAGATGTCTGACACGCGAGTGACCGAACCATGAGCCAAACCGCCGCATCGGAACAGGAACCTGCCTTCATCGAGGTCGGCGAGGGCAGCGAGGCGCGCCGGATCGCGGTGCGGGCCCGTGCCGGCAGCAATCCCGGGCTGTTCTGGCTCGGCGGCTTCAAGTCCGACATGGCCGGCACCAAGGCGCTCGCGCTCGATGCGTGGGCGGCCGAGCACGGCCGCGGCTGCGTCAGGTTCGACTATTCCGGCCATGGCGAATCCGGCGGCGAGTTCGCCGACGGCACCATCGGCCGCTGGCTCGAGGAGAGCGTGGCCGTGTTCTCGCAGTTCTGCAGTGGGCCGCAGGTCGTGATCGGGTCCTCGATGGGCGGCTGGATGGCGCTGCTGCTTGCGCGCGAGATCGCCAAACGGGCCAATGCTGGCGGCGGCAGCGCTTCGCTCGCCGGCCTCGTGCTGATCGCGCCGGCGCCCGACTTCACCGAGGAGCTGATGTGGAAGGCCTTCTCGCCGGAGGTCCGCGCCGAGATCGAGGCCAAGGGCATGTGGCTGCGTCCGTCCGAATATGGCGACGGCACGCCCTATCCGATCACCCGCAACCTGATCGAGGAGGGCCGCAACCACCTGCTGCTCGGAAGCAAGATCGACGTCGGCTGCCCGGTGCGCATCCTGCAGGGCGCGCAGGATCCCGACGTGCCGTGGAAGCACGCCTTCGCGCTGGTGCACCGCCTGCCGGCCGAGGACGTCGTGCTCACCATGATCCAGGACGGCGACCATCGCTTGTCGCGTCCGCAGGACATCGCCCGCATCATCGCCGCGGTGGCGGAAATCTAGCCACGCCGCCCGCCCTTCGAGACGGCCGCTTCGCGGCCTCCTCCAGCGACAACGGCTTCGCCGTTGCGCGGGGGTGACGGCTACGGAGAAAGACGTCATCCTGAGGTGCGAGCGAAGCGAGCCTCGAAGGATGGCCGCACGCGAGGGAGAAGCCATGGACACGACAACGATGCTGCGCGCGTTCTGCGACGCGGTCGAGCAGCGCAACGGCAAGGCCTTTGCGAGCCTTTTCACCGAGGACGGCGTCTATCACGATGTGTTCTACGGTGCCTTCAAGGGCCACGGCAAAATCGCCGAGATGATCGACGACTCGTTCTACCGGACCGCGACCGATTTCCGCTGGGTGATGCACGATCCCGTCAGCGACGGTGCAACGCTCTACGCGCGCTACACGTTCAGCTACCGCTCGACCTTGCCGGAAGCCAAGGGCGCGCGTGCGATGTTCGAGGGTGTCGCGATCATGCGGCTGCGCGACGGCAAGATCACGGAGTACCACGAGGTCGCCAACACCGCGCCGGCTTTCGTCGACTTGAACTTCGCGCCGGAGCGCATCGCCAAGATCGTCGGCAAGCAGGGCGCGGAGCTGAAAGCGCGGCCGGAGATGCAGCGGCATCTGGCGTGAGGACTCTCCGTCGTCATTGCGAGGAGCGAAGCGACGAAGCAATCCACGCCTCGGCAAGCCGAGACATGGATTGCTTCGCTTCGCTCGCAATGACGACGGTGACAGCCTACGGCGGCGGCGGATTGGTCATCGGCTTGCGCTGGGCGAGCGCCGCCACCGTGGAGGTGCCGATCGGGCCCTGCTCGTCATAGAGCCAGCATTCGCCGATCGCGATGCCGTCCGTGGCGTGATGGTTGACGACCTCGAAGCCGATCCAGTTGGTCACCGGCAAGCGGTGCAGATAGATCGTGACGTCGCTGTTGATGTAGCCGAGCCCCTGGTCGCCGGCATTGGCGAAGGGGCTGGCGAAATCCGCGCCGGTCGCGACATGGACGAACGGTGTCATCTTCACGCCCGCGACGAGCTCGCGCACCTCGCTCATCCAGAGCCGTCGCTCGCCGAGCGAGCCCATATGGCCGACGATCGGCCGCGTCTCCCATTTGCCGTTCATGCCGAGCCTCGGATCGGTCGGCTTTGGAATCTCCGCCGGCGCCGGCACCCGCCAGTTCGGCGGCGACCACACATTGCCGGGCGCATTTTCCGTCCTGCGCAACAACTGGCAAGAGGCGCGCGCCATGCTGGTGCCGCCGGAGACAAACTCGGCCTCGATCATCTTGATGCGCATGCCGTCGCGCACGAGCTTGGTCGTCACCTCGATCGGCGTCGTGATGTTGGGCAGCCGGAACATGTCGACCGTCAGCCGGGCGGGGACGAAATCGTCGGAGCCGTGGCGCTCCTCGATGACGAAGGCGAGGAGGCCGATCACGACGCGGCCGTGCAGGGATTCCGGACTCCACGGTCCGTTCGCAACGGCCGTCGGCATGAAGCCGTCGCCGTGCCTGGTGAAGAAGGGCTGGTTTGTCATGGCGTGCGACCATGACGGGAATGGCGCGATGAAATCAAGAGGCGGTGGCCGCGCGCCACTCCTGGTGCACGGTGACGTCGGGCTCGCCGCCGGCGCGCGATGCCAGCGCCGCGAATGCTTCGCGGGCGATCAGCTGCGACAGCGCCCACACCGCGGCGCCGCGCACCAGCGGGCTCGCGTCGTCGAGCAAACGCCGCGCTTCAGCGGCAAGGCTTGCGTCACCGGAGTTGCCGATCGCGATCAGCACATTGCGGATGAAGCGGTCGCGGCCGATGCGCTTGACCGGCGACTTCGTGAACAGCGCGCGGAATGCGGCATCATCGAGCCGTGCGAGATCAGCGAGCGCGGGCGCCCGCAACGTATCGCGCGCGGCGAGCTTCTGCTCGCGCCCCGCTTGCGCGAACTTGTTCCACGGACATACCGCGAGGCAATCGTCGCAGCCATAGATGCGGTTGCCGATGCTCTTGCGGAATTCGTGTGGGATCGGGCCCTTGTTCTCGATCGTCAGATACGAGATGCAGCGCCGCGCATCGAGCTTGTAGGGCGCGGGGAACGCCGCGGTCGGGCAGATGTCCTGGCAGGCGCGGCAGCTGCCGCAATGATCGGCCTCGGCATCATCGCGCGGCAGCTCGGTCGCCGAATAGATCGCCCCGAGAAACAGCCACGAGCCGAATTCGCGCGACACGAGGTTGGTGTGCTTGCCCTGCCAGCCGATGCCGGCGGCCTGGGCGAGCGGCTTCTCCATCACGGCCGCGGTGTCGACGAACACCTTCACCTCATCGCCGGTGATAGCGGCGAGCCAGCGCGCCAGAACCTTCAGCCGCTTCTTGATCACGTCGTGATAGTCGTCGCCCTGCGCATAGACCGAGATCGCGCCACGCGACCGGCGCGCGAGGATGTCGAGCGGGTCGTCGTGGGGCCCGTAATTGACGCCGAGCATGATGATCGAGCGCACGCCGCCCCACAGCGCGCGCGGATCGGCGCGCCGCTCCGGATTGGCCGCGAGCCAGTCCATGTCGCCATGGCCGCCGGAGCCGAGGAATTCGAGGAAATATTTTCCGGCCTCGCTGGTCGCGTCAGGCGCGGTGAAGCCGACGGCGTCGAAGCCGAGCGCATGCGCCTCGCGCTGAAGCGCTGCCTTGAGATCGGAAGGGGAGAGCCTGACCGCCGGGTTCAGAAGTCGAGGTCCACATAGGTGCGCGACGCCGGCACCCCCGCCAGCCATTCGCTGAGCAGCGGGCGGAACGACGGGCGGGACTTCACCCGCGCGTACCACGACTTTGCCGCGTCGTCCTCGCTCCATGGCACGTCGCCCAGATAGTCGATCGCCGAGAGATGCGCCGCGGCGGCGAGATCCGCGTAGGTCAGGCGGTCGCCGGCGAGATAGTTCCGCGTCTTCGCCAGCCAGCCGATATAGCTCAGATGATAGCGCACATTGACCTTGGCGGCGCGCATGATGTCGGGCGCCGGCGGGCCGCCGCCATTATCCTCGCTCATGAACCGCTTGTAGATCCGCTCGGTCACCAGCGGGTTGGAGGCTTCCTCGAAGAATTTCTCGTTGAACCACGCCATCAGCCGGCGCACCTCGACGCGCTCGGCCGTCGACGTCGGCAACAGCCGCCGGTCGCCGGCATCGAGGCCGTGCGCCTCGTCGACATATTCGGCGATCACGGGCGCACCCGGAATCGGCGGAAAGCCTTCGGCGATCAGCACCGGTGTGGTGGCCGCCGGATTGAGCGCCAGGAACGCCTCGCGCCGTTCCCACACCCGTTCCTCCACAAGGCGCAAATCGAGCCCATACTCGCCGAGCACGAGCCGAATGAAGCGCGAATGCGGACAGAACGGATGGTGATACAGCGTGTACATGAAGCCCTTGGTAGTTTCGCGGCGCTTAAGAAATCATCAACCTGTGCGGTCTGGACCTGTGCTTCGGCCAGACCAGTTCCGGTCGTCTCTATGTCGCGTCAGCACGCAAACCGGTAGCCATCCCCGCAGATGGTGCGGGTCACAAAAACGCTATAGCTCAGCAAATCGGCCGGGTAACCTATTGTTTGACGATTTTTTGCGATTGCGGCCAATGTGCGAATAAGCGAGAAGAATCCCGTTTTCCACACAGGGCAGGCCACAACATGATGACGGATATGCTGCGGGCGGTGATTCTCGGCATCATCGAGGGCGTCACGGAGTTCCTGCCGGTCTCCTCGACAGGCCACCTGCTGCTTGCGGAGCGCTTCTTCAATCTGGGCGAAGGCAATTTCTGGAAGAGCTTTGCGATCCTGATTCAGCTCGGCGCGATCCTCGCGATCCTCGCGCTCTACTTCGTCAAATTGTGGCGCGTGGCGCTCGGCATGTTCACCAATCCCGACGACCGCCGCTTCGTGATCGGCGTGCTGGTGGCGTTCCTGCCCGCCGTCGTGATCGGCCTGATCGCCGGCAAATACATCAAGGAGTTCCTGTTCAATCCGTGGGTGGTCTGCTTCACGCTGATCGTCGGCGGCGCCGTGCTGCTGTGGGTCGATCAGCTCGATCTCAAAGTGTACGAGGACGATGCGACCCGCTTCCCGCTACTGATGTATTTCTGGATCGGCGTCGCGCAGTGCCTGGCGATGATTCCCGGCGTGTCGCGCTCGGGGGCCAGCATCGTGGCGGCGATGCTGCTCGGTGCCGACAAGCGCTCGGCGGCGGAGTTCTCGTTCTTCCTCGCGATCCCGACCATGGTCGGCGCGTTCGCCTATGATTTCTACAAGAACCGGGCCGACTTCACCTCCGACAATCTCAGCGTCATCGCGGTCGGCTTCGTGGTGTCGTTCATCACGGCGATGATCGTGGTGCGGGCCTTCCTCAACTTCGTCACCCGACGCGGCTTCACCTTCTTCGCCTGGTGGCGCGTGATCGTCGGCACGCTCGGCCTGATCGCGCTGGCGATGGGACGGTAAGGGGCGACGGACACCATCCCATCACCGTCACCCTGAGGAGGCCGCAAAGCGGCCGTCTCGAAGGGCGACGGCCCTGATCCCGGCCGTTCATCCTTCGAGGCTCGCCCAGCGGCGCAATTGCGCCGCAAGGCTCGCACCTCCAGCGACAAAGGCAAAGCCTTTGCGCGGGGATGACGGGGAAGGGCTTGGTAGCGTGGGAAAAGCGTAGTGGTGCCGTGCCGGCTCGCGCGGAGCCTGTCATCGGGCGCGCGTTCGCGCGACCCGTTGGCTTGGCCGGGACGACAGGTGGAGAGAGCTGCCTACGCGCTCTTCTTCTGGAACTGACCCGTCGCGCGGAAGCGCCAGAGATATTGCGGGGCGATCGCTTCCATCGAATCCGGCGAGATGCCGAGGCCTGCGAAGGTCAGGCCGGCGGCCTTGGCGGCGTCGGACACCACATTGTCCGAACGCAGCATCTCGACCTGGTCCGGCGTCAGCGTGAACGGCCCCGGCGCGAACTGCAGGAAGTACGACTGGAACTTGGCGAGGCCGAACGGCAGCGGCGCCAGCATGCGATCGCGCTGGGTGATCTTGAGGATGATCTGCATCACCTCGCGCATGGTCAGCACTTCCGGCCCGCCGAGCTCGTAAGCTGCGCCCTGCTTCGCCTTGCCGTCCACGGCATGGACCACTGCGTCCGCGACGTCGCCGACATAGGCCGGCTGCACCGTGTTGACCCCGCCGCCGACCAGCGGCAGCACCGGTGACATCCGTGCCAGCGCCGCAAAGCGATTGGTGAACTGATCCTCGGGCCCGAACAGCAGCGACGGCCGCATGATGGTGGCCGACGGCAAGCCCGCCAGCACCGCCGCCTCGCCGTCCGCCTTGGCGCGGAAATAGCTCGAGGGCGAATCCGCGTCGGCCCCGATCGCCGAGACATGGACCATCCGCCCGCCGGCGGCGGCCGTCGCCTTGGCGATGGTCTCGGCGCCCTTCACCTGCACGGCATCGAAGCTCTGCCCGCCGCCCTCGGCCAGGATGCCGACCAGGTTGATGGCGATATGCGAATCACGCATCGCCGCCTCGACCGAGGCCGGGTAGCGCACATTGGCCTGGACGGCATGGATCTGCCCGACCCGGCCGAGCGGCTGCAGATGGCCGGCCAGCTCGGGCCGCCGCACCGCGACTCGGACGCGGTAATCGCGCTTGCAGAGCGCTCGGACCACGTTTCGCCCCAGAAAACCCGATCCGCCGAAGACCGTGACCAGCGTGTCCAGGTTCGATGCCATGGGGTGATTCCTGTGGGATTCGAGAGCGATTGACGTAGGTTAACCGTCTGGCGATACGCCATCGGCCTTATCCTGTACAGGGTATTTGAATTTCCAATCGCTAATTTGACAAGCGCGCAACCGATCCTTACTAAGCCGCTCCACATGCCCAGGTGGCGGAATTGGTAGACGCGCTGGCTTCAGGTGCCAGTGGCTTAACGGCCGTGAAGGTTCGAGTCCTTTCCTGGGCACCACCCCCTTATTAAGCGATTGAAATCGCTCGCGTTCGGTGTGCCATGTGCCATCCGTGAGCCTTACGTCGAAGCCTTCCAGCATGATTCTGGCTCGAAGGGCGCTTGCATAGAACATTAAGGCGCACGATCGCGCCATAACGGATGGCGAATGCGGGACATGGAGTCCCGCCGCCGTCCACGCGATGCATGCTCGAGCGGCAGCCAGACATCCGAGCGATTTTGGAGAAAAATGCGCCTCTGGTGTAGGCTTCGCCGGTGGTCGATTTGAATATATTTCAAGGAGATAGATCATCATGATGATGAGGCAGATCGTCGTATGGGCCGCGGTTCTGATGACAGGCGGCGTTACCGCCGCTTCAGATGCGCTTGCGCAAGGCGTTGGTGCGCAAGTTCCGCGACCGACGATCCAGGGGGGCGCTTTGAATCAGAACATCAGGCCGCCCAACAATACTTATTTTGACAGCCGTCCCTCGACGGCTCCGCAGACGATGAATCCGAACAGCGCGGGTTTCTCCACTAGCGGCCCCCATACAGGGCCCAGGTACATCGGAAACGTCAAATGATGCAGCAGGGCCGCCTCGGGCGGCCCTTTCGCATTGGGCATGTCGTCCGGCCGCGCGGCGAGCTGGCGCTCGCGATCGTTCTCCCGTGTGGCCACCGCTCCAGTGCGCCGCAAATTTCGGGTTCTCCAGGTGTCGTCGCGCGAAGGCTTCGCGCTTCGCCTTAGATCGCCCATCCGTCGGCGGGATAGGCGATTGTGTCCGCGGGCATGATCGCCGCACCGAGCCCGTTGCAGAATCGGCTGGAATAAAAGGCGAGCGGGGAACCGTCTCGCTGCCGGCACCAGCGGACCTCGCCAATGAACAGCGTGTGGTCGGCGACGTCAATTGACCGGACCACGTCGCAAGCGAACTGGGCGATCGCTTGCGACAGGACGGGAAACTCTTCCCGATTGACCAGCGATGGCGAGCCTTCGGTCCGCGGCCCGCCGGAGAAGTGCGCGCAGAGTGCGAGATCTTCCGCGTGAAGGACATTCACGGCGTAACGCTTCGAATCCATGATCGCCTGCCAGGTCCGCCCTCGCATCACCGAGACCAGCCCGGTCAGCGGTTTGGTGGAGACGGTCGTGAAGCTGTTGGCCGTCATGCCGACCGGAGTGCCGTCGCGTTCGATGCTTGCCACGACTGTCACGCCTGTGGGGAATCGCGCAGCGGCCGCCCGGAAGCTCGCCGGATCGGGATGCGGGTTCATCGATAGCGCTCCATGGCGAAACGGCAAGAGGTCGCGCCTTTCGGCGTGTGGTTCGAGAGATGGTTTGTCGGCACGCAGCCGCTGCCTGGTGCAAGTGGACCGTACGGCAGGCTCGCGATCATTGTTGCGTCAGGCGGCGAGCGGCGCGCGCCTGTCGATCCAGGCGTGGATGCGCTTGTCGGTCGCGACACGATCCCACTGACGCTCCGGGTAGTTGAAATTATCGGTGAACTCGTCGCACAGTTCTCGGTCCTGCGCCATGGTGAGGATCAGCCGACCCATCGCCTCGGACGGCGGCCGCAGCATCAGATTCGTCCAGCGCGCAGCCGCGAACACGCGATTTTCGCGGGCGCGATCCACCTGCTCAACGAAGCGTGCGTCGAAGGCCACCGTTTCCACGATCGCCTTGCCGAGTTCGAAGGCGGCGTAGGAGGCGATGTTGGCACCTTGGCCCATCAGCGGATCGACCACTGAATGTACGTCGCCCAGCGCGACGGCGAATTTCTCGCCATCGAAGGCGACCGACGATTGCCGCACGGTCGGCACCACCGCGCCTTGCAGCAGGTCGAGCGGCTGGGCAAGCCCGAAGCGATGGGTGTCGATCCGGTTGTAGGTGTGCGGATGATGCTTTTCCAGCTTGTCGAGAATTGTCTGGCGGAAGGCTGCGGGGTCCGCGTCGTAGCTCAGCGAGACCAGATCGGCCATGTCGCCGCCGGGAATGTTCTCCATCAGGAGCGCTGTCTTCATGCCGTTGAATGACAGCGTCGGAATGACGATCATCTCGCCATGTCCGGGCGACACCGAGAGCGTGACACCGCGCGGGTCGTCACCGTCCGGGCTGCCGTGATCGACGCCGTCATAGAGGCCCACGCAGAGCAGGCGCTGTGGCTGGCTGTAGGGGGACAACTCCGGCCGATGGGCGAACATTCGCCCGAGCGCACCTTTGCCGGTCGACACGACGAGAAGGTCAAAGCGCGAAACCAGAGCCGGGATGTCGTCGTCCTGGATGCTGGCATATTCGATGCTGCCGCCGCGATCCTCGAAATCCTTCATCAGCGCGGGCAGGTACATGCGGTAATCCACTGCCCGGCTCGGCTTCTTGAACGCGCCGCGAAACCGCAGCCCGTTGCCTGGGAAATTAAAGAAATGGTCGTGGTGGTGGTAGATCGTGGCGCCGTCATCCCAATGGTTCACGCCTAGCTCGTTCTCACGCGCGATGGTGACGCTGTGATGGGCGACCGTGTTCATCAGCCGCGCCGAGGCGTACTGCTCCGGAGTGCGGTCGGTCAGCACCGTCGCCTGGATCCCATGCCGTTGGAGATAATGAGCCAGATGCAGGCCCCCGATTCCGGCGCCGACGATCCCGATCGATTTGTTCATTGTTGATCCTCCCTGGTTACCGAGAGGCTAGACCGGATCGACTGTGTCCATGTAGGGAATGATAAGAATATTACAAATTCCTGGGAGGAATGCATGGATCGGATCGATGCGCTGCAAACCTTCATTCGCGTGATGGAGGCCGGCAGCTTCAGCCAGGCCGCGAGCGATCTGGGCCTCGGACAGCCGGCCATCAGCAAGCGCGTGGCGCTGTTGGAGGCGGAGTTCGGCTGCCGGCTGTTCGTCCGCACCACGCGCAAGGTTCGTCCGACGCCGGAGGCCGATCGCGTGCTCAAGCTCGCCAAGGATATCGTCGCGCTGTTGGAAAGTGCCAGCACGCCGGCACAGAGCCGGGTTTGCAGTCCGTCGGGGACCTTGCGGATCACTGTGCCGACCTCGTTCGGTCGCTATTTTTTCCGCGGCATTTTCGCAGAGTATCTTCGCCGCTATCCCGACGTGCGGCTCGATGCGAGCTTCACCGAGCAGTTCGTAGACCTGGTGGAGACCGGGACGGAGCTGGCAATTCGGATCGGAATGCTGAACTCCAGCTCGCTGGTGGCGCGGCGCGTCGGCACCATCAAGCGCCTCCTGGTGGCGGCCCCTTCACTGCTCGCACGGCATCAAGCCCCGCTCCTCCCCGACCATCTGCGCCGTACGCCGAGCGTAACGTATTCACGCTTGTCGCCGCGGAATCAGTGGACGTTCGAAGCCGAGACCGGCCGCCATGTGGTCGAGATCGCGCCGTCGATGACCTGCGACGACGCCGACGTGATGACGCTCGCGACGGTTGAGGGGCTCGGCGTCGCGGTGCTGCCAAGCTGGTGCGCCGTCGAACACATCGCCGCAGGCCGGCTTATTCATCTGCTGCCGGATTATGCGGTACCATCGCTACCGATGCATCTCGTCTATCCCGACCCGCATTGGATGTCGCACCGCGCGAGACTATTCCGCGATCTGATCATTGAGCGTGCCGACATGTTTGCGATTGGCTGAACACGTCGGCCGATATTGGGAATTTGAGAACGCTGGCGATCGCCGTCGCAGCCCTTGCCGTCACACGATCCGTCGGCCCGCGCGTCGCGCGATCGGCCGCTGCACGAAATACATCGCGATCATCGAAATGATGGTCGTTGCGACGACGATGTAGCCCAGCCGGTCGAAATGCAGCAGCGAACCGTCGGGATTTTCCGCGATGATCGCCGCCGCAAAGACCGAGCCCAGCCCGCCCGACAGCTGCTGCACCGAGGCCGAGATCGCGCTGAACGATCCGCGCTGGCTGGCGTCGGGAATCGCCGACATCAGGGCCTGGGACGGGATCATGCGCGAGAAGATGCCGATGAACATCAGCACATTGACCAGGATCGCGGTCAGCAGCGAGACGTGGCCAAGGTTGGTGTAGATCAGCACCATGATGACGGACACCACGCAGCCGAACACGAAGGTCGGATATTTGCCGAACGCATCGCTGGCGCGGCCGACCAGCGGCCCGATGATGATGCTGAACAGGCCCGAGACGAGATAAATCGTCGGCAGGTGGACGATGTCGATGCCGAGATTATGCACCGTGAAGGCGCTGCCGAACGGCATCAGCATGAAGCCGCCGGTCGCGAGCAGCGTGGTCACCAGGAAAGCCAGCGTGTAGCGCGGCTGCCCCACGGTTGCGATCAGATGGCGGAACGGATTGCTGTCGTGCTGCAATTTGAGATGGGCATCGACCGGGTGCATCGCGATCGCAATCGCCGCGATCGCGGCAATCGACAGGCCGACGATGGCCACGAAGCAGATGTGCCAGTTCCAGTGATTGGCCAGGAACAGGCCGGCCGGGACGCCGAGCACCTGGCTCGCGGCGAACGCCGTCTGCAGGATGCCCATGGCGCGGCCGCGCTGTTGCAGCGGGAACAGGTCGGTGACGATGGCAAGCACGACGGAGCCGATCACCCCGCCGAACACGCCGGTGACGATGCGGCCGAGCAGCAGCACGTGAAAATTCTGCGCCAGCGCGCAGAGCACGGTGCCGAGCATGAAGCCGACATAGAAGAACAGCAGCAGCCGCTTGCGGTCGAAGCGATCGGCAAAGCCGGCGGCGAGGACGCCGGAAATCCCGGCCGCGAACGCGTAGGCCGAGACCGCGACGCCGAATTGCCCGGCCGTGATGTTCAGCGACGGCATCAGGATGGCGCCGAGGGGCGACATGATGATGAAGTCGAGGATCAGCGTGAATTGCGTGAAGGCAAGCAGCGCGATCAGGAACGATTGGTACCGCGAGAAGCCGCGCTCCTGCTGGTCGTCGATCGGCGCGGCGATGGTCTGGTCGGACATAAGGCTCATTTCATTGGGAAGGCGGGTTCGGGCTGGCAACAGATAGGGTCGGCGCGGCCCGATTTCATGGGGCGCGCGGGCAACAGTTCCCTCGAAATTGAACGCGTCGGCAATGACTTGGCCCCCGACTTGGCCGCGTGCCCACGTCGAACTTGGCGAGAAAATGGGGACAGCGGCGCAACCGAGACGCCATGGCGATTTTGTTTCCGGTTGTGTCGGTCGATAACCGCAACGGGTGAATGCTGTACTTCACAACCTTGAAAGCGTACGCACGTCAAGGATGTGAATCATGCGGACGCATCTCATGGTTCCGTCTGTGGCGACCGCGCAACAGGTCGCTGCAAATCGTTTCAAGTTTGAATGGAGCGATCGGATGAGCTGAGAGCGGGGCGGGGGTAGCAGATGGCGCGAGGCCGGGGGCTCGGTTTCGCGCCGACGTTGGAGTAAGGGCATGGTTTCCTCGCGGCTCGCGGCGATCCTGTCGTGCACGGCTCTAAGTGGCGGTTGCCTGTTGTCCACATCGCCGGCGTTTGCCGCCTGCGACAGTCTCGCGCCGGCGAGCGGGCAGACGGTAACCTGCTCGACCGCAGCGCCGAATCCCTCGCCGGCCGGCGTGCAGGCCGCTGCCGGCAGCTCGAACGTCACCGTGAACGTGCTGCAGGGCGCCGGCATCACGCCCGGCGCCGGAGCGACCGCGATCGGGCTTGTCTCCGGCAGTGCCGCCACCAATAACGGCACGCTGACCATCAGCGGCGGTGGCACCGGCATCTTCGGCAGCGGCGACGGCAACGTCTTCACCAACGGCGCGTCGGGCGTGATCACGACCTCGGGCGCCGGCAGCAATGCGATCGCCGCCAGCAGCAACGGCAACACGCTGATCAATAACGGTGCGATCACGACGCAGAACGGCACCTCGCGCGGCCTTGCCATCACCGGTCTCACGCAGCACAACAACAACACGCTGATCAATACCGGGACGATCACCACCCAGGGCCCGCAATCGCACGGCCTTTATGTGCAGACCGGCGACAGCAACACCTTCACCAATAGCGGCACCATCACCACGGCCGGCGCAGGCGCCCGTGCGATCTTCTCCGCCGGCCAGTTTGCGACCATCACCAATACCGGCACGCTGCTCACGACCGGTGGGGACGCGGGCGGCACCGCCAACAACACCGTGTTCATGCAGGGCAATGCGGGCGTGTTGCGCAACAGCGGCACGATCGAGGCGCGCGGCGTCAATGCCGACGGCGTGTTCTCCAACACCGCCGGATCGTCGTTCACCGCCCGCATCGAGAACCTCGCCGGCGGCAAGATCATCAGCCAGGCGGGACCCGCGATCCGCACGCTCAACGGCGCCACCACCATCGTCAATGCCGGCCTGATCGCCGGCAACAGCGGTACGGCGCTCGCGGGCGGCGGCGGTGCGGTGAATTTGATCCTGCAAACCGGATCGCAGATCGTCGGGCTTGCCGATGGCGGCGGCGGCAACAACCAGGTGCGGCTGCAAGGCAGCGGCACGGCCAACAATGCGTTCGCGCGATTCCAGACGTTGACGACGGAGGGCAATGACTGGACCTGGGCCGGCACCGGCACCTTCGCCAACACCTTCGTCAACAGCGGCTCGCTGACGCTGCAGACGTCGCTGACCGGCAATGTGTCGATCGCGGCCGGCACCAGCCTGCTGGCGGGCAACGGCGCCAATCCGTCGATCACGCCGTTTCCGGGCGGCCCGCCGATCACCGTCACCAATGCCGGCGTCATCAACCTGACCAATGGCGGCGCTACCGCGGCGAACAGCCTGACCATTGCCGGCAACTATGTCGGCAATGGCGGCGGGCTCTATCTGCGCACCGTGCTCGGCGGCGATGGCTCGCCGTCGGATCGGCTCGTCATCTCCGGCGGCAATGCGTCGGGCTCGACCGCGGTGACCGTCACCAATGCCGGCGGCGCGGGCGCATTGACCACCGCCGACGGCATCATGGTGGTGCAGGCCGTCAACGGCGGCACCACAGCTGCGGGCGCATTCGGCCTCTCCAACGCCGTCGTCGCGGGCGCGCACGAATATCTCTTGTTCCGCGGCGGCGTCTCCGCCAGCAGCGCCGACAACTGGTATCTGCGCTCGACATTGTTGCCCGGCACGGCGTCGCCTGCGCCGCCGGCTGCGCCCGCACCGGCGCCGCCCTCATCGCCCAACGTGGTGCCGCCGCCTCCGGGGCTGCCTGCGGAGGATCTGTCGTCGCTGACGCCGCCGCCGGCGGGCGCCGCGCCGGTCCAGCTCTATCGTGAAGAGGTGTCGGTCTATTCGGCGCTGCCGCAGGTGGCGCAAAAGCTCGGGCTGGCGACGCTCGGCACCTTCCATCAGCGCCAGGGCGATCAGGCCTTGCTGACCAGCGGCGGCGAACAGCCGGCGGCGTGGGCGCGTGCCTACGGCTCGCACAGCTCGCAGAGCTGGGCCGGCACGGTCAGCCCCGCCTTCGACGGCACCATGGCCGGCGTGCAGGTCGGCGTCGACATCCTGCGCTTCCAGTCCGCGCCCGAGCATCATGATCGCGCCGGCTTCTTCTATGCGTATGGCTGGGCCAGCGGCAACATCAGCGGCTTCGCGCTCGGCCTGAACGACGTCCGCACCGGCACGCTCTCGATCGACAGCCAGAACATCGGCGGCTACTGGACCCATGTCGGCCCGTCGGGCTGGTATGTCGACGCCGTGCTGATGGGCAGTTTCTACGGCGCAAGCCCGCAGTCGGATCGTCAGGTCGGCGCACGGGTGTCGGGCACCGGCGTCGCTGCATCGCTGGAAGCCGGCGCGCCGATCCCGCTGAACAGTTTTCTCGCGATCGAGCCGCAGGTGCAGCTGATATGGCTGCGCCAGTCGTTCGACAGCTTCAACGACATGTTTTCGAGCGTCGCGCTCGGCAGTGCCGATACGCTGACCGGGCGGCTCGGCGTGCGCATTCCCTCAACCTTCGTCGTCGGCACGGCCGAACTGCGTCCCTATCTCGAGGCCAATCTCTGGCACACGGCCGCGAATGACCGCAGCATCGCGTTCGCGACGACGGACCTGATCGGCGTGCAAAGCCGCGGCACCGCTGTCGAGATCGGTGCCGGCATCTCCGCGCAGCTCAATCGCACGATCAGCGCCTATGCGAGCGCCGGCTACACGACCTCGGTGGACAGCCTCCATCGCGAGGACATCACTGGCCGCTTCGGCCTCCGTGTCAGCTGGCAATGACGGCGCGCCCTCGTGGGGGCGCGCGGCGGGGACAGCAACCCATTGTCTCCGCTGCACAATGGCGGTACACCCTGAACTATCTGTGCCGGAACAATTAAGGATTCCCGCTGCTCGTGTCCGGCCCTGACGGGCCCCGATACCAATGCGCGATCCGAAGACTGGCGCATGCTCGCCTGTTGGCGGATTGGACGGTAGTTTATTCCGACAGCGATTCGACGAGGTTTTTGACAGCATGACCATCCGCCTGCATCGCGGCGACCTGCCCGATCTGTCCCGCTACACCGACTCGGTGGCGATCGACACCGAGACCATGGGGCTGCATCCGCACCGTGACCGGCTCTGCGTGGTGCAGATGTCGAACGGCGACGGCACCGCCGACGTGATCCAGATTCCGAAGGGCCACGCCGATTCGCCGAACCTGAAGGCGCTGCTCGCCAATCCCAAGATCACCAAGATCTTCCATTTCGCACGGTTCGACGTCGCGGTGCTCTACAACACGTTCGGCGTGATGCCGACGCCGGTCTATTGCACCAAGATCGCCTCGCGGCTGTCGCGCACCTACACCGATCGCCACGGCCTGAAGGATCTGGTGCGCGAGGTGCTGAACGTCGAATTGTCGAAGCAGCAGCAGTCGAGCGACTGGGGCGCGCAAAGCCTCAGCGAGGCCCAGCTCGCCTACGCCGCCTCCGACGTGCTGCATCTGCATGCGCTGCGCGAAAAGTTGAATGTCATGCTCGCGCGCGAGGGACGGACCGATCTCGCCCAGGCCTGCTTCGATTTCCTTCCCGCCCGCGCCCGGCTCGATCTCGACGGCTGGGAGGCCGAGGACATTTTCGCCCATTCATGATGAGCGCCGAATTCGTCGCAGCCGGGGCAGTTCCGCCCCGTTTCGGCCAAACTGTTCACGCGTGGTCCGGTGCGGGGGCGCGAGGTGAGGTCCGGGCTGCATATTTGGGCGGCTCCGGCTAGAATAGGGGCAGTTTCGCGCCTCTGGAGCTCAGGTGAATTCGGTTCAGAATCCAGCCTATGTCACGGGCCTCGAGGCGCGCTTTGCCGCCGCCGCGCGGCACAGCCGCATGGTGCGGATCCTGCGCGTCGCGGTTCCCGCGATGGTCGGGCTGGCGATGGCCGTGATCATCTACATCGCGCTCTTCAATCCGTTCCACGACCTGATCCCCAAGCTGCCGCTCGAGATGGATAACCTCGTCGTGTCCGGCACCAAGATCACGATGGAAGCGCCGCATATCGCCGGCTTCTCCAACGACGGACGGCCCTACGAAATGTGGGCCAAGGCGGCGATCCAGGATGTCACCGATCCCGACCATGTCGAGCTGAAGACGATCCGTGCCAAGGTGGCGCAACAGGATCAGTCGACGGTGACGATGAATGCGCGCACCGGCTTCTTCGACAACAAGAAGCAGCTGCTCGACTTGCGCCAGGACATCTTCCTGCAGTCGTCCACCGGCTATGAGGCGAGGCTGACGCAGGCCTTCGTCGACATCAACAAGGGCAACGTGTCGTCGGACGAGCATGTCGACGTCAAGCTGCTCGACGGCACGCTGACCGCCGACAGGCTCCGGATCTACAACAGCGGCGAGCTGGTGCGGTTCGAAGGCAATGTCGTGATGAATCTCGACAAGCTTGGCGACAACAATGCTGCCCCGCCTGCCGAGCCCGCTCCACCGCCGCCGCCGCCGAAGCCGCGCAAATCCGCCAACACGAAATGATTTTGATGATGAGACGTTTTCCGCACGGCATGGCAATTGCGGCGTTCCTGCTCGCGCTTTTCTCCGCGAGTGCCGCGTTCGCGCAGGGCTCGATGAGCGGCGTGCCCAACGCCATGCAGGGCTTCTCGCAGAACCGCGACCAGCCGATCCAGATCGAGGCTGCTTCGCTCGAAATGCGCGACAAGAAAAAGGAGGCGACCTTCGCCGGCAATGTGAAGGTCGTGCAGGGCGACACCACCATGACGTCGAAGACGCTGGTCGTGTTCTACGAGGACAAATCGACCCAGGCGCCGGCGCCCGCCCCGGCCGGCACCAAAGGGGCAGCAGCCGCCAAGGGCGCCGCGCCGATGCAGACGGCAACCCCGGGCCCCGGCGGCGCCTCCTCGATCAAGCGGCTGGAGGCGAAGGGTAACGTCGTCGTGACCCAGAAGGACCAGGTCGTCACCGGCGAGACCGCGATCTTCGACACCAAGACCAATTTGATCACGATGCTTGGCGGCGGCGGCAGCCAGGTGGTGCTGACCCAGTGCCAGAATGTGCTGCGCGGCGACCGCCTTTTGGTCGACATGACCACCGGCGTCTCGCGCGTCGAAGCCGACAACGGCAAGGTGCAGGGCCTGTTCATCCAGTCGCCGGGCGGACAGAGCGGCAAGTGCGGCGCGCCGGCCGCCCCCGGCTCAGCCCCGGCCCCGTCGCCGATGCAGCTGCTTCCGGGCGGCAAGTCCAAGTAAGCTTCACGTAAGGTCAAGCAGAATCAATCAGTTAGATAATATTCTGCGGCCGCGTGGTTGAAGCCGGCGGGGCGAGACTGTATCTACTGCAGCGGCCCGGCCGAACAATGCGCCTCGAGGGGAATATGTTGGCCGGGACAGGGGCATCCATTCATTCAAGGCGCGGGTGGTCGCGCTTTGCCGTGTTGTTCGAGCATGATCTCCGCGCAAACGCGTCCGCTTTTGTCGCGCGGGAAGGCCGGTATTCAGATTTCCGGCTCATGCTTGCGGCGTCGCACGCGAATTGATCGATGCGCAGGCGAGGTCGCGGGATCACCGTGAAAGGCTGAAGCGAAGCGGGGATGGTGGATTTTCTCGGCATGTTCCGGCGGCGCTCTGCGAAACGCAGTACCGGATTTGCGCGCTCGCATGACGACATCACGGCGCTCGACGACCAGTTCGGCGAGATGCTGACGTCTCCGGTGAGTGATGCGCCGATGGCGCGCGCCGCGTCGGCTCCCGGCGTCGAGCTGCCGCGATCCCAGCCGGCAGCAGCGCTGGCGCGGGCGAGGCCGGCCAGGAACAGCGCTCCCGCCGCGCCGCAGCTGATCAAGCGGCCGGGTTATCTGGCTGTGCATAGCGTGGAAAAGAGTTTTGGCAGCCGCCAAGTCGTGCGCGGCGTCAGCATCTATGTGCGCCGTGGCGAAGCGGTCGGCCTGCTCGGGCCCAACGGCGCCGGCAAGACCACCGTGTTCTACATGATCACCGGGCTGATCAAGGCCGATCGCGGCGCGATCGAGCTCGATGGCCACGACGTCACCAAGCTGCCGATGTATCAGCGCGCGCGCCTTGGCATCGGCTATCTGCCGCAG
This sequence comes from Bradyrhizobium sp. USDA 3315, assembly GCF_054056795.1. Taxonomy (NCBI): domain Bacteria; kingdom Pseudomonadati; phylum Pseudomonadota; class Alphaproteobacteria; order Hyphomicrobiales; family Nitrobacteraceae; genus Bradyrhizobium; species Bradyrhizobium sp. USDA 3315. Next base: position 1,902,897 of record NZ_JBSRYP010000001.1, on the reverse strand, counting down.
GAAGCCTCGATCTTCCGCGGCCTGTCGGTCGAGCAGAACATCCGCGCGGTGCTCGAGGTGGTCGAGCCCTCGAAGAAGAAGCGTGAGCACGAGCTGGATTCGCTGCTCGACGAGTTCAACATCACGCGGCTGCGCAAGAGCCCGTCGATTGCGTTGTCCGGCGGCGAGCGCCGCCGCGTCGAGATTGCGCGCGCGCTGGCGACGCGCCCCAATTACATGCTGCTCGACGAGCCGTTCGCCGGCATCGACCCGATCGCGGTCGGCGACATCCAGGACCTCGTCCGCCATCTCACCAACCGCGGCATTGGCGTGCTCATCACCGACCACAATGTCCGCGAGACGCTCGGGCTGACCGACCGCGCCTATATCGTCTATGCCGGTGAAATCTTGACTGAGGGAAGCCCGGAGGAGATCGTTAATGATCCCGATGTACGTCGGCTTTACCTTGGCGAGGAATTCCGCCTCTAGCGCTATTTTCCAATCCGTCAAGCCGTGTACAAGGGCTTCGGACTAATATAAGCAAGAATCGAGCCAACTTTTAGGATCGTTCTTGCCTCCATGGCGCTGACCCAAAGACTAGAGTTCCGCCAGTCGCAGTCGCTGGTGATGACGCCGCAGCTGATGCAGGCGATCAAGCTGCTGCAACTGTCGAACCTGGATCTGTCGGCCTTTGTCGAGGAAGAGCTGGAGCGCAATCCGCTGCTGGAGCGGGCCGCCGACGGACCGGAGCCGCAGGTAGCCGGCGAGCCGGCCATGGAGCGGCCGGACTACGGCGATTCCGACGGTTCCAGCAGCTATGGGGACGATGGCGACGCCTCCGACATGGCCGCAGGCCCAGGCGGAGAGGCCGGCTTCGAGCCCGGCCAGGAGGAATGGCTGAACCGCGACCTCGGCAGCCGCGCCGAGATCGAGCAGACGCTCGATACCCGCCTCGACAACGTGTTTTCCGAGGAGCCGGCGGAGGCGGCGGCGCGCGCCGCACAGGATGCGCCGCCATCGGTCTACACCGAATGGGGCGGCGGCGCCTCCAGCGACGACGAGTACAATCTCGAAGCTTTCGTGGCCGCCGAGCTGACGCTTGCCGACCACCTCGCCGAACAGCTCGCGGTGGCGTTCTCGGCGCCGGCGCAGCGCATGATCGGGCAGTATCTGATCGACCTGGTCGACGACGCCGGCTACCTGCCGGCCGATCTCGGCCAGGCCGCCGAGCGGCTCGGTGCGTCGCAGCAAGCGGTCGACGAGGTCGTCGCCGTGCTGCAGAAGTTCGATCCGCCGGGCGTATGCGCGCGAAACCTGAGCGAATGCCTCGCGATCCAGCTGCGCGAGCTCGATCGCTACGATCCGGCGATGCAGGCACTGGTCGAGCATCTCGACCTGCTCGCCAAGCGCGACATCGCGGCCTTGCGAAAGCTCTGCGGCGTCGACGACGAAGACATCACCGACATGATCGCCGAGATCCGCCGGCTCGACCCGAAGCCCGGACTGAAGTTCGGCACCGCGCGAACGCAAACCATGGTGCCCGACGTCTATGTGCGTCCGGGTCCCGACGGCGGCTGGCATGTCGAGCTCAACAGCGACACTCTGCCGCGCGTTCTGGTCAACCAGACCTATTACGCTGAGCTATCGAAGACGATCCGCAAGGACGGTGACAAGTCGTACTTCACCGATTGCCTGCAGAACGCGACCTGGCTGGTCCGCGCGCTCGATCAGCGCGCCCGCACCATCCTGAAGGTCGCGACCGAAATCGTCCGCCAGCAGGATGGCTTCTTCACTTATGGCGTCGCGCATTTGCGGCCGCTCAATCTGAAGGCGGTCGCGGACGCGATCCAGATGCATGAATCGACGGTGTCGCGCGTCACCGCCAACAAATACATGGCGACCAATCGCGGCAGTTTTGAATTGAAGTATTTTTTCACCGCCTCGATCGCGTCGGCCGACGGCGGCGAGGCGCATTCGGCCGAAGCGGTGCGTCATCACATCAAGCAATTGATCGACGGCGAGGCCCCGTCGGCGATCCTGTCCGACGACACGATCGTGGAACGTTTGCGCGCCTCGGGCATTGATATCGCCCGCCGTACCGTCGCGAAGTATCGCGAGGCGATGCGGATACCATCCTCGGTGCAGCGCCGCCGTGACAAACAGAGCATGCTCGGTAATGCCCTTTCGGCTCCTGCCTCCTCGTCCGACCGGTCGCGCGATACAGCCTCCGTTTAGGTTACTTCTTGAGCGTGACCCCGTTCGGGTACGGACCGGGCCATGCGCTCGTTGCGTTCGCGCCAAATCGGGATAGTCTCAATCTTTCCAGGTCGAGCGTCGTCCAGAAAGGGAGGTAACCGGAAGCCCAGCAAGCATCATGCTCCTGCAAGAGTGATCGAGGCATCCAGCAATTGAGGCATCAAATGACCCTTCGAATCTCGGGAAAGAGCATCAGCATCGGCGAGGCGCTTCGCGCGCGCGTCAGCGAGCGCACCGACGAGGTCCTGCGAAAGTATTTTGATGGCAACTATTCGGGTCACATCACGCTGAGCAAGGATGGCTTCGGCTTCCGAACCGATTGCGCGCTGCATCTGGATTCCGGCATCACGCTGGAAGCCGAATCCAACGCCACCGACGCCTATGCCAGCGCGGACGCGGCGCTCTTGATGATCGAGAAGCGCCTGCGCCGCTACAAGAGCCGGCTCAAGGATCGCTCCGCCCGCAAGACCTATGCCGCGACTGCCGCGCTTGCCGAATTGAACGGCGTCGGGCTCGACGCGCCGAGCTACGTCATCGAGGCGCCCGAGAACGAGGACGAGGTCACCGAATACAGCCCGGTGATCATTGCCGAGGCAACCACCGCGCTGAAGCGGCTGTCGGTCAGCGAAGCCGTGATGGAGCTCGATCTGACCGGCGCCTCCTGCCTGGTGTTCCAGCATGGCGGCAGCGGTCGGTTGAACATCATTTACCGCCGTACGGACGGCAATGTCGGCTGGGTCGATCCGCCGGCAGTGAGCCCTTGAGGATAGTTGGCAGATGGCATTGACGTCCGAAGCCGGCCCTGCTTATGGTCCGCCGCCTCCAGGAACAAGGGAGGCGGAACAGGGTTCGCAGGTGTTGGCACCGCCGATACGTTGGAGTAGAAGCCCTGCCAACCGGACCCGGGCTAAGCCCGCATCCCACCTCATCTTCTTGACGCCGCCGCTGTAAAGCCTATTTCGCAACCTGACGGTCATTCACCTCGGAACGTCCCAATGCCGATTACCGATTTGGTCGCACCCGAGGCGATTCTCCCGGCTTTGAAAGTCATCAGCAAGAAGCAGGCGCTGCAGGAACTCGCCGCGCGTGCCTCCGCTCTGACCGGGCAGAATGAGCGCGCCATCTTCGAGGTGCTGCTGCAGCGCGAGAAGCTCGGCACCACGGCGGTCGGCTATGGCGTCGCCATTCCGCACGGCAAGCTGCCCAAGCTGGAGAAGCTGTTCGGCTTCTTCGCCCGCCTCGAGCGCCCGATCGATTTCGAGGCGATGGACGGCCAGCCGGTCGACCTGATCTTCCTGCTGCTCGCACCGGAAGGCGCCGGCGCCGACCATCTCAAGGCGCTGGCGCGGATCGCCCGCCTGCTGCGCGACCAGGACGTCGCCAAGAAGCTGCGTGCCTCACGCGACGCCCAGGCGATCTACTCGGTGCTCGCACTGCCGCCGGCGAGCGCGGCGTAAGGCCGCCTGCCGTACGATTTTGCGGGCGCTTGGCGGCCCGTGGTATAGTTCGTTCATGACGCGAACCGAAGCCCTCAGGAAGCTCCGTGACCAGGCCGATGCCATCAAGGCACTCGGGGCGACTTCGCTGTATCTATTTGGTTCGACTGCGCGCGACGAGGCTCGTGCAGGGAGTGATATTGATCTTTTCGTGGACTACGATCCTCGCAGCCGGTTCAATGCTCTCGACCTGGTCGCGACCAAGCGACTGCTCGAAGAGAGTCTCGGCGTCGAAGTCGATCTCACCACACGCAAAGGACTTCATCCACTGATTCGAGAGCGGATCGAGGCGGAGGCAACGCGGGTTTTCTGAATGATCGTGCGCTCCCCCTTGCTTCGTATCCACGACATGCTCGAAAGCATCCGTGGCATCGAAAAGGCGTTGGCAGGAAAATCCATCCGCGACTACGAGCGCTCGTGGCTGCTGCGCTCCGCAATTGAACGCGGAATCGAAGTCATTTCGGAAGCGAGCCGCCACCTCGGCAGCGAGTTAAAGGCTCAGCACGAGAATGTCCGCTGGAAAGACATCGCAGGCATAGGCAACATCTTGCGGCATGATTACCAGCGCGTTGACGCCACGATCATCTGGAAAGCGGTCAAGGATGATCTACCACCGCTGAAGGCCGCGCTGTTGGCGCTCAACGCTTCATTGGAGTAGTCCGTAGCCCGGATGGAGCGAAGCGCAATCCGGGGCTGCTCTAACTGCGGATAGTTCAGTCCCGGATTACGCTGCGCTCCATCCGGGCTACGGAGCGTTCGCAAGTCTCTCAGCAGATCGTCGGCAGCAGACGGCGGACTTCGTCGAGCAGATCGGGGATAGCCTTCTCGTCATTGGCGAGATGCCGGAGCAGCGCGCTCTGGAACAGGCCGTCGAACAGCGCGTACAGCGCCGCCGGTGACGATGCCGGCCGCTTGTTGCCGAGCTCGGCGTAGCGCGTGGCGATGCGCCAGATCATCGCTTCCAGACTCTTGTCGATCTCGAGCACGTCCTTGCGGAACGCCGGCTCGAACATCGCCTGCGAGCGCAGATCGTACCAGAGCCGATGCATGCGCGCTTCGTTTTCGAGCGTGGCCGCGAGCTTGGCGAGAAAACCTTCGGTCAATTCGTCGCGGCTGCGTGCTGTCGTCACCACCTCGTCATAGCGCGTCACGCATTTCGCCTTGTAGTGGCGGACGCAGCAGCAGATCAAATCGAGCTTGTCGCTGAAGTAGTAGTGAAACACGCCGTGCGTGAATGCGGAGTTTTGCGCGATCTCGCGCAGGCTGGTGCGCGCGAAGCCGAGCTCGCCAAGCGTCTCCAGCGCGGCCTCCGCGAGCTCGACGCGCCGCGCGTTGAACTTCTCGTCGCGCAGCGCCTCGGCCGCTACAGCCACCCGTTGGGCCGCTCCTGTCGCTTGCCGCGCCATTCCGTGCCTTCCCTCTGCTTCTTCCCTCGAGCAACTATACCGCGGCGACCGCGGCGCGCTCCATCTCTTCACAATCATCCTCTTTGACAGTTGTCAAATTCAGACTTGACAAGTGTCAAGTTCCTGGACGAGGGTTGGCGAAATAATTTGGACAACCGTCAAGACGGCTGACCAATCGACGAACCAGGAGGAAATGCACCGCCGAGGCGCGCCAACGCTGCGCCCTGCCGACGCCGGCCGCGATCACCATTGCGCTCCAAATGCGCAGGCCCCGGCCCGCGCTGCCTCTGTCAGCACCACCATCAATCGGCAAGCAAAGGGAGGACTACGTCATGAGTGGGAAGAGCCTTGAAGGCAGGAAAGCCCTGGTCACCGGCGGCGCCCGGGGGATTGGCGCGGCGATCGCGCAGGCATTGGCGCGGTCCGGCGCCGCGGTGATGATCGGTGACATTCTGGATGACGCCGGCAAGGCCAGCGCCGCCGAGATCGCCAAGGCCGGGGTCAAGACCGGCTTCGTCAAGCTCGACGTCACCGACGATGGGCAATGGGAGCGGGCCGCCGCAGCGACGGTCGAAACTCTCGGCGGCTTCGACATCCTGATCAACAATGCCGGCATCGAGATCACCTCGCTGGTCGCCGACATCAAGGCCGAGGACGCGCGCCGCATGTGCGACGTCAACATCGTCGGCACCGTGCTCGGCATGAAGCACGCCTTCCGCGCGATGCGGCCGGGCGGCGACGCGGGCAACGGCGGCGCGGTCGTCAATATCGCTTCGGTCGCGGCGACGATCGCCTTCCCGAGCATCGCGGTCTATTCCGGCACCAAATCCGCGATCGACCGCATGACGCGGGTCGGCGCGATGGAAGCCGGCAAGCTCGGCTATGGCGTGCGCGTCAACTGCATCTATCCAGGCCTGATCCCGACTGACATGGGCCTGCAGCTCGCCAACGACATCGTGAAGATCGGTCTCGCGCCCGACGTCAACGCCGCCGTCGGTTCGGTGGTGGAGCAGACGCCGCTCGGCAAGCTCGCGGAGGTCTCCGACATCGCCGACGCCGCCGTGTTCCTGTGCTCGAACGATGCGCGATTCATCACCGGCATCGGCCTGCCGGTCGATGGCGGCATGGGCATGTAGCAACAAAGCCGACAACAAGCATTTCGGAGGATCGCAATGAGCGAGAAGAAGCCCGTCATCGTCTATGGCGCTTCCGGCTACACCGGCCGGCTGGTCTGCGAATATCTGCGCGAGTACAACATCCCCTTCATCGCCGCCGGCCGCAGCGCCGAGAAGCTCAACGCCGCGATGAAGTCGAACGTGGCCGGCATCGAGACCGCCGACTACGAGGTGGTGTCGGTGCCGCACACCGTGGCCGCGCTGACCGAATTGTTCAAGGGCGCCTCCGTGGTGCTCAACACCGTGGGCCCCTTCGCCAAGTTCGGCGGCGAGGTGGTACAGGCCTGCCTGGCTGCCAAGTGCCACTATACGGATACGACCGGCGAGCAGGACTGGCTGATCACGCTCGAACATGAGTTTGGCACGAGGTTCGCCAATGCCGGCCTGCTGCTGGCGCCGGGCATCGCGCAGATGTACACCACCGGCGAGATCGCCGCGCAGCTGTGCCTGGAAACGCCCGGCCTCGACACGCTCGATATCGCCGTGTTCTGGGGCGGCAGCCCGACCATCGCCTCGACGCAGACCATCCTGGTCAACGCCGCGATGGCCAAGGCCTACTATCTGGAGCAGAACAAGTACGTCGAGCATCAGCCCGATGCCGGCCTCTACAACCTCGCCATCCCCGGCCAGCACGAGCTGGCGCTGGCGCTGCCGTGGGGCGGCACCTCGCACCCGGTGTGGTTCAAGCAAGATCCGCGCGTGGCCAACGTCAAGGTGCTGGGCGGCGTGTTCAATCGCGCGCTGATGCTGGGCGTGCCGCAGATCGTCGCCGCCGCGCTGGAGGCGACCAAGGACATGAAGCCCGACGACCGCTACGCCGCGCTGGCGCAGACCGCTGCTGGCGTGATGAACACCATGCCGCCGCGCGAGAACCCACGCGTCAACAAGTCGCTGGATTCGGTGTATGCCTCCGGCCCGCTGGGGCGCGCGCACTGCGTCATCTACGGCAACAGCAACTACAAGCAGACCGGCATGTTGCAGGCCTATGCTGCCGCGCATCTGCTGCAGCAGCCGCCCAAGCGCGTAGGCTTCGCCTCCGGCTGTCAGGCGTTCGGCCATCGCGAGCTGCTCGGGCAGTTGCGCAGTTTCGGCCTGGTCGGCAAGCCGGTCCTGACCGTGCATGATTGAGCTTGAGTCCCGATCGGATCGGGGCTCGACACTCCCTTCCCTGAAGCGTTTTCGTTTTGCTCGAAAACGCACCTTCCGCGGGTGACGCAGTAGCGCGTCACCCGCCTCTTGCGCGAGACCGGCCATGCGCTTCATCGATTATCTCGATAAGGGTGCCTCGCTCGGCGCTGACGCGCCATGCCTCACGATGGACGGCCGCGATCTCAGCTATGGCGAGGTGCAGCGGCTGAGCTATCGCATCGCGCGCGGGCTCGACCGGTCGGGCATCGCTCCCGGCGAGAAGGTCGCGATCCTGTCCGGCAACGATCCGCTCGCCTTCGCCTGCGTGTTCGGCATCTCGCGCGCGGCTGCCGTGTGGTGTCCGATCAATCCGCGCAACGAGGCGCCTGAGAACAAGTTCATCCTCGATCAGTTCGATTGCAGCCTGCTGCTGTTTCATTCGAGCTTTGCGCCGATGGTCGAAGTTGTCCGGCAGGACCTGCCCAAGCTGCGCGCGCTGGTCTGTCTCGACGCCGAGCTGCCGTTCGCGCCGTCGTTCGACCGCTGGCTCGACGGGCTCGCCGACGATGTCCATCAGCGCGCCACGATCGACGATCTCGCGATGATCCCGGGCACCGGCGGCACCACCGGCAAGCCGAAGGGCGTGATGCTGTCGGGACGCAACATCGAGGCGATGACCGCGCTGACCCTGATGGGCTATCCGTTCAAGGGCCGTCCGATTTATCTCGCGCTGGCGCCGCTGACGCATGCCGCCGGCGTGCTCTGTTTCCCGATCATGACGCTGGGCGGCCGCGTCGTGATCATGCACCACCCTGACATCGGCGAGTTCCTGGCGCTGATCGAGCGCTACCGCGTCACCCACACCTTCCTGCCGCCGACCGTGATCTACATGCTGCTCGATCATCCCGGGCTCGATGCGGCCGATCGCAGCTCGCTGCAATGTTTCTGGTACGGCGCGGCACCGATCTCGGCGACGCGGCTCGCCGAAGCCCTGCGGCGGATCGGTCCGATGGCGCAGCTGTTCGGCCAGACCGAGGCGCCGATGATGATCTCGATGATGCCGCCCGCCGATCACTACAATCCGGACGGCACCATCGCGATGGAGCGACTCTCGTCGGCCGGGCGGATCGGCCCGCTGGTGCAGGCCGGCATCATGGATGGCGACGGCAAGCTGTTGCCGGCGGGATCGCGCGGCGAGATCGTGGTGCGCGGTTCGCTTGTCATGGAAGGCTACTACAGGAACCCTGAGGCCACGCGCGAGGCTTCGGCGCATGGCTGGCACCACACCGGCGATATCGGCTACATCGACGGCGACGGCTATCTCTATATCGTCGATCGCGCCAAGGACATGATCATCACCGGCGGCTTCAACGTGTATTCGATCGAGGTCGAGAACGCGTTGCGCACCCACGAGGCGGTGCAGGATTGCGCCGTCATCGGATTGCCCGACGACAAATGGGGCGAGCGGATCGTCGCCGTGGTGCAGCCGCGCGCCGGTCACACCGTCGATGCGTCCGCGCTGGCCGCCTTCGTCAAGCAGCAGATCGGCAGCATCAAGACGCCGAAGCAGATCGAGGTCTGGGACGATCTTCCGCGTTCCAAGGTCGGCAAGGTGCTGAAGCCGGACATCCGCAAGCGGCTCGAGCCGCGGTTCTGATCCGCTTCGCGCGAAAGTGCCTTGTCCTGAACATGTATTGACAACCAGCCGATGACGCCGGAAGACGGACGCGCGCAACATTGCGCGTGCGAACCAGGGATGACTGATGTCCCGCGATTTTCGCCTTGATCGCGTTCCCGTCGACGTTCTCGCTTACGAGCTCGCCGAAGAGAGGGCGAGTGCGCTCGGGCGCATGGGTCGCGCGCTGGAACAGGCGCTCGCCAAATTGCGCGAGTTCGATGCCGCCCATCCGCGCGATGAAGCGCCTGCGTCCACACAGCAGGCACGGCGCCTCCTGGTGCGGGAGGCCGGCCATGCGCTCTGGATGTTCGTGGTGCAGCGGGAGGCGTGCGGGCTGCGCAACAACCGCATGCTGATGCGCGACTACAACGTGCCGGGCGAGGTGCAGCTCAGCATGGGCCCGCTGCTCGCCACGTCGACCACATCGCCATAAAAAATGCGCGGGCCGCCTCGGTGTCGAGGCATGCCCGCGCATTGAATTCACGGATGCTAGTTCAACCTTGCGTTAGTGGACGCTGACGGCCTGCAGCTCGTTGCTCCACGCATTCGCGACCGCGGCTTCGCGGCTGTCGGTCAGCATGATCGGCGTGCCGTCGGCGGCGTGCAGTGCGAACAGTTTAAGGCCCGGCGCGATCTTCGGCGCTTGCGGAAAGAGATCCGGCACGTCCTCGGAGCGGACCTGCTTCACGTAGGCGATATGACCTTCGCCCAGATGGGCCAGCGCTTCCGGCGTGACGCTCTCGGATTCGATGGTGGTGGTACTCAGTTCACTCATGGTCTCGACTCCTCAGTCAGATAAGCGGTCGAGTCCGCTCGTTGTTTCTATTATTCGTGCTCATTGATAGCGATTGTCTTAATGACCCGTTCAGGTTCCGGCCTGGCCAGATCAATCGACAACAACCCGTTCTTCAGATCCGCGCCCAGCACCTGCATCCCCTCCGCCAGCACGAAGGTGCGCTGGAAGTGGCGCGCGGCGATGCCGCGATGGATGTATTGCCGAGCCTTGTCGTCCTGCTGGCGGCCGCGGATGACGAGCTGATTTTCCTCAATAGTTACATCGAGTTGGTCGCGGGTGAAGCCCGCCACCGCCAACGTGATGCGCAGCCGTTCAGGCTGTCCGTTGGTACGGTCGCACCGCTCGATGTTATACGGAGGATAGCCGTCGGCGCCCTTCACGACGCGGTCGAGCGCACGCTCAATCTCGTCGAATCCCAGAAGGAACGGACTGGACAACGATGGAACACGAGACATTACAAAGTCCTCTCGAAGCGACTTTGAGGGGCCCTTGCGGCGCCCCATGCAACCGGCGGGCCGTCTGGCCTCCGGTCAGTGAGGGATATGGGGGCGATCTGGATAGCGTTCAAGCAGCCCCGAAACCAGCCTAAACGCCCGCAACATGGGGGTAAATTCTTCCCGATCGGTTACTCCCCGACGCGCTTCCGGCCGTCGGCGGTAAAAAGATGCAGCTTGTCGCGGGGGGTGACGGCCCGGATCCGCTCGCCGATGGCGGGACCCGAGACGCCGGGAACCCGGACAATCACCTCGCCCGGCGGCAGCTCGCCCGGATTGGCGGCAACGCCCTGCTCCTCGCGCTGGCGGCTGCCATAGACGAAGGTCTCGGCGCCGACATGCTCGATCGCCTCGACCGTAAGGCCAAGCGCGATGCCGCCGGATCCGGTCTCGCTCGAGATCACGAAATCCTCCGGCCGGATCCCGACAATGCCGGCGCCGTCTGCGCCCGTGATCTGGGACTTCAGCTCGTCCGCACGCAGCGGCATCAGGTTCATCGGCGGCGCGCCGATGAAGGAGGCGACGAAGGTGGTCGCCGGCTTCTGGTAGATGTCCAGCGGATTACCGATCTGCTCGACCTGGCCGCCGTTCATGACGACGAGGATGTCGGCGAGCGTCATCGCCTCGAGCTGGTCGTGGGTGACGTAGATCGATGTGGTGTTGAGCCGGCGCTGCAGCTTGCGGATCTCGACCCGCATCGCGATGCGCAGCTTGGCGTCGAGGTTCGACAGCGGCTCGTCGAACAGGAACACTTTCGGCTGGCGCACGATGGCGCGGCCCATCGCGACGCGCTGGCGCTGGCCGCCGGAAAGCTGGCGCGGCTTGCGCTCCAGCATCGGCGACAGCTCGAGCACGCGCGCGGCTTCCTCGACGCGGGTCTTGATCTCGGCCTCGGCCATGCCGCGGTTGCGCAGGCCGTAGGCCATGTTGTTGTAGACGCTCATATGCGGATAGAGCGCGTAGTTCTGGAACACCATCGCGATGTCGCGATCGGCGGGCTCGACCTGGTTGACGACGCGGCCGCCGATGTCGATCTCGCCGCCGGTGATGGTCTCGAGCCCCGCGACCATGCGGAGCAGCGTGGACTTGCCGCAGCCGGATGGGCCGACCAGCACGCAGAACTGGCCGTCGCCGACGTCGACATCGACGCCCTTGATGGCCTCGAAGCCGCCGGGATAGGTCTTGCGGACGCTGCGCAGCGTGACGTTGGCCATTACTTTTCCGTCTCCACCAATCCGCGCACGAACAGTTTCTGCATCACGACGACGACGAACACCGGCGGCAGCATCGCGAGCAACGCGGTCGCCATCACGATCGGCCATTCGGTCAGCGCGTCCGTCGTCGTGATCATCTTGCGGATGCCGACCTGGATGGTCTGCATGTCGTCGCGCGTCGTGATCAGAAGCGGCCAGAGGTACTGATTCCAGCCGAGGATGAAGAGGATCACGAACAGCGCGGCCATGTTGGTGCGCGACAGCGGCAGCAGCGTATCCCAGAAGAAGCGGAACGGGCCTGCGCCGTCGATGCGGGAAGCCTCCAGCAATTCATCCGGCACGGTCATGAAGAACTGGCGGAACAGCAGCGTCGCGGTCGCCGACGCAATCAGCGGAAGCGACAGGCCGGCATAGCTGTCGAGCAGATGCAGATCGGCGACGATCTTGTAGGTCGGATAGATGCGCACCTCGACCGGCAGCATCAAGGTGATGAAGATGATCCAGAAGATCGCCATCCGGAACGGAAACCGGAAATACACGATCGCGTAGGCCGAGATGATCGAGATCGCGATTTTGCCGACCGCGATCAAGAGCGCCATGATCAGCGAGTTCAGCATCATGTGGAGCACCGGCTCGCGGGTCGAGCCGCTCGTGCCGACAAACAGCGTCTGGTAGTAGGTCTGGAGGAAATGGCCGCCGGGCAGCAGCGACATCTGGCCGTTGGCGATCACGGCGTTGTCCTGGGTCGAGGCGACCAGCGCGAGATAGACCGGGAAGGCGACGATCGCGATCCCGATCCACAGGATGGCGTGAGCCAGATAGCGCTGGAAGCCTTCCTCCTCGACCATCAGTAGGTCACCTTGCGTTCGACGAAGCGGAACTGGATCGCCGTCAGCATGACGACGATGACCATCAGGATGACCGACTGCGCCGCCGACGAGCCGAGATTGCCGCCGAGCAGGCCGTCCGTATAGACCTTGTAAACCAGCGTCTCGGTCGCCTTGCCGGGACCGCCGCGGGTCATGGTGTCGATGATGCCGAAAGTGTCGAAGAAGGCGTAGACGATGTTGATGACCAAGAGGAAGAAGATGGTCGGCGACAGCAGCGGGAAGATCACGGTCCAGAACCGCCGCATCGGCCGGGCGCCGTCGATCGCGGCGGCCTCGATCACGCTTTTCGGGATGCTCTGCAGCCCGGCGAGGAAGAACAGGAAATTGTAGGAGATCTGCTTCCAGGCCGCGGCGAGGATGATCAGGGCCGCCGCCTGGTCGCCGTCGAGCAGCGGATTCCAGTCGATGCCCATGGCGCGCAGATAGCGCGACAGCACGCCGAGCGAGGGGTGCAGCATGAACACCCAGAGTACGCCGACCACCGGCGGGGCCACCGCATAGGGCCAGATCAGCAGCGTGCGATACAGCGTCGAGCCGCGCAGCGGCCTGTCAGCCATCACCGCGAGCAGCAGCGCGAAGGACAGCGATGAGACCGCGATCGCGAACGAGAACACGAAGGTTCGGACGATCGCCTCGAAATAGGCCGGCTCCTTGAACAGCTCGAGATAGTTCTCGAACCAGACGAAGCTGGTGGAGAGACCGAAGGCGTCCTGCAGCAGGAAGGACTGGATCACCGCCTGTACGGCCGGCCAGTAGAAAAAGATCAGGACGATCGCGAGTTGCGGGGCAACCAGCGCGTAAGGCAACAGCTTTGATTGGAAAATCGCTTGCTTTTGCATGGGCTCGGAAGAAGGGCAGGCCGCGGATGCGGCCCGCCGGTTGATCGCCCTAAAGCGCGATGAGATGAGGTTGGATCGTCATCGCGCCTTAGCTTGTCGTCTGGGCATGGTGGAAAACCGCTTCGCGCTTGTCCGGTTCATGCCCGAAGGCATCATGTCAGCGGACGGCGGTCTTTTCAAACTGCCGCAGCATCTGGTTGCCGCGCTCGACGGCGGCGTCCAGCGCCTGCTTGGCGGTCTTCTTGCCGGCCAGCGCCTGCTCGATCTCCTCCGACCACATGTCGCGCAGCTGCACCATGTTGCCGAGGCGCAGACCGCGGGAATTCGCGGTCGGCTCCTTGTTGGTGAGCTCGAGCAGCGGGGTCTCGAGATAGGGCTGGTCCTTGTAGAAGCCTTCTTCCTTGGCCTTGGCATAGGCGGCCTTGGTGATCGGCAGATAGCCCGAGGCCTTGTGGATCCAGATTTGGCGGTCGGTGTCCGAGAGGAAGGTCAGGAACTTGGCCACGCCCTTGTATTCCTCGGCCGACTTGCCGCCCATCACCCAGAGCGAGGCGCCGCCGATGATCGAGTTCTGCGGCGCGCCCTTGGCGTCGGGATAATACGGCATCGGCGCCGCGGTGAAGTTGAACTTGGCCTGCGCCTTGACGTTGCCGAAGAACGCCGACGAGGTCAGGTAGATCGGGCATTCGCCCGAGGTGAAGCGGCCTTCGCCGGTGTTGGTGCGGCCGGCATAGTCGTAGGTCTTGTCCTTCTGCAGCTCGACGAGGTTCTCGAGATGCTTGACCTGCAGCGGGCCGTTGAATTCGAGCACGGTGTCGAAGCCGTCGAGGCCGTTGGCCTTGCTGGCGAGCGGCACATTGTGCCAGGCCGAGAGCTGTTCGAGATTGACCCAGGTGACCCACGAGCCGGAGAAGCCGCAGGTGTTATAGCCGGCTGCCTTCAGCTTCTTGGCGTCGTCGAACACTTGCGGCCAGGTCTTCGGAATCTCCGCGATGTTGGCCTTCTTCAGCGCATCGAGATTGATCCACATCACCGTCGACGACGAGTTGAAGGGGAACGACAGCATCTCGCCCTTGGAGGTCGAGTAGTAGCCGGTGATCGCGGGCAGATAGACGCCCGGATCGAACTTCTCGCCGGCGTCGGCCATCAGCTTGTAGACCGGTTTGACGGCGCCGGTGGCGGCCATCATCGTTGCGGTGCCGACCTCGAACACCTGCATGATATGCGGCGCGTTGCCGGCGCGGAACGCGGCGATGCCGGCGTTCATGGTGTCGGCATAGCCGCCCTTGTAGGTCGGGATCACCTTGTAGTCGGATTGCGAGGCGTTGAAGTCGTTGGCCAGCTTGACGATGACGTCGTTGTTGGCGCCGGTCATCGCGTGCCACCACTGGATCTCGGTCACCGCGAACGCGGGCGACGCGAATGCAAGCGCGGCAGCGGCTGCCGCGGCAGCGCCTAGTCGTCGAAAGAACATCAAAACCCCTCCCAATTGGAACGTCGTCTTTCGTTGCGCGCGTTATCAGCGCCGGATGACGTTCAAATGACCGTATAAACGAAAGTCATGGTAGGGGGGAAGCCGAAGCGAAGGGAAGCGGTAAAAAAGGCGAAGACCGCAGCCGCATCCGTGCGGTGCAACGCCGGCCGCGACGTTGCACCGCAGTGCTGATGCGTCGGCCGATTCGAGACGGGCCGACGCTCCAGCTTTGTCCTGACGCGAACCGGTGCCCATCCCGCATCACGTGCGGGACAGGCTCGAAAACGCCTTTAGCGCTTGCGCTGGGGACCGCAGACCACGCCCTTTTCAACCAGGCCGTTGATCTCGTCCTTCGAGTAGCCGAACTCGCCGAGCACTTCCGCGGCGTGCTGGCTGAACTTCGGCGGCGTGCGGCGCAGGTTCGGCTTGGTGCGTTCGAGGCGGAGCGGCGAGGCGACGCCCTTGTACCAATCCTTCTCGATGACGTCGCCGCGATGAATGGTGTGCGGGTTGGTCAGCGCCTGGTCGATCTTCTGCACCGGGCCGGCCGGCAGGCCGGCGGCGAGCAGCCGGTTGCACAGCGGCTCGGCCTCGTGCTGGCTGAACACCGCGGCCAGCTCGACGCGGAGCGCATCGCGGTTGGCGATGCGGTCCTTGTTGCGGGCAAAGCGCGGGTCGGTGCCGAGCTCGGGCTTGCCGATCTCCTTGGCGAGCTTGCGGAAGGTTCCGTCATTGCCGACGCCGATGAAGATGTTGTCGGTCTTGGTCGGGAAGATCGCGTACGGCACGAGGTTGGGATGCTCGTTGCCGGTGAGCGACGGCGGCTTGCCGTGCATGAAGTAGTTCGCGGTGTGCGGGTGCATGATCGCGAGCCCGGTCTCGTACAGCGTCGTCTCGATGAACTGGCCGAGCCCCGAGCGCTGCCGCTCCGACAGCGCCATCAGGATGCCGATCGTGGCGTAGAGCCCGGTGGTGATGTCGACCAGCGGCACGCCGATCCGCATCGGGCCGCTCTCCGGCGAGCCGGTCGCCGCGATCATGCCGGTCATCGCCTGGATGATCGCGTCATAGCCGGGATTGCCGCCGCGCGGGCCGTCGGCGCCGAAGCCGGAGATCCGGCAATGCACGAGGCGCGGAAATTTCGCGCGCAGCACGTCGTTGCCGATGCCCCATTTGTCGAGCGTGCCCGGCTTGAAATTCTCGATCAGCACGTCGGCGGTCTCGAGCATCTTCATCAGCACCGCGCGTCCGCACTCGGAAGCGAGGTCGAGGCCGATCGAGCGCTTGTTGCGGTTGATGCCGACGAAATAGGCCGCGTCTTCTTCGTGGAAGGGAGGACCCCAGTCTCGCACCTCGTCGCCGGCGGGCGGCTCGACCTTGATCACGTCGGCGCCGTGGTCGGCGAGAATCTGGGTGCAATACGGACCGCCGAGCACGCGCGTCAGATCGATCACGCGCAGGCCGGTCATCGCGCCCGTAGCCGCTGGGGTATTCATGGAAGCAACCTTCGCTCAGTTGGGATCAGATAACGAGGGTCCCAGAGCTAACGGTCTTCAGCCGGGGCAGCAATGCTTCCGTCGGCGCAGGCCCATGCAGCAGGCGGCGCATGCGTTCGCCAAGCGAACGCGCCGCTGAAAGAGCAATGGTCCGCCACGTGTTGCGGCGGACCATTGCGTGATGTGGAATTAGACGACGCTCAGCTTGACGTCGACATTGCCGCGGGTCGCGTTGGAATAGGGGCACACCTGGTGGGCCTTCTCGACCAGCGCTTCGGCATCGTTGCGCGCAAGGCCAGGCAGCGACACCGCGAGCTCGACGGCGAGGCCAAAGCCGCCTTCCGAGCGCGGGCCGATGCCGACCGTCGAGGTCACCGAGGCGTCGGCGGGAACCTTGGGGCCGCCCTGCGAGGCCACGAACTTCATCGCGCCGATGAAGCAGGCGGCATAGCCGGCCGCGAACAGCTGCTCCGGATTGTTGCCGGCACCGCCGCCGCCACCGAGCTCCTTCGGGGTCGTGAGCTTGACGTCGAGTGCGCCGTCGAGCGTCGCCGCATGGCCGTCGCGGCCGCCGGTTGCCTTGGCGCTGGTCTTGTAGAGCACGTTCACAGACATCGTGGTCTCCCTTGGTGGGTTGGGCTTGAATTCGATGACGCATGTATTGCACGCAAATAGATTGCGCACAATATAAAATATGCGGTCTCACATTTAATTGTTCGCAATTGAATCCGCGGTCCCGTGAGCCCAGAATGACCCGGAAACGAGATGGATTCGATGGGAATCATGGCCAGGAAACCGACGGCCGCGGATCAGGCGCTGCGGCTCGACAATCAAATCTGCTTTGCGGTCTATTCGACCGCGCACGCCTTCAACCGCGTCTACAAGCCGCTGCTCGACCGGCTCGGGCTGACCTATCCGCAGTATCTCGTGATGCTGGCGCTGTGGGAGCGCGACGACGTCGCGGTGAAGGACCTCGGCGAGCGCCTGTTCCTGGATTCCGGCACGCTGACGCCGCTCTTGAAGCGGCTGGAGGCGGCGGAGTTGATCAAACGGACCCGCAGCACCGCGGACGAGCGGGTGGTGCTGATCGCGCTGACGCCGCGGGGCCACGCGCTGCGCGAAAAGGCCAAGGCCGTGCCGCAGTCGATCCTCGCGGCCTCGGACTGCACCGTCGGCGAACTGATGGCGATGAAGGACGAGATCGTCGCGCTGCGCGACCGGCTGAATGCGGTGCTGGGGGAGTAGGGGCGGTCGGGGCGGTTAGAGGCGCTTCTTGGCGAAGGCGCGGCCGGATGCGGACTTCAGATATTTTTCAAAAGCGACGGCCTGCTTCTCGTCGCTGAAAGCGACGTAGGTCTTGAGCCGCCACGGTCCAAATTTGGATGTATGGGGCACTTCCCCGGCATTGTGCCTAGCCAGTCTGGCCCGCAGATCGGTAATCCCGACATAGAAGTGAAGGCAATCAAGGCTCTCGAGAATGTAAACGTATTTCATCTGTTCCCCCCAACACACGGCTGATGGGGTGGATGCTAACGCATTCGGATTTCGGAGAGAGCCCGGCTCCGCCCTTCGGGCTACGCCGCGGCAGCCTTCGCTCACTTCGCTACGACGGACTATCCGGGCTTGCCGAGCCGAAGCTCGCGAAGCGAGCGAAGGCTGGTGGAGCCAGGCGGGATCGAACCGCCGACCTCTTGCATGCCATGCAAGCGCTCTCCCAGCTGAGCTATGGCCCCTTATCCAGTTGGGATGATCCTGGGGGATCGATCCCGGCCCGCGCGGCCTGGACGACTCGCGCGGCAGCACCGTTGATCATAGATCGGCGCCGATCTCAAGTCTCTTCGTCGCCTCCGACGTCACCAATGATGTCGGTCACGTCCTCATCGCCCTCTTCCTCGTCGGCGATGAAGGTCGAATCGTCGTCGTCATCGTCGTCGATGGTCTCATCGACCTCGATATCGTCCTCGGATTCGGGAACCTGGGCCTTGACCTTCCCGGTGTTCTCCTCGGCATCGGCCTCCTCGAGCGAGACCATCTCCTCGGCCTCGGCGGGCTCCGGCATGTCGGCTGCGGTCGCAGGCGAACTGACGGTGGCGCCACGGCCCCGCGGCGGGGCGATCGGCGTGATCGGCACGACTTCGCCGGTATAGGGCGAGATCACCGGATTCTTGTTGAGGTCGTAGAACTTCTTGCCCGTGGTCGGGCAAATGCGCTTGGTTCCGAGCTCGGACTTGGCCACGTGGTAATCCCAGAATTTTCCTGAAAAACGGAGCTTCACTTGGCTAGTTGAGGAGCCGCTGTCAATAGCGGTCTGCGCGCATTTGACGGGCGCGTGACGCGGTGTTGCCTATGTGATACCTGCCGCGACGCGAGAGGACACAAGTCTTGGCCCATTCTGACACCCCGACCTCGCTGGAATCGCGCGCGTGCGGCCCCCTGGCCGGCACGGTCCGCGTTCCCGGCGACAAATCGATTTCCCACCGCGCCCTGATCCTGGGGGCGCTTTCGGTCGGCGAAACCCGCATTTCCGGCCTCCTGGAGGGCGAGGACGTCCTCAATACCGCCAAATCCATGCGCGCGCTGGGCGCCAAAGTGGAGCGGACGGCGCCGTTTACCTGGTCGGTGTCCGGCGTCGGGGTCGGCGGCTTCGCCCAGCCTGCCGCGCCGCTCGATTTCGGCAACTCCGGCACCGGCTGCCGGCTGGTGATGGGCGCGGTGGCCGGTTGCCCGATCGCCGCCATTTTCGACGGCGACGCCTCGCTGCGCTCGCGGCCGATGCGCCGCATCCTCGACCCGCTGGAGCTGATGGGCGCCCGAACCAGCGACATAAGGGAGGGCGGCCGGCTGCCGCTCACCCTGCACGGCGCCCGCTATCCGGTGCCGATCGTCTACAAGACGCCGGTCGCCTCGGCCCAGATCAAGTCCGCGGTGCTGCTGGCGGGGCTGTCTGCCCCCGGCATCACCACCGTGATCGAGCAGGAGGCGAGCCGCGACCACACCGAGCTGATGCTGAAGCATTTCGGCGCCGAGATCTCCTCGGAGAAGGAGGGCTGCCACGGCAGGCGAATCTCGCTGCGCGGCGAGCCCGAGCTGCACGGCGCCAGCGTCGTGGTGCCCGCCGATCCGTCCTCCGCGTCATTCCCGATCGTGGCCGCGCTGATCGTCGCAGGTTCCGATGTCGTGTTCTCCGACGTGATGACCAATCCGCTGCGCACCGGCCTGTTCACCACGCTGCGCGAGATGGGCGCCTCGATCGAGGAGAGCGATGTGCGCGGCGATGCCGGCGAGCCGATGGCGCAGCTGCGCGTGCGCGCCTCGAAGCTGAAGGGCGTCGAGGTGCCGCCGGAGCGCGCGCCGTCGATGATCGACGAATATCTGGTGCTGGCGGTCGCGGCCGCCTTCGCCGAGGGCACCACGATCATGCGCGGCCTGCAGGAGCTGCGCGTCAAGGAATCCGACCGCCTTGAAGCAACCGCCGACATGCTGCGGGTCAACGGCGTCAAGGTCGAGGTGTCCGGCGACGATCTGATCGTCGAGGGCCGCGGCCATGTTCCAGGCGGCGGCCTCGTTGCCACCCATATGGATCATCGCATCGCGATGTCGGCGCTGGTGATGGGCTGCGCCTCCGATCGGCCGGTGAGAATCGACGATACCGCCTTCATCGCCACCAGTTTTCCGGATTTCATCCCGATGATGCGCGCGCTCGGAGCTGATTTCGCATGATCATCGCCATCGACGGACCTGCCGCCTCGGGCAAGGGCACGCTCGGCAAGCGGCTCGCCCACCACTACGGCTATCGTCATCTCGACACCGGCGTGATCTACCGTGCGGTGGCCTATGCGATGATTCAAGCTGGTGCCGAGCTCAGCAACGAGGTGCTGGCCGTGGCTGCGGCGCTCGAGCTCGACCCCGAAAAGTTCGGCAATCCGATCCTGAAGACCCAGAAGGTCGGCGATGCCGCCTCCGTGGTGTCGGCGATTCCGCAGGTTCGTGAGGTGCTGGTGAACTTCCAGCGCCAGTTCGCCGCCGATCCGCCCGGTGCGGTGCTGGACGGACGCGATATCGGCACCGTGATCTGCCCGGATGCCGACGTGAAGATCTTCGTGGTCGCCGACCCCCGCGTGCGGGCACGGCGGCGCACGCTGGAGGCGCGCGCCCGCGGCGAGGACGCCGACGAAGAGGCGGTGCTCGCCGACATCCTCAAGCGCGACGAGCGGGACAAGAACCGGGCGATTGCGCCTCTGCGGCCGGCTCCGGACGCCCACACGCTGGACAATTCAAATCTGGACATTGAGGCCGGCGTCCGCGCCGCCATCGCCATCGTCGAGGCGGCGCGCGCCAGGCGCTAGAATCGCGGGCCGCCGCGGTGCTTTCGGCCCGAAAACCCAGCAAAATTGGGCATTTCCTGCTTGCCGAAAGTCGCATGCAGGGCTATATCAGCGCCGTTCGGAGCAGCATCGACGATGTCGAGGCCGTGTCTGAGCGGGCCGGCGATGGGTTTGAACCAATCTCAAACGAAACCAACGCCGCATCTGGAGGAACGCCCGCTCCCAGGTCTTGCAGTCGATATTTTCGTTTCAGGCTCCGGATCAATCATACGTACCGAACGTGCAGTCTTGCTGCCGGCCCGCTGTTGCACCTCCTGCAATGAGCGGTCGTCAGGGTTTGCGGAACCCCGACACTTCACGCGCGGTGCGCCCATCAACCCGAACGGCCGGCGAGATCCCGCATCTGGAGAACAAATGGTTTCGAATTCTGCGTCTTCCTATACTCCCACCCGCGATGACTTCGCGGCGATGCTTGATGAGTCCTTTGCCGGCGGCAATTTGCAGGAAAGCTCGGTCATCAAGGGCAAGGTGGTTGCAATTGAGAAGGACATGGCCGTCATCGACGTCGGCCTGAAGACCGAAGGCCGCGTTGCGCTGCGCGAATTCGCCGGCCCCGGCCGTGAAAGCGATCTTAAGGTCGGTGACGAGGTCGAGGTGTTCCTCGACCGTATCGAGAATGCGCTCGGCGAAGCCGTGCTGTCGCGCGACAAGGCGCGCCGCGAGGAAAGCTGGGGCAAGCTCGAGAAGGCGTTCCAGAACAACGAAAAGGTCAACGGCGTCATCTTCAACCAGGTCAAGGGCGGCTTCACGGTCGACCTCGACGGTGCGGTGGCCTTCCTGCCGCGCTCGCAGGTCGACATTCGTCCGATCCGCGACGTTGCGCCGCTGATGAACAATTCGCAGCCGTTCCAGATCCTCAAGATGGACCGCCGCCGCGGCAACATCGTGGTGTCGCGCCGCACGGTTCTCGAAGAGACCCGCGCCGAGCAGCGCCAGGAGCTGGTGCAGAACCTCGAAGAGGGTCAGGTGATCGACGGCGTGGTCAAGAACATCACCGATTACGGTGCGTTCGTTGATCTCGGCGGCATCGACGGCCTGCTTCACGTGACCGATATCGCCTGGCGTCGCGTCAACCACCCGACCGAGGTGCTGACCATCGGCCAGACGGTGAAGGTCAAGATCATCAAGATCAACCACGAGACGCACCGCATCTCGCTCGGCATGAAGCAGCTCTTGGATGATCCGTGGCAGGGCATCGAAGGCAAGTACCCGCTGGGTGCCCGCTTCACCGGCCGCGTCACCAACATCACCGACTACGGCGCGTTCGTCGAGCTCGAGCCGGGCATCGAAGGTCTGATCCACGTCTCCGAGATGTCGTGGACCAAGAAGAACATGCACCCCGGCAAGATCGTTTCGACCTCGCAGGAAGTCGAAGTGCAGGTGCTGGAAGTGGATTCGGTCAAGCGCCGCATCTCGCTCGGTCTCAAGCAGACCATGCGCAATCCCTGGGAAGTCTTCGTCGAGAAGTTCCCGGTCGGTTCGGTGGTCGAGGGCGAGGTCAAGAACAAGACCGAGTTCGGTCTGTTCCTGGGTCTCGAGGGCGATGTCGACGGCATGGTCCACCTCTCCGACCTCGACTGGAAGCTTCCGGGCGAGCAGGTCATCGACAACTTCAAGAAGGGCGACATGGTCAAGGCCGTGGTGCTCGATGTCGATGTCGAGAAGGAGCGCATCTCGCTCGGCGTCAAGCAGCTCGAAGGCGATCCCTTCGCCGAGCCGGGCGACGTCAAGAAGGGCGCGGTCGTGACCTGCGAAGTGCTCGAAGTGAAGGAGAGCGGCATCGAGGTCCGGATTTCGGGCACCGAGTTCACCACCTTCATCAAGCGATCCGAACTGGCCCGCGACCGCAACGACCAGCGCGCCGAGCGCTTCGCCGTCGG
This sequence comes from Bradyrhizobium sp. USDA 3315, assembly GCF_054056795.1. Classification (NCBI taxonomy): domain Bacteria; kingdom Pseudomonadati; phylum Pseudomonadota; class Alphaproteobacteria; order Hyphomicrobiales; family Nitrobacteraceae; genus Bradyrhizobium; species Bradyrhizobium sp. USDA 3315. The sequence continues at coordinate 1,880,311 of NZ_JBSRYP010000001.1, read as the reverse complement.
CGAGAAGGTCGATGCCCGCGTCATCCAGTTCGACAAGAAGGCCCGCAAGGTGCAGGTCTCGATCAAGGCGCTGGAAGTTGCCGAAGAGAAGGAAGCCATCGCGCAGTACGGCTCCTCCGATTCGGGTGCGACGCTTGGCGACATCCTCGGCACCGCGCTGAAGAACCGCGGCACCGACAAGTAAGCGTTCGCGCGATTTGAGCGAACAATCGGGGCCCCGGCGCAAGCCGGGGCCCTTTGCTTTGGGGCATCCGTAGCCCGGATGAAGCGAAGCGAAATCCGGGACTTTCTATCCGTGCTGCTGAAGCCTCCCGGATTACGCTTCGCTTCATCCGGGCTACGGATTTGTCTTCCCCTTCCCCCTGAAAGGGGGAAGGACGGGATGGGGGTCAGCCACAGGCGATGCTGCTCATGGAGAGAGCTGATCCCCACCCGCTTTCCTCTGGCGAGCAAAGCGACCTCCCCTTTTCAAGGGGAGGTTAGGGCGCGGCCGGGATCAAGCGCACGTGCACCCGGGCTACGAGTGCCTCCGAATACCGGGCCTTGTTTTCTTCATATTGCGTCGCAATTGATGTATTTGGCTAAGCTGATAGTGACGCTGCGACTGCAAAACGCGCGGATTGCGCGCTGACCATTTCTGGAGAGATCGGATGTCGCTGGATTCAGACGTGATCGTCGATCGCCGCCGCATCAGGCGCAAACTGACGTTCTGGCGCGTCGCCGCCGCGGTCATTGCGATCGTGGCCATCGTCGGCGTGGGCGTGGTCGCCGCCGGCGGACGCGGCACCTTTTCGACATCGAACACGATCGCGCGGGTCAATATCGACGGACTGATCCGCAGCGACCAGGATCGCGTCGAGGCGCTGGAGCGGCTCGGCAAGTCGAGCTATGCGGCTGTTGTCGTGCACATCAATTCGCCCGGCGGCACCACCGCGGGCTCCGAGCAGCTTTACGACTCGCTGATGCAGCTGAAGGCGAAGAAGCCGCTTGTCGTCGTGGTGGAGGGATTGGCCGCCTCGGGCGGCTACATCACGGCGATCGCCTCCGATCATATCGTCGCCCAGCAGACCTCGCTGGTCGGCTCGATCGGCGTTCTGTTCCAGTATCCGAACGTTTCGGAATTGCTCAAGACTGTCGGCGTGAAGATGGAGGAGATCAAATCTTCCCCGCTGAAGGCGGCGCCCAACGGCTTCGAGCCGACCAGCCCGGAGGCCCGCGCCGCGATCGACGGTCTCGTCAAGGACTCCTATGCATGGTTCCGTGGATTGGTGAAGCAACGGCGCGGCATGGACGATGACCTGCTGGAGAAGGTCGCGGACGGTCGCGTCTTCACCGGCCGGCAGGCGGTCGATCTCAAGCTGGTCGATCAGCTGGGGGACGAGAAGACCGCGATCGCCTGGCTGGTTGCCGAGAAGAAGGTCAAAAGCGACCTGCCGGTGCGCAATTACAAGCTTAATCCGCGGTTCGGCGACCTGACCTTCCTGCGCACGGCGGCGTCCGTGACGCTCGATGCGTTCGGTCTTGGCGCGATCGCGCGGCGGATCGAGCAGGGCGGCGTGGCCGAGGCGGTCGACCGGTTCGGGCTTGACGGCATGCTGGCGCTGTGGAGCCCGGCTGGAACCAACTGATCGGCTGCCAGAGGCGTGCTCGTCAGGCTATTCCCGCTTTGCGGGAATCGCCGCATGCCCCAATTGGGCTATTTGTCACGTGATTTCACGACGCCCTAAATCGATTTAGCGTCTTGACAGTGCACGGCATTTTCACGGAAATGGGTTTCCGCAAGAGCCCGGATCCCACTTTCGATGATCAAATCCGAACTTGTTCAGCGTATCGCCGAGCACAACCCGCACCTCTATCAGCGGGATGTCGAGAACATTGTGAATGCGATTCTCGATGAAATCGTCGCAGCGCTGGCACGTGGCGACCGTGTCGAGTTGCGCGGTTTTGGCGCATTCTCGGTGAAGCACCGCCCGGCGCGCGCCGGCCGCAATCCACGGACCGGCGAGCATGTGCCGGTCGACCAGAAGAGCGTGCCGTTCTTCAAGACCGGCAAGGAAATGCGCGAGCGCCTCAACCGCGACGTGACCGAGGCGGGCGCCGCCAAGGTCGATGCGCCCAAGGCTGATGCTTAAGGCGCGACGTCAGGCGTTGCCGTGTTGCGGGCGATATGCCCGCATTTGCTCCATCGCTGCGAGAGATGGTCATGCGAAAGTTCTTCACGGCAGTGGTCGTCGTTCCGCTCGGTCTGATCTTCATCATTTTTGCAGTCGCTAACCGTCACTGGGTGACGGTGTCGTTTGATCCCTTCAATTCGGTGACCCCGACGGTTGCGGTCACGCTGCCGTTGTTCGTCGTCATCATCGCCTCCGCGATCCTGGGCGTGATCGCGGGCGGCATCGGAACCTGGTTCAAGCAAGGGCGCTGGCGCCGCGCGGCCCGGCAGCACGAGGCTGACGCCCGCCATGTCCGCGCCGAGCTCGCCGACCTCAAGGCCGCCGCCTCCCGGGACGACGCGCAGCGCCGTTCGGCCCCGGCGCAACTCGGCTTTTACGGGGCCGCCGAGCGAGACAAGCAGGGCGCGACGTTGTAGAACCCGCCCCACCGGACCAGGGTTCACCCCGGTTCCGGTCGCCCGACAACCCGTTTTGAGACCCGTTTCGAGACCATGCCCCTGCTCGTCAAAATCTGCGGCCTGTCCTCGCGCGAGACGCTCGACGTCGCGCTTGAAGGCGGTGCCGATATGGTGGGGTTCGTATTCTTTCCGCCGTCGCCGCGTCACATCAGCCTCGAGACCGCGCGCGAGCTTGGCAGCCGCGCCAAGGGCCGCGCCGTCAAGGTCGCCCTCACCGTCGATGCCGACGATGCGATCCTGGAAAACATCGTCGAGACGCTGCGGCCGGATATCCTGCAATTGCATGGCAAGGAGACCACGGCGCGGCTGCGCGACATCAAGGCGAAGTTCGGCCTGCCGCTGATGAAGGCGCTGCCGGTCGAGGCGTCGGCCGACCTTGCGCCGCTGCCGGGTTATGCCGGTGTCGCCGATCGCATCCTGTTCGATGCCCGCGCGCCGAAGGATGCCACGCGGCCGGGTGGCCTCGGCGCGCCCTTCGATTGGCACGTGCTGGAAAATCTCGATCTTGCGCTGCCCTACATGGTCTCCGGCGGGCTCAACGCCGACAACGTCACTGAAGCCGTCCGCGTCACGCGCGCCGGCGGCGTCGATGTCTCGTCGGGCGTCGAGCGCACGCCCGGTGTCAAGGATCCCGAATTGATCCGCGCCTTCATCCGCGCCGCGCGCGCAACCCAAGAACTGATGGTTCGATGAATCCAAATCTGCCCAATTCCTTCCGCAGCGGTCCCGACGAGCGCGGGCATTTCGGCATTTTCGGCGGACGCTTCGTTGCGGAAACGCTGATGCCGCTGATCCTCGATCTCGAAAAAGCCTATGCCGACGCCAAGGCCGATCCGGCGTTCCAGGCCGAGATGAATGTCTATTTGAAGGATTATGTCGGCCGGCCCTCGCCGCTCTATTTCGCCGAGCGGCTCACCGAGCATCTCGGCGGCGCCAAGATCTATCTGAAGCGCGAGGAGCTCAACCACACCGGTTCGCACAAGGTCAACAATGTGCTCGGCCAGATCATGGTCGCGCGCCGCATGGGCAAGAAGCGCATCATCGCCGAGACCGGCGCCGGCCAGCATGGCGTGGCGACGGCGACGCTGTGCGCGCGGTTCGGGCTCGAATGCGTGGTCTATATGGGCGCGGTCGACGTCGAGCGGCAGCAGCCGAACGTGATCCGCATGGAGATGCTGGGCACCAAGGTCGTCCCGGTGCAGTCGGGCGCGCGCACGCTGAAGGACGCGATGAACGACGCGCTGCGCGATTGGGTCACCAACGTGCACAACACCTTCTATTGCATCGGCACGGTGGCGGGTCCGCACCCCTATCCGATGATGGTGCGCGACTTCCAGTCGATCATCGGCCACGAGACACGCAAGCAGATGCAGGAGGCCGAGGGCCGCCTGCCGGATTCGCTGATCGCCTGCATCGGCGGCGGCTCCAATGCGATGGGCCTGTTCCATCCGTTCCTCGACGATCCCTTGATCGAGATTTTCGGCGTCGAGGCTGCCGGTCACGGACTGACGCAGCTGCATGCCGCTTCGCTCGCCGGCGGCCGTCCCGGCGTGCTGCATGGCAACCGCACCTATCTTTTGATGGACGCCGACGGCCAGATCGAGGAAGCGCATTCGATCTCGGCGGGCCTCGATTATCCCGGCATCGGCCCGGAGCACGCCTGGCTGCACGAGACCGGCCGCGTGAAGTATCTCTCGGCGACCGATGAGGAGGCGCTGGCCGCATTCCAGCTGCTGTCGCGGCTCGAGGGCATCATCCCCGCGCTGGAATCAGCGCACGCCATCGCGAAACTGTCCGAGCTCGCACCGCAGCGGCCGAAGGATCACCTGATGGTGGTCAACCTCTCGGGTCGCGGCGACAAGGACGTGCCGCAGGTCGGCGACATCTTGAAGGCGAGGAAGAAGTGACCACCCGTATCGACGCACGTTTCGCCGAGCTGAAGCAGCAGGGCCGCTCCGCTTTCGTCACCTTCGTGATGGCCGGCGATCCCGACGCCAAGACCTCGCTCGACATACTGAAAGCGCTGCCGAAGGCCGGCGCCGACGTTATCGAGATCGGCATGCCCTTCACCGACCCGATGGCCGATGGCCCCTCGATCCAGGCCGCCGGACTGCGCGCGCTCAAGGGCGGCATGACGCTGCGCAAGACGCTGGCGATGGTCCGCGACTTCCGCAAGGAGGACAACGCCACGCCGATCGTGCTGATGGGCTACTATAATCCGATCTACATCTACGGCGTCGACAGCTTCCTGGCCGACGCCAAGACCGCCGGCGTCGACGGCCTGATCATCGTCGACCTGCCGCCGGAGGAAGATACCGAGCTCTGCATCCCCGCGATGAAGGCCGGGCTGAACTTCATCCGGCTGGCGACGCCGACCACCGACGACAAGCGGCTGCCGGCGGTGCTCGCCAACACCTCGGGCTTTGTCTATTACGTCTCGATCACCGGCATCACCGGCGCCGCGACGGCCGATTCGAAGGTGGTCGCGGAGGCCGTGGCCCGCATCAAGCGGCACACCAAGCTGCCGGTCTGCGTCGGCTTCGGCATCCGCACCCCGGAGACGGCGCGCGCGATCGCCGAGAACGCCAACGGCGCGGTGGTCGGCACTGCGATCGTCGATGTGGTGCGTGCCAATCTCGATGCCGAGGGCCGTGCGACGCCGAAGACCGTGAGCGCGGTGGCCGACCTGGTTTCGGCGCTGGCGCAGGGGGTTCGGGGCGCCAAACAGGCCGCTGAATAAGCCACATTTTGCGGCAACAAGGCCGCCGATGGCGGCTTGCCGGGCTCGCCCGGCCCGCCATATATCCAGCTGGTGCGGAACCGATCCGCATTTCGGAGCGAACCATGAATTGGCTCACCAACGTCGTCCGGCCGAAGATCCGCAACATCCTGCGGCGCGAGACGCCGGAAAACCTCTGGATCAAGTGCCCGGATTCCGGGCAGCTCGTGTTCTACAAGGACGTCGAGGCCAACCAGTTCGTGATCCCCGGCTCGAACTACCACATGCGCATGGGCGCGGCGGCGCGCCTGAAGTCGATCTTCGACAATGAGACCTGGTTCGACGTTGCGCTGCCCGAGGTGACGGCGGATCCGCTGAAATTCCGCGACGAGCGCAAATATGTCGACCGGATCAAGGACGCCCGCACCAAGACCGGGCTGAACGACGCGATCAAGGTCGGCTACGGCAAGCTCGAGGGCGCCGGCGTCGTGGTCGCGGTGCAGGATTTCGATTTCATGGGCGGCTCGCTCGGCATGGCCGCCGGTGAAGCCATGGTGCGCGGGCTCGAGCTCGCGGTCGAGAAGAAGTCGCCCTTCATCGTGTTCGCCGCATCCGGCGGCGCGCGGATGCAGGAAGGCATCTTGTCGCTGATGCAGATGCCGCGCACCACCGTCGGCGTGCAGATGCTGCGCGAGGCGCGCCAGCCCTACATCGTGGTGCTGACCAATCCGACCACCGGCGGTGTCACCGCGTCCTATGCGATGCTCGGCGACATCCAGATCGCCGAGCCCGGTGCGCTGATAGGCTTTGCCGGCGCGCGCGTGATCGAGCAGACCATCCGCGAAAAGCTGCCGGACGGCTTTCAGCGCGCCGAATATCTGCGCGAGCACGGCATGGTCGACATGGTGGTGCACCGCCACGAGATGAAGGCCACGCTGGCGCGGCTGTGCCGCCTGCTGACCAAGGCGCCGGCGCTTGAATCCGCATCGAAGCCCAAGGCCGCGGTCACCGAGCCGGCCCAGATCGTCACGGCGCCTGAGACGGTGCCGGCCGCGCCGCACGCGTGACCGCAAGCGCCGCCTCACCGCAAGCCTCGTTCGAGGCGTTGATCGCGCGGATATCGGCGCTGCATCCCAAGCGCATCGATCTCAGCCTCGATCGCATGCGCGGCCTGATGGAGCGGCTCGATCATCCCGAGCGCAAGCTGCCACCGGTGATCCATGTCGCCGGTACCAACGGCAAGGGCTCGACCATCGCCTATCTGCGCGCAATCCTCGAGGCATCAGGCCTGCGCGTGCACGTCTTCACCTCGCCCTATCTGGTGCGGATCAACGAATGCTACCGACTGGGCGCCGTCGGCGGCGGCAAGCTGGTCGGTGACGATGAGTTGCGCGAGACGTTCGAGCACTGCGAGCGCATCAACGCCGGCAATCCCATCACCATCTTCGAGATGGAAACGGCGGTGGCGTTCTGCCTGTTCGCCAAGCATCCTGCCGATGTCGCATTGCTCGAGGTCGGGCTCGGCGGTCGGCTCGATTCGACCAATGTGGTCGAGGCGCCGCTCGCCTCGGTGATCGCGCCGGTCAGCATGGACCACATGGAATTCCTCGGCGACAATCTGACGGCGATCGCCGGCGAGAAGGCTGCGATCATCAAGCGCAAGGTGCCGGTGGTGTGTGCCGAGCAGGCGCCGGATGCGATGGCCGTGATCGAGACGCAGGCGAACCGCATGCGCGCGCCGCTGCATGCGGCCGGCCAGCAATGGCATGTCGGTGTCGAGCGCGGCCGGCTGGTCTATCAGGACGAGCGCGGCCTGCTGGATCTCGCCGCGCCAAAACTGTTCGGCCGGCACCAGTTCGACAATGCGGGCCTTGCGATCGCGACGCTGCGCGCGATCGACGCATTCAAGCTCAACATCGCGGCCTTTGAAGCCGGCATCGTCAATGCGGAATGGCCGGCGCGAATGCAGCGGCTGGTTTCCGGCACTCTCGTCGGACAGGGGCCGCAGGGCTCCGAGGTCTGGCTCGACGGCGGGCACAATGCCGAGGGCGGCCGCGTCGCGGCTGCGGCGCTCGGCGATCTTGAGGAGCGCGTGTCGCGGCCGCTGGTGGTGATCGTCGGGATGATGGCCAACAAGGATGCCAACGCATTCCTCGCCAATTTCGCCGGGCTGACCCGCCACATCATCGCGGTCCCGGTGCCCGGCCGCGACAACGGCATGGCGCCGGACAGGCTGGCGGACGCCGCGCGAGCGCTCGGCATGCGGGTCGAGATCGCTGATGGCGTCGCCGCCGCGCTGCAACGGCTTGCGGTGCTGGCCTATGAGGTGCCGCCGCGCATCCTGATCACGGGCTCGCTGTATCTGGCCGGTCCCGTGCTTGCGGCCAACGGCACGCCTCCTGCATGATGGTCGCGTTGTAGCCCGGATGGAGCGAAGCGAAATCCGGGGCCTTTCAATCCGTCACGGAAGCCCTCCCGGACTACGCTTCGCTGCATCCGGGCTACGGTAGGACAACATACCATGCGTTTTGCTGCGATCGCCGACATCCACGGCAACCATCTCGCGCTCGAAGCCGTGCTGTCGGACATCCGCGCGCGGGGCATTTCCGACATCGTTGACCTCGGCGACATGGTGAGCGGGCCGCTCGACGCCCGGCCCACCATCGATATGCTGATGGCGCTCGATGCGGTCCATCTGCTCGGCAATCACGACCGCTATCTGATCGATCGTCCGCACGAGAAAATGGGCTCCTGGGAGCGGCTGACCTATACCCAGCTCGAGCCGCGGCATCTCGACTGGCTGCGCACGCTGCCGGCGAATTCGATCTATCGCGACGAGGTTTTTCTCTGTCACGCAACGCCCCAGGATGACGAGACCTACTGGCTCGAAACGGTGCTGCCGGGCGGCGAAGTCTGCATGTCCTCGCTGGAAGCGATCGAGGCGAGAGCGGCCGGCGTGCCGCAATCGCTGATCCTCTGCGCACACACGCATACCGCGCGCGCCATGCGACTTCGCGACGGCCGGCTGATCGTCAATCCCGGCAGCGTCGGCTCGCCCGGCTATCGCGCCGGCAAGCCGCATCCGCATGTCGTCGAGGCCGGTTCGCCCGATGCGCGCTATGCGATCCTCGAACAGGTCGATGGTGGCTGGGACGTAACCTTCCGCCACATCCCCTACGACCACGCAGCAATGGCGGCGCTGGCGCGGCAGCACGGCCAGGCCGAACTCGCCTCGGCGCTGGCGACGGGATGGATTCGCTGACTTGCCTAATGGATGTGCACCTCATCCGAGACGCCGACATGCTCGCGATAGACCATCTCCCAGCCCTTCCAGCCGGTGAACAGCAGGATCAGGACCACGATGAGCGATAGCGCGAGACCGGTCGGCACGATGGCGGATGCGCCGTGCTCGAAGCGCGAATACCAGTTGTAGAGCGCGATCAGCACCGCGATGACATTGCCGCCGGCGTGCTGCCATGCATCGGAAAGATTGCGGACCTGATCGTCTCCGAGGAGATCGATCACGCCGGCGATGGCGGCGAGCGCGGCCATGATCAAGCCGATGCCAAGCAGCCAGAGCGAGGCGCTGGCCCAGAAGTCAGTGCCCGTCTTCCAGAAAGCGAGATCGGCAACGAAGGTCAAAACAAAGCATACGACTGGAAACGGAATAAGCATCGGATGGATAGGATGTCCCGCGACCTGCGCGGTTGATCTGGGGTTCGACATGGGTCCCTCCTGAGGGCCATTTGATCCCTCAACATGGACTGCCCGTCCGGGTTCCTATTCGCTGCACGGCAACGGCAGTGCCGTTATCCCCTCAACAGCTTCATCGGGTCGGCCGCCTTCTGCTTCAGTTGCTCGAACGAGCATTGCTTCGGCGCCTTGTCCGGACGCCAGCGCAGGATCGAGGTGCCGTGGCGGAAACGATCGCCACTGAAATGGTCGTAGCAGACCTCGATCACGAGCTTCGGCTTCAGCGGACACCATTGCGCCGAGCGCTCGGTCGACCACCGGCTCGGGTCGCCCGGCGCATTCCCGGTAAAGCCGGGCTTTGCAATCAACGGCTCGAGACGGTCGGTCAGCGCCAGCTTCTCCTGCTGCCTGATCGCGGAGGTGAAGCCGACATGATGCAACAAGCCGTCGTCGTCATAGAGGCCGAGCAGCAGCGAGCCGACCACTTGGCGACCGCCGGTCCTGTTGGTGGCGTAGCGAAAGCCGCCGACCACACAGTCGGCGCTCCTGAACCTTTTGATCTTCTGCATGCCGTCGCGATTGCCGGCCTGATAGGGCAGGTCCAGGCGCTTGGCGATTACGCCGTCGAAGCCGCCGCCGGATCGCGCCAGCCATTTCCTGGCAAGCGGGTAGCTCGTCGTCGCGGGAGATAGCCGAAAGCTGGAATTGGATTTCAGTTGCGACTTGGCGAACGCCTTGAGCTGCGGTCGTCGTTTGCTCAAGGGCTGGCCGGAAAGCTTCTTCATGGTTGGCGCGGCCAAGAGATCGAACGTCAGAAACAAGGCGGGCGTTTCCTGTGCGAGCCGCGTCACCCGGCTGGCGGCAGGATGGATGCGCTGCAGGAGATCGTCGAATGAGAATGTCCGGCCGTGCGGCACCACGATCTCGCCGTCGAGCACGAATGACGTTGCCTTCACGCTCAGCGCCGCGGCGACCAGCTCCGGGAAATAGCGGCCGAGATCTTCGCCGGATTTCGAGCGCAGGTCGACTTTGCGGCCTTCGCGTTTCAGCAGGCAGCGGAAGCCGTCCCACTTGGGTTCGTACTGCCACTCCTTCCCGCGCGGGATGGCATCGACCGAGCGCGCCTCCATCGCAACGAGCGGCGTGGACCTGGAAGCGGGCTTTTGACGCGGGGAGGGCAAGTGCCGGGACCTTCAAACGCAACACACACGGTCCCAACGCAAACGGCCGGCGAATCCGCCGGCCGTGCACGAATTTATTAATCAGAAGAAGCGGGATCAGACCGCAGCGGTGATCCACTGCTGCAGCTTGGCCTTCGGCGCGGCGCCGACCTGGCGGGACGCCATCTCGCCGCCCTTGAAGATCATCAGGGTCGGGATCGACATCACGCCATACTTCGATGCGGTCTTCGGGCTCTCGTCGACGTTGAGCTTCACGATCTTGACCTTGTCGCCCATCGCGCCGGAAATCTCATCGAGAGCGGGCGCGATCATGCGGCAGGGGCCGCACCACTCGGCCCAGAAGTCGACGACCACCGGCCCGGTCGCCTTGAGCACTTCGGCTTCGAAATCGGCGTCAGAAACCTTGCCAACGGCCATGTGAGTACCTCGTTCGGTTGAGACAAAAGGGCGCGGTTGGGAATCGCGCCCAGGAGCATGGGTCAAACCTATGAACGCCCCCTTGCCGGGTCAAGCTTGCTCACGCCGACATGAACTTATGCCAGGGCAGCGTCCAGCGCGGAGGCGGAAATCTCCATGATTTCAGTCGTTTCGGTCCAGAGCAGGGCGGCCCGCACGGGCAGCTGGGGATAAAGCCTGGCGAGCACCGCGCGGTACAGCGCGAGCTGCCGGACATAGCCCCGCGGCGCCTCGGCCATCGTCTTCGGCGGGGCATGGTTGGTCTTGAAATCGACGATCAGGACATGGTCCGGCGTCACCACCAGGCGGTCGATCTGGCCCGAGACCAGCGCCTTCGGCTGGCCCGACCGCTCCAGCCGCCCGACGATCGAGACTTCCGCGCGGCTGCCGGGCGCGAACACGGCGGCAAAGCGCGGATCGGCGATCAGGGCGAGCACCTGATCCGCGAGCGCGGCCTGCTCCTGTTCGCTCCAGCCGTCGGCATTGCGCGCGAGGAAGCCGAGCGCGGCGGCGCGCCGCCGCTCGAGGGCGACGTCGGGCAGCGATTGCAGCAGGCGATGCACCAGCGTGCCGCGTTGCAGGGCGCGGGCGCGCAGCAGCACCGATTCGCCGGTCCGGATCGGATGGCTGTCGCCGTCAGCCGGATCGGACGGACGCAGCATGCTCGCCGCCGATGCTTCCGGTGCGGTCGCAGCACGCAGCCAGGACGGCAACGTGATCGGCACCGCGGCCGCCGACGCAGTCGCGCCGGTGAGATCGGCGACGTCATCCGGCCGCGAATAGCGCATCACCTTGCCTCCTGGCGTCTCCAGCTCCTCGAGCTTGAGCCCGGAATTGGCGAGCCCCTTGGTGATCAGATCGTACCAGGACGATTTCCGCACCGTGTTCATGTTGCCGGGCATGCAGCCGCCGACGATCAGCCGGTCGGCGGCGCGGGTCATCGCGACATAGAGCAGGCGGCGATACTCGTCCTCGGTGTCGCCGAGCATCGCCTTGCGCGCCTCGGCGACGCCGGGCGGATCCTCGGCCTTCTTGCCGGCCCACACCACGACGCCGGGCGCGTTCGGCGCGGCATTGCCCTGCGGCAGATGGATCAGCCGCAGCCGCTGCGTGTCCGACGGCGAGGTCGTGGTGTCGACCAGGAACACCACCGATGCTTCGAGGCCCTTGGCGCCGTGTACGGTCATGACGCGGACCTCGTCGCGCGAAATCTCCATGTCGCGCTTCACCTCGGTGTCGGCGGCGCGCAGCCAGGCGACGAAGCCCTGCAGCGAGGCCGGCGCCTTGCGCTCATAGCTCAGCGCAAGCTCGAGGAATTCGTCGAGCGCGTCGTTGGCCTCGTGGCCGAGCCGGCGCAGGATGCGCGCCCGCCCGCCGTCGCCGCCGAGCAGCCAGGCGTAGAACGCGAACGGCGTCTCCTCGGTGAAGCGGCGCTCGCATTGTTCGAGACGGCGGAGCGCGGCCGAAAATCGCTCATCGGTCGGCGCCTGCGCGGCCAGTGCCTCGCGCAGCGAGCCGCGACGCTGATACGCCAGCTTGAACAAATCGTCGTCGTCGAGGCCGAACAGCGGGCTCTTCAGCGCCACCGCGAGCGCGAGATCGTCCTGCGGCAGCAGCAGCGCGTCGGCGAGGTTCATCAGGTCGATGATCGCGATGTGCTCGGTCAGTTTCAGCCGGTCGGCGCCGGCGACCGGGATGCCGGCGTGCTTCAGCGCCTGGATCACCGCATCGAAGGCGTTGCCGCGCCGCCGCACCAGGATCAGCATGTCGCCGTAGCTGAGTGGCCGCCGCCCGCCAGTGCTGCCGGTCATGGTGCCGCTGGCAACGAGGCGCTTGATCTCGGCCTGGATGCGCCGCGCCAGTTTCACCTCGGGGCTGGTCACCGAGACGCCGTCGAACGGCGCGCGCCAGCCTTCGATGTCCTGGCGATCGTCGGCAACGGCGAGATCCCACAGCTCGATCAGGCTGGGGCCGGCGTCAGTCATCGCATTGTGGATCGGGTAGCCGTTCTCGATCGCATGAATGCTGCGGAAGATCTCCTGCTCGCGGAACACATGGTCGACCGAATGCAGGATCACCGGCCCCGAGCGGAACGAATAGGTGAATGACACCGGGTCGAATTTCAGCCCGGCTTCCTCGAAACGCCGCTTCAGCTCGCGCCGGCGCAGGTCGAATTCGCGCGGCGCCGCGCCCTGGAACGAGAAGATCGACTGCTTCTCGTCGCCGACCGCGAACACGGTGCGCACCAGGCCGTCGCGCGCGCCGGCGCCGGAGGTGAATTCCGAGATGATGTGCGCGACGATGTCCCATTGCCGCGGGCTCGTATCCTGCGCCTCGTCGATCAGCACGTGATCGACGCCGCGGTCGAGCTTGTAATGCACCCAGCCCGACGAGACGCGGTCGAGCATCGCCAGCGTCTTGTCGATCAGATCGTCATAGTCGAGCAGGCCGCGTTCCAGCTTCTCGCGCCGGTAGTGCGCGGCGGCCGCGGTCGCGATGTGGATCAGCGCCTCGGTGCGGTCGCGCGCGACCACGGCGCGGCGGCGTTCGATCAAGGGACCGAGCCGATCGATCTCCGCCTCGAACCGATGGCCCGCGACCGCATTCTTCTTGATGAAACTGTTGGTGACGACAGACGCGCGGGGGGCGCGTTCATCGGTCAGGAAGACGCCGAGATATTCGTCGACCTGGGCTGCACCGGTGAAGGTCAGCGCGCTCCGCAGCCGTTCGGCCTGCTTCTGATCCGCCTTGCTGCTGGTATCGAGAAGCGTGGCCATCTCCTTCCAGCTCGACCGCGGCAGGTTCGGGCCGTCGACGATCTCGCGCTCGACCTCCTCGATGCGAATGTCAGAGGAGAAGCCGAGCGCGGCCGACATCTGCGCTGCGGCGGCCGCGGCGTTGCCGGCGGCATCGGTCCAGGCCATGAAATGGTCGCGGCTGAGGCAGGCCTCGCGGACCACCTCCTTGAAAGTGACGTCGGCGGCATTTGCCATCGCCGTCCGCAGCGCGCGGCCGATGGGACTGTCGGGAATCCGCGACGCCTCGAGGAACACCGCGAGATTGGCGCGCTCCATCATCTCGTTCTGGTCGCGATCGTCGAGCACGGCAAAGCGCGCCGGCACGTTGGCCTCGAACGGAAACTGCTGCAGCAGGCGGGTGCACAGCGCGTGGATGGTCTGCACCTTCAGGCCGCCGGGCGTCTCCAGCGCGCAGGCAAACAGTTTGCGCGCCTCGCGCCGCAGCGTGGCGGAAGGATGGGCAATGCCGGACTCGCGGATCGCGGCGTCGAGCCCGGCGTCGTCGAGCGTCACCCAATGGCCGAGCGTCGTGAACACGCGCTCGGCCATGTTGGCCGCCGCGGCCTTGGTGAAGGTGATGCAGAGGATCTTTTCCGGCGGCACGCCCGACAGCAGCAGACGGATGACGCGCTGGACCAGCACATGGGTCTTGCCCGAGCCGGCATTGGCCGACACGAAGGTCGACGCTTTCGGATCGGACGCACGCGCCTGCGCGTCGCGCACGGCGGGCGGGATGGGCCTGATAGCCTTCACCATTCCTCGATTCCCAGGCCGCCGGCAGCGGACCATTCCTTGATGCGTGCGAGGTCGTCATAGGCGCCGTAGCGGTTCGCCCACATCGAGAGATTCAGCGAGGTGTAGGCCTGCTGCTCGTCGTCGAAGGCGCGAATCAGGGCCTCGAGCTTGCGCCGCGCGCTGTCGGCGGCCTCGTCGGGCGGCTGCGGCGTGTCGCTGGTCTTGATCTTCAGCTCCAGCGAACGCTGCTCACCCGGCGGGTTGTTGCCGCTCAGCCTGACATAGACGAGGTCGCCGACCGAGGAGTCGGCCGGGATGTCGGCGAAGCCGCCCTCGCGCAGGATCGCGGCTTCCAGGGTGAGCTGCGGCGACAGGCCCATGCGCACCTGCTTGCCGGTCGGCGGCTGGCCGGTCTTGTAGTCGAGGATCGCAAAGCTGCCGTCGTCGCGCCGCTCGATGCGGTCGGCGCGCGCCGAGAGCGTGAAGGTCCTGGCATCGTCGAGCGGGATGCCGATCTCGCCGCGGATCTCGGCCCTGATCGCAGCAATATTGCCGCGCCGGGCCTGCTCCCATTCGGCAAACCATCCTGCGATGCGCTGGAAGCGCGGCCACCACAGCGCCCGCGCCTCGGGCCGCTCCATCAGCGGCGCAAAATATTTGGCCCCGATCTCGCGCAACGTGAGCAGGGTGTTGGCAGGCAGCGCGTCGGCATAGACCTGCGTGAACTCGCCGAGCGCCTCGTGGATCGCCGAGCCGCGATCGGCCGCCGACAACGGCATGTCGACGGGGTCGAGCGGATCGAGCCGCAGGATGTAGCGCGCATAGATCGTGTAGGGATCGCGCAGCCAGTCCTCGATCGCGGTGACAGACATCTTCAGCGGACGTGCCTCGCGCGGCGGCCGCGGCTCCGGCTGCGGGATCGGCTCGACCTTGTCGGGCCGGTCGAGCTCGGCGGCATATTGCACGTAAGTTTTGCCGGCCGATGTCGCGGCCTTCCAGCGCGCCTCGCCCGCGACCGCTTCGAGCCGGTGCAGGAAGCGCGAGGCGACCGCCGGCGCGCCGCCGACCTTTGCGGCGTGGGTGAGGATCACCTCGTGATGGCCGAGCAGCTGCGCAAAGTCGTGCGCGGAAAGCCCGATGCGGCGCTCGGGAAGATCGAGCCCGAGCTCATGCCGCATCGGCCGGCTCAGCCACGGATCGATCCGCGGCGCCGGCGGCCAGACGCCCTCGACCAGGCCGCCGAGGATGACGCGATCGGATTCGGTGAGACGGGCTTCGAGCTGGCCGAAGATGTTGAGCTGCGCGCGCGCCGATTCCGGTCGCCGCACCATGCGGTCGGCGAACGCGGTCTGGAACACCTCGGGATAATCGGCGAGCGGCGTCATCAGCCGACTCGGCTGCTGTTTGGCGAGCAGCTCGTCGAATGCGGACGCCAGCGACGCACCGGCGCGCTCCTCGAACACGACCGCAACGCCGTTCTGGTCTCCGGACAGCGCGATCAGCGCCTCGCGGTGGCGCGCGGCGAGCTCGGCGAAATCATGGGGTTTTGACGACGCCATGCCTTCGAGCGGCGCCAGCGCCGCCTGCAATCTGGCGATCAGGCCCTCGGCCTGGTTGAGCTCGTTGTCGCGCGGCTCCATGGCGTGCAGCGACGAGGTCTCGCCGCCGTGCAGTTTGACCAGCTCGGCGCGGAAGCGCGCGAAGTCGCGGGCGAGGCCGCCGGTCCCGGCTTGCGGCCGCGTGCCGCGGAGCAGCGCGATCTCCAGCACCTCGATCGCGCGCCGCAGCGCGCCGCGCGAACCGCCGAGCCGGAACAGCGGATGCTTGAGCAGCGCGAGCAGCGTCGGCGGCTCCAGCCCCTTGGCCGCCGCCTCCGCGGTCAGGCGGGCGAACACGCCGGCCGGCGTCTCGATCAGCGCATCGCCGCCGGAATCGTCGAACTCGAGCTTCCAGCGCGTCAGCGACGCCATCACGCGGCGCGCCAGCGCGCGATCCGGCGTCACCAGCGCGGCCGATTTGCCGAGATGCCGCGCCCCGCGCATCGCAACCGCGATCGCCAGCGCCTCCATTTCCGGATTGGGCGCCTCGACCACGGTGAGGTTGGTCATCCCGGCGGAAATCCGCGCCACGATCTCCGGCCGTTCCAGCCGATCGTGCCACTGCGCGGTCGCGGTCGAGGGACGCATCGTCTCCGACACCAGCACCTCGCGGCCGAGCGGCGCCGGCTCGGCAAGGCTCTCGACGTCGCGGCGCTTGATGCCGAAGCGGTCGAGCAAGGCGTGCATCGCGAATTGCGGATGGTTCGACGAGGGCGGCGTTACGAACCTGCCGTCGTCGCCGCGCTCGCCGCCGATCGTGTCCCAGGAGTCCTCGTCGAGATCGGTGTCGAGCCCGGGCAGCACCACGGCACCGTTCGGCAGCTTCGCCACCGCGTGCAGGAATTTCGCCGTCGCCGGCATCGAGCCGGTCGAACCGGCCGCGATCACCGGGCCCGCGTGGTGCGCGGTCAGCCGCGCCGCCTCCGCCTCGATCAGCAGATCGCGGCGCGCGGCGGGTTCGATCCGGCCGATCTCCTTGAGGTAGCTGGGCCAGGCGTCGCGCGCGATGCGCAGGAAGTCGAGCGAGTGCTGCCAGTATTTGTCGAGCTGGTCCGGCACCAGGCGGTCGAGCGCGCGCCAGTCGACGCGGCGCGTCACCATGTCGTCCATCAGCCGCGCCAGATCGCCGGCGAGTTGCAGCGTCGAGGCCGGCCCGCCGACCACCAGCGGCGCCGATACCGGCGTCTTCGCCCAGGCGGCGACCAGATGCGCCAGCGTCAGCCGGCGCTCGAGCTCGCCCAGCCTTGGCGGAATCTCCAGCGGCGCGGCGCCGCCGACGTCCTCGCTTTGGTCGGCGAAGGCGAGTTCGTCCTCATCGATGTCGCCAAGCGCGACGATGCGCGGCAGCACCGCGGCGTCCGACTCGAGCACATCGAGGAAGATTTCCCGCGCCAGCCGCCCGGCACGGCGGGTCGGCAGATACAGCGTGGCGTTGGCGAGCCTTGCCGGATCGCTCTGCGCCTCGAATCCCGCGACCAGCCGGCCATCGACCAGCGCCGAGATGACGGTCCGCAGGAACGGCGCAGAAACGGGAACACTGAAGACGCGCATGGGCTGCCTGATTCGAATCCGGCGCCAATATAGGGAGCGGCGACCGTCGTTAGCCACCCCTGTCGGAGAACCGTCACCGCTCAATATCGCAATCGGCCGGCGCAGCGATCGGCGGCATCCAGGAACCAGCGCAGCGCCGGATCCCGGGCGGCGCGGCTCGTATGGATCAGGTCGATCGCGAAGGCGGGGATGTCGATCGGCGGCGCGACGACGGCAATGTCGGCCAGATGCGTGAAGCGCCGGGCGATGCGCTCGGACATCGTGGCGATCAGATCGGTGCCGGCCACGGCGAACGGAACGGCCACCACATGCGCAAGCGTCACCGCCACCCGTCGCTTCAGTCCATGGCGCGCCAGCAGCGCGTCGATCACGCTCGGCAGGCCATCGCCGCCGGCCGCCGAGAACAGCGCGTGCGGCAAGGTCGCGTAATCTTCCAGACTGAGGCGCTCCGATCGGTTCGTGCGTGCATCGCGGGCGCAGACGAAGCGTTCCTCGAACAGCCGGTGCCGGACACAGCGCGGCGAGTCCGGCAGGTGCCCGCCGATCAGCGCATCGAGCTCGCCGCGCTCCAGCTTCGCCAGCGCCACCGTCGCATCGGTGAGCGGGCGCACGGCAAGGTCAATGCCGGGCGCTTCGACGCGCAGCAGCCGGGTCAGTTCCGGCACCACAACGAGATCGCCATAGTCGGTCGCGGCGATGGTGATGCGCCGTCGCGCGATCGCCGGATCGAAGCCCTGATCGGGCGCCAGCGCGCTCCGGATTTGCCGCAGCGCTTCCCCGATCGGCCCGGCCAGCGCCAGCGCCTTTTCGGTCGGCTGCATGCCCGCGCCGGCACGCAGGAACAGTTCGTCCGCAAACAGCGCACGCAGCCTTCGCAACGCGCTGCTCATGGACGGCTGGGCGAGCCCGATGCGCTCGGCCGCCCGGGTGACGTGGCGCTCCTCCATCAGCGCTTCGAAGGCGACCAGCAGGTTGAGATCGACGGCGGATAAATTCATCATAGCAATAATGCTTATAAGAATAATCGATTTCAACAATGATTTGCCCCGGCCTATGCTTGTTGGTCGGACATGACGACGGGACCCAGGAATTTGGCGAGATTTGCGAGGCTGGTGCCAAGCGGGCCGACACTGCTGATCATCGGCGTGCTGGCAGGATTGGCTTTCCCCGCCTTGGCGGACGGCGCCCGCCCGCTGATGGCGGCGGCGATCTTCGTTCTGGTGCTAGGCACCTTCCTCCAGGTCGACGGCACGGCGTTCCGGCGCGCGTTGCGGCGGCCGCTGGTCTGGCTGCTGTTGCCGGCGCTGGCCATGCTGGCGAGCCCGCTTGCAGTCGGCCTTGCCGCGCGCGGCGCCGGCTTTCGACCCGAGCTGATCGTCGCATTGGTGCTGTCGGTGTGTGCGCCACCGTCGAGCGGCACGGCGGCCGTCGCGCGCATGCTCGGCTTCGATGCGACCATTCCGCTTGCCGTGACGCTGCTGTCGATGGCGCTGGCGCCGGTTACCGTGCCGCTGATCGCCGCGGGATTTGCCGGTCTCGCGCTCGATCCGCTGGCGCTTGCGACGCGGCTGGTCCTCCTGGTTGGCGGCGCCGGCGCGTTGGCGTTGCTGTTGCGCCGTCAGGCCGCTGCACGATTGGTGCAGCATGCGCGCATCATCGACGCGCTCGTGCTGGCCTCGCTGCTGCTGTTCGCGATCGCCACCATGGCGGGGGTGCGCACCCAGATCGAAGCGCAACCGGCCGCCGCGTTCACCTACGTCGGCCTTGCTTTCGCCTGCAATCTTGCCCTGCAATTGTGTGGCGCGCTGCTCACGCCGGGCAATCTGGCTGCACGGCTGACCAGCGGCCTCATTCTCGGCAACCGCAATGTCGGACTGGTCTGGTCGGCGATGGGCGCTGCGGTGTCGCCGATGACGGCGTTGTTCTTCGCCGCCACGCAGTTTCCGATCTATATGACGCCGCGGCTGATCGAGATGCTTGTTCGCCGCGAGCGCAAGGAGAATGCCTCACCATGAGCGCGACGATCCTGACCGAAGACCTCGCTGTCCGCTTCGCGCGCATCGCGCTCGGCCATGTCACGCGCGAATATCCGAACAAGCCGGATCACGTGCTGGCGGGGCGGCAGGACGCGCGCACGCCGCGCGAGCTGCATCCGGTGTTCTTCGGCAGCTACGACTGGCATTCCTGCGTCCACAGCTACTGGATGCTTGCCCGGCTGCTGCGCCGCTATCCCTCATCCCAAGCGGCGGACGATATCCGCGCGCTGTTCGACGCGCAGTTCGTTGCGGAGAAGATCGCGGCCGAATGCAGCTATCTCGCCGCCCCGACCGCGCGCGGCTTCAAGCGGCCTTACGGCTGGGGCTGGCTGTTGAAGCTCGCCGCAGAGCTCTCGCTCCTCGAGAACACCAACTGGCGCGACCGGATCGCTCCGCTTGCCGAGATCTTCGCGCAGCGCTTCCGCGATTTCCTGCCGCTCGCCACCTATCCGGTGCGGGTCGGCACCCATTTCAACACCGCGTTCGGACTGCGCATGGCAGCCGACTACGCCGCGGTGACACAGGACGATGCGCTCAGTGCGCTGTTGCGCGACACAGCGCTGCGCTGGTACGGCGCCGATCAGGACTGCCCCGCCTGGGGTGAGCCGAGCGGTGATGACTTCCAGTCGTCCGCGTTGATCGAAGCGGAGTGCATGCGCCGGCTGCTGGCACCGGGTGACTTCCTGCCCTGGTTCGACCGCTTCCTGCCGCGGCTCGAGCTGCGCGAACCCACAACCCTGTTCCGTCCCGCCACGGTCACCGATCGCTCGGATGGCAAGCTGGCACATCTCGACGGGCTCAATCTCAGCCGCGCATGGTGCTGGCGGGCGCTGGCCGGTGCGTTGCCCGCGGCCGATGCGCGCCGTCCGATCCTGCAGGATGCCGCGCGCCGGCATCTCGACGCCGGCCTGCCGCATATCGCCAGCGACTATATGGGTGAACACTGGCTTGCGAGCTTCGCGGTGCTCGCGATCGACGCCGATGGCTGACGAAGGCGCCGCCTACGCGACGCTTTCCAGGTAAGCTTCTTCCGCAGCCTGGATCGCGTCCGGAGTCCCGACATGCATCCAGACGCCGTCGAGGCGCAGGCCGAACAGCCGCTCCTGCTCGTTGGCGCGGTCGAATATCTTGGTCAGCGAGAACTCGCCGGCCGGCGCGTCGGCGAACAGCGCAGGCGACATGATCGCGGCGCCGGCATAGACGAACGGCACCACCTGGTGCTCGCGCCGCTTGCGCAACGCGCCATCCGGCAACATCGAATAGTCGCCGCGCCCGCCATAGCCGATGCTCGTAGCGGTCGGCGCCATCAGCAGCAGGATATCCATCCGCGCCGGATCGAAGGTTTCCGCGAGCCGCGCCAGATTGGAGCGCACGCCGTCGATCCACATCGTGTCCGCGTTCAGATGATAGAACGGCGCATCGCCGAGCAGCGGCAACGCCTTCACCACCGCGCCGCCGGTGCCGAGCACCTGGTCGCGCTCGTCGGAGATGATCACGCGCGGACGGCTGCGGGGCTTGACGTGCTCGATGATCTGGTCGGGCAAATAGTGCACGTTCACGACCGCTTCGCTGACGCCGGCGCCGGCGAGCTTGTCGAGCACATGGTCGAGCAGCGGCTGGCCGGCGACGCTGACCAGCGGCTTCGGCATCGTGTTGGTCAGGGGGCGCATGCGCACGCCGAGGCCCGCAGCGAGCACCATGGCTTTATGGGGAGTGACGGGCATCTTCCGGATATTCTCGGTCATCATCTCTCATGCGCCGATCATATCACGGCGATTCGGCAAGCACATCAATCAGACGCCATAGTCACGAGACATGACGGCCGTAAGACGGCAATGACGACCCTGGCCTAGACGTCGGCAGCTTGCGTGCCGCGTCTGGCGGTTTTCTTCTTCTTGTCGCCTTGTTTGAGAAAGTTGACGCCGATCTGGTCGCCATTGACCCATGCCAGCTCGCAGCGGCGATAGGCCAATCCTGTGGACGACAGCAGCAGAAAGAACTCCTTCAGGTTCAGGCCCTCGACCGAGCCGTCGACGGAGAGCTTGGCGCCCGTCTCCGACACGTCTTCCATGGTGCAGTCGCGCCGCCAGGTGCCGTCGATGCCCATCATGTGCGCTGCTATGCCGCGCTCAAACGTGACACGATCGCCCTTGCGTCGTTCCGTCCCCATCGTGTGGTCCCGCTCCAGATCCGGCCGCGCCATGGATCAGGTGCGGGCTCCGCAACCTTAGGGGAGGCGAGGCTAATAACCCGTAAACTACGGTACTGGAGGAGGGACGTTGGCTGTGTACCAGATGCGGAAGCTGGTCAGCGCGGGGTGAGCCAGCGACCGCTCGAGATAGGTCCAGATCCGCGGCTGGTGCTTGAGATATTGCGGCTTGCCGTCGCGGCGGTTGAGTCGCGCAAAGGTGCCGAGCAGGCGGGTGTTGCGCTGCGCCGACATGATCGCATAGAGCTCGGCGAAGCCGGCCGGATCGAAGCTTTCATCGGTCGCGCGCCGCGCCTTGATGTAGCGGGTCAAGAGCGACAGCTCGAGCTGCTCGGGCACATCGATCCGGGCATCCTGCAGCAGCGACACCACGTCATAGGCCGCGGGGCCGAGCAGCGCGTCCTGGAAATCGATGACGCCGACGCGCAGGATGCCGGTGCGTTCGGCAAGCCAGATGATGTTCGGCGAATGGAAGTCGCGGATCACCCAGGTCTGCGGTGCGGCTGCGGGCTTCTCCAGCAGGCCGCGCCACATCCCGAGAAATTCGGCGCGAAGCTCCTCGCTCGGCTGCGCGCCGCGGTCTGGCAGGTACCATTCCAGCATCAGCCCGATCTCGATCAGCCAGGCGTCGATGTCGAACACCGGGATGTCGTAGCTCTCGTCCGACGTCAGCGGCAATTGCTCCGGCAGCACCTCGCGGTGCAGCGCCGCCAGCATGTCGACGGCGGCCTCGTAACGCTCGGCGATCGGCTGCGGTGGGTCGCCCTCGATGACGCCCTCGGCGCCGAAATCCTCGGTGATGAGGAAGCCGGATCCGAGATCGATGTGACGGATCGCGGGCGCCGAGAAACCATGCTTGCGCAGGCCGTTTCCGATCGCGACGAACGGCCTGACGTCTTCGGCGAGATGCACCGCTGCGCTGTAGGACTGGCCGCTGTAGATCGCCGGGCCGTCGGGACGGCGCGGCGAGTTCATCAGGATGACGGTGCCGTCGTCGTTGCGCAGCCGCGCATAGGAGCGCGTCGAGGCATCGCCCGGCATGCGTTCGCGCCGGGCATTGAGAAAGCCCGCGCGGTCGAGGAACTGGCGCAGCTCGTTGAGCCGCGCGACCTTCGCCGCGCCCTTGCCATGGCCGGTGATCTCGGCCGCGCGTGCCGCCGATCCGAGCGCCGGGCGATGGCTGAACGCGATATCGATGCGGTCGGCGGGCATCGCGTCGGGCGCGCGCTCCGGCCACTCGATCAGCGCCACGACGTCGTCGGGCAGCGGCGACAGCCCAATCTCCTCGAGCTCGCCGGCGTCGTTGATGCGGTAGAGGTCGGCATGGACCAGCGGAAACGACGGCAGCTCGTAGCTCTGCGCCAGCGTGAAGGTCGGGCTCGGCACCTCCAGCGCGTCGTCGTCGGCGAGGTAGCGGATCAACGCGCGCGCGGCCGTGGTCTTGCCGGCGCCGAGGTCGCCGGACAGCGTGATGACGTCGCCGGCGCCGATCAGGAGCGCGAGGTCGGCCATCAGCTCTGCTGTCGCGGTCTCGTTCGCGAGTGCCACCGAGAATGTCGAGGTCGCCGTCATTCAGCAGCGTTGCGATGTGCGGTCTGGTCGATCGGGAAGTCGCAGGTCACGGTCGTGCCGCGGCCTACGGTCGAATCGACGCGCACCCGTCCGCCATGGAGTTCGACGAAGGAGCGGACCAGCGACAGGCCAAGGCCCGCGCCGCGGTGCCGCGAGCCGTGCGAATGGCTCTCGAACCAGTTGAACACCTTGTCGCGCATCTCCGCCGGAATGCCGGGACCGGCGTCGGTCACCGCAAACACCACGCTGTGCTCGGTGCGGTGGGCGCTGATCGTGACGGTGGCGTCGTGCGGCGAGAAGCCGACCGCGTTGGCGAGCAGATTATAGAGCACCTGCACCACGCGCCGCTCGTCGCCGACGAAGGCGCCGATGTCGGGCTCAATATCGACCTTGAGGGTGATGCGGTCGGTCGCGAGGCGGTCCTGGATACCTTCGGCGGCGGCCTCGATCGCCTGGCCGATATTGACCGGACCGAGCTCGAGCTTCATCGCGCCGGCGTCGATGGTGGCGAGATCGAGAATGTTGTTGGTCAGCGCCAGCAGCGCGTTGGTCGATTTGGTGACGTAGTCGAGATATTCGGCCTGCTTCGGCGTCAGCGGTCCGGTCGAGGGATCGCTGAGGAAATGCGCGAAGCCGATGATGGTGGTGAGCGGCGCGCGCAGTTCGTAGGAGACGTGGTGGACGAAATCCACCTTCATCTGGTCGGCGGCTTCCAGCGCCTCGTTGCGCTCGCGCAGCGCCCGCTCGACATTTTCGGTGTCGGTGATGTCCTGGAAGGCGAGCAGGGTCTTGCCGTCGGGCAGCGGGATGGTCATGCAATTCAGCACGCTGCCGTCCTTGCGCTCGAGCTTGAGCGCGACCTGGGCGCGGTTCTCGATCGCGGTGATCTGCTCGCGCAGCGTCCGCCAGGTCAGGGCGTCGTCGAACAGCGGCCGGCACAGCGCTTCCACCGCCTCGATATGCGGTTCGCCCTGCAGCGCGTCGGCCGGCAGCTTCCACATCTTGGCGAAGGGCGGGTTGAACAGTTCCGCGCGGCCGTTGCTGCCGAACACCGCGACCGCCTCGCCGAGATTGTCCAGGGTCTCGCGCTGCACCCGCGTCAGGCGGTCGTAGCGGCGCGCGAGGTCGAGGCTCTCGGTGACGTTGTCGAACAGATAGGTGACGCCGCCCTCGAGGTTCGGCGTGGTGACGACGCTGATGGCGCGGCCGTCGGGCAGGAACCAGGTGTAGGTCTCGGATTCGACCGCGCGATAGGCTTCGTGCAGCTTGGCCTTCCAGGCGCGGAAATCCGGCTGCTCGGGCAGCTTGCGGTTGGCGCGCAGCCGGTCCAGCACGCTGGAATCGTCGGGGTTGCCGTCGAGGAAGGCCTGGTCGAGGCCCCACAGCCGCCGATAGGACTCGTTGTAGAAGGTGAGCCGCCGGTCGGCATCGAACACCGCGACGCCCGAGGACAATTGGTCGAGGGTGCGCCGGTGCGCTTCGACCATCCGAGCGATCGCCGCGCGCAGCGCCGCAGCTTCGCTGGCGTCTATCGCGATGCCGGCGCTGCCGCCGGAGAGCTTGAGCGCCTGCACGTCGTAGATCCGCCGCTCGCCGCTGACCACGATCGGCAGCCGCGCGGCATAATTGGCGTTGTCGTTCAGCGCGCGGGTCAATTCGCCGCGCTGGTCGCTTTCGAGCAGTTCGAGATTGCGCTGCAGCGCATCCGACACGCTCTTGCCTTCGGTGGCGCGGACATAGGCCGCGTTGGCATAGCGCAGATTGCCCTCGAGGCTCTTGGCCCAGATCGGCCACGGCGCGGCGGCGGCGAAATCGCGCAGCAGCTCGGTTTCCTCCTGCAGCGTCTTGTAGCGCAGGTTGGATTCGGCGAGCTCGCGGCGCAGGCCGCCGAGCTCGCGGATCCGCACGATGGCCTGGCCGCCGATCGCGCGGCCCATCGCCTCGATGGCGCGGCCGGCCGAGGTCGAGAGGTTGAGCAGGAACGCCTCGCCCTTCTCGCGCAGCGCGTCGACGGCGTGATCCATCTGCAGCGCCGGCTCGGGCGGCAGCCAGGTTCCGAAGGCGAGGACGCGCTGCGGCGAGCCTTCCTGCGACATCACCAGCGAGATGTCGCCCGAGATCTGCGGCCGGTTGTCGCCGGCGGCCCAGGAGATCAGGACCTGCGGCTCGACGAACAGCAGCGCGCGCAGCCGGTCCGATTGCGCCTGCAGGTCGGTGATCTCGGACTGCAGCTGCTCCTCGTTCCTCGTCGCGCGCACCCGGGTGCGCATCAAGAGGATCGCGGCGACGGCCGAGAAGCCGACCAGCGCAAGCGACGTCGCGAGGACCGCGACCTCCTGGTGATTGAAGCCGAAATGATCCGACATCGCCTGGGCGACCGGGCTCTCGGCGGCCAACGCGGTGCGGGCCGGCAGCAATGCGGTGATGGCGAGCCCAATCATGCCGTCGCGCGCCAGTGAGGTGCATGACAGCAGGGTTCGACGCATTGCCGCGACTACGCCCGACATATGTTGCCCCAGAACGCACAAACCCCAGGCATGATCCGGAAAAGAGGAGACCGGTGTTCCCTCACGGCAAACGTACGACGTTTGTCCGCCGATCATGCCCAAGCAGGACCAGTCAGCCCGACGAAGACCCCCCGTCGCGCTCGAATCAAAACAGAATAGTCCCAACGGGACTCGGCGAGTAAGAGTCCAGACCGTGAACGCAGAATCCCCTGTGAAAAAATGCCGCCGGGTTGGGCGGATTTTATGCGAATTGACTCCGTATTGGTGCGGAGAGCGCGCACGAAGCGTGATCTTCCCGAGCTCGTCCGCACACTTCTCCGATGCGAAGGCGCTTGGCTCCCTCTCCCCGTTCTTACGGGGAGAGGGTTGGGGTGAGGGGCCGTCTCCGCATATCCGGTGATAGCTGCGTTCGCGGAGACTCCCCCTCACCCGGAACGCATCTGACGATGCGTTCCGACCTCTCCCCGCACGCGGGGCGAGGTGAAGTGGCGCCGCCGCTCGAGTGAAGTCGTCGCGCACTAGCGTCCGGTCGAGCCGAAGCCGCCGCTGCCGCGCCCGGTCGCCGGCAGCACGTCGACTGGAACCAGCTCGGCCCTGGTGACCGGCGCGATCACCATCTGCGCGATGCGCTCGCCGCGCCGGATCGAGAACACCTCGTGGCCGTGATTGATCAGCAGCACGTTGATCTCGCCGCGATAGTCGGCGTCGATCGTGCCGGGCGAGTTCAGCACCGTGACGCCGTATTTGGCGGCAAGGCCGGAGCGCGGCCGCACCTGGGCCTCGTAGCCCGGCGGCAGCGCGATCGTCAGTCCGGTCGGAACCATCTCGTAGCGGCCCGGCAGCAGCAGCAGCGGCGCCGACTGCGGCACCGCCGCAAGCAGGTCGAGGCCGGCCGCGTCGGCGGTCTGATAGATCGGCAGCAGGAGATCGGCGCCGTGCGGCAATTGGTGGACTTCGACCTTGATGGTGGCGCTCACGATGCGGTTCCTACGGCTCTAGAGCATGATCCGATTGAATCGGATCATGCTCTAATCCTTTTGTTTGGTCGCGTTTTCTTGACGCGAACCGGTGACCACTTCGCTCGAAAACGCTCTTGCGATGCGCGACACCAGCGCGGTCGCGACTTCCTCCTTGGTCATCACAGGCCAGGAGTCGACGGTGACGTCCTTGCCCTCGCGCGAGAGCAGGTGAACGGTGTTGCGGTCGCCGCCCATCACCCCGGTCGCCGGCGAGACGTCGTTGGCGACGATCCAGTCGCAGCCCTTGCGCGCGAACTTCGCCTTGGCGTTCTCGATCAGATGCTCGGTCTCGGCGGCAAAGCCGATCACCAGCAGCGGCCGCTGCTCCTTCAGCTTGGAAACTGTCGCGAGGATGTCGGGGTTCTCGACCAGCTGCAGCGGCGGCATGCCGGCCGCGGTCTTCTTCAGCTTCTGGCTGCCCTCGGTGGCGACCCGCCAGTCGGCGACCGCGGCGGCGAAGATCGCGACGTCGACCGGCAGCGCCGCCTCGACCCGGTGCAGCATGTCGCGCGCGGACTCCACGCGCATCACGGAGATGCCCTGAGGGTCGGCGAGCTCGACCGGGCCGGTCACCAGCACCACCTCGGCGCCGGCGGCGCGCGCGGCGGCGGCAATGGCAAAGCCCTGCTTGCCGGACGAGCGGTTGGCGATGTAGCGGACCGGATCGATCGCCTCATGGGTCGGGCCCGCGGTGATCAGCACCCGCTTGCCGGCCAGCGGACGCGGCTGCGGCGGACGCAGCATGCGGTCGGCGGCGGCTGCGATCTCGGTCGGCTCGGCCATCCGGCCGACGCCGGCTTCGCCGGCTTCCGCCATCTCCCCGGCATTGGGGCCGACGGTATGGACGCCGTCGCGGCGCAGCTGCAGCACATTGCGGCGGGTGGCCGGATTGTTCCACATCAGCGGGTTCATCGCCGGCGCCAGCAGGATCGGCCGGTTGGCCGCCAGCAAGGTGGCGGTGGCGAGGTCGTCGGCATGGCCCTGCGCCATCTTGGCCATCAGGTCGGCGGTCGCCGGCGCCACCACGATCAGGTCGCAGTCCCGCGCCAGGCGGATATGGCCGGCGTCGAATTCGCTCTCGGCGTCGAACAGGTCGGTGTAGACGCGCTCATGCGACAGCGCGCTGGCGGCGAGCGGGGTCACGAACTGCTGGGCCGCCTTGGTCAGTACGCAGCGGACCTGGATGTGCCGTTCCTTGAGCCGCCGGATCAGATCCAGCGCCTTATAGGCCGCAATCCCCCCGCCGATGATCAGGGTGACGCGCGGCTCGCCGGCCACGCTGGCGGCCCTTGGAGCAGGGGCTGCCACTGTCGCGGAACCTGGGCCGGGCGCCTCGGCAGGCTCCGAACCGCCGTCTGCGAGGTCCCGGAGGATCACCCGCACCTCCTCCTCGACCGAGCGGCCGTTTTTGGCGGAGCGCAGCCGCAGATAGGCCTTCAGCGTGTCGTCGAGTTTGCGGATGGTCAGGCTGGCCATGGCGTGCTGCCCTCAAAGCATGATCCGGAAAAGTGCGAAGCGGTTTTCCGGGAGCGATCATGCTCAAACAAATATGATAGCGATGCTATCACATGGTGCATGCATTGCAATCAGTGCGCCCGGATGGCGAAAAAGATCGCGATGGAGGCGATCGCAATGACCCAGAGGCCGACGGTCTGCACCCGCGCCTTGCGGGCCTCGGCGCGGGCCATTTCGTCGATCGAGTCCGACGACAGCATGTGGCCCTCCAGCGTCATGGTCTCGAGCTGCTCGAGCACCGTGACGGCGCGGTTGGCGATCGACGGCAGGTTGGCGAGGATGCGACCGAGTTCGCCCGCGCCCGATAGCGCGCCCTGGATGCGGCCGGCCGGGCCGAGATTCTGCGTGATCCATTCGCGCACCACGGGGTCGGCGATCTTCCAGATGTCGAGCTTCGGGTCGAAGCCGCGCGCCACGCCCTCGACCACCACCATGGTCTTCTGCAGCAGGATCAGCTCGGGGCGCGTCTGCATGTCGAACAGGCCGGTGACCTCGAGCAGAAGCGTGAGTAGCTTCGCCATCGAGATTTCCTCGGCGGTGCGGTTGTGGATCGGCTCGCCGATCGCGCGGATCGCTTGCGCGAAATTCTCCACCGAATGGTGGCCCGGCACGTAGCCGGCCTCGAAATGCACCTCGGCGACGCGGCGATAGTCGCGGGTGATGAAGCCGAGCAGGATCTCGGCCAGGAAGCGCCGCTCCTTCAGTCCGAGCCGTCCCATGATGCCGAAATCCACGGCAACGAGCCGGCCGGCCTCGTCGAGGAACAGATTGCCGGGATGCATGTCGGCATGGAAGAAGCCGTCGCGCAGCGCGTGGCGCAGGAAGCTCTGGATCACCTTGCGGCCGAGATCGGGCAAATCGACCTTGGCCTGCGCCAGCCGGACGTGATCGTTCAGCGCGATGCCGTCGATCCACTCCATCGTCAGCACGCTGTGCGCGGTGCGATCCCAATCCACCGCGGGGACGCGGAAGTCCGGATCGTCGCGGGTGTTCTCGGCCATCTCGGACAGCGCGGCCGCCTCGAGCCGCAGGTCCATCTCCATCGCGACCGAGCGTGACATCGTGTTGATGACCTCGATCAGGCGCAAGCGCCGCGCATCGGCGGAATGCGCCTCGGCCTTGTGCGCGACAAAGAAGAAGTCACTGAGGTCGCGGCGGAAACGCGCGGCGACGTTGGGCCGGAGCACCTTGACCGCAACCTGATGCCGCACGCCGTCGCGCTCGATTTCGCCGCGATGCACCTGCGCGATCGAGGCCGCGGCAACCGCAGGGCCCAGATGCACAAAGGCCTGCGGCAGCGGCCGTTCCAGCGATTGCGTGATGACGGTTTCGGCCGCTTCCTGCGCGAACGGCGGCAGCCGGTCCTGCAGGGCTTCGAGATCGCGCGCCATTGCCACGCCGACCACGTCGGGGCGGGTGGCGAGGAATTGCCCGAGCTTGAGATAGGCCGGTCCGAGCCGCGTCAGTGCGCGCGACAACCGCGGACCTGACTTGGCCGAGCGGCGCTCGATCAGCCGCGCCAGCTTCAGCGCGAGCTGCCCGGGCGGCGGCACCAGCGCGGGATCGACGACGCCGAACACGCCCTCGCGCGCAAACACGAAACCGGCGCGGGCGAGGCGCGTGATGTGGGTCAGTGCAGAGATCACAAACGCCAGCCCGAATGCAGCGCCACGATGCCGCCGGAGAGGCTCTGCCACTTCACGCGGGCAAAGCCGGCGGCGCCGATCATCTCGGCGAACGCGTTCGGCCGCGGGAATTTGCGGATCGACTCGACGAGATATTGATAGGACTCGGCGTCACCGGTGACGGCGCGGCCGAGCGGCGGGATCACCTTGAAGGAAAACAGATCGTAGATCTTGTCGAGGCCGGGCACGTCGACGGTGGAGAATTCCAGGCACAGGAAGCGGCTGCCCGGCTTGAGCACGCGATAGGCCTCGCGCAGCGCAAGGTCGATCTGCGGCACGTTGCGGATGCCGAACGCGATGGTGTAGGCGTCGAACGCGCGGTCGGCAAAACCCAGCGTCTCGGCATTGCCCTCGACGAACGACACGCGGTCATCGAGGTGCTGCTTGGCGGCGCGCTCGCGCCCGACGGCGAGCATATCGGCATTGATGTCGCAGACCGTGGCATGAAAGCCCGCGCCCGCGGTCTTGGCGGCCCGGAACGCGATGTCGCCGGTGCCGCCGGCGACGTCGAGCAGCGCGAACGG
Source organism: Bradyrhizobium sp. USDA 3315 (assembly GCF_054056795.1). Taxonomy (NCBI): domain Bacteria; kingdom Pseudomonadati; phylum Pseudomonadota; class Alphaproteobacteria; order Hyphomicrobiales; family Nitrobacteraceae; genus Bradyrhizobium; species Bradyrhizobium sp. USDA 3315. Next base: position 1,849,881 of record NZ_JBSRYP010000001.1, on the reverse strand, counting down.
CCGGTCGCCCTTCGGCGGATCGAGCATCGTGATCATGACGTCCTTCCAGGCCCGGTGCAGGCCCGCCGACATCAGATCGTTCATCAGGTCGTAGCGGGACGCCACGCTGTGAAACACGTCGTTCACCAGCGTCTGCTTCTCGCCCAGGGGCACATCCCTGAAGCCGAAATGGGTGGTTTGATCCGGCCGATCCATCACTCAGAACTCTTACCCTTTTTGGTCGCGTTTTCTTCACGCGAACCGGTAGCCGCTTCGCTCGAAAAACGCTCCAGCCAAACCATAGCGCGGCGGCCGCAATGGCGCTATCACGTCACTTCCAAAAGGTGAATGCCTGCTATGCCGGAATTACCCGAAGTCGAGACCGTCCGCCGCGGCCTGCAGCCGGCCATGGAGGGGTCCAAGATCCTCAAGGCCGAGGCCCGCCGCAAGGATTTGCGGTTTCCGTTTCAAAAGGACTTTATCGCCCGGCTCGAGGGCCGGACCATCACCGGGCTCGGCCGCCGTGCCAAATATTTGATGGCCGACCTGAACTCCGGCGACGTGCTGCTGATGCATCTGGGCATGTCGGGCTCGTTCCGCGTGCTGAAGCAGGACGGCGCGGCGACGCCGGGGCAATTCCACCATCCGCGCAGTGACGATCGCGCGCATGATCACGTCGTGTTCCACATGTCGTCGGGCGCGGCCGTCGTCTTCAACGATCCGCGGCGCTTCGGCTATATGAAGATCATCGCGCGCAACGCGATCGAGGATGAACCGCTGCTGAAAGGGCTCGGTCCCGAGCCGCTCGGCAACGAGTTCGACGCGGCGATGCTGGCGCGCTCCTGTCACAACAAGAAGACCAGCCTGAAGGCCGCCCTGCTCGATCAGCGCGTGGTGGCGGGGCTTGGCAACATCTATGTCTGCGAGGCGCTGTTTCGTTCGCACCTGTCGCCGCGGCGATTGGCCGCGACGCTCGCGACCAAGTCCGGACAGCGCAAGGGCGTTGCCGGGGGCGAGCCGACCGACCACGCCAGGCGGCTCGTCGACGCGATCCATTCGGTGCTCAACCAGGCGATCAAGGCCGGCGGCTCCTCGATCAGCGACCATCGATTGACCAATGGCGATCTCGGCTATTTCCAGCATTCGTTCCAGGTCTATGACCGCGAAGGCGAGACGTGCCGCACCTCGGGCTGCGAGGGCATCGTCAGGCGCTTTACCCAGAACGGCCGTTCGACGTTCTGGTGCCCGAAGTGCCAGAAGTAGCAATGTTCGAGACCCCGCGCATCGCGACGCAGCGCCTGATCCTGCGGCCGCTTGCGCTGTCGGATGCTCCGGCGATCCAGCGGCACTTCAACAATTGGAACGTGATCAAGACTCTCGCCACGGTGGTGCCGTGGCCTTATCCCGGCGATGGCGCGGAAAGCTTTGTCAGGCGCGAGCTCGACAAGATCGCGGCCGGTGAGGAAAGCTATCAATGGGTGCTGGTGTTGCGTGCCGGCGATGCCGAGGCGATCGGCAACATCAATTTCCGGCCGCGCGCCGACGGCCGCAAGGGCAATCGCGGATTCTGGCTCGCTGAGCCGTATTGGAATCAGGGCCTCATGACGGAGGCGATCGCGGCGGTGAACGATTTCGCCTTCCTGACGCTCGGCCTCGATCACTTCCATGTCTGCAACGCGCCGTCCAACGTCGGCTCGCGCCGGGTCAAGCAGAAGACCGGGGCCGAATTCGTCGGCTTCGTCGAGCTTCCGCACCACAATGGCGAATCCAGAGCGGAGAAATGGAAGGTCGCGCGCGAGACCTGGCTGCGCGATCGCGCCAAGCCGTGACCTCAATTGCGAATACCGCCGCGGGGAAAAACGCCGTGTCTTGACCGCGCATAAAGGGTTGGCGAACATGGTCCATCGCTCCATCAAGAACGAGAACACAATGGCGATGAACGGCATGTCGATGAATGGCGCCTGGCGCGACCGCGCCGCGACAAGTTTTCAATGCGAGAAGCAGTCGGCCACCAGCAGCCGCGGCATGGTGGTGAGCAATCATCCGCTGGCATCGAGCGCGGGCGCCGAGATGTTGGCTGCCGGCGGCAATGCGATCGATGCGGCGATCGCCACCTTGTTCACCCTGACTGTGGTCGAGCCGATGATGGTCGGCATCATCGGCGGCGGCATGGCGCATATTCGCCTCGCCGACGGCAGCCATCGCTTCATCGACGGCCAGAGCACGGTGCCGCAGGCGGTGCGGCCGGATACCTACACCTCGAAGCCAGGATCGGCGCACGACGTGTTCGACACCGTCGGCAACGAGAATTTGAACGGGCCGAAAGCGGTCGCGGTGCCGGGCTCGCTGAAAGCCTGGTGCGAAACGCTGCGCCGCTTCGGCACCATGAGCCTTGCCGACGTGATGCAGCCCGCGATCAAGCACGCCGCGCGCGGCTATGCGGCGACGCCCTATTTGCACGAATGCATCACCGACGGCGCCGAGGAGATGCTGAAGGATAAACCGATCTCGGCGATCTATCTGCCTGATGGCACGCCGCTGAAGCCAGGCGAGCGCGTGGTGCAGGCGGAATATGCCGAGACGCTGAAATACATCGCGGATCATGGCGACAACGCGCTCTACCAGGGACCGCTCGGCGACATCCTGGTCGACTACATGAAAAAGAGCGGCGGCTTCATCGCACAGGAGGATCTCGCGACCTACAAGGCGGTCGAGCGGCAGCCGATCCGCTGCGACTACCGCGGCTGGGAAATCCTCGGGCCTCCGCCGCCCGCGGCATCGGGCGTGCATATCACGCAGATGCTCAACATCCTCGAAGGCTATGACATCGCGCGCCTCGGCTTCGGCACGGCCGAGACCATCCATTACCTTGCCGAGGTGCTGAAGATCGCCTTTGCCGACCGCGCGGCCGCGAGCGGCGATCCCGCCTATATCAACGTGCCGGTGGAGCGGTTGACCTCGAAGGCCTATGCCGAGGAGCGCCGCCGCGCGATCGATCCCGCCGCTGCGCAAGCCTGGAGCGCCGGCGTCACCCAGCTCGAAAGCGCGCACACCACGCACATGACCGCGGCGGATGCGATGGGCAATGTGGTCGCGACCACACAGACCATCAACAATCTGTTCGGCGCCAAGATCCTGATCCCCGGACTCGGCACCGTGCCGAACAACTACATGAACCTGTTCGATCCGCGGCCGGGGCACGCGCTGTCGCTGGCCGCCGGCAAGCGCGTCACCACCTCGATGTCGCCGATGATGGCGCTGCGCGACGGCAAGCTCGCCTACGCGCTCGGCCTGCCCGGCGGCAAACGCATCTTCCCGAGCGCGATGCAGGCGCTGATCAACCTGATCGACCACGGCATGAGCCTGCAGGAAGCGGTCGAGGCGCCGCGGGTCTGGACCGAGGGCAACGCGCTGGAGGTCGAGCAGGCAGTGCCGGAGGCCGTCCGCGCTGCGCTGTCAGCCAAGGGCCACAAGGTGCAGGTCGTGCCGACGGTGGCCGGCGGTATGAACGCGATCCAGTTTCATGCTGACGGCACGATGTCGGGCGCAGCCTGCTGGCGCGCCGACGGCACCCCGGTCGGCATTGCCGGCGGCCTCGCCCGCGCCGGGGTGCGCTTTGCGCTGAGGTGAGGTGAGGTGAGGTGGTTAGGCTCCCTCGCCCCGCTCTTGCGGGGAGAGGGTGGGGTGAGGGGCTCTCTCCACGAGGTGGTGTCCATTGATGGACCTGTACCCCCCCTCACCCGGATTGCATCTGGCGATGCAATCCGACCTCTCCCCGCAAGCGGGGCGAGGTAACTCTACTTCCTGACGCAGATCACGCGGACCACGGCGGCCTTGGCGTCCGCCGAGTCGCCCGACGCGGTGACGCCATGCGCCTTCAGGAAGCTGCGCACCGTGTCGGCCGGCACCAATGCGGCCTGCGCCGGCGGCGCAGCGTTTGCGGGGCCCGCGACGATAACGGGTTTCAGCGTCGCGATGCCGGCAAACCTGCCGCCGCCGTCGAGCGCCGCCGCGCCGGAGAACCCGAGCGCCGGCGCCGGTGACAGCGCCTGATCGCCGCCGCCGATCTGTGCGACCGAAGCCTTCACGCTGCTCGCGGCCGCTCCGCCGCCCTGGTTCTGCGGATCGGCAATCCCGGTGATGTCGAGCGCGGTCTGCGTCGCCTGGCCTGCGATATTGAGCGGCTTCAGCCCGCGCGCGCCATAGATGCGCAGCAGCGCGAGGTCGTGATCCTTATCGTCGGCGACCCGATCGGCATTGCCGTAGCCCGGGATCGTCAGCGCGATGCAGTCGTCGGTCGCCACGCGATCGGTCACGATGGCACCGTCATCGCTGACCACGACGCCGCTGGCATATTCGACGGTCTTGCGCGGCGGCGGACCGGCCTGCACGGCGGACGGAAATGCGTTGAAGGCGCTCGACATCGCGATCACCACCGGCTCGACCGTGGTCTGCATCGCCTGGTCATAGAGGATGGTGAGGATGCGGACCTCGTCACCCTTCAAGGTACCGCGCAAATAGAACTTCTTCAGCCCCTGCATGCCCGACAGCACGAAGAAATCCGGCTTCACCACGGTGTAGTCGATGGTGCGGCCGGCCGGTTCCTTCTTTTCCTGCTCGGCAAGCTTTGCGGTGGTCGGGCTGGCTTCCTTGCGCCGGGTCAGCAGCACCTGGACGGTGCCGGTCGGCGAGGTCCATTTGGCCCCGGCGGCATCGCTGGTGAGCTGCGGCACCAGCTTGGTGGGAATGCCGAGCCGCGCCCCGGTGGCCGGCTCGGTGACGATCCGCCAGCCGACACCTTCCTGCTTCCGCCGCGCCGTGTCGGCGAGCACGCCGCGCTCCTGCGGATTCAGCACCCCGGTCGGCTTGCCGCCGCGCTTCTTCTGGAATTCCTTGATCGCATTGACCATGCGCTCGCTGACGTCGCCGGTAATGGCGCCGTTATATTCGCCGACCCAGGCGAGGTCGGATTGCAGCGCCAGCCGCTCGGCCTGCGCCATCGCGCCAGCGGTATCCTCCGGCTTCTGCAGCCCGGGGCGTATCGGCACCGTCGTCACGGTTTTCGGCTTCGCCCCCGCCGTCGAGGGCGGCGTCATCTGGGCCTGCGCCATGCCCATGGAAGCGGCCATCAATGTTGCCGAAAGCACCGATCTCATGACAAATCCGGGGGGAATGACTGACACCATTGACGTCCAGGCAATTAAGCACATCTGCTTGGTCGGCAACAACCGCGCTCCGGTTCAGGGAACAGCGCGCAGGACACCGCAATGCTGAGTGCCGACGAGCTTGAACGTTATGCCCGCCATATCGTGCTGCGCGAGGTGGGCGGCCCCGGCCAGAATGCACTGAAAGAAGCGTCGGTGCTGGTGATCGGCGCCGGCGGCCTCGGCGCGCCGGTGCTGATGTATCTGGCTGCCGCAGGTGTCGGCCGGCTCGGCGTGATCGATGACGATATCGTCTCGCTCTCCAATTTGCAGCGCCAGATCATCCATGCGACGTCTGACATCGGCAAGCGTAAGGTCGACAGCGCGGCGGCGCAGATCCATGCACTCAATCCGCATGTGACGTTCGAGGTGCATCCGATGCGGCTCACCGCCGACAATGCGATGGCGCTGATCGCGAACTACGACCTCGTGCTCGACGGCTCCGACAATTTCGAGACCCGCTATCTCGTCGCCGATGCCTGCTTCCTCGCGAAGCGGCCGCTGATCACTGCCGCACTGGGCCAGTTCGACGGTTCGCTGACCACGATCCGCGCGCATGAGAAGAATGCGGAGGGCGAATTCAACCCGACCTATCGCTGCCTGTTTCCCGAGGCGCCGCCGCCGGGCACGGTACCGGCCTGCGCCGAGGCCGGCGTGATGGGCGCGCTCGCCGGCGTCCTGGGATCGATGATGGCGCTGGAGGCGATCCGCGAGATCGTCGGCTTCGGCGAGGGCCTGGTCGGTCGCCTTCTGATGGTGGATGCGCGCGCGATGCGGTTCGAAACCCTGCGCTACGCGCGCGATCCGCAGAACCCGCTCAATGGCGATGGGCCTGTCATCACTGACCTCGGCGCCCATCGCACCTGAGTGCTGCCGTCACCTGCTGGCCGGCTTCTCGCTGTCGAGATGCGCCATCTGCTCGGCCGCATAGCGCGTGCCGGCCGCGATATCCGGCGGGAAGGCTTTCGCCAGTGCCGCGAGATGAGCTTGCGTCAGCGTCAGCCTGGTCGCGCCGAGCGCTTCGGTGAGACGATTGCGGGTGCGGGCGCCGACCAGCGGCACGATCTCCCTGCCCTGCGCCGCGACCCAGGCGATTGCGACCTGCGCCGGCGTCGCCCCGATCTCGGCGGCAATGGCGCGCAACTGCTCCACCAGCGCGAGATTGGCATCGAGGTTCGCGCCCTGGAAGCGCGGCGTCATCAGCCGGTAGTCCCTGCCGATCTTGCCGGACTCCTTCGACCAGTGGCCGCTGATCAGCCCGCGCGACAGCACGCCGTAGGCTGTGATGCCGATGCCGAGCTCGCGGCAGGTCGTCAGGATGTCACGCTCGATGCCACGCTCGATCAGCGAGTATTCGATCTGGAGATCGACGATCGGATGCACGGCATGAGCACGGCGGATGGTGTCGGAGCCGACCTCGGACAGGCCGATATGTCTGATGTAGCCGGACTTCACCAGATCGGCGAGGCCGCCGATCGTCTCCTCGATCGGAACGTTGGGATCGAGACGTGCCGGGCGGTAGATGTCGATGTAGTCGGTGCCGAGACGTTGCAGCGAATAGGCGAGGAAATTCTTCGTCGCGGCCGGCCGGGTGTCCATTCCGGCGAATTCACCCGCGGGGCCGCGCAGCGCGCCGAACTTGACGCTGATCTGCAGCCGGTCGCGCGCGACGTCCTTCAGGGCTTCCTGCACCAGCATCTCGTTGTGGCCCATGGCGTAGAAGTCGCCGGTATCCAGCAGCGTGATGCCGGCATCGAGCGCCGCATGCACCGTGGCGATGCTCTCGCCGCGATCGGCCGGGCCATAGACCTCGGACATGCCCATGCAGCCGAGGCCGAGGGCCGAGACGGTGGGCCCGGTTGAGCCGAGTTTGCGTGTGTCCATGTGGATGTTCCTCGAACGTTGGCGGCGGAAAATCCGTCGCTAAATGCCGAGGTGATATGGGCCGGACGGTTTCGGACGATAAGCTGGACAATCGCGAATGGCTTGTTCACTATATCGAACAATGCAGGATTTCGACCTTCGCGACCTCGACGCCTTCGTGGCGGTGGCGCGCACGCGCAATTTCCGGCGTGCGGCGCTCGAGCAGCGCGTCTCGGTTTCCAGCCTCAGCCAGCGCCTGCGCGACATGGAAGAGCGGCTCGGCGTCCGCCTGATGAACCGCACCACCCGCAGCGTCGCGCTGACCGAGGCCGGCGAACTGCTGCTGGCCCGCGTCGCGCCGGCCATGGTCAACGTCGCCGATGCGATCACCGAGGTGCGCGGCCTGCGCGCCGAGCCGTCGGGGCGGTTGCGCATCAACGCGCCGCCGCCCGCGGTCGATCTGGTGCTGGCGCCGATGATCGCGCCGTTCCTCGCCAGATATCCACGGGTCGAGCTCGACGTCGTCGCGGAGAGTGCGTTCGTCGACATCGTCGCGCAGGGCTTTGACGCCGGCGTGCGTTACGGCGAGCACCTGGCGCAGGACATGGTCGCGGTCCCGCTCGGCGCGCCGCAACGTTACGCGATCGTGGCGTCCAGTGAGTATGTCGCAAGGCACGGCCGGCCGATGCATCCGAAAGATCTGCTGGCGCACCCCTGCATCCGCAGCCGATTCAGCAACGGCGTGATGTTCGATTGGGAGTTCGAGAAGAACGGCCGCGTGGTGAAGATTTCGCCGCCGGCCAGGTTGACCGCGACCCATCTCGGCCTCGCGCTGCGTGCGGTCCATGACGGCGTCGGCTACTGGGCGACGTTCGAGGGCTATGTCCGCTACGGCGTCAAGTCCGGCGCGCTGGTCAGCGTGCTCGACGACTGGTGCCCGCCGTTCGACGGACCGTTCCTCTACTATCCGAGCCGTCGCCAGCCGCCGCCGGCGCTCGCCGCGTTCGTGTCGTTCGTCGCCGACTGGCGCAAGCAGGCGCGACGGAAGAAGTAGAGCAGGACCTCGCCACATCGTCGTCCCGGCCTTGAGCCGGGACCCATAACCACAGCTCTTACAATGACCAGGGCTGGAGCTCCAGCTCGGTCCAATCATGAGCTTCGGTGGTTATGAGTCCCTGCGTTCGCAGGGACGACACCGAATGCGTGATTACAGCATGCGCCTCGCCGGCCGCACCGGCTCCTTTGCATGGGGTTGTTTTCGATATTTTGGCAGCGCGCCCCCGCGACGGCGGGGCTATCGCATATGACTACCCACGTCCCGTAGCCCGGATGGAGCGAAGCGTAATCCGGGGCGGTCTGTCCGCGGATACAGACCCCGGATTTCGCTGCGCTCCATCCGGGCTACAGATCTCTCTTCTCCTTCCCCCTGAAAGGCAGGGGTGTCCGGGGAAATTCAGGCATAGCGGAGCTCCATCTGGTCAGGTGAGATGGTTGATTTCCGACGGCTGGGGTTGATGGGCGGAGGTTTGTCGATGGCAGCGAGGGATCGACGCGTGAGCAGGAGCTGGCCGACGAGTTCGGCGAACCTGAGCGGGAGCATTTTGATGCAGTTGGTGTGAGCGGCGATGCGCAGCAGCAGGTAGGCAATCATCGCAGCGAGCACCTGAAGGCGGATCGCGTTGTCGTTGGCGCCGAGGAACTTGCGAATATCGAGATGCTGCTTGATCCAGCGGAACAGCAGCTCGATTTGCCATCGGCTCTTGTAGAGGGCGGCGATCTCGACGGCGCTACGGGCAAGGTCGTTGGTCAGGAGTGTGATCTTGCCGCCTTTCTCGCGTCTGATCTTGATGCGGCGGAGCGGGATTGGAAGGCGCGAATCGCCCTTGCTGGTGAGCTTCACCTCGTCATCGGCAAGGATTTCGAAGCCATCCCCGTTACGCTTGCGGATGGCGCGATGCCTGAGCGAGCGAAGACGGATGCTCGTCTTCGCCCGGGTAACGAAGAAAGCCTTGCTATCATTGATCTTCTGCCACCAGTCGAAACGGCAATAGCCCTTGTCAAACACATAGGTGGTGGCGGGCTGGATTGGGGTCTGTCGGCCGATCTCGATGTCATTGACGTTCGCGGCCGTCATCTCGACGCAGGTCGGGACATCGCTCCTTGGGTCGTAGACGACATGCAGCTTCATGCCGCGGATGCGGCCGTTCCACGTCGCCCAACTGCAGACCTTGCCGAGCGGGATCGGACTGGCGTCGATCAGACGCACCATCTCCATGCCTTCACTCCGCAGCTGGCGACGCGCCATCGCCGACAGCGCCGCAAAGGTTTGCGCGAAAATGCCGATCGGACGGCGGGCATTGGCATCGGACAACGTCGAGCGCGACAGCTTGCCGGTTCCCAAGTGATAGTGATGCTGCGAATTGGCGTTGAAGCCAGTCACCACCCCGCGCAGACTGCTGTTGCCGCTAAGCTGGGCATAGATCAGCGCCACCAGATGATCCCAGCTCCTGAACGACTTGTCGTAGGCATCCCCGTCCAGACGATCCACAACCGTCTGAAACTGCCGTCGATTGATCGGTTCAAGCAGCCTTCCAAAAATGCTACCGCGATATCGCATGCTCGGCCCTCTGTGTCTCGACAACCAGAAAAGACCGATTTGCCTCGGTCCTGCCGAGCATGCACCGCGACACAGTGAATCATTCCCCGGACACCCCTGCCTGAAAGGGGGAAGGTCGGGATGGGGGTCCAGCCACACGCACCGTCGCTCGTGGAGAGAGATGATCCCCACCCGCTTTGCTCTGGCGAGCAAAGCGACCTCCCCTTTTCAAGGGGAGGTTGGAGCTGCGTGGCTTGGATCGAGCGCGGCGTAATCCCGGCTACGAAATCACAGCATGCTCGGCAGCACGCGATCCGGCGGCTTGTGGGCGTCGAGGAAGGTTCGGATGTTGATGATCACCTTCTCGCCCATCTCGACGCGGCCTTCGATGGTGGCCGAACCCATATGCGGCAGCAGCGTCACCTTGCCGGCCTTGGCGAGCCGCACCAGCTTCGGGTTCACCGCGGGCTCGTGCTCATAGACGTCGAGGGCTGCGCCGCCGATATCGCCGGCTTCGATCAGCTTGATCAGCGTGTCCTCGTCGATCACCTCGCCGCGCGCGGTGTTGACGACATAGGCCTCTTTCCGGATCAGCTTGAGCCGCCGCGCCGAGAGCAGGTGATAGGTGGCCGGCGTGTGCGGGCAATTCACCGAGATGATGTCCATCCGCGCCAGCATCTGGTCGAGGCTTTCCCAATAGGTGGCCCCGAGCTCTTCGGCGATCATGGGCGCCACCGGGCGGCGGTTGTGATAGTGGATTTGCAGGCCGAAGGCGCGGGCACGGCGCGCCACGGCCTGGCCGATGCGGCCCATGCCGACGATGCCGAGCCTCTTTCCACCGATGCGGTGGCCGAGCATCCAGGTCGGCGACCAGCCCGCCCAATGCTGCTTGCCTTCGGTCAGGATCGAGGCGCCCTCGATCAGGCGCCGCGGCACCGCGAGGATCAACGCCATGGTCATGTCGGCGGTGTCCTCGGTCAGCACCTTCGGGGTGTTGGTCACGGTGATGCCGCGGGCATGCGCCGCGGCGACATCGATATTGTCGACGCCGTTGCCGAAATTGGCGATCATCTTCAGCTTGCAGTCGGGCTGATTGATCACGTCCTCGCGGATCATGTCGGTCACGGTCGGCACCAGCACGTCGGCGGTTCGCGCCGCCTCGGCGATCTGCTCCGGCGTCATCGGCGTGTCGTCGAGATTCAATCTGGCGTCGAACAGCTCGCGCATCCGGGTCTCGATCGAGTCCGGCAGCTTGCGGGTGACGACGACGAGAGGCTTTTTCTTCACCGACATGTCCTGCTTTCATGAGGCGCGCGGCTTGCCAAAAAACAAACCGTTCAGGCCTCATTAACCCGGTTGTTCGACACTGCTGATAGCCGCGCTGTCCCGGCGTTTCCTTCGCGTTTCCTAGGGTTCCCCGATACTTGCCCCGGCTTTTCGCCAAGGCGAAACGAGGGAAATTCGGGTGTTCTGGCTCTCAGGCGTTCCGTCCTCTCTAGCAGAAGGCCGGGCCAAGACAAGAACCCCTCGGGCTTGCAGTGCGGGAGCGAACGGGCGCGGGCGCAGGGGCCCTCGGGCGTGGTTTGGGTTGCAGTTCGCCGAATGCGGGTTGGGCATCTCGGCAGGAGACGGGTTGATGGTGGCGTTCTGGCGTTTCGGTTCATTGGTGGCGCTGGTCGGAAGCATGCTGAGTGCGTCGGTCATGCCCGGACATTCCGCCAAGGATTTGAGCCCCACCACCAGCGGCCTGCCGATCCCGCGCTATGTCAGCCTGAAGTCGGATCACGTGAACGTCCGGGCCGGCCCGACCAAGGACAATGACGTCGCCTGGGTCTACACGCGGTCGGGGCTGCCGGTCGAAATTACCGCCGAGTTCGAGAACTGGCGCCGGGTGCGCGATTCCGAGGGCGCCGAAGGCTGGGTCTATCATTCTCTGCTGTCCGGCCGCCGCACCGCCGTCGTCACGATGAAGAACAAGGACGATCTGGCCTCGCTCTACGATCGTCCCGACGCCACCAGCGCGATCGCGGCGCGCCTGCAGGCCGGAGTCGTCGCGCAGGTGAAGAAATGCGCCAATAACTGGTGCCGGGTCACCGGCAGCGGGTTCGACGGCTGGATCGAGCAGCAGCGCCTCTGGGGCGTCTACGCCGACGAGAAGGTGGACTGAGTTTTCCTCGTCCCGAACGACAATGGCCGGGACGAGCCCGGCCATCACAACTCAAATCGACGGTAAGACCGTTCAGCGCTTCTTGCGCAGCCGCACCACCATGTCGACGCGGGAGATCTCGTAGCCTTCCGGCACGTCGGGCATCTTCGACAGCACAAGGTTCGGGTCGGGAATGTCGACCAGCTCGTGGTTGTGCTCGAGATAGAAGTGGTGGTGCGTCGACACGTTGGTATCGAAATAGGTTTTCGTGCCGTCGACGCTGACCTGGCGCAGCAGGCCGGCGTCGGTCAGCTGGTTCAGGGTGTTGTAGACGGTCGCCAGCGACACCGGAACCTTGGCCAGCGTGGCTTCCTCGTACAGCATTTCAGCGGTCAGGTGGCGGGCACCCTTGCCGAACAACAGCCAGCCCAGCGCCATGCGCTGACGGGTCGGCCGCAGACCGGCAGACTGCAACATCTCGTTGACGTCATGCCACGGACAGCCGGTCAGGGCAGGGTGGTGCCCAACGCCCCGGGCAGCCGGGTGCACGGCATCATCGTTCACAGCCGGTACTTCCTCGTTCATATCCACTCTATGCACCCAACTCAGGCAATATTCCTCATAAATATAAAAAGGATGCCTATCAGATGCAAGTTTTTCGCAACTAGAACGAATCCAAGCTGCGGTAGAAACCTAAGGAGAAGCGGTCATTTATCCTCGGAATGCCGCTTTGCCGCCCAGTTGGCGCTATGTTAGAGAGCGCGCGGACCACATATGCGCTTTCGGCAGAGATAACAGGCCGTAGCGTACCCAGGTAGCGCCAAGATGCGGGACGGGTTATTCCGGTTCCCGTGGGTAGATCAAGGTCCGACCAAGCAAAGCGCTCATCGGGACATCAGAGGTGGAAAGAGGATGCTGGATCGGCGCGGCGGTTACGAATACGAGGATTTGCTGGCTTGCGGGCGGGGCGAGCTTTTCGGTCCCGGCAACGCCCAGTTGCCGCTGCCGCCGATGCTCATGTTCGATCGCATCAGCGAGATTTCGGAGAATGGCGGCGAGTTCGGCAAGGGGCTGGTGCGCGCCGAGCTCGAGGTGAAACCGGATCTCTGGTTCTTCGGCTGCCATTTCAAGAACGATCCGGTGATGCCGGGCTGCCTCGGCCTCGATGCCATGTGGCAAATGGTCGGCTTTTACCTCGGCTGGATCGGTGGCGAAGGTCGTGGCCGCGCGCTCGGCCTCGGCGAGCTGAAGTTCTCCGGACAGGTGCTGCCGCAAGCGCGCAAGGTTGTGTACAACATCGATATCAAGCGCGTGATGCGGTCAAAGCTCGTGCTTGGAATTGCCGACGGGTGGCTTTCCATGGACGACGAGATTATCTATCGCGCCAAGGACTTGAAGGTCGGGTTGTTCAAGCAGGGCACGGCTCCATCTTGAGCAGGATCATCATGCGGCAACATAAAGGCAGGGCGAGGCGAACATGAGGCGGGTTGTCATCACGGGGATGGGTATTGTCTCGTCCATCGGTAACAACACCCAGGAAGTGCTTGCGAGCCTCTACGAGGCGAAGTCGGGCATTTCGCGCGCGGAGAAGGCCGCCGAACTCGGCTTCCGTTCGCAGGTGCACGGTGCGCCGACACTCAATCCTGCCGAGGTGATCGATCGCCGCGCGATGCGGTTCCTTGCCGAAGGTGCGGCCTGGAATCACGTTGCGATGGAACAGGCGATCCGCGACTCGGGCCTCGAGGAAAGCGAAGTCTCCAACATCCGTACCGGCATCATCATGGGATCCGGCGGTCCGTCGACGCGCACGCTGGTGGAGGCCGCCGACATCGCACGCGCCAAGGGCCCGAAGCGCGTCGGTCCGTTCGCGGTGCCGAAGGGCATGTCCTCGACCGCGTCGGCGACGCTCGCCACCTGGTTCAAGATCAAGGGCGTGAACTATTCGATCTCGTCGGCCTGCGCGACGTCGAACCACTGCATCGGCAACGCCTATGAGACGATCCAGATCGGCAAGCAGGATGTCATCTTCGCCGGCGGCTGCGAGGAACTCGACTGGACGCTGTCGGTGCTGTTCGACGCCATGGGCGCGATGTCCTCGAAATACAACGACACGCCCGCCACCGCCTCGCGTCCTTACGATCTCAACCGCGACGGCTTCGTCATCGCGGGCGGCGCGGGTGTCGTGGTGCTGGAAGAGCTCGAGCATGCCAAGGCGCGCGGTGCCAGGATCTATGGCGAGGTCGTCGGCTACGGCGCAACCTCCGACGGCTACGACATGGTGGCGCCGTCAGGCGAGGGCGCCGAGCGCTGCATGCGCATGGCGATGTCGACGGTGAACTCGCCGGTCGACTACATCAATCCGCACGCCACTTCGACGCCCGCCGGCGATCCGCCGGAGATCGAGGCGATCCGCAAGGTGTTCGGCACCGGCGACAAGTGCCCGCCGATCTCGGCGACCAAGGCGCTGACCGGCCACTCGCTCGGCGCCACCGGCGTGCAGGAAGCGATCTATTCGCTGCTGATGCTGAACAACGGCTTCATCTGCGAGAGCGCGCATATCACCGAACTCGATCCGGTGTTTGCCGACATGCCGATCGTGCGCAAGCGCATCGACAACGCCAAGCTCAACACCGTGCTGTCGAACTCGTTCGGCTTCGGCGGTACCAACGCGACGCTGGTGTTCAGGCGGCTTGACGCGTGATTTCGCCTCTCCTCGCTTGCTGAGGGAGGTCCGCAGGCAGCGAATGGGAACATTGCAACGATCCGGAATGGGGTGGGAATGATTATTGAACCGCGCGTGCGAGGCTTCATCTGCACGACGGCACATCCCGTCGGCTGCGCCACGAATGTCCGCGAACAGATCGCCTATGTTCTGAAGCAGGGTCCGGTCGCCGACTGCCCGAAGCGCGTTGCCGTGCTGGGCTGCTCGACGGGGTATGGCCTCGCGAGCCGCATCGTCGCGACCTTCGCCGGCGGCGCCGATACGATCGGCGTGTCGCTGGAGCGCGAGCCGTCGGAAAAGAGAAGCGCCAGTGCCGGCTGGTACAACAACCGCGCCTTCGAGATCGAGGCCCAGAAGATCGGACGCTCGCCGCTCACGCTGGAGGGCGACGCCTTCTCCGACGAGCTGAAGGCGACCTTCATCGAGCGCGTGCGCGAGAAATTCGGGCAGCTCGACCTCCTGGTCTACAGCATGGCCGCTCCGGTCCGCACCGATCCCGACACCGGCAAGACCTATCGTTCGGTGATCAAGCCACTGGGCGCCCCGGTCGAGATCAAGACGCTCGACACCGAGGCCGGCGAGGTGTTCCAGACCACGCTCGAACCGGCGAGCGAGGAGCAAACGGCGGCCACCGTCGCGGTGATGGGCGGCGACGACTGGAAGCGCTGGATCGACCAGCTCGCGGATGCCGGCGTGCTGGCGCCGGGCTTCCGGACGCTCAACTACACCTATATCGGCAGCGAGCTGACCTGGCCGATCTACTGGAACGGCACGCTCGGCCGCGCCAAGGTCGATCTCGACAGCAAGGCGGAAGCGATCCGCGGCCGGCTCGGTGCGGACGCCGCCCGCGTCGTCGCGCTGAAGGCCGTGGTCACCCAGGCGAGCTCGGCGATTCCGGTGGTGCCGCTCTATGGCACGGTGCTGTTCAAGGTGATGAAGCAGCTCGGTCTCCACGAAGGCTGCATCGAGCAGATCGATCGCCTGTTCCGGACGAAGCTCGGTAAGGGCGTCGAGCTCGATGACGCGCAGCGCGTCCGGGTCGACGACTGGGAGCTGTCGCCCGAGGTGCAGACGGAAGTGTCGCGGCGCTGGCCACTGCTCACCACCGAGACGCTCGGCGAGTTGGCCGATCTCGGCGAGTACAAGAGCCAGTTCCTGCGCCTGTTCGGCTTCGGCATCGACGGCGTCGACTATACGCAGGATGTCGATCCCCGCGTCGTGCCGGGTTAGGCCGTTCGGGAAACATCGCAATCACAGCTTCGTAGCCCGGATGGAGCGCAGCGCAATCCGGGACAGTCCCTCTGTGGCAGAGAGCCCCGGATTTCGCTGCGCTTCATCCGGGCTAGATGTCTCACCCCGCCGCGATCTTCTCTGCGCGCTGGAACGCGGGCCGGGCCACGCAGCGGCCGATATAGGCCTCGAATGACGGCCGCGGCGGCACCATCTTGAACACGCGCACCGCAAAGTTCAGTCCCGCGCCGATCGCGATGTCGGCAGCGGAGAATTGATCGCCGAGGATCCATGGCCCCTTCTGCAGCTCGGCGTCGAGCACGTCGAACACCTGCGCGGCGCTGCCCCATGCCGCGGTGCTGGTCGGCACCTCGAGCTTGGTGAAGAGCTGGATCAGCGCCGGCTCGATGCAGCTCGGCGAGAAGAACAGCCACTGCAGATAGCGCGCCCGCTTTGGGTCCGTCGCTGCCGGCGCGAGTTTGGTCTCGGGATAGCGGTCGGCGATATAGGCGCAGATCGCGGCGGCCTCGGCGAGCTGCGCGTCGCCGTCGGTCAGCGCCGGCACCTTGCCCATCGGGTTGATCCTGAGGAAGTCCGGCGATTTCTGCGCGCCGGTGCTGATGTCGGTCAGCACCCGTTCGTATGGCAGGCCGGATTCCTCCAGCAGCCAGATGGCTGAGAACGAGCGCGAGCGCGGCGACCAGTACAGCTTGATCATGGCTTAGCCTCCGATGTGCGGTTTGTTCTCATCCACCGATAGTGCTTCATCATGAAGCCGGTGACCGGATTGGGCGCTTCCTTGTCAAACACAAAGCCTTCGCGCTCGTACCAGCGCCAGGCCTTCTCGTTCTCGCGGACGCATTTCAGCCGGATCTCTTCGGGCATCTGCCGGCGCGTGAAGGCAAGCAGCGCGCGTCCCAGGCTCCGGCCCTGATAGGCGGGGACCACCATCAGCTGATCGAGCAGCAAGGTCGGCAGGTGCAGCGCCAGCATGGCGGCGATGGCGCCGCGATCGTCGGCCACGAACAGGCTCCAGCCGCCGGCAATCTCGCGCGGCAGGCGGATACGCAGGTCGTTCAACAGGCTGTCGCTGGCTTGCGTGAGCCCGGTCGAAACCCAACTCGCCATCCAGGCGCGCGCGATCGCGTCATGTTCGTCGGGACGAGCGGGGCGGATGGTCGGCAGCGTCATTGTTCCCTATCGCGTTCGACGCCGGCGGCGCGACGCTGTGGGTGCATAAAGTTGAAAGCCCGCGATCGTCTCGCGGAGCTTTCAACTCTAGCGCAGTTGTGTGCGACCGGCGAGCCCGGCGGCTCACACGCCGAGCGTGCCGGCCTTTGCTGCCGCATAGCGCTCAGCCACGGCCTTCCAGTTCACCGTATTCCACCACGCCTTGAGATAATCGGGGCGGCGGTTCTGATAGGTCAGGTAATAGGCGTGCTCCCAGACGTCATTGCCGAGCAGCGCGCGCTTGCCGTCCATGATCGGATTGTCCTGGTTCGGCCGGGTCTCGATCGCGAGCTTGCCGTCCTTGGTCACGGTGACGAACACCCAGCCGGAGCCGAACACGCGCCCGCCGGCGGCGTTGAAATCGGTCTGGAATTTTTCCATGCCGCCGAGGTCGCGAGCGATCGCGGCGAGCACCTCGCCGTCCGCCTTGCCGCCGTTCGGTCCCATGATCTGCCAGAACATGGTGTGGTTGGCGTGGCCGCCCATGTTGTTGCGCACGCCGGTGCGGATCGCCTCCGGCACGCTGCCGAGATTGGCGAGCACCTCGACGACCGGCTTCTCGGCGATCTGCGGATTGTCCTTGGCGAAATTGTTGAGGTTGGTGACATAGGCCTGATGATGCCGGTCGTGATGGATTTCCATCGTCTTGGCGTCGATATGCGGCTCCAGCGCATTGGTGGGATAGGTCAGCGGATCGATCTTGAACGGTCCGGCTGGGACCTGCGCCGTGGCCTGCGCGAATGCCGTGCGCGATGCGGCTGCGGCCGCGGCGATGCCGCCTGCTGCGATGATCAAATGGCGTCGGGACATCGAGGACATCGTGGTTCTCCGTGCTGGGAAAGCTTCCTGATGTTAGGCCCGAGTTGTGAACGGGTTCCAGCGAATCCGGTCACAATGCCGGGTCAAAACCGCGCATGCCGATCAGCGGAGATTGATTTGCGTCCAATCTCGGCAAACCAAAAAGGGCGGCCACAGGGCCGCCCTTTTCGTAACAGTCGATTTGGTAACAATCGATTTGCCCTGGCTTACTCGCCGGCAGCTTCGCGCGGCGCCGCAGCCGGCGCTTCGGTCTTCTGCTTGGCCTCGAGATCTTCGCCGGTCTCCTGGTCGACCGCCTTCATCGACAGGCGGGTCTTGCCGCGATCGTCGAAGCCGAGCAGCTTGACCTTGACCTTGTCGCCTTCCTTGACGACGTCGGAGGTCTTCTGCACGCGGTTGGACGCGAGCTGGCTGATGTGGACGAGGCCGTCCTTGGCGCCGAAGAAGTTCACGAACGCGCCGAACTCCATCACCTTGACGACGGTGCCCTCGTAGATCTGGCCGACCTCCGGATCGGAGGCGATCGACTTGATCCACTTGATCGCAGCCTTCATCGCCTCGCCATCGTTGGAGGCGACCTTCACGGTGCCGTCGTCCTCGATGTTGACCTTGGCGCCGGTCTTCTCGACGATCTCGCGGATCACCTTGCCGCCGGTGCCGATCACTTCGCGGATCTTGTCGGTGGCGATCTTGAAGGTCTCGATGCGCGGTGCGTATTCGCCGAGCTCGGCGCGCGCCGCGGTCAGTGCCTTGGCCATCTCGCCGAGGATGTGGATGCGCCCTTCCTTGGCCTGGCCAAGCGCAACCTTCATGATCTCCTCGGTGATGCCCTCGATCTTGATGTCCATCTGGAGCGAGGTGATGCCGTGGTCGGTACCGGCGACCTTGAAGTCCATGTCGCCGAGATGATCCTCGTCACCGAGGATGTCCGACAGCACCGCGAAGCGCTGACCTTCGAGGATCAGGCCCATGGCGATACCGGCGGTCGGCCGCTTCAGCGGCACGCCGGCGTCCATCAGCGACAACGAGGCGCCGCACACCGAGGCCATCGAGGACGAGCCGTTCGACTCGGTGATCTCGGAGACCACGCGGATCGTGTACGGGAACTCGTGATGCGGCGGCAGCACCGGGTGGATCGCGCGCCAGGCGAGCTTGCCGTGGCCGATTTCGCGGCGCTTGGTGCCGCCGAGGCGACCGGTTTCACCGACCGAGTAGGGCGGGAAGTTGTAATGCAGCAGGAACGTTTCCTTGTACGTCCCCGACAGTGCATCGATGTACTGCTCGTCCTCGCCGGTGCCGAGCGTGGTCACGACCATCGCCTGGGTCTCACCGCGGGTGAACAGCGCCGAGCCGTGGGCACGCGGCAGCACGCCGGCTTCGGCGATGATGTTGCGCACGGTCTTGGCGTCACGGCCGTCGATGCGCTTGCCGGTGTCAAGGATGTTCCAGCGAACGATCTTGGCTTCCAGTTCCTTGAACACGCCGGCGACGCGAAGCTTGTCGTATTTCGGCTCCTGGCCTTCCGGGAAGAAGTGCGCCAGCACCTTCTCCTTGACGGCGCCGACCGCGGCATAGCGTTCCTGCTTGACCGGGATCGCATAGGCCTTGCGGAGCTCCTGTTCGGCGATGCCGAGCATCTCCTTCTCGATCTCCGAATTGTCGATTGTGGTGACTTCGCGCGGCTCCTTGGCGGCCTTCTCGGCGAGCTCGATGATCGCGTTGATGACCGGCTGGAAGTGGCGGTGGCCGAACATGACCGCGCCGAGCATCACGTCCTCGTTGAGCTCCTTGGCTTCCGATTCGACCATCAGCACGGCGTCGGCGGTGCCGGCGACGACGAGGTCGAGCTGGGTCTCGGTCATCTCGTCCAGCGTCGGGTTGAGCACGTATTCGTCATTGGCAAAGCCGACGCGTGCGGCGCCGATCGGGCCCTTGAACGGCGCGCCCGACAGCGTCAGGGCGGCGGAGGCGGCGACCAGCGACACGATGTCCGGATCGTTCTCCATGTCGTGCGAGAGCACGGTGACGATCACCTGGGTCTCGTTGCGCCAGCCGTCGACGAACAGCGGACGGATCGGGCGGTCGATCAGGCGGGAGACCAGCGTCTCCTTCTCGGTCGGACGGCCTTCGCGCTTGAAATAGCCGCCGGGAATGCGGCCCGCGGCGTAGGTCTTCTCCTGGTAGTCGACCGTGAGCGGCAGGAAGTCGACGCCCTCGCGCGGCGCCTTCGCCGCAACGACGGTGGCAAGCACCACGGTCTCGCCGTAGGTGGCCATCACGGCGCCGTCGGCCTGGCGGGCGATCTTGCCGGTTTCAAGTTTGAGGGGACGTCCACCCCAGTCGATTTCGACGGAATGCGAATTGAACATTTCGGTTTTCTTTCATGGTTTCACGAAAGCACGGCGCCCTGAAACACAAAGACCATGCCAAGACGGCGAGACACTGATGCGCTGTCGCGATCAGCATCCGGCGATCCTGCCATGGTCCCTGGATTTCGGATGGCGTCCATCCTTTCGGTCATCTGGGCATCTTGCCCGGTCCAGCGGCCGGATTGCTGCTGGACGCTAGTGTGCATGGCGCGACTGCCATGCTGCGCATGGTCATCTTTCGACAATTCGAAAGCCCGAGTTCACGGACGACCATGCGAAAACGCGCGCGAACCCTCGCGCGCGTGCTTCTCAAATCAACGACGGATGTTGTGCTTTTCGAGCAGCGCCTTGTAGCGCGCCTCGTCCTTGCGCTTGATGTAGTCAAGCAGGGAACGACGCGTCGACACGAGCTTCAGGAGGCCGCGGCGTGAATGGTTGTCCTTCACATGGCTCTTGAAGTGCTCGGTGAGGTTATTGATGCGTTCCGACAGGATCGCGACCTGAACCTCGGGCGAGCCGGTGTCGCCGGCTTTGTTGGCATTCGTCTTGATGACTTCCGCTTTGCGTTCGGCGGTAATCGACATCGTCAGTTACTTTCATCGTTGCGAGCCGGACCGGCAGTCAGTCCGTTCAGGTTGAACACGCGCTTGGGGATGAGTTCGCCATTGCCAATTTCGGCAAGCGCGAGAAGCCGGCCTGCCACCGTGACATAGACTGTGCCGCTGGTATTGGGCGCATCCCGTCCGCGCAACAAAACGGCCTGGCCCCTGTGGAGCCTTGCCGCATCAGCCCGTGTGACGGCCAGTGCCGGGATGTCGTCCAGCGCGGTCTCAACGGGCAAAAGCGCGTCGGCGAGGCTGCCCTCGCCAGACGCGGCTCTATTGCATAAAGCCTCCAACTGTTCCAGCGGAATCATGTCCCGTTCGGTAAACGGACCGACAAGGGTCCGCCGCAGGGCGCAGATATGGCCGAAACAGCCCAGAATCCGGCCCATATCGCGGGCCAGCGCCCGGACATAGGTTCCCTTGCCGCACTCGGCCTCGAACACGGACTGACCGTTATCGCCATGTTCCACGAGGGTTAATTCGTGGATCTCGACCGGGCGGGGCTTCAGTTCCACGGTCTCGCCGTCGCGCGCCAGATCATAGGCGCGCTCGCCCTGCACCTTGATCGCCGAATATTGCGGCGGGATCTGCTCGATCACCCCGGTAAAGCGCGGCAACAGGTCCCTAATCGAATCGGCGGTCGGCCGGCTCTCGCTGGTCCTGACCGGCCGTCCCTCGGTGTCGTCGGTGTCGCGCTCCTCGCCCCAGCACACCGTGAAGCGGTAGCGCTTGCGGCCGTCCATCACGAACGGCACCGTCTTGGTGGCCTCGCCCAGCGCGATCGGCAAGCCGCCGGAGGCGAGCGGATCGAGCGTGCCGGCATGGCCGGCGCGCTTGGCCTGAAACAGGCGCTTGAGTACCGCGACCGCCTGCGTCGAGGTCATGCCGATCGGCTTGTCGAGCACCACCCAGCCGTGGACGTCGCGCTTGTCGCGGCGCGGCTGCTGGTTCTGCCTGCCCTGCTTCTGGCGCGGGTCGTTGTTGGTGCGGCGCGCATCGTCGGTGCGCTGGCCGGCAAAAGCATCCCGCTCAGCGTCGCGCGCGTCGGCATCCTTCGCGTCGACAACGCTGTTGGTCGTCATCACAGTCATCACTCGTCGTCCGAATCGGGTGCAAGGTCTCGCTGCACCGCAGGTGTCCGCAGTAGTTTCTCGATGCGCTCCGCCTCGTCGAACCGCTCATCGACGCGGAAGCGAATGTCGGGTGCAAATTTCAGGTTGACGCGGTGCGCGATCTCGCCGCGAAGGAATTTCTTGTTGCGCTCGAGCGCGGATATCACCGTGTCGGTGTCGTGGCCGCCGAGCGGCATCACGTAGATCGTGGCGAGCTTCAGATCCGGCGACATACGCACCTCGGGAACGGTGATGATGTGGCCTTCCAGATCGGGATCGTGAACCTCACCCTGTGACAGAATCTCGGCAACTGCATGGCGAACCGTTTCGCCGACGCGCAGCTGACGTTGCGATCCGCCGGGGCTGGAACTCTTCTTTTGACGGGGCATGACCTTTTTCCAAAACCGTCGCGCCCGCCAGCCGTGGCCGCGGGCATCAATGTCCTTGCTTTGCTTTCAATCGGACGATGCGCTGGTGGCCGGACTAAAGTCCGGCCACGCCGTCGCATTTTCAGTTAAATGGACCCAACGCCTAGCAAGATCTGCGCTTCGTAAGATTTGGACTTACAGAGAGCGCTGGATCGTCTCGATGCGGTAACACTCGATCACGTCGCCGACACGCATGTCGCCGTAGTTCTCGAACGCCATGCCACACTCCTGGCCGGAGACCACTTCCTTCACTTCATCCTTGAAGCGCTTCAGCGTCGACAGCTTGCCTTCGTGCACCACGACGTTGTCGCGGATCAGGCGAACATTGGCGCCGCGTTCCACGGTGCCGTCGGTGACGCGGCAACCCGCGACCTTGCCGACCTTGGAAATGTTGAACACTTCCAGGATCTGCGCGTTGCCCAGCATGGTTTCGCGCAGCGTAGGCGCGAGCAGGCCGGACATCGCCTTTTTGATGTCATCCACGAGGTCGTAGATGATGTTGTAGTAGCGGATCTCGATGCCGTTGCGCTTGGCCGCGGCCGCCGCTTCCTTGTTGGCGCGGACCGAGAAGCCGATGATCGCGGCGTTGAAGCCTTCCGCCAGCGTGACGTCGGATTCCGAGATGCCGCCGACGCCGGCATGCAGGATGCGGGCGGCGACTTCGTCGGTGCCGAGCTTCTCGAGCGAGCCCAGGATCGCTTCCAGCGAGCCCTGCACGTCGGCCTTGACGATCAGCGGGAACTCCTTGCGGCCCGCGGTCTTGAGCTGCGACATCATCTGCTCGAGCGAGCCGCGCATGCCCGAGATCGAGGCCGCGGCATTCTCGCGCTTCTGGTGCGCGCGATAGCTCGTGACCTGACGGGCGCGGGCTTCGTTCTCGACAACAGCGAGACGATCGCCGGCTTCCGGCGGACCGTTGAAGCCGAGCACCTCGACCGGCACCGAAGGGCCGGCCTCTTCGAGATTCTCGCCCTGGTCGGAGATCAGCGCGCGGACGCGGCCCATCTCGGCGCCGGCCACGATGATGTCGCCGACGCGCAGCGTGCCGCGCTGCACCAGCACGGTCGCGACCGGACCGCGTCCGCGATCGAGCTTGGCTTCGATCACGGTGCCTTCCGCCGGACGCTCCGAGTTGGTCTTCAGGTCGAGGATTTCAGCCTGCAGCGCGATCATCTCGAGCAGCTTGTCGAGATTGGTCTTGTTCTTGGCCGAAACCTCGACGTCGACGACGTCGCCGCCGAGCGATTCGACCTGCACCTCGTACTGGAGCAACTCGGTGCGCACGCGCTCCGGCCGCGCATCCGGCTTGTCGATCTTGTTGATCGCCACGATCATCGGCACCTTGGCCGCTTTGGCGTGATTGATCGCCTCGATCGTCTGCGGCATCACGCCGTCATCGGCCGCGACCACCAGCACGACGATGTCGGTGACCTTGGCGCCGCGGGCGCGCATCGCGGTGAACGCTGCGTGGCCGGGCGTGTCGATGAAGGTGATCTTGGTGCCGCTCTCGGGCGACAGCACCTGGTAGGCGCCGATATGCTGGGTGATGCCGCCGGCTTCGCCCGATACGACGTTGGCGTGGCGCAGCGCGTCGAGCAGCGAGGTCTTGCCGTGGTCGACGTGACCCATGACGGTGACCACCGGCGAGCGCGGCTCGGTGTCGGTGGAATTGTCGACGACGTCGAACAGGCCCTCTTCCACGTCGGACGCCGCGACGCGCTTGACGCTGTGGCCGAGTTCTTCAGCGATCAGTTGCGCGGTGTCGGCATCGATCACGTCGGTGATCTTGTGCATCGCGCCCTGCTTCATCAGCATGCGGATGACGTCGACCGCGCGTTCCGACATGCGGTTCGCGAGTTCCTGGATCGTGATCGCTTCCGGAATGGTGACTTCGCGGATCAGCTTTTCCTTCGGTTCGTTCGACGCATGCCCCTTCAGGCGCTGGGTGCGGCGGCGGAACGAGGCGATCGAACGCTCGCGCACGTCGTCGGCGTTGAGCGCAGTGGTCAGAGTGAGGCGGCCGCGCTCCTTCTGCGGACCGGGCTTGTGGGTGGTCTTCGGAGCCGCGGCGGGGCGCACGGCGCCGCCGGGGCGGCGCACCAGGCGCGGACCTTCGTCTTCGTCCGGCCCGGCCGCAACTGCCGCCGGCCGCGGCGCAGAGGCTGGTGCGCGCGCGGTTGTCGTGGTGGTCGGGCGTGCTGCGGGCGCGCGGGCAGGCGGAGCAGACGCAGGTGCGGCTGTCGCGGGCCTGGCCGCTGTTGTGGCCGGAGCGCCGGGTTTGGCTTCGCCCTCGCCAAAGCGGCGCTTGGCCTCGACCTCGGCCTTGCGCTTGGCCTCTTCCTCGTGGCGGTGGCGCTCCTCTTCCGCTTTGCGGCGGGTTTCGGCGGCCTCGCGCTCTGCCTTCTCGGCAGCCTCGCGGACGGCGCGGCGCTTGGCTTCCTCTTCGGCCTGGCGGCGCTCCTCGATGTCGCGCTGACGGGCGTCGGCCAGCGCGCTGGCGCGCGCGGAACGCTCGTCCTCGGTCAGGGTCGGCAGCACCACGCCGGAGCGGGTGTTACGCTGTTGCTGGCCGGGAGGCGGGCCTGAGGGGCGGCCGAGCGGCGGCCTGGCGGCCGGCGCCGCAGGCTTTGCAACCACGGGTTCCGGCGCGTGCGCCTCGCCGGGACCATCGCCACCGACGCGACGCTTGCCGCGCTTCTCGACCACGACCTGCTTGGTCCGGCCGTGGCTGAAGCTCTGGCGCACGGTGCCCGTCTCGACGCGCGGCTTCAGCGACAACGTCTTGCTCGGGACACTCAAAGTCTTGTCGCCAGGGGTCTTGGTATCAACCATTCAGCAGTCCTAATCTCGTTTCGCTGTGCGTTTGCCGCACAAATCCTTCAACGTGTCGTCGTTTGCTGAGCATGACCGGTCGGAAAGACGGCGTCCGCCTTCCCGGATCACGCTCTGGAATTTCTGGCCGCTTCGGCGGTCTTGTCGTCGTCGGCCATCCGGTATCGGACCAGCATCTGGCAGCGCGACAGGAACGTCTTGCTCGCCGGGCCCGCGAGCAGCGCAGCATGTATCACATTTGACCGCCCAAGTGCCAAATCCAATTCTTCCGACGTCAAAACATTGACGACGGGGATTACCGGCGATTCACCACGTTTTTCGCCCCTTTGCCCCACGATCGCGTCCAATTTGCGGATTCCGTCCGCCGCGCCGTCGGAAGCGTGGATCAGGGCTGCAGTTTCGTTCCGGTTGAGTGCGTCCTCGACCTTGCCGAAGCCCGAAACCACCTGACCGGCCTTGGCGGCCATTGCCAGGGCCTCGGTGACGCTGCGCACCAGGAGGGTGTCGGTATCGGTGGGAAGGGTCGGCGCGACGCGGACATCGCGCTTGAATCCCTTGCTAAATTGGTGACGGCGGACGGCTTCCGCAACGCTGCGCCGCGACGCGGAAACCCAGAGTCCGCGGCCGGGCAGCTTGCGCTTGATATCCGGGATCACCTCGCCCGTGGGCGCGACGACGAACCGGATCAGCTCGTCGATCGGACGCACCTCGCGGCTGACCGCGCACATCCGCGTGGTCGCGGACTTCTGCGTCCGCGGCCCATCGTCGAGATCGGGGTCAGCCTGAGCCAGCATCCGTGGGGCATCTCCTTACGAAGCCGTCGTTTCTGCTTCGGCGGCCTCGGCCTCCTCAGCAGGCTTGGCGAGGTCGGCCTCGGTGATCCAGCCGGCCTTCAGACGGGCCTGCATGATCAAGGCCTCGGCCTCGTCGCGCGAGATTTCGATGCCGTCGAGGAACCCGGCATGCTTGGTCGGCTCGCCGCCTTCCTTGCGCTCGGTCCAGCCGACCAGATCGTCGGTGGCGCAGCCGGCGAGATCCTCGACCGTCTTCACATCGTTCTCGCCGAGCTTCACCAGCATCTTGCCGGTGATGCCGGGCACGTCCTTCATGGCGTCCTCGACGCCGAGTTCCTTGCGCTTGGCTTCCAGTTCCGCCTCGAGCTGTTCCAGATATTCGCGGGCGCGGGTCTGCAACTCGGTGGCGGTCTCCTCGTCGAAACCCTCGATGCCGGCGAGTTCCTTGACATCGACCAGCGCGAGTTCCTCGACCGAAGTGAAGCCTTCGGAGGCGAGCAGCTGGCCGACCACCTCGTCGACATTGAGCGCTTCCATGAACACGCGGGTCGAGTTCTCGAAGTCGGCCTGGCGGCGCTCCGACTCTTCCTGCTCGGTCAGGATGTCGATGTCCCAGCCGGTCAGCTGCGAGGCGAGGCGGACGTTCTGGCCGCGGCGGCCGATCGCCAGCGACAGCTGGTTGTTGGTGTCGGGAACCACGACCTCGATGCGCTCGCGGTCCTCGTCGATCACGACCTTGGCGACTTCAGCCGGCGCCAGCGCGTTGACGACGAAGGTCGCAATGTCGGGCGACCACGGGATGATGTCGATCTTCTCGCCCTGCAGCTCGTTCACCACGGCCTGCACGCGCGAGCCGCGCATGCCGACGCAGGCGCCGACCGGGTCGACCGAGGAATCGCGCGAGATCACGCCGATCTTGGCGCGCGAGCCCGGATCGCGGGCGACCGCCTTGATCTCGACGATGCCGTCGTAGATCTCCGGCACTTCCTGTGCGAACAGCTTCGCCATGAACTGCGGATGGGTGCGCGACAGGAAGATCTGCGGACCACGCGTCTCGCGGCGGACGTCGAAGATATAGGCGCGGACGCGGTCGCCGTTGCGGAACACTTCGCGCGGCAGCATCTCGTCGCGGCGCACGATCGCTTCGCCACGGCCGAGGTCGACGATCACGCTGCCATATTCGACGCGCTTGACGATGCCGTTGACGATGTCGCCGATGCGGTCCTTGAATTCCTGGTACTGCCGGTCGCGCTCGGCCTCGCGCACCTTCTGCACGATCACCTGCTTGGCCGACTGCGCGGCAATGCGGCCATATTCCAGCGGCGGCAGCGTGTCGGCGATGGTGTCGCCGACCTGAGCGCCCGGATTGGCGCGCTGCGCGTCGTGCAGCGAAATCTGGTTCGACGAGTTTTCGACGACGTCGACCACCAGCATGTGTCGGGTCAGTCGCAGCTCGCCCTTCTTGGCATCGATCTCGGCATGGACGTCGGTCTCGCTGCCGTAGCGGGCACGCGCGGCCTTGGCGATGGCGTCTTCCATCGCCGCGATCACGATGGAGCGGTCGATCGACTTTTCGCGCGCAACTGCGTCTGCGATCTGCAGCAGTTCGAGTTTGTTGGCGCTGACTGCCATGGCTTAGTCTCCTTCGGATGGATCGATCTCGCCACGGCGCGCGCGCTCGGCCGCCAGGCGGTGCTTTTTGGTGTTAGTCGGAGCCGGTTTCTTGCCGGGCTTGTGAGCAGGCTTATCACCAGGCTTGGGTTTCGGCTTCTGGCTCTTCGCCGGATCGCTCTTCTTGGCGTGGGCCGGTTGCGGCGGCGCGAGGCCGAGCTCGCGGCGCAGCTCGCGCTCGGCGGCCTTGCCGCGGCGCATCGATTCCTCGATCAGCTCATCGGTCAGCACCAGCCGCGCGTCCGAGATGTCCTCCATCACCAGGAGAACCTCGGCGTCCTCGTCCGGACGCGGATCGTCGCGCCTGATGCGCACCGCATCGCCCTCGACGCCGGCAAGCACACCGCGGAACCGCTTGCGGCCCTGATGCGCCACCGCCATCTCGATCTTCACGAGATGCCCGGTGTAGCGCTCGAAGTCGGAGCGGCGCACCAGCGGGCGGTCGATGCCGGGCGAGGAGATTTCCAGCCGGTAGGCGCGCTCGATCGGGTCGGCGACATCGAGCACCGGCGACAGCGCGCGCGAGATCGCCTCGCAATCCTCGAGCTGCATCGAGCCGTCGGGGCGCTCCGCCATGATCTGCACGGTGCAGCCGGCATCGCCCGAGACCTTGATGCGCACCAGGCGATAGCCCATGCCCTGCAGCACCGGGACCGCGACCGCGGCGATGCGCGCCGCAACCCCGGGCTCGACGACGAGACGCGGCTCGGCGAGCAGTTCGGTGTCCACGGACGTGGCGGTCGGTTCGGTCATATCCAGTGTCAAAGGCTGTCTAAGGTCTAAAGGCTGCTGAGGTCTGTTGTGTTGTTCAGGTGGCCTTAAGGGGCCGCTAACGCTACCCAAACCGGACCCGGCCTCGTTGGGTCCCGTCAGGTAATAAAAAAGAGCGGGTCCCGGGGGGCCCACTCTCCTACGCGATCGTATGAGATACCATAAGTTGCGCTGGATATAGCTCTTTTGCCCGGGTCCGGCAAGGCCCCCGGGTCCGGCGGGAGGCGATTTTACGGCTCTCCGGATGCCGGATTGATCTAACCCCCCGTTTACGAACGGGACCATAGATTGCCGAAAATCGGCAGAAGTCGCCGGTTGGACAAGGCTCATGACGACAGCCCCCGCGCTGATTCCGGAACTCGACGACATCGTTCGCCGTGGCGACCCCAAGCGCCGCGCCGAGGCCGCGCGGCGGCTCGGCGAGCTGTTCCTGCAGGGCGCCGCGAGTTTTCGCCCCGACCATATCGACTTGTTCGACAGGGTGCTGACCAGCCTGGTCCCGCACGCCGAGCTTGCCGCGCGGGTCGATCTCGCCGAACGGCTCGCGCTGCTCGCCAACGCGCCGCGGCATCTGGTCGGGCAGCTCGCCCGCGACGACGAGGTCGCGATCGCGGGGCCGCTGCTGCGCCGATCGCCGGTGATTGACGAAAAGGTGCTGGTCGAGATCGCCAATGCCAAGGGCCAGGGCCATCTGCTCGCGATGGCCGAGCGATCGAAGCTCTCGACTGCGCTGACCGACGTCCTCGTCCGACGCGGCGATCGCGACGTGATCCGATGCGCGGCCGGCAATGCGGGCGCGGCGTTCTCGGACGCCTCCTTCACGACGCTGGTACAACGCGCCGGCCAGGACGGCGTGCTGACGCTGCGGATCGGCCGCCGCGATGATCTTCCGCCCGAACATCTGAAGGGCCTGCTCGCCGGCTCGATCGACGTGATCCGCCGCCGTCTGCATGCCGTCGCCAAGCCGGAACGCCAAGCCGAGATCAAGCTGGCGATGACCGAGATCGAGGGCGTGATCGTTCAGGTCGAGGGCCGCGATTTCACGGCCGCGCAGCGCGCCATCCTGGCGCTGCATCGCGCCGGCGAATTGAACGAGGCCGCGGTGGCCGGCTTCGCAAAGGCCTTCAAATATGAGGAATGCGTGGCGGCGCTCGCCGCGATGGCCGGCGTGAAAATCGTCGCGCTCGATCGCCTGATCTCCGGCGACCGTTACGATCCGATCCTGATCGCGAGCAAGACGATCGGCTTCGAATGGCCGACCGTGCGTGCCCTGATCCTGATGCGGCTCGGGCCCAACCGCGTGCCGTCTCCCGCCGATATCGAAGGTGCGCGGGTGAATTTCGTGCGCCTGATGCCCTCGACGGCGCAGCGCGTCGTGGAGTTCTGGAAGTCGCGCTAGTCCGCAAGGGGACTCTTCATTCCGTCATCCTGAGGAGCGCGCATTTGCGCGCGTCTCGAAGGATGCACGGCCACGCTGTTGCAGCCGGGCCGTCGTGCTTCGAGACGGCCGCTTTGCGGCCTCCTCAGCATGACGGATCATAGTGCACACTTCCCAAACCCAAAATCGTTCCGCTATGCTTTCCGCAAGGCGCGACACAGCGCCAACAGGGAGATCGCCATGCTGACGGACGCCGACATCCAATCGCACGCCGCGCGGATCCGCGACGACGGATACACCGTGATCGAGCGCGCCGCCTCGCCCGATCTGGTCGAGGGGTTGAAGGCGGCGGTGCTGAGAATCGAGAGCGAGCGCAATCTCGCACCTGCCAGGACGTCGTTCGAAGGCTTCAAGACGCTGCGCATCAACAACCTCCTGACCTATGACGATCTGTTCTGGGAGGTGCCGCTGCATGACAACGTGCTGCCGGTGGTCGAACGCGTGCTGGACAGGGAATGCCTGCTCTCGTCGTTCTGCTCGCTGGTGCTCGGGCCCGGCCAGGAGGCGCAGCCGATTCACGAAGACACCCAATTGATCCCGTTGCCGCGGCCGCACATTCCGATCACGATCAATGCGATCTGGGCGCTGTCCGATTTCCGCGAGGATAATGGCGCGACGCGGATCATCCCGCGCAGCCACAAATTCGATTCGTCGCCCGAATACGGCAAGGAGTACGACGCGGTCACCGCGACCATGCCGGCCGGCAGCGTGATGCTGTTCGACAGCGCGCTGTGGCATGGCGGCGGCGCCAACAGCAGCGACGCCAGGCGCTTTGCCTTCTCCTGCGCCTATTGCTGGGGCTGGATGCGGCAGCAGGAGAATCTGCAGCTCGGCATTCCGCGCGAGACCGCGGCCCGCTTTCCGCGCCGTTTGCAGGAATTGTGCGGCTACAGCGTCTACAAGGGCCAGTTCGGCCACATCGACAATCACGATCCGATCGAGCTGCTCGGCCGCGAGCGCGGCAAGCGGATGGTGTGGCAGGCGACCGACGTCAGGAAGGCGCGGCTGGCGGGGCAGGCGTGAAGATATCCGTCATTCCGGGGCGGCGCGATAGCGACGAACCCGGAATCTCGAGGTTCCGGGTTCGATGCTGCGCATCGCCCCGGAACGACGGCGTCAAGGCAAGCGCTTGAACCTCAAATACGCCGCCTTGCGCCCCTCGCGCTCGGCTTTGGCGCCGTAGCGCGTCATTGTGTAGTTCGGCCACGGCTGCTGCCAGTCGATCGCGCGCTCGGCGAGCCAGGCGAAGTCGGGCGAGCGCATCAGATGCGCCAGCGTCCAGGCGCAATAGTCGTCGATGTCGCTGACGAAGCGGAATTCGCCGCCCGGCGGCAGCAATCGTGTCATCGCAGCGACCGTTGCATCCTGCACGAAGCGCCGCTTCCAGTGCCGCCGCTTCGGCCAGGGATCGGGGTGAATCAGGTCGATGCGCGCAAGCGAGCGCGTCGGCGCCCAGGCCAGCAGTTCGGCCGCGTCGCCGGCGAACAGGCGGATATTGCCGATATTCAGCGCCTCGATCTGGGTCAGGATCTTCGCCATGCCGTTGACATAGGGCTCGCAGCCGATGAAGCCCGTGGTCGGAAAGGCCTGTGCTTCCGCGATCAGATGCTCGCCGCCGCCGAAGCCGATCTCGAGCCTGACATTCTCGATGCCGTCATCGAACAACTCGGTCAGCGCCTCGGGCGCGGGCGCCGAGATGTCGACCGCCAGATGCGGCAGCAGAGTGTCGATCAGGTCGGCCTGATGCGGGCGCAGCTTGTGGCCCTTGCGCCGTCCGAAGAACGAGCCGCGCGCATGCGCCATCGCGCCGTCGTCGGGGGAATCGCGATCGCCGCGGTCGCCTGGAGCCGGTGTCATCGCAGCGTTTGATAGAGACGGTGGAGCAGCCGCGCGCGCGGCTCGATCGACGAGATGTAGAGCTGCTCGTAATGGGTATGCGCGCCCTTGCCGTCGACGCCGAGGCCGTCGAGGGTCGCAGTGTGTGGCGCGGTGAAATTGCCGTCGGAGCCGCCGCCGGTGAACACATCCGCCAGCTCGAAGCCGAGCTCGGCGGCCAGCCCCTTGGCGTGCTCGTAGAGCGCGGCGCCGGCGTTGCTTTTCTCATAGGGCGGACGGTTCAATTCGCCCGATATCTTCACGCTGACGCCCTCGGTGCGTGAGGTGATTCCGAGGATCCTCGGCACCAGCTCGTCGGCGTCGGCCATCGTCGGCACGCGCATGTCGACTTCCGCATAGGCCTCCTCGGCGATCACGTTCGGCTTGGTGCCGCCGCGGACGACGCCGACATTGACGGTGACGCCGCGCTTCAGGTCGTTCATCGCCTCCAGCGCCTGGATCACATTGCCGAGCTCCCGGATCGCGCTGCGGCCGTCCTCGGGGCGCGTGCCGGCATGGGCCGGCGCGCCCTTGATGAACACGTCGAAACGCGCAACGCCCTTGCGTCCGGTGACGATCTTGCCGCCGTCGCGCGCCGGCTCGGTCACCAGCACGTATTTCGCCTTGCGGCCCTCGGCCTCGATCAGCGCCCGCGAGGTCGGGCTGCCGATCTCCTCGTCCGATACGTAGAGCTGGGTGATGCCGAGCGGCGGGCGCGCGTCGTCGGCGCAGACCTGCCTGAACGCATGATGGGCGAGGTAGGCTCCGCCCTTCATGTCGTAGATGCCGGGGCCGAAGGCGCTGTCGCCGTCGACCTTGAATGGTAACCGTTCGATGAATCCCATCGGATGAACTGTGTCGAGATGGCTCAGCACCAGGATGCCCGGCGCGTCCTGGCCCCAGGACGAGCGCGTCACCAGGTGATCGCCGCAGCCGTCGCGTCCCGCAATGCGCTCCACCGTGGCCGGCAGGTCGCGATAGCCCGACGCGACGAGATCAGCCAGCTTGTTGACCTGATCGGGCCGCTCGGTCGGAGATTCGATCTCGACCCAGCGGCGGATGCCGTCGAGAATCACGGCGGTTTCGAACGGATTGCTGGACATGCTGTTGTCGTCGCCTGTGAATTCGCTTTGTCATTGCGCGCACGCGCCGAAGCACGATCAGGAATCATGCTCAAAGGAGGCGCTCAAGCGCGATGATGCTCAAGCTGAGCTCATCGCGTTGGCGCGCGCGCCGGAATGGCATATTCCAGATTTGACGATCTCTCAAACGGATATGGCTGAATCAGGCCTGCTCGGCCGCCTCGCGCGCCGCGATCTGCTCGACCAGTTCGACGATGCTGCGGCGGAGCTTGGCGTCCGCAATCCGCGTGAAGGCGCGGGTCAGGGCCAGGCCCTCGGCGGTTGCCAGAAAATCGGAGACATAGGTCGGCGAGGCACCCTCGCTGAAGCCGTCGGCGGTCTTGACCCCGCTCGGGCCGCCGTCGAACAGGAAGGAGACCGGCACCTGCAGGATTTCGGAGATCTGCTGCAGCCGGCTGGCGCCGACGCGGTTGGTGCCCTTCTCGTATTTCTGCACCTGCTGGAACGTCAGGCCTAGCGCCTCGCCCAGTTTCTCCTGGCTCATGCCGAGCATGATGCGTCGCATACGGACGCGGCTGCCGACATATTTGTCAACAGGATTGGGCGCTTTGGTGGACATCTCCAACTCTCCTAAGGGATTGCGCGCCCGTGGATGAGGCAAGTTGGAAGTGGAGTATGCCTCAGGCGCCGGTGCCGTCAAATCCTGCAAGGAGGATCGGGACGAAATGCGGACAATTTGCGCAAAGGGGCTGACTTGGCTTGTGATTTCGCGTGGACCCGTACAATGCGAAGTGCACGGTCGATCTGTCAACTGGTGGAATCATACTGAGGTAAATTTCGACGTTTTTTCGGGTTCGTGACAACCGGCGATATGCAGCCGTCAGGGTTTTCGCCTCACAAACCGCCGCCGCAACACGAACGCCAGGGCTGTGATCACAATCACAGCGGCGGGGACGTTCCCGACACGCGCATAGATCGTCGGCGCGATGGCCGCCGGCAGGCCGGCATCGAGCACGCCTTCGATGCCGAGCCCGAGTTGTGCAACGATCCGGCCAACCGGGTCGATCACGGCCGAGATGCCCGTATTGGCGGCGCGGACCATCGGCAGGCCTTCCTCGATGGTGCGCAGCCGGGCCTGTTGCAGGTGCTGGTAAGGGCCGGTCGAAATTCCGAACCATCCGTCATTGGTGACATTGACGATCCAGCCGGGACGGTCGTCGCGGCTCACGACATTGCCGGGAAAGATCGCCTCGTAGCAGATCAGCGGCAGGGCGCGTGGTGCATTCGGAATATCGAGCGTGCGGCGGATCGTGCCGGGAATGTAGCCGCCCTGCACCTTGGTGAGCTGCACGAAGCCGAGCTTCTCCATCCAGTCCTGGAACGGCAGATATTCTCCGAACGGGACTAGATGCAGCTTGTCGTAGACCGCGAGCACGCTGCCGTCGTGGTCGATGACGTAGATGGAATTATAGGCGCGCGTGACGCGGACGCCGGGCGGCAGATCGGGCGCGCGCACCGAACCCGTGATCAGCACGGTTCCCTTCGGCAGCAGGTCGGCGATCTGCGCCATCGCGTCGGTTTCCTTGGTCAGGAAGAACGGAAACGCGGATTCCGGCCAGATCAGGATGGTGGCATCCTTCGCGCCGGTGGCATGCGGCCCGGAGGCGCGATCCGACAGGGTGAGATATTTCTGCATCACCGCCGCCTTGGCGGAGTAGTTGAACTTGGCGTCCTGCTGCAAATCGGGCTGCATGATGCGCAGCTTGACGCCGTCGACCATCCTGGTCGGCTGCTGCGCGAGGCGGACCACGCCGAACGCCAGCATCGCCGCCAGCACCAGCACCGCGGCCACCGGCGCGCGCCACGGCTTGCGGCCGCGCGAGCCGCCGTCGATCAACACGGCCGGGCTTGCGAAGATCGCGACGGCCAGGAACGTCATGCCCCACAGCCCGATCAGCGACGCGGTCTGCGCCAGCGCCAGCGGCTCGGCCAGTGCGTAGCCGAACGCATTCCACGGAAAGCCGCTGAGGAGATGGCCGCGCAGCCATTCCGAAATCGTCAGGCTGACCGCGAGCGCCAGCACGCGCGAGGCGTCGCGCGGCCAGATCAGCCGCGCCAGCGCGAAGCCGAAGGCGGTGAACAAAGCGAGATAGGCAGGCAGGCCGAGCACCGCGAACGGCGTCAGCCAGGCGAAGGTGTCCGCATCGACGAAGAAGGCGTAGCCGATCCAGTACAGTCCCGGCACGAAATAGCCGAGGCCGAACCAGAAGCCGGACAGCGCCGCGGCAGGCAGACCGCGCCAGCGGCCGGCCGCGCTGCCGTCGATCAGCCAGACCGCGATGGAAAAGGTGAGAAACAGAACCGGCCAGGCGTTGAACGGCGCCATCGCCAGCGCAGACAGCGCGCCGGCCGTGAGCGCGAGGACGGCGCGTTTCCATCCCCAGGTCAGGATGATTGCAAGGCCGATCGATCGGAGCTTGTCGGACAGCCTCACTGCGGACCGGCTCCCTCGCCGGGCGGCGGCATGTTGTCATTCGCCTGCGGGTTTCCGGAGTCCGGCGACTGCTCGCGGCGCCGCTCGCGCTCCTTGCGCGGCGTCGGCCGCTCCTTGCGCGCGGTGATGCGCACGCGCTTGACCCGCCGCGGATCGGCGTCGAGCACCTCGACCTCGTAATTGCCGGGCCCCGAAATCACCTCGCCGCGTACCGGCAGGCGCCCGACGAACGATACGAGGTAGCCGCCGAGCGTCTCGACCTCCTCGCCGGCGTCGCCGATCACGAAATCCTCGCCGATCACTGAGCGGACATCGTCCAGGCTGGCGCGCGCGTCGGCGATGAAGGAGTTGTCCGGCTGGCGCACGATGGACGGCGGCTCGTCGGAATCGTGCTCGTCGTCGATCTCGCCGACGATCTGCTCGACGATATCCTCGATCGACACCAGCCCGTCGGTGCCGCCATATTCGTCGACCACCAAAGCGAGATGGATCCGCGAGGCCTGCATCTGCGCCAACAGGTCGATCGCGCGCATCGATGGCGGGATGTAGAGCAGCTTACGGATGATATTGGCTTCCGACAACGGCAGCGCGAGGTCGACGCTGCGCAGATCGAGCCCGGCCGGGAACGGCTTCTTGCGCCGCGTCTTGGTCATGTCGGTGACGCGGGCCTTCGCGGTCATGAAGGCGAGCAGGTCGCGGATGTGCACCATGCCTTCGGGGTCGTCGAGGGTTTCGTTGTAGACGACGAGCCGCGAATGCGCCGCGCTCTCGAACAGGCTCATCAATTCGCCGAGCGGGATGTCGCGCTTGACCGCGACGATGTCGGCGCGATGCACCATGACGTCGGCGATCCGCCGCTCGTTCAGCGACAGGATGTTGCGCAGCATGGTGCGCTCGATCGCCGAGAAGCCGACGTCGTCGGGCGTCGAGGCGTCGAGCACCACCTGCAAATCGTCGCGCACCGAGCCGGCCTTCCAGCCGAACAGGGTGCGGATCGCGCGCACCAGCCAGCCCTCGGCCGCCGGGCGCTGCACCTCGCCCTCGTGCACCACGGCGGGCAGGTTGCTCACGTTGCGCGGGTTGTCGTGCGTCGGTTCGGAATCCGGCATGTCAGGCGATCCGATCCGCATAGGGGTCGGGAATGCCGAGGGAAGAGAGGATCTCGCGCTCGAGCGCCTCCATGTTCTCGGCATCGTCGTCGTTCTCGTGGTCGTAACCGATCAGGTGCAGGAAGCCATGCACCGCGAGATGGCTCAAATGATGGTCGAACGGTTTCTGTTCTTCATCGGCTTCCCGCCGTGTCGTCTCATAGGCGATCGCGATGTCGCCGAGCATGCGCGGGGCGTCGTCAGGTCCGCCGCCGGCGGCGCCCTCCGGCTGCAGCGCCGGGAACGACAGCACGTTGGTCGGCTTGTCGATGCTGCGCCAGTTG
This sequence comes from Bradyrhizobium sp. USDA 3315, assembly GCF_054056795.1. Classification (NCBI taxonomy): domain Bacteria; kingdom Pseudomonadati; phylum Pseudomonadota; class Alphaproteobacteria; order Hyphomicrobiales; family Nitrobacteraceae; genus Bradyrhizobium; species Bradyrhizobium sp. USDA 3315. Next base: position 1,813,189 of record NZ_JBSRYP010000001.1, on the reverse strand, counting down.
GCGTTGAGCGTGCGGATACCGGCATCGTCGGTCAGCATCACCGCAAGCTCGGCGTCGGCGACATCGGAATCGGCGATTTCAGCGGCAGCCTCGATGGCGCGGTGGATCACCGCGTCGGCATTGGGCTCGGCCTGCCAGCATTCGGCGGTGACGAGAACCTCGGTGGCAGGAAAAGCGGACACGTTGGTTTCAAAATCTGCGTTATGGCCGGATCCCGCATCGTGCGGGCTCGCGGCCGAAGCTATTGGTCTCAAGATCTGGCGTTTGCCGGCTTTTGCGGCAATCCCTCATAGGCGGCCACGATGCGCGCCACCAATTCATGGCGGATGACGTCCTCGGCCTTGAAATGCACCTGGGCGATGCCCTCGACGCCGTCGAGCAGCTTCACGGCTTCCGTGAGGCCCGAGGCCTGGCCATGCGGCAGGTCGACCTGCGACGGGTCGCCGGTGACGATCATCCGGCTGTTCTCGCCGAGACGCGTCAGGAACATCTTCATCTGCATCGTCGTGGTGTTCTGCGCCTCGTCGAGGATGATGGCGGCATTGGTCAGGGTGCGGCCGCGCATGAAGGCGAGCGGGGCGATCTCGATCTCGTTGCCCTGCAGCGCGCGCTCGACGACGCGGGCGTCCATCAGATCGTACAGCGCGTCATAGATCGGGCGCAGATACGGATCGACCTTCTCCTTGAGGTCGCCGGGCAGGAAGCCGAGCCGCTCGCCGGCTTCCACCGCGGGCCGCGTCAGGATGATGCGATCGACCTCCTTGCGCTCGAACAGCTGCGCGGCGTGGGCGACCGCGAGCCAGGTCTTGCCGGTGCCGGCCGGGCCGATGCCGAACACCAGCTCATGCCGCTTCAGAGCGCGGATGTAGGAATCCTGCGCCGCGGTGCGGGCGCGCACCGGACGCTTGCGCAGATTGATGGTCTCGAAGGTCGGCTTGGCGGTCTTGTTGTCGAATTCGAACAGCGAGCCCTGTGCGATCACGGCGCGGATCGCGCCTTCGACCTCGCCCTGATCGAGGTCGTGTCCTTCGACGGCCTGCGCGTAGAGCGTCTCCAGCACGCGCCGCGCCGCGTCGCAGCCGTCGCGGGAGCCTGCGATGGTGAGATGATTGCCGCGGGAATCGACCACGACGCCGAGCCGCCGCTCGATCAGCGCCAGATTCTGTCCGTAGGGGCCGACCAGCGCGGATGCCGCGCGGTTGTCGTCGAAATCGATGACGACCTGAGTTTCAGGGGGCCGGGTCTCAGGTGGCATTTGCATGTCGCGGTCAGGTTTGCGGCTGGGAGCGAGCGAAGACGAATCCGATGCGCTTTTGGGCAAGGATTTCAGGCTCCAATGGTCTGCGAAATGAGGCCGGGCACGGGTCGCGTCGCGAGCTCGCCGATCAGGCTGTAGCGCTCGAGGCTGTCGATCCTCACCGGGAGGACCTGGCCGATGATGTCAGGCGACGCCATCACATGGGCGGGCTGCAGATAGGCGGTACGGCCGACGATCTGGCCCGGATTGCGCGCGGCGCGCTCGAACAGCACATCGACCGTTGTGCCAATCGCAGCCCGGTTGAAGGCCGATTGCTGGCTGTCGATCAATTCCTGAAGCCGCCCCAAGCGCTCGTCCATCTCGGCTGCTGACACTGTCTCCCGCATCTCCGCCGCCGGCGTGCCCGGCCGTGGCGAATACTTGAATGAATACGCCGCAGCGTATCCGATTTGCGTGACAAGCGCGAGGGTGGCGGAAAATTCTTCCGCGGTCTCTCCGGGGAAGCCCACGATAAAATCTGATGAAAAAGCAATGTCTTGCCGCGCGGCGCGGAACCGGTCGATGACACGCCGGTAGTCATCGGCGGTATGTTTGCGGTTCATGGCGGCAAGGATCCGGTCCGACCCCGATTGCACCGGCAGGTGCACGAACGGCATCAATTCGGGCAAATCGCGATGGGCCGCGATCAGGGCGTCGTCGACGTCGCGCGGATGGCTGGTCGAATAGCGCAGCCGCGCGACGCCGGGGATCTCGGCGAGGCGCTGCAACAATTTGCCGAGCGGCCAGACGCGGCCGTCGGGGCCTTCGCCATGATAGGCGTTGACGTTCTGTCCGATCAGCGTGAATTCGCGCACGCCATTGTCAGCGAGCTGCTTCACATCGTCGATGATCCTGGCGACCGGACGCGAGACTTCCGCGCCGCGCGTGTAGGGCACCACGCAGAAGGTGCAGAACTTGTCGCAACCTTCCTGCACCGTGACGAAGGCGGAGATGCCGCGGGCGCGGATCGCATCCGGCTTCGGCTGCGGCAGGAAGCCGAACTTGTCCTCGACCGGGAATTCCGTTTCCAGCGCGCGGCCGTTTGCCTTGGCGCGCTTCAAGAGCTCGGGCAGATGATGATAGCTCTGCGGCCCGACCACGATGTCGACGGTCGGCGCGCGATGGATGATCTCTGCGCCTTCGGCCTGCGCGACGCAGCCGGCGACCGCGATCTTCATCTCGCGGCCCGCCCGCGCGGCCTCGTCCTTGGCGACGCGCAGCCGCCCGAGCTCGGAATAGACTTTCTCCGACGCCTTCTCGCGAATGTGGCAAGTGTTGAGGATGACGAGGTCGGCGTCTTCGGCGCTCGCGGTCTCGACAAAGCCCTCGCCGGCCAGCGTGTCCGCCATGCGTTGCGCATCGTAGACATTCATCTGGCAGCCATAGGACTTGATGTGCAGCTTGCGCGGCGTCGTCATGGAACCCTGAGAGTGAAAAATGGAAACGGCGCCATCGGGGCGCCGAGGCTGAAATATAGCTTAAACCGGGGAAAATCCAGCGGTCTGGACGTCATTCCGGGGCGATGCGTCAGCATCGAACCTCAGGTGCGCAATTGCGCACCGGGGAATCTCGAGATTCCGGGTTCGCTCCCTTCGGTCGCGCCCCGGAATGACCTCGCAGGGTCAGTCAGCGCTCGCCGTGGCCCCCACCCGGGCGATCAAATCGGGCAATTTCCGCATATCGGCGAAGGTGACGGCCGCGCCGGCCTGGCGCAGCATGTCCTCGTGTTCCGCCGTGCAATGGCTGCCGCCGTAAAAACCGAGCACGGTCATCCCGGCGGCGCGGGCGCCGGTGACGCCGGCCACGCTGTCCTCGATCACGACGCAACGCGCAGGGGTCACGCCCATCTGCGTGGCCGCGAACAGGAAGAGATCGGGCGCCGGCTTGCCGCGCTTGACCTGCGTGGCGGAGAAAATATGCGGTGCGAGCTGGTCGTAGAGCCCGGCGCAGGTCAGGCCGTGATGGATCTTTTCCGGCGTGCCGCTCGACGCCACGCATTTCGGCAAGCCGAGCGCGGCAATGGCGTCACCGACATGCGCGATGGCGCTGAGATCGTCGGCATAGAAACTGAGCGTCGCGTGCTTGACCTCGGCCTCGAAGGTCTCGGGCAGCGCGCGGCCGATCTCGGTCTCGACAATCCGCCGCGCCTCGCGGTCGGACACGCCGAGGAAGCGCTTCAGCACGCCGTCAGGCGTAATCGGAAAGCCGTGCCGCGTCAGCGTCTCCGCATGCGCGCGACAGGAGATCACCTCGCTGTCGACCAGCACGCCGTCGCAATCGAAGATGACGAGGTCGAAACTCACCCGGCTTACGACTTGCTGTCTTCGTCGAGCGGGACGCAATACAGCTCGAGACGGTGATCGACCAGCTTGTAGCCGAGCTTGCGCGCGATCTCGGCCTGCAGCTTCTCGATTTCCTCGGAGGTGAACTCGATCACCTTGCCGTCGCGCAGATTGATCAGGTGGTCGTGATGGCTCTCGGGCATCTGCTCGTAGCGCGCGCGGCCCTCGCGGAAGTCGTGGCGCTCGATGATGCCGGCATCCTCGAACAGCTTGACGGTGCGATAGACGGTCGAGATCGAGATCTTGTCGTCGACCGCCACGCAGCGGCGATAGAGCTCCTCGACGTCAGGGTGATCCATGGCCTCCGCCAGCACGCGTGCGATCACACGGCGCTGTTCGGTCATGCGCATGCCGGTCGCGGCGCAGCGCGCCTCGATGCCGGTATTCTTCTGCGCAGGCGTGATTTTCACCGTCGTCATGGGTCCTTGGCAGGTCCTTGGCCAGTCCTTGGGCCTTGGATGGCAGAGCAGGGCGCTGTTCTGCCATCGCGCCGATGTTACGACAAGTCGCGGCGCATCAGAAGCGCGTTCAAATGTTCCCCGCCGGGCTGCTTGTAGTAGCGTTCGCGGCGGCCGATCACGCCGAATCCGGCCTTTTCGTAGAGCCGTCGCGCCGGCTGATTGTTCTCTTCCACCTCGAGGAAGATGGTGCGGATGCCGCGGCCGGCAAGATGGCCGAGATGGGTCAGCAGCAGGTCGCGCGACAGGCCGCGGCCGCGCTGATTGGAATCGATCGCAATCGACAGAATTTCGGCTTCGTCCGCTGCCATCCGTGAGACGGCAAAGCCGATCACCTTGCGTCCCTGCCGCAGCCGGTGCACCAGCGTGTTGCGCTCGGTCAGCATCGCCTCGAATTCGCCCTCGCCCCAGCCGCGATGAAACGACGCGCCGTGCAATTGCGCGAGCCGCGCCGCATCGCGCAGCGATGCAGGCTCGACCGCGGGCGGACCGCCGCCCCACCATCGTGACAGCCAGCCGATCATGTCGATCGCGGCGTGCTGATTTCGAGCCGGTCCTTTGGCGGCTTGGCGTCGGGCGCACGTAGATAGAACGGCCGCGGCGGCGCGGTTTCAGGATCCACGGCCGCGCCGATCCAGGCGACCCAGGTAATATCGGGCGCGGGCTGCCGGTCGACCTTGACCGGCGGTGCTGCGTCGGCGGGCCAGCGCTCGGCGAGGATATCGGCGGCGTTGCCGACCAGATGCAGCGCGCCGTGTTGGGAGGCCTCGAGCGCTTCCGCGATCGGCGCCACCTTCGGCTTGATGATCGGGCTGCCGTCGCCGCCGACCAGCTGGAAATAGACGTGATCATGCCGCGCATCGATCGCCGACAGGATCGCGGCCGCGCCATTCTCGGCGACGACGGGCGCGGCGTAGGCGGCGAGCGTCGACAGTCCGACCACCGGCTTTTCCGCGGCCAGCGCCAGGCCGCGCGCCGCCGAGAGGCCGACGCGCAGGCCAGTGAAACTGCCGGGGCCGGTGGTGACGGCGATGCGGTCGAGCCCGGCAAAGCCGATGCCGCTCTCTTTCATCACCCGAGCGATCAGCGGCATCAGCGCCTCGGCATGGCCGCGCTGCATCGCCTGCGATTCAATGGCGATTGTATTGCCGGAGGTGGTGTCGAGCACCGCCGCGGAGCAGGCGTCGAGCGCCGTATCGATGGCGAGAATCATCATGGGAGGGCGAATGGCGAATAGGGAATGGCGAACAGGGATCCAGAGGAGAATGCTATTCGCGATTCGCCACTCGCCATTCGCCGCTCCATCACATCGGCCGGACTTCCTGCACGTCGGGCACGAAGTGCCGGAGCAGGTTCTGGATGCCGTGTTGCAGGGTTGCGGTCGATGACGGGCAGCCGGCGCAGGAGCCCTTCATGTTGAGGTAGACGATGCCGTCCTTGAAGCCGCGGAAGGTGATGTCGCCGCCGTCATTGGCGACCGCGGGACGCACGCGGGTCTCGATCAGGTCCTTGATCTGCTCGACCGTCTCGGCGTCGGCCTCGTCGAAGAACTCGTCTTCCTCATCGCGGGCGTCGTCGCTGGCCGCGGTGCCGTCGGCGAGCAGCGGCGCGCCGGACATGTAGTGCTCCATGATGGCGCCGAGGATCGCGGGCTTGAGGTGCTGCCAGTCGCCGTCCGCCTTGGTCACGGTGATGAAGTCGCCGCCGTAGAACACGCCGGTGACGCCGGATACGGCGAACAGCCGTTCGGCGAGCGGCGAGCGTGCGGCGGATTCGGGCGAGGAGAATTCCATGGTGCCGCTGTCGAGCACCATGCGGCCCGGGATGAATTTCAGCGTGGCGGGATTGGGCGTGGCTTCGGTCTGAATGAACATCTGCTGTCTCCGGCGTCGCCGGTTCAAGGCCGGCGCGTTGGGTTCCATTATAGCGTTTTCGAGCGAAGTGACACCGGTTCGCGAAGAAAACGCGTCAAATCAAGGAGTCAGATGGCAACTAAAAAGCCCGCGATCAAGCCGCAAAACCGCGGTTCCAGGCGCATACCCATGCCCGGAAGCGGGTCCGGCGCCGGTAACGCGTTAGGACAGGGCGTCGATCTCGGCGTCGGTCAGGCCGCCCGGCACGATGGTTACCGGGATCGGGAATGCCCCCATGGTCTTGGCCATGGTGGTGATGATCGGCCCGGGCCCCTCGGCGCCCGGGTTGGCGGCCAGCACCAGCGCTGCGATATCGACGTCCTTGTCGATCACGTCGAGGATCTGTTCGATCGGGTCGCCCTCTCGAATCACCCGCTCCGGGGTGATCGCGGCGATGCCGTTGGCGCGGCCGGCGGCGCGGTCGAGCGCCTCGTTGGCGGCCTCCTCGGCCTCCGCGCGCATGATGTCGGCGACCCCGAGCCATTGCTGGTTCTGGTCCTCGGTCTCGATCACCCGCAGCATCACGACGCCGCCGCCGACCCGGATCGCCCACCGGCTGGCGTAATAGACTGCGCGGTCCCATTCCGCAGTGTCGTCAACGATGACGAGGCATTTCGGCTTGTGACCTGACTCGTAGCTTCGTCGCTGGGTGGTCATGCATGTCCCGGTGCTGAACCAAACCAACCGATGGTGCCATACTCCCTCGCCGTTTGGGAGAGGGAGCGCGCAGTTCCTGCCTTGTGTGTCAGCGCGGGCGGATGAAGCCGACGATATCCTTGGTGATGCGCATGGTCTCGTCGGCGATGCCGCGGGCGCGGTTGGCGCCGTCGGCGAGGACCGCGTCGACATGGCCGGGATCGGCGACCAGCTTCTTCATCTCGGAGGCGATCGGCGCCAGTTTCGCGACGCAAACCTCGACCAGCGCGTTCTTGAAGCTGGAGAACTGCCCGCCGCCGAACTGCGTCAGCACCTCCTGCTTGGAGATGCCGGCCAGCGCCGCGTAGATGCCGACCAGGTTGTCGGCCTCGGGGCGCGTCTCCAGGCCCTTTGCCTCCGACGGCAGCGGCTCCGGATCGGTCTTCGCCTTGCGGATCTTCTGCGCGATGGTGTCGGCGTCGTCGGTGAGGTTGATGCGCGAATTGTCCGACGCATCCGACTTCGACATCTTCTTGGTGCCGTCGCGCAGGCTCATCACCCGCGTCGCCGGCCCCGTGATCAGCGGCTCGGGCTGCGGGAAGAACAGGCCGTCGGCGAAACCATGACCACGAATTGAATCAGCGAAATCGTTGTTGAACTTCTGCGCGATGTCGCGGGACAGCTCCAGATGCTGCTTCTGGTCCTCGCCGACCGGCACATGGGTCGCGCGGTAGAGCAGGATGTCGGCGGCCATCAGCACCGGATAGTCGTAGAGGCCGACCGAGGCGTTCTCGCGGTCCTTGCCGGCCTTCTCCTTGAACTGCGTCATGCGGTTCAGCCAGCCGATCCGCGCGACGCAGTTGAAGATCCAGGTCAGCTCGGCATGGCCGGCGATCTGGCTCTGGTTGAACACGATGTGCTTCTTGGCATCGATGCCGGCGGCGATGAAGGCCGCGGTGACCTCGCGGGTGTTGCGGGCGAGCTCGGCCGGGCCGCCCCAGACCTCGACGCCCTGCGTGATCGCATGCATGTCGACGACGCAATAGATGCAGTTGTGGGTCTGCTGCATCTTCACGAAGTTGACGATGGCGCCGAGGTAGTTGCCGAGGTGCAGATTGCCCGTCGGCTGGACGCCTGAGAAAACCCGTTCAACGAACGCCATGGTCTAATTCCCGGAAATGGCTAGTTTTGCCGCGTCGTTTGCCACTTAAGCTCCGCGCGCGCAAGTCAGGCGGGGCGCCTTTGCCTGACGGCGTTAACCGCCTCGCGCCAGCCGGTGACGCCGAAAAGCTGCAAGAACAGCCCGTAAGCGGCGATACCTGCCGCGATCAGCACGAGCAGGGAGGCTGCTTGCACGAAACCGTGGCTGCCGGCTGACGGCAGCCCGCCCTCCGCGAGCCAGAGCAGGGCGCCCATCGCGAGCGCCGCGGCCAGGATGCGTGGCAGCCGGCGGCGCGCATCGGCGTCGATCGAGAAGCCGAAGGTCGCGGCTCCCTTGCGGATCAGTGCCAGTGCGTTGCTCCAGGCGCCGAGCGCGATGCCTGCGGCAATTCCGCTCGCCCCGAAGAGATGGCCGAGCAGGAAGGCCGCCGCAATCGCCACCACGACCGCTTTCAGCGTCGCGAGCAGCGGCGTCAGAGTGTCCTCGCGCGCAAAGAATGCCGGCGACAGCGCCTTCACCAGCACATGCGCCGGCAAGGCCAGCGTCAGCCAGATCAAGGCTTGCGCGGTTGCCGCGCTATCCTGGGCGGTGAACGCGCCGTGCTCGAACAGCATCCGCACGATCGGTTCGCTCAGCACCATCAGGCCGAGCGTCGCCGGCAGCGCCAGCCCGACCGCGAGCTCGAGGGCACGTGATTCCGCATGCGCGATTGCGCTGGATTCGCCGCTGCGCACGGCGCGCGTCATCTCCGGGATCAGCACGGTGCCCATGGCGACGCCGACAATGCCGAGCGGCAGCTCGAGCAGGCGGTTGGCGAAATAGAGCCAGGACACCGCCGACGGCGAGGTCGATGCGATCACCGCGCCTGCCACCATCAGCCATTGCGGCGCGCTACTCGCGACCATGCCGGGGATCGCGCGGCCGAGAAAGCCGCGCATGTCAGGATCGAAGGACACGCGGAGCGGCGAGGCGAGCCTTGCGCCGCGCAGCGCCAGCATCGACAGTTGCAGGAAGCCGGCGATGCCGATCGTTGCCGCCATGACAATCGCGGCCTGCGCCGGCTCCTGCTGCCGCACCAGCAGCACGGCCATCACCGATATCAGCGCGATGTTGAACAACAGCGGCGAGAACGCGGTCAGCGCGAAACGTCCCTGGGCGCTGAGCAGCGCCATCATCACGGTGACCGGGCCGGCGAAGGCGAGATAGGGCAGCATCAGCCTTGCATCGTCGACGGCGAATTGCAGCGTGTCGCGGCCGACAAAACCCGGCGCGATCGCCGCGATCACCAGCGGCATCAGCAGGCCGATGACGAGCGCGGATGCGATCACCGCGGCGCTGACGGTGCCGAGCACGCGGCCGGCAAAGGCGGTTGCCGCCTCCAAGCCGCCGGCATCGCGTGCCTTCAGCCAGGCCGGCACCAGGGCGGCATTCAGTCCGCCCTCGGACAACAGCCGTCGCACAACATTCACAAGCTGGAATGCCGCCAGGAAGGCATCCGCCACCGGTCCCGCGCCCAGCAGCGCCGCGATCGCGGAATCGCGCACGAAGCCGAGCAGTCGCGAGGCCAGCGTTCCCGAGGAGACCGTGAGGAAGGAGCGGAACATGAGGTCTGTATAGCAGCAGCGCGCTTTGCTGCCAGCGGCACTCTAACGGACCCGTCATCCTGAGAGCCTGACTGAAAAATGGGTGAGTGATCTCAGTGGGGTGTGATTCCATCGGATTTGCAAAGATTCGAGGGAGAGCACGATGCCCTGGACCAAGATCACTCGGGAGCAATATCGGCGGGACGATCTGCGTTATGCAAGCGATATGACCGATGCGGAGTGGGCGCTGATCAGACGCCTGTTGCCGCGAGCGAACCGGCGCGGCCGGCCGCGTAAGACGGAGCTGCGTCGTGTGATCGAAGCGATCCTCTATATCGTTTCGACCGGCTGCCAGTGGCGGGCGTTGCCGCAGGAGTTCCCGCCCTATTCGACGGTGCAGGGCTATTTTTATAGATGGCGGGATACAGGCCGGTGGCAGAGGATTGTCAGCGTGCTTGTCCGACGGGCGCGAAAAAAGCTTGGACGGACACCGAAGCCGACGGCAGCCGTGATCGACAGTCAAAGTGCGCCGACCACCCAAGCTGGCGGACCGCGCGGCTACGATGCAGGCAAGCGCATCTACGGCCGCAAGCGGCATATCGTGACGGATACCAATGGCCTCCTCCTCGGGGTTCATGTTCATCCGGCCAACGTTCAGGACTGCCATGGCGCCGTACCGCTGCTGAAGAACGTGCGGATGAACTTCCCCCGGCTGCGCCACGTCTTTGCCGACCGGATCTACCGCGGAAATCAACTCCTCGACGCGCTCTCAGACTGCGGTCCATGGACTGTCGAGATCGTCGAGCGGCCTCAAGGCGTCAAAGGCTTCCAGCTTCTGCCGAGGCGGTGGGTGGTTGAACGCACATTCGCTTGGTTCGGCAGATGCCGCCGCCTCGCCAAGGACTTCGAGGCGACGGTGGCAACCGAAGCTGCCTGGCTGCTGATTGCACACATCAGGCTCCTGACCCGCAGACTCGCGGCTGCAGCTAAGGTTGGGTGATTTATGAGTCAGACTCTGAGGTGCGAGCCTTGCGGCGCAATTGCGCCGCTGGGCGAGCCTCGAAGGATGAATCGGCCGGCGTGGGGCCGCGCATCCTTCGAGACGCGCGTTCCGCGCTCCTCAGGATGACGGAACGTAGATCTCGGGATGACGGAACGTAGAGCTTCCCTTGCTGCCCCGAGGCGTAACGTGATAGGCCGCCACTCTTGTTGGGTGGCGTTAACACAGGGCAGGTCTATGGCTGACGCAAAATACGACGTTCTTGGGATCGGCAACGCGATCTTCGACGTGCTGGTGCAGACCGACGAGGGGTTCCTTGCCCGTCACGGCATGACCAAGGGCTCGATGCAACTGATCGACGAGGCGCGCGCCACCGCGATCTACAGCGACATGGGGGTGGCGACCGAAATGTCGGGCGGCTCGGCCGCGAACACCATCGTCGGCGTCGGCAATCTCGGTGCCCGCGCCGCCTATGTCGGCAAGGTCAAGGACGACCAGATCGGCAAGCTCTACGTCCACGACATCCGCGCCGCCGGCGTCGCCTTCGACACCGCGCCGGCCAGGACCGGACCGGCCACCGGCTGCTCCTACATCCTGGTGACGCCGGACGGGGAGCGCACCATGAACACCTATCTCGGCGCCGCGCAGGATCTGACGCCGGACGATATCGATCCGAACCAGATCGCAGCCGCCAGCATCATCTATCTCGAGGGCTATCTCTGGGATCCGAAGAACGCCAAGGACGCTTTCGTGAAGGCGGCTGATATCGCGCATGGCGCGGGCCGCCAGGTCGCGCTGACGCTGTCGGATTCGTTCTGCGTCGATCGCTACCGCGACGAATTCCTCGACCTGATGCGTAAGGGCATCGTGGACCTGGTGTTCTCCAACGAGTCCGAGCTGCACTCGCTGTACCAGACCTCGGATTTCGACACCGCGCTGAAGCAGTTCGGCAAGGACACCAAGCTCGGCGTCGTCACCCGCAGCGAGAAGGGCTGCGTCGTGATATCAGGCGACAGCGTCGTCGCGGCGCCGGCCTCGCCGATCGACAGGCTGGTCGACACCACCGGCGCCGGCGATCTGTTCGCCGCCGGCTTCCTGGTCGGTCTCGTGCGCAATGTCGGCCATGAGAATGCCGGCCGGCTCGGCGCGCTCGCCGCAGCCGAAGTGATCCAGCACATCGGCGCCCGGCCGCTGGTGTCGCTGCAGGATCTGGCGAAGCAGCGGGGGCTGCTGGTTTAAGGGCGCCGCTCTTTCTCGCCTCGCCCCGCCTGCGGGGAGAGGCCGGATCGCATCGCAAGATGCGATCCGGGTGAGGGGGAGTCTCCGCGTACTCATCTTCATCCAGTTTGCGGAGGCGGCCCCTCACCCCGACCCTCTCCCCGCAAGAGCGGGGCGAGGGAGAAGAGAGATCACGCCGTCTTCGCCGCCTTGAGCCCGAGCCGCTGCTCCACCGCGTCGCGCATCACGAACTTCTGGATTTTCCCCGTCACCGTCATCGGGAATTCCTCGACGAATTCGACATAGCGCGGGATCTTGTTGTGGGCGATCTGGCCATGGCAGAAGGCGCGGACCTCGTCGGCGCTGAGCGTTTCACCCTGCCTGATCCTGACCCAGGCGCACAGCTCCTCGCCATAGCGCTCGTCGGCGACGCCGAAGATCTGCACGTCCTGGATCTTCGGATGGCGGTAGAGGAATTCCTCGATCTCCCTCGGATAGAGGTTCTCGCCGCCGCGGATCACCATGTCCTTGATGCGGCCGACGATGTTGCAGTAGCCCTCGTCGTCGATCACGGCGAGATCGCCGGTGTGCATCCAGCCATTGGCGTCGAGCACGTCTGATGTCTTCTCCTTCTCGTTCCAATAGCCGAGCATGATGCTGTAGCCGCGGGTGCAGAGCTCGCCGCGTTCGCCGCGCGGCACCACCTTGCCGTCGAGATCGACGACCTTGACCTCGACATGCGGATGGATGCGACCGACGGTGGAGACGCGGCGCTCCAAGGGATCGTCGGTCGCGCTCTGGAAACTCACCGGGCTGGTTTCGGTCATCCCATAGGCGATCGTCACCTCGCGCATGTTCATCTCGGTGTTGACGCGCTTCATCACCTCGATCGGGCAGGGCGCGCCGGCCATGATGCCGGTGCGCAGCGACGACAAATCGAAGCGCGCGAAGTCGGGATGGTCAAGCTCGGCGATGAACATGGTCGGCACGCCGTACAGCGTCGTGCATCTCTCCTGCGCGACCGTGGTCAGCGTCGCCAGCGGATCAAAACCTTCGCCGGGATAGACCATGGTGGTGCCGAGCGTGACCGAGGCGAGGTTGCCCATCACCATGCCGAAGCAGTGATAGAGCGGCACCGGAATGCAGATGCGGTCCGCTTCGGTCAGCCGCATGGCGAGGCCGGTGAAGTAGCCGTTGTTGAGGATGTTGTGATGGGTCAGCGTCACGCCCTTGGGCGAGCCGGTGGTGCCGCTCGTAAATTGAATATTGACCGGGTCGTCGAATTGCAGGCTTGCGCCAAGCGCCGCAAGCTGCTCGCGAGGGCGATCGCCGCCCATCTGCGATACCGCATCGAACGGAATGGTGCCCGGCGCCGCCGGTCCGCCGATCTGGATCACGGCGCGCAGTTGCGGCAGCCGCGCCGAGCGCAGATGGCCGGGCTCGGAGCTCGCAAGCTCGGGCAGCAGCGTGTTCAGCATCTCCATATAGGCCGAGGTCTTGAATGCGGTCGCGGTCACGATCGCGGCGCAGCCGACCTTGCCGAGCGCGAATTCCAGCTCGCTGAGGCGATAGGCCGGATTGATGGTGACGAGGATCAGTCCGGCTTTCGCGGCGGCGAATTGCGTCAGCGTCCATTCCGGCCGGTTCAGCGACCAGATCCCGATCCGCTCGCCGCGTTGTAGCCCGAGCGCGATGAAGCCCGCCGCCAGCGCCTCGACGTGACAGGCGAATTCGTTCCAAGTCCAGCGCACGTTGTGGCTCGGCGAGACCAGCGCCTCGCGCTCGCCCCAGCGCGCCCGTGCACGGTCGAGGCTGCGGCCGATGGTTTCACCGAGCAGCGGCGTATCGGAAATGCCGCAGACATAGCTGTCTGCCTTGCTGTCTCCCTTGGGTGTGGGTGCCAAGCTCGTCCTCCTCGCGGTCGTGTTCGTGTCGTCGCGCTTTTTTGCGCGATCTTAGTCGTTTGGCGCCGATGGGACAGGCCCGACCTATGGCGGGTATGGTTTTCGATTGTGGCGGCGACGGGTTCCGCTTCACCTCGCCCCGCGTGCGGGGAGAGGTCGGATCGCATCGAAGATGCGATCCGGGTGAGGGGGAGTCTCTGCGAGTCCAATTGCGACCGTCTGCGCGGAAGTGGCCCCTCACCCCAACCCTCTCCCCGTAAGAACGGGGAGAGGGAGAGGAGTCCCGTCACGGCTGGTACGACTTATCTCATCGAGCCTTACGCCGCCCTTTGCCCGCTACCGGCGTCGAGCCCGGCATAGATGCCCTTCTCGAAGCCTGCGAAGGCTTCCAGGCTGTGCTTGTCGGCGAACGGCAACAGCTGGGTCAGGATCACGCCGCAGACGTCGCGCGACGGATCGATCCAGTAATAGGTGTTGGCAAGGCCCGCCCAGGCGAGGCTGCCGGCGCTGCGGCCTTCCGGCGTCTTGGCGGTGTTGATGAGGAAGCTCAGTCCCCACTTCTTGACGATGTCGGGATAGAGATCGACATCGTTGGTGTACATCGGCAAGGCCGTCGTCATCTTGCCGACGGTGAGCTCGCCGATGTGATTCTGCCCCATGGTCGCGACCGTCTCGGCCTTCAGCACCTGGTTGCCGTTGCCTTTGCCCTTGTTGAGGATCATCTGGCAGAACTTGATGTAGTCGGCCGCGGTCGAATACAGGCCGCCGCCACCCATGTGGAATTCAGGATTCTGCTCGAGCTCGAACGGGATTGCCGCCAGCGTGCCGTCCTCGCCGCGGGCATGCATGCCGACCAGCCGCTTGCGCATGTCGTCGGAGATCTTGAAGGCGGTGTCGCTCATGCCGAGCGGCGCGAACACGTTGTCGCGCAGATAGGCATCGAGCTTCTTGCCGGATGCGGCCTCCACCGCCTTGCCGACGAAGTCGATATTGGTGCCGTATTCCCAGCGCGTGCCGGGATCGGTCATGATCGGCGTCTTGAGCGCGGCATTCAGGCAGGTGATGATGCCGGGCGTGCCGGTCTTTTCGAGATACTTGCCGAGATTGCCGTCCCACATGTCGTAGGCGAAGCCGGCGGTGTGGGTCATGAGCTGGCGCAGCGTGATCGGCTTTTTCGCCGGCCGCAGCTGCGGTTCGCCCTTGGCGTCGAAGCCGTCGAGCACCTGCACCGCGGCGAGATCGGGCAACAGCTTGCCGATCGGCTCATCGAGCGAGAGCTTGCCCTGCTCGACGAGCTGCATCGCGCCCGCCGAGGTCACCGCCTTGGTCATCGAGGCGATCCAGAACACGTTGTCTGCCGTCATGGGATCGCTCTTGGAGAGGTCGCGCTTGCCGAACGCGCCTTCGTAGATCACGTCCTTGCCGGTGGCCGCGATGGCGACCACGCCGGGAATTTCCTTTGCCTCGCTCTTCTGGCGCAATACCTGATCGATCTGAGCCTTGCTCTGCATTGGGGGCTTCCTCCGGTGGGGTTTATTGTTTTGAAGTGGGCGGATCATCCTCCCGCTTTTCCGCTCCCGCAAGGCGGGCGCGATGCGACGACGTCGCGATGTCGTGAAGGCCGGCCGCCAGGAACGGCCTTGGTCGGGAGGCGTTCACCACGCGCGTAGATTTTGCAGGGGACTTCGAGCAAGTCCCGGTGACCTTCGCGGGTGGCCACGGTAACGTGATCAAGGAATGATTTTCGTACCTGATTATTTGCATTAACGCATTCAGATCGCTGCACAAACGGTGCGGCGGATTGGACCGGATTTGACGAAAAGATTCGTCATTCCCGCCTTGCGGGGGCGCAACAATGATTTCGACATGGAGTGAATGGAAGCGCTATCCGCGGCCGGGCCGCGGCGAGAATATCGAAGCGCCGATCAGCCCAGGTCTCTACGAAGTCCGCTACGCAGGTACCGGCGCACTGCACTCCTTCGAGGCCGTCGAGAATGTCGCGCGGGCGCTGGCGCTGCTGCAGACCGGCGCCAAATCCTGGTTCGGCCGCCGCGATGCGCGGGCGCAGGCCGACCTCGAATACCGGACCTGCGCGACCTCGACCAAGGCGGACGCCAAGGCCGCGGCCGAGCGCATGATCGGGCGTCGTGAAACCTATATGTCCGGCGGCGCGGTCTGATCAGAGCCGTCATTCCGGGGCGATGCGCAGCATCGAACCCTCAGGTGCGCAACTGCGCACCGAGAATCTCGAGATTCCGGGTTCGGCTCTTAGAGCCGCCCCGGAATGACAACCCTCCAACAATCGCGCCGCGTTTGCGTCCAAGCAGGGTCGCGCCCGGCGCCGGTGCATCGCAGCGGCTTTCCGCTTATATAGGCGGCGAACACCGCCAAGAAATTCCAGAAATGACAGGAGTAACGCCATGACCCCGCCCGTTGCCGCACGCGCCACCCAATCCGCAGCATCCTCCCTGCAGAGCCGCCTGAAGGACCCCTCGCTGCTGCGCGACCGCTGCTACATCGACGGCGCCTGGGTTGGTACCCCCGAATTCGCCGTCAACAATCCGGCGACCGGCGTCGAGCTGATCAAGATCCCGCAGCTGAGCGCCGATGACGCGACCAAGGCCGTCGAGGCCGCCGAGCGCGCGTTTCCGGCCTGGGCCAAGCTGACCGCGAAACAGCGCTCCAACATCTTGCGCAAATGGTTCGATCTGATCATCGCCAACCGCGAGGACCTTGCGCTGATCCTGACCTCCGAGCAGGGCAAGCCGCTGGTGGAAGCGCTCGGCGAGGTCGATATCGGCGCCGCCTATGTCGAATTCTTCGCGGAAGAGGCGCGTCGCGTCTATGGCGAGACGATTCCGACCCAGCGTCCGGACGCGCGCCTGCTCGCGATCCGGCAGCCGATCGGTGTCTGCGGCGCCATCACCCCATGGAATTTCCCGAACTCGATGATCACCCGCAAGGTCTCGCCGGCGCTGGCGGCCGGCTGCACCGTGGTGCTGAAGCCCGCCAACGAGACGCCGCTGTCCGCGCTCGCGCTGGTTGCGCTGGCCGAGAAGGCCGGCGTGCCGAAGGGCGTGTTCAACATCATCACCGGTGATGCGCCGCCGATCGGCAAGGTGCTGTGCGAGCATCCGGCGGTGCGCTTCGTCGGCTTCACCGGCTCGACCGAGGTCGGCAAGATCCTGTACCGGCAGGCGTCGGTCGGCGTGAAGAAGCTCGGCCTCGAGCTCGGCGGCAACGCGCCGTTCGTGGTGTTCGACGATGCCGACATCGATGCCGCGGTCGAAGGCGCCATCGTTTCGAAGTATCGCAACATGGGCCAGACCTGCGTCTGCGCCAACCGTCTCTATGCCCAGGACAAGATCTACGACGCGTTCGTCGCGAAGCTGTCGAAGAAGGTCGCGGAGATGAAGATCGGCGACGGCACGGAGCAGGGCGTGACGCAGGGGCCGCTGATCAACATGGAAGCGATCGAGAAGGTCGAGCGGCACATCGCCGACGCTGTCAAGGGCGGCGCCAAGATCGTGACCGGCGGCAAGCGCTCGTCGCTCGGCCGCAGCTTCTTCGAGCCGACGGTGCTGTCGGATGTGCGGCCGGACGCGCTGGTCTCGCACGAAGAGACCTTTGGCCCGCTCGCGCCGGTGATCCGCTTCAAGGACGAGGCCGACGTGATCGCGATGTGCAATGCCTCGCCGTTCGGCCTCGCCTCCTACTTCTATTCGCGCGACATCGGCCGCGTCTGGCGCGTCGCCGAGGCGCTGGAGTCGGGCATGGTCGGCGTCAACTCCGGCCTGATCACGACCGAAGTGGCGCCGTTCGGCGGCGTCAAGGAATCGGGCCTCGGCCGCGAAGGCTCGCGCCACGGCATGGATGAATATGTCGAGATCAAATACGTGATGATGGCCGGCGTCTGATCGCCGTCATTACCTTTGAGAGTGTAGCGAGATTAGGCCGTATCGTGACGGCAACTGCCGCTGCGCACCCTCTCCCCGTTCTTGCGGGGAGACGGTTGGGGTGGGGGCATGCCGGGCAGCATCCATTGCCGGCCCGACGGCGGCGATCACGGCGAGTGGATCAAGCTCGGCTGGGCGTTCAACGCGGAACAGATCACCGAGCCGGTTCGCGAGCCGGAACTGAATCCCTATTTCCCCGAAGTCGTGCTGCGCGCGGCGAGCCGGCTGCAGCCAAAGCTCGCGCACTATCTCGGCGCGCTACCGCGCGACCGCGTGCATTACGGCGGCTACTATCCGATGACGAGAGAGAATTGGCCACTGATCGGGGCGGCGAAGACGCCAAGCGTGTTCCTCGCCACCGCGCTGTCGGGCTACGGCACGATGGGCGCCCGCGCCACCGGCGACCTCTGCGCCCGCGCTGTGGTCGGCGCGCCCGTGCCAGTCTTCGCCCGCAGCCTTTCGCTCGCGCGCTATGACGACAAGGCGCTGATGGGTCAGCTTGCGGCGAGCGAAAGCCGCGGGTCGCTGTAGTTCTCGCCTTCGTAGCCCGAATGAAGCGAAGCGAAATCCGGAGTCTCTCCGCATTACCTTCCCCTGAAAAGGGGAGGTCGCTTTGCTCGTCAGAGCAAGCGGGTGGGGATCAGCTCTCTCCGCATACGGCATCGCCTGCGGCTCACCCCATCCCGACCTTCCCCCTTTCAGGAAAAGGAGAAGGCTAGCGAGACATAATCTTCAGCCGTGGCCGCTCTCACTGCCGAAGGCGCCGTGACGGCCGACGCCGGAGGCAAAGCGCGCCGCGCCCGACAGCGTTTCGCCTGACGCTATCACGTCGAGCCCGCCGCGCATCTCGTTCCTGATTGCCTCTTCCTCGTCGAGGTCCCACTGCCGCAGCGCCGACAGCCGGTCGGCGCGCAGGCAGTTCTGCGGGAATCTCGCGATGTCCTTGGCGAGCGAGATGGCGTGCGCGCGCGTCTCGCCCTTCGGCACCAGCCGGTTCGCGAGCCCCATGCGATGCGCCTCGGGCCCGGCAACCGGGCGTCCGGTGAGGATCAGGTCGATCGCCTGCGAATGGCCGATCAGTCGCGGCAGGCGGATGGTGCCGAGATCGATCAGCGGCACGCCGAAGCGGCGGCAGAACACGCCGAAGGTTGCGTCCTCGGCCACGACGCGCATGTCGGCCCACAGCGCGAGCTCCATGCCGCCGGCGACCGCAAAGCCTTCGATCGCGGCGACCACCGGCTTCGAAAGCCGCAGCCGGCTCGGTCCCATCGGCGCGATCGTGTTGTGGCCGCCGACCTCGCGCTTCTTCTCGGGATCGCCCGCCGCCACCGCCTTCAGATCGGCGCCGGCGCAGAAATAGCCGCCGGTGCCGGTGAACACCGCGACGGATGCGCTCGCATCCGCATCGAAGGCGAGAAACGCGTCATACAGCTTGCGCGCGGTGGCGCCATCGACGGCGTTGCGGTTGTGCGGACGGTTGATCGAGATGATGGTGACAGGACCGTCGCGCTCGACGAGCACGGTATCGGCATCGGACATGGGGCGCTCCCAGGGCTGTTCTTGTTGTGCCGGAGAGTGGCTCAGAGGTGAGTTCGGTGCAATCCCACGACAGACAGCGCAATTCCGCAGGGTGGGCAAAGCGAAGCGTGCACCGCTCATTCCCCGTCATCCTGAGGTGCGAGCGGAGCGAGCCTCGAAGGATGGACGGCCACCAGCCGGGCCGTCGACCCTTCGAGACGGCCGCGTTGCGGCCTCCTCAGGGTGACGGTGAAAGAGCGAACGCGCCGACGGTGCAGCTAAACCTTCAGCTCGCTTCCCGTCACGCGGCGATACGCTTCCAGATACCGCTTGCTCGTCGCATCCACCACGCTGGCCGGCAGCGGCGGGGCCGGCGCGTCGCCGTTCCAGCGACCGGCGCGGCGCTCGACGTCGAGATAGTCGCGCAGTGGCTGCTTGTCGAAGCTCGGCTGCGACTGGCCGGGCTTGTAGGCATCGACCGCCCAGAACCGCGACGAATCCGGCGTCATCACCTCGTCGATCAGGATGATGTGGCCGTCCTTGTCGCGACCGAACTCGAATTTGGTGTCGGCGATGATGATGCCGCGGGCGCGGCTGGTCTGCTCGCCATAACCGTAGACGTCGCGCGCCATCTTCTCCAGCGTCGCGGCGACGTCGGCACCGACGATCTCGCGCACCCGCTTAATCGTGATGTTCTCGTCATGGCCGGCCTCGGCCTTGGTCGCCGGGCTGAAGATCGCGGGCTCGAGCTTCTGGCTCTCGACCAGGCCCGCCGGCAGCTTCTCGCCGGCAAGCGTGCCATCGGCCGCGTATTCCTTCCACGCCGAGCCGGAGATGTAGCCGCGGATCACGCATTCGATCGGGAACACGGTGGTGCGCTTGCACAGCATCGCGCGGCCGAGGATGTCGGCGCGATGATCCTTCAGTTCAGGCACCGCGCGGATGATCTCGTCGGCATCGGCGCTGATCATGTGATGCGGCACGGTGCCCTCGAGCTGCCGGAACCACCAGGCGCTGATCTGGGTCAGCACCGCGCCCTTCATCGGAATGGTTTCCGCCATCACCACGTCGAATGCCGAGATGCGATCGGTGGTCAGCAGCAACACGCGATCGTCGCCGACGGCGTAGATATCGCGCACCTTGCCGCGGCCGATCCTGGGCAGGGGCAAATCGCTGGATAGCATCGCGGTCATGGCGTGATCTCTCTAGGTGGCCTTCAAAGACGAGCGCCCGCACACGGCCGTGCGGGCGTTCGAGGTTATCACAGGAAATAGCTCACTCCGGCAGCGGAATGAACTCGTGTTCGTGCGGAACCTGCGCGAAACGGCCGGTTTTCCAGTCCTGTTTGGCCTGCTCGATCCGCTCCTTCGAGGACGAGACGAAATTCCACCAGATGTGGCGCGGCCCCTCCAGCGCGTCGCCGCCGAGGAACATCATGCGGGTCGGCCGCAGCGTCTTGACGGTGATGCGGTCGCCGGGCCGGAAGATCAGGAGCCTCGGCCCCTCGTGGCGGTCGCCCGCGATCTCGACCTCGCCGTCGACGAGGTAGATCGCGCGTTCCTCGTGATCGGGGTCGAGCGGCACTGAGGTGCCGGCCTTCGCGGTCACCTCGGTGTAGAACCAGGGCGAGACCATGCTGACCGGTGAGGTGATGCCGAACGCCGAGCCGGCGATGATGCGCGCGGTGAAGTCGCGCTCGGAGATCATCGGCAGATCGCCGGCGCCATAATGCTGGAACGACGGCGCGATCTCCTCCTTGCCCGCCGGCAGCGCGATCCAGCTTTGCAGGCCCAGCATCTTCTGGCCGTCGCGGCGCTGCACGTCGGGGGTGCGCTCGGAATGCGCGATGCCGCGGCCTGCGGTCATCAGGTTCATCGCGCCGGGCTGGATCTCCTGGATGTTGCCCTCGCTGTCGCGGTGCATGATGCTGCCGTCGAACAGATAGGTGACGGTGGCGAGCCCGATATGCGGATGCGGCCGCACGTCCATGCCCTTGCCGGCGAGATACTGCACCGGCCCGAAATGGTCGAAGAAGATGAAGGGTCCCACCATCTGGCGCTTGCCGTGCGGCAGCGCGCGGCGCACCGCAAAGCCGTCGCCGAGATCGCGGGTGCGCGGCACGATGATCAGATCCAGCGCGTCGCAGGTCTTGGGATCGCCGAGTTCGGGATCGGTCGAGGGCTGCCAGCTCATGTCGGACTCCTTACAGTAGTGTAGCGATGATACTCCAATTGTCGTCCCGGCCAAGCGAAGCGCGAGCCGGGACCCATAACCACAGGGCGCGGTGATGGAGCAGGGCTGTGGCCAGGGCTTCGTCTAACAACGAAGCCCTGTGGTTATGGGTCCCTGCTTTCGCAGGGACGACAGAACTACTTCTGGCGCGTGCGCGCGCGTGATAACAGCGTAATCTTGGAAACCGGAGGTGCCGATGGTTTCTCTGATCAAGCCAGGCGCAAGACTGCTGCAGGTCGATGGTCCCGTGATCGAGACCGCGCGGCTCATCCTGCGGCCGTGGCGCGCATCCGATGTTGTTGAGAACACGAAAATGCTGTCCGATCCCGAGACGGCGCGCTTCATCACGCCGGATCATCAGCCGGTCACGTCGGCGCTGAAGGGCTGGCGCAATGCCGCCGTCATCTCGGGCCACTGGGCGCTATACGGCTTCGGCATGTTCGCGGTGGAGGAGAAGTCTTCCGCCCACTACATCGGGCGCGTCGGCCCGTATTATCCGCCGGAATGGCCGGGCTTCGAGGTCGGCTGGGGCATTGCCAAAGAGCACCGCGGCAAGGGCTACGCGGTGGAGGCGGCGCGGGCCGCGATCGATTGGGTATTCGACAACTTCACGGTCGACCGCATCATCCATTGCATCGATCCGGCCAACGTCGCCTCGCAGGCGGTGGCGCGGCGACTCGGTGCCGTGAACGAGGGGCCGGGCAGGCTCGAGGGCGATGTGGTCGATATCTGGGTTACGTCGCGCCAGCGCTGGCAGCGTGAGCCATCTTGAAAAACCATGTCCGACCGACGATTGTTCGGCGATGACATCGGCTGCTTCAGATTGGGCCGCACTTGAACTCTGCCTGCGCAGCGCCAGCGTGGCGCTGCTGCTGGTGCTTGCCGTCTTGCTGCTGACTGATTTTCGTAAGGCGCTTTCCGGGCGCCTTGCGGCCGCTTTCGCGCTCGGTTCGGCCGCGCATGCGGTGACTGCGTCGATCGGTGCCGGGCCGCCGGTCTCGGACTGGCATGCGCCACTGATCGCGCTCTCGACCGGCGATATCGTGGTGTTCTGGCTGTTCACGCGCGCGCTGTTCGATGACGCGTTTGTGCTGCGCTGGTGGCACGGCCTGATCTGGGCCGCGGTCGTGGCCTACAGCTTCGTCAGTTGCATGTGGATTGCACCCGCCGGTCACGCGCAGATCGCGATCATCATGGTCAATTCGCTCACGCTCGTCTTCGTTGCGCTCGCGGTGGCGCAAACCATCGGATCGTGGTCGGCGGATCTGGTCGAGCGTCGCCGACGTGTCCGCGTCTTCATCGTCGCCGCGTCTGCGCTGTACGGCGGATTCAATGCGCTGCTTCAGATTGCCTATGCCGGCAGCCGCGTGACCGTGGAATGGGCCAACTTGGTGAACGCGGCCGTGCTCACCGCCATCGTGGCCGCAATCACCTGGGCGATGATGCGCGTCGACGGCGCCGACCTGTTCACGGTGCCGGCGGAAGCCGTCGTGCTGACGAAGCCGGCCGCGGCTGAGGAGGCGGCCGACCGCAAGCTGGTCGATGCCCTGATGCGGCTGATGGCGGACGAGCGCATCTATCGCCACGACAACGTCACGATCGGCACGCTGGCGACCCGGTTGAAAATCCCCGAATATCGTCTCCGACGGCTGATCAACCAGCGGCTCGGCTACCGCAACTTCAATGTCTTCTTGAACAACCACCGGATCGAGGAGGCCAAGGCGGCGCTCGCCGATCCCTCCCAAGCCGAAGTCCCGGTCATCACCATCGCCATGGACGCCGGCTTCCAGTCGCTCGGCCCCTTCAACCGCGCCTTCAAGGCGACCACCGGCGTGACGCCGACGGAGTACAGGAAGCTGAAGGCAAGCGCGGTGTAGATGTCCTGCTTGCGGCGGATACCGCTGCACCCTCTCCCCTTGTGGGAGAGGGTGGATTCGATGCGGTAGCATCGAAGCCGGGTGAGGGGTTTGTCTCCTCGGATAGAGACCCCTCATCCGTCGCGGACTTCGTCCGCGCCACCTTCTCCCACAAAGGGAGAAGGTAGGAGGCGTCGCGATTACAGGCCCTTGTAATCGCTGTAGAATTCCAGAATCGACCAGTCGCCTCCAATCCTCGGCCAGCCCGATTTCCGAATCCGGCGAGCGCTATCCCACCCCCTGCGGCCTGATCCCGGCCATGCCCATCGCGTCATAGCCGGAGGATCCCGTGACCCGTCGAAAGCTCTTTCTCATTCTCGCCGCCACCACCGCCTTCGGTGCGTTGGCGCTGTCCGCCGCCCGCGCCCGCGATGTGCCTGAGGTCGCGACCGGCTTTGTCGCCAATGCGATCTGCTCGGAGACCTTCGTCAGCGGGCTCGACCCCAGGCGAAACCTGACCGAGACCACTGACGCGATGCCGGGGGCCGGCCTGATCACCTGGGCGATGGACACCGAGGTCGACCTCGACCGCAAGGACGTCACCGTGACGCTGTTCGGGCTTGGCCGCAGCCATGCGGTCTATCGCGAGGGCATGGGCTGCACGCTCGAACATGGCGAGACGCTGGCCGGGACTGCGCTGCCGTCCGCCGAGCGGCAGGCCGCGCTGCTGCCCGAGATCGCGGGTCCGGAGCTCGTCCCGCCGCAGACCCCGCAGCTTGCGGCTGCGCTCGACCGCGCCTTTGCCGAGCCGGCCGAGCCGCCGTTCCGCCGCACCCGCGCTGTCGTCGTGATGAAGGATGGCCGCATCGTCGCCGAGCGCTACGCCAACGGCATCGGCATCGACACGCCGCTGCTCGGCTTCTCCATGAGCAAGTCGGCGATCTCGGCCCTGATCGGAATCCTCGTCCGCGAGGGCAGGCTGACGCGCGACCAGCCGGTCCCGATCGCGGCCTGGCGGAATCCCGACGATCCGCGCCACGCGATCACGGTCGACGAGCTGTTGCGCCACACCGCAGGGCTTGCGCTCGGCAGCTCGCTGCAGGCGTCGCTGGCATCCGTGCTCGAGCCGGTCAACCGCATGAAGTTCATGGAATCGGATATGGCCGCCTTCGCCGAGAGCGCTCCGCTGGAGAGCGCGCCCGGCCGGGTCTGGAACTATCACGACGGCAACTACCTGATCCTCTCGCACCTGATCCGCAACGCCGCCGGCGGGCATGCGACTGATGTGATGCGCTTCGCGCGTGAGGAGCTGTTCGGACCGCTCGGCATGCGCAATGTCGTGATGCAGTTCGATGCTGCGGGCACGCCGGAAGGATCGGGCGCGATGATGGCGAGCGCGCGCGACTGGGCGCGCTTGGGTCAGCTCTATCTCAATGACGGCGTGGTTGGCGGCAAGCGCATCCTGCCAGAGGGCTGGGTGAAGTACTCGGCATCGCCGACGCCGAATGCCTGGGTCGGCTATGGCGCGGGCTTCTGGACCAATCTCGGCGAGAGCTTTGGCGCCCACTACCGTGTCGAGCACGGTTGGCCGCGCGATGCCTTCTTCGCCAAGGGCACGATCGGGCAGTATGTGATTATCGTGCCGTCGCAGCACCTCGTCATCGTCCGGCTCGGCCGCTCGCCGAACATGCCGCCCGAGGCGGACGGTGTGTTCGATCTGGTCCGTGACGTCGTCACAGCGACGTCTGCAAGTGCGCGGCTCGCGGGCGGCAATTGACCGGCATGTCACACAACACCCGCGCGATCGTGAATTGAATCTCGGCCTCCGGAATTTTCTGATGCTGTGGCGCATCTCGCGAGGAGGCGCGCCATAGTTTCTTGAAGCACGCGTCAACCGGAGACCATCATGCCGAAAGCCTACTGGATCGTGCACGTCACGGTTCACGATGAAGCCCGCTATCCCGAATATCTCGCCGTCGCGATGCCGGTGTTCGAAAAGTACGGCGCCAATTTCATCGTGCGCAACGGCCCCTATGACGTGATGGAAGGCGCAACGCGCCAGCGCAACTTCGTCATCGAATTCAGGGACCGCGCCACCGCGATGGAATGCTACACCTGCCCTGAATATCAGGCCGCGAAGGCGATCCGGCAGAAATACTCGGAGGGGGATTTTGTGATTATCGATGGAGCGGAGTAGGACGCGCCGTCATTCCAGGGCATGCGAAGCATGAGCCCGGAATCCATTTCGCCACGCGGGCGATGACACCGCGCTGTTTGACTTCTTGAATTACGACGCATCCCCGCCGTCGTCGTCCCGGCGAAGGCCGGGACCCATTACCCCAAATGAGACTTGTTGCGCGACGCTGGGGCCACGATCCCGTTCATGATCAAATGCGGTGGTTATGGGTCCTGGCTTTCGCCAGGACGACAGCTGTGGGCGTGGCGTGCAGCCTGCGCCTCGAACGCCCCGCCTACTGCCTTCCCAGCTGCGTTGCCTTCTCCACGCGATCGAAGCGTTCCAGCGTCAGGATGGCGTCGGCGAGCTGGTCGGCCCGCTTGTCGAGCACCGGGCGGGCCAGCGTCAGGAATTTCTGCTGCATCGCCTTTGCGTCGGGGAAAGAGGTCGGCTCGCCGGAGGGATCGGCGTAGAGGCGCTCATGGGTGCCGTCATCTGTCGTGATCGAGACGCGGGCGCCGAACGGATGGGTGCGGCCGACCTCGAGCCGGTCGTCCTGCACCACGTCGAACTTGTCGGCGAGCGCGTCGATGGCCTTGTCGCCCAGCCGGTCGTAATCGTCCCAGCCGAAATGGCCCTGGTCGAGCGCGATCGCGCCGGTGAAGAACATCGAGAACTGGCCGCCGACCACCGAGGTCGGGTGGCGCTTGGTGGCGGCGTCGCCGGTCAGCGTGATGCCGTTGCGGTGCAGACCGATTTCGACCTTCCTGATCTGGTCCGGCGTCAGATTGTGCTCGCGCCGCATCGCGATCAGCGCGTCGATCGCGGCGTGGGTGTAGCGGCAGCTCGGATACGGCTTCACGCCGATCTTCAGCGTCTCATAGGTGTGGCCCAAGTCCGCCACCGCCTTGTCCGGATGAGCGTCATCGGTATAGCCGACCAGAAGGCCGTGTTTGCCTTCGACCGACTCGCTCGAGCCGATGAAGTCGTTGCGCGCCAGGGTCGCGGCGATCACGCCGTTCATCGCGGCGGCGCCGACCTGGTAGCGCTTGTTCCAGGCGCCGTTGACCAGGAATTGCAGCGAGCCCGCGGCCTGGCTGCCGGAGACGCCGAACGCAGAAATGATCTGATCCTTCGACAGGGCGAACAGCTTGGCTGCCGCCGCGGCGGCGCCATAGGTGCCGGCGGTCGCGGTCGGATGGAAGCCGCGGGCGTAATGCGAGGTCGGGTCCAGCGCGTTGCCGAGCCGGCAGCACACTTCATAGCCGGCGACGATCGCGGTCAGCACGTCGCGGCCGGAGGCGCCGACCATCTCGCCGACCGCGAACGCGGCGGGCACCACCGGTGCGCTCGGATGCAGCGAAGAATCGGCGTGGGTGTCGTCGAAATCGAGCGAATGGCCGAGCGCGCCGTTGAGCAGCGCCGCGACCGCCGGGGTCCAGGTCTTGGTGTCGCCGAATACGGTGGCTTCGCCCTTGCCGTCGAGCGCCAGCGCCTCCAGCATCTTCATCAGCGACGGCGTCGATTCCGCATCGCGCCGGGCGCGGATGGTGCTGCCGAGGAAATCCAGCGTCAAAACCTTGGCTCGCTCCAGCACCTCCGGCGGAATGTCGGAATATTTCAGGTCGGCGACATAGGCGGCGAGCGTTGCGGTTTCGTGGGCCATCGTGTTTCCTCAATTTTGCGGCGCAGGGTAGGCGGGCAGGTCAGGCCTTTCAAGCCACCTTGCCGCCGCGGGCAGCTGCCATGCTCCAAATCGGTTAGCTTCAAGTCATGTAACACGGGCCTTTCCTTTGATTGCGGATCACGGTGCATGAGGACCTTCGCAAAACGCATGTTCGACCAGCTCTGGGCTCGCAAGACGCAGCTGGCGCTGGCGGTCCGGATCGCGTCCGCCGGCGTGGCGGCCTATACCATCGCGCTGGCGTTCAACCTGATGCTGCCGCTCTGGGCGGTGCTGACCTCGCTGATCGTGACCCAGATGAGCGTCGGCCGCTCGCTGAAGGCCAGCCGCGACTACATGCTCGGTACCATCGGCGGCGCCGTCTATGGCGGCGCGATCGCGGTGCTGATCCCGCATTCCGGCGAGGGCAGCCTGCTGGCGCTGCTGGTGCTGGCGATCGTGCCGCTGGCCTTCATCGCCGCGCTCAATCCGAGTCTGAACTCTGCGACCGTGACGGCAGTGATCGTGCTGCTGCTGCCGACGATGCATCACTCCAACCCGCTGGATTCCGCGATCGACCGCGTCCTCGAGGTGACGGTCGGCGCGCTCACCGGGCTTTTGATCTCGTTCCTGGTGCTGCCGTCGCGCGCGGTCAGTCAGATCAGGGTCAATGCATCGAACCTGCTGGAGCTGCTGTCGGCGGCGTTCGCCGAATTGCTCGCCGGCCTGACCCGCGGCCTCGACAACGACGCGCTGCACCGGATCCAGGACGGCATCGGCACCGCGGTGAGCAATCTGCACGCGACCGGCCTTGAGGCCGAGCGCGAGCGCTCGATGCATCTGTCGTCGGGACCGGACACCGGGCCGTTGCTGCGAACCATCCAGCGGCTGCGGCACGACGTCGTGATGATCGGGCGCGCCTGTGTGGTGCCGCTGCCGGCCGATATCCAGGCGAGGCTGGCGCGGCCATTGGCCGACGTCAGCAAGGCGATCGTGACTTACATGGTGGCGGTCGCGACCGCGTTGCGCGCCGGCAGCGGCCCGGCCGACATGGTGCCGGTCGATGCCGCGCTGCATGCGTATAGCGAGGAGGTCGCCGCGGTGCGAAGGGATGGGCTGATCCGTGGCCTGCCGGTCGATGCCGCCGAGCGCTTCTATGCGCTTGGCTTCTCGCTCGACCAGATGCGGCAGAATCTCAACGACCTCAAGCGCTGCCACGGCAATTGGTGTACCAACGCCGAGGCCTCCGAGAAGATCGTCGCCGACACGCCGGAGAAGAGCCCGGCTTGAGATCGAGTAGTAGTTCAGCCTCCGGCCTTGCGCAGCATCGCGGGCACGATCAGGCGGTGGAACGGCAGGATTACCGCGAGATAGGCGCGCCCGAACCAGTTGTGGGTCAGCACCAGCGTGGTCGCGGTGATGCTGCGCACAGCTCCCGCGGAGGCGACGTCGACGACGAGCCTGAAGTCGAGATGCTTGTCGTTGAAGCCCGCGACCAGCCGCTCCGGCGTCTCACTGACCACCGGAAAGATCCCGATCATGTCGCGTGTCGCGCCGTCGGCTGCGCCCGAGGTTTTCAGGCCAAGCGGCGCGACGATGAAATTACGCAGGGCAAGCAGCCATTCGATCCAGCGCGGCTGCCGCGCCACCATCGCCTCGGCGGCGTGCCGCGCATCGAGGTCGGGGCGCGCGGTCGCGATGCGGAACGCGTCGACGAACTGCGCGCCAGCGAGCAGCGCGGCGGAATCCACGTTCGGCGTGACCTCGTCGACCCTCATTTGCCCAGTCTGCGTGCCAGCAGGCGGAAACGCAAGACAAGGAGGGTCGCATAGACCGCCGTCCCGAGCGACAGCCCGATCCAGACACCGGCGGCGTCGAGCTTGACCCAGAAGGCGAGCGCTGAGGCCGACGCGAAGCCGATCAGCCAATAGCTGATGACGGCAAACAGCAGCGGCACCTGGGTGTCGTTCATGCCGCGCAGCGCGCCCGCGGTGGTGGTCTGGATGCCGTCGGCGATGAAGAAGGTCGCGCCAATCAACAGCAGCGCCGCGGTGAGCTGCGCGGTGGTATCGGAGGCCTCGCCGAGGAACAGCGCCGCGATCTCGAAGCGGGCCAGGATCACCGCGAACGTCATGATGCTCATGAAGATGCCGCTGAGCGCGATCGCGACAAAGCCGGCGCGCTGCACCGCGTCGGTATCGCGGCGGCCGACGGCCTGGCCGACCCGCACGGTAGCGGCCATGCTGACGCCGAACGGCACCATGAACAGGATCGCCGCGATCTGCAGCGCGATCTGGTGCGCGGCCAGCGCCGTGGTGCTGATCAGCCCCATCAGCAGGCCGGCCGCACCGAATAGGCCGTATTCCAGCAGGAAGGCGATCGAGATCGGCGCGCCGACGGCGACCAGCTTGCCCATCAGCGGCCAGTCGATGCGCCAGACGCGGCTGAATACGTGGTACTTGCGGAACGGGCGGCGGCGCGCCGCGAACCACACGCCGGCAAGGAAGGTGCCGAGATTGACGATCGTGGTCGCAAGCCCGGCGCCGAACATGCCGAGTTCGGGCATGCCCCATTTGCCGTAGAGCAACAGGTAGACCATCAGCGCATTGGCCGGGATCGCCGCGAGCGTGATCCATAGCACCGGCTCCGGCCGGTTCACCGCGCTCATGAAGCCGCGGAGCGCGATGAACCACAGCGCCGGCAGGATGCCCCAGGCGAGACCGAACAGATACTGCTGCGCCAGATGCGCGGTGGCCTGGGTCTGGCCGAGCATAAGCAGGATGCGCTCGCCCTGGAACGGCAGCGCCATCAGCGGCAGCACCATGAAGAAGCCGGCCCATAGGCCGACGCGGAGCGCGCGCCGCATCACGCGCGGGTTGCGCGCGCCGAACGCCTGCGCGGCCAGGGGCGAGACCGCCGACATCATGCCCATGCCGATGGTGAAGCTGACGAAATACACGGTGTGCGCCAGCGCCGCGGCGGCGACGTTTTCGCTGCCGAGCCGGCCGATGAAGGCGAGATCGGTCGTCATCATCGCGATCTGCCCGAGCTGCGTCAGCGCGAGCGGCACCGCGAGCTTCAGCGTTTCCGCGAGCTCGGCCGTGAGCAGGTTGCGAGGGACGACAACGGCCGCGTTCGGCGCGGCCGGGTCGATCTTGTCGATGCAGGTCATGACGGCACGCTTAGCACGGCAAACCGGCCGGAAGGATGGCCAAGCTGCCGCAGGGAATCACGATCGCGCGGGAATCCGCTTGATCTTGGCGCCGAGGGCGTTGAGCCGCTCATCGATCCGCTCATAGCCGCGCTCGATCTGGTCGGCGTTGTTGATGGTGGAGGTGCCCTCGGCACACACCGCGGCCAGCAGCATCGCCATACCGGCCCGGATGTCGGGCGAGTTCATCGGCGCGCCGCGCAGCCGGCTGGGGCCGGCGACGATCGCGCGGTGCGGGTCGCACAGCACGATGCGGCCACCCATCGCGATCAGGTTGTCGACGAAGAACATCCGGGATTCGAACATCTTCTCGTGCATCAGGATGACGCCGTCGCACTGCGTCGCGGTGACGATCGCGATCGACATCAGGTCGGCCGGGAAGGCCGGCCAGGGCTGGTCCTCGAGCTTCGGCACATGGCCGCCGAAATCGTCCTGGATCTTCATGGTCTGGCCGGACGGTACGACGAGGTCGTCGCCCTCGATGCCGCAGACGATGCCGAGCCGCTCAAAGCCCATCCGGATCGAGCGCAGATGCTCGACGCCGGCGCGCGCGATGCGCAGCGGCGAGCGGGTCACCGCGGCGAGCCCGATCAGCGATCCGACCTCGATATGGTCGGGCTGGATCGCGAAAGTCGTGCTGCCGAGCGTTGCCGGCCCGTGCACGATGATGGTGTTGGTGCCGACACCTTCGATCCTGGCGCCGAGCGCGATCAGGAAATTGGCGAGGTCCTGCACATGCGGCTCGGAGGCCGCGTTGCGCAGATAGGTGGTGCCGCGGGCGGCGACCGCGGCGACCAGCGCGTTCTCCGTCGCGGTGACGCTGGGCTCGTCGAGGAACACGTCGGCGCCCTTCAGCCGCGTGGCGCGGAATTCGAGCCGGTGCGTCGCGGTGACGGTGGCGCCGAGCTGCTCGAAGGCCAGGAAGTGCGTGTCGAGCCGGCGGCGGCCGATCACGTCGCCGCCGGGCGGCGGCAGCGCGACCTCGCCGCAGCGGGCGAGCAGCGGGCCTGCGAGCAGGATCGAGGCGCGGATGCGCGCGCATAGCGCCGGATCGAGATCGGCGGCGCGGATCTCCTTGGCATGAATCTGCAGCGTGTTGCGCTCGGTCCATTCGGCGGTGGCGCCGACCGAGCGGCACAATTCGACCAGCGTTTCGGTGTCGCGGATGCGCGGCACGTTGGTCAGCGTGACCGGGTGCTCGGTGAGCAGTGCCGCGGCGATGATCGGCAGCGCGGAGTTCTTGTTGCCCGACGGCTCGATGGTGCCCGAAAGGCGGCGGCCGCCTTCGACGATGTATTGGATCGGCGGCACGCGGAATGTCCCCTAACGCATCATTCAGACTGGGCCATTGGAAATTCCGCAACGGAATCAACGGCCATCCGGCACCGTAACACAACTGGCGGCGCAGCTTCCACACGAAAGGTAGCGCCGCGACGGCGCCGAAAAGCGCACACCCGCTTGGCCGTGCGCGGAACCTAGATGTCGATGGTTGCGCTGAGCGAATTGTCCTGGATGAACTCACGGCGCGGCTCGACCACGTCGCCCATCAGCTTGGTGAAGATATCGTCGGCCTCGTCGACCTCCTTGATCTTCACCTGCAGCAGCGAGCGCGCCTCGGTGTCCAGCGTGGTCTCCCAGAGCTGCTCCGGGTTCATCTCGCCGAGACCTTTGTAGCGCTGCAGCGAGATGCCCTTGCGGGCGGCGTCGGTCACGGCCTCGAACAGGTCGATCGGGCCGTGGATGATCTGCTCGGCATCCTTGCGCCGCAGCTTGCCCGCGCGCACGTAGATCTCTTGCAGTTCGGTCGCGTATTCATCGAGCTTGCGGGCGTCGGCCGAGCCGAGAAACGCGTCGTCGATCACGGCGAATTCCCTGACCCCGCGCACGGTGCGCTCGAACTGGAACCCCTGGCCTTCCGTGAAGGTGCCGATCCAGCCGCGCTCGACCTCTTCGGCCACGGCGTCCAGCCGCTTGGCGATGTATTCGGCCGCCGAATTGGCGGTGGCGATATCGCTCGTGATCCTGGGATTGAGCACGCCCGCGATCGCGGCCTGCTCGATGACGGCGCGATTATAGCGGCTATGCAGGTTGCGCAGCACCGAGCGGATGACCCGGGCGTCTTCGACCAGCGACAGCAGATCACGGCCCGAGCGGTCGTCGCCGGAGGCCGGCTTGAAGACGCATTCGTCGAGCCCGGTCGAGATCAGGTAGTCCTCGAGGGCGCGCTCGTCCTTCAGGTATTGCTCGGACTTGCCGCGCGAGACCTTATAGAGCGGCGGCTGTGCGATATAGAGATAACCGCCATCGATGATCGAGCGCATCTGACGATAGAAGAAGGTCAGCAGCAGCGTGCGGATATGGGCGCCGTCGACGTCGGCGTCGGTCATCACGATGATCTTGTGATAGCGCAGCTTGTCGACCGAGAAATCGTCGCTGATGCCGGTGCCGAGCGCGGTGATCAGCGTGCCGATCTGCTCGGACGACAGCATCTTGTCGGGACGGACGCGCTCGACATTGAGGATCTTGCCGCGCAGCGGCAGCACCGCCTGGAATTCGCGGTTACGGCCCTGCTTGGCGCTGCCGCCTGCCGAGTCGCCCTCGACGATGAACAGTTCGGATTTGGCCGGGTCCTTCTCCTGGCAGTCGGCGAGCTTGCCGGGCAGCGAGGAGACGCTGAGCGGATTCTTGCGGGTCAGCTCGCGGGCCTTGCGCGCAGCCTCGCGGGCCGCGGCGGCCTGGATCACCTTGCCGACGATCTCCTTGGCTTCCTTCGGATTCTCCTCGAACCAGGCGGCCAGCGCCTCGTTCAGGACGTTCTCGACCACCGGTCGAACCTCCGAGGACACCAGCTTGTCCTTGGTCTGCGACGAGAATTTCGGATCGGGCACCTTCACCGACAGCACCGCGGTGAGGCCTTCGCGGCAATCGTCGCCGGTCAGCGCGATCTTTTCCTTCTTCGCATTGGCCTCGGCATAGCCGTTGACCTGGCGCGTCAGCGCGCCGCGGAAGCCGGCCAGATGGGTGCCGCCGTCGCGCTGCGGGATGTTGTTGGTGAAGCACAGCACGTTCTCGTGGTAGCTGTCGTTCCACCACAGCGCCGCCTCGACGCCGATGCCGTTGGCTTCCGAACGCACCATGATCGGTGCCGGCACGATCGCCTTCTTGTTGCGGTCGAGATATTTGACGAATTCCTCGACGCCGCCGGAATAGTGCATCTCCTCGCGCTTCTCGACCGCGTGACGCATGTCGGAGAGCACGATGTTGACGCCGGAATTGAGGAAGGCGAGCTCGCGCAGCCGGTGCTCGAGCGTCGCGAAATCATATTCGATGTTCTTGAAGGTCTCGACCGAGGCGAGGAAGGTGACCTCGGTGCCGCGCTTGCCTGGGGCATCGCCGACCACTTTGAGCGGCGCCACGGCATCGCCGTGCGCGAATTCGATGTAGTGCTCCTTGTCGTCGCGCCAGATCCGCAGCGCGAGCTTGCTGGAGAGCGCGTTGACGACGGAGACGCCGACGCCGTGCAGGCCGCCGGAAACCTTGTAGGAGTTCTGGTCGAATTTTCCGCCGGCGTGCAGTTGGGTCATGATGACCTCGGCTGCCGAGACGCCCTCTTCCTTGTGGATGCCGACCGGTATGCCGCGTCCGTCGTCGTACACGGTGACGGAATTGTCGGCGTTGAGGGTGACCAGGACGCGGCTGGCGTGGCCCGCCAGCGCCTCGTCGATCGCATTGTCGACGACCTCGTAGACCATGTGGTGCAGGCCGGAACCGTCGTCGGTGTCGCCGATATACATGCCGGGGCGCTTGCGGACGGCGTCGAGGCCCTTCAGCACCCGGATCGATTCCGCGCCATATTCGGCCGGAACGGGATGCTCAGATTCGGCAGGGGTCTGCCGGGCAGGTTCAGTCATGTGAGGCCTTCGAGGATATCCGAATCAGCTGCGCAATATGAGGCGCTGATTCCGCTATTTGTGCCATGAAAGAGGGGTTGCGCCTAGCGCAAAGTCTCCATCTACAAACTATTGAATAAATAGGATTTTTTAGGCCTGTTTCAAGGCTTTCAAAGGCCGATTCCGGCCATCTCGAAAAGCCCGATTCGAAGGCGGATTCGGGCCCCTCTCGGAGCAGATTCCGCACCCTCAGCCGCGCCGTGTGGCGCGGCCGGATTCGACGTCGAAAATCTCTCCCCGAGGGCCGATGTCGACGAACGCCGCGGGATCGGCGCCGGTCATCCAGACCTGCGCGCCGAGCTTGGCGAGCTCGTCGAACAGCGCCTTGCGGCGGTTCGGATCGAGATGGGCGACGACCTCGTCGAGCAGCAGCAGCGGCACGATGCCGGTCATCTCCGCGACCATCGTGGCGTGCGCCAGCACCAGCCCGATCAGGAGCGCCTTCTGCTCGCCGGTCGAGGCGTCACGCGCCGGCATGTTCTTCGGCGCGTAGACCACCTGCAGATCGGTCAGATGCGGGCCGTCGAGCGTGCGCCCGGCGGCGGCATCGCGCGGCCGGCTGGCGCGCAGGATCTCGCGGTAGCGGTCCTCCACCGCCGTTGCAGGCTCCTGCAGCAGCGCATTCTCCATCCAGCCGTCGAGCATGATCTCGGCGGAGGGGAAGGCCGAGGCCGCGCCGCGCTCGCGCAGCATCACGGCGAGCTTGGCGGCGGTCTGGCCGCGTGATGCGGCGACCGCGACCGCAAGCTCGGCGGTCTCGCGCTCGATCGCATCACACCAATGGTCGTCATAGTTGCGCACCTCGAGCAGCCGGTTGCGCGAGCGCAGCGATCGCTCCAGCGCGGAGACGCGGCTGGAATGCTCGGAATCGATCGCCAGCACCAGGCGGTCGAAGAAGCGCCGCCGTTCCGAGGCGGCGCCCATGAACAGGCCGTCCATCGCCGGCGTCAGCCACACGATGCGCAGATGATCGCCGAACGCGGTTGCGGACCCCACCGGTTCGCGGTCGATGCGGCAGCGCCTCGCGCTGCCGGCGTCGCCGGTCGGCGGATCGATACCGGTGCCGAGCGTCGCAAGGCCGAGCGCGCCCTCGACTTCGGCGGAGACCGCCCAGGAGCCGTCGCCCTGGTTGTCGGCGATGTCCTCCAGCGTCGCGCGGCGCAGGCCGCGGCCCGGCGACAGGAACGAGACCGCTTCCATGCAATTGGTCTTGCCGGCGCCGTTCGGCCCGACCAGCACCACCATGTCGCCGGCGACCTGCAGCGTCGCCGTCCGGTAATTGCGGAAATGCGTCAGCGACAGGCGATGAATGCGGGACGGGGTCATGTTACCTTGTCATTGCCGGGCTTGACCCGGCAATCCATCGTCCGCGTCAGCGGACAATTTCATCATATAAGTCTCGCCAGTCGGGATTGCCGGCAACGATCAGATCGATCTTCCACTCACGCGACCAGTGCTTGATATTCTTCTCGCGCTGAAGTGCGGCGGCAATCGTCTCGTGTGCCTCAAAATAGACGAGCGTCTTGATGCCGTACTTCTTGGTAAAGCCCTCGGCCAGACCTTCGCGATGCTCGTAGACGCGCCGGACCAGATTATTGGTTACACCGACGTAAAGGGTTCCACCGGGCTTGCTGGCGAGGATGTACACCCAATAGGTCATCTCTTGCTCGATGGATGGCCGGGTCAAGCCCGGCCATGACGAGAAGGAGGAATCACACCCGCATCGGCATCAGCACGTAGAGCGCGCCCTTGCTGTCGCGGTCCTGCACAAGGGTCGGCGAGCCGGGATCGGCGAGCTTCAGCACTGCGACCTCGCCTTCAATCTGGGCGGCGATGTCGAGCAGATAGCGCGA
Organism: Bradyrhizobium sp. USDA 3315; assembly: GCF_054056795.1. NCBI lineage: Bacteria > Pseudomonadati > Pseudomonadota > Alphaproteobacteria > Hyphomicrobiales > Nitrobacteraceae > Bradyrhizobium > Bradyrhizobium sp. USDA 3315. The sequence goes on along the minus strand of NZ_JBSRYP010000001.1, from coordinate 1,777,261 downwards.
GTTGAAGCCGATATCGAGCGCGTCGGAGGCGTACTCGACCTCGAGCTCCTCGGTGGCGCTGCCGGAATCCGGGTTGGTGACCGAGAGCACCAGCTTGCCCGCGGACAGTGCGAGCTTCACCGCGCGGCCGCGTTCGCTGGAAATCGTCGAGACGCGGTCGACGGCGGCCTCGAAATCCTTCTTGTCGACGACGAGTTCCTTGTCGTTGTTCTGCGGAATGACGCGGCCGTAGTCCGGGAAGGTGCCGTCGATCAGCTTCGAGGTCAGCACCACATTGCCGAGCGTAAAGCGGATCTTGCCGTCCGACAGCTCGATCGAGATCTCGGCGTCGTCGCCCTCGATCAGCCGCTGCACCTCGCCGACCGTCTTGCGCGGGACGATCACGCCGGGCATGCCGGTTGCGCCCTTGGGCAGCGCGAGGTCGATCTGCGCCAGCCGGTGACCGTCGGTCGCAACGCCGCGCAGGGTCGCCGCCTTGGCGCTGCCGGCCGCGTGCAGATAGATGCCGTTGAGGTAGTAGCGGGTCTCTTCGGTCGAGATCGCGAACTGCGTGCGGTCGATCAGGCGCTTGATGTCGGACGCCGGCAGTGAGAACGAATGCGTCATGTCGCCGGCGGCAAGGCCCGGGAAGTCGCTCTCGGGCAGCGTCTGCAGCGTGAAGCGCGAGCGGCCGGCACGCACGGCCAGCACCGAGCGGTCGCCGTCGGCTTCCAGCACGATCTGCGAGCCGTCGGGCAGCTTGCGGACGATGTCGTAGAACATGTGCGCGGGCACCGTGGTCGAGCCGGCGGTTCCGGTCTCGGCGGCCAAGGTCTCCGTCACCTCGAGGTCGAGGTCGGTCGCCTTCAGCGACAATTTGGCGCCCTCGGCGCGGATCAACACGTTGCCGAGGATCGGGATGGTGTTGCGGCGCTCGACCACGCGGTGAACGTGACCCAGCGATTTCAGGAGTTGCGCGCGCTCGACGGTGACCTTCATTGCAATACCCGCCAGATCCCTCAGATGGAAAAGCCGGGCGGCCGTTCAGGGCAGCACCGCGGCATTGGAAACCCGAAAAGCCGGATCAATACCGGATTTGATCAAACCCACGGGGGGACCGCAAGGTGGCGCGGATGGGCGGCCGGTGCAAGGGATACGGGCGTGAAACGAGCCCCGTTCCCCACGTTTTGGATCGGAAAAAAGTTTAGCCCTCCCCTTTGGCAAAGGGGAGGGCGATGGAACGAGCCGGCCGGATGAAGCGGCCCTATTCCTGCAGCTGGCGCTTCAGCGATTCGACTTCCTCCGAGAGCGCCGTGTCCTTGGCGACTAGTGCCTCAATCTTGCGCACGGCGTGCAACACCGTGGTGTGGTCGCGGCCGCCGAAGCGCCGGCCGATCTCCGGCAGCGAGCGCAAGGTCAGCGTCTTCGCCAGATACATCGCGACCTGGCGCGGGCGCACCACATTGGCGGTACGGCGGGACGACAGCAAGTCGGAGCGGCTGACATTGTACTGCCGGGCGACCACGCGCTGGATGTCCTCGATCTTGATCCGCTTCGGCTCCTGCGGGCGGATCAGGTCGCGCACCTCGCGCTCGGCCATCTCCAGCGTCACCGGCTGGTTGTTGAGCTTGGAGTGCGCCAGCAGGCGATTGATCGCGCCTTCAAGGTCGCGGCCGTTATGGGTGATGGTGCGCGCCAGATAGTCGAGCACTTCCTCCGGTACATCGAAGCTCGCATGGTGGGCGCGGGCGGCGGCGACGCGCGACTTCAGGATGCCGAGCCGCAGCTCCTCGCCGAGCGAGCCCATCTCGACCACGAGGCCGCCCGCAAGTCGCGAGCGCACGCGGTCGTCGAGGCTTTCCAGATCCGACGGCGGACGGTCGGCAGCGATCACGACCTGGCGGCCGGCATCGATCAGCGCGTTCAGCGTGTGGCAGAACTCGGCCTGCGTCGACTTGCCCTGCAGGAACTGCAGATCGTCGATGACCAGCACGTCGATGCCGCGCAGCGCCTCCTTGAAGGCCAGCGCCGTCTGCGTCTTCAGCGCCGCGACGAAGCCGTACATGAACTTCTCGGCGGTGAGATACAGCACCTTGCGCTCGCCGCCGGAATTGCCGGACCAGGTCACCGCCTGCAGCAAATGCGTCTTGCCGAGGCCGACGCCGGCATGAATGTAGAGCGGGTTGAACATCACGGGATCGCCGCGGCGACCTTCCGCGACCTGGCGGGCCGCCGCATGAGCCAGCGTGTTGGAACGGCCGACGACGAAGCTGGCGAAGGTCAGGCGCGGATCGAGCGGCGAGCCGCCGAGCGCGTCGTGGCTCGCGGACACCGGCGCGGTCGCAACCGAGCGCAGTTCAGGCACGAGCCGGCCGTCAGTGCGCTCGATGCGGCGCACTTCGACGGGCGCAACCGTTTCCTTCACCGGAGCCGTCGCGCGGATCGCCGAGCGCACGGTGAGGTCGATGCGATGCACTTCGGGCATCTCGGCCTGCCAGCAGGAGAGCACGCGTTCGGCATAGTGCGCCTGGATCCAGCTCTTGAGGAACCGGGTCGGAACCGACAGGTGCACGCTCTCGTCGTGCACGCTCTCCAGATCCATCCGAGCGAACCAGCTCGTGTAGACGTCCTCGCCAACGCTCGTCCGCAAACGTCCCTTCACCCGCGACCAGCGATCCTGTTCCGTGTTCGTCATTGCCTTCGTACTTCCAAGTCTGAGAGATGATCGTTGCGAAAGCGCCGTGCAGGTTTCCTGCCGCGGCGCGACCTCTAGCGGGCGCGGTCTGCTCCGGACAAAGCTCTCCCGTGTGGCGTCCATGCGCCACCCGACAGATCAGCTGTTTGGAGAAGATGCGCCCCGCGAGGTCAGCGCGTACTCGACGGACGCTTCGGGTGGGAGCTGACGTCCGAGGGGTTGATTACGGCACCACTGGAAATTTGCGCTTCGGCTGTCGTTGGTTCGACTGCAGTGATGATACCGTAAGCCATATGACCTCCCCCTCCCGCCGCGACGTATCGCGGCAAGTTGTCAGCTTGCTCGTGTCTTCAAATTCGAACTGCTGCTACCGAACACCGAAATGCCCGGCGCTTCGCCGCCGCCGTGTCGTCGTCAACCCGTTCACTCGCTCCGCGTTCCCGCTGCCAAATTCCGACTGACGTCCTGGTCTCTCTTGTTCGATCCCCCAAATTGCCGGGGACATCGCCGGAGAAATTTTGACACAGGTCGACCGTCCTCATATCGCTATGAGCCGTCAATTCAGCTTCGCTTGGAAAGCGTCGCTAACGCACACACCGCCGCCGATTTGTGCGTCCGCCCCTGGGTCTCAAACCGCGCTGATCTGGAGAGCCGTGGGCGTCGCGAACAAGAAATAAATACACCAAGCTGATTTTCTGACAATCCGTGGATTCGACGGGGATCGAGACTCTTCGCGACTGTTGCGGCGTTGCCGATGCTGAGTTGCGAAAGCAAGTTTTTGAATCAGCGCACAGATTCACGCGTGTCACAAACGACGGTGCAATACCAAAAATTTTTCATAGAAAATTTACATTTGGTCTCGCGCCGGTCATTTTTCCAATCGCTGTTCGGCGCTATGTGCATAAGTAATTCGCGAGACGTCATTTTTCTCGATTACTTTTGCAGGGTAACCCCGCTTCGCAAGTTTCGTCCGCGAAATGCTCGCGCGCTATTCCATCTATCTAGCTTAGCGAAGAACAATCTGTGGGCGAGTGCGGCGCGTTAAGCATGTCGAGCCGGTAGAACTACGGACGCGACGAAACATGACACGCAGTTCGTTGCGCGGCAACGCGAAGTGTTCTCGCACTATGAAACTTCCACGACAAAAGTCGAGACAAAAACAAAAAGCCCGGCGCGAGCCGGGCTTCGTGACAAATGTGTTTTCCAGTCAGCTCTGGTGGCAAGCCGTTACTTCGCGAGCTTGGCGATGCTCTGCGTGAGGCGCGACACCTTACGGCTCGCGAGGTTCTTGTGAATGATGTTGCGCTGCGCTGCCTTCATCAGCTCGGGCTCAGCGCGGCTCATCGCCTTCAGTGCCGCCTCGCGGTCGCCGCTCTTGATCGCTTCCTCGACGGTGCGCACCGCGCCACGCATCTGCGTGCGGCGCGACTTGTTGACGATGGTGCGGCGGGCAATCTTGCGGGTCGCCTTCTTGGCGGAGGTGGTGTTGGCCATGGTTCTCTAACTGTCCTTCGGCGGTGATCGCTCGGTGGTCGGGCTTGCGCGCACCGGCCGGTTCAAATCTCAACTCTGATGTATTTGTCCAAGGTGGTTTTCTTGGGTGTCCTTGAGGCGGCCATGCGAAGAGCGCAAAATGCTGCCTCCGCATGCGGCACTGTCCAAAGAACAGCGGCGGCAGGATTGCGCCCGCCGCCATCGGTCGGTCTTATAGATGGCGCGGGCTTAAGCGTCAACGCTTTCGGGACCCCAAAAGGGCCCGAAATCGTCCCTGCGGGGGCCGGATAAGCCGCTGAAGAGGTTGAATTTCCGGGGGGCGCCCGGTAAGGCCTGACGACGCGTGGGGCGCGACTGGGAGTTAGGGTGACGCATGATCCGCGGCTTTTTCCGTCTGATCGGCCTTCTGCTGCTGGCCGGCAGCTTCATCTTCATGGTCTATGACGGGGCCCGCTACGTCGCCGACCAGAGCCTGCGGTTCACCCAGTTCGGCCAGTTCTGGAACGACATCCACCAGTCGAGCCAGCAGGCATTCCATGCCTGGGTGGATCGCTTCGCGCCCTGGCTCTGGAATGACGTGATCCGCCTGCTTCTGGAGCAGCCGGTATTCGCGGTGCTCGGCATTGCCGGCATCCTGCTGATGATCCTGTTCCGGCCGCGTAAGCCCCTGATCGGCTACGCGCGCGACTGACTTGTCGGCAGCCCTCCTTGGCTGCACTCCCCTTGGCCGCAGTGCCCCGTAACGGGGCTGCCATCATCCGCGTAAGGACATATATAGGTGACAGCCGGCCCGCAGGCCGTTGCCGCGTCGGCCGATGTCCCGCCTGGAGGTGTCCATGTTGTTCATGCGCAAGACCACCGCGTTGCCGAGCGCCGCCGAGGCGCTGCCGGGCCGCGCGACGCCGATCCCGACCGCGATCACCCATTTCGTCAATGGCAGCAAGTTGCAGCCGCCTTATCCGCAAGGCCTCGAGCAGGCGGTGTTCGGGCTCGGCTGCTTCTGGGGCGCGGAGCGCAAATTCTGGGAACTCGGCGAGGGGATCTACACCACTGCGGTCGGCTATGCCGGCGGCCACACGCCGAACCCGACCTATGAGGAAGTATGCTCGGGGCGCACCGGCCACACCGAAGTGGTGCTGGTCGTGTTCGACCCGAAGAAGATCTCCTACGAGAAGCTGCTGAAGACGTTCTGGGAGAACCACAACCCGACGCAGGGCATGCGCCAGGGCAACGACATCGGCACGCAATATCGCTCCGCGATCTACACGTTCAGCGACGCGCAGCGCAAAGCCGCCGATGAGTCGCAGGCGATGTATCAGAAGGCGCTTGCCGCCAAGGGCCTCGGCGCCATCACCACCGAGATCGCGCCGGCCGGTGAATTCTACTTCGCCGAGGACTACCACCAGCAATACCTCGCCAAGAATCCGGCGGGCTATTGCGGGCTCGGCGGCACCGGCGTGTCCTGCCCGATCGGCGTCGGCGTCACCGCCTGATCGTCTTGTTGAGAAAGAGCTCGCTCTGGAAAGCCGGTTTGCGCTCTTCCCGGGCACGGCTCCAAGCCAATGGGAGGCCGGCTGTTCCGGCCTCCCGCTCGATCCTCGAAAACCCTTTGTTAACCATAAGTGGTGCAAGACTGGGCCTGTCTCGCCGTTGAGGGATAGGTCCGGTGCCGGTTGCACGCGCGTTACGATTGCCGATCACTGCCGTTGTGGCTGCGCTCGCGCTGTCTGGTTGCATGAGCACGTCCGGTCCCGTCGCCGTCGGCCCGCAAGGCGTCGATGCCGTCACCTACGGCCCGGCCTACGCACCCGCTCCGGTTGCCGATGCAGGCGGCGGCGGTGCGATCAGCGCATTGCGTTCCGCCTTCGCCAGCACGTCCCCTGGTTATGGCTATGCCGCACCGGCCGCCGCCCCGGTCGTCTATGCCGCCGCCTCCCCGGGTGGACCCCCCGCCGGTTACGACAACGGCTATCACCTTGGCCCCGGCGACAAGCTTCGCGTGGTGGTCTACGGCCAGGAAGGCCTGACCAATTCCTATGCGATCGACGCCGCGGGCGCGATCACCATGCCGCTGATCGGCTCGGTGCCGGCGCGCGGCCGCACGCCGGCCGGGCTTGCCGGCGAAATCTCGGCACGGCTGCGCAACGGCTATATCCGCGAGCCTTCGGTGGCGGTCGAGATCGAGTCCTATCGTCCGTTCTTCATCCTCGGCGAAGTCCAGGCCCCCGGCCAATATCCCTACGTGCCGAACATGACGGTCGAGAGCGCGGTCGCGATTGCCGGCGGCTTCTCGCCGCGTGCCCGCCGCGACAGCGTGACGCTGACCCACACCGATGCGTCCGGCTCCGGGCGCTTTGTGGTGCCGCTGGGCACGCCGATGAGCCCGGGCGATACGGTATTCGTCGGCGAGCGCTGGTTCTGAAGAAGGATAGTGTCCTTCTTCATTCCGGGATGGTGCGTTAGCACCAGACCCGGAATCTCGAGATTCCCAGATGCGCAATTGCGCATCTGTGGTTCGATACTGGGCATTGCCCCGGAATGACGCTTGCAGCGTCACTTCTTCAGATGCTTTGCGAAAAACTCCATGCTGCGCGGCCAGGCGATGTCGGCGCTTGCCTTGTCGTAGCTGGCGCGCTCGTCGCAATGGAAGCCGTGCTGCGCGCCGGGATAGATGAAGACCTCGACCTCGGGCCGCTTCGACTTGATGGTCTCGACATCGCTCAAGGGAATGCCGGCATCCTTCTCACCGAAATGTAGCTGCGTCGGCACCGCCGGCTTGTCGTCGGCGAAGCGCACGACGGCGCCGCCGTAATAGCCGACCGCGGCGGACAGCCCGGCCAGCTTGGTGGCGGCAGCATAGGCGACGCTGCCGCCGAGGCAGAAGCCGATGATGCCGACCGGACCGACCGACTTCACAGCGTCGATCGCCGCCTGGGTGTCGCGCAGCATCGCGGCCCAGTCCGGATTGGCGACGAACTTCCGCGCCTCGGCGATCTCGTCGGGGGAATAGCCGCTCTGGAAGTTCGGCGTGATGCGGTCGAAGATCGAAGGTGCAACCGCGGCATAGCCTTCCTTCGCCAGCCGGTCGCAGACCAAGCGGATGTGGTGATTGACGCCAAAAATCTCCTGGATCACGACGACCGCGCCCTTCGGCGCGCCGGCAGGATCGGCGCGGTAGGCGCCGAGTTCAAATCCGTCGGAAGCTTTCAGTTTGATGTCTTGTCCCATGGTCCATCCTTGTCAGTTTGGGGGTTGCATGAAGCTTTCGATGATGAGGTCCAAAGCGCGATGACATCGTCATCGCGCTTTAGCTCTCGTTTGAGCATGGCCTTTCGGAAAACCGCTTCGCACTTTTCCGGACCATGCTCTAGCGCCACATCCAGTTCTCGCCCCAGTCGGCCTTCCAGCCGGTCAGCCGGTGTTTGCGGAATTGGAGGAAGAGACGGTCGTGGTGCGGAAACAGCCCGCTGCCGCCGAGGTCGCGGAAGGTCAGGAATATCTCGTTGCCGGGCCGTCCGCTGACATAGGTGAGCGGCGTGCCGAGCGCGCGCTGCGCGTCCGCAACGCCCATGCCGAACGCCAGCGGCGTGGTGTTGGACAGCGTCGCGGTGAAAGTGGACGGGGCTGTGACGAACGGCAGCTTCTGCGCGTTCGCCCCTGTCGTGGCCGCAGTCAGCAACAAGGCAACGGCGACTGACTTCATGGCGCGGTCTTTCCCGGCGCGCCGGCCTCAAGGCCATCCAGGAACGGCAGCACCGCGGTGATGAAGGCCTGCGGCTGGTCGATGTTGACGGCATGGCCGGCGTTCGGAATCACCGCCTTCTGTGCACCGGGGATCTTCGCCGCCATGTAATCGGACGCCGCCAGGAACGGCGTGTCGTCGGCGCCGACCACAACCAGCGCTGGCGCCTGGATCCCGGGCAGCGATTCGATCACCCGTGCATCACGCTGGGCCAGCATGCCGCGCGCCGCGAGCGCGAGGCCCCTGGCGTTGCGATGGGTGACCGACGCGCGCTCGGCGCTCAACGATCTAAGCACCTCGAGCCCTTCGCGGTCGAAGCGGTCGCCGGTCTCGCGGGCGCGCTTGTTCCAGACCTCACGGGCGTCGTCCTTCTTGAAGCCCGGGCCGGTGTCGATGATCAGCAGCGCCCGCACCCGTTCCGGATGGGCGCGATGAAAGGCAAGCGACATGTAGCCGCCGAGCGACAGCCCGCCGACGATCGCCTTGTCGGCGCCGGCGGCGTCGAGCAGAGCGGCGATGTCGTCGATCGTCAGCGCTTCGCTATAGGCATCGGGATCGTCGGGATAGTCGGACTGGCCGTGCCCGCGCATGTCCCACAGGATCAGCTTGTGCCGCCGCGACAGCGCCTCGATCTGGCCTTGCCACATCGCCGAGGTCGAGGAATAGCCGTGGGTCAGGATCAGCGGCGGGCCGCTGCCGTGAACCTCGTAGTAGATCTCGACGCCGTTGCGGTTGAGCTTGGCCATTGACGGGCTCCTTGTGTTTCTCTCGCCGCTGTCGTCGGACGGCGTTGCCGGCGCTTGCTGCCGACGCTTTGAGCAAGCGCCTGGCGATTAGACACCAACGCTGCCATTCCAAAAAGCGTCATGCCGTTGCCGCATCGCACAACAGTCATCTTCGGAAATTTATTCTTTTCGAGCAATTCCAAATTGGATTGCCTCCAGCCGGGAACCGGATCATTGTTTCGGCAACTGTCGCTTACCCGGTGGGCGCCGGCCAAGACCCAACAGTGAGTTGCCGCCGTAAGCGGCTTCCTACACCGGAAGGGGAGAGAGATGCCAAATCTCAATATCAACGGACGGAATATGTCCGTCGAGGCGGCCAATGACACGCCGCTGCTTTGGGTCATCCGCGAGCAATTGCAGATGACGGGCACCAAATTCGGTTGCGGCGCCGGTCTGTGTGGCGCCTGCACGGTTCACGTCAACGGCGAAGCGGTGCGGTCCTGCCAGACCTCGGTCGCCGACGCCGTCGGCAAGAAGATCACTACCATCGAAGGCCTCTCCGCCAAGGGCGATCATCCCTTGCAGAAGGCCTGGGTCGCCGAGCAGGTGCCGCAATGCGGCTACTGCCAGTCCGGCCAGATCATGCAGGCGGCGGCGCTGCTGTCGAAGAACACCAACCCGACCAAGGAAGAAGTGGTCGCGCATATGGACGGCAATCTCTGCCGTTGCATGACCTATTCACGAATCCAGAAGGCGATCATGCGCGCTGCGTCCGACATGCGCACCGCATCGGCCACCGGATCCGAGCGGAGGGCCACATGAACAAGCACGTGAAAAACCTCGCGCCAGAGACGACCGATCTCAGCCGCCGTTCCTTCCTAGTCGGCACCGCTGCAACCGGCCTCGTGCTCGGCTACTCCGCGTCCGGCATCGACCAGGCGCTCGCGGCGCCCGCACCCGCCAACTTCGAGCCGAGCGTCTGGTATTCGATCGCGCCCGACGGCCTCGTCACCGTGACCTGCGGCAAGGCCGACATGGGCCAGCACGTCGCCTCGACCATGGCGCAGATCGTGGCCGAAGAGCTCGGCGCGAACTGGAAGGACATGCGGGTTCAGCTCGCCTCCAACGATCCGAAGTTCAACGATCCCGTGCTGGGCGCGCAGATCACCGGCGGCAGCTGGTCGACGATGATGAACTTCGATGCGATGAGCCGCGCCGGCGCAGCTGGCCGCATCGCATTGACCGAGGCGGCGGCGGCCTCCATGGGCGTGCCGGCCGGCGAGCTGGTGGTGCGCGATTCCAAGATCAGCCACGCGAAGTCGAAGAAGTCGATGTCGTTCGCCGAAGTGGTGAAGAGCGGCAAGGCGACCAAGACCTTCACGGCGGATGACCTGAAGGCGATCAAGCTGAAGACGCCCGACCAGTACACCATGATCGGCGTCTCGGTGCCGCAGCTCGACATCCCGTCGAAGACCAACGGCACGGCCAAGTACGGCATCGACGTGATGGTGCCGGGCATGGTCCACGGCGCGCTGGTCACCCCGCCGGTGCGTTACGGCGCCACCGTGAAGTCGGTCGACGATAGCGCGGCCAAGAAGCTGCCCGGCTTCATCAAGGCCGTCACCCTCGACGACAAGACCACAACCACGACCGGCTGGGTCGTCGCGGTCGCCAACACCTATGCGCAGGCGAAGAAGGCCGCGGCGGCGCTGAAGATCAGCTATGACGGCGGCCCGAACGCAAAACTGTCGAGCGAATCGCTGTTCGCCGAGGCCAAGCGGCTGCAGGGGCTCAGCGATTCCGGAGAGTTCTTCGTCAAGGACGGCGATCCGAACGCGGCCTTCGGCTCGGCGGCCAAGCTGTTGGAGGCGGAATACACCACCAACATCAACATCCACGCGCCGATGGAGCCGATGAACGCCACCGCGGAGTTCAAGGGCGACATCCTGCACATCTATTCCGGCAACCAGTTCGCGACGCGCTCCGGCGCGATCGCGGCCGGCGCCGCCGGGATCGATCCGAAGTTCGTGGTGATGCACCAGATGTGGCTGGGTGGCGGCTTCGGCCGGCGTCTCGACGCCGACATGATGGTGCCCGCGGTGCAGGCGGCGAAGGCCGTCGGCAAGCCGGTCAAGGTCATCTACACGCGCGAAAACGACATGACGATGGATTTCTCGCGTCCGCTGACCTACCAGAAGGTGAAGGCCGGCATGGATGGCGACGGCAAGATCGTCGCGATGAGCCACGACGTGGTCTCGGCCTGGCCGACCGCGCGTTGGGGAATCCCCGATTTCCTGACACCGTCGGTCGACAAGAAGGGTCCGCTCGACTCCTTCACCGTGAACGGAGCGGACTTCTTCTATACCGTGCCCAACCACTATGTGCGGGCGATCAAGAACGAGATGGCGCACAACGCCACCCCGTCGGGTCAGCTCCGTTCGGTGGCGCCGGGCTGGACGTTCTGGGCGGTCGAAAGCATGATCGACGAGATCGCGCATGCGACCGGCAAGGACCCGGCGCAGCTGCGCATCTCGTTGCTCGACGGCAAGGGCAAGAATGACGGCGGCGCGCAGCGTCTCCGCAACACCTTGCTCGCTGCGATGGGTCTTGCCGGCTACGGCACCAAGCAGCTGCCCAAGGGCGAAGGCATGGGGGTCGCCTGCGTGTCGTCGCAGGAGCGCGCCACGGCGAGCTGGACCGCCTGCGTTGCCCATGTCGCGGTCGCCCCGTCGGGCGAGGTGACGGTGAAGAAGCTGACGGTTGCGACCGACGTTGGTACGCAGGTGAATCCCGACGGCATCCGGGCCCAGGTCGAGGGCGCGGCGCTGTGGGGCATGTCGCTGGCGCTGTTCGAGAAGGCGACGTTGAAGGACGGCGGCATCGAGCAGACCAACTTCGACAGCTACACGCCGCTTCGGATGAGCCAGCTGCCGGAAGTCGCGGTCAACGTCATCGCCAATGGCGAGAAGGCGACGGGCGTCGGCGAGCCCGCGGTGACGGTGGTGGCGCCGGCGATCGGCAACGCCGTCTTCAACGCGGTCGGTGCCCGCGTTCGCGGCCTGCCGATCACCGCGGAAGCCGTCAAGGCTGCGATGAAGGCGTAACGGCCTGAACGAACAAGAACGCCGGAGAGCACAAGCTCTCCGGCGTTTTTCTTTGCTTCGCGCGTCGGCCGGGCAGTGACGGCATCAACTTCGACGCCGCAAAAATTCATGATTCGCTGCCGATCTGCGCAACTGCATCGATTTCCGGCCGGCCTGATTTTGCTGGCGGATTCGGCGATCCCTCAAATTGTATCCATTGCGCTTAAGCGCCGTTCAGCATCCCCATTAAGTCGGAGGGAACGCATCGTCAGGTAGCGTCCCGGCGTCGGTCGTTACCGCGACGGGGATTTCATGACAGCCTTAGCCAACAACCAGACTTCGAAGCGCCGCCTCCTGCTGGCGTCAGATCGAAGCGATCAGAGCAACGAGCTCGCCAACATCCTGCGTTCGGTGGGCGAGGTCGATACCGTTCCGACCTCTGACATTCCCGAGCAGCCGGCCCGCGATCTCTCCGGCATCGTCGTCGACATCAACCTGCGCTCGCCCGAAGCCGTGCAACTCGTCCGCGCCAAGCTGCAGGCCGACGCCTATCGCGAGATGCCGCGGTTGTTCGTGCTGGCGGATGCCTTGCATCACGCCTCGATGCAGGCCTGGGCGCTCGGCGCTACCGACACGATCTCGCGGCCGTTCGATGCGCGCGGCATCCTGCAGCGCATTCGCGCCGCATTCCCCGACAACAGCGGCTATGACGAGACCGATCGCGGCAAGGCGCTCAACCGCGGCGTCGAAGCCGCGCACGGCGTGATGGTCAAGATGTTCGAGCGGATGCGCGCCGGCGAGCCGCTCAAGTTCGAGGACATCGTCGCCGCCGAGAACAAGATCCTGAAGGCGATCAAGCACAATTCGCTGCGCGAATGGCTGACCACGGTCGGCTGCCATCACCAGGAGACCTATCGCCACTGCCTGTTCGTGACCGGTTTTGCGGTCGCCTTCGCGCAGCATCTCGGCATGCGCGACGACGATCAGCGCCGGCTCGCCCGCGCCGCGCTGCTGCACGACGTCGGCAAGGCCTTCGTGCCGGTCGCGCTGCTCGACAAGCCCGGCGCGCTGACGGTGGAGGAAATGGCCGAGATGCGCGAGCATCCGCGCCGCGGCTACGAGGCGCTGTCCGCGCAGGGCGGCTTCCCGCCGGAAATGCTCGACGTGATCCTGCATCACCACGAATTCCTCGACGGCACCGGCTATCCGAACGGCCTCAGCGGCAACCAGATCAGCGACATCGTCCGCGTCACCACGATCGTCGACGTCTATGCCGCTTTGGTCGAGAAGCGCGCCTACCGCCTGCAGTTCACCCACGCCAAGGCGTTCTCCATGATGGAGGAGATGGGCGGCAAGCTCGACCAGCAATTGCTGCAGGCGTTCCGCCCGGTGGCGTTCGGGCATTATTGAGCCCTCAACCCCGTCATTGCTTCGTCGCTTCGTCGTCGCAATGCCGGCTGAGGCGATGGCTCTAGCCAATCAACGCAAGTCGCGCTCCTTACCTCCGCCTAGATTCCGGTGATCATCGGCAAGACCGATGCTCCGACGCGTGAGGACGATCATGGATACGGCAACGACCGGGGATTTCGACATCCCCGCCGACATCGCGGCAACCCTCGTCGATCCCGTCGCCTATGCGGACGACCGCATCCACGACAGCTATCGCTGGCTGCGCGCCAACAACCCGTTCGGCATCGCGCGGCCCGAGAAGTTCGATCCGTTCTGGGTGGTGACCAAGCACGCGCATATCCAGGCGATCAGCCGGCAGAACGAGCTGTTCCACAACGCCGATCGGCCGACCACCCTGACGACGCAGGCGCTCGAGGAGCGCGTTCGCAAGATCACCGGCGGGCCCAACCTGGTGCGCTCGCTGGTGCAGATGGACGCGCCAGACCACCCGAAATATCGCGCGCTGACGCAAGGCTGGTTCATGCCGGCCAATCTCGGCAAGTTCGAGGCCCGCGTCCGCGAGATCGCGCGCGCCACGGTGCAGCGCATGCTCGCGAGGGGCGGCGCCTGCGACTTCGTCGAGGATGTCGCGCTCGGCTATCCGCTGCACGTCATCATGGAGATCCTCGGCGTGCCCGAGGCGGACGAGCCGCGCATGCTCAAGCTGACCCAGGAGCTGTTCGGCCCGCAGGATCCCGACACCGCGCGCGTCCGCGACGCGCTGAGCGCGGAGCAGGTCTCGGCGATGCTGCAGGCGATCATCGCCGACTTTTCCGCCTACTTCCGCAAGATCACCGAGGATCGCCGCCAGAACCCGCGCGACGATCTCGCCACCGTCATCGCCAATGCGAAGATCGGCGGTGACTACATGCCGGAGCACGATCAGACCAGCTATTACATGATCGTCGCGACTGCGGGCCACGACACCACCTCATCCTCGACCGCGGGCGCGATCTGGGCGCTGGCCAGGGACTCCGCGGAATTCGCCAAGGTGAAGGCTAACCCGGAGCTGATCCCGGGCCTGGTCGACGAGTCGATCCGCTGGATGACGCCGGTCAAGCATTTCATGCGCTCGGCCACCGCGGATACCGAGCTCGGCGGCCGCAAGATCGCCAAGGGCGACTGGCTGATGCTGTGCTACGCCTCGGGCAATCGCGACGAGGAGGTGTTCGAGGACCCCGATCGCTTCCGCAGCGACCGCAAGCCCAATCGCCATGTCGCGTTCGGCTATGGCGCGCATCTCTGCCTCGGCCAGTACCTCGCCAAGCTCGAGATGCGCATCCTGTTCGAGGAACTGCTGCCGCACCTGAAGTCGCTGTCGCTCGACGGCGAGGTGAAGATGACCCAAGCCTATTTCGTCAATGGCCCGAAGAAGCTGCCGATCCGGTTCGAGGTGAATTGAGTACTTGTCATTCCGGGATGGTCCGAAGGACCAGGCCCGGAATCTCGAGATTCCGGGTTCGATGCTAACGCATCGCCCCGGAATGACGCGATCAAGTCCGCCTCACTCCAGCATCTTCCTGAGCTCCGCCTTCGCGACCTTCTCCAGCGTCGAGCGCGGCATCTCGTCGACGAAGCGGATTTCGCGCGGCAGCTTGAAGTCGGCGAGGCTTGCGCGACAAGCGGCCATGACGTTGTCGTGGAGGTCGACGGGCAGCTTGGCGACGCCAGCCTGCGGGATGATGAAGACGACCGGGACCTCGTCCAGCATCGGATGCTTCTTCGCCACCACGGCGGCTTCGCGTACGCCCGGCACCACCGCGATCACCTGTTCGATCTCGGAGGCCGCGACATTCTCGCCGCCGACCTTCAGCATGTCCTTGGAGCGGTCGCCGAACTTGATGTAGCCGCGCTCCAGCATCGTGACGCGATCGCCGGTGATGAAGTAGCCGTGCTCGTCAAAACTCTCGCGCGTGGCCGTCTCGTTGTGTAGATATTCGGCGAACAGCGACAGGCCGGGAATGCCCTTGATCAGGAGGTTGCCGGTCTCGCCGACGCCGGTCGGCGCGCCGTCGTCATTGCCGATGCGGATTTCGTATTCCGGCGCGGCGCGGCCGATCGACATCGGCGTGTTGGGTTGATCGACCTCGCCGATGATGCCGTGGGTGATGGTCTCCGTCATGCCCCACCAGCCGATGATCTTGATGCCGAACACGCTGAACGCCGGCGGCTCGTTCACGGCGGTGCCCCAGAGCCGGAACTTGTGATTCTTCGGCACCTCGTGCTCCAGTAGCGCCTTCATGCAGAACGGGATCGTCGAGGTCCAGGTCGAGCCATGCTCGATCGCCACCGGCCAGAAGCGGCTCGCCGAGAAGCGCGGCTGGATCACGCAGGTGCCCCCGACCCACAGGCTCGCCAGCATCGAATAGGCCAGCGCGTTGGTGTGAAACAGCGGCAGATAGGTCTGGTGCACGTCAAAGGCGTGCAGGTCCTGATGCGCGGCGTTGATCTTGGCGCCCCACAGCGCGTTGGCGTGGGTCCACAGCACCGCCTTCGGCCGCGACGTGGTGCCGGAGGTATATTGCACGCTGCAGGGGGCGAGCGGATCGGTCGGGCGACGCGGCCGGTCGGCGCTGTCGGCAAACAGCGCGTCGAAGCTGTCGCCGCGCGCAGGCGACTGTGCCGGCGCTTGCCCGGCGTCGTGCGAGGTCACCGCGATCCAGCGCAGGCTCCTGCAGTTGGCGGCGATCAGTTCTGCATAGGCCGGCTGGGTGATCGCGGCGACCGCGCCGCAATGGCCGGCAAAATATTCGATCTCGGCGGCGGCGGAACGGGTGTTGGTGGTGACCGCGATGGCGCCGAGTTCGACGCAGGCGAACCACGACATGATCGCCTCGACGCAATTGTCGAGATGGATCAGGACGTAGTCGCCTTGCCGGATGCCGCGCTTCGCAAGGCCCGCAGCCAGCGCGCCGACCCGCTCATGGAATTCGCCGTAACTCCAGCGCCGTGCCGGCGCGTCGAACGGCGCCCAGATCAGGAATGGATGGTCGCGGCGCACCTCGGCGCGCATCCGCAGCAGCCATGGCACGTCGAGCCCCGCAAACGGTCCCACGACGCCTGGTGCTGGATTCGAGTTGGCCATATGTCCTCCCGCGCAGCCTTGTCGGCCGCCATTGGTCTTGGTTGGGAGCAGTTCTGCCATCGGTGTGCGCCGAGAGCAAATCGGGATTTGCAAAGCGGTTTTGCGCTGAAGCAATCTGTTCCGCCGCACGGAAGAGATCGATTTATTCGCGGCATCCGTCATCGGGCGCGCATTCGCACGCCGCGCCGGCTCGCAAGGACGAACGAAAGCTACGTCGCGTTCTTCTCGTATGACGAGATCTCGATCAGGCTGCCGTCGGGGTCGCGGCAATAGACCGAGCGCAGCGTGCCGCGCGCGCCCTGCTTGGCCACCGGGCCTTCCTCGATCCTGACGCCATTGGCCTTCAGATGTGCGACCACTTCCTCGGGCGTGCTCGAAGTGAGGAAGCAGAGATCGTCGCTGCCGGCCGCCTCGTGATCGGCGGTGAACCAGTCCACCTTGTCGGCATCGCGCGGCCGCACATTGATCTTCTGGTTGCCGAACACCAGCGAGGTGCGCGGTGTCTTGCCCTTGCCCGGGTCGAACACCTTCACCTCCATGCCGAGGATCCTGCTGTACCAGGCAACCGAGCGCACGACATCGGTGACGTTGATCACGAGATGGTCGAGCCCATTCACCTTGACGGACATGATCGATCCTCTTCGGTCCAGAGTGCTTTCGAGCGATGTGGTCGCCGG
This sequence comes from Bradyrhizobium sp. USDA 3315, assembly GCF_054056795.1. Taxonomy (NCBI): domain Bacteria; kingdom Pseudomonadati; phylum Pseudomonadota; class Alphaproteobacteria; order Hyphomicrobiales; family Nitrobacteraceae; genus Bradyrhizobium; species Bradyrhizobium sp. USDA 3315. The sequence continues at coordinate 1,760,332 of NZ_JBSRYP010000001.1, read as the reverse complement.
TTCTGGTGCGATCAGAGCCGAAGCTTAGTCTTTCGTCGCGGTCGGCGGCGCACGTGTCGCACTGGTCGCTTCAGGCATTGTTTGTTAAAACCGCGCCGCACGCAACGCAACAGAAACGGGCAGGGCGCCAAACCCTGCTGGATTGGGAGAAACTTCATGATTTCACGCCGTACCGCGCTGGGCCTGATCGGGTCGGGGATTTCGACATTCGCGATCGGCCGCGCTTCCGCTGCCGACTATCCGGCGCGGCCGGTGCGCTGGATCGTGGGTTATCCGCCGGGCGGCGCCACCGACATCATCGCGCGCCTGGTCGGGCAGCGGCTGTCGGAGAGGCTCGGGCAGCAATTCGTGATCGAGAACAAGCCGGGCGCCGGCAACAATATCGGCACCGAGGCGGCGATCAACGCCGAGCCGGACGGCTACACCGTGCTGCTGGTCAATCCGGCCAATTACATCAATGCCTCGCTTTACGCCAATCTGAAGTTCAACTTCGTGCGCGACGTCGCGCCGGTTGCTTCCTTCAATCGCGTGCCGAACGTGATGACCGTCAACAAGGACGTGCCGGCCAAGACCGTCGCCGAGTTCATCGAATATGTGAAGGCCAATCCCGGCAAGGTGAACATGGCCTCTTCCGGCAACGGCACCTCGGTGCATCTCTCCGGCGAGATGTTCATGGCGATGACCGGCTGCAAGATGCAGCACGTGCCGTATCGCGGCGCCGCGCCCGCGATCACCGACATGCTCGGCGGCCAGGTGCAGGTGATCTTCGACAACATGCCCTCGATCATCCAGCACATCCGCTCCGGCGCGCTGCGCGCGCTGGCTGTGACCTCAACGGAGCGATCCTCGCAACTGCCCGATGTTCCGTCGGTTGCCGAAACCGTAAAGGGCTACGAGGCGAGCGCGCTGTTCGGCATGGGCGCGCCGAAGAACATGCCGAAGGAAGTTATCGCCAAGCTCAACACCGAGATCAACGCCGTGCTCGCCGAACCCGACATGAAGAAGCGCCTGGTCGAGCTCGGCGGCGATCCGCTGATCCAGACGCCGGAAGCCTTCGGCAACGACATCAAGGCCGAGACCGACAAGTGGAAGAAGGTGGTCGAGTTCGCCGGCCTCAAGGTCGAGTAGGCCTCGCAAGAGGCGCGATGCTGGATCGCGCGGGACAAACGTGGCCCGCGTGGTACAGCCGGTCCCTGGCCGAAGCCGAATTCGTCGGCCTTGACCCGGAATAAAATGACGTTCAGGAACCTTATCAAAGGTGCCGCACCTGGCTAACTGCGGCGTCCGAGGAGCCGGATCATGCGCGCATCGGGATTGGCAATGCTTGTTCTGGGAACGATGACGCTCGCAGGCGCGGCGAGTATCACGCCCGCTTCCGCCGATCCTTATGACTACCCATGGTGCGCGCAGGGCCCGAGCCTGGGTTATCCCGGCGAATGCGCTTACCGGACCTACCAGCAATGCCTCGCGAGCGTGTCCGGCCGCTATCTCTATTGCGGCGAGAATCCGCGCTTCCTGTTCAGCGAACCGCCGCCGCCATCGGGCCGCTATCAGCGCCGGCACCGGACCGTATATCCCGACTAGCGTTGCGGCATCACCGCAAGGCAGTCTGTCGCCACCGTTCCTGACGTTCGTCCCTGCGTCGGGTCCATCCTGACGCGATCGTGAAGCCGCGCGCTTGACGTCGCGCCGTTCGCGTATATACTAAACCACATGGTTAAGTATGAGGACGAGACGCTGGACCGCACCTTTGCGGCGCTTTCCGATCCCACCCGCCGCGCGCTGCTGGCGCGGCTTGGCGACCAGGAAAGCCTGTCGGTGAGCGAGCTGGCGCAGCCATTCGCGATGTCGCTGCCGGCGATCATGAAGCATCTCGACGTGCTCACCGATGCGGGTCTCGTCGCGCGCGAAAAGACCGGCCGCACGGTGGCGTGCCGGCTCACCGCACGGCCGATGGAGCAGGCGATGAACTGGCTCAATCGCTATGCGCAATTCTGGTCCGACAATCTCGACCGCCTTGCCGCCTTTGTGGAGGAAGAACCATGGCAAACCAATCCGCCGCCGACGCCGGCCTCGCCGCGCGCCCAAGCCTCACCCTCACGCGGCGCCTCCGCGCGCGGCCGGAAAAAGTCTACGCCGCGTGGACCGAGCCGGAAAATCTAGCGCAGTGGTTCGGACCGGGTGGGGTCAAGCCGGCCACGACGCGTGCGGAGCTCGATGTCCGCGTCGGCGGACGCTATCGCATCGGATTCATCGGCACCAACGGCGAATATCACGAGGTCGGCGGCGTCTATCGTGAGGTGGTGCCGAACGAGAAGCTGGTGTTCAGCTGGGCCTGGCATTCGACGCCCGAACGCGAATCCGAGGTGACGATATCGATCAAGCCCGATGCCGGCGGTACGTTGCTCACCTTCCATCACGCGCAGTTCGTCGATGAGACCGCCCGCGACAACCACCAGCGCGGCTGGACCGCATTCCTCGGCAATCTGGAAAGCTTCGTCGACGCCTGACCTGCAAAGGAGCATCCCATGCAACAGCACATGATCGTCTCGCGCGAAGAATGGATCGCAGCCCGCAAGGCGTTGATGGCCGGTGAGAAGGAACTGACCCAGGCCCGCGAAGCGCTCAGCCGGCAGCGCCGCGAACTGCCCTGGGTCAAGGTCGACAAGGACTATGTGTTCGACGGGCCGGGCGGCAAAATGACGCTCGGCGATCTCTTCAAGGGCAGGCCGCAACTCGTGGTGCAGCATGTGATGTTCGCGCCGGAGTGGGACGCGGCGTGCAAGAACTGCTCGTTCTGGGCCGACGGTTTCGAGCGCATGGTTCCGCATCTCGCCGCGCGCGACACCACGATGATCGCGATCTCGCGGGCGCCGCTCATCAAGCTCGACGCATTCAAGGCGCGGATGGGCTGGACCTTCGACTGGGTCTCCTCGGGAGAGAGCGACTTCAACGACGATTACGGCGTGTCGTTCACGCAAGCGCAGATCGATGCGGGGAACGCGAAATACAATTATGGGAACGACGCCGCTCTATGGTCCCGAACTGCCCGGCATCAGCGTGTTCTTCCGCGATGAGACAGGGAGCGTGTTCCACACTTACTCGACCTTCGCGCGCGGCCTCGACATGATGAATGCCGCCTATCACTATCTCGACCTGACGCCACTCGGCCGCCACGAGGAAGGATTGCCCTATCCGATGGATTGGGTGCGGCTACGTGACCAGTACCAACCGGCGCCGGTTCAGGCATCCTGCTGTCACAGCTGATCGTCATTGCGAGGGGCTCGCGACAAAATTGCAGGGCAATTTTGCGTGGAAGCGACGAAGCAATCCATCTTCAGCGTTTGGAGAGATGGATTGCTTCGCTGGCGCTCGCAATGAGAGGGAGCCCAAACAGCAGGAAACCGCCCAATGCCTTACGTCGATGGATTCATCGTCGCCGTGCCGAAGAAGAAACTCAAAGCCTATGCGCAACTCTCGAAGAAGGCCGGTAAGGTCTGGCGCGAGTATGGCGCGTTGGATTATCGCGAATGGGTCGCCGACGACGTCAAGCCGGGCAAGCTGACCTCGTTTCCGCAGAGCGTGAAACTGAAGGCCGGCGAAACCGTCGTGTTTGCCTGGATCACCTACAAGTCGCGCGCCCAGCGCGACCGGATCAATGCCAAGGTGATGGCCGATCCGCCTGGCATCGATGAGCATGGATGACGTGCCGTTCGACGGCAAGCGGATGATCTATGGCGGCTTCGCCAGCCTGGTGAAGGTCTGACGCGGCACGGTTTCGCCGCAATCCGCGCAGTAACCGGCTGTTAAACATCACGCTCGGCAAGCCGCGCGATGCCGCTTGCGTTTACTTGGTGATCCCGTATACTTTGCATTACAAAGTTCGGGCGAATCATGCGTGACCTCGACAAGGCGTTGGCCGATATCCTCGCCATCCGCAGCCAGATTGCGGCCGGAACGGCGTTCCGCGGCTACGGTCCGGCAACCGTCGCCGCCACCAGCGGCATCGCGCTGGTCACGGCGCTTGCGCAATATCTCTGGCTCGCCGATCCCACCGCTCATCCGATCGCGTTCCTCGCAGGCTGGGCGGCGGCCGCGTTGGTCTCCGCCGTGCTGATCTGGATCGAGATGCAGGCGCGCTCGCGGCGGCATCATTCCGGCCTTGCGGACGCGATGGTCCAGCAGGCGATCGAGCAGTTCGTTCCCGCGGCGATCGCCGGCGTGCTGCTCGCGATCCTGCAATGGAAGTTCGCGCCCGAGACGTTGTGGATGCTGCCCGGCCTGTGGCAGGTGCTGGTCAGCCTCGGCGTGTTCGCTTCGGTCCGCCTGCTGCCGCGCACGATCGCGCTCGGCGGCGCCTGGTATTTCCTGTCGGGCTTCACGGTGCTCTTGATCGCAAGCCAGAGCCACGCGCTGTCGCCCTGGACCATGGGACTGCCATTCGCGATCGGCCAGTTGCTGCTCGCAGCGCTGCTCTATTTCGCTTCCGGAGGCCATGATGCCGAAGACTGACCTGACCACCGCGCCGTTCGCCTATGACGGCCTCGACCGCGTCATCCACGAGAAGGCGCGGCTCGGCCTGCTGACCTCGCTGATGGCGCATCCGAAGGGGCTCGCCTTTGCCGATCTCAAGCAGCTCTGCGGCCTGACCGACGGCAACCTCAGCCGGCACCTCCAGGTGCTGCAGGAGGCCGGTCTCGTCGACGTCATCAAGGGCTATGAAGGTAATCGTCCGCACACCACCTGCCGCCTGACCAAGAGCGGTCGTCGCCGCTTCCTCGACTATCTCGCCGTGCTCGAGCAGCTGGTGCGTGACGCGGCCAAGGCCGCCGGCACGGCCGAGAGGGCCGCCGGCACGGCAGAAAAGGCCGCCGGCAAGGACGACCGCGCAGCCGGCCGCCTCGGTATCCAGCCGGTTTGAACCATCTCATTTTGTCCGGAGACTTTGTGATGCAAAGTAACGTCGCGCTCAAGCCGGAAGCCGCCTTCAGGCTCCATGTCGGCATCATCATGGACGGCAATGGCCGCTGGGCAACGCGGCGCGGCCTGTCACGGCTGCGCGGACACGAGGCCGGCGTCGAGGCGATCCGCCGCATCGTCGAGGCCGCGCCGGACCAGGGTGTCGGCACGCTGACGCTCTACGCCTTCTCGAGCGATAATTGGCGCCGTCCGAAGGCCGAGGTCGCGGCACTGATGGGGCTGCTGCGCTTCTATCTCGCCAACGAGATCGCTGCGCTCGTGCGCAACGGCGTTCGCCTCACCGTGATCGGCCGCCGCGACCGGCTGCCCGACGGCATCGCCGCCGCGATCACGCGCGCCGAGGCCGAGACCGCCGGCGGCACCACGCTGCATCTGCGCATCGCGATCGATTATTCGGCGCGCGACGCCATCCTGAACGCCGCCGCGCGCGCGGCCGGCGCCGGCGAGCTCAGCCGCGAGACGTTCTCCGATCTCATTACCGGCGAGGCCGGGCTGCGCGACGTCGACCTGATCATCCGCACCTCGGGCGAGAAGCGGCTGTCGGACTTCCTGCTCTGGGAGGGCGCTTATGCCGAGCTGCATTTCACCGAGCGGATGTGGCCCGAATTCGATGCCGACGATCTCGCCGACGCACTCGGCTCCTTCCATCGCCGCGAGCGCCGCTTCGGCGGACTGACCGCGATCGCGCCGGCTGAGGTGCCGAACCTCTAACGCGTCAAGCCGCGCCAACTGCTCTATTCCTAAAGCCCGGCCGGGGGGTTGGGCTCTCTCTCACAAGATGCGGGGACGAACGATCACGCCAACCAAAGCGGGAGCGATCATCCATGCGCATTCTTCTCATCAACGTGCCGCATCCGGCGATCGGCAGCCGGATCCCCGACGACCATCTGCCGCCACTCGGCCTGCTGTCGATCGGCGGGCCGCTGATCGATGACGGCCACGACGTTGGTCTTATCGATGCTGAGTTCGGGCCGATGCCGGTCCAAGCCATCGTGGCGGAGGCATCGAGATTTGCACCGGATGCGGTGCTGTTCGGCCATTCCGGCTCGACGTCGGGCCATCCTGTCATCGCCGAGGTGGCGCAGGCGATCGTCAAGGCCGTGCCCGGTGTGCGGATCGTCTATGGCGGCGTGTTTCCGACCTATCACTGGCGCGACATCCTGCGCGAGGAGCGCTACATCACCGCGATCGTGCGCGGCGAGGGCGAAGAGACGGCGCGGCGTCTGATGCGAGCGCTGGAGGCCGGCGAGGATCTCCGTATCATCAACGGCATCGCATTCCGTGACGATTACGGGCCGCGCGTGACGCCGCCTGCGCCTGTCATCCGTGACCTCGATGCCTATCGCGTCGGCTGGGAATTGATCGATCACGCGCGCTACAGCTATTGGGGCGGGCTGCGTGCCGTCGTCGTGCAATTCTCGCGCGGCTGTCCGCATCTCTGCAATTACTGCGGCCAGCGCGGCTTCTGGACGCGGTGGCGGCACCGCGATCCCGTGCGCTTTGCGAAGGAGCTGGCGCGGCTCCATCGCGAGCACGGCGTCAAGGTGATCAATTTCGCCGACGAGAATCCGACCGTCTCGAAGAAGGCGTGGCGGGCCTTTCTCGAGGCCCTGATCGCGGAGGATGTCGATCTGATCCTGGTCGGCTCGACCCGCGCCGACGACATCGTGCGCGACGCCGATATCCTGCATCTCTACAAGAAGGCGGGCTGGCAGCGCTTCCTGCTCGGCATGGAGAACACCGACGAGAAGACGCTGGAGCTGATCCGCAAGGGCGCGACCACCACGATCGATCGCGAAGCCATCCGTTTGATGCGCCAGCACGGCATCCTGTCGATGGCGACGTGGGTGGTCGGCTTCGAGGAGGAGACCGATCGCGATCATTGGCGTGGTCTCAGGCAGCTGTTGTCCTATGATCCCGACCAGATCCAGATGCTCTACGTCACGCCGCATCGCTGGACGCCGTATTTCCGTCTCGCGGCGGAGCGGCGCGTCATCCAGACCGATCGCAGGCTCTGGGACTACAAGCATTAGGTGCTGGCGACCCGGCACATGCCGCCATGGCGCGTGCTGCTCTGGTTCAAGTTCACCGAGATGGTGCTGCAGTGCCGCCCGAAGGCGCTGCTCCGCGTGCTGCTCCACCGCGACGCCGGACTTCGTCACGCGATGCGCTGGTACACGCAGATGGGCCGCCGGGTCTGGCCGCACGAAATCCTCGGCTTCCTGCGCGACAAGAGGTTGAAGAACGGGCCCACCGTGCAGGAATTTTGGGGCGCGCCGCAGGATATGGAGGAGGAATCGATGTCGTCGCACCGGCCCGAGCGCCGCGTCGGCACATCACGCGCGGCGTAAGTCGATACCGTCTTGTCGGGTTCTGGATATCTGGCGCTGATGACTGGACGCCTCAGTCATCAGCGCGATAATTTCCAGGTCGGCTGCGCAGAACAAAAAGAACCGTGGCGGTCGAGGCGTCGAGTTGAGCATACAGGTTGCGATCTTAAAAATATTGGCCAGTCACGTCCGCGGCAAAGCCACAATCAATTCACTTAAGCACGATCTCGCCGTGCTCTCATCGAGCGGCGACGATTGGCATGCGCGGATCAAACGTCTGGCGTCGCGGGTCCCCGAACTCGACATCTTTAGCCATGGCTATGTGCTCCGTGACGTCGAAGGCTGGGAGATCACATCGGCCGGTCGCGAGTTCCTGCGTGCACTGGAAGCGGTCACGCAAGACAATCTGCCGTCCGCGCCATCGGCCGATACCGTAATCCGCGCCGAGGGCAGGCTGATCGTGGTCGGTCACCGCTTCAAGAATCGGGTGCGGGCACCGAGTGATCCCGAACAGAGCACATTGGCGCGCCGCCGGCCGATCCGCGAGCCGCATTGAACCTCACTGCGCTGCCCGCGACCTACCTTCGGGACGTGGCTCCGGAGGTCGCAAATGACTGCTTTGGCTCAATCGATCGCACGCGCGTTTCCGGCCAATTCGCTTCGGAGCAGCATCGCCCGGCATGTCCTGCTGCTTGCCTCCGCGGTCCTGTTCGTCGCGGCGCTCAGGGCAAGCTACGGCCTCGATCTCAGCGCTGGTCTCTTCTAGCCGCGCGACAAATTATCCGGCCTCAAGTCATATTGGGTTAACCGGACCGAGGTAGCCGGGCGCACGCTTTCCTTGCATCTCTAACCCGGGCCGGTCTTCCATGGATAAGCCGATGCACTGCCAGTGCGGCAGGACGCGAACCATTGTGCTCGACAAGCATTTCCGCACCGCGCTGGTATGCCCGAAATGTGATGAGGTTCAACTGACCGGGCCGGCGAGGCCGGAGGAACGGGTGTTGACCGCACGCTAAAGCGCGGTCGTGTTCGGCGCCGAAACCCGCTAGGTTCCGTCTGACGAAACGGACCAAAGCGAAACCCGATGCCGCAGCCTTCCGACACCGCCGCCATCACCCTTGCCGACATACGCCGTGCCGCGGATGTGATCCGGGATGCGGTCATGGTCACGGCCTGCAACGAGAGCCGCACGCTGGGCGAGATCTGCGGCTGCCGCCTGTTCCTCAAATTCGAGAACCTGCAATTCACAGCGACCTTCAAGGAGCGCGGCGCGCTGAATCGTCTGCAGGCGCTTTCGCCCGCGGAACGCAAGCGCGGCGTGATCGCGATGTCGGCCGGCAATCACGCCCAGGGCGTGGCCTATCACGCCAAGCGGCTCGGCATCCCCGCCACCATCGTGATGCCGATCGGCACGCCAATGGTGAAGATCGAGAACACCAGGCGGCACGGCGCCGAGGTCATCATCACCGGGCAGACGCTGGAAGAATGCTTCGCGTTCGTCGGCTCGCATGCCGCGCAGAAGGGCCTGATCCTGATCCACCCCTATGACGATCCGCTGATCATTGCAGGACAAGGCACGATCGGACTTGAAATGCTCGCGGCGGTGCCGGAGCTCGATATCCTGGTGGTGCCGATCGGCGGCGGCGGGCTGATCTCGGGCATCGCCACGGCCGCAAAGGCGCTGAAGCCGTCGATCCAGGTCGTCGGCGTGCAGGCCCAGCTCTATCCGTCAATGTACAATGCGGTCAAAGGCGAGCAGCTGCCGATGCGCGGCGACACCCTCGCCGAGGGCATTGCGGTCAAGGCGCCCGGGCAGATCACCACGAAAATCGTGCGCGAACTCGTCGACGACATCATCCTGGTCAGCGAGGACCAGATCGAGCGCGCGGTCGCGACCCTGATCTCGATCGAAAAGACGGTGGTCGAAGGCGCCGGCGCCGCCGGCCTCGCGGCGGTGCTCGCAGCTCCCGAGCGCTTTGCGGGCAGCTCAGTCGGCCTGGTGCTGACCGGCGGCAATATCGACACCAGGCTGATCGCCTCGGTCCTGACCCGCGAGCTCGCGCGCGAGGGACGGCTGACCCAACTGGCGCTCGACATCGTCGACCGGCCCGGACAGCTCGCGGCGGTGTCGATCCTGCTTGCCGATGCCGGCGCCAACATCATCGAGGTCTCGCATCAGCGCACCTTCTCCGACCTTCCGGCGAAGGCGACGCTGCTCGAGCTCGTGATCGAAACCCGCGACCGCGCCCATCTGGAGGACGTGCTGGCAAGGCTCAGCTCCGAAGGATTCGCGGTCCGGGAAAGTTAGCTGTCAGACTGCTTGACCGTCATCCTGAGGCGCGAGCGGAGCGAGCCTCGAAGGATGAATCGGCCACCAGCCGGGCCGTCGATCCTTCGAGACGCGCGCAAGTGCGCGCTCCTCAGGATGACGGATTTCAATGGGCGAACTAACCCTCGTTGTCACCCGCCGCCAGCTCGGCGAGCTTCGCGATGGTGTTGATGTTGCGCGCGGTACCCTTGGCGGCGGCGGGGATCTTCAGCTTCGAGCGGCCCATGCCGCTGCCATAGGCGACATAGATCTCGCGCTTGCCGAGCCGCACCTCTTCGTCCTGCTGGCCCTTGATGTCCTTCAAGGCATCCTTCGGCGGCGGCTCGTCGAGGAAGATCGCGACAGTATAGTTCGGCGGCGCTTTCGGAAACGGATTGGCCCTCAGCACCGCGGCGATCTCGTCCGCGCTCCGGATGACGACGCCGACCGGCTTGCCGGCATAGGCCTGCAGCCGCCGCTCCAGCGCGGCCTTGACCTTGGCCGCGCCGAGCTTCGAGGAGAATACGACATTGCCGCTGGCGATATAGGTCTGCGCGTCGGCAAATCCCTCGTCGACGCACATCGCCTTCAACTCGGTCATCGGCAGCTTGCCGGTGCCGCCGACATTGACCGCGCGCAGCAGGGCGACGTAACGCGGCATCGACTAGCCGTCGGCTTTCTTCTTCGTAGGCTTCTTGGCCGGCGGCGGCTCTTCCATCGCCTTCTTCATGGCGCGCGCATAGGCGTCGGCGGCGTTCTCGGCCGAATTCTGCAACCGCTTGGCGGTCGCGGTTGCGTTCATCATCGTGCTCTTGGCCAGGAAGCGGAAGCGCGCCTTGGTCTCCTTGTCCTTGGCCTTGGCCGCGCGCGTGACCCAGACGGCCTGGCGCTTCTTGGCAGCCGCCATCACGGCCTTGGTCTGCGCTTTTGCGGTTTGCCGGATGACGGCGTCGAGGTCGGCTTCGGCCATTCAGATGCACTCATTGACTGGACATGCGCCGGGGCGGGCGCACGGAGGGAGGGGAGCTACCCCTAGCGTAACCGGTGCCGTTTGAACATGCGATCGTTTTGCGAATTCCCGGAGGATCGCATCGACCCCTGCACCGAGGCTTGCGCGGCGTGCGCTAGTCTCCTGACGACCCCGGCGGCACCTTCGCGCCGGCGAGCAGTCTGGCCAGCTCCACCTGCCGGCCCAGTCCGGTCTTGGCCAGCACCGCCTTGAGCTGGTTGCGCACCGTTTCGCGGGAGATGCCGAAAGCGCCCGCGATTGCCTCGACGGTGCGTCCTTCGCCAATGCCGCGCGCCACGCGCGCCTCCGCCGGCGTCAGGTCGAACAGGCCCTGCAGCACTTCCGCGGTCGGCACCTCGGCCGGCACCACCGGCGTCACGATCACGATCGCCGCCGCGCGGTCGAACAGGTCACGCGCCGCGCCGTGGATCGGGACCAGATGCACGATCAGCGGCGGCCGATCCTCCTGCGCCGCGATCGGCACCGAGCGCACCTCCACGCTGATCAGTCCCTGATCAAGCGCGGCCAGCGCCTGGGCGAACAGCGTGTCGGCAGTGGTCGCCGCCAGCGTCAGGCGCTCGCCGCGATCCTGCATCACGTCGGGCACCAGGCGGTCGAACAGCGTGTTGGCCGTCATCAGACGGCCGCCGCGCCGCAGCACTGCCGCGGGCAGGCCGAGCATCGCCAGCGATTCGGTTGCCGCCCTGGCGCGCTCCATCCCGAGCCGCGCCGACAGCAGCGCGGCACGCGCCAGATGCGGCCGCAGCGCGTCGAGCTGCTCGATCGCTTCGCGCTCGATCGGCCCGTGCTGGTATTCGCGCTCGACGCTGTAAATCAGCACATCGCCGCTCGGGACCGGGATCGCAGTACCGGCGCCCCACCCGAGCCCGCGCGGGCGGAAGAATTCGCGGATCTGGAAATCCTGCTGCACCTCCTCGGGCGTATCGAACACGTCGATGTCGCGCAGGAAGCCGGCATGGTTGGCCGCGAGCAGGCGCGGCAATCGCCCGTTGCGCTCGTGCCAGCCGCCCTCGACATAGGCCACCGTGTCGTCGTGCATGTCGGGCGACGCGACCCAGCGGACGTCGTGTGGGGCCGCCGTCAGCAGCACGATACCGCGCGCACGCGCGATCGCACCGACCTGATGCAGGACATTCGGCCACAATTCGGGGATGACCGCGGCCTCATAGGCCAGTTCAATCAGATGCTCGTGCAGGTCGTTCGCCATCGGTCATCCCAAAAACCGTTGTTGCCCAATAGATAAACCCGGCGACCCCGGAAATATTGCGTAAAGCAATTCAGCCCGAGCCACGAGTCCGGGTTATTCCGGTGCGCGTTCACGCGCATCAGGAGGGAATTACGACGTTTTCGCCGCTCTTCTTCGCGATTTTCGCGCGGGCGCCTGGAGCCTCGCTTGCTCGGCTGCGACCCGGCGCGCGGCCGCCGGCGCCCGGACGACGCATTCCAAGGCCGATGCCAGGTCGGCGGGGCAGGCCCAAGACTTGATAGAGACTCGATAGAGACTTGATGAAGACCCGATAATCAGGGCCCGACGATCATCGCCGCGTGTGGCAAAATCGAAGCTGCGTGACAGGTGGAAATATTCGGAAGCATCTCGAAACCCGATTGGCGTGACTGGCGCTGCGCCAGCCCCGCCGGCGTCACACATTTGCAACGCTGCACGCGATCGTTCGAGCATGAACATCCTTTAATTTGTATCCGGGCAATCCGTGGCGCCAGCTAGGGCATGATCCGGAAAAGTGCGAAGCGGTTTTCCGAAAAGGATCATGCCTAAGGGGCGGCCTTAAGCGCGATGACGATTCAAACCGGGTCTCATCGCGCTTGGAGCGGCCACCTCTGACATTCATGCGAGCCATCGTCGGCTCGGAGAGGGCCGATGATCAGCCGCAGAGCGCTTTCCGGATTGTTGATGACGCTGGTCGGCCCCTCGTCGCGGGCCGGCAACGACAGGCTGGCGCTGGGCCATTGCCAGGGATCATGCGCGAATGTCGACTTGCCGACCCTTGGCTACGATCAGTTCTGCCGGTCGTTGTTCGATATCGCGGCAAGCGGCAGGCTGCATGCGGTCGCAACCGGTTCGGAGATTCGCGGAGAGATGCGATCCCTGTTCCGGGCGCGGCGGCTTTATCGGCCGTCGCACGACGAGATCCGGGTTCACTGGCGCGCGCCCGCGCATGGCTTCTCGGTCGTGAAGGTCGAGTTCGATCTGGAATGCGGTGTGCCGGTGCGCGGATGTCTTGGAATTCCCGACGGAGAATTCAAGGGATTGATCCTGCTCGGCCACGGCATGGCGAGCACGCCGGAGCGCTGCTTCGACGATGCCGACAAGGACTACATGAACGCGCTCGGCAAACGGCTATGTGGGGACGGCTACGTCGTCTGGTGTCCTTACATCATCCAGATCGGAAATCAGGAGAGCCAGAACAACATCGCCGCGATGCTGGCATCCCACGGTGTCTCCGCGCACAACGTGTCATGCGCATCGCTTGACGCCGGCGAAATCGTTTGCAGGAAGCTCACCGGCGTGTCGGGTTTGAATGTCGGCGTCTACGGGGTGTCCTGGGGCGCCTTTCTCGCGCTGCATCTGGAAGCCGCGACGGGGCAGATGCGGCCGACTGTCGTGTCCGGATATATGCGCGACGAGAAGAAGTTTCTGACGTCATCCGTGATCACCAGGAATCTCGGCGTCGAACTTGCGGCTTACATTCATTTCAGCAACGGCCGCGCCAAGTACGCCGGCGCGGAGCTGGCGTACTTGCTCTGCCCGTGCCCGCTGTTCGTCGAGATCGGGAGCCGTGACGGTGCAAACGCGCTGGAACTTGGGCGGGATGAAAAGTTTTCTCAAATGCAGTCGATCTACGCATCGTCAGGCCATCCGCATTTGATCGACATGGACATCTTCGACGGTGTGCACGAGGTCAGCGGCAAGCGCGCGCGGCCGTGGCTATCCGAACGTCTGGCGTCGCCAGCCTATCAAGACACCTCTCGCTTGAAGAACGCCATCGCGTTGTGAGCGCAGCCTGACCTCGAGGGTACCGAGAGTGCGCTCGTGTGGGATCACATTGACGGGAGCTTTCGGCGCCGGCGGCATGCACTGAGCCGGTCCGCGCGGCCGCAATGGCTGTGTCATGGTGGCGTCGCAGCGCTTCACAAAGCTGGCTGTCGTCGGGATCGGCGCAACGATCGCGATCAGCTTACAGCATTGTCGGATTGGCCGCGTTATGATCTGCTGCAACGCACTGCCCATCCTGACCTTCGGGTCTGAGGGAACTCGACGTCATATCCGTCTCGTAGCGTCTGTTGGTAGCCGAAGGGTTGGACTGCATGAGTGGTACGGAACGCATGCTCGGTGGCTTGGCAGGGTTTCTCGTATCGGCGGGACTAATGGCGGCGGGAGTATCGGCGGCCCATGCCCAGGCGGGGCCGCCCGGGCCTCCTGCCGTGGGCGTGTTCGAGGCGGTGAAGCGGCCGATCACCGAAACCAATGAATTTCTCGGACGCATCGAAGCCCCCAACCGCGTCAACGTGGTGGCGCGTGTGACCGCGTTCCTGGACAAGCGGAATTTTGTCGAGGGCTCCGAGGTCAAGGCCGGTGATCTCCTGTATCAACTCGAGCGCGGACCGTTCGAAGCCGATCTCGCATCGAAGAAGGCACAGGTCGCTCAGTTGCAGGCGACGCTGGTCAACGCCAAGCTGACCACCGATCGCGCCAAGGCTCTGATGGGCGGCCCGGCCGGCCAGCAATCCAATGTTGATGCGGCGGTCGCCAACCAGCAGAGCCTCGAGGCGCAGGTGCAGGCCGCGCAGGCGCAGGTCGACCTGTCCCAGATCAATCTCGACTACACCATGATCCACTCGCCGATCGACGGCAGGATCGGACGCACCGCGGTCACCGAGGGCAACGTCGTGACGCCGAGCTCGGGAACCCTGACGACAATCGTCAGCCAGGACCCGATGTACGTCACCTTTCCCGTGCCGGTGCGCGAGGCGCTCGATCTGCGCGACCGTTATGCGACGCGCGGCGGCTTCAAGGCCGTCGTCATCCGCCTGCGGTTGCCGGACGGCCGGCTCTTCGACAAGACCGGCGAACTGAACTTCGTCAACAACACGATCGCGCAGAACACCGATACCATCTCCCTGCGCGGCACCATCCCCAATCCGCCGACATATACTTCCGTCGCGGCTGGCGGCTCGCTCCGCGAACTCACCGACAATGAGTTCGTGACCGTTCTCCTCGAAGGCGTGCAGCCGGTCGAGGTGCTGGCGATCCCGCGTTCGGCAGTGCTGTCGGACCAGCAGGGCGAATATGTCTATGTCGTCGGCGCGGACAACAAGGCCGAGCAAAGGCGGATCCAGCTTGGGCAATCGACCGCAACGATTGCGGCGGTAACGAGCGGCATCTCGCTCGGCGACAAGGTCGTCGTCGAGGGGTTGCAGAAGGTCAAGCCGGGCGAGGTGGTGGCGCCGGGGCCCGTCAGCGCGCTGATCCAGTCGAGCATGAAGGTTTCGGCGGATGGCGGCGCGAGCAGCGCGCCGAAATCGACGGGCAATAACCCATGATTTCTGCCGTCTTCGTCGATCGTCCGCGGCTTGCGATCGTCATCGCGTTCGTGATCACGATCGCGGGCGCGCTGGCGCTGATGCAGATTCCGGTCGCGCAGTTTCCGGACATCGTGCCGCCGCAGGTCACGGTCTCCGCCGTATTCCCCGGCGCATCGGCCGAAGTGGTCGAATCGAGCGTCGCCCAGCCGCTGGAAGCGCAGGTCGTGGGTGTCGACAAGATGCTCTACATGAAGTCGACCAGCGGCAATGACGGCAGCTACACGCTGACGGTCTCGTTCGCGCTCGGCACCGATCCCGATATCAACACCGTCAACGTCAACAACCGCGTGCAGAGCGCGCTCGCGCAATTGCCGACCGAGGTGCAGGCGCAGGGCCTGACCGTGCAGAAGAAATCCTCGGCGGTGCTGCAATTCATCGTGCTGTACAGCAAGAGCGGCGATCAGGATCCGCTGTTCATCACCAACTACGCCATCATCAACGTGCTGGACGCGATCTCGCGCACGCCTGGTGTCGGACAGGCCTCGCTGTTCGCGAAGCTGAACTACTCGATGCGGATCTGGTTCGACACCCAGCGCCTGACCAGCCTCAACCTGGCGCCGTCGGACGTGATCGCCGCGATCAGGGCGCAAAGTGTGCAGGCGCCGGTCGGCCGCATCGGCGCGCGTCCGATCAGCAATGACCAGCAGTTCCAGTTCAATGTGCAGACGCAGGGCCGCCTGACGACATCCAAGCAGTTCGGCGACATCGTGCTGCGGGCCAATCCGGATGGCTCGGTGCTGCGGATCAGGGACGTTGCTCGTGTCGAGATCGGCGCGCAGAACATGGATTCGGAGTCGCGGATCGACGGCAATCCCGGCGTGCCGATGGGCATCTATCTCGCGCCTGGCGCCAATGCCGTGACCACGGCCAAGGCGGTGCAGGCCACGCTTGCGCGGCTGTCGGAGCGGTTTCCGCCGGGGCTGACCTATCTCGTACAGTACGACTCCACCACCTTCGTGTCCGATACGATCAAGGAGGTGATGAAGACGCTCGGCGAAGCCTTCGTGCTCGTCGTGATCGTGGTGTTCCTGTTCCTCGGCAATCTGCGCGCCACGGTGATCCCGGCGGTCGCGGTTCCGGTCAGCCTGATCGGCGCGTTCGCGGTGCTGCTGGCGCTCGGCTACTCGGCCAATACAGTCTCGCTGCTGGCGATGGTGCTGGCGATCGGCATCGTGGTCGACGACGCCATCGTCGTGGTCGAGAACGTCGAGCGCGTCATGGAGGAGGAGCCGGAGCTATCGCCGGCCGACGCCACCAAGAAGGCGATGGCGCAGATCACGGCGCCGATCATCGCGATCTCGCTGGTGCTGCTCTCGGTGTTCGTGCCGATCGCGTTCATCCCCGGCATTTCCGGCACGCTGTTCCGCCAGTTCGCGGTGACGATCAGCGCCGCGATGGTGATCTCGGCGCTGAATGCGCTGACCTTGTCGCCGGCACTGTGCGCCGTGTTCCTGCGTCATGGCGGGCCGCGCCGCGGCATCATGGGACGGGTGCTCGGCAGCATCGACTGGGTACGCGACCGCTACGCCGGCGTGGTGCAACGGCTGGTTCGTGTGGCGGTGCTGTCACTGGTTGCGGTGCTGGTGTTTGCCGGCGCGGTGTTCGGCGTGTCGAAGATCACGCCGACCGGCTTCCTGCCCGAGGAGGATCAGGGCGCCTTCTTCATCGCGGTGCAATTGCCCGACGGCGCGTCGGTGGCGCGCACCAGCGAGGTCACCAAGCAGGTCGAGGCACTCTTGAAGAAGAATCCGGCGATCGACCATGTGCTGTCGATCATCGGCTTCTCGCTACTCGACGGTGCCAGCGAGCCGAATTCGGCATTCATGGTGGCGCGCATGAAGGCGTTCGCCGATCGCAAGGCCGTCACCGACTCGGTTCAGGCTGCGATCGGGCAGACCTTCGTTGGGGGATCGCAGATTCGCCAGGCTTCGGTGCTGCCGTTCAACCTGCCGCCGATCATCGGGCTTTCGACCTCCGGCGGTTTCGAATATCAGCTCGAGGCGCTGGAGGGGCAGGATCCGGCTTCGCTCAGCAGCGTGATGGGCGGGCTGATCGGTGCTGCGAACCGCAATCCAAATCTGGCCCGCGTGTTCTCGACCTTCACCGCGACCAACCCGTCGGTCTATCTCGACATCGATCGCGCCAAGGCGCAGGCGCTCGGCCTCAACATGGCCGACGTCTTCACCGCGCTGCAGGCCACGCTCGGCGGCATCTACGTCAACAACTTCAACCTGTTCGGCCGCACCTGGCAGGTCAATGTGCAGGGCGATGCCGCCGATCGCCGCGACATTCCCGACATCTGGCAGATCTATGTGCGCAACAGCGGCGGCGAGATGGTGCCGATCCGTTCGATCGCAAGCCTGCGCATCGTGACCGGACCGCAGGTGATCACGCGCTACAACAATTATCGTTCGGTCACCGTGAACGGCAGCCCGGCGGCGGGCGTGTCCTCGGGCACCGCGATCGCGACGATGGCCGAGCTCTCCAAGTCGACGCTGCCTTCCGGCTATTCCTACGAGTGGACCGGCACGGCCTATCAGGAGCAGGCGGCCTCCGGCCAGACCGGCATCATCCTCGGCCTCGCGGTGCTGTTCGCCTATCTGTTCCTGGTCGCGCTGTATGAGAGCTGGACGATCCCGATTCCCGTGCTGCTATCGGTCACGGTCGGCGTGTTCGGTTCCTATCTTGCGATCAAGCTCGCGGGCCTCAACCTCGATCTCTACGGTCAGATCGGCCTCGTGGTGCTGATCGCGCTCGCCGCCAAGAACGGCATCCTGATCGTCGAGTTCGCCAAGGAGCAGCGCGAGGCCGGCAAGCCGATCGCGGAGGCCGCGACGATGGGCGCGCAAATGCGCTTCCGCGCCGTCATGATGACATCAATTGCCTTCATCCTCGGCCTGGTGCCGCTGGTGGTCGCGACCGGTGCCGCGGAAATCAGCCGCCGTGCGGTCGGCACCGCGGTGTTCGGCGGTATGCTCGCCGCAAGCTCGGTCGGCATCTTCCTGGTGCCGATGCTGTTCGTCACCTTCCAGGGCTGGCGCGAGGGTGTAAAGAACCGCTTCGGCAGACGGAGCAAGGCGGAACAGCCTGCCTCGCATTAGATCCTGCCTAATCCCTTCGCGCATTAGGGGGGCGCGTGGGGCGGGTCTATGCTGCTGGCCTCATCGATGGAGTTCTGGATTGAGCGATGGAGTTCTGGATTGAGCGTTGCCTTCACCAAGGAAGAAAGTGCCGAGACCGCGTCCGAAACGCTGTTGCCGGACCGCCCCATTTCGCCGCATCCCAACCTGGTGACCGAAGCAGGACGCAAGGCGCTGGAGCGTGAGCTCCAGGCGGCACGCGAGGCCCTTGAGGCCGCGCAGCAGCTGGACGACGTCAACGAACGGCGGCGGCAGTCGGCGGTTCCGTTGCGCGACGCGCGCTATCTCACGGAGCGGCTCCGCACCGCGCAGGTCGTGCCTGACCCTGCTTCCACCGAAACCGTTGCCTTCGGCAGCACGGTGACCTTCAGCCGCGCCGACGGGCGGGTGCAGACCTATCGCATTGTCGGCGAGGACGAAGCCGATCCAAAGGCAGGCTCGATTTCCTTTGTCTCGCCGGTGGCGAGGTCGCTGATGGGCAAAGCCCTGGGCGACGTCGCAGGCTCGGGCGATCAGGAGCTGGAGATCGTCGCGATCGCTTAGAGAGTGATGGGATTAGATTGAATGGCGGTCGCAAAGGCGGCGCGTCCCCTCGCCCCGTTCTTACGGGGAGAGGGTTGGGGGTGAGGGGCTGCCTCGGCACACGCGGAGACAGATACTCTCGCGGAGACTCCCCCTCTCACCCGGAACGCATCTGCCGATGCGTTCCGACCTCTCCCCGCACGCGGGGCGAGGTGAACCGGAGTCCGCCGCTCGATTCGGAGCAAAGTGATCACGCTGCCGGCAGGGCAAGCCGCTCGATAGTCTGAATATGCCGCGCCAGCAGGCTGCAGGCCTGTTCGATGTTGCGGGCGCGCAGCGCCTGCAGGATCACGCGATGATCCTGGCTCGGCCGCGGCCGCCAGCCGGCGTTGCGCGCCATCGCGAACACCAGTCGCGAATTCGCAAGCTGCAGGCCGTCGAGGCTGGCAAGCAGCCGCGGCATCGCGCACGGCGCCACCAGCGCATGGTGAAAGGCGCGATTGGCCATCTCGAAATCCTGCACCGTCTCGGCATTGTCGCCTTCGATCATGGCGAGTTCGATTCGTGCCAGATGGGCCGATGTGAGCCTGGGGGCGGCATTGCGCAACGCGACCACCTCGAGCGCGGCGCGCATCTCGGCGATTTCCTTCACCGACCTGGTGTCGAGCGGCGCGACCCGCACCCCGCGTCGCGGCACCGCAACAACGAGATGCTGCGCCTCCAATTGCCTGAACGCCTCGCGCACCGGCACGTGGCTCGAATGGAATTCGCGCGCGACATGATCCTGCCGCAGCGGCGCGTCCGGCAGCAATTCGCCGTTGATGATGCGCTCGCCGATCGCTTCGGCGATGCGTCCCGCGGTGGTCGTGTTCTCGCCTTCGCTCGTCATAGATTATCTATCGTAAAAACGGGTGCGCGCGCGTACTGGCTCGGCTAGCATCGTTCTAAGTCCACAGATCATAGATAATATACCAGATTATCTATGATCCACAGCAAACGAGAAAGCAAGCCATATGGTTGATGTCGTGGAAATCGAACGGACCGACAGCCGCACCAGTGCAGCGCCCCGCAAGACCTGGGACCGTACCGAGGCTGAAGCACTCTACAATTTGCCGTTCGCGGATTTGATGTTTCAGGC
The DNA here is from genome assembly GCF_054056795.1 of Bradyrhizobium sp. USDA 3315. NCBI lineage: Bacteria > Pseudomonadati > Pseudomonadota > Alphaproteobacteria > Hyphomicrobiales > Nitrobacteraceae > Bradyrhizobium > Bradyrhizobium sp. USDA 3315. Next base: position 1,740,282 of record NZ_JBSRYP010000001.1, on the reverse strand, counting down.
GCAAGGCGTGCATCGCGCCAACTTCAATCCGAACCATGTCGAAACCGCGAGCCTGCTCAGCATCAAGACCGGCGGCTGCCCGGAAGACTGCGGCTACTGCTCGCAAAGCGCGCATTACGACACCGGCCTGAAGGCCACTCGCCTGATGCCGCGGGACGAAGTGGTCGCGGTCGCGCAGCGCGCCAAGGACGCCGGCGCAACCCGCTTCTGCATGGCTGCGGCCTGGCGCAGCCCGAAGGACCGAGATCTCGATCAGGTCTGCGACATGGTCAGCGCGGTGAAGGGCCTCGGCATGGAAACCTGCGTCACGCTCGGCATGCTGACGCCAAAGCAGGCCGAGCGTCTCTCTGACGCCGGGCTCGATTTCTACAACCACAACGTCGACACCTCGCCCGAGTTCTACGACAAGATCATCACCACCCGCACCCTGCAGGATCGCATCGATACGCTCGCGCATGTGCGCGACGCCGGCATCAAGGTCTGCTGCGGCGGCATTATCGGCATGGGTGAACAGGTCGATGACCGGCTCGGCATGCTGATGCTGCTTGCCAATCTCCCCAGCCATCCGGAGAGCGTGCCGATCAATCTGTGGAACGAGGTCAAGGGCGTTCCGGTCAACGACACCGCGGAGCGGCCCGATCCGATCGCGCTGGTGCGTCTGGTTGCCACTGCGCGGATCATGATGCCGAAGAGCGTGGTGCGGCTGTCGGCCGGACGGCAATACATGACCGACGAGCTGCAGGCGATGTGCTTCCTTGCCGGCGCGAATTCGATCTTCATCGGCGATGTGCTGCTGACCACCAGGAACCCGCAGCGCGATCGCGACGCCGATTTGCTGGACCGGCTCGGCATCAACTCCGCCCTCGCCTGAGCGCAGCTCCGGCACGCGCGCGGCGGGATTCGCCGCGCGACCAACTACAAATCTGAGAGAGAAGCATGAGCGCAATCCATGCGGCCAAGGTCGCTGATTACGCCGCGGCCTTGCACGCCCTGAGCAAGGACGATCGGCTGCGCGGTCTCAAGCCGCGCGCGGGCATCGATTTCGTCTCGAACGACTATCTGGCGCTCGCGAACGCGCCGCGCATCAAGAATGCGGTCTCGGCCGCGCTCGAGGCCGGCACACCGATCGGCGCCGGTGGGTCGCGGCTGCTGCGCGGCAATTGCGAGGAGCACGAACGGCTAGAGGCCGAAGCCGCCGCGTTCTTTGGAGCCGAGACGGCGCTGTTCTTCGGCGGCGGCTACGTCGCCAATTTCGCCGTACTGACGACGCTGCCGCAGCGCGGCGATCTCCTGGTGCTCGATTCTCTCGTGCACGCCAGCATCCATGAAGGCGCGCGGGCCGGCCGGGCCGAATTCCGGATCAGCGCGCACAATGATCCCCAGTCGGTCGAAGACACCATTCGCGGCTGGCGCGCCGAGGGCGGCGCGGGCCGGGCCTGGATCGTGGTCGAAAGCGTCTACAGCATGGATGGCGACGTCGCACCGCTCGACGACCTCGTCGCCATCGCGGACCGGCACGACGCGTTCCTGATGGTGGACGAGGCGCACGGCACCGGCGTCTATGGCGAGCAGGGGCGTGGGCTGACGGCGTCCTATGAAGGGCGCGAGAACCTCGTGATCGTTCATACCTGCGGCAAGGCGCTGGGCGCCGCCGGCGCGCTGGTCACGGCTTCGACCGTGCTGCGCGACTTCATGGTCAATCGCTGCCGCCCGTTCATCTTCGCCACCGCACCGTCGCCGCTTGTGGCCGTTGCCGTGCGCGAGGCGCTGCTGATCCTGCAGCAGGAGCCCGGGCATCAGCAGCGCCTGGCAAAACTGGTCGCGTTCACGCATCGCGAGCTCGACCTGCGCGGTTGGCGCAGCCCGTCGCGCTCGCAGATCGTGCCCTATATCGTCGGCGACAATGCGCGTGCGATGCAGCTGGCGTCTGCGCTGCAGGCGCGCGGCTTCGATATCAGAGGCATCAGGCCGCCGACCGTGCCGGCAGGCTCTGCCCGGTTGCGGATTGCGCTGACCCTTAATGTCGACGAGGACGACGTGCGCGCGCTGCTCGACGCGCTGGTCGAGGAGACGAAAGGCTGGTCGCGATGACGAGCCGGATCGTCGTCACCGGCACCGATACCGGGATCGGGAAGACGGTGTTCTCCGCGGGCCTCGCCGGTTTCCTCGGCGCGCGCTACTGGAAACCGGTTCAGGCCGGCCTCGAGGAGGAAACCGATGCGCAATTGGTCGCACGACTTGGCGGACTCACGGCCGATCGCATCGTGCCGGAGCGTTACCGGCTTCGAACGCCGGCTTCGCCGCATCAGTCCGCCGCGCTCGACGGCGTGCGCATCGACGCTGCCGCGCTCGGCGTGCCCGATGCCGGGGACCGGCCGCTGGTGATCGAAGGCGCCGGCGGGCTGATGGTGCCGCTCGACGGCAGCACGCTCTATATCGACATCTTCGCGCGATGGCACCTTCCGGTCGTGCTGTGCGCCCGCACCGCGCTCGGCACCATCAATCACTCGCTGTTGTCGGTCGAGGCGCTGCGCAAGCGCGGGATCGACATTCTCGGGATCGCATTCATCGGCGAGAGCAATCCCGAGAGCGAGCGCGCGATCTGCGAGATCGGGCAGGTGCGCCGGCTGGGCCGGTTGCCCTGGCTCGCTCCGCTTGCGGCAGACACGCTGCAGGCAGCGTTCAAGGCGTCGTTCCGGCGGGAAGATTTCAATCCATGACATCCGCTCGGAAGTCGCCGATCTGGCATCCGTTCACCCAGCACGCGCTGCACGGCGAGATGACGAGGATCGTGCGTGGGGAGGGCGCCTATCTCTACACCGCGGATGATCGCCGCATCATCGATGCGATCGCATCCTGGTGGGTCGTGACCCACGGCCATTGCCATCCGCACATCGTGCGCGCGATCCAGGACCAGGCGGAGCAGCTCAACCAGATCATCTTCGCGGGCCATACCCACGATCCGGCCGAGCAGGTCGCCGCGCAGCTGTTGAAGCTGGCGCCCGACGGGCTCGATTACGTGTTCTTCTCCGACTCTGGCTCGACCAGCGTCGAGGTGGCGCTGAAGATGGCGCTCGGCTACTGGCACAATATCGGCGCGACGCGCACGCAGATCATCGTGATGGAAAATTCCTACCATGGCGACACGGTCGGGACGATGTCGGTCGGCGCGCGCGGCGTCTTCAACAGGGCTTACGAGCCGCTGCTGTTCGACGTCGCGTCGATCCCGTTTCCGGCGCCTGGCTATGAACAGACGACGCTCGACGCGCTCGAAGCCGCGTGCAGGAAGGAATCCGCGGCAGCGTTCATTGTCGAACCGCTGATCCTGGGTGCGGGCGGGATGCTGATGTATCCGCCCTGGGTGCTGAAGGAAATGAAACGCATCTGCGCAGCCGCTGGCGTGTTGTTCATCGTCGACGAGGTGATGACCGGCTGGGGCCGCACCGGCACCTTGTTCGCCTGCGAGCAGGCGGACGTCAGGCCCGATATCGCCTGCTATTCGAAGGGCCTCACCGGCGGTTCGCTGCCGCTCGCGGTGACGCTCTGCCGGGCCGAGATCTACGACGCACATTATTCCAGTGATCGTTCGCGCACCTTCTTCCATTCCAGCTCCTACACGGCAAACCCGGTCGCCTGCGCTGCTGCAAAAGCAAACCTCGAGCTCTGGCAACACGGTGCAGGCGCGCGCGTCTCCGCGGTGGCTGCGATGCAGGAGCGCCTGCTCGCCGCGTTCCGTGCCGACGCGCGCTTCGAGAACGTCCGCCGCACCGGGACCATCACCGCACTTGATCTGAAGGCAAGCGATGCAGGCTATCTCGCCGGCATCGGCCCAAAGCTTCAGGCCTTCTTCGAACGCCGCAACCTGCTGCTGCGGCCGCTCGGCAACACGATCTACGTCATGCCGCCCTACTGCGTCACGGAGGCGGATCTCGAGGAGATCTACGACGGGATCAGGTGCGCGGCTGACGCGCTGGTTTGACGACACGCTTCGTGTCCAAAAGTCAGGGATTGATGATTGCATCGCGGGCCGTGGTGCCCGCGATGGGTCTCATACGAAATCGACGTGCCCTTGCAGGCACGCCGATGAGCCCGATCACGAGTGTTGGCGTGGCGCCGGACGCGGCCTCGCAGCAGGATGAGGCCGCGGCGCCGGTCGTGACACATGCGGGGGCGCGGGCCGATGCACAACCGCTTGCGCGACGCGCGGTGCCGGTGGATGCGCGACCGCGCGTGGCTGCGGCGGTGCATGCTGCACGAGCTGCGGTCTTGACGCCGGCGGAGCGACGTGCGGCGCGGGTGCGGGATGTGCGCCGGTGCCGGGGAGAGCATGCGCAGTCGGCAAGGCGTGTCCTGGCGGCGGAGCATTCCCCGTCGGGAGTGCATGTCCCGTTGGCAAGGCGTGTGCGGCCGTGGGTTGCGCATGTCGGGGCGGCGGCGCCGCGATCGGCTTGCCTGGGCGCGCGGCCACCACGCCGGCGCCGCTGAACCGTGCTGCGTGCGCGGTCGCGGCGACCGCCGGATGACCATGGTTGTTGGCGAGCGTCAGCGCCGGATTCTTCATCGCCGCTTCCGCGTGTCGCGTCTGCTCGCCGGTCGCGGCCACGTGGTGCGCGCTCTGGGCCGCGAGCTGCTGTGGCGTCGGCTTCACCGTAGTGCCGCCGGTGCCGCCGTTGTAGCTGACGTTGGTCGTGTTGTTGACGACGGTCTTGTTGTAGACGTTGGTGACCGAGACGTTCGAGATGTTGTTGACGGAACTGTTGTAGAAGAAGCTGCCGCCGCGCCAGTAGCCGCCCTCATAGCCGACGCCGGTGTAGCCGAAGCCATAAGAGATGCCGCCGTAGAAGCCGACCGTCGCGCCCCAATATCCGGCGTGGAAGCCGTAGGCGCCGTCGCTCCAGCCCCAATAGCCGGGAGTCCACAGCAATTCGGGCGCTGGCGGAAGCACCCATGTGCCGGGCACCCAGTAGTAACCGGTGTCGTCGTTCCATGCCCAATAGCCCGGAGTCCAGATGTAGCCGGGCGCGGGGATCGGCGGCTGGACATAGACCGGCAATGGCGGCGGCGCCGCATTGACGGTGATGCCGATGGCAAGCTGCCCGCGTGCTGGCGCGAGCGGTGAGAGACAGCAGAGGCTGAGAGCCAAGGCGAAAGGCAGTCCGGCGATGCGGCGCATGGCACATACTCCAATCTTCTTCCCCCAGCGTTGGAGTCGAATAGTGGCGGCGACATGAACCCGTTGTGAATGTTTGTGCTGACACCGTGATTTCGAGATCGCGCGACGGCGGGATCGTTAACGACGGCGAATGCAAGTCAGCTCGGTGTCAGGATGGAACGCGACGGTGCGGTCGCGTCAGCTTCATCACTGCGCCAAATAGTCGAATTTTCGATTTGAATTGGACGACGACCCCCTGCGCGTCATCAATCGGTGCCTGGAGCATCCGGCTGCCAAAGGCCGGGCAGGGAGGTTTGGCATGGCGCGATCCGCCGACATCGACATCAACGCGGGCGCGCGCCTCGACAGGCTACCGATCTGCGGATTCCACTGGCGCATCCTGGCCCTGATCGGCGCCGGCATGTTCCTCGACGCGTTCGATATCTATCTGGCCGGCGGCGTGCTGGGCGCCGTGCTCAAGGCAGGCTGGTCGACGCTCGAGCTCAACGCCGCATTCGTCTCCGCGACTTTTGTCGGGATGACGATCGGCGCGTGGTTCTCCGGCATCCTCGGCGACCGCTTCGGTCGCCGCTTCTCCTACCAGATGAACCTCGCGATCTTTGGCCTCGCCTCGATCGCCGCGGCCTTCGCGCCGAACATGATCGTCCTGATCGGCCTGCGTTTCATCATCGGCATTGGCCTCGGCGCGGAGATCGTGGTCGGCTATGCGACCTTGACGGAATTCGTGCCGGCTTCGTCGCGTGGGCGCTGGATCGGGCTGCTGGCCGTGATCACCAATTTCTCGCTGTTCGTCTCGTCGATGGTCGGCCTGTGGATGATCCCGACGCTTGGCTGGCGCTACATGTTCGGCCTTGTCGGTTGCCTTGCGATGGTCGTCTGGATTCTGCGCAAGTCGATGCCGGAATCGCCGCGCTGGCTCGCCGCCAACGGACGCGCCGATGAAGCCGAGAAGATCCTGTCGGCGATCGAAGTCGAGGCCGCGCGCAAGGCGACACTGCCTGCCGTCGCTGCCCGCGCGCCGGTGCAGGAGTCTCCCGGCGCGGTCTGGCGTCTGTTCCAGCCGCCGTATCTCGCGCGCACGCTGCTCGGCAGCCTGTTGCACATCGTCGTCGGCTTCAGCCTCTACGGGTTCATCGGCTGGCTGCCGACCTTCATGGTCAAGGGCGGCCACAGCGTGGTTTCCTCGCTGGGCTACACCACGGTGATGGCGCTGGGCGGCCCGGTCGGATCGCTGATCGGGCTCGTGCTGGCGGACCGGCTCGGACGCAGGCTGTCGATCGTCTGTTCGTCGATTGCGGCAGCGGCGCTCGGTATCGCCTATCCATACATGCCGGATGGTGTTGCGCTCGCGGGTGTGGGCTTCCTGCTGATCACGGCGATCTACGTGATGCTGGCGACCGGGTTCGCGATGCACGTCCCCGAACTGTTTCCGACGCGGTATCGGCTTCGCGGCACGGCGATCTGCGCCACATCCGGACGCATCGCGACCGCGCTGGTTCAATACGTCGTGGTTGCGATCTTCGCCTGGCAGGGGCTGACCGGCGTGCTGACGACCTTGGCCGGCATCCTCGTCTTCCAGGCCGTGGTCTTCCTCGTGTTCGGTTTCGAGACCAAGGGACGATCTCTGGAGGACGCGTCGGCGGTCACGGACGCCGAGGCGGGAGGGCGGTCGTCGATGGCGCGGAGGCCGGCGGACCTCGGCGCCTAGTTCAGGTCGGAGCAGGCCGCCCTGATCCGGTCGCGGAGCCAGCCGTTCGCGTTGCTCTGATCGTATCTGCGGTGCCAGTACAACATCCAGTCGAACGGTGCGGACTCGAACGGCAGTTCCTCCATCCTCAGATCGTCGTCCATCAGCACGGTTGCGAGGTGCCTCGGCATCACCGCGAGCAGATCGGTCTTCTTCAAGACATGAGGCACGACCAGCCAATGCGGCACGTTCAGGGCGATGCGTCTTCGATGGCCGCGTTCGGCGAGCACGTCGTCGACGAAGCGAAGATCGGTCGGGCTCATCGAGACCTTCATGTGCTCCTGCGCGATGAAGCGGTCAAAAGTCAGCCGTGCGCGCTTGATCTGGTGTCCGCGTCGCATCAGGCAGACCATGCGGTCGCGCAGCAGCGTCTCGGAACGGATCGATGCGGAATGCTCGAGCCCCATGCTCACCGCGACGTCGATCTCGTCCCGCTCCAGCGCATCGATCGTCAGGGCGGGCGGCAGATGGATCGTGTTGTAGGAGATCCGCCCCTCCGGCGGCCGCGCTGCGGCGAGTCGCGGCAGCAGCAGGCACGCGAGAATGTCCGACATCCTGATCGTGAAGGTGCGTTCGGTCCGGTCTGGATCGAAGCCGGCGTCGCTCGCCATCACGCGCTCGACTTGGCGCAGAACCTGGCGCAGCGGCTCCGCCAGTTCGGTGGCGCGGGGCGTCGGCTTCATCCCGGTCGTGGTCCGCACCAGGAGTTCGTCCTTGAACATCGCGCGCAACCGGTTGAGCGCATTGCTCATCGCCGGTTGACTGAGGCCGACGCGATCCGCCGCCTTGGTGACGTGACGCTCGGTCAGCAGTGCGTCCAGCGCGACGAGCAGATTGAGGTCGATGGATCGAAGGTTCATCCATCATTCATATCGTGAATGACGAAAGATAACAAATCCATTTCATCCATGATGGTGCAGCGCGTATCAATCGATCAGGACCAAGGAGGCATCAATGAGCTTTGAGACGATCAAGCGCGACGTGAAGATCTGCATGTTCGACCAGTACGGCACGGTCGTCGACATGCAGGGCGGCCTGACCAGGATCGCGGCGCCGTTCCTCGAGAAGAAGGGCTGGAAGGGCGATCCGAATTCCTTCGTCACGTGGTGGCGTCGCACGCATTTCGAGAACTCGATGATCGATGCGCTGCTGCATCGCGAGCACACGCCCTATCGCGAGATCGGGCACCGCGCGGTTGCTCACGTCATGGACCGCGCGAAGATCGACTATACGATGGACGATGTGCGCTACCTCGTGGGCGAGATCGAGAAGCTGTTGCCGTTTCCGGAGGTGCCGGACGCACTCGCGCGGCTGCAACGCAAGTACAAGCTGGTGGTGCTCTCGAACGGCGATCCGGACATGCTCGAGACCGCGAAGCAGTACCACAAGGTCCCGTTCGATCGCGTGATCTCGGTGGCCGAAGCCAATTCGTTCAAGCCGCATGTCGCGACCTATACGAAAGCGGCCGAGATCATGGGCGTGAAGCCGGCGCAGGTGCTGTTCGTGGCCAATCATGCCTTCGATTGCATCGGCGCCAAGTCCGCCGGCATGCGGACGGCCTTCATCGACCGGCGCAGCCGGCCATTCGGCATCACCCCGCATCAGCCCGATATCCTGGTGCCGTCGATGAAGGACCTCGCCGATGCGATCGTCTGATCGCGAGCCGCTGTCGGGCATCAGGGTCCTCGACCTCTGCCGGGTGGTGTCCGGTCCGTTTGCCACGATGCAACTCGGCGATCTCGGCGCCGACATCGTCAAGATCGAGGATCCGCGACAGGGCGACGAGAGCCGCCGTTACGGGCCGCCGTTCATCGGCGGCGAGAGTGCGTACTTCCTGTCGGTGAACCGCAACAAGCGAAGTTGCGCCATCGATCTGAAGTCGCCGGCCGGGCGCGACGCGGTGCTCGATCTTGCATCCGTCGCAGACGTCGTCATCGAGAACTTTCGCCCCGGTACCCTGGACAAATGGGGGCTCGGCTTCGAGGCGTTGCGCGGCCGCAAGGCCGACATCATCCTGTGCAGCATCTCGGGATTCGGTCGCACCGGCGCCGACGCCGCGCGCCCCGGCTACGATCTGATCCTACAGGGCGAATCCGGCGTGATGGACATCACCGGCGATCCGGACGGACCGCCGACCAAGGTCGGCACGTCGATCGCGGACCTCGTCACGGGCCTTTATGCGTCGCATTCGGTGTTGGCCGCGCTGATGCGCAAGAGCCGCACCGGCGAGGGCGGCCGGGTCGACGTCTCCATGCTCGACGCCATGGCATCGCTGCTGACGTTCAACGCCGGCATGTACTTCGCCTCGGGACAAAGCCCGAAGCGTCGCGGCAATGTCCATCCGACCATCAGCCCGTATGAACCGTTCGAAACCAGCGATGGCTGGATCAATGTCGGCGTCGCGAACGACAAGTTCTGGGCGGCGTTTTGCGGCGTCGTCGGCCGTCCGAAGCTGCGCGAGGACATCCGCTTCGCAACCGCTCCGAAGCGTGCGGCGAGCCGCGATGAGCTCGTCGCGATCCTTTCGCCGATCTTTGCCCGGCGAAGTCGCGCCGACTGGCTGCAGGCGCTCGGCGCGGCGGGCATTCCGTGCGGCGCGATCAAGTCGGTCGGCGAGGTCTGCGAAACGCCTCAACTCACGCAGCGCGGAATGGTCCAGACCATCAGCCATCCGGCCGCGGGAGATGTGAAGTTCATCGCGAGGCCGACGCGGTTCGGCGACGAACCGCCGGCGCCGTCCACGCCGCCGCCAATGCTCGGCGAACACACGCGCGAGGTGTTTGCGGAATGGCTCGGCTGGAGCGACGATCGGCTGGAGAGATTCGCCGCCGAGGGCGCGTTCGGCGACTTTGGACGGACGCTCGTGCGATCGTCGATGTGAGGTCACTGGCATTGCCAGGATCGATATCCGGTTTCATACTCTGGCATAGGCCGGAGCCGGCCAGCTAACCTGACGGCGCGGCCAACCCGGAGAATACAAGAGACAATACCGGGTTTCTGAGCGGCGGAGAGACGGCGATGTCGTTTCGTCTCGCATTTGCCTTTGTGTCGATAGCGGCGCTGCTGGTTGATTCGACTGACGCCGTGTCGCAGGACATGCTGCGGAGTGTCGACCTCAACAGTCCGGAAATGACGACGTCGGAGATGACGCGCGCCGAGGTCGATGCGCTCCTCAAGTCGATCCCTCAAGGGGACGGACGCACTGCAGATTTGGATGGAAAGCGACTGTCGCACCTCGATCTCTCGGGCCTCGACTTCTCCGGCGGCAACCTTCATCTCGTAAAGCTCAACCAGACCAATCTGAAAGGCGCCCGCTTCGATCGGGCTATCTTGAACCAGGCCTGGCTGATCGACGCAGACTTGACGGGGGCGTCCCTCGTCAAGGCATCGCTGCTCGGCACGCAGATGCAACGCGCCAAGCTTGGCGGCGCCGACTTGAGCGGCGCTCGGATAACCGCCGATCTTTCCGGTGCCAGCCTGATCGGGGCCAGGCTTGCGGGCGCCGATCTGAGCGCTGATATGCGCAACCAATCGATGGGCCTGATGCGTGGCGTGCTCAAATCCGCCGATCTGCGGAACGCGGATTTAAGCGGCGCCAATCTCTCGCGCGCCGATCTCGAATTTGCGCAACTGCAGAATGCCAATTTGGCGAACTGCAGCCTCCATAGAGCTGACCTTGCGGGAGCCGACCTATCCGACGCCAATGTCGCCGGCGCAGATTTCACCGAGGCCGACCTTGCGTCGGCCCTGTTGCCGAGCGCGGCGGCGCTGGCCGAGGCCCGCAATCTGGACAAGGCCCGGAACTTGAACTTGGCGCGGCGCCCCCGTTAGGGATCGAATTGCAGTGTCCTGCGACAAGACCTATGTTCTGTCTTGAGAACCACGCAGCCGCTCATCGTGCGGCGGGCAGGACCACGGTGGATGGTTGCATGTCGCACCGGAGGTGACGCCATGACCATTTCTCCCAAACTGCACAATTATCTCGCTGCAGAAAACATCGAGTACGACGAAATCCCGCACGTACTGACGATGTCGTCAGCCCTTACCGCCCAGGCTTGTCACGTCTCGGGCGATCGCTTGGCCAAGGCCATTGTGCTGCGCCGCAACGACGGGTACCTGCTCGCCGTGCTGCCGGCATCGCATCACCTCAGGCTGGCGGATCTCAGGGCGAGATTCGGTGACGATATCGCCATGGCCGCTGAAGGCGAGATCGATCGGCTGTTCACGGACTGTGCGCACGGGGCGGTTCCCGCCGCCGGTAGCTGCTACGGGCTCGACGTTATCGTTGATGACAGCATCCGGATGCAGCCCGAGATCTATATCGAAGCCGGCGATCATGAGACGTTGCTTCATCTCGGTCGTGCGCAATTCGCACGCCTGACCGCCGGTTCCCTGCATGGCAGCTTCAGTGCGCATGACTGAGGCGGCGTGACAGCGGGACCATCTATCTGTGCGCCCCGACTGGAGCATGATCCGGAGGGGTGCGAAGCGGCTCTTCCCCGAGACAAGGGAGGAACGCGCTTGCGCGGAGATCATGTTCAAGCAAGGGGCTCGAGCGCGATAACGCTTCGACCCGGTTTCATCGTGCCTTAAGGCTCAGCACGCATGCAGTCGCGCCAGCTCTGTTGTATAATTGCGAGCGAGGGGGTGCTGCCTTGGACGGGAGGTCCTCCATGAAAGTCAAGGACGTGATGCACAAGGGCGTCGATTGGGTGAGCCCCGACACGCCAATCACCGAAATCGCGAAATTGATGCAAGGGCACGACATCGGCTGCATTCCGATCGGGCAAGACGATCGTCTGATCGGGATGGTGACGGATCGCGACCTCGTCTGCAAAGGTCTCGCGAGCAAGGACTTCAACTCTGCGCGCACCACAGCGCGGGATGTGATGACCGAAGGCATCCACTGCTGCCGGGAAGACGACGATCTGACGAAAGCTATACATCACATGGAAACGCTGAAGATTCGCAGACTGCCTGTGATCAACAAGAGCAAGCGGATGGTTGGCATGATCAGCCTGGGCGATGTAGGCCACTTTGCCGGTGCCGATCTCTTGTCCCAATGCATGAAGAGCGTGTCGGCTCATCATTGAGGCGAGGCCGGTCTGCGGGAAGCTGGCAGACCGGCCAGTATCGTGGTCAACCGGGAAGGCAACCGGTGCCGGCTGTCTCGCAGGCATCGGCCCGAAGCTGGACGGCGATCGGCACAGTTCGATCTCCATCCGATCTGTCGAGGGGCGGATCGCACGACGATCCGCCCGACATCTCGTTATCGCCCGGTCGATCAACCGAGGTGATGAACCTTCTGCAAGCCGTAGACCGGGGTTGGGATGCCTTCCATCCGCGCCTTCAGTTGCAGCGCCAGATACTGGGAGTAATGCCGCGACTGGTGCAGATTGCCGCCGTGGAACCAAAGTGCCTCCTGCTGGGTCGGCTTCCACATGTTGCGCTGCTCGCCCTCCCACGGGCCGGGATCCTTGGTGGTATCGGATCCAAGACCCCAGACCTTGCCGACCTTGTCGGCGACGTTCTTCGAGATCAGGTCGGCGGCCCAACCGTTCATCGAGCCATAGCCGGTGGCATAGACGACGAGATCGGCGGGGAGTTCGCTGCCGTCCACGAACCTGACGCCGGTTTCGGTCAGTTCCCGCACCGCAGCGCCCTTGCCGCTCTTGAGCTTGATCGAACCGTCGATCACGAGATCGCAGGCGCCGACGTCGATGTAATAACCCGAGCCGCGGCGCAGGTACTTCATGAACAGGCCGGAGCCGTCGTCACCCCAGTCATGCATGAAGCCGACTTTGTCCAGCGCGGCGTAGAAATCCTTGTCGCGCTCGCGCATCTGCTCGTAGAGCGGGATCTGGAATTCATGCATGATCTTGTAGGGTAGCGAGGCGAAGATCAGGTCGGCCTTGCGTGTGGTCACTCCGCTCGCCACCGCCTGCTCCGAATAGAGCGCGCCGAGTCCGATATCCATCAGCGTGTCGGACTTCACGATATGCGTGGATGAGCGCTGCACCATGGTGACGTCGGCACCACCTTCCCACAGCGCCGCGCAAATGTCGTGGGCGGAGTTGTTGGAGCCGATCACCACCACCTTCTTGCCGCGATACTTCTCCGGCCCTGGGTGGGTCGAGGAATGCTGCTGCTCACCCTTGAAGATGTCCTGCCCCCTGTAGGTGGGCCAATTCGCCTTGCCCGACATGCCGGTCGCCAGCACGAGCTGCGTCGGCTTGAGCGTGATCTCCTTGCCGTCGCGCTCGACCACGACGGTCCATTCCCCGGCCTTCTCGTCATACTTGGCCGACTTCGCCGTGGTCGAGCTCCAGTAGTTGAGCTCCATCACCTTCGTGTACATCTCCAGCCAGTCGCCGATCTTGTCCTTCGGCGCGAACACCGGCCAGTTTTTCGGGAAGTCGATATAGGGCAGATGGTCGTACCAGACCGGATCGTGCAGGCAGAGCGACTTGTATCGCTTGCGCCAGGAATCGCCGGCGCGTTCGTTCTTCTCGATAATGATGGTCGGCACGTTCAGTTGCCGCAGCCGCGCGCCAAGCGCGATGCCGCCCTGCCCACCGCCGATGATCAGCGCATAGGGTTGTTTTGCGTGACCCAGCTCGGTGATTTCCTGGTCGCGTTCCTCGCGCCAGCTCTTACGGTCGTTGCCATGACCGTGCTTGGCGCCGAGCGGACGGGTGAAGCCGGACTTCTCCTCATGTCCCTTGAGCTCGGCCATGGTGGTGAGCAAGGTCCAGATGCGTCCATCCTTCGTGCGCAGGTGACCATAGCCGCGCGCGACATCGGTCTCGAATTCGATCCAGCTCTCGATGATGCCGCCGGCCTCGCTCGCGGCTTCGCCATCGGCAATGCGCCATCCCGACGGTTTGCTGTCCGCAAGCCGCGCTTGAAGCATGTCGCGGATCTGATCCCTGCCTTCCATGGTTTTGATGTTCCAGGTGAAGGTGACCAGATCGCGCCAGTAGCAATCGGTCTGGAACAGCGCGATCGCGCGTTCGATGTCACCCGACGACAATGCGACGTTGAACTCGTCGAGCAGCGCGGTGATCTTTCCGTCCGGGGCCTTCGTGAGCATGGTTTCATTCTCCCATATGCCGGCGTCGATCGCCTTTGCGTCGTGGGTCCGGCGCGTTTGTTAGCGAGGTCGAATCTTGCCTCGACCACCATGTCAGCAAGCCTCATGCCATTGCGGCGCATCTCGAAAAACGCTCGGCATTTCCTCGCGTTAGCTGTCGGCGCCAGGCCGCTTCACTTGTTGCGTCATGCAACAGGTGTTGCACGCAACAAACTTGATCGGCGGCACAATCCGAGTGACACTCGACGCAACAACGTGCGGGGAAACATCCAGGAGCATCAGCCGTGACGACGGAGCGGGCTGCGCACATCGACGAGTTGGTTCGCGTTGCGGACGGCCAGACCAGCGCGCGTGACGCAATCATCCATCAGTCGTGGGTACGATGCGTCTCCGAACACAAGCTCGATCCGTTGGTGCTGCGCGACGCTCATATCGTAACGTCCGGGCGGCTGCGCGAGCATCGCGACGCCATGGACGAGTTCCTGCACACGGCGCGCTTCGGCGTCGAGATGCTGTATCGTCAGATCGCCGGACTCGGCTATGTGCTGCTGCTCACCGATGCCAGGGGCATCACGGTGGATTTCATCGGCGACCCGACATTCAACAACACGCTTCGCAGGGCCGGCCTCTATCTCGGCGCCGACTGGAACGAGCCGCATGCCGGCACTTGCGCAGTCGGCACCTGCATCGCGACCGAAGAAGCCCTGACGGTGCATCAATCCGACCATTTCGACGCCACCCATATTCCGCTGACCTGCACGGCCGCGCCGGTCTTCGATCCCAGCGGCAAGCTCGCTGCGGTCTTGGATATCTCCGCGCTGCGCTCGCCGGAACCGAAGGCCAGCCAGTTCCTGGCGCTGCAACTGGTCAAGTCGTTCGCCCACAAGATCGAGAATGCGAACCTGTTGAACCGTTTCCGGCAGGAATGGATCATCAAGCTGTCCGGCTCCGCGGAATTCGCCGATGTCGATCCGGACTATGTGATGGCCGTCGATAGCAGCGGCCACATCATCGGTTTCAACAATCGGGCAAGGCAGCTGCTCGCCCGCGAACTGGCCAAGCGTCCGGACCTTCGCCTGCGGGCCGACGGCTTCGGCGTGTCCGACATCTTCGAATGCACCATCGACGATCTGCCGCGCTTCGCCCACTCGCGGCCCACCGGCCAACGCACGCTGCGGCTTGCCAACAGCGGCGCGACGCTGTTCGCGCAGACCTTGCCGCCCCCGAACAAGCTGGCGGCACCGGCCTCCTCCCGCAGCGAGTCGGCGCTTCCGGCGCCGTTACGCAACCTGTTCCGCGGCGATCCCGCCATGCATCACGTGGTGACGCGCGCCGCCAAGCTCATCAACACCCAGATGGGCTTGCTCATCACCGGCGAAACCGGCACCGGCAAGGAGCACCTGACGAAGGCGCTGCATTCGGTCAGTGCGCGGGCAGGCAGGCCGTTCGTCGCGGTCAACTGCGCCGCGCTGCCGGAAAGCCTGATCGAGAGCGAGCTGTTCGGCCACGAGGCGGGCGCCTTCACCGGAGCGGCGGCCAAGGGCAAGAAGGGTCTCGTGCTCGAAGCCGACGGCGGCACCCTGTTCCTTGACGAGATCGGCGACATGCCGATCTCGTCGCAGACGCGCCTGTTGCGCGTGCTCGCCGAGCGCGAGGTGACACCGGTCGGCCGCACCCGGCCGGTCCCGCTCAATGTCCGCGTCATCGCTGCCACCCATCGCGACCTCGTCGCGCTGGTGAAGGCGGGGCAGTTCCGCGAGGATCTCTATTTCCGCCTCAACGGCGCGGTGCTTGCGCTGCCTCCGCTGCGTCAGCGGACCGATATCGAGTGGCTGATCGATCAATCCCTGCATCGGCTTTCGACGGAGCACAAGGCCAACTATGCACTGACGGCACGCGCGCGCAGCGCGCTGCTCAAGTACCAATGGCCTGGCAATATCCGCGAGCTGATCAACGCGCTCGATCATGGCTGCGCGCTGGCGAACGACGGCACGATCGATCTTGCCGATCTGCCGGACCGGATCGCTCAGCCGTTGCGTGAGGACAGCTCCGGAAAGCCGGTACGAGGCGGAACGGCAACGTCATGGCAAGCCGATGAGCTATTGACGGCGTTGCGCAACACTCGCTGGAACGTCTCGCGGGTGGCACGCGAACGCGGCGTCGATCGCTCGACCATCCATCGCCAGATTCTCCGCTTCGGCATCACGATGCCGAAAGACCTGACCTGAGCGCAGGCGTTGCCCGCCGTCGCTGACCGCCACCGTCAGATACGACATCCCTGCCGAACAGCGGCGCGAACCCATACATAATTGAAATTGCATGTGATTTTTCCTGCCGCAGGCGTTCGGCCGCCGTCGGCCGACTTCGGCCCACCCGCTTTCGCAAGCGAAATTCAGCACGCCTCACGACAGCGTGCGCCGTTCGCTGCGGGATCGTAGTATTGTCGTCGGCAGCCGTCGAAGCTAGGATTTCGCGTAGCATTCGATCGCGACGCACGAAGAGATGCACTCCAGAATCAAGCGGATGGTCGCGGCTGCGATCGGACGGCACGGCAAATGGAGGACATTATGGCGTGGCGTGACGACAAGGCCCGGGCAGCCCTGATCCGCGATGCAGCGGGCAGCGTGCCAGCGGGCAAGAGCCCCCGGGCCTTTGCCGAGCCGTTGTTCGGCTACACCAATATCGAGGATCTCGCCAATTACGATGCCGCCTCGCTTGCCCTGCTGGCGGAGCAGGCCTGGGAGCACGTGCAGCGGCGCACGGCCGGCAGCGCCGATATCCGCGTCGTCAATCCGACGTTGCCGAACGGACGCGAGATTTCCGTGCTCGAAATTCTCAACGACAACATGCCTTTCCTGTTCGATTCCACCATGGCGGAGCTCGCCGAGCAGGGCCTCGAGGTCACCCTGGTCGCTCACCCGATCATCGCGGTGGAGCGCGACGATGGAGGCAAGCTGCTGCGATTCTACGGGGAAGCATTGCCGGACGGAGCAAAGGGCGCGCGCGAAAGCCTGATTCATCTCCACATCACCCGCCTGGACGCGGATTCCGATCGCCAGAAGCTGATCGACGGCCTGACCAGGACGTTGAACAATGTCCGCGCCTGCGTTGCCGACTGGCGCGTCATGCGTGACAGTGTCGAGGAAGCGATCAAGACGTTCTCTTCCAATCCGCCGCCGCTGCCGATCGACGAACTCGCCGAAGCCAATCAGTTCCTGCAATGGCTCTGCGCGGACAATTTCACCTTCCTCGGCGTGCGCAAATATCGCTTCTCGCCCGACAGCGACGCGTCGGACGACATTACAACCGGCGAAGGCCTCGGCATCCTGCGCGATCCGGACGTGAAGGTCCTGCGCCGCGGCAGCGAAATGGTGGTGATGACGCCGGAAATCCGCGAGTTCATGCACGAGCCGACCCTGCTGATCGTCATCAAGGCCAATGTCTCCAGCCGCGTCCATCGCCGCACCCGGATGGATTATGTGGGCATCAAACTCTACTCGCCCGACGGCCGGCTCGAAGGCGAGTTGCGCGTCGTCGGCCTTTTCACCTCGGGCGCCTATACTCGCTCGGTACGGCAGATCCCTTATGTCCGCCACAAGGTTTCGCGGGTGCTGCAGCGCGCGGGCTTCGACCCGAACGGTCATTCCGGCAAGGCGCTGATGCATATTCTCGAAGATTATCCGCGCGACGAGCTGTTCCAGATCGATGTCGACACGCTCTACAACTTCGTCATCGAGATCCTGATCCTCTACGAGCGTCCGCGCGTCCGGGCGCTGCCGCGGGTCGACAAGTTCGATCGCTTTGTCTCCATCCTCACCTTCATTCCGCGCGACAAATACGACACCGACGTCCGCACGCGCGTCGGAGCCTTTTTGGCGCAGGCCTACAAAGGGAAGCTGTCCGCCTCCTACGTGTCATTCCCGGAAGGGGCGCTTGCGCGCGTCCACTTCATCATCGGGCGCTATGAAGGCAAAACGCCCGTCGTCGACCGCGCCTTGCTCGAAGCCGGGATCAGCGCCATTGCCGCGACCTGGGCCGACAAGCTGAAGGCCGCGCTCACCGCGTCGACCGATGGCATGCGGGCGCGTATGCTCACCAACCGATATGCCCAGGCCTTCAGCGGCGGCTATACCGAGGTGTTCGGCGCGGAACAGGCGATCGCCGATATCACGACCGTCGAAAAGCTGACGCCGGCCCGTCCGGTAACGATTTCGGTTTACCGCATCGAAGGCGACGATCCGAGGCGCTTCGGCCTTAAGGTGTTTTCGGACGCCGTACCGCTGTCGTTGTCCTACCGCGTGCCGGTGATCGAAAATCACGGCCTGCGCGTGGTCAACGAACGCACCTATCAGGTCGTGCCCGGTACCAGGCCTGCGCCGGTATGGCTGCACGACATGACGATCGAGACCAGTGACGGCCAGCCCATCGAGATCAACCCGGAATTCAGCCATCGCCTGGAAGCCTCGATCATGGCCGTGGTGACCGATCGCGCCGAATCCGACGGATATAACGGCCTGATCCTGCGCACCGCCCTAAGTTGGCGGGAAGTCTCGACCATTCGGGCGCTGTCGCGTTATTTGCACCAGATCCGCGCTCCGTTCACTCAGGATTACATGTGGGAGACCTTGCGCAAGAACGCCGCGATTACGGCCAGCCTGGTCGCGATGTTCCAGACCCGCCTCGATCCGCGCCTCGCCTTGACGGACGCCGAGCGCGCGGCGCGCGAGGCGGCTTTGCTTGCCGAGGTCGAGGAACAGCTCAAATCCGTCGCCTCGCTCGATGAAGACCGCATCCTGCGCCGCTTCACCAATCTGGTGCAGGCTACCGTTCGCACCAATCTGTGGCAGATCGGCGAGGATGGACACCCGCGTCCGGTGATCTCCTTCAAGTTCGAGGCGCGCCGGATCGACGACTTGCCCGCTCCACGACCGCTCTACGAGATCTTCGTCTATTCCCCTCGTGTCGAAGGTATCCACCTGCGCTTCGGCAAGGTTGCGCGCGGTGGCTTGCGCTGGTCCGACCGGCCGCAGGATTTCCGCACCGAGATCCTCGGCCTGGTGAAAGCGCAGCAGGTCAAGAACGCCGTGATCGTGCCGGTCGGAGCCAAGGGCGGCTTCGTGCCCAAGCGCCTGCCGCCGCCTTCCAAGCGCGACGCCTGGCTCGCGGAGGGCACCGAAAGCTATCGCATCTTCGTTCGCTCGCTGCTCGAACTCACCGACAATCTCGACGGCGACATCGTCGTGCCGCCTGAATCCACCGTGCGCCACGACGGCGACGACCCCTACCTCGTCGTCGCCGCCGACAAGGGCACCGCCACCTTCTCCGACGTCGCCAACGCGATCTCGGCCGAGAAGAACCATTGGCTCGGCGATGCCTTCGCATCCGGCGGCAGCCAGGGTTACGATCACAAGAAGATGGGGATCACGGCGCGCGGCGCCTGGACGGCGGTCAAGCGCCACTTCCGCGAGCTCGGCACCGACATCCAGACCATGCCGTTCACCGCGGTCGGCGTCGGCGACATGTCGGGCGACGTTTTCGGCAATGGCATGCTGCTCTCGCCGGCGACAAGGCTTGTGGCGGCTTTCGATCATCGCGACATCTTCATCGATCCTTCGCCCGATCCATCGACCAGCTTCGCCGAGCGCAAGCGCCTGTTCGATCTGCCGCGATCGAGCTGGCAGGACTACAACAAGTCGCTGATCTCGCAGGGCGGCGGCGTGTTCTCGCGCTCGCTCAAGGCGATCCCGCTTGCGCCGGAGGTGCGCACGCTGCTCGATCTCGACAAGCCGCAAGCCACGCCTTTCGAGGTGATGACGGCGATCCTGAGGGCTCGCGCGGACCTGCTGTGGTTTGGCGGCATCGGCACCTATGTCCGCTCCTCCGGGGAAAGCGACGATCAGGTCGGGGACCGCGCCAACGATCCGATCCGCATCGCGGGTGGCGACGTGCGCGCCCGGGTGATCGGCGAAGGGGCCAACCTCGGCGTTACCCAGCGCGGCCGCATCGAAGCGGCGCAGAAGGGCGTCAAGCTCAACACCGACGCCATCGACAATTCGGCCGGCGTGAACACGTCCGACGTCGAGGTCAACATCAAGATCGCGCTGGCGCGTCCCGAACGCGAGGGACGCCTCAGTCCCACTGACCGCAACAGCCTGCTTGCCGCGATGACCGACGAGGTCGGCGTGCTGGTGCTGCGCAACAACTACCTGCAGACGCTGGCGCTCTCGCTGGCCGAGCGCAAGGGTGTGGCAGAGACCGGTTTCCTCACCCGCCTGATGCAGTCGCTCGAACAGCGCGGCTTGCTCAGCCGCGCTGTGGAGTTCTTGCCCGACGACGCCGCGCTCACCGAGCGCACACGGCGCGGCCAGTCCCTCGCGCGGCCCGAGCTTGCCGTGTTGCTCGCCTACGCCAAGCTGACCCTCTACGATGACCTGCTCGTCACCAGCGTGCCCGATGACCCCTATCTTGCCCGCGAACTATCCCAGTATTTTCCGCGCGAGGTTCAGGACAAATTCCCGACCGCGGCCGGATTGCATCGCCTGCGGCGGGAGATAATCGCGACCAGTCTCGCCAATGCGGTGATCAATCGCGGCGGCCCGGCCTGCGTCGTGCGCCTGATCGACGAGACCGACGCCGATATCCCGACCATCGTCATGGCCTATGTGGCGGTCGATGAATGCTTCGGCCTGAAGTGGCTCAATGACGCGATCGACGCGCTCGACGCCTGCATCGACGGGCAGCTGCAGCTGTCCCTCTACGCTTCGGTGCAGGACCTCCTGCTCTCCCGCATGGTCTGGTACGTGCGCAATGTCGATTTCAAGGACGGGCTGGAGGCCGTCGTCGCGCGCTTCGGCCCGGCGATCCGCCAGATCGTCGCCGGGCTCGACACTGCCTTGCCGCCGGACTTGCAAGCCGCGCGCGTCAAGCGGCGGCAGGAACTCGCCGACGCCGGTGTCCCGGCCGGCCTCGCCGGAGAGCTCGCCGATCTTGATGCTTTGGTCTCGGCTCCCGACATCGTGACGGTTGCCGAGCGCACCACGCGTCCCATCGGCGATGCCGCCGCGACCTTCTACGCCGCCGAGGCGAATTTCCGTCTCGACCGCATCATCGCCGCCGCACGCAGTGTGCCGGCCAACGATTATTTCGAACGCATGGCCATAGATCGCGCCGTCGAGCAGATCGCCGGCGCCGAAAGGAGACTGGCCGCCGATATGCTGGCAACCGGCCAGTCTGGCCAGCAGGCCGTCGAGACCTGGCTCGCGGCTCACCCCGAGGCGACGCGTATCCGCCGCTCGGTCGAGGAGATCGCTGCCAGCGGCCTGACCCTCGCCAAGCTGACGGTGGCGGCGAACCTGCTGGGGGACTTAGTCAAGGCCTGAGGGTGTGCGAGGCAGCGATGTGAGAAGCGCGATGCTGGCGCAGGTAGTTAGCCGGCAAACGGAGGAATCCAATGATCCACGCCACCTGCCATACCGCCGACAATGTTCGCTGCATCGAGTTCGATGCCACGCCGTGGTTCAGCGAGGCTGACGCTCCGAGCATTATCGATTTGGCCCAACGAGGATGGACCAGCACTGCGATTGCAGATTCCCTCGAGCACAGACGAGGATACGAACGCCTCCACGACCTCATTGAGTATGCGGCGAAGCGACTGCAATTGGAATCTCTGGAGGACCCAACCTGGGAAACCTTCGAGTGTGTCGTCGATGGACCCGAGGCCGTCGCCTGGCTCGAGAAAAACCGGCCCAACGTTGTGGAAAGAATCCCCTAAGCTGGGGGAATCGCAGCAAAGGCTACAATTGAACGGCGGCGAACGAAGCGGAAATGGCGCACCCGACACGATTCGAACGTGTGACCTTTGCCTTCGGAGCAATTTAAGTGTGCCCTACGCAAAATCGCGATGGGGCGCTCAATGCTTCGCTATCCTACTAATATCATTATAGAAACCTGGAATCGGCGGCCGCAGCGCCTATCCTGCTGCGCGCCCCGATTTCCCTCCAACTGCTTACGTGGTGCTTACGCGGGAGACGGGCTTCAAGTCGGAGAAATTCGATGACAAAGCTCAGTAAGCGGATCGTCGATGCGGCGGAAGCTCGGGACAAGGATTACGTTATCTGGGATGACGAATTGCCTGGCTTCGGTCTCCGTGTGTTCACATCGGGCAAGCGCAGCTATCTAATTCAGTATCGGTCAGCCGGCCGTTCACGCCGATATACGATCGGGCTGCACGGGGTCTGGACGCCGGAGCTCGCAAGGAAAGAGGCCAAGATCCAGCTGGGGCGGATCGCACAAGGTGACAATCCGGCCGAAGAGCGTCAGCTCGATCACAAAGCGATCACCGTCAAAGAGCTATGCGACCTCTATTTCGCCGACTTAAAGGCGGGGCTGATATTTGGAAAAGGTGGGCGCCCGAAAAAGGCGTCAACGATCGTGACCGACACCGGCCGCATCAACCGCCATATCGTGCCACTCATTGGCACCAGGCGCGTAAAAGATCTCGTCAAGGCGGACGTTAACAAGGTCTTGAAAGACATCATGGCGGGAAAAACCCGCGTTAGTGTGAAGACCAAGAAACTCCGCGGCAAAGCGATCGTACGGGGAGGAGTTGGTACCGCCACGCGAACTGTCGGTCTTCTCGGCGGAATCCTCACCTACGCCATAGAAGCCGGAATTATCGAAACGAACCCCGCGCACGGAATTCGTAAGCCGAAGGATCGGGTCCGCAACCGGCGTCTGACCGAAGCGGAGTATCGTGTCCTCGGTGGAATTTTGCGCAAGGCGGCCGAGGATGAGAAATACCAAATCACGACCGATATCATCCGCCAAATTGCTCTTACAGGATGTCGCCGTTCTGAAATGATAAACCTACGGTGGATCGAGGCTGACATGGATGCAAGCTGTCTGCGTCTCGCAGATAGTAAGGAGGGGGCGTCCACGCGAGCTATCGGGTTGCCTGTGATGGAGTTTCTGGAAACGCAATGGACGGCTAGAACGGGGACTTACGTCTTTCCAGGCCAGGGCGATGACAACCCGTTTGGTAGCTTCCCCAATCATTGGGAAAAAATCATTCGGAATTCGCCTCTCGCCGACATCACGCCGCATGTACTAAGGCACAGCTTCGCAAGCATTGCGAACGACCTCGGATTCACCGAGGTCACGATCGCGGCTCTCGTCGGACACTCAAAAGGGTCGGTGACGAGCAAGTATATTCATACGCTCGATACGGCGCTCATCATGGCTGCGGACACCATCTCCGGCTACATCCAGGGACTGCTCGACGGTGTCGAATTCAAGCAGACCGCCTACGCCCTTGACCGCGACTCTCGGAAGGCGGCGCTTGCCCGCTTCCTCTGCAAGGCCGTCGGCGAGCCCTTAGCAGACAAGACCTGCGCTTCGCGGCCTGAAGCCGCCGCGCAGGTTCAGCCGAAAAGGACTATTTTACCGTCACGGTTCGCGCACGCTTAGGCGTCTTGGCGTCTGGCCGGCATTGGATATGGTAAGTAAACGATTGATTAAACTGGATTTTAATAAAGGGGGCCGCGTTCTCTACCACGCGAATACCAACTTGTGATGCATAGTTCGGTCTTCAGTCTTTAGCGTTCGCCCAATTCGAACCCGGTTCCGCTGCGGCAAGTCGGAGTTTGTCCCGTACTGTGGGTTTGAATCCCACTCCCTCCGCCACCTTGTCCCCAAACTTCGTACTTCGACATTGAAGCAGGGCCGAAAACGTGGCTGTTCTCGTGTGTTTTTCAGTTTGGAGAATGCCGACCGTACATAAAATGGGCCGTGAATGGGCCTTGGAGAATGCATTTTTCTCCGAATCCTAGAA
Organism: Bradyrhizobium sp. USDA 3315; assembly: GCF_054056795.1. Taxonomy (NCBI): domain Bacteria; kingdom Pseudomonadati; phylum Pseudomonadota; class Alphaproteobacteria; order Hyphomicrobiales; family Nitrobacteraceae; genus Bradyrhizobium; species Bradyrhizobium sp. USDA 3315. Next base: position 1,716,440 of record NZ_JBSRYP010000001.1, on the reverse strand, counting down.
CGTACGGAGTCGGCACGGTACGGCATTTTACGGGAAACTCAGCCCTTTTTCGGGCCTCGGTTTGAATCTCTCTCGCTCACCCAACCAATCTATAAATCAACAAACTGTGCGGGCCTCACGAGGGCATCGGGATTGTGCCTTAAAGTCGTAGAAATTTGCTCGATTTCAAACCTGGTCCGGAATGTGAGGCATCGAGACGACCTTGGCCGATGTCTGCTCTTGACCGATTTTGTTGCAAAAGTCGGCTGCTCGCGATGGATTGTTCGGCCATCTCGCCAAGGACGACCGGCTTTGGTTTGCCGGCCCTGACGCTCTCTACGCAACTCTACGCGGTGTACACCGTGTGTGCCGGTGGCGGCCGCGCGACCAGGCTCGCGAGCCGCCGTAGGTTCTGAGCGATGGCGGCCAGAACAAACTCATCCTGGGCGCCTCGTGGGCCACGCAGTCGCAGTCGGCCGAGCCTCAGGATGCGCTTCAGGTGTGCGAACCGCATCTCAATCTTCTTTCGCTCACGTCGCGACTGTTCAAAGGCCTCGGTGCCAGCGAAGGAGCGTGCAACGTCTCGGGCGCGCTCATGGACGTCGCGCGGGATCTTGCGTGAGGGCTCCTTTGGGCAGCACTGCGGTTTGAGCGGGCAAACATCGCAGTCGAGCTTGCTTGCGCGGTACAAGAGCGTCTTGCCCTCGTGTGCTGTGCCGCTTGTCCCGAGCCGCTTTCCGCCTGGGCAGTGGTAGACGTCGCCGGCCGGATCATATCGAAAGTCGTTGCGCGAGAAGGTGCCATCCTCGCGCTTTGACTTGTCGATGACCGGAATGTGTGGCGCGATGTCCTTCTCTACCAGCCAGTTCAGCATCGGCGCCGATCCATAAGCGGTATCGGCCGCGAGCCGCTCCGGCTTGAGGCCAAAACGTTCCTCTGTTCGTTCGATCATTGTCTTTGCGGTACCGACTTCGGCTTGCCGAATGGCACGAGACGCCTCGACGTCCAAGATGACGCCGAACTTCATGTCGATGAGATAGTTGTCAGAGTAGGCGAAGAATGCCGCCCCTTTGTGTGCGCCGGTCCACTGCGCCGCGGGATCGGATGGCGAGACGAACTTCGGCACAACCTCCGTAGCGGCACCCCATGCCGTGTCTTCGAGAATCGCCAGATACTCCTTCACGGCGCGGCTGGACCTCGCCGGATCGCGATCCCTGCGCCAATCCTGACCCGCGATCGAGCGCCGCTTGTTGGCGTCGGCCGCAATCAGGCTCGCATCAACTGCAAAGCCTTCACCACCAACCAGACCGGCCGCAATACACGCCTCGACGACCCGCTCAAACACATGGCGAAAAACATCTCCCTCGCGGAAACGCTCGTTGCGGGCACGCGAGAACGCTGAATGGTCGGGAATAGCATCTTCGATGCCAAGCCTGCAGAACCAGCGATAGGCGAGGTTCACCTGTACTTCGCGGCAGATCAATCGCTCCGAGCGGATCGCAAAGACATACCCCACCACCAACATCCGGATCATCAGTTCAGGGTCGATCGACGGACGACCCATGGACGCATAATGGGACGCAAGCTCGCCGCGAAGCCACGACAGATCGAGAGCAGCATCGATCGTCCGCACCAAATGATCTTCGGGGACCGCATCGCCAAGACGAAACTCGTAGAACAGTTGACCTTGGTCACTCTTCAGACGGCCCATCATGGATCGACCTCGCCGAGAATCGCGTCAACACAACGGAATCATCGTTCGAGGCCTCACTCAACCGACTTTTGCAACAAAATCGACCCGGAGCCAACATCGGCCTGGCCATTTGGCAAGGGGTAATTCTGGCTATACCCGCCCTTCCAGAATTGTGGCCTGACCCTATAAGATGCGCCTCCTGACCCCCGGGGTAAGATATGGCGCGGCCGTCAAAAACGAGAGGCAAGAGGAGCGCGGCGAAAACCCGCAAGGCGAACTCTATGGGCGACCACAAAAAGCCCATTAAAAATAAGCGCCGCATTTCTCCGGTCTCCGATGTGACCAAAGAGTTGCAGGAGGCCCGCGAGCAGCAAGCGGCTACGGCCGAGATATTGAAGGTCATCGCCAGTTCGCCTGGCGAGCTTGGGCCGGTGTTCGAGGCCATGCTGAAAAATGCCGTGCGCATCTGCAGCGCCAGTTTTGGGACGCTGCTCCTATACGAAGACGACAGGTTGCGGCGGGTAGCGCGAATGGCCGCGCAAAACGTGCCGCAATCGTATGCGCCCGACCAGGAAACGCCGCCACACTTCATCGCGCCGTTTGATGGGGCGCCTTCGCTGGGGCGCCTCGTCGAGACCAAGGCGCTGGTTCACATTGCCGATATTGCCACCGAGCATCCCGACGATCTGATCTACAAGGTCGCCGCAGCCCGCACCGTTCTGATTGTGCCGATGCTCAAAGAGAGCAAGCTTGTCGGCGCCTTTGCCGTCTACCGCAAGGAGGTGCAAGAATTCAGCGACAAGCAGGTCGAGTTGCTGGAAAATTTTGCGGCACAAGCCGTGATCGCCATCGAGAACACGCGGCTGCTCAAGGAACTGCGGGAGCGCACAGATCAAGTAGCCGAGCTTAATCGAGGCCTCGAAGCGCGGGTCGCCGAGCAAGTCGAGGAATTGGGCCGCATCGGACGTCTGAAGCGCTTCCTCGCTCCACAACTGGCCGAACTGATCGTCTCGCAGGGAAACGAGAAGATCCTCGAAAGCCACCGCCGCGAGATCGTGGTCGTGTTCTGCGATTTGCGCGGCTATACCGCCTTCACCGAGACCGCCGAGCCAGAGGAGGTGTTGAATTTCCTGCGCGAGTATCACGGCGCGCTCGGGCCGCTCGTCGGCCAGTTCGAGGGGACGCTCGACCAGTTCTCCGGCGACGGGATCATGGTGTTCTTCAACGACCCCGTACCGATCCCCGACCCGGCTCTGCGCGCGGTCGATATGGCCGTCGCGATGCGCGAGGCTGCGTCGTCGCTGACCGCGGCCTGGCGCGAGCGAGGCCGTGAGTTGGGATTTGGCGCCGGCATCGCCCAGGGTTACGCGACGTTGGGCCAGATCGGATTTTCCGAGCGCTTCGGATATACTGCGATTGGCACCGTGTGCAATGTGGCGGCACGGCTGTGCGGCGAGGCTAAGGACGGCCAAATTCTGCTCAGCCAGCGCGTCAACGTGGCTCTCAAAGGAAGCGTAGCGACTGAACATCTTGGCGCACTTTCGTTGAAGGGTCTCACCCAGCCGATCGTGACCTACAACGTGCCGCTCACGGCTAGCCAACCGGCGCTCCGTGTTATCGATGGGGGTAATCATTGAACGGCCAGTCAGCGGGGGAGTCCGGCCTTGGCCGATTTTGTTGCAAAAGTCGGTTGAGTGAGGCCTCGAACGATGATTCCGTTGTGTTGACGCGATTCTCGGCGAGGTCGATCCATGATGGGCCGTCTGAAGAGTGACCAAGGTCAACTGTTCTACGAGTTTCGTCTTGGCGATGCGGTCCCCGAAGATCATTTGGTGCGGACGATCGATGCTGCTCTCGATCTGTCGTGGCTTCGCGGCGAGCTTGCGTCCCATTAACCTGTTAGGGAGTCCGAAAAGTGCTGCTGTGTCGGATACTTAGGGCACTCGACGCAGGGCAAGCCGAAACATGGGCACCGACAACAAGCGATTTTCGGGTGTTTATCTTTCGCAGGTCAATCGCTCTCCTAACGGCGCGCTGAAAAAATGTCGCGAAATTCAGTAGGGAGGAGGTACGACGAAGCTAGAACAAAGTCGAAATAGCTACTTGCGGTGGATTGGGCCTAAGTTGCTTCGCGGGTCTTTTTTGAGGTTCAGCTTTTTCTAGGAAGGGTATTGGATGAGCCGTTTCTGTGGTGACAGGCAAGTCGCTGAGCTCCTGGCCGCTGGCGAACATTGGCGGGATGCTGCGCTGCTTGGCCAGCGTTCGCTCTTTTCCGAAGAGGACGTCTGGAACACTGCCAACGTTGAAATGCTTGATGATGCGTTCAAGCAACCTTCGAATGAGACGGACGGTCGCTTTGTCGACAAACTGCGCGGTGTGCTGAGCTCGTGCCCGGCTTCCGTTAAAATGCTGGCGGCTGAAATGATGTGACTGCTATTGCTATGTCCCAGCAACGTATCGATCGATAGAAAGCGCGAAACCATAAAAACAATTTTGGGATTGGTCAGAGAGCCAATTTCCGGAGCAAAGTAGGTGGCTATCCGACACGGTACTGCAAGGGATTGGAAGCGCCGGACCAGGCTTTAGCAATCACCGTCCCCGAGAACTGGCGTTTTGCCTCGCTTTTTTGTTGGCCTTTCGAAAGCTTCCTCAGGATGAGCGGACCAAGCTGCTGTCGAATTCCTGGTTCTTCGCAGAGTGGCTCCAGCAAGTTCCGGATGCCCAAGCGCGTCAGTTTCGACACATGTTACTTTATTTGCTGTTTCCGGACGATTTCGAGCGAGTGTTTTCGGCCGGTGATCGGAAAGCAATAAGGTCGCTCAAATCGACAGGATGGCAACTTTGGCAATGAGCCGTGGATGCTTTCGCGATTCCTTAGTCGGCTATTTTAGCGGGCCAAGACGCGCTGCGCGTAGGAGCTTTTCGACCTGGCTATTAGAACGCGTCTTCGCCGATCGCGGCGTGAGACAACAGAGGGTGATTTGTTGCGACGTTTGCCAGGAGCGATTGATCGGGCGTCAGGGACAGCTCGCCTTTGTCAGGAAAGTGCTGAGTGAGTAGCAGGTGCGGTCATGGTCATGTGGGTCTTATATGCGTTGGTACGGGAAGGGCACGCAGAACTAGCGAGCATACCAGCTGACATTGTCAGCCATTGACCGACTTCTTCCATAACATCTCATTTGCGAAATCCGATCATGGACGTGAAGCAGACATTTGTCAGCTTACGAGGGGGCAACGGGCCAGTACCGGAACTCACCGGTCCTTTCGATTGCCTCATTACGCAGGCTCGTCAAGCAGCGCCTTAGCTTCCTTCAGGTCGTATGTGTCGAAGCCTTCGGTGAACCAGCCGTAGAGCGGGGCGAGAAGATCGCGGGCGTCCTGAATCCGACTCCGACTTTTCCAGAGCCGAGCAAGACTGACGGCAGCTCGGAGTTCAAAGAATTTTGCCTTTTGCTCTCGCGCCAAGTGCATTGCTCGCAAGAAACGTTCCTCGCACGTATTCACCGGCTCACCTAGTGACAGGCCGATTTCTCCCTCCGTTCTGTACAGCTCCGCTTCCCAGAAATGTTCTTCGGTCGCTGTCACGTGGTCCTTTGAGTCGCGCAAATCCCGCAAGCTAGCCTCGCTATTGCCGATCCATGCATGCATGACCGCCAGCAAGCAAAAATAGTGCGAGAGATGATATTCAGTGCCGATCTTCCGCAGCTTCGCTATCCCCTCGCCACACAGCATGAGTCCCTGTTCAAGTTGGCCACGCTGAGCCAAAGCCCAGCCCGCCAAGACGGTTGCATGCGCATTCCAGGTCGGTAGCTGATATCGCTGCGAGAGCTCGGTAGTCTTTCCGACGAAATTGTTGAGGCTATCAATGTCACCAATCAGCTCGCTCAGTTGAGCACCCGCAAAGAAATAAGCAAATGCACTGCTGTTCGCGTGATTCAGTCTTGGCGCTAAGCAGAATACTTTGTCGCGAGCTGCCAATGCTTGCTCTGGGTATCCTAAAATCCAAAGCGATAGTGCAAAGAATGCGCCGCCTGAAACACCCGGATCGACGATGTACTGGGAGGCTAAGGCGCGATCCCGCTCTGGATCGTGGAGCAGAAGAATGGGCTCAAGATGCGCTTTCGCGTCCGCAAATCGTCCGAGCTGGAGGAGTGCACTGCCCATTGCGCGGTGCGCCACCAATAGCGCAATCCGATCTCCGCTGTTTTTGGCCAGCGACCAACAGCGATTGGCCATTCCCAGTCCATCCAAGGTCTTCCCGTTGTTGATGCAATAGATGGCCTGCCCAAACAGCACCGGCAGAAGGTGCGCTGGGTCGCCTAATTTCTCGCACAACTCAACCGCCCTCGCACGGGCAGTCGCCACCTCCGGGCTGGCCCAGCCGTGTACGGCTACCAAAGGCGTTCCTAAAGCGACCTGGAATTCGAGCTCGCTCTGATCCCGCCCAATCGTGTCGGGCAGTTTCAGCAGCAAAGCCAAACCACGGTTGAGGTGTCGCAATGCCTCAGCGTTTGCAGAGCGTTCCGCGGCACGTTGGCCAGCTTTCAACCAGTACGAAATGCCGGGCTCTACTTGTCCGGCTTCCGTGAAGTGATGAGCTACAAGCTCCGGCTCTGCTTCCGCGCGTTCAGGAAATTGATGCTCCAACACGTGAGCAACTTGGCCGTGCAACATTGAGCGCTTGCTGCGTAGCAAGCTACCGTACGCTGCTTCTTGAACCAGAGCATGCTTAAACAGGAAAGTAGGTCGTAAAGTTGTTCCACGACGGAGTATCAGCCCAGAATGGAGAAGCCGTTCCATGGCCACGTGACGTTTCTCGTCTCCGTCTCCTGAAACAGCAGCCAGAAGCTCATATGAGAACTCCCGCCCGATAACCGCTCCGATCTGGGCAACCTCCTTGGCGGCACCGAGGCGATCAAGCCGCGCCATCAGGGACGCATGCAAGCTTGCGGGCACCGCGAGGGCCGGCAACGGAGCTGCGACGACCGTCCGCTGCTCTACGTCCTCGCCTCCGGCCTCCAGCACCGCCTTAGTCATCTCCTCCACGAACAGGGGAACGCCGTCGGTGCGCTCGATGATGTCCTGCCGAATGCTTTCCGGCAGTGTGCTGGCGGCGATGTGGTCGATCATGGCGCTGGCTTCACACTCTGCGAGTCGATTAATGACAAGAGCCGTTACGTGCGGCTGAGCGAACCATGACGGCTCGAATTCCGGCCGGAACGTCACAAGCAGCAGAACACGATGGGTACGAATTCGGTCTATCACCCGACTGAGCACTTCCAAGCTCGTCGGGTCGGCCCAGTGAGCATCCTCGAAGATCATCAGTACCGGATTTTGACGTGTCAGCGCCTCCAGCTGTGAAATCAGAGCCTCCAGAGTTCTCTCACGACGCTGCAGCGGGGCCAGCTCGAGCGCGGGATAACGGCCATCATTTGGTAGCGACAGCATCGCGGCAAAGAGCGCGGCATGCTCGATCGACGTTGAGGCCTGCGCGAGTACCGCATCGAGCTTGTCGAGCCGGCTTGCGGGTTTGTCATCGCGCGCCAATCCGGCGGCATGCTCCATCTGTCCGATGATCGGATAAAACGCGCTGTCGGTATGCTGCGCAGAGCAGAAGTAGCGCAAATGCGTGTGCGGCTCGCGAGCAAGGCGTTCCAGCAGCGCCGCGGTGAGTCGCGATTTGCCGATCCCGGCCTCGCCGGACAGCAACACCACCTGGCCTTCCCCGGCTTGCGCTCTACTCCAGCGTCGCAAGAGCAGCTCAAGCTCTTCTTCTCGTCCGACCAGTGCAGTCAAGCCGCCGGGATGCATCGCTTCGAAGCGGCTCGCGACAGAACTTGCCTGCAGCGCCGCAAAAGCTCTCACCGGCCTTGCAATTCCCTTAAGGTCCTTTGGACCGAGGTCCCGTAGCTCAAAGAGATCGCCGAGGAGTCTGCGCGTGTCCTCAGCAATGACCACCGTGTTTGGCTCGGCAACGGCCTGCAAGCGTGCTGCGAGATTTGGGGTCTCTCCGACAATACCGCGCTGCTGCGCTTCGCCGGACCCGATCAAATCGCCGACGACAACCAGTCCTGTGGCAACCCCAACCCGCACCTGCAGCGGCTCAGGCGCCGAAAGCGTATCGACCGCATCGATCAGCGCGACGCCGGCCCGAACTGCACGCTCGGCGTCATCCTCGTGGGCTGCCGGATAGCCGAAATAGATGAGAACGCCATCGCCCATATATCTGGCGACGTAGCCCCCGAAGCGGCACACAGTGTTGGCCACGCACGTCTGATAGGTCGTAATGACCTCGCGCAAGTCCTCAGGGTCCATACGTGCTGAGAGCGCGGTCGAACCGACAAGATCGGCGAACATCACGGTCACCTGGCGGCGCTCAGCGGTGTCGGTCGGGACTTGATCGATTCTCAGAGGAGCGTTGGATAGGGACGTTGGCGCGTACGCTTCAGCGCGCAAGCCATTGATGGCGTCGAGCAGCTTCCGGCGGTCCCCGACAGATGCGACACCAAGGTCCTTCATATCCTCCGCCGTCAAGCTCGGCAGGACCGTGTCGTCGATCTTATTCTCTCGGAATGCCGCCTCATACTGTTCGAGGCCAAGCCTCCGCAGCCAACCTCCGACGTCCATGATGGCGCCCCAGTTCGCTTGGCGCCGAATGATCCTTCATGGGAGGCAGTCTGTCTAGGATATCGTCTGCTTGAATGACGGCTTTGGGTCACCAAAAGCGGAGCTCCTAAAAGTGCCGGCTTGTGGAGTGAAGCGGAGTTTAGCACTACTTTGGCAGATTGTTGATTTTGCCGCGTTTTATAGGATTCCCGAATCAATTTTTCAATGATTCATGGGTGGTCGGCTCTTGGAGGGCTGACCATGCCGAGATGGGAAGACGAACTCGAACGCTGGCTAATGCCGTTCTTGGACCGGCTGGGTCATAAGACCCGGCAGCGGATGTGTCCTCTGTATGTTGCGGGATTGATCGGTCCGGGCGATCGCAAGAGCGTTCAGCCGATGGCGGAACGCCTTGCCACGAGCAACTACGACCAGTTGCACCATTTCATTGCGGACGGTGTCTGGGATGCGACGCCGCTGGAGACGGAGCTGCTCAACCAGGCGGACCGACTTGTCGGCGGCAGGGATGCGATGCTGGTTATCGATGACACCTCACTTCCCAAGAAGGGTGAGCGATCGGTCGGTGTTGCGGCTCAATACGCGTCGGCTCTCGGTAAAACCGCAAATTGCCAAACGCTGGTGTCTTTAACGCTTGCACGCGGCGAAGTGCCAGTGATGGTCGCGTTACGTCTCTTTCTGCCTGACAGCTGGACAAGCGACATGTCTCGTTTGAAGCGCGCTCGCGTGCCAGTCGAACACCGAACGCCACGGTCCAAGCCGGAGATCGCTTTGGCCGAGATTGACCGCGCGATGGCAGCCAACATGCGCTTTGGATGTGTGCTGGCGGATGCAGGATACGGCCTCAGCACACCGTTTCGACAAGGGCTAACAGAGCGCGGGCTGACCTGGGCTGTCGGTATCCCTCGGCACCAGAAAGTGTATCCGGTCGATGTGAAGCTCATTTGGCCGATCACCAAAGTCCGTGGCAAACCACGAAAGCACCACGTGCCCGATATCTTATCGATTGCGGCCGAACAAATGCTGGCCAGCGCCAAATGGAAAACCCTGAGTTGGCGTAGCGGGACGAAAGGTCGGCTCAAAGCTCGATTTGCTGCTCTCCGTGTCCGCACCGCCGACGGCCCTCCGCAGCGGATATGGGATAAAGGTCAGCAGCATCTGCCAGGCGACGAAGCCTGGCTCATTGGCGAGCAACGTGCGTCCGGGGAGAAGAAATACTATCTGGCCAACCTTCCGGCGGCGACGGATCTGCGCACGCTGGCCGCCACCATCAAGGCACGGTGGATTTGTGAGCAGGCGCATCAGCAGTTGAAGGAGGAACTTGGACTTGATCACTTCGAAGGGCGATCATGGCAAGGTCTTCATCGCCACGCCTTGATGACAATGATTGCCTACGCCTTCCTGCAACATCGTCGCCTCGCATACGCGGGGCGGAAAAAAAAGAATCAACGGGCCTCCGCCTCAGCCAACCATGCCAGCCGTACGTCACGCCATCGTCGATCTCATCCTTCGGCCGCCGTCTCAGCAGTGCCCATATTGCCGAAAGCAGATCCGTGAAAAACAGCGGCGAAAACACAATCTGCCAAAGTAGTGTTAGCACTACTTTGGCAGATTGTTGATTTTGCCGCGTTTTATAGGATTCCCGAATCAATTTTTCAATGATTCATGGGTGGTCGGCTCTTGGAGGGCTGACCATGCCGAGATGGGAAGACGAACTCGAACGCTGGCTAATGCCGTTCTTGGACCGGCTGGGTCATAAGACCCGGCAGCGGATGTGTCCTCTGTATGTTGCGGGATTGATCGGTCCGGGCGATCGCAAGAGCGTTCAGCCGATGGCGGAACGCCTTGCCACGAGCAACTACGACCAGTTGCACCATTTCATTGCGGACGGTGTCTGGGATGCGACGCCGCTGGAGACGGAGCTGCTCAACCAGGCGGACCGACTTGTCGGCGGCAGGGATGCGATGCTGGTTATCGATGACACCTCACTTCCCAAGAAGGGTGAGCGATCGGTCGGTGTTGCGGCTCAATACGCGTCGGCTCTCGGTAAAACCGCAAATTGCCAAACGCTGGTGTCTTTAACGCTTGCACGCGGCGAAGTGCCAGTGATGGTCGCGTTACGTCTCTTTCTGCCTGACAGCTGGACAAGCGACATGTCTCGTTTGAAGCGCGCTCGCGTGCCAGTCGAACACCGAACGCCACGGTCCAAGCCGGAGATCGCTTTGGCCGAGATTGACCGCGCGATGGCAGCCAACATGCGCTTTGGATGTGTGCTGGCGGATGCAGGATACGGCCTCAGCGCACCGTTTCGACAAGGGCTAACAGAGCGCGGGCTGACCTGGGCTGTCGGTATCCCTCGGCACCAGAAAGTGTATCCGGTCGATGTGAAGCTCATTTGGCCGATCACCAAAGTCCGTGGCAAACCACGAAAGCACCACGTGCCCGATATCTTATCGATTGCGGCCGAACAAATGCTGGCCAGCGCCAAATGGAAAACCCTGAGTTGGCGTAGCGGGACGAAAGGTCGGCTCAAAGCTCGATTTGCTGCTCTCCGTGTCCGCACCGCCAACGGCCCTCCGCAGCGAATATGGGATAAAGGTCAGCAGCATCTGCCAGGCGACGAAGCCTGGCTCATTGGTGAGCAACGTGCCTCCGGGGAGAAGAAATACTATCTCGCCAATCTTCCGGCGGCGACGGATCTGCGCACGCTGGCCGCCACCATCAAGGCACGGTGGATTTGTGAGCAGGCGCATCAACAGCTGAAGGAGGAGCTTGGACTTGATCACTTCGAAGGGCGGTCATGGCAAGGTCTTCATCGCCACGCCTTGATGACAATGATTGCCTACGCCTTCCTGCAACATCGTCGCCTCGCATACGCGGGGCGGAAAAAAAAGAATCAACGGGCCTCCGCCTCAGCCAACCATGCCAGCCGTACGTCACGCCATCGTCGATCTCATCCTTCGGCCGCCGCCTCAGCAGTGCCCATATTGCCGAAAGGAAATCCCTGAAAAACAGCGGCGAAAACACAATCTGCCAAAGTAGTGTTAGGGCGCGTACTCATAAATTTCGTCAATGTCCGCTTCGATCCGATACCGACCGCCTCTGTGCAACCGCAGCAAAGGTCGCGATGGGCCATGAACGGACGTTGGACGGGCAACCGACCAGGTACGCGAACTCCAGGGTCGCATCCGATCCCCCAGTCCTTGGGACTTCGCCACGGGCGGTAATATGCGAGCGGACCGTAGGATGTGGCGGTCGGTGTACAATTGACACCCCATCTCCAGGCACTGAACCGACGAGTGGGCCCTCGGGAAATTCAACTTTCCCCAACCTGCCATGGCGCAAAGGTGCTAAGTTAGCGGCGGTGACTATACCCCTCGCGGTGCGAGCGATGTCGGCCCTACCGCGCGGAGAGCAGAGGTCGGCCGTGCCCCAAATGCACCAACAACGTCGGCTTGCTGCCATCCTGGTAGGGGATGTCGTTGGCTACAGCCGGCTGATGGGCGAGGACGAGCGGGGAACACTTCGCCGAATCAAAGCCATTCGCCGTGAAGTCGTCGATCCCAACATCGGCGAGTATCACGGCCGCGTCGTTAAGACGACTGGAGACGGCATTCTCATAGAGTATCCCAGCGCTGTAGAAGCTGTGGGCTGTGCGGTAGCTATCCAGCGGACGATGGCCGAGCGCAACGCTGAGACGCCGGTGGACCGACGACTAGAGTTTCGGATTGGTATCCACGAGGGGGACATAGTTGTTGATGACCAAGACATTTTCGGTGATGGGGTCAACGTGGCAGCACGGCTTGAGGCCCTCAGCGAGCCGGGGGGACTCTGTATCTCGGGCCGTGTTTACGAAGACCTAGCCGGCAGGCTCGAGCTTCCGTTGGAGGACCGCGGCGAGAAACAGCTCAAAAACATTGCTCGACCTATTCGTACCTATGGCCTGGGCCCAGAGGCTATTGCGGGGCTCGCCCCCACACCGCGCTTGGAGGACGAGCCACATCCAACGGGCTTCTTCCGATGGCTTGGAAGGGCTCCCCCAGTATTGCTGCAAATGAATTCGGCGCGCTGGGCCGTCGTTTTACTCGCGGCGGTTTCGGTTACAGGCGTGGTCGCCTGGCAAAGCGCCGGTCGACACGGCGCCCCCGGCCAAGTAAGCGCCAGCCTCACAGGCGTACCTTCAATCCAGCCGAGGGGGCCCGCGCTTGCTGTTCTTCCGTTTGACAATCTGTCCGGCGATCCCAATCAGGAGTATTTCTCGGACGGCATCAGTGATGAACTCATTACCGTTCTAAGCCGCTTCGATCAACTGCGGGTGCTGGCTCGCAATACCACCTTCGCCTACAGGAAGAAGGCCGTTGAGATGCAAGAGCTGGGACGGCAGCTACAGGCCCAGTATGTAATCGAGGGCAGCTTCAGGCGCGTCCCCGACCAGATCAGCGTCACGGCGCAGCTCATAGATGCGCGCACGGGGACCCACGTTTGGGCACAGACCTTCGAGCGGCCGACGACATCGACGAGCCTTCTCAACATACAGGATGACATCGCCCACCACATTGGCGCTGCAATCGGCGACATCCGCACTGGTGCAGTCGCAACAGCAGAACTGGAGCGGGCGCGTGCAAAATCGGCTACCGAGCTTTCGTCCTATGAGTGCGTGCTTCAAGGCTATCAGGCAAGTGCAGCTCAGAGTGCTGTAGAGCCGATGCGACGGGCCCGTGCGTGTCTGGAGGCCACCGTAAAGCGCGATCCCAACTATGCCGAGGCATGGGCGATCCTCACGCGCATTCTGCAGATACAGTACAGTTGGGGTACCGCGCTCGACGCGAATGAGAGGGGTCTTGATCTTGTTCCCCGCATCCAGGAAGCCGGCAATCGTGCCGTAGACCTTGCACCCGAAAAAGAAACGGCACATTTCGCACTCTTCTTTGCCTACTCCGTTACGTGCCAGGCGGAGAGAATGCGGGTTGAAACTGACCGGGTGCTGGCCCTCAACCCGAACGATGCCAACGCCCTCGGTCTGATGGGTAGCCTTCTGGCTTATGCTGGGGACTGGGATTACGGGCGAAAGCTTGCAGAAAAGGGGCTTACCCTTGCAGGGCCGGCGGCACCGTCCTGGTGGTGGTGGGTAGTCGCAAAGGACTACTATCGGAAGGGGGAGTACGCTAAGGCGCTTGAAGTTTTCCAACGGTCCTACTCTGAGCAGAACTGGTTGGACCGCCTGCACCTCGTCTACACGCTCCCACATCTCGGAAGGATTGAGGAAGCCAAGGCTCAAATACCGGCGTTGCTGAGACTCAAGCCCGACATCAGTGTGCGTGAAGCTGATCGCCTCTATACCCTGTGGTGCTTCGATGCTGACTTTAGGGAGAGGATGGTCAAGGCGCTCAGGCTCGCGGGGTTACGCGAGGAAGCTGATGAGAGCGGTGTGCGACAAGGCGATACGGCGCGCCAGTCGCAACGCTGAAATAGCTTATGAGCTGGTTAGGCACTGCGCTTCTAGTGACTGCGCGATCGCCGCGAGCGACCAGAAGGCTGCCGTGCCACAACAAATATCGCGAAGTCCCGTTGCGTCACTGAACCTTCCTCAAGCCAAACGGAGTAATCGTTTCGAGTATGTCGCCTTGGGGTCATTTCGACGGATTCGCCGGTGGTCGTCGGTTGGTTGATGTCTGCTTCTGTCCACAAGCGCCGAACCGGGGCCAGGTCAGCAGCGTTGCGTTCGGCCGGACCCCCTTGGCATCCAACCGTCATCCTGCTCGGTCGCTGACCGAGTTCTTCCATAACAACGGATAGGCGAACACCGAACTTGTGATCCATCGTGAACGCCGACACGCTTGCTCTGCTTTTTGACCCAAAGCGGATATTCGAGCGGCGTTGACGATATCGGCTTTTGACCCACCGGAGACATCGCGGCCTTTGCGTTTGGTGCTATGATGAGGCTAATTAACGGCAGTGCAGCATTTGAGTTTCGGAGGTTCTCAGTGCCGCGTAAAAACGAGTCGGAACTTCAACGCAAGCCTGTGGTCGGCGAGCCAGCACAAGAACGTGCCGAGCGCTTGGCCAATTTGCTGGCCTCCATAGTTGAGAATAGCGACGACGTGATCGTTAGCAAGAATCTGGACGGCATTATTACAAGCTGGAACAAGGCGGCCGAGCACATCTTCGGCTATTCGGCCGCCGAGGCAATCGGCCAGCCCATTACGATTGTGATCCCGGAGGACCGACAAAACGAAGAGCGCGAGATTTTAACCCGCATCCGACGCGGTGAGCGCATCGACCATTTTGAGACTGTTCGGCGACGTAGGGATGGTAGCTCAATCGTCGTTTCGCTGACCGTTTCTCCGGTCAAAGATGCCCACGGCAACATCATTGGCGCATCAAAGATTGCGAGAGATATTACCGAGTACAAGCGAATTCAGGAGCAGATTAACGTTCTGGCTCGCGAGGCGGAGCACCGAAGCAGGAACATCCTCGCGAACGTACAGGCAATCATCAATCTTTCTCAGCCCGACACCTCCGAACGCCTAAAGGAAGTGATCAGCGGGCGCATCCAAGCGATGGCAAATGTTCACTCGCTGTTTGTTGAAACACGGTGGATAGGAGCAGAAGTCTCGGCGATCGCCAAGCAGGAACTCGCCCCTTATCTCCAAGAAGGCCACGACAAGCGGATTAGGATGGAGGGTCCGCAAACCGTGTTAGAACCCACCGCTGCGCAGGCGATTGCTGTGGTTTTGCATGAACTAGCAACCAACGCTTCCAAGTATGGAGCGTTATCTAACGCGAAAGGCCGGATTGGACTGGCGTGGTCGCAAAGCGAAGATGGACAGCTGATGCTCCGCTGGACCGAATTGGGCGGTCCGAGGGTAAATGCGCCCGAACGCAGGGGCTTTGGTAGTCACCTCATCGAAGGAACGATTACTCCAATTGGCGGCAAGGTGCACTTTGACTGGCGCGCGGAAGGGCTTGTTTGCGAAATCGCCGTTCCGACGTGAAATGAACTGCGCTTCGTCTGCTCGCACCGTGGCAACTTCTGCTTCTGGCGCACCGCGACCATTGCATCGCGATTGACCCAAGTCGGACATCATTCCTCAGGCACGCCGCCGAGGCGCATTCCCTCACAGATCCGCGCATGCCCCGCAAGATACGTCGGATTATCGCTTGACGCGTTGAGGCGAAAACGGCGGAGAGTGAAGCCCGGGTTGAGCACAAGTCCCGCTTTCGCAGCGGTCCGGGCCTCTTCTATTGCACCCCGTAACCCCAACGCCGCGGTCAATACAAAATGGCTGTTAGCGAAATTGCGATTTGCCTCGATACTTCGTCGGAGCCAATCGACGGCTTCGCCTTCCGCGCCGCATTGTACCTTGGCCAAGCCCACACAGAACATCCACCAGTAAGTACCGAGATCACGAGGGGAAAGACGGAGCGCTTCAAGCACATGGCCTTCGGTCTCGGCTGCGCGACCCATGCAATACTTGGCGTAACCAATAAGGCCATGAGCATTGGCCGAATTACGATTGATTGCGAGTGCCTGCTCGCATTCAGCAATGCCTTGCGCTGCGCGGTTTCGAAAAATGTAGACCATACCCAGAACCAAATGGGCCCCCGCATGGTCCTGGTTCAATGAAAGCGCCTTGATCGCATTTGTTTCGGCTGTCGAGAGAAGCGCAGCCCGGTCGTCAGTTAGCAGAGCGGCCCCCATGACCAAATCGACGTTGGCGATACCGACCGTCGCCTCGACATTCGCGGGATCGAGCCCCAACGCCCGTTCACAAAAGCCGCGGGCTTTAGCCATGTGCTCAAGTGTTGGCCCTTTGTTCCATGAAGCCTTACCTTGGAAAACAAGGTCCATCGAGTTGGGATGCGGCGAGTGCTCAGCGCGTCGCGCCTCAGCCTCGGTAAGCTGGGCATTCAGCGCGTTAGCGAGCCGCGACACGATTTCGTCCTGCATATCGAACAGATCGGCGACGGGTTTATCAAAGCGCTCGGCCCACAGGTGATTGCCGCTTTCGGCATCGATAAGCTGCACGTTGACCCGAAGCCGGTTGCCGTTACGTTGTACAGATCCTTCCAGTACATAGCGGATGTTCAATTCGCGGCCGACCTTCTTGAGGTCGAGCGCCTTACCTTTGTAGGTGAATGCGGTGTGTCTTCCGATCACGAATGAGCCGCTGATGCGCGACAAGTCTGTTGTCAAACTTTCGGTTACGCCATCAACAAAGTAGTCTTGTTCTGGATCACCGCTTAGGTTGCCGAATGGCAGCACAACGATGGAAAGACGAGGGGGCGAGCGGTCTGGTGACGTCACCGCGCCGGACGATTCCTCTCTAGCAATCGCATAGACCCGGACCGGGCGCGCGATGTTCTTGAGAGAGTGCTCGCCCAAGTCAACGAATGCAACGCGGACCTTACCTTGGACTTGATCGTAAACCGCAGACGAGATGAAGATGCCGCCCGGCTCCGCAATGCTCTCTAGCCTTGCCGCAATGTTAACGCCGTCCCCGAAGATGTCATGGGGCTCGACGATTACATCACCGATATTGATACCCACACGGAAAGCAATACGCCTGTCTTCCACCTCGCTGACCGCAGCTTCCTTGATGCAGGTCTGGAATTGCACAGCGGCTCGAACCGCTCGGACGGCGCTAGGAAATTCCGCCAAAAACCCATCGCCAGTGTTCTTCACGATACGTCCGCCGTGTCCGGCGATTGCTGGCACAACAGCGTCCGCCAACAGCGCTGTCAATTTGGCGTGCGTAGGCTCTTCGGCATCGTGCATGAGCCGTGAATAGCCAGCCACATCGGCGGCCAATATCGCTGACAACCTGCGCTCGACTCGGACTGGCCGATCCCGCACCATGGCTCTCAACCCAACCGGACGAGACATTGTACGACGGATCGGGCGACCGGGCTACACCGCTAACCGTTGCCTATTGGCCGGTAGCCGACCTTGGCTCAGAAGACTGCAATGTCCGCCTTCGGGGAGACAAGCCGACCAAGGTCAACGGGTCGCCGTGGGTCGGGCTTGTGACCATAACCGACCGGGTTGGTGCAGGGCAACGTGCTGCCGGTGTGTTATGCTTGGATTGCCAGCGGATGGCCCGCGCTGCGAAATTGATATTCTTTGCTAGATTGGTACCGCCAGGAGCTGTCGATGACATCCATTGATGAACGGCTTCTCGAAAGCAAGATGACCCAGATCGAGCAGGCCAGAGCCTGGAGCCCGCGAGTCATTTCCAAGTTTGAAACCCTGATCCGTAGCGGCGACGAGGTCAGCATCTTCCGCGCTAACCCTTTGGCGTTCGCTCGAGATCGCGGTGTGGCTGAGCCGGAAGCGATCGACGTGTTCCTCCACGCCGCGCGCGCTGCATTGGGACATTCTGTGCCCCCATTCAGGCCTGGTACTGGAAAGCTTCGGCAAATTGCGAGCACTCCGGAGCCATTTTGTTTGCGGGCTATGCGATATCGACGGTCAGACGGACCTCGACGACTTTATCCAAGCTTCTTTCTCCGTCTCGCCGCAAGTGCGGCGCCTCGCGTTGCACGACGTTGACAATCTCTCAATCGAAGACCTGCATTGGAAGCTGAAGTTTGCGGACAGCGGACGGCTGCCCGGCGGACAAATCCGATTTGTTGATGTTCTGCGCGCCCTCGTACGCGGCATGACATATCTGCCACCGGGCGTGACCGACCCTGCAGACCGAGATTAAGTCCGGCGCGCTCTCAGGTGTTAACGTCCAGACGCAGGCTGGCTTCACGCTCCCCGTGGTGGACTCCTCAGCACCCCCACCCAGCACTCCGACAATTATTCGCATCACCTACGATGGGCAGCGCTTCACATCCGCTGTTTCGGCCGTCCCGTCGGGGCGCGCCGTCTTCGAGATCAGAAATACCGGCGCGAAGCGCGGTTCGGTGCTCTTGATCAACTGGCCACCTGAGATCGTAGCCATGCGAGAGAAGCCGACGCTCGAGTTTGAGCCCTACGTATCTGGCGCCATGCTGTTAACGCGGCAGACTTTTCGCAAGCTCTTCCGCTCCGAGCGTGTGGACGAGGAGGAAGGCCTTGGCGTCCGGCAGGTGACCCTCCTATTTACCGACTTGAAGGGCTCGACCGCTCTCTACGAACATCTCGGAGATCTTAATGCCTATGCGCTGGTCAGGGAACATTTCGCTCTGCTCGACGCAGTCGCTCAACGGCATGCCGGTGCTATCGTGAAGACCATCGGGGATGCCGTGATGGCTGCGTTCTCCCGGCCGGTCGACGCGGTCGCAGCGGCGCTCGAAATGCTACACGGAATCGGCCAGTTCAACTTTGAGCGAGACCGGCCCGCCATCATCCTCAAAATGGGCGCACACTGCGGGCCCTCGATTGCGGTGACCCTCAACGAGAATCTCGACTACTTCGGCCAAACCGTGAATATAGCCGCACGGGTGCAGTCATTCGCGGATGCGGGAGAAATCTGTCTGACTGAAGCGCTCTACACGACTCTCGGCGTTCGCGAGCTGTTGACAGGCCACCATGTTGAGGAATTCGACGCGCCATTGCGTGGCGTGCAGGGCAACGCACGAGTCTATCGCATCACTGGTCGATCGTAGCCAATCCGCTCGAACCAAGTTGTCTGGGCGAATTATGCCCGTCGCGACAAACGACGCGAGACGCCTAGACGTCGGTTCTAAGGGCTAAACCGGACACCACTTTGCCCGGCCGAACCGAGGCGATCGCTAGCGAATGCCGTGCTTTCTTCTGACCGATGCGACAGGATAGCTGGCTTGTAACTAGTGTCCAAACGCGCATAGTCACCAAGTGTTTGAACAGCAACCAACGTTCCTGGCACGGAAAAATCCCGGAAGTGGGTGGGGTGTTGATGTTCTCTGGCCTGATGGGGAAACGGAAGTAATTAAGGGCTTTGTCACCGAGCACGACGCGGCGCAGTGGATTGCTGAGCATTCCGCGGTCTCGCCCAGAAATAATAATGATAATGATAGGCCGCCTCAAAGTTAGCTGGCTTGCATCGCCAAATGGCGGCGTTTGAAGCGGGTTCACATTCAGGGGTGTAAGAGTGTTTCGCCACGGCGCTAGGTGCCGGGAGGCCGCAATGTTATTGCTGAATGGTCGAGAAAGCCTCGCAACTGCTGCCACGATGATGATTCAGATTCTCGTCGTGGGGACGCTTGTCTTTGCTGGCGGTAACTACCTTCAATGGTCGTCGGAGACGAATCTGGCCGAATTCATGGGCGCCCCCCAGATGACCGGGTCTCCTTCGACGCCGGCTATGACTTTCAATCGGCAAGTGCATTGTGATCTGAAGCGAAGTGATGACGGATCCGCGGGATCCGCGGTGGCGCTCGGATGGCGACCGCACGCTGCCAGTCCCGATCAGGCAAGCTCATTTGCATCATCTGCGAACGTCCTAGAAGACCTCTCGCACTGAGTCGTTTAATCCCGTCTCACTCTTTTGATATTGCCCTTCGGTCTAGCGCGAGGAGCAGACGATGCCCTCCTACACGCGACTTCGTCGCTAGCCGCCGACTCGCGCGCCAGCCGCTCCGCCTTCAATCGTTCACGGTTCGCATGGAACGCGATTTGAGCGCGTTCGTATTCTGACATCGCTGCCTTGGCGTCGGCATCCCGAAATGCCTTTTGGGCCTCGCGCTGAGCCGCAGTGGGTTGCCTCGTCTGATGGGTGTAAGCCATTTGCCTTCCTCCTTGCCAGCAACTGGCGATCCATCGAGACGTCGCAGTCGCATCGCGTACCTGGAATCCACTCTCAGTTGACCCCTTAGTTCCTCCCGCGCCGCAGCAAGATCCTCGCGGACCAGCCTCATGGAGCCGTCTTCCTGGCTCAGAATGAACGATTTGGCTGCAGCCGCCTTATTTTGACGGAGGTGGCTATGACCGCGCGCAGTGATCGTCAAGCCTTGGAGCGCCAATTGGAACGAGCCAACCGGCTTGCGTCCGGAATAAGCGACCAAACGACCTATCAGCGGCTCAAGGCATTTGTCGACGAGCTGACCGAGGGCCTGCGACGGCTTATAGCCGCCCGGCGGTCCAAGCAGGAAGTGCGAGCCCGCGCCCACGAACTTTGGGTACAGCACGGCCGGCCCAGTGGCCGTGATCTTGAGTTCTGGCTGCAGGCAGAGCGAGAACTCAGCGAGAGTGAAAACGAGTGAGTTGACGGGCGTCAGATGCGCACGCGCTTGCGGCAGAAGGAGGAGCAGCTACATGTCCGAGAGAAGAGAACTGTATCGCAGTCCGAACGGAGATGCATGGTTCCTTGGGCGCGAGCCGACCAACGGGAATGCCTTTATCATCCATCAGCCGAATGCGCCGTCCGGCGGCCGACTTTCGCACGTCGAGTTGGGTGAGTTCTTGCGCAAGGGAATGCAAGGACCCGAGCATCAAGCTCTGTTGCGTTTAATCGGTACGCTGGTTGACGTGCCGCCGTATGCCTAAGAGGACCGGCTGCGCTTGTTCCGTAATTTCCAAGCGAAAGCCAACTCGTGATCCATCGAGAGCACCGACAACCCTCGTCCGCTGTTGAACCAAGAGCGGATCGCGCGGCGATGGCTGACTTAGCACTACTTTGGCAGATTGTTGATTTTGCCGCGTTTTATAGGATTCCCGAATCAATTTTTCAATGATTCATGGGTGGTCGGCTCTGGGAGGGCTGACCATGCCCGGATGGGAAGACGAACTCGAACGCTGGCTGATGCCGTTCTTGGACCGGCTGGGTCATAAGACCCGGCAGCGGATGTGTCCTCTGTATGTTGCGGGATTGATCGGTCCGGGCGATCGCAAGAGCGTTCAGCCGATGGCGGAACGCCTTGCCACGAGCAACTACGACCAGTTGCACCATTTCATTGCGGACGGTGTCTGGGACGCGACGCCGCTGGAGACAGAGCTGCTCAACCAGGCGGACCGACTTGTCGGCGGCAGGGATGCGGTGCTGGTTATTGATGACACCTCACTTCCCAAGAAGGGTGAGCGCTCGGTCGGTGTTGCGGCTCAATACGCGTCGGCTCTCGGTAAAACGGCAAATTGCCAAACGCTGGTGTCTTTGACGCTTGCTCGCGGCGAAGTGCCCGTGATGGTCGCGTTACGTCTCTTTCTGCCTGACAGTTGGACAAGCGACATATCTCGTTTGAAGCGCGCTCGCGTGCCAGTCGAACATCGAACGGCACGGTCCAAGCCCGAGATTGCTCTAGCCGAGATTGACCGCGCGATGGCAGCCAACGTGCGCTTTGGATGTGTGCTGGCGGATGCAGGATACGGCCTCAGCGCACCGTTTCGACAAGGGCTAACAGAGCGCGGGCTGACCTGGGCTGTCGGCATCCCTCGGCACCAGAAAGTGTATCCGGTCGATGTGAAGCTCATTTGGCCGATTACCAAAGTCCGCGGAAAACCACGAAAGCACCACGTGCCCGATATCTTATCGATTGCCGCAGAACAAATGCTCGCCAGCGCCAAATGGAAAACCGTGAGTTGGCGTAGCGGGACGAAAGGTCGGCTGAAAGCCCAATTTGCTGCTCTCCGTGTCCGGACCGCCGACGGCCCTCCGCAGCGGATATGGGATAAAGGTCAGCAGCATCTGCCAGGCGACGAAGCCTGGCTCATTGGCGAGCAACGTGCGTCCGGGGAGAAGAAATACTATCTGGCCAACCTTCCGGCGGCGACGGATCTGCGCACGCTGGCCGCCACCATCAAGGCACGGTGGATTTGTGAGCAGGCGCATCAGCAGTTGAAGGAGGAACTTGGACTTGATCACTTCGAAGGGCGATCATGGCAAGGTCTTCATCGCCACGCCTTGATGACAATGATTGCCTACGCCTTCCTGCAACATCGTCGCCTCGCATACGCGGGGCGGAAAAAAAAGAATCAACGGGCCTCCGCCTCAGCCAACCATGCCAGCCGTACGTCACGCCATCGTCGATCTCATCCTTCGGCCGCCGTCTCAGCAGTGCCCATATTGCCGAAAGCAGATCCGTGAAAAACAGCGGCGAAAACACAATCTGCCAAAGTAGTGTTAGGGTGTGTACGCACAAATCCGGTACAAGCGTGCGGGAATAGCGAGGTCCGGATTGCCTTCAAAAGCAGACATCGAAGATGCCTAAGCGAATGTCCGCCAACGTCCCTGGCTGTGTGAAAACGCTGGGCTGCTGTTATGATTCTCCTGTGATTCTTTGGGGGAATCGATGAGGCGCTTCGTTGAAGAGGCGGATCGTGGACAGCGGTCGCTGTTGCCCGAATGCCTCGATGACTTCATTGACGAGAGCAACCCTGTTCGCGTGATCGACGTATTTGTCGATGCGCTCGGTTTGGCTGAGATGGGCTTTGAGGGTGTGGAGCCGGCGGCCACCGGTCGGCCGTCGTACCATCCCTCGGTGCTCCTGAAGCTTTACATTTACGGTTATCTGAACCGGGTACAGTCGAGCCGGCGGCTGGAACGAGAGGCCGGGCGCAACGTCGAGGTGATGTGGCTGCTGGGTCGGCTCGCTCCCGATCACAAGACGATTGCGGACTTCCGCAAGGACAACGGCCTGGCGCTGCGCAGGGTATGTGCGCGCTTCGTCGAACTCTGCCGAGAGATGGGTCTGCTGGCGACGGCGAGCGTCGCCATCGATGGCAGCAAGTTCAAGGCCGTGAACAACCGGGACAGGAACTTCACGCGCGCGAAGATGGAGCGACGGCGTGCTCAGTTGGAGGAGAGCGTCGCGCGCTATCTGAGCCAACTTGACACGGCCGACCGCCAGGAGCCGACCGAGGCCCTGGCCACGAAGGTGACGAGGCTTACCGAGAAGCTGACGAAACTGAAGGAGGAAATGGGCAAGCTTGCCGTCTACGAGAAGCAGATGCTTGCGTCACCCGACCAGCAAATCTCCCTGACCGACCCCGACAGCCGCTCGATGGCGACGAGCGGGCGCGGCTCTGGTGTTGTCGGCTACAACGTACAGGTCGCCGTAGACACCGAACACCATCTGATTGTGACGCACGAGGTGACGAACAGCGGCTCGGATCGGGCACAACTTGCCAATATGGCCAAGCGGGCGAAGGCTGTTCTGAAGACTGAGACGCTCGAAGCTGTAGCCGATCGCGGCTACTTCAACAGCCCAGAGATCCTTGCGTGCCACGAAGCGGGCATCACGGTAACTCTGCCCAAACCGCTAACGTCCGGCGCTAAGGCAGACGGACGCTTCGGTAAACAGGACTTTGCCTATTTGCCAGAGGAGGACGTCTATCGCTGCCCGGCCGGGGAGCGGCTATCATATCGCTATACGAATGAAGAAGACAGCAAGGTGCTGCGGCGCTACTGGACCACGGCCTGTCAAAGCTGTTCGCTCAAGACCCAATGCACGCCTGGGTCAGAACGGCGGATTACGCGATGGGAGCATGAGCATCTGCTCGAGGCTGTGCAGCAGCGCCTTGATGCAAGCCCGCACGCCATGCGTCAGCGCCGCGAAACTGTCGAGCATCCGTTCGGCACCATGAAGGCCCGCATGGGAGCGACACACTTCCTCACCAAAACGCTTCCGAAAGTGGCGGCCGAAATGGCGCTCTCCGTCCTGGCCTACAATCTGACACGGGTCATGAACATCGTCGGGATCAAGCCGCTGATGGCTGCGATCGCGGCATGACACCAATCCAGTCCCGACTGCCTCGGGACTGGCGTTTTTACACGACCAAGTCCGGAAGCGGCCATTCCTCAGGAGCCGGACGTGCTCCCCGTTCGACCTAGACTAGGGAATTTGGTTCGTCGGCGAGAGCGGATTCTGTAGTTCGACTGTGAAGCTTGCTACCGCAAAAGCGTCTCCAAACCCTCGCTAAACCAGCCATAGATCGGCATCAGAACGTCGTGCGCCTGCTGCGCGCAGCTTGGAGTCTGGCGCGCGGCGCTCGCGCGAAGTTTGGGCAGGTGCGGTACCCAACGCTGCATATTCGGCTGCGGTACGCTCGCCCCCAGCGCTCGCGGGCCTAGTCCGAGCGCAGGGCTTCGACGGGTTGCAGCAGTGACGCCTTCCAGGCCGGGTAGAAGCCGAAGAAAATGCCCACTCCCGCGGCGAAGGCCATGGCGACAAGGCTGAGCTGTCCGTTGAGCACCACGCCCAGGTTGGCGTAGCGCTCGACGGCCACGGCGCCGCCCAAGCCCAGGGCGACCCCAGCGATGCCACCGATCAGGGACAGTATCGTCGCCTCGACCAGGAATTGGCCCAGGATGTCGCTTCGCCGGGCTCCCACCGCGAGCCGCAGCCCGATTTCGCGGATCCGCTCAGTGACCGAGACGAGCATGATGTTCATGATGCCGATCCCGCCAACCAAAAGCGAGACGGACGCGATAGCGGCAAGCAGAATCCCGAGCGCCCGTGCCGAGTCCTCCTTGGCCCGCATTACCTCTGTTAGGTTGATCAGGTGAAAATCGTCCTCCTGAGCCGGCAGGAGGCCGTGGCGCTCGCGCACGACCTGCCGAATCTCGGCGAAGACCGAAGCCATGTTGGCGCCGTCGCGCACCTTTATGATCACGCCCGAGATCGCCCGAGGATTGGCGGGATTGCGCCCGATGACCCGATTGAGCGCGGTCGAGATCGGGAGGACAGCGGTGTCGTCAGTGTCGAGCCCAGCCAGGCTTTGTCCCTTGGCGGCCAGTTCGCCGATCACCGTCATCGGAATGCGATTGACGCGAATTTCCTGCCCCACCGGGCTCTGATTGCCAAACAGTTTTTCGGCCACGGTCCGGCCGAGCAAGGCCACCTTGCTGCCCTGGATCACGTCCTCACGGTCAAAGGCGCGGCCCCGGCTCACGGACCAGTTGCGGATGGTGAGATACTCGGGCGTCGTACCGGTGACCAGGGTGGACCAGTTCGCATTGCCATAGATCAGTTGCATCCCCGCGAAGTTGTGCTGCGGCGAGGCCGCGACCACAGCCGGGATTTCGTTCTCGACGGCCTGCGCGTCGGCGAGCGTCACGCTCGGTCGTGACCCCTGTCCCTTGGACACCCCGCTCCTCTTCAGCGCCCCCGAGTTCAACACGATGGTGTTCGCCCCGAGATTGCGCATTTCGGTCTGGATGCGCTGGCTCGCCCCGCCCCCGACCGCCATCATGACGGTCACCGATGACACTCCCAAAACGATGCCGAGCATGGTCAGCGCGCTGCGCAGCTTGTTGACGCGAACGGCGCGCAACGCCGCAAAGGTGCTGTTGACGAGTTTCACGCGGCGGCCCGGATGTGTTGGTTCAGATCATCGGAGACTACTCTGCCGTCTTTGAAATGGATGACCCGGCGGGCATAGCGAGCGACCTCGGCGTCGTGAGTCACGACGATCACCGTGAGGCCGCCTTCGTTGAGGCGGACCAGGGCGGCCATGATCTCCTCAGAAGTCACCGAGTCGAGCGCACCAGTGGGCTCGTCGGCGAGCAGGAGAAGCGGCTGGTTCACCAGGGCACGGGCTATGGCGACCCGTTGCTGCTGTCCGCCGGACAATTGCGAGGGGCGATGGTGCCCGCGGTCCGAGAGGCCGACCTGCGCCAGGGCATTGCGCGCCCGGCGCCTGCGTTCGCGCCACCCGAGGCCGGCATAAACCATCGGAAGCTCGACGTTTTCGAGCGCCGTCGCCCGCGCCAGCAGATTGAACTGCTGGAACACGAAGCCGATACTTGCGTTGCGGACCGCCGCGAGCCTGTTGCTCGACAGGCGCAGCACGTCCTCTCCGGCGAGGTGATAAGTGCCGCTGCTGGGGGCGTCGAGGCAGCCGAGAAGGTTCATCAAGGTCGACTTGCCGGAGCCCGACGCGCCCATGACGGCGACGAATTCACCCCTGTCGATGGCGAGCGACACTCCCCGGAGCGCGGGCACCGCCGTCTGGCCGACCACGTAAGTTTTTGTCAGATCTGAGACGGCCACCAGCGGCATCTACATGCTCCCGATGATCCGCCGCGTGATGGTGGGCGGCAACTCTCTCTGATCGACGCCGACGATGATCTCCTCGACCGGCTCGGCGATGGAGACCTCGACCATGCTGCCGTCCGACAGCCCCACGCGAACGGGAATCGGCCTTGGCCGTTTATCCTGCCCCAAGGTCCAGAGGTGGGAAGCTTCCGGTCCGCGCGCTCCGGATGGGGCAAAGCGCAATGCCGCGACCGGCACCTTGTGCACGTTCGTGTGGGCGTCGATGACAATGCGGGCGTTTGCCGTCATGCCGGGCATCAGCATCTTGTCCGGGTTCGGCGCGTTGGCCACCACCACGTAGGTGACGACGTTCTGTTTCTCCTGGGGGTCCTTGCGGATCTGCTTCACCTCGGCCCGGAACTCGCGTCCGGGGAAGCTGTCCACCGTGTAGATGACCGGCTGGCCCTCCCGGATCTTGCCGATGTCTGCCTCATCGACTGAGATCTTAATCTGCATCTCGCGGAGGTCCTGAGCGACCGTGAACAGCGTCTGGGTTTGCAGGGTGACAGTGACCTGCTGACCCTCCTCGATGGTGCGCCCGATCACTACTCCATCGACAGGCGAGCGGATCTTGGTACGCTCCAGTTCGGTCTGTGCAGCCTTTAAGGTCGCACGTCTTTGCTGCACGACCGCGTTGGCATGAATCACCTGCGCCTCGGCCGAGCGGCGCGCTGACTCGGCCGCCTGAGCGAGTGCGATCTTGGTGCGCTCGTCGGCCTCTGCCGACTTGTAGTTTTGAACCGCCATGTCGAAGGCAGCCTGTGTCCTGGATAACTCAACCTGAGAGACGTTGTCCCCCCTGGCCAAGGTCCGCTTGCGCTCCAGGTCGCGCTGGGCCTCGGCGACCACGATGCGCTCGCGCTCCGTCGCGAAGCCAGCCCTCTCCGTCGCGGCGGCGGCGCTGGCGAGATCGGCGCCCGCCTTTTCCTGAACACGCTCCTGAATCACCACGGCCGCTTCGGCGACACTCAATTCGCTTTGCGCTTGCTCCAAAGCGATCTGAAAGCTGAGCGGATCGATCTGAGCGATCACGTCACCCCGACGAACCTCCGCGTTGTAGTCCGCCAGGATGCGGAGCATCTGCCCGGACACCTGCGAGCTGACGAGCACGGTCGTGATTGCCGACAACGCGCCACTCGCCGTCACGGTCGTGGCGATGTCCCCCTGGCGCACCGGCGCAAGAAGGTATTTAGGACCTTCTGGAGGGGCGTTCACCAGCAATTCGGGAAGGTACCGCGCCGCTTGAGTCCAGGCGGAATCCCACGCATTTTCGGGGAGAATCCCCCGATTGTATGCGGTCGCCCCCAAAGCGACGGCGACCAGAGATCCCAGCAGCAGCTTCATGAGAGACGTGCCTTGCGCGAGGAGGGCGGCTCCCGAGGAGCCGCCCGGCCACTTTGTCCGATAGCGCGCGCGTAGCCCGCTCTATTGATGGCCGCCCGGAGTTCCGCCACCCTTGTTCGTGGTGGGGCCGGTCGTGGTCGTCTGTTTGTTGTCGCTGGCGCTGCCGCAGGCGGAGGTCTGGGTGGTCGTCGTCGTCTGCGTGAAACCCGCGTTTCCATTAGGCGGGGTCACGGTGGTTGTCGAGGTGTCGCAGGTCTTGACGTTGTCTGCGAGGGCCGGCGAGAACCAGGCTCCGCCGACAGCGGTCAAGGTCAAGGCGAATCCAACTAGCAGTGTTTTCAGCATGTTGCGCTCCTATTCAGTGCTCGGTACACCGTCAGTGGCCGCCCGGAGTCCCGCCGCCCTTGTTGGTCGTCGGGCCGGTCGAAGAGGTGGTCGTGGTCGTCTGTTTGTTGTCGCTGGCGCTGTTGCAGGCGGAGGTTTGGGTGGTGCTGGTCGTTGTGGTCGTCGTCTGGGTGAAGCCCGCATTTCCATTAGGCGGGTTCGTCACGTCCGACGTCGTGGTGCTGGTCGTAGTCCCGCAGTCCTTGGTGCTGCCTGCGTGGGCGGCCGGCGAGAACCAGGCTCCGCCAACAGCGGTCAACGCGGCCAGGGTTGTTGCAACCGTCAGATTTCTCAGTGACATGGGATTGCTCCTTTGAGCGAGAGCTGGATTCATTAGCGTCACCCTGCGTGCAATAACCCCCTGCGCACGCTCTACATCGTCGCATCACGCGTCGCGAGCAAGTCATCTTCGGATAGAACCAGCCTTCCATCCGATAGTGATCAAAAGAGATTCGGGTAGATTGGATTATCGATATCGCAATCAATGCGGACCTGTGGCACGCGCCGCAGGTGCAGACCCGTTCCACTGCGGGGCAGAGCTCAGCGATCGATACTCTACGTGTGCATCACTGAGGCCATCGACAGCGCTAACTGCGTTCTACCGCTCAGGCCAAACTTCTCGTAGATATGATGTAAGTGCATCTTCACGCCGCCTTCCGACAGATGAAGTTCGCGAGCGATTTGCTTGTTGTGCAGGCCTCGCGCTACGAGATGGGCGATATCAGCTTCGCGTAACGTCAGGCTGCGCGTAATCGGGGAGGACCGTTCCGCTATCGCAAGCCCGCGCAACAAATCTGGGTCCATCCACTTCCGGCCGTGATGCACGCTCCTCACACAATCGATGAAGCTCATGGCGCAGACCCCGATCGACAGAATCCCGTCCACGTCTAGAACCAGCAGATCCGACGCCGTCACTGCATCGCGCTCCAGCAGGAAGATCAGTGCCACAGAGCGGTTGCAGGCCCGCAGCCGTGAGACCATTCTGGTGGGTTCCCGTCCAACCATGTTTTCCGCCAGCATGATGATATTCGGGCGGAGGGCACCCAAGGAGCGCACGAGGTCATCTTCGGACGAGCAGCGCGCCGCGACACGGTAGCCGGCCGCATGCAAGACGGTCTCTATTCCGGCTGCTGTGATTTCGTGGTGAGTGGCAATGACCAGCGTGGCCCGGGCTTTTACCGGTCCCGCGGCAGCAGGCGAGGCATGCGCTTCAATCTCGACGCCAGGTGTGCTGGGTTGGAACGTAGGATCGGTGACCATGACTTCTCCTTCGCAGCGTTGAAGGTCCCTTACATGGCGTTCGCGCGATTTAGCTTCGATGGCGGCCCACGCCGGCATTCCTGCGCAGACGTTAGCCAGATAACCCACGAACAGGTCCTGAAATTCGACGTAATATGTTTAATACACTACCACCGTGTGACTGATTGGACATCAGTCACCATGCCACAGCCCCGCTCCATGAGATGAACTGCGCGCAAGCCGATACCACCTCCGAGGTACCCCATGTATGAGTTGTGGGGCCGGACCAAGTAAGAGATCGGACATTGAACCGTCCTTTCGGCTATCAGAACCTACGACGCTTGATCTTCCGCTTCAGCGATCCCGATAAGTGTACGCCGCTTGTTTGTTCAGGCTGGATTCGTGGATGGAATGGTTCTCATGCGCAGACGCCCCAAGCTCTCCAGCAGATTGAGGGGCGGCCGAGATGTTTGATGCAGTTGCGGCTGCAGGAGAAGACCCATCGGTGCGGGTCATAGTCATCACAGGAGGCAACTCGGCATTTTTATCCGTCATTACGACGTCGGGGAACTCTCCGACGCCGCAGATGCGATTGAGTCTGGAGCGCCGCGCCCGCCGTCGCCGCCTGGTCCTCGACCGCCTGGCTTCCACGCGCTCACGGACCTGATTGCAGCTGTCGAGAAGCCGGTCGTCGCTGCGATCAATGGCCTGTGTATGGGCGGCGGCTTCGAGCTATCGCTAGCATGCGACCTGCGCATCGCGGGAAATACCGTCCCGTCCATCGGATTGCCGGAAACCCGTATCGGCATCTTTCCGGGTGGTGGCGGCACGCAGCGCTTGCCCAGGATCATTGGGGAGGCCAGGGCGCTCGAGACGATCCTGCGCGGGCTGACGGTGACAGGACCGCGTGCCCACGAGATCGGGATTGTGCATGAGGTCGTTGATGATCCGCTCGCGCGCGCCCTAGAGATCGGCGCCGAACTATCGAGCCGGGGGGCCGAGGGCTTGGCGTTCGCCAAACGCCTTACCCGCGCGGCCCTCGACCGTTCTCTGGCCGAAGGCTTGGCCGACGAGCGCAAGAGTTTTGCCGCCGTGATGAGGACGGCCTCGGCCCGTGAGGGCTTGCAGACGGGCCGTCCACCGGCCGAAATCCAGAGGCTTTAGGGCAGGCAGCTGTTCGGGCCAATTTGCATGGTCTACGTAGTACGGAGAGCCCTGGAAATTCGGCTATTCTCCCCTGGCGAGGGGACCTCAGCCGCAGCAGATGAGCAATTCTTTTTCTAGATTCTCTCCCTCCGCCCCTTTGCCCGAAATTTCGTACCTCGAAACGGAGGCGCGGCCACCAACAACCTCGCACTGCCTTCAATTCCTGCCAAGACAATCACGCCAATTCCCCGTCGCCCTGGCCATCGCTTCCGCGCTGGCGCGATCGGAGGGGATGTTGAGGCCACCGCTGTACATGGCGCCGAGCGCTAACGTCGCGCCGCCGGCGCGGCGCTCGCGCGCGAGCGCGATAGGCGCGCGCGGCTGATATGATTGCCGCACAGCGGCGACCGCGGCATGAAAGCCCCGCCACGATCAAGACCTCGGTCACTCTAATCTGTGCCGTCGGCGGCGGCCAAGGGACGGCTGTGTCGTGCTCGTCAATCAGCAGCGAGCGAGAAGGCCGGACGCGCTGCTCGTCTAATGCCTAGAGCATTGAGATTGCGGTCTGCCGCATCGCTCCAGACGTAGCTTCGCCTCGGCACGCGGGACTGCGACGAGGGGCGCTGGCGTTTTCCGAGGGGGCGTCTTTCTTGGCATTCACGCGCTGATGTCAGCATGTGCCCGATCGATTTTACTCAAGTCCTTGTGCTGCGCCGGTGGCGGCCGCCATTGTCGTCTCCGTCAGTTCGTTCATGGCGCGTCCAACGCAACCTCGAATGGGCTGATTAGGCCCGAGGGCCGGCCAAGGCCTCGATCGCCTTCCCGCAACGGCTGCGCCTGCTTTTTTCCCCTGCCGCGAAGGGCCGGCATTCCTCGCGGAAGACAAAAAAGCAGGCTTGTCGCCGTCCTCCGCTGCGCTGCGGGCCTGACGGCTGCGGGCCGATCGCTCCCCGGGCCAAGGATCGCCATCGAGGCTGCGATGGGCGCGGCCCGAGCAACAAACGGAGATGATCATGGCTACCATCGGCACCTTCACCACGTCGGACAACGGCTACACCGGCTCGATCAAGACGCTGACGCTGAACATCAAGGCACGGTTCGCCGCATCCGAGAAGGACAACGACAAGGCGCCCGACTATCGCATCTTCGCCGGCACCACCGAGCTCGGCGCGGCCTGGAAGAAGACCGCCCGCGAAAGCGATCGCGAATACCTCTCGGTCAAGCTCGACGATCCGAGCTTTCCGGCCCCGATCTACGCCTCGCTGGTGAAGGTCGACGGCGACGAGGGCTTCACCCTGATCTGGTCGCGCCGCAGCGGCGACTGATCCTTCAGCGATCATCGGCGCCGCCTCCTCGGAGGCGGGGCCTTTTGCATGTGTGCCGAGTATGAACGACAGCTTGGAGGTGGAAGTCCTCTATCCAGCCTGATGACGGCGAAGGATTAGCGAAGCGCAAGGGCGTCATCGCGAGGTGGGGTCTGAAGACAGCGTGGAGCAAAGCCGCGGCTCGATGGACAATTACCGGATAACGAGGCCTACCCGGCCGGACGAGCGAGCATGTGATCGCGAAGTCCATAGTCATCAAGGGTCGGGGTGGTAAATCCGGCGAGCGTGCGGTGAAGGCGGTCGGTCTTACCTCGGGAGGTCTGTGCTGTGTCCCGGTAACGGGACTGAGGTCGTCGTAAGGCGACTTGACCGCAGCGCAGAAGTCAGCAGCGGGCATAGTAGGCGGTGGCGTGCCGTCGAAGGCCCAAACGGTGGAAGTGGCCAGTAGAACGGTGATCTCGCGCGAGCCATGCGGCAGAAGAATCAGGTCGAGCTGAACTTGGGCACCGGAGCGAAGGGTGAAGCCCCGAACGCCGCCGCCCAAGAGTCCGAAGCGCGCGCGGCGGCCACCGCCCTCGAACGCCCGGCGGCCGCAGGGCCGTCGATGGAAGCGGTAATCGAGCGTGAGAACCTGAAGACGGCGTTGGCGCAAGTGACGCGCAACAAGGGCGCGGCGGGCGTCGATGGGATGACCATCGATGAGTTGCCGGCCCACCTGAAGGAGCACTGGCTAGCGATCCGAGCCCAGTTGCTTGAGGGCACCTACAAGCCGCAGCCGGTGCGGCGGGTGGAGATACCGAAGACGTCGGGCGGCCTGCGGCCGCTCGGCATCCCGACGGTGCTCGACCGCTTGATCCAGCAGGCGGTGATGCAGGTGCTGCAGGCGGATTGGGACGGGACGTTCTCCGAGACCAGCTTCGGCTTCCGGCCGGGGCGCTCGGCGCATCAGGCGGTGGAACGGGTACATTGCGGCCGGCCACAGCTTCGTGGTGGACATCGACCTGGAGAAGTTCTTCGACCGGGTCAACCACGACATCCTGATGGGGCTCGTTGCCAAGCGGGTGACTGACAAGCGCCTCCTGAAGCTGATCCGCGGATTCCTGAATGCGGGTGTGCTCGAGAGAGGGCTGGTCAGTCCGACGGAAGAGGGTACGCCGCAGGGCGGTCCGCTCTCGCCGCTATTGTCGAACCTGATGCTGGATGTGCTGGACAGGGAACTGGAAAGACGCGGCCACCGTTTCGTGCGCTACGCCGACGACTGCAACATCTACGTGCGCAGTCGGAAGGCGGGCGAGCGGGTGCTGGCGGGCATCGAACGGTTCCTCGAAAAGCGCCTCAAGCTCAAGGTCAACAAAGCCAAGAGCGCGGTCGCCAAACCGAGCGTTCGCAAGTTCTTGGGCTTCAGCTTTATCGGTGGGAAAGAACCGCGTCGGCGCATCGCGCCGCAGGCACTTGCCCGCTTCAAGGCGAAGGTCCGAGGACTGACACGACGCACCTGCGGCCGAAGCCTCGCGCAGATTGCCAAGGAACTATCGCGCTATCTGATCGGATGGCGCGGCTACTTCGGCATCTGCCAAACCCCGTCGGTGTTGCGCACACCATGACGAATGGCTCAGGCGGCGGTTGCGCGCCATCGCCCGGAAACAATGGAAGCGCGGTGACACTCGCTTTGCCGAGCTGCGACGCTGCGGCGTCGGCCGGGATCTGGCGGCACAAACCGCTGGCAGCCCGCATGGCCCTTGGCGGCTCGCGAACAGCCCCGCGCTCACCATCGCCATGCCAATCGCGTTCTTCAGGGCACTCGGCTTGGCTTCCGTCGCGGCACAGCAGCCCGCATAATCCACCGAACCGCCGGATACGGACCCGTATGTCCGGTGGTGTGGGAGGGGAGAAGCCGCGAGGCTTCCCCCTATCCCGATTTCTTGCGCCGCTTTGGAAGGAAGCAGAAAGCGCAAGTGCCATGCTGTAAACCGGAGAACGATGAGAACAGGATGCCGCGGGCTCACCTGCTATAGGTCGTCGGCCGGGCGAGGAGCCCACCAACAGCGCTAGCGCACGGCCGAGGACAGCGACGCGTCGCGCCGCCAAAAAATCAATTCGCGCGCGCAGCGCGCTCCAGATCTTGACCTGAAAACGCTTAGGGCTCCGCCCTCGGCGCGCTTCGGAGTGCCTTCCGCCCAGCTTCCTCCGCGCTAATGCGCTCCGTGCAGCCGGGTCCCCGCGAAGGCGCCCACTCCGCTTGCACACCCGCTGCTCGCCGCGAGGCAGGGTTGCAGCGCAGCGCTGCGCTTTAACCTCAGCCCACAGGAGAATGACCATGAACATGATGACCTTGTCCCTAGGCGAACAGCCTGCATCCGGCGGCTTTCGCGTGGACGTCTCGCGCGGCCAAAGGATCGGCCGCGTGTCGTCCGAGTGGTTTGCGCGACCGGATGACGAGCGGTACCTGAACCTGTCGCACCTTTATGAGGCGGTGCGGGGACGGGCCGAGCGCGCGGAAGCGCGAACGGTGGAAAGCAAGGCCATCCGGGTAGAGGCGAGCCGAGAGA
The DNA here is from genome assembly GCF_054056795.1 of Bradyrhizobium sp. USDA 3315. Classification (NCBI taxonomy): domain Bacteria; kingdom Pseudomonadati; phylum Pseudomonadota; class Alphaproteobacteria; order Hyphomicrobiales; family Nitrobacteraceae; genus Bradyrhizobium; species Bradyrhizobium sp. USDA 3315. Next base: position 1,682,217 of record NZ_JBSRYP010000001.1, on the reverse strand, counting down.
ATTCCGAGCGGTTGGTCCTGATGGTGCCGGGACGTGACGAGCCAGTGGCGCCGACGCATTGGAGCTTTGGCCAGTTGTGCACGCTGGCGGGCGCGCCGACATCCTATCTGCGGCAGCTTCCTGCTGCGTTGTCAGCGATCAACCTGCAACACGGCTTGCTGTCGCATCGCGCCGAGCTCGTGAAGACTCTGGAAACCGACAACGGACGCATTGAGCTCCGCGCTGCCACCGGGCCGGACTACGGCCGCATCTGGGACCATGAGTTGGTCGCCGCCGTGATGAAGATCGCGGGGAATGGCGCGGGCGATACGCGGTGGAAGGTTCCGGGCGTGCTGGACTGGGCGACCATGACCCACAATCCCTTTGTGGACGTGACCAAGGACACGACGACGCTTTACGCCAGCGATCGCGATGTGTTCCTGTTTCTGGTCGACGACACCAATCCGATCGAGGCGGGGCGCTTGGCGGACGGATCGCCGGATCTGTATTTCCGGGGCTTTTACTGTTGGAACAGCGAGGTGGGCAGCAAGACGCTGGGCATTGCCAGCTTCTATCTCCGGGCCGTCTGCATGAACCGCAACCTCTGGGGCGTCGAGAATTTCGAAGAGATCACCATCCGGCATTCGAAATTCGCCGCACAACGGTTCGCGCATGAAGCGGCCCCCGCATTGACGAGCTTTGCTAACTCCTCGCCCGCGCGCTTCGTCGCCGGCATCAAGGCGGCACGGGAGCGGATTGTTGCCCGCACGGACGAGGATCGGGAGAGCTTCCTCCGCAGAGGCGGGTTTTCCAAGTCCGAGACGTCGAAGATCATTGAAACCGTTCTGGGCGAGGAAAACCGCAAGCCGGAAAGCATCTTTGACTTCGTGCAGGGCATTACCGCGTTTGCGCGCGGCAAGGCTCATCAGGACACACGCCTTGAACTGGAAGGCAAGGCAAAGCGCTTGATGGAGCGCGCGATCTGAAGATATGGGCCGCGCAACCGGATGGCGGTTGTGCGGCCCCCCGTGCCTGGACGCCGCCGCCGATCCGGCAAGCCGGATCGCCGGCGGCGACGCGAATCCGCGTCCGGCGCTCGCCGGGCCTCCGGCCCGGCTCGCGATAACAAAGGCACGAATTAGAAAAAGTGGAACACTTGGCGTCTAGCCACTCCCAAGATGGCTGGATGAGCCGCGAACAGTTACTTCTTCATGCGATTCGGTCGAATCGGCTTGCGACCCTTGGCCAACGTCTTGGGTGTCGTCGCTCCTTTAGGCGGCTGAAGGAAGAATTCTAACAACTGAACACCCAGTGTTTCGGCTAGTCGGTCGAGCAGATCAATCGTCGGGTTCTCCGATTGCCGTTCAAGGCCGCTCATGTATGAGCGATCGATCCCCGCATCGTATGCCAATTGCTCTTGCGGAATGCCGCGATCGACGCGGATTCGGCGGACATTCCAGGCCACAAGCGCACGAGCTTTCATGCGCAAAAGCAGCCATTCAGTAGGCCATAAAACCACTGGCTATAACCAACCTATTTAGATAGGTTGGTCCACCGGACAGGCTCAGGTTTCGATGAAGTAGCGTATACCACATGACTAGACCGCCGCTGGACCCCGACGTCGCGGATGCAGCGCCGAATGAATCGGCGATGACGACCTATGACGAGCGGCATGTCGTCACGTACATCCGCCTTCTGCAGGCCGACAGCGAGGGCGCGGACTGGCGGGAAGTCACTCGATTAGTGCTGCATATCGATCCAGAGCGTGAGCCGGACCGCGCACGGAACGCTTACCAGAGTCACCTCGCGCGAGCTAAGTGGATGACCGAACAGGGGCGTCTCTTACGCGGTGCGGGGTTGACCTAGAAGAAATTCGTCGACCAAAAGTTTGATTTAGCAATCGTCGTCTCCGGCCACCACGTGGTCATTCGGGAGACCACGCGGTGTCAAACCAAGGTCCTCTTGCGGCCCAATCGATCGGAATTATTGCGCCACGATCCTTGTTTGTCGCGTGCAATGAGGCGGAAGCAATGCATGGGTTCGACTGGCGGTCGCCGGAATCCTGCAAGAGCCTTCAAGGACGCAGAGATAGCAACATCGAGGCGACGGCTGGCACGCAGCGCTGCGCATCGGCGCAGTCGAAGTCTGGTCAACAGAACCGCCAAGCGGTGGCGCTCACCGAGTAGCAAGGTTGTCGTCCGACCGCGAACTTGACGCGTGGGCATACGCGGCCCGACAACCTTGGTGCGGCAGGAACGGGCGTGCGCCAGGTCCTTCCTTTAACGAGCCATCCAATCAGCGACGCGAGCGGTTGAGCGCGGCTCCTCGCGCGCTCGATGCAGAGTGCTGCTAGTACATATCGTGCCACCGCAGAAGCGCTGTTCGCCAGGAAGCCTATTCTGGATCGCGCCTAGAAAACGCACGATCTGTGCAGCCGAACCGTCCGCCTGATGCAGACGGAACGCAACGGGCGCAGCCGGCCGTTGCCCAAATGGAATAGCTGTCGTGTGTTCGCGAGCGCGAATCTTCTCTCATGAAACTGGCAGTCCGATGGGGGTGCTGGATGGCCGTTACTTAGGACGTCTGCCCGCGTCTGCCGTGATCGGTCTTGCGTTCCGGTGTGGACGTGGGGAGGAGTGATCGTGCGTTACGAGTGCTTTCGACCTGCCATTCCCCTGCTCGATAGATTGCGGGATCATTCCTCCCTCCCGACCAACATATACCGGACCTGTGAGCGCGGTGGTGGCCTAGGGCGGCCGCACGGCCGTCGCGCGCAGCAGCTTTACCCTGGAAGGGCGCAAGCACGACGGTATGTTTGGCTCCGTCGGGAGCGCGCGTTCGGGCTTCTGCCACTGCTCTTCGTTTGGACTGTCTGCAGTGGTCCGCACTTGCGAAGAAACGGCGTCACGGCCGACGGCGAGCCGCGGCATCACCACAGCCGGAGTGCTGCCGGCCGGTGCAAAGACACGCCGTCCATCGGCCAGCTCGAGCGCCATCATGCCGTCCGGCGGCTGCACCATATCGGGCAAGGCGGCGAGCGCCGGGAGCTCTTGGCCGCGCGGTCGGCGAGCGTCACCGTCGCGAGTTGCGGTGCCTTGCGAGCGGTTAGCCAGCGGAACACCAGTGGCAACGCCATGGCGGCAGTAAACCTGCGCCACGCTGACGCCGGGCTTCTCCGTCTGCTGCACGATCGCCCGCTTCTGCTTGTTGCTGAACCGACGCCGGTTCGACCGCCCGTCCAGCGCTTCCGCCGTCAAGCGGTGTTTGCGGCGCGCGCAATAGGCAGCGCTGCTTGATTGAGCCCGGGCACCCGGATGAAGCAACAATCGCCTGTCCATCTCGTCGCCGGAGTCTTCGAGACGGTCGCGCCGGATCTTCAACGAATCGGGCGAAAGACCGAGCGCCGCGGTATACTCGGCATGCCCCATGCCACTCCAGTTCATCGCCTCGACGTGCATGTTCTAGGACGCTCGAAGCGCGCCCCGGACCGCAGTTCGTGATGACCATCGAAGCCATGTTGGACGCACGGCGGCTATCTTCGAAGGCTTCGAAAAATTGCACAGGGGGGTCCTGCTGGCCGTTCGACATGATCCGGTGTGCCGGCGTCTGACGACGGTTCCTGGAGTCGGCCCCGTTGCGGCCCTTCGTTCAAAGTCGGTGTCGATGACCCTCGGCGCTTCGCGCGATCGCGAACGGTCGGCGCGCATTTTGGCCTGACGCCGAGGCGGCGACACCAGTCCGGAACCGCCGTGGACTATGAGGACCGGATCACTAGGCAAGGCGATATCGCCGTTCGGGAGGCGCTCTGCGAGACGGCTGCAAGCCTTCTGCTGCGCGTCAGGACCTTGACCGCCTTGGGCGCGTGGGGACTGCGGATCGCCAAGCGGTCAAGCATGCTGTGCGCGATCGTCGCCGTTGTGCCAAGCGCGCAAGCATTCTGCATCGGATGTGGGTCAGCGAGACCGACTTCCACATCGGCCTCGGCTCCAAGGTAACACAACGGCTCAGCTTGAAACCTGCGCAGCAATTGCTGCGCTGACAACCGGGAACTGTTGCTGGTCTTGCATCCAGCTTGTTGAGGAGGAGCAAAGATTAGAGATCCGAACGCGCGACGAGCGTCCCTTGGCGGGGCCGCGAAGCGGGGAATGTCCGCTATCTCTCGCCTGCTGCCGCCCTTCGGGTGAGAGTGCCCGATTGCTTGGACAGCCCTGTTTACGAGCCTGATGAAGAGAATGCGACGGCCACGTGCCGAACGCGAAGGAATGCCTGACTCCGCCTAGAGAATGCAAGTCGTGGCCATGCTGACGCGAACGCTACTTGCAATCGAAGCAGCGAGATAAGGAGCGCTGCTTGTTTGGAGAAATCGTAAAAAAGCGTAGGAGGGAGTTGACTTTGCATGCTCGATTAAGACGGCGAGATAAAAGGGCGCACATTGCGCCTCGGTCGGTTCGTTGTGTTGTTTGAGGTTTTCCGCCTGCCGCACAAGGTGCTCGCCTGGGCAGCAATGTGCGCGCTGCACGCAAGTCACTGACACTCCACGATCTAATAAACATTGCCGAGGTTGGCGATGGCTGAGGATGTGAGTTTCGTATCCGGCCCGGCGGCATCTGCTCATCCACGCCACAGCGAGCGCGGCCCTTTATTGCGCAGGCGATTGCGGCGGCGCAGAGGGCCGGCGAGCAGGTGCCCCGTTCGGACCGCATTATTACGGGCAACCGGTCACGCCTCGGGCGCGGCCGGATCGCCAGCGTGCCGGCCAACCGGCTGCTGACGGGGCGCTCGTGCCTCGTCGTCATCAAGACCCGCGTCGTCCGTCACACCGCGCGCCGCACCGTTCGTCGCCACCTCAATTATCTTCATCGCGAGGGGGGCCGACGACACGGACAAGGCGCGGCTATTCGGGCCGCAGACCGAGGAAGTCGACGGCCGTGCCCTCGCGGAGCGTGCGAGAGCGACCGTCATCACTTCCGTTTCATCGTGTCGCCGAGGACGCGGCCGCCATGGCAGGCCTCAAGTCCTTCGCCCGGGAGCTGACGGGCCAGATGGCGAAGGATCTCCTTGGCGGCTCGGGCTGGCTAGCAACCCGCGATCGATCACCGGACCCACAGGCGATGATGGCGCCTGCCTTACCGTCTGTCAGGACTATCACCCGGCCGATCAACTCCTTCCCCGGCAGCATGCAGTTCGCAGAGGATGCTATTTGGCTCGGCCGTATGGCATCAGGGCCAGTGTCGAGTACCAGCTTGGTCGGTCCACCAGCAATTGCACCCAGAAGGGGCAATTCTGATTCTCATTGACCTGTCCAGATTCGCGGAGCAGCCTAAAGCCCGATGGGCATCGCACATCCGGTCCGCTGAGCTTTCTCTGCTAGGACCTTACAAGAGCCGAATGGTGTTGGCGATCCGCCACATTGACCTGCGAAGAGCAACCAACAAATTGTTGGTTCGGGTGCGCGCGCTTTTGCGTCGCAACGAATTCTACCTGATCCCGCTGGCGCTCCTGGTAGGCCTCATGGCGGGTGCCATTGTCACGCTGATGAGCGAGGTCGCCCAGATCGCCCATGTCCTGATCTACGGGATCCCGATCGACGTCCGCCTCAGCGCCCATGACCATATCAACCCGTGGGCGGCGCTGAGCGCCCCCGCGGTCGGAGGGCTCGCGCTCGGGATCATGGAGTGGTCGCGGCGGCGCCTGAAGATATCGAGCGCGGTCGACCCGATTGAGGCCAACGCGCTACGCGGCGGACATCTCTCACTCCGCGACAGCGTCGTGGTCTCGAGCCAGACCCTGATCTCCAACGGCTGCGGCGCGTCGGTCGGGCTCGAGGCGGGCTACACCCAGATCGGCTCGGGCGTCGCCTCCCTGCTCGGCCAGTTCCTCAATTTGCGGCGCACCGACCTCCGCCTGATCGTCGGCTGCGGCGCGGCCGCCGCGATCGCGGCGGCGTTCGGCGCCCCGATCACCGGCGCGTTTTATGCCTATGAGCTGATCGTCGGCGTTTACTCGGTGGCAAGTGCAGCCCCCATTCTCGCCGCGTCGCTGTCGGGCGCGCTCGCCGCGCAATGGTTCGGCGGATCGCCCTATTTGCTGGAAGTTCCGAGCGTCGGCACGGTCAGCGTCGAGCAATATCTTGCCCTGATCGTGCTGGCGTTGATCGCCGGTGGTGTCGGAATTCTGGTGATGCGAAGCTCCGTTCTGTTCGAGCGCATGTTCACACAATCCTGGCTTCCACTCTGGATCAGGCCGGCGATCGGCGGGATTTGCGTCGGCGCGCTGGCGATCGTCACGCCGCAGGTGCTCGCCGCCGGCCACGGCGCGATGGTGCTCGATATGCACCACGAGATGGCGGCGGGCCTGATCGCGACGATCATCGTGCTGAAGCTTGCCGCGTGCATGATCTCGCTCGCCTCCGGCTTCCGCGGCGGTCTCTTTTTCGCCTCGCTGTTCGTCGGCAGCCTGCTCGGAAAATTGTTCGCCGCGCTGGTGATGCTCGCGAGCCCGAAGCTCGGAATTGATCCCCTGGTCGGCATGCTCACAGGCATGGCGACGCTCGGCGTCGCCATCGTCGGCGGTCCGCTGACGATGTCGTTCCTGGTGCTGGAGTTGACACGCAGCGTCGACGTCACCGCCGTTGTGCTGGCTGGCTGCATCGTCACCAGCATCTGCGTCCGCTTCAGTTTCGGCCATTCGTTCTCGACCTGGCGCCTGCACCTGCGCGGGGAGACCATCCGAAGTGCCAACGACGTCGGCTGGCTGCGCAACCTGTCGGTGGAGCGGATGATGCGTAGCGACGTCGCCAAGGCGCCATCGACCTCGACCATCGCGGCCTGCCGCGACGAGTTCCCCTTGAGCTCGCTGCAGGCGATCGTGGTCGTCAACGACGCCGACGAATATTGCGGACTGGTGCTGCTTCCAGAACTTTATTCCGTTGAGCTCGATACCATCGCGGACGACATCCAGGTGGTGGAGCTCGCGCGCTATTTCGACGACGTGCTGCTGCCCGAGATGAACGTGAAGACCGCGATGGCCGTGTTCGACAAGGCGGAGGCGGATCTTCTGGCCGTGGTCGAATCCGCCGACAGCCGAAAGGTGATCGGCTATTTGCCCGAGTCGCTCGCGCGCCGTCGCTATCTCGAAGAGATCGACCGAGCAACCGGCGGCGTGCTCGGGGCAGTGTGAACAGTTTTAGCAAGGGGACCACCGGACCGGCAGCAAGCCGAGTAGGAAAGCCTCGTAACTGGTCCTGGACTTGCCTCGGTGCTCAGATCAGCTTGCCGAGTGGCTTCTGGCTTCGCAGGCAACGGCCGGCTCTTCGCTCCTGACCACCACAGAGTTTCTCGGTCTCGGGCTGGCATGCGCTGCGAATCTGTCCCTCGCTGTGTGGTGTCCCCCGATCCTTTGCCGCGTTGATCCTGAGCGGGTACGCCTTGGTGCAACAAACCAGCCACGATTTCCTCAGGCTTGCGGCCTTTCCTTGCGAAAAACGTCGACGATATTGATCGACCCCAAATTGGTCGCATCGACCCCGATTTGTCCGGGATGGCACTCCCTCACGCCGTACTAAATCGCGCTGTGTCGCGGCCTTCCGCGTTGCTGCGGCCCTAGCGGGTGCAGTCCCGGACGCGTCCGTGCTTTTTGACGCGTCCCAAGGCAAATCGAACACAAAGGGGGTATCCGATGTCCGATAATCTCAGCAATTTCATCAAGCGCGCCTTGTGGCTCGGCGGCGTTTCTATCTGTGCGGTGGCTCTGGCGCAGCAGGCATATGCTCAACAGCCCTACCTAAACGCCAACAGCACGACGACCAGCGATCTTGAGGTCGCAGCCAAGAGCTGGATGACGCCTGAATTCAACGGCGACTGGGGGCTCAAGGCGATGAATGCCCAATATGCCTATGCCAATCGCATCACTGGTAAGGGTATCCTGATCGGAGTCGTCGATTCTGGCATCCTCAGCTCCCATCCGAAATTCCAGAATCCCAGGATTCACGTTCTATCGAACCAGGGCCAATATGGGGCGGATGGGTATCGCTATGGCCCGACCGACGGCGCGTTCAAGCAAGGTGATTCCTATTCCGATACAGGCAGCTGGATCGATGGAGTGAATGATTCACACGGAACGCACGTCTCTGGAACGATCACCGCATCGCGCGACGGCAAGGAAATGCACGGCGTGGCGTTTGACGGTGAGCTTCATGTGTCGAACACAGGCGGCACCGACGAGATGATTTACGGCCCGAACGAGGACTACAATTATTTCAAGGGGGCCTACGGCAACCTGGTCACCGCCGGCGTCAGGGTCATTAACTCAAGCTGGGGCAACCCGCCTGATGAGGACGACTACAGTACCAGGCAAGGCGTGCTCAACGCCTACATGGGCTATGTCGGGAAGAAGACTTGGCTGGATGCCGCTGCCGAGGCCGCACAACGGCGCGTCATCATGGTCTTCACGGCTGGCAATGCCGGGTTTGACAATCCGTCGGTGCGGGCGTCGTTGCCCTATTTTCGGCCGGAGCTTGAACACGATTGGATTGCAGTCACTGCAATAGATCGGGCAGAGAAGCAACAGTTCAACAAATGTGGCCTGGCCAAGTACTGGTGTCTTGCAGCTCCGGGCGTTGATATCGACAGCACTGTGGTCAGTGCCGGCAAGCCGAGCTATGACCGCTGGAGCGGTACCTCAATGGCGGCGCCGCACGTGGCCGGCGCCCTCGCGCTGGTCTTGCAGCGATACGCCTACATGACCAATGAGCAGGCACGCGACGTGCTGCTGACCACGGCGCGCCAGCCCAAAGGCTATTCGGGCGTCAACGAGATCTATGGCTGGGGCATTCCCGATCTCAAGGCCGCGATGAATGGTCCGGGCCAATTGCTGCGTCCCGAAAACTACAATCTTCCGACCGGTGTTACCGACATCTGGAGCAACAGCATTTCGGATGCGGCGCTGAGGCAGCGCAAGCGGGAAGAGGCGCAGGAGATCGTCGATCTGACCGGGGAAATTGCTGCTCGGGGCCGCGATCCCGCAGCCAAGGTGCTGCAAGTCCGTCTTGCAGCGCTCAAAGCCAAAAATGATGCGGAATACGCGGGGGCTCTGACCAAGTCGGGTGGAGGCACGTTGATCCTCAGGGGGATCAACTCTTATACCGGTCCGACTTCGGTCGACGGCGGTGCGCTGATCGTGAACGGCTCGATTGCTTCGTCTTCGATGACCACAGTCAACGTCGGCGGTCTGCTCGGCGGCACCGGCACTGTCGGCAACGTCACCATCAACGGCGGCACGCTATCACCGGGTAACTCGATCGGCCTGCTCAGTGTGCAGGGCAACTTGGTATTCACAGCGGCGGCGAGCTATCTCGTGCAGATGTCGCCGACCAACGCCGACCGCACCAACGTGACTGGCACTGCAATGCTCGGCGGTGCCAGCGTACTGGCGGTTTGGTCGCCGGGCAGTTATGTGATGAAGAGATATAACATTCTCAATGCTGCCGGAGGCGTGAGCGGCACCTTTCATGGACCGGTCAACACCAACCTGCCGAAGAACTTCGCGGCGAATCTCAGCTACGATGCCAACGACACCTATCTGAACTTGGTGATGAATGTTGCCGGGTTGAGCCGGAACCAGCAGAGCGTATCCACCGCGCTGATCAATTCGTTCAATCGTGTGGGCGGCATTCCGCTGGCGTTTGGCGCGCTGTCGCCACGAGGCCTGACGGTGGCCTCGGGCGAGGCGGCAACCGGGATCCAGCAGGCCAGCTTCGATGCGATGAATCGCTTCACTGATCTGTTGACCGATCCTGCCATCCCAGGCCGGACGGGACCGCAAGGTGGGGCGATGGCGTCGGTTGCGCCGTCGTATGCCGAGGAGAGCGGTGCGGCGAGCGCCTATGCCGCGCTGATCACCAAGGCGCCGCCGCGCGTCGTCCCGTTCTACGAGCCCCGCTGGAACGTGTGGGCGACGGGCTATGGCGGCGGCCAGACCACAGGCGGCAGCGCGCTGACCGGCTCGGCGGACACCACCGCGCAGATCTATGGCACGGCGGTGGGAGCGGACTATCATGTCTTGCAGGATACGGTGCTCGGCTTTGCGATGGGCGGTGCGGGCACGGGCTATGGTCTCGCCGGTGGGCTCGGCAGCGGCCGGTCGGACGCCTTCCAGGCTGGCGTCTATGGCCGGCATGGTCTCGGAGCGGCCTATCTCTCCGGTGCATTGGCCTATGGCTGGCAGGACGTGACCACCGACCGAACGGTGCTCGACACCCATCTGCGCGGGCGCTTTGAGGCCAATGCGCTGTCCGGGCGGCTGGAAGGCGGCTACCGGTTCGCGACGTCGTGGCTGGGGGTGACGCCGTATGCGGCGGGGCAGTTCACCACGCTGTTCATGCCGAGCTATGCCGAACGCGTGTTGGCAGGCAGCGGACTGTTTGCACTGAGCTATACGGCGAAGGACGTCACGGCCTCGCGTAGCGAACTTGGCCTGCGCGCCGACCGCAGCTTTTTGATCAACGACGGCACGGCGGCCCTGACGCTACGCGGCCGCGCCGCCTGGGTGCACAACTTCAGCACCGACCGCAGCCTCCAGGCCGCATTCGCAGCACTGCCGGCTTCCGGCTTCATCGTCAACGGCGCGGCGCAGGCGGCCGATGCGGGGCTCGTTTCGGTGGTCACCGAAGTGCGCTGGCCCAGCGGTTTCTCGCTCGCCGCCTCTTTCGAGAGCGAGTTCTCCAAAACGACCCACAGCTATACCGGAAAGGGCACCGTCAAATACCAGTGGTGAGTGATGTTCGCTGCGCGCAGGCCGGTCGACCGATTGGGACGGCGACCGGGGGAGGTGCTGCGTCGCGGCGGCGACCTCACGCGCGCCGGCGTGATGAAGCAGGCGGCGAGCCGGAAGCAGTTCGCGCAGGCGGCCTGCTGCCGGGCGTGACGCTGAACGCCGGCCCCGACGACTTCCAACTCACCGCAAGAGAGTTTCTATTCCACGGTCCCACATGAATTGACGACGCATTTTAGCGGCTGTCCCCATCGCCTGAACTGCGAGAAAGGCGAGCGCTTTGCCGACAAGCCCTATTGCTCCGAGGAGTTGATTGCGGAACTCGGTGCGGCGTTCCTGTGCGCCGAACTTGGAATCACCAACGAACCGCGCCCGGATCACGCTCAGAATATCGCCCAGTATCTCGCGATACTGCTGGCGTTTAGCAGCCAATCGCAAGAATCCGCCGCATAGAGTGAATTTCCATCGACGTAGGATGTCGCGCATCGCCTGCGCACCTTCCACTCCTCTCGTTCTCGCTTCGTGGCTTACGGCGCTGCGCGCGCGTATCTCGCGCCTCGCATCGCTCGGCCGAAAACAATCAGGCGCAATGCCGCAGCGGCGAGTTTCGCGCCGGCCTTGAGCGCGCGGTCGCTAGAGGCAACCATTGCGGCTCGCTGATTTGCGGACAGTGTCGCAATTCCCACAGTCCGAACAAAATATCCCCTCCTTTGTCGGCATTCGAACAGACAGGCCAAGACTGTCCGTTCACTCTTTTGGCATCTCATTAAGGACTGATGGTACAGGGTTATGTTTGTGTTGTGTGTATTGGGAGGTGGTGCGTATGTTTGATGTGTACTTGAATCATGGTCGAGATCACCTCTTGGTCGTCGCCAAGGGCCAGCCGATCCCTATCCATAAGAACCCAAGTCGGTGGCGAAAGAAGAAGGCGGCTGTTGCAGTAAGCGATAAGATCAAATCGGCCGTGCAAACGACCGGCTATTATTGGCGTAAGCTGGGAAAACATCAAAAGAGCAATTAGCGCATGCGCCTCCGACATTGGCCGCTCGTCATGCTGTTGCTCTTCACAGCGACCAGCGTCGCCTTTCCGAACGATCTCATTGGGCAGGCCAGCATCATCGACGGCGACACGTTAGAAATTCATGGCACACGTATCCGGCTCTGGGGCATAGATGCGCCCGAGAGTACCCAGCTCTGTCGGGGCGAGGACAGCTTACAATATCGCTGCGGCGCTAAGGCCGCGAATGATCTCGACGCTTTTATCGCGCGACGCCCGGTGAGCTGCGTGCCGGTTTCGCTGGACCAATACGGGCGTACGGTGGCGACATGCTCGGTCGCGAATGTGGTCGCGGGTGTCGATCTAGGTGAGTGGCTTGTCCGTAACGGCTTCGCGGTCGACTGGCCACAGTATTCCAAGCGCAAATACGAGGCCGCTCAGCGGGATGCCGAACACGGCGGCCGCGGTATCTGGGCGGGCAGCTACGTGGCACCGTGGCTATATCGGTCTTGCATCAGGCAAGGCGGGACGCCAGGACGTTGTTCGGATGACGCGAGCGCGCATCGGTAATCGGCAGCGCCGACGCGCGCGGATGTCGCATCGGTTCCCCCATACAGGAGCCAACTGCTCGTTTTTTTGTACGCCGTCACCGCCGCAGAACGCTCCTGAACCCCTTCGGCCGTGTGTTCGCGCTTGTGTCCGGAAGCCGGCAGGGTACCGACTTCGCTATGGTGTTGAGCGACCAGCCGCAAAGCGGCATCAAGTTCCGAAAACGCCGTCCACCGCTCGCGTACGGCTACGAGCGTCTGCGCGATCGCCAGCTTTGTTGGAGCTCGCTGCTGAGAGGTGCGTTCTCGGTCTGGTGAGATCGGGATCGCGGGAGGCGGCGGTCGGCTGCATCCGAACGTCCGCGGCTGTCCGGGGGCAGCTTCACCTGTTCCAGTGGTCATCCAACTGGGGTCGTCCTATCCAGGCCCTGTTCAGGCACCGCGTTGTCCAGCCCAGCTGCGGCGTTCCCTGCAGTCGCGCTTGAGCTTCCTGGTAGGGGCCGACGTAGCGAAGCTGGGTCGGTATTTTGGGATAGATGCGTCGTATCCGCGCAACGGCCCGCTCTGCGGCCTTCCTGTCGCGTTCGTCAAAGGCAAATCCGAAGCCGGTGCGCAGCCGGTCCGGCAGCAGCTCGGCACTCAGGGTTTGATACCAGCGCGGCGGCCGCAACCATGGTCGTCCACCGGCGAAGATCTGTCGGGCCACCTCGCGCGCGGCGGTGCTGACGGACAATGTATCCGATTGCATCATCGCCGCGGTGTAGGCCGCGAATGAACCCCAATCCGCCGGCAAGTCGCTCGACGTCAGCCCGAACAATGCCCCAAACAGCCGGCTTTCGGTCCAATAGCGCTCGCGCTCTTCGACCGAGAACGGAGGCAGGATCAGGTCGTGGACGGCCAGAGCGGTGTCGACGAGGGTCGCGTGAACCCAGCGCAACGCTGCGACCTCGTTGGCGCGGTAGGGCGAGCCGCTCTCGAACGGACCGATGGCTTCGGGCAGGCGGCCGACGATCATGGTATGGCGGTGGTGCAGGTGCCGGGCAGCGGTAACGGCCGCATCGAGCGAGCCGAACACCATCGTAAACACGACGTCAAAGGTTCGATGGAAGCGACCGATCGGATCCGCGAAGGTCCGCGAGTGCTCGGCCACGGCGGCGGCGACCCAGGGATGCGCCAGCTGAAGCAGCAAGGCTCGACCGGCGCCCAAGAAGGTGATGGCTTCTCGGTCGATCCGCCAGGTCATCGAGCCTGGACCAAAAATGCCCTCGACCGGTCCCGCAGCCCGAGCCCGGACGAAATCAAGAGCAAGCTCCAGATCACTTTCGGAGATCAAATGCGCACCTTCCGAAACAGACGGGTATTCCACCGGTCTTTCAACAAGCCAAAGCTCTCTCGAAATTGTCGCATGATCTCCACCCGCGCGGAATACGGCGGCCTGACATTTGGTCGTACACCATGCGGGTAAGGCTGAGCGGGTGCAGCGGCAGCTGCGTCGCCGTTTGCTGAAGAAGCTGCCCCGCTGTCGCCGCCTTTCATGCTCCCGCTCGAAAGCGTATTGTTTCGATCGAACGAGCTCACTGTGCAGCGCGGTCGTTCAGAAGTATCTTGTTCTTCGGTTCAAGAACTCTCGAAACGAAACACGGGGAACGCTCATGACCGGCACAAGGCTGAAGCATTACGGCTGGGGACGGGAAGGCGAAGGCATGAGCGCGGAAGAGCGGACGTTTGTCCTCGGCCGCTACCATGCCAAGTTTGGCGCCGGCGAATTCGACACGGTCAATGTTCCCGGCCTTGACGAGCTGTCCTTGCGGGAGCCGCGCGTGGTGCCGCCAGCGTCGCTCGCACCGTTCTGCACGACCGAACACTATGACCGCGCCGCGCACACTTACGGCAAGTCCTATCCGGATTACGTCAGGGCCATGCTCGGCGATTACGATTGCGCGCCCGATGTCGTGGCCTATCCACGCAACGAGTCGGAGATATCGGCTGTCATGGACTGGGCCGGATCCGTCGGCGCTTCGCTGACGCCGTTCGGAGGCGGATCGAGCGTGTGCGGTGGCGTCGAGCCACAGGCCGATGGCTTCAAGCACAAGGCGGCCGTCACGCTCGACCTGCGCAAGCTCTCCAGGGTCGTCGAAGTCGATCCGGTCTCGCGCGCCGCATTGATCGATGCCGGCACCTATGGTCCATCGCTGGAAAACCAGCTCAAGCCGCACGGCGTCACGTTGCGGCATTTTCCGCAGAGTTTTGAATATTCGACCCTGGGCGGCTGGATCGCGACGCGATCGGGCGGCCACTTCGCCAGTCTCTACACCCATATCGACGATTTCGTCGAAAGCCTGCGTGTCGTGACGCCGGTTGGCGTCGTGGAGACGCGCCGGCTTCCCGGTTCGGGTGCGGGGCCGAGCCCCGACCGCATGTTCATCGGCTCGGAAGGAACTTTAGGCGTGATCTCGCGCGCCTGGATGCGATTGCAGCACCGTCCAAAGTTTCGCGCCGGCGCTTCGATTCGCTTTCCCACTTTCTTCGATGCCGCGCGCGCGGTGCGTGCGGTCGCGCAAGCCGGCCTCTATCCCTCCAATTGCCGCATCCTGGACCCGCAGGAAGCGCTCAACACCGGTGCGGCCGACGGCGGCTCCGCCATCATGGTGCTGGCATTCGAATCGGGCGATCATCCCCTGGACGCTTGGGTCAAGCGTGCGCTCGAATGCTGCGCCGACCACCGCGGGACACCGGAGCCCGCAGAGGCCGGTGACGCGCATCTCGAGGGCGCGGCAGGCATCTGGCGCAACGCGTTCATCCGGATGCCCTATGCGCGCGAATTCCTGACGCCCGCTGCACTTATCAACGATACGTTCGAGACCGCCATCACCTGGGATCGGTTCGAAAGCTTCCACGATCAGGTCAAGGCAGCAACCGAACGGGCGATTCTGCAAGCGACCGGGGTGAAGGGTGAAGTCACCTGCCGCTTCACCCACGTCTACCCGGACGGGCCCGCGCCCTACTTCTCGTTCCACGCGCGCGGTCGGCACGGTGCGCTGCTCGCGCAGTGGCAGGCCATCAAGGACGCGGCGAGCGACGCGCTGATCGCGGCAGGCGGCACCATCACGCATCACCATGCCGTTGGCCGCGATCACCGACCCTGGTACGACCGGCAGCGGCCACCGCTTTTTGCCGCCGCGTTGCGGGCCGCCAAGCGCGAACTTGATCCCCGTGGCATGCTCAACCCGGGCGTCCTGATCGATCCTTAGGCGCGTGCCGTTGATGCACGTGTGGTGATTCCAAGTTCAAGGTGGAGACCTATGGGGAGGGAATTGGAAGTCAAATTTGATCGCCGTGTCAGGCGTGGATATTTTCGCCGAAGCGTGGCCACGCAAGTCACGCGATCACTTCTTTCAGTCAAAGTATTTGCAGAATGCGAATGAAAAACGCTACGCTGTTTGCCCTTGGCTTGTTGGCCGCTGGTGTTTGGTTACACGACAGCGCGAGATGTCAGACGTCGCTGGCCCCGCCGCTTTCGCTTGCTCCGCCGCCGCCGTCGAGTGAACAGGGGTCGGCACCCCCGGCCGCCACCAACAGTGTTTGGCCGCCGATGGTGGCACCCAGCGTGTCGCCGCCGCGGGCGGCTGTCAAAAGTTCCACGCCATCAGCAAAGAGCAGTGTTGGGTCGTCACCGCCGACGGATAACGTTCCGCCGCCGGCGGAGACCGCCAAGGGTTCGGTATCACCCCGAGCCGCTAAAGATGTGCCGCCACGGGCGACCGCCCCGGGCGTCCCACCATCTGCCACTGTCAAGGACACGCCGTCGGCGTCCGACGATGTTTCGCCTGCACCGGTGATCGACAGGCTGCCGCCGTCGGCCAAGCCGGCAACCGATTACGATGGCTTTAGCGTCGGCACCGTTGACGACAATGACGCGTCAAGCCGGACGACGCGACCCGTCAGGTCGCGCCCGGCAAAGCAGCCCAAGCTCGGTCAAGAGGCGGATCATGTCTCTGGGCAGCAATCGGTTGATCCCACGGAAGATGACAAACTAAAGGGCAAGCTTACGATTTGCCGCGGCTGCAAGTAGCAGGTCGCCGCTCCGGTTGCGTTCGTCAAGTGGCCCACCGGACAGCCGTCCCGTTCGGGTGCTCACGCCGCGGTTTTCGCGGAGACCCACCCGACGCGGGTCATCATCTGCCGCCTCGGGCTCCGCCAGCAACTTATCGATGATGCCTGCGTGCGTGGCCCAAGCGTCGATGTGCCTGGTTTGCGCCAACAGCTGCCCTTTGCGCGAGGTCGCATTTTGACCCCATTGCAGCGGGCGACGCTCGTGACCCATAAGAGACGCGGCCAAGGTCGGAGGTCCGGCAGCGCCCTCGCCGAACGTGAAGACCCAATGCTCGCGGTGTGGTATCGTTCGTTTCACTAGGCAGCCCTCGCACGGAGAGGCGCATGCCGGCGATCATTGGACGCCGGGAATCGATAGCCGCGCTTGCTGGCGAACCGGTAGTATGGCCGCTAGCTGTGCGCGCACAGCAGAGGGAGCGGATGCGGCGCGTCGGTGTGCTCGGCGCAACCACTGAACAAGATCCGCAATCCTTCCGAGCAGAACGTCGTACGCCCGGATGCTCCGATGCCGCGCCATTCGGTTTGACATCGCTCACCCCGATCATAGTGATCGGCGAAAACAAAGAAACGCATTGCACAATTAACCAGGGAGGGTTTGATGCTGACGCGCAAGGCTGCCCGCCTGTTCAATGGGCTGATCGTCGCGATAGCGACGTGGGGCATGGCGGTCTCCGCCCAGGCCCAGGAAAAGAAAATCAAGATCGGCGTGATCTACGACCTGACCGGTCCGTTGGCAGGCGGCGGCTCGGAGCTGCACTATATCGGCGCCAAGATCATGCTCGACCGGTACAGCAAGACCGGCGTCGAGGGTTACAAGGTCGAGGCGGTTTATGCCGACGCCCAGAGCAAGCCCGACGTGGCCATCAATGAAGCGGTGCGCCTGATCGAGCAGGAGAAGGTCGACATGCTGCTCGGGTTTTTCTCCTCGGCGCAGTGTGTACCGGTGGCCGACCGCGTCGAGCAGCTGAAGAAGTTCATGTGGATCACCACCTGCATCTCCTCGGCGGTGCTCGAAAACAAGAACTACAAATACGTGTTCCGCCCGCAGGCGAGCGGTGACCAGTTCGGCAAGATGACGATGGATTTCATCGCCCAGAACGCGAAGTCCAAATTCGGCAAGGAGCCGAAAGACCTGCGGGTTGCCATCATCCACGAGGATGGTGCGTATGGTGTCGACGTCGCCAAAGGCAACTTGGCCGGCGCCCAAAAAGCGGGCTTCAATGTCGTGCTGAAGGAAGGGTATTCAGCGACCGCGCCTGATCTTTCCGCACTTGTCACCAAGCTGAAACGTGCTCGCCCGGACGTGATCTTCCACACAGGATACAATCCCGACATCACGTTGCTCCTGCGGCAGGCTCGCGAGCAGGGGCTCAAATTCGGCGCCCTGGTGGGCCATGGCGCAGGATACGGCGTTTATGAGAAGCTGAAGGAAGGGCTCGGTGCAGATGCCAACTACATCTTCAACACCGATCCGATCTCGATCTGGCTGACTAATCCGGAAACCCTTGATCCAAAACTGCCGCCGATTATCAAGATGGTCGGCGAGGAGTTCGACAAGGTGAAGCCGGGCATGGCCATCCGCTCCGCCCACGTCGGCATGGCCGCCTCAAACACCTACGTTTTCCTGACTGAAGTGTTGCCACGTGCCATCAAGGAGTACGGTGGCGTAGACCCCGATGCCTTGCGCAAGGCGACGCTGGAAGTGGACCTTCCCAACGGCGGCACCATGCTGGGCTTTGGTGTCAAGTTCTACGGGGAAGGTACGCCGATGGCTGGCCAGAACGAGCGCTCGTTCCCGGTCGTGCTCGAGTATATCGATGACAAGTCGTATGTGGTGTGGCCGAAGAGCCAGGCCCAGCGCGATCCCGTGCTGCCGCTGCCGAAGGGCACAACCTACAGCTACCAGTAACGCGGAGGACCAGCGTATCAAATTTACCGAGCGGGAACCCTATGTCGGCGAGATCGCGCGATGATGCGATTTGGAGTTAGCCATGACCGCACTGGCGCTTTGGTTGGCACGTGGAAAATGGTTTCGTGGAAGCGCGAAGTGGTGGCCACTGGCGACTCGGTTGAACCGCTGGGTCCGAACCCGATCGGCTATCTCTGCTATCAGGCTGACGGCCGCATGATGGTTCTTGAAGTCAGCGATACACGAACACCGCCGCGAGATCGGGTGCCTACTTCCGACGAGAAACGTGCGCTATTCGACAGCTCGATCGATTGCGGGACCATTCCTCCGGCCAGACCAATATCTACGGGACCGGCACGCGTAGTGGCGGTCCAGGGCGGCCGCACTGCCGGCGCGCAACAGCTTTACCCTGGAACGGCGCGAGCACAACGGCATGCTTGGCTTCGTCGGGAGCGCGCGTTTGGGCTGTTATGCCGCTGCTCTTCGTTTGGACGGTCTGCAGCTGTCCGCTTCTTGCGAAGAAACGGCGGCGCAGCCGGTGGCGAGCTGCCGCATGACCGCAGCCGGAGTGCCGCCGGCCAGAGCGAAGACACGCCGTCCATCAGCCGGCTCATCATGCCGTCTAGCGGCTGCACCAGGTCGCGCAAGACGGCGAACGCCGGCCCCTCATTGGCCGCGCCGTCGGCGAGCGTCACCCAACCGGACGCCGCTCTCGACGGTGGGCTTTGGACGGGAGGTCAAGGACGCGATGGAGCGTCGTCGCCAGGCCCTCGTCGATCAGGGGCACGCCACCCGGCTCGCCGATGGCCGTGTTCGCGCGCCGAACGACCTCATTGCCCGCCTTGAGGCGACCGAGATCAGTCGCGTCGGGAAGCAGATGGCGGCCGAGCGCGGGCTGACCTACATGCCGAGCCAGCCGGGCGAACTCGTCGCCGGCAGGCTGGCTGGCGTCGCTACGCTAGCCAGCGGGCGCTTCGCCATGATCGAGGATGGTCTCGGCTTCCAGCTCGTGCCCTGGCCGCCTGTGCTTGACAAGCGCATCGGCCAGCACATTAGCGGTGTGATGCGCGACAGCGGTGGCACCGAATGGGGGTTCGGTCGGAAGCGGGGGCTGGGGCTGTGAGCCGGAGCCCCCTTTGCCTGCCCGCCGGCCATCTTCCGATCGGTGAGATTGTGGACGTAACATGGGCGGGGTGGCCAGATCGACCGCCCGCGGCGTCTGGCAGCGGGAGCACCGGATCTGGAGTCACGGACAACTGCGGTTGATGGCCTGGTCGATCGGCGGCGAGGGGTCGACCGGGCCGCCATCAGCTCACATCTTTTCGTTCCAGCTCCGGCAGGCGAGATATCCGCCTCGCGGATCAGTGCCTCGCCGGCGGCGGGCTTCTTGGCCGATCGAGCCGCGAAGACTGTCGCCATCCTTGGCCCCGTGCCAGTTCCATCGTCAGCGCCTTGCAATCGCTGCCGGACCGGGGGGTGGTGATGTTTCGGGACGATCGGGGTCTTCGAACTGCGAACGCACATAGGCTGGCTGCAATCTCATCAACCCGCGGCCGAACATCGGATAGATTGGGAGCCGGCGGAGAAGCTTGAGGATGGTCGTGAGAATCGCATCGTTAGGCGCTTTCGCCTGCACCACAGCCGACGCAGCGGCCGGGAGGGGAGCGCACCAGATTGCGGTTGAGCCACTCGGCGAAGGCGCGGGCCTCGGCCCGATCGCGTGGCAGGCCGCCATCGAACTCCGCAATCCCGGCGCGCTCGTCAAAAAAGACCTGCCAGTCCTCGGCCGACCAGCCATCTTTGCCAAGGACGCAGCAACACCACGATGCTAGGCTTGTGAATCGAGAGAAGATCGAGGATTTCGGCCGGCGGCGGCGCGGAGGCTTCCAACACTAGGTCGTCGCCGTCGAGACGTAATTCGACACCGGCGACCCGCGCCGCCCTCCATCCGGTTTTTCCGGGCGCGGATTGGGGCGGGTGATTTGCGCCCGCACAGTCCGCAACAACCGGCTGACCCCCTCCGAGCCTTGTTTGGCGTGGTGAGTCTTGTGCCGCAGTGGTTTGGTGGTGGGATACCGGGTAATTTCCTGCCCCGGAGATACCCGTGAGTTGCTTCTAGCGTCCCTTTGGTCCGCGCTCTCTGGGCGGTCTCTCGAAGGAGGAAGCCGCAACAAGCGCCGTGAGGTTGGTGGCCGCTGCCCTCCAGCAGGAGCTGCGCGACTGGGGCGCTGTCCTGACAGCGCAGGACTGCGAGGCTATAATGGCCAAGGTTCTCGAACGCGCCGGCACCGCGGCGCATGCAACGAGCACGGCCATGAAAGTCAAAGACCTGTTAGATGAGCTGCAGAAGCTCGATCCGGAGACGCTGGTCGTCACGTCCAGTCCTGACGGCTTCGCTCTGTATGAGCCGACATTTGACCGCGAATGGATCACGATAGACCGGTTCGGTAGTCCGCAGCGCGCCATGTCAGGCGAGCCCGGAGCGATGCAGGCCGTCAGGCTCTAAGCCTCGGGGAAGCTCTCCTGCACATAGAGCTTGATGCGCCCGCCGATCGTATCGTGTTTGGGTACGTCTGGTTCGAACGCCGGGACCGGCACAACGTTGTAGGAGGCGGAGATGAAACCCATCAAAGACGAAATGATCCGAACAATCGTGAACCAAGCCGGCGATGAAGTGGGCCAGAGCAGCCTCGACGGCACGCTTATCAAAGGGCACCACCAAATCGACGCCGAGCTAAAGCTCCATCACGAACTGTACTTCAGGACCAGCGGCGCGCTGACAAAGATAAACTGCATCACCATTGACCATACCGCGCACAAGATCACGCTGGCGGTGGACGGCTTTAGTCGGGCTTGAGCCGATGATGGGCGCGCCTGTTTGGCGTGCTTGGGCCGGCCGATATCAGAAGACCGCTGCGGCCAGCCCGATGGCGGCAAGCACAATCAGCACGTCGAATGCTAGCAGGCAGCTTCCACCGTGCACGTTCGTCGCGACCTCCGATCCAGATGCTGTCTGAATTTATTTCCGGTAGATCACCACTGGGGCATCGCCCGCCCGTTGAACCCGAGGGGGGCTACGCCCGGGCACCGGTTGCTTTTGGGGTAAAGCAGACATCAAATGGAAGGCGAGGCCCACAGACTCGGTCGAGAATGACCCTGGCTGTGTGAAAACGCTGGGCTGCTGTTATGATTCTCCTGTGATTCTTTGGGGGAATCGATGAGGCGCTTCGTTGAAGAGGCGGATCGTGGACAGCGGTCGCTGTTGCCCGAATGCCTCGATGACTTCATTGACGAGAGCAACCCTGTTCGCGTGATCGACGTATTTGTCGATGCGCTCGGTTTGGCTGAGATGGGCTTTGAGGGTGTGGAGCCGGCGGCCACCGGTCGGCCGTCGTACCATCCCTCGGTGCTCCTGAAGCTTTACATTTACGGTTATCTGAACCGGGTACAGTCGAGCCGGCGGCTGGAACGAGAGGCCGGGCGCAACGTCGAGGTGATGTGGCTGCTGGGTCGGCTCGCTCCCGATCACAAGACGATTGCGGACTTCCGCAAGGACAACGGCCTGGCGCTGCGCAGGGTATGTGCGCGCTTCGTCGAACTCTGCCGAGAGATGGGTCTGCTGGCGACGGCGAGCGTCGCCATCGATGGCAGCAAGTTCAAGGCCGTGAACAACCGGGACAGGAACTTCACGCGCGCGAAGATGGAGCGACGGCGTGCTCAGTTGGAGGAGAGCGTCGCGCGCTATCTGAGCCAACTTGACACGGCCGACCGCCAGGAGCCGACCGAGGCCCTGGCCACGAAGGTGACGAGGCTTACCGAGAAGCTGACGAAACTGAAGGAGGAAATGGGCAAGCTTGCCGTCTACGAGAAGCAGATGCTTGCGTCACCCGACCAGCAAATCTCCCTGACCGACCCCGACAGCCGCTCGATGGCGACGAGCGGGCGCGGCTCTGGTGTTGTCGGCTACAACGTACAGGTCGCCGTAGACACCGAACACCATCTGATTGTGACGCACGAGGTGACGAACAGCGGCTCGGATCGGGCACAACTTGCCAATATGGCCAAGCGGGCGAAGGCTGTTCTGAAGACTGAGACGCTCGAAGCTGTAGCCGATCGCGGCTACTTCAACAGCCCAGAGATCCTTGCGTGCCACGAAGCGGGCATCACGGTAACTCTGCCCAAACCGCTAACGTCCGGCGCTAAGGCAGACGGACGCTTCGGTAAACAGGACTTTGCCTATTTGCCAGAGGAGGACGTCTATCGCTGCCCGGCCGGGGAGCGGCTATCATATCGCTATACGAATGAAGAAGACAGCAAGGTGCTGCGGCGCTACTGGACCACGGCCTGTCAAAGCTGTTCGCTCAAGACCCAATGCACGCCTGGGTCAGAACGGCGGATTACGCGATGGGAGCATGAGCATCTGCTCGAGGCTGTGCAGCAGCGCCTTGATGCAAGCCCGCACGCCATGCGTCAGCGCCGCGAAACTGTCGAGCATCCGTTCGGCACCATGAAGGCCCGCATGGGAGCGACACACTTCCTCACCAAAACGCTTCCGAAAGTGGCGGCCGAAATGGCGCTCTCCGTCCTGGCCTACAATCTGACACGGGTCATGAACATCGTCGGGATCAAGCCGCTGATGGCTGCGATCGCGGCATGACACCAATCCAGTCCCGACTGCCTCGGGACTGGCGTTTTTACACGACCAAGACCCATAGGTGACGGTCGCCTCTATGAGCGTCACTTGGCGGACCCGGACGAAGAAGAGGACGTTTTCAAATGAAACAAGCCGCCAATGAGGCGGCCTTACTTGTGGAACTTCGCAAGTGCTTTCTGCGCCTTCCTCGAACGGCGCAGCACAACTGTGCTTTGCGCGAGCACCCTATAGCTGTGTTCAAGCGTCTCAAGCAGGTAGCGGGCAGTCCGGTCCTTGGTATCGAGTTTTGCGCTCCGATAGTGCTCGGCTAGCTCCAGGTATTTTTTCGGAGTCTGCATAACGATTAATGGTGACTCCAATTCCCGCAGCCGTTCGAGTTGCGCTCTGAGACTCTCCGGTTGTTCCGGCTCAGGCTTCAGCGACGCTCGCAGTTCCTTGCCGATCACGTTAATAATTGCTCGGCTGTGTTTGTGGTCTACGTCAATGCGGTGCGGCATAGCGAAGTCTCCTTCCGCACAGAGAAAAGCGCCGACCCTCCCGCTGGCTTTCCACCTGCGAGCACGGCTGCCCATTCAATGGAACTGGAGACCGCCACTTTTGGCTATCTGCGCGCGAGCGCTTGGTGTTTGACAACAGCGGGTCCTGGTAGGACCTTTGGCTATCCGCGACATGCGCCGTGTAGTTGACGGCGAGTGACGGTCTCATGCATTCAAGTCGCGTCCAGGCATTTCGTTCCTGATCTCTTACCCTTACGGCGGAGATAGTTCCGGCTTGCTGCCCACCCCATTCCGGGATGTTGTTGCGACCCAGCAGCGGCGGTGTGCAGCTCGCCATGCTGGCGCTTGCTCTGGCGACCTAGCTGGCGCAGGTGTCTCACGCGGGTCATGGATGGCGCCCTTTTGCTGGACCTTGGCCCCGCGCGATAACATTCCACGCATGAATGTCGCAACATCCAGCAAGGAGCCGACCATGACCCAGCGCATCCCTCAGAACGTTTCCGCGGCCGAATGGGGACTCGTCACCATCATAGGCAGCACGATGCCGCCGCGAGACCCCAACGATGACGATGACGATGACGATGATGATGACGATGACGATGACGAAGACAACGACAACGACACCCAACCGGACGACGAGCGCCAGCCGCCAGTCATCAGAGAACCCGACGAAGACAAATAAGCGCGGCAGCTCAGCATTTCCCCGGGCTGATCTCCACCGGGCTCGTGCCCTGAATGAGCTTCGGTAGTTGTGATGCAGATGCATCCTTGCCGAACGCTTCGATGGTTTGTGCGGCGACCTTGGGAGCAACACGCGTGCAGGTATTCGTTCGAGACAATGACGTCGAGTAAGCGCTTGGCATCCTCAAGAGAAAAATGCAGCCCGGAGGGCCTGTTCAGGGAGAAGCGCCGCCGGCGCTTCTCCGAGAAGCCCTCAGACAGCGCTTCGAGAGAGACAACGGAAGCCATCCACCGACGACGCAAACTCGCGCGCAAGAAGGCCATTCGAGACGGACTGATCGCCGCTCCGGCGAGGAAGCCTGCCGCCAGCGACAAGAACGGAACAGGATCGCGCGCCAATGCCGCTAGACCGCGGCAAGGCTAGCGGATGCGAATGTGCGCTCGAAAGCGTCGTGTCGCAGGTCGCGAGGGTGACGGCGCTACTGCTCTCGATCATTGTGACCATGCTCCGTTACGGATGCGCCATCGGGCTATTGCAGGCTAGGTCCAGTCCCCTCGAGTTGAGAGAACCGGACGGTCAGAATCTCTTTCATCGTCATTCTGCCGTTGGCGAGCTTCTCGGCCAGAATGAGCTGCTGCACATTGGGCAGGCCGGCCGGTATCACCATTTTCCCACCCGCTTTCAACTGGTGGATCAGCGGAGGAGGAATGAGATCGGGGGCAGCCGTCACGATCACCTTGTCAAAGGGGGCGTGCTCTGACCAACCGTGATAGCCATTGGCAATCTTGAGTTCGACATTGCTACAGCCCTGCTGTCGGAGCCGTCGCCTCGCCTCTTGGCCGAGCTCTTCGATGATTTCAACGGAGTATACCTTGCGGGCCAGCTGCGCGAGGATGGCTGCCTGATAGCCAAGACCGGTCCCGATTTCGAGAACGCTGTCATCGGCCTTGATGTCGAGCAGATCGGTCATTAGGGCGACGATAAATGGCTGCGAGATCGTCTTTTCGAAGCCGATTGGAAGCGGAATATTGGCATACGCGTAGGGCTGAAGTTCGATTGGCACAAACTCATGCCGCGACACTTTGCGTATGGCCGTCATGACACGGTCGTCAAAGGCACTCTTGCCAATTGTGTCACGCAGCGCAAAGGCGTTGGCGGCGATGACCGCGAGCATGTGTTCCCGCAGGGCCTCAAGGTCTTCTGCTCGCATTGGCAACTTTCACGACGCATGGCGGTACACCCGCGCACGCCTAGCCAGGCTACTGCCCCAACTGGCCACCCGTCACGACCTCCCGCGGGCAATGCGGACGAGGTTCCTCAAGCGGAACTAGGCCGCCAATGGCACGCTGGAGACGCCGCAGGTCCATTGAGGACAGCGGGAGGCCTTCAAACGGGCGGGAAAGATTGTACAATCTCGACAGCTGTCCTTGAAGCGGGACATGCCGAAATCCTCGTGGCGGAGCGGCAGCGGCCGTGCCGTCGGCAGGCGTTTTACCAGCAATCCGGCGCCGTTCCTTTGCTCGCGCTGCTCGTGTCGCCTCCTCCTGCAGCGCGGAACGCTCTGGTGAAGGCCGCGGAGGATCGCAATGAGCTGGTCCTATATCCCGAGATCGAATTCAGGGACGGCTGCGGCGCCTGTGCCCGGGGGATCCACATTGGCTGCACCCATACGGCAATATGTTGCTTGCACGCTTGATCTGATCACGAGGCTCACGGCCCAGATATATGATCTGGACACGCTCACCGTCTGAACCGGATGATAATTTCTGACTACGAATTTGGCCAATTCTGCATCTCAATCTGCGTCATCCTCAAACCCAAGGAGATCGACATGGCCAAAGGTCAACAAAGAAGCAATCGGGAGGCCAAGAAACCCAAAAAGAAGAAAATCAAAGTCATTGCCGCAGCACCAAGCCAAAAGGGTGCGGGACGGCAGCCGACCTTCGTTGAGGGCAAAACGAAATAGAAATGGCCAGCGTCATCTGACGCGTTGTCGGGAGATCGATAGATCCGCGTCCGTCCAGCGGCTGCAGGTGCTGAGTGCGGCACGACAGCTAGATTGGCCACTCCACGTCATAGACGCGCCGCCGCGGATGTCGTCCTGCCTTCAAAGCTCCAATGGCAAGACGCGCGCGTCGCGTAAACGATCGGGCAGTTACAAGCGTCGGGCGGTTGACCTGGACGTGATGGAAGGGAGGAGGTCCAATGGCGCTCACACGTGGTCGATTTCTCGGCTACGAGTTCGACAGGATGGTCATGCTGTTTTCGATGGTTGACGGACAAAGGGAGATACCCTGCGCCATTTCGACCTCCGCCATGGATGATCTGGAAGGTATAGCGCGGTCCAGGCCCAACCAGCGCGAGGCGCAATTCATGAGACTTCGCGATCGGATTGAAGAGCGTGCCGCTCGCAAATTCCTGGCTATGGAGTTCGAAGGCACTCCTCCAGGCATTATCTTGCGCAGTATCGACTTCCAAACTTAGTTCCAAAGGAGCCGGTAGGTCTGATGCACAATCCGGGGCGAGTGCCCGATGCGTCTCAACCACCCTTTGAAAATCGGCCGATCGCCTGGCAGTGGATGGCTGTGCATGGGCCGATGGCGCGCCGCGTTTCCGATGTCAGGCTCGGCTTGACGGCCATGATGGGGGCGCATCCACGAGATCCGCTTGCGGTCGAGCTTCCCCTGGACGGGCCACGGCAAGACCGTTCCCGCGTTGCCATGGTAGCGACTCCGCCTGGTGGCGCCACCGCGCCGGCTGTTGCGACGGCCGTCAGGACGGCGGCCGTCGCGCTTGCTAAGGCCGGGTACGACGTCGACGAGGTGACGCCACCCCAATACGAGGACGTTGTCCGTGTGTGGGGACAACTCCTGATGAGCGACTATGCCAGCTTATGGGATCAGATGGCTCCGCTCATGGGCGAGGACGGCCGGCACTTTTTCGGCAGCATTTTCGGCATCGTGCCCAAGCTGGACCACGCCGCTA
The DNA here is from genome assembly GCF_054056795.1 of Bradyrhizobium sp. USDA 3315. Taxonomy (NCBI): domain Bacteria; kingdom Pseudomonadati; phylum Pseudomonadota; class Alphaproteobacteria; order Hyphomicrobiales; family Nitrobacteraceae; genus Bradyrhizobium; species Bradyrhizobium sp. USDA 3315. The sequence goes on along the minus strand of NZ_JBSRYP010000001.1, from coordinate 1,655,083 downwards.
ACATGTCATTGCTGTTCATGACGCGCGATGGGCTTGCGCGTGAATGGTCACAGTTCATGGCTGAGTACTCGTTGATCTTGTCCCCCACCTGGACGCAGCTCCCGTTTACCCACGGATATGATGTTTCCTCTCCAGAGGCGATCGCACAAACCCTGGAGATGATGAGGCCGGTGGTGCCGGCCAATCTACTCGGGCTTCCGAGCGCCTGCGTGCCGGCAGCGCGCGACCCGCAGACGGGTCTTCCCATCGGAGTGCTGCTGACGGGTCGTCGGTTCCGCGACGATCAGTGCTTGAACGCTGCGGAAGGGGTCGAGCATCTCAATGCCGTGACGACACCGATCGACCCCGCCTGGTGAAGACCTGGTTGCGGGCTCGGCCCTTCCGGCGAGCCCGCTTTGTTCGCCAGCGAGTACCGGTCCGCTCGCAGACTGACACACTACAGAGGTATCCGCTTTGCTCATGGCGACTACCATATCTGCATGCCTACGAAGAGATCAGACAGCGCCGTAGAAATGCCCGCCCCCTATGTAGCGGCACTGGGTCGCGCGAGGCTCGCATCATCCGGTCACGCCGAACGATCCGACACTGGAACCATCCCTTCGCTTGCAGGAGAACCTTCGCATGCTATGTACTAACGCCCTACAATAGCCGGAGAAGATAGATGGCAAAAACAACAAAGAGAAAACGTCGAGAATACACGACGGCTGACGTCAAACTGTTGAAGCAACATTCGAAAGCGCGTACACCCGTTGCCAAGCTCGCCAAGCTGATGAAGCGATCCGAAGGTTCGTTGCGCCAGAAGGCAACGTCACTCGGAATTGGCCTCGGTCATCAGCGCTAAATCGCACCGAGAATGCGAAGGCCGCGGTGCGGATTTGGGATTGGTTTCGAGCTTCTTAACCAAAGTCGGCGATCCACTCGCAAGGTCTTGCCAACCATTCACGCTTTCCGCTCTGGCCGCTAACGGATCGAAAATCGTTCTACTGCTAATTCGCGTCCGGGAACGGAATGGGGAGATCCAAACATGACCGGGTTGGCCGTAATGGAGAACGTGCGCCGCTATCGCGCAATAGCTTCGCTGTGCCGCCAGGCCGCGGCATTCCGGCCGATTCAACGATGCTCATTGCTTACGCAGGCGGAGGAGTGGGAGCGCCGAGCGGTTGCAGAGCTCGAAGGGTATTTCGATGGTTTAGACTTTCCGGCACGAACCATTCGGCCTGCCGGCGGCGCACGATCTGCGGTGCTGCTGGACCTGTGAACATCGTGCCGAACTGGCATGACCTGATCGGACATGCGGTGACATTTGGCAAAGCTGGAAGCCGCAATTGCCGATGAAATTCAGCGCCACATCGCTGGCGCATGCAGAGCGTTGTGACCCGCTGCCTTCAAGTCATCTATCGAGAGCTGTCCGCTTGCGGCGGCTTCGAGGATCTTGGAGGCAACGTGCGCTCTGGCGCCGGTCTCATACACGGAAATATTCTCGCACACTTCCTCAAGCACTGCTCTGAGTAGCGCAGTCGTTTCGGCGTCGAACATGCGTTTCCCTCCAGTTGGAGATAGCTCGAGAACGCCCGCGCGAGCGGAATATGTTCGCTCCGGCGGCGCCCGCCACGCATTCCAGTCTGGGCTCCTGAAATCCCAGCCTAGGGAGATTGCCACTCGTCCACCAAGGTATTGTGACGCACGGAGACCAGACCGAACCGGGCGCCGCAGCCAATTACTTTCCGGTCGTTACGTCTCCCTCGACGGCGGGGACTTGCCGCGCAATTGGGTGCTCAGCAATCCACTTAGCCGCGTCATGCTCGGTAACAAAGCCCTTGATGACTTCCGTTTCACCATCGGGCCATAGGATATCGATGCTCCAGCCAGGTCCGGGGCTTTTGTGAGCCATGAAAGCTGGTCGCTGTTCGTGCATCGTTTGAGTATGCGCTATTGGCGACCCGCTTCAAGCCAGCCGTCCTGCCATAATAACCATCTCGAACTCGACGACAGGCCGGTGAGGAAGCGCGGGGCCCGAGCAATCGAACCCTCGGGCGCAACTCGACCCATTCGACCTGGGGACGGCAATGCCATCCGCCTTGCATTCAGGCTCCCGCAAAGATCGCGAAACGTTACACTCGTCGCCATTGTATTTCTTTCGTTTTGCATTTGGGGTCTCTGTTGTGCTGAGTGAGGAATTCAAAAAGCACCGCGCGCGGACTGTGCGCGCTCTCGCTGAAAGGCCATCGATCCTTTCATTAAAGCGCGCCTCTTTGGTTTAGCCGAACGATACGAACCAGATCGTTTGCCTACGCGCACGACGACGCCCATCGACCTGCAGCTTGTCGGCCACGGCAACGGGCCCGAACGATAAAACTGCCCAACTCGCCGCGCCTATGGAAGAGCCTACCGTGATCGTGCGGGGATCGGCTGACGACTTGTTCATCTGTTGCGGGGAGAGTGTCGGCGCGGGTTGCGTGTCACGCCCGAGCGTAAAGAGCCGCCGCACCGAATCTCAACCCCGGCAGCGGCGGCTTTCGCTGCGCTCCACGGTAGCACCGGCAGACAGCGACCACGCTATAGTGATGGAGTGAGGGGCGGCCACAACCAATCGGCAATCAGACCAACGGAGGACGATTGAGCGATGTCCGTGTATGGCCCCAAGCGGCGGTCGGGGGATTTGCGCTATTCCGCCGCTGTCAGGGTAGAAGCGGACATCTGGGGTGCGGGCCAAAAGCGACGCGAGTGACCCATAGCCGACCCGACGACTTGCAGTTATGACTTTGAAGCGTTCGCGCGACACGAAGGAAGCCCGGCCTATGAATCCGGAAGATCACATTGTCCTTGTCCGCCGCTTGTTGCAGGCGGTCTTCGTTTTCCTGTCCGTATCAAGCGGTACCAGCTCAGCCGTTGCTCTCGATAAAGAAGGACAGGCAGGTGAAAACTGGCGTCCAAAAGACGGCATTTATGGAGCGAGGGCATGCGCGGGGCTAGGAAGGGACGAAGACGAAGAAGTCATTGTCATTGAATTGGCCAAGAAATCCATCGCCGCCTTTGAACAGCAATGCACAATCACTCGATTGACGGACGCTGCTCCGGGCTCGATCAGACTAAACGTTGCTTGTACTGATGTGTTGACAGACAATCCCTTTCCGGAAACTTTCATACTAGAAAATATAGACACCAGGAAAATATTTGTTCGTGAGACTAATGAGAACAAATTCACGCGCCCGGGCCTGCAAATGACTTATTGCCCTGACAAGGATCAAAATCGGTATCTCAATAGCCAGAGAAAACCCGAATAATCGCGGTGTAAGCTCCGCGCTGCCCCGACGGCCGATTTTGGCCCCAAGCAGCGGTCGAGAGATGTCCGCTCTTCCGCCGCTGTCAGGTGATCAGCAGACATCCGGCGAACGGGCCGCAAATGACGCGAGTGACCCATAGTGGACTAATTGGAAGCGGGTGACGACCGGAGCTTAATTTCTCCGTTCGGGGTCTTAGAGATTTGTCGCACGAGGTCGTTAGTCGCTTCGTCTGTCCGGTCACCACCGTCGATGCGAAGATGCGGCCCGTACATCGGCTCTCTCAACATCCCCCGATAAACTACCTGACCGTCAACGAGAAGTTCGATCATTTTACCAACGTTGTCTTGGCTCCATTTATGAAGCGGCTCACGGGAAGCTTTCGGGAAGGCTAAATCCACGACTGGTTTTCCTGTTCGCTTTTCATGTGTTGCTTCGGCGCTGCTGAGCACGAGCGCGAGTTCATCCGCCATGCACCCTGAAATCCACAGCAGGCTGGCCAGAGCAAACAGAAGGGATCGGCCCTTGAACGACATTTGCTCGGCTCCAGGCCCCACCAAATGAAACTCTGCTTCGTTATAGACGAAGAGCGCCGACTTCGCCTATTGACCCTCAGCAGAAGTCAGCACGAGAAATGATGAGTAGGAGCGTTTCAACGCCTGACATCCTCTGGCGCCGAATATCCGACAATCATCGAACGGTAGATGGGACGCCTCGCGGATCGATGGCGCGGTTCGAGGTGACGTAGTCGATTTCGCCGCGCGTAATGCCGATGTCCTGAAGCTCCCGATCATCCAGGCCGCACAAATCGGTGCGGAGTCTCTCGCATTTGCGCAATTCTCGAAACTGTACCCAACATCTCTTGAAGAGGCTAAACGTCTGCCGCGTCGATCCGGTTGTCTGTGCGAAACCCGTTCTGATGAACGTCGTGCTCATTGCAGCACCTCCTAGACGAACTTATTTACCTCACTTTTTCGGGACCCTCCACGGCAAGCGCGATCCTTGCCACTACAATTAAGCCGGAAGCGGACGCGCGGCGGCAACGATACCCATCGCACCACCGGGGTTCATGGCGTCAACCATTGCCGTCGGAATGAGAATTGTGGCACCGCGCTCCTTGGTCGTTTCATAAATGATATTCATGGCGCGCAGCTGCATAGCAGCTGGAGTACGAGCATAGATGTCCGCCGCTTCTACGAACTTGAGCGCTATCTCCTGCTCGGCCTGGCCGAGCAAAACACGCGCGAGTCGCTCGCGCTCGGCTTGCGCCTGCCGGCTCATCGCGTCTTGCAATGCAGGCGGCACACCAATGTCCCTGATTTCAACTGAAAGTACCGCCACGCCCCAATCTGCGGTCTTGCGACCGATTTCTTCACGCAAAAGCTCATCGCCCTGCTTGCGCTCGGACAACAGGTTCGACAGCAAGGACGACCCGACCATTTCCCGAAGTGAGGTTTGTGCGACCTGCGTAATCGCCTGTCGATAGTTCGTGATTTCGAGCGCGGCTCGCTGCGGATCGTGGATTTGCCAGAATATCACCGCGTCGATATTCACCGGCACGGTATCTTTGCTGAGTGCCTTTTCCGCGTTGATCTCCGTGGTCTGGATACGTTGATCGAGCCAGGACGCCACCGTATCGATAAACGGCACAATCACGAACAGGCCGGGCCCGCGAATGGCGGACAGTTTTCCCAACCGGAGAACGATCGCGCGCTCCCACTGATCAGCAACCTTGATCGCTTGAGGGATCAGGATCGCGACGATGACCAGAATTGCAGCAAGGACATAGCCGCCGCGCGAGGCGGTGTCGTAAGCGAACCAACCGGTCGCGACGGCAAGTGCGAGGGCGACAGCGGCAAGTGTGATGGCGAGTTGGTTGGCACCTTTTGCACCAAGATAGCTGTTCATGACGACTATTCCTTTTGCTTTGTGAGGGCCCTTATTCGATCCGCCAGGGCAGTCGGGTCGACGCCCGCTGCGACGGCCGTGGCGAGGGTCTGTTTCGCAAGAGCGTCGATCTGCGATGCCTGCGCGCGCGCTCCCATTGGCGGCGGAGGCTGGGCTACGAAGCTGCCGCGACCCCTGACCAGCGTGATCGCGCCCATCCGCTCCAGTTCGTCGTAAGCGTGCCGGACCGTGTTGAGGTCGATTTTCAAAGCCACGGCCACTTCGCGCATGGTTGGCATCTGGTCGCCGCTCGCCAGCACGCCCGCGCCAAGGCTTCGTAGGATCTGTTCTCGCAACTGGACGTAGATGGGAACGCCCGAATTATCGAGACGAAGTGATTTAAGTAGGTGTGTATGCATTGACTAGTACACTATACATACGGTACTATGCTGTCAATGTTTAACACGTCCCCGCGGGGTGGTCATAGACGGGTGGCCGTCTAGTCTTTGGAGAACTGCAACGCGGCGAAGGAGGTCCATGGGACTGGACGCCACGGTATTGTGGCGCACGATTCTCTTGGCCCTGTTGAGACATGCTGAGCGTGCCCGAGAATGGTGAAGCGGAAGTGCTTTGATCCATAGGAGGCAACCACTACGAGGAGGCCGCAATGTCGATTAGCAGAGCTATTGGCTATTCTCTTTTTGCTCTGATTTCTTCTTCGACCCTTAGCGCCACGACCACCAAGGCAGATGAAATCAAGCGGATATCCGTCAACGGCTATGAGTTTGCCTATATCGAGCAGGGTCAAGGTGAGCCGCTGGTCTTTGTTCACGGTGGCTTGCAGGACTATCGAATGTGGAGTGAACAGCTTCCGAAATTTGCGGCCCATTATCGTGCGATAGCGTACAGCCGCCGGAACAACTATCCGAACGTCGTGAGCCCCGAAGGATCGCCAGATAGCGCAGCGCCGGATGTGCACGGTGAGGATCTCGCTGCCTTCGCGCGCGCCCTCGGTTTCTCCAAGATCAGGGTCGTAGCGCATTCGTCAGGCGCATACGCGGCGCTTTTCTTTGCAGCCACACACCCAGATATGGTCGTTAGTCTCGCGCTCAATGAGCCGCCCGCCTGGGGCATGCTAAACGGTGTGCCAAACAGCGCGGACGCTTTGAAGGAGTTCGTTGGACAGATGGCGCCTGCCAGAGAGGCTCTCAAAGTCGGCGATGTGCAGCGTGGCATTCCAATGATCGTTGATGCCATCGGCGGTCCGGGAGCCTACGAGCGCCGGTCAGACGCTGACAAGAAGATGAACCTGGACAACGTTGCGTCGTTTCAGGCGGATGCGACCACGAAACGGCCACGACCGGTTTTCACTTGCGACATGGCCAAGAAGATTACGGCACCCACGTTCTTGTCAAATGGCGAACGAAGCCATCCTGTGTTTCATCGGGTCATAGATCAATTGGAAATTTGCTTGCCCAATCGCGAGCGAGTTGAAATCGCTGCGAGCTCACATACCGTTCCATGGGAGAACCCCGACGCCTACGATCAGGCTGTCCTTGCCTTCATGAAGAAGCATTAGCGGCACATTTGCCGAGGCTGACCTAAACGAGGAAGCGATGCGACTGGTTCGGCATCTTCGCGATATCGTCGCATCTACTGTGGCTTTCGTCAGCGTCTTGGCTGGTGCAGTATCACCGGATCTAGTAGCCGATGATTGGCCGGCCCCTCACCTGTTCGGAACGCATTCTCTTCGTCGCACCAAGGCGACGCTCATCTATCGCCGTACCGGCAATTTGCGAGCCGTACAGCTCCTGCTGGGGCATACAAAGATCGAGAGCACGGTCCGCTACCTCGGAATTGAGGTCGATGACGCACTCGCAATAGCAGAACAGGTGGACGTCTGAACCCACGGGCAGAGCGGACACGCTCTGCCCGTCCTTTACAAGCGGCTTCGGGCCAAAATCTGAATTGCCGCTTCCCACACGACAGCTGACCTAATCTTCGCTGGCCACGATGGCAGCCAAGAGCCAAAGCGCTGTCATCGAGTTGCTGGACCCGCTAAAGACGACCTCATCAATGCCGTTTGGAATGGGCGGAGCGTCTCGGATGCAGCACTGACGACACGGCTGAATGTCGCCCGAAGCGCGATCGGCGATTCCGGGGAGGAACAGCGCCTGATCAAGACACTGCCGCGCAAGGGCTTCCGTTTCGTCGGACAGGTGCGGGAGGCGCGAGAAGTTGCGGGCTCGAATTCCAGCGAAGTTGCACCCGAGGGCGCCCTTGCAGTTCCCGACAAGCCCTCCATCGCTGTGCTGCCGTTCGAGAATATGAGCGGCGATCCCGAGCAGGAGTATTTCGCCGACGGGATGGTAGAAGAGATCACCACTGCGCTCTCGCGGTTCAAATGGCTGTTCGTGATCGCTCGCAATTCGAGCTTCACGTTCAAAGGAAAAGCCGTAGATATCAAGGAAGTCGGGCGCAGGCTTGGCGTGCGCCATATCCTTGAGGGGGCTGTCCGCAAGGCGGCGGGTAAAGTTCGGATCACCGCGCAGTTGATTGATGCCGTAACAGGCGCGCACATTTGGGCGGACCGGTTCGAGCGTGACCTAACCGACGTTTTCGCTCTACAGGACGAAGTCACGGTCGCCGTTGTCTCAGCCATTCGGCCAAAGTTGCTTCAAGCTGAACTTGAAATGGCGACGCGGCGGCGACCTGAGAACCTCACCGCGTATGATTTTTATCTCCGAGCTAGGCAGCAGTCTTACCTAACGACCCGCGAAGGGTTGGCCGAGGCGATCAGGCTGGCTCATCGCGCCTTGGAGCTGGACCCTTGGTTCGGCTTGGTCGCTGCCCTCGCAGGTAACTGTCACATGCTCAACGTCCTTTTGGGCTATGCTGCCGATCCTCAATTCGACCGCAAGGAAGCAGTTCGGCTTGGTCACTTGGCATTGAGCCGCGACGATAGTGATCCACACACGTTAGCACTGGCTTGCGTAACCTCGGCGTTCATCGTCGGCGATTGCGAAAGTGCGATCGAAATGGCTGACCGGGCGGTTGCGCTCAACCCCAATTCATATACCGCATGGCAAGACAGAGGTTGGGTCTACAAAGTTGCGGGGCTGCCGCAGGAGGCGGTCCGGAGCTTTGAACGCGCTATTCGCATGAGCCCGCTAGACCCGGGGCTACACCAGACGTTTGCTGGGATGGGAATGGCCTTGATCGAGCTTCGTCGCTTTGGCGAGGCAATCGTCACAGGGAAGAAAGCCCAACGGCAAAACCCCTCTTATCCGTCAGCTTACCGCTGTCTCGCGTCTGCTTTCGCCCATCTCGGACGTGACGCTGAGGGGCGCGAGGCTGCGGCGAGTCTGCTTGAGATCGATCCCGCCTTTACAATATCTGGGTGGATTGCCCGGGGCGGGCAATCAAACTCGAAGCTGTTGATCGAGGGTCTCCGGAAAGCAGGGCTGCTGGAATGAGCCCGCGCTCGCCCGCGCCGACGAACGTGATCGGATGACCGCTTCTGGTCCATCAGCGAAGTGGCGACACCTCTCATTCAGATCCGGTTAGTGGGGGATAGCCGACTAGATTTGCTCACACTGAGTTCTTCGCATTTTGACCCTCAGCAGTCGATTCGCTTGCTCAGGCGAACATTAGTTCTTGATGACGATCTAGCCCGCCTGAACAGCGACCGGGATCGGCAAAGAACTGCGCTCGTGCTGACTGACTCATCCCGAGACTGAATTCGCACGTAGCCGGCCTCTTGGTGCTATACTCCGCTGCGCCTTCACAAGGAGGCCCCCATGACAAACTACAAAGTCGTTGCTGCGCTGGTTGGTTTCGGTTTGGCCGCGCCCGTCGTTGCGCTGGCCCAGGACCAGCCCCTCGCGGAACAGCTCGTCAATGCAATGAACAAGGTATTTGGGGTGCATCCCGGATTCCGGGCCAATCACGCCAAAGGCATTGTTGTCGAGGGTAGTTTCAAACCATCTCCGGGAGCCGCAGGGCTAAGCCGAGCGGCCCTATTCAGCGGCGGCACGATCCCGGTGACTGTGCGCTTCTCGGACTCTACGGGAATACCGAACCTGCCGGATGGGTCCGAAAACGCCAATCCGCACGGCATGGCAGTGAAGTTCCATCTGCCGGACAGCAGCGACACCGATATTGCGATCAATTCCTTCAAGTTCTTCCCGGTATCTACGGGCGAAGAGTTTCGCGACCTGCTCTTGGCGCTCGCGGACAGCCCGCCGAATGCTACCAAGCCGACGAAATTCGAACAGTTCGCGGCGAGCCATCCCTCGGTTCCTGCCGCTTTCAGCACCGTAGCCACGCCAGACAGCTTCGTCGACGAAGAATACTACGGCATTGATGCGTTCGTTTTCGTCAACAAAGCGGGTGAGAGGCAGGCAGTCCGGTATCAGATGCTGCCTGAGAACGTCGTTCATCTCGATAAATCTGACGCGGCGAAACGGACAACGGACTTCTTGATGGAAGAGTTGCCAGAACGTCTGAAGCGGGGGCCGGTGACGTTTCACTTCAAGGCACAACTCGCTGCGGCGGACGATTCCACGAAAGATCCGACAAAGCCCTGGCCCGAGAATCGTAAGGTGGTCGAGCTTGGGGTGCTGACGATCGACAGGGCAGCGGAGAACAGTGTCGAGCTCCAGAAAAGATTGCTATTTCTACCGGGGCAGCTCACCGATGGAATCGAGCAGTCCGACGATCCGCTGATCGACATCCGCAACGCTGCATATGCTGTCTCGTTCTCGCGGCGCAATCCCTGACCGAGTCCGGAAGTGGGCCCCAAGCCGAACAGCGATCAAGCCATTGTCATGTCGGCTGTCAGCGGTAAACCGGATGCCGGGCCGCGCTTGCCTCGACCGCCGCTTGTGATCTTAAACGGACGTCAGCACAACTGGTTTCGCATTCAATAGTCTGGCCTCACGTCACCGGAAATTCCGACTATACCACTGCCGCGATCGCGCGTTCTCTCTCCCGCGCAGGTGTGGCTTGGTCGGCGTGAGCCTGGAGAAGATCGGCCCACTGCATCTCTTTATAGTTGAAGCTGCGCGCTAGCGTGGGCTTCACCACCATGAAGTAGGGCGATATATCGAAGTCGCGTGGCGCGTAGAGTGAGGAGTGACGGATCGCGGCGACTTCGCGCCGCGGGGACTGATTCTCGATGTGCGTGATCTTGGGCAGGACCGGGTAACGCACGGCCTCGAATGCCTGCGCAATCAGCGACGAACAGATGATGCGGCTCGCATCGCCAGAACCGAGCGCGATGGTTCGGCGACGCCAACGCCGCGTCAGCGGACATGGGAATAGATAGCGCATGAGGTCGATGATGTTCTTGAAATCGTATCCGAGACCAATGCGTTCGAATGCGTAGCGGCAGACCTGTTCGCAGTCCGCTTCGCTCAGGCCAACTGGCCGGCAGATGCGGGTTTGACAATGCAAATACTTCGACAGAGGCGCCGACACGACGCCTTCGTCGACATTGGCTTCAATCAGGACGTGGGGCTCGCCGCCGGTTGTGGCGCCCGCTATCGGCCCGACGTACAGCGCCGAATGCGACCAGGTCGATTGAGTGAGATATTTGATGCCGCCGGAAATACGACCTTTGCCTTCGACCAGCAGGACGTCACCGGGTCGAAGCGTGTCGCGTAAGGCCTTCGCCGCATCATCCGAGATGAGCGGCTCACAGTGATTGACCGGCTTCTGCAGCCGGGCAATCAAACGTTCGACGTTGTCGAACATCCAGCCCATCACTCGTTCCTTGCTTTTTGGGCGCTTTCCCGTATGGCAGTTCCAGACGATTGTCTCGTCGTTATCCAAGCGTAGTCAGGAAAGATGGACCGCGCCATTGCACGGAGGTCGATCTGTGCACTGCATTTGTCTGAGACGACCATACCTAAGTTTACAATTGACCACCCGGGCGCTTCCCAGTGATGGGAATGTCGCACCTCGCCCGGCAGCTACCTGGTGGTATCGGTCCAGCAGCAGGGTGACACTGCTCTTCACCGGGTGCGCTTGCGAGCTCGCGAAGCGACAAATCAAGACACACGGCGCGTCTACCGGCTTTGCATTTGGGGCTGATTTCGGGTTTTGGCCCGGAGCCGTCTGTGAGGGCAGGGCAGAGCGCGTCTGCTCTGCCCCCGAAGTCAGACATCAACTTGTTCTGCTATCGCGAGTGCGTCGTCGACCTCGATGCCGAGATATCGGACGGTGCTCTCGATCTTGGTGTGCCCCAGAAGGAGTTGCACGGCTCGCAAGTTGCCGGTTCAGCGGTAGATCAAGGTCGCCTTGGTCCGGCGAAGGGAATGCGTCTCGAACAGGTGCGGGTCCGGTCCGATGTTAGCGATCCAGTGGGATAGGAGGCGGGCATACTGGCGGGTCGTCATGTGTCCAGTCCGCCGCCGGCCAGTGAACAGGTATTCGCCTGACTTCTTGGCGGTCACCCGCAGGTAGTCATCGATTGCCTGACGCGTCGATTCCGTTAGTTCAAATTTGACTGGTCGGCCGGTCTTCTTCTGTCGGACGGTCGCGCGGTCGGCCGCATATCCGCCCGGCGCAACGTCATCAACTTTCAAGGCTACGAGGTCGCAGCCGCGCAGCTTGCTGTCAATGGCGACGTTGAACAGCGTCAGATCGCGCATCCGGCCTTCGACCTGGAGTTTGCTTCGGATTGACCAGACGTGCTTCGGACGGAGCGGCGGCTTCGCGCCGACGATCTTTCCCTTATTCCACGGAGCGTGTTTCGAGACAGCAGGGATAGCGCTCAGAATATCGGTCATGTTGACCTCCTCAACTCGTGAGGCTGGTCATTTTCAGCTCGAACTCCTTCCAATCCGGCGTCCGCTTTCAGACGATTGGAGCCGTACTTGCGTCCAAATCCAGCGATGAGGGGACCGATTTTGACCCTGGCTGTGTGAAAACGCTGGGCTGCTGTTATGATTCTCCTGTGATTCTTTGGGGGAATCGATGAGGCGCTTCGTTGAAGAGGCGGATCGTGGACAGCGGTCGCTGTTGCCCGAATGCCTCGATGACTTCATTGACGAGAGCAACCCTGTTCGCGTGATCGACGTATTTGTCGATGCGCTCGGTTTGGCTGAGATGGGCTTTGAGGGTGTGGAGCCGGCGGCCACCGGTCGGCCGTCGTACCATCCCTCGGTGCTCCTGAAGCTTTACATTTACGGTTATCTGAACCGGGTACAGTCGAGCCGGCGGCTGGAACGAGAGGCCGGGCGCAACGTCGAGGTGATGTGGCTGCTGGGTCGGCTCGCTCCCGATCACAAGACGATTGCGGACTTCCGCAAGGACAACGGCCTGGCGCTGCGCAGGGTATGTGCGCGCTTCGTCGAACTCTGCCGAGAGATGGGTCTGCTGGCGACGGCGAGCGTCGCCATCGATGGCAGCAAGTTCAAGGCCGTGAACAACCGGGACAGGAACTTCACGCGCGCGAAGATGGAGCGACGGCGTGCTCAGTTGGAGGAGAGCGTCGCGCGCTATCTGAGCCAACTTGACACGGCCGACCGCCAGGAGCCGACCGAGGCCCTGGCCACGAAGGTGACGAGGCTTACCGAGAAGCTGACGAAACTGAAGGAGGAAATGGGCAAGCTTGCCGTCTACGAGAAGCAGATGCTTGCGTCACCCGACCAGCAAATCTCCCTGACCGACCCCGACAGCCGCTCGATGGCGACGAGCGGGCGCGGCTCTGGTGTTGTCGGCTACAACGTACAGGTCGCCGTAGACACCGAACACCATCTGATTGTGACGCACGAGGTGACGAACAGCGGCTCGGATCGGGCACAACTTGCCAATATGGCCAAGCGGGCGAAGGCTGTTCTGAAGACTGAGACGCTCGAAGCTGTAGCCGATCGCGGCTACTTCAACAGCCCAGAGATCCTTGCGTGCCACGAAGCGGGCATCACGGTAACTCTGCCCAAACCGCTAACGTCCGGCGCTAAGGCAGACGGACGCTTCGGTAAACAGGACTTTGCCTATTTGCCAGAGGAGGACGTCTATCGCTGCCCGGCCGGGGAGCGGCTATCATATCGCTATACGAATGAAGAAGACAGCAAGGTGCTGCGGCGCTACTGGACCACGGCCTGTCAAAGCTGTTCGCTCAAGACCCAATGCACGCCTGGGTCAGAACGGCGGATTACGCGATGGGAGCATGAGCATCTGCTCGAGGCTGTGCAGCAGCGCCTTGATGCAAGCCCGCACGCCATGCGTCAGCGCCGCGAAACTGTCGAGCATCCGTTCGGCACCATGAAGGCCCGCATGGGAGCGACACACTTCCTCACCAAAACGCTTCCGAAAGTGGCGGCCGAAATGGCGCTCTCCGTCCTGGCCTACAATCTGACACGGGTCATGAACATCGTCGGGATCAAGCCGCTGATGGCTGCGATCGCGGCATGACACCAATCCAGTCCCGACTGCCTCGGGACTGGCGTTTTTACACGACCAAGACCCTGAGCGGACGTGGCGGGTAGCCTTGTGATGAAATGGCGCACCCGACACGATTCGAACGTGTGGCCTTCGCCTTCGGAGGGCAAGCGTCCAGGCTGAACGGGCTCGATGACTGCATCGGGGCCGTTGTCAGGAAATCAAAGACGCGGTATTGCGGGACCGACTGGCCCCGGTGGGCCTCTTCATTCTGAACCGCACTCTAACCCATTGATCTTTCTGGGCCGGAAATTTCGCGCAAAATTCAGAACGGGTGTTGAACTTGCTCGACATCCCGCCTGATTTTGATTCCGCCATTCTGGGTTCGCTCGAGTGGCACGTTGGTGTTAAAAATCCAAGACCTTGTGGTCGCTCCAACTGTTCGTTTGGAAGCCAGGCATTTCCAAAGGTGCTGCTAGTCAGGCGACCCGAGACCTAGCATTCCGAGGGATGCAAAGCCGTGCGATTTCATGCGTCCGCAAATGAGCAGCTCGGTCGGAGTGCGTGCGCAGTGGTAGGCGACGAAAGGCCCCTAGCACTCTTGCTTTCTGTCCCACGTGATAAGGGAGTCTGCGACGAACGAAAAGTGGACGTATCTGGTGCGGTTTCTGGTGCGGTCGTCGCGCCAGGGGCAACACGGAGCCGGTAAGACGTTGATCTCATTGGTGGGCCCGGCGGGACTCGAACCTGCAACCAGACCGTTATGAGCGGCGGACTGCCGACTAGCTTCGCTGATTTTCCTACAGTTTCGTTCGAGCTCGATCGCGTTTGTGGCGTTTCGTTCGCGCTGTTTCTGGTGCGAAACTGGTGCGGCGGAGGCTCAGCGTTCAGACTCTTAATATCAGCGGGTCCCAGGTTCGAGCCCTGGTGCGCCCACCAAGTGTCTTCAAGGACTCAGCCTCGCGCACAGCTTGAGACGACCGAACTAAAACGGTTTTTCAAACGGTGCTTGCTTTGAGAGTAGATCAAACGTCTCTCGACAATGTGACTGAGGAACAGCCGACCGTCTCCGCGTTTGTAGCTGGTCCTCCGTTCGACCTGTGCGTCGTGTGAGATGATCTCGGCAGGAGAATCGTCGAGGCGCACTCACTAGCCAGCGAATGTTCAACTCGGGGACGAATCGCTCTCCCGCTACCCCGTCGCAGAGGGAAGCCGGCAGGCCGTCGAAGCAAGTGTTCCAAGAATCCATGTTTGTCGACTACTTTGCTACCGCAGCTGCGGCTCACCGCAGCGTCAATAACACCGCCCCGACCTGCAGCTTCAATTTTTCCTCGGCCGCGCCGGAGGACCGACCTCGTTTTCACCATCTGAAAAGCGGAGGTCTTAGGCCTTCGGCCTGGGTTGCAGTGCCGGCATATTTTCCGCAGTCAACCGAAGGAAAGCAGAATGTCGATCACGAACAACCGAGTGAATTGGGAACAGGTCAACAAGTGGCTGGGGCGAACGGGGTTGCAGATGACCTGGCAGCCGTATGGTTTGCCGGACATCATGGATCCCTACAGCTCGCGATTTTCCGATGTCGAGCCGATGCCGCGCTGGGCCGTGCCGCCGAAGGTGGCCATCTCGGCGGCCATCACCGGCGCGTTTCATTCGAAGAAGGTCAATCCGAACCAGCCCACCACCATCGAAGAAATCAGGAAATCGGCAGAGGAGTGCATCCTTGCCGGTGCGCCGGTGGTCCATATCCACGTGCGGGACGAAAAGGGATTCAATGTCCTCGATCAGCGGCTGTTCGAGGAGGTGATCCTGCCGCTGCGCAAGGCCTATCCGAAGGTTTCGGTGGACGCGTGCCTCGTCGCCGTGAACCAGGAGGAGAGCGAGGAGATGCATCGCGTCCTGAAATCGGGGCTGCTCGACGCGGTCCCGATCAATGCGACCTCGGTCATGCTCGGCGACAACATGTTCGTCAAATCGCCGCACGGCATGATCGAGAAGACCCGGCTGACGCTTGCGGCCGGGATGATCCCGCAAATCGGCGTCTATACGGACGGTGATGTCGATAATGCGCGACGCTTCCTGATCGACACCGGATTGCTCGAGCCGCCGACCTTCTGGGGCGTGCTGCCTGCGTTGCCGGGCTGCAGCCCGATGTATGATACCGAGAGCATGATCGACGGCCTGCTGCGCACGGTGCGGTTGATCAAGCGGGTCGATCCGACCGCCGCCATCATGGTGTGCGCGGCCGGCCGCGCCAGCACTTACGTCGCGGTACTGGCAATGCTGATGGGCCTGCATGTCCGGGTCGGCATGGAAGACACCATCTGGAAGTGGCCGCACAAGGACGACGTCATCGAGAGCAACGCCAAGCAGTTCGAGATGGTCGCGGGCGTTGCGCAGGCGTTGGGACGGGAGATCATGTCGCCCGATGAGTATCGTCAGCTGATCGGCCTCAACCAGTTGCCGACGACCAAGTCCGTCGTGCGCGTCTGAGCAGGAAGACGAAGGCCACTGTCGCGTAGCGCGACAGTGGCCTTCTCATTGACTGTTGTCCTGTTGGATTCCGCCTCCAGCAGGCTGCTCCTGCGAGGCGGTTTGGAGAGACGGCGAGCGCGTGTGTGCTCGCCGTCTCATTCGCGATCGGCCGCGTCGCCGGAGGGCAACGCGAAGCGCCTGCGCGGCCCTACTTGAGCGGTGAGAAGCTGCTCGGCTGCAAAATCCAGTTTTCCTGCTTCTGCATGAGCGGCGTGAGGCGCTTTGCGGCCTCCAGGAATCTGGGATCCGCGGTGAGCGCCTTGCGCCGCGCCGACCGGTCGGCGAAATCGGCGTAGGCCCGCATGCTGACGACTTGGTTCAGCGTGCCGACCTCGTTGGTGAAGTATCCGATCAACGGCGTGAGGTGCTCGTCGATGACAAGATTGAACGCCTCGATCTCCTGCAGGTAATAGCTTAGTTGACCGGGTTGAATTGTATAGATGCGCATTTCGACGATCACGCGATATCCTCCTCTTGATCGTGACGGTGCTATCCGCGGGATAGCTTCGACCTGACACTTGCCAGTTGTCGCCGGTGTCCGCGAGCACATCTCCTGTCGGATTCTCACGGCGTGAGAACGCGCGCATTTTCCTTATGCCAATCCTCACCAGCCTTGCCATCAACAGGGCAGCACGCAGTTGAATGGATGTCGCGCTGGCGACGACGAAGACGAGAGGTCACGTGATGAGGATCGGTATTGTTGGGCCAGGAAGGATGGGCGTTGCACTTGGCAAGTTCTGGGCGCTCGCAGGGCATGAAGTCATCCTGGCAGGCGCTCGCGATCCGGAGCGATCGCGCGCCGCCGCTCGCTGGATCGGAAACAGCGCGTGCGCCGTGGCATCCTCCGAGATCGCCGGTCTCTGCGACGTCTTGCTCGTGACGGTGCCGTGGTGGGGCATCACCGACGTGCTGCGGAGTGTGGGCGATCTCAGCGGCAAGCTCGTGATCGACGCCATAAACCCGTATGCTCCCGGATATGTCGGGCGGGACACCGGTCTTGCGGCATCGACCTCGGTTGCCGAGACGATGGCGGGTTGGCTGCCGAAGGCGCGGATCGTCAAGGCGTTCAGCACAATTCCCGACATCGCGCTGACACAGGAGCTGCGCCGGCGCGGCATTGCCGAGGTGCCGGGCCTGCGGCAGCCGGATGGCAATACGCTGCCGGAGACCGCACCGGGTTCCGGTGAATGGCCCTGTCTGATTGCCGGCGATGACAATGAGGCCATCGCGATTGTCGAGAGGCTGGCGCAAGACATCGGCTTCATCCCGGTTCGTGCCGGCGGCTTGAAGCGCGCGCTCATCTTCGAGCTCGGTGGTCCCTTATATGGACTACGGCTCCGGGCAGATGCATTGCGCGAGCAGCTCAAGCTCGCAGAGCCGTATTGACCATCGAGGCGCATCATCGCGGCCCGCTCGCCCGGCGCAACCCCGTTGCAGGGCTCGCATCGCAAGTCACCAAGGAAATTTCCGCATGAAAGCGATCGTGTGCAAGGAATTCGGGCCCATCGCTGGCCTCGCGTTCGAGAAGGTGGAGCGTCCGGTCGTGGGCGCAACGCAGGTGCGCATTGCCATTCATGTCGCCAGTCTCGGCTTCATGGATATCCTGATGGCGCGTGGACTGTATCAACTGAAGCCACAGCTTCCGTATACGCCGGGCTCCTGCGGCGCCGGCGAGATCATCGAGGTCGGACGCGAGGTCACGGGCCTGAAGGTCGGAGATCGCGTCTCCTTCCTCAACTATTACGGCGCCTACGCCGAGGAAATCGTCACCGAGGCCACGACGGTGATACGCGTGCCGGCGACAATGGATCTCGAGCAGGCCGCGACCTATCGCCTGACTTACAGTCCCGCCTGGTACGCGCTCGTGGAGCGGGCACATCTGCAGGCCGGCGAGACGCTGGTCGTCACCGGCGCGGCCGGCGGTGTCGGCATGGCCGCGATATGCCTCGGCAAATTGCTGGGCGCGCGGGTAATTGCGGCCGTTGGAAGCGAAGCCAAGGTGGGGGCGGTTCGCGGCAACGGCGCTGATGAGGTCATCAACTACGGGGTCGAGAATTTCAGGGATCGGGTCAAGGAATTGACCGGAGGCAGAGGTGCCGACGTCATCCTCGACGTCGTCGGCGGCGACATCTTCGATCAGAGTGTCCGCTGCATCAACATGTGGGGCCGAATTCTTGTGATGGGCTTCGCAAGCGGGCGGATCCCGGTGCTGCCGACGAACCTGCCGCTGCTGAAGAATGCGTCGATTGTCGGGGTCTTCTATGGCGGTTGGGGCATGGGCAAGGATCACGACGGTATACGCCGCCTGAACGCAAAACTCCTTGAGCTCGCTGCCAGCGGCCAGATCACCGCGCATGTGTCACACCGCTTTCCCTTGAGCGACACGATCAGCGCCATGCACACCCTGCTCGGGCGAGAAGCGATCGGGAAAATCATACTGACGGCGCGCTCGACTGGAGCTGCAACGTGACTGAAGCCAACGCTATCATCACGTGCGCGGTGACGGGTGCGATCCATACGCCGACGATGTCGCAGTACCTGCCGATCACACCGGAACAGATCATCGAGGAGGCGGTGCAGGCCGCCGAAGCGGGCGCCGCGATCATTCATTTGCATGCGCGCGATCCTGAGGTCGGCAAGCCTCTGCAGACGCCGGAGGCGTTTGCGCGGATATTGCCGGAACTCAGGCGGCGCACGAACGCGGTGTTGAACCTGACGACCGGCGGCAGCCCGTACATGAAGGTTGCGGAGCGCGTCAAGCCGGCTGCGAGCTTCAAGCCTGAGCTGGCGTCTCTCAATATGGGATCGATGAATTTCGGGCTCTTTCAGCTCGCCGACCGCTACAAGGACTTCAAGCATGCCTGGGAGCGCGATCATTTCGAGAACACGCGCAACCTGGTGTTTCAGAACACCTTCGGCGACATCGAATACATCCTGGAAACCTGTCGCGACAACGAAACGCGCTTCGAGTTCGAGTGCTACGACATCGGCCATCTCTACAACCTAGCGCATTTTCTCGACCGCCGGCTGGTGACGCCGCCACTGTTCGTGCAGTCGGTGTTCGGTCTGCTCGGCGGCATTGGCCCGCATCAGGAGGATGTCCTTCACATGCGGCGCACAGCCGACCGGTTGTTCGGGGCGGACTATCGGTGGTCCGTGCTGGGCGCGGGGCGTCACCAGATGAACATCGCCGCAATGTCGGCGGCGATGGGGGAAAATCTGCGGGTTGGCTTGGAAGACTCGCTCTGGATCGGGCGCGGCCAACTCGCGGAATCGAGCGCGGAGCAGGTCAGGCGGGCGCGCAAGATCGTCGAGGGGCTGGGGCGGCGTGTTGCGACGCCCGATGACGCGCGCCGGATTCTTCAGCTCAAGGGAGCTGAGAAGGTCGGCTTCTGATCGGCGATCGGCGGCCGGTTTTCATCGGGTGAAAACCAGCGCACCCAATGCGTGAAGCTGCACTTTCGTGGGCTTAGCGTCGATCCGAGTCAACAAAGTGGGGGGAAGAGGGAGTGACAATGAAGTTGATGCAGGCTCTCGTCGGGATTGCCGTGTATCTGGCGCTTCAGGCCGGCGCGTGGGCGCAGGTCTCGGACAATGCGGTTCGGATCGGGGTGCTGACCGACCTCTCGGGTCCGTTCGCGGAGACCAATGGCAAGGGCGATGTCGTTGCAACCCAGATGGCGGTTGACGAGTTTGCCGGCCAGGTGCTCGATCGACCCATCGTCGTCATCTCGGGGGACCACCAGAACAAGGCCGACGTGGCCGCCGCGATCGCCCGCAAGTGGTTCGACGTGGACGGCGTCGATGCCATCGTCGGCGTACCCAATTCGGCGGTCGCGCTTGCCGTCAACGAGGTGGCGCGGACGCGCGGCAAGATCGTGCTGGCATCCGGGCCCGCGACCGGGGACCTGACGGGCAAGGCGTGCTCGCCGACGACGCTGCATTGGACATACGACACCTGGATGCTGGCAAACAGCACCGGGAAAGCGGTCACGCTGAGCGGGGGCGGCTCGTGGTTTTTCATCACGGCCGACTACGCATTTGGCCATGCGCTCGAGCGCGATACGACGCGCGTCATTGCGGAGAATGGCGGCCAGGTACTCGGCTCGGTCAAGGCGCCTCTCAATGTGTCCGATTTCGCGTCCTTTCTCCTGCAGGCGCAGGGTAGCAAGGCCAAGATCATCGGGTTGGCCAATGCGGGCGCCGACGCGGCCAATGCGATCAAGCAAGCGCACGAGTTCGGCATCGCCGACAACGGGCAGAAGCTGGCGGGATTGCTCGTGAGTGTCGTGGAGGTGAGCTCGCTCGGCCTCGATGTCGCAAAGGGGCTAGTCTTTACCGAGACATTCTATTGGGATCTCAATGACCAGACGCGCGCCTGGGCCAGGAAGTTCGGCGAGCGTCGCGATGGACGCATTCCGGGCATGGTCAACGCCGGCGCCTACTCCGCCATCCTGCACTATCTGAAAGCGGTCAAGGCGGCGGGTACCGATGAGGGCCTGGCAGTCGCTGCCAAGATGAAGGAGCTTCCGACCGACGATGCGGTCTTTGGCCCCGGCTTGGTGCGGGCGGATGGCCGCAAGATCCACCCGGCTTATTTGCTGGAGGCGAAGAGCCCGTCGGAGTCGAAGGGAGGATGGGACGTGGCGCGCGTGCGCTACACGATACCGGCCGAGGTGGCGTTTCGTCCATTGTCCGAAAGCGAGTGCCCATTGGTCAAGAAGAGCTAAGTCATGGTGTCGTATCCCTACCGTAACGGCCATCCGGACGAACAGCAGGCCATCTCGCTGAGTCGTCTTCTGACCTACGTTCGCGATGTCATCTATCCTTACTCGCCGTACTATCGCCAGGTGTTACAGCGAAGGGGCGTGGATCCCGCGGCGTTGCGATCCTACGGTGATTTCAGGCGTGCGGTGCCGCTGACCTTCAAGGAGGACATCGTCGCAAATCTCGCTGATCTCACCGTCATGCCTGCCTATCCAGGCGAGGCGTCCGCCTCTGGTGTCGAAGAGCTTACCCCCGCTCACTTGCGAGCCTATCGGAGCGCGGCCGAGACGCCGTCCACGCGCGACGTGTTCGGACTGCGCCCCGAGAGCGAGCGCGTTCAGGAACAGTTCCTGCGCGAATGGCAGCCGATCCATTTTCAGTTGTCGGGTGGCTCGACGGGACGCTCGATCACGACCGGGTACACGGCGCATGACCTGCGCTTGATGGAGCGATCCGGTGCGTGGCTTTATCAGCTCAACGGGCTGATCACACCGCAGGACGTCTGGATGAACCTGCTGCCGGCGGCGCCGCATCTTGGCATCTATGCCTCAATGCTAATTCCGTACATGAACGCTCAGCCGAACCTGAACACGTTTGGCGGCAAAGTGATGCCGACCGAACGTCAGATCGAATGGGCTGCGGAGATGGGGGGCACCGCAATTCTGGCGCTGCCCTCCTATCTGACGCACTGGCTCAGGAGCGCGAAACGATTGCTCGACCACGGGTGGATCAAGCCTCTGAAGAAGATAAAGCTCGCGATGTGCGTCGGCGAGCCGCTGACGGAGCCGTATCGGAAGCTGCTTAAGGAGCTATTCGCATCGATCGGGTCTGACGACGTGGCCGTACTCGAGGGGATGAGCTCGACCGAACTACGGGCGGGCGGCTTCTTCGAGTGCCGCGAGGGCTCGAAGCTCCACCTTGACCCCGAATATTTCTATCCGGAGATCCTGCACCGCGAAACGCGCGAGCCCGTCCCGTTCGGCGAACCCGGTGTGTTCGTCTGGAGCCATATCGATTGGCGCGGGACCGCCATCCTTCGCTATTGGACCGGTGACTATGTGAGCGGGGGAATGGTGTGGGACGAATGTCCACATTGCAGGTTGACGATGCCAAGGCTGCGAACGCCGATCTGGCGGGTGGAGCGCGATTTCACCAAGGTCAGAGGGACACGTGTCGAGTACGTCGCGCTGCAGGATGCCGTCCGCGGCGTCCCGGAGGTCCGCACCTACCAGGTCGTGCTTCGCAAGGAAGTGGCCGGCGATGCGACGTCGCGTGATCTTCTCGACGTCAGCATCGCGATCGCTGCGGACGCTGACGAAGCCGTGGTGAGAGAGCGGATTCAGGGCGCGTTGAAGACCCAGATCGAGCTGCGCGCCGATTCGATTGCCGTGGAGAGCATCGAGACGATCGAGGGCAGGCTGTTTGCAAAGAAACTGAAGGCAGAATGGATCGTCGATCAGCGTCCGGTGCTGGACCGCGCAGGCGTCTAGGCCTCTGCGAACACGTCGGGGAGCGGGGAAGGCTGCTTGAGGCCGCCCACTCGGCTAGAGCAGTTTGCCGATTTCGTCAGCCGCCTTGCGGAGCCTCGGTGCGATCTGGGGCAGTGTGTCGCGATTGATCCGCGAACTCCAGTCCGAGACCGCGATCGCACAGACGACGGTGCCTTCCTGATCGAACACCGGTGCCGCGTGCGAGGCAACGCCGGGGATCGCCTCCTCGAAATCGCAGCATCCTTTCTTGCTCCTCATGTAGGAGAAGTGGCGCTGCAGGAACCTCGGATCCGTGATCGTGTGGCTGGTGAATTGCCGCAAGAGGCGGTTTTGATACGTCGTGGCGAACTGCTTGTCGCCGCGGTAAGCGAGCAACAGCTTTCCGATTGCGCTGGCGTGCGCGGCCGTCGGCAAAGTCTTGAACGCTTCCCGGACATCGCGATCCCCGCTGTTGGTCAGGATGCGCTCATGGATCACGACATCCTCGCCCAGCAGTTCCCCGAGTTGAATCGCCCCCTTCACCTCCTGCGCCAGTCGCAGCAGGATTGGTTTGGCGGTGTCGCGAAGGAGCTGGGAACGCTGCGTCGAGTTGGCGAGACGGAATATCCTGTAGTTCAGCACATAGCGGTCGCGCTGGTCGCGCTTGATATAACCCATCTGCGTCAGCACGGCGAGCATGCGATAGGCTGTCGCCGTATGCAGCCCCACTTTATCGGCAATGTCGACCATGCGGAGCGGGCGAGGGCTCTGCCTAATGCATTCGAGCACATCGAAGCCGCGTGCCAAGGATCGATTTTGATAGGACATCACAGGCTCCCTTTGTGGCGTCGGTCGGCCCTCGCGCGCCGGCGTTTCGCTTATTGCTTCTCCGCGCCGAGGCGGATGGAAATTTCCCTTGCCGCGGCGAGCGTCAGCGATTTGACCTTGCTCAGATGCTCCGCCGAATATCGCTTCTTGAGGCCGCCGATGCTCAGCGCCCCGGCGAGCTTTGAACCCGGCCCGAAGATCGGGACGCCGATGGCGACAACGAACTCGGCGACATCCTCGTCACCGATCGCGTATCCATCGGCGCGGACGCTGGCGAGTCTCGATCGGATCTTTCGCGGGTCAGTCACGGTCGCCGCGGTTCGAGCCGGCAGTGGGCCGCGCAGTATCTCCTCTTGCTGTTCCAGGTTCATGTTTGCAAGCAGCACAAACGGTGCTCCTCCGCAGTGAAGCGGCAATGTCTTTCCAACGGTCATGACGTTGGCGAGAACGGGAAAGTCTCCGTCGACCTTTTCGATGCACAGCGCTTCCATGTTGTGCTCGACCGTGAGCAGAACGGTGTCGTTTGTCTGCTGCGACAGCGCGCGCATGACCGGCGTCGCAGCCGTGTGCAGGGCGGTGTTCGTGATCGCCGTGCTTCCCAAGCTGAAGAGGTCAAGGCCTAGTCGATAAAGGCCTGTTCGTGAACTTCGCTCGACAAAGCCCTCTTCTTCGAGGGTGCAGAGCATGCGGTAGCAGACCGTCCTGGGATAGCCGGTCTCCTCGACCAATTCGCCCAAAGACTTTTCCGGAGACGCGTGGGTGAACGTCCTCAAGATCCGGATCGCCTTGCGAAGCGACAAACTCCGGTCGCCACTGGGCGCAGACGTCTCGCGGGTGGTCTTCGTCGTCGCCACCTGGATTTTTCCCCATCCGTGATGTCCGATAATCGGAACATGTGTTCGATTATAGGGAAAGTCAAGTCCGATTGACGCGTCTCAAAAGAGAAACCAAGTTCCCGCAGCTCCGTATGACCCTGGTGCTCGAATAGGGATGAAGGAAGCGGTTTGAGCCACTTCTAGCATCGAGGGACCAACTAGCCTCTCCTTCGGCCCCGCGTGTGATGTTTTGCCCAAGCTGATGTGTCACAGCACATCCAGCCGATCGCTTCGATGGTTTCGTTGTGCGATTGTACCAAGGTGGGTTTTTTGAGAACTGGCTCGTGATGGGCAAAGCGGTTACGCAATCTGCGAATTGCGTTTAAGCGGCCAAATGTTTCGGGCGTCGCGGCGGCGGGGCCGGATAGGAATCGAACCATCAACCAAACCGTTACGAGCGGTCATTAGCTGACACGAGAATAGCACGGTCGCTCGCTCTCTTTGCCGCGAAGACGATTGAAGAGATCCGACCGTCTGAATCCGAGGGGCCAAAAGGCACTTCTTCGAGAGCGAGTTCTCCAAAACGACCCGCAGCTATACCGGAAAGGGTACTGTCAAATACCAGTGGTGAGTGATGTTCGCTGCGCGCAGGCCGGTCGACCGATTGGGACGGCGACCGGGGGAAGTGCTGCGCCGCGGCGGCGACCTCACGCGCGCCGGCGTGATGAAGCAGGCGGCGAGCCGGAAGCAGTTTGCGCAGGGCGGTTTGCTGCCAGGCGTGACGCTGAACACCGGCCCCGACGACTTCCAACTCACCGCAAGAGAGTTTCTATTCCACGGTCCTGCATGAACTGACGCATTTCAGCAGCGCACCCCCGCGCCCGAACCGGGAGAAAAAGCAAGCGATTTGCCGACAAGCCCTATTGCTTCGAGGAATTGAATTGTGGAACTCGGTGCGGCGTTTGCGCCGAACTCGAGATCAGCAACGAACCGCGCCAGGATCACGCTCAGTATATCGCCCCTCATCTAGCAGACAAGCGCGCGGTCTTTCAGGCAGCAACTGCCGCGATCTCTTTCTCGCGCGATATTACCTATCCTATGAGGTCATTCATCCGCAGCGCTAGATAGAGCAGGACGCGTTGCTCGTACGCCGCAAGTTTGAGCCCGGTCAATCGCTCGATCTTGTCGAGTCGATAGGCGACTGTTTTTTGATGGGTGCGGAGCTCCTTGGCCGCAGCTTGCTGGGAACAGTTGCATGAGAAAAACGTTCGCAGGGTCTGGAAGAGCACGTCTCGCTGCGGGCTCTTCTCTTTGAGAAGCTTGCCCAAGGTTTCTTTCGCAAACTGGTGAAAGTCGGCTCCTTCCCGCATACTCATGAGAAGCCCGGCGACGCCGACTTCATCGAAGCCCACGACAGCCGCTTGGCGATTTTGGCGCGCAACGTCAAGCGCGATATGAGCGTCTTTCCATGCATCCGGCATCAGCATAGGATCGCGACAGCTCCGACTTAGGCCGATATAGACAAGCGAGCCAGGAACGCGCCGCATGACTTCCGCCAGAAGGCTTTGAGCAAAGTCGCGGACGCGCACGGCATCGGACGTGGAGACCACGAGGGCCAGTTCGTTGCCCCGCAACCCAGACAGCCGAACGAGATGTCGGGACGACAATCGGTCAGGGGCTTCCACAACCGACCGGCGACGAGCTTCAATTTCGCCGCCGGTAAGCAACCCGGATTTGCCAGGTTTATCGATCCCGTCCACGCAGCATACGAGAACGCAGTATTCTCCAGGAATCTCGGCATTTAACTCTTTCGCTCGCTGGAGCGCGAGCTGACGCAGGTGATCCGGACCTTCAAGCAGGTCCCACGTCAGTATGGCCAGCTTGTCGGTGAGAGCACGCGCAGCCGCCCTCTCCTTGGTTTGATGAAGCGCCGTCGTCACACACAGCTCTGTAATCGCGAGTTGGGCGCTCTCGTCTTCGATTTCTGGATCGATGAGAATGGCCCAGCCCATCAGTTCCGATCCCGCCGTGATACTTTGGAACGCGAAGCGGAGCGTCCCTGAAGTCAAGGTCTTGTGGCGCGTATCCGACCCCGTACTTTGCGAGATTCCGGTACGGATAGCGCGCAGAATCGCATCGGTGACGGAGCTGGAGGGATGGCATGCTTTAACATCCAGGTGCTTATCGAGGATCAGAACCGGAGAACGCAGATGCTCGTGAGCCCGTTGGGCGATCTCCGACAGGCTGCCACCGTTGAGCAATGTCGAGATCAGACTTTCTTGCAGGTTTGCGGAGTTGCGTATGACGTCGTAGCGCTGCTGAAGCTCAGCGTGGGCATCCTTCAGCTTTTGCGTGGCTAACTCGCGCGCTTCAAGCAGCGCCGCATTTTCGATGGCCAGGGAAGCAAGATTGGCGAGCGTCGCGAGTTCCGCCGTATGCTGCGCCGTGAAGGTGGACGGCTTTCGTCTCCAGACCTCTAGGACTCCGATCACCTGGTCCTGTGACATAAGCGGAACGGCCAAGGCTGAACGGACGCGCTCCGCGCGCGCGAGACTCATGAAGTCGCGGCTGATAATTTCGCTTTGAACATAATCTTCGATCGAGCAGGGCTGCCGGGTCTGCAGCACCCTCCCTCCAACGCCTTGGCCTGCTTTCATGCTCAGGCGCGCCGTCTCGACCGCAAAGTTTCCGGTGCAACGCTTCATAACCAAAGCGTCGCCCTCAAGAAGCATGATGCCGCAGATATCGGCGGACAGCCTGGTCTTGGCTTCGTGAGTGATTTGAAGAAAGATCTCCTGCAAATCGTGACTTTTAAGGATCTTATTTGCAACGCGCTGGAATACGCGGATCGCTTCGAGCTTGTCGGGATTGACGGTTTGACTCTCACTCGATGCGATAGCGAGCCCAAAGACTTTGGACAGGACCGCGGCGGCTTCATTGAGCGCCGCAGGATCGCCAACACCCTCGGCAAGCAGGCCAACGCGGGCCACTTGCACGGGGATAAAGGCAGAGTTCTCGAAAATCACCACACTGTCTGCCGCGTCGGGCAGGCTCTCGATCAACGCTTCGTCGGCGCCGTCATTGAGTCTCTCCCATTCTCGCCAGGCGCCAGCCGAACGAACGAGAAGTCGTACGTCCTTTGCGGAGAGCAGATTGCGAAAGAGAATACGAGCTTCGGAAAACAGCGCTTGCGTGCCGTGGTCGGCCGCGTTGACAAGCGTGCCAATAGCGTCTTTCAAAAAAGCCACCGGTAAAGCGGGATGCGGCTCCAAAACGACGTGCGCCAGCGGCGCGGTCCTGCTCATGCATACTCCTCCCAGGCGGCTCGGAGTGGCGCTGCAACGGCTCGTCTTCGCGAGGCCATTTTGTGCAACGCAATACGACTGCGGCCCTCGTAAGAGCTTGCTCTGACTTGCCTTAATTGGCAACCGCGCAACGACAGCCCGACTAAATCCGAGGATCGATTACGGCCTTCAGAATCCTTTGCGCCTTTAGATCGGCATAGGCTTGCACGGCGTCAGCAAATCCAACCCGGCGATCCACAACAACGGTGGGGTCGAGAACGCCGGTCGTGATCAATGACAGAAGTCTGGGACGAAGCCGGATCGAGTCGCCGATCGCAAAGCCCAGCGTGAGCTCGTTTGCGAAACTCTTGGCGAGTGGAAACGGCCAGCTTTCGGTGGCATGGGCACCAACCGAGATGATACGCCCACGCTTTCTTACGAGATCGAAAGCTCCGGTCAGGGTGACGGCTGCTCCAACGGCTTCGACGACCAGATCGGCCCCCTCACCATCAGTCAGGCTGTCAATGAGCGAGCGGGCTTCGCTGGGCGAGGTAGCAAGGCTCCCGTTCGCACGGGCAAAGGCGCGGCGGGTCTCGCTGGGCTCGATAACGACGACTGCGCCAGCTCCTGCTGCTTGCGCGGACAGACTTGCCAGCTGGCCAACACTGCCGCCTCCTATGACAGCGATGATTTCTCCGGGCAGGAGAGCACCCCGCTCGACGGCTGCCCATCCCGTTGCGAGGTTATCGCCAAGAAGAATGGCGGCTTCATCGGAGCACCCCTTCGGCAACAAACCCAGCGTTGTGTCCGCGTTGGGAACCCGTACGATTTCCGCCTGTGCCCCGTGGAGCGCCGGGCCAAAAGACGTTCCTGTGCCGAAGAACGCCCTTTCGTGGCATTCCCAATGGTCGCCCCGGTCGCACCAACGGCAGTGACCGCAGGCGGTGAAGTCGGACGACATCACCCGGTTGCCAACCTTGAACCGTGTCACGGCCGCGCCGACCGCAATGACTTCGCCGACGAACTCGTGGCCAATAATTGCACCAGGCCGGATGCCCGCGAAGTCGCCGGCAGTCACGTGAAGGTCCGTGCCACAGATGCCGGCCAATTCCACGCGTACCAGAGCGTCTCCAGGCTGCTCCACCTGCGGCGGAGCAACGTCCTGCAAGGCGACAGTCCCGCGACCCTGGTAGACAATGGCGCGCATATCAGCCCAATTCGGAAATGCGTTTGGCGATGCTGCGGGCAGCTTCCGCTAGCGCAGCTTGTTCTTCAGGACGGAGTGGGAGTGTGACGATCTCCTTGACACCATTTGCGTCCAGACGGACGGGAAGACCCAGGCGCGTGTCCGCCACGCCGTAAGCTCCTCCCGATTGCACACAAGCCGCGATCATGGGGCTGCTGCCTTTCACCATGGCTGCGACCATCGAGGCAGCAGACTCGGCTGGCGAGAAATAGGCACTACCCTTTTGGAGCAGTTTGACGACCTCAGCGCCGGAGTCCCGTGCGCGCTCAACGATGGCAGCCAGGCGATCCTTGGCGATCAACGTCTCGATCGGTCGACCGTTCGCAGTCGCGAGGCTTAGGGGAATGACCATCTCGGCGCCATGGCTGCCGAGGGCGATCGCATCGACATCCTGGGGCCTCGCGACGCCCTCGAGCGCGATGAGTGAGCAGAAGCGTGCGCTGTCGAGCACGCCCGCCATCCCGATGACCTTGTTGGCGGCGAACCCGGACAGCTTGGCCATCAAATGGGTCATCTCCTCGAGCGGGTTGGTCACGACGACCACCACCGCGTTTGGCGCATAACGACGAATTCCGTCCGCGACGCCTCCAACGATTTCTGCATTCACACCCGTGAGATCGGTGCGGCTCATGCCGGGCTGACGGGGGCGACCAGCCGTCATGACGACGTAGCGCGCCTCTTCGAGCGCCGCGAGATCGGTGCTTCCTTCGATGCGGGTTGTGAATCCTCGCAGCCCCGAGCTATGCCACATGTCGAGGGCCAACCCGGCGGCAAGGCCGGGAACGATATCGACGAGAACCACGCGCGAGAAGAGAGAGGTTTCAGCAAGCCGGAGCGCGGTCGTGGCCCCGACATGCCCCGCGCCAATCACCGCTGCCCGCGGTCGATCGTCGTTCGTAGCGGCATTCGGCTCGCCCCCAACGCGCATTTGCGGGGGCACAGGTGCCCCACGGCGATAAAGCGAGCCCGAGAGCGCGCCCAGCTGAAGCGAACCGGGACTCACTGAGGGTTTGGCCGCGGGGGCGGATCGCGAAGGAGCTAGCGGGATCGAAGGCATGGGTGACGCCGCAGGCGGTGCAGCGCTCCGCAGCGAACCGGATCGTTCGATCCGGATGTTCAGCTCTTTGGCGCGGTCGGCCGCCAGCGGCGTCAGAATATCCTTCGCAGATATGATGAGAACGCCGTTAGCACGCTCGACATCTGCAACAGAAACGACGCTCATACTTTCGTTCCTCCCAGTTCCTCCAGCGAGGCGACCGCAGCTTTCGCCGCACTTTCGACTTCACTCTCGGTGCCAGAGATGAACAGCCGGCCGAACCGGCCGACCGCGCGGACTTCGATCAAGCTGATGTTGGCAGCCTTCTCGGCCTCATTGCCGGCCAGCGTTACATAGGCCGCGGGCGTCGCTTCGAGCACGAAAAGGCTCGACCTCGGCAATAGCAGATTGCCCTTGCGCCACTTGTTGATGAGCTGAGCTTGATAGGGATTGACGTTTGTGACGAATTGCGAAGACGCAATCGTCGGCCGCACACGGTCCTCTTCCTTGAGACCGAGGTAGTCGAGGACGGCTTGACCTGCCGCAAGCACTTCCGATTGGGTGCGGGAGTGAATTTCGAGAAGGCCAAACTCGCGTTCGATGATCTGTAGCGCCGGGCGCACGTCGGCCGCCTTGAGCGCAATGTCGGCGCACCGGAAGATCTCGTTGCCGGGTGCCACCTCGATGAAAAGCTCAGACATCCCGGCCACAGGCACATCCCCCTGACAGGTGGATGCGACATGCGCGGCAGCCTGGGGCTGCATGCTGTCGATGAAGGCGTATGTTCGCAGTTGGAAATCCATTGGGTTAGCTCTTTGCGATTCCGAAAGGAGTGACGAGTTCTGAGTGTGGATAAGCCCAGGTCTCAATTCCGCAGAAGGCAGCGACGATCGATGCCGCGTGAGGGACCCGGACCGCGCCGCCCACAAGATGAATGGAGCGAACGTCGCGGTCTCTGATTTGCCGGAGGATTGAGGTCGCGATCCGCTCAACGCCTGGACGAAGGATGTGAGAGTAATCCTCCTTGCCGAGGCGTTTGCGTTCCTCAGCATCTTCAACGGAAATTCGCAACGCGCCGGCGAGGATGAGGTCGAGGTGATGACCTCCGCCCGGCTCGTCATCGAGGGCGATGATCGTGCCGTTCTCCACGATGCCGACACCCGTGGAGCCTCCGCCAACATCGACAATCGCGCCATTGTCCAGTCGCAGCAGCGCTCGTGCGGCAGACACCTCGTCGACGAGCTGGCGGCAGGTGATACCTGCGTTTTCGAGGACATACCGGCACGCGCGAGCTTCGGCCTCTGGAACGCCCGGAGGAAACGCTGTTGCGGCGGCGCCGATCTCCGCCCCCAATGCGGTCGTTGCCGAGCTCTTTAGCTGCTTGACGGCGGTGACGGCATCTCCAAAATTGACGACGACGCCGTCGCGCACGGCCTGACAGGGAAGACTATCCCAATAGACTGGACGCCCGGCTCCATCCACGGCGGTCAAAACGATCGTCGCAGTCCCGAGATCCACACCGAAGGATACCGGAGCTTCGGAGGACGGAGCACGAAAGGTTGCTGCTGCCGATTCGAGAAACGCCGTTGTTTCGTGGTTGACCGCTGAAATGCTCGATTTGACGCGCGCAAGCATGGCTAGATCCCCATGTTCGCCTGATAGAGCGAGCGCCACGGACGCACTTCATGCGCGATACGTTTGATGTTGATCAGATGAAGTGGCGTGACGTTGTCGGAGACAATCGATCCACTCCAGGTGCCGGTGCCGAGCATAAACGATGGGTCGGTCGCGCAGCTATAGCCCATGCCGCCAAACAGAGTTGGCGTATTGATCACGATGCGTCCGGCACGAAGGGCCGACATGGTGGCGATGACCTGATCGTCCTCGCAGTGAAGACCGAGGGTGTGGCCTTCGCCACCGAATGCGAGGATATGGCGGCAGCGTTCGTACCCTGCCGCGAGGTCTGCCGTGCGGTAAAAGGACAAAACGGGCCCGAGGATCTCGCGCGACAGCGGTGCCTGTGGGCCTACTTGTGCCAACTGCGCCCCGAGAACCTTACAGTCTCCGGGAACGCCAACATTGATTCGACGGGCCAGCTCTTTGGCCGACAAGCCAACCGCTTCCGGCCTGAGTTCATCTTTGTCGGTAAAGATGATCTCCGCCAAACGTTTCTGATCCGCTTCGTTCAGAAAAAACGTTCCTTGGGCTGCGAACGCGGCGATACCCGCGTCGGCGATCGGCTCATCCAGCACGACGGACTGTTCGGCGACGCATGCCGTGCCGTTGTCGAACGACTTCGACGTGATAGCCATCAGCGCGGCTTCCTTCACGTCTTTGACCGACCGATGGATGTAGACGGGCACGTTGCCGGCGCCGACGGCAAATGTCGGCTTACCGCTTGAATACGCCGCACGCACCATTCCCGGCCCTCCGGTTGCGAGCACAACGGAGACGTCGGGATGGCGCATGAGCTCTCCCGTTGACTGAATAGTGGGTAGTGCAAGGCACGAAATCAGGCCCTTGGGCGCTCCGGCCTTGACTGCGGCTTCCGCCATGATCTCTGCCGCCCGGACACAGCACCGCACGGCGCGGGGGTGCGGTGCACATACAATGGCGTTGCCCGACTTTACGGCCGCCAGGCACTTGAATAGGACCGTGGAAGTTGGGTTTGTGACGGGGATGATGGCCGCGATCACGCCCATCGGAGACCCAACGGCCGTCATGCGGTTGACTTCGTCGACCCACAGAACTCCCACCGTCCGCATCGGGAGCATCGACGCGGCGACGAATTTGGTATTGTAGAGGTTCTTCAGGATTTTGTCCTCGTACACGCCAAACCCGGTCTCGTCGACCGCCATTCGGGCAAGCTCCTTGGCAGCGGCCGTGCCGGCATCCGCCATCGCCCGAACAATGCTGTCGACTTTTTCCTGATCCGCGCCAGCGAACGCTTGGAAGGCTGCCCGCGCTTGACGCGCTTTGTTGCGCGCCTCCGCCAAGCCCGCCAAATCGGAATCAAGATCCATTGCCACGCCCATGGACTCACTCATGCATTGGAGTTTTGAGAATCAGATGGGAGATGGCGGTCAGCCCTTGCCGAGAATTCCTTCGACATCCTCGTGCGGTCGGGGAATGACGTGAACAGAAACTACTTCTCCGACTTTGCCGGCTGCCGCAGCGCCGGCATCCGTGGCGGCCTTAACGGCGCCGACGTCGCCGCGTACCATCACGGTGACGAGGCCCCCGCCGATCTGTTCGCGCCCGATCAGCCGCACATTGGCGGCCTTCACCATGGCGTCGGCCGCTTCGATGGCTCCCACGAGCCCCTTGGTCTCGACAAGACCGAGGGCTCCCCTCGGTTGACCGGTCGTTGGCGTCGTATTCATTTGAGCGTCTCCTTGCTTTGGTTGGGATGTATTGTTCGGCGGGCGATTTTGCCGGTCATGCTTTCGAGTAGACATTCTTGCTGCCGATCTGAACTGTATCGACCACCGCAATGATCGCAGCATCGGTCGGTACGTTGGAAGCGTCGGGAATGCGCGCAGCGCTTCCGCGCGTCACGAGTACGATCTCGTCCTCACCGGTCCCCACGAGATCGATTGCGACATAAGTCGTGGCGCCCTCAGGCGTAGCCGCATCCGTTGCCACTTCGACGGGGGCTACGACGAGCAGTTTGTAGGAATTCAGGCCGGACGACTTGATCGTGGAAACAACGGTTCCGACTACACGCCCGATCTCCATAGCGCACTCCCTGGACACGATTGTCGGCGCTCGACTGACGCCATTTTCGTGAACACTAGGGGGTCTAGCTGCGCGGCGTCATTCTCTTGCCCGGATAAAAAACAGCCGGCCGATTTATCTTGGACGCCCATGGCAAGGGCATTTTAAATACGGATGATGACGGTGCTCGCAGAGGGTGCCGCCAAGAGCGCCAGCTAGGGAGGAATAGCATGATTCAAGACGAAGACGTCCATTTTCACAAGGCGGACGCGGGCGTCCCGAATTGGGCGGAGACGAACTTTTTTGGGTTCTTCAACGCCGAGGCGAAACTCAATATCGGCGTCTACGCGCTGTTTCGTCCCAACCTGGGTATCGTCAGCTCCACGATCTGCATGAATTCCGGGTTTGCCAACACCCCTTGGGAAGCTGACTTCTGCGATCTTCGAGCGTCGATGCCGATCCCTGAGCCGCGCGATCTCAGCGCGTTCAAGCTCGAGAATTCGCTCGGCATCAAGTGCCTGCGCCCGAATATGGATTGGCACATCGGGTATGATGACGGCGAAGGCACATTGATCGACGTTAACTATCGTTCGATCATGCTTCCTTTCGATATTCACGATCCCGATATGGACCCGATGAAGGCGAAAGCCCTCAAAGAAGCCGAACAGGGCGGCAAGTTCGCTTGGGGGACGGCCTATAACGGTCACTTCGACCAGACGGGACATTTCAAGGGAAGGGTCGCCATACGCGGCGAGACGTTTCCGATCGACTGCATCTCGACCATGGATCACAGTTGGGGCCCTCGACCCGAGCGTGGCGCGCCCAACATGAGCTGGTTGCACGCCCACTTCTCGAAAGATCTCGCTTTCCACGTCATTTTCAGCTTCGACCCGAAGACGAACGGCCGCGAACTGTCCCTAGCTCATGGCTATGTGGTCGAAAAGAGCAAGATCTTCGGTCTGAAAGCGGCCTACGGCACGACAAAGAGGTCGCGCGACCGGTATGCCGATGAGGTCGATCTTGTCCTGACCGACAGCAGTGACCGGGAGTGGAAGCTGCACGGCAAGGGACTGACCAGTTTTCCCTGGCAGTGCTGGCCCAACATGGTGTCCTTCAACGCCTTGGCGCGGTGGACCTGCCAGAATCTGACCGGCTACGGGGAAATCCAGGACTTCTTCGAGATGCCGCAGCTGACCGCGCTGAACGCGGCGCCGGAGACCCGTATCCGCGCTGGGATGGCAGAAGCGAGATGAAAGAGGTGCTTGCTGTCCTCTTCGATCTCGACGGAACGCTGGTGCAGACCCGGGAAGCGTCGTGGCGGGTCTTCGCCAAGACGAACGCCGCCCTCGGGCTGGGCATCAACAGCCAGTCCGAATTCTTCCGTCTCCTCGAAGACAATATGTTTCATGGGCTTCAGAAGCATTGTGGCGACGGGCGGCGAGCCGAAGAGGCGGCACGGCATTTCCTTGACCTCTTGCAACGCGAATACAACCCAGAGTTTGTCCCGGGAATGGCGGACGTTGTGCGGGCGTTCGCCGGAAGCTGCTCACTCGCCGTGATATCCTCCAATTCCGTCGCCACCATCCGACGCATATTGGATCGCGAAGGACTGACGCATTGTTTCTCGCACGTATTCGGCGGCGATGTCGAAAAAGACAAGCGGGCCTGCGTTCGGCGCTTTCTGGTGGACGGTTCCTATCTGGTCAGCCGCAATTGCACGCCCGCTTACCGGGAGGGCCATGAGCCAGAGGCTCCGCGCGCGGATCAAATCGCACTCATCACAGACACCGTGGGCGATGTTCGTCATGCCGTGGAATGCGGCGTTCGCGCCATCGGCGTCGCTTGGGGCATGCATTCCGAGCAACAGTTGCGCGCCGCCGGCGCGGAATTTGTCGCCGTATGGCCGCAAGAGCTCGTGGCACAGTTGCTGCCTGACGGCTTTGCTTCAGGTTGCGCGATCGTGCCGGTGACCGAGCCCGGCGCTTGCTGCGGAAGCGGCGCCTCGCACTGCAATTGCAGTTGCCAGCATAGCGAGCTCGCCGAAGTAGCGGCCGTCCGACGAAGCCGACGCCTCGCCGCGACGGAGGCGCTCGGCGAACGCACGACGTGTGGCGCCGGAAGCTCTCCGGCACGCGACGACGTTCCCAGCGCCCGCGTCAGGGATGCGGACAATCTCCTTTTGCATACCCTTCGCCGGCTGCGAGGCGGCGAGCGACAGCTGTTCCACTGACCAATTCATCAGCCACGTCAACACACAGGGAGGAGCTTAAATGAGTTACATCGCGGAAGGTTACAACAGCTTCGAGACCAAAAAGACGCCGTCCGGCACCGTCAAGTATCTTCCGGATCCGAAGTCTGTCATCGCCCTGATCCAGAGTGGCAAGCTGAAGGAGCACATTCTCCTCGTTCAGGGCGGAACGACGACCTTCCTTGCGCCGGCCCTTAGCATGGGCGCGATCGGCGTGATCACGATGTCTGGCGCGCCGGAGTCCCATCTCGGGATTCTTTCGCGCGAATTTCAGATGCCTTGCGTGATGACGACCTACCTGACCGACAGCGACTCCCGCTACGTCACCGGCGGAAACAACGACGCGCACTTCGCAGCCATCATCAAGGCCCTCGAGGGCAAGAAGGTCCAGCTGCACTGCGAGGACAGGGAGACCGGTCGGATCGCCATCGTCAGCTGATCAATTCCAAATATAATCGCAATCGAGGAGGAAACCGATGTCTACCTATAAGGACCGTTATAAGTCTGCGGACGACGGCATGCGTTTTCAGGATCTCGTGTACCAAGGCAATTTCAAGGGCTTGGATCCGGTGCCCGACGGCATTCTTGGCGACAAGATCTTACGCCAGCGCGCAAAGAGCAAGGTGCTCGAGAAGGTCAGCAAGGAAGACGTCCTGCGCGACCAGTTCACGGTCGACGAGCTGAATGACCTCAACAACTATCTGGCCTGGAACATCTGGGACGTACTCGTGATGCGCGCGACCGAGGGCGTGTCCGGCATGATCCCGCGCCAGGAGTACGAAATCCTCGCGTTCATGCACGAGTTCTATCGATGGCCCGAAATCCTAGAAATGACGACCAATGAAGTTGGCGCCCAGGGCATCATCGACATCGGTGCGTCGGCCCGTCGCGAGATCGGCACGAAGGTGAACTGCGTCCACGACTGGTGTATCGGAGCGGTCGGCTTCGGCATGGGACGTTGCGGCCTGCTGGCGCTCGAAGCCATCCAGCCGCAGGACTACGTCCGCGAGAGCAACATCATCCTCAAGTTCATGCAACGTGTTCTCTGGGGCAAGCGCCAGGATGGCTACATCCTGAACTCCCAAGACCGCTATCGCTGCAAGATCCACGAGAAGGACATCCTCGACAAGCTCGTCGGCCAGGTCGAATACTTCGAACCTGGCAGCGAGAAGCATGACTCGTTCGTGCGCTTCAATGCCGCCGCAGAGCTTCTGTCATTCCTCGACCACTATGATTGCCGACTGGGATTGGGCGACACCGGCCCTTACGAGCTTCCCGACGGCAAGATCATGATCATCCGCGACCTCTTTACCAACGAGGAGGCCTTTGATTGGAGCGATGTTTGCGACCACGAGAATGTGCCACACTGCTACACGTTGTGCCTTGTCATCGATCCCGACAAAATGAATCTTTCGGAGATTCGGGTGAACGACATCTCGACGACGTTTACGCGGCCGAAGAACTACATCGAGCATATCGTCGGCGGCGCGGTCTTCGTGCGTGAGAAATGGAACACGCCGATGGGCGAGGTCTACCCCGTCAAGATCTCGGAGTTGGACAAGCGTCTTGAGGGAATCCAGCAGGCTACGTTCAAGCTCTATACGAAGTTCTCACGGATGTCCCGGCGTACCCTTATCACCAACGGCATGTACGTGTACTACATCGACATGATCCTGCCGCATCTGCGCCTGGCCGGCACCTACGACAAGGCCTGCAAGGATTACGAGTTCTGGGAGATCGACCAGCGGGTTTCCAACTACTACTACGACATCGTGAAGCGGGGCTTTGCTCAGGCGACGGTGCCGCAGAAGATCTTCTCGGGTGAGGGCTATCTTCCGTTCCCCGACAATGTCAGCCTCAGCCGATCAAAGTACTACTGGAAATAGCCAAGAACGCGACGTCGGACGCCGCTTCACGCGACGTCCGGCACCGTATCGATTGGACGGATGATGACAGCATTAAGCGAACAAGAGTTTCTCGTGCTGAACGGCGCCCATTTGAAGAAGATGGCATCCGCCAACGAGCTGGCGCGCGCCGTTGGCGTCGCCGCCTCGGACGCCGAGGCCGTACTCAACGCTGCAGCAGACAAAGGGCTGCTAATGGTGGCCGAAGGCAAGTATCTGCTGCTGCCGGACGGCACCAGCGCCGTGCACGAATACTATACGACCGCCTACGGGACCCTGCGATCCAATGAAGAAGTTCTGGCGTGGTACGACCGCTTCGAGACGATCAATGACCAGTTCATCAAGCAGGTCAGCGAGTGGCAATCGGCGGATGGCGATGACCGAATTCAGGCGCGCCTCATCAAGACCGTGGAGCGGCTGATCAAGAACATCGGAGAGTTGACACCGCTGATCCCGCGCTATCACACCTACGTGGATCGCTTCGGCGCAAGCGTCGCGCTCGTGGACCAGGGCGAGAAGGACTATGTCTGCAAGCCCACGCTCGATTCCGTTCACAATGTCTGGTTCGAATTTCACGAGGATATTCTCTCAGTGATCGGTCGGCCACGGGATACGTGAAACAGACAGATGACGGCCAGCATGATGGGTGACAGTTTCGTTCGAGATGTGACCGCCGGCGACGTCGAGGACGCGATGCGGTTCGGCGGGAAGGCGAGCGGGCTCGCGAAGATGGCGCGCGCCGGTATCCCGATTCCTCCGGCCTTTGTCATTGGTGTTGAAGGTTTCCACCAATTCCGGGCCAACGGGGGAAAGATCGGACAACAGCTGCTTACGCAAGCGCATGAAGCGATCCGTGGCCTAGAAGCACAAACCGGTCGCTTGTTCGGCGACAAGAACCGTCCGCTGCTCATTTCCGTGAGATCCGGCGCGCCTGTGAGCATGCCTGGAATGATGGATACCGTCCTCAATCTTGGTTTGACGTCGGCGTCAGCATTGAAACTTGCAGGCGGTCCCGGGGGAAGCGATTTCGCGCTTGATACTTGGCTGCGCTTTTGGCGCATGTTTAGCGACATCGTCTTGGGGCTCGACCCGGCTGAGCTCATGAAGGCCGTAAAGGCGCCCGAGGTGGCTGCGCGAAAGGACCTCAATCGAGCAAGTTTCGATTCATTGGAGCGCTCAATCCTCGACCATATCGAGGCGGCGGGTGAATCAGTCAGCTCTGATCCCCTTCGCCAGCTTGAGCAAGCTATCGAGGCCGTCTTTCGGTCCTGGGACAGCGCGCGCGCAAAAGCCTACCGCAGGCATCATGGAATCTCAGACGATCTGGGAACAGCTGTGACGATACAAGCGATGGTGTTCGGGAACGCCGATGATGACTCCGGTTCAGGTGTGGCTTTCACCCGAAACCCCAATGACGGTCGGAAGGCGCTCTACGGCGAATATCTGATTGGTCGGCAGGGAGAAGATCTCGTCTCGGGAACGCATACGCCAATCGACCTTTCTGATTCCAAGGCTCTCGACCCGGCGTTGCGCGAGGCCTTCGAAAGGCACAGCAAGACGCTCGAAGCTCTCTATGTCGATGCCGTCGATATCGAGTTTACCGTTGAGGCACGGAAGCTCTACTTTCTGCAGGTGCGCCCGGCCAAGCGGACGGCCGCCGCGGCTATCAAAATAGCCGAGGATCTGGTTGAGGAGGGCGCCATCGATCGGGATACGGCCCTGTCTCGCGTCACTCCGGATCAAGTTCGAAAGGTTTCGCGTCCGGCTTTCGACGATGAGGATCTCGCACGGGCGACGCTCGTTGCGCAGGGATTAGGCTCGTCGCCGGGGCATGCGTGCGGTGCCGCGGTTCTCGACGCGGATCGGGCGGCTGACCGCGCGCTTGCGGGCGAGAACGTCATTCTGCTGCGTCCGACGACGAGCCCTCAGGATATCCGGGGGATGCTTGCCGCCAATGGGATCATAACCGCGCGCGGCGGCGCGCTGAGCCATGCCGCCGTCGTGTCTCGAGCGCTTGATCGTCCTTGCATCGTCGGTTGTGACGCGATCGATGTTGATCTCAATCAGAAGACGTTCACCATCGCGGGAAAGACATACCCTGAAGGCACGCAGATCTCGATGGACGGCAGCACCGGAAAAGTATTTGCCGGTGCTCTCAAGCTCAAGGCGGCCGGCGCGGGTCTGCCGTCGTTGAAAAATTTGCTTCTTTGGGCTGATGAAAGGTCGAGGGCGACGGTCTGGACCTCCCCGAAGTCGAGTGAGGAGCTGACGGAGTCCGTCAATGCTGGCGTACGGGCAGGAAACCTGGTCAGCATCACGGATCTGATCATCGCGAACGGAAGCGTTGCCAAATTTGTTGAACTCACGGCAGCGGCCGGGCGAACAGATTCGCTGCGCGGCGTGGCGGACGGCATTCGTTCGATCGTGCACGATGCTTGTTCTTCAGCTCTAGCGGGAGCCTCGGATATCCCGGTGTGGTTGCGCCTCCCTCGCGTAAGTTCGGACCGGGCGCGCCGTTTGATCGACAATTGGGAGGAGCTGCCGGCGGGGTTCTTCCTGCCTCTAGGTTCATCGAGCTACCTGCAGGCTATAATGGACGGAATATCTGCCGCTGCCAACGGCAAGGAAGTGGGTGTCCTGATCGGCGGCATCTCGTGCGCCGCCGAGCTCGGAGCATTCCAGCAAAAGGCCAAACGAGCCGGCCTTAGTGCTGGCGCTGTCATCAACAATGTCATGGCTCTCGACAATGTCCTGCACTTCGTCGAGTCGGGGGCGCCGATCTGGATCGATGTTGCCGACATCGTCCGCACGGTCTGCGGCTTTCCGATCGAGGTCCAACAGTCGCTGGATGTGCTTGATCAGTATGCCAAGGAAGAGCTCATTCCGGCCAATCCGTTCCGCAAGCTTCCGGTGTATGTGACCGACCTTTTGGCGGCCGCTGCTTCCGCCGCAGACCAAGGCGCGGCCCTCGGAGTCGAGGGGGGCGGCATGCCTGGCGAAATGCTCGCCAAACTGCATCAAATGGGTTTCCGGCGCTTCGTCGTACCCGTTGGGCGGCGTGACGAACTTCGCTTTGTGCTGGGGCGTTAAAACAAGGAGTAGGCAATGGCACTGCAGGCGCTGGGCTTCGTCGAAACAAACGGGTTGGTCGCGGCTATTCAGGCTGCCGACGCTATGGTGAAGTCCGCCAACGTTAAGCTCGTCACAAAGCAACAAGCCGGAGGAGGCCTGATTTCGATCATTGTGCAAGGTGACGTCGGTGCGGTGAAGGCTGCAGTCGACGCGGGTGCCGCAGCGGCCGGCCAGCTCGGGAAGGTTGTGTCGGCTCACGTCATTCCACGGCCGCATGACGGCATGGAGGATATTCTGAAGCGCCCCCCAGTCCGATAGACTCTTCTGGTCGCTGACCAAACCGCCAGCTTGGTCTGCAGGCCTGCGCTCCTCCTTGCGAAACCGCGCCATGGCTCTACACGCATCGATCCAAGCTATCGAATGGACCACTTATCGGTAGCCAGAATCGTGGGTTCGCATGTGCCGAAAAGGAAAGCGGCTTATATTTCAATGGGGATTGACTGACACTCTCTCCGCCATTTGCACGATTTTGTACACCAAACTACGATTTCGCGCGCTCGGGGACGCACGTTGGGCGGAATGCACGCCAAAGCGTGCGGAGAAAAACAATAGTAACCAACCAACTCTTCCTGCCAGTTTCAAAAATCCTGATGTCGCGCTCCAGAAGATTGTTGTCGATCGGCGCCATCTTCGGTGTATCGCGCCAGATAATTCCACTAGTTCTGAGCATAGGACACGGCGTCGCCAAGCTTGCTGTCGGGCAAGATCGCCGTCGCGCAAACGACGACGGTGTTACCCAGCAGTTGAAGGTTTCGGTTGAAAAGCCTTCGAGGCAGAACGGTGGGCCCGATGCCGCGACAAGTGGGAGATGCGCACAACGTTAGCTGAGGTGCGCATCTCTCCTGTCGCTGTTTTCACGCTAACTATCGTGTTTCAAATAGAGGTCTGGCCTCACCAACTCACAGAGCGAAGGCGGTAGAGCCGATCCCACGTCTCAAAGATCGAGCACAAGGGGCCCCGTCCGACAACGCGAGACACAGGCTGTGAGATAGGTCTCCTTTTCCGCATCGCTGAGGATGAAATCGCGATGATCTGGTTCACCGGCCAGATAGCGAACCTTACACGAGCCGCAGAGCCCAGAGACGCAGGAGGTTTCCACCTCGATTCCGGCGCCTGTGAGTGCTTCGACAATGCTCTGTTCGGCGGCAACGTGCACTCTGCGTCCAGAGCTCGCTATCTCCACATCGAATTCGTCCAAGCCCGCTACTGGCGGGGTTGCGCCATTCGAGGATATCTGGAGGACGGGTGCGGCGAAGTGCTCAAAATGAACACTTCCCTTCGGCCAGTGCGCCGTCGCACTGGAACAGGCCTTCATAAAGCCGGCTGGTCCGCAATAGTAGATCTGTGTGCCTTTCTCGTGCGTCCTAAGCAGAGCCCCGATATCCAGGCCTTTGTTGTAGTCACCGCCGTCATGGTGAAGGTGGACCTTGCGCTGCAAGCCAGAGTTGGCCAGTTCGTCCTTGAACGCGGTGTATTCGGGACCTTTGGTGCAGTAGTGTAGCGCGTAGCTCGCACCGATCGCCTCGAGGCGGTGACACATTGCTTTCAAGGGCGTGATGCCGATCCCGCCGGCCAGCAAGACATACTTGGAGGCTGCTTCGTCCAAGTGGAAGTTATTTCGTGGATAGCCGATCCGCACCACATCCTGCACATGCACGTTGTGATGCAATGCCTTGGAACCGCCGCGTCCCGCCTCGTCCTTTAACACGGCGAAGACGTATCGGTGTCGTTCGGCTGGGTCATTGCTCAGTGAATACTGCCGTACGATGCCGTTCGGCAAATGAACATCAATGTGCGAGCCCGCGGTGACTTCGGGGAGTGGGCGCCCCTTGGCATCGACTAGTTCGTAGGAATGAACACCGAGAGCTTCGAAGCGAATTTGTCGCACCAGGAGCTCAAGTGTGTCTGTGGCGGGAGTTGGCCTGCGCAACTGTGAGGGGCTATTCATGGCGCTTACTCCAGCTGGTGGCCGGGACGAACCCGACCGACCAGCGCAGTTCAAGACACAGGCACCACATGTGTGGG
Source organism: Bradyrhizobium sp. USDA 3315 (assembly GCF_054056795.1). NCBI lineage: Bacteria > Pseudomonadati > Pseudomonadota > Alphaproteobacteria > Hyphomicrobiales > Nitrobacteraceae > Bradyrhizobium > Bradyrhizobium sp. USDA 3315. The sequence continues at coordinate 1,612,524 of NZ_JBSRYP010000001.1, read as the reverse complement.
CGGCGCCGGTCATGTTCTTCCGAGGTTACGTTCGATTTTATCCATGCCTTCGATGACGAAGGCGCGGCGCTCCTTGTTGGGCAACTTGTCGCTGTTAGTGAGCAGCGCGACGATTCCGCGCGAAATGCGCCGGCGGTTCGCGACCTCCTCATTGATATCCTCGGCCTCCGGCACATCAAACACGTTGCCGCAGCAATAGCTGTACGGAGCGCCCCCTGCTGCGCGCAACCAATCGGCAAAGCCGTCCGCCGATGCCGCTAGGTTGGTCCCGCGCAACGCGTCGCGCAACATCTTGCGGAAGGCATAGAGGCCAGCGTCAAACTTGGTCGGGTTTTCAAGCGCGTGAACCGCGATCGGACGCTGACTGATGATCGCCTCATAGTCGCCCGGCGCGTACTGGCACTCCTTGTAGTTGTCACGTTCACGATGACTCGACGGAATCGGCGGGAGATCTTCCAGTTTGTACTTGCCGAAGCGTTCGGGGCGCCTCATCGCGATTTGCCCCTCCAGAAAATCAATCGTCTCATAGCCGACCAGCGACTTGTCGCCGATGCCGCGGGTGTCGATACCAGGCCCCATCACGCGCCAGCCGATCATCTTGCTGTTTTCGTCGTCGACAGGAACCGTCCAGCGGATGATGTGGAAGCGGCTGAAGTGCTTGCGCGCCGAACCGTCCTCCGAGGTGTAGGCGTGGAGCGACAAGTTGGGTAGCACCTGGTGCTGGACGCGGACAAACAGGCGATCCTTGTCGACGCGGCGTGCTCCGGCGCAGGCGAGGCTACGACCATCTTGCACCGGAATAAATTGCATGTCGGGCGCGACCTCCATGGAGGCTGCACCGACCTCGTTGAACGTGGTGCCCTGATAGTGACCGTCTACCACGAAGGTACCGTTGTGCAGGGCGGTCGGGTGATAGTTATCAGCGGCGTTATCCTGCACCTGAAGCCAGTTGCAATGCTGCCAGTTGCTGTAGGGCACGAGTTCGTCCGTTTCAGCAACAGTGAAGTTGCCTTCCCATTCAGGAAACGGTGGCTCGTGCTCTGGGGGTCCCATGTAGGCAAAGACGAGCCCATGGCGCTCGAACGCCTTGTAGGCGCCCTGACGGATCGAACAGGCGAATTTCTCCGCCTCCTTCTCCTCGCCCTTCGGATAGGGAACGTGCAGACAAGTACCGTCCACATCGAACACCATGCCATGGTAACAGCAACGGATACCGCGGTCTTCGATGCGACCATATTCCAAGCTCGCACCGCGATGAACGCAATGCGCGTGGAGCACGCCTACGCGGCCACTCTTGTCACGGAATGCGACCAGCTCTTCACCCAGGATCTTCAGAAAGCGGGGCGTGTCGGTAAGTTCGGCTGACATGCAGATGGGGTGCCAGAATCGGCGCATGAATTCACCCATCGGGGTGCCTGGGTTGGTCTCCGTGAGTTCGGGATCGTGTTGAGGCACGCGGTTCGCGTAGTAGCCGCCGTAGGACTGCATGTGCTGCTTTGACGGGGCGCCGCTCGATGCGGGCTTTGCCAGTGGCTTTGTTGCGGCGTCCATTCCCGTTCTCCTTCTCATTTGTTGCAAACGCGGCCGACCGGTGAGGTCCGCTTTAATTTGGAATACCAAAATCTCATAGTAAATGGAATAGATTTCTTGAAGTTCGATCAACACAATGATTTATAATAAAAAAACTGAAGTTAGCCTCGTTAATTTTGGAATTCCAATTGAGTATCGAGCAGCAGGAATTGCGCGGCCGCCTCGGAGAAGACGGCGCAACCAATCTTGGGACTGATGCGAGGGATCGGCAGAATCGGCTAACGCGTTCCGCGCAGCCTGTTCTCTGTGAAAGAGCCAGCGTTGGCGGCATGAAGGAAAGCGAGCTCTTCAGCTTCCTCCGGCTGGCCACCGAGAATGGCGCCCATTATGACGCGATGCTCACCCCATGCACGTTGCCGCTCCGGGCCGGCCTCGAGCACCAACACCATCGCACGCTGGATGTGCAACCAAAGGGGATCCATCGTGGCCGCGATAGAGGAGTTACCGCAGATGTCATAGATTTCCCGGTGAAATGCCACGTCGGCACGCACCTGTTGCGACATCGACGTACTGCTTGTGGCTATAGCGCCTGCGTCGAACACTCGTCGAAGGCGCTCGAGGTCTGCGGTCGGCAACTCGCCGACCTTCACGCGTGCCGCAGCCAACCTAGCCGCCAAACCATCCAAACGAGCCCGAATTTGATAGAGATCCCGAACTCTATCCGCACTGACGGGAGCGACCTCGACACCCATCTTGCCAGCCTCTCGCACGAGCCCGCGCTGTTTGAGGAGCTGAAGGGCGTGACTGACTGGGGCTCGGGAGACGCCCAGGCGTTCGGCGAGCGCTGCCTGCCGAATACGTTGGCCCGGCGGCAGCTTGCCGTCCACGATCTCTTCGATCAGCCGGTGGTATACCGAATCGGTCAGAAGGGGCGCGTCAGTGAGAGCATGACTCAAATGATAGAACTCCTCTTTTGCCCATACTACTGGGCGCCACCTGAACGGGGAATAGGAATCCGGTATTCCAGATCGGAGCGGCCATGAGGGACAATCGCCTATTGGAAATGCAGATCTTCCGGGCCGTCGTGGAGCACAACGGCTTTACGGCAGCCGCCTACGCGCTCGAGAGCTCGCAGCCTTTCGTCAGCCGTGCCATCGCGCAGCTCGAGAGAAGGCTAGGTGCCAAACTGATCCACAGAACTACTCGGCAGCATCGCCTCACCGCAGAAGGAGAGCGCTATCTGGCCACCTGCCGAGAGATCCTCGCAGCGCTCGATGATGCCGAAAACGCCTTTGCGGGACAGTCGACCCCGGCAGGCGACCTGAGAGTTAGCGCCCCCCTTGCCTTCGGTACTGACCAGGTCCTTCCGTTGCTGCCCGGCTTCCTAGCCACCCATGACCGAGTGAGGGTACATCTTTCCCTAAGTGATACGATCGTCAGTCTGATCGACGACAATTTCGACGTCGCCGTACGCATGGGGAGACTGCGTGACTCTCAACTGAGGGCACGCAAGCTCTGCGACCTTCGGCGAATCGTCGTCGCTGCGCCGGACTATGTTCGACGTCGCGGCGCCCCGCCGACGCCCGCTGCACTCAAGGACCATAACTGCCTGGAGTGGCATGGCGCACAAGAGCATCTGAATCGTTGGCCATTCAGTATCGAAGGCGAACGACGAGACCACATCGCGGCAGGCAATTTCCGCAGCAGCAACGGCCTCTCACTGGCCGAGATGTGTTTTCAGGGCGTGGGCGTTATGCGGATGGCCGAGCACCTTGCCCTACCGGCAATCCGCGATGGTAGGCTGCTTCGCCTCCTTCCTGAATTTGAAGAGCACGATGGCACCGCTATTCATGCAGTCTATCTTCCGGAACGACGCCTCAGTGCTCGCGTCCGTGTTTTCATAGATTACCTCGCTGACGCCTTGCGCAGCCCGCCTTGGAGCCAGGCCGATTAATTACGCCACGGCATGAGTGTTATGGCATAGCGTATCCTGAACGCACTGCGGGCGAGGGTTAGCATCTTCGGTATTGATGAAGGAGCTCCCCATGCTGGACACCAAGATCTCGGAAAAACCATCTACTGCCACCGAAGATGGCCGCGGTGAAAAGATCACTCTCTCCAAAGGCCGGATTTCGATCTACCAGCCGGAACAGGAGGGATTGATCTTTCCCGAACTTCCACAATTCAAGAATGTCGGCGAAGAGCGCGCCTACCGTAAGGCTCATCTGACCGCCGCTTGCCGGGTCTTCGCCAAGTACGGCTATGACTACGGCTTCGCAGGTCATCTAACCGTACGCGATCCGGAATTTCCCAACCTCTATTGGACCAATCCGATGTGTGTCCATTTCGCGGACGTGACCGTATCTAGTCTCATTCTGGCCGACCATTCCGGCACGGTCCAGGAAGGCAAATACGCCATCAACCGTGCTGGCTTCGTGCTCCACGCAGCGGTCCATGAACACAACCCAAAAGTCATGGCGATGTGTCATGCTCATACGCTTTATGGCGCCGCCTTCTCCTCCACCGGACGGCCGATCGATCCGATCTCGCAGGACGCCTGCGCCTTCTTCGAGGACCAGGTAGTCATCGGGAAAAATGCAGGCGCTGTCGCGGTCGAAGAGAAGTCGGGCGTTGGCATCGCCGAGGCGATTGGAAATCACCGCGCTGTGCTTCACCAAAACCATGGCCTGCTGACTTCGAGTCCGCATAGCATCGACGATGCCGCCTGGTGGTTCATCGCCCTCGAGCAATGCTGCAAGGCGCAACTCGCGGCCGAAGCAGCGGGCAGCAAGCCAACGTTTGTAACCCCCGATCGGGCGCGCTACAGCCGAGAACACGTTGGAAGCTCATTCATTGGCTGGCTCCACTTCCAGCCACTGTACGACCACATCGCGAAACACCAACCCGATATGTTTGCATAGCCGAACTTGCAGTGGATTATTCGGGGCTCACGCGTCGCCGAGCCCCGATCGATCCAAACACCGGCAAGCCTGTGCTCATCACAAGCGCCCATCGGCACGCCAGATCAAGGCGTCAGCTCTGTGTCCACCGAGCGGTCGAGGACGGCCTTTCTGACAGTTCACTCGACCTGCGAAATAGCTGGACGTGAGTCTGGCGCACATCCGATAGATTCAGCCTTCCTGTCAGGCCATTTCCAACAAACGAACCAATCAATAGGAGGAGCAAAACGTGCGTGTTTTCTATGATGCCGACGCTGACACCAACCTAGTGAAGGCAAAGACTATCGCGATCATCGGCTTCGGCAGTCAAGGACATGCTCATGCCCTCAACCTGAGGGACAGCGGTGTGAAGAACGTTGTGATCGGCCTTCGGCCGGGCTCGACGAGCGTCGTCAAGGCCAAAGCAGCTGGTTTTGAGGTCTCGGATGTAGCAGCGGTCGCCAGATCCGCCGATATCGTCATGCTCCTGACTCCGGACGAGCTACAGGGCGACATCTATCGCGAGCACCTGCACGACAACATGAAGAAGGGCGCGGCGCTCGTGTTCGCGCACGGCCTCAACGTGCACTTCAACCTGCTCGATCCGCGCGCCGACCTTGACGTGCTGATGATCGCGCCGAAGGGCCCCGGCCACACCGTGCGTTCGGAATATCAGCGCGGCGGCGGCGTACCGTGCCTGATCGCGATCGCCAAGGACGCCTCCGGCAATGCCCATGATCTAGGCCTCAGCTACGCCTCCGCCATCGGTGGCGGCCGGGCCGGCATCATCGAGACCACCTTCAAGGAGGAATGCGAGACCGACCTGTTCGGCGAGCAGGTGGTGCTCTGCGGCGGCCTGGTTGAGCTCATCAAGGGCGGCTACGAGACCCTGGTCGAGGCCGGCTACGCCCCCGAGATGGCCTATTTCGAGTGCCTGCACGAGGTGAAGCTGATGGTCGACCTGATCTATGAAGGCGGCATCGCCAACATGAACTACTCGATCTCCAACACCGCCGAGTATGGCGAGTACGTCACCGGTCCGCGCATCGTCACGGCCGAGACCAAGGCGGAGATGAAGCGCGTGCTCGCCGACATCCAGGGCGGCAAGTTCGCCCGCGACTGGATGCTCGAGAACAAGGTCAACCAGACCTCGTTCAAGGCGACCCGTGCCAAGCTCGCTGCACACCCGATCGAGGAAGTCGGCGCCAAGCTCCGCGACATGATGCCCTGGATCAAGAAGGGCGCGCTGGTCGACAAGACCAAAAATTAATTAGAGCCATGCGGCTCGGTGCCGCTCACGGCATACGACCGGCTGGCGGGGCCGCAAACCGGCTCAGGCTTCCGCGCAGGGAATATCCGGCGCGGGATGGGCGCTCATGAGGCTCGGGCGAGACCGCGTGGCATCAGACGGCCGCGAGTAGTGCAGCGCAAACAAAGAGAAACTGTAGCGATTAGCAAGAGGAGGAAGCAATGACGGATATAACTGCGCAAGATGCGAGCGCGACGACAGTTGATGATCGCGCGATCTACACGAAAGTCATGTGGCGATTGATACCATTTCTGCTCACTTGTTACGTCGTCGCCTATCTCGATCGAGTGAACGTTGGTTTCGCCAAGCTCCAGATGTTGAGCGAGCTCGGATTCAGTGAACTGGTTTACGGCCTGGGGGCTGGGATCTTTTTCATTGGCTACGTGATCTTCGAGATTCCTGGCAACTTCATTCTGATCAGAGTCGGCCCTCGCCTCTGGATCAGCCGCATCATGATCACTTGGGGCGTGATCTCTGCTTTGACGATGCTCGTCAAGACGCCAATGAGCTTCTACGTTTTCCGGTTTTTACTGGGAGCGGCAGAGGCGGGCTTCATCCCGGCAATTCTCTACTACCTTACGATTTGGTTCCCATCGTCTCAGCGCGGCAAGACGTCGTCCCTCTTTTTAGCGGGTATTCCGCTTTCGGGCATTATCGGAGGGCCTTTATCGGGATGGATTATGAGCGAGTTGCACGGCTCCACGGGACTGGCGGGTTGGCAATGGATGTTCCTCCTCGAAAGTATTCCGGCCATCATACTCGGAATCGTGTGCTATCTTTACCTTGATGATCACATCGACTCCGCGGACTGGCTCACCGGCATCGAGAAGGAGAAGATCAAGGCGGACATTTCCCGCGAGACGCGGGAAAAGAAACTACACTCCTTCCACGATGGTCTGCTAAACGGCCGTGTCTGGCTCCTGAGTATCACCTATTTCTTCTTCACACTGGGACTTTATGGGCTCAGCTTCTGGCTACCGAGCATCATCAAGGAGAGCGGCGTGAAGGACCCGCTCTCGGTTGGAATGTTAACAGCCATCCCTTATTTTGGCGCCTTGGTTGTAATGTTTCTTGTTGCTCGTAGCTCTGACCGGCATCAAGAACGCCGCTGGCACTTGGCTCTTCCAGCGCTGGTTGGTGCCGCCGGCCTCATGCTAAGCGTGAGCTACGCCCACAATCCTGTATTGGCATTGGTTGCACTCACGATCGCTGCCATGGGCGCTCTCACCTGCATACCGCAATTCTACACTTTACCCCCAGCCATCCTTAGCGGTGGTGCCGCGGCGATGGGACTCGCCGTTGCGAACTCTGTGGGGAGTATTGCGGGTTTCGTCAGCCCGTATCTTCTGGGCTGGTTCAAAGAACTCACGGGGAGCACAGATGTTGGGATCATGCTACTTGCCGGAGGCCTGGTGCTCGGAGCGCTTCTCGTATTTGCAAACCCGCCGCGACTTGTGAACCGCTGATGCGCGACAACCCCAGACCGCAGGAATAGACGAAGATCAGAAAGTAAACGCGGCGCGGTGCGCTAGAAGCATCAAGGTACTGATTGACGAACTATCGGTCGCGGCGTTTTTCGAATCCCAAGAATCCGGTGAACGCCGCGACCCTAGCGAAAGGTGATTTACTGGACCGACCTGCGAGATCAAAATGTCAAGCAATCTGATCCGGGGCTTACGTTTGTGGGCCTCCTGAATGCCAAATTGCAGGTTGGTAACGATCTCCCCGGAGCTGGCGCCATGACGTCCGCGGGGGCGTCATCGCTTTCCCCCTCATTGGTTCCGACCATCAGCCCTGCATATAAACGATGTGCGTCTCCATGTACTCATAAAGTCCGTGTTTTCCATCTGCACCACCAATGCCAGACTTACGTCTGCCAGCATGGAAGCCCTGCATCGCTTCAAAATGCTCGCGGTTCACATAGGTCTCGCCGAACTTCAATTCTCTGCTCGCTTGAAGCGCGGAATTGATGTTCCTGGTAAATATCGAGGACGTCAGGCCGTACTCTGAGTCGTTTGCCAGAGCGATCCCCTCATCGAGCCCATCGATGACTTGAATCGGGAGCACTGGTCCGAAGATCTCCTGCTTCATGACGCCCATGTCACTCTTGCAGTTCACCAATACCGTGGGCTCGTAGTGAAAACCCTTGTCCCGATTGGAGACCTTTCCTCCGGTCAGCACCTGCGCTCCCGCAGATTTCGCGCCTTCGACAAGCGTGGAGACCTTCTTGAGAACCGCCTGATTGGTGAGCGGCCCCATGGACACACCTTCATCAACCAGGGGATCGCCGTAGGTCGTGGCTTTCATCAGCGAAGTCACCTTCTCCGCGAACTGGTCTACCACGCCGCGCTCCACGTAGATCCGCTCGGCGCAATTGCACAACTGCCCGGTGTTGAGCACGCGGGAATCGTAAACCGCCTTCGCAGCGAGATCGATGTCAGCGTCACGCATCACGATGGCAGGAGCCTTGCCGCCCAACTCCAGATTGACGCGGGTCAGATTGCGGGCCGCAGCCTCCATGATCCGAACCCCGGTGGGGACACTGCCGGTAAAGCTCACCAACCCCACATCCCGATTTGACGCCAGCGCATTGCCCGTGCTGGCCCCGCGGCCGCTGATGATATTGAAGACACCCTTCGGGAGCTCCGTCTCCGCAACGAGTTCAGCAAACTCGTACGCATTGATCGGGGTTTCTTCGCTGGATTTGATGACGATGGTATTTCCCGTCACTAACGCGGGCGCCATCTTTCGCGCGATCAGAAAGAAGGGGAAATTCCACGGCAGGATCCCGGCGGTCACGCCGATTGGCTTTCTGAAGAGAAACACCGACTCGTTGGGCCGATCGCTCGAAACGATCTCGCCTTCGATCCGGCGTGCCCATTCAGCCATGTAGTCGATGTAGTCCGCAGTAAACGCCACCTCGAGCTTCGCGAGGCCAAGAACCTTCCCCTGCTCCTTTGTAATCGTCAGCGCCAGGCGGTCCACGTTCGCGCGAATCTTGGCGGAGAGCTGACGGAGGTAGCTTGCCCGCGCGATCGCTGGAAGCTTTTCCCACGCCGGCTGCGCGCGCTTGGCAGCCGCGACCGCTTCATCCACCTCGCTTACCGGCGTATCGGTCACGACGCCAACGAGCTGGCCATTTGCTGGATTGATCACATCGACGGTGTCGCCTCGAGATGCTTTGACAAAGCGCCCATCAATGTAGTTCTCACATTTTTTTGCCATTCGATTCTCCTCCCAGGTTGATTGCGGCGACATCGGACCTGTTGCCAACGGCCGCGCAAGCAGCGCGCGTGCCCCGAGCTAGCGTCCAATATCTTTTCCGAAGGCCTATATTTTTGGTCCATGAGCAGCGCTTCAATCTGCTCGTTCAAGCGGGCATCCGCGCACTTCACCCAAGCAGATCGAGTGAAGTTGGCTCCATTTCGAGCGCCAGACAGGCGGCGCGCATAATCCGCAATCCGCCTGTCTGGCCTATGCTGTGATTACCGAGGTCACTCAGCTCTTCGGAAGCTCTGCATCGGTGATGACCCAGAACTTCTTGAGGAAGGGCGTCTTGATCGACCAATGCAGATCCAGATTCTTCGGCTGGCCGACGATATCACCCGCCTTGATATGGTACTGTTTCCCGGTTTGCGTCACCGTGAGGACAGCTTCGCCTTCCAGCAGGAAGAAGGTCTCATCCCCCATGGGTGACGAGTACCTCATCTCGGACGACCCATCGGCTTTACGGGTGGGCGAGGTCATTCCGGTGCGCCACAAACCACACATCAGGGTCCCGGTTGAACCGACTTTGCGGATGACCTGTACTTCGCCGACTTTTGAGGGGCCGTGCACGGGCTCGTTCCACTCGAAAGGAACCCATTTGTCGGCATCACCGGTGATGTTACCCGTGTAAATCGCGTCCGCCGGGGTCGCGACGTTCGGGCTATCCCAAATGACCCACATCTTCTTCAGGAATGGAGCCGGGATTTCCCAGGTCACATCAAGATTCTTTGGATGGCTGATGATGTCTCCGGCCTTGATGTGATGCTTCTTTCCGGTCTTGGTGACCGTGATGTGGGCCTCCCCCTCCAGTATCAAGATCGTCTCATCCCCTACCGGAGCGGAATAGACGACGTTGCATGAACCGTCGGGACGACAACCTGACGAGACCGGGCTGGTTCGCCATAGACCGGAAAGCAGAGAGCCACTTGAGCCCTCAGGCCGGATCACGATGAGGTCACCCTTGACCTGCTTCCCATGAAGGGGATCATCCCACTCAAACGCAGTCCACTTATCCTTCGCTGGATTATCATTTCGATTCCCGACGAAGAGCTCCAGAGATTTTGCGGCGGATACTTTCTGCACAACGTTCATCGTCATTTCCTCCTCTTAATTATGGCCGACCTGAATTCGAATTCTGCATTCAGAGTTCAAATCGCAGCTTATGGAGGCACGAAATGGAGTTTGAGAAATGGGCCAGTCGAGAGTTTTTTGAGTAGTCCAGTCTCCTACTTCCTCGCTGGGCTCCTCAGCTAAATATGTCTGATCATAGGGACCTTCCCGAATTATTGCGGTGCGATCAGACGTCTGATCTGCGCCGGAGATTCGAGACGCGCCCCTCGACCCGGATCAAATCGTGGGTGAGGTCAGATTGACTATGGGGGCGGGATGGGAAACGATGTGGTACACCGATAGCGCTCCCAGCTGAGCTTTCGATGGGTCCAGACCGAGAGGCCCTCAATGCAACTCCTGATCAGCATTGACCGTGCGGCTGGACGACCTTTGCAGATCCAGATCTATGAATCGATCCGGTCTCAGATCCTGAGCGGTACGCTCAAAGCCGGAAAACAGTTGCCGTCCTCGCGAACTCTCTCGGAGCAACTGGGCATCGCCCGCAACACGGTGGTGCTGGCTTACGAGCGTCTTGCATCCGAAGACTATATCAATTCGCGTACCAAGGCCGGCATCTTCGTCAACGACAGGCTTCCGGACGCGGCCGTGTTGATTCGGAGCGGCTACGCGACCGATACATCGAAGACGCAACGCATTTGTCTCGGAAAGAATCCAACTTTTTCAGGACGAGCACCTGAGCTTTGGACGGAACAGCGCGCGCGGCCACGGTTCGACTTCTTTGTCGGACGTCCCCATGCGGATAGCTTTCCAACGAGCTTCTGGCGTAGCGCCACCGCGCGCCATCTGGCCTTTGCGCACGGCGTGCAAACCCAATATGGGGATCCGCGCGGGCTTGCGGTACTGCGCGAGGCGATCGCCGATCATTTGAAAGCGACGCGCGGCATCGACGCGGAAGCCGATCAGGTCCTGATCACTTCAGGCATTCAGGGGGCACTTAATCTGCTGGCTCGTGTGTTCTTCGACGGGACCGGGGACACCAGCGTCGCGATCGAGAATCCTTGCTATCAGGGCGCAGCCTTTTTGTTCAGCAGTTATGGTGCCCGCATCCACCCGGTTGCGGTGGATGATTATGGGATGATCGTCTCGCAGCTCGAAGGGTTTCGCGGCAGTCTGGTCTATGTGACACCGTCGCATCAGTTTCCAACCGGCTGCACGATGAGCCTCGACCGCAGGCTGCATCTGCTGAGCTGGGCGTATCAAACCGGAAGCTATGTCATCGAAGACGATTACGACAGCGACTTCCGCTACGACGGACCGCCGCTGACCGCACTTGCCGGGCTAGATCGCCGGGGACACGTCATCTACCTGGGCACGTTTTCGAAATCGATCGGCGCCGGAATCCGGCTTGGCTACGCGGTGCTTCCGCGCCATCTGCTTGAGCAGGCACGGATTGTGAAGTCCTTGCTGGACAATGGCGCGCCCTGGCTCGAACAGGTGGTTGTCGCGGATTTTCTGAAGGAAGGAGCGTTCATCCGGCACCTTCGACGTATCCGGCGATCGTACATGGCCGCGCGAGATGCCCTGATCGAGGCGATCGACCATCATTTCCCAGGCGGCGTGCTTTCAGGCCGCGAATGCGGGATGCACATGATGTGGACGGTGCCGCCTAACCTGCCAGCGGCGGACGACATACAGCGTCTCGCACTCAGCCGAGGCGTGGGGCTCTATCCACTTTCCAAGGCGGCCGCCCACGAGTACGGCAAGGCGCAGTTGCGCGACCGGTCGCTTGTTCTTGGCTATACTGCCTTGTCGGAGGGTGAGATCGGGGACGCGATTGCGCGTGTCGCTGCGGCAATCAAGGACCACGCGGGCTAACAAACAAGACAAGTACTGCTTCGTCAGCCAAAAGGGTGCCCGACCCTGCGGGTCGGGCAGTCTGGGAGTTCGAGAGCGCGGCTCTCGGTATGTCGACGTCTGGACGGTGGCGAGCAATGCCATGCGCACCGGCAATACCGGAAGGGCCACGTCGGCAAAAACAAATGAGGCCAGTCAGCGGGCCGACGCACGCGCTGAACCGACGTCGTCCCCTGCCTGGACCAATTCTAAATCGTGCCACTGGTCCAAGCGTTCCGCAAAAACAACTCTATGCTTCCTCCCGCCTAAGCCGTTGCAAGGGAGATTATCCATGGCAGTTTATCAAAGCATGCAGCGCGTGCGGTTTTCGAGCGAGGACGGCTACAAGAAATTCCAGATGGTTTTCTCCAACGTTCGCCACCATCTGAAGAAGCTTCCCGGGTTTCTGCATCTGACGTGGTGGGTGCATCCCGACGATCCCCACTGGTACAACGAGGTCAGTTTCTGGACCAGCTTCGAGGCCCTGAAAGACTGGCACATGGACACTTACCACAAGCACGCGAAGGAGTGGGCGGTCCGCACGGGCGCGATCATGGAAGACATCATCGTCAACTTCGAATACAAGAATGCGCGGCTCATTCGCGTGTGCCCGGCTTGCGCCCATATCTCTGATACGGCGTTCGATGTCGCGCAGGAGCAGGCTGCCCTCGCCCAACCCTGCGTCAAATGCGGATTCATTTTCCCGGTGATGGCCGAAACTGCGAACAGCACGGCAGTCTTTAAGGACGTTGCTCCGGCGCCGGCAGCTATCGCTGCGGAGTAATCGCTCCATCCTACGCGTTCGCAGCGCTTATCGCTCAAGCGATGTCTTGCCGCATCAAGCGAGGCGGCAAGACTCTGCGACGCACGCTGTCACCCCTGACGGAAGACATCTTCGATGGCGAGACCAATGCGGCGAAAGCTTCCGGTGACCGTCCTGTCCGGATTTCTCGGCGCCGGCAAAACCACATTGCTGAACGAATTGCTGGTGAACCGGGCCGGACGGCATATCGCGGTCATCGTCAACGACATGTCGGCGGTGAACATCGATGCTGCGTTGATCAAGTCGGGAACGGCGCAGCTGTCCCGTACCGAGGAGACGCTGGTCGAGCTGAGCAATGGTTGCATTTGTTGCACGCTTCGCGGCGACCTCATCGACGAGGTCAGGAAGCTTGCTGGGCAGCGCCGGTTTGACAACCTGATTATCGAGGCAACCGGCATCTCCGAACCCCTGCCGATCGCCGCCGCGTTCGCATATCGAGATGAATTCGGTTTCAGCCTGGACGACGTTGCCTCGATCGAGAACATGATCACGGTTGTCGATACGGCGCAAATTGCGCACCAGTTCTGGTCGCGCGAATTTCTGAGTTCGAAAGAGGCCGTTTCGCCCGACGATAAGCGCACCATTGTCGAGCTGCTGGTCGATCAGATCGAATTCGCCGACGCCATCATCCTGAACAAGATTTCGTCGGCCAGCATCGAGCAGCGCCGCGCAGCATATTCGATCGTGCGTGGATTGAATGCCGACGCGACGATCCTTGAGGCGGACTTCGGGCGCCTGGATCTTCGGCATTTGCTCGATGTTAATCGCTTTGACGGCGAACGGGCGCAGATGCATCCACTCTGGAAGAGAGAACTCGATGGGTTCAAGGATCATGTGCCTGAAACCGAGGAGTACGGCATCTCGAGCTTCGTGTATCGCGCCCGGCGCCCGTTTGATCCGACACGGTTTTCCGAATTCCTTGCCAGTCCCTGGAACGGAATCCTGCGGGCCAAAGGCTTCTTCTGGCTTGCAAGCCGCCCCCGATGGGTCGGCGAGCTCAGTCAGAGTGGCGCCCTGGTGCGGACGACTGGAAGAAGTTGGTGGTGGTCAGCGATCGGCAAAGCACTCTGGCCCAGCGATCACCAATGGCGCCGCGAGCTTGCGGCCTCATGGGACCCCAGATATTGCGATCGCAAGCAGGAGCTCGTCTTTATCGGAACGGATTTTGATGCCGACGATCTACGTCGAAGGCTGGATCTGTGTCTGACGGACTCCAGCCCCTCTCAGGTGCCTTCAGAGCTGATCGACGAGGACGACTGTTTTCCGGCCTGGCTTGCGAAAGCGGATCTGAATAGCGTCGCGTCGACACCGCCGTGATCTCATTCCAGAATTGCATAAAAGCAGGACAAAGCTGCGCGCAGGTGCTGCATCGGCCGGAGTGCCCAGTTTTGTTCGCAAGTGGCGCACCCGACACGATTCGAACGTGTGGCCTTCGCCTTCGGAGGGCGACGCTCTATCCAGCTGAGCTACGGGTGCTGACTGCTTACGCAGTGCTTACGCGAGCTTTGGCAGGTGTTGAGCTCCTGCGCGCCGCCTTCGCAAGCCTTTGTATTTCAATCGTCTTTCTGACGCGCCTGTCGCATCTGCCGGCTTGACACGTGCCTTCGGAGGGCAACGCTCTATCCAGCTGAGCTACGGGTGCGTGCAGGGGTTCATTTAGCTGATTGGCTCCGCGTCGGCAACGGCGTTGTCCAACTGGTTAAGGGCTGTAAACTGCCTCCCGACAATATGACAGGCCGCGAAAAAAGGCCGTCTTTCGAGGGAGTTTGCCCATGCGTCCGCTGGAATTCGGCTGGTATCTGCCCACGCATGGCGACACCACGGCCTATGGGCTGATGGAGGCCCAGATCGCCGGTTCGCCGGAACTCTGCGAGCGCGTGGTCGCGGCCGCTGAGGACGCCGGCTTCGAGTATCTGCTGATCCCGGTAGGCTCGGTGTGCTGGGAGGCCTGGATCACGGGCGCCTTCATGGCGGCGCGCTCCAGCCGGATCAAGCCGCTGATTGCGGCGCGGCCCGGCTATATCAACCCGGTGCTGATGGCAAAGATGATCTCGACCTTCGACCAGATGTCGGGTGGGCGGATCTGCATCAATCTGATCGCCGGCCAGAACGAGAGCGAGGTTGAGGCCGAGGGCGTGCGTCAGCCCAAAGAAGAGCGCTACGCGCTGATGGAGGAGGAGGTCTCGATCGTCAAGGCGCTGTGGACGACGCGCGGCCCGGTGCATTTCCAGGGCAGGTTTCACACGATCTCCGGCGCGCATATCAGGCCGCGGCCGCTTCAGCAGCCGTTCCCGAAATTCTATCTCGGCGGTGGCTCGCGGCAGGCCTGGGAGGTGTCGGCGAAGCATTCCGATGTTCATCTGTTCTGGGGCGACCTGCCGGAACGCATCGCGGAGAATATCGCCGAGATCCGGCGGATGGCGCGGGCGCATGACCGCGAGGATGCGATCGGCTTCGGCATGCGGTTGCAGGTGATCTGCCGCGAGAACGAGACGGATGCCTGGGAGGCGGCCGACCAGCTGGTGCGCCACGCCACCGAGCGGCAGAAGCAGGAGATGAAGACGCTTTACAATCGCTCGGAGGCCAACCAGCGCGTGCAGCAGCTCGCGCGCGACTACGGCGATCTCCTGATGCCGCATCTGTGGACCGGCATCACCAAGGTGCGGCCCGGCGCCGGCATCGCGGTGGTCGGCGATCCCGCGCAATGCGCCGCGACCTTGCAGCAGTTCATCGATGCCGGTTGCCACTCCTTCTGCCTGTCCGGTTATCTGCACGACGAGGAGGCCGAGCGGTTCGGCCGCCTGATCCGCCCGATCCTCGCCGCCAACAATCATGGACGGCTCGTGGCCTGAGGCGCGGGTGCGGAAGCTTTCCGAAAATTCACGGGTGAATCTGCGCCTGACGCGCCATGATCCAGCCGAGCTCGCGGCAGCAACGGAGTCGAACCATGCATCACCGGGCCTGGCTTGCGGCCGCGGCATTGCTCGTCGTGGCGGCGGCGCACGTACCCGCGGCGTCCGCGACGCAGGCACAGACCGAGCGCGACCGGAAACCGGTCAAGGAGATCGCCAATGCGCGGATTGCCGTCGGCAAAGCGAGCTTTCCGCTCTACCTCTCGGCCGACTGGTCCAACCCGCTGCCGGATGTTACGCGCGCGGTGCTCGTGCTGCATGGCGTGCTGCGCAATGCCGACGACTATTTTCGCGCGGCGCTGAGCGCGCAGGCCGCGGCCGGCGATGCCGGCGAGCATGCGCTGATGATCGCGCCGCAATTCCTGATCGAGTCCGACGTCGAGGCCTTCAAGCTGCCGGCGGAGACGCTGCGCTGGAGCCTCTATGGCTGGCAGGGCGGCGAGCCTGCGCTCGCGCCGAGCGCGGCGAGCTCGTTCGAGGCGCTCGACACCATCCTGGCGAAGCTCGGCGACCGCAAGCTGTTTCCGAACCTGCAGCAGGTCGTCGTGTTCGGTCATTCCGGCGGCGGCCAGGTGGTGCAGCGCTATGCGATCGCGGTGAAGGGCGACCAGGCGCTGCTGCGCGAGGGCATCGGCGTGCGCTATGTGGTCGCCAATCCGTCCTCCTACGCCTATTTCACCAAGGAGCGGCCGGAGCCCGCGATCGCGGCGAACTGCCATGGCTATAACAGCTGGAAATTCGGTATGGACGACCGCCCGCCCTATCTTGCCGAGCCTTCGCCGGCTGCGCTGGAGCAGGCCTATGTCGCGCGCCGCGTGATCTATCTGCTCGGAACGCTCGACACCAACCCCAATCATCCCGCGCTCGACAAATCCTGCATGGCGGAGGCCGAGGGGCCGTACCGTTACGCGCGCGGGCATTCCTATGCCGCCGTGATGCAGGCCCGCGACGGCGGCGCGCCAAACCACAGCGTGTGGGATGTGCCCGGCGTCGGCCATGCGGGCGGCAAGATGCTCAATTCGCCCTGCGGCCTGACCGCCGTATTCGACATCCCCGGCTGCGAAGCAGCGCGCTGAGCCCCCGACACCAGAATTTGTGCGCGGAATCGGTGGCAAGCGGCACAGAGATCGCCTACGCTTGTACCGCGAATGGAGCAGCACGACCGACAGCTCGATGGAGAACATCATGAGAGCAGGTTTGATCACGCTTCTGACAGCCGGTGCCTTCCTCGGCTTGACCCCGGCCAACGCCGCAGAGGGATGCGGTGACGGTTGCCACAGGACCTCACGAGGTGCCTGCGTGATCGACGGCTGGGGCACCGCCGCGCGGGTCAGGAATGAGTGTCCCGCCACCTCGCGCCCGCGCCCGCCGTGTGGTGGCGCTGGCTTCGTCTGGCGGCGCGACTACCAGGCTTGCAGCCAGACCACGAAGGATTGGCTCTAGTGTGCTGAATGCGAAGTTCGTGCGATTTCGCGGCAGCCACTTTCACGAACTTCGCATTCATAAAGCACACTAGAATCAGAAGTTTGCTAGTGTCCTTATCGAATCCGAAGTTCGCTCCGAAGGTGCGGCAAATGATGCGAACTTCGGATTCGGGACACTAGCCGTCGACGGCCTGGCCAGCGTCACGCCGGCACGATCACCTTGCCGATCGGCCACAGCGCGATGCCGGCAAGCTTGAGATGCGCCCAGGCGAACGGGATGCCGATGATGGTCACCGCCAGCAGGATCGCGGTGATCACATGGCCGATCGCGAGCCACCAGCCGGCCAGGATGAACCAGATCAGATTGCCGATCACGCCGAGCGGTCCGGTACCGATGTCGGACGTGCCGGTCACCTCATCGCGGCGCACCGCACGCGAGCCGAACGGGAGCAGCGTGTAGACGGCGATGTTGAAGGCGGCGCGCGCCCAGGGCAGCCCGATAATGGTCACAGCCATGATCACGGCGGCGACCAGCCAGCCGAACGCCATCCACGCGCCGCCGATCAGGATCCAGAGGATGTTCAGGAGGATAGATACAGGCTGCATGGCTGACACCTTCGCGCCGCTTGGGACTGCTCTTTATATACGCCGCCGCCCGGCGCTGCGGTAGGTGTGGCCTAACCGCGCGCCTGCCGTGACGAGGCGCTTCACCGGCTGCCGGCGCCGAACGACAGCTGGCACCTCATTGCATCCATCGCGACGGCAACTAATCTCGCGCGACCGGGCAGGGCGCAAAGACGCCTGCACCGAAAAGGGAGAACAACAATGAGAACAATATTCGGAGCAGCGATCTTGGCGGCGCTGGCATTGTCGGTTTCGGCCGTGCGGGCCGACGACGCCGTGCGCTTCGCGCCGCTGAAGGCGGAGGAGCTGTCGCCGGCGCAAAAGGCCTGGGCCGACATGATCAGCGCGCCGCCGCGCAATGCCAAATTCACCGCGCCGCCCTACCGCGCCTATATCCGCAATCCCGATCTGGCGCCGAAGCTGTCGAACCTGTCGGAGTACCTGCGCTGGAATACCTCGCTGCCGGCACGGCTCAGCGAAATGGCGATCCTGATCACGGCGCGGCACTGGACTGCGCAATATGAATGGTCCGCGCACCATCCGCTGGCGATGAAGGGCGGGCTCGATCCGAAAATCGCGGACGCCATAGCCAAGGGCACGCGGCCCGAGAGCATGAAGGACGACGAGGCCGCGCTGTACGATCTCGGCATCGCGCTCTATCGCGACAAGAAAGTCAGCGACGCTGTCTACAAGGCGGCGCTAGATAAATTCGGCGAGCGCGGCATCACGGATATCATCGCCATCATGGGCTATTACGACATGGTCTCGATGATGCTGATCACGATGCAGGCCGGCCCCGCAAATAACGGCGTGCAGCCGTTGGCGGTGCTGGACAAGTAGCCGCATCTGCAGCGGTCTCAGGTTCTTACCTCTCCCGCCTGCGGGGAAGGTCGACGTGCGCGCAGCGCGCGGCGGGTGGGGGCTCTCTCCCCAATTATGACTCGTGGTGAAACCCCTACTCCAACCCTCCGCCGCAAGCGCAGGGCAATCGCATATGGCCGTTTGAGGCGATCGGAGTTCCCACAAACTCGTCATGCCCGGGCTTGTCCCGGGCATCCACGTCTTCGTTTCCACGCGAAGAAAAGACGTGGATGGCCGGGACAAGCCCGGCCATGACGGCGCGGAAGAATCGGTTCATTCCATATGCGATTCCCCTGCCCGCAAGCGGGAGAGGGAGCGCAGTCACGTCGCGCCCTTACCGCCGGAAACCGCTGGCGCGCGAATAGCCCTGGCGGCCTTCCTGGGCAGGGCGCGCGGCCATGCTGGCGCGCGTTTCGCTGGCGACCGGCGTCGCCGGCTTCAAATCCTCGAGGAAGATCGGCTTGGCGAAGTAATAGCCCTGGGCATAGCGGATCTTGGTCGCCGCCTGCAGATAGGTGAGCTCCTCGTAGGACTCGATACCCTCGGCGATCACGGTCATACCGAGCGCCTCGCTCAGCGATTCGATCGCGCGCAAGATGCCCTGGCTGCGCGGCCGCTGATGGATGTCGGTGATGAAGGAGCGATCGATCTTGATCTCGTCGGCGGTGATATCGGCGAGCGCCGACAGCGACGAATAGCCGATGCCGAAATCGTCGATCGAGATGCCGACGCCGATGCCGCGCAGGATCGGCAGGATCTGGTCCTGGAAATGCGACCGCGTCACGAACGCGTCCTCGGTCACCTCGATCATGAAGCGTTTCGGGAAGCCGGTCTCCTCGAGCGCGCGCGCGAACCGGCGCATGAATTCGAGGTTGGAGGCCTGCTTGGCGGCGACATTGATGCTGATCGTCGCCGTCGGACCGAACGTGTCGTTGATCAGGTCGATCGACTTGACGATCTCCGCCAGCACCAGGAACGTCAGCTCGTCGATCAGGCCGAGCTCGACCGCGAGATCGATGAAGGTGCCCGGCGCCTGGATCACACCCTCGTCGTCGCGCAGCCGCACCAGCGCCTCGATGCCCTTCACCTCCTGGGTGCGGATATCGACCTTGGCCTGAAACGCGCAGCAGAAGCGCTTTTCCAGGATCGCCAGCCGCAGCGACTGCTCGATCTTCATCCGCGCCAGCGCCTCGCGCTCCATGCTGTTGTCGAAGAACGCGGTCGAGCCCTTGCCGTTGTTCTTGACGCGGTACATCGCGATGTCGGCGTTCTGGCGCAGCGCCTCGTAGCTCCGGCCATGCATCGGATAGAGGCTGACGCCGATCGAGGTCGAGGCGAAGATCTCGGAGTCCTCGATGAAGAACGGCGCCTTCAGCCGCTCCTGCATGACATGGATGAATTCGGCGACTTCGTCATTGCCGCTGATCGGGTTGAGCAGCAGCAGGAATTCATCGCCGGAGATGCGCGACAGGATATCGGTGTCGCGCAGCGCGTGGCCGAGTCGCTTCGACAGCTCAACGAGCAGCGCATCGCCGATCGCATGGCCGTAATAGTCGTTGATGTGCTTGAAGTTGTCGACGTCGAGGAAGGCGAGCGCGAAATGGCCTTGCGAATCGTCGCGGATCAAGCCGTTGACGCGGTGCTCGATCACCCGGCGGGTCGGCAGGCCGGTCAGCTCGTCGTAATAGGCCGAGCGGAACAGCTGGTCCTCGAACGCCTTCTGCTCGCTGATGTCGGTCGAGGTCGAGATCAGGAGATTGCGACCCGCGATCCGGACCGGCCGGTGCGAGGTCAGGAACACGTATTTGGATGCGCCGCAGGAGAGCGTTTCCTCGAGCACCACCGGACGGCCGCTGCGCAGCAGGTCCAGGTTGGCGGCGTGGCGCTCGTCGACCGGGGACGCCTGGCTCGCACTGGCGGCCAGCTGCAGCTGGCTCGCGGCTGCTTCATTCACCAGGATGATCTGGCCCTGCTCGTCCTGGACGGTCACACCCGCCGGAAGGAGTTGGAGAAGGTCGCGCAGGATACGCAATTCATTGCCGGAAATATCGTCTTGGCCGGGCACTGCCGCGCCCGCCTGAAAATCGTGTCTGGTGAGACTATGCATGCGCCGACCTTGGCAAAGTCCGTTGTAGTTTTGGTTAAGCGGACCTGCGAAATGCCGTGACAGAATGAGACCGCGGCGGCTTTCGCAAGCCGTCGCGGCAATCGTAATTAACAGAGTATCAATGTCGGCCGCGACCGCTGGTGAAAGCGATTGCGCTGCGCGCGGTTGCATCAACACATGCGCGTGTGCCGGAAAGCCGACTTATCAACAGCTCGGAAGCTTGCACTGCATGGTGCAGTGAACACCGGTCTTCAGGTAACTGATCTCGGTCTTGCCGTCGAACGGCCGCAGCGCCGACTTGAGCAGCTTGGTGCCGAAGCCGGCTTCGCCGATCGTCTCGACCACTGGTCCCTCGGTCTCGTCCCAGATCACGTTGAGACGTCCATCGTCGACGGTCCATGACACTTGTAAAAATCCGCGCGGCGAGGAGAAGGCGCCGTATTTTCCGGCGTTGGTTGCGAGCTCATGGAAGATCAGCGCCAGCGAGACGGCGAGCTTGGCGGGCAGGAACAGCTGCTCGCCATTGAGGTTGAACCGCACGTGGCCGTAGGGCCCGAGTTCCGAGCGCAGCAAATCCTTGATATCGCAGCCATAGCCGTCGACCCGCGCGATCAGATCGTCGGTTGCCGAGAGCGCGCGGATGCGATGGTCGATGCGCTGCCAGACATCGGGCCGGTCCTGCAGCGCCTGATGCAGTACGGCATGAATGGTCGAGGACTTGTTCTTCAGCCGGTGCTGCAATTCGTCGACCACCACCTTGCGGTACTGCTCTTCCTCGATCAGCCGTTTGGAAACTTCGCGCTGCTGTGCGACCAGGGAACGGTAATGCTCGACGCCCCAGATCGCGATGCCGCACACAACCCAGAAGATCATCAGCAGCGCAAAGCGCGCAGGATCGGCGTGCGCGCCGCTGAAATTGAGCACGACGCCGAGCAGGCCGCTCGCCAGCGCAGTCGCGATCCCGATCCGGAAACCGCCAAGGGCGGTGGCAAAGAACACTGCCGGGAAATAGGGCGTGAAGAACACATCCGGCCGGATCTGGGCGAGCCCGAAGCGCGCGGCCGTGGCCAAAACGAGACAAAGCACCGCGAAGGCGACCGCAAGCCGCACCGACGGCTGGGCATCGCCCCGCCAACACGCCCTGAAATCGTCGATCCACTTCGCCATCGGTCGTCCCAGTTCACGTGAACAGGCGACCCAAAATAAGGCCGCTGCGACCGAAAAACCGCAGTTGTGGCCTTCTGGCCACAGGCGGACCTCGCGACCCGTGGCGGCTTGCAAGTGCTTGTATTGGCAGCAGGAGCTGGGGAATATCCGCAACATCATACGTAAGTTGAGGGGACCGACATGGGACGGCTGGACGGCAAGGTCGCGGTGATCACAGGGGCGACCAGCGGCATCGGGCTGCGCACGGCGGAGATCTTTGTCGCGGAGGGCGCGAAGGTCGTGATTGCCGGGCGCCGCGCGCCGGAGGGCGAGGCACTGGCGCAACAGCTCGGCGAGACCTGCGTGTTCCGTCAGACCGATGTCACGGTCGAGGAACAGATGCAGGCGCTGATCGCGCTTGCGGTCGAGAAGTTCGGCCGGATCGACTGCCTGTTCAACAATGCCGGCGGCCCGGCGCAGACCGGGGGCATCGAAGGCCTCGACGTCGAGCGGTTCGACGCCGCGATGGCGACGCTGGTGCGCAGCGTCATGCTCGGCATGAAGCATGCTGCGCCCTCCATGCGCAAACAGGGCTCCGGCAGCATCATCAACAATGGCAGCATCGCCGGACGGCTCGCCGGCTTCTCGTCGTCGATGGTCTATGGCGCCGCGAAGGCCGCGGTGATCCATTTCACCAAATGCGTGGCAATGGAGCTCGGCGAGTCCGGCATCCGCGTCAACTCGATCTCGCCCGGCGCGATCGCCACCGGCATTTTCGGCAAGGCGCTCGGATTGTCGACGGAAGCAGCCGAGAAGACCGCGGCCGTGATGCGCGAGGTCTACAAGGCGGCGCAGCCCATCCCGCGCGCCGGCCTGCCCGACGACATCGCGCATGCCGCGGTGTTCCTGGCGAGCGACGAGTCGAGCTTCATCAACGGCCATGACCTCGTGATCGACGGCGCCATCACCGGCGGCCGCAACTGGAGCCAACAGCAGGCCGGCTACGTCGCGCTGCGCAAGGCGTTCGATCAGGGCGCGGGGTAGCAGCATCCGTCATTGCGAGCGGGGCGACTTGTCCGCCGAAGCCTTGGCGAAGGCGGAAGTAATCCATCGCGCACTGCCGATTCCTTCAGGGCGAGGAAAAAGTATGAAGCGCGTCTTGATCACGGGCATGTCTGGAACGGGGAAATCGTCCGCGATCGAAGAGTTGGTTGCGCGAGGTCATCAGGCTTACGACCTTGACACACCCGAATGGTCTCACTCGCACGCGGCATGTGCGGGTGATGACGCCGCATTGTTTGGCGTCTTGAAGCGCAAACCATCCCCGCCGTCGTCCCGGCGAAGGCCGGGACCCATTACCCCGATTGGTCATTGTTGAGCGATGCTGGAACGACGAGTCCCGTTCACAACACCCGCCGCGGAGTATGGGTCCCGGCCTTCGCCGGGACGACGGCGGTGGATGTGGCGCGGGCTGGCGTTCTTTCTTCCTCCAGGAAGGGTCGCAAATCACGCCTTCTGTTTCGCCGCGGCCTTCGCAAGATCCGGCGCATTCACCGCGGGGATCGCGACGCGGCCGGGGCCGGTTTGTTGAAGCGCAGCGGCGGCCTTGTCGTTCTGCATGATCTTGGCCATCACAGCCTGGCCGGCGCGTTCGAACACGGCGCGGTTGTCGATCAGGAACTGGCGCGACTTGCGCAGGCCGTCGATATAGCCGTTGATCTCGGGCACGACATAGCGCGCGACCATGTCCCAGCTGCGGCGGGTGTTTTCCGGATTGGCCCAGTCGTGCGCGAAGCCGATGATCGAGCCGACGCCGCCCGACACATCGACCAGATTCTTGATCATCTTGATCAGATCATCCGGCGTGCCGATGGTGGACGCGGCGCCTTCGACGAACGCGGTCTTGTCGACGGCCTCATCGGGCGAGGAGAATGCGGTCAGGCCCGGCCGCATCAGGGTGCCGACGTTATATTCGTTGTGCCAGCGCATCAGCCCGGCGCCGGCCTCGCGCCGCGCCTGCTCGCGGGTCTCGGCGATGTGCCAGGACAGCAGCACGCGCCAGTTGGCGCGGCTCACCGTGGTGCCGGCCTTCTTGGCGGCGTCCTCGGCGAACTGCCATTGCTGCGGCAGCGCCATCAGGCCCTGGGTCGACATCGAGCCCAGCGAGATGATGCCGATGCCGTATTTGCCGGCGAGCGTCATGCCCGACGGCGAGATCTGCGAGGCCACCACGAACGGCATGTCCTCCTGCAGCGGCAGGATCTGCAGCGCGGCGTCGTGCATCTCGAACCAGTCGGTCTTGGCGGTGACGCGCTCGCCGTTGAACAGGCGGCGGATCACCGCGATCGCCTCGTCCTGGCGGTCGCGCTGGGTCATCGGGTCGATGCCGAGCGTATGGGCGTCGGAGGCGAGCGCACCAGGGCCGGAGCCGAAGATGGCACGGCCGCCGGTCATGTGGTCGAGCTGCACCATGCGCTGCGCGACGTTGAAGGGGTGATGATAGGGCAGCGAGATCACGCCGGTGCCGAGCTTGATGCGCTTGGTGCG
This sequence comes from Bradyrhizobium sp. USDA 3315, assembly GCF_054056795.1. NCBI lineage: Bacteria > Pseudomonadati > Pseudomonadota > Alphaproteobacteria > Hyphomicrobiales > Nitrobacteraceae > Bradyrhizobium > Bradyrhizobium sp. USDA 3315. The sequence continues at coordinate 1,588,071 of NZ_JBSRYP010000001.1, read as the reverse complement.
CTCGCCGGCCGCGGCCAGGAACATCTCCGGCGAGGCGATGGTCTCCCAGCCCGAGGAGTGGTGCTCGCCGCACCAGAATTCGTCGTAACCGAGCGCGTCGAGCTGCTCGACGAAATCGAGGTCGCGGCGGAATTGCAGCATCGGATGCTCGCCGATCGGGTGATGCGGGGCGAGGAAGGCTCCGAACTTGAGGCGCGCCATGGGTCGTTCTCTCCGGACTATTGTTATCGGGGCTTTCCGCCAACCTACGGGGTGCCCCGGGGCAAGGCAATGCTCCGAGGCTGCGGCGCCCGCATGGTTGTTGCGCAAATCGGCGGCGATTGCCGCCGTCCGGAATGTTTCCCAGCGCGTCAACGCAAATTGGCAGCCGGGGCTCGAGCGTCTGTGATCCCGGGCTTACCTCGCAGGTAATCGAAGCGATGACCGGAATCTGCTGATGTCCGCCGTAACGTCATTTCGGGCAGGACAGGACATGCACCAGATCGTTTCGACGCGAGCGGACACGTCCCGCCGCTGGTGGGTGCTGGCGATCGTGGTGTCGGCGCAATTCATGTTCGGTGTCGATGCCTTCATCGTCAACGTCGCGATCCCGACGATCGCGGCGGAGCTGCACGCGACGCCGGCGCAGATCGAGGCCGTGATCGCGATCTACCTGATCGCCTATGCCACGCTGGTGGTCACCGGCGGCCGGCTTGGCGACATCCATGGCACCAGGAACGTGTTCATCGCCGGCGTCGCCGGATTCTCGGTGACCTCGCTGTGGTGCGGTCTCGCGCAGTCCGGGCCCGAGCTCATCGTCGCGCGGCTCGCGCAGGGTGCAACCGCGGCGCTGATGGTGCCGCAGGTGCTGGCGACGCTGCATCTGCTGTTCTCAGACGCCAGCCGCGCGCGGGCGTTCGGCATCTACGGCATCGTGCTGGGGCTCGCGGGAGCCGCCGGCTTCATGCTCGGCGGCGTGCTGGTGACGCTCGATCTCGCCGGCCTCGGCTGGCGCGCGGTGTTTTTCGTCAACGTGCCGTGCGGCGTCGTCATCATCGCGGCGGCATTGAAGATCATGCCGACGGTGCCGCGCCGCGCCGGCACGCGGCTCGATATCCCGGGCGCGATCGTGCTGTTCGCGGGCCTGCTGTGCCTGATCGGTCCGCTGCTGTTCGGCCACGATCTCGGCTGGACGGCATGGGTGTGGTTGGTGATGGCCGTGGGCATCGCCGTGATCGCGACTTTCGTACGGCTCGAGCGGTCCGTCGCGCGCCGCGGCGGCATGCCTCTGATCGATCTGTCGCTGCTGTCGGATCGCGCCTTCATGCGCGGGCTGGTCGCGGTGTTTTTCTTCTTCTTCGCCAACCTGTCCTTTTATCTCATCATGACCATGTTCATGCAGAAGGGCCTGCAGATTCCGCCGCTTCAGGCTGGGCTGGTGTTCGTGCCGCTGGCGCTGACCTTCGTGGTTGCCTCGCGTCACAGCGGCGTGCGCGCAAGGCATCGCGGCACGCTGGTGCTGATCGAGGGCTGTGCGCTGCAGATCGTCGGTCTCGCCGTGCTCGTCGCGACAATTGAGGTGGTCGCGGCACCGTCGGCACTGCTGCTCGCGCTGGCGCTGATGATCTTCGGCTACGGCCAGGGGCTTGTCATGGCGCCATTGTCGAGCGCGGTGCTCGCGAGCGTGCGGCCCGCGAGCGCCGGTGCCGGCTCCGGCATGTACGGCACGACGACGCAGATCGGCAACGCGGCCGGCGTTGCCGCGATCGGCGCAGTCTTCTTCGCAATCGAGAGCACGATGTCAGCACGTCTGGCGCTGTTTGCGGCATGCGCATTGTTTGTGCTGTCGATCGCCATTTCAGCCGCATTTCTGTCATGGATGCGCCGCGCCACGGCGTGAATCCGGCGGCACGCGGCGCGCATTCCTGAAAAGTTGATGCTCAAACAAGGTGCTACGGCAACTATTTCGGCCGACTCGCAGCGCGATCACGCATTAACGCCGATTCTCACAATTCCGCAGGGAAAGACAGCACACGGCCTTTTCATTTTGCAGTGCAGCAATTATCTGATCGGGTGACACAGAAGACCAAATCACCTCAGGAGTTGCTGTTGTCCCTGATCAACAACGTCGAATTTCTGCGTCATCTGCCGAAGATGAGCGCGTTCGGCGGCCTTGGCGCACTCGCGCCGGCCGTGCCGACGCCGCTCGTCGAGACGACCGAATTCGGCGTCAACCCCGGCGATCTGAAGATGTTCTCGTTCGTGCCCGCGCAGCTGGCGCGGTCGCCCGCGCTCGTCGTGGTGCTGCATGGCTGCGGCCAGACTGCCGCGTCCTACGATCACGGTGCCGGCTGGTCGGCGCTTGCGGCGCATTACGGCTTCGCGCTGCTGATGCCGGAGCAGCAGTCTTCCAACAACGGCAACACCTGCTTCAACTGGTTCAACCCGCAAGACATCGCGCGCGGGCAGGGCGAGGCCGCGTCGATCAGGCAGATGATCGCGCATCTGGTCGGCACGCATGAGATCGACCCGCGCCGCATCTATGTGACGGGTCTGTCCGCCGGCGGCGCGATGGCCTCGGTCATGCTCGCGACCTATCCGGATGTGTTCGCTGCCGGCGCCATCATCGCCGGCCTGCCGTTCGGCGTCGCCACCGATCTGCGCGAAGCGCTGCACGCGATGATGCATGGCAGCGCGCTGTCCGCGCCCGAGCTCGGCGGTCTGGTGCGCAACGCGTCCACGCATGGCGGCGCATGGCCGAAGATTTCGGTGTGGCACGGCAGTGCCGACCGCACCGTGCACCCCGGCAACGCCGATGCGATCGTCCGCCAGTGGCTCGACGTGCACGGCCTGCCGCTTGCCGCGATGTCGAAGGCGGATGTCGACGGCCATCCGCGCGAGGTGTGGTGGAACGCCGACGGCGAAACCTTGGTCGAGTCCTACACCATCGCCGACATGGCGCATGGCACGCCGCTCGGGCTTGCCGACAATGACGAGCGCTATGGCGTGGAGGGCGCGTTCCTGATCGAGGCCGGGATCTCCTCGTCCTATCACATCGCGAGCTTCTTCGGCCTGACCGACAAGGTCCGTCAGCCGCATATCGCGCCGACCGGAATTCCGCGCGAGCGCGCCGACACGGTCTCGATGACGGTACCGGTGCCCGCGGCCGAGCCGGAGGTGGCGTCCGGCCGCAAGAGCGATCGGCAGCGCAAGCGACGGAGCAAGGGTGTCGATGTCGGCGGTGTCATCACGCGGGCGCTCACCGCTGCGGGGCTGATGAAGTAGCTACATCTCGCCGGTCAGAAACGGATTCGTCATCCGCTCTTGGCCGATGCTCGATCCGGCGCCATGGCCGCAGATGAAGCCGACATCGTCGCCGAGCGGCAGCAGCTTGTCCTTGATCGACTGGATCAGCGTCGGATGGCTGCCCCCGGGCAAATCGGTGCGTCCGACCGAGCCGGCGAACAGCACGTCGCCGACATGGGCGAAGCGCAGCTCCTTGTTGAAGAACACCACGCTGCCCGGTGAGTGGCCGGGGCAGTGCAGGATGTCGAAGGTGAGGTCGCCGATCGAGACCTGATCGCCCTCATCGAGCCAGCGGTCTGGCCCGAAATTGCGTACCCCGGTCATGCCGAAGCGCGCGCCGCTCGAGACGACATTGTCGAGCAGATATTTGTCGGCGATGTGCGGGCCCTCGATCTTGACCTGCAGCGCGTCGCGCAGTTCGGCGGCGCCGCCGACATGGTCGATATGACCGTGGGTGAGCCAGATCTTCTCGACCGTCACGCCGGTCTGCTTGATCGCAGCCTGGATCTTCGGCACGTCGCCGCCGGGGTCGATCACCACGGCCTTCTTGGTGGGCTCGTGCCAGATGATGGTGCAGTTCTGCTCGAACAGCGTCACCGGTACGATGATCGCGCCGGCCTTCGGTTTGGTGTCGGTTGTCTCGTTCATGGGGGCACCATAGGCTTCCGGGAAACGTCGTCAACACGCGCTGGAAATGCGGCTGCCCCGGCGTGTGATCCCAAAACGGACCGTGATAAGGTCACCTCCAGCAGAAGAAGTTCGTGAGCGGGCCGGTACGCGGCTGCTCTCGATCATGATTCAAGTCATCGCAGTCCGGAACTTCATGACCCAGGCTTCCAAATCACCGCTCGGCGGACCCCGGACCACCGCGCGCGCCTTCTTCGTCGCAGACCGCATCAACACGTCCGGTCTCGAGCGCGGCGACGTGCTGGCCACGACGCCGCTGGCGTTTCGCGTCAATGAAAACGGCGTGGCGATCCTGTTCCGCTACGGCGTCGTCGTGCTGATCGGCCTCAATGCGCTGGAGGAGGATGAATTCCTGCGCAGCCTGCAGTCGCGCATGACCGGCCTGTTCACGCGGCGCGAGGAGGAGATCGCAATCATCGAGCTCGCCGCCGAGAAGGAGGATCAGATTCCGCCGGGCGGCCCGATCTATCTGCAGGGCCTCTCGCCGGAGCGGCTGATCCTGGTCGGCGAGGCGTTGGCGAAAAGCGTGGTGCTGGCGCGGCACGAGCGCGAGGTCCGGGCAGTCTTCGACACGACCGAGCCGCTTGCGCGTGAGCTCGCCAAGGGCGGCCGCGTCCATCGCGGACGCGTTGCGATCCTCAAGCACATCGGCAACGCGCTGCTGGTGCGGCATCGCGTGGCCGGACCGGTGGAAGTGTCGGAGAAGCCCGATATCCTCTGGGACAAGCCGCAGCTCGAGCGCCTCTATGCCCGGCTCGAGGACGAGTATGAATTGAAGGAGCGTGCGGAATCGCTGAACCGCAAGCTCGCAGTCGTTGCCGAAACCGCGCAGGTGCTGACCGACATCATCGACACCAGCCGCTCGCTGCGGCTGGAGCTGATCATCGTCTTCCTGATCCTGTTCGAGGTGCTGATCACCATCTATCAGCTGGCGATGGCCCGCCACTAAGACACCTTGCGAACGGCGTAGCCCGGATGCAGCGCAGCGAAGTCCGGGAGCTTCGTCAGCCGGTCCAGTGGCCCCGGATTGCGCTTCGCTGCATCCGGGCTACGGCGCCATTTTTCCGTCCCGAATTGTGCGTCATCCCTGAACCTCCGGACAACCCCGGGGACACGGGGCGGACCACGAGCGAGGGGGAATAGGATGGATCAGGACAACAGGGACTGGTGGCGACGCGGCATCTTCTATCAGGTCTATCCGCGCTCATTTCAAGACAGCGACGGTGACGGCGTCGGCGATCTCAAGGGGATCATCACGCGGCTGCCCTATCTGACGCGGCTTGGCGTCGACGCGGTCTGGCTGTCGCCGATCTTCCCGTCGCCGATGGCCGATTTCGGTTACGATATCTCCGATTACACCGGCATCGACCCGCTGTTCGGGACGATGGAGGATTTCGACGCGCTGGTCGCGGCCGCGCACGATTCCGGCCTCAAGCTGATCCTCGATCTGGTGCCGAACCACACATCCGACCAGCACCAATGGTTCATCGAGGCGAAGAACTCGCGCGATAACCCTAAGCGCGACTGGTACATCTGGCGCGATCCGGCGCCGGACGGCGGCCCGCCCAACAACTGGCTGTCCGAGTTCGGCGGCAGCGCCTGGGCGTATGACGAGGCCTCAGGCCAATACTATTATCACGCCTTCCTCGCGCAGCAGCCCGATCTCAACTGGCGCAATCGCGAGGTCAGGGACGCGATCTACGACGTGATGCGCTTCTGGCTGCGCAAGGGTGTCGACGGTTTTCGCGTCGACGTGATCTGGCACCTGATCAAGGATGCCGACTTCCGCGATAACCCGACAAACCCGCATTATCGCGCGGACCGGCCGCCGCACGAGAAGCTGCTGACGCAATATTCGACCGATCAGCTCGAGGTGCACACCGTCATCACCGAGATGCGCGGCGTCACCGAGGAATTCGACAACCGCGTGCTGATCGGCGAGATCTATCTGCCGCTGCATCGGCTGGTCGCCTATTACGGCAACGATCTGCGCGGCGCGCAGATGCCGTTCAACTTTGCGCTGCTGTCGACCTTGTGGAGCGCGCGATCGGTCGAGATGATCATCGCCGACTACGAAAAGGCGCTGCCGCCGGGGGCATGGCCGAACTGGGTGCTCGGCAACCACGATCGGCCGCGGGTGGCGAGCCGGGTGGGGCCGGCGCAGGCGCCGGTCGCCGCGATGCTGCTGCTGACGCTGCGCGGCACGCCGACGCTCTATTACGGCGACGAGATCGGCATGCGCCAGGTTGCGATTGCGCCGGATCAGGTGCGCGATCCCTTCGAGAAGAACGTGCCGGATATCGGCGTCGGCCGTGACGGCTGCCGCACGCCGATGCAATGGAGCGCCGAGCGCCATGCCGGCTTCTCGACGGCTCCGCCGTGGCTGCCGCTGGCGCAGGATTTTGCCAGCGACAATGTCGCAAGTCTCGAAGCCGAGAGGACGTCGATCCTCAATCTCTACAAGGCGCTGATCGCGCTACGGCGAAGGCTGCCGCAGCTCGTCCATGGCAGCTATGAGCCGGTGGCGGCGCACGGTGATGTGCTGCTCTACCGGCGGCGCAGCACCGAGGGCGTGGCCGTGATCGCGCTGAACTTCGGCGCGGCCGCCGCGTCGGTCTCCTCGAGCGCGATCGGCTTCAGCAATGAAGTCCTGCTGTCGACCTTGATGGACCGGCAGGGCGAGAAGGTCGAAGGCGTGCTCGATCTGCGCCCCAATGAGGGCGTGATCCTCGGACCACATCAGGACGATTGACGCCGGGTGCGGGGCTCCATGGTATCGATGTCGCTGCGCTTGAGCAGATAGTCGAGCCCGCCGACCCGATACCAGCGATAGCCGTAGGCCTCGATCAGAAGCTTGTGGCGACCGGCCTCGTCGGCGCGGCTGTGGTCCTCGGTCAGGAGATTGACGAGGAGTTTGCCGGCGTCGTCGGGCAGCCCGACGTTGAACGATATCTCGAGCGGCTTTTCCGCGAAGTTGTGCACGAACAGCACCGAGTTGTTACGCCAGTCGTACCGGATGATCAGGATGGCGGGGTTTCGGCTTGCGATAACCTTGAAATCTCCCCAGCCGACCTCGGGGACTTCCTTGCGCATACGGACGATGCGCTCGGTCGAGTTCAGCATCGAATTGGGGTCGCGCCGTTGCTTGGCCGCGTTGACGTGCTCATAGCCATACGGTCCATTGTCGATGACGGGCACACATGGCCGATCGCTCTCGGTGAAGCCGGCGTGTGGCTCGGTCGACCATTGCATCGGTGTGCGCGCGCAACCGCGTTCGGGCAGGTCGAGATTGTCGCCCATGCCGAGCTCATCGCCGTAGCGGATCACGGGCGTGCCGGGAAGCGTGCACATCACGCTGTAAGCGAGCTCGATGCGTCGGCGGTCGCCGCCCAGCATGGGCGCAAGCCGTCGCCGGATGCCCCGGTCGTAGAGCTGCATGCTCTTGTCGGCACCGAATGCCTCGAACACCGTCTCGCGCTGCGGCTTCGACAGGCGGCCGAGGTCGAGTTCATCATGATTGCGCAGGAACAAGCCCCATTGTGCGGTCGCGGGCCGTGGCTTGGTCGCCGTCAGTGCCTTCGCCAACGGCTTCGTATCCGCCGACGCCAGCGCGTAGAACAGATGCTGATTGACGTGGAAGTTGAACATCATGTGCATCCGGTCGCCGTCACGCCCGAAATATTCCATGTCCGTCTCGGGCAATACGTTGGCTTCAGCGAGGATGATCGCGTTGCCCTGGCGCCATTGCAGGAATTCCCGAAACGATCGCAGCATGTCGTACTGCTCGACCGGCTTGCGCCTGGAGGCGCCCTTGGTCGCGATCACGAAGGGCACGGCGTCCATGCGGAAGCCCGAGACGCCGAGCTGAATCCAGAACCCCATGATCTTGAGGATCTCGGCCTGCACATGCGGGTTCGATGTGTTGAGGTCCGGCTGGAAATCGTAGAAGCGATGAAAGTACCAGGCGCCGGCTTGCTTGTCGCGCGTCCAGGTCGATTTCTGAACGCCGGGAAACACCATGCCGGTGTTGGCATTGGCGGGCTTCCTGTCCGACCAGACATACCAGTCGCGGTACGGCGAGTCCTTCGAGCTGCGCGCTGATCGAAACCAGGCGTGCTGATCCGAGGTGTGATTGACGACGAGGTCGATGATGACGCGGATGCCGCGCTGCTGGCAGCCATGGGTAAATTCAACGAAATCGCCCAGCGTGCCGTAGCGCGGATCGACGTCGTAATAATCCGAGATGTCGTAGCCGTCGTCCCTGTTGGGCGAAGGCTGAAACGGCATCAGCCAGATCGCGGTGATGCCGAGCCCGTGCAAATAGTCCAGGCGCCGGAGCAGGCCGCTGAAATCACCGATGCCATCGCCGTTGGCATCCATGTAGGTGCCAACCGACAGGCAGTAGATCACTCCGTTCTTGTACCAGAGGTCGTCGATCACCAGGCAATCCTCACCAGTCCACCTGTGGCGGCGGCCGGGAGGATAAGCGGTGAGGCGGCGACGGGTTCCTGTGGAGCGCCGTCCCGCAACGGAGCCGGACGACGCTCCGTGCCGGCCTGACGCTGCCGCGCTCTATCGGTGGGAGCATGATCTCCGCGGAAAGCCCGCTTCCACTTTTCCGGATCATGCGCTCGTGGAATCGGCTAATCTTCGCTCTATGGACTCATCCGCCCGCCAGATCGCGCTTGTGCCCGCGCCCGACCGACGCCAGTCGGAGACCGCGCTTGCGATCGCGCGCGGCACGGCGAGGCTTCTGAGATCGCTGGGATTTTCCTGCATCAGCGAATTGCCGCTGCCGTCCGGCCGAAGAGCCGATCTGGTCGCGCTGAACGAGCGCGGCGAGATCTGGATCGTCGAGATCAAGTCGTCGGTCGAGGATCTGCGCGCCGACCAGAAATGGCAGGACTACCGCATGCATTGCGACCGGCTGTTCTTCGCCTTCACGCAGGATCTGCCGTGCGAGATCTTCCCGGAGGACACCGGTTTGATCATCGCCGACGCCTATGGCGCGCATCTGCATTGCGAGGCGCCGGAGCATCGCCTGCCGGCGGTCACGCGCAAGGCGATGACGGTGCGCTTTGCCATGGCCGCGGCGCAGCGCATCAACCGCCTGGTCGATCCGCAGGGGCACGCCGAGTTTTAGCGAAGAACATTGCTGTTGCCCCGTCATCCCCGCGCAAAGGCCTCGCCTTTGGCGCTGGAGGCGCGAGCGCAGCGAGCCTCGAAGGATGAATCGGCCCGGCTGGTGGCCGTCGACCCTTCGAGACGCGCGCAAGGGCGCGCTCCTCAGGGTGACGGACAGCTTGTTGGATTCCGTAGGATGGGTAGAGCGAAGCGAAACCCATCACTTGCCGCCGCGGCGTGAAGTTGGTGGGTTTCGCTTCGCTCTACCCACCCTACGAAGCGACGAAAAGCAAATGGCCGGGACGAGCCCGGCCATCGCGAAATCAAATGAAGCGTCGCTTACCGCGGGGCGCGCTTTGCGAGGATGCGCTGCAAGGTGCGGCGGTGCATGTTGAGGCGGCGCGCGGTCTCCGAGACGTTGCGGTTGCACATCTCGTAGATGCGCTGGATGTGCTCCCAGCGCACGCGGTCCGCCGACATCGGATTGGCCGGCAGCTCGGACTTCTCGGTGCCGGTCGCGAGCAGCGCGGCGACGACGTCATCGGCGTCGGCGGGCTTCGAGAGATAATCGACGGCGCCCATCTTCACCGCGGTGACGGCGGTGGCGATGTTGCCGTAGCCGGTCAGCACGATCGCGCGCGCCTCGGGGCGCTTGCGCTTCAACGCCGAAACGACGTCGAGGCCGTTGCCGTCGCCGAGGCGGAGATCGACGACCGCGAAAGCGGGCGCGGCGCGGCCGATCTCGGCGAGACCATCAGATACCGTGTCGCATGACTTCACCGCGAAACCCCGCGTCTCCATCGCGCGCGACAGGCGTTCCAGGAACGGCTTGTCGTCCTCGACGATGAGGAGCGAGCGGTCGGCATGGTCATTCAGTTCAGTGATGGCGTTCACGATCCATTTTTCCCTGTGGCAGACCCCTATTATATGGGGTCCTACTGCGGCGCTGCCAAGGCAGCCGAAAGTCGCGTGCTTGTCTGGAAAGAGCAATGCATCCGTAATGCCAGGGTCGCGATTAAGAATCGTTCTTAGGATTCGGTTTCGTCGCCAGGCGCAGCTTCCTCGAAGCGCTCGCGCGGCCAGACGATCTGCACCACGGCGCCGTGATCGGGAAAGGTGCGATTGGTAAACGACACCTTGGCGCCGGTACGTTCCAGCAGCGTCCTTGCGATGAAAACGCCCAGACCCAGGCCCCCACGTGGGTTTTGGGCCTCATCCGCACCTCGGCGACGCGACAGATACGGCTCGCCGATCCGCTTCAGCATGTCGGGCGCGATGCCCGGACCGTCGTCGGAGACGACGACTTCAACGGTCTCGGCGTTCCACCACGCGTTCACCTCGACGGTCTGGTGCGCGAAATCGACCGCATTTTCGAGAATGTTTCCGACGCCATAGAGGATCGCCGGATTGCGCGCGGCGACCGGTTCGGGCGTTGCTGCGACAGCAAGCCGCACCTTGATGTTGATGCCGAAATCGCGATGCGGCGCCACCGCCTCCTCGATCAAGGTCGACAGCTTCATGGTGTCGAACGGCGCACCGCTCGATGACAATTGCGCGATCTTGCTCAGGATGTCGCGGCAGCGCTGCGCCTGCTCGCGCAGGGTCTTGAGGTCGCCGGCGATCGCCTGGTCATGCACCGTCTTCTCGAGCTCGCGCGAGATCAGGAAGATCGTCGACAGCGGCGTGCCGAGCTCGTGCGCGGCGGCGGCGGCGAGGCCGTCGAGCTGGGTCAGATGCTGCTCGCGCGTCAGCACCAGCTCGGTCGCCGCGAGCGCATCGGAGAGCTGGCGTGCTTCCTCGGTCACCTGGAATGCGTACAGACTGGTGACGCCGATCGCGAGCAGGATCGAAAGCCAGACGCCGATCAGATAGATCGGCGGCAGCACCAAGGGATCGTCGGCATCCCAGGGCAGAGGCAGATGGTAGAAGAACAGCGCCGAGGCGCAGGCGACCGCAAGACAGCCGAGCGCGATCGTCAGCCGGATCGGCAGCACGGTGGCCGAGATCAGGACCGGCGCCAGGAACAGGAACGAGAACGGGTTCTGCAGCCCGCCGGTGAAGTACAGGAGCCCGCCGAGCTCGACGATGTTGAACGCGAGCAGGGCCGCGGCATAGGCCGGCTCCAGCCGCTGCATCGGGTTGAAGGCGATCTGCAGCGCCAGATTGAGCAGCGCCGAGAACGTCACGATGGTGACGCAGGGGACGATCGGAACGTCGAATTCCAGTCCCTGCGCCACGATGAAGATGGCGACGAGCTGGCCGAGCGCGGCGAGCCAGCGCAGCCGCAGGATCGTATCCAGGCGGACGTAGCGGCGGGGTTGGCGGAAATCGGAAGCGACGTCGGTCATCCCGGGACCTTAGCTGTGCCGTGGGCGGCGCACAAATTCGCGACTTGGCGCACCGATGCAGGGCAAGCCTTTAATTACCGCCAAGCCTTGCGCTTATTGTCGCAATGGCTCAATGACGGCCATATGCAACAGGTCGGGACAGGTCAGAGGCAAGCTCCGGCGGCTGAACAAGGCGAGTCGGCCGCGATCGACGTCGCGCATCTGGTCAAGGTCTACAAGACCGCTCGCGCGGTCGACGATATCTCGTTCCGCATCGCGCGCGGCAGCATCACCGGCCTGCTCGGCGGCAACGGCGCCGGCAAGACCACGACGATCGCGATGATCATGGGCCTGGTGCTGCCGACCTCGGGCAGCGTCGAGGTGCTCGGTGCACGAATCCCCGAGCAGCGCTACGACGTGCTCGGCCGGATGAACTTCGAAAGCCCCTACGTCGACATGCCGATGCGGCTCACGGTGCGGCAGAACCTGACCATTTTCGGGCGCCTTTATGCCGTGCAGCGTTTGCGTGAGCGGATCGACCAGCTCGCCGACGATCTCGATCTCAAGGAATTCCTCGACCGCTCCAACGGCAAGCTCTCTGCCGGGCAGAAGACCCGCGTCGCGCTGGCGAAGGCGCTGATCAACGAACCGGACCTCTTGCTGCTCGACGAGCCGACCGCCTCGCTCGACCCGGATACCGCCGACTGGGTGCGGCAGCATCTCGAGACCTACCGCAAGACCCATAACGCGACCATCCTGCTGGCGTCACACAACATGCTGGAGGTCGAGCGCCTCTGCGACCGCGTCATCATCATGAAGCGCGGCAAGATCGAGGACGACGACAGCCCCGACCGGATCATGGCGCGCTACAACCGCGACACGCTGGAAGAGGTGTTTCTCGACGTGGCGCGCGGCCGGGTGCGGGAGGGCGCGCCAGAGGACACACCATGAGCGAACTCGTCAGCCAGCACCAGCACACCATTTCACTGCAACGCATCAACGCGATGGTGCTGCGCTATTGGTATCTCCTGATGTCGTCATGGCCGCGGCTCCTGGAGTTGGTCTACTGGCCGGCACTGCAGATCATCACCTGGGGCTTCCTGCAGAATTACATCTCGCAGGCATCCGGCTTCTTCGCCAAGGCGGGCGGCACGCTGATCGGTGCCGTGATCCTGTGGGACATCCTGTTCCGGGGGCAGCTCGGCTTCTCGATCTCGTTCCTGGAGGAGATGTGGGCACGCAACCTCGGCAACCTGATGATGAGCCCGCTGAAGCCGATCGAATTCCTGCTCTCGCTGATGATCATGAGCCTGATCCGGCTCGCCATCGGCGTGATCCCGATGACGCTGCTGGCGCTGTTCTTTTTCGGCTTCAACTTCTACGCCATCGGGCTGCCGCTGATCGCGTTCTTCTGCAATCTGATCTTCACGAGCTGGTCGGTCGGCGTGTTCGCCTCGGGCCTCGTGCTGCGCAACGGGTTAGGGGCGGAAAGCATCGTCTGGACGCTGATGTTCGCGGTGATGCCGCTCGCCTGCATCTACTATCCGGTCGAGGTGCTGCCGGCCTGGCTGCAAGCTGTCGCCTGGACGCTGCCGCCGACCTATGTGTTCGAAGGCATGCGCTCGCTTCTGATCGATCACGTCTTCCGCGCCGACCTGATGGCGTGGGCGCTGGTCATCAACGCGTTCCTGTTCGCTGCCTCTTTTGCGATCTTCCTTGCCCTTTTGCAGAGCGCCAAGCGCAACGGGTCGCTGCTCGGCGGTGGTGAATAAATGTCACTTTCTCGTGGATTCTCGGCCTTTTAGCCCGATATCGCCCCCAGATTCGGCTCGCGGCGCATTGACGCATTGTTACGCATTGGTCAGGATGCTGCGGCGCAAAACAGGGGTCTGAAAATACTATGCCCATCGGTGAATTTGGCGGTGCCCCGCCACTAGCGGCGGAAGGCAGCCCGGCACTCACGACGCCGTTGTACTGGATGTACGAGATGGCGCATGCGTCGCTCAATCCGGTGCGCGCGGTAACCGACGCCACCAAGATCCTGTTTCAGAACCCGCTCAATCCGTGGACCCACACCGAGTTCGGCAAGTCGATCGCCGCCGGTTGTGAGCTGTTCGAGCGCACCACGCGCCGCTACGGCAAGCCGGAATGGAACCTGCCGACGACCGAGGTCAACGGCATCCGCACTCCGGTCGAGGTCCGTTCGATCTGGGAAAAGCCGTTCTGCCGCCTGCTGCATTTCGATCGCAAGCTGACGCGCCCGCTGCGCTCGCCGCAGCCGCGCGTGCTGATCGTGGCGCCGATGTCGGGTCACTATGCGACGCTGCTCCGCGGCACAGTCGAGGCGTTCCTGCCGACGCATGAGGTCTACATCACCGACTGGGCCGACGCGCGCATGGTGCCGCTCGCGGCCGGCCGGTTCGATCTCGAGGACTATGTCGACTACCTGATCGAGATGCTGCACGCTCTCGGCGGCAACATGCATGTCATCGCGGTGTGCCAGCCTTCGGTGCCTGTCGTGGCAGCGGTTTCCGTGATGGAAGCAAACAACGACCCGTTCGTACCGCTTTCGATGACGCTGATGGGCGGGCCGATCGACACCAGGCGCAATCCGACCGCGGTCAACAACCTCGCCGAAGAGCGCGGCATCGAGTGGTTCCGTAACAATGTCATCACCAAGGTGCCGTTCCCGCATCCGGGCGTGATGCGTGACGTCTATCCGGGCTTCCTGCAGCTCAATGGCTTCATCAGCATGAACCTCGACCGGCACATGGACGCGCACAAGGCGCTGTTCGCCAATCTGGTCAAGGGTGACGGCGATCTCGTCGACAAGCACCGCGAATTCTATGACGAGTATCTCGCGGTGATGGATCTCACCGCCGAATATTACCTGCAGACCGTCGACCTCGTCTTCGTCAAGCACGCGCTGCCGAAGGGCGAGATGACCCATCGCGGCAAGCCGGTCGATCCGTCGAAGATCCGCCGCGTCGCGCTGATGACGGTCGAAGGCGAGAAGGACGACATCTCAGGTCTTGGCCAAACCGAGGCGACACACGCGCTTTGCACCGCGATCCCGAACCATCGCCGCGTGCATTACGTGCAGAAGGGCGTCGGGCACTATGGCGTGTTCAACGGCTCGCGTTTTCGCTCCGAAATCGTGCCGCGGATCTCCGATTTCATGGTTTCGGCGGCCAATACGCGGCTTTCGCTGGTCGCCGCCGCCGAATAGGTATCGCCCCGGCCGCGATTTTCGCGGTCGCGCAAGTCGCTGATTTAACTAAAAGAATCCCAAATCGGGCGAGGCCCAAAGGGTGAATATAATTTCATTCTTTGGGCCTTTTTCGTAACCTTGATTCATCGGAAAAATTCCGGTTCCAGCCCCTGCCTGTAGAGGTCAATTAACGTCCGACCCCTGTATATTGGGCAAATGATTTGTTTTTGCGCCGAGCGCTTTCCCTGGCGGCGGATATGGCAAAGTTCGGGCGAACTCCTGCTCCCCGGACTCTCAGAAATGGCTACTCGCGCGCTCCTCTATCGGCGGCCTGCCGAACCCGCGACCGTATTGGTCAGACACGGCTCCCAGTTCTTCACCGTCAGGTTGCGCCGGCATAGGCGCGCGCGCCGCTACACACTCAGGATACATCCAACCGATCGTGAAGCGATCCTGACGATGCCGCCGCGCGGCACGATTCCGGAAGCCAAGGAGTTCGCCAATCTCCATGGCGGCTGGATCGCCGCCCGTCTTGGCCGCTTGCCGAAGGCCGCGCCGTTCCAGACCGGCACCGTGGTGCCGTTGCGCGGCGTGCCGCATCGCCTGGTGCACCGCTCGGGCGAGCGCGGCACGGTGTGGACCGAGACGCGCGACAGCGGCGAGAGGATCATTTGCGTCGCCGGCGGCGTCGAGTACATGGATCGCCGCGTGCACGACTTCCTCAAGCGCGAGGCGCGCAAGGACCTGCAGAAGGCGGCGCAGCTTCACGCCGCGGAACTCGGCGTGCGGGTACGCCGGATCTCGATCCGCGATCAGTCCAGCCGCTGGGGCTCGTGTACTTCGGCGGGTTCGCTGTCGTTCTCATGGCGGCTGATCCTGGCGCCGCCCTTCGTGCTCGATTACCTCGCTGCGCATGAGGTCGCCCATCTCGTCGAGATGAACCACTCGGCGCGGTTCTGGCGGGTGGTCGACAAGGTCTGCGCGTCGGTAACGCGCGCCAAGAACTGGCTCGACACCTACGGCAACGACCTGCATCGCTACGGGATCCAGGAGTAGGGCGCGCTGTTCGCCCCGAACGTTGCTGTCATCGCCCGCGAAAGCGGGCGATGCAGTATTCCAGAGGCGTTTGTCTTCAATCCAGGGGCTGAGGCGTACTGGATCCCCCGCCTTCGCGGGGGCTGACGGCTTGAGTGCGTAGTGCGTAGCCCGGATGGAGCGTAAGCGTAATCCGGGGCAGCTTTCACCGATGGCGTGACTGGTCCCGGATTACGCTTCGCTTCATCCCGGCTACGGAGCAACGCGATCCGTCCGCCTACCGACTTCTACCGAAACAACCGATCCGCCAGCCAGCCGTCCAGTCCGGCCGCAGCCTCCGGCCGCGCGTTCGGGTTGGGTGGCGCCGAGGCGCGGGCCGGCGTCGGCGGGGGCGGGCGATAATAGCCGCCGCCGGATGGCACCGGCGCCGGAGGTTGCGATGCCTGCATTGGTGGCTGAATCTGCATCGGTCCCGCCGGCGCAGACGGCGCGGTGACCTGCGACGAGATCTGCATCAGGTTCGCCGGCCCCCAGCTGCCCTGCGAGTTCGGGATCGCGGCGACCGGCACGCCCTGATGCGCCGCCTTCATGAAGCGGGTCCACACTTCGACCGGCAAGCCGCCGCCGGTCGCCTTCTTGGTCGGTGAATTGTCGTCATTGCCGAGCCAGACGCCGGTGACGAGCTTGGCGGTGTAGCCGATGAACCAGGCGTCGCGATAATCCTGGCTGGTGCCGGTCTTGCCGGCGGCGGTCCAGCCCGGGATCTCCGCCTTGCGCGCGGTGCCCGAGATCAGCGTCTCGCGCATCATGCTGTTCATCATCGAATCGTAGCGCGGCTCGATCACCTGGTTGGGCGGATCGGTCGGACGGTCATAGAGCAGCTTGCCCGAACTGGTCTTGATCCTGGTCACCACATGCGGCGAGATGGCGTAGCCGCCATTGGCGAACGGCGCATAGGCGCCGACCAGCTCGATCACGGAGACTTCCGAGGTGCCGAGCGCGATCGAGACGTTGGACTCCAGCTTGGAGGAGATGCCGAGCCGGTGCGCGGTGCGCACCACGTTCTTGGCGCCGACCTCGACGCCGAGCCGCACCGCGACCGTGTTCAGCGACATCGCCAGGGCCTGGGTCAATGTCACCGAGCCGAAATATTCGTGGGTGTAGTTCTCCGGCTTCCAGCCCTTGATGTCGAGCGGCGCGTCGGTGCGGATGGTATCCGGCGTCAGCCCTGCTTCGACCGCGGTGAGATAGACGAACGGCTTGAACGCCGAGCCCGGCTGCCGCTTCGCGGTGACCGCGCGATTGTACTGGCTCTCCGAGTAGTTCCGGCCGCCGACCATGGCGCGCACCGCACCGTCCGGCGTCATCGCCACCAGCGCGCCCTGGCTGACATTGAACTTCACGCTCTTGGCGGCGAGCTCATCGATGATGGCGGCTTCGCCGACGTTCTGCAGCTTCGGATCGATCGTGGTCTGCACCACGATGTCCTGGTCGATCTGGCCGACCAGATCGTCGAGCACTTCGCCGATCCAGTCGGCGACATAGTTCACGGTGCCGGCGCCGGCCGGCTTCACCGCAATCGAGGGCTGGCCGATCGAGGCCTTGGCCTGCGCCTCGGTGATGAACTTGGCGTCGGCCATCGCCGCCAGCACGACCTGCGCGCGCTGCTCGGCGCCTTCAGGGTTGCGGTTTGGCGCCAGCCGCGACGGCGACTTGACGAGGCCGGCCAGCATCGCGGCTTCCGGCAGCGTCACGTTCTTCGCCGACTTGCCGAAATAGCGCTGCGCGGCGGCCTCGACGCCATAGGCGCCGGACCCGAAATAGACCCGGTTGAGGTAGAGCTCGAGGATCTCGTTCTTGGAATGCTTGCGCTCCAGCCAGAGCGCGAGCTCGGCTTCCTGCAGCTTGCGCTGCATGGTGCGCTCCTGGGTCAGGAACAGGTTCTTGGCGAGCTGCTGGGTCAGCGTCGAGCCGCCCTGCGAGACGCCGCGGTGCAGGAGGTTGGTCACCGCCGCGCGCAGGATGCCAACCGGGTCGACGCCGTAATGCGAATAGAAGCGGCGGTCCTCGATCGCGATGAAGGCCTTCGGCAGATAGGGCGGCAGATCCTTCAACGCGATATTGGCGCCGGCCATTTCGCCGCGCTGCGCCAGCACGCTGCCGTCGATGCCGACGATCTGGATCGTCGGCGGACGCTTGGGAATCTCCAGCGACTGGATCGGCGGCAGATGCGCGCCGACCCACACCACGACACCGATCACCGCAATGCCGGCCCACAGGCCGAGCACCGCGGTCCAATAGAACAGGCGGCCGATGCCAAAGCCCCGCGGCTTGCTGCGCCGCTTGCTGCCGCTGCGCGACGGGCGCGGTTTCTCGCTACCGGAATCGCTGCTCTTGTCGCTGCTCTTGGGTTTGGATTTGGCGGGCTTGTCGTCGCCGCCGCCGGGAATGCGATCGGACGGCGACAGCCGAAGGTCGGCAAGCGCGGCCGGAAGCCCGAACAGCGGCTCCTTGCGCGCACCGCCTTTTTTCCGTCCCCACGCCATCCGCAACGCTCACACCCTGACAGGGACGCACGCTAGCGTTCCCGGTTTAAGGGGCGGTTACGCAAAGCTTAACGGGGCATTAGGAGGTGAGGCAGCGCGTGCTACATAAGGAGCATGATCAGGAAAAGTGGGCACCGGTTTTCCCTCGCGACAAACGCGGAGCGTTTGCGCGGAGATCATGCTCAAACAGGATGGAAGAGCGCGATCGAGCGATCGCGCTAGGGAACAAGAAACGAAGGAGCGCCGCATGGGCCATATCGATCCGACCAAGGACGTTTTCGCGCAGTTCCGGGACGACAACCGGCCGGGCCCGATCCACATGCTCAACCTGGTGCGCCTGCGCGAATGGGCCGCCTATCCCGACGGCCGCAAGGCCACCGGCGCGGAGGCTTATGCGGCGTACGGCCGCGAGAGCGGGCCGGTGTTCGAACGGCTCGGCGGCCGCATCGTCTGGCAAGGCCGCTTCGAGCTGATGCTGATCGGACCGCAGGAGGAGCGCTGGGATCACTGCTTCATCGCGGAATATCCAAGCGTCGCCGCCTTCGTCGAGATGATCCGCGATCCGGTCTATCGCGAGGCGGTGAAGCACCGCCAGGCCGCGGTGGACGATTCCCGCCTGATCCGCCATGCCGTGCTGCCGGTGGGGAAGAATTTCGGCGAGATTCCGAAGTAGGCGCGTAAAAATCGATGGGTCGCGGCGATCTCCATCCCCGTCATGCTGAGGTGCGAGCGGAGCGAGCCTCGAAGCATGCACGGCCCCGCTGGTGGCCGTCGACCCTTCGAGACGCGCCTCGCGCTCCTCAGGGTGACGGTGATAGGACATCCCCGCAAACAAATCGGCGGCCTGGAGGCCGCCGATTGCATTTCAAACCTGCGCGAACCGGCTAGCCGGCCGGGCCGGCGTCCTCGAGGATCGGGCCGAACAGCTCCCAGCGCTCGCCGTTGAAGCGCATCATCTGCAGCTGCTTGTTGACGCGATAGTCGTTCGGCGCGGTGTTGCCTTTGATGCCGGGCAGCGCCATGTCGAGCTCGACATTCTTCAGGTTGGTGGCCTGCTTCAGCACGTTGTCGCGGGTCAGGTCGTCGCCGCACTGCTTCAGCACATGCACCATCAACTGGGCGGTCGAGTAGCCATAGGTGTTGAAGTTCGAGTTCTTGTCGCCGTCGGGATAGTACTTGGCCATGAAGTCGAAATAGCGCTTCATGCCCGGATCGTCCTTCCACTGCGGATCGGCCGGATCCTTGCCGTAATTGGTGCTGATCAGGCCCTTGGAGGCTTCCAGGCCCGCCGGCTGCAGCACGGCGCCGACCGAGGTCGCGTTGATGTCGACGATGTGGATCGGGTGCCAGCCGAGCTCGGCGATCTTCTTGATCGCCTGCGCCGCCTGCTTCGGCGTCGAGGCCGAGAAGAACAAGTCGGCGCCGGCGTCCTTGATCTTGATCACCTGGGAATCGATGGTCGGGTCGGAGACCTCGTAGGAGGCTTCGGCCACGATCATCTTGGCGGCCTTGTCGCCGAGCCCGGCCTTGATGCCGTTCAGATAATCCTTGCCGAGGTCGTCGTTCTGATAGAGCACGCCGATCTTGGCGTTGGGGTGCTCCTTCAGGATGTACTGGCCGTAGATGCGGCCTTCGACGAAGTAGTTCGGGTTGAAGCCGAGCGTCCAGGGGAAGTTCTTCGGGTCGGTGAACTTCGAGGCGCCGGTGGCGGCAAACAGCTGCGGCACCTTCTTGGCGTTGAGATATTTCTGCACGGCGGCGTTCGACGGCGTGCCGACGATCTGGAAGGTCAAGAGCACCTCGTCGCTCTCGACGAGCTTGCGCACCTGCTCGACGGCCTTCGGCGGCGAATACGCGTCGTCATACTGGATCAGGTTGATCTTGCGGCCGTTGATGCCGCCCTGATCGTTGATCATCTTGAAGTAGGCCGCCTGGGTCTTGCCGATCGAGGCATAGGCGGAGGCCGGTCCGGAGAAGGGGACGGTCTGGCCGATCTTGATCTCGGTGTCGCTCGCGCCGGGATCGTACTTCTTCTGCGCAAAGGCCGACGTTGCTGACAGCGCGATCGCGAGCGCCGTTCCCGTGACCAGGTGGAAAATCCCGTTCCTCATAATGCTGTTTCCCTCACGTGACTGATGGTTGGCCGATGATCTTGTCCGCGGGTTCAAGGTCCCGCGGTCGCCATCGCTGGGCCGGGATACTGGAGGAACCGTTATTGCAACGCAAGACGAGCGCTGCCGAAAAGGTGAGCGATTTCAGTCAACCAAAGTAGGGGGCGGTGCGAAAAGGTGGGTGGAGCGGCGCGAAGGTTGGGGCCCGCTTTACCTCGCCCCGGCTGCGGGGAGGGAGGTCGCATCGAAGATGCGATGTGGGTGAGGGGGAGTCTCCGCGGGCGCAGCTAATGCAGCGGTGCGCGGAAGCAGCCCCTCACCCCGACCCTCTCCCCGTAAGAACGGGGAGAGGGAGTGGAGTCTCGTCCCGACCGCGGCTAGCCCGCCGGTCCGGTGTCCTCGATGATCGGGCCGAACAGCTCCCAGCGCTCGCCGTTGAACTTCATCATCTGCATCTGCTTGTTGATGCGATAGTCGTTCGGTCCCGTTGTGATCGACATGCCCGGCAGCGCGAGGCTCGGCACGAACTTCTTCAGGCTGGTCACCTGCTTCATCAGGTTCTCGCGGGTGAGGTCGTCGCCGCACTGCTTGAGCACCTGGATCAGGAGCTCGGCCGTCGAGTAGCCGTAGGTGTTGACGGTGTTGAGCTTGTCGCCTTCCGGATAATACTTGTCCATGAAGGCGAAATAGGCCTTCACGCCGGGATCGTCCTTCCATTGCGGGTCGGCGGGGTCCTTGCCGTAATTGGTCGAGATGATGCCCTTGGAGATGTCGAGACCGGCCGGCTTCAGCGTCGCCGACACCGGGCTCGCATTGATGTCGAGGATGTGCACCGGGTTCCAGTTGAGGTCGGCGATCTTGCGGATCGCCTGCGCGGCGAATTTCGGGGTCGAGGCGTCATAGACCAGATCGACGCCGGCGGCCTTCAGCTTCACGATCTGGGAATCGACCGTCGGGTCGGTCAGCTCGTAGGACACCTCGGTGACGATCATGCTGGCGGCCTTGTCGCCGAGCCCGCTCTTCAGGCCGGTGATGTAGTCGCGGCCGAGATCGTCGTTCTGGTAGAAGATGCCGATCTTGGCGTTGGGGTGATTGGCCAGGATGTATTTGGCGTAGATGCGTCCCTCGGACTGGTAGTTCGGATTGAACGCGATCGTCCACGGCGCGTTCTGCGGATCGGAGAAGCGCGAGGCGCCGGTGGAGGCGAGCAGCTGCGGCACCTTCTTGGCATTCAGATATTTCTGCACGGCGGCATTCGACGGCGTGCCGATGATCTGGAACGTGAACAGCACCTCGTCGCCCTCTACGAGCTTGCGCACCTGCTCGACCGCTTTCGGCGGCGAATAAGCGTCGTCATACTGGATCAGGTTTAGCTTGCGGCCGTTGATGCCGCCCTGATCGTTGATCATCTTCATGTAGGCCGCCTGGGTCTTGCCGATGCCGGCATAGGCGGATGCGGGGCCGGAGAACGGCACGGTCTGGCCGATCTTGATCTCGGTGTCGGTCGCGCCGATGTCGTATTTCTTCTGCGCGGTGGCCGATGTAACCGACAACGCGATCGCAAGCGCCGTCGCAGCGAGCAATTGCACGCTTCTCATGTCCGTGACCTCCCTGTTGCCGGTGATCTTGTCCGCAAGCTCAGGCCGGCGGATGTCACCGTTGCACGGGATGATGGAGGAACGGCTGGGCCATTGCAAGACGATGCACCCTGCGCGCGATGTCGCGTTTGAGCATGATCCGGAAAAGTGTGAAACGCTCTTCCGAGCGGATCATGCTCAAGAAAACAAAAGCGCGCCCGCGCTTTAGGCCAACCAGAGCTGGATCAGCGCCAACGCAGCGGGAGCCGCCTGCACATAAAGAATGCGGCGGCTGACGGTGGCGGCGCCATAGGCACCGGCGACAATCACGCAGAGCAGGAAGAATGTCTTGATCTGGAACGCGAAGGCCGGATTGCCATGTACGAGGCCCCAGATCAGTCCGGCGGCGAGGAAGCCGTTATACAGCCCCTGATTGGCGGCGAGCACCGCAGAATCGTTTGCCTTCTCGATCGAGTTGCGAAACGTCTTCAGCCCGAGCGGCTTGGTCCAGAGAAACATCTCGAGCACAAGGAAATAGACGTGCAGCATGGCCACCACCGCGACCAGAACATTGGCAAGCAGCATATTGCGGTCCCCCAGAGCTTCGGTTCTGATTGAATCAGAATCAAAGCTCAAGATTGTTGTTTTGACGCGTTTTCTTCACGCGAACCGGTGTCCACTTCGCTTGAAAACGCTTTAACCGGAATTCGGGTGGACGCTAGCATGCGGGCGGTGAATTGTATGCCGACCGATCTGCTTGCCCGAGATATGACAATGGCCGACCGCAGGACTGCACAGACCTTCAACCTCGACCGCCACAAGACCCCGATCGGCACCGCGCTGCTGGTGACCGATGACGACGGCGTGCTGCGCGCGCTCGACTGGGACGACTATGAAGCGCGCATGCTCGACCTGCTGCGGCTGCATTATGGCGCCGTGACGCTGCGGGACGGCCACGCGCCGGCTGCGATGCGCAAGGCGCTCGGCGATTACTTCAAGGGCGATCTCGATCGTCTCACCGATGTCGAATGGCGCGTCGCCGGCACGCCGTTCCAGCAGAAGGTCTGGCACGCGCTGCCGAACATTCCGCACGGCACCACCATGAGCTACGGCGCGCTGGCGGCGAAACTGAACGCGCCGAATGCGATGCGCGCGGTCGGCCATGCCAACGGCTCCAACCCGATCAGCGTCGTCGTGCCATGTCACCGCCTGATCGGCGCCAACGGCTCGCTGGTCAAATATGGCGGCGGGCTGGAGCGCAAGCGCTGGCTGCTGCGCCACGAAGGCGTGGAGGTGTAGAGCGTTTTCGAGTGGGAACCGGTTGGCGTGAAGAGGCGCGTCGAGACAAGGTCCAGCAATCCGCTTCGACCGCCGGTGCGGCGATCAATCGAGATCTTCGCTGGGCATGTTGCGCAGATCGCGCACGATATAGAGGAACACAACGAGCGAAGGCACCCACGCGAGTATCGCTCCCACCAGCATCGCATCGACCGTCGTCATGTGAGACTCCTTGCGCGTTGTTGGCCAACGTCGTCAGATCGGCTTTTTCGATGGGGCGCCGGTTCTGGGGAAGGGATACAGCCACTTCCAATAGGCCTTGTTGCGCTCCAGCTGCCGCTTGTGGATCTCGCGGCACTTCGTCGAGCAAAACTGCTCAAAGTACCAATTGTGCCGTATCAGCCCGAAAGGCCGCTTGCAGGCCGGATTTCCGCAACGAGCTGTCATGACGCTGCCTCCGCATTCGCGCGCCAAAGCCAGCGGATGAAATCCTCCTGGCCTTTGTAGAGGCAGAGGCGTCCGCAGTAGCGTTCGCCCGCCGGATTTCGCAAACAGATGATCTTGGGGTCTTCGCTGTCACACTGGGCGCAGCGCGGTTCCGCACGCATGGCGACCTCCCTCCGAGGAATTGCCATTTGCCAATCAAAATGTCTGGTGCTGTCCTTGCCGTCGATCTTCCCGAAGGACGACGATGCGAAATCTCGCGCCGCCGCCGTCCATGCGCAACTTGTCCAGATGTTTTGTGGCATCATCCTTGCGTATAGCCGGCCCGGTGATGGCTGATCCAACTCACGCACCCGGCGCCGCGCTGCGCTGCGCGAGGGCGGTATCGAGGCATTTGATCAGGACGTCCCCGTCGCAGGGCTTGCTCAGAAAGCAGATCGCTCCAGCCTTCAGCGCCCGGACGCGATCGCTTTCGACCGAGAACGCCGTGACGAAAATGAACGGAAAGCGGTGTCCGCTGGCAATGAGGTGGCTCTGCAGGTCGAGCCCGCTCATGGCCGGCATCCTGACATCCGCGATCACACAGGATGTGTCATTCAGGCTGGGCGAGTGCAAAAATTCCTCGGCCGACGCGTAGGTCTCGACCGCGTAGCCCAGCGACCTGACGAGATTGTCGGTCGCGGTGCGAACCGACATGTCATCGTCGATGATTGATATCACTGGCGGGTTGGGCAAGGAGGTTTTCCCGGGCCGGAAGGGCCTCTGGCGTGTGCATCATGTGGGGACCACAGTGCGTCGCCAATCGGGGCCGGAGAATCATACTTAGGTTTGCGCCCCGCCGGCTGCCGGTCCGATCTGGAGCATCTGTGCCATCCTGACCAGATCGGGTAACGACTTCGCCGCCATTTTCCGCATGATGTGCCCGCGGTGTATCTTCACTGTGATCTCGGCCACGCCGATTTCGGCGGCGACCTGCTTGTTCATCAACCCCGCCGTGACGAGCGTCATCACCTGGCGTTCACGCGGCGTCAGGGTCGCGAAGGCGGCGCGCAGGTTGGCAAGAACCTTGGCGTCATCGCGACGGTTCCTGTCGCGCTCGATCGCTGTCGTGACGGCATCCAGCATGTCCTGATCGCGAAATGGCTTGGTCAGGAAGTCCACAGCGCCGGCCTTCATGGCCCTGACCGTCATCGGGATATCGCCGTGGCCGGTCATGAAGATGATCGGAATATCGATGCCCGCCTTCGCCAGCTCCCCCTGAAAGTCGAGGCCGCTGAGCCGGGGCAGCCGGATGTCGAGGATCAGGCAGCTCGGGACATCCGGGGGCTTGCGCTGCAGAAATTCATGGGCCGAGCCGAATGCTGCGGTCCGCAAGCCGACGGACCGGAACAGATTGCTCAGCGCGTCCCGCACGGATGCGTCGTCGTCGACGACGAAGACGATGGGATCCTCGGCGTTTGCCAGACCAGAAGGCGATGCCGCGCGCCCGGTCACCATGCATGATCCTCTTCGTGCAGTGGCAAGGTGAACTGGAATGTCGCGCCGGGGCCGCTATTTCCGGTCACGGACAGGCGGCCTCGGTGGGCTTCGACGATCGATCGGCAGATCGACAGCCCCATTCCCATGCCGCTGGCCTTGGTGGTGTAGAAGGCGTCGAACAGCCGTTCGGCATTCTCGGTCGCGATTCCGACGCCGCAGTCGGTGACCGTGACCACGATCTGCCCGACCTCGTCATGTCGCGTCCGGATCACCACTTCCCGCGGCCGGTCCGTGACCGGCTGCATGGCCTCGATGCCGTTGAGGACCAGGTTGAGGATGACCTGCTGCAGCTGGATACGGTCGGCAACGACAGACGGGAGCGCGGGAGCGAGGTCGAGCTGCAAGGATACATGGTGGCGCTGCAGTTCATGCTGCACCAGGATGATCACCTGGTTGATGACTTCATTGACGTCGAGTGGCGCCTTCTGATCGGTCGTCTTGTTCACCATCGCGCGGACGCGCTGGATGACCTCGCCCGCCCGGTTGCCGTCGCTGATGATCGACCTGACCGCGCCGCGAGCTTCGTTCAGATCGGGGGCCGCCCGGTTGAGCCACCGCAGGCATGCCGCGGCATTGGTGACCACGGCGGCAAGCGGCTGGTTCACTTCATGGGCGATCGATGCGGCGAGCTCGCCGAGCGCCGTCACGCGCGTGACGTGTGCGAGGTTGGTCTGCGCTTCGTGCAACTCCGCCTCGGCTCGCTTGCGGGCGGTCACGTCGGTGACCGCTCCGATGAATTCGGTGTCGCCCGAAAGATTCGTCACCGCATGCGCCCTGGCGTGAACAAATTTGATCGCCCCATTGGGCATCAGCAATCGGTAGCCGTGCTCGAAGTCCTTGCCGTCGAGCGAGGCGCGGTCGATGGTCCGTTGCACGCGGGCGCGATCATCCGGATGGACGCGCTGCAGGACCGTGGCATGTGTGATGGAAGGAGCCCTGTCGAATTCGAAGATCCTGAACGTCTCTTCCGACCAGATGATCTCGCCGCTGGCGACGTGCCAGCCGAAGCTGCCGGTGTGGCTCAATCGCTGGGCTTCGGTCAGGTACATTTCACTCTGCTGCAGCGCATTTTCGGCGTGCTTGCGCTCGGTGATGTCCTCGCATGCGATCAGCACGATCAGCTGATCGCCCAGCCGCCGCACCGCCTTGGCGTTTTCACGAACCCAAATCCGTGAACCGTCCTTGCGGACCTTCCGGATTTCCCAATTGTGGGTCTGGCCGATGTTGTCGAGGCATGCCGCGACGTTGCGCTGGACCATGTCCCGGTCTTCGGCGGCAAAGACCCGCAGCACCGATTGTCCAAGCAGTTCGTCGACGGTGTAGCCGAGCTGCGCCGCGCCGAACGTGTTGACCGACAGCACGAGCCCCGTTGCGTCGACCATGAAGTACATGACCGGGTTGTGCTCGAATACCTCCTTCCATTGCGCTTCGCTGTTGCGCAGCGCCTCCATCGCGCGCTCCTCGCTGCTGGCTCGGCCGCGCAACATGGCTTCCATCCGCCTTTGCGAACGGCCCACCAGGCGGATCATCAGCAATGCGGCGGTCAGCGACGCGACGAGCAGCGCCAGGGCAACCAGATGGGCGGAAGCTGCTGGCTGCGGACCTAGCAACAGCCCGATGCAGGTTGTCGCCAAGGCCAGCACCATGCCGCCGAGCAGCCATTGCTCGGCCGACCAGGACTTCGTGGTCGGGTCGCGGATCATCGGCAGCCCAGCACTTGGCCATCATCATGGGCCGCGCTGCGTCGCTAGGTGACTGCTACCATCAGCGGCGACAACGTCGCCCTCCCAATAGACTGTATATTAGCAGCTTTCTTGCCGCCCGGGCGGGATGACGCCGGCCTTTTTGGCGGTCCACACCCGTGGGATCGCGCAGAAAGCGAAGCCGTTGAGCGCGCTCAGGTCCAGGTTGCGACCTAAACTCAAGTATGAGTCGTCCCCACCGAATGTAACGGTCGGATCAACCTCCGTTCAATGGCCCGTTCCATCCCGGTGACTACGCTTATTGGGTAACTCGATGACGGTAGAGATTTCCGGGGTTCAGCAATCGCCAATCAGTGACGGAGATTGAAATGCCCAGCGCGCGCCTGCATCTGATCGTTTGCTCCGACGACGTCGACCACGAGGCAAGGCCTCAGAGACGCGATCGCAGCTTCCAGCCTTCCGTTATCGTTGGTGGCAGGCAAACAGCAAGCACGCTGACCGACAACCCGTGGATCGATCTGCTGGACGCATTCGATCTGGGCGTGGTGGTCTGTCAGGCCAGCTACCTGGCCTTGCTGGGAGCGAGCCTGGCGGCGCTGCAGCCGCAATTCGACGCGCCAGACTCAGGGCGGTAGCCGGCCCTGAATTCCAAGTCCGGCAGGCTGCCGGGACCGAAGCGCTGGCTGCTCACGCCTGGGTCGCGCAAGACGGGTCCGATCACAGCCTCCGTGAGAGCCCGGAATCCATTCCCCGCCTAGCCCCGGCCCTGATGGATTCCGGGCTCAGTTCTGCAGACGCCCTCGGCTGCGCAATGGCGCACCGCAATGATGGGCGGAGCAGGTCGACGGCGCGGCTCCCGCGCCAGGCTCCCGACGGCGGCAAATTGCAGCAATTTTTTCGAAAGATGCCCGGTTCGCTTTAGCCGCTTTTGAAGCACCTGATTATTGGATCTGTCCGGCAACGGCTTCGCTCTGCAGAGCTGTGCGTTGGTTCGCGCACTGACAGATCAGGGGCCGGTCATTATGAATCAGGCACAGCAGCACAAGCCGCTTCCCGAAGACAATAATTCCGTCACCAGGAATGAGGCCGACGGCGCACGGGGATTGCAGCGCGATCTGCAGGAACGGCTGCAGCCGGAGCATGACGAGCCGGCCAGCGATAGCGCTCCCCATCCCGAAGCGCCCGCAGGCTCAGGCCGGATGGTTCGCCGCCTGCTCAAGGTCGGCATTGGCCTTGCCATCGTCACCGTCTTCGGATGGCTGCCGCTCAGGGCTGTGTTGCAGACCTCGAGCGTGGAGGCCGTGGTCAACGCCAGGATCGTGACCTTGCGCTCACCGATCGACGGCACCGTGAGCGCGAAGCCGCAGAAATCCACGCAGCTCAGCGTGGTTCACGAGGGCGATGCGATCCTTCACGTCGTTAACGCACGCGGCGATCGCGCCCGGCTCGATGATCTCCGGCGACAGATGTCGCGGTTGGAAAATGAGCGCCCGAGTCTGGCCGCCAAGCTTGCGGCCGCCGAGACGGCGCAACAGGATCTTGCCCGCCAGGCCGGCCAGTTCCGTGACGGCCGCATCCTTCAGCTCGAGGCCCGGATTGCCGAAATCCAGACCGCGATCGAGGCCGCCGCCGCACGGCGGGAGGAGGCCGTGGCCGCCGTCGAGCGGGCGTCGTCGCTGATCAAGTCGGGCAGCGTGTCGACGGTCGAAATGGCCCGCCTGACGCGCGAGCAGGCGATCTCGCAGCAGACCGAAATCGGCGCTCGACGGCGTCTCGACGCCGCCAAGGTCGAGCTCACCGCCGCAAGGAATGGCACTTATCTCGGCGACAGCTACAATGACCGGCCGAGCTCCGTGCAGCGCGAAGAGGAGATGCGCCAGCGCGTTAGCGATCTGCGCGCCGATCTGGCGCATGCCGATGCCGAGATCGAATGGCTGACCCACGAGATCGCAGCCGAGCAGCTGCACTACGTCAACCGGGCGGAAGCCGACATCAAGGCGCCGGTCGGCGGGCGCATCTGGGAGATGATGACGTCGCCCGGCGAGGACGTCAGGGCCGGGCAGCCCTTGCTCAAGCTGCTCGATTGCAGCGGCGCGGTGGTCACGGCGAACGTCACCGAGAGCGTCTACAACGGACTGAAACTCGGCGAGCAGGCGAGCTTCGAGCCGAATGACGGCAGCGCCGCGCTGCAGGGCGAGATCGTCAATCTCACCGGCGCGTCGGGCGCGCCCGCGAACCTTGCGATCAATCCGGATGCGCTGAACAAGGAACCCTATCGGGTCACGGTCTCGATGCCGGCGCTCGATACCACGGGCAAGGATTGCGCGGTCGGCCGCACCGGGCGCGTGGTGTTCAACGCGGACGTGGCAAAGTCATGATGGCGGCATTTGCGCCCGGGCTAGTCGCCTTCGGCGCCTGCCTTGCCATCCTGCCCCTGCTCCGCCGCGAGCAGACCCTGGCCCGCGTCATGATGACCGGCATGTCGTTCGTCCTGCTGGTCCACTATTTCGCGTGGCGGGTGACCCACACCTTGCCGCCTCCGGGCCTCACCGCCGACACGCTGGTCGGCTATCCCTTCATGCTGGCCGAGGCGGCCTCGATGATCGCGGTGTGCCTGTCGCTGCTGTTCCTCAGCCGCACGATCGACCGCTCACCCGAGGTCAATTCGATCCTGCGCCGATCGAAGCTGCCCGCAAACGCGCCGCTCGTCGACGTCTTCATCTGCACCTACAACGAGGAGAAGGCGATCCTGGAGCGCACCATCATCGGCGCGACCGGGCTCAACTATCCCAATTACCGCGTCTGGGTGCTCGACGATGGGCGGCGGCTCTGGCTGCGCCGGCTCGCCCAGGAGCTCGGCTGCAACTATCTGGCCCGTCCGGACAACCGCCACGCCAAGGCCGGCAACATCAATCATGCGCTCCAGCACGTTTCCGGGCTGGCCGAGCGGCCGGAGTTCATCTCGATCCTCGACGCGGATTTCGTCCCGATGCCGGACTTCCTGACCCGGGCGATGAGCCTGATGCAGGACGGCAGCGTCGGCGTCGTGCAGACGCCGCAGCACTTCATCAACCCGGATCCGATCCAGACCAATCTCGCGGCGACCGATGTGTGGCCCGACGAGCAGCGCTTCTTCTTCGATATTTTGATGCCGGCCAAGGATGCCTGGGACACGGCGTTCTGCTGCGGCACCTCATCGCTGATCCGCTTCTCCGGCCTGATGCAGATCGGCGGCTTCCCGACCGATTCGGTGACGGAGGATTACCTCGTCACACTGCGGCTGAAGGAGAAGGGACTGCGCACGGTCTATCTGAACGAGCGCCTGACCATCGGACTCGCGCCGGAGGGACTGAAGGAATACATCACGCAGCGCGGACGCTGGTGTCTCGGCTTCATGCAGATCTTCCGCGGCCGCAGCGGGCCGTTCTCGCGGCAATCGAAGCTCGCCTTCATGGACCGGCTGTCGCTGGTCGACGCCTTCATGAGCTGGGCGGCGGTCTACGGCACCAAGGTGTTCGGCCTGGTCGTGCCGTGGCTTTATCTGCTGTTCGGGATCAAGGCGGTCCATGCCGACCTGTTCGAGCTGCTAAAATATTTCCTGCCGTTCTATGTCTGGCACGCCTTCACGATGGCGTGGATTTCGCGCGGCCGCTCGCTCGCGATCATGACCGACGTGTCGCAATACATCGCGGCGCCCGCGGTGCTGAAGGCGGTCGTGACCGGCCTCGCCAGGCCGCAGGGCCACAAATTCAAGGTGACGGCCAAGGGCGGCGACCGCAACCGCCGCTTCATCGAGTGGCCGCTGCTGCGGCTCTACGGTGCCGCCCTGCTGATCACGCTGTTTGCGATCGCCTACGCCTTCATCCTGCATCTGCGCGGCGAAAACATCGCCTATGGCGGGCTGGCGCTGGCCTGGAGCCTGTACAATTGCGTCGTGCTCGCGATCGTGTGCTTCATCTGCATCGAGCAGCCGCGGCGCCGCAAGGCCGAGCGGTTCGAGCGCGACGAGCCGATCCTGATCCATCAGGACAGCGAGATGCGGCTGATCCGGATGGCCGACATCTCGATCTCCGGTGCGCGCTTCATCGATCCTGTCCCGCCCGCCATCGGTTCGCTGATCAAATGCAATGTCTACGGACAGAACGTCGCCGCGACCGTGGTCCGCCGCACCCGCGACGGCTTCGGCGTCCGCTTCGAGGACGCGGTGGCGACGCGGGTCAATGTCGTGCGCGCGTTCTACGCCGGCGAATATGTCCGCGCTTTCCAAGGCGTGCGCGCGGCGCCGGTCGGCAAGGCCCTGCTGATGCGGCTGTTCGGTTGATTCGCCACGGGATTGGGGCTTCGCTCCTTCGGTGGAAACGGCTTTCGATCCCGTCATCCCCGCGCAAAGGCTTCGCCTTTGTCGCTGGAGGAGCGCGGAACGCGCGTCTCGAAGGATCGACGGCCCGGCCGCTTCCGCATACTTCCACTCTCTTGGGGAAGGAACGTGGCCGTCGATCCTTCGAGACGGCCGCTGCGCGGCCTCCTCAGGATGACGGGACAGGCGTGTACGCTTCTTACGATTCGATCTACGCCGCCGGCTTTGCCGCCTGGTCCTCGCTCGCCAGCAGATGCAGCAGCGCGCTCTTGATCGCGGCCTGCCGGGTCGGCGCCGTGATCTGGGCGCCGAGCAGGTCGGTGACATAGAACACGTCGCGGGCGCGTTCGCCGAAGGTCGCGACATGCGCCGAGGCGATGTTGAGGTTGAGCTTCGAGATCGCGGTGGTGAGCTGGTAGAGCAGGCCGGGCCGGTCGAGGCCGGAGACCTCGATCACGGTGTAGCGGTCGGACCACTGGTTGTTGATGGTCACCTCGGGCTCGACGATGAACGGCCGCGCCTTGCTGCGGACGGTGCGCTTGGCAACCGCCTCGGGCAGCCGCAGCTTGCCTTCCAGCACGTGCTCGATCATCTCGCCGATTCTGGTGGCGCGGCGGCCCTCGTCCTCGTCGCGGTCGTATTCGCGTGAGATCGAGATGGTGTCGAGCGCGCGGCCGTCGGTCGTGGTGTAGATCTGGGCGTCGACGATGTTGGCGCCGGCCGACGCGCAGGCACCCGCGATGATCGACAGCAGCCACGGATGGTCGGTCGCCAGGATCGTCAGCTCGGTGACGGCGCGGACCTCGTCGAAGCCGACATTGATCGCAAGCTTGTGGCCGGCCTGCTCGCTGGCGCGGATGAAGCGGGCCTGGCGGATCTTGCGCGCCAGCTCGACCTTGAGCCAGTAGGCCGGATAGTGCCGGCCGATATAGGCGTTGAGCTCCGCCTCCGGCCATTCGGTGAAGGCGCGGCGGAATTCGGCTTGCGCCACCGCGATGCGCTGGGCGCGGTTGACCTCGGAGAAGCCGCCGGTCAGCACCGGCTCGGTCTCGTAATACAGCGTGCGCAACAGCTGCGCCTTCCAGCCGTTCCAAACGCCCGGGCCGACGCCGCGGATGTCGGCCGTGGTCAGGATCGTGAGCAGCTTCATCTGCTCGACCGACTGGACCACGGCGGCGAAATTCTCGATGGTCTTGCGGTCCGACAGGTCGCGCGATTGCGCCACCGTCGACATCGTCAAATGCTCCTCGATCAGCCACGCCACCAGCTCGGTGTCGGCCGCCGAGAAGCCGAGCCGCGGGCACAGCCGCCGCGCCACCTTGGCGCCGGCGATCGAATGATCCTCAGGTCGGCCCTTGGCGATGTCGTGCAGCAGCGTCGCGATATAGATCACCGGGCGGTGCTCGGGGCGGATCTTGCGAAACAGGTCGCTGGCGACCGTGAACTCCTCGTTGCCGCCGCGCTCGATGTCCTGCAGGAAGCCGATGCAGCGGAGCAGATGCTCGTCCACCGTGTAGTGGTGGTACATGTTGAACTGCATCATCGACACGATCTTGCCGAAGGCGCGGATGAAGTGGCCGAGCACGCCGGTCTCGTTCATCCGCCGCAGCACGATCTCCGCATTGTCGGAGGTCAGGATCTCCATGAACAGGCGGTTGGCTTCGTCGTTCTCGCGCAGCTGGGTGTTGATCAGCTTGAGCGAGCGCGTCACCGTGCGCATCGCATCGGGATGGAAGGCAAGGTTGTTCTGCTGCGCGAGGCGGAAGATCCGGATCAGATTGACCGGATCGTGCTTGAACACGTCGGGCGCGGCGAGGTTGATGCGGTTGTTGTCGACGATGAAGTCGTCGCTGCCGTTAACCCGCCGCCGCTTGGTGCCGGGCCGCAGCCGCGCCACCATCCGGCTCAGCACAGGCGCCGGCTTGTTGTGCTCTTCCTCGAGCTTGGCGCACAGGATCGCGGTGAGGTCGCCGACGTCTTTCGCGATCAGGAAGTAGTGCTTCATGAAGCGCTCGACGTCCTGCATGCCGGGATGCGAGGTGTAGCCGAGGCGGACTGCGATTTCGCGCTGCATGTCGAATGACAGCCGTTCCTCGGCGCGTCCGGCGAAGAAGTGCAGATTGCAGCGCACCGACCACAGGAAGTCAGCGCAGCGGCGGAAGGTGCGGTATTCCTGCGCGTCGAACACGCCGCGTTCCAGCAGCTCGTCGGTCTCGCGCACGCGGTAGACGTATTTGGCGATCCAGAACAGCGTGTGCAGGTCGCGCAGCCCGCCCTTGCCGTCCTTGACGTTGGGCTCGACCAGATAGCGCGACTGGCCGGCGCGGCGATGCCGCTCCTCGCGCTCGGCAAGCTTGGCGGTGACGAATTCCGACGCGGTGCCCTGCACCACGTCCTTGTCGAAGCGCTCGACCAGCTCGTCATAAAGCGGCTGGTCGCCGGTCAGGAACCTGGTCTCCAGGATCGCGGTGCGGATCGTCATGTCGCCGCGGGCCTGACGGATCGATTCATCGACCGAGCGGGTGGCGTGGCCGACCTTCAGCCCCATGTCCCAGAGGCAATAGAGAATGGCTTCGGCGACCTGTTCGCCCCAGGCGGTCTGCTTGTAGGGCAGGATGAACAACAGATCGATGTCGGACTCCGGCGCCATCAGCCCGCGGCCATAGCCGCCGGTCGCCACCACGGCCATGCGCTCGGCGCCCGAGGGGATCGGCGAGTGATAGAGGTGGCGGGTCGCCGCCGCATAGAGGATGCGGATGATCTCGTCCTGCACGAAGCAGAGCCGTTCGGCGCAGCGCCGGCCGTGACGGTCCTTAAGCAGCAGCGCCTGCGCCGTAGCGCGCGCCGCGATCAGCTCGGCCTTGAGCAGCTGCGCCATCGCGGCGCGGAACTGGTCCTCGCGGCCGGCATGCCGTTCGGCAAGCGCATTCACCGCCGCGGTGATCCGCTCGGTCTCGAAACGATCATCCGCTTCAGGGCGGGCCTCGGCTACGACGCTGTCCATAGGTTCATCCGATATCGGACGGAGCCGTTGCTGTCACTGACCAAAGTATAACGACAGCAGCTCCATGCTTTCATGGCGGCGCTTCGAGCAAGATCGTTCTCGCGCCATCCCGTAAAGGGTAGAGATTTTCTCGTTGACCGCAAGGCTAACTCATTGAAATAAAAGATTGTTTCTTAAAACTGATCGAGGGGGTCGACGAATGCAAAAATTTTCCCGGCGCACGTTCGCTGCGCTGCTCGCGGTCTCGACCTTGCTGCCCGGCGCGGCGCGCGCCGCCGACGCGCTGAAGGAGATCCGGATCGACTGGGCGACCTACAATCCGGTGTCGATGGTCCTGAAGCAGAAGGGCCTCCTGGAAAAGGAATTCGCCAAGGACGGCATCAGCATCGTCTGGGTGCAGTCGGCCGGCTCCAACAAGGCGCTCGAATTCCTCAACGCCGGTTCGATCGATCTCGGCTCGACCGCGGGTTCGGCGGCGCTGGTCGCGAAGATCAACGGCAACCCGATCAAGTCGATCTATGTCTATTCGCGTCCCGAATGGACCGCACTGGTCACGACCAAGGATTCCAGGATCGCGTCCGTCGCTGACCTCAAGGGCAAGCGCGTCGCGGTGACGCGTGGCACCGATCCGCACATCTTCCTGGTTCGTGCGCTGCTCGGCGCCGGCCTCACCGAAAAGGACATCACGCCGGTGCTGTTGCAGCACGCCGACGGCAAGACCGCGCTGATCCGCGGCGACGTCGACGCCTGGGCCGGTCTCGATCCGATGATGGCGCAGGCGGAGGTCGAGGACGGTGCAAAGCTGTTCTACCGCAAGGCGGAAGCCAACACCTGGGGCATCCTCAATGTGCGCGAGGAGTTCCTGAAGGCGCATCCGGATATCGTCCGCCGCGTGCTCGCGACGTACGAGGAAGCGCGGAAATATTCGCTGGCCAACTATGACGAGCTGAAGAAGACCTTCATCGCCGTCACCAAGCTGCCGGACGCCGTGGTCGACAAGCAGCTCAAGGAGCGCACCGAGCTGACCCACAGCCGGATCGGCAGTGCCCAGCGCGAATCGATCCTCGCCGCCGGCCTCGCCTTGCAGCAGGCGGGCGTGATCGACGCCAAGACCGACGTCAAGGCCGCGCTGGATTCCTTGGTCGACGATCAGGTCCCGCTGCCCACCAACTAACCGCTGTCGTTAAACTAGGACCAATCCACATTCAGGATTCCCATAGCTGAATGATGCTGAATCAATGCGTTCCGGACGTTTTGATTCGGAGCGTGCTGATGGGTGTGAAGCGCTATGAGCTAAGTGATGCGCAATGGGCTCGGATTGCGCCTCTGCTGCCAGGCAAGGTGGGCGATCCCGGCCGCAGCGGTGTCGACAATCGCCTGTTCGTGAACGGGGTTTTGTGGGTTCTGCGGTCCGGCGCCTACTGGCAGCACCTGCCGGAGCGCTACGGCAAGTGGAAGAGCGTACACGCGCGTTTCACCCGCTGGGCCAAGGCTGGCGTTTGGGAGAAGGTGTTTGCCGAGCTGATCAAGGATCGCGACAACAAATACCTGATGCTCGACACCACTCTGGTTCGTGTCCACCAGCAGGCTGCGAGCGGAAAAGGGGGGCCAAAACTCAGGAACTGGGGCGTTCCCGAGGTGGTTTGACCACCAAGATCCACATGCTCTGCGACAGCCTCGGTCGGCCGCTGCGCTTCATGCTCACCGCCGGACAACGACACGACAACCTCACCGCAAAAGCCCTGCTCGAAGGCTTCAAGGCCGAGGCCGTGTTGGCCGATAAGGCCTACGACAACAATGATCTACGCACGACCATCGCGGACATGAACGCCGAAGCGGTAATCCCCTCAACCCGCTCTCGTAAGATCCCCATCCCGCATGACGAGACGATCTACAAGCTACGCAACCGCATCGAGCGTTGCTTCAACAAGCTCAAACACTTCCGCCGCTTTGCCACGCGATATGACCGACGAGCAGACTACTTCCTCGCATTCGTCCACCTCGCCGCAATCTGCATTTGGCTCCGCTGAATGTGGATTCGTCCTAACCTTCGTCGTCCCGGGCAAGCGAAGCGCGACCCGGGACCCATAACCACAGGGCTTTATTGTTGAACAAGGCTGTGGCCCCAGCTCGCTTGATTACCACGCCCTGTGGTTATGGGTCCCGGCCTTCGCCGGGACGACGTGGATGGAGTTAGGCGCGCTCCGCCTTGCAATCCCGCCGGAAGAATAGTTGTTGCTATGGCCATGACCGTTGACCTGCCCGCGCTGGAACAGACGGCCCCGCCCGGTGCACCTGCGCAGTGGTCACGCTATGCGCGCCCGGTGCTCGGGCTCGTGCTGCCGATTGCGCTGGCGCTGGGCTGGGAACTCGTCGTCTCTCTCGGCTATTCCAACGGCCGCCTGGTGCCGCCTCCGTCAAAGGTGTTCGAGACCATCGTCGAGCTCGCCAAGAGCGGAGAGCTGTCGCGCCATATCCTCGCGACGCTGTGGCGCGTGGGCGCGGGCTTTGCGCTCGGTGTCGTCGCCGGGACCATCATGGGCGCGATCTCCGGCTATTGGGATTTCGCCAAGCGGCTGCTCGATCCGACGGTGCAGGCGCTGCGCGCGATCCCCTCGCTCGCCTGGGTGCCGCTGTTCGTGCTCTGGCTCGGCATTTTCGAGACCTCGAAGGTCGCGCTGATCGCGGTCGGCGTGTTCTTTCCGATCTATCTCGGCGTGATGGGCGCAATCCTGTCGGTCGATCGCAAGATCGTCGAGGTCGGCCGCGTGTTCCGCCTGTCCGGACCGGCGATGATCCGCCGCATCCTGTTGCCCGCCGTGCTGCCGGCCTATGTGGTTGCGCTGCGGGTCGGGCTCGGTTTGGGGTGGATGTTCGTGGTCGCGGCCGAACTGATCGGCGCCTCCGAAGGCCTCGGCTACCTTCTGCTCGACGGCCAGCAGCTCGGCAAGCCGGCGCAGATCCTCGCCGCGATCGTGATCTTCGCGATCCTCGGCAAGCTCACCGACTGGCTGATCGAGGTCGCCGCCGCACCGCTGCTGCGCTGGCAGGACGCGTTCGGCGCGCGGGGAGGGCAGTGATGCTGGCTCTCAAGGACGTCGGCAAGACCTATCCGAACGGTGTCCACGCGCTGGAGCGGTTCTCGGCCGAGATTGCGCCCGGCGAGATCATCGCGATCATCGGCGGCTCGGGTTGCGGCAAGTCGACGCTGCTGCGCGCCATCGCCGGCCTCGACCGCGCCAGCACAGGCAGCGTGACGCTCGACAATGCGGTGATATCATCGCCGCACGCCAAGATCGGGATCATCTTCCAGGAGCCACGGCTGCTGCCCTGGCTCAGCGTCGCCGACAATATCGGCTTCGGCCTCGCCGGCCTTCCGGCCGAGGCGAGGCGCGCGCGCGTCGTGGCGGCGCTCGCCCGCGTCGGCCTTGCCGACAAGGCCGCGGCCTGGCCGCGCGAATTGTCCGGCGGCCAGGCGCAGCGGGTCGCGATAGCCCGCGCGCTGGTGCCGCAGCCCGAAGTGCTGCTGCTCGACGAGCCGTTCTCGGCGCTCGATGCCTTCACGCGGCGCGATCTGCAGGATCATCTGCTCGATCTGTGGACCGACACGCGGCCGACCCTGATCCTGGTCACCCACGACGTGGACGAGGCCGTGGTGCTCGCCGACCGCGTGCTGGTGATGCGGCCGCAGCCGGGCCGGCTGTTCGAGGAGATTACCATCAACCTGGCGCGGCCGCGCGACCGCAAATCGGAGCTGTTCGACACCTTCAAGCGCCGCGTGCTGACCGCGCTCGACCGCTCGCTCGACCGTTCGGTGCGGGACGTCACCGACAAATCCAGCGCCGGCGAGGCGATGTGGTGGTGACATCCGCTCGTTAAGGCCTTACATCGGCATAAAGAAGAATAGCCGGGAGCAGACCCATGGACTCCGCCGAACTCCGCGCAATGCAGGCTCCGATCAAGGAGCGCTACAAGACCGACCCCCAGGCCGCCGTGATCACGCTGAAGGCCAAGGGATCGATCGACAATGAGAGCATCGCCTGCAAGGTCGAGACTGGCCGTGCGCTCGCGATCGCCGGCCTCCACCCCGCTACCGGCGGCTCCGGGCTCGAGCTTTGCTCCGGCGACATGCTGCTGGAAGCGCTGGTCGCCTGCGCCGGCGTCACGCTGAAATCGGTCGCCACCGCGATCGACGTGCCGCTGAAGCCCGGCAATGTCTTCGCCGAGGGCGATCTCGATTTCCGCGGCACGCTCGGCGTCGACAAGGAGACCCCGGTCGGCTTCCGCGAGATCCGCCTCCGCTTCGAGATCGGCACCGACGCGCTGCAGGACAAGCTCGATCTCTTGCTGAAACTCACCGAGCGCTATTGCGTGGTCTATCAGACCATCAAGAACGGCCCGAAGGTTTCGGTGACGATGCAGCGGGTGTAGCCGCTTTCAACGGTGTCGTCCCGGCCTAGCGCGCGATTGCGCATGGAGCCGGGACCCATACGCCGTGTCTTCTCGATTCAAGCCCCGCTGTCCGACGGCTTTCGTTCCACACGAACAGTCGTGGTTATGGATCCCGGCCTTCGCCGGGATGACGAAGAATGTCCCCCGAACTCCACTTCGTCCTGATCCTCGTGCTGCGCATGGCGGTTGCGGCCGCATTCGTGGTCAGCGCGTCCATCATCACGGAGCGTTCGGGACCGGTGATCGGCGCGCTGATCGCAACCCTGCCGATCTCGGCCGGGCCGTCCTACACCTTCCTCGCGCTCGACCATGACGCGGCCTTCATCGCCGAGGGCGCGCTGGCGAGCCTGCCGGTCAACGCCGCCACGATCTATATGGGCCTGACCTACGCCGTGCTGGCGCAGCGCTTCAGCATGTGGATCAGCGCGGGCAGCGCGATCGCGGTGTGGCTGGTGCTCGCCACCATCATCCGCCAGTTCGAGTGGTCGCTCGCCGCCGGGCTGATCGTCAACGCCATCACCTTTGCGATCTGCATCCCGCTGCTGAGGCCCTATCGGCATGTCGCGAAAATGCCGCTGATCGCGCGGCGCTGGTACGACATTCCGCTGCGCGCCGCGCTGGTCGCAAGCCTGGTCGGCACCGTGGTTACAGCGTCAAGCTGGGTCGGCCCGCGCGTCACCGGCGTCATGGCGCTGTTTCCGATCGTGTTCTCCTCGATGATGCTGATCCTGCATCCGCGCATCGGCGGCCCCGCCACCGCCGCCGTGCTCGCCAACAGCGCCTGGGGCCTGATGGGCTTTGGCCTCGGGGTTGCGGTGCTGCACGTCGCGGTGCTGCAATTCGGCTCGCCGATCGGCCTCTGCTGCGCGCTCGCTACCTGCATCGTCTGGAATCTGGTGCTGTGGCAGCTCGGGCGGAGGAAAGTAAAACGTTGACGCCGTCATTCCGGGGCGATGCGAAGCATCGAACCCGGAATCTCGAGATTCCGGGTCTGGTCCTTCGGACCATCCCGGAATGACGACAGGAGCTACCCCTTCGGCAGCTTCGCCCTTAGCGCATACAGCGCATCCAGCGCCTCGCGCGGCGACATCTCGTCGGGATGCAGCGCCTTCACGGCCTCGACCAGCAGATCGGCCTCGCTCGGCGGTTTGTCCTCACTGGCGGCGCGGGAGGGGACGGCGAACAGCGGCAGATCGTCGACCAAGGCACGCGCGGTCTGGCCGCGGTCCTGGGCTTCGAGTTTTGCCAGCACCGATTTGGCGCGCGTGATCACGGCCGGCGGCAGGCCGGCGAGTTTTGCGACCTGGATGCCGTAGGAGCGGTCGGCCGAGCCCGGCAGCACCTCGTGCAGGAACACGACGTCGCCCTGCCACTCCTTGACCCGCACCGTGGCGTTGAACATCCGCGGCAGTTTCGCCGAGAGCGCGGTCAGCTCGTGATAATGCGTCGCGAACAGCGTGCGGCAGCGGTTGCTCTCATGCAGATGCTCGATCGCGGCCCAGGCTATCGACAGCCCGTCGAACGTCGCGGTGCCGCGGCCGATCTCGTCGAGGATCACCAGCGACCGTTCGCTGGCCTGGTTCAGGATCACCGCGGTCTCGACCATCTCGACCATGAAGGTCGAGCGTCCGCGCGCCAGGTCGTCGGCGGCGCCGACGCGCGAGAACAGCCGGTCGACGATGCCGAGCCGCGCCCGCGACGCCGGCACGTAAGAGCCGATCTGTGCCAAGAGCGCGATCAGCGCATTCTGGCGCAGGAAGGTCGACTTGCCGGCCATGTTCGGACCGGTGATCAGCCAGAGCTGACCGGATTTCTGGCCCGGCGCCGGCGACAGGTCGCAGGCATTGGCGATAAACGGCTGGCCGTCGCGCTTCAGTGCCTGCTCGACCACCGGATGCCGTCCGCCCTCGATCGCAAAGCCGAGCGAGCCGTCGACATCGGGCCGCACGTAATTGTCGTCGATCGCAAGTTTGGCCAATGACGTCGCGACGTCGAGCATCGCAAAGGCATGCGCGGCGTTGCGCAGATCATCGCTCGCCGCGAGCGCCATCGCGCTCAGGCGTTCGAAGATCTCGAGCTCGAGATTGAGCGCGCGCTCGCCGGCATTGGCGATCTTGGCTTCGGTCTCGCCGAGCTCTGCGGTGGTGAAGCGGACCTGCCCGGCCAGCGTCTGGCGATGGATGAAGGTTGCATTCAGCGGCGGCGCGAACAGCTTGTCGCCGTGCTGCGCGGTGACCTCGACGAAATAGCCGAGCACGTTGTTGTGCCGGATCTTCAGCGTCTTGATGCCGGTATCCTCGGCATAACGCGCCTGCATCGCGGCGACGACGAGGCGCGAGGCGTCGCGCAAATTGCGGCTTTCGTCGAGCGCGGCCTCATAACCCTCGCGGACGAAACCGCCGTCGCGCTTGATCAGCGGAAGCTGCTCGGAGAGTGCGCGGGAGAATTCCTGCGCCAGATCGCGCGAGGGGCGCTGTAGCGCCGCCATCACGGTCGAAACCTCGGCCGGCGGATTGGACAGCTGCGCCAGCAGCTCCAGCGCCTGGTCGGCGGCGAGGATGCCGTCGCGCAGGCTGGCGAGGTCGCGCGGGCCGCCGCGGCCGACCGAGAGCCGCGCCAGCGCGCGCGACATGTCGGGCGCCGCGCGCAGCACGGTCCTGATGTCCTCGCGCGCCGCGGAATCCGCGACGAAGGCCGAGACGGCATCGAGCCGCCGCGCGATCACGGCAACGTCGGTCAGCGGCGCGGCAAGGCGCTGTGCCAGGAGGCGCGAGCCCGCCGCGGTGACGGTGCAGTCGATCGCATCGAGCAGCGAGCCGCGGCGCTCGCCGGCGAGCGTGCGCGTCAGTTCGAGATTGGCGCGGGTCGCCGGATCGATCGCCATCGTGGTGCCGGCGGCCTCGCGCGCCGGCGGCGACAGCGGCGGACGCTTGCCGACCTGGGTGCGGTCGATATAGGTGACGGCCGCGGCCGCGGCGGTCGCCTCCAGTCGCGACATCGCTGACAGGCCGTCCATGGTCGCGACCGCGAAATAGTCGCAGAGTCGCCGCTCGGCGGTGGCGCTGTCGAACACGTCGCGGGTCAGCGGCGTCACCGACGGCAGTTCGCGCAAGGTCGGCGCCAGCTCGCTGTCGCTGTAGAGCGCATCGGTGACGATGGCCTCGTTCGGATTGATGCGCGCCAGCGTCGCCGCGAGCTCCGCGGTCGCACACTCCGTCACCATGAATTCGGAGGTCGAAATGTCGATCCAGGCAAGGCCAAGACGATCCGCACCGGCCGAGCCGCGGGCGCGCGCGATCGCGATCAAGTAATTGTTGGTGCGGGCGTCGAGCAGGGTGTCTTCGGTCAGCGTGCCCGGCGTCACCAGCCGCACCACGCCGCGGCGGACCACGCTCTTGTTGCCGCGGGCTTTGGCCTCCGCGGGATTTTCCGTCTGCTCGCACACCGCGACACGATGGCCGGCGCCGATCAGGCGATGCAGGTAATCCTCGGAGCGTTCGACCGGAACGCCGCACATCGGGATGTCCATGCCCTGATGCTTGCCGCGCTTGGTCAGCACGATGCCGAGCGTCCGGGAGGCGATCTCCGCATCCTCGAAGAACAGTTCGTAGAAGTCGCCCATCCGGTAGAACAGCAGCAGGCCGGGATGGGCGGCCTTGATTTCCAGATACTGTTCCATCATCGGCGTGACGCGCGACGGCGCCTCGGCGGCAGGAGCGGGCTCGGGCGGAACGGGGATGGGCTGCTGGACTGTCATGAGGGGGCGGAAACTACAAAATTTCGTCGCGCGGTCCTATCCGCGAAGTCGGGGTTTTCCACCCTGTCCACGGCGCCAATTATGTCAGCCCTCACGGCAATGCGTGCGGGGCGCGCAGCCGCATCAATTGACCTGCCGCGGGCACGCTCCTAAAACCGATCTCAAGTTCCAGCAGATCCAGCGCCTAAGTCGCGGCATTCAGGGAGAGATTCAATGCGTGATGTGTTCATTTGCGATGCCGTCCGGACCCCGATCGGCCGTTTCGGCGGCTCGCTCGCCAAAGTACGCGCCGACGATCTCGCCGCGGCCCCGATCAAGGCGCTGATTGCCAAGCACCCGACGCTCAATTGGAACGAGGTCGACGAGGTCTATTTCGGCTGCGCCAACCAGGCCGGCGAGGACAACCGCAACGTCGCGCGCATGGCGCTGCTGCTCGCAGGCATGCCGGAGTCGGTTCCCGGCCAGACCCTGAACCGGCTCTGCGCCTCCGGCCTCGATGCAGTCGGCGCTGCGGGCCGCGCCATCCGCGCCGGCGAGATCGATTTCGCGATCGCGGGCGGCGTCGAATCGATGACGCGCGCGCCGTTCGTGATGGGCAAGGCCGCGGAAGCCTTCTCGCGTTCGTCCGAGATCTACGACACCACAATCGGCTGGCGCTTCATCAATCCGCTGATGAAGGCGCAGTACGGCGTCGATGCGATGCCGGAGACCGGCGAGAACGTCGCTGAGGAATTCCAGGTGTCGCGCGCCGATCAGGATGCGATGGCGATCCGCTCGCAGCAGCGTGCGGGCGCGGCGATTGCGTCGGGCTATTTCGCGCGAGGAGATTGTTCCGATCCAAGTGCCCGGCGGCAAGGCCGGCCCGATCACCGTCGACAAGGACGAGCATCCGCGTCCGGAGACCACGCTCGAAGGTCTCGCCAAGCTGAAGCCGATCGTGCGCAATCCGGGCACAGTGACCGCGGGCAACGCGTCCGGCGTCAATGACGGCGCCGCCGCGATGATCCTCGCTTCCGAAGCCGCGGTGAAGAAGCACGGCCTGACGCCGCGCGCAAAAATCCTCGGCCTTGCCTCGGCCGCGGTGCCGCCGCGCATCATGGGCATCGGTCCGGTGCCGGCAACGAAGAAGTTGGTCGAGCGCCTCGGCATCAAGGTGTCGGACTTCGACCTGATCGAGCTCAACGAGGCCTTCGCCTCGCAGGGTATCGCCTGCCTGCGCCAGCTCGGCGTCAAGGAAGACGCCGATTTCGTCAATCCGCATGGCGGCGCGATCGCGCTCGGCCATCCGCTCGGCATGAGCGGCGCGCGGCTGGTCTTGACCGCCGTGCACGGCATGGAGAAGCGGGGCGGGAAGCTTGCCTTGGCAACTATGTGCGTCGGAGTTGGTCAGGGCGTTGCGGTCGCGATCGAAAAACTTAATTAAGCCAATGGCTTGGAGGGGCTGAAAACAGCCCTTCCCCAATTTGGTTATGCATTATAATGATCTGACGTGAGCTCACCGGGCGCGTGGGCCGCGGAGGAATTCGCCATGACCTTGTTGTACCCGCTGCAATCGCTTGCGGCCCATCCGGCGCGGCTGTCGCCGGACTATCGTTCCGCCGTGAAGCGTTCGCCGCAGAAGCCGCTGATCCCGCTGCGGCACACGCTCTCGGAGCTGACCGGCCCGGTCTATGGTCATGAGACGGTGCGCGCGCACGACAACGACCTCACCATCCAGGCCAAGGGCGAGCCGCTCGGCGAGCGCATCATCGTGCACGGCTATGTGCTCGACGAGGACGGCCGTGGCGTGCCCAACACGCTGGTCGAGCTGTGGCAGGCCAATGCCTGCGGCCGCTACATTCATGTCGTCGATCAGCACCCGGCGCCGCTCGATCCCAACTTCACCGGCGCCGGCCGCACGCAGTCCGATGCCAAGGGCTATTACAAGTTCATCACCAT
Source organism: Bradyrhizobium sp. USDA 3315 (assembly GCF_054056795.1). NCBI lineage: Bacteria > Pseudomonadati > Pseudomonadota > Alphaproteobacteria > Hyphomicrobiales > Nitrobacteraceae > Bradyrhizobium > Bradyrhizobium sp. USDA 3315. The sequence continues at coordinate 1,543,696 of NZ_JBSRYP010000001.1, read as the reverse complement.
CAAGCCCGGCGCCTATCCCTGGGGCAATCACCATAACGCCTGGCGGCCCGCGCATATCCACTTCTCGGTGTTCGGCCACTCGTTCGTCTCGCGGCTGGTGACCCAGATGTACTTCCCGGGCGATCCGCTGTTCCCGTTCGATCCGATCTTCAACTCGGTGACGGACGAGAAGGCGCGGGCGCGGATGATCTCGTCATTCGATCTCGAGAACACCAAGCCGGAATGGGCGCTGTGCTACCGCTTCGATATCGTGCTGCGCGGGCAGAGTGCCACGCCGATGGAGACCAGGTAAGTGTCGAACCCGCGTCCTGATGGAATCACGCCTTCGCAGACCGTCGGCCCCTATTTCAAGTATGGCCTGACGCCGAACGGCGAATATGAATGGAACGATGCCTTCACCAGCAACCTTCTGACGCCTGACGTCTCGGGCGAGCGCATCCGCGTCGAGGGCAAGGTCTATGACGGCGACGGCGCGGTGATCCCGGATTGCATGCTGGAGATCTGGCAGGCCGATAGCCAGGGCCGCTTCTCCGATCCGCAGGATGCGCGCGCGCTGCCCAATTCGAGCTTCAAGGGCTTTGGCCGCTGCGGCACCGACAAGAGCGGTGGCTACGCCTTCGACACCATCAAGCCGGGCGTGGTGCCGGATGCCGACGGCAAGCCGCAGGCGCCGCATATCGGGCTCGCGGTGTTCGCGCGCGGCATGCTGCTGCACCTCTACACAAGGATCTATTTCGACGACGAAGCCGGCAACGCCGGCGACTCCACGCTCGCACTGGTGCCGGCCGAACGCCGCGCGACGCTGATCGCCAAGCGCAAGGCCGGCGCGGGCAGCGTCTACACCTTCGACGTCCATCTGCAGGGCGACAACGAGACCGTGTTCTTCGACGTCTAGCCCGGCCGCTAGCCGCCGCGCCGCAGCTCTTCGGTGGCGCGCCGGAGCACCTCGTGAAGCCATTCGTGCGAAGGCTCGTCCTCGACGCGTTCGTGCCAGAGCAGCCGAACTTCCACGGGCGTCGTGGTGTAAGGCAGTTCATAGGTCGTAATCGCATGTGCCTGCTCGAGTGCACGCGCCAGCGGCCGCGGGACGATCGCAGCCAACTCGGAATCGATCAGCAGTGCGGGCAGGGCAAGGAAGTGCGGCAGCGAGACCGCGATCCGCGGCGGCCGGTCGCTCTCGGACAGCGCCCGTTCGAGCGCGGGGCGATCGTACATCTCCGAACGCCTGGCGAGTCCGCGCTCGGAGATGAAGCCGCCAATCGCGCCTTCCTGCTCGCCGCCAAAGGACACCACGACCAACGGCAAGGTCGCGAGCTTTGCCTTGTCGAGCCGGCCAAGCTTGCGCCTTTTGCCGACGATCAGCACATCATTATATTCGAACAGCAGCGCCGTGCGGAAACGGCTCGGCGGCGACGAGAACACGCCGATCGCGACGTCGATGCGGCCGAGGTCGATCTGCTCGGCAAGATCGATCCGCGTCACCGGCTTGATGGTGAGGTCGATCGCAGGAGCTTCCCGGCCCAGGATCTTCAGGAGCGGCGGCGCCAGCACCATCGTCGTGAAGTCGTTGGCGGCCAGCGTGAACGGCTTGGTGGAGGCTGCTGGAGCGAAGGTCGGCAGCTCGACCGCTGCCTCCAGCGATCGCAGCGCCTGGCGAACCTGCGGCGCCATCGTCAACGCGCGCGCGGTCGGCTGCATGCCGGTGGCCGTGCGCACGAACAGGTCGTCATCCAGCATCTCGCGCAGCCGCGCCAGAGAGTGGCTGACAGCGGATTGGCTCAGCGCGACCTTCTGGCTGGCCCGCAGCACGCTGCGCTCCTCCATGACGGCGTCGAATACCTTGAGCAGATTCAGATCCAGGGTCTTGAAGGAAACGGACACGTTGAGAGTCCCCGTCTATGGCAGATCGCTCGCCTCGGCAAAATTCCGCGATCGACGGCAGTTAAGGCCAGGCGTCTGGCGGATGCAACCGAGCGGATTCTCCACGAGCGTATAGCCGTGTCGTCACCACCTGCCATCTGAAGCCGGTTCAGGATCACTCTGCAAGACTTTCACTTCCGCAACGCGGCGTTCTGGCCAAGATTGCCGGCACCGGGTTGGGAGGAGAAAAGCGATGAAGGCCTGGGTGATGTTGGCCCGAAGTGGCGCGCGTAAATCAATCGGACTGGCGTTGATGCTGGTGGCGACGGCGACGTCGGCGATTGCACAGAACGAGCCGGTCAGGCTCGGCGTGCTGACCGACATGTCGTCGCTGTACGCTGACAATGGCGGCCAGGGCTCGGTGGTCGCGGCGCAAATGGCGGTGGACGATTTCAAGGGCAAGGTGCTCGGCCGCCCGATCGAGATCGTTGCCGGCGATCATCAGAACAAGGCGGATATCGGCTCGGCGATTGCCCGGCGCTGGCTGGAGAACGACAATGTCGAGGCCATTCTCGATGTCCCGAATTCCGCGGTCGCGCTGGCGGTGCAGGGCATCACGCGCGACAAGAAGAAGCTGTTTCTCGCTACCGGCGCGGCAACGTCCCGGCTGACCGGCGACGAGTGCTCGCCGACCGGCATCCACTGGACCTACGATACCTATGCGCTGTCGCAGGGGACGACGAGGGCGATTTCGCGCCTCGGCGCCAGGTCCTGGTTCTTTCTTTCGGCCGACTACTCGCTCGGTGCGCAGCTCGAGGCCGACAGCCGCAAGGTGATCGACACGACCGGCGGCAAGGTGGTCGGCGCCGTGAAACACCCGATCAACACGCCCGATTTCTCGTCCTTCCTGCTGCAGGCGCAGGCCTCCAGGGCCGACGTGATCGCGCTCGCCGACGCCGGCGGCGACTTTATCAACGCCGTGAAGCAGGCCGGCGAGTTCGGGGTGACGCGCGGGCAGAAGCTTGCCGGCCTGATCGTCTTCATCGCCGACATTCACAGCCTTGGGCTGCAGAGTGCGCAAGGCCTGATGCTGAGCTCGGCGTTCTACTGGGACCTCAACGACGAGACGCGGGCGTGGTCGAAGCGCTTCATCGAGAAGACGAAGAAGGTGCCCACCATGATCCACGCCGGCACCTATGGCGCGGTCATGCACTACCTCAAGGCGGTCGAAGCCGCCGGCACGCTCGATGGGCCGACTGTCGCCGCCAAGATGCGCGAATTGCCGGTGAACGATTTCATGACCCGCAACGGCAGGATCCGTCCCGACGGCCGGCTGGTCCGCGACATGTATCTGTTCCGCGTCAAGTCGCCGGCAGAGTCGAAATACCAGTTCGACTACTACCAGCTGCTGGCCACGATCCCGGGTGAAGAGGCCTTCAGACCGATGGAGGACGGCGGATGCTCGCTCGTGAAGAAGTCGTGATCGACCGGGACGCGGCGTGCGGCGTTGCGCGCAATCCGATCGACGAGGTGATCGCCGGCCGGCTGTCGTGCCGCGAGTTCTCCGGCAGTCCGGTCTCGCGAGCGACCGTCGAGCAGATCCTGCGCGTGGCGCGGTTCGCGCCGAGCGGCGCGAACATCCAGCCCTGGCACGTCTATGTGCTCGCCGGCGCCGCCAAGACCGAGGTGTCGGCTGCGCTTCTGCATGCGTATGAGAACGAGCCGAGCGAGCACGTCTCCGAATATCAGTACTACGCCAGCGCCTTCCCCGAACCGTATCTCGGCCGTCGCCAGGAGTTCGGGCGATTGTTCTATAACTCGCTCGGGATCGCGCAAAGCGACACTGCGGCGAGGAGCCGGCAGACCGCAAAGAACTTCGTGTTCTTCGGCGCGCCGGTTGGATTGATCGTCACCATCGATCGGCGTCTCGCGATGGGAAGCTGGCTCGATCTCGGCATGTTCATCCAGAACGTGATGCTGGCGGCGGTCGGACGCGGGCTGCAATCCTGTCCGCAGGAAACCTTCGCCAGATTCCACCGGATATTGCGTCCACTGTTGTCGATCCCCGCCGAGCAGATGGTGGCCTGCGGGATCTCGATGGGCCACCCCAGGGAGCGACCGCGCACGCGACTGATGCCGCGCGCGGAGGTGGAGGCATTCGCCTCCTTCAAGGGTTTCGAGGATTAGACCAGGAGAAAGTCATGGGAAGCCGGGAACAGCTTATCGAACGCAGCATTCCATTTCTGCGCGAGGTCAAGGACATGACGCCGAGCGCGGCGATGGAGCGATGGCTCAACGAGACCTATGGAGAGGACAGCGCGCTGTACCAGGATCTCGCCCGCCTCATCAAAATGGGAGTCGAGGAGGGCTGGGCGGCGAACCAGGAGGTGGAAGGTCCGAACTATCGGCGCAGCCGCATCCTCGAGCCGGTCCCCGAGACGTTCCAGTTCAGCATCACCGCGGTCTACATGAACAGCACCGATCCGCGCCGCTTCAAGGACGAGGACGATCGCGACGTGCTGCGCGGGCAATATCATGGTCACCCCTATGGCGAGCTCAACCTCGTCGTTCCCCTCGACAAGGGCGCGCAGTTGAAGGGGCTGCAGGGCTGGCAGGGGCCGGGCTGGACCGCGCCGGATCCCGGCAGCCGGCACTATCCGGAGGTCAGGGGCGGCGCGGTCATCGCGCTGTTCTTTCTGCCGGCCGGGCGCATCTCCTACGATTTCAAGGCGCCGGCCTGACGTTCGGCGCCAGCGGCAATCCGGTCCGGAGAATGCGCATGACATTGATCTATCCGGTCGCTTCGAACAGCGTCCATCCCGCGCGCCTGTCGCCTGCGTACCGCAGCGCGATCAAGCGCGTACCCTCAAAGCCGCTGATCCCGCTGCGGCACACGCTCTCGGAGCTGACCGGCCCGGTCTATGGTCATGAGACGGTGCGCGCGCACGACAACGACCTCACCATCCAGGCCAAGGGCGAGCCGCTCGGCGAGCGCATCATCGTGCACGGCTATGTGCTCGACGAGGACGGCCGTGGCGTGCCCAACACGCTGGTCGAGCTGTGGCAGGCCAATGCCTGCGGCCGCTACATTCATGTCGTCGATCAGCACCCGGCGCCGCTCGATCCCAACTTCACCGGCGCCGGCCGCACGCAGTCCGATGCCAAGGGCTATTACAAGTTCATCACCATCAAGCCCGGCGCCTATCCCTGGGGCAATCACCATAACGCCTGGCGGCCCGCGCATATCCACTTCTCGGTGTTCGGCCACTCGTTCGTCTCGCGGCTGGTGACCCAGATGTACTTCCCGGGCGATCCGCTGTTCCCGTTCGATCCGATCTTCAACTCGGTGACGGACGAGAAGGCGCGGGCGCGGATGATCTCGTCATTCGATCTCGAGAACACCAAGCCGGAATGGGCGCTGTGCTACCGCTTCGATATCGTGCTGCGCGGGCAGAGTGCCACGCCGATGGAGACCAGGTAAGTGTCGAACCCGCGTCCTGATGGAATCACGCCTTCGCAGACCGTCGGCCCCTATTTCAAGTATGGCCTGACGCCGAACGGCGAATATGAATGGAACGATGCCTTCACCAGCAACCTTCTGACGCCTGACGTCTCGGGCGAGCGCATCCGCGTCGAGGGCAAGGTCTATGACGGCGACGGCGCGGTGATCCCGGATTGCATGCTGGAGATCTGGCAGGCCGATAGCCAGGGCCGCTTCTCCGATCCGCAGGATGCGCGCGCGCTGCCCAATTCGAGCTTCAAGGGCTTTGGCCGCTGCGGCACCGACAAGAGCGGTGGCTACGCCTTCGACACCATCAAGCCGGGCGTGGTGCCGGATGCCGACGGCAAGCCGCAGGCGCCGCATATCGGGCTCGCGGTGTTCGCGCGCGGCATGCTGCTGCACCTCTACACAAGGATCTATTTCGACGACGAAGCCGGCAACGCCGCTGATTCTACGCTCGCACTGGTGCCGGCCGATCGCCGCGCGACGCTGATCGCCAGGCGCAAGGCCGGCGCGGGCAACGCCTACACCTTCGACGTCCATCTGCAGGGCGACAACGAGACGGTGTTCTTCGACGTCTAGCTGCGCGTCGCCAGCGGCGCGCAATTCCAGCATTGAAGGGATGACCGAAATCCGCTGCGCGCGTTCGCCGCGGCGGATTTCGCTTGACTATGCGTAATCAGTTATATAATGCATAAGTTATATAACTGATTTGAGATCAAATATGGCCAATCTCGACGCCGCCTTTTCCGCGCTCGCCGACCCGACCCGCCGGGCGATCCTGGCGCGCCTCGCGCTGGGCGAGGCGACTGTCATGGAACTGGTCGAGCCGTTCGACATGACCCAGCCCGCGATCTCCCGCCATCTCAAGGTGCTCGAGGGCGCCGGCCTGATCGTGCGGCGCATCGAAGGCACCAAGCGGCCGTGCCGGCTCGCGCCGACGGCGGTGGCCGAGATCGATCAATGGCTCGGCATGCTGCGCCGTGCGCTGGAAACCAATTACGACCGGCTGGACGACGTGCTGGCCGCAATGAAGCCTGAGCAGTGAAGGGTATCCCCATGAGCAAGTTGACGCTGAAGACCGAAGGCGACCGCTATGTCGTCGTGATCAGGCGCTTCGTCGCGCCGCCGGAGGCGGTGTATCGGGCTCATACCGAGCCGGAGCTGTTGCAGAAATGGCTCCTCGGTCCCGACGGCTGGACCATGCCGGTCTGCATCAGCGAGGCGAAGCCTGGCGGCAGGATCCGCTACGAATGGACCGACGGGAAGGGCGGCGGCTTTCATTTGACCGGCGAATATCTCGCGCTCGAACCGTTCAGCCGCATCGTGCATGTCGAGCGCATGCATCTGCCGGATCCGACGCCGGACAATCATGTCGAGACGCGCTTTGCGCCCGACGGCGACGGCACCTTGATGACGATGCGGATGACCTTGCCGGATGCCGAAACGCGCGCAGCGATGCTCGCGACCGGCATGGAGCACGGCATGGAAGACAGCTATGCTCGGCTCGACCGCATGAGCTGAACGCGACTGACGTGAGGGACAATGCGCGACCGTTTCCTGACGGGGCTGATTGGCTATCCGATCGCGCATTCGGCGGCGCCTGCGATGCACGAAGCGGCCGCAGCTGCGCTCGGCGTTCGCTCTCACTACCAGCTCATCGAGGTCAAGGGCGCCGGCCGCGACGAGTTGCGCGCGCTGCTCGAGGGCATCCGGCGGCTCGGCTTTGCCGGCGTCAATGTCACCTTTCCCTACAAGGAGGCGGTGGTCGAGCTGCTCGACGACCTCGCACCCAATGCGCGCGCGATCGGCGCGGTCAACACCATCGTCGCCGATGGCACGCGGCTGGTCGGGCACAACACCGACGCGTCAGGTTTTGTGCGTGCGATCGCGCCGCTGCTTGCATCAGCGCCGCGCGGCCCGATCGCGCTGATCGGTGCCGGCGGCGTCGGCAAGGCGATCGCCTTCGCGCTCGCCGGCCTCGGTGTCGGTGAAATCAGGATCTTCGACGCCGATGCTGCCAGGGCGGCACAGCTTGCGGCCCAGTTGCGGGATCGCCATGCGGTCCGCGCCGCTAGCGTCGAGGCAGCGGTCGATGGCGCGACCGGCGTCGTCAACGCAACGCCGGTCGGCATGCTGCCGAGCCGCGACAGTCCCGTGCCGGACAGCTTGTTGCGTCCGTCGATGTGGGTCGCCGATGCGGTCTACACGCCGCTATGGACGCCGTTGCTGTTGGCGGCCAAGGCCAAGGGCGCCAGAGTCCTGATCGGGCGCGATCTCGCGATCTACGCAGCAGCGGATGCGTTCGAGTTGTTCACGACAATGATGCCTTCGACGGATGTCATGGCAAATGCGTTCGACGCAGTGATGGCCGCACGCTACTCTCCGCCCGCTTGAAGGGCGGAGACACAAAATGACAAAAATCAGGATCGGGCTGGCCGGCTGCGGCTTCGTGTCGGAGCTGCATATGGTTGCCTACCGGCGCGTCTATGGCGTCGACGTCGAGGTGAGGGCGGTCGCGGCGCGCGGCGATCATGTCAATGCGTTCGCCCGCAAGCACGCAATCCCGAACGCCTATCGCAGCTTCGCCGAGCTGATCGCCGACCGCGAGCTTGACGTGATCGACATTTGCACGCCGCCGAACCTTCACGCCGCGATGATCGTCGAGGCGATGCAGGCCGGCAAGCACGTGATCTGCGAGAAGCCGTTCAGCGGTTATTTCGGCCGCGACGGCGACAAGGCGCCGATCGGCCGGCATGTGCCGAAAGCGCTGATGTACCAGCGGGTGATGGAGGAGATGGAGGTGACCCGCGCCGCGATCGAGCGAAGCGGACAACTCTTCATGTATGCCGAGGACTGGATCTACGCGCCGGCGGTGACCAAGACCGCGGAGATCATCCGCGCGACAGGCGACAAGATCCTGTTCATGAAGGGCGAGGAGAGCCATTCCGGCTCGCATGCGGCGCATGCCGCCGAGTGGGCGATGACCGGCGGCGGTTCGCTGATCCGGATGGGCTGCCATCCCTTGTCGGCGGTGCTCTATCTCAAGCAGGTCGAGGCCAAAGCCCGCGGCGAGGCCATCACGGTCGCAAGCGTCACCTGTGACGTCGGCAATGTCACCGCCGGCCTCAAGCCGGAAGAGCGCGCCTACATCAAGGCCAAGCCGGTCGATGTCGAGGATTGGGGCACGCTGACCGCAACCTTCTCCGACGGCACCAAGGCGACGGTGTTTTCCGGCGACATGATCATGGGCGGCGTGCGCAACCTGATCGAGACCTATACGAGCGGCGGCTCACTGTTTGCCAACATCACCCCGAACACGCATCTGACCAGCTACCAGACGAGCGAGGAGAAGCTCGCCTCCGTCTACATCACCGAAAAGGTCGATCGCAAAACCGGCTGGCAATATGTCTGTCTCGAGGAAGAATGGACCCGCGGCTACCTGCAGGAGATCCAGGATTTCATGGAGTGCATTGCGACTGGCCGGCAGCCCCTCGCGGACCTCGCGCTGGCGTATGAGACGACCAGGGTGAACTACGCCGGCTACTGGGCGGCGGATGAGGGCAGGCGGGTGGTGCTGTAGGGTGGCGGGAACGACGAGATTACGCGGGTATACTCACGCCAGACCCGTCATCCTGAGGAGCGCGTAGCGCGTCTCGAAGGATGCACGGCCCGGCCGGTGGCCGTCGATCCTTCGAGACGCCCGCAAGTGCGGGCTCCTCCAGCGACAAAGGCGAAGCCTTTGCGCGGGGATGACGGGGATAATTCTCCGGCGAGCCGCACAGCAAACGATCGTCCCTACGCCGCGTACACCGAGCCCTTCGGCAGCGGAAACACCGGATCCTGGGTGCGGATATTGGTCGGCCACACCACGGTGATGCGCTCGCCGGCGTTCTGCATCACGACCGGCGTCGAGCGCTCGTTCTGGCCGGACAGCGGCGTGCCCGGCGGATAGAACTTCACGCCATAGCCCTGGATGGTGCCGCCTGCGGGGATGTCGACGTCGAGCGCCGCCTTGCGGATCGCCTCGGGATCGAAGCCGCCGTACTTCTCCTTGGCGACCGGCAGCACATTGTTGAGCAGGATCCAGGTCTGGTTGAAGCCCATCGAGCAGTGCGGCGGCACTTCGGTCGCATTGGTCTTCTCGCGGTAGCGCGCGACCATGGTCTTGGTGAGGTCGCCGATTCCCGGCGCGAGCTTGGCGGGATCGAGCAGCTGCGCCGGCACCGGATCGATGTTGCAGAAATTGTCGATGTCGGCGCCGAAGGTCGCGCGCAGCTTGTCGAGCTGGCTGTAGCCCGCGCCGGCGCCGAACAGCATCTTGAACTTCAGCCCGCTCTCGCGTGCCTGGCGCAGGAACAGCGTGATGTCGGGATTGTAGCCGGCATGCGAGATCACGTCGGCCTTGGCGCGCTTCAGCTTGGTGACCAGCACCGAGAGATCGGGCGCGGAGGCGGAATAGCCCTCCTTCAGCGCGACCTGCAGCCCGACCTCCTTGGCGAAGGCCTCGTCCGCCGCGGCGACGCCGACGCCATAGGGCCCGTCCTCATGGATCAGCGCCACCTTGACGTCCTTCGGCTCCATGCCGAGCTTGGCCTTGGCGTGTTCGTTGATGAAGCTCGCGAAGGCCTGGCCGTACTGATCGGAATGGATCTGTGCGCGGAACACGTATTGCAGGTTCTTGTCCTTGAACACGGCGGTCGAGACGGCGGTCGTGATCCACAGAATCCGCTTCTGCTGCTCGACCTTGGCGGCGAGCGGCACCGCGTGGGAACTTGCGAACACGCCGTTGAGGATGTCGACCTTCTCCTGGTCGATCAGGCGATTGGCCTCGTTGATCGCGACATCGGGCTTACTCTGGGAATCGACGTTGACCGGCGCGATCTTGTACTTGCCACCGATGCCGCCCTTCTCGTTGACGAGGTCGATCGCGATCTGGGTGCCGATCGAGGAGGCGACCGAGCCGCCGGCGGCGAACGGGCCTGTCAGGTCGTAGATCACGCCGATCCGGACCGTCTCGGCCTGCGCCTGCGCCCGTGTCCAATCCAAGCTGAAAGCAGCGGCGGCAGCCGCTGAAGTCTTCAGCAGCGTCCTGCGTGAAGTCGGCATCGCGTCCTCCCCTGAAACCGTCAGTTGTGTGACGGGTCCTGCTTGTTTTCGCGGAGTATTGGGAGGCGAGGTCGGAAAGTCAACGCGGCTCGCTGCTGCGGCGTCTTGCGCTTTCGGAGGGGGCGTCCTCACTCTTTCACCGTCACCCTGAGGAGCGCGTAGCGCGTCTCGAAGGGTCGACGGCCACCAACGGGGCCGTGCATCCTTCGAGGCTCGCAAGTGCTCGCGCCTCAGGATGACGGTGTGACCAATCGCCCCGACACTCGGAGAACGTAGGGCGAAAACCTACTCCATCACCGCGGCATGATCCGACGGCGCCGACTGCGCGCGCAGCGCGGCCTTGGTCGAGCCGATCATCAGCGCGAGCGGGATCGAGACCAGGATGAACAGCATCACCAGCTGGTAGTCGTGCGAGAACGCGATGATCTGCGACTGCGCCGCCACCATCTTGTCGGCCATCGCGCGGCCGGCATCGGTGTTGAGGTTGATCATGCCCGATACGTCGGGCATCTGCAGCGCGTGGTTGAACGGATTGATCTGCTCCGACAGCTTTGCGTAGATTCGCCGTCCGCCTTCCGTCAGCTGCGCGATCACGATCGAGATGCCGACCGAGCTTGCGACGTTGCGCAGCAGCGTCAGCATCGAGGTGCCGTCGGTGCGCAGATGGTTGGGCAGCGACATGAACGCCACCGTCGACAGCGGCACGAACACGAGGCCGAAGCCAAAGCCCTGGACCACGCTGACGACGATGATCTCGTTGGCCTGCGTCATGTCGGTCCAGCCGGTCATCTGGAACAGCGAGGCCGCGGTCAGCGCCAGGCCGGAGATGATCAGCGTGCGCGCCTCGATATAGCGCATCATGCGGCCGACCAGCATCATCGCGACGAAGGTGCCGGCGCCGCGGGTCGCCAACAACAGGCCCGCGGTGATGATCGGGTAGCCGACCACGTTCTGCAGATAGGGCGAGGACAGCGCCATCGTCGAATACAGCACGAGGCCCATGACAGTCATGAACACGCAGCCGCCGAGGAAGTTCTTGTCCTTGAACAGCGCGAACTGGATGAACGGCCGGCTGGTCGTCAGCGAATGGGCGAAGAAATAGTAGAAGCCGATCGCGGAGACGATGAATTCGATCATGATCTCGTTGGATTCCAGCCAGCCGAGCTGCTCGCCGCGGTCGAGCGCGAGCTGCAGCGAACCGATCGCGACCGCGAGCGCGCCGAACCCGAACCAGTCGAAGCGCAGATTGAGGTCTTGCTTGGTCTCGTCCATGAAGACGGCAAGGCCGAGCACGGTGATGGCGCCGAATGGCAGGTTGACGAAGAACACCCAGTGCCAGGAATAGGTCTCGGTCAGCCAGGCGCCGAGCGAGGGCCCCATGATCGGGCCCATCATCACGCCCATGCCCCAGATCGACATCGCTTTCGCGCGCTCATGCAGCGCGTAAGAGTCGAGCATCACGGCCTGCGACAGCGGCACCAGCGCCGCGCCGAACACGCCCTGCAGCAGGCGGAACAGCACCATCTGGTTGATGTCCTGCGCCAGGCCGCAGAACACCGAGGCGACGGTGAAGCCGGCCGAGCAGATGATGAAGATGCGCTTGCGGCCATAGCGGTTGGCGATCCAGCCCACCGGCGCGGTCATGATCGCGGCCGCGACGATGTAGGAGGTCAGCACCCAGTTGATCTGGTCCTGCGAGGCCGACAGCGAGCCCTGCATATAGGGCAGCGCGACGTTGGCGATCGTGGTGTCGAGCGCCTGCATGATCGTCGCGGTCATCGCGCAGATCGTCACCATGTTCCGGCGCATGCCGGGTACGGCGGATGGTGACGGTGCATTCATTCAGGTCGGTCCTGTTCGAGCGTTGGAAACCCGCTCCCCCGCAAGCGGGAGAGGGGGCGCACTGTCTCCCGCTTCTTCTCTCTACTCGTGGTCCGGGTGCGCCGAGGCCGGCGCCAGCCCGAGCAGGCCGGCCAGTGTGCGGCGGTGGTTGGTGTCGATCGTCGCGTAGACGCTCATGCCGGCTTTCAGCTTCTTCACGAACGGATCGTTCTCGTCGAAATAGATCCGCACCGGCACGCGCTGCACCACCTTGACGAAGTTGCCGGTCGCGTTCTGCGGCGGCAGGATCGCGAACTGTGCGCCGGTGCCGGGCGACAGCGAGCCGACCTTGCCCTTGAACCGATGGTTGGGGAACGCGTCGACGTCGAGCTCAACCGGCTGGCCGACCGCGACATAGGTGAAGTCGCTTTCCTTCGGATTGGCGTCGACCCAGGGATGGTCGACGTCGATGATCGAGAACACCGGCGAGCCGGCGGCGACGAAGCGGCCGAGCTGGATCTGGTCGACCTGGGTCGCGACGCCGTCCATCGGCGCGCGCAGCACGGTGTGGTCGAGATTGCGCTGGGCGTCGTCGAGCTTGGCCTTGGCCTGGGCGTAGGGCGGGAACTGTTCGATCGGCAGGTCGATGTCGCCGAGCAGCTGCGTCTTGTCCTTGGAGATCTGCTGCCTGATGTATTGCGCGAGACTCTCGGCCGTCACTTGCGCATTCGCCGCATTGTCGAGGTCGAGCTGCGAGCCGAAATTCTGCTTGGCCAGCGTCGACTTGCGATCGACGTCGCGCTTCTTCAATTCGATGCTCTGCTGGGCGAATTCCAGCATCCTGCCGTTGATCTTGATGTTGTCGACCAGGTTGTCATAGGTGGTCCTGGTCTGGTCGAGCGCAGCCTTGGCCTGCGCCACCGCGAGGCGGAACGGCACCGGGTCGATTTCGAACAGTTCGTCGCCCTTCTTGACGTGCTGGCCTTCCTTCACGACGATCTTGTCGATCTTGCCGGAGATTTCCGGCGTGATCAGCACCTTCTGCGCCCCGACATAGGCATCGTCGGTGCCGACATAGCGGCCGCCATTGAGATAGAACACGATGCCGCCGATCGCAGCGAGCGTCGGCAGCACGACCAGCAGCAGTGTGCGGCGATAGCGCCGCAGGCCCGCCATCAGGCGGCGGCGCGGCGCGCGGCTGGCCTTGCCCGACGGGGTGGGCTCGCCCGGATTGTTCTTCTGCTCGGGAGCCAGCTTGAGGACGGGTTCAGCCATAGCGCTGTTCCTTTCGGGAGGGCTCGCCGGCTGGGGTCTGGACGGCATTGCGAACGTTTTCCTTGATCGATTCCAATTGGGTGAGCAGGCGATACGCGTCAGCGGGGCTGATGCCCTCGAGCGCGGTCGCGGTGAGTTCGGAGCGGAGGCCGGCGAGCTTGCCGAGCAGCGGGCGGGCGGCCTTCTTCAGATAGAGGCGGTTGACGCGGCGGTCGTTCTCGTCGCTGCGGCGTTCGATCCAGCCATTGTCGCAGAGCTTGTCGATCAGCCGCGTCAGCGTGATCGGCTGCACCTCGAGCAGCTCGGCGAGCTCGGTCTGTTTCAACCCTTCCTGGCGTTCCACCTTGGACAGCACGGCCCATTGCGCGCGGGTGATGCCGTAGCGTGCGGCCTCCTTGTCGGCATAGACGCGGATCAGCCGGAACACCTCGCCCAGCGTAAACAAGAAATCGGTGTCCACCGAACCGCGCATCGATCCTGCCTCCATAAGCTTGGGATATAATAAGCTTGCTTATGATTTCTGCATGCCGGGTTAACGCGAGGCTGCCCCGCATTGCGGGCATGGCTGCAACGCGGCGGCGAACCGGGGTTGGGAGCCGGGCTTTGGGAACGGGCGCGCAAATGCTACATATCGAGGCAATGAGCCTGGCCAAGCCGACATTTCCTGCCCCCGACCACGATCACGGCCGCTGCGCCGCGGACGCGATGGCGCATGCCGAGCAGGTTTGTGCGCGCCGCGGCCAGAAATTCACCCCGATCCGCCGTCAGGTGCTGCAGGCGCTGCTGTCGAGCCATCGCCCGCTCGGCGCCTATGAGGTGATCGACGAGCTGGCCAAGACGATGCCGCGGCCGGCACCGATTACCGTCTACCGCGCGCTCGACTTCCTGATGGAGAACGGCCTCGTCCACCGCATCGAGAGCCGCAACGCCTTCCTCGCCTGCGCGCATGACCATGACGAGACCTCGATGGTGGCGTTTTTGATCTGCGACCATTGCGGCTCGGTCGGCGAGATCCCGGCCGCCCCCGTCGCGCAAAGCCTGACCGCGGCGGCGCGGGCCTCGGGGTTCATCCCGAAACTCTCCGTCGTCGAGATCGCCGGCACCTGTGCGCACTGCCAGAAGACGTGATGGCGCGATGGTTTCAGCTAACTCGCACTGCTTTCGAGCTACCTCGCCCCGCTTGCGGGGAGAGGTCGAAATTCGCGGTAGCGAATTTCGGGTGAGAGGGACTCTCCGCACGCTCGCCTCTATCGAATTTGCGGCGACGGCCCCTCACCCCAACCCTCTCCCCGCAAGAGCGGGGCGAGGGAGCCCAACCGGCAATTAACAACACGGCACCAAGCCGGCCCGCGAGGAAACATGTCGACCCAAGCGATCTCCGCCAGCGTCACAAGGCCCGTCAGCGTCGGACACGGGCTGCCGCCCGGCGCCATCGCCGTGATGCTGATGCTGTGCGTGAGCTGGGGCTTCAACCAGCTCGCGGTCAAGCTTGCGCTGCCCGACGTGCCGCCGATGCTGCAGGCGATGATCCGCTCCGCCGGCGCGCTGCCGGTGATGCTGATCGTCGGCCACCTGCGCGGGGTCAAATTCTTCGAGCGCGACGGCACGCTCGTGCCCGGGATCATCGCCGGGCTGATGTTCGGCTGCGAGTTCGTGCTGATCTTCACCGGACTGGTCTTCACCTCGGCCTCGCGCGCCTCGGTGTTCCTCTACACCGCTCCGTTCTTCGTTGCGCTCGGCTCGCACCAGTTCCTCGGCGAGCGTCTCTCGACCGTGCAGTGGAGCGGGCTTGCGCTGAGCTTTGCCGGCGTCGCGCTCGCGATCGGCGTGCCGCAGCCGAACGTCGATGCCAAGGTGCTGCTCGGCGACCTCATGGTGGTCGGCGGCGGCGCGCTGTGGGCGGCAACTACGCTGGTCGCCAAGGGCACGGGCTTGCGCAAGGCCGCGCCGGAAAAGGCGCTCGGCTACCAGGTCGCGATCTCGATTCCGATCCTCGGCCTCGCCGCCTGGATCGCGGGCGAGCGCATCGAGCATGTGCCGAGCGCGCTGTCGATCTCGCTGCTCGCCTATCAGGCGGTCTGGGTGGTGGGCTGCACGTTTGTCATCTGGTTCGCGATGGTGAAAACCTACTCCGCGAGCAAGCTGTCGGCCTTCACCTTCGTCACGCCACTGTTCGGCGTCGTCGCGGCCTATTTCATCATGCACGACACGCTGACGGCGGTGTTCGGCGTCGCCGCGCTGCTGGTGATCGCAGGGCTCTATCTCGTCAACAAGCCCGACCCGAAGGTGACGCCGGATCCCAACGTGCCGGCGTGAGGCTATCCTGGGTGCCGTGCGCTCAACTCTCTCCCCGTCATGCTGAGGAGCGCGGAACGCGCGTCTCGAAGCACGACGGCCCAGCCGGCAGCCGGGCCGTTCATCCTTCGAGGCTCGCAAGAGCTCGCGCCTCAGGATGACGAGCAAAGAGGAGCGGAATGCCGCAGACAACCGGAGCGCAATCCCGTTACATCATCCGCTCATGCATCTCGAAATCGACGTAGACCGGCGGAAGATGCAGCCCGCGGCCGGCAAGCATTTTTGCGCTCCCGGCTCCGAGATCGGTGACCTCGAGTGAGATGCCGAGCCCGTCCCGGTAGAGGATCGGCTGATAGCCCTTGATGATTCTCTGGCCGAACGCGGGATAGGGCGGCGCGCCATCGGAGAACGCGTGGCGGAATGCCTGGTAGAGCGTCGACGATCGCAGGGTCTCCATCGCGGCGCGCCCATGCCCTTCGGCAAGGCAGATGCGGATTCGGAAATAGGTGTTGTAGCTTTGATGCAGCTTCTCGATCGCAATGAATCCGGCTGCGTCCGCTCCGTCGAGCGCGTAATAGGCCGTCGTCCGATCCTGTTCCGGCGTCGCCGTCTCGGCCGCCTGCAACTGCTCTTTCTCCTTGTGCAGCAGGCCGGCAATGTCGGTCTGTCCCGCGTCCTTGCGCAGTTCAACTGCGCAATTGCTCACGATGCTGGCGCTTGCGCGATGGTTCAGGTCGATCTCCGCGCCGCCGTCCCGTAGGGCGTGCCAGCCGGCGGCCTCAAGTCGCGCCCCTGATCCGGAAAACAGCGCGTTGAATGGCGGTGAGGTGATGCCGTGTCCGTAACGCGCGCAGAGATCGACGACGATCCCGCACGCGGCAGTGACGCCGGGGTCGGTTTTGTCGGCGACGGCCGATGTCCCGCCATCCGCCGGGATCGCGAATACGGCCATGACGGCTTTGGAAAAACCGGAGACCTTGCGTTCCGCCTCTCGCCTGGCGAGCACGGCCGGATCAGGCGGAGGTGCTTCCGATGAATCGACGCCGGACCTCGCCCGTGCCGTCGAAGCGGTCTGCAGGCTTCGGCGGCCGAGTGCGGCGAGGAAGCAGAAGGCAGAGAAAGCAAAGGCGCAGGTCGCCGGGATCGCGGCGATCAATCCATACGGCACGTGCACGCCAAACCATGCCTCGATGCGATCCTGGACAGCGGAAAAGAAGTAGAAGATGACAAACGGCGCAACGGCGAAGAACACCGCAAGGCCGGTGGTCAGGCCACTGTCGTGGAAGCGCCGGGCCGTCACGGCAAACAGCGGCAGCGCTATTGCGACGGCGGCGTAGACCGTCTTGTCGAGCTGATGGGCTGCGAGCAGGAGCAGCAGACAAAAGCCGAAGAACCACCAGAACTCGGCGCGCGAAGCCCGTCCGGTGAAATCAGCATACTTCCTGAAACAGGTGGCGATCGACACGGTGGGATGCACGACCATCTCCGGCAGACGGCAGCACTCTAGCGGCGAAGATTTACGTTTCCCTATTGCTGAGCGGACAATTGTGGCCTTCAGGCGCAATTGCGGACGGTATCGATTTACGTCAACATCGCCTCCACGAAGGCTCCCATGCGAGGGATGCCGTTGGAGGCGCGCCGATGCCAACCGATGCCACCGATGCAATTGAAGCCGGAATCCGGTCCGCGTTCACGGCATACTCCAAGGAGGATGATCCGGACTGGCGGAGCGCGTGCTGGATCAAGCCGGATGAGTGCTCCCACCTCGCACGGAGCATCTTGAAGGAATTGGCGGCCCGCGGCCTTGAGATCGTCAAGAAGCCGGCTTGATCGGCTCAAGACTCCGACGATTCATGTCACGAGAATGCGGATGTATGCCTCATCGGCGCGCCAAACATTCAGCGTCGTCCTGGCGAAGGCCAGGACCCATTACCCCAACTGTCGGTTGTCGCGCGACGCTGGGGGCCGCTTTCCCGTTCACAAGCAAATTCGCCTTCGCCAGGACGACGGAGGAGACATCGCGCTTCCCCACTAACCCCTCTCGATTGGCAGGGACTCATCCTTCGCCCATTCGCCCATCGAGCCGTCATAGAGCGTGAGATTGTCGTAGCCGAGCCGATGCAGCTGGAACAGGTCGATGGTCGCGGAGATGCCGCCGCCGCAATAGGCGACGACGCGCTTGTCCTTGGTGATGCCTTGCGCAGCAAACGTCGCTTCGGCCTCCTCAAGCGGCACGAACGTCTTGTGCTTGGGATCGATCAAGGTCGCCGCCGGCACGCTGACGCTGCCGGGGATGCGGCCGGGTCGGCCGTAACGGCTCGGCTCCAGTCCCTTGTAGAATTGCGGGCCGAGCGCGTTGACGATGACGGTGTCGCCCTCCGTGGTCGCGGCGAGCACGTCATGCTTGTCGACGAACATGCCGTCCTTCGGCCGCGCCGGAAACGTCGCCGGCGGATAGCCGCCGGCAAGTCCGGTCTCGATGTCGCGTCCTTCGGCGGTCCATTTGTCGATGCCGCCGTCGAGCACGGCGGCACCCTCGAAGCCGAGCGAGCGCAGCATCCACCAGAACCGCGTCGCCCACATTGCGGTGCCGATCGAATAGAGCACGACGCGGCTGCCCGCCGAGATGCCGTGGCGGCCGAACGCGGCTTCGAGCTGCGCTGTCGGCGGCATCATGAAACGCAGATGGGTATTGGCCTCGGAGAATTCGGCCTGCAAATCCAGGAAATTCGCGCCCGGGATGTGGCCGGCCTCGAACGTCTGGCGGCCCGAGACGACAATATAGGGAACGTTGCTGCCGGCGGGAGCCGGCTCCAGATAGGTCGTGCAGTCGAACAGGCGAAGGTCCGGCCGGGTCAGGATCTCGGCAAGTTCCGCCGTGGTGATCAGCTCGCTGTTGCCGGCCATTTTGCGTCCTCCCGGTGTGTGTTTAACGGGATGCTAAGATGCGCCAGATCACATGAAAAGCTGTCACTTTGCCCTTTGATTCACCCCAATCCGGTCCAATATAGCGGGGCATGCAGGACGCCGCTGCATGGCTTGCGTTTGGCCTCAATCGGCGCCATAAGCTATTGAATTCACTCCGAAACACGATCGTTTGGCCCGCCGCGCGCGAGGCTCATCGCCCCCTTGGTGAATGTCACCAAAACCTGATATTCGAGACGCCATGAACAAGCCCGAGATTTTGCCGCAAGACGACGTCGCCGGCCCCGCGCCGCGGCACCAAACCACGCAGGTCATGGTCGGCAACGTCGCCGTCGGCGGCGGTGCGCCGATCGTCGTGCAGTCGATGACCAACACCGACACCGCCGATGTGGACGGCACCATCGCCCAGGTTGCCGCGCTGTCTCGCGCCGGCTCCGAGATGGTCCGCATCACCGTCGACCGCGAGGAAGCCGCTGCCGCCGTGCCGCACATCCGTGACGGCCTGCGCAAGCGCGGCATCACCACGCCCCTGATCGGCGACTTCCACTATATCGGCCACAAGCTGCTCGCCGAATATCCGGCCTGCGCCGAGGCGCTCGACAAGTACCGCATCAATCCCGGCAATGTCGGCTTCAAGAACAAGCGCGATACGCAGTTCGCCGACATCATCGAGATCGCCAACAAGAACAACAAGCCGGTGCGCATCGGCGCCAATTGGGGTTCGCTCGACCAGGAGCTGCTCACCAAGCTGATGGACGAGAATACGGCCTCGGCCAATCCGCGCGATGCCCGCGCGGTGACCCGCGAGGCGATGGTGCAGTCGGCGCTGCTGTCGGCCGCGCGTGCGCAAGAGCTCGGCATGCCGAAGAACAAGATCATCCTGTCGGCCAAGGTGTCGGCCGTGCAGGACCTGATCGCGGTCTATCAGGAAGTCGTGCGCCGCTCGGATTATGCGATCCATCTCGGCCTCACCGAGGCCGGCATGGGCTCGAAGGGCATCGTGGCCTCCTCGGCCGCGCTGGGCATCCTGCTGCAGCAGGGCATCGGCGACACCATCCGCATCTCGCTGACGCCGGAGCCCGGCGGCGATCGCACGCTGGAAGTGCAGGTCGCGCAGGAATTGCTGCAGACCATGGGCTTCCGTACCTTCGTGCCGCTGGTTGCGGCATGCCCGGGCTGCGGCCGCACGACCTCGACCACGTTCCAGGAGCTGGCGCGCTCGATCCAGGATTTCATCCGCGACGAGATGCCGGCCTGGAAGACCAAGTATCCGGGCGTCGAGCAGCTCAACGTCGCGGTGATGGGCTGCATCGTCAACGGCCCGGGCGAATCCAAGCATGCCAATATCGGCATCTCGCTGCCCGGTACCGGCGAAGCGCCGGCCGCGCCTGTCTTCGTCGACGGCAAGAAGTTCCGCACCCTGCGCGGTCCGGGCATCGCCGCCGACTTCAAGGCATTGGTGATCGACTATATCGACCAGCGCTACGGCAACGGCGCCAAGCTGCCGGAGCAGGCCGCCGCCGCGGAGTAGTTTCACTCCGCGCGTGACCCACACTCAACCGTTGTTCCTGCCTAGTGCGCAATTGCGCACGGGAGCAGGGACCCATAGCCACAGGATGTGGTTGTGGCGCGAGATGCGGGTTACCAGCCTTCGCAAAACCCGATCCTGTGGTTATGGGTCCCGGATCTGCGCTCCGCTTCGCTGCGCTTGTCCGGGACGACAGATATGTTTGAGGCGCAGATTGCGCTTCCGTCGATGCGCGTTACCATGCTCCCAATCAAGAATGATTGGGAGAACGCCCATGAGCTCGCTATCCGGCAAGCAGGGTCCGCGCTATCGCCACCTCGCCGACCAATCCGAGCCCTATGAGACCATCGGCGTCGAGAAGCTGACGCCGATCATCGGCGCGGAGATCTCCGGCGTCGATATCGGCAAGCTCGTTGGCGACGATGCGCGCTCCAACCGCCAGATGGACGAGATCCATCGCGCGCTCGCCGAAAACCTCGTCATCTTCTTCCGCGACCAGCACATCAGCCCCGACCAGCATCTCGCCTTCGGCCGCAAGTTCGGCGAGCTGCATGTGCATCCCGCCGCGCCCAATGAGGGCGATCCGGCGCTGATGAAGATCTACGCCGACAAGGATTCCCCGCGCGCCAATGGCGAAGGCTGGCACACCGACGTGTCCTGCGACCTCGAGCCGCCGATGGGCTCGATCCTCTACATCAAGCAGTGCCCGCCGCGCGGCGGCGACACACTGTTCGCCAACATGTACGCCGCCTATGAGGCGCTGTCGGACCGCATGAAGGCCTATCTCGACGGGCTGACCGCGCTGCATGATGGCGAACAGACCTATCGTGGCCTGTATGCGAACTACGGCGTCGCCGACAAACGGGAATATCCCCGCGCCGAGCATCCGATGGTTCGCACCCATCCGGGGACCGGCAAGAAGTCGCTCTATGTCAATCGCGGCTTCACCCGCTTCATCGTCGGCATCCCGCGCGACGAAAGCGACGCCATGCTGGCCTATCTCTACCAGCACGCCGAGAACCCGCTGTTCCAGTGCCGCTTCCGCTGGACCGAGAACGCGATCGCGTTCTGGGACAACCGCTGCGCCCAGCATCGCGCGATGTGGGATTACTGGCCGCACACCCGCTCCGGCACCCGCGTCACCGTGAAGGGAGAGCGGCCGGTGTGAGGAATTGCGTGGTGCGTAGGATGGGTAGAGCCAACGGGTCCGCGCAACGCGCGGCCCGATGATAAACTCCGCGAAACTCATCGTCGTGCGGCTCAAAAAGTTGATGGGTATCGCTGCGCTCCACCCATCCTCATATGGGGATTTGTGAGTCAAGTCTCTTCGCGAGGTCTGGGTTGGTGTTTGACGGCAAGAGGGCGGCGCGCGGAGCCGAGCGTAGCGCAGCGCGACGACCGGGCAACGAACAGGGATTGGCTTCCGAAGATTGCTGCAGTTCACTGCATCACCTCATATCCGGTCGGATTGTTTGATCCGTACCCACTTTCCGCATGCTTGCGGCGAGGAAGCCTGGCGAGGATGAGACCCATCTACGAAACGGCGGTTGAAGCCCTAGGATGGCACGGTCATCATCCATCCCGCACGGAGCGCGGCGAAGCCGCGGCGCGTGGTGGGGTGGTCGGTTTTACGCCTTGATCACGGCCTGGTCGGGGACGAGGCCGGTGGTGAGATAGCGCCACAATGCCACGATCAACTTGCGCGCCAGCGCGACGATGGCGATGCGTTTGGCGCGCTTGCCGGCGTCGGCGGTGCGGGTGCGGAACCAGCGGCTGAGCGTGCTGTCGCCTTGATGACGAAGCCACAGCCAGGCCAGTTCGATCGCCTTGTGGCGGGCGCGCCGATTGCCGGCCTTGCTGATGCCTTGCTCGCGATCGGTGCCGCCGCTCTTCCAGGGACTGGGCGTCAATCCGCAATAGCTGGCGACCTCGCGGCGGTTGCGGAAGTCCTTGTAGAACAGCTCGTTCACCAGCGTTGCCGTGAAGGCCGGGCCGAGCGCCTTGAGCCGCTGCAATTGATCTCGTCGCTCGACCATCGGCGTCGGAACCGCCGGAGAAGTGTCCGCAGCCTGGGTCTGCTCCAGCGCCGCGAGTTGCTCACACACCAGCATCAGCCGGGCGTGCTCGCGCTTGATCTCGGCCAGAAGATGCGGCGGCAGCGCCTCGCCCTGCCAGTCGCGCTGCCGCTCGAGCCAGGTAAGCCAGTCGCGCCGCCGCGGATTGCCGACCGCCATCCCCCGAAGACGCAGCAACGCCTTGATCCGGTTGCTGTGGGCGGTCTGCTCGGTGACCAGGCGGTCGCGTTCGCGGCTGGCGCGCCGGGCATCCTCCGCTTCCACGCGCGGCACCCGCACGATCCGGACCACCCGCGGCTCACCCCGCAAATAGGCCATCAGCGTGCGCAGCAATAGCTCGCCGTCGATCCGGTCCGTCTTTGCTCGCCGTGCCCGCTGCTCCACCGCAATGCTCGCGGGGTCGAACACGAAGTTCAAAATCCCGGCCGCCTCCAGCAGCCGGTGCAGCCAAAAGCCGTCATAGCCGGCTTCATAGCAGCTCACCACACGCGGCACCGATCCGAGCTTCTCCGCCACCCGGGCGCGGGTCCGTTCGATCAACGCCAGCAGTTCGGCGTGATCGCCTCCTTGCAGCTTGTGGCGCGACATCCGATCCCGGTCCGGGCTGTGCAGCGTCACAAGCCACGTCTTCTGACTGAGTTCGATCGCAACAAAAATTGTGCCACAATGGCTGGCGGTGGGCGTCCCTGCGGTCGATGCTTGCATCTGACTTCTCCGATGGTTCGAGTGTGGAAACCCAAATCTATCGGAAAGGCCACGCTCACCGCCCCATGGAATCTACGAACTACAACGAAAATAAATTCGGGAGACCGCCCATGCTTCGCGCCGAAGACAACAAATTCCTCACCGAATCCGGTGAGGGGACCGGCATGGGCGAATTGCTGCGGCGGTTCTGGATTCCGGTGCTGCTGTCCGAGGAACTGCCGGAGCCGGACAGCGACCCGAAGAAGATCGTTGTCATGGGCGAGGAGCTGCTCGCCTTCCGCGACACCAGAGGCGTGGTCGGCGTCATCGACCAGTACTGCCCGCATCGCGGCGCCAATCTTTGGCTCGGCCGCAACGAGGAATGCGGCATCCGCTGCGTCTATCACGGCTGGAAGTTCGACACCGACGGCCGCTGCGTCGACATGCCGACCTCGTATCCCGACCTCAACGCAAAGGACCTGATCCGGATCAAGTCCTATCCGGTGCGCGAATGGGGCGACATGATCTGGGCCTATATGGGTCCGGCCGATCAGATGCCCGAGCTGCCGGCGCTGGAGATGGCGCTGCTGCCGGCCTCGCACCGCTTCGTCACCAAGAAGTGGCAGGACTGCAACTGGGTGCAGGCGGTGGAAGGCTCGATCGACACCGCGCATTTCACCTTCGCGCATCTCTCCTTCGAGAAGGAGGAGAACGAGATCCTCGACATCAAGAAGCATTTCGTGAACCCGCTGACCCGGGTCGCGACCGATCACATGCGCTGGATCGCCGAGGACCCGCGCCCGGTGATCAAGATCAATCCGCATGAGGCCGGCCTCACGGTGGCGGGCGGACGGCTCACCGGCAGCGACAACATCTATTGGCGCATCGCCCAGTTCCTGATGCCGTTCCACAGCTACGCGCCGAGCTCGATGCCGGGCGAGAACATGTTCGGCCAGACCTTCGTGCCGGTCACCGACACCAATTGCTGGATCTACACCTATGCGTGGAATCCGCACCGGCCGCTGACCGATGCCGAGCGCGAAGGCTACGCCAACGGCAACGGCGTGATGGCTGTCGTCGACGAGAACTACGTGCCGCTGCGCAACAAGGCCAACGACTATCTGATCGACCGCAAGCTGCAGCGGACCAAGAGCTACACCGGCATCAAGGGCGTTTCCGAGCAAGACGCCGCGGTGCAGGACAGCCAGGGCCCGATCGCCGACCGCACCCGCGAGCATCTCGGCCCGACCGATCTCGGCATCATGCATTTCCGCAAGCTGGTGATGGAGGCGGCCCGCGCGCTGCAAAAGGGCGAGACGCCGCCGCATGCTCAGCATCAGGACCGCTACACCGTGCGCTCCGGCGCCTGCGTCACCAGCAAGACCAAGGACCTCACCGCCGTGATGATCGAGCGGTTCGGCGATCCCTCCGGCTTCGTCGGCGGTCCCGGCCAGAACGCCGCCGCGGAGTAGGGCACCGTCGTCCCTGCTTTCGCAGGGACCCATAACCACCGTTGGATATTATTGAGATGCGC
Organism: Bradyrhizobium sp. USDA 3315; assembly: GCF_054056795.1. Lineage (NCBI taxonomy): Bacteria > Pseudomonadati > Pseudomonadota > Alphaproteobacteria > Hyphomicrobiales > Nitrobacteraceae > Bradyrhizobium > Bradyrhizobium sp. USDA 3315. The sequence goes on along the minus strand of NZ_JBSRYP010000001.1, from coordinate 1,519,088 downwards.
TGTGGCCCCAACCTTCGCCAAACCAGCGACGGTGGTTATGGGTCCCGGCCTGCGCCGGGACGACGTGGGGAGGGATACCGCGCGCTACACGCGCTACAACGGCATCCTGCGATACTCGCGGTTGGCGAGGCTGGCTTCCTCGAGGTCGAGGTCGCGCTCGATCCGCCGCCTGGTCTCGTCGGTGATCTTGCCGTCGCGCAGCAGCATGTGGATGAACTTGCGCTCGGAGGCGATCAGCTCCCGTGTCAGCTCGGTGCCGGTGGCGGAGACGTCGTGCGTGTCGGGATTGAGCGAGTCGGGGAGCTGGTTGATGCGGATCTCGTGCCGCGAGCGCAAAAGCTTGATCACCTCGTCGGAAAGCTCGCGGTCGTCGGTGATGGCATCGAGCGACTTCAGCGCGGCGTTCAGCGCCTCGCGCCGCGCCGCGATCTCCTGCTCGTGCTCGGCGATGTGCTCGCTGCGTCCGTCCCTGGCGAGGCCGAGCCAGCGCACCACCGGCGGCAGAGTGAGGCCGAGCCCGACCAGCGTCACGAAGATCACACCGAAGGCGACGAACAGGATCAGGTCGCGATACGGGAAGGCATCGCCACTCGGCAAAGTCAGGGGCAGCGCCAGCGCCGCGGCGAGCGAGACCGCGCCGCGCACGCCGGTGAAGGCCACCACGAACACCGCCCGCCACGACGGCAGCGGATCGCGCTCGCTCACGCGGGCGCTGATCCAGCGCGGCAGATAGGTGCCGGGAAACACCCAGACGAAGCGCGCCACGATCACGATGACGGCGACCAGCACGGTGGCGGTGAGGATGTCGTGCAGCGGGAACGACTTCGACTTCTCGTACAGCGAGCGCATCTGGAAGCCGGTCAAGAGGAACAGCAGGCCCTCGATCAGATAGATGATCAGGTCCCAGAAGAAGATGCCCTGCAGGCGCGTCGCGGCCGAGATCAGCAGCGGCCCGTTCCAGCTCATGTAGAGGCCGCAGGCGACGGTCGCGATCACGCCGCTGCCGCCGAAATGCTCCGGGATCCAGTAGGCGAGGTAGGGCGTGATCAGCGACAGCGTGATCTCGACCTGCGGATCCCTGGCGCGGCGGCGGGCGCGCAGGCTGAGCCAGCCGACCGCGGTGCCGAACGCGATCTCGCCGGCGACGATGACGAGAAAGGTGCCGGTCGCCTTCGGCAGCGAGAACAGCCCGGTGGTGATCGCGGCGAGCGCGAAGCGGTAGAGGATCAGCGCGGTCGCGTCATTGGCAAGCCCTTCGCCCTCGAGCACCACCAGGATGCGGCGGGGCATGCCGAGCCTGCGGGCGATCGCCAGCGGCGCGACCACGTCCGGCGGCGCGACGATGGCGCCGAGCAGGAAGCCGATGCCCCAGGGCAGGCCGATCAGATAATGGGTCGCGGTCGCGACCATGAAGGCGGTGAAGATCACGCAGCCGACCGACAGCAGGATGATCGGCCGCAGATTGGCCTTGAACTCGCGCCAGCTCATCGCGACGCTCGCCGAATAGATCAGCGGCGGCAGCACCACCAGCAGCACCAGCTCGGGCGGCAGTTCCAGCGACGGCATGCCCGGCACGAAGGCGAGCACGATGCCGACCAGCAGCAGCAGGATCGCGGGCGCGATATCGGTCCGCCGCGCCACCAGGGCGGTTCCCGCCAGCACGCCGAGCAAAGTGAGAAAAATCTGAAATTTGGCTTCCATAACGGGCTCAATTCGCCCGGAAACCGGTGCCAGTCAATGCGGTCCGGCCGGAGCCGGACCGCAGGGGGCGCGTCACAAAGCCGTCGCGGGCGCGCCGCGCCCGGTCGATCAATCCCTGAGGTCGTAGCGGTACGACTTCGAGACGATCTGCCAGCCGTCGGCGAGCTTCATCGCCACCAGATAGTCGGTGAAATAGCGCGGCGGCAGCTGGCAGCGCACCTTGATGAAGGCGGTGTTGTCGTCGGAGCGGTCGATGGTGACGATAAAATCCTCGCGCGGCTTGCCTTCGGCCTTCGCCGAGGTGCGCTTGCGCACCAAGGCAAGCCAGTCCGGCACGGTCAGGACCTTCAGCTCGCCCTTCTCCACCCAGCGCAAATCGGCGCTCGGATGAAAAGCCTCGGCGAGCTTGTCGGCATTGCTCTCGTAGAGACCGTCGAAATAGGTTTGCACGACGCTTTCGACGCTGGATCGATCTTGGCTCATCGGTTGGTCCTCCCGGCAGGATTGGATCGGCTGGAGCGTTTTCGAGCGAAGCGGGTGCCGGTTCGCGTGGAGAAAACGCGTCAGGCTCGAATCTAGAGCCCCCGTTCCGATTCAATCGGAACGGAAAGGGCTCCAGGATTTAGCCATGAACCGCTAGATTGCGCCATGGCCGGCGACAAAATTCTGCGTGAGGGACGAGTTGTGACCGCATCTGCAAATTCGAACGAACATATCCTGACCGGCGAATGCTTCTGCCGCGACGTGCGCTACGAGGTGGCCGACGCGTTTGCCTATGCGCTCAATTGTCACTGCTCGAACTGCCGGCGCACCACGGGATCGGCGTTCAAGCCGTTCGCGGGAATCGCGCGCGACAAATTCACCGTGGTCGGCGGCGCTGACGGGCTCCTGATCTATGGCGATGAGCGCACCCACGACGCGCATTGCGGCCGCTGCGGCTCGCTGCTCTATTCGCTGGTCCGTGACGGCGCCTATGTCCATGTTGCGATGGGCACGCTGCGCGATGCGCCGGCGATCCGGCCGACCGCCCATATCTTCGTCGGCTCCAAGGCGCCGTGGTACGCGATATCGGACGATCTGCCGCAATATCAGGAGCACGTGACGCAAGGCGGGGAATAAATTCGCACGACGTCATCGGCGTGCTGCTTGTAGCCCTTGCCGACCGCCCTGCGCACGGCATCTCATCATGCCGCGCAGCTAGATTGCGCTCGCGGCGATGTTCACCATCAGGGCGAGCAGCGCGGTGTTGAACACGAACGAGATGATGCCGTGCACGGTCGCGGTGCGGCGGATGATCTTGTCGGTGATGCCGACGTCTGAGACCTGCGCGGTCATGCCGATCACGAACGAGAAGTAGACGAAGTCCCAGTAATCGGCGTCGGCATGTTCGTCGCCGCTCGGAAACTGCAGGCCGCCGGGCGTCTTGCCGCGGTAATACTCATGGGCGTAGTGCAGCGCGAACGCGGTGTGCACCACGGCCCATGACAGCGTGATGGTGACGATTGCCAGCGCCAGTCCGGCCGGGCTGCCCTTCGATGCGCCGAGCTCGAACACGATGGCGGCGAGGCTCGCCAGCGCGCCGAACGCGGTCAGCAGCAGGATCAGGAAACGGCCGTCGTCCTGCAGGATGGCGCTTCGCTTGATATGGGCGACGCCACAGCGCAGCATCATCACATAGGCCAGCACGAGATACAGCGCGGCGAAGGCATCCCAGCCCGCGAGCAGGCGCGTGACGATGCGCGCTGCTCCCGGCACCAGCAGCGCAGCCAGGATGCCGAAAGCGATCGAGCCGAAGGTGCGCGGCCGGCCCACGACGACGCGGACCGGCAGCGGCAGCTTGCGGAAGCGAACAAGGCGGTCGTCGATCTCCTTGTTCATTTCGCGCGTTGCTCTCGGCTAGTTCTTGCGCTCGGCGACGAAGCGGGCGGCCGCCCGCAGCACCTCGCCGCGGTCGCCGAACACCGACAGCGCGGCGTCGGCACGCGCCAGGAGGTCGCGGACGCGCTGCTTGGCGCCATCGATGCCGAGCTGGGTGACGAAGGTGGTCTTGCCGAGCGCGGCGTCAGCGCCGGCCGGCTTGCCGAGCGCGGCAGCATCGCCCTCGACGTCGAGCAGATCGTCGGCGATCTGGAAGGCTTCACCGAGCGCTTTGCCGTAATCGTCGAGCGCCTGGTACTCCTTTTGTGAGGACTGGCCGAGGATCGCGCCGGCGATGCAGCCGAAGCGGAGCAGCGCGCCGGTCTTCATCTGCTGCAGGCGCGCGACGTCGACCGGCTCGCGGTCGCCGAAGCGGCCTTCGCCGGCAAGGTCGAGGATCTGGCCGCCGGCCATGCCGCCGACGCCGGAGGCGCGCGCCAGCGCGCGGGTCAACAGCAGGCGGACCTGGGCGTCCTTGTGGATCGCATCACGGGTGATAATGTCGAAGGCAATGGTGAGCAGCGCGTCGCCGGCGAGGATCGCGGTGGCGTCGTCATAGGCCTTGTGCAGGGTCGGGCGGCCGCGGCGCAGATCGGAATTGTCCATCGCCGGCAGATCGTCGTGGATCAGCGAGTAGCAGTGGATGCATTCCAGCGCGGCGCCAACCAGCAGCGCGGATTCGCGTGGGATGCCGAACACCGCCGCGCTCTCGACCGCGAGGAACGGCCGCAGCCGCTTGCCGCCGCCGAGGCTCGAATAGCGCATGGCCTCGATCAGCCGCTTCGGGCGCACGATTTCGTCGCTTTCGGTCGCGTCGGACAGCAGTTTGGCGAGCAGGGCTTCGGTATCCTCCGCGGTCTGGTCCAGCCGCTTGGAAAACTCTGCAGTACCGGTCGTCATTAAGAATTGCTCCAGATCGATTTTCGGCCGGACAATCGTTGATGGCATCGGCTTCGTCAATTCCCGCCCTGCGACGGAATGCGCCTTAAAAGTGCTGGAAAAACCGTGAACTATCCCGCAGACGTCGACGGCGCCGGCCGTGTTCTGGCGGGCGGGTCCCAAATCCTTCCTGGAATGGTCCTCCCCGGAAACCCCTGTTTTGCGCATCGTCCGAACTTTATTGCTGCTTTTGCTGGCCCTGCTGTTGCTGCCGTATCTGGTGGCGCCGTTCTACCGCACCGGCCATCCGGTTTCGGCGCTGATGGCCTGGCGGACCCTGCGCGGGGCCCCGGTGACGCGGCATTGGATCGATTTCGGCGCGATGTCGCCCTATCTGGCGCGGTCCGTGGTCGGCTCGGAGGATGCCCATTTCTGCAAGCATCGGGGCATCGACTGGGGCGCGCTGCGCGAGGTGCTCGACGACGCCGAGGATGGCGAGGTGGCCCGCGGCGGCTCGACCATCACCCAGCAGGTGGCCAAGAACCTGTTCCTGTGGTCCGGCCGCAGCGTGATCCGCAAGGGGCTGGAACTGCCGCTGGCGCTCTGGATCGATCTCGTGTTGCCCAAGCAGCGGATCCTGGAAATCTACCTCAATATCGCGGAAATGGGCCCGTCCGGCCAGTTCGGCGCCGAAGCCGGCGCCCAATATGCCTTCGGCCGGTCCGCCGCGGGGCTGTCAGCCCGCGAGGCCGCGCTTTTGGCGGCGATCCTGCCGAATCCGGTCAAGAGGAGCGCCCGGAACCCGGGCCCGGGGGTCCGCAGGCTGTCCGCCACCTATATGGTCCGGGCCAACTCCGTGACGCGCTGCTGGCGCGAAAATCGCGGCTCCTGAGGCCGATTTCGGGCGCTTTTTGCTGTCTCCGGCCCTAGCTTTACGCAGTGCCTTCCTCTATAAGCGCGGCCTTACCGGCATCGCAGCTTGCGCTTCGAAGCGCTGAGCCGTCCGCATTTCGGACGATGCCTCCGCAACACCCCTAGAGGACACCGTCATGGCCGTTCCCAGAAGAAAAACCTCGCCGTCGCGCCGTGGCATGCGCCGTTCGGCCGATGCGATCAAGACCCCGACCTATGTCGAGGACAAGGACTCCGGCGAACTGCGCCGTCCGCACCACCTCGACCTGAAGACCGGCATGTACAAGGGCCGTCAGGTCCTGAAGGCCAAGAAAGAGTCCTGATCGGACATTCGGTCCACGCGCCGCAGCCATGCGGCGCGGCGCCTGAATTCGGTCAACGAGTGCGGCGAAGACGGGCGCGTCCGCGGCGAGGCCAATGAGCGTCGCCGCATTGCTGGTTCTCCCTGAATAAGGCGCAAGCCCCGATGGTCGGTTTTCCGCTGCTGCTCGTTCCGCTCGCGGTCTACAACATCATCGCTTTCCTGATGCCCGGCGTGTCGTTCACGGACCCGCTGATCAGGCTGACATTGCTGTCGGGCGAGCAGTGGCAGATCACGCTCAGCGACATGCTGCTCGCCGCCGCCGTACTGCTGTTGCTGCTCGAGGTCATCAAGGGCGCGCGCCCCGGCGCGAAATATCTCACCGACCATCTGCTGTCGCTGATCGTGTTCGGCGCCGCCGCTGCCGAATTCGTGCTCTGGCCGAAATTCGGCAACTCGACCTATGGCCTGCTCACGCTGCTGGCGCTGGTCGATTTCATTTCCGGAATTGCGCTGCGCACCCGCCGCCGTGCGGTGGTCGCACCGGCGCCCAGCGCCGGCAGGGCGCACCCTGCGGCAGCTGAGGCACCGCAACCTGCACCCGTAGCGGAGCCGGCACCCCGGCCTGAGCCCGCGCCTGTCGCCGCGCCGGCGCCTGCCGCGCCGCCACCGGCCGCACCGGTCCCCTCGGCGACGTCGGTTGCGGAATCCGTGCTACTCGATCAGTCCGCGCCAAAGCCGACGGTGACCTCGCCGGATTTGCAGCCGGGCGGCCATCCGCCGTCGGACGCGCCGCAGCGCTGATATTTTCCTAGATGATCTGCCGGGTCCGCCGCGCCACGCTGCGGCGTTCGTCGACATGCGGGCCGTAAGCGCTCTGCGCGTCGGCCAATGACCCACGCCGCTGCCCGCGCGTCTGCGGTTCGTGTGCGGCGGTCGCGATCAGATGAGCCACAAACGACGGATCGGCATGCGGCAGCGGGATCTTGGGCGCCCAATGGGTGGTCGCGGCCAGCGGCACCAGCGCCGTGCTGGCCGCCGCGGGATCGCCGGTGCACTCACCGTCGAGGATTTCCGATTGATCGATATCCTGCATCGCCTGCGACCCGTTGGAGCGTCATAGTTTGGGACGTTGCGGCCCTCCGCAACACCCCTGTGGCAAGGGTCATGCCCGCCGTCCCCAGTTCGTTCCCGGACAGTCGAAAACGTGGTTTCCAGATTATTTATCAACTTCACCTAGCGTTGGATTCGCCGGAACCACTATCTTGAGAGCGTGTAGAATCACCGGGCGCCGTCCCAAATCGAGACATGTTCGATGCCCCCTGTCCCGCCAGCTGCCAGCATCCTCGCCTCGCTCGGCCAAGCGACATTCGCCTGGGACTTGGCGAGCGATGCGATTGCCTGGAGCGACAATGTGGCGGCGGTCTTCCCGGATATCCCGGTTGCGGCGCTTGCGAGCGGTGCCGAGCTTGCAAAGCTGATCGAGCCATCGCGCTCGGTGCGATCCGATGCGCTCGGCGCGCCGGCGCCGGTACGCGGCGGGGAGGGCGTTCCCTACCGGATCGAATATGGCGTGCGGGCCGTCACGTCAGCGCCGGTGATCTGGATCGAGGAGACCGGCTGCTGGTTTGCCGGCGCCGACGGCAGGCCGGCGCGCGTGCAGGGCGTCGTCCGCATCAACAATGAGCGGCATGCCCGCGACGAGCAGCTGCTGAAGCTGTCGCGGCACGATCCGCTGACCAACGAGCTCAACCGCACCCATCTGATCGCCTCGCTCGCCGAGACGATGGAGGAGTGCGCGCGCTTCCGTTCCTCCTGCGCCTTCATGCTGATCGGCATCGATCATCTGGCGCGCGTCAACGATGCCTTCGGCTTCGATGTCGCCGACGCCGTCATCGCCGAGGTCGCGAAGCGGATTCGTGCGCGGCTGCGCAGCGGCGACATGCTCGGCCGCTTCTCCGGCAACAAGTTCGGCCTGATCCTGCGCAACTGCACCGTCGACGACACCAATGTCGCGGCCGAGCGCTTCCTGGCCGCGGTGCGCGACGAGGTGGTGCCGACCAAGTCCGGCCCGGTATCGGTGACGGTCTCGATCGGCGCCGTCACCATTCCCCGCCATGCGCGGTCGGCGGAGGAGGCGGTCAATCGCGCCCAAGAGACGCTGGACGCGGCCAAGAGCCGCCGCGCCGGATCGTTCGCGCTGTGGAAGCCGAATGTCGAGCGCGACGCCCAGCGCCGCGTCAACATCCGCGTCACCGACGAGATCGTCACCGCGCTGAACGAGCGCCGCATCGTGATCGGCTTCGAGCCCGTGGTCGATTCGCTCCTGCGGCAGCCCGCGTTCTACGAGTGCCTGGTCCGGATGGAGCAGGACGACGGCCGCGCGCTGCTCGCGCCCGATATCGTGCCGGTCGCCGAGCGGCTCGGCCTGATCCGGCTGGTCGATCACCGTGTGCTGGAGCTCGCCATCGCCGAGCTCGCTGCCGCTCCCGGCGTACAGCTCAGCCTCAACATCTCGCCCGACACCACGATGGATCCGGACTGGTGGGCCACCATCGAATCCCTGATGCGCGCGCATCCCGGCGTCGGCGAGCGGCTGATCGTCGAGATCACCGAGACGGTGGCGATCCAGGATATCGACGACGTGCGCGGCTTTGTCACGCGCCTGAAGAACTTCGGCAGCCGGATCGCGATCGACGATTTCGGCGCCGGCTACACCTCGTTCCGCAACTTGCGCAAGCTCGGCGTCGACATCGTGAAGATCGACGGCGCCTTCGTGCAGAACATCGTGCGTTCGGCCGACGACCGCGCTTTCGTGCAAACGCTGATCGATCTCGCCCGCCGCCTCGAGATCAGGACGGTCGCCGAATGGGTGCAGGACGAGGAAGCCGCCGTGATGCTGCGCGAATGGGGCTGCGACTTCATCCAGGGCCGCCTGATCGGCCTCGCCTCGCCGGACCGCCCGTGGAACGCGTCGGCGGAGAAGCCCGTGCCCGCCACGGGCTGATCTGTTCGCCAAATCAACGGTGTCGTCCCGGCGAAAGCCGGGACCCATACGCCGCAGCCTCTCGATGAAGCGATCTGGCAGACGTTTGCTTCAAACAACCGACATTTGTGGTTATGGGCCCCGGCTTTCGCCGGGGCGACGTTGGGTGAGGTGCGCGGCGCAAAGCCATGCTCGTCCTTCTTCGGCTGACCGCTACGCTTCAGGCCTTCTCTTCAGCTCTCGCCGCCGGCGAAGATGTCCTTGCGGATCACTGCATGGACGCCCCAATTGCCGTCGACCACCTGGGTGATGCCGAAGTCGACGCCGAGCGAGATCAGCGAGATGGCCTCGTCCTCGGTCAGCTTCTTCGTCGTCATCAGGAATTTGCGCATCTTGCGGAAGGCGTCGCGCAGAGCGAGGTCGACCGACGACTTCTTGTAGATCTCGGTCTGCGCGCTGGAGCCGAGCTCGCTGAGATAGTTGGCATAGCTGAAGCCGTGCACCAGCCATTCGTCCTGGGTCTCCAGCATCGGGTAGTCGAGCGCTTCCAGCGCGGTGCCGGCGAGGTCGGCCTTCTTGTGCAGGATGATCTGGAAGGTGCCGTTGAGCGAGCATTCGATCGCGGTGCCGCACAGTTCGGAATCGCCCTGCGAAGCATGGGAGTCGCCGACCGAGAGCAGCCCGCCCTCGACCGCCACCGGGTAATACATCGTGGCGCCCTTGCCGATACGCCAATTGTCGATGTTGCCGCCGGTGTAGCTCGGCGGGATCGAATCGACGAACTCGGCCTCCTTCGGCGCGAGCCCGATCACGCCGAAATGCGGACGCACCGGGATGCGCACGTTCTTCAGGATGCCGTGGTTCTCCTTGACGGTCGAATGATCGACCGGGACGCCGGGATAATCGATCGTCTTGTGCACCACGCCGGACGGATCGGTCTGCGGCGTCCAGGTGAAATTGTAGACGGCGCGCGCCCAGTTGCGCTCGCCGGTCGCGTCGACCTCGTAGATGGTGACCACCTCGCGCGGCTTCGGCTCGGTGAGCAGATCCTTGTAGTGGAAGCCCCACGATGCCGCGGCGTTGCTGCCGAACGCCTTGCCGGAAAATTTCGGGTTGGCGCAGGGCCGCGGCGCGACGTCGATGATGCGCAGCTCGAGCACGTCGCCTTCCTCGGCGCCGCGCACGAACACCGGCCCGGTGCAGATATGCACCCCGAGGCCTTCGCCGGCGCCGCGTCCGAACAGCGAGGCATCCATCGGGCCGGCGCCGCGCCGGTTCACGCCCTTCTTCTCCTTGGTCCAGAGATAGACGCTCTCGACGCCGGGATCGCCCTTGACCATGCGCTCGGCATCGTCATTGGCGTGATGCGTCAGCGCCTCGATGGTGATGAAGTCGCCGGAATTGATCTCGACGCGCGGCTTCAGCGATTTGCTGAAATAGCCCCAATGCACGGTGTCGGCATTCGCTGGCAAATGGTGATAGGCGCGCTGCGCCGGCTGATGCTTCTCGGCGGCGGCCGCCATTTTCGGCGTCACCAGCGAGATGCCGCCGGCGGTCATTGCCGCGGCGCCGCCCGCCGCCGCGAAGCTTGAGCGCAGGAACGAACGGCGTTCGCGGTCGAGCGTCTCCTTGAACTGGCGATGATGCAATTCGAAGTCCGGGCAGTTCTTGTCGTCACCTGCGCACATCTTGAGCTCCTCCTTGGATCGAAAGTGCGCATGAGAGTGCATGGTGCCGCGCCGCTCCGACATGACCGGGCGCGCCCAATAATTTGTCGGCGCGCTTGCTGTCGTCGCGGCGCAAAGGCCTGTGCAACAGCGTGCAAGGCATCTGCGGCGGCCGTCTTCGCATCGCGGCATGGCCGGAGCGGTCAAGAATTTGGGCGCATTCGATCAAGTTGCACTGCGTTCGCCGCTGATAGCGCTGCCACGCGAAAGCGGCCGCTTCCGCGCGTTGCACGCAGGCTGGGCAACATGTGCCGTCGCAACACGCTTGCCGCCTGCCTGCAATCGGTGCAGGCTGCGTTCACGGCTCTGCGAGTGGAACGCTGCGGTGCTGCGGCCTGGAGGGGTGATGGTCGCGACGACCTATCGGGTTTCGGTCGATGCGATCCCGCGGCAAAACCGGCGGGAGGTCTGGCGCGAGGCGCTGGCCGGTTTGCAGCTCGATTGCGAATTGCCGGAGGCCGGCCAATTCCAGTTCGGCGAATTGACCGCGAAGCGCTCGACCAGCGGCGGCCAGCTCGCGCTGCTGCGTTCCACCGAGCAGCAGATCGTCTGCAGCGGTCATGCGGCCTCGCCGGGAATGCCGGCGCGGGTCGCCATCATCTTCCACGGATACGGCCGCGGCAGCATCACGTCCGGCCAACGCAGCTGCGAGTTTGCCGACAACGACGTCTCGGTGTGTGACCTGCAATCGCCGTGGCGGATGACCTTGCGCGAGGATTTCGAGATCCTGTTGCTCGAACTGCCACGTGAGCGGCTGCTCGGCCGGCTCGGGCATAATCGCTTGCGTTTGCCGGCCGTGCTCGGCGCGACGATCGCCGCTGCGTCCGTGCGTCCGGTGATGCGGACCCTGGGCGGCAATTTCGCGATCCTGGACAAGGCCGATCTCGTCACCGCCGAGGTCGCGGTCACCGAACTCGTCGCCGGCGCGCTGCTCGGCGAGACGCGGCTCGATGCAGAAGCGATGACGCAGGTCCAGGCCGGCCATCTGCGCCGGGTCGATGCCGCGATCGAGGCCCAGCTCGGCAATGCCGGCCTGACCATCGCCGACATCGCGCGGCAGGAAGGGCTGTCGCAACGCTATCTGCAACGGCTGTTCGAACGGCAGAACACGACGTTCTCGGCCTATGTGCGTGAGCGGCGGCTGGAACGCTGCTGCAATGATCTGATCGATCCGAACTATGCTGACCAGCGCATCGCCGAAATCAGCTACCGCTGGGGCTTCACCGATCAGGCGCATTTCAGCCGGATGTTCAGCGCGACCTACGGCACCTCGCCGCGCGACTTCCGCAAGGCGGTGCCTCGTGATGTGGAGGGCGAGCGCACGCGCGGCCGGCCGCGGCTGGCGCGTGGCACCGCAACGGTGCTGCGGCTCGCGCCAAATCTCGCGTCAAGCCCGGTTGCGCGCGAGACGGTTGCGCCGCTGGAGCCGATCGTACCGGTTGAACCGGCGGGGGCTGTGCCGGAAGGGCGGGGCGCCTCGCATCACCATCTCAAGGTGTCCAGGGAGACCGCGCATTGGGGCTATCTCAGCCGCGCCATCCCGCCCGTCATGAGCGTGCAGTCGGGCGCGGTGGTGACGATCGAGACGCTGACCCAGCATGCCTTCGATGATTACGAGCGCATGATCAAGGGTGATCCCGGCGCGGAGAGCGTGTTTCGCTGGACCGCCGAGGGCAAGTCGGTCGAACGGCGCGGCGCCGGTCCGATGGACGGTTCGATCTTCGGCCGCGGCGCCGGCGAAGGGTTCGGCGTGCACATCTGCACCGGGCCGATCTATGTCTGCGGTGCGGAGCCGGGCGATGTACTCGAGGTGCAGATCCTCGACATCTGGCCGCGGCCATCAGCCAATCCGGCCTACGCCGGCAAGTCGTTCGGCAGCAATGCCGCGGCCTGGTGGGGCTTTCAGTACAACGATCTGATCGATCCGCCGGCCAAGCGCGAGACCATCACGATCTTCGAGACCGATGCGCAGGCCGAGTGGGCCCACGCCGTCTATTCCTACCGCTGGACGCCGCAGACCGATCCGTTCGGCGTGCGCCACGAGACGATGGATTATCCCGGTGTGCCGGTCGATCACGCCACCGTCGAGAAACAGCCCGGCGTGCTCGCCGGCGTACGGATTCCGGCGCGGCTGCATTTCGGCTTCATGGCGGTGGCGCCGCGCGAATCCGACATCATCGATTCGATTCCGCCCGGCTATTTCGGCGGCAATGTCGACAATTGGCGCGCTACTAAGGGCACCACGCTCTATCTGCCGGTCGCAGTATCAGGCGCGCTGTTCTCGATCGGCGATCCGCATTTCGCGCAAGGCGATGGCGAGGTCAACGGCACCGCGCTCGAGCTTTCGCTCACCGGCCAGTTTCGCTTCATCCTGCACAAGAGCGGCAGGGCGACCAAGCCGCATGTCGAAGGGCTGGCGCATCCGCTTTTGGAAACGCCGGAGGAGTGGATCCTGCATGGCTTCAGCTACGGCAATTATCTGCGCGAGCTCGGGCGCAACGCGCAGTCGGAGATCTACCAGCGCTCGTCGGTCGATCTGGCGCTGCGCAATGCGTTCCGGGCGACGCGCAAATTCCTGATGGAGTGCTACTGTCTCAGCGAGGACGAGGCGCTGGCGCTGATCTCGCTCGGCGTCGATTTCGGCGTCACGCAGGTTGCCGACGGCAATTGGGGCGTGCACGCGATCGTCCGCAAGAGCATGCTTCCCGGGGCAAGCGGCGCCTGACGCCGGCAGAGTTGCCGCCGTCAGGATTGCGCGAAACGATAGCGGCCGGTGCGTCCGGCCGATCGGCGATAAGGACCTACTCGTCCTTCTTCGTCGGCTGCGACATGCGCTCGAGGCGTTCCTGCATGTCCTTCATCTGGCGCCGAAGATCGTCGATGTTGCCGTCATCGGGCGTGGGCTCCGGCGCCTTGTCGGCCTCGCCGCCACCGCGTTGCGGCACGAACGGCTTGAACATCGAGAAGGTCTGCTGGAACAGCTCCATGTTGCGGCGGACCTGTTCTTCCAGCGGCGCAAACGGTGTCCCGCTCAGCGCGCCCGCGATCTGCTTGCGGAATTTTTCCTGTTCCTTGGTCAGCGTCTCGATCGACTGTTCGAGATATTTCGGCACCACCATCTGCATGCTGTCGCCGTAGAAGCGGATCAGCTGGCGCAGGAAAGTGGTCGGCAGCAGGTTCTGCCCGGCCTTGTTTTCCTGCTCGAAGATGATTTGCGCGAGCACGGAGCGGGTAATGTCGTCGCCGGTCTTGGCGTCATAGACTAGGAAATCCTCGCCTTCCTTCACCATCGCCGCGAGATCCTCGAGCGTGACATAGGTGCTCGTCCCGGTATTATAGAGCCGCCGGTTCGCGTATTTCTTGATCGTGGTCGGTTGTTCAGATTTTGCCATGGGCTCTCACTTCAACACCGAAGAACCTGGAACCCCACGGCATCGCCGCAGGGCAAAATGCAACGCATCGCAGCAAAGGTAAGCATTTTCAAAGCGGTTCGGCTACAGTTTTGTGCTGTGCGGTTAATTCCAAAGCATAGGATTTGCTCAGGAAAGTGCCAAGGGCGTCATTTTGAGTGCGTCGCGGCGCGATTTGCCCGACAGTGCGATTGACATGTCTCAACGAGGTTTACAGGATAGCCGTCAAGAGACAGGCCCGCCAAATCGGCCGCCCGCCGTCGAGAAACCCAGCTACAACCCATAGGAGATGTCCATGTCAGACGATGTCGTCATCGTCAGCGCCGCCCGCACCCCCGTCGGTAGCTTCAACGGCGCTTTCGCCACCACGCCGGCCCATGACCTCGGCGCGATCGCCATCAAGGCGGCGCTGGAGCGTGCCGGCGTCGAGGGTGGTCAGGTCTCCGAAGTCATCATGGGCCAGATCCTCACCGCCGCGCAGGGCCAGAACCCGGCACGCCAGGCCTCGATCGCGGCCGGCATCCCGGTGGAAAGCCCGGCCTGGGGCGTCAACCAGCTCTGCGGCTCGGGCCTGCGCACCGTGGCGCTCGGCTACCAGGCGCTGCTCAACGGTGATTCCTCGATCGTCGTCGCGGGCGGCCAGGAATCCATGAGCATGGCCCCGCACGCGCAATATCTGCGTGGCGGCGTCAAGATGGGCGGCCTCGAGCTGATCGACACCATGATCAAGGACGGGCTGTGGGATGCCTTCAACGGCTACCACATGGGCAACACCGCCGAGAACGTCGCCAAGCAGTACCAGATCACCCGGTCGCAGCAGGACGAGTTCGCGGTCGGTTCGCAGAACAAGGCCGAGGCGGCGCAGAAGGCCGGCAGGTTCAAGGACGAGATCGTCCCGGTCACCATCAAGTCCCGCAAGGGCGATATCGTGGTCGACGCCGACGAGTATCCGCGCCATGGCGCCACGCTCGACGCGATGGCCAAGCTCCGCGCGGCGTTCGAGAAGGACGGGACCGTAACCGCCGGCAACGCCTCGGGCATCAATGACGGTGCCGCCGCCGTCGTGCTGATGACCGCCAAGGAAGCCGCCAAGCAGGGCAAGAAGGTGCTGGCCCGCATCGTGTCGTGGGGCCAGGCCGGCGTCGACCCCAAGATCATGGGCACCGGCCCGATCCCCGCTTCGCGCGCCGCGCTGAAGAAGGCCGGCTGGAACATCGCCGACCTCGACCTGATCGAGGCCAACGAGGCGTTCGCCGCGCAGGCCTGCGCGGTGAACAAGGACCTCGGCTGGGATCCGGCCAAAGTCAACGTCAATGGCGGCGCGATCGCGATCGGCCATCCGGTCGGCGCGTCGGGTGCGCGGGTGCTGGTGACGCTGCTGCACGAGATGCAGAAGCGCGATGCCAAGAAGGGCCTCGCGACGCTGTGCATCGGCGGCGGCATGGGCATCGCTATGTGCGTTGCACGCGACTGAACAAAAGGCAGCGAGGCCGGTTAGGTGATGAAAAGATCATCTGTCAACCGCGAAGCGAGCTGATAAATAAGATGCCCGGCTTTGCGCCGGGCATTTTTGTTTCGACAGCATGATCCGGAAAAGTGTGAAGCGGTTTTCCGAGAAGATCATGCTCAAAAAAGGGAGCCAAAGTGCGATGACAATTCAACCTGATCTCATCGCGCTTTGTTGAGTGAGTGCGTAGGCCGGAGTTATCCGGTTATAAAAGACGGCCAAGGAGGAAACGGACATGGCACGTGTTGCATTGGTGACGGGCGGAACGCGCGGTATTGGAGCTGCGATCAGCAAGGCGCTGAAAGCGGCGGGCTACAAGGTGGCGGCGAGCTACGCCGGCAATGACGCCGCGGCGGAGAAGTTCAAGGCGGAGAGCGGGATTCCGGTCTACAAGTGGGACGTCGCCTCGTTCGACGCCTGCGCGGCCGGCGTCAAGCAGGTCGAGGCCGATCTCGGCCCGGTCGACGTGCTCGTCAACAATGCCGGCATCACCAAGGATACCGCGTTCCACAAGATGACGGTCGAGCAGTGGAATGCCGTGATCAACACCAACCTCGGCTCGCTGTTCAACATGACGCGCCAGGTGATCGAGGGCATGCGCGCCCGCAAGTTCGGCCGCGTCATCTCGATCTCCTCCATCAACGGCCAGAAGGGCCAGTTCGGCCAGGTCAACTACTCGGCGGCCAAGGCCGGCGACATCGGCTTCACCAAGGCGCTGGCGCTGGAGAACGCCAAGGGCGGCATCACCGTCAACGTGATCTGCCCCGGCTATATCAATACCGAGATGGTGCAGGCGGTGCCGAAGGACGTGCTCGAGAAGAACGTGATCCCGCAGATTCCGGTCGCCCGGCTCGGCGAACCCGAGGAGATCGCGCGGGCCGTGGTCTTCCTCGCCGCCGACGATGCCGGCTTCATCACCGGCTCGACGCTGACCGTCAACGGCGGCCAGTATCACGCCTGACGCGAGCAGCGTCGCCGCGTCGCAGGCGCGCACAATCAAGTAGCGAATGCCCGGCCTTGTGCCGGGCATTTTCGTCTTTACAACGCAACACACGCGAAGGAAGACGGCCGGCCGGGACATCGGCGAGCGGCTGCAGACCGCCATCCTTTGGACAGTCATGCCCGGCCACGACGGATTGAATTGAGATGACGACCCGAACTGCCACCCTTGTCGGACTGACCGCCATCCTGATGTGGTCGCTGCTGTCGGTCATGACGGTCGCGACCGGGGCTATCCCGGCGTTCCAGCTCGCGGCCATGACCTTTGCGATCGGCGCCGCGTTCGCGTTCGCGAGCTTCCTGTTGCGTCCGTCAGCCTTCGGCGCGTTGAAGCAACCGCTTGTCGCCTGGGTCGTCGGCGTCGGCGGGCTGTTCGGCTATCACGCGCTGTATTTCCTGGCGCTGCGCTTCGCCCCGCCGGCTGAGGCCGGCCTGCTCAATTATCTCTGGCCGCTATTGATCGTGCTGTTCTCGTCGCTGCTGCCGGGCGAGCGGCTTGCGGTGCATCACATCGTCGGCGCGCTGCTCGGGCTCGCCGGCACCGTGCTGCTGTTCGCCGGCAACACCGGCGCCTTCACAAAAGAGCAGATTCCAGGCTTCGCGGCCGCCTTTGTCGCGGCGTTCGTCTGGGCGTCCTATTCGGTGATGTCGCGCCGGCTCAAGGCGGTGCCGACCGATGCGGTGGCAGGCTTCTGCCTCGCGACCGCCGTGCTTGCGGCGCTCGTGCACATGATGGTGGAGACGACGGTGTGGCCCGCGACGCCGCTGCAATGGCTCGCCGTCGTCGCGCTCGGCATCGGTCCGGTGGGGGCCGCGTTCTTCGCCTGGGATATCGGCATGAAGCGCGGCGACATCCGCGTGCTCGGTGCCGCCTCCTATGCCACGCCGCTGCTCTCGACCGCGTTCCTGATCGCAGCGGGCTTCGCCAAGCCCAGCGCCAATATCGCGATCGCCGCGATCCTGATCGCCGGCGGCGGGCTGATCGCGGCAAAGGACATGGTGCTGAGAAAAAGAACGTAGGATGGGTAGAGCGCAGCGAAACCCATCATCCCGCAGAGTAGATAGGAATTGATGGGTTTCGCTGCGCTCTACCCATCCTACGAAGAGGGTTGTTGCTACTGCTTCACCGTCACCCTGAGGAGGCCGCAACGCGGCCGTCTCGAAGGGGCGACGGCCCCGTCTGTGGCCGATTCATCCTTCGAGGCTCGCCCAGCGGCGCAATTGCGCCGCAAGGCTCGCACCTCCAGCGACAAAGGCGGTGCCTTTGCGCGGGGATGACGGGAAAAAGCTCTTACGACGCCGGCTCCCAGCCCTTCGGGGCCAGCTCGAACTTCGCGAATTCGAATCCCGGCGCGACGGTGCAGCCGACCAGCGTCCAGTCGCCACAGCTTTCGGCGGCCTGCCATGCGTCTGCCGGCACGATCGCCTGTGGTTGCTCGCCGCGCGCCACATCCGGCCCAAGCGTGATCGAATGCGGGGCGCCGTCCTCCGCAATCCGCAGCATCAGCGGCGCGCCGGCGTAATAGTGCCACATCTCGACGGCGTCGATGCGATGCCAATGCGAGCGCTCGCCGCGCGCCAGCAGGAAATAGATCGCGGTCGAGTGCGCGCGGCCATTGGCGTCGCAGCGCGCGTCGCGAAACGTCTCGCGATAATGTCCGCCTTCGGGATGCGGCTGCAGCGCGAGCTGCGCGATGATGTCGGCAGCCGAGAGGTCGGCCATCACGACTTGTTCTTGCGCTCGCGGAGCTCGCCGAACACCAGCGCCGGGTCGGCGCCCTTCATGTGCAGCTTCGCCGCCACCGCGGGCTCGTCGGCGCGCAGGAACACGTTGGCCTTCTTCTCGTCGCCGAGCAGCACCGGAATCGTCGGCTTGTTCTCGGCGCGCAGTTTTGTGACCTCTGCTGCGCGCGCCTGCAGGGCCGGATTGTCGGGCTCGATGGTGAGCGCGAATTTCACATTCGCAGCGGTATATTCATGGCCGCAATAGAGACGGAAATCGTCCGGCAGCGAGCGCAGCTTCAGCAGCGAATCCCACATCATGGGGTAGGTGCCCTCGAACACCCGGCCGCAGCCGATCGAGAACAGCGTATCGGCGGCAAACACCGCCTTCTCGCCGTCGAACACATAGGAGATGTGATCGAGCGTATGGCCGGGCGTCTCGACCACGCGTGCGAGCAGGCTGCCGACCTTGATGACATCGGCATTGGCGGCGCGCAGATCGACATTGGCGATCTTGGCCGACTGGTCGTGCGGGGCGACGACGCGGCAGCCGTATTTCTGCTTCAGCTCGGCGACGCCGCCGACATGGTCGCCGTGGTGATGGGTGATCAGGATATCCGTCAGCGTCCAGCCTTCGCGCTCCAGCGCCTTGATGATCGGGCCGGCTTCCGGCGCGTCGATCGACGCGGTCGCCTTGGTCGCGGGATCGTGGATCAAATACCCGAAATTGTCGGTGAGGCAGCTGAAGGTGCGAATTTCGGCGGTCATGATATCTCCACGAACAAACGGGACGGACATTTTCAAAGCATGATGTATTCGAAAGACCGGTATCGACTTTCCCGGGTCATGCTTTTAACGCGCCCAATATAGGGGTGAAATATGGCGTTAACGCTCCGGCGGCAATGCAATTTTCGGCGCACCCGGGCAGCAGGGGGCGTGTTAGGCTAAACACCATGGACGTCATCGACCTGCGCGACTTCTATTCGCAGCGCCTCGGCATCGTGGCGCGGCAACTGATCAACCGGGGCATCCGCGCGCGGTGGCCGAACGCGGAAGGCCAGCGCGTGCTCGGCCTCGGCTATCCGACCCCCTATCTCGGCCTGTTCCGTGAGTCCTGCGAGCGCTGCATTGCCTTCATGCCGGCGGCCCAGGGCGTGCTGAAATGGCCGACCGGCCGGCCGGCGCTGGCCACCCTGATTGACGAATTCTCGATGCCGCTGCCGGATGCCGCGGTCGACCGCGTGCTGCTGGTGCACGCGCTGGAGATGTCCGATGACCCGGAGCGGTTGCTGCGCGAGGTGTGGCGGGTGCTCTCGCCGTCGGGGCGGCTGATCGCGATCATCCCGAACCGCCGCGGCGTCTGGACGCGCACCGACGCCACGCCGTTCGGCCATGGCCGGCCCTATTCGCGGGCGCAGATAACGCAGCTGTTGCGGCAGACCTGGTTCACGCCGTCGTCGTGGGGCGAGGCGTTGTTCATGCCGCCGGTGCAGGGCAGCTGGTTCCTGCGCTCGGCGATGGCGTGGGAGCGGGTCGGCGCGGCGCTGTCGATGCCGTTCGCCGGCGTGCACATCGTGGAGGCGACCAAGCAGGTCTATCGCGCGATTCCCGCGCGCCGCGAGCGCACGCAGCTGATCCCGTCATTGCGTCCGGTGCTGGTGCCGTCCTCGACGGCGACGCGCAAATCGACTCACGCAGAGTCGTGAAATTTCACCCTCCCCGGAGCAGGGCTATCGCATATGAGAGGAAATGGATTTGTCCGCGCCGTCATGGCCGGGCTTGTCCCGGCCATCCACGTCTTTCTTCGCCCGGAAACAAAGACGTGGATGCCCGGGACAAGCCCGGGCATGACGAGTTTGTGGAGCGACCGAGCTCATATGCGATAGCCCTGCTCCCCGGAGGGGAAGGGTGGAATACGTGCGTTACTCGTTGCCCGGATTGAAGTCGTCGCTCGGTGCGGGCTGCGTCGCCATGTCGGGGCGCGGGCCGTGCGGACGGCGGCGGCGGCGCGGAAAGCGCTCGCTCCGTTCGCCGCGTTCTGCGCCGCCATTATTGCCTTCATAGGCGCCGTTGACCTGTGGCTGCGCGCCGCCGGTGATGAACGAGGGCAGGCGATCGACGCCGCCGGCATCGGCCATCGCGGGCTGCGGCTGGTTCTGCGGTTGCGGCTGATATTGCGGCTGCGGACGATGCTCGCGCTCGCGGTGCTCACGCGGCTGCTGGTCGCGCTCGCGATGCTCGCGCGGCTGCTGCTGCTCGCGCTGGTACGGCTGCTGGCCGTTGTCGCGCATGAAAGGTTGCTGCTGCTGCGGCACGAAGCCCGGCTCCTGGCCGAAGCTCGAATAGCCGTCGCTGTCGTCGTCGCCGTCTTCGGTCGGGGTGACCTCGGCGTCGGGGCGCGGCGGCTGCTGATTCTGCCGGAACTGCTCCTGCGCGGCCGCGATGATCCGGTAGTAGTGCTCGGCGTGCTGGTAGTAGTTTTCAGCGGCCACCGGATCGCCGGAGGAGCGCGCATCGCGCGCAAGCTGAACGTATTTCTCGGCCACGTGGGAGGCCGTGCCGCGGATCTTGATGTCAGGTCCGTTCGATTCGTACACCCGTGTCAGGGGATTCTGGCCGCGCCGGTTATTGTTGTTGTTATTGTTGTTGTTATTCCGGTTGCGCATCCGCTTGTTGTTCTGACCGTTTCTCATCTGTCGCCTTTTATTCCAGCCCTGAAGTTATTGCAGTCCACAGTCCGATTTCTCAGAAGTCCGATTCCCAGAGTCCGATTCGGCGCGCGCCTAGTCACACGGAATCGCAATACCGTTCGAAGTGGTTTCGATGTCGCCGACCATCTCGTTCAGCAAAATCGCGTGCAGCAAAGACGCGTTCCCCAACCGCCGGCAATCGCGCCAGCGACCAAATCATTCCGCCCGTTGAGACAGGCTCAGTTCTCGTGCGTAAGTCTTCAAGCGCAATAACAGGCTTTCGTTCGCTTGGCGGTCGAGAGCAGCACAGCTTCGGCTATTGCGCTCTATATGACCTGCGTTCCTGGAACCTTTCGATCGGCGGGCTCTGCTGAACCCTGGTCATCACCCGTAACGGATTACGGGGCCAGCACCGATGTTGTGCCCGGAACGTAGTCGTTCCCGGGGGATAATCCAAGAGGTTTTTTTTCGTTCCAATAGGACTTTATCGGGGCAGCCGGCGGGCGGAAACGGCCCTCGGGATGCCCCCCAGATCGGCCTTTGGCGGCCCCGTTGGGGATAACCCGGATGCCGTCATCAGCGCTTCAACGTCGCCGCTCTGACCCTGTCCGACTTCCACAACCAGAAATCCTCCTGAGGTCAAAAGACCCGCAGATTGCGAAATCAGCGCGCGGTAGGCGTCGAGCCCGTCGGCACCGCCGTCGAGCGCCGCGCGCGGATCATGCGCGCGCACCTCGATGTCGAGTCCGGCGACGTCGGCCGAGGGGATGTACGGCGGATTGGACACGATCAGCTCGAACGCGCCGACGAGCCCGCGGCCGTAGTCGCACTCGATCCATGTCGTGCGATCGGCGAATCCGAGCGCGGTGGCGTTGCGGCTCGCGGTCTGCAGCGCCTCCGTCGAGATGTCGGTGGCGAAGCCATGCGCGTTCGGCAGTTCCGAGAGCAGCGCCAGCAGGATCGCGCCAGAACCGGTGCCGAGATCGGCGATCCGCAAGGCGCGCTCGGCCACCCCGTCGGCGCGCAGCAGTTCGAGTGCGCGCTCGACCACCGTCTCGGTGTCCGGGCGCGGCACCAGCGTCGCGGCGGACAGGTACAGCGGCAGTCCCCAGAACTCCTTGACGCCGAGGATGCGCGCGATCGGTTCGCCGGCGAGGCGGCGCTGCGCGAGGTGCTCGAGGCGATCGGCTTCGTCCCTCGTCAGCGCGCGCTTCGCGCCCGTGATCATGCCGGTCAGATCGAGCCCCAGCACGGCGCCGACCAGCAGTCGCGCATCGAGCTCGGCGGCGTCGTGGCCGGCCGCCTTGAGGCGGGCGGCGAGGCTGCGCCTGATGCTCTCGACAGTCTGGCCATGTCCTGCGGGTTCGCTCATGGCGCGTTGTTAGCCGATGGTCGATGCGGCGTCGATATCACTTGCGCCCCGTGCGGCCGGCGCGCACGGTCAGAATCTGAACCTAGCGATCCGGAACGCGCGACCATGACGGGCTATGACGACCAGAACATCTTCGCCAGGATCCTGCGCGGCGAGGTCCCGAGCTTCAAGGTCTACGAGACCGATCGGACCTTTGCCTTTCTCGACATCATGCCGCGATCGCCGGGACATACCCTGGTGATTCCGAAGGCACCCGCGCGCGGCATCCTCGACATCGCCGAAGACGACCTCGCCGAGGTGGCGCGGTCGGCCAAGCGCATCGCCGTCGCCGCGATGAAGGCGTTTGCGGCCGACGGCATCATCATCCAGCAGTTCAGCGAGCCCGCCAGCGGCCAGGTGGTGTTTCACCTGCACATGCATGTGATGCCGGTGAAGGCCGGCGTCGCGCTGCTGCCGGCGCAGACCGTCAAGGCGGAGATGGATGTGCTCGCCGATCACGCCAGGCGGATGATCGCGGCGCTGCGTGGGTGAGCGGGTGGCCCGGTCCGACGCGGGAATGCCGTAATCCCTATCCCGAGAGGCCATGCGCAATATCGAGTTCGTCATTGCGAGGAGCTCGCGACAAAATTTGCAAAGCAATTTTGTGCTGTAGCGACGAAGCAATCCATCGGTCCGCGCATGCGGACCGATGGATTGCTTCGCGGAGCCTGTCATCGGGCGCGCGTTCGCGCGACCCGTTGGCTCGCAATGACGGCGAAGAAAGTGACGCGCCCTAAACCCCGAGATAGCGCTGCAGGACATCGGGCTGCGCCTTGATCTCCTGCGCCGGCCCTTCATGGACGATGTGTCCGTTGTTGATGATGTAGATGCGCTGCGCCAGCGCGAGCGTCGCGGCGAGGTTCTGCTCCACCAGCACGATGGTCTGTCCGGCCTCGGCGAGGTCGCGGCACGCCTTCATCAGGTCGCGCACGATCACCGGCGCCAGGCCCTCGAACGGCTCGTCGAGCAGGATGATCTTGGGATCGCGCACCAAGGCGCGCGCGATCGCCAGCATCTGCTGCTCGCCGCCCGACAGGTCGGTGCCGCGGTTGCCGCGCCGCTCGCGCAGCCGCGGGAACATCTCGTAGATGCGGTCGAGCGGCCAGCGCTGCGAGGCGGTCAGGCCGGCGATCACGAGGTTCTCCTCGACGCTCAGGCTGCCGAAGATACGGCGCTCCTCATGGACCAGCTGCATGCCGGCCTGCGCGATCTTGTGGCTCTTCCTGCCCGAGATCTCGACGCCGTCGAACATCACCGAGCCGCGGCGCGGGGTCACGACGCCCATCAGGCTCTTCAGCGTCGTGCTCTTGCCGGCGCCGTTACGCCCGAGCAGCGCCACCACCTCGTTGCGCTCGACGCGCATCGAGACGTTGAACAGGATGTGGGAATCCCCGTAATAGCTGTTCAGTCCGTTGACCTCGAGCAGGCTCATGCGGCGAGCACTCCATGCACGCCGCCAAGATAGGCTTCCTGGACGGTCGAGTTGGTCTTGATCTCTTCCGGCGTTCCCTCGACCAGCACGCGGCCCTCCTGCAGCACGGTGACGCGCTCGGCGAGCTCGAACAGCGCATCCATGTCGTGATCGATGATGATCATGGTGCGGCCCTGGCTGATCGACTTCAGCAGCTTGACGGTCTCGACGCGCTCGCGCGGGCTCATGCCGGCCAGCGGCTCGTCGAGCAGCAACAGGCTCGGCGACGTCGCCAGCGCCAGCCCGATCTCCAGCCGCCGCTTCTCGCCATAGGCAAGTTCGGACACCGGCGTATCCGGCCGCGTGGTCAGATTGACCAGCTCGAGCGTGTGCTGCACGCGCTCGGACAGGCCGGGGATGCTGTCGATGCTGCGGAACAGGTCGAGCTTGAACTTGCCGCGCAGCGCCGACAGCGCCGCGATCACCAAATTCTCGCGCACCGTCAGCCCGGTGAACAGCTGGTTGACCTGGTAGCTCTTGGTCAGGCCGAGCTGACAGACGTCGGTGACGTTCATGCCGGTGATGTCGCGGCCCTCGAACAGGATGGTGCCCGAGGTCGGATGCACCTCGCAGGTCAGCATCTTGAAGAAGGTCGACTTGCCAGCGCCGTTCGGGCCGATGATGCCGCGCAGCTCACCGTGATTGACGGTGAAGTCGATGTCGCTGTTGGCGAGCAGGCCGCCATAGCGCTTGGTCAGGCCCCTAGCCTGGAGGATCGGGCCGGACGGATTGCCGCCGGCACGAGCCGCCACCGGCTTCGGCGCGGCGGCGTGCCGCTCGCTTGCCACGGCGACGACCTCGGGTGCGCTCTCCTCCGGCTCCTTGGCGCCGCGCTGTCCGGTCAGGAGGCGGTAAAGATCGGCGAGGCCACCGATGATGCCGCGGCGCAGGAAGCACACCAGCAGCACGAACACGATGCCGAGCACGAGCTTCCAGGCCGCGCCGAGCCCGAGCGCCGCCTGCAGGAAGTCCTGCAGCGACAGCCACACCGCGGCGCCGACCAGCGGCCCGAACAGCGTGCCGCGGCCGCCGATCGCGGTCTGCATCACGAGCTGCCCCGACGTGTCGAAGGTGAACGCGTCGGGCGGCATGAAGGCCTGCAGCACGCCGAGCAGCCCGCCGGCAAAGCCGGCATAGGCGGCGGCGATCACGAAGGCGGTCAGCTTGTAGCCGTGGATGTTGTGGCCTACCGCGGTCGCCCGCAGCGGATTGTCGCGGATAGCGCTGAACACGGCGCCGACCGGCGAGCGCACGATGCGCAGCGCGATCACGACGCCGATGAAGTAGCACAGCGCCAGGAACTGGTAGAGCGACCAGCCGGTGGTGAAGTGCAGCGTGGTGAAGCCGAGATTGAAGCTCGGGGTAGGCACGCCCGGCAGCCCGTTCTCGCCGCCGGTGAAGTCCGACAGCGGATTGAACTCGACGAAGAAGAACACCTCGGCGATCGCCACCGTGATCATCGCGAAATAGATGCCGGTGCGGCGCAGTGCGATCAGGCCGATCAGATAGCCGGTGGCGGCGGCCGCGATCATGCCGATGACGAGCGCGAGCACGACGTACGGGAAGCCGGCGCGCGTCAGCAGATAGGCCGCGACGAAGCCCCCGGTTCCGTAGAAGGCCGACTGGCCGAACGACAGCAGGCCGGTGAAGCCGAACAGGATGTCGAAGCCGAGACCGAACAGGCCCCAGACCAGGATCCGGTTCACGGTGTTGGGTGCGAAGCCGAGCCACGGCAGCACGAAGGGCGCGACGATCAGTCCGGCGGCCGTCAGGAATTCGATCAGGTATGGGCGCTGCTTAAGCATCTAAATATCCGTCGTCATTCGCGGCCCTGCGTGCCGAGCAGGCCGTGTGGTCTGAGCACCAGAACGAGCGTCATCGCCGCGAACAGCATGACGTAGGCGTAACCGGGGTTGAACATCGAGGTGATGCTGATGATCTCGCCGGCGATCAGCCCGCCGAGGATGGCGCCGGGAAACGAGCCGACGCCGCCGATCACCACCACCACGAAGGTCTCGACCAGGATGTCGTCGCCGACACCCGGCGTCAGCGACACCACCGGCGCATTGATGATGCCGGCGAAGCCTGCGGCCATTGCGCCGATGCCGAACACGATCATGAAGACGCGGTAGACGTTGATGCCGAGCGAATCGACCATCACCGAATCCTCGATGCCGGCGCGCACGATCATGCCGAGCCGGGTGCGGTACAGGATCAGGAACAGCGCGCCGAGCGCGACCGCGACGATGCCGACCACCGCGAGCCGGTAGGTCGGGTAGAACAGGAAGCCGAGCGAGGTGATGCCCTGCAGCAGCGCCGGCGGCGGCACCACCTGCGACTGGCTGGTGAAGATCAGCCGCACGATCTCGACGAAGCAGATGCCGAGGCCGAACGTGACCAGCAGCTGGTCCTCATGCGGGCGATGGTAGAAATGGCGGATGATGATCCGCTCCATCGCCACGCCAAGCGCCATCACGAACAGCGAGCCCGCGATCACGGCGAGAATGAACGAGCCGGTGTAGGAATAGGCCACATATCCGGCGTAGCCGCCGATCATGAACATGGCGCCGTGGGCGAGGTTGAGCACTCCGAGCGTGCCATAGATGATCGTCAGCCCGGAGCTGATCAGCGCCAGCAGCGCGCCGAGCGCCAGCCCGTTGAAAAGTTGCGAGACGAAATTTGGCCAGTTGATCATGGCGCGCGTTCACTCAGCCGTATACCTGGCCCGGTCGATGGAGGATGCGTTCCGAGAAAAGCGGCGCCGCGGGCCGGGTCGCCCCGCCCACGGCGCCGAGTCTTCCCACGTTAATCAGGTGTAGTCGCCGAGATGGCAGCCGAACGCATCCGGCTTCTGCATCAAGCCGTCGCCGGGGACGATCTCGATCACCTCGTAATAGTCCTCCTTGTTCTTCATCTCCTTTTCCATCTTGCCGCGGACGATGACGACGGGGCGGACGCACTGGTGATCCTCGGGGCGATAGTGGACGTCGCCGACCAGCGAAGGCAGCGTCTCGCCCTTCTCATAGGCCTTGATGACGTCGGGCGGATAGAAACTGCCGGCTTCCTCGACCATGCGGGCCCAGTGCGCGAAGCTGACATAGGCGTTCTCGGCGCCCCATTCCGGCTTGTATCCGTACTTCTTCTCGAAGGCCTCGTTGAACATCTTGGCCAGCGGATATTTGTCCTCGATGGTCCACCAATAGTCGGTCGCGGCGTAGACGCCCTGCATCA
This sequence comes from Bradyrhizobium sp. USDA 3315, assembly GCF_054056795.1. Lineage (NCBI taxonomy): Bacteria > Pseudomonadati > Pseudomonadota > Alphaproteobacteria > Hyphomicrobiales > Nitrobacteraceae > Bradyrhizobium > Bradyrhizobium sp. USDA 3315. Next base: position 1,492,224 of record NZ_JBSRYP010000001.1, on the reverse strand, counting down.
GGCCGCCGGTCTCGCGGGCGATGAACGGCACCTGGTAGGGCACCACGAGCTTCATCTTGTCGAGCACGCCGAACTGCTTGGCCTGCTGCGTCGACAGCACGGCATCGTGACCCCAGTTGACGTTGATCAGCACGTCGGCGCCGGAGTTCGCGACGTTGAGCAGATAGGACGAATAGTCCGGCGCGCCGAGCGGCGAGACCTGGTTGGTGACGGTGGTCCAGCCCGCCTGGGCGAGGTAGTCCTGCATCGACTTGGTGACGGTGTGGCCGTAGGTGTAGTCGGGCGTCAGGTAGGCGGCCTTCTTGTTCTTGCCGAACTGCTTGATCAGCACCGGCGCGATCGCCGCCGCGGCGGTCTGGCCGAAGAAGTTCTGGCGGAAGCCGTAGCGCACGCAATCCTTGCCAGTGGTGTCGTTCGAGCCGGAAATGCCGCAGACGAAGATCACCTTCTCGCGCTGCGCCAGCTTGTTCAGCGCCACCGCGACCGCGCTCGACGTGCCGCCGGTGATCATCACCGCCTTGTTCTCGGAGATGAAGCGCTGCTGCGCCTGCACGGCCTCGTTCGGCTTCGCCGCGGAATCCGCGACGCCGAACTTCAGCTCCTTGCCGAGCACGCCCTTGCTGGTCTTCGGCGAGATCTTCTTGATCAGCTCGTGGCCGCTGTTGATGTGCTCGATCGCGAGCTGATAGCCCTTGAGCTCATCCTCGCCCTGCACCGCATAGGTGCCGGTGCGCGGGACCGAGATGCCGATGAACGCCGAAGAGCCCGACGTGCCCGCGGGATAGGTTCCGATCGCCGGGTGGTCCTCGGCGAAGGCCCGCGATGCGATCGAGGCCGGCAGCACGCTGCCGCCGATCAGGCCCGCGCCGGCTTGCAGCAAAGTGCGGCGCGAAACGTTCGGGGTTCTGCCCGGCCGAAAATCCTTGGTGCTCATCGCTCAGTATCCTCCAATTATATTGATTGTTGGCGCGCATGCTCACTCGTCGCCGGATCGGATCGATCGGCGGCACGATGCGCCGGCTGCGATGGAGCAGCCTGTCACGGCTACAATTCCCCACCGGCATATTTAGTCAATGTCACCTTTCGTCGAATCATATCGGCCTACGATAGAAATAATATCGTTCTACGATGTATCGAAGGTTTACCGACCGGGTGCGGGTCCTGTAAGTGAGGGAGCGATGATCCAGGAGCCTTCAAGTCGCACCGGAAATGCCGGAGAGCACGCCGTGTCCGAGCACGGTCACGCCGTGTCCGAGCACGGTGCCGCCGGGCAATTGGGCAGCCTGAGCATTCGCGCGATCAACGTCCTGAAGGAACTGGCGGTCGAGCTGCTCGACGAAGTGCCGCCGAAGGTGGGCTGGACGCCGCCGGACGATCTGCTGCGGCTGCTCACCGCGCGCCATCTCGCGACGGCGCGGAATTGCGGACGGCAAACCATGCGCGAGATCATCGCTTGGGCCGAGACGCGCGGAATAACGATCCCGTCTCCGCATCACACCGGCAAGTCGTTGTCGGAGGTCTGGGGCGATCTGGTCGCGCGTGCCTCGGCCGGGCATCTCACCAAGAGCGAGATCACCGAGGCGCTGGAGAAATCCATTCGCCGCAGGAGCCCGCGGATTCCGGTCGCGTTCCAGATCGTGCTGCTGAAGATATTGAGCTCGACCTACGATCACTGGCCGCAGCCCTGAGCTTGCCCGGCGCCGCCGCTCGACCGTCAAACCGTTGAAAACATGAGTGGGGGCGGCCGGTAGTATGGTGCGTCCGGCGCGGGCTTGATAGCGTTGCACGGCGTCTGCCGTCCGGCGGAGCGAGCCAGCAGCAGGACGACTGAATGCCGCAACCAAAGCAACGACGAGCACCAGCCGGAGCAACCAAACGCAAGGCGGCGGCCGCGACGGTGGACTACCGGGCGCTTGCGCAGTTTCGCTACGAGTTGCGCAGGTTTCTTGCATTCAGCGAGGAGGGCGCCCGGAAGGCCGGAATGACGCCGCGGCAGCATCAGGCGCTGCTCGGCATCAAGGGTTTCGTCGATCCCGGTCCGCCGACCGTCGGCGACATCGCCCGGTTCCTGCTGATACGGCATCACTCCGCCGTCGAACTGATGAACCGCATGGCAAAGCTCGGACTGGTCAGCCGGCTTGCCGATCCGGACGACGCGAGGCGGGTTCAGCTCAAGCTAACGGCAAAGGGAGAGCAGAAGCTCCAGGCGGTCTCGAAGAAGAACATCGAGGAGCTGCGCCGCGTCGCGAGCCCGGCGTTGCGCCGCTTGCTGAAGTCCTCGCCGTCTTCCGGCGAATGAGTGATGCATCCGCCGGCGCAAGCGGCGGCGCGCGTCAGGCGGCTGCGCCCTGCGCGGCGAGCTGTGCCGCCTGGTGCTCGGTGGTCAGCGCATCGATCAATTCGCCGAGCGCTTCGCCCGCGATCACCTGCGGCAGCTTGTAGAGCGTCAGGTTGATGCGATGGTCGGTGACTCGCCCTTGCGGGAAATTGTAGGTGCGGATGCGCTCGGAGCGGTCGCCGGAGCCGACCTTCTCCTTGCGGTCGGCGGAGCGCGCCGCCTCGACGCGCTGGCGCTCGGCATCGTAGATGCGCGAGCGCAGGATGTTCATCGCCGACGCCCGGTTCTTGTGCTGCGAGCGGCTGTCCTGCATCATCACGACGATGCCGGTCGGCAGATGGGTGATGCGGATCGCCGATTCGGTCTTGTTGACGTGCTGACCGCCGGCGCCGCCCGCGCGCATGGTCTCGATCCTCAAGTCGGTGTCCTTGATATCGACGTCGACGTCCTCGACCTCCGGCAGCACGGCGACCGTGGCGGCCGAGGTGTGGATGCGGCCCTGCGTCTCGGTGTCGGGCACGCGCTGCACGCGGTGCACGCCGGATTCGAATTTCAGCTTGGCGAACGCGCCGCGGCCCTGCACCTCGGCGATGATTTCCTTGTAGCCGCCGACGGTGCCTTCGCTCGCCGAGATCACCTCGACCTTCCAGCCCTGCAGGGACGCGAAGCGCTCATACATCCGGAACAGGTCGCCGGCGAACAGCGACGCCTCGTCGCCGCCGGTGCCGGCGCGGATTTCCAGCATCACGTTGCGGTCGTCCATCGCGTCTTTCGGCAACAGCGCGATCCGGATCTGCTGCTCGAGCTCGCCGATCCGCGCCTGCAGCGTTTCCAGCTCGGCTTCCGCCATGCTGCGCATCTCGGGATCGGTCCCCGCATCCGCCAGCATCGCCTCGGTGTCGGTGAGCTCCGATCGGGCGGAGCGATAGAGCTTCACCGCGTCGATCAGCGGATTGAGCTCGGCGAGCTCGCGCGTGATCTGCACATAGCGCTCGGACTTGACCTCGCCGAGCAGCTCGGCCTCGAGCGAGGCATGATGGGCGAGCAGGACGTCGAGTTTGGCTTCGGGTAGCATGGCGGTATCTCGAATTGCGGAAGGTACGGAAGGGCGGCAGCGGCGACGGCAGCGTCGCTACAAGGCCAGCCCCTCGGTTTCCGCAAACTTCGTCAGCGCCTCGCGGATCGAGACGCTGCCGACCGGCGCGTCCAGCAGCGGATTGATCATCGCCTCGGCCTTCTTGGCATCGAGGTCGAGGATCAGCGCCTTGACCGGGCCGTGCGCGGTTGCCGACAATGAAAGCGAACGGTAGCCGATGGCGATCAGCGCCAGCGCGCCGATCGGTTTCGACGCCATCTCGCCGCACAGCGAGGCGGCCTTCTTCGCCGCCTTGGCCTTGCGCACGATGTCGCGCAGCGCGCGCAGGATCGGCGCCGACAAAATGTCGAAGCGTTCGGAGACCTTGGCATTGCCGCGGTCGACCGCAAACAGGAACTGGAACAGGTCGTTGGAGCCGACCGAGACGAAGTCGACCTTCTTCAGGAGCTCGTCGAGCTGGTAGAGCAGCGCCGGCACCTCGACCATGGTGCCGATATCGATCCGCTCGGGCAGCGAATGGCCGTGCTGGCGCAGATAGGTCAGCTCGCGCTCGACGATCGCCTTGGCCTGGTCGAACTCGGCGATATCCGAGATCATCGGGAACATGATCTTCAGCGCGCGGCCGCCGCCGGCGCGCAGCAGCGCGCGGATCTGGCCGCGCAGCAGGCCGGGACGGTCGAGGCCGAGCCGGATCGCGCGCCAGCCGAGCGCGGGATTTTCCTCGATCACGGTCTCCATATAGGGCAGCGCCTTGTCGCCGCCGATGTCGAGCGTGCGGAAGGTGACGGGCTTGGAGCCCGCGGCGTCGAGCACGGTGCGGTACAGCGCGAGCTGGTCGCTCGAGCGCGGCAGGTTCGGGCTCACCATGAACTGCAATTCGGTGCGGAACAGGCCGATGCCGGCGCTGCCGGTGTCGTCGATATGCGGCAGGTCGATGGTCAGGCCGGCATTGATCAGAAGCTCGATCGGCTGGCCGTCCTTGGTCACGCAGGCCTTGTCGCGCAGCGCCGAATATTGCGCCTGCCGCCGCGCCCGGAACCGGACACGCTCGGCATAGGCGGATTCGATCTCGGTCGAGGGGCGGACATAGATCTCGCCGGAAATGCCGTCGACGATGATGGCATCGCCCGGGTCGGCGATGCCGGGCGCGTTCGGCACCTCGCCGACCGCGGGAATGCCGAGCGCGCGCGCCACGATCGAGACGTGGGAATTCGCGGTGCCTTCCTCCAGCACCAGGCCGCGCAGCCGCTTGCGGTCATAGTCGAGCAGCGCCGCCGGGCCCATCGCGCGGGCGATCAGGATGGCGTTGTCGGGCAGCTGCTCGCGCGACGGCGCATGGTCCTGGCCGACCAGCTGCCGCATCAGGCGATGGCCGAGATCCTCGAGGTCGTGCAGGCGGTCGCGCAGATAGGGATCGGTCGAGCGCAGCATGCGCGCGCGGGTGTCGGACTGCACGCGTTCGACGGCGGCTTCCGCGGTGAGGCCGGTGGCGACCGCCTCATGCAGCTTGTGCGACCAGCCCTGGTCGTTGGCGAACATGCGGTAGGCTTCCAGCACCTCGCGGTGCTCGCCGCCGTCGGCGACGTCGCCGCGCTCCAGCATGCGGTCGAGATCGGCGCGCAGATTGGCGAGCGCAGTGTCGAGCCGCTTGATCTCCTTCGGCAGATCCTCGGCGATGTAGTTGGTGATGACGACGCGCGGCTCGTGCAGCACGACGTGGCCGAGCGCGATGCCGTCGGAGAGCACCGCGCCGGTCTTGTGCAGCGAGTGCCGCGCGGCGGGCTCGGCGCCGGGCTGCGCCAGCGCGGCAAGCTCGCCGGAGGCGATCATCTCCGCCAGCACCATGGCGGTGGTCTGCAGCGCCTCGACTTCTTCCTCGACATAGGTGCGCTTGGCGCGGTTCTGCACCACGAGCACGCCGAGCGTGTTGCCGGCGCGCAGGATCGGCACGCCGAGGAACGAGTGGTAGGCCTCTTCGCCGGTCTCCGGGCGGTAGGCGAAGGCGGGATGGCTTTGCGCGTCGGACAGGTTGAGCGGCGTCGCCTCGCTGGCGACGAGGCCGACCAGGCCTTCATGCGCGCTCATCACCGTGCGGTGGACGGCGTCGCGGTTCAGACCTTCGGTGGCATAGAGTTCGAGGGTGTTGTCGATGCGCAGCACGTAGCAGGAGCAGACCTCGGCCACCATGTTGGCCGCGATCAGCACCACGATCTTGTCGAGCCGCTCCTGGGCGGAGACTTGCTCCGCCATGGTCTCGCGGAGCCGTCTCAACAGGATGCGGGGGCCTCCCGACGCGCTCCGCATGTGTTTCAGTCCCTCCCCGCGAAGCCAGCGCACCGGTGCGGCCGGCCGCTGGCGCAAAACTCGTCAAAAACAACAATTTTAGTCATTCGGTGTCGCCGCTCGCCAGTTCCCGCCGATTCGCGATCACCGAAACTGTGCCACAGTTTGCGACAGCCTACCTGACTGGCCGTATAGCCAATCGAGGCTTGCTTTGCCAAGCAAAACGCCTGCCAGTAGCAAATAACGTCTGCGTCAGCCCAATGCTGCGCCCGCTAAGAGAAATTCTAACTCCGGGGCGCGGCTGGGGAGCACGGCCAGTGCTCGGTCTCGTCGTTCCGGGGCGTCGCGAAGCGGCGAACCCGGAACCTCGAGATTCCGGATTCGATGCTGTCGCATCGCCCCGGAATGACAGCGGAGCGAGCCCTGCCCCTGCCGGTCGCGCCTACGCCTGATCCAGCCCGTACAGCGTGTGCAGCGTGCGGACCGCAAGTTCGGTGTAGGCGGCGTCGATCAGGACCGAGAACTTGATCTCGGAGGTGGTGATGGCGCGGATGTTGATGTTTCGGTCGGCCAGCGCCTTGAACGCCTTGGCCGCGACGCCGGCATGGCTGCGCATGCCGCTGCCGATCACCGAGACCTTGGCGACGTCGGTCGCGGTGTCGAGGCGTGCGTAGCCGATCTTGGCCTTGGCGGCGGTAATCGTGTCCTTGGCGCGGTTATAGTCGCCGGCCGGAACGGTGAAGGTGAGGTCGGTGGTCTTGCCGTCCTCGGACACGTTCTGCACGATCATGTCGACATTGATGCTGGCATCCGCGAGCGGCCCGAAGATCGCGGCGGCGACGCCGGGTTTGTCCTCGATCTGGCGCACGGAAATCTGGGCTTCGTCCTTGGAGAAGGCGATGCCGGTGACGACGTGCATTTCCATGATTTCCTCCTCGCTGCAGATCAGCGTGCCCGGCGGCTGGTTGGCGTGCGGGTCGATATCCTCTGGCTTGTCGAAGCTGGAGCGCACGAAAATCGGCATGTTGTGCACCATGCCGAGTTCCACCGAGCGAACCTGCAGCACCTTGGCGCCCTGCGAGGCCAGTTCCAGCATGTCCTCGAAGGCGATCTTGTCGAGCCGGCGCGCCTTCGGCACCACGCGGGGATCGGTGGTGTAGACGCCGTCGACGTCGGTGTAGATGTCGCAGCGGTCGGCGCGCAGCGCGGCGGCGATCGCCACCGCCGAGGTGTCCGAGCCGCCGCGGCCGAGCGTGGTGATGCGGCCGGTGTCGGGATTGATGCCCTGGAAGCCGGCGATCACGGCGACTTCCTTGCGCTCCTTGAAGCGGGTGATGATCTCGGTGCCGTCGATATCGAGGATGCGCGCCGAGGCATGCGCCTCCGAGGTCTTGATCGGGATCTGCCAGCCCTGCCAGGAGCGCGCTTGGATGCCGATGCCCTGCAGCACGATCGCGAGCAGGCCCGAAGTGACCTGTTCGCCGGAGGCGACCACCGCGTCATATTCGCGCGCGTCGTGCATCGGCGAGGCATCGGTGCACCAGGCCACCAGCTCATTGGTCTTGCCGGACATCGCGGAGACGACGACGGCGACCTCATGGCCCGCGTCGACCTCGCGCTTCACATGCTGCGCGACGTTGCGGATACGATCGATATTGGCGACGGACGTACCGCCGAATTTCATCACGAGGCGGCCCATGACGACGCGTCTATTCCTTTAAGAGGATAAGTAGGTTAACCCACGCCGAAAACCGCAAGCGCGGGGACCGAAACGCGCGTATACATAGCGCCGCGCCCGGGGGCAAGCCGGTAGGTAGGGGGCCCTCGAGTGTCTTTTGGGGGTGTTTTGACCGGTTGCGGGCGGGTTGTGGCGCACGGGTAACACGGGGCAACTCGAAGGCGGATTGGATGGGACGTTATATCGACGAGATCCTGCAGCCTGGCGAGAAGGTGCTGTATTCCACGAATGCGCACTGGATGTTCTATTTGCCGGCGATCGGGGCCTGGATCGTCGTGCTGGCGCTGCTGATCCTGTCGCGGATGACCACGGTCGACGGCCTCGTGATGGCCTGCTTTGCGGCCGCCGCCGTGGTCGCGGTCGCGGCGCTGTACTGGACCGCCGCGGCCTGGTTCCACCGCTGGACCACCGAAACCGACGTCACCAATTTCCGCGTGGTGCACAAGAGCGGCTTCATCAAGCGGCGTACCTTCGAGATGAGCCTCGATAAGGTCGAGAGCGTCGACGTCAACCAGAGCATCATGGGGCGCCTGCTCAATTATGGCGACGTCACCATCCGGGGCGTCGGCGAGGGCATCGAGACCATCAGGACCATCGCCGCGCCGCTGTCGTTCCGCAATTCGATCACCGCGCGATAGGGGCGCGCGCAATCATGGCCACGCAATCAACGCTTTCCGGTTTCTCCGCCAGTTCCTCCGCCAATGCCTCCGCCAGCTCGGTCGATCCGGCCGAGGTCGCGAAATTCTCGAAACTGTCCGATGAATGGTGGGATCCGCGCGGCAAGATGGCGCCGCTGCACAAGATCAACCCGCTGCGCCTGACCTATATCCGCGACGCCGCCTGCCGCAAGTTCGAGCGCAACGCCAAGAGCCTCAACTGTCTGTCCGGCCTGCGCCTGCTCGATATCGGCTGCGGCGCCGGCCTGTTGTGCGAGCCGTTCACGCGGTTAGGGGCCCAGGTGATCGGGATCGATCCTTCCGCCACCAACATCGCCGCGGCGAAGCTGCACGCCGACAAGGGCCATCTGTCGATCGACTACCGCTGCACCACGGTGGAAGAGATGGACGCCCGCGAGCGCTTCGACATCGTGCTGGCGATGGAGGTGGTCGAGCACGTCAACGACGTCGGCGCCTTCATCAAGCGCTGCGCGGTCATGCTCAAGCCCGGCGGGCTGATGGTGGTCTCGACCCTGAACCGCAACTGGAAAAGTTTTGCGCTGGCGATCGTCGGCGCCGAATACGTGCTGCGCTGGCTGCCGCGCGGCACCCATGAGTGGAGCAAGTTCGTCACCCCCGCCGAGCTCGAGCGCTATCTCGGCGACGTCAACCTCACCGTCACCGAACAGGCCGGCGTGGTCTACAACCCGCTCGCCGACAAATGGACCGTGTCGACCGACATGGACGTGAACTACATGGTGGTGGCGGAAGAGGTGTGAGTTGAGTGTCACGGCCTTGGCCACACAACAGGTGTCGTCCCTGCGAACACAGAATGCGTAGCCCGGATGGAGCGTAGCGTAATCCGGGACCCCTTCGTCCGCGGATGAGCTGGCCCCGGATTGCGCTTCGCTTCATCCGGGCTACGGAAGTTTGTGGACATCGCGCAATCCAGTCATGCGCCCACTCGGTTGACCGCGTCAGCGGCAATCGGCACGCTGGGCGTGTACTCCCGCCGGCATGCTTTCCTTATCCCCCATGTTCACGATCGCCTCGCTCTGGATCCCCTTCACCATCGTCGCTGCGTTCGGGCAGGTGGCTCGCAATGCGATGCAGCGGCATCTGACCGGGCCGCTCGGGACCTGGGGCGCGACCAATATCCGCTTCCTGTTCGGCCTGCCGTTCTCGGTGGTGTTCTTCGCGCTGGCGGTGCTGCTGACCGGCGATCGCGTGCCGTGGCCGTCATCGTCGTTCTGGCCGTGGCTGGTGACCGGCGCGCTCAGCCAGATCGTCGGCACCGGCTTCATGCTGCTGGCGATGAACGACCGCTCTTTCGTGGTAACCACGGCCTACATGAAGACCGAGGCGATCCAGACTGCGATCTTCGGCTTCATCTTCCTCGGCGACCATCTCACCTCGTCCAAGGTGATCGCGATCGTGATCGCGACCATCGGCGTCGTCATCACCGCGTTGCGGCCCGGTGGGCAGAAGAGCTTCGCCGACCTGCGCCCGACCGTGCTCGGCCTCGGCGCCGCCGCAGTGTTCGCGATCTCGGCGGTGAGCTTTCGCGGCGCGATCATCGCGGTGCCCGGCGTCTCATTTGTTACGGCGGCCTCCTACACGCTGATGTGGAGCCTCCTCGTGCAGACGCTGATCCTGTCGGTCTATCTGTTGTTGCGCGCGCCCGACGTGCTGAGGTCGATCCTCAAGCTGTGGCGGCCCTCGATGTTCGCGGGCTTCATGGGCGCATTCTCATCGCAATTCTGGTTCCTGGCGTTCGCGCTCACCGCCGCCGCCAATGTGCGCACGCTGGCGCTGATCGAGGTGCTGTTCGCGCAGGGCGTGGCGTATTTCTCGCTCAAGCAGCCGTTCTCGCTGCGCGAGGTGTTCGGCATCGTCCTGATCGTGATCGGCGTCGCGCTCTTGATCGCCGCGTAATTACCCTTTCACCGCGATCAGCACCGCGCCCGCGGAGATCAGCGCGATCCCGATCCAGCCATAGGCCGAGGGGCGTTCGCCGAGGAAGGTAGCGCCGAACAGCGCCACCAGCACGACGCTGAGCTTGTCGATCGGCGCGACGAGCGTGGCCGGTCCGAGCTTGAGCGCGCGGAAATAGCAGATCCATGATGCGCCGGTGCCGAGCCCGGACAGCAGCAGGAACAGCCAGCTCTTGCCCGAGATCGGCCCGGACTGGGTGAACTGTCCGGTCGCGAACAGGATGGCCGACAGCGTGATCAGCACGACCACGGTGCGGATCAGGGTGGCGAGATCGGAGTTGATGCCCTCGACGCCGACCTTGGCGAAGATCGCGGTCAGCGCGGCGAAGACGGCGGAAAGAAACGCCCAGACCTGCCAGGAGGAGAATGAGTCGGGGGGCATGCTCTTCCCAGATTGTCATTCCGGGGCGGTGCGCAGCACCGAACCCGGAATCTCGAGGTTGCGGCGCGAGATTCCGGGTTCACGCTTCGCGTGCCCCGGAATGACGCTGCGCGTCAATTCCGGTCTTCCGGCAGCGTCGGCAGGGGCGAGACCTCGACGCCTTCGTCGATCAGCGCGCGGGCCTCTTCGGGCGAGGCTTCGCCGTAGATCGGCCGGTGCTCGATATCGCCGTAGTGCATCTTGCGCGCTTCGTTCGGGAAGCGGTCGCCGACATTGTCGGCGTTCTTCACGATGTGGTCGCGCAGCTCCTTCAGCTTGCTGCGCAGCTCGCGCTCCTGCGCCATCATCAGCGACGTCGATTCATTGCCAGTCGCCTCGACGGGCGCGGCCGGCGCCGGCTGGGCCGGTTCGCGGCCCTTCTTGCTGACGACCTGCGGCGCCATGATCGCGCGCTCGATCTTGCTCGAGCCGCACGACGGGCAATCGATCAGGTGACGCCGCTCCTGCGATTCATAGGCCGCGGAGCTCTGGAACCAGCTCTCGAACTGGTGGCCGCGCTCGCAGCGCAGCGTGTAGCGGATCATGCCGAACCCCGGACGAGGTGCAGATGCTCCGGGCCGGCCTTGGGGTCGGCAATGCCGAAACGCCTGCCATGCTGCAACGAGGGAATGGTCTTGCGCGCAGTCTCGACCTTGGCGGGGTCGATCTCGGCCAGGAACACGCCCGGCTCGACGCCGCCCTCGGCGAGGATCTCGCCCCAGGGGTCGATGATCAGCGAATGCCCGAAGGTCTCGCGCTTGTTCTCATGCAGGCCGGCCTGCGCCGCTGCGAACACGAAGCAGCCGGTCTCGATGGCGCGGGCGCGCAGCAGCGTGTGCCAATGCGCTTCGCCGGTCTTGCGGGTGAAGGCGGACGGCACGGTGAGGAACGATGCGCCGGCTTCGGCCAGCGCGCGGTACAGCGCCGGGAAGCGCACGTCGTAGCAGATCGTGAGTCCGATTCGGCCCCAGGGTAGGTCGGAGATCACGGCGGTCTCGCCGGGCTGATAATTGGCCGATTCGCGATAGCTTTCGCCGCCCGGCAGATCGATATCGAACATATGGATCTTGTCGTAGCTCGCGAGCAGATTGCCCTCGGGCCCGATCAGGAACGAACGGTTGACCGCCTTCTCCGGCGAGTAGCGCAGCGCCAGCGAGCCGATATGCAGGTGGATCTTCAGTTCGGCGGCCAGCGCGCGATACGCCTTGAGCGACTGGTCGTCCTCTTCGCTCGCCAAATGCTCGAACAGCGCCTTGCGGTTGAGCTGCATCATGTTGCTGACCTCAGGGGTCAGCACGTACTTGGCACCCTGCGCCGCCGCCTCGCGGATCAGCCGCGTGCCCTGCTCGAGGCTCGGCTCCGGCAGCAATCCGGTGCGCATCTGCACCATGGCGGCGGTGAAAATGTTCTCCGTCATCAGGCGCCGCCTCCGTTGCTGAGCAGGCCGTCGAGCTTGCCCTCGCGGTCGAGCGCGTAGAGCTCGTCGCAGCCGCCGACATGGGTCTTGCCGATGAAGATCTGCGGGAAGGTCGAGCCGGCACCGGCGCGGCCATACATCTCGTCGCGATAGGCCGGGTTGCTGGCGACGCTCAATTCGGTGAACGCGGCGTTCTTGCGCGTCAAAAGCGATTTGGCCGCGCTGCAATAACCGCAGCCCGGGCGGGTGTAGATTTCAATGGCAGCGGTCATGGTGCGCTCGGTTGAACCAGAATGTCAGATTATATGGGAGCGCGGTGGGTATCGACAACCCGGGCAAACACCAGCACGTCGACCTGCGCGGCTTTGGCGCGGAGCAGCGCCCGTGCGCAGGCGTCCACTGTCGCGCCCGAGGTCAGGACGTCGTCGATCAGGATCACGCGGCGGCCCTGGACGTCAGCCTTGCGTTCATCGGCGACCCCGAATGCGCCCTGGACATTGCTGGCGCGATCCTTGCGTGACAGCCCGATCTGCTGCTCGGTGGCGCGGATGCGCCGCAGCGCTTCGGCAGTCATTTTGACGCCGCTCTGGAGCGCGATCACCTTGGCGAGCGCCCCGGACTGGTTGTAGCGCCGGCTCCAGCCGCGCCGCCAGTGCAGAGGAACCGGAACCAGCAGATCGGCGTCGTGGAGCAATTCCTTCCCCGCCCGCGCCATCCAGCGACCCATTGTGGGCGCCAGATCGGTGCGATCCTGGTATTTCAATGCGTGCACCAGCGTGCGCGCGACATCGTCATAGCGCACCGCGGCGCGGGCTCTGCTGTAGGCCGGCGGATTGGCGATCGCCTCCATCGACAGCAGCTCGGGGCCGGGATCGTAGACGAAGGGAATCCCGAGCCGCGGGCAGAACGGCGGCGCGATGAACGACAATCTGGCCCAGCAGGTCGCGCACACCCCCTCGCCATCGACTGGCTCACGGCACGAAACGCATAGCGTCGGCAGCGCGATATCGAGCGCCAGCCGCGCGGTGCGCAGCCACGCGCTCCCGATCGCGCCGAGCGCGCGGTGGACGTGACCGGTAATGGAGCGTGTCGGTGATGCCTCGGCGTCCATGGCGGGCGAGGCTAGCGTTTGATCAATGCAGGCTCAAGGCACATTGCCTGCGGCGGCGGTCCGGCGTAACCAGCCGGCATGACACCGAACCCGCCGACCGCCCCCATCCTGTTCGATCGCGCCTTGCTCGGCGCGCGGCTGGCGCGCGCGCGGCGCGAGGGCGCGGCGACATTCCTGCTCGAGCGTGCCAGCGAAGACATGGCGGACCGCTTGCTGGCGGTGTCACGCAGCTTTTCGGCGGCTGCCGATGTCTGGACGCCGGGCAACGGGCTCGCGGACGCCCTGCATGGGCGTGTCGCCGCGGTCGATGCGATCGGATTCAGTGAGGCGGAAGCGCTCGGACTGGCGCCGGAGTCGCGCGATCTCGTGGTCTCCGCGCTCGCCTTCCAGTTCGTCAACGACCTACCGGGCGTGCTGGCGCAGATCCGCCGGGGGCTGAAGCCGGACGGGCTATTGCTTGCGGCGATGCTCGGCGGCGATACGCTGACCGAGCTGCGGCAGAGCTTTGCCGCGGCGGAGGCCGAGTGCGAGGGCGGGGCCTCGCCGCGCGTCGCGCCGTTCGCCGATCTGCGCGATATCGGCGCGCTGCTGCAGCGGGCGGGATTCGCGCTGCCGGTGACCGACGTCGACCGCGTCGTGGTGCGCTATGCCAGCGCCTTCGCGCTGATGGCCGATCTCAGGCGCATGGGCGCCACCAATGTGCTGCGCGAGCGCCGGCACACCTTGACCCGCCGCGCCACCATGCTGCGCATGGCGCAGATCTACGGCGAGCGTTTCGCCGATCCCGACGGCCGCATCCGCGCCACCTTCGACATCGTCTGGCTGTCCGGCTGGGCGCCGCATGAAGGCCAGCCGAAGCCGCTCAAGCCCGGCTCGGCGAAAGCGAGCTTGGAGGCGGCGGTGAAGGGGACGAAGCGTTAGGGACGCACGATGCAAGGACTCCCTCTCCCGCTTGCGGCAGGGGTGTCCGGGGAAATTCAGGCATAGCGGAGCTCCATCTGGTCAGGTGAGATGGTTGATTTCCGACGGCTGGGGTTGATGGGCGGAGGTTTGTCGATGGCAGCGAGGGATCGACGCGTGAGCAGGAGCTGGCCGACGAGTTCGGCGAACCTGAGCGGGAGCATTTTGATGCAGTTGGTGTGAGCGGCGATGCGCAGCAGCAGGTAGGCAATCATCGCAGCGAGCACCTGAAGGCGGATCGCGTTGTCGTTGGCGCCGAGGAACTTGCGAATATCGAGATGCTGCTTGATCCAGCGGAACAGCAGCTCGATTTGCCATCGGCTCTTGTAGAGGGCGGCGATCTCGACGGCGCTACGGGCAAGGTCGTTGGTCAGGAGTGTGATCTTGCCGCCTTTCTCGCGTCTGATCTTGATGCGGCGGAGCGGGATTGGAAGGCGCGAATCGCCCTTGCTGGTGAGCTTCACCTCGTCATCGGCAAGGATTTCGAAGCCATCCCCGTTACGCTTGCGGATGGCGCGATGCCTGAGCGAGCGAAGACGGATGCTCGTCTTCGCCCGGGTAACGAAGAAAGCCTTGCTATCATTGATCTTCTGCCACCAGTCGAAACGGCAATAGCCCTTGTCAAACACATAGGTGGTGGCGGGCTGGATTGGGGTCTGTCGGCCGATCTCGATGTCATTGACGTTCGCGGCCGTCATCTCGACGCAGGTCGGGACATCGCTCCTTGGGTCGTAGACGACATGCAGCTTCATGCCGCGGATGCGGCCGTTCCACGTCGCCCAACTGCAGACCTTGCCGAGCGGGATCGGACTGGCGTCGATCAGACGCACCATCTCCATGCCTTCACTCCGCAGCTGGCGACGCGCCATCGCCGACAGCGCCGCAAAGGTTTGCGCGAAAATGCCGATCGGACGGCGGGCATTGGCATCGGACAACGTCGAGCGCGACAGCTTGCCGGTTCCCAAGTGATAGTGATGCTGCGAATTGGCGTTGAAGCCAGTCACCACCCCGCGCAGACTGCTGTTGCCGCTAAGCTGGGCATAGATCAGCGCCACCAGATGATCCCAGCTCCTGAACGACTTGTCGTAGGCATCCCCGTCCAGACGATCCACAACCGTCTGAAACTGCCGTCGATTGATCGGTTCAAGCAGCCTTCCAAAAATGCTACCGCGATATCGCATGCTCGGCCCTCTGTGTCTCGACAACCAGAAAAGACCGATTTGCCTCGGTCCTGCCGAGCATGCACCGCGACACAGTGAATCATTCCCCGGACACCCCTGCGCTTGCGGGGGAGGGTTGGGGTGGGGTCTCTCCACGAGTCGTATCGCGGAAATGGCCCCCACCCGGATCGCATCTGCGATGCGATCCGGCCTCCCCCGCAAGCGGGAGAGGCCGACCGAGCCAGCGGATAAGTCGCGTTCATATGCGATTGCCCTGCCCTTGCGGGGAAGGCGAGGGGGCGCTTACGCGATTTCGGAATAATGGAATTATGCCGGTGAGTTGCCCGACGTGTCAAGTCGCCTGGTCGGACGCCGGCCACCGCCACCTGCTTTGCATGGGGTTGTTTTCGATATTTTGGTAGCGCGCCTCCCCGCGAGCGGAAGAGGCGAAGAAGATCACAGCAACAGATCGATCAGATGCGGCAGCAGCGGGATGTCCGCGGGCGGCATCGGGTAGTCGCGTAGCTTGCTTGCGCGGACCCAGGCGAGGTTCTGGCCCTCGCGCGCCACCGCGATGCCCTCCCAGCGCCGGCAGATGTAGAGCGGCATCAGCAGATGGAAGGTCTCGTAGGCATGGCTGGCGAAGGTCAGCGGCGCGAGGCACGGCTCGCTCACGGTGATGCCGATCTCCTCGTGCAGTTCGCGGATCAGGGTCTGCTCCGGCCGCTCGCCGGGCTCGATCTTGCCGCCGGGGAATTCCCACAGGCCGGCCAGCGCCTTGCCCTCGGGGCGCTGCGCCAGCAGCACGCGCTTGTCGGCATCGACAAGCGCGCAGGCGACGACGAGGGTCAGCTTGATGTCAGCCATGCGGCGGGGGATTCCTTCCAGTCTGCAAGCTTTCATTAACCAGCAACGCGCTGTCAGCCAAACGATTTATGCCCGCGCGGCTTTCCGCGATCGCGATAAGCCGGCCTTAATTCGTATCCGGCAGGGTGAAGGTTCTCATCTATCTGCCCATCATATTCTTTGCCGACATAACCCATGAGCACCTTGATCCGGACCATCAGCCGTTTCCGTCGCGATCGCTCCGGCAACATCGCAATGACCTTTGGCCTCGCTGTGCTGCCGCTCGTCGTCGCAGTCGGATGCGCGGTCGACTATTCCCGCGCCAACCAGATCCGCAGCAAGCTGATATCGGCCGCCGACGCCGCGAGCGTCGGATCGATCGCCAAGGCGTCGCCCGGCTTCATCGCCGCCGGCGCCATGACCTCGGACGGCGAGATCCAGGCGGGCGAAGCCGATGCAACCAAGATCTTCAACGGCAACATCTTGAACCAGAACGGCTTCACGCTGACCAGCGTGACGCCGACCATGACCAAGAACGGCGGCGTCATCACCTCGACGGTCAAGTTCACCGCCGATGTCCCGACCATGTTCCTCGGCGTGATCGGACAAAGCAAGATGACGGTGACCGGCGCGTCGACCTCGACCGCGAACATGCCGCTCTATATCGATTTCTATCTCCTGCTCGACAACTCGCCGTCGATGGGGGTTGCGGCGACGCCCGCTGACGTGACCAAGATGGTCAACAACACGTCCGACAAGTGCGCCTTCGCCTGTCACGACTACAACGACGCCAACAACTACTACAATCTCGCCAAGACGCTCGGCGTGACGACGCGGATCGACGTGCTGCGCAGCGCGACCCAGCAATTGATGGACACGGCCGCGAACACTGCGACCTATGCCAGCCAGTACCGGATGGCGATCTACGATTTCGGCGCCTCGTCGAAGACGATCGGCCTGCGCGCGCTGTTCTCGCTGTCGACCAGCCTGTCGAGCGCCAAGACCGCGGCCGGCAACATCGACCTGATGGGCGTCTACGGCAACAACGATACCTACACCGCCGACAAGGACAGCCAGTTCTCGACGGTGCTTCCGGCCATCAGCAACGCGATCAGCGCGCCGGGCCCGGGCACGGCGGCAGCGCCGATGAAATACCTGTTCTTCGTATCCGACGGCGTGGCCGACGAGCCGAATTCAAGCTGCCTGAAGCCGATCAGCGGCGGCAATCGCTGCCAGTCGCCGATCAATCCGGCGCTGTGCACGGCGATCAAGAACCGCGGCATCAAGATCGCGGTGCTCTACACGACTTACCTGCAGCTGCCGACCAACGGCTGGTACATGACCTGGATCGATCCGTTCAACCAGGGCCCGTTCGGCCCGTCGCCGAACAGCCAGATCGCGCAGAACATGCAGGCCTGCGCGTCGCCGGGCTTCTATTTCGAGGTCAGCCCGACGCAAGGCATCGCCGACGCGATGAACGCGCTGTTCAAGAAGGCCGTCGCCGACGCGCGGATCAGCAGCTAGCGAAGCGCACACGCTCTATCACCGTCACCCTGAGGAGGCCGCAAAGCGGCCGTCTCGAAGGGTCGACGGCCCGATTTTCTCCGCGCGGCGCTATCGGGCCGTGCATCCTTCGAGACGCGCTACGCGCTCCTCAGGATGACGGGACTCACGCCGTCATTGCGAGCCAACGGGTCGCGCGAACGCGCGCCCGATGACAGGCTCCGCGAAGCAATCCATCTGTCCGCATGCATGGACGGATGGATTGCTTCGTCGCTTCGCTCCTCGCAATGACGGCGGTGATTGGGAAAGCGATTACGACCTGTAGTCGCCGTTGATCGCGACGTATTCCTTGGTGAGGTCGCAGGTCAGCACGCGGTCTTTGGCGCTTGCCGAGGCCGAGCGCGACCTTGATCTGGATCTTCGGCGCCTTCATCGCCTCCGACACCTCTTTCTCGTTGTAGGACGGATCGCGCGCGCCGCTCTTGGCGACGCGGATGCCGTTGAAGGAGATCGAGAGCTTGTCGCGGTTGGCGGGCTCGCCGGCCTTGCCGACCGCCATCACCACGCGGCCCCAATTGGCGTCCTCGCCGGCGATCGCGGTCTTCACCAGCGGCGAATTGGCGATCGACATCGCGATTCTGCGTGCCGACGGTTTGGTGGTGGCGCCCTCGACCACGACCTCGACTAGCTTGCGCGCGCCTTCGCCGTCGCGCGCCACCTGCTCGGACAGATCAGCGAGGATCTGCTGGAACGCCTTGGTGAAGGCCTTCAGCCGCGGGTCGCCGGCGCGCGAGATCTTCGGCGCGCCGTTGGCAGCGGCGGCGCCGGTCGCGAAGGCCAGCAGCGTATCCGAGGTCGAGGTGTCGCCGTCGATGGTCAGCGCATTGAAGGTGTCCTCGACGCCGGCCTTGAGCAGCGATTGCAGCACCGAGGCCGACAGCGGCGCGTCGGTGAAGACGAACGACAGCATGGTCGCCATGTCCGGCATGATCATGCCGGCGCCCTTGGCCATGCCGTTGATCGTCACCTTGGCCTTGCCGAGCTTGACGGTCGCGGTGGCGACTTTCGGAAAGGTGTCGGTGGTCATGATCGCCTTCGCCGCGTCCATCCAGAGATCGGGGGTCGCGGTCTCGGCGAGCTGCGCCAGCACGCCGTCGAACTTGGTGGCGTCGAGCGGCTCGCCGATCACGCCGGTGGAGGCGAGGAACACGTCCGACGTCGAGCAGCCGACCGCCTTCGCCGCGATCTGCGCGGTCAGCGCGGTGGACGCCTTGCCGGTCTTGCCGGTGAAGGCGTTGGCGTTGCCGGAATTGACCACCAGCGCGCGCGCGGCGCCGCCCTTCAGCTTGGCGCGGCACCATTCGACTGGCGCCGACGGGCACTTCGACTTGGTGAAGACGCCGGCCACCGCGGTGCCCTTGTCGAGCAGCGCGAGCAGCACGTCGGTGCGCCCCTTGTAGCGGATGCCGGCGGCAGCGGTCGCAAGCCGCACACCCGCGATCACGGGCATCTCGGGAACGTCGGGCGGGGCGAGGGGGGAGACGGCGGTGGACATCGGCAAGCTTCCGGCTACGGGGAGGGAAGCGCTCCATAACATCTCGCCGCAAGAAGCGGGAGAGGGCTGCGATGCGAACGCATAACGGCGTCGTCCCGGCGAAGGCCGGGACCCAACCACCGTCATCAATTGTTCAAGAAACTGCTGCCACCGCAAGACAAGCTCCGCTGCGGCGTATGGGTCCCGGCCCCCGTGTGCAGTTGCGCACTTGGCCGGGACGACGCGATCTTCAAAGAAGCCGTAGCCCGGATGGAGCGAAGCGCAATCCGGGACAGGTCCCTCCGCGGCAACAGACCCCGGATTTCGCTGCGCTTCATCCGGGCTACGAGGAAGCTGTAAAAAGCAAAATGGCCGGGACATGCCCGGCCATCGCGCATTGAAGCTATTGACGTCGCGAAGCTTACTTCTTCGCCGGCGCCATCTTGTTGTCGGCCGGCTTCGGCGCGTCCTTGGCGGCATCCGCGGGCGCGGCGGCGTCGGCCGGCTTGTCCATGCGCTCGACCTTGGCGGCCTCGCGCAGCTTGGCGACATAGTCGGCCTGCGCCTTGCGGGTCACATAGGTCTCGATCTGGGCCTTCACCTGCTCGAAGTCGGGCGCCTTGCGGTTGCGCTTTTCCTCGACCTTGATGATGTGCCAGCCGAACTGCGACTTGACCGGATCGGAGATCTTGCCCGGCTCGAGCGAGAAGGCGACCGCGGAGAATTCCGGCACCATCTGCTCCTTGGTGAAGAAGCCGAGGTCGCCGCCGTCGGAGGCGCCGGGGTCCTTGGACTTCTTCTTGGCGAGCTCGCCGAAGTCGGCGCCCTTGTCGAGCTCGGCCTTGATCGCCTTGGCCTCGTCCTCGGTCTCGACCAGGATGTGGCGGGCGCGCACCTCCTGCTCGCCGGTGATCTGCTTGGCGGCCTCCTCATAGACCTTCTTCATGGCGTCGTCGGTGGTCGCGGCCTTGCCCTCGCTGGCAAGCAGGCTGTCCATCAACAGGCGGTTGCGGGTGAAGGCGAGCCGCTTCTTGAAGTCGTCATTGTTCTCGATCTTCTTGTCCTCGGCGGCCTTGGACACGATCTTCATGTCGATCAGGAAGGACAGCACGTTGTCCTTGCGGGTCGAGGGGTCCATCTGCTGCAGGCTCGGGCCGAGTTCCTCCTCGGCGAGCGCCACGTCGCTGGCGTGGATCTCCGAGCCGTTGACCTTCGCCAGCACCGGATCGGATTCCGCGGCCCGGACCGGGAGGCCGGCAGCCAGCACTGCGACAAGACAGCCCGTCGCGGCCAGGGTGGCGAGGCCGAGGCGCAGGCCGGTTTTGGTTTCCGGGGGCGAGGTGGTCATGCAAAATCCTTGTCTCAAAGGGGGGAAGCTCGAGCGGGGCGGACACTCGCCCAATCGTGTTACATTGGCAACGCGAAAGTCTTGTCAAAATGATGAATTCCTTGACATCTTGCCAGCGTTGACAACCCCCCGACCGGGCCATATCTCTGGCCAACCGCGTCAGCGGCGAGAGCGCTTATTTTGCTGCGTTTTTCGCCGTTGAACCCAGGATGGCCTGTTTCCCACTCAATTGGCGGAGGAGCCCCCGGGCCGGGGCTCGAACCGTAGCGCGTCACGGTGAGTTGATAGGCGATCCGGCGGACCATCTCAGGCTGTAATCCAAGACTGAATTCCAAGTTGAATTCCAACACTGAACGAAGACCGAACTCGAGACCGAAGAACAGGAATTTCGCATGATCGGCGCGCTCGCCCGCAAGTTTTTCGGCTCCGCCAACGACCGTCGGGTCAAGGGGTATCAGTCCCGCGTCAACGCCATCAACGCGCTGGAGCCCGAGCTCGTCAAACTGACGGACGATCAGCTCAAGGCCCGCACCGCCGAGTTCAAGCAGCAGCTCGCCGGCGGCAAGACGCTCGACGACATCCTGGTTCCGGCCTTCGCCACCGTGCGCGAGGCGGCCAAGCGGACGCTCGGCCAGCGCCATTTCGACGTTCAGCTGATCGGCGGCATGGTGCTGCACGAGGGCGACATCGCCGAGATGAAGACCGGCGAAGGCAAGACGCTGGTCGCGACGCTTGCGGTCTACCTCAACGCGCTCGCCGGCAAGGGCGTCCACGTCGTCACCGTCAACGACTACCTCGCCCGCCGCGACTCGGGCTGGATGGGCCAGATCTATGCCTTCCTGGGGCTGACCACCGGCGTGATCGTGCATGGCCTCGACGACGCCGAGCGCAAGGCCGCTTATGCCTGCGACATCACCTACGGCACCAACAACGAATACGGCTTCGACTATCTGCGCGACAACATGAAGTACCGCCTGGAGGACATGGTCCAGCGCGAGCACTATTACGCGATCGTCGACGAAGTGGACTCGATCCTGATCGACGAGGCGCGCACGCCGCTGATCATCTCCGGCCCGCTCGACGACCGCTCGGATTTCTACAACACCATCGATACCTTCATGCCGAATCTCGCCAAGAAGGACGACTACGAGGTCGACGAGAAGCAGCGCACGGTGACGCTGACCGAAGGTGGCATGGAGAAGTTGGAGAACCTGCTGCGCGACGCCGGCCAGCTCAAGGGCGACTCGCTGTACGACGTCGAGAACGTCTCCGTCGTGCATCACGTCAACCAGGCGCTGCGCGCCCACACGCTGTTCACGCGCGACAAGGACTACATCGTCCGCGACGACGAAGTCGTCATCATCGACGAGTTCACCGGCCGCATGATGCAGGGCCGCCGCTATTCGGAAGGCCTGCACCAGGCGCTGGAAGCCAAGGAGCACGTCACGGTCCAGCCCGAGAACCAGACGCTGGCCTCGATCACCTTCCAGAACTATTTCCGGATGTACCAGAAGCTGTCCGGCATGACCGGCACGGCGCTGACCGAAGCCGACGAACTGTTCGACATCTACAAGCTCGAGGTCGTGGAGATCCCGACCAACCTGCCGGTGGCGCGCCTCGACGAGGACGACGAGGTCTACCGCACCCAGAACGAGAAATATGCCGCGATCCTTGCCGAGATCGAGCGCGCCAACAAGCGGCTGCAGCCGGTGCTGGTCGGCACGGCGTCGATCGAGAAGTCGGAAGTGCTGGCCGAGTACCTGAAGAAGCACGGCTACAAGCAGATCGACTTCACGTCCGAATCCGGCATGGAGAAGCTCTATGCCGCGGCGCGCGCCGGCAAGCCGGCAAAGCTGTTCGCGGTGCTGAACGCGCGCTTCCACGAGCAGGAAGCCTATATCGTCGCGGAAGCCGGCGTGCCGGGCGCGATCACGATCGCGACCAACATGGCCGGCCGCGGCACCGACATCAAGCTCGGCGGCTCGCTCGAGATGCGGATCCAGCAGGAGACCGCCGGGATCACCGATGAGGCCGAGAAGGCCAAGAAGATCGAGCAGATCAAGGCCGACATCGAGCGCTTCCGCGAGATCGTGCTGAAGGCGGAAGAGGATTTCGAGGTCGAGCCCGCCAAGGGCAACAAGCCCGCGAAAACCGTGAAGAAGCCGGGCGGCCTCTACATCATCGGCTCCGAGCGTCACGAATCCCGCCGCATCGACAACCAGCTGCGCGGCCGTTCCGGCCGTCAGGGCGATCCCGGCCGCTCGAAGTTCTTCCTGTCGCTGGAAGACGATCTGATGCGCATCTTCGGCTCCGACCGGCTCGACAGCATGCTGCAGCGGCTCGGCCTGCAGGAAGGCGAAGCCATCATCCATCCCTGGATCAACAAGGCGCTCGAGAAGGCGCAGCAGAAGGTCGAGGCGCGCAACTTCGACATCCGCAAGAACCTCTTGAAGTTCGACAACGTCCAGAACGACCAGCGTAAGGTGATCTTCGACCAGCGCGTCGACCTGATGAAGGACGACAGCGTCGTCGAGACCGTGACCGACATGCGCCATGCCTTCGTCGAGGACGTGGTCACCAAATACATTCCCGAGCACGCCTATGCCGAGCAGTGGGACACCGCGGGCCTCAAGGACGAGCTGAAGCGCGTGCTCGATGTCGATCTGCCGGTCGACGAATGGGCCAAGGAAGAGGGCATCGCCGACGAGGAGCTGCTGACGCGCATCGAGACCCATGTCGACGAGCGCATGGCCGCCAAGGTCGCGCAATGGGGTCCCGACGTGATGCGTTACGTCGAGAAGACCATCCTGCTGCAGACGCTGGACCATCTCTGGCGCGAGCACCTGATCATGCTCGACCATTTGCGCCAGGTGATCGGCCTGCGCGGCTATGGCCAGCGCGATCCGTTGCAGGAGTACAAGACCGAGGCCTTCAACCTATTCCAGGAGATGAGCGCGCATCTGCGCGAGGCCGTCACCGCGCAGCTGATGCGGGTCGAGATCGTGCCGCCGGAGGAGCCGCCGCAGCCGCTGCCGCTGATGGAAGCGCACAAGCTCGATCCCAACACCGGCGAGGACGAGTTCGCGCAGGCCCGCCTGACCGAGGCGACCTACGCCCAGGCCTCGCTGGCGCCGGGGATGATTGCCACCGACCGCGATCCGAACGATCCGGCGAGCTGGGGCAAGGTCGGCCGCAACGAGGACTGCCCCTGCGGGTCTGGCAAGAAGTACAAGCACTGCCACGGCCGGTACGCGTAGCCGCCGCGCGCGCTGAGGCGGCGGGCGACTGGCCCGCGCCCGTCGAGCCGCATCGCTCTCAGCCGGCGAAGGCCTTGTCGAGATCGGCGATCACGATCTTCTGCATCTTCAGCATCGCCTGCATCGCGCGGTCGGCTGCCTTGCGATCAGGGGCGCTGAGATAGCGGCCGAGCGCGGTCGGGATCACCTGCCAGGACAGGCCGAAGCGGTCCTTGAGCCAGCCGCAGCGCGATTCCTGGCCGCCGTCGGTGAGCTTCTCCCAGAAGTAGTCCACCTGCTCCTGGGTCTCGACGCTCAGGAAGAACGACACCGCCTCGTTGAACTTGTGCTGCGGCCCGCCATTGAGCGCGTGGAACCGCTGCCCCTCGAGCTCGAAGCTCGCCATGAAATCGCTGACGGTCTCGATCTTGGCGTTCGGAAACACCGATTGGTAGAAGGCAACCGCGTCGCGGACGTTGTTGTCGAGCCAGAGGAACGGCGTGATCGAAGTCATGACGGGAAATCCTCACTAGCGAGTGATCGGGTGGACCAGCGCGGCCAAGCGCGAAGGCTGCGCCGCAGGGCGCGCCCCGAGGACGCACCAAACCGCCGCATCCCGACATTTCCTGCCGGTCTTTTTTCGATGGTTTCGGTAGGAGCGCGCCGGGCCGGCGCGGCCTTAATTGGCGCTGCCGATCAGGCTTTCCAGCAGGCGCTTGAGCTCGGTGGTCGACTCGTCGCCATAGCTCTCGACGATGTGCTCCTCCTGGCTCACCGCGAGCGAGTTGAGCCGCCGGCACAGCGCCTTGCCGCGGTCGGAGACGAACATCAGCACCTTGCGGCGATCCTTGGGGTCCTGGACGCGATAGACCAGCGCGTCCGACACCATGCGGTCGATCATCTTGGTCAGCGTCGGATGGTTGAGCAGCACAGCATCCGCAAGCTCGCCCATCGAGTGGCCGTTGCCGTCGGACAGCACTTTCAGGATGCGCCACTGCTCGACCGGCACGCCTTCCTTGGCGAGCCGCGTCTCCAACTGCCGGTTGATCTCCCGGTTGGCTTGCGCCAGCAGGTAGGCGAGATGTTCGGTGATCGGGGAATTTTCTTTCGGCGGTTTAGCCACGGCGTGAGACCTGGTTCCTGACCCGGTGAATGAATGTCCGGCAACTCATGCCGTTTCTATATGCACTTCAATTGTTGAATATTCAATATTTTCACCTAGGATATTCCCCCAACCAAGGGGCGGATGCCGCGACCGCCCGCTGGCTGCGTTGCGTACTGCTTCCCAGACAGGAGTTGGCGTGCTCTCGACGGTCTCTTTCCAGGCGTATGGCGGCATGCCCGTCGCGCCGCCGCTGCTGTTTCGAAACCCGTCGTCCTGCGCGGCCGATCTCGCTTTGACCCTCAAGCCCGGCTCGTCGCGCCGTGGCGGCACCGGCAGCAAGCTTCGAATCGGCAATTTCATCACCTTCTCCGGCGCGCCCGGGATCTGGGGGCCGATCTCCGCCAACAGCGTCATGCTCGCGGTCGCCGAGATCAACCGGCGCGGCGGCATCCGCGGCCGCGAGGTCGAATTGTCGATGTACGACGCCGGCGGGCCGATCGAGGAGGTGGTGCGCCGCGCCGAGCGGGCGATCGCCTTCGACGAGGTCGACGTCATCATGGGCTCGCATATCTCGGCGGTGCGCCTCGCGCTGCGCAAGGTCACGGCCGGCCGCATCCCCTATGTCTACACGCCGGTCTATGAAGGCGGCGAGCGGACGCCGGGGGTGATGGCGATCGGCGAGACGCCGCGCGCCGAGAGTCGCCCGGCGATCCACTGGCTCACCGAGGTCAAGAAGGCGCAGCGCTGGTATCTGATCGGCAGCGATTATGTCTGGCCCTGGCAGTCGCATCGCGCGGTGAAGCGCTATATCAAGGAGGCCGGCGGCCATGTCGTCGGCGAGGAATTCGTCCCGCTCGGCGAGGACAATCACGAGCCGCATCTGGCGCGAATTCGCGCAGCACGGCCCGATGTCGTGCTGATCTCCCTGATCGGCACCGACAGCATCACCTTCAACCGTGCCTTCGCCGAGGCCGGGCTTGCGGCGACCACGCTACGTTACGCCGGCGCGATGGACGAGACCGTGATGCTCGGCATCGGCCCGGACTCGACCCAAAACCTGTTCTGCGCCTCCGGCTATTTCGGCTGCATCGATTCGCGCGCCAATGACGACTTCCGGACCAGCTACCGCGCGATGTTCGGGGCGCATGCGCCGCCGATCGGCTCGGTCGGGCAGTCGAACTATGAGGGGATGCGCTTTCTCGAAGCGGCGGCCAACCAGGCGCGCTCGCTGTCGATCGGACCGCTGTCCGCCGCAGCGCACAATCTCGTCTACAGCGGCGCCCGCGGCACCGTCACCCTTCGCGACGGCCGCGCCGAGATGCCGATCTATCTTGCCGAGGCCGACGGTCTCGACTTCAATGTGATCAGGACGATCTAGATGGACCGGCCGATGCCGCGCTCGCCGCGCGGCTTGCCGGTGCCAGACAGGAGCAGGTGTGCATTCGACGCCCTACGTCATGGCCCGAACCTCGAGCAACAGGTATGGCGGCCTTCCATGCCCGCCTTCCCTGCTGTTCCGGAACCTGACGTCGGCGCGGTCCGATCGCGTATTTTCACCGATGGATCGGGACGGTTTCGGTCCGCGCGGTGCGCGCAGCCGGCTTCGGATCGCCGGCTTCGTCTGCTGCACCGGTTCGCCCGGGATGTGGGGACCGGCCGCGACCTCGAGCGCACAGCTCGCCGTCGCCGACATCAACCGGCGCGGCGGCATCCTCGGCCGCGAGGTCGAGTTCTCGGTCTATGACGCCGGCGGACCGATCGAGGACGTGCTCGATCGCGCCGAGCAGGCGATCGCATCCGACGACGTCGATCTCATCATGGGCATGCACACCAGCGCGGTGCGCGTCGCGTTGCGTGGCCTGATCACCCGCAGCAAGATCCCCTACATCTACACGCCGGTCTATGAGGGCGGCGAGCGGACGCCCGGCGTCATCGCGATCGGCGAGACGCCGCGCTGGCAGAACCGGCCGTCGATCCACTGGCTGGCCGAGGCGAAGCGCGCCTCGCGCTGGTACCTGATCGGCAGCGATTATGTCTGGCCATGGCAGTCGCACCGTGCGGTGAAGCGTTACATCAAGGAGACCGGCGGTCTCGTGGTCGGCGAGGAGTTCGTGCCGGTCGGCGAGGACAATCACGAGGCGCAGCTGGAACGCATCCGCGCCGTGAAACCCGATGTCGTGCTGATCTCGCTGATCGGCACCGACAGCGTGACCTTCAACCGCGCCTTCGCCGACGCCGGCCTTGCCGCCACCACGCTGCGCTTTGCCGGCTGTTTCGACGAGACGGCGCTGCTCGGCATCGGCGCCGACAAGACCGAGAACCTGTACTGCGCCTCCGGCTATTTCCCCTCCGTCGGCTCACGCGAAGGCGACGATTTCAGGGACCGCTATCGCGCGATGTTCGGGGCGTTCGCGCCGCCGGTCGGCTCGTGCAGCGAGTCCGCCTATGAAGGGTTCTGCCTGCTCGAGGCCGCCGCCAAGCGCGCCGGCACGCTGGACATGCGGCCGCTGCTCGCGGCGGCGGACAACCTCGTCTATCGCGGCCCGCGCGGTCCGGTCACGGTGCACAGCGGCCATGCCAGGATGCCGATGTATCTTGCCGAAGCCGATGGTCTCGACTTCAGGGTGATCAAGCCGATCTGAGCAGTGCGACGGCGTCGCCGGAAGGTTTTGCGAAATAATACTTGAAAAGGAAAATATTTCCGTTTTCAATACAACAACGGGGTGAGCGGTTCGCGCGGGCAACGCGCCGCTGCACCTGCCTCGAAGGATCAAATCCAAAGATCAAAAGCTATCAGGAGAGCGCCGTGACCGTCGTCCTTCCCACACCAACGCAACTTCGTGCCGTCGCCGAGCAGTGCGGCCTGTCACTGACCGATGAGGATGTGGCCTCGTTCCGCGGCCTGATGCAGGGCTCGATCGACGCCTACAACGTGATCGCCGCGATGCCGGACGAACTGCCTGCGGTGAAATATCCGCGCACGCCCGGCTATCGCCCGGCGCCAGAGGAGAACCCGCGCAACGCCTGGTACTACAAGTCGACCGTGAAGGGCGCGGCCTCCGGCAAGCTCAAGGGCAAGACGGTGGCGCTGAAGGACAACATCATGCTGGCCGGCGTGCCGATGACGAACGGCTCGTCGACGCTGGAAGGCTATATCCCCGATTTCGACGCCACCATCGTCACGCGCATGCTCGATGCCGGCGCCGAGATCGCCGGCAAGACCCATTGCGAGCACTTCTGCCTGTCCGGCGGCAGCCACACCAACTCCTACGGAGCGGTGCACAATCCGCACAAGATGGGCTACTCGGCCGGCGGCTCGTCGTCGGGCTCCGGCGTCGTGGTCGCGCTCGGCGAGGTCGACATGGCGATCGGTGGCGACCAGGGCGGCTCGATCCGCATGCCGTCCTCGTTCTGCGGCACCTACGGCATGAAGCCGACCTGGGGCCTCGTGCCCTATACCGGCATCATGCCGATCGAGATTTTCGTCGACCACACCGGACCGATGACCGCGACGGTGGAGGACAACGCGCTGCTGCTCGAAGTGATCGCCGGTGACGACGGCTACGATCCGCGCATCAAGGCGCCCAAGGTCGAGGATTACACCAAGGCGCTGGGTAAAGGCGTCAAGGGCATGAAGATCGGCATCCTCAAGGAAGGCTTCGAGCAGCCGACCGCGGAAGCCGCGGTCAATGAAAGCGTGCGCGAGGCGGCCAAGCGCTTCAAGGATCTCGGCGCGTCGGTCGACACCGTGTCGATCCCGATGCACATGGTCGGCCCCGCGATCTGGACCCCGATCGGCACCGAAGGCCTGACCCAGACCATGATGTTCGGCGACGGCTACGGCCTCAGCCGCGGCGACCTCTATTCGACCTCGCTGATGGATTTCCATCGCGGCTGGCGCCGCCAGGCGGATTCGCTGTCGGAGACCACCAAGCTGTTCATGATGCTCGGCACCTACATCAACAACAGCTTCGGTCCGCGCTTCTACGGCAAGGCGCTCAACATCTCGCGCCGCCTCACCGCGGCCTATGACAAGGCATTCAAGGATTACGACCTGCTGCTGCTGCCGACCACGCCGATGAAGGCGCCGGCGCTGCCGGCGGCCAATGCCAGCCGCGAGGACTATGTCGCCCGCGCGCTCGAGATGATCACCAACACCGCGCCGTTCGACATCACCCATCACCCGGCGATGTCGCTGCCCTGCGGCATGGTCGACGGCCTGCCGGTCGGGTTGATGCTGGTCGGCCGGATGTTCGAGGAATCCACCATCTACCGCGCCGCGCACGCCTTCGAGCAGGCCGGCGACTGGAAGAAGATGTGAGGCGCCGCTTGTTGCAGACACAGGCTGGATGGATCGAACGCCGGATCGAACGCCATGGCTAGCACTTTTGCCGCGGCGTTCGAGATCGTGAGCTTCGGCGCGATTATCGTGCTGGTGGTGCTCGGGCTCGGCATCATCGCCAGCATGATGGGCATCTTCAACTTCGCGCAGGGCGAGTTCGTCCTGCTCGGGGCCTATGTCACCTATCTGGCCTACGCCCATGGCGCACCGGTCTGGGCCGGCATGGTCGCGGCGCCCTTCGTGGTCGGCGCGATCGGCTTCGTGCTGGAGGCGCTGATCATCCGGCGGTTCTACGCCGCGCCGATCGTGGCGATGCTCGGCACCTATGCGCTCGGGCTGATCATCCGCGAGAGCGTGCGCGGCTTGATCGGCGGCTTCTATCTCACGGTGCCGGAGCCGATCGGCGGCTCGATCGACCTCGGCTCGGTCCACATCTCGGCCTGGCGCTTCACCATCATCGTGATCACGCTGCTGGTGATGGGTGGCTGCTATCTCTTGCTGGCGCGCACCTCGTTCGGGCTTCGGGTCCGCGCCACGCTGGAGAATCCGGCGCTGGCGCGCGCGTCGGGCATCTCGACCCCCCTGATCTACGGGGCGACCTTCGCGTTCGGCGCGGCGCTGGCCGGACTTGCCGGCGCGCTGATCGTGCCGGTGTTCAGCCTGTTCGCCGACCTCGGCATCCGCTTCCTGATCCAGGGCTTCGTTGCCGTGATGGTCGGCGGGGTCGGCTCCTTCATCGGTCCGGTCGCCGGCGCCGGTGTGATCGGCACGCTCAGCGCGGCGCTGCCATGGGTGATGTCTCCTGTCGTCGCCGACGTCCTGGTCTTCGTGCTCGCAATTGCCTTCATCAAATTCCGCCCGCAGGGCCTCATATCGGGAAAAGGGGTTTAGTCAGATGTTCGATCGCACCAATCTCACGCGCCGCCGCTTCATGAGCAATTTCGCTTTCGCGACCGGCGCGCTCGCGACCGGGGTCGGCAGCTGGGTGGTCAGGCCCGACTGGGCCAACGCCGCCGAGGGACCGATCAAGGTCGGCATCGCGACCGACCTGACCGGCCCGATCGCCTATGCCGGCAACGCCGACGCCAACGTCGCCAAGATGGTGATCAAGGAGATCAACGCCGGCGGCGGCCTGCTCGGCCGGCCGCTCGAGCTCTATATCGAGGACACCGCCTCGAACGAATCGGTCGCGGTCGGCAATGTCCGCAAGCTGATCCAGCGCGACAAGGTCGACATGGTGCTGGGCGGCATCACCTCGTCGATGCGCAACGCGATCAAGGATCCGATCGTGGCGCGCGGCAAGACGCTCTACATCTATCCCGCAGCTTTACGAGGGCAAGGAGTGCACGCCCTATCTGTTCTGCACCGGACCGACCCCGGCGCAGCAATGCGACACCTTCATTCCCTGGCTGATCAAGAACGGCGGCAAGAAGTTCGCGCTGCCGAGCGCCAACTATGTCTGGCCGCACACGCTCAACGTCTACGCCCGCAAGGTGATCGAGTCGAGCGGCGGCGAGGTGGTGTTCGAGGAATACTACCCGCTCGACCAGGTCGACTTCTCGGCCACCGTCAACCGCGTCATCTCCAACAAGGTCGACGTCGTCTTCAACACCGTGATCCCGCCCGGCGTCGGTCCGTTCTTCAAGCAGCTCTATGAAGCCGGCTTCCTCAAGAACGGCGGGCGGCTCGCCTGCGTCTACTATGACGAGAACACGCTCAACATCAATCAGGCCAACGAGATCGAGGGCCTTGCGAGCTGCCTCGACTATTTCAAGGTGCTGACCAAGGAGGATCCGTTCGACGCCAAGCTCCAGGCAGCCTATGAGAAGGATTTCCCCGGCAACTTCCTGTTCGCGGCCGGCAGCGCCGCCACCGGAACCTATCGCGGCCTCAAGCTGTGGGAGGCGGCGGTCAAGGAGGCCGGCAAGGTCGACCGCGACTCCGTTGCGGCCGCGCTCGACCACGCCAAGATCGCCGAAGGGCCGGGCGGACCGGCGGAGATGGTGCCGGGCAAGCGTCATTGCAAGATGAAGATGTACACCGCTGTTGCCAAAGGCGGGAACTATGAGATCGTCGCGCGCAGCGACGGTCTCGTTGATCCCAAGGAATGCTGAGCGATCCATGGTTGGAGCAAGAGAGGCTGTCGCACGCGTCGGTGAGGAACCAGATGTCGTGACGGGCGAGGGTGCACCGGCCGCAAGCGCGCCGGCGGGACGGGTATCGGCAGGATGGAAGGTCCTGCCGATCGTGGAAGGGCTGGTGCTGCTGATCGCACTGGTCCTGCCATGGGTGCTGCAGGACTATCTGACGGTGTTCGCCACCCGCGTGGTGATCCTCGCGTTGTTCGCCCTGTCGTTCGACCTGGTGTGGGGCTATGCCGGCATCATGAGCTTCGGCCAGGCGCTGTTCTTCGGCGCCGCCGGCTACGGCGTGGCGCTCTTGGCACGCGATCTCAATGTCACCTCGATCCTCCTGATCCTGCCTGCCGGCACGCTGATCGGGCTCACTGCGTCGCTGCTGCTCGGCGGCTTCCTGCTGCTCGGGCGTTATCCCTCGAGCGTGATCTTCGTCTCGCTCGGCACCCTCACCGGCTCCTATGCCGCGGACCGGCTGGCGCGCGGCTGGTATTATCTCGGCGGCCAGAACGGCATCCCGTCGATCCCGCCGCTCACCCTCGGCAGCTACGAGTTCGAGGAGGGGCCGATCTACTACTACATGGTGCTCGGCATCCTCGTGGTCGTTTATCTGCTCTGCCGCTTCCTGGTGCGCTCGCAATTTGGCCTCGCGCTCGCGGGGCTGCGCGAGAACGAGCAGCGCATCGCCTTCTTCGGCTACAAGGCGCAGCACCTGAAGGCGATCATCTTCGCGGTCGGCGGCACCATCGCCGGTCTCGCCGGCAGCCTCTATGCCTTCCACGAGGGCTTCGTCTGGCCCAACATGCTGGGCGTCGTGTTCTCGACCCAGGTCGTGCTCTACGTCCTGTTCGGCGGCTCCGGCACGCTGATCGGCGCCGTGATCGGCACCGTGATCATCGAGGGCGTCAGCTTCTGGCTGTCGGACAATTACCGCGACGTCTGGCCGATCATCCTCGGCGTGCTGCTGCTGCTCGTCATCATGTTCCGGCCGCTCGGGCTGATCTCCTTCGTGCTCGGCGAGCGCGAGCGGGTCGGCAGTTTCGGCAAAGCCCCGAAGGAGACCGGCAATGCCGCTCCTTGAGGCGCAAGGCATCAGCAAAGTGTTCGGCAAGCTGACCGCGCTCGACGGTGCGGCGCTGACCGTCGGCGAGAACGAGTTCCACGGCCTGATCGGCCCGAACGGCTCGGGCAAGAGCACGCTGATGAAATGCGTCGCCGGCGCCGAGGTGCCGACCACCGGCAAGGTCAGCTTCATCAACACCGACATCACGGCGTTCACGCCGACCGAGCGCGCCCGCGCCGGCATGAGCCTGAAGTTCCAGATCACCTCGGTGCTGCCGACGCTGACGCTGTATGACAACATCCTGCTGGCGCTGCAGGCGCACTGCTCGCTGTTCGACCTGGTGCTGTCGCGCACCCGCAAGAAGCTGCACGATCAGGTGATGACGATGCTGACCCAGTTCCGGCTCGCCGATCGCGCGCATGATGCCGCCGCGGCGCTGTCGCACGGCCAGCAGCAATGGCTCGAGATCGCGATGGCGCTCGCCGGCAAGCCACGGCTGTTGCTGCTGGACGAGCCGACCGGCGGCATGAGCCTCGAGGAGCGCCGCGTCACCGGCGAGCTGTTGCAGCCGATCAAGCAGCATTGCTCGCTCGTCATCGTCGAACACGACCTCGATTTCATCCGCGACATCTGCGACCGCCTCACCGTGCTCGACCAGGGCAAGGTGCTGGCCTCGGGAACGGTCGCGGAAATCCAGGCCAACAAAAGCGTCCAGGAGATCTATCTTCGCCGTGCCTGAGCAAACCTTCCTCGATATCCGGCATCTCGATGCCGGTTATGGCCGCAGCCAGGTCCTGTTCGATGTCAACATCGGCATTCCCTGGCGCGGCGGCGTCGCCGTGCTCGGCCGCAACGGCGCCGGCAAGACCACGCTGATGAAGACCATCGTCGGCGAGCTCACGAGCTCGCAGGGCGAGTTGTTCTTCGACGGCCGCGACATCACCCGCCGCCGCACCGAGGAGCGGGTGCGCTCCGGCATCGGCTATGTGCCGCAGGAGCATTCGGTGTTCGCCCGCCTGTCGGTGCGCGACAACCTCGCGGTCGGGTCGCTGTTCAATTCCGATGCCAGCGCGGTCGATCGCGTGCTGACGATCTTCCCGAAACTCGGCCAGCGGCTCGACCAGCCGGCCGGCACGCTGTCCGGCGGCGAGCGCAAGATGCTGGCGATCGGCCGCGCCATGCTCGGCAATCCGAAGCTGCTGCTGCTGGACGAGCCGACCGAAGGCGTCTGGATCGGCGTGATCGAGGAGATCACCGAACGGCTGATCGAGCTCGCCAAAAGCATCTCGGTCGTGATCGTCGAGCAGCATCTCGACCTCGCGCTGCGCGTCGCCGACTATGCCTATGTGCTGGACCGCGGCCGCGTCGCGCTGCAGGGCGGCGCGAGCGAGGTGCGGAGCGATCCCGAACTGCTGCGCTATCTGGCGCCGTAGCAGGCTTCAGTGCGGCAGGCGATCGGCCTTGCGGCCGATCACGCCGTCTCCCGGCGTCCGCCGTGCCGATCGCATCTCGCGACGCACATACCAGGTCGCGACCGAGCAGATCAGCCAGGCCAGCGATGCGGCGATGAAGGCGGCCGGCACGCTGCGATCGACCGTCAGCAGGAAGACGACAGCAAATGCCAGCATGCCGACCGCGCCGAGCGCTGCGCCCGCCGCATCGAGCGCCGCGGCCTGCTGCCCGCGCCACGTGCCGTCGAGACCGGCGTTCCGCTTGCGGCGGATTTCATGCTTCTCGATCAGGGTGGCGCTGGCGCAGAAGATGGCGGGGAGTGCAAGAAAGGCGCCGCCGACATAGGCGCCGCAAGTGCTGCTGATCACGCCGGTCAGGACGGTGGCGCCGCCACCGAGCACGAAGCGGATCAGATATTCGGTCCAGCGGCTTTCCCTGAGCGAGGACAGCGAGACGCGGACCGGTGTCATGCCTGCCCTCCGGCAACGCCCAGCAAGCCGAACACGAGCGCGAGCCAGACGATCAGCGCCAGCAATGTGGCGGGGACCGCGCGGAGCCTCGCGCGAATCAGCAATTGGCAGACCACGAAGCTATAGATGGCAAGCGCAACGGCGCCAGCCATCATCGCGCGGCTCTGCAGGCCGGCATAGTCGGTGCCGTGCTGGTACACGGCGATGCCGAGGGTGGCGAGCGCAACCGACGGCGCCGCGCCGAACAGCCCGGCGAAGCTCTTCGGACGCAGCACGTCACCCAGCATCGCGAAGGCCGACACCACGGCCCCGCCCACGAGAAAGCGGATGACATATTCGCTCATCGCGCCTTGCCCCGCGGTGGATCGTCACCGGGATAGCCGGTCCACAATCGCAGCAGCCGCTCGAGAAGTGCTCCGAGCCCGAATCCCGCGATCACGTCGCTCGTCCAGTGTGCGAGAACCATAATGCGCGTCAGCGAGAGGCCGACCGCGAGTGCCTGGATTGGGCGGCGCGCGCCGGCGGGCAATGTCGCTGCCGCCGACGCCAGCGCGCCCATATGCAGCGCGTGGCCGGATGGGAAGGCGTCGTCGCGCCTGCCAGAGATCGGGATGCCGTTGGCATGGCCGGCTACGGTCAGGCGATCCGGGCGAGTCTGGTTGAACAGCAACTTCAGGCCATGCGGCAGCAGCGATGCTGCGCGACCGTCACCAGCAGCGCGTGATTGCCGGCGCGCTCGAGCGAGGCGCCGCGCCCGCGTGAGGCGAGCCAGCCTGCGGCGGCGAGCACAAGCAGGACCTTTTCGTCAGCGCCCCAGGTCAGTGTGCGGGCGATCTCTTCCGGCGCAGGTGCGGTGTTGCGGGCGATCGCACGCGCGATCATGGCGTCCGCCGCGGTCGGGCGAATGGTGATCGGGAAGGGGGCGCCTCGATGGCGGCGTGCGCGAACTCGGGCTGTCGTATGCATGATCAGGTTCCCATCCAACGCGCCAGCCGCGGCATGGGTCCTAACCGGCGTGCAAGGAACCAAATGCAGATCGATGCTCTTGAACTCTTGCCCGTCTCGACCCGATCCCAAGGCTCAATCCCGAGGCTTCGCGCGCCAATGGGGATGCAGGGCGGGCGATGGATTGTAGTCAGGGAGAGGTGTCGATGACGGAGCCGGACGTTCGCAAGGGGATGCCGCCGGTCAAGCTTTCGCGCGATGAATTCGAGCGGCGCTACCGCAAGCGATTTGCCGATCCGGTCTTTCAATCCATGCAGACGGAGCTCGCGACGATCATCGCCGGTGCCTGGGACGCCTATCGTCATTCGCGCAAGGCGCCGGTTACCCGCAAGGCCGGCCCCGGTTTTGCCGATCCCGACTATGATCTCGCGGTCGATTGGCTGTCCGCGCGCGATGCCATCGATGAAGCGCAGCGCAGGCATGACGATCCAAACGAAGCGCCGCATATCCTGCTGATCAACGGCTCCTCGCGCAGCGAACATACGTGTCCCGGCGAGATGTCGAAAAGCTGGCGCTTGGTCGAGATCGCCGAGGCCGCCTTTCGCGAGATGGGCCTCGCGGTCGATGTGCTCAATCTGTCGCGGCTGACCTCCGAGTTCGGCAGGGAAATTCACCCCTGCAAGTCTTGCGTCTCCACCTCGATGGCACTCTGCCACTGGCCGTGCAGCTGCTATCCAAACTACTCGCTCGGGCAAACCGACGACTGGATGAACGAGATCTATCCGCTGTGGGTGCGCGCGCATGGCATCATGATCATCTCGCCCGTCAACTGGTACCAGACGCCGACCGGACTCAAGGCGATGATCGATCGCCTGGTCTGCGCCGATGGCGGCAATCCCGATCCGACCTCAACCCACGGCAAGACCGCGAGCGAAGCCAAGGCGCTCGAACTCAAGGGCTGGCCATACCCCAAGCATCTGCGCGGCCGGCATTTCGGCATCGTGGTCCACGGCGACAGCGTCGGTGCGGAAACGTGCCGTCGCTTTCTTGCGGACTGGCTCACCGACATGGAGCTGATCTCGGCCGGTGGCAGGGCTGAGATCGACGGCTATGTCGGCTACATGAAGCCCTACGCGATGTCGCATCGCGATCTCGACGAAGACAGGGCCTTCCAGGAACAGGTGCGCAATGTCGCGCTGGCGCTCGGCGCCGCCGTCGACCTCGCGCGCACCGGGCATCTGGAAGATCCCGGCAAGGGGCTTGAGGACCCGCGGCCGAAGTAGGGTGGAATCCGGGTTCCCAAAGGAACGAAGCGCCCCGGCTGCCCGTTAGGCCGCGGGAGGAAGTCACAATGCGCTATATTTCGATTGCAGCTCTTGTTGCTGCTGCCGTGATGAGCAGCGGTGCCGCGTTGGCGCAGCATTCCGGTACGCCATCGGAACAGAGCGCGTGCACGCGCGATGCACAGCGCTTCTGCCGGAAGGACCTCGGCAATGACGGGGCCGTGCAGAACTGTCTCCAGATGAAGCGGGCCAGCCTGAGCCGAAGCTGCAAGAAGGTTTTCGAAAGCCACGGAATGTAACGGTCAACGCGCATGCGACGGTGACGGAGCGTGGTGTTCGAACCTGCGAGCGTGGCGGTGCGGTGGCGACGAGGCGTCTGCGCGGTGCTGACGAAAGCACGCAACGCGGACGGCGAAATCGTGCAGGCCTGACGCTTTGGGTGCGATCGGCGCCCGGCTTTCCCTGCGCGCTCTGCCAACGGAGAGGGCGGAACGAAGAGCAAAGCTCGGACAAATCATGTCGCGAGAACGTTGTGGTGTGACTCACAGACCGCGCCACACACTCAATGTCGTCCTGGCGAAAGCCAGGACCCATTAGCCCAAATGAGAGTTGTTGCGCGACGCTGGGGCCACGATCCCATTCACGATCAAGTTCGGTGGTTATGGGTCCCTGCTTTCGCCCTAGTGCATCTACACGTTTGTCGGGCCATTTGCGAGGATTTGGAAGCGGGCCATTCCGGTGTGGAAGGTGATTGGTCCAGGTGGACGGTGGGAGGCGTAGCCGGTCCATCCGCCGAGTTTTGCGATGACCCATGCCGCCCAAGCAAGAGTGTTGGGGCGATGGTGGTTTTTCTGAAGCTCGGTGCGACCTTTCATGGTTTTGTTGATGGCCCTGAGCGTCTCGATCTCTTCTGCGGTGAAGACAAATTCAGCCGGCAATTCTTCGCCACTGTTGCGGGCCTGAACGAGTTGAATGACGATACATGCCGCTCTGGTGGCGACCGCCACGAGCTTGATCAGGCCTTCGGCGCTCTCGATCTGACTATCCTCGATGCGCAAACCCTGGCTCTTCAGCGAGCGAAAGAGTTGCTCAATGATCCAGCGCTGGCGGTACCAGGAGACGATCTGCCAGGCGTCTTTAACGGTGGCGACCGGATGAGTGGTCAGGAGCAGCCAGCGAATGGGCTCCGCACCTCTCGGCGGATGCAACTCGACCACTTCTACGAAGCTGAGTTTGATGCCCTCCGCCAAGTCGGTGACGCCGGGCCTCTGCGGCCGCTTGAGCACGACGGTTCCGAAGCGCATCGAGAGATGGGCCTGCCGGCCGCGCCGATCCATTCGCTGCGGCAGATCGATCACCGCGTTGTCGCAGAAGCGGCTCCGCTCGACCGCCTGATAAAGTGTGCCGCCATCGACCAGCGCATGGTCGTGCATGGCACGCGACAGAAGATGGACATTCTCAGCTGGCGTCAGCGCCCAGTGAGCAAAGAAATCCCCCTCGCGGTCGTTGACGACGGTGATCATGCGGGCATCTGCCAGGACGTCGCGGCCTTGCTCGGCGGCCGTCACCCAGCGCGCCGACTCCTTGTCGGCCAAGGCGCGCCGCTCATGCGGGATTTTTACCTTGCCTTTGCGCGTCCAAACGTTGCCGCCAGTAAGGCCAAGACAGACCCCGCTGTCGGCATCCACCGCCATCATCGCATGCAACAGCACGCCGCGAGCATTGCCCTTGCCGACTTTGCCCAGCCCGCGCCGCCGTCCCGCCTGGGTCTGGAACTTGACCTCGCTCGTATCCTGGATCGCCAGCACATGACGCCCGCTGACCGCAGTCCGCGTCTGCGCGCTCCAGCCCTCAATCAATTTATCGATCGTGACTTGGGGGTTGTTCACAAACCGCCAGAACGCCATATTGGCAGCCCAATCGCCCCGGGCCATCTGGCGCAAGCAGACGCTGCGCGTGCAAAGCATAGCCCGCAGAAGCGTCGCCCCCTTTTGTCGAGACGAACGTCCCCGAACTCACCCAAAGACAAATCCGGCTGCATCGCTGGCGCTCCTTCGAATCAAAGCGCCAGTGAGAGAATCATACAACATGCTGCAGAGACGCCACTTCTTGCTGCACCGAGTCAATCTGTCGCGCCCCAAAACCGTGTAGACACGCTAGTGCGAAAGCAGGGACGACGGCTGGAAATAGTTTGCGCTACAGCAGCATTGCGACGAGCGGCAGCGAGCTGTCTTCGCGCAGACGCGCCCCGCCTACTTCACCGCCGAGAAGCGGGTGTCGAACGAGTTGGTCTGCACCACAGGCGCGGAGCCGGCGAGTTGGGTCGACGACGACGGGGCCGGTGCGGCGGCTGCGGCCGTGGTCACTGCGGGCTTCGGTGCGGGCTTGGCGGCTTGCTTCGGCTCAGCCTTGGGGGCGACGCGAACCACCGATTGCGGCTTGGCCTCGGCGACCTTCGG
Organism: Bradyrhizobium sp. USDA 3315; assembly: GCF_054056795.1. NCBI lineage: Bacteria > Pseudomonadati > Pseudomonadota > Alphaproteobacteria > Hyphomicrobiales > Nitrobacteraceae > Bradyrhizobium > Bradyrhizobium sp. USDA 3315. Next base: position 1,453,329 of record NZ_JBSRYP010000001.1, on the reverse strand, counting down.
CTTGGCCGGGGCAGCAGCGGCCGGAGCCGGTGGAGCGGTCGTCTTGCTGGCGTCGGCGGTGCCGCCGATCCCGACCTTGCGGGCAAAGCTGGAGAAGAAGCCTTCGGACTTGTCAGAGGTGGATTTGTCGGAGGCGGACTTGTCGGACGCGTTCGCCGAGGCAACGCGGGTGCCGGCCGACGACGTGGTGGACGACGTTGTCGCCACGACCGGCTCCTCCTGCTGGACCGCAAGATTGGGCTTCGGCGGATTGACCGTACCGGGGATCGTGCCGGGCGCGCGCGCCAGCGACATCGATGCCAGCGCCTGGCTGTCGCCGCCTTCGGAGAGGCCGGTGTTTCCTTCCGGAATCTTCGAGGCGAAGATCGCGTTCATGCCGCCGTCGATGCCGGTGTTGAGGCGCGCAACGGGCGTGCCCTTGGACACCAGCTTGGCGGTCTCGGCGGCGTCCTTCTGCTCCTTCTCGTGCACGGCGCTCGCGATCTCCTCGGGGATCACATAGGCCGGGCACTTCGCGGAGGCGTCGAACACCGGATCGCGTGTCGCGCCCGGCGCCTTCACCGCGTCGAACACGTACTTCTTCTCGCAGAAGTCGACCTTCGGCTCCTGCTTCGTCACCTCGAAATGATCGTAGCCTTCCTTGATCATCTTCCAGAACGGCATGTTCGGATTGTTGCGGTGCTTGGCCATGTTCACCGGCGTCATCCGGAACGGATAGGCCTGCAGCTGGAACGCCTTCTGGCCGCCGAAGAAGGATTCGCGGCCGAGCGAGTAGATTTCGGCGATCTGCTCGTCCGTCATCGCGTAGCAGCCGCGCGAGGAGCAATCGCCGTGCACCATCAGCTGCGAGCCGGTGCGGCCGAGCGCCTTGTCGAAGGCGTTGGGATAGCCGGTGTTGAACGACAGGTAATAGGCCGATTGCGGGTTCATCTGGCTCGGGTTGATCGAGTAGAACCCTTCGGGCGCCTGGCGGTCGCCTTCGCGGACCTTCGGACCGAGGTCGCCCGACCAGCGGCAGATTGGATAGGTCTTGAGCAGCGCGAACTGGCCGGAGCGGTTTTGCTTCCAGACCTCGAGCTCGGCCTCCTGCTTGAACAGCCGCACCAGGATCGGCGACTGCATGTCCATGTCCTTTTCGGTCATGGCAGCGACGAGCTTTGGCGGGACCGGCTGGTTGGCCTTGGCGTTCTGCGCGAGCGAGATCTGGTCGCTGTCACAACCGGCGAGCATGACGCCTGCGGCGAGGACCGCCGAGGTCAGAAGCGCGCGTACGAGCGTGCGATGAGTCAAGTCCGAGCTCCACACCCACCGGGCGATTTTCGCGACCCCAACACGGCGAATATGCCCTGAAGCCATTGTCTAAAATATTAGCCTTCGACGACCCCTGCTCGCAACCTGAACCGGGGCGGACAGCCCTCACGGTAGCAGGCATGGTTCAAGGAATGTTAAAGACCCGGCTCGGGGCCCAATTACGGCAAAATTGGTTGATTTGGACGAAAAATCGAGCCGTTTGGGCGCCTCAGCCGAGCTTGCGGCCGATATCGAGGAATTTCTGGCGCCGCTGTTTGCGAATCGCGTCCGGATCAAGATTTCGTAGGTCGTTGAGCGCCTGGGCGATGGCATCGCCCGTGGTCGCGATCATCGCGGTGGGGTCGCGATGAGCGCCGCCGGAGGGCTCCTTCAGGATCTGGTCGATCACGCCGAAGCGCAGCATGTCCTGGGCGGTGATCTTCATGCTGTTGGCGGCTTCCTGCGCCTTGGTGCCGTCGCGCCACAGGATCGAGGATGCCGCCTCCGGCGAGATCACGCTGTAGATCGCGTGCTCCATCATCAGGACGCGGTTCGCCGTGGTGATGGCGATGGCGCCGCCCGACATGCCTTCGCCGGTGACGATCGCGACATTGGGCACACCGAGCGACAGGCAGGCGTCGGTCGAGCGCGCGATCGCCTCGGCCTGGCCGCGTTCCTCGGCGCCGATGCCGGGATAGGCGCCGGCGGAATCGACGATCGAGAGCACCGGGATGCCGAACCGGTCGGCCATTTCCATCAGGCGCACTGCCTTGCGGTAGCCTTCGGGGCGCGCCATGCCGAAATTGTGCTTGATGCGGCTCTCGGTGGTGGCGCCCTTCTCCTGGCCGACCACACAGATGCTCTCGCCGCGGAAGCGGCCGAAGCCGCCGACCAGGGCCTCGTCGTCGGCGAATTTGCGGTCGCCGGCCATCGGCGTGAATTCGGTGATCAGGCCGCCGATGAAATCGGTGAAGTGCGGCCGCTGCGGATGCCGCGCCACGAGCGTCTTCTGCCACGGCGTCAGATTGGAATAGAGCTCGGTGAGCGCCTGCGCCGCCTTGTCCTCGATCCGCGCGACCTCGTCGCCGATGTCGCTGCCGCTCGCGGCAAGCGCACGCAACTCGTCGATCTTGGATTCAAGCTCGGCGACGGGTTTTTCGAAGTCGAGATAGCTGCGCATCGGGTCGGGCATCAACTCAATATAGGGAAGATCGGTGCGAGGGGCGAAGCGGTTTCGGCGTCGGAAAGAGAAGCTTTGTAACTTCAAACGGTTAACGCGCATTCGGGTGGAATGCACGCTTCGGGATCGCAAGCAGGTGACGCTCTTTCTGCGGAGACGAAGCGGAAGTCAAGGCGGATCAGATGAAGGTATCGAGGTCTCCACGCGCGTAGCCCGGATGAAGCGAAGCGTAATCCGGGGAGACTGCGTCCGCGGTGAGACCGATCCCGGATTTCGCTGCGCTTCATCCGGGCTACGGATCCCTAGGACTTCTCCGCCAACGGGTGCAGGTCGCGGACCAGGCTCTTCAGCCGCTCCTCGACCACATGGGTGTAGATCTGGGTGGTCGAGATGTCGGTGTGGCCGAGCAGGGTCTGCACGATGCGCAGGTCCGCGCCATTGTGCAGCAGATGGCTGGCAAACGCATGACGCAGCACGTGCGGGGAGACCAGCCGCGGCGCAAGGCCGGAGGCGCTCGCGAGCTCCTTCAGATCGCGGGCGAAATGCTGCCGGGTCAGATGGCCGCTCTCGCCGGAGGACGGAAACAGCCATTTCGCCGGCGCGGCCTTCTTCGCCTTCGGCTGCATCACCTCCAGCGCTGCGAGATAGTCTGCCATCGCCTGGCGCGAGGCGTCGTTCAGCGGCACCAGCCGCTCCTTGTTGCCCTTGCCGCGCACCACGATCATCCGCGCATCGCGCCGCGCCGCCGAGACCGGCAGCGACACCAGCTCGGAGACGCGCAGGCCGGTGGCGTAGAGCACCTCGAGCAGGCAATACAGCCGCAGCGCGCGCAGCCGCTGCGCCGGCGAGACGTCGGTCTGGGTCAGTTCCTTGGCGCGGGTCAGCATGCGGTCGACATCGGCGATCGACAGCACCTTGGGCAGGCCGCGGCCGCGCTTCGGGCCGGACAGGATCGCGGCCGGATCGTCGGTGCGGACCCGCTCATTGAGCAGGAAACGGTAGAGATGCCGCATCGCCGACAGCCGCCGCGCCACGCTGGTCGACTTGAAGCCTCTGACATCGAGGTCGGCGAGGTAGTCACGCAGCGTCTCGGTGTCGGCGCTGGTGAAATCGGCGCCGGCTTGGGCGAGGTAGTCGGAGAAATCGGTGAGGTCGCGTCGGTAGGCGTCGAGCGTGTTGGCGCCGGCGCCTTGTTCCGCGGCGAGCATGTCGAGGAACAACGCGGTCAGTCTGGCGTCGGAGGACTTGGCGAGGGTCTTGGAGGGATTTTTGGCAGCAGCGGGCATGCCGGAATCATAGCGTCTATTTCTTGAGGAACTTATCCGGTGGGATGGTCACCGTCATTTCCCGCGGTTTCGGGTGCACGAAATTGGCCAGCGCGAAGACGATGCCGTAGCCGATCCCGAAAATCACGGCGACGACCGTCAGGAAGCGGAACAGGCTGGGCATGGAAGCGACTCGGGCGGCGAATTAACCAATGAAATCATCCAACATGTTCCCCGCGCGGTTGCAAGAGTCGCTGGTAAGGGTGTCGCCGGGGGTAGTATAGGTGGCTCGAATTCTGAACAATTCGTCCCAATATCCGAGCTTTTTGATGTCCGACGCAGCCGTCCCGGCGCCCACCCACCCGACCCTGGAGGCCGACATCGCGGCCGCACTGGGGACGAGGTCGATCGTGCTGGTCGGCATGATGGGGGCCGGCAAGTCGACCATCGGCCGGCGGGTGGCCGCGCGACTCAAGCTGCCGTTCACCGATGCCGACACCGAGATCGAGGCGGCGGCGGACATGACGATCCCGGAGATCTTCGAGAGCAAGGGCGAGCCGTATTTCCGAGACGGTGAGGCGCGGGTGATCGCCCGCATCCTCGGCAATGGCCCGGTCGTGCTGGCGACCGGCGGCGGCGCCTTCATGCGCGAGGAGACCCGCAACCGGATCCGCGACCGCGCGATCTCGATCTGGCTCAAGGCCGACAGTGATATCATCATGCGCCGGGTGCGCCGCCGCGCCGATCGTCCGCTGTTGCACACCCCCGACCCCGAAGCGACCGTCAACCGCCTGCTCAGCGAGCGCGAGCCGGTCTACGGCACCGCCGATTTGACGATTGCCTCGCGCGACGTGCCGCACGACCGCATCGTCGACGAATGCCTCGAGGCCCTGCATGCGCATCTGTGCGGTGCGCGTCCGGCCGACGAGCAACCACCTGTGATGGATTGAACGCGACCTCATGACTGCGCCCTTGAAACATTCTGCCTCAGTTACCGTCGACGTCGCGCTCGGCGACCGCGCCTATGACATCGTGATCGGCCGCGACGTGCTGCAGTCACTTGGCGAACGTGTCGCGGCGCTGCGGCCCGGCGTGCGCACCGCCATCGTCACCGACCGCACCGTCGCCAAGCACTGGCTGGAGCCGGCCGAGGCGTCGCTCGCCGCCGCGGGGGTGCCGACGTCGCGGATCGTCGTCGAGGAGGGCGAGGGCTCGAAGAGCTATGCCACGCTGACCGAGGTCAGCGAAGCGCTGATCGCGGCGAAGATCGAGCGCAATGACCTCGTCATCGCGCTCGGCGGCGGCGTGGTCGGCGATCTCGCCGGCTTCGCGGCCGCGATCCTGCGCCGCGGCGTCGATTTCGTGCAGGTGCCGACCTCGCTGCTGGCGCAGGTCGATTCCTCCGTCGGCGGCAAGACCGGCATCAACTCGCCGCAGGGCAAGAACCTGATCGGCGCATTCCACCAGCCGGTGCTGGTCATCGCCGACACCTCGGTGCTCGACACGCTGTCGCCGCGCCAGTTCCGCGCCGGCTACGCCGAGGTCGCGAAATACGGCATCCTCGGCGACGAGGCCTTCTTCGGCTGGCTCGAGAAGAACCACACCGACATCTTCGCCGGCGGCGCCGGGCGCGAGCACGCGATCGCAACCTCCTGCCGCGCCAAGGCGGGCGTCGTCTCGCGCGACGAGCGCGAGACCGGCGAGCGGGCGCTGCTCAATCTCGGCCATACCTTCGGCCATGCGCTGGAAGCCGCAACCGGCTTCTCCGACCGGCTGTTCCACGGCGAGGGCGTCGCGGTCGGCATGGTGCTGGCGGCGGAATTCTCGGCGCAGCTCGGCATGATTTCGTCCGACGATGCGGGGCGCATCGCGCGTCATCTGTCCGCGGTCGGATTGCCGACGCGCCTGCAGGATATCGCAGGCTTCGCGCAGGAAGGCCTTGCCGACGCCGACGCGCTGCTGGCGCTGATGGCGCAGGACAAGAAGGTCAAGCGCGGCAAGCTCACCTTCATCCTGCTGGAGGCCGTCGGCCGCGCCGTGATCGCCAACAATGTCGAGCCGCAGCCGGTGCGCGACTTCCTGCAAGCCAAGCTGAAGGCCTAGACCGGGATGCCTCTCCTTCGGATCGTCATCCCGCTCTATCTTTTTGATTTGAGCATGATCTTTTCGGAAAACCGCTACACACTTTTCCGGATCATGCTCTAGCCACGGATCAGTTCAGTGGGATGGTTCACCTTCTCGATCGTGCTGCTCTGCCTGTTCATCTCGGCGTTTTTCGCGGCGAGTGAGACGGCGCTGACCGGCGCCTCGCGCGCCAGCATGCTGCGGCTGTCGAAGCAGGGCAACACCGATGCCGGTGTGGTCTCCAAGCTGGTCAACATGCGCGAGCGCATGATCGGCGCGCTGCTGCTCGGCAACAACATCGCCAATATCGGCGCCTCGGCGCTGGCGACCGGCGTGTTCACCGCCTGGTTTGGCGACGTCGGCGTGCTCTATGCCACCGCTGTCATGACCGTGATGGTCGTGGTGTTTGCCGAGGTGCTGCCCAAGACCATCGCGATCAACGCGCCCGACCGCATCTCGCTTTTGGTCGCGCGGCCGATGCGGCTGACGATCTTCGTGCTGGGGCCGCTGCTCACCATCATCGAGACCATCGTGCTGGCGCTGATGAAGCTGCTCGGCATCAAGGTCGGGGCGCATCAGGCGGTGCTGTCGCCGACCGAACGTCTGCGCGGTGCGGTCGATCTGTTGCATCACGAGGGCAAGGTCGAGAAGCAGGATCGCGACATGCTCGGCGGGTTGCTGGATCTCAGCGAGCTGCAGGTCTCCGACGTCATGGTCCATCGCACCGAGATGACCATGGTCAACGCCGACCTGCCGCCCGAGGAACTGGTGCGCGAGGTGCTGGCGAGCGAATACACCCGCATCCCGCTGTGGCGGGAGAAGCCGGAGAACATCGTCGGCGTGCTCCACGCCAAGGACCTGCTGCGCGCGATGCGCGCCAACGAGGGTGACATGTCGGCGATCGATGCCTCCGCGATCGCGCTGCCGCCCTGGTTCGTGCCGGAGATGCGTCCGGTCTCCGAACAGCTGAAGGCGTTCCGTCGCCGCAAGACCCACTTCGCCCTCGTGGTCGACGAGTATGGCGAGGTCGAAGGCATGGTGACGCTGGAGGACATTCTGGAGGAGATCGTCGGCGACATCTCCGACGAGCATGACGTCGTCGTTGCCGGCGTGCGGGCGCAGCCGGACGGCTCGGTCGTGGTCGACGGCTCGGTGCCGATCCGCGATCTCAACCGCGCGATGGACTGGCGCCTGCCGGACGAGGAGGCGACCACCGTCGCCGGCCTCGTGATCCACGAGGCGCGCTCGATCCCGGAGCGCGGCCAGAGCTTCACCTTCCACGGCTTCCGCTTCCGCGTGCTCCGCCGCGAGCGCAACCGCATCACCGCGCTGCGCATCGTCGCCGTCCCGCGCGAGACCGAGCTGGAGGAGAAGAAGCCGAAGCGGGCGGGGACGGCGTTCTAGCGCTGTGCGGTCGGGACCAATCTATCACCGTCACCCCCGCGCAACGGCTTCGCCGTTGTCGCTGGAGGAGCCGCGAAGCGGCGTCTCCAAGGGTCGACGGCCACCAGCCGGGCCGTGCATCCTTCGAGACGCCGCTTCGCGGCTCCTCCAGCGACAAAGGCGCAGCCTTTGCGCGGGGATGACGGATCAGGCAGCGGCGTTGGCCTACTCGATATCAATCGAGATACCGGACAGCTTCCAGGCGCCGTCGGAAGGGATGAAGCCGAGCTGATACTTCACCTGCTTGGGCGTGGTGTCGAAATGACCCTTCAGCCGCAGCACGCCCTTGTCGTCGATCTTGGCGTCCTCGTCGAGAACGATCGGCTTGGCGACTACGGCGTCGAACACCGCGTGCTTGTCGACCAGATCCTTGAAGATGGTCTTGAGCTTGTCGGGTGGAAACTGGTCGCGGAACGGCTTTGAGATCTTGGCGTGGAACACGGTGAAATTGTTCGCCGCCACCGCATCGTTGAGCGAGACCAGGATGCTCTTGATCAGCACCTCCTGGACGAACGGGCTCGGCATGTCCAGCGCCGAGGCCGGGCGCATCGCGCATATCAGGAGCAGGCCGGCGGCGGTGACGATCGACCGGAAACGTGGCCAGCTAGGGATCATCAATGGCCCCATATCATGCGTGGCGGTGCAATCCTTAGTTTCACCTGCTCACGCAGGGAGCAGGTCCATCCTGTTCTCATAAAGGAAAACCGCCGCTTCGTCTTGAGGCAAGCGCGCACTAGCGCGGCTTTTCCCCGGGGCCGTGGGCGTGGATCGCCAGCGCATGCACCGAGCCGGCGAGTTCCTGCGCCAGCGTCGCATTTATCATGCGATGGCGTTCGATCCGGCTCTTCCCTTCGAAGGCCGGAGACACAATATATACCCGAAAGTGCGTCTCCCCGCCTGGCCTGTGGCCGGCGTGGCCCTCATGCAGATGTGACTCGTCGACGACGTCGAGGCTTTCCGGCAAGAAAGCTTCACGCAACTTGTTTATGATAGCGTCTTTGGTGCTCATGGCGGCGGAGTTAGGTTCGCGACAGCTTTTCGTCAATGGTGCAAGCGGGAAACGAGGTCCGCGCAATGTCAAGACTTGAAGATTTGTGCATTGCGTAGTCAAAGAGAACATGCCGATCGATTCATCAAAATTCTTCGACTCCATTCGCATCAAGCCGACCAAGGTGAGTGCGAAGCGCCAGGCGCAGGCCGGCGAGCAGGCCGTGACCTGCGAGTGGGCGGGTTGCCAGAACAAGGGCGCGCATCGCGCCCCGAAAGGCCGCGAGAATTCGCGCGAGTATTGGCACTTCTGTCTCGACCACGTCCGTGAATACAACCAGTCCTACAATTTCTTCCAGGGTATGAATCCTGACGACGTCGCGCGCTACCAGAAGGACGCGCTGACCGGCCACCGTCCGACCTGGAAGATGGGTGCCAACAACGGCAAGAAGGGCGAGAGCGGTCTCGATGCCGCCTCCGATCCGTTCCACGTATTCTCCGAGCTCAACGGCCGCGGCCGCTGGCGCCCCGGACCGGGCGGCGCGGAGCCCAAGCCCGAGACCCGCAAAATCATGAACGCCGAGCGCAAGGCGCTGCAGGTGATGGGGCTAGGGGCCGAGGCGACGCTCGAAGACGTCAAGTCGAAGTACAAGGCGCTGGTCAAGCAGCACCACCCCGACGCCAATGGCGGCGACCGCTCCACCGAGGATCGCCTGATCGAGATCATCAAGGCGTACAATTATCTGAAGACCGTGGTGCGCGAGGCCTGAAGTCTTGCCTCCGTCGCCCCTGCCTAGTGCGCAGTTGCGCACGGGAGCAGGGGCCCATAACCACCGGCCGTTATCGTTTGCACAAGATGTCTGCCCGATTGCCCCATCGATGGGCCGCGGCGTATGGGTCCCTGCTTTCGCAGGGACGACGGCGGAATATGTAGCTCCGCCGTCGCAAGCGTTGAAACGGTCTAGCTCTCACCCGTTCGGCACTGCCCCGACATAGGACGAACTCGGCCGGATCAGGCGCCCGGTGCGCCGCTGCTCAAGCGCGTGCGCGGTCCAGCCGGCAGCGCGCGCCGTGGCGAAGATCGGCGTGAACGCATGCCGCGGGATTTCCAGCCCATCGAGCAGGATCGCGGTGAAGAACTCGACATTGGTTTCCAGCGGCCGCTCCGGATTCTTCTTCCGCAGCGCCTCGCGGATGTAGGCCTCGACCTCGCCGGCAAACGGCAGGTCGGCACCACTGGTCTCGAGGCGCTCGATCGCGATCTTCAGCACGTCGGCGCGCGGGTCGCGCACGCGATAGACCCGGTGACCGAACCCCATCAGCCGTTCGCCGTGCGCCAGCGCGCCGTCAACCCAGGGCTTGATGCGCTCGCGTGTGCCGATCGCGTCCAGCATTTCGAGCACCGGCTCAGGTGCGCCGCCATGCAGCGGGCCGGTCAGCGCGCAATAGCCGCCGGTGATCGCCGCGAACAGGTCGGCCTGCGTCGAGGCGATCACCCGTGTGGTGAAGGTCGACGCATTCATGCCGTGATCGCAGACGGTGACGAGATAGGCGTCGAGCGCGGCGACCTCGCGCGGCTCGACCTTGCGGCCCAGCAGCATCCGCAGCGTGTCGGCGGCGTGGCCGGCATTCGGGTCCGGCGCGATCGGGTCATGTCCCTTGGCGTGCTGGACCAGGGCGCCCGCGATCACCGGGAAGGCGCCGACGATGGTCGCCTCATGCTCCAGCCCGCTCTCGCCGCGCAGGCCCGCGATCGCGGCCCGGAAGCCGTCGACGATCGACATGCCGCGCGTCGCCGGCAGCAGGTCCGGCAGGCGGGCGAAGGCGCGTTCGCGGGCGGCGCCGAGGCTGGCGCGGACATTGGCTTCACTCAGCGACTTGCCGGTGGCGCCGTTCCACAGCCGCGCCGTGACGCCCTCGAAGCTCGACTTGCCCGCGAGGTCGGCGACGTGCTCGCCGGCGATGATCAATTCGCCGCGCTCGCCGTCGACATGGCTCAACACGGTCTCGGCGGCAGGAACGCCGTCCAGACCGATCTGGCTCTTGGTGAGGTGCATATTCATGGCCTGATCTCCTTGCTTCACCCCTTCAAGGTCAGGCCTCTCGACGAGTTGATCAATCTTGATTATATAAATCAATATGAAAAAATCCGCCGAGCTTTACCTCTCCGCTCGCGAAGCCGCCGCCGAGCTCGCGATCTCGCCGGCGACCCTCTACGCTTATGTCAGCCGCGGGCTGATCCGCTCAGAGCCGTCGCCGGATTCGCGCAGCCACCGCTACCGCGCCGAGGACATCAGGGGGTTGAAGGAGCGCCGCGTGCCGTCGCCGGAGCCGCGGGGCTTCCGTAATTTCGACGCCGACCTGCCGGTGATGGATTCGGCGATCGCAACCATCACCGAGCAAGGCCCGATCTATCGCGGCGTCAACTGCGTCGAGCTCGCCGAGCGCGACACGCTGGAGCACACCGCGACGCTGCTGTGGGATGTCACCGGCGTCGATCCGTTCGCACCGGACAATTGCCCGCACCTCTCGGACGAAATGCGCGCGATCGCTGAGGCCGCGCGCCGCGCCCAGCCGATCGACCGCACGGTCGCGGTGCTGGCGCTGGCGGCAAGCGCCGATCCCGGCGCCTTCACGCGCGCGCCGGACGGCCGCGCCATGGTCGGCGGCCGCATCCTGCGGCTGCTGGTCGCGACCATGCTGAACGCTGCGCCATCGAACGAGCCGCTGCACGAGCAGGTGGCGCAGGTTTGGACGCCAGGCAACAAGCACGCGCCCGACCTGATCCGCCGCGCGCTGGTGCTGCTCGCCGATCACGAACTGAATGCGTCGACCTTCACCGCGCGCTGCGCGGCATCGACCGGGCTTAATTTGTACGACGCCGTGATCGCGGGTCTCGTCGCGTTGAAGGGACCGATGCATGGCGGTGCCGGCGTGCTCGCCTCGCGCCTCGTCAAGACGATGCTCGACAATGACGTTGCGCCGGTGGTTCGTGAGCGGGTCGCGCTTGGCGAGCGTTTCGCCGGCTTTGGGCACGGCGTCTACAAGAAGGGCGATCCGCGTGCGATCTCGCTGCTCGAAGCGCTGACGCGGGCCGGCGCGCCGCGCAAATTCACCAGGGAAGTGCCGGAGCGGATCGCGGAGGCGACCGGCGAATTCGTCAATATCGATTACGCGCTGGCGGTGCTGGTGCATGCGCTGCGGATGCCAGCGGGCAGCGAACTCGCGCTGTTTGCGATGGCGCGCAGCGTCGGCTGGATCGCACATGCCAGCGAGCAGCTTCAACTCGGCAAGTTGATCAGGCCTCGCGCGCGCTATGTCGGACCGGCGCCCGGGCGGGCGGGAACGACCAACAGCATCTAGCGCATGATCCGGAAAAGTGGAGACCGGTTTTCCGAGAAGATCATGCGCAAGTGAAAGGAATTATTTCGCCGGCTTGGCCGGTTCGATCAGGCTGCCGCCATGCCGGCGGCGGATGGTCCAGGCGACCAGCGCCAGGATCACGGCGCCGCCCGCGACCGCAAACATCCAGAGATGCTTGCCGACATGGCCGTGATGCGGCAGGCCGGCATAGTCGTGCAGCGCGGTGACGGCGAGCACGCCGGGCAGCACATGCGCCGGCGCCCAGAGCAGGATCGCGGGGATGTTGACCGCGTAGAAGCGCGCCGGCGGCATGCCGAGCGCGCCGGCCGTGATCGGCACGAAGGCGCGGATCGGCGGCACGAAGCGGGCGAAGAACACCGCGAGCACGCCCCAGCGGTTGAAGAAGGCCTCGCTCTGCGCCACCACGCGCGGGTAGTTGGAAAGCGGCCAGGCCGACAGTATCTCGCGCTGGCTGCGGTGGCCGATCAGGTAGGCGGTGCCGTCGCCGAGCATCGCGCCGGCGGCCGCCGCGGCGAGCACCGGCAACAGCTTCAATTCGCCGCCCGGCACCAGCGCGCTCAACGCCAGGATGATGGTCGACCCCGGCACCAGGGAGCCGACCACCGGCACCGCCTCCAGCAGGGCGGCCAGAAACAGCGTCAGATAGGCAAGCCAGGCATGGGCCGAAACGAACGCGATCAAAGGGTCAAGGAATGAAGTCACAAAATTCCCATGTGGCGGTGTTATCGATTTGAGAGCTAACAACTCCCCGCCGGGCTGAAAAGTGCCCGGCCCGGGCCGGCCGTCGTGGTGCTGCGGCAAAAGTACGGCGGGATTTGCAGGGCAGCCTTCCAAAAACCGAGTTTCGCTCCTATCTTTATGATAGAACAACGGAACTTTGATTTGCTCGCGGGCTTCTGCCAACCGTTGCTCTCTGCTAGGCTTATGCGAAGCACCCCATCCGCAGCCAAACGATTAATCTGGTTTCGGGAACGCCCGGGACCTCGGAGGATGAATGACGACCGCCGTCCAGACCAAAGCTCAGGAACCCGTCGGCTTGCCCGACATGAAGGTGTCGGTCCGGCAGGTCTTCGGGATCGATAGCGACCTGGAAGTTCCCGCCTATTCCGAAGTCGATCCGCATGTGCCGGAAGTCGACAGCGACTACCGCTTCGACCGCGCCACCACGCTCGCGATCCTCGCGGGCTTTGCCAAGAACCGCCGCGTGATGGTCACCGGCTATCACGGCACCGGCAAGTCCACCCACATCGAGCAGGTTGCGGCCCGCCTCAACTGGCCCTGCGTGCGCGTCAACCTCGACAGCCACATCAGCCGTATCGACCTCGTCGGCAAGGACGCGATCGTGGTCAAGGAAGGCAAGCAGGTCACCGAATTCCGCGACGGCATCCTGCCCTGGGCGCTGCAGCACAATATCGCGCTGGTGTTCGACGAATACGACGCCGGCCGCCCGGACGTGATGTTCGTGATTCAGCGCGTGCTGGAAGTCTCCGGCCGCCTGACGCTGCTCGACCAGAACAAGGTGATCAAGCCGCATCCGGCGTTCCGCCTGTTCTCGACCGCCAACACGGTCGGCCTCGGCGACACCTCGGGCCTCTATCACGGCACCCAGCAGATCAACCAGGGCCAGATGGACCGCTGGTCGATCGTCACCACGCTGAACTACCTCGCCCATGACGAGGAAGTGGAGATCGTGCTGGCGAAGGCGAAGCACTATCGCACCCAGGAAGGCCGCGACATCGTCAACAAGATGGTGCGGCTGGCGGATCTGACCCGCAACGCGTTCGCCAACGGCGACCTGTCGACGGTGATGAGCCCGCGCACGGTGATCACCTGGGCCGAGAACGCCGACATCTTCAGCGACATCGGCTTCGCGTTCCGCGTCACCTTCCTCAACAAGTGTGACGAGCTGGAACGGCCGCTGGTCGCCGAGTTCTACCAGCGCTGCTTCAACGTCGAGCTGCCGGAATCCTCGGTCAACGTGGCGCTCAGCTAGTCCATGCCGAAAATCTCCGTCGAGCGCACAGTCACACAGACGAAGAAAGCGGTGCTCGGCGGATTGCTCCACTACAACAACGAGAAGATGGGGAAGCAGAAGTACAAGCGCTTCGCCATCTCGCTGCGGCAAGGCGACGAGATTGTCGGCGGCATCGTCGGCGAGGTCTGGACCGCGGTGTTGTTCATCCAGTTGTTCTGGATGGAGCAGAAGTTTCGCAACAAGGGCTTTGGCGCGAAGCTGATCAAGGCGATCGAGGACGAGGCGCGGCGCTTCGGAGCGACGCGATCCTATCTGGATACGATGAGCTTCCAGGCGCCGGGCTTCTACCGCGCCAACGGATATAAAGAGTTCGGTTCGATTGAGGGGTATCCCGGCGGCGTAACGCGCCATTGGTTTACGAAATCGCTATGACAACCTCCAACATCAAATTCCGTCCCGGATCCAAGGAAGCGCCGACCGAGCCGTTCAAGCGCTCGGTGTCGGCGTGCCTGAAGGCGATCGCCAAGAAGCCGGAGCTCGAGGTCTCCTTCGCCGCCGAGCGCCCGGGGCTTGCGCCCGGCAAGGCGCGGCTGCCGGAGCCGGCGCGCAAGATGACCAAGCGCGATGCGGCGATCGTGCGCGGCCACGCCGATTCGATCGCGCTCAAGATCGCCTGTCACGATCCCAAGGTGCATCGCAAGCTGATGCCGGGTAATCCGCAGGCGCGCGGCGTGTTCGAGGCGGTCGAGCAGGCGCGCGTCGAGGCGATCGGCTCGCGGCGGATGGCGGGCGTCGCGAAGAACCTCACCGCGATGCTCGACGATCATTTCCACCGCGGCAAGTATGACGAGATCACCGACCGCGCCGACGCGCCGCTGTCGGATGCGCTGGCGATGCTGGTGCGCGAGCGTCTCACCGGCATGGCCCCGCCCGCGGCCGCCAAGAAGATGGTCGATCTCTGGCGTCCGACCCTGGAGGACAAGATCGGCTCGCGGCTCGACAAGCTCAGCCGTTTCACCGAGGACCAGGCGAGGTTCGGCGACCTCGTCCATGATCTGCTGTCGGCGCTCGATCTCGGCGACGACCGCAACATGGATTCGGACGATGACGACGACCAGGACGAGAATCAGGACGGCGAGAGCGATCAGTCCGGCGCCGAGGGCTCGCCCGACTCCGACGCCGCGCAGGAGATGAGCGCCGACCAGGCGCAGACGTCAGCGGAAGAGATGAGCGAAAGCGCGATGGAGAGCGCGCAGGCCTCCACGTCGGACACGTTCGACGACGGCGAGCTCGGCGACGACGAGACGCCGGGCGAGGCGACGCGGCCGAATGCGCGCGGACAGAACGAGCCGCGCGGTCCGGAATATCACGCCTTCGCGCCGAAGTTCGACGAGGTGATCGCCGCCGAAGACCTTTGCGATCACGACGAGCTCGAGCGGCTGCGCTCCTATCTCGACAAGCAGCTCGCGCATCTGCAGGGCATCGTGGCGCGGCTCGCCAACCGCTTGCAGCGTCGGCTGATGGCGCAGCAGAACCGCGCCTGGGATTTCGATCTCGAGGAGGGCATCCTCGATCCGGCGCGGCTGTCGCGCGTCGTCACCGATCCCTATCATCCGCTGTCCTTCATGCATGAGAAGGAGGCGACCTTCCGCGACACCGTGGTGACGCTGCTGCTGGATAACTCCGGCTCGATGCGCGGCCGCCCGATCACGGTCGCCGCCACCTGCGCCGACATTCTGGCGCGCACGCTGGAGCGGTGCGGCGTCAAGGTCGAGATCCTCGGCTTCACCACGCGCGCCTGGAAGGGCGGGCAGTCGCGCGAGGCGTGGCTCGCGGCCGGCAAGCCGGCCAATCCGGGCCGCCTCAACGATCTCAGGCACATCATCTACAAGTCGGCTGACGCACCCTGGCGTCGCGCGCGGAAAAACCTCGGGCTGATGATGCGCGAAGGCCTGCTCAAGGAGAACATCGACGGCGAGGCGCTCGACTGGGCGCACAAGCGCTTGCTCGCGCGCCCCGAGCAGCGCCGCATCCTGATGATGATCTCCGACGGCGCGCCGGTCGACGACTCCACGCTGTCGGTCAATCCCGGCAACTATCTCGAGCGGCATCTGCGTCACATCATCGACGAGATCGAGACCCGCTCGCCGGTCGAGCTGATCGCGATCGGCATCGGTCACGACGTGACGCGCTACTATCGCCGCGCCGTGACCATCGTGGACGCCGAAGAGCTTGGCGGCGCCATCACCGAAAAGCTCGCCGAGCTGTTCAGCGAGACCCACGGCTCGGCGCCCGCGCCGGGCATCCGGCGCCGCCTCCACTCGTGAGACATGCGCTCGTCCCCTAGCCGCCGCCGTTTCCTCCAGGGTATGGCGGCGGGGCTGTCGGCCGCCGCATTGCCGCGTCTTGCGCAGGCGCAGAGCGCGACCCAGCCGCCGGCAACGCCGAGGCCGGCTGCGAGGCCGAGCCCCTACCGGGTCAACGAACCGGTTTCGATCGACGTCAACGCGCGGCCGCTGCCGTCGTTCGACATCCGCGACCGCGCGCGCACGCGGTTCGGCGCGCTGGAATATCGCAGCGGTCTGATCCTGACCTCGTCGTTCTCCGGCTTCGGCGGCCTCTCCGCGCTACGGCTCGATGCCAAGGGCGAACGCTTCATCGCGGTCAGCGACCAGGGCAGCTGGTTCACCGGCCGCATCGTTTATCGTGGCCGGGAGATGGTCGGGCTCGAGGATGTCGAAGCGGCACCGCTGCTCGGCGCCGACGGCAGGCCGATCACCGCGACCCGCGGCTGGTATGATTCGGAATCGCTCGCGCTCGACGGCTCGTTCGCCTATGTCGGTCTCGAGCGGGTCAACCAGGTGCTGCGCTTCGATTTCGCCAAGGGCTTTACCCGCTCGCGCGGCGAGGTGATTGCGCTGCCGCCGGCGGCACGCAAGCTTCCCAACAACAAGGGGCTGGAGGGGCTCGTCTTCGTGCCGAAAGGCCAGCCGCTTGCCGGTACGCTCATCGCATTCTCGGAACGCGGGCTCGATGCAAGCGGCAATTTGGTCGCCTTCCTGGTCGGCGGCAAGACGCCGGGCCAGTTCAGCGTCCGTCGCAGCGAGAATTTCGATATCAGCGACGCGGTCCTGCTGCCGTCGGGCGGCCTGTTGATTCTGGAGCGGAAATTCTCCTGGTTCGGCGGCGTCGGCATCCGCATCCGCCGTCTCGCGCTGTCCGATATCGCGCCCGGCGCCGTGGTCGACGGCCCCGCGATCTTCAATGCCGATCTCGGCAACGAGATCGACAATATGGAAGGCATCGACGCCCATGTCACGGAGGAGGGCGAGACCGTACTGACCATGGTCTCCGACGACAATTTCTCCCTGATCCAGCGCAATCTGCTGCTGCAGTTCACGCTGGTGGACTGAGGGCGCCGGCCCGGAGGGACCCCGTCAGGACATTGCTGATCTGCGCCCCGGCCTGCGCGGCCATCCGGACGGTTGGTGATCGGCCGTGCTGCCTCTATCTTAACCGGGCCCTCTCCCCGATCCCGGATATCCGCCGCATGAGCACCCTGTTCTCTCCGATCGAACTGCGCGACCTGAAACTCTCCAATCGCATCATGGTCTCGCCGATGTGCCAGTATTCGGCCGTCGACGGCTCCGCCAACGACTGGCACTTCACCCACATCAACATGCTGGCCCTGTCGGGCGCGGCGATGTTCTGCATCGAGGCCACCCATGTCGAGGATATCGGGCGGATCACGCCCGGCTGCCTCGGTCTTTACAATGACGCCAACGAGGCGGCGCTGAAGCCGATCCTGGCCTCGGTGCGCAAGCATTCGAAAGCGGCGGTCGCCATGCAACTCGCCCATGCCGGCCGCAAGGCGTCGAGCCAGCGCCCCTGGGAGGGCGGGCAGTTGATCCCGATTGCCGAAGGCGGCTGGCAGACGGTCGGACCATCTGACGTCCCGCACAAGGAAGGCGAGGCCGCGCCGGTGGCGCTCGACGACGCCGGCCTGACGCGCATCCGCGAGGCCTTTGTCGCGTCGGCGAAGCGCGCCGACCGGCTCGGCATCGATGCGCTCGAGCTGCACGGCGCGCACGGCTATCTGCTGCACCAGTTCCTGTCGCCGATCGCCAACAAGCGGACCGACCGCTATGGCGGCTCGCTGGAAAACCGCATGCGCTTCCCGCTCGAAGTGTTCGATGCCGTGCGCGCCGTATTCCCGGATCACAAGCCGATCGGCATGCGGGTGTCGGCGACCGATTGGGTCGAGGGCGCCTGGGACCTTGCGCAGACCATCGAGTTTGCCAGGGAGCTGAAGAAGCGCGGCATCGACTGGATGGATGTCTCCTCCGGCGGCGTCTCGCCGTTGCAGAAGATCCCGCTCGGGCCGGGCTACCAGGTGCCGGCGGCGCTGGCGGTCAAGGAGGCGACCGGCGTTACCACGATGGCGGTCGGCCTGATCACGGAAGCGAAGCAGGCGGAGGAGATCGTCTCGTCCGGCAAGGCCGATATGGTCGCGCTCGCCCGCGGCATGCTCTACGACCCGCGCTGGGGCTGGCACGCTGCCGCCGAGCTCGGCGGCGAGGTGAGCGCACCGCCGCAATACTGGCGCTCGCAGCCCTCGACGCAGAAGGCGCTGTTCGGCAAGACCACGTTCGGGACGCGCTGACAGCGCACCTCGCTTGCGAGGTCACGGCATGGCGGGCCCGAACCAGCGCGTCAGCGCGGCGTCGAGGCCCGTCGTGTCGGCGTCGTCGGCCGCCCAGGCGATGCAGGCATCCGGGCGGATCAGCAGCGAAGCGCCGCTACGTCGCGGCACGCATCGCACGAAGATATCCCAGCGTGCCGCGATCGCTGACGCGGCTCCATCAGTCGCATCGACCAGCACGGCCCTGCCGTCCTCCATCTGATCGAACAGGGTTGTTTCCGCGCCGTCGTCGCCGAGAGCAAAATTGCCGGAGAGCCGGCCGATCGAGGGATGGTCGCTGCCGAGATCGTAACGGATCCTGACGCCGCTGATCATTTCGCCGAAATAGCGGGTGCCCTCGTCAAGGCTCATCAGGTCAGCAACGATCTCGCGCAGGGCGTCCGTCATGACATCAGGTCGCATCAATGCGACCTGGGCGCGTGTGTTGGCGAGCACCCTTGCCGCGATCGGATGCCGCTCTTCGGTGTAGCTGTCGAGCAGGCTTTCGGGCATGCGATCGCACACGACTGCCGCAAGTTTCCAGCCGAGATTGACCGCATCGAGCAGGCCGAGATTGAGGCCTTGTCCGCCGAATGGCGAGTGCACATGCGCCGCATCGCCCGCCAAGAGGACGCGGCCCCTGCGATAGCTGTCGGCCTGCCGCGCATTGTCGGTGAATCGCGTCGCGGTCTTGACGGCGGTGACGCGAACGTCGGCCCCGCTGATCCGGCGCAGGGTGGTCTCGATCTCCTCGCGCGTGACCGGCGCGCTGCGATCGGCCGGCGGCCCATCGAATTCGGCCAGGAACACCCGGCCAGGAATCGGTCCATACGCCATCATGCCGACCGGCGTCCGTCGCCAGCCGACCGGCAGAAGCCGATCCGGATGATCGAGATCGACGATGGCCTGGTGTCCCGTGAGGGTCGGTTCGGTGCCGGGGAATGCGAAGCCCGCGCGCTTGCGCACGGCGCTGCGTCCGCCGTCGCAGCCGACCAGATAGGCCGCGTGCAGCGTGGCATCGCCGGACGCGTCCCTGGTCCGCGCCACGACGCCGTCGCCGCTATCCTCGAAATCGATCAACTCGCAGCCGCGCCTGATCTCGATGCCGAGCGCGTGGGCGCGCTCGGCGAGCATCGTTTCCAGGGCTTGCTGGTTCACCCCGCGCAACCGCCGGTCCGGCTCGCGCTGACGCGTCTGGTCGATCAGGAAAATGCCCGAGAAGTGACCGCCGAATTTCTTGAACGGCAGTTCGCTCGCATCGCCCGCGCCCTTCATGAGCCTGGACATGCTGTCCGCCATGCTGCGTTCGACCGCATTCATCGCGTCGCCGAGGCCGCGGCGCTCCAGTGCCTCGCCTGCCAGCGCGCCGATCGCGCCGGCCTTGATGGTCTGGTCGGGCTCGGTCAGCCGCTCGATCACGATCACGTCGGCGCCGCCCAGGGTCAGTTCGATCGCCAGCAGCAGTCCGGTCGGCCCGGCACCGACCACAACCACATCGGTTCGTTCACGCGTCACGCCGTCACCATAAAATTATACTAAGTATAATATTTACTATGGTACAAATTCCCGCATGTCAAATCAGGGCGGATTGCGCGAGCGGAAGAAGGAGGCGACGCGCCAGGCGATCTCGGATGTCGCCACCGAGCTGTTCCTGGAACGCGGCTTCGACAATGTTTCGGTGGCCGAAGTCGCCGAGGCCGCCGAGGTCTCCCGGATGACTGTGTTCAATTACTTTCCACGCAAGGAAGACCTGTTCTTCGACCGTGAAGAGGAAAGCCGTCAGTTGCTGCGGGCCGCCTTTGCCGAGCGCCCGGCCGGCGAGGCGCCGATCGCGACGCTCCGCAAGCTGGTGCACAGCCTGGCGGATCGCGTGCATCCGTTCGCGAAATTCACCGACGCAACGGCGAAATTCTGGCGCACCGTCGCCGAGAGCCCGGCGCTCTCGGCGCGGGCGCGCGAGATGCGTGACGAACTGGTCGATGATCTCGCAACGGTGCTGGCGGCAGCCATCAAGCGCCCGCTCGCCGATGCCGATGCCCGGCTTGCCGCGTCGATGGTGGTCACGGCGCTGACCGTCGCCTATGCGGAAGGGCTTCGCGAGCACAAGGCCCGCAGGTCGGCTGCGTCGTCACGCGAGACCTTCCTGCGGATCATGGAGCGAAGCTTTTCCGGTATCGCGATCATGCTGAAGGATACGCCCTACGCATAGATCCGGGGCGAGCTGATGCGACAGGGCCATTGTTCTGCCGCAGCCCGGGCAGGTACTCTCGAAGCGCGTGCGCAAGACACGCATCGAACAAAGAGAGGAAACCCATGGAACTCGGATACTTCGCGATGCCGTCGCATCCGCCGGAGTGCGGATTGAAGGAGGGCCACGACTGGGACCTGCAGGTGCTGCGCTGGCTCGACGAGCTCGGCTATCAGGAAGCCTGGATCGGCGAGCACCACACCGCACCCTGGGAGCCGCATCCGTCGCCTGATCTGTTGATCGCGCAGGCGCTGCTGCAGACCAAGAACATCCGCATCGGACCCGGCGGCTTCCTGCTGCCGTATCATCACCCGGCAGAGCTCGCCAACCGCGTCGCGATGCTCGATCACCTCTCGAACGGGCGGCTCAACTTCGGCGTCGCGGCCTCCGGGCTGCCGAGCGACTGGGCCATGTTCAATGTCGACGGCATGTCAGGACAGAACCGCGACATGACCCGCGAGGCGCTCGAGATCATTTTGAAGATGTGGACCGAGCCGGCTCCCTGGACCCACAAGGGCAAGTTCTGGACCGTGACCAAGCCGGACACGATGTTCGATTTCCTCAAGCCGCATATCAAGCCTCAGCAAGCGCCGCATCCGCCGATTGGCGTCGCGGGGCTCTCCAAGAATTCGGACACGCTGAAGCTCGCCGGCGAGCGCGGCTTCATTCCGATGAGCCTCAACCTCAACCCGGCCTATGTCGGCAGCCACTGGGACTCGGTGGAGGCGGGCGCGGCCAAGACCGGCCGCACGCCGAGCCGCAAGGATTGGCGAATGGTGCGCGAGGTATTCGTCGCCGACACTGATGAAGAAGCATGGAAGCTGTCGACCGGCGACATGATGGGCCGGATGATGGGCGAGTACTTCCTGCCGCTGCTCGGCCACTTTGGTTTCAAGGATTACCTGAAGGCCTCGCCCGACGTGCCGGACAGCGACGTCACGGTCGAATATTGCGCGCGCAACAACTGGATCGTCGGCTCGCCCGCGACGGTCACCGAGAAGATCGAGCAGATCTACCAGGAGGTCGGCGGATTCGGCGTGCTCCTGGTGTTCGGCTTCGACTACAAGCACAAGCCGGAAGCCTGGCACAATTCGCTGCGGCTCCTGAAGCAAGAGGTGCTGCCGCGGCTGAAGCATCTCGACGCCTCGGTCGGCCGCGCGGCGTAGGTTTGGCGGAGAGGATAACAAGGGGCAGCGGTAACGCTGCCCCGTGTTCACGACGGATCGCCGGCGTCAGGTGGTGCCGAGCCAGAACCGCGTTTCGGTTTCCGCCCAGCCCTTGCCGATGCGGTTGCTCAGCCAGGTGTCGCTGCGCTTCAGACCCTTGTCCTTCTGGCCCTCCGGCGTGTTGCGCCAGGCCTGCCAGCGATACTGTCCGTAGATGCTGACGATGCGCGCGGCATAGGTCAGCGCCAGCTGCGAATCGCCCCTGATGATGACGAGGTTGTCGTCGTTCTTGGTGCTGGCGCGGTCGGAGAAATTGTGCGAGCCGGTCATGACCACCGGGTTCTTGCCGGCCGGATCCAGCACGATCACCTTGCTGTGCACGGCGATCATGAATTTGCCGGTGTTCTTGATCTCGTGCTCCCACCAGTCCGCGGTCTTGTCGATGCCGGCGGGCCGGATCACGTCGGCGATCTGCTTGCCCTTGAAGACCTGCTGCTGTCCGTCGCCGGCCAGGAGCTGCAGCTGATCCTTCGGGCTGTCCTTGCCCTGCGCCGGGAAATTGTTGAGCACCCCGCGCACATAGAGCTTCTTGTCCTGCGCCTTCTCCAGGATCGGGCCGAGCAGGCCCTTGTTGCCGGGATTGAGCATCAGGCACACCGCGCCATGCTCGGTGTCCTCGATCATCTTGGTGGCTTCCTTGAGGTCGCCGCTCCTGGTGGTGGGCGTGAACCAGACGCTGAGCTTCGACTTGCCGATGGTGAAGGGCCATTCGTGATCGCCGGCCACGGCCAGCGCCTTCGGCGACTTGCTGCCGTCGGCGTAGATCGCTTTCCAATGGTCATGATAGGCCGCCGCGACCTTGTCGTCGGTGATCTCGAGCCCGTTGTTGTTCTGGGTGCACAGTCCGGTCCGGGTCCAGTTGGTGCTGCCGGTCCAGACCACCTTCGGCTTCTGCGCGCCGTCGCAGAACACCGCGAACTTGTTGTGAGCGTAACGGCTCGGCGCGATCTTGCGGCGGACGATGTCGACGCCGGCCTTCTTCAGCACGTCGGCGTTCTTCTCGGTGTCCTTGGCGGTGGCGTCGGCCTTGCCTGTGCTGTTGCCGAGCACGACGTGCGCCTTGCCCTTCATCGCGGTCAGCGCGGCGATCAGCTCGGGGTCGTTGAGCTCGTAGAGCGCGAGATAGACGTCGCGCTTGCTCTTCTTGGCATCGGCCAACAGCGCCAGCAGGCGGGCGCCGAGCTGGCCCTTGAGGAAGTCGCGGATCTTGTTGCCCTTGGTCGAGATCGCCTTCTCCAGGGTTTGCGCCGGCTTCTTGTCCTTGCCGATCGCGCGCGACAGCCATTGCGCCGAGATCGTGCCGCGGTTGAACCATGGCTTGAGCGGGCCCGACGGCATTGCGGAGACGTATTCGGTCCATGTCGCTGGCGCACTGTAGGCGGGCTTCACCTTGGCGGCGCCGTCCTTGAGAACCGGAACGACGCCATAGCGGACCGGCGTGTCGGTTGGCGCCAGGAAATCGGTCCAGTTCGTCTTCTGCACCGGCCATTCGGTGCTCGGCCGATGTTCGCCCGGCTTGTGATCCTGCGCCTGGTCCTCGAACCCGACCCAGGTGTCGACCACGGTTGCACTTTTGCCCTGCTGCTGACGATACAGCGCAAAGCCGAGGCAGTCCGGGATCATTGCCGCGACCTCCCAGACCACGAAGATGCCGTCGGTGGTCGGGAACGCCTGAATTGTGGAAATCATGGTGATGCTCCCAATCCCTGATGAGAAATATCCGGTCGACATGAACCTGGCGCGTCAACGTCGCCCGGCGACCCCTGAAGTCGCGTCGGATCGTTCCGGGCGTCGGGGCAGCTGATCTAGCAAGGAGAGTATGCCAGACAATCTACAACCTGGTCTGTCGGCAGGATCACAGATCGGTCACGTCGTGCGCACCCGTTGGGCCGCGATGCTGTGGGCCCGATCGCGGCTCCCTACAGCAGCCGCACCGTGACCTTCGCCTTGCCCTTATGGTCGACGTAGAACCATCCGCAGACCCAGGGCAGGCTGATGACGGCCTGGTTGACGTAGAGGAAGATCTCGCCGCTGCGATCAGCGGTGAACCTCGCCTTGTAGACCTGCGGGTCGGTGTTCGACACCGGCAGGGGGTCGAGGAAATACTCGTCGACGCCGGTCTCTCCGACCCGTGCGATCAGCCTGAACCACGGCCGGAACAGGATCCGCCGCAGGAAGATCGCAAAATAGCCGCGCAACTGCTTTGTGCCTTCGATGGTCGAGGTCCGGTATCCGATCGGCGTCACCGCGCGGCCGGCGTCCTCCCATGGCTCCGACATCGTGATCGCGATCTCGTACTTGAATCCCGTGCGCACCTTGAGACCGGTCGGCGCACAGATGGCGCCGGTGTCGAAGTCGGCGGCATCCTGCGGGATGCCCTTGTCGACGGCGACAAGCTTGTCCGTTGCAGTGCCCTTGCAGAATGCCCCCGTCGAATCGGCGAGATTGAACAGGAAGTGGCTGACCAGCGTCGCGCTGAACCAGACCAGCAGGGCCGTGAGCAGGAAAGGGACGACATGCCGCTTTCCGACATTGAGAATCCACTGATAGACCGCGCTGGTACGGAATCGATAGATCGCATCGTGCATGAACCCGGAGAGTGGCGTCGGCTTCGCGCGGTCACGCCAGATGATCCGCATCCTGTCCCGAATCGTGGCGCTGAGCGAACTGCCTGCACCCATCAGCACGATGACAGCGAGGATGCCGCCGGCGAACCATTCCGGGTTGCCGGCGTACCAATCGGTCCACCAATGAAAGGAATCGGGCAGAAACGATTGAACGAAGCGCACCAGCTCAGAGATCATCCTGACAGGTGAGCTGAATTCGTGCTCCTTGTGCTGGTTATGGAACAGCCAGAACGCGGCCAGATGCAGCGACGCCGCCAGCGTGGCGAAGTAGGCGATCCGCCGCATCCAGACGTAGTTCCACAGCTTCTCCTGCGCGGCATAGCGCGCCGGTGCGCCCGCAGGCGTCTCAAACGTATTGGCGCCGAGCGGGGTGACCTGGCCGCTGCGCGAGACGACCACGTAGTTCGGCGGAAGTCCGATCGGGGCATAGGCATTGGCGCCGCTGTCGATCCGCTCGAACACGCTCTCGTGGATCTTCGGCATCGGCACGCTGACGCCGGCATAAGGATCGTTGCAGAGGTCGGCGACCTTGCGCGGACCGTACCGGTAGTACGCGCCGAGGCCGGCCCGGGAATCGTAGAGGCGGCCATCCTTGTCCTCGGAGGACTTGATTGACTTGATCGCGTCAGGGTCGGCGATCGGTGCGCTCTTGAATGCGAGGCCGCGCTTGACGGCTTCGTCGACCAGCCAGGCCAGCGGCACGAATGCGACGGCGTCGTCCGGATAGCCGCCGCCGACATTAGCATGCATTCCGACGAACCAGACCTGGACGAGGCGCTCGCCATCGATGCTGGTCGGCACCGCGGGCGCGGGCTGTCCCGGCTCTTGCTCGGTCCAGAGCACCGGATGAAAGGTCGTGCGCTCGTCGTCGAGCGCCAGCGCGTGTCGCGCGCACTTGACCTTTGGGCTGAGAATCCGGTTCGGCAGTTCGAGCGGCCACACCCAGTTGGAGATGCCGCGCGTCATCTCGTCGATCGGCAGGCCATAGGCCGCGACGGTGTCCCAGATGCCGATGAATTCGATCGCTGGCACCGGCTTCCGCGCGATCCTTGCATACGGCTTGTTGCCTCGAAGGCGATCCCACAGCGGCACAAGAACATAGTCGCGCAGCGCGCGGAACAGCACCTCGATGCGCCAGATCGAGTGGTAGCCCTCGGCCCGGTATGCGCGATAGGCCTTCACCGCGCCGTCGTGCAGCTCGGATTCAGTGTCCGCGACGATCAGGCCCTGATCGAGGATGAGTGCGGCGAGCGTGCGCACGGTGAACGCGCCGCGGCTGAATCCGAACAGGTAGACCTTCGAATCGTTCGCGTGGTCGTAGTTCCGGCAGATGAACTTGTAGGCGTCGAGGATATTGCGCTTGAGACCGTAGCCGAAGGCGCCGCCGAGGATTGCCAGCGGAATGAATTTCGACGTGCCGACGCCGTCATCATACTTGGCGGCCTGCGTATTGCCCTGCAAATCGAGCGACTGGAAGATCCGCCAGACATTGGTGCGCCAGACGCTGGAAGCGGCGTTGCCGGTGCCATCGGACAGAATAATGATCTTCGGACTCGGCATTGAAAGACGCTCGCTGAAACGAATGAAGCGGATGGCGCAGCGTAGCAGGGACCGGATCGTTTGCTACCTTTGATCGCTCTTTAATCATTCCATGCCGCGATAGGTGTGAACTAGCGCACAAAGCGTCACGTGGTCGCGGCCATGTGAGAGGTGACCGCTTTCGCGTTGCTGCGAAAAGGCCTAGCCTAATAGCGGCGCAATTCATTGATGAGGCACAGCCATGCGCAGCCACGTCAGAAAATTTGCCCACGTCCTTGAGCGCTTCGGCCTTGCTTTGGCGGGAGCCGCAAGCGGTCTGTTTGTCGCCATCCATGTCGGCTCGAGCGTCTCGGCGCTGACCTCGCAGGCGTTCCTGCTCGTCATGATGCTGGGCGGAGCGATCGGCTTCTATCTCGGCATCGATACACCCCCCAAGCTGTTCCATCCGAAGGATACGGCGTCGATGCGCAAGATCGACGCGGCGGAGCTGCTCGGCGCGATCGGGACCTTCCTCGCGACGATGGTTGCGTTCTTCTCGGTTGGCGTCGTCGTGCTGCGCAGCGAGCCGGAGATCGGCTGGACCGCGGCCATCATGGCGGGCTGGGTGCTCGGCGTTGCCATGCAGATCGTCGGCGGCACGATTGCGCGGGCGCGCGCCTGAAGCGTCGGAGTGGCGTTGGACGAGGCTGGTTTGCTGGCTCGGGATCGGTCGTGTTGCAGGGGGGATGGTCTGAACGCAAGTCCTGTGTCGGCCGTCACCCGCTATGCCGGGACACCGCAAAGGCCTACGCGCCAAGCCGGATCAGCTGCTACTGCGCCTCCCTCATCGGTTCGCGACCTTGGTGGGGTCCTTGACCGCCTTGAACGTCTCCTGCTCGACGCTGTAGAGCTCGCCGCCGACCTTCTCGACCCTGCGAATGTAGATGTCGTGGACGACTTCGCGCGTCTTCGGGTCGATCGACATCGGGCCGCGCGGGCTTTCCCAGGCCATACCCTTCATGGCTTCGACCAGCGCATCGCCATTGGTCTTGCCGCCGGTCACCTTCAGCGCCTCGTAGATCAGATGCATGCCGTCATAGGCGCTGACGCTGATGAAGTTCGGTCGAACATTCGCGTTGGCCTTGCGAAACGCCGCGACATAGTCGCGGTTCAGGTCGGATGGATGCGCGGCGGAGTAGAACCCCGCCGTGATCATGCCGATCATCGCATCGCTCATGCCCGGCAGGTCCTCGTCGTCGGCGATGTCGCCGGGGCCGATCAGCTTGATCCCGCTCTTGTCGAGCCCACGCTCGACAAACTGCTTGGCCAGGATACCGGCCTGGCCTGTCGGGACAAAAATGAACAGGGTGTCGGGATTGCCATCCCGCGCGCGCTGCAGGAACGGCGCGAAATCGGGGTTGGCCAGCGGCACTTTCAGCGCTTCGACGATCGTTCCGCCGGCCACGGTGAAGCTCGCCGAAAATACGCCGGCGGCTTCGCGCCCGGGTGCCCAGTCGGACGCTATGATGGTGGCCCGTTTCGATCCGTTCCGCGCCGCCCAATCCGCCAGCACGCTGGCCTGCTGCGCGTGCGTCCAGCTGGTGCGCACGAAGTAAGGCGACCGTTCGGTCACGATCGACGTGCCCGATACCATGACGACGGTCGCCGTCTTGCTCTCATTGGCAAGCGGCGCGAGCGCCAGCACGCTCGGCGTCAGTCCGCCGCCGAGGATCGCGACCTCGTCGTTGACGATCAGCTCCTGCGCAATGCGCTTGGCATTGTCGGGCAGGCTGGCATCGTCCCGGACGATCAATTCGATCTTGCGGCCGGCGACCATGTCACCGTGCTGCGCCATGTAGAGCCGCGCCCCGGCGACCGCCTGCTTGCCGACCGGCCCCAGAACGCCGGTCAATGGCATCACCAGCCCGACCCTTACGACGTCCTGCGCCTGGGTGGGTCCCGGTCGCACCGCCGCAAGCGCCAGAACGGCCCCGACCAACATGGCAAACCGGGTACTCGACATGGCCAACCTCCCGCGAGCCCGGAGATGATGCTGGGCCGGTTCGCGACTATCGGCTTCGCGCCAGGGAAGTCCTGATGAAGAAGTGACAGAACGGCGAATTTCCTGCTAAATTTTCCCGATTGGTGCCGTCTGTGGGCATGGAGTGACCTCTATGGACCCGGCGACTGAATCCGTTTTGATATTTGATTCCTTTGAGCTTGATCTCGCCCGCGGCGTAGCCCGCGTGGATGGCGTCGATCTCGATCTCAGGCCGAAATCATTCGCGGTGCTCGGCTATCTCGCCGGCAATGCCGGGCGGCTGGCATCCAAGCAGGATCTGCACGAGGCGGTCTGGGGTAACGTCGCGGTTTCGGACGACTCGCTCGTCCAGTGCATCCGCGAGCTGCGCCTGAAGCTGCGCGATGATGACCACCGCATCATCAAGACGGTGTCTCGCCGCGGCTATCGCCTCGACGCCAGGCCGGTGCCGCCGCCGCACGATCATGGATCGCAGAACGTCTCGCGCCGAACGTCCGCTCCCCGCGGCATCGCGGCACGCTTGGCCGCGCTTCCCCGATGGTTGATGATCGCCGGCCTGTCGGTGATCGCCTTCGCATCATTCGCATCCGTGCCGCCGCTCGCCAACGGGATGTGGCATCCTCTGGCCGAATTGGCGCACTGGCTTGTGCCACAGGATCACGGCATCGTGCCGGAGCAGGATGTCGAGCGGATCACCGCGCTGGCCGCCGAGAAGCAGCTGCCGCTTCCCGCCTATCGCGTTCGCGCGCCGGCAAGCGACGTACCGGACAATGTCCGCCGCTTTCTCGGCGTGTGGGTGAGTGACCAGGGATGGATCAATTCGCACCGCCAATTCATGATGATCGTCACCAATGTCGATCGGGACGGTGTCGCGACCGGCTATCTCGTGAACGGCCCGGCGATGCCGCACAGCCGTGTACCCGGGCCGGGCTTTTCCGGCGGCTTCACCGGATATGTCGTCGACGACGTCTTGCGCTATGACGGCAATACCGGACTGCATTCCGCCTCCATCACCGCGGATGGGCGGATCGAGTTCAAGCTCGTCTTCCGTGAGGGAGGTACCAGTGTCGTGTTCCTCGAACCGCTCTGGACCCTTGCCCACCCAGGCCCCATTGCACGCAATCAAACCTGATCGAAGCGCATCCGGTGTGATTACGCGCGCCGCGAAACACCGAGCCCCGCCAGATGCGTGTCGACGAACTGCGCGAGGCGCTCGCGCAGCATCTCAGGCGGGACCGCGACCATGCGCTCTTCGAGGCCGAGCGAGATGATGCCGTGGACCGCGGAGAACATCGTCCGCGACAGCAGCGCGACGTCGCCGGGATCGCGATCGGGCAGCAACCGGAGCAGCGGCGCATGCATCAGCGCGAACGCGTCCATCACCATCGTGAGGATGTCTTCCGGAAACGGCCGATCGTCCTCCATCCGGTGCTCGAACAGCGAGCGCAGCAGATTGGCGTGCTCGGTGGCGAAGCCGAGATAGGCGTCGGCAAGTCCGTGTAGCTGGCGCAGGGGATCGTCGGCCGGGACCGCCTTGAGGCGTGTGGTCAGGGCGTGAACGGTCTCCCGGTTCACGGTCAGGATCAACCCGTCGAAGTCGCCGAACTCATTATAGACACTGCCGATGGAGCAGCCGGCGGCCTCGGCGACATCACGAACCTTGAGTGATCTCAATCCTTTAGTGGCGATTGACCGGCGCGCGATCTCGATCAGCAAGGCTCGCCGCTGAAGTTTTTTTCGGTCTCGTCGCGATTCTTCTTGAACAATGTTCATTTTCATACTACTAATTTGAGCGTTGCTCAAGTTGGCATAGGAGGCCACTCAAATGCAGACCCTAGCACTTCAATTGACCACCACCCTTGTCGATGACGCGATCGAGCTCGTGAAGGACTTCGGCCGCGCCGTCCTCACTCTGGCGACCGCGCCGATCGAGCGGATTGCCCGCGCCTGTGACGTCGCAGGCGTCCTGGAGCAGCGGCGCGCGGATCGGCGCGCGCCGCGCCAGGCGGCTGCGAGCGGAGGCCGCTGCAAGTCGCGCAACTGCCGATGGTCGCCGTTCGGCGGCTTGAGTGAACTGACCTGAAGCACGCGGGCCGCAATTGTCGGCGAAACCTCAACAAAGCGCTCACCATGTCCCCTGCGAGCCCGTCCGGCGTCGATCAACCCCAGGTCTGGATAAGGTCTCGTACATCTCTGGCGGGCAATGTCGCGACGTCCCGGTGCGACCGATTTTGCGCGCCTTCGAACCGATACGTTGCGGAAAAGACTAAAGGCTGCGGCATCCCCGTCATTTTCTCCACGCTCACCATTCTCTGCCACCCGAATTCGCAGGCCTGCCAGCGCCGTGCGCGCTAACCCAAGGAACCGGTCATGATCAAGGAATTGATGACGTCCCGCCGCTTCGCGCCGCTGTTCTGGTCGCAGTTTTGCTCGGCGTTGAACGACAACGTGCTGAAGAACGCGCTCGTCATCATGCTGCTGTATGGCGTCGCCAACGAGCAGGGGCCGGCGCTGGTCCAGCTCGCGGGGGCGGTGTTCATCGCTCCGTTCTTCGTGCTGTCGGCGCTCGGCGGCGAGCTCGCCGACCGCTACATCAAATCCGTCGTCGCCCGCCGGCTGAAGTTCTTCGAGATCTTCGCCGCGGCGTTTGCCGCCGCCGGCTTCTTCACTCATTCGATCCCGCTGCTGTTCATCGCGCTGGCGCTGTTCGGCATCGTCGCGGCGCTGTTCGGCCCAGTGAAATATGCCGTTCTGCCCGACCAGCTGTCGGTGTCCGAACTCGCGACCGGCAATGCGCTGGTCGAGGGCGCAACCTTCATGGCGATTCTGATCGGCACCATCGCGGGCGGCATGTTCGTCGCCGGCGCCAGCCACATGGGCTGGATCTGTGCCGCCGTGGTCGGCCTGTCGGTGCTGTCCTGGGGCTTTGCGTCACGGATCCCGGTGACGCAGCCGTCCGCGCCGGATCTGCCGATCACCAAAAATCCCTGGACCTCGACCGTGCGCCTGTTGAAGTCGCTCTATGCCGAGCCGCGGCTGTGGGACGGCATGGTGATCGTGTCCTGGTTCTGGATGGTCGGCGCGATCGTGCTGTCGCTGCTGCCCGCGCTGATCAAGGAAGGCGTCGGCGGCACCGAGGGTGTGGTCACGCTGTGCCTTGCCGTGTTCGCGATCGGCATTGCCGCCGGCTCGCTGTTCGCCGCGCAGCTGAGCCATGTCCGCCCGAACCTCGCGCTGGTGCCGATCGGCGCCATCGTGATGGGCGTGGTCGGCCTCGACCTCGCCTGGGCGATCGCCACCACCTCGCTTGGCAAGGACGTCACCGCGGCCGCATTCGCGACCTCGTTCGGCGGCTTCCGCATGCTGGCCGACTTCTTCCTGTTCGCCTTCGGCGGCGGCCTGTTCGTGGTGCCGTCGTTCGCTGCCGTGCAGGCCTGGACCGCGCCGTCCGAGCGCGCCCGCATCATCGCCGCAGGCAACATTTTGCAGGCCGGCTTCATGGTCGCCGGCGCGGTGTTCGTCGGCGCCCTGCAATATATCGGCCTGCCGATCGCCTGGATTTTCTTCGGCCTCGCCGTCGCGAGCTTCGGCACCGTCTGGTTCGTGCTGAGCAAGTGGGGCAAGGAGGGCGTGCGCGACTTCGGCGCGCTGCTGTTCCGGGCGCTGTTCCGCGTCGAGGTGCGCGGCATGGAGAATCTGCCGCCATCGGGTACGCGGATGCTGATCGCGCCGAACCATGTCAGCCTGGTCGACGGCCCGCTGCTGCACGCCACCTTGCCGATCGATGCGAGCTTCGCGGTCGACACCGGCATCTCCAAGGCGTGGTGGGCCAAGCCGTTCCTGAAGATGATCAAGCACTACACGATGGACCCGACCAAGCCGCTGGCCGCGCGCGACCTGATCAAGCTGGTCGCCGCCGGCGAGCCGGTGGTGATCTTCCCGGAAGGGCGCATCACGGTCTCCGGTTCGTTGATGAAGGTCTATGACGGCACCGCGATGATCGCCGACAAGGCCGATGCGGTCGTCGTTCCGGTCCGCATCGAGGGCGCGCAGCGTTCGCATCTCAGCTATCTCAAGAATGGCGAGATCAAGCGCTCCTGGTTCCCCAAGGTGACGATCTCGATCCTGCCGCCGGTGAAGCTGCCGGTCGACCAGTCGCTGAGGGGCAAGGCGCGCCGCAATGCCGCCGGCGCCGCGCTGCAGGACGTGATGATCAACGCCATGGTCCAGAACGCGATGCTCGACCATACGCTGTTCGAGGGCCTCGGCCACGCCTATCGCGACCGCGATACCGGGAAGCCGATCATCGAGGACGCGCTCGGCACCAAGCTGACCTATCGCAAGCTGATCCTCGGCGCCCAGGTGCTGAGCCGCAAGCTCGAGCAGGGCACCGCGGTCGGCGAGAATGTCGGGGTGCTGCTGCCGAACTCGGCCGGCGTTGCCGTCGTGTTCATGGCGCTGCAGACCATCGGCCGCGTGCCGGCGATGCTCAACTTCTCGGCAGGTCCAGTCAATGTGCTGGCGGCGATGAAGGCGGCGCAGGTGAAGACCGTGCTGACCTCGCAGGCCTTCATCGAGAAGGGCAAGCTCGACAAGCTGATCGCGGCGCTCGCCCGCCAGGCGCGCGTCGTCTATCTCGAGGATGTCAGGGCCGGCATCGGCCTCGCCGACAAGGTCGCGGGCTTCCGCGCCGGCATCGCGCCGCGCGTCGCCCGCAAGGCCAACGATCCCGCGGTCATCCTGTTTACCTCGGGCTCGGAAGGCACACCGAAGGGCGTCGTGCTGTCCCATCGCAACATCCTCGCCAACGCGGCGCAGGCGCTGGCACGGGTCGATGCCAATGCCAACGACAAGGTGTTCAACGTGCTGCCGGTGTTCCACTCGTTTGGTTTGACCGGCGGCATGATGATGCCGATCCTCGGCGGCATCCCGATCTTCATGTATCCGTCGCCGCTGCATTACCGGATCGTGCCTGAGCTGATCTACCAGACCGGCGCGACGATCCTGTTCGGCACCGACACCTTCCTCACCGGCTATGCCCGCTCGGCGCATGCCTATGACTTCCGCACGCTGCGGCTCGTCATCGCCGGTGCGGAGGCGGTGAAGGAGCGCACGCGGCAGATCTACATGGAGCGCTACGGCATCCGCATCCTCGAGGGCTATGGCGTCACCGAGACCGCGCCGGTGCTGGCGATGAACACGCCGATGGCCAATCGCCAGGGCACCGTCGGCCGCATCTCGCCGCTGATGCAGTACCGTCTCGATCCGGTCCCCGGCATCGAGGAAGGCGGCCGCCTGTCGGTGAAGGGCCCGAACGTGATGCTCGGCTATCTCCGTGCCGAGAATCCCGGCGTGCTCGAGCCGCTGCCTGAAGGCTGGCACGACACCGGCGACATCGTCACGGTCGACGCGCAGGGCTTCATCGCGATCAAGGGTCGTGCCAAGCGCTTCGCCAAGATCGCCGGCGAGATGGTCTCGCTGTCGGCGGTGGAGGCGATCGCGGCTGCGATCTGGCCGCAGGCGATGTCGGTTGCGGTCACGCTGCCCGATCAGCGCAAGGGCGAACGCATCGTGCTGCTCACCACGCAGAAGGACGCCGACCGCGCCGCGATGCAGCGCCAGGCCAAGAGCGTCGGCGCCTCCGAGCTCGCGGTGCCGGCCGATATCCGCGTCATCGACAAGGTGCCGCTGCTCGGCACCGGCAAGACCGACTATGTCGGCGCCACTGCATTGGCCAAGGAAATAGCAGCGGAACTCGCCGCGGCGCCTGCGCCGCAGGTCGAGCCCGCCGGCGATGAGGGCGAGGCCGAGCCGGCGCGGCTGGCGCAACACGTTGCATGAGGCTTGGCATGATGGTTGTGCTTTTCGGGACCATGTTGTCAGATAGACGGCAACTGCTCCCGAGAAAGCACGATCATGCTGGACAAACTGAACCCGGCTACGGAGGACGCGCCTGAACTTGCCGCCGAGCAATGGATCGGCGCGCTGGATGCGGCGTTCGCGAGCCGCTCCGCCGAGGCTCTCGCCGCGCTGTTTGCGCCCGAGAGCCACTGGCGCAATATCTTCGGCATCTCCTGGCGGTTTGCGACCTTCAGCGGGCGGCAGTGCGTCGTTGCCGAACTGCTTGCGCGCGCTGAAGCGGCCGGCGCGCGCGGATTTCGTCTCGATGACCGTGCCTTGATACCGCGGCGGGCCGTGGTGGCCGGACGCGAGGTGATTGAGGCCGTCTTCACCTTCGACACGTCGAACGGTCCCGGCACCGGCGCGGTCCGCCTGCTGCATGAGAGGGGCGGAAATTCCGCGGCGTGGACGTTCTCCACGATGCTCGACTTCAACCGCATCTGCGAGGCGCGCGCCGACGGCACTGCCGAGCAATCCCACGCGCGCGATTTCGCCGCACCCGACTGGCTGGAGCAGCGGCAGGCCTCGCGCGCCTATGCCGACCGCGAGCCTGACGTACTGATTGTCGGCGGCGGCCATGCCGGCATCGCGGCCGCGGTCGAGTGCAAGCGGATCGGGCTCGATGCCCTGATCGTCGATCGCGAGCGGCGCATCGGCGACAATTGGCGGCTGCGCTATCGCGGGCTCAAGCTGCACAACAAGACGCCGGTCAATCTGTTTCGCTACCTCCCGTTCCCGCCGAGCTTTCCGGACTACATCCCGAAGGACAAGATCGCGAACTGGCTGGAGAGCTATGTCGACATCATGGAGCTCGACTTCTGGACCGAGACCTCGTTCGAGGGCGCGCGCTATGACGATACGACGCAGCGCTGGACCGTGACGCTGCAAGGGACCAGCGGCCCGCGCACGCTGCATCCGAAGCACATCGTGCTCGCGACCAGCGTCAGCGGCACGCCGAACATTCCCAGGATCGACGGCATCGGGAATTTCGAGGGGAAGGTGCTGCACTCCAGCGCCTTCGCGGCCGGGCGCGAATGGGCGGGGCGTTCGGTCGTCGTGTTTGGCACCGGCACCAGCGCGCATGACATCTGCCAGGAGCTGCACGCCGCCGGTGCCGACGTCACCATGGTGCAGCGCAGCCCGACCATGGTGGTCAATGTCGAGCCCGCGCAGCTCTACGACAAGACCTATCTCGGCGACGGACCGGCGATCGAGGTGCGCGACATCCTCAATTCCGGCGTGCCGCTCCCGGTGATGAAGATCGCGCACAGGATCATCACCGACGAGGTCAAGCGGCTCGATGCGTCGTTGCTGTCGCGGCTGGAGCGCGCCGGCTTCCGGCTCGAGTTCGGCGAGGACGGCACCGGCTGGCCGCTGAAGTTCCGCTCCCGCGGCGGCGGCTATTACTTCAATGTCGGCTGCTCCGAGCTGATCGCCGACGGTAAGATTCGCCTGATCCAGGCCGCCGACATCGCTGATATCACCGCCACCGGTCTTGCGCTGAAGGACGGCACGTCGCTCGGCGCCGAGCTGTTCGTGCTCGCTACCGGCTACAAGGGCCCGGACCATCTGGTCGGCAGATTGTTCGGCGAGGACGTCGCCGAGCGCGTCGGCCGGGTCTGGGGCTTCGACGATGCGACGCAAGAGCTGCGCAACATGTGGACACGCACGCCGCAGCCCGGCCTTTGGTTCGCCGGCGGCGCGTTCTCGCAGGCCCGCATCTACAGCCGCTTCATCGCGCTGCAGATCGCAGCGATCGAGGCCGGCACGCTTTCCAAGCAACTCACCTGAACTCCACGCACTCGCACTGAAGGACTCCCATGCCGCTTCCGCTCGATCCCGTCATTGAGAAGATCATCCCGCTGCTGCCGCTGCGCGATCCCGAAACCATGACGCCGCAGAGCTGTCGCGATTCGCTCCGGGCGTTGGCGGAGGCGCGCAAGGCGGTGCCGCCGCCGCCGGTCGACGTGGCACGCGATATCGAGGTCGCTGGCGCCGCCGGCAAGCTCGGCGCGCGGCTCTATCGCAACGGCCGCGGCACGGCGCCGACCGTGATCTTCTTCCACGGCGGCGGCTGGGTCGCCGGCGATCTCGAGACGCATGATCGCCAGGCCCGCAACCTCGTGATCGACACCGGCGCTGTCGTGATCTCGGTCGATTACCGCCGCCCGCCGGAGACGCACTTTCCAGGGGCCTTCGAGGATGCGTTCGCCGCGATCCGCGACGTGGTCGCGCGGATCGATGAATTCGGCGGCGATCTCGCCCGCGTCGGCGTTGCCGGCGATTCCGCGGGCGGCAATCTCGCCGCCGCCACCGCGCTGGCCTGCCGCGACGCCGGGATCAGGCTCGCCGGGCAATTGTTGGTCTATCCCGTCACCGACGTGGTCGGCAATTTCGCCGATCCGGGCGAGAACGCCAAGTTTCCGTCACGCGCCGAGAATGCGGACGGCTACTTCCTGACGCGGGCGACGATGCAGTGGTTCTGCGGGCACTATCTCGCCGACAAGGCTGAGGGCGCCGACTGGCGCGTCTCGCCGCTGCGCGCGAAGAGCCTTGCGGGTGTGGCACCGGCGGTGGTCACCACAGCCTGGTTCGACCCGCTGCGCGACGAGGGCCATGCCTACGCCGAGGCGTTGCAGGCGGCCGGCGTGCCGGTGACCTATCATTCCGGCGAGGGGCTGATTCACGGCTATTTTGGTCTCGGCGACGCGTCGGAGGCCGCACGCGCCGAGGCGCAGCGCGCGCGGGCGGATTTTCGGGTGTTGCTGGAGCGGGGCGTCTAATCTCCGGTCGTCCCGGCCTTTGTTGGCGAACGGACTCTAACCTCCTCGTCGTCCCGGCGAAGGCCGGGACCCATAACCACCGCAGCCTGTTGCAGGAGCGGGCTGCGGCTCCAGCGTCGCGCCACGCCATCCAGTCGGGGTAATGGGTCCCGGCCTTCGCCCATAGGCGCTAAAATAGGATTTGCGCCTTGGATTCGCTTGTGATTCCAAGATGGAATGGCACACGAATCGCTTGTGAACAAAGATTGGGCGCGCGTTGTCGCCCGACTTGGCGGAGCCGAGGCTCTGAACATTAGCGCGCGCAAGACGAAGGCGTTTGTCCGTCCGCGGGAGATCAGCAATGCGGTCGACTTGCTGCGCCTGATCTTGGCTTATTGCCTTGGTGAGAAAGGGCTGCGGTTGACGGCGGCATGGGCCACGTCGGTTGGGCTTGTCGATATCTCCAACGTGGCTCTGTTGTATCGCTTACGTCAGTGCGGAGATTGGCTGGCAATCTTGGTCGAGCAGGCGCTTGCCGCCGCGGCGCCGAAGGCGAGCCGCGGTCGTCTGATCCGTATTGTTGACGCCACGACGGTCCCCAAGGCTGGGACGAGCGGCAGGAACAAGAACGCAGTGTGGCGTATCCATAGCGCGTTCGATCTTCCGCAGGAGCGCTTTGGTCACTTCGAACTGACCGATCAGCGAGCGGGCGAGACGCTGGATCGGATACCGGCGGTTGCCGGTGAGATCCGTCTTGCCGATCGCGCCTATCTGCAACCGGAGCGCATGGCGCATCTCGTCGATGCCGATGCGGACTTCGTGATCCGGGCCGGCTGGAAGAGCGCGCGCTGGCTCGATGCCGAAGGTAATCTTGTTGACCTCACTGCCGAACTGCGCAACGCCTCGGCGCGTGGCCTGATCGATCGGCCGATTTGGATAAAGCGCAAGTCAGGTGCGCCGCCGCTCGCAGTGCGTCTGGTTGCCGCGAAGAAGCCGGCGCAAGCTGCTGCGGCTGCGCGACGCAAGGCGCGCCGGACTGCACAAAAGGGAGGTCATCAGCTCTCCAGGCAAACACTTGACGCCGCAGATTGGGTGATCCTGGTGACCTCACTCAGGCCAGAGGACTTCACGACTGCAGATATCCTCGCCCTCTATCGGCTGCGATGGCGCATTGAGCTCGGCTTCAAGCGGCTGAAAAGCCTGATTGGCCTGAAGGGACCTCCCGGAACCGACGAGCGGTCCGCCAGACCCCATATCCTCGCTCATCTGCTGATCATTCTATTGCTCGAGCCGCTCGTCGACGAACTCGAAGACTCTCCCCGCTTGGCCGACGCCGCCTGACCCACCCAGTGACGTGGCGTCTGCTGCGCCAGCTCGTAGCTTCGCTACGGCAAGCGATCATTCCACAGCCCGCAATCGCTCTACTCTGCAGAGCCAGTCACGCTCTCCGGCGACATCTACGCGAGCCACCCAGACATAAGCGCCACTATCAGACTATGATCAAACTATCTTAGCGCCTATGGGCCTTCGCCGGGACGACGTGATGAGAGAGCGGAATCCTTAACGATACCGCACGCTGCCGGTGGTCACCGGATCGGTCGGCAGCACGGTGGCGCCGGCTCTGCTGGCGGCGGCGGAGGTGATCATGCCGGGCTCGGCCGCGGCCTGCACATTGCGGGGCGGGTTGAATTCGAGGATGACGAGGGCGGCCGTCGCGAGCACCGCCACGGCGGCGGTTGCAATCGCAGGCACCAGTCTTCCGCGCGGATCGGCTGCGCGAACTTGCATTGACGAATTCCTTTATCGGGGTCGTTCTTCGGACGTGATGTAAGAACGGCCAGGCTTCTTCCCAAGAGTGCGGCGCACATGCCTCACAATCAGTTGTGCCGGCCGTGATGTCCCTCACGGTGTTCGAGACGATACGGGCTTGGCCTGCGTCGAATCGCAATCGTGTCGGACGGCTTGTTTGCACACTAATATCTGGAAGAGATCGTGGCGTTTTGCATGCGCCTCATGCGCTCGTGATGATGCGCAGTGATGTTGTGATTAACGGGCGCGCGAGGAGCCGCTTTTGCCTTTATTCATAGGGTTTCTTTATTGGTTAAGGCGCGGGCGTTAAGCGTTTCTTCACGCCCGAACAGCGCATCAGCAGAGATTCGCGCTGCGGCGAGTGATGACACCGCTGTCATTGGCAGCAGCCGTCAGCGAATTTGCTGCAGCCTCCGCGGATGCCGCCGTCATTGCGAGAAGCAAAGCGACGAAACAATCCATCTCTCCATGCCCATTATGATGGATTGTTTTGCTTCACGTGTCATCACGCAAAGAAGAATCCACCACTGGCTGGTCAAGACCACACACCTTCACCGTCCGCCATGCGGCACGGTCGTCTCGCGCACCCCTCGCGCCCACCGCATCCAGCACTCAACGTCCGCGACGATCGAGATACGCTCCTCTTAGAGGAGGTGGGACGCGGTGTTTTTACCCGTGAGTTGAGATGTCGGGGGAAGAGGAATATTTTCTTTGAGGTGACTGGATAGGGTGTGACGCCTTGAAAAAGCGAGGAAATTTCGAGTCTTGGCGCGCGATTGTCGAGTAGAATGCGATTTCGCACCGACGCGACGGTCAGTCCGCCGAGGCTGACGAAGCGACGTCGTCGTCTGGAAAAATACCAAGAACTTTTCTTCGGACCTCGCTCAATATGACTGAGGGAATATTCATTCCGTCAAACTGGTCATTGTGGTCCTCGATCCACTTCCTGGCCTGATCGCGATCCAAATTGTCGAGTGCGATTTTATCGTGGAGTTCAACGGCGGTCATTCGAGACAACCCAAGTTCAATTAGTGAAACAAGCGTACGGGTCGACACCCCAAACTCTAATGCGACGCTGACATCCATGTCAGTCGAGATGAGATCCTCGCGACCTACACTAGTGAGGTGAAGCTTCAGCGTCTCCATATACGCGGACAAATATTTGGGTGCGCGAAATCGAGCTACTTGCTCAATGAGCTCCATAGTGTTTCGAATGAGCTGAGGGAGCTTAAACGGACGTCGTCGGCGGTTCTGATATGCAATCCGAGCTTTGATAACCGACGCCAATGAGTATCCTTTTAGCCACTCAATGACGACAAGCACATGCAACGGAACAAGAGTCGGTGGTTGGAAAGCTGGATACAGATGCTCATTGATAGTTTCGAATATTCTTACGAGCCGAGGAAAGGCGTCGCTGCTTTCAGGAGCAGCCGGCAATAGGTCTTCAACATCGCCCGGATAAGCTTTGAAGAAATTCATTAGATGCTGCATCCCAACTGCATTTACACCTGAATGCCGCTCCGCGAGTGTGGCTGGTAGCGAGATGTTGGAAGAGAGTTGACCGAGCGACGCATTGATTGAGTGCAGAAACTCTAGGTCATGTCGCTTCGCAAAGGGGGCGGACAGTATTGAGCCCTCCCGCAGGTAAAGCGTTAAAAGATAGCCGCAAACTTGCTCCAGCTGAGAAACCTGACCTAGGCCGGATGTTTCTCGCTGCCATCTACCGTCGATGAATTCTTGGATTGCTTCGCGATCCCGAAATACATAGTCGGTTTCTCTTTCGATCGGATAGCGCTTTCTCTGAGGGACACCGTCGGGCCAGGCGTTCGGTTCTTCAGGATCAACACATACGATATTGCCTTGGAACTCATTGCCCCATCGCCCAGCGCGACCAGCTAGATTCCAAAAGTCATGTGGTTCCATTGGTTGCCCGACGCCTTTCCGTGGGCCCCGAACAACGATTGTTCGGCAAGACAAGTTTACCCCTTCGATCAAAGTCGACGTGCAAACGAGGAACCGAATTTTCCCTTTGCGGAAGAGCCGCTCGATTTCTTCTCGCAACAGAGAGGGCATGTTGCCGTAGTGGAATGCGACTCCCTTTCGCGCAAGCGAAACGAGTAGATAAGACTCGTGGACACCACGTCGAGCTAAGTCGGCTAGAGCGGCTAACTCTTGGTCCATCTCGGGCGTAGCGGTGTCGACGAGCTGCCCGAGAAGCGACGCAACTTCTTCTGCTTCCGCGGCGCCATTGGTGTAGACGAGAGTGCCTCCCTTTTGGCCCGCGGCAGCAGCGATCAGCGCGAGCTTCTTTTTTTGCGAGGTAGGACGTGCTGGAAGAACGAGGGTTCCTATTGAGACAAGTTCATTATTCGGCCGTCGCAGCTTTAGCTCCCAATCGGTGGTGCGCCTGGGACGTTGGGTTGCCAAAATAACGTTCTGAAGGACCATCGGAACGTCGCTATCGATGGCCTGTGTCTCGGTGGTGGAAGGAGCATCGTCCAGCAGTGTCTCTGGATTTTGGGTCGCTGGACTAACGAAGATCATCCTGATCTGGGGATTGCTGCGCGTCACTCGTTCCAAGGCTTCTTGCAGCACCACGCCACGAAGTCGATCGCCCACCTTGTGAGCCTCGTCTGCCACAAGGATGTCGATCTTGACATCTGTATTCAGGACATTCGCGAGTAGATGCAATCGCTCCTGAGTGAATACAAAAACTACCTTTCTCGTCCCATTCTTCGCGTCACCATATTTGGCGGAAAGAGGTAGAGACGTCACGTCGATATCCTCAATTTCCGATCGCTTCAGTAGCGTGTTGAGATTGTCTTCGATCTCACTGACCAGTGCGCGGGTTGGCGCGAGATAGACGGCGACGTGCGCCCCGGAAGTTTTGATCTCGTCAACGAGCCACTGGAGAACAAGGAAGGTCTTGCCCGAGGCCGTCGGGGCCGAAGCTGAAATCCATGAATTTTGTCGGTGGGCCTCGTTCCAAAAGCTTTGTTGGAATGGATTGACGTGCAACCACTGTCCTGTGTGTTCGACGAGTATTGAGTTCTCGAAACTCCTAGCGAATGCCTCGATTCGTGCTGTGATACCTAGGCGGCTTTCAAGGTCCGGCTGAAGGAGGTTGCGCTTTGATGCTAGCTGTATTGCGCGATAATTTGATAATTTCTGAAGCAGGATCGCTCCTGCGTCGCGAACATTGCGGCGATCTCCAATGCTCAGCGCGGCGGTTGCTATCCGAAGTGCGGCTTCCACTCGATCCCGATGGTGGGATTTTGCCAGTAAGCTGCCTGCGAGAATAAGTCGCTCCCAATCGAGTTCGTGCAGTTGTTTTGCAACGCTCTCTCGGAGTGAAATAGAGCCAAACTCCGAAGTGACGGTCGCCAACGTTACGAGAGCCAAGTCATCTCTTATGCCCTCCGATAATAGCCAATCGTGAAGCTCCGACTCGTTCACGGTGCTTTTCCAAGTGCTTTAAGGAACGCATCCCTGAATGCAGAGACGGAAGGCATAGGAACGCAAAGAAATTCGATCTCAAACTTGTCGAGCTTTTCCTTTGAAATTCGATTTCCGACTTTCTCGGCCCATTCTTCGATAGCGCTTTGGGCGGCAGCAACAATCTCAGCCGGGAAAGCTTTCTTGTGTTCGTCTGGATAGAATTCTACGTCGAAGCCAACGAGAGCAACGCCGCAATACTGAACGCGGTTAGACTGAGGTGAAGACTTGTCGAAATACCTCCGGAAGGCGCTTGTTAGTTCTTGGTTGTTGAGGTCTGCTTTGTCGCTCAGCAGCAAGAGGTCGCGTTCGCGGCCGGCATCTTCGCTATCGGGCTCAAGAAGAAATGGGGAGAGGCTGGTGAGGCAGTCTCTAATTGCGTCTGTTACATGCTCGTAGACCTTGGACTCCGCCCAATAGAGCTTAATGACGCCGTCGTCGGTAACTCTCGCGTAGACTCCGTCAGCGCCATGATAGTGAACTGCTGAGTCAGTTTTGAGGTCCATTTTGCAAAGCACTTGCGGCATCTTCAGGAAGCGCTCGCAGAGAACGGACAATAGCATCTCGCCACCTTCGCCAGTCTTAGCGAGGTCGGTAAAGAGATTGATCGCCTCGTGGTGCAGGCGACTTACTGCTCCAGAGGAATGAAACTTGATGTCGCGCTCCCGGGCTGCGGCGAGCTTGCTTTTCGGTATCGCGTAGTCAGCCAGCATTGCCCGCATGAACTCAGCGAGGCGGGCAATTCTTACATGTCCGCCAGCATCAACGGTAAGACAATGGCAATGGAGCGCCACCTTAGTATTTTCAATCGCAACGTCTTGTTGAACGAGTGTCAAATGAACGTTGAGTTCTTCAGGGTCCCCGGCCAGTATGCTCTGTAATAACTCCGGCGTGATATCGCTCAGACAACTCTCCCCGCAATCGTACCGCTCGGATCAAGATAGCGGATGGCGAGTAAACGCGACAAGGCTCCTACAACCAAAGATAGGTGGATGGGCTGACCAGCTAGCGCCCCCTGGCGATAGGTCTGCGGTGCAGCAAAGGACCCAAAACAAAAACGGCCGGGTCATCGACCCGGCCGTTCAAAACTCTCCGCGAATTCCGCTCCCGCGTCTCGCTCAGCTCGCCTTCTTCACCGGGGCCGGCTTGCCGACCTTCTTCTCGATCGCGCGCTTCAGGTCGAGGGCGCGGGGCGAGAGCACGTCGGCCTTGGCCTTGAGCAGATAGGCGTCGAGGCCGCCATTGTGGTCGACGCTCTTCAGCGCGTTGGTCGAGACGCGTAGGCGCACGTTGCGGCCGAGCGCTTCGGAGATGAAGGTGATGTTGGCCAGGTTCGGCAGGAAGCGCCGCTTGGTCTTGATGTTCGAGTGGCTCACCTTGTGGCCCGTCTGGGGGCCCTTGGCCGTCAGTTCGCAGCGCCGGGACATCTTACAAAATCCTTATTGCATCCCCGCCGCTCGAAGGGCGTGCAATCACACGGCCCGCGCGGGGGTTTTGAATTCGCGTCCATTTTCCAGGAACCGCGGGTGTATAGGGGGAGAATACCCGAGCGTCAAGATTATATCGCCGCATGCGGGGCACCGGAATTGCTGGTTCATAAGGTCTTCCAGCCACTTAACGGCGGATATGGCAACCATATAAAGGGCGTATTCGGCTGCAAGTCTAGGTTCCATACAAGATGCGCCTTGTTGTCCGGCCGAATTGAACGCCGAAATGGACAACGGATAGAGCGCCGATAGCAGGACCGTCAGGTAGGTTAAGTGACCACCGCCATTGCCATTTTGCCCCCGCTCG
Source organism: Bradyrhizobium sp. USDA 3315 (assembly GCF_054056795.1). Taxonomy (NCBI): domain Bacteria; kingdom Pseudomonadati; phylum Pseudomonadota; class Alphaproteobacteria; order Hyphomicrobiales; family Nitrobacteraceae; genus Bradyrhizobium; species Bradyrhizobium sp. USDA 3315. Next base: position 1,409,579 of record NZ_JBSRYP010000001.1, on the reverse strand, counting down.
GCCGGCTGCTCGGCCTGTGCGCCGGCGCATTGCTGCTGTTCTGCGCCGAGCGTGCGAGCGCGCAAGGGAGGCTCGACGCCCAGTATGAGGCGACGCTCGCCGGTATCCCGGTCGGCAAGGGCAGCTGGACCATCGAAATCGGCGACGACAGCTTCTCCGCCTCGGCCCAGGGCGGCACCGCGGGCCTTCTGAAGGCGTTTTCCGGCGGCTCCGGCGCGGGCGCCTCGCAGGGCCGCGTCGTCAACGGCGCGCTGGCCGCCACCTCCTACACCGCGACCACCACCACCTCGAAGAAGTCGGAGACGATCCGGATGGTGCTGGCCAATGGCGGCATCAAGGAATCCGCGATCGAGCCGGAGCCGCCGGTCGATCCCGACCGCCTGCCGGTGACCGATGCGCAGAAGAAGAACGTGTTCGATCCGATGACCGGCTCGTTCCTGCGCGCGCCCGGCAATGCCGAATTGATGAGCCCGGATATTTGCCGCAGCGGCGCCGGCATCTTCGACGGCCGCATGCGCTACGACCTCAAGCTCGATTTCAAGCGGGTCGAGATCGTCAAGGCCGAGCGCGGCTATCATGGCCCGGCGCTGGTCTGCGCGCTCTATTTCGTGCCGATCTCGGGCTACATCCCGGATCGCCCGGTGATCAAATATCTCGCCGCCCAGCGCAACATCGAGATCGCCTTCGTGCCGATCGCCGGCACCCGCCTGCTGGTGCCGTTCCGCATGACGATCCCGACCCCGCTCGGCCAGGCCATGCTGGAAGCCACCTCCTTCGTCACCACGGCCGCGCCGCCGCGCGTGGCGAAGACGCAGTAACCCTCTGTCGTAGCCCGGATAAGCGAAGCGCTATCCGGGGACAGTCGTCCCGCATATCGCTTCGCTCATGCGGGCTACGCGGTAGCCAGACCGTCACCCTGAGGCGAGGGTAAGAGTTCTTCCCTTTTCCCCTTGTGGGAGAAGGAGGGATGAGGGGTTCGCTCCGCGGAGACAGACCCCTCACCCGGCGCCTGCGGCGCCAACCTCTCCCACAAGGGGAGAGGTTACTTCGGAGGCGCTACGCGGCGCGCGGAATGCAACGAACGTCACCGGAATCCAGTTGACTCTTGTCCGCTTCTGATTCGACTCGGACGCCCCTGGAACTTAAGGAATTCAGTCCGCATATCCTGTGCTTGTGGAGCCCTCTCAAACTTGATCTAGTGCCGCCGCCGTCAGCCTACCCGAGATGTTGCGGTGAACGTATCAGGTCCCAAATCGAGTCAGCGATTCGGCCGCGATTCGTTCTAGAGTCGTTCCAGAGCTTAAGGTAGGCGCGGAAAGCGTCGCATTGTGAGACAGATTTTGTGAAAGGACGCGTGAAGGAGTGAAGACCAGAGCGTCAATCCCTCACCGTCACCCTGAGGAGGCCGCGCAGCGGCCGTCTCGAAGGGCGACGGCCCTGCTGTCTCATCAAGATCGCCGCAAACGGGTCGATCTCGGCCGTGCATCCTTCGAGACGCGCTGACGCGCTCCTCGCAGGTACAACGGCGAATTCGCCGTTGTACCGGGGATGACGGATCAGAGAGCGCCCCAACAAATTCAAGAAACACCTGCAAAATATGACTTTCTCAACTTCGTTCGGAAATGACCGCGTGCCCGGTGCAGGCGTTACCGCGGTGCTCGGGCCGACCAACACCGGCAAGACGCATCTGGCCATCGAGCGCATGCTGGCGCATTCGTCGGGCTTGATCGGGCTGCCGCTGCGGCTCTTGGCGCGCGAGGTCTACAACAAGATCGCGGACCGCGCCGGCGTCGACAACGTCGCGCTGATCACGGGCGAGGAGAAGATCAAGCCGAAGGCGCCGCGCTTCTGGGTCTCGACCGTCGAAGCGATGCCGCGCGATCTCGACGTGTCCTTTCTCGCGGTCGACGAGATCCAGATCGCGGCCGATCTCGAGCGCGGGCATGTGTTCACCGATCGCATCCTCAACCGCCGCGGCCGTGACGAGACGCTGCTGCTGGGCGCGGCGACGATGCGGCCGATGATCGAGCGGCTGCTGCCGGGTGCCTCGATCATCACGCGGCCGCGGCTGTCGCAACTCGAATTCGCCGGCGACCGCAAGATCACGCGGCAGCCGCGCAGAACGGCGATTGTCGCGTTCTCCGCCGACGAGGTCTACGCGATCGCCGAATTGATCCGCCGTCAGCATGGCGGCGCGGCCGTGGTGCTGGGCTCGCTCTCGCCACGCACGCGCAATGCGCAGGTCGCGATGTTCCAGAACGGCGAGGTCGATTATCTCGTTGCGACTGACGCGGTCGGCATGGGGCTCAATCTCGACGTCGATCACGTCGCCTTCGCTTCCGACCGCAAATATGACGGCTATCAGTTCCGCCGCCTGACCCCGGCCGAATTCGCGCAGATCGCCGGCCGCGCCGGCCGCGCGACGCGCAACGGCACCTTCGGCACCACCGGGCGCTGCGCGCCGTTCGAGCCGGAGCTCGTCAACGCGCTGCAGAACCACACCTTCGATGCCGTCAAGGTGCTGCAATGGCGCAACGCGAAGTTGGACTTCGCCTCGCTCGGCGCGTTGCAGGTGTCGCTGGCGCTATCGCCCAATCATGAGGCACTGACGCGGGCCCCGGTGGCCGAGGATCTGCGCGTGCTCGAGCACGTCGCGCGCGACGCCGAGGTGCGCGAATGGGCGCATGGGGCCAAAGCGGTGGAGCGGCTGTGGGAGGCCTGCCAGGTTCCGGACTACCGAAAGCTGTCGCCGGCCGCCCATGCCGAACTCGTGACCACGCTGTATGGCTTCCTGATGCAAAAGGGGCGTATCCCTGACGCATGGTTTGCCGCCCAGGTCGACCAGGCCAACCGGACCGACGGCGATATCGACACGCTATCGGGCCGGATCGCGCAGATCAGGACCTGGACCTTTGTTGCCAACCGGCCGGACTGGCTCTACGACCCGGACCACTGGCAGGGGATCACGCGCGAGCTCGAAAATAAATTATCCGATGCGCTGCATGAACGGCTCACGGAGCGTTTCGTTGACAGGCGGACCAGTGTATTGATGCGCCGCCTGCGGGAGAACTCAGTTTTGAATACGGAAATTGGCAAGACCGGTGAAGTGATCGTGGAAGGCCACGTGATCGGCCGGCTCGATGGTTTCACCTTCGCACCTGATGCGGCCGAGGCCGGCAGCGACGCCAAGGCGCTGCAAGCCGCCGCCCAGCAGGTGCTGGCGCGCGAGATCGATGCGCGTGCCGAGAAACTGGGCGCCGCCCCTGACGAGCAGTTCGTGCTGACCTCCGACGGCACCATCCGCTGGACCGGCGATGCGGTGGCCAAGCTGGTGGCCGCCGAGGACGCGCTGCATCCGCGGCTGCGCATCATCTCCGACGAGCGGCTGACCGGCGCCTCGCGCGAAGCGGTGCAGACCCGGCTCGACCTCTGGCTCAAGACGCATATCGAAAAACTGCTCGGGCCGCTGTTCGAACTGTCCAAGGCCGAGGACCTGCAGGGCATCGCCCGCGGCATCGCCTTCCAGCTGGTCGAGGCGCTCGGCGTGCTCGAACGCGCGAAGATCGCGGCCGAGATGAAGGATCTCGACCAGCCCTCGCGCGCGGCCCTGCGCAAATACGGCGTGCGGTTCGGCGCCTACCACATCTATTTCCCGCAGCTCTTGAAGCCCGCGGCGCGCTCGCTGGCCTCGCTGCTGTGGGCCGAGAAGCAGAGCAATGCCGATATGGCGGCATTGTCGAATGTGCAGCATCTCGCCTCCAGCGGCCGCACGTCGTTCCCGGTCGATAAGGCGTTGCCGCGCGATGCCTATCGCGTGCTCGGCTATCGCCAGTGCGGCGAGCGCGCGGTGCGCGTCGACATCCTGGAGCGGCTCGCCGATCTGATCCGCCCCGCTTTGGCCTGGCGCGAGACCTCGCCGGGCGAGAAGCCTGCGGGTGCGTTCGACGGCCGCGGCTTTGTCGTGACGCAGGCGATGACCTCGCTGACCGGCTCCGCGGGCGAGGATTTTGCCTCGATCCTGCGCGCGCTCGGCTACCGCATGGACCGCCGTCCGCCGCTGCCGCCGAAGCCCGTCGAGGCCGCGCCGGCCGAGACCACGGAGGCCGTAGCCGAGACCACGGAGGCCGTGGCCGAGACCACCGAGACGGTCGCCGCCGAGACGCCGCCAGTCGAGGCGACCTCTGAGGCCGCCGTGGATGCGCCGGTTGGTGCCACCGCCGAGGTTGTGGCCGAAGCGCCGGAGGCCGCCACGGATCAGCCAGTGTCGGGCGATCCCGCACCGTCGGCCGCGCTGCTGCCCGATGTCGGCTTTGCCGAGGTGGTGTCCAGCGAGGCGACGCCGGTCGTCGTCGAGACCAAGCCCGAGCCGGCGGCAGAAGCTGCCGCGGAGCCCGCCGCTGTCGCCGAAGAGCCCGCTGCTGAGGCGCCCGCTTCGGAAGCGGTATCCAAGTCCGCGCCTGCCGTGGAAGCCACTGCAGAGACGCCCTCCGAGACCGCCACTGAGGCGGCCGCGGAGACCGCGAGTGCTGAGGCAGCACCAGCTGAAGCCACTGCCGCCGCCGCGGAGACGCCGGCCGAGCCGCAGCTGGTCGAAGTCTGGCGTCCCGGTGGCCGCTCCGACGAGCGCCGTCCGCATCATCGCGGCCACGATCGGAACCGCGGCCGTCACCAGGGCAAGCCCGCCGAGGGCGCCCAGGCCGCCGAAGGCGGCGGTGAGGGGGGCAACAGCAAGCGCGAGCAGCATCGCCGTCCGCGCCGTCACCAGGATTTCCGCGCGCCGCGTCCGGGCGCGCCCGCGGATCCGGCTGCGGCCCCCGCCGAAGGCGCGCAGGCCCGCGACAACAGGGACGACAAGGGTCAGCGCCGCGAGCGCTTCGAAGGCAAGGGTCGCGACCGCGACAACGAGCGTCGCCGCGACAACAAGTTCGGCGGCGACCGCAAGGGCGAGCGCGGCGATCGTGATCGCGGCGGCCGGGATTTCGGCAAGGGCGGCCGCGACAAGCGCGAGGGCGGCCCGTCGCATCGGCCCTACGCCTCGAGCGCGCCGCGCGAGCGCGACCGGCCGATCGATCCGAATTCGCCATTCGCCAAGCTCGCTGCCCTGAAAGAGCAGCTCGCAGGCCGGAAGGAATAGTCCAACCCTTGGTTTAACGCTTGGTCTAGTTTGGATCGACAGCGCCTCGACAAATGGCTGTGGCATGCGCGCCTGGTGAAGGCCCGCACCAGCGCCGCTGAACTCGTCGCGTCAGGTCATGTCCGCATCAACGGCACGCGCGAGAAATCGCCGGGCCATGCGGTGAAGGCGGGTGATGTCGTCACCGTCGCGCTCGATAACAGCGTCCGCGTGCTCAAGGTGATCGGCTTTGCCGAGCGGCGCGGCGATGCCAGTTCGGCGCGGGTGCTGTACGAGGATTTGCAGGCCGGCAATTTGCAGGCCGGTAAGGAGTAGTTATCTAGCGCTTGCTATCTCAATTTGGGTGGCAGGAGCGTGAGAATACTGGCGTTTTTCGAGGGCCGCTTCCCTTGCGGCCCCGGTATTCCTGCGCTACGCAACCCCAGAAAAATCGATCGTTCCGGAGTTTTGGATGACCTACGTCGTCACTGAAGCCTGCATCAAGTGCAAATATACCGACTGCGTCGAGGTCTGCCCCGTCGATTGCTTCTACGAGGGCGAGAACATGCTGGTCATCCATCCCGACGAATGCATCGATTGCGGCGTGTGCGAGCCGGAATGCCCGGCGGACGCCATCAAGCCGGACACCGAGCCGGGCCTGGAAAAGTGGCTCGAGGTCAACCGCGACTACGCCAAGAGCTGGCCCAATATCACCCAGAAGAAGGACTCGCCGGAAGACGCCAAGGAGTGGGAAGGCAAGGAAGGCAAGTTCGAGAAATATTTTTCTCCGAATCCCGGCAGCGGCGACTGATTCGCCAGGGAATACCGTGGTAAGGTCGGGCTCTGGTCCGCCGCGGCCCTCCGTTCGGCCGCCGATTTAACCCTAATGACGGACATATGACCTGAACGGCCCCTGTTATGCCCGGAATCGGGCGTAAACCATTGATTTTTGCGGAAAATGTGCTATATCTGACACATTACAGGCCAAGAACCCCCTGCCATGCGTACCTTGTGGCTTCGAGGTTCCCGCAAACTCGAACAGGGGCGTGGCAGTTTCCGCGCGCAGGCTGTGTCACAGAAAACGCGTAAAAAGAGTGCTTCAAAGACGACGAAAAAAGCCGCTGTCGTTGCTCGCAGCGCAACCAAGGGCCGTGCCAAGGCGTCCGTGAAGGGGGCCAAGAAGGTGGCGGCTGCAAAGTCCTCAAAGAACAAAAGAAGCGTGATGCCAGAAAAGACTGCCAAGACTGCCGCGAAAGCGGCAGCTGCGAAGCCCGCTGCTGCCAAGGTCGCCCCCAAGCCTGCCGCGACCAAGACGGCTGCTGCGCCGAAGCCGGCCGCCCCGAAGGCTGCCGTCCCCGCCGCTGCTCCGAAGGCTGCCGCCAAGCCGGCCGCCGCGCCGCGCGTCGAGGAGCCGAAGAAGGTCGTGACGCAGCGTCAGGGCTTCAAGGCCAATGAATTCGTGGTCTATCCCGCTCACGGCGTCGGCCAGATCCTGGCGATCGAGGAGCAGGAGATCGCGGGCGCCAAGCTCGAGCTGTTCGTGATCAATTTCATGAAGGACAAGATGACGCTGCGCGTCCCGACGGCGAAGGTCGCCAATGTCGGCATGCGCAAGCTGTCGGAGCCGGCGCTGGTCAAGAAGGCGCTGGAGACGCTGAAGGGCCGTGCCCGCGTCAAGCGCACCATGTGGTCGCGCCGCGCCCAGGAATACGAAGCGAAGATCAACTCGGGCGACATCGTCGCGATCGCCGAGGTGGTCCGCGACCTCTATCGTTCGGAATCGCAGCCCGAGCAGTCCTATAGCGAACGCCAGCTCTATGAAGCGGCGCTCGACCGCCTGTCGCGCGAGATCGCGGTCGTGCAGCACTCGACCGAGACCGAGGCGATCAAGGAGATCGAAGGCCAGCTCGCCAAGAGCCCGCGCCGCGGCGCCAAGGCAGAAGCCGAGGGTGAAGGCGAGGGTGATGCCGACGGCGAGGATGCCGATACCGATGGCGACGATACCGCCGTCGAGGACGAAGCCGCCTGAAAGGGTTCGACGGATTGAAAACAAAAGCCCGGTCGCAAGACCGGGCTTTTTGCTTTGGCGGCGTGTCCGTGGGGCACGCTTACCTCTCCCTGGTGGGAGAGGTCGGATTGCATGGCAAATGCAATCCGGGTGAGGGTGCAGGCTCTCCGCAAGTTGCAGCCCCTCGACCGCGATCTTCGCCCGGGCAGATCGATATTCCAAACTGTCCGCGCCGCTGGACTCTTGGACCAGCGGCACTCGTTGCCGACTTATCCCGAAACGGAACGCCGGTAACTTTTGCGCGTTCGCTCGCCAATGAGGAGAGCGGACCATGACATCAAAGGCAGGCATTTTTTTCGCAGGCGTTGGAACAACTTTTATTATCCTAGGCGCTGGGTTCGGTGGTGGACTGTTCATGGCGAATTCGGCGCTTAAGGATTCTGCCGGCGCCCCCGCGCGCGTCTCTTCGCCAGCGCCTGCGGAACCAGCGCGCGTTATCCTGCCATCCACGGCAGAAGCCGCGCAGCCACCGCAGCCTGCCACCCAACGAGAGCCCGCCACGCCAGACGCAGCCTCACCGCCGCAGCCGCCACTGGAGCCGGTCAAGGACGTACAAGCGCCTGTCGAGAAGCAGGCGGACGTGGTGGACACGAGAAAATCTGACATTGCAGAAAAGGAGCGGCGTAAGCGCTACGCCGAACGCAAGGCGAAGCGCGTCGCGACCGAGCAGGCGAGGCGTCAACAGCGGCGCATCGAACAAGGCGAGCAACGCCGCGAAGCTCCGGTGCTCTTGGAGCAGGCGCGACGCCACGAAGTGCCGATCATGGCGTCTGAAGACGATGACTCCCCGCCGCGTCCGTTCGCGAATTTCTTCAGGAATGACTGAGCGCATCGCTTTAGTGAAGGAGCCGAGGAACAGTCCGCAATCGAGGGACGTTAGTGCTGATACAGAAGGCCCGTTCGTCTGATGGCTAACGAAAACTCCATTGCTTCAACTGCCAGTCCTGAACAACGCATAGAGCAGGCGTCAGAGGCGATCCGTCAGATGGCTGAGCGCGGCGTATTCGAACCTTTGCCGCAACAAGATCGGTGGCTGCATCACTTGAGTGAAGCGACCAGGGCGGCTCCGCTTCAATCGCTTGCCGTTGCATTCTTGCTGGGGGTCTTCCTGGCTCGGCGGTAGCCGTCGGCTACGCCGTTGATGCTGCCGCGCCGCGTGCTCAATACGAGCGCTGCTCGATGCCCCAGCGGCGGTTCTCGGAGGTCACGATCCATAGATTGCGGTGACGGCTGGCAATCGATCCGTCGGCGCGGTGGCGGCTGTATTCGACCAGCAGATGCACCTTGCGCGGCCCGACCAGCACCGGCTCCTTGCGCTGATAGGTGCTCTTCGTCCATCCCGTGGTGCGCGCCAGATCGTTGAAGAACGACGGCGGCAGCTGGCCCGGGCCATCCCAGATCACGAGCTTCTCGCCGGACAGGATGACGTGCGGGAAGTGCAGCAGCGCGTCCATGCCGGCGAGATCGCGAGCGTTGAAGCGGTCGGTGAAATCGTCGATGCAACGGATCGCCGCCGCGATCATGGCCGCATGGTCGGCATTGTCAGGGTCGGGTTGGAAGAGCTTGTCGGCATTACTCATGCCGTCGCTTTACACTGGCAGCGAAGCGAGCCGCAATGACGCTCGAAGCTACGTAAACGATCCTGACCAGTATCGTCTTGTCTTGCTTCATGGATGACGACGGCAACGGGAGCGCGGCGTGCTATGCTGACCGCCCTGCCGTTATTTGATCGACATTAAACTGACCCCATCAATTTGCAGCGAGGAGAAATTCGATGACATCCAATGTTGAGGCAACCAGGAAGGGTTATGAGGCCTTTCAACGTGGTGACATTCCGACGCTCATGAGGGATCTGATCGATGACGACTGCACGTGGATAACCCCGGGTCCCCAGGACAAACTGCCTTGGGCCGGGACCTTCAAGGGAAAGCAGCAGATTGCAAACTTCTTCGTCCAGGTTGGCGAGAATCTGGAATTCAGCGAGTTCGCGCCGCGTGAGATGATTGAGCAGGGCGACACCGTCGTGGTCCTGGGTACACTCACGGCGCGGGCAAAGAAAACAGGCAAGACTGTAACGAACGAATGGGCCCACGTTTTCAAGTACCGTGACGGGAAGGCGGTCCGCTTTCAGGAGTACATTGACACTGCGGCGGATGTTGCCGCGATGTCGTGACAAAGCAAGAGGCAGGCGCGCATGCGCGGATGTCGTCGGCGTCATCCGCCTCTATCGCCTACTTCACCCGCTGCTTCTCGAGCTTGCGCGCCAATGTCCGGCGATGCATGCCGAGGCGGCGGGCGGCTTCGGAGATGTTGAAGTCGGTCTCCATCAGGGTCTGGTGGATGCGCTCCCATTCCAGCGTCTTGATCGAGGTCGGCCGCGCGCCAAGCTCGATGGCGGCGTTGCCGGCGGCCTTCTGGAACGCGGCCTCGATGTCGTCGGTGTTTGACGGCTTGGCCAGATAGTGGCAGGCGCCGAGCTTGATCGCCTCGACCGCGGTCGCGATGCTGGCAAATCCGGTCAGCACGACGATCAGCATCTCAGGGTCATGCGCGTGCAGCGCTTCGACGCAGGCAAGGCCCGATGCGCCGCCGGCGAGCTTCAGGTCGACCACCGCATAGCCGGGCGATTGCTGCTCGAGCAGCTGGCGGACCTCGTCGAGCGAGGCCGACACCGCCACATCATAGCCGCGGCGCTCGAACGAGCGCTTCAGCGTGCGGGCGAAACCCGCATCGTCCTCGACGATCAGGAGCTGGCGTTCATCCGTCAAGATGGTCTCCGATCGCAAGCGTCGAGAGCGGCAGCTCGAGCCTGACCGCGGCGCCGATGTCCGGCCGGTTGCGCGCCGTCACCACGCCGCCCAGCTTGCGCACCACGTTGACCACCAGGAACAGGCCGAGGCCGCTGCCGGGGCTGCCCTTGGTCGATTGATACGGCTTGCCGATATGCGCCAGCATCTCGCGCGAGAAGCCCGGGCCGCGATCGGTCACCGACAGCACCAGCGTGTCGGCATTGCGCTCGGCCATCAGCTCGATCCAGTCGCGCGACACCTCGGCGGCGTTGTCGAGCACGTTGAAGATCGCCTGCTTGAGCGCGATGTCGGATACGATCGCGAGATCGGCGCCGAAAGCGTTGCGAAAATACAGCGTGGCCGACGGCCGCGTCGTCCGCCATTCCTCCACCAATGCCGTCAGGAACGCCGCGACCGTGGTCGGCGAGGAGCCTTCGCCGCGGGCTTCGCCCGCCGAGAGCAGGATGCCTGTGACGATCGATTTGCAGCGCTGCACCGAGATCTCCATCTCGCCGAGGTCTTGCGACATTTCAGGGTCGGAGGCGAGCGCGGGCATCCGGCGCCAGTCGCCGAGGATGACCGAGAGCGAGGCGAGCGGCGTGCCGAGCTCATGCGCGGCGCCGGAGGCCAGGAGGCCGATCCGGACGATGTGATCCTGCTCGGCGGCGTGCTGGCGCAGCGCCGCGAGGCGCAGGTCGCGATCGCGCAGATTGCGGTTGATCCGGGTCATGAACACCACGAGCAGCACGGCGTCGAGCACGAGGCCGATGAAGGTGCCGGCGATATAGAGGTTGAAGGCATCGGCGAAGCCGTGCTGCGGCAGCTCGAGCGGCCGGTAATAGCTGGTCAGCCAGGCGAAGTTCATGCAGACCAGCGCCACCAGCGACCAGGTCGAGGGCGCATCGAGCAGCACCGCGCCAAGCGTCACCTGCAGCAGATAGAGCGAGGTGAACGGGTTGGTGGCGCCGCCGCTGAGATAGAGCAGGGCGGTCAGCGCCGCGACGTCGAGCGCCAGCGCGACCAGCAGCTCGCGGTTGTTGATGTCGGCGCGGTAGCGCAGCCACAGCAGGCTGACGACATTGAGCGCCACCAGCCCGGAGATCACGGCCGCCAAGGGCAGCAGCGGCAGCGCGACGCCCATCCAGAACTGCACAAAGCCGATGGTGGCGATCTGGCCGATCACGGCGATCCAGCGCAGCTGGACCAGGAGGGCCATGTTCTTGCGATTGGTCGCGATGTCGGCGGGCGCGGCGAGGTCGAACGGCATGCCGGCGGCCGCGCCCGCGGCGGACGGCGTTACCGCCGCGCCGGTCGCGGCCTTGTCGTCATGCAGATCCGATGTGCGCTCGAGCATCTGGGCCTGTGTCGCGAGACAGATTGCGGGCTGCGCCGATCAAGCGGCGCACGGCGGCGCGCCGTGAACCCCACCTTGGATCGGAGGCGCCGGCGCGGCTCCTGCCGCTGATGACGCGCAGGAGCGCGCCCGCCAGCATAAGGGCCAGTGCGAACCATGTCAGCGCGTAAATCAGGTGGTTGTTCGGAAACCGCACGATCGTGAGCCCGCCGATTGGGTAGCCGCCCGGATTTGGCGTCGCATCGGCGTCGATGAAGAAGGGGGCTACATGCGACAGTCCGTGCGCGGCGGCGATGGCGGCGACGTCGCGGGAATACCAGCGGCCGGCCGAAGCATCGTTGCTGCGCAGGAAGCCGCCCTTCGGCTCCGACATCCGCAGCAGTCCGGTGACGCTGACGGCGCCCTGCGGCTCGCCATCGCGCCGTGTCGCGGGATCGCGTTTATCAGCGGGAACAAAGCCGCGGTTGACCAGCACGGTGGTTCCGTCGGCGGCTTGCAGCGGGGTCAGTACCCAGAAGCCGGGACCTTCGGCCGTGACGGCCTGCACCAGCGTTTCGTCGGCGTTGAGGAACGTGCCGCGTAGGGTGACGCGGCGGTATTCATCGCTCGCGGCCGTGACCGCCGGCCATGACGATGGGGGCGGCGGCGCGACCGGCGCGGCATGCATGCGCTGCTCGACCCGCTCGATCAGCGCCAGCTTCCAGGTCCGGCGTTCGATCTGCCAGATACCGAGCGCGCTCAGCAGCACCACGCCCAGCATGCCGAGCGTGAGCAGCAACAGCGAGGGTCTGGCAGACCGCATCGTCACGGCATCTGGCTCATGTCGTGCAGCGGCATCATGTTGATGTTGAGATGATGCATGACCCACAGCGAGCCGGTCAGCGCGATCACCACCATGACCACGGTGAAGATCATCGCCATCATGGTCCAGCCGTTCTCGGACCGCGTGTTCATGTGCAGGAAGTACACCATGTGCACGACGATCTGCACCGCGGCGAGCACCAGCACGATCAGCGCGGTGACCTGCTTGTCGGCGATGGCGCCGGTCATCACCAGCCAGAACGGCACCGCGGTGAGGACGACGGAGAGACCGAAGCCGATCAGATAGCTCTGCAGCGAGCCGTGAGCCGCGCCGCCGTGATCGCCATGTCCGTGGCTGGCATTGGCTTCGAGCGTATGAGCTTTGGCGTGAGCTTCTTTTGTCATCGCAGCATTCCCAGGAGATAGACGAAGGTGAAGACGCCGATCCAGACCACGTCGAGGAAGTGCCAGAACATCGAGAGGCACATCAGCCGGCGCCGGTTGGCTTCGGTGAGGCCGAAGCGCGCGGTCTGCACCATCAGCGTCACCAGCCAGACGAGGCCGAAGGTGACGTGCAGGCCGTGGGTGCCGACCAGGGTGAAGAACGACGACAGGAAGGCGCTGCGCTGGGGCGTTGCGCCCTCGTGGATCATATGCGCGAACTCGGTGAGCTCGATGCCGAGGAAGGCGAGGCCGAACAGCCCGGTGATGGCGAGCCAGGCTTGCGTCGCGCCGATCCTCGATTTCTCCATCGTCAGCATGGCGAAGCCATAGGTGATCGAGGAGAGCAGCAGCATCGTGGTGTTGAGCGCGACCAGCTTGAGGTCGAACAGGTCCTTCGGCGATGGGCCAGCGGCATAGTTGCCGCCGAGCACGCCATAGGTCGCGAACAGCATCGCGAAGATGAGGCAATCGCTCATCAGGTAGATCCAGAAGCCCAGCATGGTGCTGGCGCCTTCCGGATGATCGTGCTCGTCCACAACGTGAAAGATCGGCTCGGAGTCCTGGGTAGAGACCGTTGTTGCTACGCTCATGTCTGGGCTCCCGCGGCGAGCACGCGTGTCCGCGCGTCTTCAGTCCGCACCACCTCATCCGCCTGGATGTGGAAGTCGCGGTGATAGTTGAATGTGTGGCCGATCGCGACCGCGAGCAGCGCAACGAAGCTGACGGCGGCGAGCCACCAGATGTACCAGATCAGGCCGAACCCCATTACCGTCGCGAGGCCCGCGAGGATGATGCCGGTGCCGGTGTTCGACGGCATGTGGATCGGCTTGAAGCCGGTCAGCGGGCGCCTGTAGCCGCGGCGCTTCATGTCCCACCAGGCGTCGTTGTCGTAGACCACGGGCGTGAAGGCGAAGTTGTAGTCCGGCGGCGGCGACGAGGTCGCCCATTCCAGGGTCCGCGCGTTCCAGGGATCGCCGGTGGTGTCCTTCAGTTGCTCGCGGCGCAGAATGCTGACCGCGAACTGCACCAGCATCGCGACGATGCCGAGCAGGATCAGGAACGCGCCGAAGCCCGCGATGATGAACCAGATCTGCAGGGAGGGATCGTCGAACACGCGGAGCCTTCGGGTCACGCCCATCAGGCCGAGCACGTAGAGCGGCATGAAGGCGAAGTAGAAGCCCGAGACCCAGAACCAGAACGACAGCTTGCCCCAGAACGGATCGAGCCTGAAGCCGAACGCCTTCGGGAACCAGTAGTTGATGCCGGCGAACAGGCCGAACAGCACGCCGCCGATGATCACGTTGTGGAAATGCGCGATCAGGAACAGGCTGTTATGCAGCACGAAATCGGCCGGCGGCACCGCCAGCAGCACGCCGGTCATGCCGCCGATCACGAAGGTCAGCATGAATGCCACCGTCCACATCATCGGCAGTTCGAAGCGGATGCGGCCGCGATACATCGTGAACAGCCAGTTGAACATCTTCGCGCCCGTCGGGATCGAGATGATCATGGTGGTGATGCCGAAGAACGAGTTCACGCTGGCGCCGGAGCCCATCGTGAAGAAGTGGTGCAGCCAGACCAGGTAGGACAGGATGGTGATGACGACGGTGGCGTAGACCATCGAGGTGTAGCCGAACAGCCGCTTGCCGGAGAACGTCGCGGTCACCTCGGAGAAGATGCCGAACGCCGGCAGCACCAGGATGTAGACCTCGGGGTGGCCCCAGATCCAGATCAGGTTCACGTACATCATCGGGTTGCCGCCGAAGTCGTTCGTGAAGAAGTTGGTGCCGACGTAACGGTCGAGCGACAGCAGCGCCAGCACCGCCGTCAGCACCGGGAAGGAGGCGACGATCAGGACGTTGGTGCAGAGCGAGGTCCAGGTGAACACCGGCATCTTCATCATCGTCATGCCCGGCGCGCGCAGCTTGACGATGGTGCAGATCAGGTTGATGCCCGATAGCGTCGTGCCGACGCCGGCGACCTGGAGTCCCCATATGTAATAGTCGACGCCGACATCGGGACTGTAGCCGATGTTCGACAGCGGCGGGTAGGCGAGCCAGCCGGTGCGGGCGAATTCGCCGACGAACAGCGACATCATCACCAGCACGGCGCCGCCGACCGTCATCCAGAAGCTGAAATTGTTGAGGAACGGGAAGGAGACGTCGCGAGCACCGATCTGCAGCGGCACCACATAGTTCATCAGGCCGGTGACCAGCGGCATCGCCACGAAGAAGATCATGATCACGCCGTGCGCGGTGAAGATCTGGTCGTAATGATGGGCCGGCAGATAACCGTCGGAGCCGCCAAAGGCGATCGCCTGCTGCAGCCGCATCATCAGCGCGTCCGCGAAGCCGCGCAGCAGCATCACGATGCCGAGGATCATGTACATGATGCCGATGCGCTTGTGGTCCACGGTGGTGAACCACTCGCGCCACAGATAGGTCCAGAGCCGGAAATAGGTGACGATCGCAAACAGCGCGAGGCCGCCGGTCGCCACCACCGCGAAGGTGCCGACCAGGATCGGCTCGTGGATCGGCAGCGCCTCCAGATTGAGGCGACCGAAGATCATCTTGACGAGATCGGGATTCATGCGGTCCTCCTCAGGACTCTGATTTCGGACGCTGACCGAGCAGCAAGGATGTCGACGAGGGGTGCGCGGGCGAGAACGGCGGGCGCTTCAGCCCGAAGCCGCGCAGCGGCGTCAGGTCGAGCGGCGCGGTGATCTCGTGCGACGGCGCGTCCTTGATCTCGTCCATCGAGCAGATGCCGGCGACGAAGGTCGGCTCAGAGCCGAGCGGCGCGCCGCGGCGGGCGTATTTGTCGTAGGTCAGCGGCAGCGTGTTGTTGAAGCCTTCGCGGCCTAGGCCGCCCTTGGCGTCGATCGCCATCATCTCGCTCATGCACATCTTGCCGGGCTCGACGCACATGTTGAGGACCGCCTTGTAGAGATCGCGGTCGACCGAGCGGTAGAGCCGGACCGGATCGTTCTGGCTCGGACGCTCGAGCTGCAGATAGTCGGTGCGGCCGAGCATGTTGGCGCTGGTCTTGGCGGTGGCGATCCACTTGTCGAAATCGGCGCCAGAAAGGCTCTTGAAGTCGAAGTGCATGCCGGAGAAGCCGGCGCCGCTGTAATTGGCCGAGAAGCCGCGATAGGTGCCTTCCTTGTTGGCGACCGCGTGCAGCTTGGTCTCCATGCCGGGCATGGCGTAGATCTGGCCGGCAAGCGCGGGGATATAGAACGAGTTCATCACGGAGGACGCCGTGATGCGGAAGCGGATCGGGCGGTCGACCGGAGCTGCGAGCTCGTTGACGGCGGCGACGCCGTAGTCCGGGTAGATGAACAGCCACTTCCAGTCGAGCGCGACCACCTCGACATTGAGCGGGGCGTCCTTGCTCTCGATCGGCTTGTCGGCGGCGATGCGGCCGAGCGAGCGGTAGGGATCGAGCAGATGGGTGCCCATCCAGGTCAGCGCGCCGAGGCAGATGATGATCAGCAGCGGCGCCGACCAGATCACGAGCTCGAGCTGGGTGGAGTGATCCCACTCCGGCTCATAGGGGGCCGCAGCGTTGGACTGGCGGTAGCGCCAGGCGAAGAACACGGTCAGCGCCATCACCGGAAGCACGATGATGAGCATCAGGACGGTCGAGATGACGACGAGGTCGCGCTGCTGGGCGGCGATGTCGCCGGCAGGCGCCAGGACGACGAAATCGCACCCGCCAAGGAGCGCCGCGAACGGCAATAAGGCCAATAATTTCAAGGCGCGCACGGCTCACCCCACTTGAATTTTATGAGTTCCGCCAAGGGGTAGCTGCGATGCAGCAAAGTTCACATTGGACAATTTGTCCAATGTTGCACTGCGGGATGGAGGGGCAGAAGGTGAGGTGGACCGCGTGGCAATCTGCCCGTGGCCTCACTTCTTGTTTGAGCACGGTCTATTCGGAAAACCGGTTGGATCATGCTGAAAAGGACGGTTCTCCGGCGATGGCACAAGCCCCAGCAATGGCTCACGGCACCCCGACCGCATCAGGTCACGGGCAGGCGAAACCCGGCGAAATCGCCATCGGCGTCATCATCGGACGCACGTCGGAATTCTTCGATTTCTTCGTCTATGCGATCGCCTCGGTCATCGTGTTCCCGAAGCTGGTGTTCCCGTTCGTCAATGAGCTGACCGGCACGCTCTATTCGTTCGGCATCTTCGCGCTGGCCTTCGCCGCGCGGCCACTCGGCACCGTCATCTTCATGGCGGTCGACCGCCGCCACGGCAAGGGCGCCAAGCTCGTCATCGCGCTGTTCCTGCTCGGCACCGCCACTGTGGCGCTCGCGTTCCTGCCCGGCTACGACACGATCGGCGTCGCGGCGATCTGGCTGTTGGCCGCCGCGCGCGTGCTGCAGGGCATCGCCTGGGGCGGCGCCTGGGACGGCCTTGCCTCGCTGCTGGCGATGAATTCGCCGGCAAACCGCCGCGGCTGGTACGCGATGGTGCCGCAGCTCGGCGCGCCGCTCGGGCTGATCGTGGCCAGCGCGCTGTTCGCCTTCTTCGCCGGCAACCTCTCGGCGGATGATTTCTTCGACTGGGGCTGGCGCTATCCGTTCTTCGTCGCCTTCGCCATCAACGTGGTGGCGCTGTTCGCGCGGCTGCGCATGGTGGCGACGGATGAATATTCCGAGCTGTTCGAAAGCCGCGATCTGGAGCCGGCGCGGGTCGGCGAGACCATCGCGCAGGAGGGCCGCAACATCCTGCTCGGCGCCTTCGCGCCGCTGGCGAGCTTTGCGCTGTTCCACATGGTCACGGTGTTTCCGCTGTCCTGGGTGTTCCTGTTCACCAAGGAAAGCCCGGTGCGCTTCCTGATCATCGAGATGATCGGCGCCATGGTCGGCGTGGTCGCGATCATCGCCTCCGGCATGATCGCCGACCGCGTCGGGCGCAAGCCGCTGCTGCTGGGATCGGCGGTCGCGATCGCGGTCTATAGCGGCTTTGCCCCGCAGCTGCTCGATGCCGGGGCGTTCGGCGAAACGGTGTACATGGTGCTCGGCTTCGTGCTGCTCGGCCTGTCGTTCGGCCAGTCGTCGGGCGCGATCGCCTCGAGCTTCGCGCGCAACTATCGCTACACGGCCTCGGCACTGACCTCGGATTTAGCCTGGCTGTTCGGTGCCGGCTTCGCGCCGCTCGCGGCGCTGCTGCTGGCGACGCATTTCGGCCTGATCTCGGCCGGCGCCTACCTGTTGTCGGGCGCGGTGTGGACGCTGCTGGCGCTGTGGCTGAGCGGATTGCGCGAAGCCGAGGGTTGAGCTCTTCTCCTTCCCCCTGAAAGGGGGAAGGTTGGGATGGGGGTCAGCCACAGGCTCCGCTGCAAGCGGAGAGAGCAGATCCCCACCCGCTTTGCTCTGGCGAGCAAAGCGACCTCCCCTTTTCAAGGGGAGGTGGGCTAGCGGAACAATCCGTCGACGCGGAACGAGTAGCCCAGGCCGACGATGTAGTTCGGTGAGTTGCGGTTGAGTCCGAACGCGACATGGAAGTCGACCTGCTGGGTCGGCGTGATCTGGTACAGGCCGCCGGAGTTGATGAGCTGAGTCGGCCGCGTGCCGTCGGGATAGTCGCCGACATATTCGGTGAACACGCTGATCCGCTCGGTCAGCTTCTTCTCGATCACGAAGGTCGCTTCCGACATGTGCCGGCCGGTCAGCTCGGCAGGGCGGAAGAATTCCGTGAACATGCCGCTGACGCCCCAGCCGTCATGCAGCGCCCATGACCATGGCAGTTGGAGATAGGGCTGCGCGCCGCGCCCGGCGATCTCGGCAGCGCCCGTCGGCAGCGCGACGCCGGCCGTGATCGAGAGGTCGAGCTTCCCCGGCAGCGGACTGATCTGCCATTTGATCCCCGGCGCGACGTCGGAGAAGCCCGAGGCGCCGGGCGACTTCACAGTGCCGACATAGCTCGGCAGGTCGACCAGCACTTCGAGGCAAGGCGCAATCCCGAGCCGCCAGCGGCTGTTGCTGCCGTCGATACTGCGACCACTGCTGCGGCCGGTCAGGTTGATGCCGTTCTCGTTCTGCAAGCTCCCGACCGGCACGACGATACTCGAATTGGTGACGTCGGGCCGGTCGGTCGCGATTTCGTCGCCCGGCTTGGGACAGCCGTCCGCGCGCGCGGCGGTGGCTGCTGCGAGTGTGAGCGCAGCAAGCACGCACCCGAGTTCGGCAAGTCGAGCGACGGCGCCGAACCGATTCTGAAACACTGGGGATGCTCCAATAGCCCGGCGCCGCTGCGGAGGTGGCAGCTTTCGATAGAGATCGGCGGCGCGCGGGGATATTCCCGGCGCGCCCGAGAATCTTCGTCAGACGTCGGCGGCGCGAGCGCGCGGCATTTCAGGGAATAGAATGGCAGCATGGCTGCTCCTGTTGTGGTGGCAAACAGGAGAGCCCCGGGAATGAGCATTCGTTCGATCGCAGGCGTGCTGGCGCCGCGGCAAGCCAAAATTGCCGCGATGGCGGCCATCGCGATTCTGCTCGCCCTGAACAGCGCCCGTGCCGCGGGAGATGCGGCGCGCGGCGCCACGCTGTACCAGGGCTGCGGCGATTGCCACTCGATCGACAAGAACGACGTCGGCCCGATGCACAAGGGTGTCGTCGGCCGCCTAGCCGGCTCCGTCGCAGGCTACGACTACTCGCCGGCGCTGAAGAACTCGAAGATCGTGTGGACCGAGGAGAATCTCGACAAATGGCTCACCGGTCCGGACACGATGGTTCCGGGCACCAAGATGTTCTACGAGGTTCAGGATCCGAAGGATCGCGCCGACATCATTGCCTTCCTCAAGGAGAAGGCGAAGTAGCGGGCTATCTCTCATGTCGTCCCTGCGGAAGCACTAGCGTATATACATATCCTCCGCAGTCTTTCCGGAGTCTTCTCAAAGAGTTGGCCGAAAACCGCAGAGAACTTACTCATCTGCACTAGGGTTGCGCCCGCCGATTTCGGCTCTCGCCTAGTAGCTAACCCCTTGATGATGAGTCGGTTTTCTAGCCTCGAAGAGATGTGTAAATGCCCTAGTGCGGAAGCAGGGACCCATAACCACCGGAATACGTTGTTAGGGCGCGCTGTGGCCCCAGCTTTTTTCAATCAATCGATAGCTGTGGTTATGGGTCCCGGCCTTCGCCGGGACGACAGCGGTAGTGAGGCGCGAGCGCGACACCTCGCAACCTCAATCCACCACGATCTTGACGCGGTCGCGCGGCTTCACCTGGGCATGGGCGTCGAGGCCGTTGAGCACGCGGAAGCGCTCGGTCGGGTGATCGACGCCGGACATGCGGTGCGACAGCGATTCCACGGTGTCGCCGGGCTGCACGTTGATGACCTTGATGCGCAGCGGCCGCGCGGCCTGGATCTCGTCGAGCGTCAGGCGGCGGAACGAATTGACGGTCTCGCGCGCGTTACGCTCGCTCTCGGTGGACTTCTGCTTGGCGGCGAAGATGAAGCGGTAGACGTCGCTGCCGAAGCGCAGCGCGTAGACCTTGAACTGCCACTGGTCGCCATGGGCGGTGGCCGAGGCCGCCGGAAAGCCGTTGATGTTGAGGTCCTCGGTCGAGGACTTCTCGACGCCTTCCATCCAGCCCGAATTCAGGTAATCGCCGAGCGACTGCTCGGCCGGCACCCGCACCACGTCGAAGCGCATCGCCTGGCTGCCGCCCTCGCGCACGCCGATCACCGCCTGCGCGGTGTTGTCGAGCGTGAAATTATCGGGCGCGGTGAAGGTGAAGCCGAGCTTGGGATGCAGGAAGCGGCGGCCGCGCACGAACCCTTCGCTGGGATCCTCGCCATAGACGATGTTGTCGATCGCGGCGAGATAGGTCTCGCGATCGCGCTCGTTGCTCTCGGGCGACGAGTATTGCCGTGCGGTGGTCTGCGCGTTGTTGATGCGCTCGGGCGTTGCCGGATGCGACGAGGTGAAGTCCTGCGCGCGCGGATCGAGCGCGGTCTTGCCGATCTTGAGCGCGGCATTGCGCTCCATCGCGGTCAGGAAGCGCGCCGCGCCGTAGGGATCGAAATGCGCGCGGGCGGCGATCCCGACGCCGATGCCGTCGGCCTCGAATTCCTGCTGGCGCGAGAAGCTCGCCATCGTCAGCTTGGTCTTGGCGAGCGCCAGCGCGGTGAGATCGGGATCGGTGCTCATGTCGGTGACGACGCGCGTCACCACCGCCGCCTGGCGGGCCTGGTCCTCGCGCATCGCCGCGTGCTTGGCCAGCACATGCGCCATCTCGTGGCTCAGCACCGAGGACAGCTCGGAGGTGTCGCTGGCGAGCGCAATCAGGCCGCGCGTGACATAGAGCTGGCCGGTCGGCAGCGCGAAGGCGTTGACCGCGCCGGAATTGAGGATGGTGACCTTGTAGGCCTGGTCGGGCCGTTCGGAGGCGGCGACCAGCCGCTCGACGGTCTTGCTGATCAGGGCCTCGAGCTTCGGGTCGTCGTAGGCGCCGCCATAGGACGACAGGATGCGCTCATGTTCGCGTTCGCTCGTGGGCGTCTGCTGTACCACGCGGTTCGGCTTTACCGGCGCCGCCGCTGCCGTGGGCGCGGCCTGCTCGAACCGGCCGACATTGCCGCAGGCCGACAGCGTCAGGGCGGCGCAGATGAGCGCCGGCGCAGCCAAAAGGCGGCGGCCAGTCCCCTCTTCACGCCGTCCTGCGCGCTCAATCACGTCAAAAACTCACAAATTGTCCCGTAAAAAGACCGGGGCAGGGCCCCTGGGTTTCTTGAGTCCCTTGGACCTCTAGTTCCCGCCGAGCACTTCAAGCTGCCCCACCCGGAGCAGTTCGATTCGCGGCCCACGTCGTGCTTCCACCCAGCCTCGTACACGAATCTTACGATTTTCCAGAGACTTGGGCGCAAGCCCGGCCGCCTCGAACGCAGGGACTATGCGCCTTGAAATAGTCGCAGCAAAGTCCTGAGTCCAGTTTCGACCGAAATTCAGGTAGGTCGTCGCGCCCGCCTGACGCACGGACAAAACCCTGCCCTCGACCACTGTAAAACGCCCGATCCCGGTCAAAATATCGGCGGAACTTTCGGCGTTTTTTATGACGGTGGCCTCGGCCCAGGTTCCCGATCGGGCGGCCCTGGCCTCGGCCTCGGCCGCCATCAGCGCCGCCGCACAGTCCTTGTCGGCGACCTCGGATGACGCCACAGCGAGGCCCTGGCGAAGCAGCTCGCTTTGCACGGGCTTCTCACTGCCTTCGAGGAATGCGTAGGCCGGCTGCCGGCCATAGCGGTCCGGCGTGTCATCCTGTCCGCGCAACGTCACCTCGCGGCCGACCAGCAGCGCCGTCAGTGCAGCGATGGTCTTCGCCTTGTCGGCCACCTCGATACCGGTGAGCTTGATCTCACGGCCGTCGTCGAGCCGCAGGCTGCGCGCATCGATGATGGCGGCGACGCGACCCTCGCCCTGAATCTCGAAATTGCATCCACCCGCTTCGGCGCGTCCGCTGCACGCGCCGATCGCGAGGACGCATGCTGTCATCATCACCGCCCACGGACGGCGACGCCATGCTCTTTCGCGTGGAGGCGTCATGCGGCACTCGTGACTCCGGCGCGCTCCGCTCGGAGCGTGGTCGCCAACAAGGACAGTCTGACGGAAAGATCGCTTCAGAGCCACCTCAAGCGAAGCGAAATCGCATCGAGGGATGCCATCGTTGATTCGGTGGTCAATTTTTCTGCGGCGCTTCTCATCGCGTGCACAGGAGAAATTGGTGTTTCACATCAATGCGTGCCTGTCGCGAGACGAACTCGTCTTCAGCGGCCCTTGTCGTGACGAAAATTGCCGTCCGATCGTGCGCCGGGCGGCTCTCACACGCGTCAACCTTACCCATTCATGATCTCAACTCCGTGCGCGGAATGAGAATTCGTTATTGTTGCCAATGACTTGCGACGCAAGGTAACTATTCGGCAATTTTTTGAAAGGCGGCCGATCGCGGTCGCTCGCGCATATTGCCGAGGTCCTTGTGTCGAACCCAGTTGTTCTCACGCTGACGACCAGCGATCCGCTGCACGATTATCTCCAGCTCTACAACGCGATCTCGGCGATCAGCGTCGGCGGTGGACTCGCCGCGGCCAACACCGATTACGTGATCAACTTCTCGCTCTCGTCCGGCGCGCGCACGCTGCAATTGCTGGACGATCTGCCGGCCATCAATCTGATGAACGGCTCGACGCTGACCTTCGACGGCAACTCCGACTACAACAATCAACTCGGCGGCCAGGACTACAGCGACGTCATCGACGCGCGCGGCTATCAAGGCTTTGTCGTCACATCAGGCACGGTGACGTTCAAGAACCTCACGATCGTCAACGCGGTTGCGAGCGGCGGCAATGGTGGGGTCGGCGGTGGCGGCGCGGGCCTCGGCGGCGGCCTGTTCGTCGGACAGAACGCCAATGTCACGCTGAACAACGTCAATTTCGGCAGCAACACGTCTAAGGGCGGCGATGGCGGCGTGGTCGATCCGGCCGGCGGCGGCGGCGGTGGTGGCGGCATCGGTGCCGATGGCGGCAGCGGCAATGGTGGCGGCGGCGGTGGCGGCGGCTTCGGCGGCCAGGACTATTACGGCTATCACGGCAATGGCGGCAGCGGTTACAGCGAGGCAGGCTCCGACAGCCAGCATCCCTCGACCGGGGCGCAGACCGCGGGCGGCACGCCGGCGACGATCGAAGGTGCGGCGGGCGGCGGACAGGGCGCCGACAATTACGGCGGTTCAGGCTACGGCGCACATGCCGGCGGTGGCGCGAGCGGCGGCGGTGGTGGCGGCGGTGTCGGTGGTGGCGGCGGCGGTATCGGCGGCGCCAACTCGGTGGGCGGCGGCCCCTCGGGCACCCTGATCGGCTTCGGCGGCGCCGGCGGCATGGGCGGCGGTGGCGGCGGCGGCATTTATGGCGGCGGCAATGGTGGTTTCGCCGGCGGTGGCGGCGGCTCCGGCAACGGCAGCGGATACGCGCATACCGGCGGCAATGGCGGCTTCGGCGGTGGCGGCGGCGGTTCGAACGGCACGCCCGGCACCGGCGGCTTCGGCGCGGGCAGCGGCTCGCTCGCCGGCGGCGGAGGCGGCGGCCTTGGCGCCGGCGGCGACATCTTCGTTCAGCAAGGCGGAACGCTGACCGTCATCGGCGGCACCTTGATGGATGCCACCGAGACCGGCGGCACCGGCGCCAACGGTGCCGGCAACGGCTCCGCCTATGGCGACATCTTCATCCAGGGCACGATGGTGGTCACGCCGACGCACGCCGTTTCCACGGTCTTCGAGGGATTGCAGACCGTCACCACGCTGACGATCGGCGACAGCATCGCCGATGAGCGGGGCATCAGCGGCAGCGGCACCACTGGCAAGCTGGTCGTCTCCGGCGGCGGTACGCTGACATTGACGGGTGCGAGCACCTATGTCGGCGGTACGCAGATCGATGCCGGCAACACTCTCTCGATCACGGCCGACAACAACATCGGCGGTTCGGCCGGTGCGCTGATCCTCAACGGCGGCACGCTGACCACGACCGGCGGCTACACTTTCACGCACGATATTCAGCTCACCGCCAATGGCGGCACCTTCGACATATCGTCCGGCACGATCGCGGACACCGGCTCGATCAGCGGCTCCGGTACGTTCATGCTGTCCGGCGCCGGCACGTTGCAGCTCGGGATGGGTCAGCTCGCGGGGCTGACCGGGACGTTCGGTCTGAGCAGCGCGCATCTGTCGCTGACATCGAGCGGCACTTTCGACGACACGCTCTCGGTCACCGGCAATTCGATCCTGTCGATCGCGAACGGCAAGACCGTGTCCGACACGGCCCTCGTCACCGGCAGCGGCAATCTCGGCGTCGACGGCGGCGGTACGCTCGTGCTTGGCCATGCCGCCAATACCTATGGAAGCACGACGATCTATTCGGGCACGGTGTGGCTCACCGCGGCCGGCGCCGCCGGAACCGGCAACATCTCGTTCACGACCGGCATCGCCGGCACGCTGAAGATCGACAACGCCGCGCTGAGCGGCAATGCGTTCGCCAACACGATCGCGAACTTCAATCCCGGCCAGCTCATCGACCTGACCGGGCTGCAGTACAACACCCAGAATCCGTCGCTCAACACGGTCAGCCTGTCCGGCAACACGCTCTCGATCTCGAACGGCACCACGACCGATACGCTGACCCTTGCCGGCGTCGGCGCCGGGACCAGTTTTCAGCTCTCGCAGGATGCCAACGGCGGAACGATCGTGCAGGTCGTCTCGACCCGCGTCTTCAACGTCTCCAACGTCGCCGAGCTCAATGCGGCCATCCTGCAGATGGATTCCGGCGGGCAGAACGCCGCGCCGAATGCCAACTACACAATCAACATCACTGCGAACTTCAGCCTGACGTCGGAGCTGTACGCGCTCAATCTCTTGAGCGGATCGAGCGTCACGATCAATGGCAGCGACGGCCACGGCGGCACGCATACGATCGACGGCCTCAACGCCCAGCGCGGCTTCTTCGTCTATGCGGGCAACGTCAATCTCGAGAACCTGACCATCCAGAACACGGTGGCCGCAGGCGGCGGTGTCGTTCGCGGCGGCGGCGGTGGCGGCGCCGGGCTCGGCGGCGCGCTGTTCGTCTCGTCGAACGGCAGCGCCACCATCGACAACGTCACCTTCCACAACAGCGCCGCGATCGGCGGCAACGGCGGTGCCGGCGGCACTGGCAGTATCAGCTCCGGCTACGGCTTCGGCGGCGGCGGCGGGATGGGCGGACGCGGCGGAAGCAGCGGCGGCGGGGGGATCGGCCTCGGCGCTCAGGGCGCGGATGATGATCTCTTTAGAAGCGGTTCGCCCGGCATTATCCCCAACACCGCTGGGGGCGGCAAAGGGAGCGACGGTTACCTGGTCTCGATCGGGGGCGGGACCGAGCTTTACTGGTATGGCGGAGCAGGCGGCGCCAACGGTGGAGGCGGTGGCGCGGCGGGGTGGATCGGCAGCGGCGTCCGCGCACCCTACGGTCCGGGTGGCGGTGTCGGCGGCGGCAACGGGGCTGGTGGCGGCAATGGCGGCTTCGGCGGCGGCGGCGGCGATGGCGGCAACGGCGGCTTCGGCGGTGGCGGCGGCTACAATGGCGACGGCGGCTTCGGTGGCGGCGGTGGCATCGGCGGTGTCGGCGGCTTTGGCGGCGGCAATGGCGGCACCAATGGCAACGGCGCGCCGGGTGGCGGTGGCGGCCTTGGCGCGGGCGGCGACGTCTTCGTTCAGCAAGGCGGTTCGCTGACCATCAAGAGCGGCTCGCTCTCCAATGATTCCGGCTTCAGCGCCGTCAAGGGCGGCACCAATGGCATCGGCCAGGCCAGCGGCTCGGGTTTCGGCTCCGGCATCTTCATCCAGGGCAACAACAATCTCAGCTTCACGCCGGCCAGCGGCCAGACGCTGACGGTTGCCAACGACATCGCGGACCAGAGCGGCAATGGCGGCACCGGTGCCAATGCGGGCATTGGGGGCCTCGCCATCAGCGGCGGCGGCACCGTCATCCTCGGCGGCAACAACACCTACACCGGCAACACCACGGTCAGCGGCGCCGGCACAAGGGTGTCGATCTCCGCCAACGTGAATCTCGGCGCGGTCACCAATGTGCTGAAGCTGGGCGACGGCACCGGCATCAGCTTCACCGACGGCTTCACGCAGACCCGCAACATCACCGTCGCGGGCGATCCGGTCTTCAATGTCGCGGCCGGCGAAACCGTTACCCAGAGCGGCGTGATCTCCGACGGCGCGACGCCTGGTGATGTCGAGGTGACCGGCGGCGGGCGGCTTGTGCTGTCGGCGCACAACACCTATTCCGGCGGCACCGTCATCAAGGGCTCGATCCTCGAGCTGGCGGCGAGCGGTGCGGCGGGAACCGGCGCGATCGCCTTCACCGACGGCAGCACCGAAAAACTCGTGCTCGATGCTGCGGCATTCTCCGGCACCTCGTTTGGCACGTCGATCACCGGCCTTTCCGGCGGCGACACCATCGACTTCGGCAACATCGCCTATGACGCCACGGCGACGCTGTCCTATGCGAACGGCGTGCTCTTGGTGAAGAGCGGTAGCGGCACGACGCTCGCCTCGCTGAACCTGAGTTTTGGCGCCGGCGCCTCGGCCGGCTCGCTGATGCTGGCGTCCGACGGCTCGGCCTCTCCGCATCTCGAGATCCGGTCACAGGCGAGCATCGCCTCGATCACTTCCGACACCACCGATCATCTCACGATCCTGAACGCCGGCAAGGTCGTGACCATCACCGTCAACTTCAGCAACACGGTGAACGTGACCGGCGCGCCGGAGTTGCTGCTCAATGACGGCAAGGCCGCGACCTATCTCAGCGGCAGCGGCTCGCAGGCGCTGGTGTTCAGCTACACGGTGCAGGACGGCGACAGCACGTCCGATCTTCAGGTGCAGAGCCTCTCGCTCAACGGCGGCACGATCAAGGATCCCGGCGGTCAGGACGCCGACGTGACCCATGCGGCGACCGACCTGCATCTTGTGATCGACGCGATCGCGCCGACCGTATCGGTTGCGGCGAGTTCGACCGCGCTGCTGGCCGGGCAGACCTCGACCGTCACCTTCACCTTCTCCGAGGCGGTCACCGGCTTTGCGCTGACGGACACGACGGTGAGCGGCGGCGCGCTGAGCAACCTCGTGCATGTCGGCGTCAACGCCGCGCACCAGGACATCTACACGGCAACCTTCACACCCGACGTGACCAACGCCGAGGCGGGCTCGGTGCAGGTCAACGCGTCAAGCTATACCGACAGCGCCGGAAACGCCGGCGCGGCAAGCAGCGCGATCACCTTCACCGGTGATACCAAGGCGCCGACGGTGGCGGTTGCAGCCGATCACACCACGCTGGTTGCCGGCGATAGCGCGGTTGTCACGTTCACCTTCTCCGAGGCCGTCAGCGGCTTTGCATTGGGTGATGTCACCGTCCAGGGCGGTACGCTAGGCAATCTCACCCATGTCGGCGTCGATGGCTCCGGCCACGACGTCTACACCGCGACCTTCACGCCCGATGTGACCAACACCGAGGCAGGCTCGGTGCAGGTCAATGCGTCAAGCTATAGCGACGTTGCCGGCAATTCCGGCTCGTCGAGCAACACGATCAGCTTCACCGGCGACACCAAGGCGCCGACCGTGTCGGTTTCAGCTGACCATGGTACGCTGCTTGCCGGTCAGACCGCGGTCGTGACCTTCACCTTCTCCGAGGCCGTCGCGGGCTTTGGGCTCGGCGATGTCAGCGTCAGCGGCGGCGCGCTGGGCAGCCTTGTCCATGTCGGCGTCAACGGCGCCGGCCAGGACATCTACACCGCGAACTTCACGCCCGACGTGACCAACGCCGAGGCAGGCTCGGTGCAGGTCAATGCATCGAGCTATAGCGACACGGCCGGCAACGCCGGCGCTGCCAGCAACGCCATCAACTTCACCGGTGACACGCTGGCGCCGACGGTCTCCGTCACGCTCAATCCCGACACGGTGCTGGCCGGCGACCTCTCCGTCGCGACCTTCACCTTCTCGGAGACCGTGTCGGGCTTCGCCCTTGGCGACATCACCGTCCATGGCGGCGCGCTGAGCAATCTCGTGCATGTCGGGCTCAACGGTGCTGGGCAGGACGTCTACACCGCGACCTTCACGCCCGATGTCAGCGACACCGAGACCGGCTCGGTGAAGGTGAATGCGTCCGGTTACAGCGATGTGGCCGGCAATGCCGGCGCGGCAAGCAACACCGCGACGATCGGCGGCGATACGCTGGCGCCGACGGTGTCGATCGCGGCTGACCGTAACGCGCTGCTGGCGGGCCAAACCGCGCTGGTGACGTTCACGTTCTCCGAACAAATCGCGAGCTTCGCGCTCGGTGACGTCACGGTACACGGCGGGGCGTTGGGCAATCTGGTCCATGTCGGCGTCAACGCATCGGGCGAGGACGTCTACACGGCAATTTTCACGCCGGACGAAAGCAACACTGAAGCCGGTTCGGTGCAGGTCATCGCCGCGAGCTATATGGATATTGCCGGCAATACCGGTGCGGCGAGCGGCACCATCAGCTTCACTGGCGATACCAGGGCGCCGACGGTGTCGGTTGCCGCGAGCCCGAGCACGGTGCTTTCGGGCCAGACTTCGGTTGTCACCTTCACCTTCTCCGAGCAGGTCGCGGGCTTTGCGCTCAGCGATACCGTCGTCGCCGGCGGCACGGTGACCAATCTGGTCCATGTCGGGCTCAACGTGTCGGGGCAGGACGTCTACACCGCGATCTTCACGCCCGATATCAACGACGTCGTGGCGGGTTCGATCCGGGTCACGGCCGCAAGCTATGCCGACGTATCAGGCAGTGCCGGCGCGGCGAGCAATACCGCGACGATCGGTGGCGACACGCATCCGCCGACGGTATCGGTGGCGGCCGATCACACCCTGCTGCACGCCGGCGACACCGCGCTGATGACGTTCACCTTCTCCGAGGCGGTCGCAGGTTTCGGACTCGGCGACGTCACCATCCATGGCGGCCTGCTGGGCAGCCTCGTCCATGTCGGCATCACCGGCGCAGGTCACGATATCTACACCGCGACCTTCACGGCCGATGTCACCGACCATCTGTCGGCTGACCTTTCGGTTGCCGGGGCGAGCTACACCGACATCGCCGGCAATGCCGGCGGAGCGAGCAATGCGGTCAGCTTCACCGGCGACACCAAGGCGCCATCGGCGCCGACGCTGGCACTGCACCGCGACACCGGCGTCTCCAGCGCCGACCACATCACCAGCAATCCGCTGATCGATTACACCAAGTTCGATGCGGCCGACACGCTGCGCTACAAGGCCGACGGCGCGTCGGGCTTCTCCACGGCGGCGCCGGTCTTTACGACTGATGGTATGCACTCCGTCACGGTGCAGGAGGTCGACGCCGCCGGCAATGTCAGCGCATCCTCCAACCTGACCTTCACCCTCGACACCACGGCGCCTCATCTCACCGGAATCACGGCGACGCCCTCCGGTGGCGTCGCGACGCCGGGTTCGCTGGTCCAGCTGACGGTCGGCTTCAACGAGGCGGTCCACGTCAATGGCGGCACGCCGAGCCTGACGCTGAACGATGGCGGCACCGCAATCTACGACGCCGCGGCAACGGTGCTGCTCGGCGATTCCTCGAAGCTGGTGTTCGATCACATCGTGTCGTCGACCGATCGCGCCGGCTCGCTGGCGGTGACCAGCTTCGCCGCCAATGGCGCCGATGTCGTCGACCTGGCCGGCAATGCGGCCTCGCTTTCGGCGGTGTCCGCCGTGTTCGACGCCCTGCATATCAACGAGACCATCGTGCCGGCCTACACACTCGGCGCCATTACCCGGCCGGAATTGCATCTGGATCTCGGCGGTCGCATCATCATGGATGCAACGGCATCGGCATTCGCCGGACATTATGGCATGCAGTACCTGTTCCTCGGCCTGCCGGCGGGAACGCCCCATCAGACCGTTCCCGACTTTCATCTCTGATCGCAGCGCGGCCGGAAGCTCCGGCGCGGCGCCTCATTCCGCTTAGCGGAAAACAGATTGCTGCCGCTGCGGCTTGCTGCAGTGCAGGCCATGCGGCATGATCCGGCCCTCGAAACGGACCTGATGGAACGAAGTCCGCGCTGCAAGGGAGGATTGGAATGAGACGAGTTTTGGCCGGCGTGTTGGCCTGTGCGTTTGCGATCTCGGCGAATGCGTCGCTGGCGCAGGACAAGCCTCCGCTGAAGCTCGGCGGCATCCTCGATATGTCGAGCCTTTATGCCGACATCACCGGCTCGGGCAGCGAAACCGCCGCCAAGATGGCGGTGGAGGATTTCGGCGGCGAGGTGCTCGGCCGCAAGGTCGAGATCGTGGTCGGCGACCATCTCAACAAGGCCGACCTCTCCGCCAACATCGCCCGCGACATGATCGACAACCAGGGCGTCGAGATGATCTTCGACGTCGCGGCCTCCGCGACCGCGCTCGCCGCTGCCGAAATCGCCAAGGCGCGCAACAAGATCATCATGTTCAACGGTCCGGGCTCGATCCGCCTCTCCAACGAGGCCTGCGGCCCCTATACCGTGCACTACGTGTTCGACACCTTCGCGCAGGCCAATGTGACCGGCCTTGCCGCGGTGAAATCCGGTCTCGATACCTGGTTCTTCCTGACCGCGGACTACGCGTTCGGCCAGGACCTGGAAAAGGACACCAGCAACGTCGTGGTGAAGTCGGGCGGCAAGGTGCTCGGCAGCGTGCGGCATCCGATCAACACCTCGGATTTCTCGTCCTTCCTGCTGCAGGCGCAGGCCTCGAAGGCCAAGGTGATCGGCCTTGCCAATGCCGGCGGCGACACCATCAACGCGATCAAGCAGGCGGCGGAATTCGGCCTCACCAAGAGCGGCCAGAAACTGTCGCCGCTATTGGCCTTCGTCACCGACATCGACAGCGTCGGGCTCGAGACCGCGCAGGGCCTGTTGCTGGCGGAAGCCTTCTACTGGGATCTCAACGACGACAGCCGCGCCTTCACGAAGCGCTTCATGGAACGCACCAAGCGGGTGCCGACCTCGGCACAGGCCGGCGTCTATTCCTCGGTGACGCACTATCTCAAGGCGGTGAAGGCCGCCGGC
Organism: Bradyrhizobium sp. USDA 3315; assembly: GCF_054056795.1. Lineage (NCBI taxonomy): Bacteria > Pseudomonadati > Pseudomonadota > Alphaproteobacteria > Hyphomicrobiales > Nitrobacteraceae > Bradyrhizobium > Bradyrhizobium sp. USDA 3315. The sequence continues at coordinate 1,378,386 of NZ_JBSRYP010000001.1, read as the reverse complement.
ACCACCGATGCGGCCGCCGTCATGAAGGTGATGAAGGAGACCCCGATCAACGACATGTTCACCAAGAACGGCAAGATCCGCGAGGATGGCCGTATGGTGCACGACATGTATTTGTTCGAGGTCAAGAAGCCGTCGGAATCGAAGGGCCGCTGGGACGACTACAAGCTGGTAGCGACCGTGCCGGGCGACCAGGCCTTCCAGCCGCTGTCGGAGTCGCGCTGCCCGCTGGTGAAGAAGTGACGAAGTGACGAAGTCACGCAGTCATCCCGGGGCGTGCGAAGCACGAACCCGGGATCTCGAGGTTCCGGGTCTGGTGCTTACGCACCATCCCGGAATGACGGATTCAAAATAACAACGAAAGGCAAAACGCCATGAGCGACAATCAGATGGTCCTCCAATCCCTCGACAAGGGCCTGCTCACGATCACCATGAACCGTCCCGATCGGCGCAACGCGCTCAATCCCGACATGACGCGCGGCCTCGTCGAGGCGGCGCGGCGCGCGCAGGACGATACCGAGGTGCGCGCGGTGCTGATCCGGGGCGCCGGCGGCACCTTCTGCGTCGGCGGCGACGTCAAGTCGATGGCGGAAGGCCGCGCCCCGCTGCCGTTCGAGGCCAAGATGGCCAACCTGCGCCGCGGCATGGAGGTCTCGCGCATCCTGCACCAGATGCCGAAGCCGGTGGTGGCGCAGCTCGACGGCGCCGCGGCCGGCGCCGGGCTTTCGATCGCGCTGTCCTGCGATCTCCGTATTGCCGGCGCCTCCTGCAAGATCACCACCGCTTTCGCCAAGGTCGGCTTCTCCGGCGACTACGGCGGCACCTACTTCCTGACCAAGATGCTCGGCAGCGCGAAAGCGCGCGAGCTCTACATGATGTCGCCGGTGCTGTCGGCGCAGGAAGCATACAATCTCGGCATGGTCTCCAAGGTGGTGCCTGATGCCGACGTCGAGGCCGAGACGTTGGAGCTGGCGCGGTCGCTGGCGCAGGGCCCGTCAGTGGCGCTCGGCTACATCAAGCGCAACATCAACAATGCCGAGACCATGACCCTCGAAGCCTGCTTCGACGGCGAGGCGATCCACCACACGCGTGCCGGCGAGACCACGGACCACAAGGAAGCGGCAAAAGCCTTCGTCGAGAAGCGCAAGCCCACCTTCCAGGGGCAGTAGACCATGGCCGAGTACATGCGGCTGCGGCAGATCTGCCTGGTGGCGCCGCAGCTTGCGCCCGTGATCGCGGACATCTCCGCGATCATGGGCCTCGACGTCTGCTATCGCGACGGCAACGTTGCGAAATACGGCCTCGAGAACGCGCTGCTGCCGGTCGATACCATCCTGCTCGAAGTCGTCGCGCCGTTCCAGCCGGGGCCGGGCACGGCGGCCGGGCGCTTCATCGAGAAGACCGGTGGCCGCGGGGGCTATATGGCGATCTTCGTTTGTGAGGATCCCGACGCGCGCGGCGCCAAGGCCAACGCGATGGGCGTGCGCACCGCGAACGTGATCACGCACGCGCCGTATCACGGCGTGCAGCTGCATCCGCGCGACTGCCGAGCCGCCTTTATCGAGTTCAACCACACCGACGACAGCGACGACGTGCTGGGGCCGTACCCGCCGGCTGGCCCCGACTGGCAGAAGTCGATCCGCAAGGACACGACTTTGGCGCTGACCGAGGTCGAGATGCAGAGCCCCGAGCCTGAGGCGTTGGCGGCGCATTGGGGCAGGATCATCGGCATTCCCGCCGATGGTACCGTGGTGAAGCTGCCGAACAGCACCTTCCGCTTCGTCAAGGGCGACAGCGAGATCATGAGCGGCTTGACGTTCAAGGTCGCCGACAAAGCGAAGGTGCTGGAAGCGGCGAAGGCGAGAGGCTGTGCGGTGAAGGGCGACGGGTTCCAGCTCTGCGGCGTGACGTTCAAGCTGACGGCGTGACGTCGTAGCCCGGATGGAGCAGAGCGAAATCCGGGACTGTGCTCTCCGCGGGTAGACCGGCCCCCGGATTGCGCTCCGTTGCATCTGGGCTACGCATCTTTCTCCCGTCATCCTGAGGAGCCGCGAAGCGGCGTTTCGAAGGATGCACGGCCCGGCTGGTGGCCATGCACCCTTCGAGGCTCTCTTCGATCGCACCTCAGGGTGACGGTGAACGATTGGTGCTTGCGGGGAGAGCGGTTGAGCCGGCGGCGGTGATCCAATATCGTCAAGAGCAACAACAACAATCGGGAACACGCTCCCCATGCCGCATCCGCTCGATACCTTCTTCGCCCCAAAAAGCATCGCGCTGATCGGCGCCTCGCGCGATCATGAGAAGATTCCCGGGCGGCTGCTCGCGATGCTGCGCAAGAACGGCTATCCCGGCGCGCTCTATCCGATCAATCCGAACTATGACGAGATCGACGGGCTGAAATGCTTCAAGTCGGTCGCCGAGATCGGCGCGCCGATCGATCTTGCCGTTATCGTCATTCCCGCGCGTGCGGTGCTGCCGGCGCTGGAGCAATGCGCGGCGGCCGGTGTGAAGAACGCGGTCATCATCTCGTCCGGCTTTGCCGAGGAAGGCGGCGACAGCGCTGACATGCAGGACGCGATCGTCGCGCTGGCGAAGCGAACCGGGATGCGGATCAGTGGGCCGAACGCGGAAGGGTTTTACAGCCAGGCGCAGAAGGTCGCCGCGACCTTCAGCCCGACCGTCGACGTCAAGCCGGAAGCGCCCGATCTGGTCGCCAGCAAGCGGCGGATCGGCATCGTCGCACAGAGCGGCGGCATCGGCTTTGCGATCTATCACCGCGCCAAGGCGCTCGGGGTTGCGCTCAGCTATGTCGTCAGCGCCGGCAATGAGAGCGATCTCGGCGCCGGCGAGTTCCTCGACTACATGGTGCAGGATGCCTCGACCGACGTGATCTTGCTGTTCATCGAGGGTATCCGCGACGTCGACAAGTTTTTGGCGGCGGCGAAGCGCGCGGCAGAGCTCAAAAAGCCCGTGATCGTCACCAAGGTCGGGCGCTCCGGCGCCGGCGAGCGCGCGGCGGCCTCGCACACCGCGAGCATGGCGGGTTGGTCGGCGGCCTATGATGCGGTGTTCGCGAAATACGGCTTCATCGTCTCCAACGACCTCGACGAGGCCGTGACCATTGCCGCGGTTCTGACTACCAATCCGCTGCCGAAGGGCGATCGCGTCGCGGTGCTGACGGTGTCCGGTGGCGCCGGCATTTGGGGCGCCGATACCGTCTCGATGCAGGGCCTGCGCGTGCCGGAGCTTTCAGCCGCGATCCAGAGCCAGATCAAGCAATGGATGCCGTCCTACGGAGCGGCGGGCAATCCGGTCGACGTGACCGCGCAGGGCGTGTCATCCGGCGGACTGCAGAAGAGCATCGAGCTGTTCGACACGTCTGATGAAGTGGACGCGACGCTGGTCGTGCTGTCGCTGTCGAGCGAGACGCGGATGCCGTTCAAGGAAGCCGAGCTGAAGCCGTTGATCGCCGCGCAGAACAAGCCGGTGGTGTTCTATTCCTACACGCTGCCGTCGCAATTCGCGCGGCAGGAACTGGCGAAGTCGGGCGTGGTGGTGCTGTCGGGGCTAACCCATGTCGGCGTCGCGATGCGGCGGCTGGCGGACTATGCCGCCTTCAAGCCCGCGCCGGAGATCTCGGCATCAGCGTCGCCGGCGCACGATCTCTCCATGCATCTCACGTCGAAGACGTTGTCGGAATATGACAGCAAATCGCTGCTGCGCGCGGCCGGCATTGCGCTGCCGGATGAGGTGCTGGTGACCGACCGCGACGGGCTCGACGCTGCGATCGAGCGCGCCGGATTTCCACTGGTCATGAAGATCCAGTCGCCCGCGATCGCGCACAAGAGCGAGGTCGGCGGCGTCCGCGTCAACATCGCCGCCAAGGGCGCGGCATTCACGGCCTATCGCGACATGCTGGAGACGGTGCAGAAGCAGCGGCCGGGCGCTGAAATCCAGGGCGTGCTGGTCGGGCCGATGGCCAGGAAGGGCGTCGAGATCATCGTCGGCACCATGACGGACGCGACCTTCGGGCCGATGGTGATGGTGGGGCTCGGCGGCATCACTACCGAACTGTTCAAGGACGTGGTCTATCGCCCCGCGCCGGTGAGCCCGGCTGAAGCGAGCACGATGCTTGAGACGCTGAAGGCCGCGCCGCTGCTGCACGGCTTCCGCGGCGCGCCGAAGGCCGATGTCGCGGCACTGGCGCGATTGATCTCGCAGATTTCGGTGCTGGCGGCGCAGCACGCGAACGAGATCGCCGAGATCGAGGTCAATCCGGTGTTGGTGCACCCGGAGGGGCAGGGCGTCACGATCGTCGATGCGCTGGTGGTGCCGAAATAACTCGGTGTCGTCCCGGCGAAGGCCGGGACCCATAACCACCGAAGTGAGTTGTAAGAGGAGCCGACGCCGCTTGTGCCCTTTCCACGGGCCGCGGCGTATAGGTCCCGGCTCCCGTGCGCAATTGCGCACTAGGCCGGGACGACCCGTGGAGAGAGCGGCGCTTGCAGCTACCGCCCCTTGAAGTTGGCGACGCGGCGCTCGGCGGTGGCCTTGACGCCTTCCTTGAAGTCTTCGGTCGCGCGCAGCTTGGTCTGCTCGGCGAGCTCATGGTTGGTCGCGGCGAGCACGCGGTCGGCGAGGTTGGCGCGCATGGTGGCGCGGGTCGAGACCAGGCCGAGCGGCGAGCATTCGGCGATCTCCTGCGCGAGTTTCATCGCTTCCGCCCGCACCTGATCCTGCGGCACCAGCACATTGGCGAGGCCCCAGCGATAGGCCTCTTCGCCGGTGACGCGGCGGCTGGTGTAGAACATCAGCTCGGCATTGTTCTTGCCGATCAGTTCCGGCAGCGTTGCGGTCAGGCCGAAGCCCGGATGGAAGCCGAGCTTGGTGAAGTTTGCCGCGAAGCGCGCCTCGGGACAGGCGACGCGGAAGTCGGCGGAGACGGCAAGGCCGAGGCCGCCGCCGATCGCGGCGCCATGGATCGCCGCGACGATCGGCTTCTTGTTGCGGAAGATGCGCACCGCCTGAACGTAGAGATGGTTGATCGGCAGGTTCGAGGCCGGATCGCTCTTGGCGCGTTCCTCCTGCTCCTGGCGGGCGGGATCACCGAAATTGGCGCCGGCGCAGAACGCCTTGCCCTGGGCTGCGAGCACCGAGGCGCGGATCTCGATATTGTTGTCGAACTCCTCCAGCGCGTCGGCGATCTGGTTGATCAGCGCGACGTCGAAGAAGTTCAGCGGGGGTTTTCGGATTTCGATCAGGCCGACATGGCCGTGGGTTTCGACGCCGATATCAGTGTACTTGGTCATGATCTGTCCTCGTTGAATTAGCGCAGGCGAGCCCGCGCGGCTAGCGCAGACCAAGTCCGCGGGCGATGATGCCGCGCAGCACTTCCGTGGTGCCGCCCTGGATCGTCAGCTTGGGCGCGGTCTTGATGGCGAAATCGAGCTGCTTTTCCAGCGTCTCGCGGTTGGTCGCGGTCTCCTCGACGAACGCGGCGAGATCGCGCACGCGATGAGGCAGCTGCTGCTCCCACACCGTGCCGATGTCCTTGACGATCGAGGCCTCCACCACCGGCTCCTTGCCGGCCTGCAGCATGCCGGCGACCGATACCGACATGCGGCGCATGGTGTGAACCTGCGCCACCAGGCGGCCGATGCCCTCGGCGCTGCGGGTGTCCGGGTTCTTGCCAACCGCGCGCACGAGCTCGGTGAGCACGTAATAGGTCTCGAGAAACCGCTCGGGACCACTTCGCTCATAGGCGAGCTCCGACGTCGCCTGCTTCCAGGCGCCATCGACCTCGCCCAGCACGTGATCGTCGGGCACGAAGTAGTCGGTGAACACGACCTCGTTGAACTCGAACTGGCCGGTGATCTGGCCGATCGGATTCACCTGGATGCCCGGCTGCTTCATCTTGACCAGGAACTGGGTCAGGCCGTGGCGGCGGTTTTCCTTGGTCGGCGGCGAGGTGCGGAAAATCGCGATCATGTAGTCGGCAATGTGCGCCGACGAGGTCCAGATCTTGGTGCCGTTGATCAGATAGCCGCCGTCGGTCTTGGTTGCACGGGTCTTCGCCGCGAACAAATCGGAGCCGGAGTTCGGTTCGCTCATGCCGATGGCGAAGCAGACCTCGCCGCGGCAGATGCGCGGCAGGATGTCCATCTTGATGTGCTCGGGCGCGTATTTCAGCAGCACCGGCCCGCTCTGGCGGTCGGCGACGAAGAAGCGCCGGGTCGGCGCGTTCGCCACCCGCATCTCCTCGGTCACCACATAACGCTCGAGGAACGAGCGCTCCTGGCCGCCGTATTTCTTCGGCCAGGTCATGCCGAGCCAGCCCTTGGCGCCGACGCGACGGGAGAATTCCGGCGCGTCATTGTCCTCGCGGTTCGGCGCGTGGGGATCGAAGGTGCCGGCGGCGATTTCCTCGGCGAGGAAGGCGCGCACCTCCTTGCGGAGCTGCTCGCATTTTTCCGGCAGGCGGATCGGATCGAAACGAAGGGCTGCAGTCATGATGTCCAGTCCTGATCTTTCTGCCTGATCTCAGCGCGAAGCCACCAGCGGCCACAATTCATCGGCGCCACGATTCGCGACGAGCTTGCCGAGCTCGACCGCCCAGTAGCTCTCCGAGCCGAAATCGTCGCGCCAGGCCAGCGCCCGCAGCGAATAGCGGTGCAGGATGTGCTCGATGGTGAAGCCGATCGCGCCATGCACCTGATGCGCGATGCCGCTGCCCTTCTCCGCCGCTTCCGAGCAGCGGACCTTGGCCGCTGCGGCTTCCAGGAACACCGCATCAGTGTCCAGCGACTTGGCGTTCACGATCGTGTCCGCCGCCGAGGTCGCAGCGGCCAGTGCCGCGGCGTTTTCGCCGGCGAGACGCGCGAGGTTGTGCTGCACCGCCTGGAATTTCGAGATTTTCTTCTCGAAGGCGATGCGCTCATTGGAATAGCGCACCGAGATGTCGAGCATCGCTTCCAGCGCGCCGGCGATCTGCAGGCTGCGCACCACGCCGCCCATCAGCATCAGCGTGGACTGGTCAAAACCCTTCGGCGCCGGCCTGGTCGTGACCGGCTGCACCTTGTCGAGCGTGACAATGTCGTTGTGATCGCCGCCGAGCCCGATGCCGGATTCGATCCGGCACTTCGCTGCATCGATCAGCGCGATCGACACGCCGCCATTGCCTTCAGCCAGCACCGCGAAATGTTTTGCGTCCTTGGCGAACGGCACGCCGCGGGCGCGGCCGGAGAGCGAGCCGTCGGCGTTGAGCGTCACGCGGTCCTTCGGGCTTGCCGGCAGCACGGTCATCTCGCCTTCGGGAGAGGCGATCCTGGCTTGCGTCAGCAGCCAGCCGGCCAGCATTGTTTCGGCCAGCGGAACAGCGATCGCATGCCGCCCAGCGACGTTGAGGACGCTGAATCCTTCGGCGAGGCTGGCGCCGGAACCGCCGAGATCGTCGGGCACCCAGGACAGCGGCAGGCCGGCTTCGGTCAGCGCCTGCCACAGCGGCGCCTTCCATGCGCCCTGCTTGTCGTGATTGATGGTTTGGGCATCCGCGAGATCGGCGAAAATCTTTTCCGCGGTCTCGGCGACGATGTTTTCACTCTCCGCCACAGCGTTCCTCGTGTTGATTGGCTCGGGCTGGCTGTTCGGCCATGCCCTGCTTGCGATGTTGTCTTGCGCTCAATGATGCGGAAAAGCCATAGCCGTGACAAGCGCTGCCCGCAGGGCCACTTGCGCGGATGGCATGAAGCCGGACTTGGCGCATGAATTCCGCATAGTGAACTTTCGATTGTCCCCGTTTGTATGCCACGCACACGCGCAAACCGGCCGCCGACATAAGTTCAGTCCGCCAGATGAAACTCGATTGCCTTCCGCATCAGGTCGGCGAACTCGGTCTCCTGGGTGACCAGCGCGTCGTTCAATCCGGCCACGCACAGCACCAGCGGTTCGTTCGATTCCGCAATCGGCGGCAGGTTCATGGCGACGGCGCCCGCGCCCGGCGTGACCAGGCCGAGCGAGAAGGCGTGCCCCTTGGCGCGGACCTTCTTCAGTTCAAGCAGCAGCGCCTTGATGTCGACCTGACGATCGGGCCGGCTCTCGTTGGCGTTGATCAGGCGCACCAGGCGGCGCACCTCCTTGTCCGGATAGGCCGACAGCAGCGCGTAACCCGACGCGGATCGCGCCAGCGGCCGCAGCGTTCCGGCCTTGACATACAGCCGCATCGGCAGCTTGGCCTGAATGATATGGACATACTGCGCGCTGAGCCCGTTGCGCACCGCGAGCATGATGGTCTCTCCGGTCCGCGCGGAGAGCTCTTCCATCAGATTGACCAGGCGTCCCTTCGTGAACAACGCCGGGCTCAGCCAGTGCCCCAGCATCGAGATCCGCGGCGTCGGGATATAGGTGCGGCGGCTGGTGTCATAGTGGAGATAGCCGAACGCCGTCATCGTCCGCATCAACGCCGAGGTGCTGGATTGCGGGAACTTGAGCGCGGCCGCGACTTCGATCGCGGAGGCGGCGCGCTGGTGCTCTTCGAAGAATTCGAGCACGTCGAACACGCGCCGCGCCGACTTGACTGCATTGTCCATCTTCGGCAGGTCGCGCGAGGTGTCGCCGGGGAAATCGGGGCCGTCGAAAGACCGCGCGCCGGCAGCCGCGCCGGCCTTCGCTACATCCTTCTTCGCCACCGGCATCGCTATCGTCCCTGCTGCGCCACCCGCCGCTTCAGCCACCAGCCATATTGCTCCGGCCAACTCGTCCACTCCGGATCGCATCCGAGCGCAAGTGCCGTCTGCGCGGGCCAGTTCGGATTCCACAGCAGTTCGCGGCCGAGTGCAATAAGCGTCGCCTTGCCGTCCCGCAAAATGGCTTCGGCGTAGTCCGGTTCGCGGATCAGCCCGACCGCCACCGTCGGCATGCCGACTTCCTTCTGGATGCGCTCGGCGAACGGCACCTGGAAGCCCGGGGTGCGCGACACCAGCGAATTGCCGCGCGGTAGCTTCATGCCGCCCGACGAGCAGTCCACCATGTCGATCCCGATCGCCTTCAGCTCCGCCGCAAACGCGATCGAGTCCTCGATCGACCAGCCGATGTCGACGCCGTCGACCGACGAGATGCGGACGAAGGCCGGCAGATGGCTGGGCCACTCCTCGCGCATGATCGCCGCGATCCGCAGCGGCAGGCGCATGCGGTTCTCGCGCGACCCGCCATACTCGTCGTTGCGGTTGTTCGCCAGCGGCGACAGGAACGAGTGCATCAGATAGCCGTGCGCGCAGTGCAGCTCGATGACGTCATAGCCGGCCGCCCTGGCGCGACGAAATGCCTGGCGATAGTCGTCCACCAGGGCATCGATCTGCTCTGAAGTCATCATCTGCGGTGCCGGCCAGCCGTCATCGAAGGGAATGCCGCTCGAGGCCGCGATCTGCCATGGGCCTTCGCCGCGTGCCTTGATGTCAGCTTCGCCGAGCGGGTTGCCGCCTTCCCACGGCCGCTGCGAGGAGCCTTTCCGGCCGCCATGTGCGATCTGGATCGCGGCCTTGGCGTTGAAGCTGTGGATCAGCGCGGCGAGGGCGGCGTGGTCCGCGATGTGCGCATCGTCCCAGATGCCGAGGCATCCATGGGTGATGCGCCCCTGGGTGTTCACCGAGCTCTGCTCGACGAACACGAGGCCGGCGCCGCCGGCGGCGAGCTTGCCGATATGCGCGGTGTGCCAATCGGTGGCGCGCCCCTCCCGCGCCGAATAGGTCGCCATCGGCGAGACCATGATCCGGTTCTTCAGTTCGAGATCGCGCAATTGCAGTGGGGTAAACAGCAGCGGCAGCTCAGTCATGGGATGTCCAGCCTTGCCTGTGGTTTCTTGCCTGTGACTTGCGAGTTTCGTCAGAGCGATCATTTCTTCAGCAGCGGACAGGCGCTCTCCTCCGGCGTCGCGAACGCCTCCTTGCCCGGGATCACCTGAACCAGCTTCTCGTAGTCCCAGGCACCCTTCGATTCGGCCGGCGACTTCACCTGCACGAGATACATGTCGTGGATCAGCTGGCCGTCCTCGCGCAGGAATGCGTTGCGGGCAAAGAAGTCATCGATCGGCATGTCCTTCATCTGCGCGATCACCTTGGGGCCGTCGTCGGTGCCGGATTTCTCCACCGCCTTGAGATAGTTCATGACCGCGGAATAGAGACCGGCCTGCACCATGGTCGGCCGCTTCTTGGTCCTGGCCATGAAGCGCGCGGCAAAGTCGCGGGTCTTGTCGTCGAGATCCCAATAGAAGGCGGTCGCGAGCTGCAGCCCCTGGGCGGCCTGCAAGCCGATCGCGTGGATGTCGCTGGTCTGCATCAGGAAGGCCGCGAGCTTCTGCGTGTGTGCCATCCCGAATTCCTGCGCCTGCCGGATCGAGTTGGCGAGATCGCCGCCGGTGTTGGCAAAGGCGATCACGTCAGCCTTCGAGCTCTGGGCCTGCAGCAGATAGGACGAGAAATCCATGCTGTTGAGCGGATGCCGCACCTCGCCGGCGATGCTGCCGCCGACCTTCTCCACGGTCCTGGCCGCGTCGTTGCGCAGGGCGTGGCCGAAGGCGTAGTCGACCGTGACGAAGTACCAGCTCTTCGCGCCCGACTTGGCCAGCGCCCGAACCGTGCTGTTGGCGAGCGCATAGGTGTTGTAGGTCCACTGCACCGAATTCGCCGAGCAGCCCTTTCCGGTCAGATCGGAGGAGCCGGCCGACGACACCAGCATCGCCTTGTTCTTCTGCTTGGTGAGCTCGAGCACGGCGAAGGCGACGGCGGAATTGGCGAAATCGACGATGACGTCGACATTCTCCTGCTCATACCAGCGCCGCGCGATGCCGGCGCCGATGTCCGCCTTGTTCTGATGGTCGGCATCGACCATCGCGATCGGCTTGCCCAGCACCTTGCCGCCGAAATCCGCGATCGCCATCCGGACCGCTTCGACCGCTCCGGGGCCGGCGGCGTCGGCGTAGAGTCCGGCCTGATCGGTCAGCACGCCGATCTTCACCGCGTCGTCGGAAATCTGCGCGTGGGATGGCGCGGCGGCGAAGGCGACTGAGAGGATTGCAGCGCTCGCGGCGATCCATCCGTATCTCGATGTCATTGTCCTTGGTTTCCTCTAGTTCGATTGCCTTATGGCGTTGATCTTGTCTTGCCGCAGGTCGATCATGCCCGGATGCGACTGCGGATCCCTGTCCGCGCCGAGCAGCACGTGCTTCTGGATCTTGTTGGTCGAGGTCAGCGGCAACTCGGCGACGAAAGCGATCCACGCCGGCAGCTTGAACGCCGCCAGGCGTTCGCGGCAGAAGTGGAAGATGTCCTGGGCGAGCTCGCGTGAAGCATCGGTGCCGTCGTTGCTCACGATGAAGGCCGCAACTTCCTCGTCGCGGATCGGATCGCGCGCGGCGATGACTGCGGCCTGCTTGACCTGAGGCGACGTCGTCAGCACGGCCTCGACCTCCGCCGCCGAGATGTTCTCGCCGGCGCGCCGGACCAGATGCTTCAGCCGGTCGACGAACACGAAGGCGCCGTCCTCGTGCTGCCAGGCGCTGTCGCCGGTGTGAAACCAGCCGCCGCGCCAGGCCTGCTCGGTGGCCTCGGGGTCCTTCAGATAGCCGTAGAAGAAGCCGCGCCGCGGCGTCGCTTCCGAATGGCGCACGCAGAGCTCACCGACTGCGCCAGCCGGCAGCGCATTGCCGTCGGCATCGAGGATGATCATTTCGAGGCCGGGCACGCTGCGGCCGATCGTGTTGGTCTCGAGATGGCGCGGCTCGACTGTGTTGAAGGGGCTGCGTCCGGTCTCCGTCATGCCCCAGCCCTCGACGAAGGGGACGCCGAAGCGTTCGCGAGCCCGCGCGCGCTGCTCGGGATTGGCGCCGACGCCCATCGAGAAGCGCAGCGCATGGGCTTTCTCGTCCGGCGTCTCCGGCTGCGCCAGCAGGGCCGCGACGATCACGCCGAGATAATGCAGCACGCTCGCCCGGCATGCGACGATATCGCGCCAGGCAAATTTCGCGTTGAAGCGTTCCGGCAGGATCAGGCAGCCGCCGGTCAGCATCATCGCGATCGGGGTCAGCGTCAGGCCGGCCATGTGAAATAGCGGCAGCGGGCTGTAGAGGCGCTCCGTTCCTGCATGGTATGTCGCCTCGCCGCCGTGGCTGACGTACCAGCGGCCGGTCGAGACCACGTATTCATTGGTCAGGATGCATCCCTTCGGACGCGCCGTCGTGCCTGACGTGTACAGCAGCGCGGCCTCGGTCTCGCTTCCCGGCTCGCCGGCGCGCGGTGCTGGCCGCCTGGCCTGCGGCACTTTCTCGACGCTGGCGCCGAGATCGTCACCGGAGACGGTGAGCAGCGGAACGTCGCCGGTCAGCGCCTTCTGCAATTCCTTCTGATCGGCCAGCGTGATGATCAGGTCGGGGTCGGCATGCGCGATCAGGTATTCGATTTCCGCCGCGCGATAGGCCGGGTTGATCGGAACGATCGAAACGCCGATGCCGTTGAGCGCCAGCCAGTGCACGATGAAATCGGGGCGATTCTCCAGCAGCAGGCAGGCGCGGTGGCCGTGGCCGAAGCCTGCTGCACGGTACTGATCGCGCAACGCGCAGACCTGCCGCGCGATGCCGCCATAGGACAGTTCGACGCCGTCGGGAAAGTATGCGCGGTCGGCACGCGCGGGAATGCAGAGAAAGGGTTTGAACGCTGCCGCATCGGATGTCGCAGCGAACGTGCTGAACACGGTGTACATCGTGGCGAAACTTCCCTTCGACGGCCGCTGATCGATGCCAACGATGCCGATCCGAAGGAGCCCGGGTGCTTCGTTGAGCGCATTTGTCATGCGATCGCGACGTTGCGCGGAAGCTATAAGGACGAATAATATGCTGTCAAATCCATTATGAGTTTTCATAAAACTCATATGTAGTTTGAAGTCAAAAGCGGAGGTAAGAGATGAAGATGCATATGTTGTCGGGCGGCCGTCTCCAGATGTCGAAGCGGACCTATCTGCCTGACGCGGCGCGCGGCGAGATGATCGAGCTTCCGGTGTCCTGCGTGCTGTTGCGGCACACGCAAGGCAATGTGCTGTTCGATACCGGATGCCATCCCGATGTCGCGACCGATCCTGACGGACGGCTCGGCACGCTGGCCAAATACATGCGCCCGATCATGCCGGCGGATGATCATGTGCTGACGAGCCTGAAGGCCGTTGGCCTGGGCGCTGACGACATCGACGTGGTGATCTGCTCCCATCTGCACACCGACCATTGCGGCTGCAACGCCTTCTTCAAGAAGGCGACGATCTTCGTCCACGCACTCGAGGTCGAGGCCGCGAATGCCGATAACGCGTTCGATCGCGGATACATCAAAGCGGATTGGGATCATCCGCTGAAGATGGAGATCTTCGATAAGCAGATGGACGTGTTCGGCGACGGCAAGCTGACGCTGGTCCCGCTGCCCGGACACTCGAAGGGAACGACCGGCGCGCTGGTCAAGCTCGACAACAGCGGCGAATTCCTGCTCGCCTCCGACGCGCTCAGTGTGCGCGCCAATCTCGACCAGCGGACCTCGCCGAGGAACAGCCTCGACGTCGACCAGTTCCTGAAGTCGCTCGACGAGATCGCCAGGCTCGAGGCGTCCGGCGTCAAGGTCATCTGCGGCCATGACGAGGCGCAGTGGGCCAGCCTGCAAAAGGGGCCGAACGCGTATACGTGAGGATTTGGCGCGGTTTGCAGATGCTGTCTCACGCGATATGGTGTGCCGCCGCCGGAGTTCATCTGGCTCACAACAACAAGGAAAATGCAGATGTCCAAGGATGGTTTGTGCGCGATCGTGACGGGATCGGCATCGGGACTCGGCGCCGCCACCGCGCAAATCCTCGCCGCGCAGGGCGCGCGCCTCATCATCAACTATTCCAACAGCAAGGCGGAAGCCGAGGCGACCGCGGAAGCCTGTCGCAAGCAGGGCGCCGAGGTGCTGGTGGTGCAGGGCGACGTCTCGCGCGATGAGGACTGCAAGAAGATCGCAGCCGCCGCGCAGGGCTGGGGCCGCCTCGACGTGCTCGTCAACAATGCGGGCACCACCAAGCACGTGCCGCATCACGATCTCGACGGCCTGACCGCGGAAGATTTCCAGCGCATCTATGCCGTCAACACCATCGGCCCGTTCCAGATGGTTCGTGCCGCGCGCGCGCTGCTCGAAGCCGGCGCGAAGGCATCTAGCCGTCCGTCGGCGGTAGTGAACGTCTCCTCGGTCGCCGGCATTTCCGGCGGTGGTTCGTCGGTCGCCTATGCCGCGAGCAAGGGCGCGCTCAACACCATGACGCAGTCGCTGGCGCGCGCGTTGGCACCGTTGATCCGCGTCAACACGGTGTGTCCGGGTTATATCGATACGCCCTGGTTCACCAAGGGCCGCGGCGAGGCCGGCGCCAAGCAGGTGCGCGATGCCGTGGTGGCGCGCGTGCCGCTGAAGGTCGCCTCGACGGCCGAGGACATCGCCAATCTGGTCTGCTTTCTGGCGAGCCCGGCGTCGAGCAACATGACCGGCGAATTCGTCCGCATGGATGCCGGCATGCATCTGATTCAGTGAGGTCGCTATCCGTCTTCCGAACTGCGGCAGAAATGAAAATGCCCGGGCATGGCTCGGGCATTTGCATATTGAGACAGGCTTTGTGCTTCTTCGGTCATTCCGGGGCGATGCGTCAGCATCGAACCCGGAATCTCGAGATTCCGGGTTCTCGCTTCGCGAGCCCCGGAATAACCGTTGAGGATGACGCCTACGGCGTCACCTGTTTCCGATATCCGGGATCACGCGCGCCGCGACCAGCCGATTCCAGATGAACAGCACCACCAGAGCGCCGATCGTGGCGGTGATGAAGCCGGCACCTTGTTCGGGACCGTAATGGCCGATCGCCTGGCCGATGAAGGTCGCTAGAAACGCGCCGGCGATGCCGAGCACGGTGGTGAGAATGAAGCCGCTTGGATTGTTCGGCCCCGGCGACAGGAACCGCGCGATGATCCCCGCGACAAAGCCGACGATGATGACCCAGATGATGCCGCCCATGACTGTCGTCCTCCTCAGATGGAATCAACGCTACCGTCAGAGCCTGCGGTGCAACTCGTCGCCGCTCGGCAGCCGGCCGTCCGGCGTCAGATGATTGATCGCGTCGGGCAGATATTGGCTGAGGCCCTGCAGCAGTTCGTCGCGCGACAAGCCGCTCTGCGATGCCAGCGAGTTGATCTGGTCGGCGCCGAGCGCGTTGGCGAGATCGCCGGGCGCGATCTGCTTGTTGGGACCGTTGCTGACCCAGGAATTGGCCGCGTCGCCATGGCCCTTCTGCTGCAGCTGGTTGAGCAGATCGCCGAGGCCGCCGCTGAGCACGGTGCCGGCTGCGCCGCCGGCGAGCAGGCCGCCGAGGCCGCCCTTGAGCAGATCGCTGAGCCCGCCGCCACCGGCGCCGCCGGGCAGGCCTGCGGTGACGTTGCCGGGAGGAAGCGGCGGCGCCTGCGCCGGCTTCGGCTCAGGGGCGCTCGCGTCCGCCTGGCCGCCGGAGAAATGCTTGACCGCCTTCCAGGCGAGCAGCGCGAGGATAGCCATCGTCATCGGCGACATTCCGCCGCCGCTCGAACTGTCGGATGAGGTGCTTGGCGCGCTCGGACCGCGCGGGCCGTTCTGCATGCCGTTGAGTACGTCGAGTAAACCCATGATCGTCTCCTGCCGCAACCGTGCCCCGAGCGGGAAACATAGCTTCCGCCCATGACGGTTACAAGGCGGGCCACCCGGCCCGCGGTGCGTCGAAATAGGCAGGCAACCCAAGGTCTGCTATCGAGCCAATGATGAATGGACGTTTGGCCACATGAACGAGGACCGGCCGATCGGCATTGCGGGCGCGGGAAGCATCGGCTGCTTCGTCGGCGGCACGCTCGCGGCCGCGGGGCGCCGTGTCGTGCTGCTGGCGCGGCCGCGGCTGATCCAGGAGATCGCAGGCAACGGCTTGCGGGTCAGCAGCTTTGACGGCTCCGAGCGGACGGTATCCGCGGACCGGCTCATTGTGTCCGACGATCCGTCGATCTTGTCTGACGTCCAGACCGTGCTGGTGACGGTGAAGAGCGCCGACACCGCTGCGATGGCCGATGTGATCGCGCGCCACGCGCCTGACGATGCCGCGGTGATCAGCCTGCAGAATGGCGTCGGCAATGTGCCCTTGCTGCGCGACCGTTTGCCGGGCCGCAACGTGCTCGGCGGCATGGTGCCGTTCAACGTGGTCGCGCTCGGCGACGGCCGCTTCCATCGCTCGACCTCCGGCGACATCGTCATCGCGCAGGATGACGCGGGCACCGCGGCGCGGCTGTCGGTGCCGGGCCTTGCGATCAAGCCCACCGGCGATATCGACGGCGTGCAGTGGGGCAAGCTGATCGTCAATCTCAACAATGCGCTCAATGCGCTGTCCAATATTCCGCTGCGGCAACAGCTCGCGCAGCGCGGCTGGCGACGACTGCTTGCCGATCAGATGGCCGAGGGCCTGGCCGCGGTGCGCGCCGAAGGCATTGCGCCGGTGTCGCCGACGCCGCTGCCGTCGAGCTGGATGCCGCCTTTGCTGCGGCTGCCGGATGCGCTGTTCGACATGCTGCTCGGCCGCACCATGAAGATCGATCCCGAGGCGCGCTCCTCGATGTGGGAGGATCTGCAGCGCGGCCGCCGCACCGAGATCGACTATTTGCAGGGCGTGATTACCGCGATCGCGGATCGCCGCGGGCTCGAGGCGCCATTGTCGCGCCGCGTCATCGCGCTGATCCGGAAGGCGGAGGCGGACGGCAAGGGCTCGCCTGGGCTAACGCCCGAACAGATCCGCGATGGCAGTGACCATGAACGCCGATGATCGTCCGCCACGTCGATCGAACAACAGAGGAGATGACATCATGAAATGGTCCAGCATCATGCTGTTCACGCTTGTTGCGCTCGCGGCCGGCCCGGTCCGTGCGGCGCCGCCGACCGTGACACCGTCGCCTGGCTATGATGCGCGCTTGCAGGAGCAGCGCGCGGCGGCTGCGGCAGCCAGCCGAGCGGCCACGCCTGCGCACAAATCGGTCGCGCCCCGACACCACAAGCGCACCCGCGCGCACTGATCCATTACAGAGACGACTTCAGATGAAGCTGCTGTTCCTCGCGCTCACCTTCGTGTTTGGCTTCACCACGGCCTCAGGTGCCGCCGACTATGCCGGCTCGATCAGTGCCTACCGGCGCGCCAACCGCATGCCCGCGGTGAAGCTCGACGCGAAGCTGAACGCGATGGCGCTGAAGCAGGCCCAGGCGATGTCGGCGACCGGATCGGTCAGCCACTCCGCGGGCGGCAGCTTCTTCACGCGCATCGCGCCGCTCAAGAAGCAGCGCGCCGCCGAGAATATCGGCGCCGGCTTCATAGCCTTCGCCGAGATGCTGAAGCAGTGGGAGAATTCGCCGGGCCATCGCGAGAACCTGCTGATGCCGGGCGCCAAGCGCGTCGGCGTCGCCTTCGTCGACAATCCGAAGTCGCCGTACCGCAGGTTTTGGGCGATGGTGATTACCGATTGAGCCTGCGGTGTCATTCCGGGGCGGAGCGAAGCGACGAACCCGGAATCTCGACGGCAGAGAGATTCCGGGTTCTCGCTTGCGCGAGCCCCGGAATGACCAAGCGAACCGTCAGTTTCGCTTCGCAACCTTGGTCGGTGGCGGCGGTGTCGGCGTGAACAGCTTCTTCAGGCCGTCCAATCCCTCGGAAAGCCGCGGCCATTCGCAGGAGAACGTACCCTTCACGCAGTTGCTTGCTCGCGGCCGCGGCTCGGGAATGGGGACGGCAGCGACCCGCGGCTTGACCGGCCTTGCGGCGGGGACGGGGACTTTCGCAGTCTCACTGCGCACCGGCTCATTGTGCAATGACGCCTGCTGGATCTGCGGCGGCCGCGCCGGCTGTGTCTCCTGCCGCTCGAGCTGTTTCGCATTGAACGCCGCGACGATACGCGAGCGGCGCTGCTGCTCGAGATAGCCGGTATATTCCTGGTCGATCTTCCTTTGCTCGTCCGGCGTCGGATTGGGACCGGCGATGTCGAAGCTGCGGTCCTGCATGAAGTCGTAATAGGTGTAGCCACCGCCAGGCTTGCGACGGCCGGCGAACTTGGCGTTGCAATCGGCGAGTTGCGCGGTCTTGTCTTCCCTGGTCTTCGCCTTCTCGGCGAGGTCTGCGCAGTCCTCGAAGTCCTTCGGGCCGCCGCGCCACCATTGCGCGTGCGCGCTCATCGGCGCCAGCACGCAAGCGACGGCGAAAGCGGCAACAGCCAACGTCGATGATCGTGACGGCATCACGGACATTGAGACCAAACCCGAACGACACAGAGTGAGCAGATTGTCGCCATTTTAGTGACACTTGTCACCCGGGAACCCGACGATTTTCCTGACCTGTGGAATGTTGCCGCGGCTGATGGAACACAGCCTTCGCGATTGGAATAATTGAAGAATCTCATCGGAACGGGCCGGGCCGGAGATCAGAACAATTCGCCTTTAATCGTTCACTTCACCCTGTGCAGCAACGCAACCAGTTCCGCCTGCCGGTGGGTGCCGGTCTTCTGGAAGATCGTCTTGAGCTGATTGCGCGCGGTGGCAAGGGCAACGCCGGCCGCCTGCGCGGCCGCTTCGACCGAATCGCCGCGCGCAAGCCGCGCGGCGAGGCGTGCCTGCGCCGGCGTCAGCTCGAACGTCGCCGCCAGCAGCGCCTGATCGAACGCGGCGCTGCCTTCGAGATCGCGGATCAACAGGATCGCGCGCGCCCCGAGGAACGGCGAGCGCGCCGCCGGAGGCACCGGTTGGATCTGGATCACGATCGGCCGCTTGTCGATCCTGCGCACCACGATCGGCGACGACGGCAATGGGTGCAGGTCCGAGCTGTGGGCCAACTGATCGATCAGCCTGGTCAGATCGGCATTGGCCTGTCGGTCGAGCAGGGTGAGGCGATTGTTGCGGATCGCAAGGTCGTAGCCGAGGCAGCGTTCCGCCTGGCTGTTCATGCCGATGATGGTACCGAAGCGGCCGACGGCAATCGCAGCGACCTGGATCAGATCGAGCGCGCCGGTGATGCCCGAGAGTGCGGAGCGGCCGACGACGGCGGAGAGCGTCGCGGCTTCCGTGAGCGGCGCCGACACCCTTTGCAGCGCCTTGATCTCGTCGGCGTCGAACAAGCCTTCCCTGGGCGAACGCTGGATCGTCAGTGCCCACAACGCCGGGCCGGAGTGGAAGCCGATCGCCGCGAACCATTTCAGTCCGAACTCGCCGAGCGTGGCGTAGAGCGGATCGCGCAGCATCTCGGTTTCGGATTCGAACAGATCCGCATCGGTGATGACATCGACGCCAGCATGCATCAGCGGCACGCCGCGGGCCGCGCGGATGTCGGTGAGGTGAAGATTGTGCGGGAAGTAGGTCTTGGTGAAATACTCGGTGATCGAGTCCGTGCGCGGAATGTCTTCAGTGCGGATATCGCTCTGAAGCATCGCAGCGCCGGTCGCGCCGACGGCGGCGCAGACCTCGTCCATAAAGGACGGCCAGGTCGAGGGATCGAGAACCACATCGCCGAGGCGCGCGGTCACATCGTCAAGCCTGTGCAGATCGACCAAAATTCAGCTCCGCCGATGCAAACAGCGTTGTTTTGTCAGGCGAAACAGGCTGCACCTCGTTGCGCCCGGTACCGGGCATAAGAAAACCCAGGGGCCCGATATGCAAGTTAAATCAGCGACAGGCTAGGGGCCGGGTCCGCAAGCGCTGGCGAAACATGATCGAAAATCGGCGGGTCCCGCTGGCCGGTGCGATCCGGCCGCTACGATAAGTGACCATCCTCACGGTGGCCGGCCTCGGTCAGCGCCACGCGGCAGAAGCTGGCGGCGATCGCGACGACCTCCTCCACGGCCTGCGGATATTGCTTCGACACCCAGCGCAGCGCGATCGAGATGACGGCGCCCACCATGCCGACCGAGAGCAGCGAGGCGGCCGCGCCCTTGCCGCTGCGCTTCGGGTCGAGCGCCGGCGGCACCAGGATGTCGCTGAAGACGCGCAAGGCGTCGAGCTTGACGGCATCGACCGCCGGACTGATGCCTGAAATTTCCAGCAGAAAGACCCGGGCGGGCTTCGGGTGCTGCTTCAGCCGCGTGAAATAGAGCGTCAGCGCCGCGCGCAGCCTCATCTCGGCATCGTCGCCTGCGGCTGCAGCGGCCGCGGTCATTTCCTCGTGCAGGTGGCCGACGACATGGCCGTAAGCGGCGATCAGCAGAGCCTCGCTGTTCGCAAAGGACTCGTAGAAATAGCGCTCGGTCAGCTCGGCCGCCTCGCAGATCGCCTTCACGGTGGCGCCGCGATAGCCGACCTCGCCATAGACCTCGATCGCCGCGTCGATCAGCTTGAGCCGCCGCTCGGCGCGGCGTTCCTCGGCGTCCATACCGCCATAAAGGCGGGCTTTCCGGCTGCTTGCCATGAAAGTGTATTGACACGGGGCATTGTCAGATGTCAAGTTATCTGACAATATGTATTGTCAGTACTGCCACGGGAGGGTCAGGGCGTGTCCGTTCATTTCGACGTGTTGATCGTGGGCGCGGGACTGTCGGGCATCGGCGCCGGCTACCATTTGCAGGCCAACTGCCCGGACCGCAGCTACGCCATTCTTGAAGGCCGCGACTGCATCGGCGGCACCTGGGACCTTTTCCGCTATCCCGGCATCCGCTCCGACTCCGACATGTACACGCTTGGCTATTCGTTCCGGCCGTGGACCGAGCCGAAGGCGATCGCGGATGGCCCGTCGATCCTGAACTATGTGCGCGAGACCGCGCGCGCCTACGGCATCGACAAGAACATCCGCTTCAACCATCGCGTCGTGCGCGCCGACTGGTCGTCGGCGGACTCGCAATGGACGGTCGAGGTCGAGCGCGGGCCGGAGAAGACGATCGAGCGCTTCACCTGCAGCTTCCTGTTCATGTGCAGCGGCTACTACAAATATGAACACGGCTACACGCCCGACTTCCCCGGCATCGCCGATTTCGCCGGCCGCGTCGTCCATCCGCAGAAATGGACCGACGACATCAACTATGCCGCCAAGAAGGTGGTGGTGATCGGCAGCGGCGCGACCGCGGTGACGCTGGTGCCGGAGATGGCCAAGACCGCCGCCCATGTCACGATGCTGCAGCGTTCGCCGACCTATGTCGTGGCGCGGCCCGACGAGGACAAGGTCGCCAACTGGCTGCGCGCGCGGCTGCCCGCGAAACTCGCCTACGGCCTCACGCGCTGGAAGAACGTGCTGTTCGGCATGTATTTCTACCGGCTCTGCAAGCGCGATCCGGAGCGCGTCAAGAAGCTGATCCTCGGCGGCGTGCGGCATGCACTCGGTCCCGACTACGACGTCGCCACCCATTTCACGCCGCGCTACAATCCGTGGGACCAGCGGCTTTGTCTGGTGCCGAACGGCGATCTGTTCCAATCGCTGCGCAACGGCAGATCGTCCGTCGTCACCGATCAGATCGAGACCTTCACGCCCGGCGGCATCAAGCTCAAGAGCGGCAATGTGCTCGACGCCGACATCGTGGTGACCGCGACCGGCCTCGATTTGCAGGTGCTCGGCGGACTCGAGATCAATGTCGACGGCGCGCGAGTCGATCTGTCGAAGACCATGAACTACAAGGGGCTGATGTACTCGGGCGTGCCGAACCTCGCCGCCGCCTTCGGCTACACCAACGCGTCCTGGACGCTGAAATGCGACCTGACCTGCGAATATGTCTGCCGCATGCTCAACCACATGAAGGCGAACGGCTACGCGCAGGTCACGCCGCGGCGGAACGATCCTGATGTCGCCGAACTGCCCTGGGTGGATTTCTCATCGGGCTATATCCAGCGCGCCGCCGCCAGGTTCCCCAAGCAGGGCTCGCGCCGGCCGTGGCGGCTCTACCAGAATTATGCACTCGATATCATGACGCTGCGCTTCGGCTCGCTGAAGGATGAGGCCATCGAATTTCTCCCGGCACGTCGGGCGAGCGCGAACGCCGCCTCGAATCCGGCCCGGCAGGTGGCGTAACGCGCGACGCGCCAACCGCCGCGCAACTTCGCCCGCGCCCGATGTGGCGCGGGCTGGCGATCACGCGGCAGCTCTGCTATGGGATGGCGACGCCCGCATGCTTTCGCTGCGGGCGGTGCGGTCCCGTAGCTCAGCCGGATAGAGCGACGGTTTCCTAAACCGTAGGTCGGAAGTTCGAGTCTTCCCGGGATCGCCATTTTTCGCTCGCCGCGCGCTGTCGGCGAGGCTTTTCAACACGCATTTCGGCGCCATTTGCCCGGCGTTTGCTCCCCCAAGTTCACCCGAGATCAAGTTCACCCCAAATTAGGGAAAGCCCGGGACAATGGGGAGGGGGCACCGGAAGACCGCGCGTATGCGAGCTAGCGTTCCAGAACGGGTTGAGCAGGGGGGCGGCGATGCCCTTCGCGATCCGCTGCGTTCAAAAGGCCGGCCGCTCGTCGTCGATGTCGACGAGGTCATGGTGCGGGGAAGCTCCGTCCCGGCCGATATCGCATCCGATCTGATCCGCCGCCTCCGCGCTTTCGCCGCGGCGATCACCGCTTCCTTCGGGTCGCAGCCGCGATCAGCGCATGGTGCAGATCCATCGGGGTTCGATCCGTCCCGGGCGCAATTCGACCACGACGCGGTGAGGTTCCTGCTGCAGGTGCTGGGCGAAGGCCGCCCGGTCTACCTTTGCTCGGAAACCTATCCCGAGCCGTTCGTCAGCGCGGTCGCCCAACATCTCGGCGTCTTCACCGCCTGGGCCGCCGCACCGCAGCGCGAAGAGCTGCCGCCCGTGCTTCGGCAGGGCTTTGACTATATCGGCAGCGCGGCGGTCGCGTTGCCCGATTCCGCATCGCGCCTCGCGCGCCCCGCTCGATCCGAGCCGTCCGCGCCCGCGCTGGTCAGTATGCGCGTCAATATGCGCAGCTGGCTGAAGCTGTTCAGGGTGCATCAATACGCGAAGAACGCTCTCGTGCTGGTGCCGCTGCTGACCGCACACAAATTCGCATTGGGATCGGCGGCGACGTCGCTGTTTGCGGTGATCGCATTTTCGCTCTGCGCGTCGGGCGCCTACATCCTGAACGACCTTCTCGACGTCGAGGCCGACCGCGCGCATCCGACCAAGCGCAACCGCCCGATCGCAAGCGGCGCCATCCTGGCATCGCGGGCCGTCGGCGCGATGGCCCTGGCGCTGGTCGCCGCATTTGCGATCGCCTTGTCGATATCGATCGAGTTCGGCGGCGTCCTGCTCGGCTATTTCGCGCTGACCACCTCCTATTCGTTCTGGCTCAAGCGCATCGCGACCGTCGACGTCGTCGTGCTCGCCACGCTTTACACCGTCCGCGTGATCGGCGGCGCCGTCGCGATCAGCGTGCCGATGTCGGAATGGCTGCTCGCTTTCTCGCTGTTCATCTTCATGTCGCTGGCGCTGGTGAAGCGCTATATCGAGCTCTCCGGCCAGCCGGACGGCGCCGTGCTGGCGGCGCGCGGCTACCAGGTCGGGGACAAATCGATGATCGCGATCCTCGCCGCCGCGTCAGGCTTCAACGCCGTCGTGATCTTCACGCTCTACATCTCGTCCGATACGGTGCGCGCGCTTTACAGCCATCCGCAACTGCTCTGGGTCGGTTGCCCGATCTTGATGTACTGGATCGGCCGCGTGATGTTGTTCGCGCAGCGCGGATTGATCGACGACGATCCGGTCATCTTTGCGCTGAGGGATCGCGTCAGCTGGGTCGCGCTCGGCGCGATCGGCGCCATCATGCTCGCCGCCATCTAGCGATGCCGGCGGCTGCGTTACCAGGAGCTGTGATGTCGACCTCCAGTCCGGGCGGCATTGGCCTGTCCGGCTGGGGCAACTATCCGAAGGCGTCGTCCGAACTGCTGGCGCCGCAGACGCCCGCGGGCGCGCGGGACCACCTGCTTGCGCGGTCCGGCGTCGTCGCGCGCGGGGCCGGGCGGGCCTACGGCGATGCCGCGATCGGAACGCAATCCACGATTTCGTCGCGCGGCCTGAACCGGATGCGGAGCTTTGATGCCGCAACCGCGCGATTGACGGTCGAAGCCGGCGTGACCATCGCCGACATCCTTGCCGTTTTCGAGCCGCGCGGCTTCTTCCTCAAGGTCGTGCCCGGCACGAAATTCGTGACGGTCGGCGGCGCGATCGCGGCCGACGTTCACGGCAAGAACCATCATCGCGATGGCGGCTTCGGCACCATCGTCGATTCGTTCCGCCTCGCGCTGCCTGGCGGCGAGATCGTCACCTGCTCGCGATCGGAAAACGCCGCGCTGTTCGCGGCGACACTGGGAGGCATGGGGCTGACGGGCATGATCCTCGACGCGACGCTGCAACTGCTGCCGATCGAGACCGCCTGGCTGCGTCAGGACACCCGCGTCGCCGGCAATCTCGACGCGGCGATCGATCAGCTGGAAAGCAGCGCATCGACCACCTATTCGGTGGCCTGGATCGACTGCCTCGCGCGCGGCGCGGCGCTCGGCCGGTCGCTGGTCTATCTCGCCGAGCACGCCACGCGCCGCGACAAGGATATGCTGGGACCCGGCCTCGAAGCGTTTCCCAGCCTCCGCACGTCGCGGCTCGCGGTCCCGGAGCTGTTTCCGGGATGGCTGCTCAATCGCGCATCGATGCGGGCGTTCAACGAGCTGTACTTCCGCCGCGGCGCCGCGCATCCGGGCAAGCCGCGGCTGGTCCATTGGGACCCGTATTTCTTTCCGCTCGATGCGATCGCCGACTGGAACAGGATCTACGGCCGGCGCGGCTTCGTGCAATATCAATGCGTGATCCCGCTCGACCGTGCGCGCGGCGTTCTCGCCGAAATTCTCGATCGTGTGTCGCGGCGCGGCGATGCGTCGTTTCTCGCGGTGCTCAAGCAGCTCGGCGAAGGCAGCGGGCCGATGTCGTTTCCGCTCCGCGGCTACACGCTGACGATGGACTTTCCGGTCAGCGACGCGCTGTTCGGGTTTCTTGACCAGCTCGACGCGCTGGTGGTCGATGCCGGCGGCCGGCTCTATCTCGCCAAGGACGCGCGGCAGTCCCGCGCGACATTCGAATCCGGATATCCCGGCCTTGCGGCCTTGCGCGACATCCGCCAGCAGATCGGGGCGAACAGTCGCCTCGTGTCCCATCTTTCAGCACGGCTTGGAATTTGATGACCGGCACAAAATCAATTCTGGTGATTGGCGGCAGCTCGGACATCGGGCACGCGACCGCGCTGCGCTATGCGAGGGACGGATGGCGCGTGATGCTCGCCGCCCGCGATATCGCCGCGGCACAGCGCAATGCGGACGACATCAAGACGCGAAGCGGTACCGAAATCTCGGTTGTCGCGCTCGACGTGCTGCAGACCGGGCAGCTTGCCGGCTTCGTCGCCGGTCTTTCCCCACTTCCCGACACCGTCGTATGCGTTGTCGGGGAGCTCGGCGATCAGCAGCGTGCCGAGACCGATCCCGAGCTTGCGACGAAGATCATGCGCACCAATTTCGAGGCGCCCAGCCTGCTGCTCGAACTGTTCGCGCAAGCCTTCGCGACGCGCGGCTCGGGAACCATCGTCGGCGTGAGCTCGGTCGCCGGCGATCGCGGGCGGGCCTCGAACTATTATTACGGCGCGGCCAAGGCCGGCTTCTCGCAATTCCTGTCCGGCTTGCGCAACCGCCTGGCGCTTGCGGGCAAGGTTCGTGTCGTCACCGTCAAGCCGGGATTCGTGCGGACCAGGATGACGGCGCATATGAAGCTGCCGGCTCCCTTGACGGTGCAGCCGGATCGGGTCGCGGAGGATATCTTCCGGGCCGATGTGACGAGGCCGCGTGACGTGATCTATGTGGCGCGCCGCTTCCGCCTGGTGATGGCGATCATCTGCGCGCTGCCGGAGACGATCTTCAAACGGATGCGTATCTGATGCCCGGCGTCGCCGCCAACCACGCGTCGTTCCCGCGATCCAGCGCGATCCGGCCGAGCGTCCCGCTCGTGACGGCATCGCTGTGGCTCGTGCTGTTCGCGGTGACGCTGATCTTCAGCGTTATGCTCTGCGACGGCAGGCTGATCTTCACCCTCGACGATCCCTACATCCACCTCGCCGTCGCCGATCACATCCTGTCCGGCGGCTACGGCGTCAATGCGTCCGAGGTCTCGTCGCCAAGCTCGTCGATCATCTGGCCCTATCTGCTGGCCGTGACCGAGACGCTGCATCTTGGCGCATTCGGTCCACTCCTGATCAATGCCGCGGCAGCGGCAGCGACCGTCGTGGCTTTCCTGCGCATTCTTGAATCGGCTGAACTGCTTGGCCCCGGCCGGGAGAAGTCGCTGCTGTTTTTCGTCGCGTTGCTCGCCATTTTTTCGTCGAGCGCGATCGCCCTGCCGATGACCGGCATGGAGCACAGTCTTCACGTTTGGGCCACGGTCGCGACCTTCGGCGGCCTGACCGAAGCCGCGCGCGGACGGCCGCCGACCGCCATGCATTTCGCGGCGCTGGTGCTGCTGCCGCTGATTCGCTTCGAGGGAATCGCGTTCGCCATCGCGGCGATGATGGGGTTTGCCCTGCTCGGCCAGCGCCGTTTTGCCGCCGCGGCCGCTGCCGTCACGCTCTGCGCGTTCGCCGCGTATTTCGCGCGAATGGCCTCGCTCGGTCTCCCGCTTTTGCCGAGTTCGGTATTGCTCAAATCGCGCATCGCCGAATCCGGCTATGAAGGGACCGGCGTCATCGCCTCCATCCTCCGCAATCTCGGCGACAGCTTCGCTGATCCCGCCGGCTTCAGGCTGATGCTGCTCGGTCTTGCGCTCGCCGCCGTGATGGCGCTGCTCCGCTCCGACCGCGGCGCCCTGATCGTCTGTGCGACGGTGCTCGCCGCGATCGCTGCGCATCTCGGCTTTGGCCAATATGGCTGGTTCTACCGGTATGAGGTTTACATCGTTGCGCTTGCGGTGCTGGCGCTGCTCTACGCGGTTGCACGCGCGCGAGCGGTCTTGAGCGTCCCGCAATGGACCGCCGCGACGCTCGCCAGCGTCGGGCTCGCCGGTTTTGCCAGCGTGGGCTATGTCAGCGCCGCTCTGGAGACGCCGTTTGCCTCGCGCGGCGTCTACGAGCAGCATTATCAGTTGGGGCGCTTCGCCCAGCAGCTCTACCGGCGGCCGATTGCCGTGAACGATCTTGGGCTCGTTGCCTGGGGAAATCCGAACTTCGTGCTGGATCTGTGGGGACTCGGTTCGGAGCGCGTGCGCAAGGCGAAGCGCGCCGGCCGCTACGGCCCGGCCGAAATGGCCGCGCTCGCCGACGAGCATCATGTCGGCGTCGCCATGATCTACGACAGCTGGTTTGCGCAGGGCGTGCCGGCGAGCTGGAGCAAGGTCGCGATCCTGCACACGATTCCGGTGACCGGCGCGCGCGGTGACGTAAGCTTCTACGTCACGCCGGCCGCGGAGCCACAACTCGTCGCCGGCGCGCTGAGGGCCTTCGCGTCGACCCTGCCGGCGCGCGATCGTCTCGAAATGGTGGCGCCGTGAGCGTTGCGTGATCGCGGGGCGTGTCGCGCCGGGTGCTCAAATCCTCGCAAGAGGCCCCTGCGCCGGAACGGGAGAGCCGCTGCTTGACTCGCGCAGCAGCAGGATTGCGACGATCAGCGTGATCAGCGCGGCGATCCCGAAGCCTCCGATCGAAAGCACGTCGACCCAATGGACGTCCGTGCGGGGCGTGTTGTTATGGACCGTGTGCATGTAGCCGAAGGCTCCGATCGGTATCGGCGCGGCATAGATGATCGCACGTTCCCACTCGCGGGCCTTGGCCTGAAGCGCCGGCAACAGCAGCGCCATTCCGACACTGAAAATCAGGAAGTCGTAATCATACGCATAGGGGCTGATGCAGACCGATACGATCGCGGTCAGGCCGAGACTCTCGCGCACCGGCATCTTGCGGTAGACCGCGACCAGCACGATGCCGAGCGCAAGGACGGCGACGATGCCCTGGCCGATAAACGCTGCCGATGCGGAGAACCCCGTGGTTCGCAACGCGGCATAGGTCGAGACCATTCGATACAGCGGATAATAGGCTTCCCGCAGGAATACCGACGAATCATGCACGCTCTGCAGCATCACGGTCCAGATCTGCATGCCGAACAGCACCGTGCAGATCGCCGAGCTGATCAGCACGACGGCGCCCGCCGTCATCACGACGATCCACGAGCGCCGCAGGATGGCATAGAGTGCGAAGGCGATGGCGAAATGAGGCTTGATGATCATGAGACCAAGGGCCACGCCCGCGAGCATCGGCCGCTCTTCGAAGTACAGGCACACCAGCCCGATCAGTGCGGCGGTAAGGAAGCTGTTCTGACCGCATGCCAGCGTGACCCCGATCGTCGGAAAGAAAACGATCAGCACGAGCACGAACCGGTTTCCGGCAAGACGCCGCAGCACGGCGAGATAAAGAGCCAGCGTCGAGGCCATGAACAACAGATAGGCCATCCCGAACGGGACCAGCGCGAACGGAGCCAGCAGCAGGTTGAATTGCGGCGGGTAGGTCCACGGCATGAAGCCGTCGTGCCCGCCCGACGCCTGCTTCTCGATGATGGCGAGCTTCGCGAATTGATAGGCCTGGTCGAGGTCGCCGAGCCACACCAGCTTTGCGGTGATGTAGAAGGCGGCGAAGTCGACCAGTTCGCGGCCGTGCCCCAGCCCCAGCTGGGAGAACCACACAACCTTGAACAGGAGGGCGGCGACCAGCATCACGAGGATTCCGCGTGTGTAGTTGGTGCGCTTCGAGTCCGTCGACTGAATTGTTTCGAGCGTTGTTGCGAGCATCAGGCCGGGCCCTGTTATGGCAACCCAAGCTAGATTGAATAGGTTAAGCAGTCGAAAAATTGCAGGGAGAGGGTGGATCCCCTGTCGCCTGACAGCCGCAGGGATGCATGAAATCGGTCGGTCGAGGCTGGAACCGGACGGTATCTCGGTGTCCGGATGCGACTTTCGCTGGACGCTCCGTCGGCGGCAGTGATAACGGCTGACAAGAACCATCTCACGACGGACCGCATGCCGAAACCGCCGCCTCCTTCCAATCGCGGGCCCAGCCCATCCCCGGTACTGCAACGCGCCGTGGTCGCATTGCAGATGGGACAGGTCGTCGAAGCCGAGCGGCTGGCGGCGGAGGTCTTGAAGGCAAACCGGACCGATGTCGGCGCGGCCTCGATCCTGGCACGGGCGCTGATGATCCAGAACCGCAACGAGGAAGCGATCGCACCGCTTGAGCGAGCCGTACGCCGCGTCGAGGATCCCGGCCTCGAGACCCTGCTTGGCGCAGCGCTCGGCGGCGCTGGTCGCGGCAGCGAGGCGATCGATGTGCTGCGGCGAACCACCGCGCGGCGGCCGCCGTACCTGCCCGCATTCCAGGCGCTGGCAGGGCAATTGCACTCGGCCGGTCGCATCGACGAGGCGGTTGCCGTCATCGAGAGCGCGCTCGTTCTCGCGCCGGGGAGCCTCGAGTTTCAGCTGCTGCTGGCGCAGCTGCTGCCCCAGCGCAATGAGCGTGGCCGGGCGCGCGAGATTCTGGAGAAGCTGCGCAATGCGGCGCCGGGACATCCCGATGTTCTGGCCGCGCTCGCGCGTGTGTTGCTGCTCGATGGCGAATATGCTGCCGCGGCGGATCTCTACCGCCAGGTGGTGGCGCAGCGCCCCGACGACCCGCTGACGCGTCTCAGCTTCTCCGCCAGTCTTCTGGAAATGGGCGACCGCGCGGCCGGCGAGGCCAATCTGCGTCTCGCGTTGCGCGGCCGGCCGCAAATGATCGGCCGCACGACCGCCGCGCTGATCATGTCATCGCACGGCCGCTTCTTCTTCCGTCGCAGCGCCTTTGCGGAATTTCTGAGCTAGGGCGTTTTCGAGCGAAGCGGACACCGGCTCGCGCTAACGCGTCAAAACTAGAATCTAGAGCGGCGGGGATAAGCCGCGGCCTCTGCGCTCAAGCACAAGCGCCTCTGGAATGCTGGATCGCCCGCATGCGGGTGAAGACACCGAACCGGCTCAGGATCGCGCCACATATTCGGTGTCGTCCTGGCGAAAGCCAGGACCCAGTACCCCAAATCTCAATTGTTGAGCGACACCGGGCCGCGATCCCGCTCATCACCGAAGACGGTGGCTATGGGTCCTGGCTTTCGCCAGGACGACGGCGGTGGATGCCGAGCCTCCCATCGGGTAGTTCGCAATGACGGAGGAGGCCGCAGCGGAGCTTCGCGCGCCCGCTCTACGTCCGGAATTGGCGCCGATAGAGTCCGGACTCGCGGGCCATCCTGTTGGTCAGTTCCTGGGCGCGCGATGTTTCATCCGGCGTCATCGCCGCGGTCTGCGCGACCCAGTTTTCGCGCTTGACCGGGAAGCATTGCGCAACCGGCGTGCCCTTGGGCAATACGCCGTTGAAACTGGTGTCGTGCCAGCGTGCGGGGAAATGAACCCAGCTGTCGTGAAACAGATCGCAATCGACCATGCCGGTCAGCGTGGTGAACGGCAGGTCGAACCGGTTGACCGGATGGGTGAAGAACAGCGAGTAGCCCGGCGGCGCCTCGATGGTCCACAGATTGACGAACTTGATGACGAAGCGGTCGGGCTCGAACAGCGGCGAGCCGACCACCTGGCTTTCGTCGTGGAAGCCGACCGGCGAGCGCGGGAATTCGAGCGCGCCGCCGGCCGGAAGGTCGTTGTCCCAGGTGATCGCGCCATTCTCGACCTTGAGATCGCAGATCAGCGGCAACAGGAAACCCGATGTCATCGCATCGACGAATGGCGGGCAGCGCTTGACGGTATCCTCTTCGCGATTGCTCATCGTATTGAAGGCCTGCGTCGGCATCGCTTTGAGCCATCCGGGAAGCCCCAACGACGCAGGCATCGGCGGCGGAATCTTGCCCTCGAGCTCCGCGGGGCAGCGGAATTTGATGGTGATCGCTTCGTTATTGTTGGACACGGCTTTGGTCCTTGGTTCGTTCAGTGTCGGCGGCGCCCTTGCGCCAGTCGATGCTCGTCTAGCACGCGACGACGGGGCGGAGAAAGCAGCCGCATCGGTCGCGAAGCGAGCCGCGATATCGAGCTATAAGTTGTTGTTATCATGACGGATAAGGCAAAGCCCTTAATCTCCCGGTTCGGCGCGCGCCAATGCTGCTTTTCCGCGTCCCTCCGCTCACCGGTGTGCAAGACTCTGCCGATAGGCATTGGCTTTCGACGCCCGCCGGGCGCATCATCGCCGGCGTCGCTGACGACAAGATCTGCGAGAGGTAACGGAGGTACCATGGCCGAATCGAAGGTTGAGACCGCCAACACTGCAGCTGCCGCGTCCCCCTCCGGCGAGAGCGGCGGCCCCAGCCACCTCGCGGTCGCGACCGTCCGCACCGTGCCGATCGAGCAGGCGCAGTCCCGCACCGAGCACGATCTGCTCGGCGAGGACGACGTGCCGGCCAATGCGCTGTGGGGCATTCACACCAAGCGCGCGGTGATGAACTTTCCGATCACCGGCGTGCCGGTCGGGCACTTCCCGGAATTCGTCCGCGCGCTGGCGCTGGTGAAGCAGGCCGCAGCGCGCGCCAACAAGCGGCTCGGCTATCTCGCACCCGAGAAGGCGGATGCGATCGAGGCGGCCTGCACCCAGATTGCGACCGAAAAGGTCTATGCCGAATCCTTCGTCGTCGACGCGATCCAGGGCGGTGCCGGCACGTCGACCAACATGAACGCCAATGAGGTGATCGCCAACGTCGCGCTGCGGCTGATGGGGCGCAAGCCGGGTGACTATCACGCGCTGCATCCGAACGACGACGTCAACATGGCGCAGTCGACCAACGACGCCTATCCGACCGCGCTGCGGCTCGCGGTGATCTTCGCCACCCAGCCGCTGGTGCGCGCACTGGACGATCTCGCCTACTCCCTCAAGGGCAAGGCGGTGGAGTTCGCCGACGTGTTGAAGATGGGGCGCACCCAGCTTCAGGATGCGGTGCCGATGACGCTCGGCCAGGAATTCGACGCCTTCCACGTGACCGTGAAGGAGGATGTCGCGCGCCTGAACGAGATTTCCGCGCTGTTCCGCGAGGTCAATCTCGGCGCCACCGCGATCGGCACCGGCATCAATGCCGATCCGCGCTATGCGGCGCTCGCGGTCGAGGAATTGTCGCGGCTGTCCGGCCAGCCGATGGTGCTTGCTTCCAACCTGATCGAGGCGACGTCCGATCTCGGCGCCTTCGTGCTGTTTTCCGGCGTGCTCAAGCGCGTCGCGGTCAAGCTGTCCAAGATCTGCAACGACCTGCGGCTGTTGTCGTCGGGACCGCGCACCGGCATCGGCGAAATCCGCCTGCCCGCGGTGCAGGCCGGCTCGTCGATCATGCCCGGCAAGGTCAATCCTGTCATTCCCGAGGTGGTCAACCAGGTGGCTTTCCTGGTGATCGGGCACGACCTCACGGTCACGATGTGCGCCGAAGGCGGCCAATTGCAACTCAACGCGTTCGAGCCGACCATCGGCTATTGCGTCTTGAGTTCGCTGCGCATGCTGACGGCGGCGGTCGATACGCTGACCAAGCGCTGTGTCGACGGCATCGAGGCCGATCGCGAGCGTTGCCGCAGCCTGGTGCAGGGCTCGATCGGCCTGATCACGGCGCTGGCGCCGTCGCTCGGCTACGAGGCCTCATCGCGCGTGGCGCGCCGTGCGCTCAAGGAGAACCGCTCGGTCGCCGACATCGTGCTGGAGGAGAAGCTTCTGACCGAGGCGCAGCTCAATCAGCTGCTCGAGCTCGAGGCCATGACCCGCCCGGCGCGCCGGCAGCCGGTGCCGAGGAGTTGAGGGCGAGGCGCAGCAATTGCGCTCCCTCTCCCGCAAGCGCAGGGCTATCGCATTTCGTGGCGGTACCCTCGTGGCCATCCTTCGAGACGCCCGCCTTCGGCGGGCCCTCAGGATGAGGTCTTGTTTTGCGGCACAATAGTAGACCCTCATGGTGAGGAGCGCCGCTTGCGGCGAGTCTCGAACCACGAGGCCAAACACTTGCCCGGTCGCCAGGGGACATATGCGATAGTCCTGCCCGCAAGCGGGAGAGGGGGCGCAGTCCCTTCGGGGGCCTACAGCGTCTTGATGAACTCGATCAGGGCGCGGCGCTCGTCTTCCTTCAGCTCCGGCCCGATCACGCCGGTGCGCTTCTCGTTGGAGAATTCGTGTCCGGAATTGCCGTTGCCGCGCTTGGTGGTGTCGAGCATGAAGGCGTTCTTGATCTTGTCCTTCCAGACGTAGCCGAGATCCTTCGGATCATACTCCCGGCTGCCGAGATAGAAGGTTGCGGGACGATCCTTCACCGGCGACAGCAGTGCGTAGATGGTCGGGACCGAGCCGTTGTGCAGATAGGGCGGGGTCGCCCAGATGCCGTTGAGCGGCCGGACCTTGTAGGCGAGCGGCGCCTGGATCTCGTTCGGCCGATAGCCGTTGATGCGCTTGCGATCTTCCGGCGGGGTCTTGTTCTGGTCGTACCAATAGTCGACGGTCTTCTCGACGAGATCGCCGAGCGCCGGACCGAAACTGCTGTCCTTGATGTTCAGATTGGCCGGCGTCTCGACGGTGCGGTGCGCGAGGCCCTCGGCCTGCGCGCTGTCGGTGCCGATATGGCTGATCGGAATCATCTCGACATCGAGCAGCGGCTGGCCGGCCTCGTTCCTGGTCCAGCGCTTCTTGTCCTTGAACAGCGCAAAGGCTTCGCTCGCCGGCAGCGCCTTGCTGTCGATCGCCGGGCCGTGACAGCCCTGGCAATGCGCCTTGTAGAGCTCGCCGCCCTTCTTCGCGAGATCCATGTTGATCGGCGGCAGGATGTTCTCCGGCCATTTCGGCGACGCCAGTCCGCCAAAACCCCTGTCCTCGCTGGGCGGCTCGCCGGCGATCATCCGCTCCATCTCGTGCAGCACGTCGATCCGCGCGCTCGATTTGTAAAGCCCCTTGGACTCGTCGAGCAGGTTGAGCTCGGCGCTGACGCCGAGCGCCTCGCCGGCGTTGCGCACCATCGGCTGCATGATCGAGCCGTCATATTGCACCCAGCTGAACCACGGTGCGTTCCAGATCCGCGGGAAATGCACCGGCGCCGAATGCGAGGCGTAGTTGTTCGGGTTGTTCAGGTCGATCGAGAACACCTGGTTGCCGATCCGGTTCAGCGCGTCGAGCCGCGCATAGCCTTCCTCGACGCTGTTGGCGGTGACCTTGTTCTCCAGCGAATTGATGTTGGCGTATTGCTTCAGCACGAGGTCGAGCTGGCCGCGCAGCGCCATGCGCTCGTCGAGGCTGGCATCCTTGCCGAGGATCTCGTCGGCAAAGCGCGAGAAGCGCCCCGGCCAGAAGCGCGTCAGCAGCAGCGAGACGCCGACGCTCTTCTGGAATTCGAACAGATTGGTGTTGGCCGGTCCGCCGTCGATCACGATCTCGGTGCCGCGATAGCTGAAGCTGCCGGTGTGGCAGGCGGCGCAGGTGAGGCCTACGCCGGTCATGTCGGCCTTGCTGTGCGGGTTGCGCCATGGCGCGCCGTTGGCATCGGCCATCGGGCCGCCCTGCGCAAAGCCGATCGGCAGCGCATCGGGTTTGCCCGGAATCACCGTGTCGGGAATAAAGCCGAAGCGGCCGAGATAATTGGTCTCGCTGAGTCGCGGCGCCGCGGTGAACAGCGGCCAGACCGTCGGCTGCTCCAGCGCCATGAACCATTCATGGGGAATGCCGAAGGTCCGCGTGCCCTGGTCGGCGTGGTAGAACCAGCGCAGCCGCTCCGCGCTGACATTCTGATCCAGCCACACGGTCTTTGCCGACGGCTGGTAGTCGACGACCTCGACGCGGAAGCCGCTCGCGACCGTCTCGATATCGTCCTTGAAATAGAGGACGCCGGCGACAATCAACAGTCCGATGACGAATATCGTCTTGCGAGGCATGCCCCGTTCCCCCAATTCGCGGTACCCGCGCGTGATATGGATGAGATGTTAAAATTCGCCGAAAAACGAGTTCGCGCTAAGCGTGTGATGCGGTGTGCGCTATCCTACAGTGGCGGCGCTTGATCTAACAACGGAAATGTTGATTGGCTGTGAGCCAGTTCACTTGCGGCGTTCCCTCCGCGGCGGCATTTGCGCGCATCGAGGCCTGCGGCTAGAAACAACGGCGCAACAATTCTTCGAGATGTCATCTTGAACACGTCAGGCGCGCAGCCGCTCACGATCACGGTCTCGGACCACGGCACGGTGTCCGCGCTGCTGCTGCGGCCGGCGCAGGCCCGTAGCGCCTATGTGTTTGCCCACGGCGCCGGCGCCGGCATGACGCATCCGTCGATGGCCGTGATCGCGGAGGGCCTGGCGGAGCGCGGCATCGCGACATTGCGCTATCAGTTTCCCTACATGGAGAAGGGCAGCAAGCGGCCCGATCCGCCCGCCGTCGCGCAGGCAACGGTGCGTGCCGCGGTGGCGGAGGCCGCGCGTCATTGCGGCGAACTGCCACTGTTTGCCGGCGGCAAGTCGTTCGGCGGACGCATGACCTCGCAGGCACAGGCCAAGGCGCCGCTCGCCGGCGTGCGCGGGCTGGTGTTTCTCGGCTTTCCGCTGCATCCCGCCGGCAAGCCGTCGAGCGAGCGGGCCAAGCATCTCGCCGAGGTCGAGGTCCCGATGCTGTTCCTGCAGGGCACGCGCGATGCGCTGGCCGAGCTCGACCTGCTCGAGCCGGTGGTGAGGGGGTTGGGTCATCGCGCGACGCTGCATCTGGTGCAGGAGGCGGACCACTCCTTCCATGTCCTCAAGCGCTCCGGCCGCAACGACCGCGAGGTGATGGCCGAGGTGCTCGATGCCTTCGCGGGCTGGGTGGCGAAGCATTCGTAGGTGTGTAGCCCGGATGAGCGAAGCGACATCCGGGGTCTGCATGCCGCGGGCGAGATCGGTCCCGGATATCGCGGAGCCTGTCATCGGGCGCGCGTTCGCGCGACCCGTTGGCTCATCCGGGCTGCGCTTGGCCGCGAAAGGGATGTTATTCTCCACCCATGACCAGGATCCTGATCGTCAATCCCAACACCACCGCGTCGATGACCGCGACCATCGCGGCCGCGGCGCAAGCGGTGGCCGCGCCGGGCACCGAGATCGTCGCCGTCACATCCGCGATGGGACCGGCCTCGATCGAGGGCTTCTATGACGAGGCCTTCGCCGTTCCCGGGCTGATCGAGGCGCTGCTGAAAACGCCCGATGCCGATGCCGGCATCGTCGCATGTTTCGACGACACCGGGCTAGATGCCGCGCGGTCGGCTGCGCGCTATCCGGTGGTCGGCATCTGCGAGGCGGCGCTGGTCACCGCCGGACAGATCGCCAAGCGCATCGGCATCGTCACCACGCTGCCGCGCTCGATCGTGCCGCTCGAGGAACTGGTGCGCCGCTACGGCTTTGCCGACCGCGCGATGGTCACCGCCTGCGACGTCGCGGTGCTCGATCTCGAGAAGCCGGGCTCGGGCGCCAAGGCCAAGCTGGAGGCCGAGATCGCGCGGGCGCTGGACAAGGGCGCGGACGCCATCGTGCTCGGCTGCGCCGGCATGGCCGATCTTGCCCATGAGCTGTCGGTGCAGTTCGGCGTGCCTGTGATCGACGGCGTGGCCGCCGCGGTGAAGCAGGCGGAAGCGCTTGCCGGCCTCAAGCTGACGACGTCGCGCCGCGGTGCTTACGCTTCGCCCGCGGCGAAAAAATACCACGGTCTGCTCGAAGGATTCGCGCCAGCTTCAAATGAATAAGCTCCGTCATTGCGAGCGAAGCGAAGCAATCATCTCTTAACTTGCGGAAGCGTGGATTGCTTCGTCGCTATTGCTCCTCGCAATGACGGATGAAGTTTTTATGACACCACCCCGCCATAGATCCGGTCGCGCAGGCGGCGCATGCCGGACAGCCAGCGCTCGCGGTTGGTGGCCTTGCGCTGCATGTATTCCTGCACCTGCGGATGCGAGAGAAGCAGGAAGCGTTCTTCGGCCATCGCCTCGATCACCATCCGCGCGACCTCGCCCGGCTGCAGCACGCCGTCGACGCGCGCGGCACTCGGGCCCGGCGTCGTCATGCCCGTCTGCACCGATTGCGGACAGAGCACGGAGACGCGGATGCCGCGATCGCCATACTGGATGGCGAGATGCTCGGCGAGCGCGACCGCGGCGTTCTTGGTCACGCCGTAAGGCATCGAGTTCAGCGAGGCTAATAGCCCCGCGGCGGATGCGGTGTTGATGAGATAGCCGGAGCCGCGCGCGAGCATGCCGGGCACCAGCGCGCGCGCCGCGTACACGTGGCTCATCACATGCACGCGCCAACTCACGTCCCAGTCGGCATCGGACGCGGTCTCTTGTCCCTTGCGCGAGAGCCCGGCATTGGAGAAGAACACGTCGACCGGACCATATTTGTCCTCGGCGGCGGCGATCAACGCCTTGATGTCCTCCTCGAGCCCGACATCGGCGGTAACGGCAAGACCGTCGATATCGCCGGCGACGCTCGCGAGCCGATCGCGCGAGGTCTTGAGATCGGCGACCACGACGCCGCGAGCACCGGCGTCCGCATAGGCCCGCGCCACCGCCTCGCCGATCCCGCTCGCGCCGCCGGTGACGATGCAGACCTTGTCCTTGACTTGCATGGTTCGATGTCCCTGCTTGTTATCGTGGTGGGTCGGATTGTCAGCCCTGATACAGGCCCTTGTCACGCGCCTTCTGGATCGCGAGCGCGGCCATCAGGTCGAGCATTGGGGTCGAAATGGCGGCCGCGCGGGCGAATGTCGCCGGTGCGCGCACCAGCACATCGATCTCCATGGCGCGCCCGAGTTCGTAGTCCTGCAGGATCGACGGCTTGTGGTCCGGCGCCGGCCCTGAGCGGGTGACGCGCTTGACCTCGGGAATATAGTGTGTCGCCACTGCATTGGCCTCGTCGAGCAGGCGCGGGATCACGTCCTGCACGTCAGGATCGTCGCGGACGCCACGCGCGGTCAGCCCGGTCAACAGGCACAGCACCGACATCGACATGTTGGTTAACAGCTTTGACCAGATCGTCTCGCGGATCTGCTCGACCTCGGGCGATTCGATCGCGGCGTCGTCGAGCGCCGCGCGCAGGCGGGCGATGCGCTCGCCCTGCCGGTCGTCGCATTCGCCGATCAAGAGACGGTTGCGGTCCGGCGACAGGTTCGCGACGACCCCTGGCGCGATCACCTCGTTGGAGGAAAAGATCACGCCGCCGATGATCCGCTCCTTCGGGACGGCGCTGCGCAAATGCCCGCCGGGATCGAGGAAGCCGAGATCGGGGATCGCGGGATGCTGCGGCGGCAGGCCGAGATCGTACCACCAGGGAATGCCGTTCTGCGCGAACACGATTGATGTGTCGCGCTGAAGCAGCGGCGGGAGCTCGGCTGCGAGCGCGCCGATGCCGGTCGCCTTCAGTGTGCTGATGACGATGTCCTGCGGCCCCAGATCGGCAGGATCGGCTGAGGCCTTCACCTTCGCGGTGACGCTGCTATCGCCGACCTTCAGCGTCAGTCCGCTGGCCCTGACCGCGTCGAGATGCGGCCCGCGCATCACGCAGGCCACATCGTGACCGGCGCGCGCGAGCCGGACCGCGAAGTGGCTGCCGACGGCGCCCGCGCCGAAAATGCAGATACGCATGAGTGGAACAATTCTCCGCAACGTGCCCCGTCAGTTTCCACAAGCGCGGGGCATCGCGCAACCCGTCATGCGCGTGGCGCGGTCGTGCGCGCCCGAAAGTGATGGATCAAGGCATCCGCTCTCGCCATAGTGCAAGGCTAGTACAAGATAACAGCAATGCCGAACGAGGGAGCAACGTCATGTCGGCCAGCCCAGTCCTGTGGAGCCTCGATGCGCGCGGGGTCGCGACCGTCACGCTGAATCGTCCCGAGGTCAACAATGCTTATGACGGCGCGCTGATTGCGGGCGTGCTGGCCGCGATCGACGATCTCTCGACCAAGCCGGTGCGCGTCGTCGTGCTGAACGGCAACGGCAAGCATTTCCAGGCCGGCGCCGACCTGAAATGGATCAACGGCGTGCGGCCGAAATCGTTCGAGGAGAACGAGGCGGCGTCGCGCGCCACCTTCGAGGCGGTGCAGCGTCTCAACACGCTGCCGGTCCCGACCGTCGCGCTGGTGCAGGGCGGCTGCTTCGGCGGCGGCACCGGCGTGATCTCGGCCTGCGACATCGTGATCGCGGCCGACAATGCGCTGTTCTCGATCACCGAGGTGCGCTGGGGCCTGACCGCGGCGATCATCATCCCGCAGCTCTGCGACGCGATTGGCGTCCGCCAGGTGCGCCGCTATGCGCTGACCGGCGAACGGTTCGGCGCCGAGGATGCCCGCCGCATCGGCCTTGTCCATGAGGTGGTGCCGCTGGCCGATCTCGACAGCGCCGGCGCCAAGGTCGTCGAGCAGCTGCTCGGCAACGCGCCGGATGCGATGGCCGAGACCAAGAAGCTCGCGATGGAAAGCTCGTTCGGCGGCATGGCGGTGGACGATGCGGCCTACAAGCGCCTCGTCCAGCTGCATTCAGCCAAGCGGCAGACCGCGGAAGCTGCCGAGGGGCTTGCATCCTTCGCCGAGAAGCGCGCGGGCCGGTGGGGCGGCGCCACGTAAGCTCAGCAGCCGCGGCAGATGCCGCGCATGCTGCGATAGACCTCTTCGTCGTCGCGGCGCATCAGCTGCAGCTGATCGAACGTCTTCGATTCGCTCGACCGCGCCACCGGCGGCTCGGGCTTGCGCTTCGCCGCAAGTTCCTGCTCTTGCCGATGGTAGCAAGCCTCGCGATCCGCCTTGGCCTCAATGAAGCGGCAGGTCTCGATCGCGGCCGCGGGCCCAGCGACGATGATGAGACCAAACGACATTGAGATCAGGAGTTTCAAGCGGGCGATCCTTTCGCGTCCTTGTCTCAGCTCGGCATGCGACCGGCAAGGCCGGCGTCGCATCACAGCGGCTGCGACAGCGTTTTTTTCAATGTCTTCAGCAGCGCCTGCACCGCGGCGGCATCGATGCGGCGCTCGGGAACGGCGGCCTTGACCCACAATTCGGGGATCGGAAAGTCGGTGAGTACCGGTTGCAACGCGCCGTCGCGCAGCGCGTCCGCGACCAGATAATGCGAGAGCAGCGCAATGCCGTTGCCGGCGATCGCGCTTTGCGTCAGCACGCGGCCTTCGTTCGAAGAGAGAATCGGGCGGACCTGGATATTGATGCGGCCGCGCGGGCCCTCGAATGGCCATTCCGGTCCGGTCGGCAGGAAGCTGAGGCAGCGATGATCGACCAGGTCGCGCGGATGCTTTGGCGTGCCGTGCTTCTTCAGATAGGCCGGCGAGGCGCATACGAGACGCGGCAGCCGGCACAAAGGCTCGTCAACCACGCCGCCAAAGGAATGCGGGAAGGCGCCGATCGCGATATCAAAACCTTCGGTCACCGGATCGACCGGACGATCGATCATCACGATCTCGAGATTCACGCTTGTGTTCTGCTTCTGGAAGATCGTGAAGGCATCGGCGAGCCGCGCCACCGTCAGCGAAGTCGGCGCCTTGACGCGCAGATGATCGGAGAGGTCGCGCTGCTTCTCGCCCATCCGCGACAAGAGATCGCCGACATCGGCAACCACGCCACGGGCGCGATGCACATATTGCTGCCCGGCCTCGGTCAGCCGCAACTGGCGGGTCGAGCGGTGGAACAGCGCGGTGCCGATCCGCTCCTCGAGTTGGGTGACGCGCTTGGCGACGACGGATGTCGCGACGTTGAGCTTGCGCGCCGCGGCGGAAAAGCCGCCGGCATCGGCGGTGGCAAGGAAGGCTTCGAGATTGACCAGCGTATCCATCTGCCTTGCTCGCCTTTCTCGATTCGCGAAAGCTGATTACATAATTTGGTGGATTGTACTGCAATCTGCATCAATTCATAGTTGGCCCAATCAACTTTGTTCAGGGCGGAAATGATGCGAGCGAGCACGATCGAAGAACCTGCGCGGCAGGTCCCGGTCTATGGCGAATATGACGTGGTGGTGCTTGGCGGCGGACCGGCCGGCATCGCGGCAGCGGTCGGCGCGGCACGTGCCGGACGGCGGACGCTCCTGATCGAGCGTTACGGATTTCTCGGCGGCATGGGCACCGCGGCCGGCGTGACCAACTTCTGCGGACTGCACGCCAACATCTTCGGCGAGATGCACCGCGTGGTGCAGGGCATCGCCTCCGACCTCCTGGCGCGGATCGACCGGCTCGGCGGGCTGAACGCGCCGCATCTGATCCTCGGCAAGATCCTTGCGCAGGCCTACGACACCGCGGCCTACAAGATCGCGGCCGACGATCTGCTCGCACATCACAAGGTCGACATTCTGTTCCACGCGCTCGGCGCCGGCGTCGTCATGGATGGTTCGCATATCCGTGCGCTGATGGTGGAAACCAAGGCCGGCCGTCAGGCCGTGCGCGCCAGCATCTTCATCGATTGTTCTGGTGACGGCGATCTCGCGGTGTGGGCCGGTGCGCCCCATGAAGTCGGCGATAATGCCGGCGGCATGCTCTACCCCTCGATGATGTTCCGCCTCAACGGCATCGATCCAGCGAAGGCCGGCGATGCCTGGCGCACCATCCCGGCGCTGATGGCTGAGGCCGAGGCCGCCGGCACCCACACATTCCCGCGCAAGTCGGCGATCGTGCGGCCGCAGAAATCGCAGATCGAATGGCGGGTGAATTTCACCCAGGTGACGCGAAGCGATGGCGGCGCCATTTCCGGTATCGATCCTGACGACATGACGCGCGGCGAGATCGAGGGCCGCCGCCAGGCGGTCGAAGCGTTCAGGTTCCTGCGCACGGTGCCCGGCTTCGAGAATTCCTACATCGTCGATCTGCCGCCGCAGCTCGGCATCCGCGAGACGCGGCGTGTGATCGGCGGATACATGCTGTCAGGCGAGGATGTGCTGGGCTGCGCCTCGTTCGAGGATTCGATCGGCGTCAATGGTTGGCCGAAGGAATCCCATGTGCCGGGTGATGTGATCTTCGAGTTTCCGCCGATCCCGGAGAGCCGCGGCTATAACGAGTTGCCGTACCGCATGCTGGTACCGGAGGGCGTCGACAATCTCCTGGTCGCCGGCCGTTGCGCCTCGATGACCCATGAAGGGCAATCGGCGGCGCGCGTCTCCGGTGCCTGCTTTGTGATGGGCGAGGCGGCGGGAACTGCGGCGGCGCTGGCGCTGTCGGGCAATACGATTCCGCGCGACATTTCCGTCGAAAAGTTGCAACAACAGCTTGGCAAACAGGGCGCGTTCATCGGCCGCGATCAGGCCGTGCCCGAGGGGTTGTAGGTGGAGACGGCAATGATGGGTTGGGCGCGGCTCGCACTCGCGGGTCTCCTGGTGTGGGCCGCGAGCGGCATTGCGCGGGCCGATGATCTCCTGAAGGCGAAGATCGGCGTGTTGCGGCTGTCGTCCTCGGCGCCGGTGTTCATCGCGCAGGACAAGGGCTATTTCCGCGACGCCGGGCTCGACGTCGAGCTCAAATTCTTCGACGCCGCGCAGCCGATCGCGGTCGCGACCGCGTCGGGCGATGTCGATTTCGGCATCACCGCCGTCACCGCCGGCCTCTATAATCTCGCCGGCAAGGGCACGCTAAAGGTGATCGGCGGCATGAGCCGCGAGAAGGCCGGCTATCCCCTGATCGGCTACTTCGCCAGCAACAACGCCTATGCGAGCGGCCTCAAGACGCCGAAGGATCTGGCCGGCAAGCGCGTCGCGGTGACCCAGGTCGGCTCCAGCTTCCATTATTCGCTCGGTCTGCTCGCCGACAAATACGGCTTCAAGCTGTCCGACGTGAAGGTGGTGCCGCTGCAGTCGCTGTCGAACGCGGCTGCCGCGCTGAAGGGCGAAACCGTCGACGCCGCGCTGCTGCCGGTCTCGACCGCGCGGACGCTGATGGATTCCAACGGCGCGAAATTGCTCGGCTGGGTCGGCGACGAGACGCCGTGGCAGTTAGGGGCCATCTTCGCGTCGCCGAAGGCGCTGACCAACGCACCGCTGGTGACCAGGCTGCTTACCGCGCTCACCCGTGCCGACCACGAATATCACGACGTGATCCTCACCGCGATCAAGGATGGCGTGGCGCCGATCAACGAGAAAACGAAACCGCTGCTCGAGATCATCGCCAAATACACCAACCTGCCGGTCGCGCAGGTGGTCGGCAATTGCGCCTATATCGATCCCGACGGCAAGCTCGACGTGAAGAACCTCGACAACCAGATCAAATGGCTGCAGGGGCAGGGCTTTGTGGATAAGGGCTTTGACGCCAATGCGATCATCGCCAAGGATTACGTGAAGGCGGATTGATGTGGGACCGCGTGCACAACTCTATCCCCGTCACCCTGAGGAGCGCGCACTTGCGCGCGTCTCGAAGGGTCGACGGCCGAGCTGCTACATCCGGGCCGTCGACCCTTCGAGACGTCGCTGCGCGGCTCCTCCAGCGACAAAGGCGAAGCCTTTGCGCGGGGGTGACGGGTCTGGCAGTGAGTTCATGACGCCATGGACCTGATCGCCGACCATATCAGCCATCGCTTCGGCGCGCTCGACGTGCTCGACGATGTCTCCTTCACGGTCCGCGCCGGCGAGATCGTCGCGATCGTCGGGCCGTCCGGCTGCGGCAAGAGCACCCTGCTGTCGATCCTTGGCGGCCTGCTGCGGCCGA
The DNA here is from genome assembly GCF_054056795.1 of Bradyrhizobium sp. USDA 3315. NCBI lineage: Bacteria > Pseudomonadati > Pseudomonadota > Alphaproteobacteria > Hyphomicrobiales > Nitrobacteraceae > Bradyrhizobium > Bradyrhizobium sp. USDA 3315. The sequence continues at coordinate 1,334,663 of NZ_JBSRYP010000001.1, read as the reverse complement.
GCAAAGGTGCCGCTGAGCTGCGCGGCGCGGCGCCGGCTGATAGCCTCAATCCGCTGACCTTCGTGTTCCAGGATTTTGCGCTGCTGCCGTGGAACACGGTCGAGGAGAACGTCGCGTTTCCGCTGCTGCATACGGGCTTGAGTGCCGGCGAGCGCAGCGCCGTGATCGACGATGCGCTGCGCCGCACCGGGCTGTCGGATTTTCGCGCCGCCTATCCGAAGCAACTGTCCGGCGGCATGCGCCAGCGCGTCGGCATTGCGCGGGCACTCGCGGTTCGCCCCGCGATCCTGCTGATGGACGAGCCGCTGTCGGCGCTGGATTCGCAGACCCGCGAGCTCCTGATGGAGGATTTCGTGCGCCTGCTCGCCGACGGTGCGATGGGCGCGGTCTATGTCACGCATAATCTCGAGGAAGCGGTGCGGCTCGCCGACCGCGTCGTGGTGCTGTCGCGCCGTCCTGGCCGGATCCGGGAAATCGTGACCATTCCGATGACGCGCGCCGAGCGCGGCACGATGGACGCGCGCGGGCCGATGGCCTCACTGCAGGGTGAGCTGTGGTCGCTGATCCGGAAGGAGGCGATCGATGCCGAGCGCGAGGTCCAGCATGCTTGACCGCGCGCCGCAGCAACCGAAAGACCAGTCGGCGGAGGCGACGCGCCCGGTCGCGTTTCGCGGCGCCGGCTTTATCCCCGACGGCAGCCGACATGCCGGCTGGATCGCGCTCGCGCTCGTGATCGCGCTCTGGCAGCTCGCCGGCAGCGCAGGCTGGGTCAATCCGCTGTTCCTGCCGGCGCCGTCGGCGATCGCGGTCGCGATCTATAAGCTCGCGATGTCGGGCGCGCTGTGGCAGCACCTGTCGTGGTCCATTATGCGGATCGGTACCGGCTGGATCATCGGCACGGCCGCCGGAGTCGTGGTCGGCTTCGCGATCGGGCTGTCGACCATGGCGCGCGGCGTCGGCATCACCTTCATCTCGGCGCTGTTTCCGATTCCGAAGATCGCGCTGCTGCCGTTGCTCATTCTGTGGCTCGGGATCGGCGAGGAGCCGAAGATCGCGACCATTGCGCTTGGCGTGTTCTTCTCGACCGCGATCTCGGTCTATAGCGGCGTCGATGCGGTGCCGCGCAACCTGATCCGGATGGCGCAAAGCTTCAACGTGCCGTTCCACGCCATCGTGCGCCGCGTGATCTGGCCGGGCGCGCTGCCCTCGATCCTCGCCGGCTTCCGCATCACCGCGTCGGTGGCGCTGCTGCTCGTGGTCAGCGCCGAGATGATCGGCGCGCAATACGGCATCGGCGCCTTCGTCCTGCAGGCCGGCAATCTGATGCAGACCGATCAGCTGCTCGCCGGCGTCGTGATCCTGTCGCTGTTCGGGCTTGCGGTGGGGAAGCTGATCAATTTGCTCGAGACGAGGTTGTTGCACTGGCGGTGAGAGCACGCTGCGGGCCACAACCCCCGCTGTCGTCCCTGCGAAAGCAGGGACCCATAACCACAGGGCGTGGTTGTTAAAACAGGCTGGGGCCGCAGCTTCTTTAGCCAACCGAGGACGGTGGTTATGGGTCCCGGCTTTCGCAGGGACGACGTGAGGTGGGCGCTGCGTGCCTTGCGCAGACGATCGTTACGCGTTGCCCCTGTCCTCGCGGAACAGGTCGAGCTTCTGCTGCACCGGGCGGTCGGAGAACGAGAACAGCACGGAGTCGGCATCGGCCTCGTGGGTGACCCAGTGCCAGCTCGGCACCACGAACAGGTCGCGCGGTCCCCACTCGAAGGTCTGGTCGCCGACCCTTGTGCGGCCTTTGCCCTCGATCGCGGCGAACACGGTCGCATCGGTTGCGCGATAGCGCGCGGTCTTGAAACCCTTTGGCAGCAGCTGGATGAAGGTGCCGATGGTCGGCATCGCGAAATCGCCGGTCTCGGGGTTGGAGAATTTCAGCTTCAGGCCGTGACAGGCGTCCCACTCGTCGCTGACCTTGGCCTTCTCCAGCGCCTCGCGGGTGTATTCATAGGGATAGTTGAAGATCGGCGAGGTCTTCGAGGTTCGCTTCTGGTCGATCGGCAGCAGATTGTGGCCGTAGCGCGCGAAGCTCGCGCCGGCCGGCTTGGAGATCGACTGCTGGTCCTCCTTGGCGCCTTCGGCAAACGAGCAGTCGAAGAACTGCACCATCGGGATGTCGAGCCCGTCGAGCCAGAACATCGGCTCATTGGTTTCGTTGGAATGGTCGTGCCAGGTCATCGACGGCGTGATGACGAAGTCGCCCGGCGACATCGCGGTGCGCTCGCCGTCGACGGCGGTGAAGGCGCCCTTGCCCTCGAGCACGAAGCGCAGCGCCGATTGGGCATGGCGATGGGCGGGGGCGATGTCGCCCGGCACCACCATCTGCACGCCGGCGAACAGCGAGGTCGTGATCTTGGACTGGCCGCGCAGGCCGGGATTTTCCAGCACCAGCACGCGGCGCTCGGCTTCCTTGGCCGTGATCAGCTTGCCGGCCTCGTTCATGTAGTCGCGGATCTGGTCGAACTTCCACAAGTGAGGACGGCAGGCGCTTTTCGGCTCCGGCGTGATCAGATCGTTCATCACGTTCCACAGCGCCGAGAGGTTCTGGCCGTCGATCTTCTTGTAGAATGCCTCGCGCTCCGGGGTCTTCTGCACGGCTTCCATGGCAAGCCTCCCATCATTCTTGTCGGTGCAATTTAATTGACAGTATACTGACAATATGGCTAGCGTCAATGAAGCAAGCCATGGCGTTTTCGAGCGAAGTGGATACCGGTTCGCGCAAAGAAAACGCGTCAAACCAGAATAATGCAAGGGAGGTTCCGATGAAGCTGCATGGCTATTTCCGGAGCAGCGCGTCCTACCGGGTCCGGATCGCCCTCAATCTGAAGGGGCTCACCTCAGAGCATCTGCCGCATCATCTGCGCAAGGGCGAGCAGTGCGCGCCGGCCTATCTCGCGATCAATCCGCAGGGGCTGGTGCCGACCCTGGAAAGCGATGCCGGCGCGATCCTCACCCAGTCGCTCGCGATCATCGAATGGCTCGACGAGACCAATCCCAACCCGCCGCTCTTGCCGAAAGATCCGCTGCGGCGCGCAAAGGTGCGGGCGTTTGCGCAGGCGATCGCCTGTGACACGCATCCGGTGCAGAATTTGAAGGTGCTGGCGCGGCTGCGCCAGCTCGGCCTGCCCGAGGAGCAGGTGACGGAATGGGCGGCTTGGGCCAATCGCGAGGGACTGTCGGCCTGCGAGACCCTGATCGCGGCGGAGTCCGGCCCGTTCTGCTTTGGCGATGCGCCGACGTTGGCCGATCTCTGCCTGGTGCCGCAGCTCGCCAATGCGCGGCGCTTCGGCGTCGACGTTTCGGCCTATCCGCGCCTGCTCAAGGCCGAGGCCGCGGCAAAGCAAATCAAGGCGTTCGCCGACGCCGCCCCGGACAAGCAACCCGATGCCGAATAACAAACCAGCGCCCGTCACGATGGACGCGGTCTATACCGCGCCCGGCTACCTGTTCCGGCGGATGCAGCAGATCGCGGTCGCGCTGTTCATCGAGGAGTGCAGGGCGTTCGACCTGACGCCGGTGCAATACGCCGCGCTGGTCACGATCTCGACCCATCCCGGTATCGACGCCACGAGGCTCTCGGCGGTGATCGCGTTCGACCGTTCCACGCTCGGCAACGTGATCGAACGGCTGCAGGCCAAGGAGTTCATCGTGCGCAAGCCGGCGCCCGAGGACAAGCGCGTCAAGCTGCTCTATCTTACCAAGGCCGGCGCGGCTGTGTTGAGCGACATCATGCCCTCGGTCGACAAGGCGCAGGCGCGGATGCTGCAGCCGCTGAAGCCGGCCGACCGCAAGACGCTGCTGGCGCTGTTGACCCAGCTCGTCGACCTCAACAACGAGGCGTCGCGGGTGCCGCTGCGCGCCGAGGATGCGCTCGAACATCTCGGGAGGTCGGGCTGATGGGGGAGACGAGACCTGTCCTGATCGCGGGTGGCGGCATTGGCGGCCTTGCCGTGGCGCTGGGCCTCGCGCAAAAAGGCATCCGCTCGATCCTGCTGGAGAAGGCCGCCGCGCTCGGCGAGATCGGCGCCGGCATCCAACTCGGCCCGAACGCGTTCCACGCCTTCGACTATCTCGGTGTCGGCGAGGCCGCGCGCAACATGGCCGTCTATATCGATCAGCTCCGGCTGATGGATGCGCTGACCGCCGACGAGATCACCCATATCGATCTCGGCGACGCCTTTCGCGCGCGGTTCGGCAATCCCTATGCCGTGGTACATCGCGGCGATCTGCATGGCGTATTCCTGCGCGCGTGCCAGAATCACGAGCTGATTGAACTGCGCGTGTCCAGCGAGGTGGCAGGCTACGAGCAGGATGGTTCGTCGGTGACGGCAAAGCTCGCCGATGGCGAGCGGATCACCGGCCGGCTTCTGATCGGCGCCGATGGCTTGTGGTCGAACATCCGCAAGCAGGTGACGTCGGACGGCCCGCCGCGCGTCTCCGGCCACACCACCTATCGCTCGGTGATCCCGACCGAGCAGATGCCGGAGGATTTGCGCTGGAATGCGGCGACGCTGTGGGCCGGCCCGAAATGCCACATCGTGCATTATCCGCTGTCGGGCTGGAAGGTGTTCAACCTCGTCGTCACCTATCACAACAATGCGCCGGAGCCGGTTGCAGGCAAGCCGGTGTCCGAGGCCGAGGTGATGAAGGGTTTTACCCACGTCCATGAGCGGGCGCAGAACATCATCCGCCACGGCACCAACTGGAAGCTCTGGGTGCTGTGCGACCGCGATCCGAACGAGCAGTGGATCGACGGCCGCGTGGTGCTGCTCGGCGACGCCGCGCATCCGATGCTGCAATATTTTGCGCAGGGCGCCTGCCAGGCGATGGAGGACGCGGTCTGCCTGTCGCACATGCTGGCCCATCACGATGACCAGACAGCGGCGCTCGAAGCCTACAGCGCGCAGCGCTTCCCGCGCACCGCGCGCGTGCAGCTGATGTCGCGCGCGATCGGCGAACACGTCTACCATCCTGCAGGCGAGCACGCCCGCATCCGCAACGCGATCATGAGCACGAAGTCGCAGGATCAATGGTGCGATGACATCGCCTGGCTGTATGGCGGGACGGGGCTGAAGGCGTAACTGCCCGGCAGTCGATACACGCGGCGTGCTCGCCGCATTCTCCCTCGTCGTCCCGGACAAGCGAAGCGCGATCCGGGACCCATAACCACCGAAGGCTGTTGTGATGGCAGGCTGGGGCCCCAGCCTTCGCGCCACAAATATTTGTGGTTATGGGTCCCGGCCTTCGCCGGGACGACACTGAATGTGTGGCTGGATGGCGGGACGGGGCTGGGCAGCTAGCTACTTACTCGTCGTCCCGGACAAGCGAGCGTAGCGAGCGCGATCCGGGACCCATAACCACCGAAGGCTGTTGTGATGGCAGGCTGGGGCCCCAGCCTTCGTGCCACACACATTTGTGGTTATGGGTCCCGGCCTTCGCCGGGACGACACTGAATGTGTAGCTGGATGGCGGGCAGCTAGCTACTTACTCGTCGTCCCGGACAAGCGAAGCGCGATCCGGGACCCATAACCACCGAAGGCTGTTGTGATGGCAGGCTGGGGCCCCAGCCTTTGCGCCGCAAATATTTGTGGTTATGGGTCCCGGCCTTCGCCGGGACGACGTTGAATGTGTGGCTGTATGGCGGGGCAGCTAATGCTCGTCGTCCCGGACAAGCGAGCGTAGCGAGCGCGATTCGGGATCCATAACCACCGATGGCTGTTGTTGTGGCAGGCTGGGGCTCCAGCCCTCGCGCCACAAGCATTTGTGGTTATGGGTGCCTGCTTTCGCAGGGACGACAGCGAGTATGGCGCTCTCACATCCGCATCACTGCCTGGCGGTCGATCTTGCCGGTGCCGGTCTTCGGCAGCTCGTCGATGAATTTGACCTCGCGCGGATATTTGTACGGCAACAGCTTTGTCTTGACGTATTCCTGCAGCCGCCGCGTCGCTTCAGCCGTGTCGAAGCCGGCCTTGTTCATGACCACCACGGCGCGCAGCGTCATGCGTCGGTCCGGCAATTCGGCGGCGTAGACGGCGCATTCGCGGACATCGGGGTGATCGGCGAGGCAGAGCTCGACCTCCAGCGGATAGACCCACTGGCCGGAGATCTTGATCAGATCGTCGGCGCGGCCGCGGAAGAAGTGGAAGCCGTCGCTGTCGCGCATGAAACGGTCGCCGGTGTAGATCCAGCCGTCCTCGCGCACGGTCTCGGCGGTCTTGTCCGGCCGGTTCCAGTACAGCGGAGTCGCGGAATCGCCGCGCACCCACAAGATGCCTTCCTCATTGTCGCCGACCTCGCGGCCGTCGCTGTCGCGCAGCATGATCTCGTAGCCGGGCACGCGCAGGCCGGCGGCGCCGAGCTTCTTTCGCTCCGCGCGGTTGCTGAGATAGACGTGCAGCACTTCGGTCGAGCCGAGGCCTTCGATGATCTCGAGCCCGGTGAGCCGCCTCCAGCCGTTGAAGACCTCGGCCGACAGCACCTCGGCGGCCGAGACTGCCATCCGCAGCGAGGAGAAATCGGCGGTGTAGGCGCCTTCGGCTTTGGTCAGGGAGATGTAGAGCGTCGGCAGGCCGAAGAACACGGTCGGGCGATATTGCCCGATCGCCGCGAAGATCGTGGCCGGCTTCGGCTGGCCCGGCAGCAGCAGCGTCGCCGCACCGACCGAGAAGGGAAACGTGATCGAATTGCCAAAACCGTAGGCGAAGAAGATCTTCGGCACCGAGAAGCAAATGTCGCCGGGCGAAAGCTTCAGCACATTGCGGGCAAAGGCGCGCTCGCTATAGGCCATGTCGTGCTGCAGATGCACGATGCCCTTGGGACGGCCGGTCGACCCCGACGAATACATCCAGAACGCCATCTCGTTGCGGTGCGTGTCGGCCGCGTCGAGCTCGATCGGAAATCCTTGCAGCCAGTCGCCGGCCTCGCGCGTTTCGGCAGCCGCGTGATCACCGGCGGCGCCATTGACCACCACCAACGTGCGCAGCGGCGTGTCCTTGCAGGCTTCCGCGTTGAAGCGCGCACAGAATTCCGCATCGGTGACGGCGACCTGCGCGCCGGCGTCGGACAGGTAGAATTGCAGCAGCTCGGGCGTCGTCAGCGTGTTGATCAAGAGCGGCACGTAGCCGGCGCGCACCGCGCCGAAGAATGCGGCCGGATAGGCCGGCGTGTCGTCGAGGAAGAGCAGGACGCGGTCGCCGCGTTGCAGTCCGAGCGACCGGAAGGCGTGGCCCCAGCGTGCGGCCTCAGTGCAGAGCTCGCGATAGGTCCGCGTGCCGGCCGGGCCGGTCAGCGCCAGGCGCTCGGCATTCCCGTTGCCGAGATTGTCGAACAGGATGCGGCTCGCATTGTAGCGCTCGGGGATCGTAAAGCCGATCTCGCGCGCACCGGGATTGTCCAGCGGAACCTGGTCGGCGATCCCGGTCATGATTGTCCCTTTGCGGCTGCGTAGCGGGCCATGAAGGCGGGCGACATCGCGCGCAGCCGCGCGTCGTCGATCCGGCCGGAGCGGGTGATGTAGCTGTAGGCGAAATCCATCAGGTCGAGCGTCATGTGCGCGGGAAAATGCTCGTACCAGTCGGCGCTGGTCCGCGCCGCGGTGACGAGCTTCTTCACGATGGGCTTGCGCTCGCTCTCGTAGCGCGCAAGCGCGGCGCCAATGCCGCTCTCGGTCTCCAGCGCCTTGGTCAGCGCAATCGCATCCTCGATCGCAAGCCGCGTGCCCGAACCGATCGAGAAATGCGCCGAATGCAGCGCGTCGCCGATCAGCACCATGTTGCTGTGCGACCAGCGCTCGTTCCAGATCCACGGGAAATTGCGCCACACCGATTTGTTCGAGATCAGCCGGTGGCCGTCCAGCGTCGCGGCGAATACGCCCTCGCAGATCGCCTGCGACTCTTCGATGCTCTTGTCGGCGAAGCCGTAGGCCGCCCAGGTCGCCGCGTCGCACTCGACCAGGAAAGTGCTCATGTCCTTCGCATAGCGATAGTGATGGGCGTTGAAGCTGCCGCGCTCGGTCGCCACGAAGGTCTGCGACAGCGTCGCGAAGGTCTTCGTGGTGCCGTACCAGGCGAACTTGTTTGAGGAATGCGAGACCGAGGCGCCGAACGCGGACTCATAGCCGCGGCGGACCATCGAGTTCAGCCCGTCGGCGGCGACGATCAGGTCGTAACCCCTGAGCTCATCGACCGATTGCACCACGGTGTCGAAGCGCGGCGTGACGCCTGTGCTGCGGACGCGCTCTTGCAGGATCGTCAGCAGCGCCAGCCGGCCGATCGAGGAGAACCCGACGCCGTCGATCTCGACGCTCTCGCCGCGCAGATTGAGGGTGATGTTCTTCCAGCTCTCCATAAGCGGGGCGATGGCGTCGACCGTCTCGGGGTCGTCGGCGCGCAGGAAGTCCAGCGCCTGTTCGGAGAACACCACGCCGAAGCCCCAGGTGGCGCCGGCCGCGTTCTGCTCGAACAGGTCGATCTCGGCGTCGGGATGACGCTTCTTCCACAGATAGGCGAAATAGAGCCCGCCGGGCCCTCCGCCGATCACGGCGATCCGCAACGTCTGCCTCCCAGATTGACAGTGTACTTACAATTTGGGTCCAGACTAATCGCCCTCCGGCGGGAACGCCAGAGGGAAAATGCGTGCGGCGACTAGCCGCGTGGCGCCGAAGGGTTCAGTAGCAGCGGCGGGCCTTGACCCCGTCGACCCATACCCAGCGGCAGCCGGCGGCGACGGGTTTGCGGGCGACGACCGCGCCGTTGGGGCCGGCGCAGCCGGCGCGATAGACGCCGCGCGCGCAAACGACCGCATTGGCGTCGGAGGACTCAAAGGTCATCGTCGCGGCAAAGGACAGCCGGGCCGCGGCGATCAGCAATATTGAACGCATGAAAATTCCCTCTCCCGGGTGAGGCATGGTCGGCCTGTCGGTGGCAACAAGGTGCTACGGTTCCGTGCCCGGCAAACCGCCGGGCACATGTCGTCTCACCGCCTGCGCGGCTATTTCTTTTCCGCTTCCGCCAGCACCTTCTTGCAGGCGGGCGCCAGCTTGTCGCTCTGCTTGGCAAGACAGGCGATGATGCGGCCGCCGCCGGGCGTCACGCTTTTGCAGAACTTCTCGTAGTCGCCCATGCAGGCGTCGCGTTGCGCTGTGGTCAGCTCCTGGGCGTAGACAGCGGTTGCGCCGCAAAGCAGCGCGGCGGTCAGGACAATACGCAGCATTGTTCGCTCCCTTCTCCAGTCTCTAGCGTGACAACAGGATTATCGCGCTGCGAACGGCGCCAGCACGTCGCGGCACGCCGGCGACAGCGAGCCGGCATTGGTCGCGAGGCACTGCACGATCCGCCCGCCGCCCGGTTGGACGCCGCCACAGATCGAGCGGACGTCGGCGCCGCAGGCCGAGCGCAGCACGAACAGCTCTTCGCGCGGCCGCAGCGGCCGCAACGCGATCACGGCCGGCGCCGCGGCTGGTGCTGTCGTCGCTGCAGCGCCGGCGGCCGGCGCGGCGGCGCCGCCACCAGCGGCGGCGACGGCCTTCTCGCAGGCCGGCGAAAGCTTGCCCTTGTTCTTTTCGAGACACTGCAGCGCCGCCGCGCCGCCGGTCGGCACGCCCGCGCAAACCTTGGGATAATCGGAGCGGCATGCGCTGCGGATCGCGGAGATCTGCGTGTTGGACGGCGTCCCGGCCACCTTCGGTGCGGCGGCTTCGGTGGCGGGCTTGGCCGTTGCCGCGGGAGCAGCCTCGGTCTTGGCCGCCGCGGGCGCGGAGTCTGCCTTCGGTGCGGCAGCCGGAGCTTCGACGGCCTTCACCGCGCTGGCGCAGCCCGGTCCGAGGCTTGCCATGTTCTTCTGCAGACATTGCAGCGAGGCTTCGCCGCCCGGCGGTACGCTTGAGCAATGGGCGATGTAGTCGTTGCGGCATTGCGACTTGATGGCGTCGCGCTGCGCCTGGGTCGGCGCCTGCGACAAGGCCGGTGCGGTGCTCATGAATGCCGCAAGCGCAAGACATGCGGACAGCTTCGTTGCTCGTGTCAACGCATTGATCATCTGAATTAATCCTCTGGTCGCGCCGGATGCCTCCGGCTCAACTGAACTGAGTTCTGAAAAAGTCTTGTTGTAACAACCTCGGCGAGCGGCATCATTTTCGCTTTCGAGTTCCGCTGCAAGCGGATTGTTGCTATGGATGAAGTAGGCGGATTTTTTGCCCGTCACGAGATCTTTAAATTTAGTCATTTGAATCGAGGCTCGGAAATGAGGCATGCGCGCGCGTCGGCACATTTCGGTCGGAGCAGTTTTGTGCGGCTGCGAAATGCACCGCTTGCGCGCGTCGCGTTCGTCGTATCGGCCTTCGTCAGTTTAAGTGCCTGCGAGCAAAACAGTTTTGTTGCGCCGCCGCCGCCCAAGGTCGAGGTTGCCCCGCCGGTGCAGCGCGCCGTCACGCGTTATCTGGACGCCACCGGAAACACCGCGCCGATCCAGACCGTCGATCTCGTCGCGCGCGTGCAGGGCTTCCTGCAGGCGATCAACTATCAGGACGGCTCCTTCGTGAAGGCAGGGACCACGCTGTTCACGATCGAGCCGGAGACCTACAAGCTGAAGCTGGAACAGGCGCAGGCCGCAGAGGTCGGCGCGCAGGCGACGCTGAAGCAGGCCGAGCTCGACTTCAAGCGGCAGACCGATCTGGTGCAGCGGCAGGCGGTCTCGCAGGCGACCCTTGATACCTCGACCTCCACCCGGGACAACGCCCAGGCCAGCCTGCAGCAGGCCCAGGTCAACACCAGGATCGCGGCGGTCAACTACGGCTACACCAACGTGGCCGCGCCGTTCGACGGCATCGTCAGCAATCACCTGGTCTCGATCGGCGAGCTGGTCGGCGTGACGTCGCCGACCCAGCTTGCCACCATCGTGCAGCTCGATCCGATCTATGTGAATTTCAACGTCAACGAACAGGACGTGCAGCGCGTGCGGGATGAAGCGCGCCGTCGTGGTCTGTCGGTCAACGAGCTCAGGCAGTTGCCGGTCGAGGTCGGCCTGCAGACCGAGACCGGCTATCCGCACAAGGGCAAGCTTGATTACATCTCGCCGACCCTCAACCAGTCGACCGGCACGCTCGCGGTCCGCGGCGTGTTCCCAAATCCGGACCGGACCTTGCTGCCCGGCTTCTATGTCCGCGTTCGCGTGCCGTTCGACAAGCAGGACAACGCGCTGCTGGTGCCCGACGTCGCGATCGGCAGCGACCAGGCCGGCCGCTACGTGCTGGTCGTCAATGCCGAGAATGTAGTCGAGCAGCGCAAGGTGACGACCGGCCCGCTCGATGAGGGGCTGCGCGTCATCGAGAGCGGCCTGAAGCCGGATGACCGCATCGTGACTGCCGGATTGCTGCGCGCGATCCCCGGGCAGAAGGTCGATCCGCAGGTGCAGAAGGCCGACGCGGCGCCGACAGCCGCCAAATAGGACGCACGCGCCATGATCTCGAAATTTTTCATCGAGCGCCCCGTCCTTTCCAACGTCATCGCGATCCTGATGATCCTGATCGGCGGCGTGGCGCTGTACAATCTCGCGGTCGCGCAATATCCCGACGTGGTGCCGCCGACGGTGCAGGTGACGACGCGCTATCCCGGCGCCTCGGCCAAGACGGTGGTCGACACCGTGGCGCTGCCGATCGAGCAGCAGGTCAACGGCGTCGAGGACATGCTGTACATGCAGTCCTACAGCGGCGCCGACGGCACCTATACGCTGACGGTGACCTTCAAGATCGGCACCGATCTCAATTTCGCGCAGGTGCTGGTGCAGAACCGTGTCTCCAGCGCGCTGTCACAGCTGCCGACCTCGGTGCAGAACCAGGGCGTCACGGTCCAGAAGCGGTCGACCTCGATCCTGCTGTTCGTGACGCTGACCTCGCCGAACAAGACCTATGACAGCCTGTTCCTGTCGAACTACGCCACCATCAACATCCGGGACGAGCTGTCGCGCCTTCCGGGCGTCGGCAACGTCACGGTGTTCGGCGCCGGGCAATATTCGATGCGGGTCTGGCTCGATCCGAACAAGCTGCAGGTGCGCGGGCTGGTGCCGCAGGACGTCATCCAGGCGATCCAGCAGCAGAGCCAGCAGGTCACCGCCGGCCAGGTCGGCGCGCCGCCGACGCCGGCGGGCCAGGCGTTCCAGTACACGCTGAACGTCAACGGCCGGCTCGACGACAAGAGCCAGTTCGAGGACATCATCGTCAAGACAGGCAATGTCGGCGACGTCACCCGGGTCCGCGACGTCGGCTGGGTCGAGCTCGGCGCGCAGACCTACAGCCAGATCTTCTCGCTGAACCAGAAGCCCGCGACCGGCATCGGCGTGTTCCAGTCGCCGGGCGCCAATGCCTTGCAGGTCGAGAAGGCCGTCGAGAAGAAGATGGCGGAGCTCGCCAGGCAGTTTCCGCAGGACATCAAATACGACACGCCGTTCGACACCACCAAATTCGTCAACGCCTCGATCGAGGAGGTCTACAAGACCCTGTTCGAGGCCGGCCTGCTGGTGCTGGTCGTGATCCTGGTCTTCCTGCAGGACTGGCGGGCGATGCTGGTGCCGGCGACCACCGTGCCGGTCACGATCATCGGCGCGTTCGCGGCCATGGCCGCGCTCGGCTTCACCATCAACTTGTCGACGCTGTTTGCGATCGTGCTGGCGATCGGCATCGTGGTCGACGACGCCATCGTCGTGGTCGAGGGCGCGGCGCACAATATCGAGCGCGGCATGTCGGGCCACGATGCCGCGATCAAGGCGATGGACGAATTGTTCGCGCCGATCGTCGGCATCACGCTGGTCTTGATCTCGGTGTTTTTGCCGGCGGCGTTCCTGCCCGGGCTGACCGGGCGGATGTACGCGCAATTCGCGCTGGTGATCGCCGCCACCGCGCTGCTCAGCGCCGTCAACGCCGCGACGCTGAAGCCGACACAATGCGCGCTATGGCTGCGTCCTCCCGCGCCGCCCGAGCAGCGCAATTTCTTCTATCGCGGCTTCAACGCGGTCTATGACCGGCTGGAGCGCGGCTACACACGGCTGGTCAGCGGCATCGCCGGGCATGCCAAGACCTCGGTCGCCGTTGCGCTTGTCATCATCGGGCTTGCCGGCTACGGCCTGTCGCGGGTGCCGACCGGATTCATTCCGATCGAGGACCAGGGCTATCTGCTCGCCGCGGTGCAATTGCCCGACGGCGCGGCCCTCGACCGCACCCAGCACGTGCTCGACGAGGTCACCACGATCGCTGGCAAGACCCCCGGCGTCGACCAGGTGATCAGCATCGCCGGCATCTCGGCGCTGGACAATTCCTCGAGCCTCGCCAATGCCGGCGTCGCCTATCTGATCCTGAAGGACTGGAGCGCGCGCGGGCCGGGCGAGGACCTGCGCTCGCTGGTCTACGGGCTCAACGACAAGCTCGCGGTGATCCCGGAGGCGCGCATCCTGGTGATCCCGCCGCCGCCGATCCAGGGCATCGGCAACGCCGCCGGCTTTGCCATGCAGGTCGAGCTGCGCGACGGCAATGCCGACTACGGCAAGCTGCAGGCGGTCACCGGGGCGATCGTGGCCAATGCGCAGACCCAGAGCGCGCTGCAGCGGGTCCAGTCGTCGTTCCGCTCGATGGTGCCGCAGTTCGACGTCGACGTCGATCGCATCAAGACGCAGACCCTGCACGTCACCCCCGACCAGATCTTCGCGGCGCTGTCGTCCTATCTCGGCGCCAGCTACGTCAACCAGTTCACCAAGTTCGGCCGCACCTTCCAGGTCTATACCCAGGCCGAGGCACAGTACCGCCTGAGCCTGCGCGACATCGAGAACATGATGGTGCGCAACAGCAATGGCGACATGATCCCGCTCGGCACGGTCGCCAAGATCACGCCCTCGATCGGACCATCGCTGATCAGCCTCTACAACCTCTATCCGTCCGCCTCCATCATCGGGCTGCCGGCGCAGGGTTACTCGTCCGGCCAGTCGATGGCGTTGATGGAGGAGATCGCGACAAAGACGCTGCCGCCCGGCTCGGGCTTTGAGTGGACAGCGATGTCGTACCAGGAGAAGGAGGTCGGCAGCCAGATCTACTACGTGTTCGCGCTGGCGCTGCTCCTGGTCTATCTGGTGCTCGCCGGGCAATATGAGAGCTGGTACGCGCCGATCTCGGTGATCCTGGCCGTGCCGCTGTCGCTGCTCGGCCCGACGCTGGTGCTGCTGAGCCTGAATATCGAGAACAACCTCTACACCCAGATCGGCACCATCCTGCTGATCGCGCTGTCGGCCAAGAACGCGATCCTGATCGTCGAGGTCGCGCTGGAACGTCATCTGCGCGACGGACGGTCGGTGCTGGATGCGGCGATCGACGCGGCACGCGCGAGATTCCGGCCGATCCTGATGACGTCGTTTGCCTTCATTCTCGGTGTGCTGCCGCTGGTGATCGCGACCGGCGCCGGCGCCAACGCCCGCAAGTCGATCGGCATCACCGTGTTCTCCGGCATGATCGCCTCGACCTGCCTCGCCGTGCTGTTCGTGCCGGCGTTCTTCGTCGTGGTGCAGAGTTTCGAGAACTGGCGCAAGGCGAAGAAAGGCAAGACGGCGCCGCAATCCGCACCGCAGACCTCGGGCACGGTGCATTAGGGCTGCGCATTCAAACCTATCACCGTGCCCCTGAGAGGCCGTGAATGTATGACTCTCGATGACGCAACATACTCGATGTCGTCCCGGCGAAAGCCGGGACCCATAGCCACCGAAGGTCATTGTTGCACGACGCTGGGGCCACAGCTTTCTAACGACTCAACCCTGTGGTTATGGGTCCCGGCTTTCGCCGGGACGACGAGGGGAGAGATTGCGCTGCATCCCCGCCACCCTGAGGAGGCCGCGAAGCGGCCGTCTCGAAGGGGCGACGGCCACCAGCCGGGCCGTGCATCCTTCGAGACGCGCTACGCGCTCCTCCAGCGACAAAGGCGAAGCCTTTGCGCGGGGATGACGGGTTCGGAGATGTTCCCCGCCTACACCTTCACCATGCGCTTGCCGCGATTTTCGCCGGCGAGCAGGCCGATCAGCGCCTGCGGCGTGTTCTCTATCCCGTTGATGACGTCCTCCTGCACCTTGAGCTTGCCCGAGGCGACCCAGGACTGCAGGTCGGCGAGTGCGGCGTCGCGCTGGTCCATGTAGTCCATCACGATGAAGCCCTGCATGATCAGCCGCTTCACCACGATCAGGCCGGGCACGCCGCGCGGGCCGTGCGCGGAGGGGACGCCGTCATATTGCGAGATCGCGCCGCAGCAGGCGATGCGGCCGCGATTGTTCATCTGCGCCAGGCAGGCTTCCAGAATGTCGCCGCCGACATTGTCGAAATAGACGTCGATGCCCTTGGGCGCCGCCGCGCGCAGCGCCTTGTAGGTCGCGCCGTCCTTGTAGTCGACTGCGGCGTCGAAGCCGAGCTCGCTGGTCAGCCAATGGCACTTGTCCTTGCCGCCGGCGATGCCGACGACGCGGCAGCCCTTGATCCCAGCGATCTGGCCGACGATCGAGCCGACCGAGCCCGCGGCCGCCGACACCACCACGGTCTCGCCTTCCCTGGGCTTGCCGACATGGAGCAGGCCGAAATAGGCGGTCAGGCCGGCAACGCCGTAGACGCTGAGCAGATGCGTCATCGGCTCGAGCTTCGGCATCTTCGCCAGATGCTTGGCGGGCACGGCGGCATAATCCTGCCAGCCGGTGTCGCCGAACACGATGTCGCCGGGCTTCAGGGTAGAATCCTTCGACGAGATCACCTCGGCGATGCTGCCGCCGGCCATCACGGTGTTGGCTTCCACCGCAGCGCGGTAAGTGGCGCCGTGCATCCAGGCGCGGTTGGCGGCATCGAGCGAGATGTAGCGCGTCCGCACCAGCGCCTCGCCGTCCTTCGGCGTGGGGATCGTCCCCGTGGTCAGACGAAAATGCTCGGGGCCAAGCTTGCCGGTCGGCTTTTCGACAAGCAGGATCTGGCGATTGACGGTGTCGTTCATTGGCGGTGTCTCCCCCTTTTGCCTTCGCTTTGCCTTCCCTTGGCGTTGGTCGTTTCGCATGCAATTGACTGCGACGCGCGCAGCGCCTTGCACAGATTGTGCGCTGCATGAACGCTAGTCCGCGCGCTGGCATTCCACAACGGGAACGTTTCGGCAAAGTCGCGCTGGACGCGAAGCGTGTTGCGTAGCTGCGTAAATCTGCCACACTTGCCCTCCGCCGGGAACTGACGGGGGTAAGAGAATGTCCAGCAGGTTTACGCAGTATATCCTGATTGCGATGGTCCTTGGCATCGCGATGGGGACGATTGTCTTCAACTACTTTCCTGACAGCCGTGCCGAGATCGCAGCAGACGTCAACCTGATCGCGATGCTGTTCCTGCGTCTGATCAAGATGATCATCGCGCCGCTGGTTTTCGCAACCCTCGTCGGCGGCATCGCCCATATGGGAAGCGGCGCCAAGCTCGGCCGCATCTTTGCCAAGACCATGGGCTGGTTCGTCTCCGCCTCCTTCGTCTCGCTGCTGCTCGGCCTCGTGATGGTGAACCTGCTGCAGCCCGGCGCCAACTTCCCCGGCACGCTGCCCGACAAGGCGCAGTCGACCGGACTGCCGGTGTCGGCGTTCTCGATCGAAAAATTCCTCACCCATCTGATCCCGACCTCGATCGCGGACGCGATGGCGCAGAACGAGATCCTGCAGATCGTCGTGTTCGCGGTGTTCTTCGCGGTTGCGCTCGGTGCGATGCCTGAACGGGCCAAGCCGATCATGAGCCTGATCGACGACCTCGCGCACATCATGCTCAAGGTCACCGGCTATGTGATGCTGTTCGCGCCGCTCGCGGTGTGGGCCGCGATCATGGCGACCGTCTCGAAGAACGGCCTCGGCGTGCTCTGGAAGCTCATCGTCTTCATGGGCGGCTTCTATCTCTCGCTCCTGATCCTGTGGGGCATCCTGGTCGTCGTCGGGTTCATCGTGATCGGGCCACGCTACAGCCATCTCTTGCGGCTGATCCGCGAGCCGCTGATGATCGCGTTCTCGACCGCCTCGTCGGAGGCGGCCTATCCGAAGACGCTGGAGGGGCTGAACAGGTTCGGCGCCTCCTCGCGCATCTCGGCCTTCGTGCTGCCGCTCGGCTATTCCTTCAATCTCGACGGCACGATGATGTACTGCACCTTCGCGAGCATCTTCATCGCGCAGACCTACCACATCGAGATGTCGGTCGGCACGCAGCTCGCGATGCTGGCGACGCTGATGATCACCTCGAAGGGCGTTGCCGGCGTGCCGCGCGCCTCGCTGGTGGTGATCGCCTCGACGCTGGCGCAGTTCAACATCCCCGAGGCGGGCCTGCTGATGATCATGGGCATCGACACCTTCCTCGACATGGGCCGCAGCGCCACCAACGTGATCGGCAACTCGCTGGCGACCGCCGTGGTCGCGAAGTGGGAGGGCGAGCTGAAGGCCGAGCACGAGCTCGGGCCCGACGACGCGGTGCCGCAGGATGCGGTGCCGGGCGCCGTGATGGCCGGCCATTGAGGGGAGGGATGCATGCATCGCGCCCGCTGGAGGCCGATACGGGCTGAGGCGCCTCTCCTGTCGACACACCTGCTGTCAGCTTGTCTGCTGGCGGCAAGCCTGTTCGCCGCACCGGCGTCCGCACAGCCGGCGGGCGAGGGGCTCAGCCCCACGCTCGCCAACATCAAGGCCACGCACACGGTGCGGATCGGCTATCGCGAAAGCTCGCTGCCGTTCTCGTTCCTCGATCACTCCAACCGGCCGATCGGCTACAGCCTCGAGCTGTGCGATGCGATCGTCGAGGAGATCGGGACCGAGGTCGACGACGCCAATCTCAAGGTCGACTACGTCAAGGTCACCTCCGACGACCGCATTCCGGCGGTCGTCGACAAGAAGATCGACCTCGAATGCGGATCGACCACGGCGAATGCCGAGCGCGGCAAGCAGGTCGCATTCTCGCCGCTGATGTTCGTGGCCGGCACCAAGCTGATGGTGCCGAAGGCCTCCGGCGTCACCCAGGTTGCCGACCTGAAGGGCAAGACGGTGGTAGTAACCAAGGGCACCACCAACGAGCAGGCGATGCACAATGTCGACGCCAAGCAAAAGCTCGGCCTCAACATCGTCACCGCACCGGACCACGAGCAGTCCTACCAGATGCTGGTGGACGGCAAGGCGGATGCGTTCGCGACCGACGACATCCTGCTCTACGGCCTGATCGCGCGGCACAAGTCGCAGGACAAATTCCGCGTCACCGGCGACTACCTGTCCTACGATCCCTACGGCATCATGTACCGCAAGGGCGAGCCGCAGATGAAGGACGTGGTCGAGCGCGCGTTCCGCAGGCTCGCCTCGAACCGCGACATCGTCCCGCTCTACAACAAATGGTTCGTCGCCCGGCTGCCGACCGGCGAGAAGCTGAACGTCGCGCTGTCACCGCAGCTCGAAGAGGCCTTCAAGGCGCTCGACGATTCGCCGGGCGGGTCGAACTAGCCGCGAATTTCGGCCTCTCCCCTCGCGGGAGAGGTCTGAATTCCAGCGCGACTTCGCTCACCGCCAATAGCGGCGCGACAAATCCAGGCACTGCCGGACCCAGTATCCGTTCACGTGGATCAACTGGCACGTGCTCGGAGGCGGCTCCTTGATGATTGGGTAGCCGTGGATGTCGATATTCGTCGGGGCCGTGACGCCGCGCCAAAACACCGCGTTGGCGGCCGGAGGATTGAAGGCGGCGGCGAACGCCGCCAGTGCGACGAAGCTCAAAAGAAGTTTGCGCATAATCTGTTTCCGGATCAATCAATGCACGGAAGCGTACTCCCTTGCGCAGGATGAGCAAGGCGCCGAATCGATTAAAATGACGGCCAGAACTTCGGTGCCGGCTGCACCGCCGCCCCCGCGTCAGCCGCCGCGAACCGCCATGCATGCGAGGGCAACGATGCCGACCGCTGCCAGAACAACCATGACCTGGAAAACCGCGCGCCCAAGAATCGCTCCCATCAAAGCTCCGTCGATCCGGCGGGATCTTCCTTCGAGTGTCCACGCGCCGCGATCTCTGGAGCATCATCGGCAGGCAAGATTCGGCTGTTGCGGTCTGCGAACTCGTCGCTTCACCGGCTAATGTCGTTCGGCGACGATTCGATCGACCTGTTGCTTCAGCTCTGCTTCCATTTCGGAAATGACGTCGTGCGGCAGGCGAGCGCGGAGCGGATCGGTCGTCTCGTGCTGCATCCTGGGCCGCTTGGCGAGCGCGGGTCGTTTAAGCGCCTGATCCTCGATCAATCGTCGAGAGGACGCATAGCCTGTCGCGCCGGCCGTCACGTTAGTCCCGTGGGGTTCGCAAGGATCCTGATCCGACTGCACAACGTTCTTCATGAGCTCTGCCTCCTGGCACTATCTCGCAAGAATTCCCTTGCTCAGGCCCGAACCATTCGGCTCGTCCGGCTTGTCGCCCATCGATGACGCTGAAACCTGCAAAGTTGTTCCGCACGGAACTTGCAAAGGTCTGCCGGAACAGTCCCTCATGAAGCGGGAACCAGAACCATCAGCGTCCTCGATCATTAACTCTGGTTGATCGTTCGGAGGTCGCCATGGCTTACGCGAGACCAATTCGTCAAATAGCAATTGTGGTCGAAGACGACACGATCCAGCGCGACATGATTGCGCTGTTGTTGGAAGAAGGCCATTTCGACGTCATCCAGTGCGAAGACGCCGAGACGGCAGCGCTGGCCATCAAGATGCGTCATCCGTCGCTGGTGGTTACCGATATCAAGCTCACGGGCAAAATGGATGGCGTCGAGCTTGCACGCTTGGCCGTCGATTGCGACCCGGGCGTGCGCGTTATGGTCATCTCGGGCCGGCCCCCGGACAGCGCGCTGCCTGAGGGCGTCAAGTTTTTCGAGAAGCCGGTTTATCCACCCATGCTGCTGCGAGAGCTGGCGTCGTAGATCTCGCCGACGGGTGGCCCATGCAAGACGATCCCGAAATCGATTGGCACCGGGAGCAGATTGCGAAGAACCGGGAACTGATCGCGGAATTGCAATCCGGAAATACGGCGGGGGCTGACGTGTTTCCGGAGACGCAAGCCGAGATCGACCGTCTCATGGCACAGGTCGAGCAATCGGAATTGATCGTCGCCGCCTATGAAAAGGAGCACCCGCAAGACTGATCGGGCGCTCACAGTGCAGGATGGCGCCGGCGAGCCCGCGTCGTCGGGCAGGGAAACGCTACGCGAACACTTCGTCCAGCGCGGCCGAATACGCCGCCTCGACCAACGCCGGATGCCGGCGCCCCAGCGCTTCCATCTTCACCCCGGAGTTCACCTCGAGGATTTTCCACGCGCCATCCGTGCGCACGACGTCGATCGAGGCGAAGCGGATGCCGACGGCTTGCGCGGCCTTGATCGCGAGCGCGACGCAGGCCTCGCGCATTGCGTCATCGGCGAGCAGCACGGGCTCCGCGCCGGCATCGAGGTTGTGCCGCCAGTTCAGCAGAAGCCGTTCGCCGGCGGGCGGAACGGCGTCGAGCGCGGCGGCATCGAAATCCTCGGTGATGGTCTTGAGTTGCTCGGCCGTCGCGCTCGCCTGCGCCAGCGCGCGCAGCGACTGGATGCCGTCGCCAGTCACCGACGGGCGCGCCTTGCCGTAGACGATCAGCGCGCGCGCATCGAGCAGCACGACGCGCACCTCGTCCACGATCTCGACATAGGGCGAGATGGCGAGACTTGGATGTGCGGCAAGGACGCGCGCGACCGCGGTCTCCAATTGCGCCCGCGTCGTCACGCGGAACACGAGCTCGCCGGAGGTCCCCTCATTGGGTTTGATGACGAGCCCCTGCGGATGCTGCTCGAGCAGACGCTGCATCGCGTCCAGCGAGTCCGATCCCGGGATGTGCTTGCTGAGCTTCGCGCCCAAAAACAGCGTATGCGGAATGACGGGGACGCCGGCCGATGCCAGCACGTCCGCGCAGGCCGATTTGTCGTTGGCGACCTGATGCGCGACCGCGCTGTTCAGCCCGACGTCGTAGCCGATCGCGAGCCGCCGCGCGTTGCCCTTGGTCATGGTGACCAGCCAGCCGCCGGACCGCACCTCGACGGCAATCGCGTGCGCCAAACAATATTTTTTGATGGTTTCCAGGAAGATTCGCTGGCTGATCAGGACCACGAGATCATTTTCCCTTCACCGCGGTTTTTGTAGCAATTAATTGCCAGATCGATGCCGATCTCAGCAAGTAAATTACGTGCAGCGCCACGTGTTAACGATGACGTCGTTGAACCTCTGCGCGAAATCGAACGACTGCCATTCTGAGATCGCAATTGCACGCCAGTTGATCTTGACTATCTCCTGCATTGGCGCAATGGACACGCGAGATCTTCAGTGATTTCGGCCACTTCCGCGCCGTCGCGAGCCGTCTAGAAATCAAACCATTCTAATTCTGGTCAGTCGAGAAAACGAAAACCCATGAGCGCGTTCTATCGAGAGAAAGTTCTTTCCGTTCAGCACTGGACCGATACGCTTTTCAGCTTCCGGGCGACCCGCGATTCCGGTTTCCGCTTCCAGAACGGGCAGTTTGCCATGATCGGCCTTGAGGTCGACGGCAGGCCGCTGCTGCGCGCCTATTCGATGGCGAGCGCCAATCACGAGGAAGAGCTCGAGTTCTTCTCGATCAAGGTGCAGGACGGCCCGCTCACCTCCAAGCTGCAGAAGATCCGCGAGGGCGACACCATCCTGGTCGGCCGCAAGGCGACCGGCACGCTGATCACCGACAACCTGATTCCCGGCAAGCGGCTGATGCTGCTGTCGACCGGCACCGGCCTCGCCCCGTTCGCCAGCCTGATCAAGGACCCCGAGGTCTATGATCGCTACGATCAGATCCTGCTGGTGCATGGCTGCCGTCAGGTCTCGGAGCTCGCCTATGGCGAGGAGCTGGTCGCCAAGCTGCGCGACGACGAGCTGTTCGGGCCGCTGCTGTCCGAGAAGCTCTCGTACTACCCGACCGTGACGCGCGAGCCGTTCCGCAACCGCGGCCGCATCACCGATCTGATCACCTCCAACCAGCTGTTCAGCGACCTGCATCAGGGCCCCCTCGACATCGAGACCGACCGCATCATGATGTGCGGTAGCCCGGCGATGCTGGAAGAGCTGAAGCAGCTGTTCGAGACGCGCGGCTTCAAGGAAGGCAGCGGCAACACCCCCGGTCACTTCGTGATCGAGAAGGCGTTCGTCGAGCGTTAAGGCCGTCGAGCATTAAGATTGGCGTCCTGGCGAAAGCCAGGACCCATAACCACCGCTCTTTGTTTGTCGAAGGCTGGGCCCCATCAGGCTCCAGCCTTTTGCATTTGTGGTAATGGGTCCTGGCTCCCGTGCGCAATTGCGCACTAGGCCAGGACGACCCGTGAGTATGTGGCGTCTCCCATTGCCACGCTGCTATAACGCCTCCAACGCCGCGCGGCCGTTGCGCGAAAGCGGCGATCTGGGAGCAGCACCTTGTCCATCACCGATCCGGATGCACCGAAGACCGCCTTTGTGTTTGCCGGCGGCGGCAGCTTTGGCGCGATCCAGGTCGGCATGCTGCAGGCGCTGGCCGCGCATGGCGTGGTCGCCGACATGGTGGTCGGCTCCAGCGTCGGCGCACTGAACGGCGCGTTCTACGCCGGCGACCCGACGGTCTCGGGCGTCGCGCGGCTGGCCGAGATCTGGCGCGGCCTCAACCGGCAAGACGTGTTTCCGGTGACGTGGCGGACGCTGGTGAGCTTCCTGTGGCGGCGCGACTTCCTGATCCCGCATGACGGCGTCCGCAAGCTGATCGACGACTACATCCCGTTCCGCAATCTCGAGGACGCGCGGATCCCGATCCACATCGTCACCACAGACATCATCAGCGGCGACAGCGTAGTGCTGTCGGAAGGTTCGACCGCGGAGGCGATCGTCGCATCGACCGCGATCCCGGGTGCGTTCACGCCGGTGCATTACCGCGATCGTTTCCTGGCCGATGGCGCGATCTCCAGCAACACGCCGGTCCGCGTCGCGGTCAGGAACGGTGCCAAACGCCTGATCGTGCTGCCGACCGGGCATGCCTGCGCCAACCAGGCGCCGCCGGTCGGCGCGCTCGCCAATGCCCTGCACGCGCTGACGCTCCTGATCGCGCGGCAGCTCGTCAACGAGCTCGAGAACATCGGGCCCGATGTCGAGTACTTCGTGGTGCCGCCGCTCTGCCCGCTGGTCGGCTCGCCCTACGATTTCTCCAGGACCGCCGATCACATTACCCGGGCACTCGACACCACCAACGCCTGGCTCGACGGCGACGGCCTGAAGCCGGGGCACATCCCGCACGAATTGCAGCCGCACGAGCACTAGGCGAACGGTGCTCTCTCCTCATCTCCTCTGCAAGCGCACTCACATGCGCGGGTGATGACACCGCGTGGTGCGACGCCTCGAATCGAGAACCATCCCCATCGTCGTCCCTGCGAAAGCAGCGACCCATACGCCGCGGCGGACCTTGTTGAAGGGACTCGTCGTTCCAGCGTGGCCCAACAATTGGCATTTGTGGTTATGGGTCCCTGCTCCCGTGCGCAAGTGCGCACTAGACAGGGACGACGGGTTGGAGGAGCCGCAGACTCACATCACGATTTCGGAATAGTGGAATTGTGCCGGTGAGTTGCCCGACGTGTCAAGTCGCCCTGTCGAGCGCCGGCCGCAGCCGGCTCCTTTGCATGGGGTTGTTTTCGATATTTTGGTAGTGCGCCCGCGACGGCAGGTTATCGCATCCGATCCGCAGCCCCTTCGTTGCACTGCAAAAGCCGATCTCGTTTTCAATTTGACCGGTATCCGCACCCGCCCATTCGGGTGGTTGTCACATCTGTGACTGCTCGGCCGTATAACCGTAGTGCACTTGTTCCGCGAGTTGGATTAGGCTCGCGGCCGACAGGTCATTTGGGCAGACCGGAGGAATTTCATGGATACAGTGCTGCTTCCGTTCTCGCCACGTTTCATCGTGCTGACGATCTGCGCCGTCGTCACCGTGCTCCTGCTGCTGGTTGGAATTTTCGATCACAAGGTCTTCAAGATCGTCCTGATCCCGCTGGTCATCTTCGGCGCGCTGACATTGCTCGGCATCCGCGACCTCACCCAGAAGAACCACGCGGTGCTGCGCAACTACCCGATCTCGGCGCATGTCCGCTTCCTGCTCGAGGAAATCCGCCCGGAGATGCGGCAATATTTCTTCGAGAGCGAGAAGGACGGCATGCCGTTCTCCCGCGACACCCGCGCGGTGGTTTACCAGCGTGCCAAGATGGTGCTCGACAAGCGGCCGTTCGGCACCCAGGAGGACGTCTATCGCGAGGGCTATGAGTGGATGCACCACTCGGTGGCGCCGAAGCCGAGGGCCGACCAGAAATTCCGCATCACCGTCGGCGGCCCGGACTGCACCAAGCCGTATTCGGCCTCGGTCTTCAACATCTCGGCGATGAGCTTTGGCGCGCTGAGCCCGAACGCGGTGCGGGCGCTCAATGCCGGCGCCAAGAAGGGCGGCTTCGCCCACGACACCGGTGAGGGCGGCGTCAGCCCCTATCATCGCGAGATGGGCGGCGACATCATCTGGGAGATCGGCTCCGGCTATTTCGGCTGCCGCAACCGCGACGGCACCTTCAATCCGGATCTCTTCGCAAGCGTCGCGGGCGACGATCAGATCAAGATGGTCGAGCTCAAGATCAGCCAGGGTGCCAAGCCCGGCCATGGCGGCGTGCTGCCGGCGGCGAAGGTTTCCGAGGAGATTTCCAAGATCCGGGGCGTACCGATGGGCGAGGACTGCATCTCGCCGGCCTATCACAAGGCGTTCTCGACGCCGCTGCAGATGATGGAATTCGTCGCCCGGATGCGCCAGCTGTCCGGCGGCAAGCCGGCCGGCTTCAAGATGTGCATCGGCCATCCCTGGGAATTCCTGGCGATCTGCAAGGCGATGCACGAGAGCGGGCTCTATCCCGACTTCATCGTGGTCGACGGCAATGAAGGCGGCACCGGCGCCGCGCCGCTCGAGTTCATGGACCATCTCGGCATGCCGATGCGCGAGGGCGTCAATTTCGTCCACAACGCGCTGATCGGCATCGGCGCGCGCGATCGCATCAAGGTCGGTGCCTCCGGCAAGATCGCGACCGCGTTCGACATGGCGCGCGCGATGGCGATCGGGGCCGACTGGTGCAATTCGGCGCGCGGCTTCATGTTCGCGCTCGGCTGCATTCAGTCCCTGAGCTGCCACACCGATCGCTGCCCGACCGGCGTCACCTCGCAGGACCCGATCCGCAACCGCGCGCTCTACGTGCCCGACAAGATCGACCGCGTGTACAACTACCACCACTCGACCCTGCACGCGCTGACCGAGCTGCTCGCCGCCGCCGGCCTCGAGCACACCAAGGAGCTGCGCCCGATCCACTTCTCGCAGCGAAGTTCGACCACCGAGGTCTCTTCCTTCGCCGAGCTCTATCCGACGCTGCGCCCCGGCGAACTGCTCGAAGGCACCCAGGACCGCCGCTTCCGCGACGCCTGGGCGATGGCGCGCGCGGATTCGTTTCAGCCGGCGGGGTAGGGGCGGCAAATCCGTAGCCCGGATGAAGCGCAGCATAATCCGGGACCACTCTCTGTGCGGATCGACCGATCCCGGATTACGCTACGCTCCATCCGGGCTACGCTCACGACGTACCAGCGGACGCGCCGAACCATTTGGTCAGCGCCTCGGTTAGGCCGGCCTGCGTTCGCTCGCCAACCCACGCCACGTAGCCATCGGGCCGCACCAGCACCGCGGTCGGGGCCGAAACCGTGCCGTGCGCGGGAAGCTCCCATGCGCCGCGATACTCAGCATCGACCAGCTGAATCCGGTCGGTCCATCCCGCGATGGCGATGTCGCCGGGCTCGCCGAAATTCAGCAGCACCGGCCGCGCCCGGTGCAGCAGCGCGAAGACCTGCATCGGACCGTCGGCTGTGACCAGATCGAGATCGGGCATGTGGCGTCCGAGCAGCGGATGGCCGTCGCCAAGATCGTAGTGAAGATCGAGGCCGGACATCATCGCGGCAAAGCTCCTGCGCGGCTCCTCCATGCGCAGCAGATCGGAGACGATCTCGTGCAGCGCCCGGGTGCGCGGATCGGTGCGGTTGAGCGCGACATGCGCCATGGTGTTGCGCAGCACGCGGGCCGCCACCGGATGCCGTTCGGCTTCGTAGGTGTCGAGCAGGCTGTCCGGCGCGATCTGCTTGACCACCTGGGCCAGCTTCCAGCCCAGATTCACCGCGTCCTGCACGCCGATATTGAGGCCCTGGCCGCCCATCGGTGGATGCACATGGGCGGCATCGCCGGCCAGCAGCACGCGCTGTTTGCGGTAGGTCACGGCCTGCCGGGTCATGTCTGTGAAGCGCGAGATCCAGCCCGGACTGTGGATGCCGAAATCGGTGCCGTACGCGGCGACCAGCGCCTCGCTGACGTCGCGCAGGGTCGGCTCCCGGTCGGTGCCGAGTTGCCGCTCGGTCAGCACCAGCCGCACCCGCCCGCCATCTTCCGCCTTGCCGATCGCCGAGGTGCCGGTGTCGTGCTGGCGAAAGCCCCATTCCGGCTCGCCCGCCATTTCGGCCTCGGCAATCAGCCAGCTCGTGGTCGGATCCCATCCGGCGAATTCGATGCCGGCCGCTTTGCGGACGAGGCTCCGGCCACCGTCGCAGCCGACGAGATATTGTGCCCGGAGCAATTGGCCATCCGACAGTTCGACGTCGACGCCGGCGTCGTCCTGCGTGAAGCCGGTCACGTCGCGCGCGCGAATAATCGGCACTGCCAGTTCGCCGACCCATTCGCCGAGCAGGCGCTCGATATGGTTCTGCCGGAGCCCCAGCGTGAAATTGCGCCGGGTCGGAAAGTCGGTGATCTCAAGCGGAACCAGGTGCGAATGGAACAGCACTGCCGGATGGCGCGTCCCCAGCGCGACGAAGCGGTCGCCGATGCCGCGCTGATCGAGCACCTCGATGGTGCGCGCGTGCAGGCCGCCGGCCCGAGCGCCGATCAGGTCCTCCCCCGCGCGCCGCTCGACAATCGCAACATCTATTCCCGCCAGCGCCAACTCGCCCGCCAGCATCAGCCCGGTCGGACCTCCGCCGGCAATCACGACAGCATGTTCCCGCATCCCGCACTCCTCCGTTCGATTGGGCGCGCGTTCTACGGGATGACCCCGGGCTTGCGGCAAGCCCGGGGGGTCTACATATATCTGAGTGGGGAGAGGGCGTTTGCTGCCCGAACCAACCAACTCCGAGACATCGTTGAGAAGAACGGCGCGGCAATTTGCTGTCGTCCCGGCGCAGGCCGGGACCCAGAGATGGCGCGTTCAGAACTCGCCGTGGATGCGGCCGGAGAAGATGTGCACCGGGCCGCGGTCGGCGTTGTAGGCGGGGTTGGTGATGAACTGATAGTCCGCGGTCAGCGTCAGGTTCTTGTTCACCTGATAGGCGTAATAGGTCTCGAAGATCCGCTCCAGGCTGTAGTTCAGCGCGCCGTCGCCGATCAGCAGGCCGAGGCCGCCGGCGGCAAGGTAGTCGCGATGCGCTGATGATAGCCCGTTGATCGCGCCGCCGATGCCGATCGTGTCGTTCGCGCGTCCCCACCTGCTGCCCTTGATCGACACGCCGCCCGAGACGCTGCGGTCGACATCGGTGAACGACAGGATCTCGTTCTGACCATCGTTCCAGCTGAGGCGGCCGAACAGGCCGACATCCTTTGCGATCTGCTGCTCGCCGTTCAGATAGAAGCCGTATTTCAGATTGTCCTTGCGGATGCCGGCCATCACGTCGTTGATGTCGAGCCCCGGATTGGCGTCCTCGATCGCGAGCGCCTGGGCGTAATTGCCGGTGTTGCCGCGGTTGCCGAACACGCCGACGCGCAGCTTGCCGGGCTGGTCGAAGATCGAATAGCGGCCCTCGAATTCCACCACGGCGCCGCCGGTGTTGAACACCAGAACGTCGCTGTTCGGGGCGTTCGGCACCTGGAATACGCCGGCGCGCACCGCCCAATCCTTGCGGTTGAGCTCGACCACCGCGCCGCGGGTGTAGCCGGGCAGGTCGGCCGGGAAGTCGTAGGCCGCGGACGCCCACATCGCCCAGTTCATGAAATCGGCGCGCGGGTCCTTGGCGTAGGAATTGCCGTCGAAGAAATCGCCGACTGCAAAGCGCCCGACCACCAGCGTGAGGCGGTCGATGTCACGCTTGCCGGCGATCTGGTTCGGGCCGTCGGCGACGTCTTCCTGCTCGCCGCCGAAGCCGAAGGTCTGCTTGAAGTAGTAGCGCTGCGGCCGGATTTTCGGGAACGGCGCGCCGGCCTTCTGCGCTTCGCCGTTCGAGAAGCCGGCAAGGCCGAGCGTGCCGTTGAGGCCAAAGCCCTGCGCGGTTTCCGGGTTGAAGTAGAACTCGCCGCCTTCCCAGAGCCGCACGCCGAGAAACGCCGTCGTGGTCCAAGTCTGCTGCAACTGCCCCGCGCCGGGAAGGCTGTTGGTGCCGGCATAGGGCGAGCGGAAGGAGGCGTAGGTCTGCGGCAGCAGCGTCGTCTGGCCGTGCACGCTCCAGTCGCTCGATTCGGGTAGCGCGGTGCGCGTCGGCGTTGCCGACCATGGCGAGTCGCCAAGCTGATAGTTGAGGCCGAATTTCAGCAAATGGATGCGCGGGTCGATGCTGACGCCGGGCAGGCCGAAATCATTGAGGCCGAGCGTGCGGCGCGACAGGTCGACGTAGTCGTATTCGACCTTGGCGGTCCAATTGCCGCTCACCGCGAATTCGGCGCCGGCGCCGACGGTCCAGCCGGTCTGGTACTGGCCGGGCTCCGAGATCACCTCGCCCGCGGCGTCGTTGACCCGAACCTGGCTGTGGCCCCAGGCGAAGCCGCCGGTCACGTAAGGCATCCAGGTGCCGAAAGAGTAGCCGGCGCGGCCGCGCAGCGTGCCGACATAGTCGATCGACGAATTGAAGGGGCCGAGCACCCGTCGCGGCAGGTCGGTCGGGCCGGTGAAGGTCGCATCCGCCTCGACGCCGAGCACGAAGCGGTTGGCGAACTCCTTGTTGTATCCGACCTGGAAGCCGCCGATCCCGCCGGTAATGGTGGGCGGGAAGAACACGCCCTGTTCCAGGATCGGATTGGTGCCGGGACCCAGCGTGCCGTCGCCATAACCGACATGGGCGCCGACATAGAATCCGGTCCAGCTGTAGACCGCCCTGGCGGCGGGGGATTTGAGGGCCAGATCGGCCGCGGTCGCCGGCGCGCCGAAGGTTGCCGCACCGAGCGCTGCGCCGGCGGCGATCTGGACCCGGAAGAGGCGGACGCAGGTCATGACGCGGCTTTCCGCGAACGAATGGCGGTTTCGCCCGGCATCACTGCAGATTTGCTGGCCGCTTGCCACCCGAGATTTGAAATCATCGCCCGCCGTCCCCGGTCCGATCTGTGTCGTCCCATCCAAAGCCAGATCAGCACCTAGCATCCCCTGTTGCTTATTGCAAATAATTCGCAATAGCAACTGAGGTGCGCCCAATACCGTTCCGATTTGCACGCCACCGTGACAGTCACGTAACAGCGCGAGGCGGCAGGCCACATCGGCGGCGATCGGCCGCGTGTCCGTGGCAAATCGGTCGCGACCCGACCGTTCAATCGATGCCCCCATTGTCCTCGTCCTTTGTGTTGAATGCCGGCTGCGATGCTCTGCCGAGCACGACCCGCGCGCCGGCCCGTTCGATACATCGCGCCATCGACAGCGCCGTCCGCAGTCCGGCGTTTGAGATTGTGCGTTTCCGGTGGAGCGCGGCCGCGCCGCGCAGGATGGCGCTCGCCAGCCTGAGCAGCACGAGCGCGCCCCATCGCCGTCCGCGACTGAGCGCGGTCACGCTCCCACCGTGGCGAGCTGCACGATCCGCAGCAGCACGAGGCCGGCGGCGACGACGAGATAGCCGCGCAGCACGATCATCCAGATCCGGCTCAGCGGGCTGAGCCGCGCCGGCGGCAGCCGGTCGAGCGGCGGCATCCGCCAGCTGTCGCGGTCGACCAGAGCGTTTTCGAGCGAAGTGGGTACCGGTTCGCGTGAAGAAAACGCGTCAAAACAGGAATCTGGAGCCCCGTTCCGATTCCATCGGAACAGAAAAGACTCTCGCGGCGGCTTGCGCTTGAAGCGGAACGACGCGTGACGGCGCGACGACATCTCGTAGAACTTGACGGCTGCCGTCACCAACAACGCGAGCAGGCTGCCGGCGACGAGGATGCCGATGATCCACGCCTCGCCGAGATCGGGGAACAGCACCGCGGCGGTCAGGATCACCGACAGCATCACCAGCCCCGCGACCACCGCGCCGGTGAACAGGTTGAGTTTGGTCGAATTGACCCAGGGCCCGAGGATGTGGCGATCGTTGCACAGCAGCAGCAGGAACACGGTCGCGCTCGGCAGCAGCACGCCGGCCAGCGTCTGCACCGCGTTGGTCAATAGTCCGAGCGGCGTGCCCGGCGTCAGCACCAGCGCCGCCGCGAGCACGATCAGGCCGCAATAGACGCTGTAGAAGCCCTTCGCGTCCCGCGGCTTGCGGTGCAGCGAGTGCTTGACCGCGAACACGTCGCCGATCGCATAAGCGGTCGCGAGGGAGACTGCCGCAGCACCGATGATGCAGGCATCGAGCAGCGCAAGGGCGAACAGCACCGCCGGCAGCCGGCCAGCATATGTCTCGAGGCCCACAGCGGTCCCCAGCGCGTCGGTGTAATTGCCGAATTCGGGCTTTCCTGCGAACACTGCCGCGCAGAACGAGATCATCGCGACGGCGCCGACCACCACCAGCACGATGCCGATGCACAGATCCATCCGCTCATAGCGGATGAAACGCGGCGTGATCCGCTTGTCGACGATGTAGCTCTGCTGGAAGAACAATTGCCACGGCGCCACCGTGGTACCGACGATGGCGACGATCAGCAGCATCACCTCGCTGAGCTTGGCGTCCTGCGGCATCTTCGGCACGAAGAAGTCCGCCGCGATCTGCCCGACCGGCGGATGCACCATCAGGATCACGGGTACCAGCAGCAGGCTGCCGGCGACCAGCACGATTCCGAAGCGTTCGAAGCGGCGGAAGTCGCCGGTCGAGACCGCCAGCATCACGATAACAGCCGAGGCCAACACGCCCCAGAACTGCGAGACGCCGAGAAAGTGAAGTGCAAACGTGATGCCGATGAACTCGGTGACGATGGTCAGCGCGTTCAATACCAGGAGGTCGATGGCGCTGAAGGCACCCCAGAACTTGCCGAAGCGCTCGAAAATCAGCCGCGCATGGCCAACCCCGGTGACGGCGCCGAGCCGCACCACCATCTCCTGGTTGACGTAGAGCACCGGGATCAGCAGCAGAAGCGTCCACAGCAGCGTGGTGCCGTAATTCTGTCCGGCCTGGGTGTAGGTGCCGAACGCGCCGGCGTCGTTGTCGCCGACCATCACGATCAGGCCGGGGCCGACGATCGCCAGCAGCGTCTTCAGCCGGGCCAGCAAGGTCGCGCGCGGCGCGGTGTCGTCGCGCGCGATGCTGCCGAGCGCGCCGTGGGTGTCGCCGGCATGCGCGCTGTCGAGAATGGCGGTTTGTGTGGTCTTGCTTTCGGTCATTTCGCGTCTCCTCGCCGCCTTTCGGCACGGCGGGAGGGACGCAGGCGTCGTCAGGCGCGCACGTCTCCGCTGCCGTGAGCAGCGGCATTTCCAGATCTGATGCAGCTCAATGATCCCGCTGCCGCGCCGCGATGGCGCGCAACGGGACGACTAGGTCCTTCGTCCATGTCGGCCTCCTAAACCAAGACGACTACTTCCGACCGAGCAGCGGGCGCCGCTTCACCTCGCCCCGCGTGCGGGGAGAGGTCGGATCGCATCGTCAGATGCGAACCGGGTGAGGGGGAGCTTCCGCGAACTCAGCTATTACCGTGTGCGCGGAGACGGCCCCTCACCCCAACCCTCTCCCCGCAAGAACGGGGAGAGGGAGCGGCCAGCACTGTCGTTATCAAGCCCGCCCTCACGGTCGGCCTAAGCGCACAGCCGTGGCTTCGCTGCGGCGCGTCGCTGCTGATCGAGATCACCGCCGCTGTCGTCGACGATCCAACGGCATTCCAGGCGGCCGTCGATCAGGACCCAATGACAGGCCGGGGTTGGACGCCGGCGGCGGCCCGCCAGGCGGCGAAAGCCCGGCAGGTTGTCATTGCAATGAATGGCGGCCGGCGGCGGCATGCGCCGCGGCTCGACCACGCGCCGCGGGCTTGCTTGCCGGAATTTTGCGAGCTTTTCGAACATCGCTCACCTCCACTTCCGCTGGTCGCGGCAGGCCGGTGAGGAGCAGTGGTCAGCTTGGGCGCGACCACCCGTCCACGCAGGCGAGATCTGCGCGATCAGTCTTGCTGTGTTGCGGCGTCACCAGTCCCGGCATCGCCGGACTACTGTCGCCTGAGTTGCTACTGCCCATGTGCCTTCTGTGCTGGCTCGTGGATCGACTTGTCTCCGGGGCCAGAACCCCGGGGCGGAACGAACGTTCCCGCCATCGGGCACTACGCCCGCGACAATGGCCTGTCAAGTCGATTCGGCTATCCTCCGGGGAGGATCATAGCTATCCTCCCCGGAGGATAGGAGAGCCAGATGTCCGACGACCATCCGCACGCTGCGATCGCCAGGCGCCTGAAGCGCGCCAACGGCCATCTCGACACCATCGTCGAGATGATCGAGCAGGGCCGGCCTTGTGCGCAGATCGCCCAGCAATTGCAGGCGGTGGAGAGCGCGATCGAGAGCGCCAAGAAGGCGCTGATCCACGATCACATCGGTCACAGCCTGGAGGAGACGCTGAAGGCATCAGGGCCGAAAGGGCGAGCCGTGCTGCGCGATTTCAGGCTGGTCGCGAAGTATCTGTGATTGCCGCGTTCAAGAATTGACCCGCCCGGGGGGATCACCGGACGGGTCGGTTGCGACACGGGGTGGATGAGGACCCGTGCCGAACACAGGATCCGCAACCCTAGGAATTGCGTCGATCAGTAGGAGCAGCTGCGCACGCGGCCGATGTAATTGCCGTAGGCGTCGAACTGGCGCACCCAGCCGCAGCGCCGATAGCCGCCGCCGTAGTAATAGCCGTCGCTGGCCGCGATCGCGCTGCCGACAACGGCGGCGCCGACGAGACCTGCGCCAACGCCCCAGCCCCAGCCATACGGCTTCGCTTCAGCCTGCGACGTCGTGGACGCGATGGTGCCGGTCACGGCGAGCGCGGTGAGGGCGAGGGCGGCGAACTTGGTCTTGATCGACATGGAATACTCCATCCTGTGTGGGCGGCGCCGGTGTGGTCCGCATGCCCGTTGGACGGAGGCTGTCCGGTTCCGGTTCGAAGACCGGGGCGGAAATATGGTTTCGCGAATTGTTTCGTCGCGCTTGTCAGGACGAAGCAATCGCGGTCATTTGCCGCGAAATACGCTCGGATCGAACCTGTCGACGTCGGCGAGCAGCTCGCAGAACGCGCGCGCGCCGTGCTCGATCAGCTTCTCGCCCTTCTCGGCCGAGGCCTTGGTCGCATCGCCGATCGCGCCGCTCGGATTGAGGTCCTGCGCCTGCCAGGCGAACGGCGCCGGCCGCTGCGTCGACAGAAAGCGATAATCCTTCTCGATCCGCACGCTGGCCGGCTTGAAGTCCGCGATCGCATCCTTGCGCACGGCGTGCGGATATTTCGCCAGCATGATCGAGGTCTCGACCGCGCCGCCATGGATGCCGTGGCGCAGTTCGCCAGCGTCGAACAGCCCGTCGGGCGCGCCGAAGCGCGACCAGCTCGTGGTCACCACCAGCATCTGATGGTGCGCGCGCAGATACTGCGCCACCAGCTGCATCGCGGCGGAATTGCCGCCATGGCTGGTCACGATCACGAGCTTCCTGACGCCTGCGCGCGCCACGCTCTCGCCGAGCGCCATCCAGCTCTTCAGCGCCACGTTGGTCGGCAAGGTCAAGGTACCCGGAAAATCGATGTGCTCGGTTGAGATGCCGACCGGCTGCAACGGCAGGAACGTGGCGGGAGTGGTCGCCGGCAGCAACTCTCGCACCCGCGAAAGATAGGCCTCGCCGATCATGATGTCGGTTCCGAGCGGCAGATGCGGCCCGTGCTGCTCGGTCGCGGCCAGCGGCAGCACCGCAATCCAGCTCGCGGCCGTATCCCTGGCGATATCGGGCCAGTGGATGGCGGTCCAGTTGCGGGGCGGAAGCTGAGAGGTCATCAAGCCGGTCGTTTCAATACAAGCGTTTCACGGGATGGATTTGCAGGCTAGTTTGTTTAACATCATAACGGGTTCGCGTCTCCGGGCGCGGTCCACGTCTTCCCGCCTTCCATCATGGGCCATAATGATCGACGGAGTCCAACCATGATCCCGGCCTTTTTGCTGCGAGCATTAACCACAAGCCTTCTGACCGCCGCGCTTTGCGTTGCCGCGGCGCTTGCCCCGGCGCGGGCGCAGACCTCGGACAAGACCTTGGACAAGGTCTCGTTCGGCACCAATTGGGTCGCCGAGGGCGAGCATGGCGGGTTCTTCCAGGCGCTCGCCGACGGCACCTACAAGAAATACGGCCTCGACGTCACCATCGTGCCCGGCGGTCCCAACGAGAACAACCGCATGCTGCTGATCGCGGGCAAGCTCGACTTCTTCATGAGCGCGAACTCGCTGCAGACCTTCGACGCCGTCACCAACAACGTGCCGCTGGTCGCCGTCGCCGCCATGTTCCAGAAGGACCCCCAGGTCTTCCTGACCCATCCCGAGGTCAAGGCCACGAAGATCGAGGATCTGAAGCCGCTCACGCTTTTGATTTCGAAGGAGGGCATCACCAGCTACTTCCAGTGGCTGAAGTCCGAATATGGCTTCGACGAGAACAAGGTGAAGCCCTACACCTTCAACCCGCAGCCTTTCATCGTGAACAAGCAGACCGCGATGCAGGGCTACGTCACCTCGGAGCCTTTCGCGGTCGAGAAAGCCGCCGGCTTCAAGCCGAACGTGCTGCTGCTCGCCGATTACGGCTTCAACTCCTACTCGACGCTGATCGAGACCCGCCGCGACCTGGTCGACAAGAAGCCTGACCTCGTGCAGCGCTTCGTCGATGCCTCGATCGTCGGCTGGTACCACTACGTCTACGGCGACAACTCGGCCGGCAATGCGATGATCAAGAAGCTCAATCCCGACATGAACGACGAGCTGCTCGCCTATTGCGTCGCCAAGATGCGCGAGCACGGCATCGTCGATTCCGGCGATTCCATCAAGAACGGCATCGGCGCCATGACCGACGAGCGGATGGCGAGCTTCTTCGACAAGATGGTGCGCGCCGGCGTGGTCAAGAGCGCCATCGACTATCGCCAGGGCTACACGCTGCGCTTCGTCAACAAGGCGGTCGGCGCCGAGCTCCGGCCGAAGAACTGACGGGTGCGGACGGGCGATGGCGGAGCCTGCGTTGTCTGGATCTGATGCAGCGTCGGCTGTGCGCCTGCGCGGCGTCAGCAAGACCTATGACAGCGGCGTGAGGGCACTCGGGCCGCTCGACCTCGACGTGAGGCGCGGCGAGTTCGTCTCGCTGCTCGGGCCCTCCGGTTGCGGCAAATCCACCGCGCTGCGGCTGATTGCAGGTCTCGCCACGCCAAGCGCCGGCACGGTCGAGGTCTCGCATCATGGCGCGGAGCAGCGCGGCAGCCACCGCATCGGCTTCGTATTTCAGGAGCCGACCCTGATGCCGTGGGCCACGGTGCGCGACAATGTCCGCCTGCCGCTGAAGCTCGCCCGTGCGCCCGCGACGGACGCCGATGCGCGCATCGATGCGGCGCTGGACCAGGTCGGGCTCGCGGAGTTCGCGAGGGCCTATCCGCGCGAACTGTCCGGCGGCATGAAGATGCGGGTGTCGCTGGCGCGCGCGCTGGTCACCGATCCGGATGTCCTTCTGATGGACGAGCCGTTCGCGGCGCTCGACGAGATCACGCGGTTTCGCCTCAACAACGACCTGCTGTCGCTGTGGCGCACCCTGCACAAGACCGTCATCTTCGTGACGCACTCCGTGTTCGAGTCGGTCTATCTTTCCGAGCGCGTGATCGTGATGACCGCGCGCCCGGGCCGGATCGGCGCCGAGTTTCGCATCACCTCGCCGGAACCGCGCGGCGAGGAGTTCCGCACCTCGGCCGAATACGCCGCGTTCTGCCGCGAGGTCTCCAGCGCGCTGGCGCCATCCTATGCAGGGCAGGCGGGCGCATGAAATCTCCGCAGGACCTCGTCCGTTTTCTGCTGCCGCTTGCGGTGTTTGCCGCTGGCCTCCTGCTCTGGGAAGCCATCGTCCGCGGCTATGGCATCCAACCTTACGTGCTGCCGAGCCCGCTATTGGTGCTGAAGACGCTGGTTGCGGACTGGCCCATCCTGTCGCAATCGCTCGGCGTCACGCTCCTGACCACGCTCGAAGGCTTCGTTGCCGCGGCAGTCGGCGGCATCGTGCTGGCGCTATTGTTCAACCAGTCGAAATGGCTGGAGTATTCGCTGTTTCCCTATGCGGTGGTGCTGCAGGTCACGCCCGTTATCGCGATCGCGCCGCTGCTCCTGATCTATCTGCAGCAGCAGACCGCGGTGATCGTCTGCGCCTGGATCGTGGCGTTCTTTCCGGTGCTGTCGAACACGACGCTCGGCCTCAATTCGGTGGATCGCAACCTCGCCGGATTGTTTCAACTTTATGGCGCCTCACAGCTGCAGACGCTGCTGTTCCTGAAGCTGCCCGCGGCGCTGCCCTATATCCTCGGCGGTCTGCGCATCGCCGGCGGGCTGTCGCTGATCGGCGCCGTGGTCGCGGAGATCGCGGCGGGCAGCGCCGGCGCCGGCTCGGGCCTCGCCTTCCGGATCGCTGAATCAGGCTACCGGCTGAATATTCCCCGCATGTTCGCGGCACTTCTGCTGCTATCGCTGGCCGGGATTGTCATTTATGGGTTGCTGGCGCTAGTTTCGCATTTGTTGCTGCGGCGTTGGCATGAAAGCGCGTTAGGAAAGGAAAGTTGATGGCCCCGATTTCTTCCGAAAAGATCGATCTGTTGATCTATGGACCGATCCGGCCAATCCTCGAAAACGGCTTTCCCGATCAATACGTGCTGCACCGTGCCGAGAGCCGCGGCGACCTCGAGCGGCTGACGCCCGATACGCTGGCCAAGATCCGCGGCATCGCCGTCACCTATCACACGATGGCGACCGACAAGACCGCGCTGGCGATGTTTCCGAAGCTCGAGATCGTCGGCAGCTTCGGCGTCGGCTACGACCACGTCGATTCTGCCTATGCGCGCGATCACAATATCGTGGTCACCAATACGCCCGAAGTGCTGACCGAGGAGGTCGCCGATGTCGCGATGGGCTTGTTGATCGCGACGTTGCGCGAGTTCGTCAAGGCCGACCGCTATGTGCGCTCCGGGCTGTGGCAGACCCAGAATTATCCGCTCAGCGTCGGCTCGCTGCGCGACCGCAAGATCGGCATCGTCGGCATGGGCCGGATCGGCCAGGCGATCGGGCGCCGTCTTGAAGCCTCGCGGGTGCCGGTGTCCTATCACTCGCGCAATCCGTCCAAGGACGTCTCCTACAAGCACTATCCCGATCTGATCGAGATGGCGAAGGCGGTCGACACCTTGATCGTCATCGTGCCGGGCGGCGCCTCGACCGCGAAGATGATCAATGCCGACGTCTTGAAGGCGCTCGGCCCCCGCGGCGTGCTGATCAATGTCGCGCGCGGCTCGGTGGTCGACGAGCCGGCGCTGGTCGCGGCGCTGAAGTCCGGCACCATCCTGGCCGCAGGTCTCGACGTGTTCGCGGCCGAGCCGAACGTGCCCGACGAATTGAAGGCGATGCAGAACGTCGTGCTGCTGCCGCATATCGGCTCGGCCTCGGTGGTGACGCGCAACGCGATGGACCAGCTCGTGGTCGACAACATCAAGAACTGGTTCGCCGGCAAGCCGCCGCTGACGCCGGTTGCCGAAACTCCCGTCAAGGATCGCTGATGTCGTTGTCCCGCTTCAATGCCGTGCTGTGTCTGCTGCTGGCCGCGTGCGGTCCGGCAGCGGCGCAGGACGTCACGACGTTGAAGAAGGACATGATCGGGCAGTGGGAGCTCGCCACCACCGAGCGCAGCAAGACCTGCGTCGTGACGCTGAAGGGCGATACGGCGCCGCAAGGCTTCAAGCTCGAGCTCGAGCCCGCCTGCGCCGCCGCGCTGCCCTTCACCAAGGACATCACCGGCTGGAGCATCAAGGGCCTCGGCGACATCGTGCGGCTGCACAATGCCGCCGGCGAGACCGTGATCGATTTCACCGAGGTCGAGACCGGCATCTTCGAAGGCATGCGCACCAATGAGGGCGTCTACATCCTGCAAAACCTCGCCGCGGCGCGCTCGCTCGCCAAATCGATGGACCAGATGATCGGCGACTGGTCGATGGTCCGCGGCAACGGCCAGGCGATCTGCACGCTGGTGCTGACCAACACCGACGCCGGCAACGACAATTTCCAGGTGTTCCTGAAAGGCAAATGCGATCCCGCGGTCGCTTCCTTCAACCCGACCATGTGGCGGCTCGATCACGGCCAGATGATCCTGATGTCGGCCAAGGGGCAGACCTGGCAGTTCGAGGCCGACGACAACGCCCAGTGGCGCCGCGTCCCCGACAGCGCCGATCCGCTGATCATGCTGCGGGAGCAGTAGGTCGGGTGCTGGCTTCGTAGCCCGCATGAGCGCAAGCGATATGCGGGATTTCGCCGGTGCATTCCCCGGGTATCGCTTCGCTCACCCGGGCTACGGGATTGCCACAAGCTCCGTGTCGTCCCTACCTAGTGCGCAATTGCGCACGGGAGCAGGGACCCATAGCCACGATGCCGGTTGGTTTTGCGCGGCTGTGGCCATGGCTCGCTTCAGCAACTCAACCCAGTGGTTATGGGACCCTGCTTTCGCAGGGACGCCAAGGATTTGCTTCTGCCTGAAAAAAATTCCCTTTCCGCTGTCGATTCACCCCCTCCCGGATCGTCGTTCCCCATAGCGAGCCGGTCTTGCGGCGATCATCGCCGCGTCTCGCCCAACAGGAGTTTTCCGATGCGCTTCATGTATATCGTCACCTCCGCGCAGCCCCCGGGCCCGCCGACGCCCGCTCTGATGGAGGCGATGGGCAGGCTCGCCGAGCGGGAAATCAAGGCGGGCCGTATGATCGACACCGGCGGGCTGTTGCCGGTCGCGATGGGCGCCCAGGTCCGCATCACCGACGGCAAGCTCAACGTCGTCGACGGGCCCTTCGTCGAGACCAAGGAGATGATCGGCGGCTACGCGATCTTTGAGCTCCGCAACAAGGAAGAGGCGGTCGCCGCCGCCGTCGAGTTCATGCAGCTGCACAAGGAGCATATGCCGGGTTGGGAGGGAACTTGTGAGGTCCGTCCGTTCGCCACCCCGGGCGCCGACGGCGGTTGTCAGGTCGATGTGTCCGCCTGCGCCTGATGCGCCGCGCGAACAGGGCGTTCGCAAGCGAAGTGGACGCCGGTTCGCGTGAAGACAACGCGTCAAGCTGAGAATCCAGGTCGGCGGCGATGACGGCCGCCGACATCCAGGCCACGATCCTTGCGGTGTGGCGCATCGAGCAGCCGCGGCTGATCACCAGCCTGTCGCGGATGCTGCGCGACGTGCCGCTCGCCGAGGACCTGACCCAGGAAGCGCTGGTCGCCGCGCTCGAGCATTGGCCGGCCGATGGCGTGCCGGAAAAGCCCGGTGCCTGGCTGATGGCGACGGCCAAGCGCCGCGCGCTCGACCATCTGCGCCGCAATCGCATGCTGGCCGAGAAGCACGGCGTGATCGCGCACGACCTGGCGCGGGAGCAGGAGACCATGCCCGACTTCGATGCCGCGCTCGACGACGA
The DNA here is from genome assembly GCF_054056795.1 of Bradyrhizobium sp. USDA 3315. Classification (NCBI taxonomy): domain Bacteria; kingdom Pseudomonadati; phylum Pseudomonadota; class Alphaproteobacteria; order Hyphomicrobiales; family Nitrobacteraceae; genus Bradyrhizobium; species Bradyrhizobium sp. USDA 3315. Next base: position 1,294,692 of record NZ_JBSRYP010000001.1, on the reverse strand, counting down.
TATCGGTGACGAATTGCTGCGGCTGATCTTCACCGCCTGCCATCCGCGCCTGTCGCGGGAGGCGCGCGCCGCACTGGCGCTCAGGATGATCTGCGGCCTCACCACCGAGGAGATCGCGCGCGCCTTCCTGCAGGCGGAGGCGACCATCGCCCAGCGCATCGTGCGCGCCAAGCGCACATTGTCGGAGTCAGGCCTTGCCTACGAGACGCCGCGCGGCGAGGATCTGTCCGAGCGGCTCGCCTCCGTGCTCGAGGTCGTCTACCTCATCTTCAACGAGGGCTATACCGCGGCAAGCGGCGACGAATGGCTGCGGCCGCAGCTCTGCAACGAGGCGCTGCGCATGGGCCGCGTGCTGACCTCGATCGCACCATCGGAGCCGGAGGCGCACGGCCTGCTGGCGCTGATGGAGTTCAACGCTTCGCGGATGGCGGCGCGCACCGATGCGTCCGGTGAGCCGATCCTGCTGATGGACCAGAACCGTGCGCGGTGGGATCGCCTGCAGATCCGCCGCGGGCAGCTCGCGCTGGCGCGCGCCCGCGAGCTCGGCGGCGCCGGCGGCTTCTATGTGCTGCAGGCCGCGATCGCCGCCTGCCACGCCGAAGCCGGAACACCGGACGCGACCGACTGGCGCCGCATCGCCGCGCTGTACGGCGATCTCGCCGCGCTCTTGGATTCACCCGTGATCGAGCTCAACCGCGCAGTTGCGATCGGCATGGCCGAGGGGCCGCTTGCCGCGCTCGCGATCGTCGACGGCCTCACCGATGAGCCGGCGCTGAAATCCTATCATCTGCTGCCGAGCGTGCGCGGCGATCTGCTGAATAAGCTGAGCCGTTTCGCGGAGGCGCATGCCGCGTTCGAGGCCGCCGCCGCATTAGCCGGCAATTCGCGCGAGCGCGAGTTCCTCAAGCGGCGCGCCGCAATCGCTGCGCGTGCCGCGCAGGATCATGGCTGCCGCTGACGGCTCGGCGATTTCGACGGAGCGAAACCATGTAGCCCGCATGAGCGAAGCGAGATGCGGGTCTTTGCGACGAGCAACCCCGGGTGTCGCTTCGCTCACCCGGGCTACAAGGTAGCTTCGGGTCGTCGTGTCCGCGATTTCGACTCAAACCTGCGGCATGCTCGGACAAAATTCTTTTGAACCGGGAACTGCCACCATGACGAAGCCATCCGTGCTGGCGATCGGCCTCGACCCTACCTTCGTCGATCTGTCCGTCATGCCGCAGTTCACGCCCGAACTGGTACGCAGCTATCTCGACGCGCAGATCGACGGCCTGCGGACGCTCGGCTACGACGTCGAGAGCTGCCTGATCGACCTCGGCGATACGGCGGAAGCCGTGACGGCGGCGGCCCTCAACGCGCGCCGCTACGACTGCGTCGTGATCGGTGCCGGGCTGCGCGAGCCGCCGGAGCGGCTCTTGCTGTTCGAGACGATCCTCAATCTGGTGCACCGGCTCGCCCCCGATGCCGCCATCTGCTTCAACACCAGGCCGGCCGACACCGCCGCTGCCGTGCAACGCTGGGTCAAGCCTTAGGACGCCAGATGAGCGTCGCCTTGAGCCGGCGAATCGGGCTCGGCGCGCTGCCCGCCGCCCAAGGCGGACACTCGGGCCGGCCCGATGCCGGCATTGGCCGGAGGCTCGCCGCGAAGGCCCAGCGGTTGTTGCCGGCGGCAACCTATGACACCATCCAGAGTCCGATTTGCTTTTGACTTTGGAAGCCTATGCCGCGCCGCAAATTTGCCTGGGAAAAGCTGACGGACGAGCAGTTGCTCGCGCAACCGCTCAATCGTCTGAGGGTTGCCGTCGAGGGCACCTGGCTCGCCGATTGTGTGAATACGCTCTATGAGGAGCTCGAGGAGCGCGGCATCCGGTTGCGGCCCGCACACATGGATCTCGAGCGAATGGTTCAGCCCGGCAGATGTGCCCGGCATCGCGATCCCGTTCTACCTCGCCCATCCCCGCCTGATGAAGCTCGAGAAGAAGATGATGCTCGACGTCGAGGGCGCCTCGTGGTCCGAGTGCATGGCCATTCTCCGCCACGAGGCGGGGCACGCCGTGCAGCACGGCTACCAGCTGCAGCGCCGCCGGCGCTGGCAGCAGCTGTTCGGCCCGTCGTCGCAGCACTACCCGCGCTACTACCGGCCCAATCCGGCCAGCCGCAATTATGTCCAGCATCTTCGGCTCTGGTACGCGCAGAGCCATCCGGATGAGGACTTCGCCGAGACCTTCGCGGTGTGGCTGCGGCCGCGCTCGAACTGGCGGACGCGCTATGCCGGCTGGCCCGCGCTGAAGAAGCTCGAATATGTCGACGAGCTGATGGGCGAGATCGCCGGCAAGCGGCCGCTGCTCCCGACGCGCGAGCGGGTCGATCCGCTGCATACGCTCAAGCAAACGCTCGCCGAGCACTACAGGAAGAAGCAGGCATTCTACGCTTTCACGCCGCCGAAGACCTATGACCGCGATCTCTCCAAGCTGTTCTCCGCCGATCCGCGGCATTATCGGCGTCCGCCGGCCGCAGCCTTCATCAGGCGGCACCGCGCCCAGATCAGGCAGCTGGTGGCGCGCTGGACGGGCGAGAACCAGTTGACGCTCGATGCCGTGCTCGATGATATGATCTCGCGCTGCCGCGAGCTCAATCTGCGTGCCGTCGGCCCCGAGCAGAAGCTCGTGACAAACTTCACCATTCTGCTGACCGCCAAGACCATGCACGCGCTGTTCGGCCCGTCGCGCCGGAAATGGATCGCGCTATGAAACAGCTTCGCATTCTGGTGCTGATGCACCCGGACTGTGTGCCGCCCGACTCCAGCGATGGATACAGCGCGCGGGAGATCAACGAGTGGAAGACGGAATACGACGTCGTCAGCACCCTGCGCGCGGCCGGCCATGAGGTACGTCCGCTTGGCGTGCAGGAGGAAATCAAGCCGGTGCGCGACGAGATCGAGGGCTTCAAGCCGCACGTCGTGTTCACGCTGCTGGAGGAGTTTCACTACGACGTCGTGTACGACCAGCACATCGCGAGCTATCTCGAGCTGATGAAGATCGCCTATACCGGGTGCAACCCGCGCGGCCTGATCCTGGCGCGCGGCAAGGATCTGTCCAAGACGCTGGTGCACCATCGCCGGATTCCGGTGCCGGCCTTCGCGGTGTTTCCGATGCGCCGCAAGGTCAAGCGGCCGCCGCGTCTCGAGCTGCCGCTGATCGTCAAGAGCCTGAGCAGCGATGGATCGCTCGGTATCTCGCAGGCGTCGATCGTCGATACCGACGAGAAGCTCGCCGAGCGCGTCGCCTTCATCCATGAGCGGATCGGAACGGCCGCGATCGCCGAGCAATTCATCGAGGGACGCGAGCTCTATGTCGGCGTGCTCGGTAACAACCGGCTGCGGGTGCTGCCGGTGTGGGAACTGAAATTCGGCAGCATGGGCGGCCCTGCTGCGCGCCAGATCGCCACCGAAAAGGTCAAGCACGATACCAGCTATCAGGAGCGCGTCGGGATTGTCGACGGCCCGGCCGAGGATCTCACGCCGGAACTATCCGCCCATATTCAACGGCTGGCGAAGCGCATCTACCGGACCCTGGGGCTCGACGGCTATGCGCGCATCGACTTCCGCCTGTCGACCAATGGCGTTCCCTATTTCATCGAGGCCAATCCCAATCCCGAGATCGCCAAGAGCCAGGAGTTCGCGACGGCCGCCGGGCATGACGGGCTGGACTATCCGGATCTCCTGCAGCGCATCGTGACGCTCGGAATAAGCCGCGCCAAGGCCGGCGCGTCGCTGGGCTGACTCGAGGCCGCTAGATCATGATGCGTTTCCACAGAATCGCATCATGATCTCATCTCCTTGTTTGAGCATGATCTTTTCGGAAAACCGGTTTCCACTTTTCCGGATCATGCTCTAAAGGCTGCGCTGCATCGGATGGCGTCGCGCATCCTTGGGAATGAACATCGCAAACGTTTCCCTAACGCGCGCGGCCGGCGTCACTGTGCCGGCAGCCGCGGACGCTGGGGCCGCCGTCGGATGAAATGCGTCCGGTTCCGGCCAGCGCCGTGCAAGGATTTCGTTTACCGAAACCGGCATGGCGAGCCCATCGCTGCGGCAGCTGTCGTAGACGTACAAACCGGCAAGAAAAATCGATACGACAACAAGGATCGTCCTGAAAATCGGCATTGTGCTTGCGCCTTCTTGATTGAGGCGAACAATGCCCGGTGACGGTGAACCGCGCGTTTAGCGCTCCGGCCGATCAGCCGATACGGTTCCCAACTCATGAATGGGCTTGCGTAAACGGCCCGCTTACCAATGCCTTCAAGGTTGCGGCAACCAGCTTTCCTCACCGGCGGGAAAGAAGTCTCTGGCATTGAAAGACCAACAACAAGACTGAGGAGGCACCATGTTCGTCGCCATTCGAGTCATGATCCTGATCGCCAGTGCATACGCCGGCTCGGCCGTTGCAGAGATGCAGTTTGCGCCGCTGCCGAGCCTTGCGGCGTCGTCCGCGCCGTAACGCCGGCAAGCGAGGCGGCGCACCTTACGCCGGACTGGGCGCCACCTCGCCGACCCCGATCGCGCGAGCCGCGTTTTCCGTCATCCTCGTCGCCGTCAAGCGCAGGAAATACAGCGACAGTCCCGGGTTGCGCTCGCACAGCTTCCTCAGTGCGCTGTCGCTGATCCAGAGCAGATCTACATCGGTCGCGGCTTGAGCGGTTTGCGTGCGGCGGCGCTCGAGCGAAAACAGCCCGATCTCGCCGAACAGTTCGCCCGCCGATACCCCGCGATCGATCTCGGGAAACCTGACCTCGCCGGATACGACCATGTACAGCAGGTCGGCGTCGTCGCCCTTCCGGAAGATCGTTTCTCCCGCCTTGAGATGCTTCGGCTGCATGAACGGCTGCAGCCAGTTCGGAGAAAGGTCCGTCGCTGCAGCACGCTTCGCTTTCCGAAGCAGCCGAACCATCTGGAACAGCAACACCACGTTCAGGGGCAGCAGAATGATATGCAGGATGAGCACCGGGTAGATCCGGTCGCCCAATCCATAGCTGATGAATGCCAGATTGCTGAATATCGCGACAGCGCGCAGGCTCAACATCGTACTCATGCAGAACGTCAGCAACACAAGCGCCGACGCCAGATAACCCAAACCATCGATCAACGTCATGACAACGCCCACTGGGAAATGAAAATTGCAAGCAAACCGATCTGAAAACGACCGGCAACATACACCAGTACGCTCAGTTTCCTGAGCGGAAATATCGCCGGCCCACGCTTGCGGCGGTGCACGCGCCGTGACGCGGCCTCAGCTCGACGAACGCGCGCGCGAGGCGACGTGAATGGCGCGGGTCTTGCCGGATTTCGTTTTGGCGGCGACGACGGTCGGGCGCGCCTTGCCGAGCCGGGCCGCGCCCGGCGAGCTCTTCCCGAGCAGCAGCGCGAGCCGCTTGCGCGCGCGGCCGGCGACCGACCTTGCCGCCTCTCGCGCGGCCTCGGCCTTGCGGATGATCGTCGTCACCACGGACGCCGGCGACGCCGCGACGAAGGCGACATCCTTCGCCTTCGAGAGGCCGCCTATGCCTTCGCACGGCGCTTCGCCCGGCAAGTCGATGCGGATGGCGAGCGTCTCGGCACGCTCGATCCAGTCCTCCGCCTTGGTGCCGGTGATGATCCGGACATAGTCGCGGGTCTCGCGCGGCAGCTCGCTCTGCCTGGCGAGCCATTTCTGGACGCGGCCGCTGCCGGCATTGTAGGCGGCCGCCGCCAGGCCGAGATTGCCGAAATCGTCGCGCAGCTTGCGCAGCAGCTTTGCGGATGCGGGCAACGCCTGCAGCGGATCGAAGGGGTCGTCGAGCCCGACTTCGGCCGCCGTCTCCGGCATGAACTGCGCAACGCCCTGCGCACCGGCATGGCTGATTTCGTTCGAGCGAAAGCGGCTCTCCTGCCAGATCAGCCGCGCAAAGAACGCAACGGGGATTTCGCTCGCCTGCGCCGCGTCCTTCAGGCTGTGGCAGAATTTGTCGATCGCGGACAGCTGCGGCTCGGCCGCGGCATCGCTCGGCTGCGCCGCAGGCGCGGGCGTCTTGTCCGCGTCCGTCGCAGCGGGTGCCTCGCTGGCATCAGCGCTTTCGATAAAGCGTGCGGCAAACGGAACGGCGTCGGATGTCGCGTCGCGCGAGAATGTCGGAGCTTGGGTTGAGGCATTGATCGAGCCGGGCGACCGATCGAAGTCGAGCATCAAGACAAGAAACGCGGCAAGCGCCGCGATGACAAATCGCATTTGCTTCGTGAGACCTGAATTGTGATGTGAGTTGCGCGCAAATGCACTTCGGATCACGACTTTTTAGCGGGTCGATTGCGGCGAAGCCGCGAAATCAGCTGTTCCGCCGCGGAACTTGGCCGCTGTTCGCATTGGAACTTCGACGCTTTCCGTAGCTTTACGGAAGATGATCACGTTGGGATGCACGATGTTCCGACCGTTTTCCGTTGCACGTTTTGCGATTGCACTTTTGCTTGTGTCGGCCGCGCCGGCGGTGGCCGCGGGTCTTGATGCGGCCGCGATCAACGACGTGGCGGCGCCGCCGGCAAAATTGCCGGACCGTCGTCAGCTCAACGCCTTCGTTGCCAAGCTCGAGATCCTGCTCGACCGCGCGCATTTTTCTCCCGGCGAGATCGACGGCAAGCTGGGCGACAACGCGCAGAAGGCGCTCCGGGCGTTTGCCGACGCGAATGGATTGTCCTTCGACAAGGCGGTGACGCCGGAGCTCTGGAGCGGGCTCACAACCGCCAGCGAGGGGCCTGCGATCGTCAGCTACACGATCGTCGACGCCGACGTGAAGGGGCCGTTCGCGAAGAGGATCCCCGCGAGGATGGAGAGCATGAAGAGCCTGCCGGCGCTGGGCTATACCAGTCCGAGCGAAGCGCTCGCCGAAAAATTCCACATGAGCGAGGCGCTGCTTCAGGCGCTCAATCCGGGACAGACGTTCGACAAGGCCGGCGAGACCATTGCGGTTGCCAACGTCGTCGACGCCGGAAAACCGCCGCAGGTCGCGCGCGTCGAGGTCGACAAGACGCGGCAGGCGCTCAGCACGTTCGATGCAGCAGGCAAGCTGCTCGGCTTCTATCCTGCGACGGTCGGCAGCGCGGATAAGCCGACGCCGAGCGGAACGCTCAAGGTGACGGCGATCAACAAGAACCCGACCTATCGCTACAATCCGAAATACGCGTTCAAGGGCGTCAGATCGAAGACGCCGTTCACGATCAGGCCCGGTCCGAACAACCCGGTCGGTGTGGTCTGGATCAACCTCTCGGGCGAAGGCTATGGCATTCACGGCACGCCCGATCCCGGCAAGGTCTCCAAGGCGGAGTCCCACGGCTGCGTCCGGCTCACCAACTGGGACGCGCAGCGCGTCGCGGCCGGTGTCGCGAAGGGCACGCCGGTTGCGTTCATCGATAGCGCGACAAGCTCAGCAACGGCGACGCGCTGACCCTGACGCAACATCGTTCACACATCAGCAACCGACAGAAATGTCGGCGCGCTCGGCCTTGGGCCGGACGCCCGTGCGCTCGGGAGATGATGCGCAGCCGGCGAGCAAAGCGGCTCCGCTTTCCAAGCCTAGCGCGAGATTCGCTGGTATGCCAATGTCGCGTCGTGCCAAACCCGCAGGAGGTCAGCATGCGAACGATCATAACGAACATAGTGGGAGCACTCTGCGCCATCGCGATGGTCGCGAGCGCACACGCAGCGGTAAAAGAGGAGCCGGTCACCTATAGCGATGGCGAGACCACGATGAAGGGCTTCGTCGTCTATGACGACGCGACCCAGGCCAAGCGGCCCGGCATCGTCATGGTGCATGAATGGTGGGGCATCACCCCGCATATCCATAACGAGGCGCGGAAGTTCGCGGAGCAGGGCTACGTGGCCTTCATCGCGGATATGTACGGCGCCGCCAAGACTGCCGACAACCCGAAGGATGCCGGCGCGCTCGCGGGCTCGGTGATGAAGAACCTGAAGGTGATGGAGCAGCGCTTCAATGCCGCGCGCGAGCAACTCGCCAAGCAGGCCTCGGTCAATCCGCAGCGGATCGGCGCCGTCGGTTACTGCTTCGGCGGCGCGGTGGTGCTGAACATGGCGCGCACTGGCGCCGATCTTGCCGCCGTCGCGGGCTTCCACGCCTCGCTCGGTCTCAACACCCCCGCACCGGCGCCGGGCACCGTCAAGGCGAAAATCCTGATCCTGAACGGCGCCGACGATCCGTTCGTGAAGCGCGAGCAGTACGATGCGCTGAAGAAGGATTTCGACGCGGCGAAGGCCGATTACCGCATCGTCGAGTATCCCGGCGCGGTTCACGCGTTCACCAACCCCGAAGCCACCGAGCTCGGCAAGAAGTTCAACCTGCCGCTCAGATACGACGCCAAGGTCGATCAGGAATCCAAGGCCGAAGCCGCCAAGCTGTTTGCTGCAAACCTCAAGAAATAGGCGAAAGGGCCACCCAGACGGTGGCCCTTTTCATTCGTGGCTGCTTTGGCCACGGAAGTGGCAGGGCCGTGGTCTCGCTGGCGCGTTCGCGCCTTGAAGCCATGCGGAAGACGCAGCCGGGCGCGCGGATGCTGGCCGTCTCGCACGGTTGCCACGGGGCGCTCCCCGGCCGATGATGCGCAAAACGGATCAGAACGATCGAGAGGGAGCGAATGCGCGGGCGTCGTGTGCTGATGGAATCGTTCGTGTCGCACGGCGTGCGTCATATCTTCGGCAATCCTGGCACGACCGAAACGCCGCTGCTCGATAGCCTGCCGGCCTTTCCGCAACTCGAATACATCATGGCGCTGCATGAAGGTGTCGCGGTCAGCGCCGCCAGCTTCTACGCGCAGGCGTCGGGGCGGGTCACCGTCGCCAACCTGCACGTCGCTCCCGGCCTCGGCAACGGCATCGGCTCGCTCTACGGCGCGCTGAAGGCGGGTTCGCCCGTGGTCGTGACGGCCGGCCAGCAGGATACGCGAATGCGGCTGAAGAATCCGCTGCTCGGCCATGACCTCGTCGCGATGGCGGCGCCGGTGACCAAGTGGAGCGTGCAGATCGAGCGCGCCGACGAGATCGCGCCGATCATGCGCCGCGCGTTCAAGGTGGCGACCGATGCGCCGCAGGGGCCGGTGTTCGTGTCGCTGCCGATCGACGTCATGGAACAGGAGACCGCGGTCGATGCTCTGGCGCCGGACAATTTGTGGCGCTCGACGCGCCCCGATCCGGCCGGCATCGAAGCGCTTGTCGCGCTGCTTCTGAAGTCGAAGAAGCCGGCCATCATCGCCGGCGACGACGTGGCACGATCGGGCGGCGAGCAGGCGCTGGTGGCGCTCACGGAAGCGATCGGCGCCACCGTGTGGTTCGAGGGGCTGCGCCATCACGCGCCGTTCCCGACCAGCCATCCGAGCTATCGCCAGTCGCTTCCGGGCGACGCAAGGCAGGTGCGCAAGGCGCTCGGCGATATCGATCTCGTGCTGCTGATCGGCGGTCCGTTCTTTGAGGACATCTGGTTTGCGCCTGGTGGCCACATCCCTGACGGTGCGTCCCTGCTGCAGATCGAAGCCTCGGCCGAGCGTCTCGCGCTCAACAACCGGCTCGATGCCGGCATCGTCGGCGACATCGCCGTCAGCGTCAGTGCATTGTCGGAAGCGGTGTGTGCAAGGGCGGGCGCCGACTTCAGGCAGGCCGCGCAGAACCGCAATGCCGCGCTGGCCGAACTGCAGGCGAAGGAGAAGGAGGCCTATCGCGCGCGCGTCGAGAAAAGCTGGGACCGCCAGCCGACCGCGATGCCGCGCCTCACCGCGGAATTGCGTCGCGGCCTGCCCGATGATGTCGTCATCGTCGATGAAAGCATCACGGCGAGCCTCGATCTCGCGCGCGCCTTCGACTATCGCGGCTTCGGCGATTATTTCGGCGGCCGCGGCGGCGGCATCGGCCAGGGCCTCGCCGGGGCGATCGGCGTCAAGGTCGCGATGCCGGATCGTCCGGTGGTCGCGATCTCCGGCGACGGCTCGGCGATGTACGCGATCCAGGCGCTGTGGACCGCCGCGCACCACAAGCTTGCGATCGTGTTCGTGGTGCTGGCGAACCGCGAGTATCGCATCCTCAAGCACAATGTGGACGTCTGGCGGCAGAACTTCGAAGCCGGCACCCAGCATCCCTATCAGAACATGGATATCACCGGCCCCGCGCTCGACTTCGTGCATCTCGCGGCCGGCATGGGCGTCGAGGCGGTCAGGGTCGAGAAGGCCGACGACATTGCCGGTGCCGTCGCAAAGGCTGTCGCGGCGCAGCGGCCGTACCTCGTCGAGATCGCAATCGAAGGCAAGCGCTAGAGCATGATCCGGAAAAGTGCGAAGCGGTTTTCCGACAAGATCATGTTCAAACAGGGAGCAAAGAGCGCGATGACGATTCGATTCGATCGCGTCGCGCTTTAGAGGAGTTTCTCATGGCAGGCATTCTGGACGGCAAGGCTGCATTGGTGACGGGCGGCGGCTCCGGCATCGGCCGGGCGACGGCGATCGCCATGGCGCGTGAAGGCGCGCGCGTGGCGGTGTCGGACCTCTCGAAGGACGGCATCGAGGAGACGGTCGCGCTGATCAATGCCGCCGGCGGCCAGTCGATCGCGATCCAGGGCGACGTCACCGACGAGGCCGAGGTCGCGAACATGGTGGCCCGCACGGTTTCGGCGTTCGGGCGCATCGATTGTGCGTTCAACAATGCCGGCGTTGCCGGGCGCTCCGTCGGGCCGCCCGGCCAGCGCATTCATGAACTCACCCAGGCCTCGGTGGCCAAGATGTTCTCGGTGAATCTGATGGGCGTGTTCCTGTGCCTGAAATACGAGGTCGCGCAAATGCTCAAACAGGGCGGTGGCGGCGCCATCGTCAACACGGCCTCGATCGCAGGCCTGGTCGGCCTCGCGACGTCCGGCCACTATGTCGCGACCAAGCACGGTGTCGTCGGGCTGACCAAGTCCGCCGCGATCGAATATGCCCAGGACGGCATCCGCGTGAATTGTGTCAATCCCGGATACATCAAGACGCCGATGACCAAGGAGACGATGGACGAACGCTATGACGAGATCATCGCCAAGGTGCCGGTCCGTCGCCTCGGCGTGCCCGAGGAAATCGCCGAAGCCGTGGTCTGGATGTGCTCGGACAAGGCGTCGTTCATGACCGGCGCATCGCACGTGGTCGACGGCGGCTATAGCGCCGCCTGATCTTCCGAAGGGCCTAGGTCCCACGTCTTGTCTGTGAAAGGCCAGCTTCCCTTAGGGTGAACCGGCCCTCGAGCTCGCCCTTTGCAGCAAACGGACATCGCGGCAGCGCGGAATGACGTCAAAGCTTGATCCAAGCGGACCCTGGCTGGCTTGCGCCAACCAGCCGTGCGTATCGATGGGTTGATCCGCTTCCAGCACTAACGTAGTCGTTCGCGATGAGCGAACGCACGGCCGGCGCCAAGGCCGCAGCCCTTCCGGATACGAAAGCCATCCTGCTCGGGGTCGCCTGCGGCCTCGGTGCGGCGCTGTGCTGGGCGCTCGGCTTCGTGGCGACCCGACACGGCCTGAAGGTCGGTTTTACACCCGTCGACCTGCTGATGCATCGCTTCCTGTGGTCGGGCATCGTCTTCCTGCCGCTCGTTGTGCGCGCCGGCCTCCGCGATCTCTGCGGCATCGGCTGGGGCCGCGGCATGGCGCTGATGCTGCTCGGCGGGCCGGTGATGTCGCTGATCAGCTATGCCGGCTTCTTGTTCGTGCCGCTGGGGCACGGCAGCGTGATCCAGCCGTCCTGCGCAACGCTGGGTGGATTGTTTCTCGCGGTCGTTTTGCTGAAGGAATCGGTCTCGCTCTCGCGGGCGGCCGGCGCTGTCGTCATCGTCGTCGGCCTTGCCGTGATCGGCAGCGAGTCGATCGGCCATATGGGGCCGAGCGCCGTGATCGGCGATTTGATCTTCGTTGCGACCGGCTTGATGTTCGCGGGCTTCGCCACGCTGGTGCGCTATTGGCGTGTCTCAGCATTCTCCGTGGCCAGCGTCATCAGCGTGCTGTCGCTCTCGCTGTTTCCACTCTATGCCGCCTCGGGTGGGCTCGCTCGCGATGCGGCCATCGGCCTGCATGAAAACACGCTGCAGGCCATCGCCCAGGGCATCCTGGCCGGGCCCGCGGCGATGTATCTGTTCGCGGTGTCGATCCAGCGCCTGGGCGTTGCCCGCGCAGCCGTATTTCCTGCGACAGTGCCGGTGCTGACCCTGCTGTTGGGATGGCTCCTGATCGGCGAGCCACCAACTACGCTGCAGGCGGCCGGATTGGCCGCCGTGTTGGCCGGATTCTATCTCGCGCAGCGGCAGCGCTAGACGGCCGACGTCCTGATGGCGCGCGGTCGCGGCGACGATTGACAAGCAAGCGAGGGATCGCGGATGGTGCGGCTCTCCGCCGTGTCGCAATGAGACGCCGATGCAAGTTCAACGTTTGGCGCTGCCGATGCTTGCAGGGCTCGTGCTTGCAGCTTCGGCTTTGTCGGGCGCAGCCCGGGCGCAAGGCGCCGCCGAGCCGATGCGGCAGACCTCGCAGTGGCAGAACTGGCAGTGGCAGACCTCGACGCCGGAAGAGCAGGGGATGGATTCCGCTGCGCTGGCGCGGCTCGTCAATGACGGTGCGGCCCACAGTCTCGATAGCCTCCTGATCGCGCGGCACGGCCGGATCGTGCTCGACGCCTATTATGCGCCCTACACGCCGGAGATCCCGCATCTCTTCAATTCCGTCACCAAGGCGGTGACCGGAACGCTGGTCGCGATGCTGCTCAGGGATGGCGCGCTCGACAGCCTCGACCATCGCATGGTGGATTTCTTCGGCGATCGCACCATCGCCAATCTCGACGACCGCAAGCGGGCGATCACGGTCCAGACCATGCTGGACATGACCTCGGGAATGGCCTGGACCGAAGGCGTTGAGGGTAGCCGACCGGACTCGCTGATCGAGTGGGGGCGCAGCCCTGATGCGATCCAGTTCATCCTCGACCGCCCGATGGCGAAGGCGCCGGGCGAGGCGTTTGATTACAACACCGGCAATGCGCAGCTGTTGGCTGCGATCATCAACAAGCTCACCGGCATGAGCGCGCGGGACTACGCGGTGACCAAACTGTTTCGCCCGCTCGGGATAGCCGCGCCGTACTGGCACAGCATCGGTCCCGGACTGACGCAGGGCGGCGGCGGGCTTCAGCTCGCGCCGCGCGACGCGGCCAGGATCGGTCTGCTCTATCTGCATGACGGTGAATGGGACGGGCAGCGCTTGCTGCCGACCGGCTGGGTCGACCGCATCAGGCATGCGACGACGGAGATGCACGCCTCGTTCGACTCATCGTTGCGCTACGCCAATTTCTTCTGGGTCATGCCGCAGCGGCAGGTTGTCATGGCGGTCGGCGACCGCTGCCAGCTCCTCATGCTGTTTCCCGCGCTCGACATCGTCACCGTCGTGACCGCGCGCGACTACTGCTCGTTCGGCAGAATGGCCGACGAGATTTCGGGCGCGGTCAAATCCGACACGGCGCTGCCGGTGAACTCCGTCGGCGGCAATCAGCTCGCGGGCGCGTTGCGCGATATCGCAACCGAGAAGCTGTCGACGGTTGGTGCCGTGCCCGAGACGGCCGCCGCCATCTCCGGCAAGACCTGGCGCTTCCCGGCCAATGGCTTCAATTTGCGGGCACTGACGCTGCATCTGACGGATCAGCCCGCGCACTACGAACTCGAAACGGCGACGCCGGATTCGGCGAGGCCGGTGACGACACTGGCGGGACCGATCGGGCTCGACGGTGCCTACCGTCTCGGTCAACCGACGGCGCTCGGCGTGATGGCGCTGAAAGGGACGTGGCAGGACAACCAGACATTCGCGATCGATCTGCGTCTAGTCGGCGGCGATACCGACCGCCGATGGCTGCTGTCGTTCGATGGCGGCAAGGCCCGGCTCAGCGGCAAGGATCGCTTCGGCCGCGACGTTAAGGCCGACGCTGAAGCGCCGGGCGCGCAATAGCTCGAGCGCGGGCCGCGTCCCTGTCCATTTCGGGCACGTGAAGCTCGGCTTCCTTCGCGTCGTCCCGGCGAAGGCCGGGACCCATACGCCGCGGCGGACGTTGTAGCTGGGACTGGTCGTGCAATAGTGCAGAAGGCGTCGTGCCCGCGCAGCGACCTTGGCGGCATGATCGCAGGAAATCACGACCGGCGTACGCCAACACGCACACCGGCCATGGCAGACGGCCGCGCGAATCGACAATGCTAAGGAAACTATGCGCCCGAGGCTCTCAGCGCGGCGGCGACCTTATTGGTCCACCTTCGGCGTCTTGCCCGCAATGTCGAGGCCGAACCGGAGCGCGCGCTCCTGGCGCTCTTCCGTCAGCAGCTTCAATTCCCGTTCCAGCGACCGCGCCACCTCGTCCTGGGTTTCCTTGGAGCGGCGACGGGAGTCGCCTTGCGGTTTGGCCGGTTCGGCAGTCACGGGAGAAGCCCTTGTCATCACAGTGTCACAGGCCCTGATCGCACGGCGGGAGTCGGGGCGACAATCAAAAAGAATTCAGTGGGTGCATCTTTGGAAGGTTTGCTGTGCGTCTGATTCAAATTTGGGCAGAAAATTCTCTTAAGTGTTGCCTCGAATGGAGCCGGACCCCTTCGGCCCGCCGTCTCATCAATTCGGATAAGAGAGCCCGGTTCCGACGAAATCATTTCCGGATTCGCACGAAGGCGTCCTGAAACCGACAAGGTCTAACCTTAGTAGCGTTGTGAAGGACGGCTGCCTGGTGAGACGCTGAGGACTGCGGTGGTGAGATTCACGACCTGGGTCGAGAGGTCAGTCGGTCCTCCTGAGACGTTGGGGATGATCCCGGAAATGAAGAAGTTGAATGCTGTGCCTTATGTCTGGGCGGCCGCGCTGATTGCGGTCGCGATCTGGGGCGTGAGCGGCACCCCGCAGACGGCACACACCTCTGCCAGCACCCATCTGGCCCGGGTGCGCTAGAGCTTCGGCCGCAGCGAGCGCTGCATATCCATCGTGTAGGTGTAGCGCCCCTCGGGGTGCGTGGTGATGGTGACCTCGAACAGTTCCTCGCGCTGGCCGTAGTAGCGGCGTACCACGGTGAGCGCCGGCGAGCCGGTCTTGACGCCGAGCGCCCTGGCGATCGGCGCCGGCATGCCCCGCACGAAGATTTCCATCTGCGCGCGCTCGGTGACCTGGCCGTACATCCTGGCGATCTGCTCATGCACCGGGGTGCGGCCGTGGTCGGGCCGGGTCACGACATCGGCGAACCTGCGCAGCACGTAGATCTCGGCCCAGCCGAGCGGGGCTGCGAACTGGTCGGAGCGGCGCACCGCCTCGATCAGGAACCAGCTCTTGCCGGGCTCGCATTTCAAGAGCCCGGCCAGCTTGCGGTCGGCGACGATGTCGCTGCTCGCAACGACCTCGCGGTAGGTTTCGTTGGAATAACGCAGCCACTCGCCGAGCGACTTGACGCTGTGGGTGAACAGCACCGGCGGCTCGGATGCGATCACCACCGAGCCGAGGCCGGCGCGGCGCACGATCAGGCCCTGGTCGATCAGGATGCGCAGCGCCTCGCGCACGGTCTGCCGGCTGGCCTGATAGCTCGCCATCAGCTCGGTCTCGGTCGGCAGCAGATTGCCGACCGCGTAGGTGCCGAGCCGGATGTCCTTCTGCAGTCCGGTGGCGATGTCGCGGTAGCGGGACGATCGCGCTCGGTCCGGTTGTTCAGACATGGCGGATCACTGGTATGCCGTATGGCAGACGACCGGATGTCCCGATTGCATCGACTGCAGCGCGGCCTCGAACGCGGCGAGCGTCGCCAGCACGTCTGCCTCGAGCACCGGGAACGGCTGCTTGCCTTCGACGGCGTCGGCAAAGGCCGATAGTTCCGCGGTGAGGGTGTCGATTGCCGGATAGCGCGTCGTCGCAGGCGCCTCGCCGGATTTCCGCAGTACCATCGTCTGTTCGTCGAGCACCTCGGCGGATCCCTTCGTTCCGAACACATGCACGCGCCAATAGAACGGTGTTGCGCGAATTGTCGCAAGGGTTGCGCTCACGCCATTCACAAATTCAATCGCCAAGGTTGCAGTGTCGAGCGGCGGCGGTCCGGCCTCGCGCGCACTCAACCGGGCATAGACCTGGCGCGCGGGACCAAGCAGGCTGACGAAGCCGTGGAGCACATGCAGCCCCGCGCCGGTCAGGCCGCCGCCCGGCGATTCCTCGGGCGACAGCCGCCAGCCCTGCGTGATGCTCTGCGAGTTCTCGTTGCTGTTGTGACCCTCGACATGCAGGATGGTGCCGAGCTCGCCACTGGCTGTGATCGCGCGCAGCGCCTGCATCGACGGCCAGAACCGGCGGTTATGCCCGACCGCGAGCACCACGCCGGCGCTGCGGCACGCCGCGAACATCTCTGCGGCATCGGCGCGCCGAAGCGCCAGCGGCTTCTCGCAAAACACCTGCTTACCGGCGCCGGCTGCCGCGATCACCTGGCTCTTGTGCAGCGAATGCGGCGTCGCCAGCAGCACGGCATCGATGCGAGGGTCGGCGAGGACATCGTCCAGGCTCGCCGCGATGGAGAGGCCGTGCGCCTCGCAAAAGCCGGCGGCGCCGTTGGCGTCGGGTTCCACCGCTCGGACGATCCTGAGCCGCGGCTCGTTGCGCGCGGCCCGGACCAGTGCGCGGCCCCATCGACCGAGGCCCGCGATCGCACAGTTGATCATGATTGTCCCTCACCGTGGCCGCGGCCGGCCCGGATCGCCTCGATGACCGCGGCGCTGTCGTTGTCAGGGCCTTGAAGCGCGATCGCCGCGCGCAGCAGTTCGGCCTGCACCGAGGTTAGCGGTAAGGGCAGGCCGTGCCGACCGGCCTCCTGCAGGATCAGTTCGGCATCCTTCAAGGTCTGCGCGATATGCGATTGCGGCGAGAAATCCCGCGCCAGCATCTTCGGCCCCTTGCTGTCCATCACCTTGGAATATGCCGCCGATTGCCGCGCGGTCGCAAGGAACGCCGCGCCGTCGAGGCCGAGGCTTTCGGCAAAGGCGATGCCCTCGGCCAGCGCGGCGCGGTTGTTCTGCAGGATCAGGTTGATGGCGAGCTTGGTGCGGCTGGCATTGCCGATCGCACCGACATTGACCCGCTGCGGGCAGAGAATATCGAGCGTCGTCGCGGCGGCGTCGATGATGTCGGCATCGCCGGCGACCAGCGCGGTGGCCGTGCCCGCCCGGACCTCGGCACTGGTGCCCGAGATCGGCGCTTCGATGAAGGCGAGGCGCGAGCGGGAGGCGAATTCGGCGATTGCCACGATCTCACCCGGCGCGCAGGTGGTGGTGCAGATGACGCGCGGCGGCGGCGTCGCGTTGGCGAGGTCCGGCAGCAGCGTCCTGACCTGGGCCGCGTCATACACCGCGATGACGATGGTCCGGCAGCGCGCCGCGACGTCGGCGGCGAACGCTGCGAACTCGGCGCCGCTGGCTCTCAGGCCATCGGTCTTCGCCGCGTCGATGTCGAAGCCGATCACCCCGATGCCGGCGTCGATCAGCCGCGCGGAGAGCGCCGATCCCATCAGCCCGAGGCCAATCATGCCGACAGGTGTCTCGCAAGCCATGATGCGACGCCGCCTCGCTTTATTGCGGCTGGATGCCGGCCGCCTTGACCTCCGCCGACCAGCGCACGACCTCGCTCCTGACGAAGGCGCCGAACTCGGCGGGCGCGAGCGGCGCCACCATCACGCCGACATCGGCGAGCTTCTTCCTCGTCTCCGGCATTGCGAGGTACTTCGCACACTCGGCGTAGAGTTTGCTGACCACGGGTTCCGGCGTGCCCGCGGGCGCGAACAGGCCGTACCAGATCGTGGCCTCGAAGCCCGGCATCGCTTCGGCGAGCGCGGGCAGGCCGGGCGTCAGCTCGTTGCGGGTCGCCGACGTCACGGCGATGCCGCGCAAGGTGCCGCCCTGCATCTGCGGGATCGCGACCGAGAAGTCGCCGAAGGTGAGATCGATCACCCCCGCCATCACGTCGGTCATCGCCTGCGGGACGCCGCGATACGACGCCGCGACCAGCGACAGGCCGCCGCGCGATTGCAGCTGGGCGATCGAGATCTGCGATGCGCCGGAACCGTAGCCCGCGGTCAGGTTGGGATTGGCCTTGGCGTAGCTGAGGAACTGCGGCAGGTCCCTGGCCGCGAGCTTCGGATTGACCAGCAGCACCATCGCCGTCGTGGTGGTGCGGATGACCGGCGCAAAGTCCTTCACCGGGTCGTAGGGCAGGCTCTTCAGCGTCGCGACGTTGCTGGCATGGGTGGTGTTGGTGCCCATCAGCAGCGTGTAGCCGTCGGGCGCGCTGCGGGCGACCTCCTGGGCGCCGATGCTGCCGAGCGCGCCGGCGCGGTTCTCGATCAGCACGGTCTGGCCGAACGCGTCCTGCAGATGCTGGCCGACCAGCCGCGCGACATTGTCGGGACCGGCGCCGGCCGGGAAGGGCACGATGATCTTGAGCGGCCGTTGCGGGAAATCGTCCGCGGGGAAAGCCGGCAGGACCGGAAGCGTCGCAAGCAGGACGACGAGCAGCCCCAGCCGTAACTTCATCCCGGTCCCCTCCCGTGTCTGCTTTTGCAAATTTATACGGACAAATACATCAGAAAGGCAAGCGTCAGGCCTGTCGGAATGTTGAGGTGCGTCATATTTATCCGTATAAATAGTCCATTCAGGGAGCCCGACGACGATGGTGGACATCAGCGATCTCCATGCGCGCGGACTGCGCCGGCGCCAGAAGATGTTCGGCGAGGTCGACGTCGCCAAGCGGATGGCCGCTGCGGGCGATTTCGGCACGCCGCTGCAAGACATCATCAATGCCTACGTCTACGGCGACGTCTGGGAGCGCAGCGGGCTGTCCGACCAGATCCGCAGCCTCGTGATGCTCGGCATCACCGCGGCGAGCAGCAAGCCGGCCGAGTTCCGCGTCCATGCCAAGGGCGCGCTGGCCAATGGGTGCACCGCCGCGCAGGTGCAGGACGTGCTGCTGCTGGTCGCGATGTATTGCGGCATTCCGGCCGCGATCGAGACCAGCAAGATCGCAGCCGAGGTGTTCGGCGAGGCGCCGCCGGAGGGGTAGGGCACGGGCCCTTGCCGTGATAGGGACGTTGCCGTCTGCGACCGGCAACAGGATCTGCCCATGTCCGCCTTCCCGACCTCGACCACCGTGCTCGATTCCGTATTGTTTCGCGATGCCTTCGGCACGCGCGAGATGCGCGAGGTGTTTTCCGACCTGCGGCTGATCGAGCGCTACGCCGAGGTCGAGGTCGCACTGGCGAAGGCCGAAGCGCGCTGCGGCGTGATTCCCGCTGAAGCCGCCGCGGAGATCGCAAAACGTACCGATGTTGCCGCGCTCGATTTCGATCTGCTGCGGCAGGAGACCGACGTCGTCGGCTACCCGATCCTGCCGCTGGTGCATCAGATGGCCAAGCAGTGCGGCGAGGCCGGCCGCTACGTTCATTGGGGCGCGACCACGCAGGACGTCATGGACACCGCCGTCGTGCTGCAACTGCGCGATGGATTGAAGATCATCGAGGACGACATCGGTGCGCTGCGCGGCATCCTCGCCGATCTCTCGAAAAAATACCGCGACACGCCGATGGCCGGCCGCACCCATCTGCAGCAGGCGCTGCCGGTGACCTTCGGCTACAAGACCGCGATCTGGCTCGCCGCGTTCGATCGCCACGCCGCGCGGCTTGTGGAGCTGAAGCCGCGCGTGCTGGTCGGCCAGTTCGCCGGCGCCGCCGGCACGCTGGCCTCGCTCGGCGACAAGGGATTCGAGGTTCAGCGGGCGCTGTGCGAGGAACTCGGGCTCGGCGTGCCCGTCGCGACCTGGCATGTCGCGCGCGACGGTCTGGCCGAAGCGGTGAGTTTCCTCGCGCTGGTCACGGGAACGCTCGGCAAGATCGCGCTCGACATCATGATCATGGCGTCGACCGAGTTCGCCGAGGTCTACGAGCCGTTCGTCAAAGGGCGCGGCGCGTCCTCGACCATGCCGCAAAAGCGCAACCCGATCTCGTCGGAGCTGATGCTCGCCGCCGCCAAGGCGGTGCGCCAGCATGCCGGCCTGATGCTGGATGCGATGGTGCAGGATTTCGAGCGCGCCACCGGCCCGTGGCACGCCGAATGGATGGCGATCCCGGAAAGCTTCGTGCTGACCGCGGGCGCGCTGCACCAGGCGAGGTTCGCGCTTGGCGGTCTGATCGTCGACGAGCAGCGGATGGCCGACAATCTCGACATCAGCCGCGGGCTGATCGTGGCCGAAGCCGTGATGATGGGCCTCGCGCCGTCGATCGGCCGGCAGGAAGCGCATGACGTGGTCTATGACGCCTGCCGCCTCGCCAACGACAAGGGCCTGACGCTGACCGAGGCGCTAGCGGCGGATGATCGCGTTGCCAGCCGGATCGATCGGGCGACGATCGACCGCCTCACCGCGCCGAAAAACTATCTCGGCCTGGCGCCGCAGATGGTCGACCGGGTGCTGGCCTCGGTGAAGCGGTAAAATTCGAGGCAATTGCTCGCCGTCGCGTGATCGGGCGCGGCGGGCAGGAACCTTGCGGATGCGGATCGAATTGGACTACGAATCCCGAGGGTTCCTCAAACGACACGGCGCTTCATGACCGCACATCAACGCAACCTTTCCGCATCGATCGATCCCGTGAAGCTCGACCGGCTCGCCGAAGTCGCGATCAAGGTCGGCCTGCAGCTGCAGCCGGGGCAGGATCTGCTGCTCACGGCGCCCGCCGGAGCGATGCCGCTGGTGCGGCGGGTGGTGGAGCATGCCTACAAGGCCGGTGCGGGTCTCGTGACGCCATTCTTCTCGGACGAGGAGCTCACGCTGGCGCGCTACCGCTACGCCAACGATGCGAGTTTCGATCGCGCCGCAAGCTGGCTCTATGAGGGCATGGCGAAGGCGTTCGGCGCCAACACCGCGCGGCTTGCGATCGTCGGCGACAATCCGATGCTGCTGTCGGGCGAAGACCCGGTCAAGGTGGCGCGCGCCAGCAAGGCCAATTCGATCGCCTACCAGCCGGCACTGGAGAAGATCGTCAATTTCGACACCAACTGGAACATCATCGCCTATCCGAGCACGTCCTGGGCCAAGCAGGTGTTCCCCGACGATGCCGAGGACGTCGCGGTGGCCAAGCTTGCCGATGCGATCTTCTCCGCCTCCCGCGTCGATCAGGATGGCGCCGTCGCCGCCTGGGCACAGCACAATGCGAAGCTCCGCGAGCGCACCGAATGGCTGAACGGCCAGCGCTTCCACGCGCTGAAATATTCCGGACCCGGCATGGACCTCACGATCGGCCTCGCCGACGGTCATGAATGGGAGGGCGGTGCGTCGACTGCCAAGAACGGCATCGTCTGCAATGCCAACATCCCGACCGAGGAAGTCTTCACCACCCCGCACTGCCGCCGCGTCAGCGGCCACGTCGTCAGCTCCAAGCCGCTGTCCTATCAGGGCACGCTGATCGACAATATCTCGGTCAAGTTCGAGGAAGGCCGCATCGTCGAGGCCAAGGCCTCGCGCGGCGAGGAAGTGCTGAAGAAGGTGCTCGACACCGACGAGGGCGCGCGCCGCCTCGGCGAGGTCGCGCTGGTGCCGCACTCCTCGCCGATCTCGAAGAGCGGGCTGCTGTTCTTCAACACGCTGTTCGACGAGAACGCCGCCTCGCACATCGCGCTCGGCCAGTGCTACTCGAAATGCTTCGTTAATGGCGACAAGCTGACGCCGCAGCAGATCGCCGAGCAGGGCGGCAACAAGAGCCTGATCCATATCGACTGGATGATCGGCTCCGCCCACACCGATATCGACGGCATCCATGCCGACGGTCGCAGCGTGCCGGTGTTCCGCAAGGGCGAGTGGGCGTAAGGGGGCCGACGCTCTTCACCTCGCCCCGCGTGCGGGGAGAGGTCGGATCGCATCTTCAGATGCGATCCGGGTGAGGGGGCGCCTCCGCGAATGCAGCTGTCACCGAATATGTGGAGAGGCCCCTCACCCCAACCCTCTCCCCGTAAGAACGGGGCGAGGGAGCGCAATCCCGTCGCCGTCGCTACCGACCCAATCTCATCGCGCTCTACTGAAACCTCCGCCCCCGCGCGGCGAGCAGGTCGCCGCGTGGCGCGCTGAAGCGGCAGGTCTCGTGCTGCGGCCGGAAGCCGAGCCGGCGATAGATCTTCAGCGCGGGAGCGTTGCGGCTCGAGACGTTGAGCCAGCACGGGTGCTCGACCGATACGTCGTGTGCGGCCAGCACGCGATAAACCAGCAGCTGGCCGAGCCCGCGTCCCTGCCGCACCGGGTCGACGGCGACCGACTCGATCCACATCGAGTTCCGCTCCAATTCAGTCAGGCAGAAGCCCGACATCTGTCCATCCTCCGACGCGATCCAGACTTCGCTCTCGGTCAGGACCTGCGCCATCTCTTCCGGCGAGTACAGGCGGAAGGCGGCGTCCGACGCATAGGCGGCGTTATGGATGCGCGCGACCTCGCCCGCGCAGGCGGTGACGTCGCTGACCTGCTCGATGGTGGCGCGCGCGGCCGCGAGCGTGCGCGCCGGCTGCAACGGCTCGACGCACTTCATCCCGATCTCGGACTCGACATGAACGAAGCCGAAGGCCGCGACGAAGGCCATTCCGGCCGGCCAGTCGCTGCTCACCAGCGTCTGCACGGTGAGATCGGCATCGGCGTCGATCGCAAGCACCTCGTCGAACAGCGCGAGGCCAATCCGGCGGCGGCGCATCTCGGGCGCCACGACGATCTTGAGGAATCGGGTGTGATGCGCGCCCTGGTCGCGCAACGAGGACTCGGCGAGGCCGACGAGTGCGCCATCGCGCTCGGCAACACGAAAGCCGCGCCCGCCGCGGTTCTGCGGCAGCTTCAGGAACTGGTCCCATTGCGGCAGCGTGACAGGGCCTAGCCGCGGTTCCACCGCGGCTGCCTTTGCGTAAAGTTCGACCACCGCTTCCGCATCAGCCTCTCGAAGCGGCCGGATGGTGATGCCGTCATCCATGAGTCGAGAGTTTACCCGATATCGAGCCGATAGACATCCTTTGCCGTCTTCACGAACAACGCCGTCTTTTCGGCTTCGCTATATTGTGATGCAAGCCGTTTAAAGGTGTTGAAGATGACCTGGTAGCTGCATTGCCCCTTATCAGGTGGGAAGTTGCTCTCGAACATGCAACGGTCCGGACCGAACGCCTCGATGCAGGTCTCGACATAAGGCCGCCAGGCGGCGGCAAGTTCCTCCGACGAGGGCGGCCTGGGGCGGAGGTGGAAGTCGTAGCCGAGCAGGCACATCGCCAGCCCGCCGAGCTTGACCACGACGTTCGGGCATCTGGCGATCTCCTGGATCGACGCCTT
Source organism: Bradyrhizobium sp. USDA 3315 (assembly GCF_054056795.1). Classification (NCBI taxonomy): domain Bacteria; kingdom Pseudomonadati; phylum Pseudomonadota; class Alphaproteobacteria; order Hyphomicrobiales; family Nitrobacteraceae; genus Bradyrhizobium; species Bradyrhizobium sp. USDA 3315. The sequence goes on along the minus strand of NZ_JBSRYP010000001.1, from coordinate 1,271,277 downwards.
CCAGACCGGAAAGGTCTCCGCGCGCTTGCCGGCGAAGCGGCCGGTGCCGACCGGGCCGCCGCAATGGTCGAGCACGATCCTGGTATCGGGAAAGGCGCGGGCGAGGTCGGTCAGCTCGCTGATCTGCGGGTGGAACAACCAGGCATCGAAGCTGAGCCCGAGCGGTGCCAGGCAGGCGAACCCCCTACGAAAGGTGGAGTCCAGCAGAATGCCCTTCGGTCGGTTCGCGTACATATGGGCGACGTTGGGGTCTTCATCCCAGGCCGAGGAGTGGCGGATGCCGCGGAACCGGCCGTTGCCGGCGGCAATCTCCGCCTCCAGCACCGCCTTGGCCTGATCGCCGATCAGAAGGTTAACGTGGCTGACGATGCCGGCGCAGATCGCCGCCTTGCCGTAGCCGCCGCTCGCCGCCATCGCCGCGACGCCGTTGGCGAACTCGACCTCGCCGACCGGACGGAACGCCTCCGGGCCGTCGGCGCGGTACATCGACCGGCAATCGACATAGACGGTCGCCACGATGTTGTGGCCGGACGCGATGTCGTCGCGCATCTCCTCGATCAGATAGCGCAAGCCCCCACGATCCCAGAGATGGTGATGCGGATCGACGATCGGCCGGGCCGGATCGATGATCTCCTCGGTGTATTGGGCGAGCCAGTCTTCGCGCGGATTGGCATAGAGCCCGCTGGCGGAGGCGGGCAGAGTGCTGGCCATGGATGATGCTCCCTGTTCTTGCTCTTGTCGGCCGCCGATACGATGTCGGCTGCGTGGAGGATAACGAGCCGCGCAGCGACGCGTCAAACCCGGGCCTCTGCCTGACCTCTGCCTGAGGAGGCATGCGTACGTCTGCGCGTGCCGGTCAACCCGACCGTATTGCCGGTCGCGACCATGTCATCGACTGAGCTTGCCTCGCCGACGCCGGCGATGCCTGCTCGGCGCGCCAGGTGATGATGACCGAGGCGATGACAAGAAGCGCTCCAAACAACATCGTGACGGAAAACGGCTCGCCCAGAATCAGCGTGCCGAGCAGCACGGCGATGATCGGGTTGACGAAGATGTAGGTCGAGACCATGAACGTCGACACATTGTCGAGCAGCCAGCGAAATGCCGTGAAGCCGATGACGCTGCCGGCGATGGCGAGATAGATCACGGCCGCGAGCGAGGGCGCCGAAACGTCGCGCGGCGAGAACCCTTCCAGTTCACCGGACGCAAGACTAATTGCAAACAGGACCGCGCCGCCGATCGACAGTTGCATGCCTGACGACAATGTTGGCGAACCATGATCCGAAGTCCGACGCGACAGCATCGTGCCCATCGCCCAGGAGAACGCCGCAGCGAGCAGCAGCAGAATGGGAAGGATACTGAAATGGCCCTGTTCGGCCGATTGCCAGCCCACGATTGCCACACCAGCAAGGCCGGGCAGCAATGCGGCCAGCGTCATGGTCGCGGGACGACGGGTTTGCGGATACAGGAAATCGATGAGCAACACCCAGAACGGGATCGTAGCCAGCATGATCGCGGCGATGCCGGACGGAACCGATTGCTGGGCATAAGCGAGAACACCATGGCAGCCGACGAAGAACAGCACGCCGCAGAGTGCTGCGGTCAGCCAGTTCCACCGCGAAACGCGCGTGACGTCCGCCCCGTTCAGCGCGATCAGGATCAGGCCGCCGCCGAGCGAGCGAAGGCCCATCAGCAGGAACGGCGGGATCGACTTCAAGCCGAGCGCGATCGCGAAGTAGGTGGAACCCCAAAGCAGATAGATGGCGGCGAACGCGCCGACAATCAAAAGGCGCTTGGACATACGAGGCTCCCGAGCTAGATTCTAACCCCTTAATGGGTTATCAAATCCAACCCATTAAGGGGTTATGCGTTCCAGAGGAGTTGCTGGACCATGCCGCGCGTTCCTTCGCCTGACGCGTCGTCCCGGGAAGAGCTCAGCATCAAGTTCGTTAATACGGTCGCATGGCGTCTCCGCGACCTGGTTGAGGATCGGATCGCGACTTCGGATTCCATTCTGAAATGGCTGGTCGATGCCGAACTGGCGGATCGCCGGATCGCCGCGCAGCTCAGGGCGCGATGGAAAGCCTCACCGCACGAGGCCGATGCCTTTCTGAATGCGGCGCATGGTCTGCGCGAGGCGCTCTACAGGATCTTCATCGCCCGCATCGGAGGCGGCCGGATCGATCCGACGGCGCTGGCCGATATCAACCGATACCTCGAAGCCGCGTTGGGCGGTGTTGCGCTCGGACCTGTCGGCGACACCCTGCGGTGGCTGCCGACAGCCGGGAAAGTTGCGCCCGAGACGCTGCTCAAGCCGATCGCGTGGTCGGCGGTGAGCCTTCTGACCGGGCCCCGTGCGCTGAGGGTGAAGCAGTGCCAGGATGAGCGGGGTTGCGGTTGGTTGTTCGTTGACGAGAGCCGTACCCAGAACCGGCGGTGGTGCTCGATGGGCAATTGCGGCAATCTTGCCAAATCGCGGCGGCACTACCGGCGCAGCCAGGCGGCGGAGGAATGAGTGCGTTGAGCCTCACACCCCGTCGAGGATGATCACCGTTGGCGTCGCCGGCAGCGTGTCGCGTGAAATCCGCAAAGTGCGCTCGCCGCCGCGGCGATCGATCTCGAACTGCTGGCCGATCAGGCGCATGAACTCGTCGAGCGGGGTGGCGAAGCGGTGCATCGGCAGCACGACGGCGGCGCGCAATCGCCTGGTGATTTCGGAGATGCCGTCGAGCGACATCGTATAGGTGCCGTCGATCGGCACCATCACGATGTCGAGCCGGCCGATCGCGGCGAAATGGCTGTCGTCGAGCTTGACGTGGAGGTGGCCGAGATGGCCGATGCAGAGGCCGGCGACCTCGAAGATGAAGATCGAATTGCCGTCTTTGATCATCTCGCCGCCGGGGTCTTCGCCCCAGTAGCGGCGAATGTCGGTGGTGACGTTGCGGATATAGACGTCGCCGATGCGCATCGCGTAATGCGCGGCCTGGCCGTTCTCGCCCCAGCCATGCAGCACGTGGGGAATCTTGGGGTCGGGAAACAGCGTGTAATGGGTCGCGTGGGCCCGGTTCATGGTCGCGACGTCGGGCAGCCGCCCGGTCCGATAGACGCCGTTATAGTCGGTCGCGATCCGGATGCCGCCGGGCGTGTCGATATAGTAGGTCGAATGGCCGGCATAGGTGATCGCGACTTCGTCGGACTTGGTCGCAGTCTTGTCCGCGGTCTTGGCCGCGAGGCGGCGGTAGCTCACGGGGACGGCGCGCGGCGGCGCATTGGCCATCGCCAGGCATTCGCTGCGCTGGGCGTCCTGCGCGAAGGCGTGACCGGTCAATGATCCCAGCAAGACCAGCGCGGCGAGCAATCTCAGCATGACCTGTTCCGTCTGCGGCGGCATCCGCGGACGGAACAGTAGCGCGCAATTGGCGCGCCGTCATGATGAGGCCCGTGCATCGCTCCATGGCGCGGGCTGCAACACGAGCCGGGCGATTATTGCGTCGGGACACGCTAGGATGCCGCGCAAACGATCGAGATCAGGGAGTTCTGCGTGACTGATACCGTCTCTTCGCAGCGCGCGCCTTCTACCAAACGGCTCGAGCCATTGCGCCATGTCGATGCCGGTGTGCTCAACATCGCCTATTACGAAGCGGGCCCCTCCATTGGGCCGGCCGTGCTGCTGATGCATGGCTTCCCCTACGACATCCATTCCTATGTGGACGTCGCGCCCATGCTGGCGGCGCAAGGCTGTCGGGTCATCGTGCCCTATCTGCGCGGCTACGGACCGACGGCGTTCCGCGACAAGGCGACGCCGCGCTCGGGCGAGCAGGCGGCGGTCGGCGCCGACTTGATCGCGCTGATGGACGCGCTCGGCATCGCGCGCGCGGTGTTCGCCGGCTATGACTGGGGCGGCCGCGCCGCATCGATCGGTGCGGCGCTGTGGCCGGAACGATGCATCGGACTCGTCTGCACCAACGGCTACATGATCCAGGACATCGCGCATGCGATGGTGCCGGCGCCGCCTGATCGCGAGGTGCCGCTTTGGTATCAGTACTACTTCCAGCTCGAGCGGGGGCGGGCGGGGCTCGCCGCCAACCGGCGCGGCATCGCCAAAATCCTGTGGTCGCAATGGTCGCCGGGCTGGGCGTTCGACGACGCCTGCTTCGAGCGGACCGCGGTTGCGTTCGACAATCCTGATTATGTCGACGTGGTGATCCACAGTTATCGCCACCGCTACGGCGTTGTCGACGGGGATCCGCAATATGCGGATTTGCAGCGGCGGCTCGACACATTGCCTGTCATCAGGGTCCCCGCCATCTCGCTCGACGGCGCCGACGACGGCGTGACGTTCGCGACCGACGGCAGTCGCACCGCGGCAAAGTACACCGGCCGCCTTGCCCATCGCCTGATTCCGCATGCCGGCCACAATCTGCCGCAGGAAGCGCCCGAGGCGTTTGCCGCGGCGGTGATCGAGGTGATGAAGGCTAGCGCCGCGGGCTGATCTTCCAGGCGATGGCAAGCGTCAGCAGCGTCAGAATGCCGCTGACCAGCGCGGCCGTCGGGATTGTCAGGGCCAGTGCCGCGGTTGCGGCCCAGCCGATCGAGGAGAAGGCTTCCGCGAAGGTCGCGATACGGGAGGAGGTTTGGCGCCGGCGGAACTGGCTGCGCTTGGCCTGCGCGCGGAACCAGAGCTGGACCGCGGCGGCGGATGCGGTCGCGATGAGGATTGCGATCGCCGTGACCGCGGCCTGCCCTGGCGAGGCAAACGCCAGCGCGGCCACCAGCGGGGCGAAGATTGCGGCGATCGCGATCAGGACCACCTCGACCTTGGCGCGGGTCACGCGTGACGGCGGCAGCGGCGCGGTCGCCACCAGATCGGGCGCGTCCTCGCCGGAGATGGTCAGCCAGGCGAGCCCGCCGGCGAGCTGGCCTGCGGCCATCACGATGACGGGCGTAATCAGCACGATCGCGGTCGACGTACCGGAGAAGCTGCGCCACAGCATCAGCGCCGGCGGCAGCAGATAGAGCATCTGCATCAGGGTCTGCGACAGCAGCCACGGATCGCGGCGCAGCAGCAAGAATTCCTTGCGCCGCAGCGCCTGCTGCCGCGAGCCCGCCCGGAACGCGCGGGCGCGTCCCCGCGTCACCGCAGCCGGATTGGCGGCGACGCTGGCGACCGTATCGGCAAACCGCGGTGCGAATATCGCCATCACGCCGCCGAGCATCACCAGCGCCGCGGCGAGCAGCAGCATCATGATTTCGAGGTCCCCGAGCGATGCCCGCGCCGGCCACCACAGCAGGCTGCCGAGGGCGGGGGCAATTCGCGCCGCGGTTTCCGAGGTCAGGAAGGCAAAGCGCGACAACGTGCCGTAGGACAGCACGGCCACGACCTGCAGCGCGATGACGAAGCCGGCGCCGATCACGGCGGAGACGACCTGCGCTACCAGCCGCGTCCGGCTCGGCCCGATCAGGCGGAACAGGAACGCGGTGACGGCGATCGCGGCGGCTGCCGCCGACAGCCCGATCGCAAGGACGACGCCGAAGCCGGCGAGCCACCGCGGGCCGCCGAGATAGACCAGCACGTCGATGAACGGCGTCGACAGCAACAGCGCCATGCTGCTCACCGTCAGCGCGATCGCGGCGATCCGGATCGAGAAGATGTTGGTGAGTTTTGCCGGCGACGACATGATCAGATCGAGATCGGCGCGGGCGTAAAACACGCGCGTCACCGACTCGATCGCCTGCGAGAGCATCAGCGCCCAGGCCAGGAAGATCGTCGCGGTCAGCACGATCAGCGACGACGGGTCGAGCGGAAACCGCAGGTCGGCATAGCGGTTGACCACGGCATAAGCCGGCAGATGCAGGATCGCCGCGAAGATCAGAAGGCCGATCACGGCGCGATTGCGCCGGCGACGGCCGCCGGTCATCATCGCCAGCCATTCGCGCCACGCCAGGCGGAATTCGTGCCGCGCGAACCAGGTGAGGTGGGCGACCGAGCTCACGCGGCCGCCGCTTCGGTATCGACCAGCGCGATGAACATGTCCTCGAGGGTGGTGTCGTTGCGGCCGTTCTGCGCGCGCAGCTCGGCCAGCGTGCCCTCGGCGATCAGCCTGCCGGCCGCGATCACGCCGATCCGGTCGGCCATCCGCTCGGCGACTTCGAGAATGTGGGTCGTCATGATCACGGTGCAGCCGGCGCGGACGCGCTCCTGCAGCAGTCCCTTGACGTGGCGCGCCGACAGCGCGTCGAGGCCGGTCAGCGGTTCGTCGAGAATGATCAGGCGGGGATCGTGCACCAGCGCGCCGGCCAGCGCCACCTTCTGGCGCATGCCCTTGGAGAAGCCTTCGCAGCGCTCGTTGAGATGCGGCTCGAGCCCGAGCGACATCAGGAGATCGCGCGCCGAGCTCTCCGAGGTGCGCGGATCGATGCCCCACAGGCCGGCGACGAATTCGAGATATTCCAGCGGCGTCAGCTTGTCGTAAATCATCGGCTCGTCGGACACCCAAGCCATGATCTGCTTGGCGGCGACCGGATCGGCGAGCGCATCGATGCCGAGGATCGACACCGAGCCGGCATCGGGCCGCAATAGCCCCGCCACCATGCGCAGCGTCGTGGTCTTGCCGGCGCCGTTCGGTCCGAGCAGCGCATAGAACTCGCCGATACGGATCGTGAGATCGAGCGCGTCGACCGCCGGGCGATCAAAACGCTTGGTTAACCCTCGCACGGCGAGTGCGGACAGTTCAGGTGTCATGGCGTGGTGGCGATCCGGAATTTCGCTCGTCGGTTGCGCAAAGCTTGGACAAAAACCGTTTCGGTGCAGTGAATCGCACGGGGCAAATCAAAGGTGATATCCGTATTAGTCCGTGCTGCGGCAAATCTCCGCAAATGTGATGATACAGCGACAACAGCGGTTTGTTGACAGGGATCGGGCCTTTTGGCTCAATCGGGGCGGACATAGGCGGCTTTCGGCGCTCCAGACACAAGGGCGTGAAGGCGGGATGCAACGAGCGATCGGATAAGAATCGCCGGGCATCGGGGAGGGAACGATGCTGGACTTTGTTCAGCAGCTCGTCAGCGGCATCGCGCTCGGCTGCGTTTACGGCCTGATCGCGCTCGGCTTCGTGCTGGTCTACAAGGCAACCGAGGTCGTCAATTTCGCGCAAGGCGATTTGATGATGCTGGGCGGCTTTTTCGCCTTCACCTTCATCGGCATGCTCGGGCTGAATTACTGGGTCGGGTTCGCCGGCGCGGTGATCTGCATGGCGCTGTTCGGCATGCTGGCCGAGCGGCTCGTGGTGCGGCCGATCCTCGGCTATCCACAGTTCTCCATCATCATGGCGACGATCGGGCTCGGCTATTTCCTGCGCTCGATCTCCGGCATGATCTGGGGCACCGACGACTTCAAGATCGAGACGCCGTTCAGCCAGGGCGTCCTGCGGATCGGCAGCCTGGTGCTCGCCTACGACAAGCTGTCGGTGATCGCGGCGACCATCATCCTGTGCGCGCTGCTCTATCTGTTCTTCAACCGCACCACGCTCGGCACGGCGATGCGCGCCAGTTCGGAGAACATGCTGGCTGCCTATTACATGGGCATTCCGGTCAAGCGGGTGGTCTCGATCGTCTGGGCGATCTCGGCGGCGGTCGCGACCTGCGCCGGCGTGCTGCTGGCGCCGATCACCTTCATTCATTCCAATGTCGGCCTTGTGCTGGGGTTGAAGGCGTTTCCGGCCGCGGTGCTCGGCGGCTTCGGCTCGATCCCGGGCGCCGTGGTCGGCGGCGTCCTGATCGGCGTGATCGAGAGCATGGCCGGCTTCTATTTGCCGCAGGGATGGAAGGACGTCGCGCCCTACATCGTGCTGCTCGCGGTGCTGCTGCTCAAGCCCGAGGGCCTGTTCGGCCTTCACGTCCGCAAGAAGGTCTGAGGAGCGACACATGCGGTTTCTCTTCAAGACCGATTACGAAGACGACATCAAGCTGTTCCCGCATTCGGGCTACATCTATTCCTACGGCCTGTTGCTGGCGGTGCTGCTGATCGCGCCTTACGTGCTCTCAAGCTATCTGATGAGCCAGCTTGTCTTCGTCTGCATCTACGCGACCGTCGGCGTCGGGCTCTTGATCCTGACCGGCTTCACCGGACAGGCCTCGCTCGGCCATGCCGCGTTTCTTGCGATCGGCGCCTATACCGCCGCCTATCTGCAGCAGTTCAACGTGCCGTTCCCGGTCTACTTCCTCGCCGCGGGGCTGTTGACCGGCGTGGTCGGCGCGCTGGTCGGATTTCCGGCCTTGCGGCTGCAGGGCATCTATCTGGTGATCGCGACGATCTCCTTTGCGTTCATCGTCGAGGAGATCCTGGCGCGCTGGGAAAGCGTCACCAACGGCAATGAGGGCATGCGGGTCAAGACCATGCAGCTGCTCGGCACCACGGTGTCGCGCGACGGCCCGACCTTCTATTACCTCTGCCTTGCGGTGCTGGTGCTGACCATCGTCGGCACGCTCAATCTGCTGCGCTCGCCGACCGGGCGCGCCTTCGTCGCGATCCGCGACAGCGAGACCGCGGCGCGCAGCATGGGCATCAATGTCGCGCTCTATAAGGTGAAGTCGTTCGCGATCTCGGCGGCGATCACCGGCTTTGCCGGCGTGCTGTTCGCGCACAAGCTGTCCTTCATCTCGCCCGAGATGTTCACGCTGCAGCTTTCGATCGAGTTCATCATCGTGATCCTGATCGGCGGCACGTTCAGCCTGCACGGTGCGGTGCTGGGCGCGATCTTCCTGGTCATGATCGATCCGTTCCTGACCTATCTGAAGGACGATATGCCCGGCGTGATCGGCGGCATTGCTGCCACCCTCGGCGCCGGCACCGAGCGCGCGGGCCAGATCCAGGACGCGGTCGCAGCCTTCGCCTCCGCCAACGGACTGAAGGGCGCGATCTACGGCATCATCATCGTGCTGTTCGTGCTGTTTGAACCGCTCGGACTCTATGGCCGTTGGCTCAAGATCAAGCTCTTCTTCCAGCTGTTCCCGCTCTACAAGCGCGCCACCTTCAAGCGGCAGAAGATCTATGTGAAATCGGAGCGGAACAGATGAGCTATTTCCGCGCCGAGAACCTGTCGCTGCATTTCGGGGGCCTCAAGGCGGTCGATGCGGTCAGCTTCGCGGTCGAGAAGGGCGAGATCCTCTCGATCATCGGGCCCAACGGCGCCGGCAAGAGCTCGATCTTCAACCTGATCTCGCGGATCTATCCGCCGACCTCCGGCAAGATCTTCTTCGAGGATCAGGACATCACCCAGGAGCCGGCCTACGATATCGCGAAACTCGGCATCGCCCGCACCTTCCAGAACATCGAGCTGTTCGAGAACGCGACCGTGCTGAGCAATCTCCTGGTCGGCCGCCATCGCCATTCCACCACGCGGCTGTGGCAGGAGCTATTGTTCCTGCCGAGCGTTCGCGCCGGCGAGAAGGCGCATCGCCGCCGCGTCGAGCAGGTGATCGAATTCCTCGATCTCGAGCCCTACCGCGACAAGCTGATCTCGGGACTGCCCTACGGCGTGCGCAAGGTGATCGAGCTGGCGCGGGCGCTGTGCTCGGAGCCGAAGCTGATCCTGCTCGACGAGCCGTCCTCCGGCCTCAATGTCGAGGAGACCGACGACATGTCGTTCTGGATCCGCGACATGAAGAGCGAGCTCGGCATCACCGTGCTGATGGTCGAGCACGACATGACGCTGGTCAACCGCGTCTCCGACCGCGTCATCGCGCTGAACTACGGCCGCGTGCTGGCGATGGGCTCGCCGTCCGAGGTGCAGCACCATCCCGACGTCGTCGCAGCGTATCTCGGCGCATGAGGATGATGCCATGAGCACAGCGGACATCATCCTGAAGCTCTCCAACATCGAAAGCTATTACGGGCCGATCATGGCGATCCGCGGCATCAGCCTCGAGGTGCCGCGCGGCCGGATCGTGACGCTGCTCGGCGCCAACGGCGCTGGCAAGACCACGGTCCTGAAGACGATCTCCGGCATCCTCGACCCGCAGAAGGGCTCGATCGAATTCCTCGGCAAGCCGATCCAGCGCATGGAGGCCGACAGGATCGTGCGGCTCGGGCTGAGCCATGTGCCGGAGGGGCGCGAGGTGTTTCCGTTCCTGTCGGTGCGCGAAAACCTGATGATGGGCGCCTATCTGCGCAAGGACCGCGACGGTGTGGCGCAGGACCTCGAGCGCGTCTACGGCTATTTTCCACGATTGAGAGAGCGGCTCGGCCAGCCGGCTGGGCAGCTTTCGGGCGGCGAGCAGCAGATGCTGGCGATCGGGCGGGCGCTGATGAACCGGCCGACGCTGCTGCTGCTCGATGAGCCGTCGCTCGGGCTGTCGCCGATCCTGGTGAAGGAGATCTTCACCATCATCCGCCGCGTCAATGAGGAGCAGGGCATGTCGATCCTGCTGGTCGAGCAGAATGCCAAGATCGCGCTGGAGACCGCGCATTACGGCTATGTGCTGGAGATCGGCCGCGTCGTCATGAACGACACCTGCGAGCGGCTGATGAATTCACCCGATATCCAGGAGTTCTATCTCGGCGCCAAGGAAGCCGGCGCGCGCGGCGAGCGGCGCTGGAAAAAGAAGAAGACGTGGCGCTGAGAAAGACTGGGCGCCGGCAATGGCGCCGAGGAAGGTTTGGCACTGAAAGAGATTGGAGCTAGATTTCAGGCCCGTTTCGCCAACAAGACCGGCAACACAAGCCGGCGCGTGAGACGGGCGGCAGAGGAGGGAGCGCGCATGGCCGGACCAGCGGTGCTGACGGTTGCCGACACGATCGCGAGGAGCTTTCTGCTCGCGGTTCAAACGCGTGGCGACAGGCCCGCGATCCGCGAGAAGAAGTTCGGCATCTGGCAACCGACCAGCTGGCGCGAATGGCTGCAGATCTCCAAGGACATCGCCTACGGCCTGCATGCCACAGGCTTCCGTCCCGGCGACGTTGGCTCGATCATCGCCAACGCGGTGCCGGAATGGGTCTATGCCGACATGGGCATCCTGTGCGCCGGCGGCGTCTCCTCCGGCATCTATCCGACCGATTCGGCGGCGCAGGTCGAATACCTCATCAATGATTCCCGCACGCGGGTGATCTTCGTCGAGGATGAGGAGCAGCTCGACAAGGTGCTGACCTGCCGGTCGCGCTGTCCGACGCTGGAGAAGATCGTCGTGTTCGACATGGAAGGCCTCTCCGGCTTTTCCGATCCGATGGTGCTGTCGCTCGCGGAATTCACGTCGCTCGGCCGCAATCATGCCTGGGGCAATCCGGCGCTGTGGGACGAGATGACCGGCAGCCGCACCGCCTCCGATCTCGCGATCCTGGTCTACACTTCCGGAACCACGGGCCCGCCCAAGGGCGCGATGCATTCCAACCGCAGCGTGACGCACCAGATGCGCCACGCCAACGATCTCTACCCCTCGACCGACAGCGAGGAGCGGCTGGTGTTCCTGCCGCTCTGCCACGTCGCCGAGCGGGTCGGCGGCTATTACCTCTCGCTCGCGCTGGGATCGGTGATGAATTTCGCCGAGAGCCCGGAGACGGTGCCGGACAATCTTCGCGAGGTGCAGCCGACCGCGTTCCTCGCGGTGCCCCGGATCTGGGAGAAGTTCTATTCCGGCATCACCATCGCGCTGAAGGATGCGACCCCGTTCCAGAACTGGATGTATGCCCGCGCGCTCGCGATCGGCAACCGGATGACCGAGTGCCGGCTGCAGGGCGAGACGCCGCCCTTGTCGCTGCGGCTCGCCAACCGCGCGGCCTATTGGCTGGTGTTCCGCAACATCCGCCGCATGCTCGGGCTCGACCGCTGCCGGATTGCGCTGACCGGCGCCGCGCCGATCTCGCCGGATCTGATCCGCTGGTATCTCGCGCTCGGCATCGACATGCGCGAGGTCTACGGCCAGACCGAGAATTGCGGCGTCGCGACCATGATGCCGGCGGATCGCATCAAGCTCGGCTCGGTCGGCAAGGCCGCGCCCTGGGGCGAGGTGATGATCTGCCCGAAGGGCGAGATCCTGATCAAGGGCGATTTCCTGTTCATGGGCTATCTCAACCAGCCGGAGAGGACCGCCGAGACGATCGACGCCAAAGGCTGGCTGCACACCGGCGACGTCGGGACGATCGACAATGAAGGCTATGTCAAGATCACCGACCGGATGAAGGACATCATCATCACCTCCGGCGGCAAGAACATCACGCCGTCCGAGATCGAGAACCAGCTCAAGTTCTCGCCCTATGTCTCGGATGCGGTCGTGATCGGTGACAAGCGGCCGTATCTCACCTGCCTGATCATGATCGACCAGGAGAATGTCGAGAAATACGCCCAGGACCACGACATCCCCTTCACCAATTACGCGAGCCTGTGCCGCGCACGCGAAATCCAGGATCTGATCCAGCGCGAGGTCGAGGCGGTCAACGTCAAGTTCGCGCGCGTCGAGACCGTCAAGAAATTCTATCTGATCGAGCGCCAGCTCACGCCCGAGGACGAGGAGCTGACGCCGACCATGAAGCTGAAGCGCAGCTTCGTGAATAAGCGCTACGCGGCCGAGATCGCCGCCATGTATGGCGAACGCGCGGTGGCATAGCCGAGGAGAAAGAAATTGGCGAAGGAGCGAGCAGGCCCGACCCTTCGCTTAACATGGGCCATGTAAGGAGGAGACTGCAATGTCGAAATCGCTGAAGGCGCTGGGCCTTGCGGTGAGTGCGCTGGCGCTGACCTGTCTGCCGGCCGCAGCCCAGACCAAGGTCACCAATGAAGGCATCTCGCCGACCGAGATCGTGATCGGAACGCATCAGGACTTGTCCGGCCCGATCAAGGTCTGGGGCGTTCCGGTGTCCAACGGCATGAAGATGGCGGTTGAGGAGATCAACGCCGGCGGCGGCATCAACGGCCGCAAGATCAAGATGATCCTGGAGGACAACGGCTACGATCCGAAGAAGGCGGTGCTGGCCTCGCAGAAGATGGTCGAGCGCGACAAGGTGTTCGCGATGATCGGCCCGATGGGCTCGCCGACCGTGCTCGCCGCGCAGGACATCCTGTTCGATGCGGGCGTGTTGCAGCTGTTCCCGCTGACGGCCGCCGAATTCACCTTCAAGTTCGATCCCGCCAAGCCGCAGGAACGGCTGAAGTTCAACAACCTCCTGCCCTATGTCGAGAGCACGCGCGCTGCGCTCAAATACATGATGGAGTGGAAGAACTTCAAGAAGCCCTGCATCATGCATCAGGATGACGAGTACGGCAAAAACGTGCTCGACGGCTTCACCCAGCAGCTTGGCGCGATGAAGGTGCAGCCGGCATCGGTCACGAGCTACAAGCGCGGCGCCTCCGACTTCTCGGCGCAGGTCGCCAAGATGAAGGCCGACGGCTGCGACCTCGTCGTGCTCGGCACCGTGATCCGCGAGACCATCGGCGCGATGAACGAGGCCAAGAAGCTCGGCTGGGACGTGACCTTCCTCGGCGCCACCCCGACCAACGTGCTCGAAGTGCCGGCGCTCGGCAAGGAAGCCGTCGAAGGGCTCTATGCGGCCTCGGGCTTCGAGATTCCCTACGAGGACACGGCCAAGGGCAAGGTGAAGGACTGGCTGGTGAACTACAAGAAGATGTTCAACACCGACGCCAACACCCAGGCGATCATCGGCTACAACGCGGTGATGACCTTCGCCTTTTACGCGCAGAAGGCGGGCAAGGATCTCTCTGGCCAGAAGATGCTGGACTCGCTGGAGTCAGGCGACAAATTCCTCGACATCTTCAGCTCGCCGCCGACCAAGTTCTCCAAGACGGATCATCTCGCCAACACCATCACCCAAGTGCAGCAGGTCAAGGGCGGCCGCTGGGTGCTGGTGAAGGATAATCTGATGTTCTGACGGGGTTGGTGCGGGACATCCCTCGATACCGTCGTTCCGGGATGGTGCGTCAGCACCAGACCGCAGGTGCGCAGTTGCGCACCGGGGAACCTCGAGATTCCGGGTTCGATGCTTCGCATCGCCCCGGAATGACGCAGTCAGTTACCGCGCCGCCGGCCGCCAAGCGGCCTCGGCGACGAGCGGGGCATCGACATAGCGGCTGACGCCGTGCTGGTCGATCACGAAGGTCGGCCGAAAACTCCTGATGTCGCTGTCCTCGATCATCGCCATGCGGCGGTTGTCGAGCGTCAGCCAGCGGCCGTCGAGCCGCGCCGCGACCACCGCATGGTCCTCGCCGCCGACGAGGTCATGCAGGACGACGATCCGCAGATCTTCCGGAGCCACGCCGGCCTTGCGCAGCGCCACGAGTTTCGCGATCGCATAGTCCTCGCAGTCGCCGCTGCCGCGGGCGAAGGTGGCGAGCGGCGTCGCCCAGACGTCGGGCTCGCCATAGGCCGCAAGATCGCTGCCCGGACGGATCGCAAGGTTGATCGCGCGGTTGATCTCGCCGAGCCGGGCGCGACCCTGACGCGCCCGTCCGGCATCGACGATCGCCAGGAATCGCAGCGCCGCCGGCGACGCGCAGCCGGCGCGGTCGCTCTCGCAGGCTGCCAGTTGCTCCAATTCGTCGGCGAGCTGGCGCTGCACGCCGAGCCATTTGTCGTGCAGGCCGCCGTCGGCAAGCAGGCTGGTGGTCAGGCCGAACGGCTCGGTCGATTTTCTGATCAGCGTCGCCGGACCGGGCGAAAGCAGCGAAGCGGCATTGAGCTCGGCAACCGGCGCGGCCAGGGCCAGGCCGAAGCCCAGCGTGACGGCGCGCAGCGCATGCGGGCGAAGCGAGAATCTCATCCGACACCCCCTGTCCGCTCTTCGGCGGGTGGACATTGCACCGCGCACGCGACCGGATCGTTTCATGCCGGGCAGCATGGCGAACGATCCCTTCGAATCGACTTAAGATGTGGGGAATCAGGGGAAGAGGCTAAAGGGCGCCTGCTTGGGGTCCCGAAAACTTTACCGGTTTGTGAAAGGAAGCGGCGAACCTTTTTCCACTGCTTTGCAACTCATCCTTGCCTTCTGGTTAACCCGGCCGGTCCGCGCACGGGACTGCTGTGATTTGTAAGCTAAGTCACAGCTTTGGCCGGGAAATTGGGGTCAAATGCCCGCTCTGGGCTAAGGGGAAATAGAGGCAAGTACAGAAATGCCAATCAATACCACGAATACGTGGCTCAGTACGTATCTTGGCTTAAATCCCACCTTATGGTACCGTCAGGCGAATCCGAACTACACGGCTCTTCACAGCGTGAGCCAAGTCACATCCAGTCAAACCGCACTACAGGACCACCTTGCGCAAGCACAGAGTGGTTTCGCCAAGCTTTATCCGATGATATGCAGGCATAATCATTCGGATATTTTAACAATATTAACTCTCGTGCGGTGATCCGCAGTGAACTTTGTCGAGAAATTCGACGGCCTGTTGCCGAACACGGACGCTTATGCCCGTGGATACGTGCACGTCGACAGCGTTTCCACGCATGCTCCGCCCGGCGCGATCATCGTCGACGACGGGCAATTGCTGTTCACCGGCGACTTCAAGCGGACCGGGCTCGATCTCGTCATCGCGAAGGACGATCGGGAACTCGTCCTGCACGACTACTTCAAGGGCGAAAAGCGCGCGCCGCTGGCGTCGCCTGACGGCGCGCATCTCACCGGCGATCTCGTCAACGCACTCACCGGCTACACCCAATATGCCCAGGCCGGCGGCGCGGCGGAGCCGGCCAAGGTCATCGGCCATGTCACCAAGCTGACCGGGAACGCCACGGCAATCCGCAACGGCGTCGCGATCGTCCTGAACCAGGGCGATAACGTCAACAAGGGTGACGTGGTGCAGTCCGGCGGCGACTCGACGCTCGGCATCACCTTCATCGACGGCACCGTGTTCGGTCTCGGACCGAACGCCAAGATGGTGCTGAACGAAATGATCTACGACCCGAACGGGTCGAGCAATACGTCGCTGATGAGTCTGGTCTCGGGCACGATCTCCTTCGTGGCCGGCGCGACCGCCAAGCACGGCGACATGAAGGTCGATACGCCGGTCGCGACCATGGGCATCCGCGGCACCGCGGTGCTGGTCGAGATCGATTTCGACGTGCAGGGCACCGGCGGCGTGCCGCCGGCCAAATTCCAGGTGCTGGTCGAGCCCGATGGCAGCACCGGCTCCTACATCCTGTTCGACAAGACGACGCTCAATCCGATCGCGACCGTCGATCAGGCCGGCACCCAGACCATTGTCAACGGCCAGGGCAGCGTCAGCTTCGTCTCGTCGGCGCAACTGTCGACCGATGCGCAGAAGCTGATCTCCGACGTCTTTGCGCTGAAGTTCACGGACAACAACAATCCCAACACCAAGCTCACCACCAACTTCACGGACAGCGTCGTCCCGGTCTCGAGCAGCTTCAAGCTCACCAGCAGCGACAGTGGCGCGCCGATCATCATTCTGCTGACCTTCGTCAACACGACCGGCCCTCAGGCCGGCGGCGTTCCCAACAGCAGGATCGAGCACATCCCGGGGCCGCCGCAGGTCGTGACCCAGGACGCGGCGTTTACCGAGCGGCCGGGGCTGACCCAAAGCGGGCTGTTCGACACCGCGACGGGCCAGATCAAATGGCTGGACCTCAATGTCGGTGACATACCGAGTGCGAAGGTCGACTATTCCGCGTTCAGCTACCGGGACGCCAACGGCAGCGACGTGACCTCATCGCTGACGGCAGCGCAGCTTGCGGCCATCAAGACCGTCGAGATCCCGTTGCTGCTCGAGCCCGATCCGAACAACAAGAATGCCGGTTCGGCGACCTGGACCTACAACCTTGCCGACAGCGCGTTCGACTTCCTGGCTGCCGGAGAAACGCTGACGCTGGCCTATGTCGCGCGCGTCGATAACAATTTCGCACCGAACAACGAGACCACGTTCAAGACCTTCACGATCACGATCACCGGCACCAACGACTCCCCGGTGGTGACGTCCTCGGCGCAGGCCGGTTCGATCACCGAACTCCCAGCAACGACGAATTCCGCCCAGCCTGATACGGCGCACGGCACGCTGACATTTACCGATGCGGATCTGACCGACACGCATACGGTCACCATCACCGGCGTCACCGAGGCCGGCGTCACCACCGGACTTGCCAGCCATGCCACCGTGCTGAGCTGGCTGTCGTTGGGCGCGCTGACGGATTCGACCGATGGCGTGACGGGATTGCGCTCCTGGACGTTCTCGGCCGCCGACAGGAGCTTCGACTATCTCGCCACCGGCGAGACGCTGACGCTGACCTACACGGTCGAGATCGACGACCATCAGGGCGGCGTCGTCACGCTGCCGGTCACCATCACGATCGTCGGCACCGACGACAGGCCGGTGATCACCTCGCCGACCCAGGCGGCCGCCATCACTGAAGCCGAGGAGACGACCGGCTCGGTCGTGCCGGATACCGCATCCGGTACCGTGACCTTCGTCGATGTCGATCTCAGCGACACCCACAGCGTCACCGTTGCCGGCGTCACCGAAACGGGCGTTACCACGGGGCTTCCCGATCAGGCGACGATACTGGGCTGGATGTCGCTCGGCACGCTGACGGATTCGACCGGCGGCGTAACCGGATCGCGCGCCTGGACCTTCTCGGCCGCCGACAGAAATTTCGACTATCTCGCCGTCGGTGAGACGTTGACGCTGACTTACCTGATCCAGGTCGACGACCATCACGGCGGCGTCGTCACCCAGCCCGTCACCATCACCATCACGGGCACCAACGACGCGCCGACGTTCACGTCGGAGCCGCCGACCGCCACGGTCCCCGAGATGATCGGCGAGACCGGATCGATCAAGCTCGACGTGGCCCAGGGCGCGGTGACATTTGCCGACGTCGATCTCAGCGACACCCACATCGTGTCCATCACCGGCGTCGCGGAATCCGGAACGACCACAGGCCTGCCTGAGGACGAGTCCACGATTCTGAACTGGCTCTCGCTGGGGACGCTGACCGATTCGACCGGCGGGGTCGCCGGATCCCAGGCCTGGACCTTCTCGGCCGCCGACCGCAATTTCGATTATCTTGCCGACGGTGAGACACTGACGCTGACCTATACGGTCGAGGTCAAAGACCATCATGGCGGCGTGATCAGCCAACCGGTGACGATCACGATTACCGGCAGCAATGACGCGCCGATCGTCACGTCGGCACCTCAGGCGGCCATCATCCCCGAACAACCCGATACGACCGGTTCATCGACGCTGGACAGCGCATCCGGCACCGTGACCTTCACCGATGTGGATCTCAGCGACACCCACACCATGACCATCACCGGCGTCGCCGAATCCGGGGCGACGACGGGCCTGCCCGACGAGGCCACGATCCTGAACTGGCTGTCGCTGGGGACGTTGACGGACGGGACCGGCGGTTCAATCGGATCGTCGACCTGGACGTTCTCGGCCGCGGACCAGAATTTCGACTATCTCGCCCTCGGCGAGACGCTGACGCTGACCTACACGATCCAGATCGACGACCACCATGGCGGCATCATCAACGAGCCTGTGACGATCACGATCAACGGCGCCAACGACGCGCCGATACTCGCCGACGTCAATGCCGGCACGCTCACCGATACCGCCGATAACGACACGTTCGGCACGCTGACCGGCACGCTCCATGGCAACGACGTCGACCATGGCGAAACCGCGACGCTGACTTATGCCGCGCTCAATTCGGACCACACTGCGGTCACGCAGATCGCGGGCCTCTACGGCTCGCTTACCGTCAACCCGGACGGCACCTACAGCTATGTTCCCGATGCTGCCGCGATCAACGCGTTGGGCAAGGGCACCTATGCCGACACGTTCGATGTGGAGACGATCGACGCGCATGGCGCCGTCGGGACCGCGAAGCTGACGATCGACGTGATCGGCGCCAACGACGCGCCCGTGATCCACACCGACAACGTCAGTATCACCGAACATCCCAACGGGACCGAGACGATCTCCGGCCTGACCGTGACGGACGCCGATGCGACGGCCGACGAGACTTTCACCATGGCCGCGGCGACGACGCCCGGTGCGGGCAGCAGCGTTGCACCTTCGTCGCAGGAGGGGCTTCTCTCCAGCATCAACACCGCGCTTGGATCGCCGGGCCTCATTTACAACCCCGGCCAGACAGCTCCAGCGACCGACACGATCGCGCTCTCCGTGACCGATGGCCATGGCGCAACCGATACGGTCAACCTGATCTTCAACGTCCAACAGGACCGGCCCGAGCCCGTGATTCTGACCGGGACCAGCGACAAGGACGTGTTCTTCGGGTCGGGTTATCAGGACAAGTTCGTGTTTGCGCCGAACTTCAACCACGACACGATCCTGAACTTCACGCCAGGCGAGGACCAGATCGACCTGTCCACGGTCGTCTCGGCAAGCACCTTCAGCACCTGGTTCGATCAGCATGTTGCGACATCGCCGACCAATTCAGCGGACACGCTGATCACGATCGACAGCGCAGACACGATCACATTGCACAATGTCGCGAAGGCGAGCCTGTCCCAGAACGACTTCATTATTCATTTTACGTGACGGACGCCCGGCCGTGCCGCCGGGGGGCTGGTCCGGCTGATTGTGCACTGCGCATGCTTGCTCGATTGGAACAATTCTGCGCGCGTGATATCCAGATGGCATGAAACGGCTGAAGGCGATACGTAGGTGGTTCGCACGGCGCTTCGGCTACGCGCGGCTGGTCTGCGTGGCGCTGTTGATCGGCATTGCTGCGCTGCGGATCGTGGATCCGGCTCCGGTTCAGGAGCTTCGCGTCAGGACGTTTGACACATTCCAGGCGCTGCAACCGCGCCAGAAGACCGCGCGGCCCGTCACCATCGTCGACATCGACGAAAAGAGCCTCGCCGATCCCCGGCTCGGACAGTGGCCGTGGCCACGGACCCGGCTCGCCGACATCGTCACCAATCTCACCCGGCTCGGCGCCGTGGTGATCGCGTTCGACGCGGTGTTCTCCGAGCCGGATCGTCTCAACCCCGATATCGCCGCCGATACGTTCAGCAGCCTCGATGAGGAGATGCGCGCCAGGCTGCGGCAACTGCCGAGCAACGACAGCATCATGGCCGAGGCCATCAAGAACTCGCGCGTGGTGCTCGGCGAATCCGGCGGGCCCAACGTGCGCGCCGACCTCAACGAAAAGCTTCCGGTCACCGGACTTGCGATGCTCGGTGAGGAGCCGCAGCCTTTCATGTACATGTTCCCGGGGCTGCTGCGCAACGTGCCGGTGCTCGAGGAGGCGGCTGCCGGGCGCGGCCTGTTCACGATCAGGCCGGAGCGCGACGGCATCGTCAGGCGCGTGCCGATGATCATGGTGGCGCAGGGCATCACCATGCCGTCGCTGAGCTTCGAGATGCTGCGGGTGGCGAGCGGCTCCGGCACGATCCTGATCAAGGCCGACAAGGCCGGTATCAAGAGCCTGGGTCTCAAGGGCTTTGCGATCCCGACCGATCTCCACGGCCAACTCTGGATCCACTACGCCCGCCGCGATCCCTCGATCTATGTCTCGGCGGTCGATGTGCTGGACGGGCGCGTCTCACCGGACCGAATTGCCGGCAAGCTGATCGTGATCGGCACCTCAGCAACCGGGCTGAACGACATCAAGACGACGCCGGTGACGCCGGCGATGCCCGGTGTCGAGGTCCATGCCCAGGTGCTGGAGAGCGCGTTGACCGGCGATGTCGTTTCGCAGCCGAATTACGGCATCGGCATCGAGTTCTTCGCCGCACTGATCATGGGGCTCCTGGTGATCGCCTTCGCGCCGAAGTTCGGTCCGATCACGCTGGTCGCCGTCGGCGGAATGTTTGCCTCGGTGCTGATCGGCACGTCCTGGTACTTCTATTCCCAGCACCGGCTGCTGATCGACTTCACCTATCCGCTGATGTCGACCACGGCGATCTATCTCACGCTGATCTTCTCCGCCTTCGTGCGCGAGCAGCAGCAGCGTCGACAGATCAGGTCGCAATTCGTGCAGTACATGTCGCCCGCGCTGGTCGAGCAGCTGGCGCAGTCGCCGGAGCGGCTGGTGCTCGGCGGCGAGGAACGCGAGATGACCATCATGTTCTCGGACATGCGCGGTTTCACCTCGATCTCGGAAACCTACAAGAGCAATCCGCAGGGCCTTACGGCGCTGATGAACCGCTTCCTTACTCCGCTTTCCAACGCAATCCTCGCCCGCAAGGGCACCATCGACAAATATATGGGCGACGCCATCATGGCGTTCTGGAACGCGCCGCTCGATGACAAGCAGCACCAGCTCAACGCCTGCGATGCGGCGCTCGACATGCTGGAGCGCGTCGACGACCTCAACCGGGAGCGCGAGCAGGAAGCGAAGGACGGCGGCCACGTCTATGTGCCGCTCAACATCGGTGTCGGTCTCAACACCGGCTCCTGCGTGGTCGGCAATATGGGCTCCGATGTGCGCTTCGACTATTCGGTGTTCGGCGACAGCGTCAATCTGGCCTCGCGGCTCGAGGGACAGTCCAAGGAGTACGGCTTCCCGATCATCGTGGGATCGAAGACCGCGCTCGCGGTGAAGGAGAAGTTTGCGATCCTCGAGCTCGACTTCATCATGGTCAAGGGCAAGAAGGAGCCCGAGGTGATCTATGCGATTGCCGGCCGCGAGGATGTCGCGAGCTCCGGCCGCTTCCAGCGGCTGCGCAACCTGACCATCGAGATGCTCGCCTGCTACCGCAGCCGCGATTGGGACGGCGCGCTCGCCGCGATCGAACGCGGCCGCAAGACCGACGACGCGCAGACGCTGCAATATCTCTACCGCCTCTACGAGGCGCGCATCCACGCCTTCCAGAAGGAGCCGCCGCCCGACGACTGGAACGGCGCATTCGCGTTGACGACGAAATAGCCGACGCAAGCCCGCTGTCGTCCCGGTGAAGGCTGGGACCCATAACCACGAATGGTCGTTGACGGAAGATCGTCTCGCCGCGTGCCCATTGCGGCGGCCGCGGCGTATGGGTCCCGGCTCCCGTGCGCAGTTGCGCGCTAGGCCGGGACGACGATGGAATGTCTATTCCAGCCCGATCTGGGTCAGATCCTGGAACCAGTGCTGCGCCTGCACGAAGGTCTTCACCTTCGGCGACAGCGCGTGCGGATTGGTGTCGTGCACCACCCACACCAGCGCGGCATCGTCGACGATCAGCGCGTGTGCCTGCGCCAGCAGCGCATCCTGTTTGGCGGAATCGAAGGTCTGCTTGGCCTCGTCGATCAACGCATCGACCTTCGGGTTCTTGTAGCCGCCCCAGTTGACGCCGACCGGCGCCGCTTGGCCGGAGTGGAAGAACCGAACGATGGCGTAGAGCGGATCCGACGTGACATAGGCGATGTTGTTAGCGGTGATGCCGGCATTCATCTCGTCCGCCGCGCCCTTGCGCCAGTGCGTATATAATGTCTCGAGCTCGACCACCTTGAAGTCGATGTCGATGCCGATCTCCTTGAAGCTCTGCTGCAGGAACTCGTTCATCGGCAGCGACAGCATCTGCCCGGTGCCGCCCTGGGCGATGATGAAAGTCGTCTTCAGCGGCTTGTCCTTCGAATAGCCGGCTTCCTCCACCAGCTTCCTGGCGGCCGCGAGATCGTATTTCAGTTCGAACGTCGGCTCACCGAACCACGGGCTCGACGGATCGACCTGGCCCTTGGCGGGCTTGGCGAGGCCGTTCATCAGGCCAACCACCGCGTCGCGGTCGATCGCGAGGTTGAGCGCCTTGCGCAGGCGGATGTCGGTCCATGGCGAGCCCGGCAGCACGCTCAAGTGATAGTTCCAGACATGCGGTGTCACGTTGTCGACGATCCTCATGCCGGCGGCCTTGAGCTGCGGCACGGCGTCGGGCGCCGGCGTTTCGATCAGGTCGACCTGGCCGGCCAGCAGCGCGTTGGTGCGGGTCAGCGCCTCCGGCATCGGAATCAGGATCATCTTGTCGACCTTCGCAAGCCGCTTCTTGTCCCAATAGTCCGGGTTCTTCGTCAGTTCGGCGAGCTCGCGCGGCACCAGCTTGGTCAACTTGAACGGACCGGTGCCGGAGGGCTGACTGGCGAACTTGTCCCAGTCCTTGCCGAGCTTTTCATATTGCGCGGGGCTCGAGACCAGGAACCAGAGCATCTGATAGGGGAAGAAGGAGTCGACCGTCTTGGTGGTGATCTCGATGGTGAAATCGTCGACCTTGGCGTAGCTCGCAACCGAAGGCAGGCGGGTCTTGACCTGCGCGCTCTGCCGCTTGTCGAACTGCGGTGCCTTGTCGTTCAGCACCTTGTCGAGATTCCAGATCACCGCGTCGGCATTGAAGTCGCTGCCGTCGTGGAATTTGACGCCCTTGCGCAGCGTGAAGCGCCATTTGGTCTTGTCGTTGTCGTCGACCTTCCATTCGGTCGCAAGCCCGGGCACCAGCTTGCCCGGCCGGTCGGCAACATCCATCTCCCAGGCAACCAGCGGATCGTAGATCGTGTAGGCGGTGAACTGATAGGCGCCGGCGCCGCGATCGGGCTGGCCGGTGGTCAGCGGAATGTCGGCCATCGAAATGCCGTAGCGCACAATGGACTCGGCTTGCGCCGACATGGCCGGCCAGCCCGCGGTCAAGGCAAGCGCCATTGCCGCCATCAGGATCGAATTGCGCGCACGCATATGAAGGCTCCGTTGGAAAGACGTTGGAGCCAAATCCTGCAAGCATGATGCCAGAATAGGCATCTTCGCTCCGTTCGGGCCCGAGGTGGGAAGAAATGACGCGCCCGGCGGTTATTTGCTGATGAACTATTCCCCTTGGCACAGGCATTGCATACGCTTGCCCAAGAAATAATCACCAAAACGTCACCAGACTCGAAGGGGCTGCTCAGATGCGTAACAGGAAAACCAATGCGACGGCGATCATGCTGGCGCTTGCGATAGCCACAGGCGTGCCGGCGATCGCCAGCGCCGAGACTGTGCTGCGCATTGGCATGACCGCTGCCGATATTCCGCGCACGCTCGGTCAGCCCGACCAGGGCTTTGAGGGCAATCGCTTCACTGGGCTTACGATGTATGACGCGCTGACGATGTGGGACCTGTCGTCGTCGGACAAGGCGAGCGCGATGATCCCCGGCCTTGCGACCGAGTGGAAGGTCGACGATGCCGACAAGACCAAGTGGATTTTCAAGCTGCGCTCCGGCGTCACCTTTCATGACGGCTCGCCGTTCAATGCCGACGCCGTGGTCTGGAACGTCGACAAGGTCTTGAAGCAGGACGCGCCGCAATACGATGCGAGCCAGGTCGGCGTCACCGCCTCGCGCATGCCGACGCTGGTCTCGGCGCGCAAGATCGACGACATGACGGTGGAGCTGACCACCAAGGAGCCGGACAGCTTCCTGCCGATCAACCTCACCAATTTGTTCATGGCGAGCCCGGCCAAGTGGCAGAAATTCTACGACAAGGCCGAAGGCGCCGACGCCAAGGCGAAGTCGCAGGCCGCGTGGGCCGCGTTCGCCAAGGACGCGGCGGGCACCGGCCCCTGGAAGATGTCGAGCTTCACCCCGCGCGAACGGCTCGAGCTGGTGAAGAACGAGAACTACTGGGACAAGGCACGGGTGCCGAAGGCTGACAAGATGGTGCTGTTGCCGATGCCGGAGGCCAATGCCAGGACGGCGGCGCTGCTGTCGGGGCAGGTCAACTGGATCGAGGCGCCGGCGCCGGACGCGCTGCCCGAGATCAAGCAGCGTGGCTTCAACCTCTATTCCAACGAGGAGCCGCATGTCTGGCCGTGGCAGTTCTCGCGCGTCGAGGGCTCGCCTTGGAACGACATCCGCGTCCGCAAGGCGGCCAATCTCTGCATCGATCGCGAAGGGCTGCGTGACGGCCTGCTTGCCGGCCTGATGGTGCCGGCCACCGGCACGTTCGAGCCCGGCCATCCCTGGCGCGGCAACCCGACCTTCCAGATCAAGTACGACAAGCCGGCCGCGCAGAAGCTGATGCAGGAGGCGGGCTTCGGTCCGAACAAGAAGCTGACGGTCAAGATCCAGACCTCGGCATCGGGCTCGGGCCAGATGCTGCCGCTGCCGATGAACGAGTATCTGCAACAGGCGTTGGCCGAGTGCTACTTCGATGTGCAGCTCGACGTCATCGAGTGGAATACGCTGTTCACCAATTGGCGGCGCGGCACCAAGGATCCGACCGCCAACGGCTCGAACGCCATCAACGTCACCTATGCGGCGATGGATCCGTTCTTCGCGCTGGTGCGCTTCCTGCAGTCGGGCATGGCGCCGCCGGTATCGAACAATTGGGGCTTCAACAACAACCCGAAGTTCGACGAGCTGGTGAAGAAGGCCCGCCAGACCTTCGAGCCGGCGGCGCGCGACGCCGCGCTGGCCGAGCTGCATGCGGCCTCGGTCGACGACGCGGCCTTCCTCTATGTCGCCCACGACGTCGCACCGCGCGCGATGAGCCCGAAGATCAAGGGCTTTGTGCAGCCGAAGAGCTGGTTCGTCGACTTCTCGCCGGTCACGGTCGCGCCGTGAGGCGCTAGTCGCGCAATAGGTGCACCCTCTCCCCTTGTGGGAGAGGGTGGCTTCGCGAGAGCGAAGCCGGGTGAGGGGTTGTCTCCGCGGACACGCCTCCCTGAGATGAAATGATTGTATCCGCGGATAGAAACCCTCATCCGGCGCGCTCGGCGCGCCACCTTCTTCCACAAGGGGAGAAGGAAGAAAGAACGCAACGTGTTCGCCTATACGTCCAGACGGATCGTCTACGTCATTCCGATCGTGCTCAGCGTGGCGCTGGTGTGCTTCCTCTTGGTGCACATCACGCCCGGCGACCCCCTGGTCGCGGTGCTGCCCGCCGATGCCTCGCAGGAGCTCGCCGCCCAATTGCGCACGGCCTACGGCTTCGATCGCCCGTTGCCGGTGCAATTCGGCCTGTGGCTGTGGCGCGCGATCCATGGCGATCTCGGCAATTCGATCGCAACCGGGCGGCCCGTCCTGACCGAGGTGATGCGCGCCGTCGGCAACACCGTGATGCTGGCGATCGCGGCCGCGATGATCGGCTTTACGCTCGGCCTGCTGTTCGGCCTGATCGCCGGCTATTTCCGCGACACCTGGGTCGACAAGGTCGCGACCTCGGTGGCAATAGCCGGCGTGTCGCTGCCGCATTATTGGCTCGGCATGGTGCTGGTCATCATCTTCTCGGTGCAGCTCAACTGGCTGCCCGCCGTCGGCGCAGGTCCCGGCGGCTCCGGCGCCTGGGCGTGGGACTGGGAGCATCTGCGTTATCTGGTTCTGCCGGCGATCACCACCTCGGTGATCCCGATGGGCATCGTCACCCGCACGGTGCGCGCGCTGACCGGCGACATCCTGAGCCAGGATTTCGTCGAGGCGCTGCGCGCAAAAGGCCTGCGCGAGACGGATGTGTTCCGCCACGTCATCAAGAATGCGGCGCCGACCGCGCTCGCGGTGATGGGCCTGCAGCTTGGCTACATGCTGGGCGGCTCGATCCTGATCGAGACCGTGTTCTCCTGGCCGGGTTCGGGCCTGCTGTTGAACTCGGCGATCTTCCAGCGCGATCTGCCGCTGCTGCAGGGCACGATCCTGGTGCTGGCGCTGTTCTTCGTGCTGCTTAACCTCCTGGTCGACATCGCGCAGGCCGCGATCGATCCGCGCATCAAGCGGAGCTAGAGCATGAGCGCGATGAGCGATACTGCGTTGCAGGCTGCCCCGACCACCAAGGCGCGCGGCTATTGGGCGACGGTTGCCCGCCGTATCAGGCGCGACAAGGTCAGCATGGCCTGCGCCATCATCCTGGTGCTGATCTTTGCCTCCGCGCTGCTGGCGCCGTGGCTGCATCTTGCGGATCCCTATCAGGGCTCGATGATCCGCCGCCTGCGCCATATCGGCACGCCGGGCTATCCGCTCGGTACCGACGAGCTCGGTCGCGACATGCTGGCGCGGCTGATCTATGGCGGACGGCTGTCGCTGGTCATCGGCATCCTGCCGGTGATCTTCGCGTTCGTGATCGGCACCTCGCTCGGCCTCGTCGCCGGCTATGTCGGCGGCAAGCTCAACACCGCGATCATGCGCACCGTCGACGTGTTCTACGCCTTTCCTTCGGTGCTGCTGGCGATTGCGATCTCGGGCGCGCTCGGCGCCGGCATCACCAATTCGATCGTGTCGCTGACCATTGTGTTCGTGCCGCAGATCACCCGCGTCGCCGAAAGCGTCACCACCGGCGTCCGCAACATGGATTTCGTCGAGGCGGCGCGCGCGTCCGGCGCCGGGCCCTTCACCATCATGCGCGTCCACATGCTCGGCAATGTGCTCGGCCCGATCTTCGTCTACGCCACCGGCCTGATCTCGGTGTCGATGATCCTCGCGGCCGGTCTGTCGTTCCTCGGGCTCGGCACCAAGCCGCCGGAGCCGGAATGGGGCTTGATGCTGAACACGCTGCGTACTGCGATCTACGTCAATCCGTGGGTCGCGGCGCTGCCGGGCGCGATGATCTTCGCGGTCTCGATCTGCTTCAATCTGCTCAGCGACGGCATGCGCAGCGCCATGGACATCAGGAATTAGAGCATGAGCGACGCCAATCTCTCCGTCGATATGCTGGAGCCGGTCGCCGACATCGGCGGCGCCGCGCAGCCGCTGCTGCAGGTCAAGGGACTGACCAAGCACTTCCCGGTGCGCGGCGGCCTGTTCAGCCCGCGCAAGACCGTGCGCGCCGTCGACGACGTCACCTTCGCGGTCATGAAGGGCGAGACCGTCGGCATCGTCGGCGAATCCGGCTGCGGCAAGTCGACTACGGCGCGGCTGTTGATGCACCTGATGGCACGCGATGCCGGCGATATCATCTATGACGGCCGGCAGGTCGGTCCGTCGCTCTCGCTGCGCGATTTGCGGCGCGGCGTGCAGATGGTGTTCCAGGACAGCTACGCCTCGCTCAATCCGCGCCTCACCATCGAGGAATCGATCGCCTTCGGGCCAAAGGTCCACGGCATGGCCGACGACACGGCGCGGACGCTGGCGCGCGAATTGCTCGGCAAGGTCGGCCTGCGGCCGGAGATTTTCGCCAACCGCTATCCGCACGAAGTGTCCGGCGGCCAGCGGCAGCGCGTCAATATCGCGCGTGCGCTCGCGCTGTCGCCGCGGCTCGTGATCCTCGATGAAGCGGTTTCCGCGCTGGATAAATCGGTCGAGGCGCAGGTGCTCAATCTGCTCGCTGACCTGAAGCGGGAATTCGGCCTGACCTATCTGTTCATCAGCCACGATCTCAACGTCGTCCGCTACATCTCCGACCGCGTGCTGGTGATGTATCTCGGCGAGGTCGTCGAACTCGGCCCGGTCGATGCGGTCTGGGACGCGCCGGCGCATCCCTATACCCGCGCGCTGCTGGCGGCGATGCCGTCATCCGATCCCGACAAGCGCACCGAGGTGCCGCCGATCTCGGGCGATCCGCCCAATCCGATCGATCCGCCGCCGGGCTGCCGGTTTCACACCCGTTGCCCGTTTGCGGAGCCGCTCTGCGCAAACGACACGCCAAAACTCAGCGATCTCGATACAATGAGCCATCAAGCGGCGTGCTACATGGCCATTCCTGGCTCGGGGCACAGCCGCGCGCCGACAAAAGCAAAAGGAGAAAACGCGGCATGACCAGACCTACTCCCAAGGATGTCAAGGTGATCGCGCACGTCGCCGACGTGCCCGCCGACGACGAAGTCGCCACCCGGATCGCCAATTCGATCGGGCCGGCATTCGACGGCTTCGCACCGATCTCCGGTACGCTGCCCTTCGATCTCGAACCCGCGAGCTTCCTGCTGGCGCAGATCGCGCAGAAGATCGAGAAGGTGTCGAAATGAGTTCTGATCCGGCCCTGATGACGCTGACCGCGGTCGCCAAGGCGATCGCCGACAAGAAAGTTTCCTCGCATGAGGTGACGCGCGCCGTGCTGCATCGCGTTGCGGAATGGCAGCCGCGCCTCAACGCCTATATGGCGATCGAATCCGAGCAGGCGCTGGCCGCCGCCACCGAGGCCGATGCCGCGCTCGCCAAGGGCAATAGTCGCGGTGTGCTGCATGGCGTGCCGCTGGCGCACAAGGACATGTACTACGACGCCGGCAAGGTCGTGACCTGCGGCTCGCTGATACGCCGCGACTTCGTGCCGAAGACGACTGCGACCGCCCTGCAGCGGCTGAAGGATGCCGGACAGGTCCGGCTCGGCTCGTTGCAGATGGTCGAGTTCGCCTATGGGCCGACCGGCCACAACGTGCATTACGGCGCGGTGCGCAATCCCTGGAACACCGAGCACATCACCGGCGGCTCCTCGTCGGGCTCGGGTTCGGCGGTTGCAGCGCGGCTCACCTTCGCGGCGCTCGGCTCCGACACCGGTGGCTCGGTGCGCATGCCGGCGCATTTCTCCGGCGTCACCGGCCTGAAGACGACGGTCGGCCGCATCAGCCGCGCCGGTGCGATGCCGCTGTCGCAGTCGCTCGATACCGTCGGTCCGCTGGCGCAGACCGCGGAGGACTGCGCGCTGCTGCTCGGCCTGATGGCCGGCGCCGACCCCGAGGATCTGACGGCGTCGACGCAGCCGGTCCCGGACTATATGGCCGCGACCAAACAGTCGCTGAAGGGCCTGAAGATCGGCGTGCCGACGGCGTTCTATGTCGACGACCTCGACCCTGAGGTGGCGCGTATCCTCGACGAGACCGTCGCCACCTTGAAGAAAGAGGGCGCCGAGATCGTCAAGGTCGAGCTGCCCGATCAGCGCCAGCTCTCTTCGGCATCGCAGCTGGTGCTCGCGGTCGAGGCTGCCGCCTTCCACAAGCGCTGGATGATCGAGCGGCCGCAGGATTACGGCGCGCAGGTCCTGATGCGGCTGCAGAACGGCCTGACCACTCCGGCGGTCACCTATCTCGAGGCGATGCGCTGGCGTGGTCCCGCGCTCGCCGCGCACAACGCGGCGGTCAACGGGGTCGATGCGGTGATCGCGCCGTCGTCGCCGGTGCCGGCGCCCACGATTGCCGAGAGTGATGTCGGCAATGGTCCGGGCGCCGACGCGGTGCTGCAGCGGCTGACGCGCTTCACCCGCCCGGTCAACTATCTCGGCCTGCCGTCGCTCTCGATTCCCTCCGGCTTCACGAAGACGGGTCTGCCGGTCGGCATGCAGCTGATCGGCCGCTCCTTCGAGGAAGCGGTTCTGCTTCGGATCGGCGCCGCGTTCCAGCGCGCCACCGATTTTCACGCCAGGGTGCCCAAGCTCGCATGACCAACCTCGTCGAGATCAACAACCTCAACATCCGCTTCACCGGCGATCGCACGGTCCATGCCGTGAACGATCTCAGCCTGTCGCTCGGCGAGGGCGAGGTGTTGGGGCTGCTCGGCGAGTCCGGCTCGGGCAAGAGCGTGACGCTGCGCGCGTTGATGCGGCTGTTGCCGAAGAAACGCACGCAGATCTCCGGCAGCGTCAAGGTGCTGGGCCAGGAGGTGCTGGCGATGGACGACGAGGCGCTGTCCGCATTCCGCGGCCAGACCGTCTCGATGATCTTCCAGGAGCCGGCGCTGGCGCTCGATCCGGTCTACACCATCGGCCGCCAGATCGCGGAGACGGTGATGCGCCACGAGGGCAAGAGCGAGCGCGAGGCCACGGCCCGCGCGCTCGAAATGCTCGAGGTGGTGCGGATCCCCTCCGCGAAGCGGCGGCTGGACTCCTATCCGCACGAAATGTCGGGCGGCATGCGCCAGCGTGCGATGATCGCGCTGGCGCTGGCCTGCAAGCCGAAGATCCTGCTCGCGGACGAGCCGACCACGGCGCTCGATGCCACCGTCCAGATCCAGATCCTGCTGCTGCTGCGCGAGCTACAGCGCGAGTTCGGCATGTCGGTCATCTTCGTCACCCACGACATTGGTGTCGCGATCGAGATCTGCGATCGGGTCGCGGTGATGTATGCCGGCCAGATCGTGGAGCAGGGCGCCTTGCGCGACATCGTGCGCTCGCCGGTGCATCCCTATGCCAAGGGCCTGCTGGCCTCGACCATTCACGGCGCGATGCGCGGCCAGCGGCTGGAAACCATTCCGGGCACCCCGCCCTCGCTCGATCATGCGCCGGCCAGTTGCTCCTTTGCACCGCGCTGCAAGTTCGCTGAGCCGCGCTGCAGCGAGAGCCTGCCACCGAGTGTGCAGGTCGCTCCCGGCCGCCTGGCACGGTGCATCCTGGCCGAGCCGGCGTCCGCCACGGCCTAGCTCGCGCGCGCCACGGCGTCCGTGATCCAGCGCCGCACCGCAGCGATGCGGCGGTCCCGCGCCTGCTCGGTGCGGGAGACCAGGTAAATCGTCTCACTGTGCGCCGCCTCGAACGCAAACGGCGCCACCAGCCGCTTGCCGAAGCCCGGCCGCGCCTTGATCAGCGGCGCGATCGCAATCGCGACGCCGAGCCCGTGTTCGGCGGCCTCCAGCATCGCCGGCACGCTGTCGAGCCACAGATGTCCGCGCGGAGCGAGATTCGGCAGCCCGGCCTCCCTCAGCCAGGCCGGCCACGCCCGCGGCTGCGTCGTGACATGGATCAGTACCTCGCGCGACAGGTCCGCTGGGGTCCGAAGACCTGCCTTGACCAGCGCCGGCGTGCAGACCGGCATTCCTTTGACCTGCACCAGCGGCTCGACCTTCAGTCCGGCGGCGTGTTCCCGCCCGTAGCGGATCGCGACATCGACGCGCGACCCGTTGAAGTCGGCATATTGGTGGGTGGCCTCGATCCGTAGCGTCAGTTGCGGATGGCGCAGCTTGAACTCCGGAAGCGCCGGCAGCAGCACGGCGCTGGTGAAGAACGGCAATGAGCTGATCCAGAGCTCGCTGCCGGCCTCACCGCGTCGCCGCAGCATGTCACGGCTCGCCTCCTGCAGTGTCGCCAACGCGGCCGACACTTTTGCAAGGTAGCGCTCGCCGTCGTCGGTCAACCGCACCTGGCGCGCGCCGCGGACGAACAGCTTGGTGCCGAACTGCTCTTCCAGTCCGCGGATCTGGTGGCTGATTGCCGACGGGCTCAGCGACAGGTCTCGCGCGGCGCGCCGGAAGCTGAGCTGGGTGGCCGCACGCTCGAAGGCGAGCAGCGCCGGCAGCGGCGGGATCACCCGCGGATCCGGGGCATCCAATGGGTGAATGCCGCTCACCTGAAGTGATGAATGGCCTTTTGTCATGGCCACTATTCTTGGATCAGATTGGCCGAACGCTCAATCCTGCTCATCTCAGGGGATCATTCGCCTTGGCCATCTTCGAACCGCTCGCCACGCCCCATCACTGGAAGCCCGCGGCGCTGGCGGCCGGGCCGTTCACAGGCCTTCAGGGCGGGGCGGTCGCAAGCCTGCTGACCGGCGAGGTCGAGGCCATGGCCGGCGCGCGCAACTGGGGCACCGCGATCTCGGCGGCGGCCTGGTTCCTGCGGCCGACGCCAATGGCGGAACTGCGCACGCACGTTACCGTGGTGACCGAAGGCGGCCGGGTCAGCGTCGTCGACAACACGCTCTGGCCGGCCGGCGAGGAGCAACCCTGCGCGACGGTACGCGTGACGCTGTCGCGCGAGCGTGCCGTCGAGGTCCCGGGATTTTACGGGAGCGCAGCCGATCAGGTGGATCCCACGGTGTTTCCGTTGCGCAGCCCACACGCGGTCCATGGCCGCAGCTGGTTCATGGATGCGATGGAAGCCCGTGCCGGCGGCGATACCGCCTGGTTTCGCTTGCATCACGCCGTCATAGCGGGCGCCGGTCCGCTGGCGCGGGTGCTCGGCCCGGCTGACTGGACCCACGGCATCGCGCGGCCCGTCCAGAACGTGGTGGCCGACCCCAATCCGAACCTCGCGGTGCAGCTGTTCCGGTCACCGCGAGGCGCCTGGATCGGCGTTCGCGCCGAGGCCCGCTGGCGACCAGAAGTCGGGCTCGGCGTCGGCAGCGGGGTGTTGCTCGATGTGGATGGCGAGATCGGCCGGGTCTCGATGTCGGTCATTCTCGTGCCGCTTCCGGGAAGCGCGCCCGCGCGAGGCCAGGGTTCCGCCGCCGGTTAACCCTAATTTATTCCGTCAACTGTCGGTGCGATCACAAAATGAGGCCGCGAACCATGCTTTGGTTCACGCGACTTAAAATGGACGGTGGTCGCAAACGTCTATACAACGTGGTGATCACGTAACTCTTTTGTTTTGCAGAGATCAGTTTTTATGGCAGCCGCGCCCGCTGTCCGGCGTTCCGAACTGGCTGAGGCGCTGCGCGCTTGCCGCAGCGCCTTTATCGGCGTCGGCCTCATCAGTTGCATGATCAACCTGCTCTACCTGACAGGTTCGATGTTCATGCTGCAAGTCTACGACCGGGTGCTGCCGAGCCGCAGCGTTCCGACCCTGGTCGGCCTCGTGGTCATCGCCGCGGTCCTCTACATGGCTCAGGGCGTGCTCGACCTGCTGCGCGGACGGATCCTCGGCCGCGTCGGCACCTCGCTCGACGAAGCGCTCAATGCGCGGGTGTTCGACACCGTCGTGCGGCTGCCGCTGATGGCCGGCAATCGCAGCGAGGGCCTGCAGCCGCTGCGCGACCTCGACAACGTGCGCTCCTTCCTCGGCAGCATGGGTCCCGGCGCGTTCTTCGATCTGCCCTGGCTGCCGTTCTACATGGTGATCTGCTTTGCCTTCCATTGGCTGCTTGGCGTTACGGCGCTGATCGGCGCGATCATCCTGGTGACGTTGACACTGATCACGGAATACTTGTCGCGCACGCCGGCCAAGGAAGCGATGACGCTCGCGGCGCGGCGCAACGATCTTGCCGCCTCCAGCCGCCGCAACGCCGAGGTGCTGGTGGCGATGGGCATGGCCGGCCGCATGAACAAGCGCTGGAACGAGGCCAACGAGGAGTATCTGTCCGGCAACCAGCGTGCGAGCGACGTCACCGGCGGGCTCGGTGCGGTCGCCAAGGTGCTGCGCATGATGCTGCAGTCCGCCGTGCTCGCGGTCGGCGCCTATCTCGTGATCCATCAGGAGGCCACCGGCGGCATCATCATCGCCGGCTCGATCCTGAGCGCGCGGGCACTGGCGCCGGTCGATCTCGCGATCGCGCATTGGAAGGGCTTCGTCGCCGCGCGGCAGAGCTGGCAGCGGCTCAACCGCCTGCTGCAGCAAATTCCGGCGCGGCCCGAGCAGACGCTGTTGCAGGCGCCGGAGAAGAAGCTTTCGGTCGAGGCCGTGACCATGGTCGCGCCGGGCGACCAGCGCGCCATCGTGCAGGACATCACCTTCGCCGTCGAAGCCGGCAGCGGCGTCGGCGTGATCGGCCCGAGCGGCTCCGGCAAGTCGTCGCTGATCCGGGCGCTGGTCGGCGTCTGGATGCCGGCGCGCGGCAAGGTACGGCTCGACGGCGCCGCGCTCGACCAATGGTCGTCCGACCAACTGGGGCGCCACGTCGGCTATTTGCCGCAGGACGTCGAACTGTTCGCCGGCACGGTCGCGCAGAACATCTGCCGGTTCGATCCCGACGCCAAGTCCGACGGCATCATCGCGGCGGCCAAGGAGGCCGGCGTGCACGAGATGATCATCAAGATGCGCGAGGGCTACGACACCCAGGTCGGCGAACAGGGCACCGCGCTCTCCGCCGGCCAGGCGCAGCGCGTGGCGCTGGCGCGGGCGCTGTACGGCAATCCGTTCCTGATCGTGCTGGATGAGCCGAACTCCAATCTCGACAGCGAAGGCGACGAGGCGCTGACCCGCGCGGTGCGCGGCGCCCGCGAGCGCGGCGCGGTCGTCATTGTGGTTGCGCACCGGCCGATCGGCATCGAGGGCGTCGACCATCTGCTGGTGCTGAAGGACGGCCGCATGCAGACCTTCGGGCCGAAGGAGGCCGTGCTTGCGCAGGTGCTGCAGCGTGCCGCGCCGCCGGTGCCGACGCCGATCAAGATCGTCGCGGATGCGGGAGCCGCCAAGTCATGACCGATCAACCGCGCAACGCACATCGCTCGATCCGCAAGCATCTGATCGTCGGCCTCGCCGTGGTTCTGGTTCTCGGCGGGGGCGTCGGCGGCTGGGCCGCAACGGTGCCGATCTCAGGTGCGCTGATCGCGCCGGGCTCGGTGGTGGTCGAATCCAACGTCAAGAAGGTGCAGCATCCGACCGGCGGCGTGGTCGGCGAGGTGCGGGTGCGCGACGGCGACGTGGTCAAGGCGGGCGACATCGTCGTGCGCCTCGACGAGACCGTCGTGAAGGCCAGCCTTGCGATCGTGGTCAAGACGCTGAACGGTCTTTATGCGCGCGCGGCCCGGCTCGAGGCCGAGCAGCAGGGCCGCGACAAGATCGCCTTCCCGCCGCAGCTGCTCGAGCAGGCCAAGGAGCCGGACGTTCGCGACATCATGGCGAGCGAAACCAAGCTGTTCGAGGTCCGCGTCAACGGCCGCACCGGCCAGAAGGCGCAGCTGCGCGAGCGCGTCACCCAGCTCAACGAGGAGATCTCCGGCCTGCAGGCGCAGGAGAGCGCCAAGGACAAGGAGATCGCGCTGGTGCAGCAGGAGCTGGTCGGCGTCCGCCAGCTCTATGAGCAGCATCTGGTGCAGCTGACCCGCCTGACCACGCTCGAGCGCGACGCGGCGCGGCTCTCCGGCGAGCGCGCGCAGTACATCGCCTCGCGCGCGCAGGCCAAGGGCAAGATCACCGAGACCGAGCTGCAGATCATCCAGGTCGACAAGGACATGCTGGCGGAGGTCTCGAAGGACCTGCGCGAGACCAACGACAAGATCGGCGAGTTCGTCGAGCGCAAGGTCACCGCCGAGGATCAGCTTCGCCGCATCGACATCCGCGCGCCGCAGGACGGCGTCGTGCTGCAATCGACCGTGCACACCGTCGGCGGCGTCATTACCGCGGGCGATGCCATCATGATGATCGTGCCGAAGGCCGACGATCTGTCGGTCGAGGCCAAGGTCAATCCGCAGGACATCGACAAGCTGCAGGTCGGACAGAAGACAGTGCTGCGGCTCTCCGCCTTCAACCAGCGCACCACGCCGGAGCTGAACGGCGTCGTCACCCGCGTCTCCGCCGACGTCACCACCGACCAGCGCACCGGGCAGAGCTATTACACCATCCGCGTCTCGATGCCGCCGGAAGAAGTGGCGCGCCTCGGCAGCGAGGTGAAGATCATCCCGGGCATGCCGGTGGAAGCCTTCGTCCAGACCGGCGACCGCACCATGCTGTCCTATCTGATGAAGCCGATGAGCGACCAGTTCATGCGCTCGTTCCGCGAGAAGTGAGCCGCGCGCTGCTCTTGTAGCCCGGATGAAGCGCAGCGAAATCCGGGAACAGTCGCTCAGCGGATGAAGTCGTCCCGGATTGCGCTTCGCTTCATCCGGGCTACGCAGTCCTCGTTAGATTGCAGGCTCTTTCCCCAAGTCGTCCCTGCGAAACCAGGGACCCATAACCACATGATCGAGTTGTTGAAGCAGGCTGTGGCTCCAGCGGACCATCGTCAATTGCCATCGGTGATTATGGGTCCCGGGTCGCGCTTCCGCCTCCGCTCTTCGAGCTTCGGTGAGACAAGTCGCTTGCCCGGGACGACAGGGAAAAATTACCGTTCCAGATTCTTCAACAACAGCTCCAGCGCCGCCTTCGCAAATGCCTGCATGTTCGCCTGCCGGTCGCTGCTCGCGGTCTCCAGCGTGATCACCTGCTGGTGGGGGCCTGCGACAGCCATGCAGCTGTGGCCGGCGGCATCGCCGTAGCGGTTGCCGGTCGGGCCGGCGGCACCGGTCTCCGACAATCCCCAGTCGGTCGCGAGGCGCTCGCGGATCTGCCGCGCCAGCAATTGCGCGTAAGGTTCCGACGCCGAGCGGAGCCCACGCATGGCGTCGTCGGGAATGTCCATCAGCGCGCGCCGCGCGTCGCGGGTGTAGATCACGCCGCCGCCGAGGAAATAGGCCGACGCGCCGGGAACCGCGAGCAGCGATGCGGAGATCAGTCCGCCGGTTGAGGATTCCGCGACCGCAATCGTCTGCTTGTTCGCGATCAGTTTTGCGGCGACCTGTTCGGCGATGGATGTGAGCGCGTTCATCGGCCTTCTTTCTCGTTGCTTGCCATGAAAATCCCGTGGGGCGTCCTGCCCTCCTAGCACACCACGCAGCCCTTTGCCGAGTTGCAGGCCGCGGCATGGCCTGATTGAATGCAAGACAAGAACCAGGCGCCGCCCGACAAGCTTGTCGTGAGAGCGTGCGCGGAGGAAACATCATGACGTCGCCAATCGCGGGCGGCGTGGATTGCGATCTGCATCCCGCCGTGCCTCACCTCACCAGCCTGCTGCCGTACATGAACGACTACTGGCGCGACCAGGTGACGACGCGCGGCATGACCGACCTGATCTCGCAATCCTATCCGACCAATTCGCCGATCTCGTCGCGGCCGGACTGGCGTCCAGCGCAAGGCAAGCCGGGCTCGAGCCTTGCGGACATGCAGCGCCAGGCGCTCGACCAGTTCGGCACGGCCTACGGCATCTGCAATCCGCTCTACGGCGTGCAGATGGTGTTCTCCGAGGACATGGCCGATGCGTTCTGCCGCGCGCTGAACGACTGGCTGGTCAAGGAATGGCTCGACAAGGACGATCGCCTGCGCGGCTCGATCGTGATCCCGGTGCAGAGCATCGAAAAGGCGGTCGCCGAGATCGAGCGCTGTGCGCAGGACAAGCGCTTCGTGCAGGTGTTGATGCTGGTGATGGGCGACATGCCGCTTGGCAAGCGGCACTACTGGCCGATCTACGCCGCGGCGGAACGGCTCGGCCTGCCGGTCGGCATCCATGCCGGCAGCGCCTATCACAATCCGCCGACCTCGGTCGGCTGGGGCTCCTATCACATCGAGGATTATGTTGCGCAGGCGCAGGCGTTCCAGACCCAGCTCACCAGCCTGATCGTCGAGGGCGTGTTCGCGCGCCATCCGAACCTGAAAATGGTGATGCTGGAGTCCGGCTTCACCTGGCTGCCGCCATTCCTGTGGCGGCTGCACAAGTTCTGGCGCGGCGTGCGCATGGAGACCCCGTGGGTCGACCGCGCGCCGCTGGAGATTGTGCGCAGCAACATCCGCTTCTCGCTGCAGCCGGTCGATGCGCCGCCGGACGGAGACACGCTGAACCGCCTGTTCGACCATATGCAGTCGGACGAATTGATCCTATTCTCGTCAGATTATCCGCATTGGCAGTTCGACGGTGACGAGGTGCTGCCGCACGGGTTGTCGCAGGATCTGGTACGCAAGATCATGATCGATAATCCGCATGCGACCTATGGCCGGCTCAAGGTGAAGGAGATGACGCCATGAACATCCAGCTCCGCGAGCGTCCCGAAACCGCATCGCCGACCAGCATCAAGACCGCGATCGCCGACTGCGACATCCATCCGGCCCGCGCCACCAAGGATGAATTGTATCCTTATCTCGAAAAGCGCTGGCATGCGCATCTCGAGACCTTCGGCGTCCATGCCTATCAGGGCATGATGGGAGGCCCGCCCTATCCGAAGGCGCAGCCGAATGCGTCGCGCCGCGATGCCTATCCGCCGGAAGGCGGCCCGCAGGGCTCGTCGCTGTCCTTCATGCAGAAGCAGCACCTCGATCCCAACAATGTCGCGCTCGGCGTGCTCAACCCGCTCAACACCGGACAGGGCATCCGCAACCAAGATCTCGCCGGCGCGATCTGTTCGGCAATCAACGACTGGCAGATCGAAAAATGGACCAGCAAGGATTCCCGCCTGAAAGGCTCGGTCGTCGTCGCCAATGAGGATGGCATGTCGGCCGCCGCCGAAATCCGCAAGCGCGCGGGCGACACAAATTTCGTCCAGGTGCTGCTGCTCAGCCGCAATGTCGAGCCGCTCGGCCAGCGCCGTTACTGGCCGATCTATGAGGCGGCACAGGAAGCCGGCCTTCCGATCGGTGTGCACGCCTTCGGCTTCGGCGGCAACCCGATTACCGCGTCGGGGTGGCCGAGCTACTATATCGAGGAGATGGTCGGGCATTCGCAGTGCCAGCAGACCGCTCTGGCGAGCCTCGTGCTCGAGGGCGTGTTCGAGCGCTTCCCGAAACTGAAGATGGTGATGGTCGAGGCCGGCTTCGGTTGGGCGCCGTCGCTGGCCTGGCGGCTCGACAAGGTGTTTTCGCGGCTGCATGCCGAGGTGCCGCATCTGAAGCGCAAGCCGTCGGAATATATCCGCGACCACATCTGGTGGACGACGCAGCCGATGGAGGATCCGGAGAGCCGCGACCATCTGTTCCAGACCATCGAGTGGATCGGCTGGGACAGGCTGCTGTTCGCGACCGATTACCCGCATTGGGATTACGACGAGCCGTCGCGCGTGCTGCCGGCCGGCGTCAGCGATGCCAATCGCCAGGCGTTCTATCTCGACAACGCCAAGCAGCTGTACGGTATCGCATGATCCGAAAAAGTGGGAACCGGTTTTTCGAATCAGATCATGCGTGAGAACGATTGATGGCGCGGCATGTGATAGCCCCGGTGGACGAGCTGCCGCCGGGTTCGCGAAAATTTCTCGAGATCGACGGACGGCCGATCGCGGTCTTCAACGTCAAGGGCGAGTTCTTCGGCCTGCTGAACCGCTGCCCGCATCAGGGCGCGGCGCTGTGTGAGGGGCCGCTGATCGGGCTCGCGTCGTCGTCGGACCCCGGCGAAATCGAATACACCAAGCTCGGCGAGATCCTGCGCTGCCCCTGGCACGGCTGGGAGTTCGACATCCGCACCGGCCAGTCCTATTGCGACCCGCGCCGCTTCCGCGTGCGCGCCTATCCGGTCAGCGTCGAGCCGGGCACCAATGTGGTGAAGGGGCCGTATGTCGCCGAGACCATCAAGGTCGCGGTGGAGAGTGACTACGTGGTGGTGGATTTGTAGCCGCGACCGTCCCGAAATCCTGTTCACCGGAGATGGCAATCGGTGAGCGTCATGCAAAGCATCCTCTTGCGTGCGTTTGGCCGTCCTCGGGGCCTCCTGGGGAGGCTCGGCGGCATGATCATGGCACGCACCAATGCAGATTGCGGCGCGTGGGTCGCAGTTCGCCTAGAGGTAGGACCTGATGACAGCGTGCTCGAAGTCGGGTTTGGTCCGGGCGCCGTCATTCATCGCCTGTCGACATTGGTGCCGGTCGGACGCATCGCGGGCATTGATCCGTCGCAGGAGATGGTCGGGCAAGCTCGCGCCCGGAACGCGGCCGCGATCGAGGATGGTCGTGTCGAGCTTCGGCTTGGCTCCGTGGAACGCATGCCATTCGATGCGAATAGCTTCGACGCGGCGCTGGCGATCAACTCGATGCAGGTCTGGCCGGATGCCGTCGCCGGGCTACGTGAGGTCCGTCGCGTGATGAAGCCGAGCGGCAGGATCGCACTCGGCTTTACGCGCTACTCCGGACAGCCCAAGGAAGGGGTGACGGAAAAGCTGGCAGCGGCCGGCTTCACGCAGGCTCAGCTGGTCGAGACAAATGAGTGGTTCTGTGCCCTGGCGACAAAGCCCGATGCAAGATGAGTTCGTAAGCCGGGCTACGCTGCGCTAACCCACCACCATTCATTCCGCCATCATCTGCCGTTCGCGCGCATAGCGCACCAGCGCGACAAAGCGGTAGATACCGTGCACGAATTTGCCGTAGGGCATGGTGATGAACAGCGCGAACACCACGCCGAGATGCAGCGCCAGCAGCGGGCCCATCGCGGCGGTCTCGCGCCACAGCAGCAAGGCGAGGCCGGTGATGCTGGTCAGGAACAGCATCAGGATGAACGCGGTGTCCATGCCCATGCGCTGCTCGTCGACCAGCACGCGGTCGCGCTTCCATTTCTCGCCGAGCAGGCCGAGCGGGCCGACCACGAGCCCAATGCCGCCGAGCGTGCCGAGCACGACGGGCAGGTCCCACCACGCATAGGGTGCCTCGCGCGCCAGGAGGTAGTGATACAGCGTGCCGACGCAGGTCGCGGCGAAGCACAGCGCGAAGCCATAGAAGGTGAAGTGGTGATACAGCTTGCGGCGGTCGGTCGGCTGGTCGTCCTCGTTGAAGCAGCCGACACCGCCGCCGTCGAGGTAGCGCAGCTCGCCGGCGTCGCGGACCGCCTGCAACAGCGCCTTCGCATCCGTCGTCATGCCGACCGGCTCGCCGATGTCGCGCCAGAAGGCGCGCACGCCCATTACCAGCGCCAGGATCGCGTAGAGCAGGGCTAAGCCGAACAGCAGCGCCATCGCATTGTGCGGCATCAGTTTG
Source organism: Bradyrhizobium sp. USDA 3315 (assembly GCF_054056795.1). Lineage (NCBI taxonomy): Bacteria > Pseudomonadati > Pseudomonadota > Alphaproteobacteria > Hyphomicrobiales > Nitrobacteraceae > Bradyrhizobium > Bradyrhizobium sp. USDA 3315. The sequence goes on along the minus strand of NZ_JBSRYP010000001.1, from coordinate 1,230,085 downwards.
TAGAACGCGCCGGGACCGGTGTGGATGCCGGTGAGCACGCCGCGATCATTGACCGCGGCGAAGCCGAAGATGAAGGCGGCGACGCTGAGCGCTGCGATCAGGCTGATGACGAGGCCGTTGCGCGCGAACGCGCCGGCAAAGGCGCGCGGCCAGGCATAGGCGGCATAGGATTCGGCGCGCGCGACCGCGAGCGTCTTCGGTACATTGACGTTGAATTCGTGCGGCGGCGAGAACTGGCAGTCGGTGTAGCAGGCGCCGCAGCCGTGGCAGAGGTTGGCGAGGTAGTTGAGATCGCCGTCGGAGAAAGCGCGGCGCATCTCCATCGCGGGAAACACCGCGCACAGGCCCTCGCAATAGCGGCAGGAATTGCACACCGTCATCAGACGGTCGGCTTCCTGCAAGATCCTCGTCCCGTGCATCGCGTCAGTCCCGCCTTCAGTTCCGCGCATTCTTGGCTGCTTCCCGGCCGGCGACGCGACCGAACACGCTGCCGATGGTCATGCCGATGCCGGCGGCATAGCCCTTGCCGAGCACGTTGCCGGCCATGATCTCGCCGGCCGCGAACATGTTGGCGGACGGCTTGCCGTCCTTCATCAGTATCCGCGCCTCTCGGTTCACGCGGGTGCCGAGATAGGTGAAGGTGATGCCGGGCCGCACCGGATAGGCGAGGTATGGCGGCGTCTCGATCCGGCGCGCCCAATGCGTCTTCGGCGGCGCGATGCCTTGGGTAGCGCAGTCGTCGAGGATGGTGTGGTCGAAGGTGCCGGGCTGCACTGCGGCGTTGAACTCGGTGATGGTCTTTTCCAGCGCGGCCGCGTCGAGCTCGAGCTTGCCGGCGAGTTCGGCAATCGTCGCGCCCGCGATCGGTGGAAACAGCGTCGGCATGAAGCTCGTCACCACGGTCGAGTCGAAGATGATGTAGGCGATCTGGTCCGGCTGCGCGGCGACCAGCCGGCCCCAGATCGCATAGCGCTTCGGCCAGATGTCCTCGCCCTCGTCGTAGAAGCGCTCGGCATGCTTGTTGACGACGATGCCGAACACGACCGAATCGTGACGCGTGATGATGCCGCCGTCGAATTTCGGCGCGCGGGCGTCGATCGCCACGGCATGGCATTGCGTCGGATCGCCGATCTCCTGCACGCCCTTGGCGAGCAGCATCTTGAGGATCGCGCCGCGATTATAGGGCGTGCCGCGGATCAGGAAATTGTCGGCCGCATCGCCCCAGGATTCCTTCAGCCATTCGATGTTGGCCTCGAAGCCGCCGGCGGCCGCAACCAGGGTCGAGGCGCGGACTTCGGTCTTGCCGCCGACCGGCTGCTTCAGCTGCGCCGAAAGGAACATGCCGTCCTCGACCGTGAGGTCGATGACCTCGGCATCGTAGAGGATGTCGACGCCGAGCTCCTCGGCGGTGCGATAGAGCGCGTTCAGCATCGCGCGGCCGCCGCCGAGGAAGAACGAGTTGGTGCGGCCAAGGCTCAGCGTGCCGCCGAGCGACGGCTGCCAGCGTACGCCCTGCTCGACGATCCAGTTCAGGATGTCCTTGGATTCGTGGATCATGAAGCGGGCCAGTTCCTCGTCGGTCTGGCCGCCGGTCACCAGCAGCAAATCCTTCCAGAACTCCTCCTCGGTGTAGGGACCGGTGAGGATCTCGGTCGCAGCGTCATGGGCGCAGCGCATGTTGCGGGTGTGGCGGGTGTTGCCGCCGCGATAGAATTTCGGGGCGCCTTCCAGCACCAGCACCGAGGCGCCGGCGCGTCGTGCGCTGATCGCAGCGCACAGCGCGGCGTTGCCGCCGCCGATCACCAGCACGTCGAACCTGCGCGTCAGATCAACCATGCGCTCTTGTTATCGTTGTTGGCATGGAAAGCAACACGGCCGGGCGCATGAGCATGATCCGGAAAAGCGTGTCGCGATTTTCCGGAGAAGTCATGCCCAGCGAGCCCGCCCGGCCGCGAAGTGGAATATCAGGCCGCAACCGTCTCGCGCTGCTCGATGGTCTGGCCGCCACGATACACGATCAGCGCGGCGACGATGCCGAGAGCTGCGGCGCACATCAGCCAGTAGCCGGGCGAAGCCTTGTCGCCGGTCTGCTGGATCAGCCAGGTCGAGGCGAACGGCGTGAAGGTGCCGAACAGCCCCGCCGCCAGCGCAAAGGCCAGCGAGAAGCAGGTGGTGCGGACATGCGCCGGCACGATCTCGACCAGGCAGCCCAGCATGGTGCCGCTGTAGACGCCGAAATAGAACGAGAACATCATCTCGACCGCCAGCATCTTGCCGAACGAGGGATTGGTCACCAGCCAGTGCAGCGCCGGATAGGCCGTGATGAGGGACAGGCCGGCGATCGCCAGCAGCACCGGCTTGCGGCCGATCCGGTCGGACACCGCGCCGCCGACCGGATTCCAGATGAAATTGGTCACCGCAACCAGCAGCGTCACCAGCAGCGCATCCTGGGTCGAGAGCTTCAGCACGGTCTTGCCGAAGGTCGGCGTATAGACGGTGACGAAGTAGAAGGTGGTGGTGGTCAGCACCGCGATCATCATGCCGAGCACGACGATGCGCCAGTTCGCGATCGCCGATGCGAACACCTCGCTTGCGGTCGGATGCTTCTTCATCGCGAGGAACGCCGGGGTCTCCTCTAGTGTCCGGCGCAGGAAGAAGATCACCGGGATGATCAGGCAGCCGACGAAGAACGGGATGCGCCAGCCCCAGGAGGCCACGGTCGCGGCCGGCATGCTCTCGCTGAGGACGAAGCCGAGGATCGAGGCGACGAAGATCGCGACCTGCTGGCTCGCCGACTGGAACGAGGTGTAGAAGCCGCGATTGCCGGGCGTGGCGATCTCCGCGAGATAGACCGAGACGCCGCCGAGCTCGACGCCGGCGGAGAAGCCCTGCAGCAGGCGCGCGATCAGCACGATGATCGGCGCCGCAATGCCGATGGTCGAATAGCTCGGGCAGAGCGCGATCACCACGGTGCCGATAGCCATGATCGACAGCGTCACGATCAGGCCCTTGCGGCGGCCGATGCGGTCGATATACGCGCCGAGCACGACGGCGCCGACCGGGCGCATCAGGGCGCCGAGCCAGAACACGCCGAACGCGTTGAGCAGCGCCGCGGTCTCGTTCTCGGAGGGGAAGAAGGCCTTCGCAATCGCCTGGGCATAGAAGCCGAACAGGAAGAAGTCGAACTGCTCGAGGAAATTGCCGCTGGTCGCGCGCAGGATGGCGCCAAGACGCGATTTGATCTGCGGGACTTGCGATGAACTCGACTGCGACATAACGCCCTTTCCTCCCCGTGACAAAAACGGCCGGCGCAAATTGTCTCGCCGGCCAAAGCAGTTAACTGCCATGTGCGGCAATTTGGCACGCCTGTCCGGCGCGACCAACCCGAAATCACGCGGGGGGCTATGGGAAAAAAGCCGTAGGTGCAAACCGCAGGGAGCGTCTCGAGCGAAGGAGATACCGGTTCGCGCGAAGAAACCTCGTCAAAACAACGATCTGGCGCTTTGGCCCAGGTCCAATCAGAACCGAAGCTCCGGCCGACGCGTGCGCCGCATCAAGGCGCGGCGTGCGCCGTTGTGCCGAGCCAGTTCCGGAACGCGGAGAGCTTTGGCGTATCGGCGCGTCCTTGCGGCGAAACCAGGTAGAAGCCGGCGTCGGCCGGCAGCGCGATCTTGAAGGGAACCACGAGGCGACCCTTGGCGATGTCGTCCTGCACATAGGAGGTGCGGCCCATCGCGATGCCGATGCCGTCGATCGCGGCCTGGATCGTCACGAACAGCAGGTCGAAGGTGACGCCGGGCTGCTTGGAAATATCGGTCGGCAGCCCCGCCGCGGTCAGCCACAGCCGCCAGTCGTCGCTGTTGGCGTTGCTGGTGTGCAGGAGCGTGTGATCCCTGAGGTCTTCAGGGCATTTCAGCGGCCTGGTTCCCTGCAGCAGCGACGGGCTGCACACCGGAAACAGCTCATCCGCCATCAACCAATCGGCACGCAGGCCCGCCCATTGGCCGCGGCCATAGCGGATCGCCGCGTCGACCTTGTCGCGCTGGAAGTCGATCAGGCTGGTCGAGGTGGTGATGCGAACGTCGATGCCGGAATGCGCCTCCTGGAAGGCCGACAGCCGCGGCAGTAGCCATTTGGCGGCAAGCGATGCCAGCGTCGAGACCGTCAGCACGTGATCGTCGTCCCGGCGCAACAGGCGGTCGGTGGCGAGCCTGAGATCGTTGAAGGCGGCGCGGACGCCGGGAAGGTATTCGGTAGCCTCCGGCGTCAGGCTCAGCGAGCGGTTCTGGCGGACGAACAGGCGGACGCCGAGCTCCTCCTCGAGCCGCCGGATCTGATGGCTGATCGCCGTCTGCGTCACGTTCAGTTCGGACGCCGCCAGCGTGAAGCTCATATGCCGTGCGGTGGCCTCGAACGCCCTCAGGCCATTCAGCGAAGGCAGGCGGCTGGTCATCTCTTATGCGTCTCCAATTCTTATGCGTCTCCAATACATGACTTTAATTCATGCGAAACGGTACAAAGTGTCGTTTGTGAGCGGGCCGAATAGCTCCGATACTACGGCCAACAGGTTACCGATAGGAGCCGCAGATGTCCATTTTCACCCATGAATCGATGACAAATCGTCATACGCCAAATCATCACGCATCGGGCCTGCTGAACCAGGTCGGCGAGACCCTTCACGTCTGGTGGGAGCGCTATGAGCGCCGCCGCGAGTTGTCGCAGTGGACCGAGCGCGATCTGCACGACATCGGCATGTCCCGCAGCGACATCGTTTTCGAGACCGAGAAGCCGTTCTGGCGGGCCTGAGAAGGACGCCACCGCTGGCGTCGCCTCGATCGAGGGGCGCCGGCCAATTTCTTCACCCGAGGAGCGTGTCATGGTTGCGCTGCATCTCGACGATCTCAAGCAATACTCTGACGTGCTGCGCGCCAAGAACGGCAGCGAGGTCAAGGTGCGCTTCGTCGAGCCGCGCGACCGCGAAGAGCTGCAGAGCTACATCCGCTCGCTCTCCGCGGGGTCCCGTTACAACCGCTTCCTGGGCGCGTTGAGCGAGCTGCCGAAGACGGAGCTCGAGCGTTTCATCCATGTCGGCGAGGCTGACCGGTTCACGGTGGTCGCGACGATGCCGGTCGATGGCTTTGAGACCATCGTCGGCGAAGCCCGCTACGCCTTCCATGCCGATACGTCGAGCGTCGAGTTCGGCCTGTCGATCGATGACCGGTGGCAGGGCCACGGCATTGGCAAGGCGCTGCTCAAGAATCTCGAATGCCGCGCGGCGTCCTTCGGAGCCGAGCGCATCTTCGGCGACACCTTGCGTTCCAATGCGACGATGATCGGCCTCGCCCGGAAGTCGGGCTACGCCTTCATGCCGAGCGCCGGCGATTGGAAGCTGGTGCGCTTTGCAAAAGAGATCCACGTCGAACCGCAAGACATTCCCTGTGCCAGCTGGCGGCTTGCCGCCACTTCCCGCTTGGCCGCGATGTCCTCGCTTGCGGTTTGACTGACTAGGCCCGGTTCTGGCCCCTCCAGAACCGGGCCCTTTTCTATAGCCCGTGCCTTTGCCGCGATTTCCGCTCGTCATGCGCGGGCTTGACCCGCGCATCCATCGAGCGAAAGCGTTTCTTTCGATGGATTGCCGGGTCAAGCCCGGCAATGACGGATCAAACTTCCTCCGTAAAATCCGTCGACGTCGCCACCGTCCGCCATTCCGCGAGCTCCCTCGCGACAAACGCATTCTTGGTCTCGATCCGCTCCACGGTGTCGCTGCCGAGCGGCAGCCGCAGCGGCGGCGTTTCCGCGTTGACGAGCTTGAGGATCGCACCGGCGAGCTTGCGCGGATCGCCGCGCTGGCCGTGGTTGAAATCGGCGGCGACGGCGCGGGTCTTGCCGACGCTCGCATGATAATCCTCGATCTGCTGCGCGGTGCGCGACAGCGAACTCTCGTCGAGGAAGTCGGTGCGGAAGAAGCCCGGCTCGACCACTGTCACCTTGATGCCGAGCGGCGCGACTTCGGCGGCCAGCGCCTCGCTGATGCCTTCCACCGCGAACTTGGTCGCGCCGTAGACGCCCCAGCCGGGATAGCCGGTGTAGCCGCCGACCGAGGAGATGTTGATGACGTGGCCCGAGCGTTGCCGGCGCATATGCGGCAGCACCGCGCGGCTGACGCCGAGCAGGCCGAACACATTGGTGCCGAACAGCCGCTGGGTCTCCGCGGCGCTGGCCTCCTCGATCGCGCCGAGCAGGCCGTAGCCCGCATTGTTGATCAGGATATCGATGCGGCCGAACTTTTTGACCGCCTCGCCGGCCGCGGCGTGGGCCTCAGCCTCGCTGGTGACGTCGAGCCTTGTGGCCAGCAGCCGCTCATGCTGGCCGAGGCGAGCGGTGACGGTCGCGGGATCGCGAGCGGTGGCCACCACCGCATCGCCGGCCTTGAGCGCGGCTTCCGCGATCAGGGCACCGAACCCCCGGGAAGCTCCTGTGATGAACCAGACACGCATGATCTTGCCCTTTCCTGGAAGGCCCGGCGCGCTGCCGGGCTGATGGGCAAAGGGATAGCGCCTCGCCATAATTGAGATAATCCGCTATGAATTCCTCAAGCTACTGAGCAGAATTCATCAATGCGGATCGATCCTTCCGACCTCGCCACCTTCCTCGCCATTGCCCGGCACAAGAGTTTTCGCGCGGCGGCGACCGAGCTTGGCGTGTCCGCCTCGGCACTGTCGCATGCGCTGCGCAACATCGAGGAGCGGCTCGATCTGCGCCTGATCAACCGCACCACGCGCAGCGTGGCGTTGACCGAGGCCGGGGAGCTTCTATTCGCGCGGATCAGTCCGGCGTTTCGCGACATCGACGATGCGCTGGAGGATCTCAACAATTTTCGCGGAAAGCCGGTGGGCACGCTGCGCTTCACCGCGGCGCGCCAGTCGGCGCAACTGGTGCTGCTGCCGATCGTCACGCGCTTCCTGAAGGCGTTTCCTGATATCAACGTCGAGATCATGATCAACGACGCGTTGATCGACATGGTCGCCGCGGGTTTCGATGCCGGCGTGCGGTTCGGCGAGACCATTGCTGCCGACATGATCGCCGTGCCGATCGGGCCGCGGCATCGCTTTGCCGTGATCGGCTCGCCGGCCTATTTCAGGACCCACAAGCCGCCGGTGACGCCGCACGACCTGAAAGGCCTGCCCTGCATTCGCTACCGCTTCACCTCTGGCGCGATCTATCGCTGGGAGTTCGAGCGCGGCGGCATCGAGGTCGATATCGATGTCGCGGGGCCGCTCACGCTGAACGACCAGGATCTGATGGTCGATGCGGCGCTCGAGGGGGCGGGGCTGGCCTATGTGTTCGAGGCGCAGGTCGAGGCGCTGATCGCCAAAAGAAAACTGGTGCGCGTGCTCGCCGACTGGTGCCCGGCCTATCCCGGGTTCTTCCTCTATTACCCCAGCCGCAGCCAATTGCCGGCCGCGCTGCGGGCGTTCGTCGATTTTGCGCGCGGCAGCCCGTAGCCCGGATGGACCTGCGTAGCCCGGATGAAGCGAAGCGCAATCCGGAGAGACTGCGTCCGCGGTGAGACCGATCCCGGATTACGCTGCGCTGCATCCGGGCTACGAGATCGTCATGCGCGGGCTTGACCCGCGCATCCATCAAACAAAGGCATTCCTTTGCGATGGATTGCCGGGTCAAGCCCGGCAATGACGGGACGCTGAACTGGGATCAACTCCCCCGGAACACCGGCTTGCGCTTCTCGATGAAGGCCTGCACGGCCTCCTTGTGATCGGCCGTCGTGGTGAGGCGGATCAGCCGCTCGGCCTCGTGGTCGCGCGCGGTGGCGAAGTCGAATTGCAGCGCCTCGTCGAGATTGTCCTTCATGTAGCGCAGCGCCAGCGTCGGGCCTTCGGCGATCGACTTCGCCAGCGCAAAGGCCTCGTCCTGCAGCGTTTCGTCCGGCACCACGCGGTTGACGAGGCCGATCTGCTCGCATCTCGCGGCGTCGACCTTCTCCGAAGTGAACATCAGCTCGCGGGCGCGCGAGGTGCCGACCAGGCGCGTCAACAGCCAGGCCATGCCGTAATCGCCGCTCAGCGCCACCCGTAAGTAACCGGTCGAGATGAAGGCGGATTGTGCCGCGATCCGAATGTCGCAGGCCATCGCGATCGCAAGGCCGGCGCCGACCGCGGGACCGGGAAGGGCGGCAATGGTCGGCTTGCGCACCGAGGCGAGCGCGCCGGTGAGCAGGCGCTGGCGCTCCTGCAAATCCGCGACCTTGTCCTCATAGGACATTTCGAGCTTCTTCTTGTCGCGATGCGCGCCCATGCCCTTGACGTTGCCGCCGGCGCAGAACGCCTTGCCGGCGCCGGTGACGAGCAGCACGCCGACCTCGGGGTTCTCGCCGCAGGTCCTGATCATCGTGCGCAGCGCCGGCGTCAGCGTGTCCGACAGCGAGTTGCGGGCGTCCGGGCGGTTCAGCGTGATGACGGCGACGCGATCGCGGATCACGCAGAGCAGTTCGTCGGTGCCGGTCTCGATCTTGATTTCAGCGGTCATGTCGTCGCTCCCCATGTCTGTTTGTTTCGTCATTCCGGGGCGATGCGAAGCATCGAGCCCGGAATCTCGAGATTCCGGGTCTGGTGCTAGCGCACCATCCCGGAATGACGGTGAAAGTTACTTCACGCGGTGAGCAAAAGGCGCCAAGCCTCGTGCGCACCGCCTCACAGCTTGCTCGCGATCTTGATCACGTTGGCGTTTCGTCCAGCCTACGCTGCTTACATGATCTTCGTCATCTCAAAACTTCTCAACCCAAGGCCGCAATTCCAGCTCCCAGGTCCAGGCGCTGCGCGGCTGTTGCAGCACGTTCCAGTAGCTCAGTGCAATCGCGTCGGGATCGAGCATCGAGTCCGGCCGGTCGGCGGGCTCGGTGCGGGCGGCGCTGCGGATGCCGCCGTCGATCACGAAATGCGCGACGTGGATGCCCTGCGGCGACAATTCGCGTGCCATGCTCTGCGCGAGGCCGCGCAAGGCGAACTTGCCCATCGCGAACGGCGCCGATTGCGCATAGCCCTTCACGCTGGCGGAAGCGCCGGTGAACAGGATTGCGCCCTTCTTGTTGGGCAGCATGCGCTTCGCCGCTTCCTGCGCCACCAGGAATCCGCCGAACGCCGAGACCGCGATCGCCTGCTCAACCTCTGAAGGGACCAGTTCAACGAAGGGGCCGCGCGAGCGGCCGGAGGCGTTGTAGACCACGAGATCAGGCGTTCCGATCTCGCGCTCGACCAGACCAAAGAGACGTTCGACATCCTCGGCCTTGGTGGCGTCGCAGGCATAGGCCCGCGCGCCGGTTTCGGTGCAGAGCGCGCCGAGCTTCTCGATGCTGCGGGCGCCGAGTGCCACGCGAATTCCCTCCCGCGAAAATAGCCGCGTCAAGGAGGCGCTGAGGCCCTCGCCGGCGCCGACGATCAGGGCGATCTTGTATTTTGGAATATCCATTGGGCTTTCCTTTGCTCGGCCGGAGGAGGATAGTCGTGCCCAAACAAATGAGCACCGAAGCCGGGAATTCAATGCAGCCGCACAAGCAGGATCCGAAAACGTCAGCCGTCAGCCAACCGGGCCTGCTGGCGCCCGACACGACGGGAATGAATTTCTTCCGGGCCGATCCGGCGCTGACCGACCTTCTGAAGCTGCATCTGCCCGATGCATTGTTCCGCCATATCGAGCCGCATCTCGACCGCCTCGGTGGATTGGCCGGAGGCTATCTCGACGAATGCGCGCGGCTTGCCGACCGGCATACGCCGGTGTTGCACCAACGCGACAAGTTCGGCCGCGACGTGCAGCACATCGAGTATCATCCGGCCTATCGCGAGATCGAGAAGGCCGCGTTCGGCGAGTTCGGCATTCACGCGCTGTCGCTCCGCAAGGGCATCATGGGCTGGCCCGACAAGTATCCTGTCGTGGCCAAGCACGCCTTCACCTTCCTGTTCAACCAGGCGGAGTTCGGCATGGGCTGCCCGATCAACGTCACCGACGGTTGTGCAAAGCTGCTGGCAAATTTCGGCGACGAGGCGTTGAAGGCGAAATATCTCGACGGCCTGACCCAGACCGACATGAGCAAGCTGACGCAGGGCGGCCAGTTCATGACCGAGAAGGAGGGCGGCTCCGATGTCGGCACGCTGACCACGCGCGCCGTGCAGGAGGGCGATCACTGGCGGCTCTATGGCGAGAAGTGGTTCTGCTCCAACGCCGATGCCAAGGTGGTGATGCTGCTGGCGCGGCCGGAAGGCGCCGGGCCCGGCACCCGCGGCGTCGGCCTGTTCCTGATGCCGCGTTTCCTCGACGACGGCTCGCAGAACCATTACCGGATCGTGCGGTTGAAGGACAAGCTCGGCACCCGCTCGATGGCCTCGGGCGAGATCAAGTTCGATGGCGCGATCGCCTACGCCGTCGGCAAGCTCGACCGCGGCTTCGTGCAAATGGCCGAGATGGTGAACTCGTCGCGGCTCTCCAACGGCGTGAAGTCGACCGCGCTGATGCGCCGCGCCTGGCACGACGCGATCACCGTGGCGAAGGGCCGCGTGGTGTTCGGCCAGCGCATCATCGACCTGTCGCTGGCGCGGCGGCAGCTGATGAAGATCATGCTGCCGACCGAACAGGCGCTGTCGATGAGCTTTTTGACCGCCGACGCGCTCGACCGCGCCGAGGCCGGCAGCCAGGACGCCGCGGCGCTGCTCCGCATTCTGACGCCGACGCTGAAATTCCGCGCCACTCGCGACGCCCGAAAGGTCTGCGGCGATGCGATGGAGATGCGTGGCGGCATCGGCTACATCGAGGAATTCGTCACGCCGCGGCTGCTGCGCGACGCGCATCTCGGCTCGATCTGGGAGGGCACCGGCAACATCGTCGCGATCGATGCGCTGAAGCGCGCGGTCGGCCGCCATGGCGCCGACAATGCGCTGGCCGCCGATCTGCATGCGCGGCTCGATGACAGCGCGAATGTGCCGCAGGCCTGGCGCAACCGGCTGCGCGATCTCAGCGACCGCGCGGTCGCGTTTGCGCGCGAGGTGGCGAGCCGCATCGACAATGAGGGCGACGCGCGGCGCGCCACCAGCCTGCTCTATCATGTCGCAAGCGCGGTCGCGCTGGCGTGGGAGGGTGGGCGCATCCACGAGACGCGCGGCGATGCGCGTCGGCTGTTGCTGTCGCGGATGGTGATCGATCACCGCGTGCTGCCGGGCGATCCGTTCCGGCTAACGGAAAATACCGTTCAGCGCAGGATGACCGAGCACCTGCTCGGCGATCGCGCGGTCGGCATGGCCGAGGTTGGCGAATTGCTTGACGCAGCGTAGGCTGCTGCGCGAGCGAACTTTTCAAACAATCAAAAACGTCAAGGGAGACCGCGATGAAGGCCGCCGTCCTGCATGAAGTCAATCAGCCGCTGGTGATCGAGGATGTCAGCGTGCCCAATCCGGGGCCGCGCGAGGTCCTGATCCGCACCGCGGTCGCGGGCCTCTGCCATTCCGATCTGCACTTCATGGAAGGCCTCTATCCGCATCCGCTGCCGGCGGTGCTCGGCCATGAATCGGCCGGCGTGGTCGAAAAGGTCGGCTCCGACGTCAATTACGTGAAGCCCGGCGATCACGTCGTCACCTGCCTGTCGGTGTTCTGCGGCACCTGCGACAACTGCACCACCGGCCGCACCGTGCTGTGCACCGACACCACGGTGAAGATGCTGCCCGGCGCCTCCAACCGCCTGTCATGGGGCAGGAAGGAGAAGCTCAACCAGTTCCTCAATCTGTCGTCGTTCGCCGAGCAGATGCTGGTGCACGAGAACGCCATCGTGAAGATCAAGAAGGAGATGCCGCTCGATCTCGCCGCGCTGATCGGCTGCGGCGTCATCACCGGCTATGGCGCGGTGGTCAACACCGCGAAGGTGACCGCCGGCGAGACGGTGGCGGTGATCGGCTGCGGCGGCGTCGGCATGGCCGCGATCAACGGCGCGCAGATCGCCGGCGCCGGCCGCATCATCGCGATCGATACCAATCCGGCGAAGCTGCAGCTTGCGACCAAGCTCGGCGCCACCGATATCGTCGATCCGGCCCGCGGCGACGTGGTCCAGCAGGTGCGCGAGCTCACCGGCGGCGGCGTGCAGCACTCCTTCGAGGTGCTCGGCCGCAAGGACACCGCCGAGCAGGCCTTCGCCATGCTGGCGGCGGGCGGCACCGCGACCATCGTCGGCATGATCCCGTTCGGCCAGAAGATCGAGCTGCACGGCTTCGACTTCCCTGCGCGAGCGCCGCATCCAGGGCTCGTCGATGGGCTCCAACCACTTCCGCGTCGACATGCCGCGCCTCGTCGACTTCTACATGCGCGGCAAGCTGCATCTGGAAGACTGGATCTCGGCCAAGCTGAAGCTCTCCGAGATCAACGAGGGCTTTGCCAACATGAAAGCCGGCAAGACGCTGCGCAGCGTGATCATGTTTGATAGCTGAGCGTGTGTCGTCCCGGCGTAGGCCGGGACCCATACGCCGCGGCCTCGCTTTGGGCACGTGGGTGGACGACTTTCTTTACTCACCACAAGCTGCGGTGGTTATGGGTCCCGGCCTGCGCCGGGACGACACCTGAATCGCTCACCGCGCGACATGCGCGGATACCGCGCGCCATTTTCCGTTCTGCCGCGCCCAGCAATCGGTATAGCGGCCGTGCGCCGGCTCACCGTCCGCGTTGGTGTAGCTGGTCTGGGCGTGGATGATGGCGAAATCGCCGAGGATGCGGATTTTGACGTCCTCGGCCTTCAGCCCCTTGATCTTCACCGGGATCGCCGTCTGCTTCAGGAAGGCAGCGCGGTCGACCAGGCTCTTGTCGGGATTGGTGCAGTAGAAGTCCTGCGCCAGAATTTCGTCGAAGCGCTTGACGTCGCAGTTCTGAACTGAATCGACGTAATCCTTGTTGAGCCTTGTCAGCTCCTCGAGATCGTTGCTCATTGGTTTTCTCCCTGGTTCTGCTGTCCGTCATTGCTGTGTCGGCGGCGGCGGCCTCGATACCGTCATCCTGAGGAGCCGCGAAGCGGCGTCTCGAAGGATGCACGGCCCGGCTGGTGGCCGTCGACCCTTCGAGACGCGCGCAACGGCGCGCTCCTCAGGGTGACGGCGATAGAGTTAGGTGCCCTTCGTCGCTCTGCAATGACCGCTGATCAATCATCGAACATCTTCGGCGGCACGAAGCCGCCGAATTCGCGCTCGATCAGCCCGGCGAGTTTCAGCGGCGTGCGGTCCTCCAGCCAGGGGCCGACGATCTGCACGCCGACCGGCAATCCGTCGGGCGCAAAGCCGGTCGGGATCGCAGTCGAAGGCAGGCCGGGCAGGGTCGCGATGCCGGGCCAGGCGAGCTGGTCGGTGTAGATGTAAGGCTCGCCATCGATCAGGATTCGCCGCTGCTCCTGGTCGGGCTCATGATCGTGCGGATAGGCCGGCGTCGGCATGATCGGACAGATCACCGCGTCGAACGACTTGAACAGCTCGCGCCATCGCGCGCGCAGCCGCGAGCGGGCGACCGTCGCCTGCACCCAGTCGCGGTGGCTGAGCGCGATGCCGCGCAGTCGTTCGGCCTGCAGGCTGGTGTCGCCGGCGGGCAGCGCAGCTGCCGCCGCGCAGGCGCCGGCATAGACCTCCGGCGGGAAGGTCGCGGCGAGGAACGACAGCAGCATCCGCATATAGAGCCGCGAGGACGCCGCGAAATTCGGCAGCAGCGGGCTCGACCGCGATATCTTGGCGCCGGCCTTGTCGAGGTGGCTCGCGAGCTTGTCGATGCTGCCGCGCACCGCCTTGTCGGTCGGCAGCACCGGATCGGTGTCGATCACGAGGATCCGGAAATCCTTCAGGCTGGCGTGGCGCGCCACCGGCAGGTCGAGGCGATAGGCCTTGCCGGCATCGAGCGGATCGGGAGCGGCCATCACGTCGAGCAGCAGCGACAGGTCGGCCGCGCCGCGCGCCATCGGGCCGGTCACCGCAAGGTCGCGCTCATAGATGATGGGCGGTGCCGGCGGCGCGGTGTGGCCGCGCGACGGCAGCAGCGCGAAGGTCGGCTTGTGCGCATAGATGCCGCAATGAAACGCCGGCACGCGCAGCGAGCCGCCGATGTCGGAGCCGAGCGACAGCGCGCCGTAGCCCGCGGCGAGCGCCGCCGACGATCCGCCGGACGATCCGCCCGGCGTGCGGCCGAGGTCGTAGGGGTTGTTGGTGGTGCCGTAGATCTCATTGTAGCTCTGCCAGTCGGCGAGCCCGACCGGCACGTTGGTCTTGCCGAGGATCACGCCGCCGGCGTCCTTCACCCGCTGAATCGACAGCGCGTCCTCGGTCGGGACGAAGTCCTTTTGCGGCAGGAAGCCCCAGGTCGTCGGCAAGCCGGCGACGTTGAAGGATTCTTTCACCGTCATGGGGATGCCGAGCAGCGGCCTGTGCTCGCCACGCGCGATCGCGGCATCCGCGGCGCGCGCAGCGGCGAGGCCGCGCTCGAAATCGCGCACGCAGACCGCGTTGACCTTGCCGTCGTGACGCTCGATGCGGCCAATCGCGTCCTGTGCGAGCTCGACCGCCGAGACCTGCTTGTTGCTCAGCGCCTGCGACAATTCGACGGCGGTCTTGAAGCTGTATTGCGATTTGGCCACGGCGTGCTCCCGGTTTGTTGTTGGCGCGATGATGGGCAGTTTGGCTGCCGCCCGCAAGCGCTGTAGCCGTGACGTTGTCGCCGTGTTTGATCGGAATTGCTCTGCTTTACCTCGCCCCGCTTGCGGCAGGGGTGTCCGGGGAAATTCAGGCATAGCGGAGCTCCATCTGGTCAGGTGAGATGGTTGATTTCCGACGGCTGGGGTTGATGGGCGGAGGTTTGTCGATGGCAGCGAGGGATCGACGCGTGAGCAGGAGCTGGCCGACGAGTTCGGCGAACCTGAGCGGGAGCATTTTGATGCAGTTGGTGTGAGCGGCGATGCGCAGCAGCAGGTAGGCAATCATCGCAGCGAGCACCTGAAGGCGGATCGCGTTGTCGTTGGCGCCGAGGAACTTGCGAATATCGAGATGCTGCTTGATCCAGCGGAACAGCAGCTCGATTTGCCATCGGCTCTTGTAGAGGGCGGCGATCTCGACGGCGCTACGGGCAAGGTCGTTGGTCAGGAGTGTGATCTTGCCGCCTTTCTCGCGTCTGATCTTGATGCGGCGGAGCGGGATTGGAAGGCGCGAATCGCCCTTGCTGGTGAGCTTCACCTCGTCATCGGCAAGGATTTCGAAGCCATCCCCGTTACGCTTGCGGATGGCGCGATGCCTGAGCGAGCGAAGACGGATGCTCGTCTTCGCCCGGGTAACGAAGAAAGCCTTGCTATCATTGATCTTCTGCCACCAGTCGAAACGGCAATAGCCCTTGTCAAACACATAGGTGGTGGCGGGCTGGATTGGGGTCTGTCGGCCGATCTCGATGTCATTGACGTTCGCGGCCGTCATCTCGACGCAGGTCGGGACATCGCTCCTTGGGTCGTAGACGACATGCAGCTTCATGCCGCGGATGCGGCCGTTCCACGTCGCCCAACTGCAGACCTTGCCGAGCGGGATCGGACTGGCGTCGATCAGACGCACCATCTCCATGCCTTCACTCCGCAGCTGGCGACGCGCCATCGCCGACAGCGCCGCAAAGGTTTGCGCGAAAATGCCGATCGGACGGCGGGCATTGGCATCGGACAACGTCGAGCGCGACAGCTTGCCGGTTCCCAAGTGATAGTGATGCTGCGAATTGGCGTTGAAGCCAGTCACCACCCCGCGCAGACTGCTGTTGCCGCTAAGCTGGGCATAGATCAGCGCCACCAGATGATCCCAGCTCCTGAACGACTTGTCGTAGGCATCCCCGTCCAGACGATCCACAACCGTCTGAAACTGCCGTCGATTGATCGGTTCAAGCAGCCTTCCAAAAATGCTACCGCGATATCGCATGCTCGGCCCTCTGTGTCTCGACAACCAGAAAAGACCGATTTGCCTCGGTCCTGCCGAGCATGCACCGCGACACAGTGAATCATTCCCCGGACACCCCTGCGCTTGCGGGGAGAGGTCGCCGCGCGCTTGCGCGGCGGGTGAGGGGGTACAGGTACGTCCACTTGCGTCACGTGTGGATATGGCCCCTCACCCCAACCCTCTCCCCGTAAGAACGGGGAGAGGGAGACTTGAACCGTTGCTACGCCGCGCCGATCAGGATGCCGACCGCGAGCACGATCGCGCCGCCGAGCACGATCTGGAATACCGCCTGCAGGAACGGCGTGTCCATGTAGCGCGCGCGGATGAAGGCGATCGCCCACAATTCGAAGAACACCACGATGCCGGCAATTGCGGTCGCGATCCAGAATGCGTTCGGCCAGGCGTCGGGCACCAGATAGGGAATGGTGTGGCCGAGCCCGCCGAGCGTCGTCATCAATCCGCAGGTCAGGCCGCGCAGCCAGGGCGAGCCGCGGCCGGTCAGCGAGCCGTCGTCGGACAGCGCCTCGGCAAAGCCCATGCTGATGCCGGCGCCGATCGAGGCGGCAAGCCCGACCAGGAAGGTTTGCCAGTTGTGATGCGTTGCGAAGGCGGCGGCGAACAGCGGCGCCAGGGTCGAGACCGAGCCGTCCATCAATCCGGCGAGACCCGGCTGCACATATTGCAGCACGAACATCCGCCGCCGGGTGCGGTCTTCCTCCGCGCGCACGTCCGGCTTGAGGATCTCGCCGGTCAGCTTCACCGCGAGCTTCTCGTGGCCCTTCTCCTCCTCGGCGAGATCGCCAAGCAGGCGCCGCACGCCGACATCCTCGGCCTTCTCGGCGGCTTTGGCATAGAAGCGCTCGGCCTCCAGCTCCATGGTCTCGACTTCCTTGCGGATGGTGTCGAGCGGCAGGTTCTTGGTGAGCCAGATCGGGCGGCGGCGCAGGAAGCCTTTGACGTCCTCGCGCCGGATCGGCGGCAGATGCGCCCCGAAGCGCTGCTCGTAGGTTTCGAGCAGCCGGTGGCGATGGCCGCGCTCCTCCTCGGCCATCTCCTCGAAGATCTTGGCGGTGTCGGGATAGCGCCCCGCGAGATCCTCCGCGAACGTCATGTAGATGCGGCTGTCCTCCTCCTCGGAGGCGATCGCGACCGCCAGCACCTCGCGCTCGGTCAGATCGGCAAAGTTCTTCACGGCAACGCCTTGCTCACGGAGTTTAGAATTAGAATAGTTCTAAACTATAAGGTTGCACCGGCGCCGGGTCAAATCCGGATCGGCCCGGATTCGCTGCCGCAGCACCGGCAAGCCGCGCGGGTTGAGCGAAGAAAACGCCTGAGATCAACGGGATGCGACGCGACGGCCGAACGAGCGTCTAGCGCTGCGTGCCGGCGTCTCGCAGGAATGTGAGCAGCAGTCGGCTCACCTCATCGGGCTGCTCCTGCTGCACCCAATGGCCGGCGCCGTCGACCAGATGGCAGCCGATCATGCTGGTGCAGGCTTTCGTCTGCATCGCCTCGAACACGCCGGGCCGCTGATATGTGCCCCAATCCTGCCTGCCGGAAATGAAGGCGGACGGCTGGTCGATCGTGCGGCCGCTCCAGGTCTGCAGTTCCCGGACGAACGCCCCCGAGGTGCCGCAGCGATACCATTGCAGTCCGCCCTGGAATCCGGTCCGCTGATATTCGGCGCTGTAATAAGCGAGCTCGCTATCCGGCAGCCATGTGTTGGCGGCGATCGCCTCGCGTGACGGCATCTCCTCGGCGACGGTCGCGGCCATGTCCTTGGCGAGATCCATCACGTAATAGGTCGGCAGTTTTGCCAATTCGCCTGCCGACCAGGATTGCAGCGGATACGGCTTGTTGTCTTTCCAGTCCGCGCTTTTGTGGTGGTAATAGGCGCGCAGGAAGTCGTGTACGCCCTGCGGCGCGCGATGCATGTCGTCACTCGCCGGGCGCGTCGAATAGTACCATTGGTAGTGCTTGCGCGGCCGCGGCAGCGCGGCGAGCTCGCGATGCATGGGGTCTTCGCTCGCTGGCTTTGCCGGCGCGCTCGCGGTGTTGAACGGCAGCGACGGCGGCCCCGAAAACGGCGCGCTCATCATCACCACCGCGCGGAACACGTCGGGCCGGATCAGTGCGCACCACGCCGCAACCGACGAGCCGAAATCGTGCCCGATCACCGCATCGACGTGCTTGTAGCCGAACGCAGCGACCAGCCCGAGCGCATCGCGCACCAGATTGGGCAGGCGGAATGACGCAAGATCGCCGTCATACTCCGCACTCCAGCCTGACGTGCGGCCATAGCCGCGCTGGTCCGGCGCGATCACATGATAGCCGGCGGCGGCGAGCTTCGGCATCACCTTGCGCCAGGAGAACGCCAGCTCCGGAAAGCCGTGCAGCAGCAACAGGCAGGGCCGGCCGGATGTTTCGAAGCCCGCTTCCAGCACATGCATGCGCAGGCCGTTGATCCCGTCGACATAACGCGAGCGGATGGTGGAGGGCAGCGGGACGTCGGGGAGGGCTTCCATTGTGCAGATCACCTGTTGGGCATCGCCGCAGAACCAGCGCATTTGGCTGTATGCTGACGGTCATTATTGAACGATAGCAATTTTGCCCAGGGGATGCATACCGCATGCGCCACGCGAGGATTGCAGAGCTGCCCGGCTGGATGTCGCGTCTCGGCGTGGGGATCGTGGCGGCAAGTCTGGTGCTGATGTCGGCGGTGCGTGCCGCCGACATCAGGCAGCTCACCGAGAAACTGCCGCGCGCCTATGTCGGCGAATTCCTGTGGGACGGCGACAACGCGGTGCAGAACGTCGTCATTACCTTCGACAAAGTGCAGGCCCTGAACGAGCAGAACGCGGAAGCGCGCGGCTGCGGTTCATATGAGGTCGGTCGCCACGTGACCAAGATCGGCGTGCAGATGTTCGTCCGGCTGTCCGATCTCGAGGTCGAGATCTTCGAACGCTCGCCCGATGGCGACGGGGCGTTCGAAACCGACGGCAGCCATCGCGGCAAGCTGTCGGAAGATTTTCAGCAGATCGATGCGCAATGGACCACCACGGCATCGGGCAAGCACGGCCAGCTGCATTTGCGTGCCGTGGCATCGGTCGCGTGCGCACCGGCGGAGGATTTGTAGGTTTGCATAAGATTCGCGACATGACGAAGCGTAGCGTGTCTCTGACATGCGGTGTGTTCTTAACCCTCCCCTGAAAGGGGAGGGTCGACGCGAATGAAATGAGCGGCGGGGAGGGGTCGGATCTCTCCACTCGAAAGGTATTCGTGGAGAGACCTGACCCCTCCCCGTTTCGCATTTCGCTTCGCTGCATGCGAACCGACCCTCCCCCTCCAGGGGAGGGTGAAGCGCGGTCACGCCTTCGCCGGAGCCTTCGGCCAATAGCGGTCGCGCAGATGGCGCTTCACCAGTTTGCCGGTCGGCGTACGCGGCAGCTCTTGCTCGAAGTCGATGCTCTTGGGGCATTTGATCGGCGACAAGTGCTGCCGGCAGAACGCGATCAGCTCGGCCTCGAGCTCCTTGCCGGCCCTGGTGATGTCGTGCGGCTGCACCACGGCCTTGACCTCTTCGCCCATCTCCTCGTTCGGCACGCCGAACACCGCGACGTCGGACACCGCCGGATGCGTGATCAGGACGTCCTCGGTCTCCTGCGGATAGATGTTCACGCCGCCGGAGATGATCATGTAGCTCTTGCGGTCGGTCAGATAGAGGAAGCCCTCTTCGTCGAGGTAGCCGACATCGCCGAGCGTCGACCAGCCCTTGGTGTTGTAGGCCTTCTTCGTCTTCTCCGGATCGTTGTGATAGGAGAACGCCGGCGCGTCGGCGAAAAAGACCTGACCGATCTGGCCGGTCGGCGCTTCCTCGTCGTTCTCGTCGAGGATCTTGACCTTGCCGACCACCGCGCGGCCGACCGTGCCGCGGTGGGTCAGCCATTGCTGCGAGGTCGAGACCGTGACGCCATTGCCTTCGGAGCCGGCGTAATACTCGATCAGGATCGGTCCCCACCATTCGATCATCTTGGCCTTGACGTCGACCGGGCAGGGCGCCGCGGCGTGGATCGCGCCTTTCAGCGACGAGACCTTGTAGCGTGTGCGCACTTCGTCGGGCAGCTTCAGCATGCGCACGAACATGGTCGGCACCAGCTGCGACTGCGTCACCTTGTGCTTCTCGACCTGCTTCAAAAATTCCTCGGCGTCGAAATGCTCCATGATGACGGAGGTGCCGCCGAGCACGGTGGCCATCATGTTGAAGCGTAGCGGGGCGGCGTGATAGAGCGGCGCCGGCGACAAATAGATGCTGTCCGCATTCATGCCGCACATGTCTGCGGTGAGAATCCGCAGGAACGGGTTCGGCACGTCGATCCGGTTGCCTTCGAACTGCTTCTTGATGCCCTTTGGCCGGCCGGTGGTGCCGGAGGAATACAGCATGTCGTAGCCGGCGACCTCGTCGGCAACCGGCGTGGTCGGCTGCGCGCCGGCTTCCTTGTCGTAGGAGCGGAAGCCCGGTGAGGGCTCGTCCATCATGTAGAACAGCGGCTCGCCCGCCTCGCCCTTGATCAGGCCCTTCACCTTGTCGGCGCATTGCGGCGTGGTGATGAACACCTTCGCGCCGCAGTCCTTGATGATGTAGGCGATCTCTTCTTCCGTCAGGTAGCGGCTGATCGCCGTGTAATAGAGACCCGAGCGCTGCGCGGCCCAGCAGATCTCCATGAAGGCGAGCCTGTTTTCCATCAGCAGCGCGATGTGGTCGCCGGCCTTGAGGCCGAGCGAGCGGAACAGATTCGCGCCTTGGTTCGAAAGCTCGTCGAGCTCGCGATAGGTGATGGCCTTGCCGCTGCCCGCCATCTGGTAGGCGATCTTGTTCGGATGGGTGCGCGCGTGGATCGACGGATGGGTCATTGTGTTTCCTCGGAGCATCAATAGTGGTCGTCCCCGCGAACGCGGGGACCCATGACCACCAATTTTTCTTGTTGGACTGAGTTGTGGCCCCAGCCGCGCCTAACCACAAACGGCTGTGGTTATGGGTCCCGGCCTACGCCGGGACGACATCATTGTTGTGGCCGCTGATGCGGACTTTTCTTACAGCCGCTCGACAATCGTCACATTCGCCATGCCGCCGCCTTCGCACATGGTCTGCAGGCCGTAGCGCTTGTTGCGCTGCTTGAGGGCATGCAGCAGCGTCGTCATCAGCTTGGTGCCGCTGCCGCCGAGCGGATGGCCGAGCGCGATCGCGCCGCCGTTGACGTTGAGCCGGGCCGGATCGGCGCCGGTGGTCTTCAGCCAAGCGGTCGGCACCGAGGCGAAGGCCTCGTTGACCTCGAAGAGATCAATGTCGTCAATCTTCATGCCGGCCTTCTGCAGCGCGCGCTGGGTTGCCGGCAGCGGCGCTTCCAGCATGATCACGGGGTCGCCGCCCATCATGGTGAGGTGATGGATGCGCGCCATCGGCTTGACGCCGAGCGCCTTCAGGCCCTTCTCGTTGACGACCATGACGCCGGAGGCGCCGTCGCAGATCTGGCTGGCGCTCGCCGCGGTGAGCTTGCCGTTCTCGGCAATCAGCTTGACGCCCTTGATGCCGTCGAGGCTGGCGTCGAAGCGGATGCCTTCGTCGATGTGATGGGTCTCGGTCGAGCCGTCGGCGCGGGTGATCTTGACCGGCACGATCTCGTCCTTGAAGTGGCCGGCCTGCGTCGCCGCGATCGCGCGCTGATGGCTGTTATAGGAATATTCGTCGAGCTCATCCTTCGACAGGCCGTACTTCTCGGCCATCATCTCCGCGCCGGTGAACTGGCTGAACACGATGTTGGGATACCTCGCCTCGATGCCCGGGCTCTTGTAGTGGCCGAAGCCGTTCTTGGCGGGCAGCGAGGAG
The DNA here is from genome assembly GCF_054056795.1 of Bradyrhizobium sp. USDA 3315. Taxonomy (NCBI): domain Bacteria; kingdom Pseudomonadati; phylum Pseudomonadota; class Alphaproteobacteria; order Hyphomicrobiales; family Nitrobacteraceae; genus Bradyrhizobium; species Bradyrhizobium sp. USDA 3315. The sequence continues at coordinate 1,208,221 of NZ_JBSRYP010000001.1, read as the reverse complement.
GCGAGGCCCATCGGCACGCGGGTCATCGATTCCACGCCGGCGGCGATCACGCAATCCATCGTGCCAGACATCACCGCCTGCGCCGCGAAGTGCAGCGCCTGCTGCGAGGAACCGCACTGGCGGTCGATCGAGGTCGCCGGCACGCTCTCCGGCAGCTTCGAGGCCATCACCGCGTTGCGCGCGATGTTGGTGGACTGCTCGCCGGTCTGCATCACGCAGCCCATGATCACGTCCTCGACCTGCGCGGGGTCGGCGCCGGTGCGCTCGACCAGCGCATCGAGCACGGTCGCGGCCAGATCGGCCGGATGCCAGCCGGCGAGACGCCCTCCCTTGCGGCCGCCCGCGGTGCGAGCGGCGGCGACGATATATGCCTCGGCCATGTCTGATCTCCCTGATGTTTCCGGATTGGGCGGTCTGAAAGTTGGGCCGGATTTAAGGGGTGGCTCAGCATTTAGTCAATCAATCAATTAACTCTTGAGTGCGGCCCCGCCATGGGCTTATGTGCGGCCTCGATTTACCGTCGACCCCCTGACACAGAGCGGGACCACAGCGCAGTTGAATACCAGCGTACCGACGAAACTTCCGGCCGGCAAAAATGCCACCGCCGACAAGCTTTTGGTTGCGGCCAGTGAGCTGATGATCGAGCGCGCCTCGATCGAGGTCTCGTTGTCCGACATTGCGCAGAAGTCGGGCGTCAACGCCGCGCTGGTGAAATATCATTTCGGCAACAAGGACGGGTTGTTGCTGGCGCTGCTGGCGCGCGACGCCGCCACCGAGATATCGCAACTCGAATATCTCATCAGCCAGCCGATCACGCCGTCGGCGAAATTGCGGCTGCATATCGGCGGCATCATCCGCGCCTATCACCAGTTCCCCTATATGAACCGGCTGATCCATTATCTCCTGCACGAGAGCTCGCCTGCCGCCGCGAACGAGGTGTCGAAATTCTTCGTCGCGCCGCTGTTGGATTTTCACCGCCGGCTGCTCGCAGAAGGGATCAAGGCCGGCGAATTCCGCAAGATCGATCCGGTGCTGTTCTACACCAGCCTGATCGGCGCCTGCGATCATCTGTTCTTCGGCCGTCACGCGATGTCGCGCGCGGTCGGCGTCGGTCCGGTCACCGACGAGGTCTGCCGCGATTACATCAAGCATATGGAAGCCTTGATCTTCGGCGGCGTGCTCAATCCGGATAAGGAAACGGCAGCGGTCGCCGCCGGATAACAAGTTCGAAGTCTAGAGAAGAAACGCCCAAGGAAAGGTTGTATCCATGCAGTTGAAAGACGTTGCCGTTCTCATCACCGGCGGTGGCTCCGGCCTTGGTGCCGCAACCGCGCGCGCCATGGCCGCCAAGGGCGCCAAGATCGGCGTGATCGACCAGAACAAGGAAAATGCCGAGAAGGTCGCCGCCGAGGTGAAGGGCGTTGCGCTGCATGCCGACGTCACCGACGAGGACGCCATCAAGGCTGCGATCGCCAAGGCCGAGGCCGCGCACGGCATCGCGCGCGTGCTGATGAACTGCGCCGGCATCGGCGGTTCGCAGCGCATCGTCGGCAAGGACGGCGTCTATCCGCTGGCGAAGTTCGTCCGCATCATCAACGTCAATTTGATCGGCACCTTCAACGTGCTGCGCCTGTTCGCCGAGCGGCTGGCGACCGAAGCCCCGATCGGCGAGGAGCGCGGCGTCGCGATCAACACCGCATCGGTCGCGGCCTATGAAGGCCAGATCGGCCAGATCGCCTATTCCGCCTCGAAGGGCGGCGTCGTCGGCCTCACGCTGCCGGCCGCGCGCGACCTCGCCAGCCTGAAGATCCGCGTCAACACCATCGCGCCCGGCCTGTTCCTGACGCCGCTGCTGATGGGTCTGAACGAGGAAGCGCGCAAGAGCCTCGGCGCCCAGGTGCCGCATCCGGCCCGCCTCGGCGACGCCTCGGAATACGGCAACCTCGCGGTCCACATCGTCGAGAACCCGATGCTCAACGGCGAAACCATCCGCCTCGACGGCGCCATCCGCATGGCCCCGCGCTAACCACAAGCTCGACTGTCGTCCCGGCCTTGCGCGCAATTGCGCGCTGGAGCCGGGACCCATACTCCGCGGCGTCTGTAACAGGCAAACCTGGCAGACGCCGCGCAAGACAACAACAGCCTGTGGTTATGGATCCCGGCTCGCGCTTCGCTTGGCCGGGACGACGGTCGGGAGGACCATGCGCGTGTCTCAGCCGCTGCTGATCGAACATCACGACGGGGTCGATTGGGTTACGCTCAATCGCCCCGAGAGCCTCAACGCACTCGATCCTTCGCTGATCGACGCGCTCAACGTCTATTTCCAGGGCCTGCAGCGCAATCGCGACACCCGCGTCGTGGTGCTGAAGGGCGCCGGTGCGAATTTCTGCGCTGGGCTCGACCTCAAGCACGCGATGGCGCGCCGCGGCGGGCAGACCGAGCCGCCCGGCGTGACGGAGTCGCTGGACTCGCAGCGGCGCATCGCCGACATCGTGATGTTGATGCGGCGCGCTCCGCAGCCGATCATCGCGCTGGTGCAGGGCGCCGCCGCCGGCGGCGGCTTCGCGCTGGCGCTTGCCGCCGACATCCGCATCGCGGCGAAGAACGCGCGGATGAACTGCGCCTTCATCAAGCTTGGTCTCGGCGGCTGCGACATCGGCACCAGCTATTTCCTGCCGCGCCTCGTCGGTGTGTCGGTTGCGTCCGAATTGATCCTCACCGGGCGCTTCATCCATGCCGACCGCGCGCTTGCGGTCGGCCTGGTGTCCGAGGTGGTCGAGGTCGCCGATCTTGATGCTGCGGCCAATCCTTATGTCGAGGCGATGATGACGGCCTCGCCGGTCGGTCTCCGCCTCTCGAAGGAATGCATCAACATGAGCGTCGATGCCGGCTCGATCGAGGCCGTGATTGCGATGGAGGATCGCAATCAAGTGCTGTGCAGCCGCTCGGAAGATTTCCAGGAAGGCATCAGGGCCTTTCTCGAGAAACGAAAGCCTGTCTATATCAGGCGCTGAGAACAGATCCTCAAAAGGACAAGAATTCCGGGAGACGCAAAATGGATGGAGACGCGGCGATGCTGACGAAACCTGCCTTTCGCAAGGTGGATTGGCTCGCACGTGACATCGCGGTCGAGCGGCGCGGTGACGGCACCGTCGTCCTGAAGTCGCGGATTCCGCTCCAGGCCTACGAGACGCATATTCCGGCCTATCTCGCCAAATGGGCGGCGCAGGCGCCGGAGCGGATCTGGCTCGCGCAACGCGGTGGTCCCGACCGGCAATGGCGCAAGGTGTCCTATGGTGAAGCCAAGCGCACCGTCGATGCGCTGACGCAAGGCCTGCTCGATCTCGGCGTCGGCGACGGCCGGCCCGTCGCGATCCTCTCGGGCAATTCTATCGAGCACGCGCTGATGACGCAGGCCGCGATGCAGGCGCGGCTGCCGGCCGCGCCGGTGTCGCCGGCCTATTCGCTGATGAGCCAGGATCATCTCAAGCTCAAATACCTGTTCAACCTGATCAAGCCGGCCATCGTGATGGTGCAGGACGGCCCGACTTTCGAGAAGGCGCTCAAAGCGATCGATCTCACCGGCATCACGGTCGTCCACGTCCTGCGTCCCTGCGAGGGCATCAGGAGCGCGGCCTTTGCCGACCTCGCGGCAACGCCGGTGACGGCTGCGGTCGGCGAGTCCATCGCGAAGATCACGCCCAGGACCGTCGGCAAGCTGCTGTTCACCTCGGGCTCGACCGGCATGCCCAAGGCCGTCATCAACACCCAGGAGATGATGTGTGCCAACGCGGCGATGATGATGCAGGTGCGCCCGCGTGAAACGGAGGGACCGATCGCGACGGTGCTCGACTGGATGCCGTGGAATCACACCATGGGCGGCAACGCCGCGTTCAATCCGGTGCTGGTCGACGGCGGCACGCTCTATATCGACGACGGCCGGCCGATGCCGGGCCAGCTCGAGGAGACCATCAGGAACCTGCGCGAGGTGTCGCCGACCTATTACGCCAACGTGCCGGCCGGCTACGCCGCGCTCGCCGCCGCGATGGAGAAGGACGAGGCGCTGTGCGCGAGCTTCTTCAAGAACCTCTCGATCATGGCCTATGGCGGCGCGCGGCTGCCCGACGATCTCTATGACCGCATGCAGGCGCTGGCGGTGAAGACCACGGGCGAGCGCATCGTGTTCTACACCGGCTGGGGCTCGACCGAGACCGCGCCGACCTCGACCGGCACCTATTGGGATACCGAGCGCGTCGGCCTGATCGGTCTGCCGTTCCCCGGCGTCGAGCTGAAGATGGTGCCGTGCGGCTCGAAATATGAATTGCGGCTGCGCGGCGTCAACGTCACGCCAGGCTATTTCGGCCAGGCGGACCTCACGGCCAAGATGTTCGACGAGGAAGGCTTCTACTGCATCGGCGATGCCGGCGTGTTCGTCGATCCCGAAGATCCGCTGCAAGGCATCATCTTTGCCGGCCGGGTGGTCGAAGATTTCAAGCTGACCACCGGCACGTTCGTGCATGTCGGCTCGTTGCGCACCGATGCGATATCAGCCGCGACGCCGGTCGTGCATGACGCGCTGGTTGCGGGGCAGGACCGTGAGTTCATCGGCCTGCTGTGCTGGCCGAACCTGCACGCCTGCCGCCAGCTCGTCGGCAATGCCGATGCCAGCTACGAGGACGTGATCCGGCATTCCGAAGTGCTTGCCTGCCTGAAGAAGGGTTTGCAGGCGCACAATGCGTCCACCACCGGCAGCAGCATGCGTATCGCGCGTGCGATGCTGATGGTCGAGCCGCCATCGATCGACGGCAACGAACTTACCGACAAGGGCTACATCAACCAGCGCGCCGGCCTCGAACGCCGCGCCGCGCTGGTGGAGAAGCTATATGCCGGCAAGCCCGGCGACGACGTGATCATCTTGAACTGATCCTACGAAAGCAAACACGTCATTCCGGGGCACGCGAAGCGTGAACCCGGAATCTAGAGGTTCCTTACGTCGAGATTCCGGGTTCGATGCTGCGCATCGCCCTGGAATGACAGCAAGAAAAAGGTAAGCGCCATGAATTTCGATTTCTCCGACGAACAGAAGCAGATGCGCGACGAGGCGCGGAAGTTCCTCAGCGAACAGTGCCCGCCGAAGGCCGTGCGCGAGGTGCTCGACGGCAAGGCGCCTTACGACAAGGCGCTGTGGAAGGGCCTCGCCGAGATGGGCTTCCTTGGCGTTGCGATCCCGGAACAGTTCGGTGGCGCGGGCGCCGGCCATCTCGAGCTCTGCGTGATCGCGGAGGAAATGGGCCGCGCGCTGGCGCCGGTGCCGTTCTCCTCCACCGTCTATCTCGCCGCCGAAGCGATCCTGATCGCAGGCAGTGACGCGCAGAAGCAGAAGTGGCTGCCGAAGATCGCCGCGGGCGAAGCCATCGGCACGCTGGCGCTGTTCGAGGGCAAGGGCAACCCGTCGCCGAAGGCGATCAAGGTGACGGCCAATGGCGGCGTGCTCAACGGCGTCAAGAAGCCGGTGCCTGATGGCGCGATCGCCGATTTCGCCGTGGTCGCCGCGCGCACCGGCTCGAGCGGACGCGAGTCCGATATTTCCTTGTTCATCGTCGACCTCAAGGCCGGCGGCGTCGAAATCAAGTCGCTGACCAACATCGACCTGACCCGCGGCCAGGCCGAGTTTACCTTCAAGGATGCGAAGGCCGAGCCGCTCGGCGCGGCCGGCGAGGGCTGCAGCGTGATCACCCAGGTGCTCGATCGCGCGGCCGTGTTGACGGCGTTCGAGCAGGTCGGCGGCGCCGACCGCGCGCTGGAGATGGGCCGCGACTATGCGCTTGATCGTATTGCCTTTGGCCGGCCGATCGGCTCGTTCCAGGCGGTCAAGCACATGCTGGCCGACATGTATGTGTCGGCGACGCTGGCGCGCTCAAATTGCTACTACGGCGCCTGGGCGCTCTCGACCAATGCCGGCGAATTGCCGGAAGCCGCCGCCGCCGCGCGCATCAGCGCGACGCAGGCATTCCAGCATTGCGCCAAGAACAACATCCAGGTGCATGGCGGCATGGGCTTCACCTGGGAGTTCGACTGCCACATGTACTACCGCCGCGCCAATGCGGTGGCGCTCGGTCTCGGCAGCCTGTCCTATTGGGAAGACGCGCTGATCGACCGCATGCGCAAGAAGAACGCGGCGTAACGATACGATTCGTCATTCCGGGGCGCGCGTAGCGCGAACCCGGAATCCAGAGGTTGGGAATCGAGATTCCGGGTTCGATGCTGCGCATCGCCCCGGAATGACGGAAAGAAAGCCACCATGAATTTCGATGACACCCCGCAGGAGGCCGCATTCCGCGCCGAGGCGAAAGCCTGGATCGCGGCCAATGCACCGAAGCAACATGAGGACGAGCTGCGCAAGGCCTCGCTCGGCCGTGTTGCGCTCAAGGGCGCCAACATTCTCGAGGTCGCGAAGGCCTGGCAGAAGAAGAAGGCCGATGCCGGCTGGGCCTGCCTGCACTGGCCGAAGGAGTATGGCGGCCGCGGCTCGTCGCCGATCGAGCGCGTGATCTGGCAGCAGGAGGAGGGCCCGTTCGGCCGCCTTAGCTCGATGTTCATCATCGGCCACGGCATGTGCGGCCCGACCATGATGGCGTTCGCCGGCGAGGAGCAGAAGCGCAAATATCTGCCGCCGCTTGCCTCCGGCGAGAAGATCTGGTGCCAGCTGTTCTCCGAGCCGGCCGGCGGCTCCGACGTCGCCGGCCTGCGCACCCGCGCCGAGAAGCATGGTGACGAGTGGGTGATCAACGGCCAGAAGATCTGGACCTCGGGCGCGCATTATTCCGACTACGGCATCTTGCTCACCCGCACCGACCCGACCGTGCCCAAGCACAAGGGCCTCACCATGTTCTTCCTGGACATGAAGAGCCCGGGCGTCGAGGTCAGGCCGATCAAGCAGGCGAGCGGCGCCTCCGACTTCAACGAGGTCTATTTCACCGACGTGCGCATTCCGGACTCGCAGCGGCTCGGCAATGTCAATGACGGCTGGAACGTGTCGCTGACCACGCTGATGAACGAGCGGATGTCGATCGGCGCCGGTGTCGCCACCGGCTTTCCCGAGCTGTTCGACTTCTGCACCAGCCTGATGCTGGAGGACGGCCCCGCGATCGAGAACCGCGCGGTGCGCTCCAAGCTCGCCAACTGGGCCGTGAAGGCGAGCGGGCTGAAATACACCAGCATGCGCGCGATCTCGGCGCTGTCGAAGGGCGAGCGTCCGGGACCGGAGAATTCGATCGGCAAGCTGGTCGCCGGCTCGATGATCCAGGACGTCGCGACCTATGCGCTCGATCTGCAGGGCGCGGCCGGCGCGCTGAACGGGATTGAGGATGCCGAGGTCGCCGGCAAATTCCAGGCGATGCTGCTGCGCGCGCCGGGCACCCGCGTCGAGGGTGGCACCGACGAGATCATGCGCAACATCATCGCCGAACGCGTGCTGGGCCTGCCCGGCGACATCAGGGTCGACAAGGACGTCCCCTTCAACAAGATCCCGACCAAGGGAAGAGCTTAACCGTCGTTCCGGGGCGGCGCGAAGCGGCGAACCCGGAACTCGAGCGACATAACTTCTAGATTCCCCGATGCGCAACCGCGCATCTGAGGTTCGCGCTGCGCGCGCCCCGGAATGACAAAGAAAAGGAGCCGCCATGAATTTCGATGACACGCCGCAGGAAGCCGAGTTCCGCGCCATCGCCCGCAACTGGATCGCGGCCAACGCGCCGAAGGAGTTCGAGGAGGAGCTCTCGAAGTCCTCGCTCGGCCGCATCAGGCTTGCGAAGCACGACATGGTCGAGGTCGGCAAGGCCTGGCAGAAGAAGAAGGCGGAAGGCGGCTGGGCCTGCCTGCACTGGCCGAAGGAATATGGCGGCCGCGGCGCCACCCCGATCGAGCGCGTGATCTGGCAGCAGGAAGAGGGCGTCTACGGCAAATTGACCCAGCCGTTCCAGATCGGCGAGGGCATGTGCGGCCCGACCGTGATGGCGTGGGGCAGCGAAGACGCAAAACGCCGCTATCTGCCCAAGCTCGCCTCCGGCGAGGAGATCTGGTGCCAGCTGTTCTCGGAGCCGTCGGCCGGCTCCGACGTTGCGGGGCTGCGCACCCGCGCCGAGAAGAAGGGCGACAATTGGGTCGTCAACGGCCAGAAGATCTGGACCTCAGGCGCGCATTACTCCGACTACGGCCTGTTGATCGCGCGCACCGATCCGAATGTGCCGAAGCACAAGGGCCTCACCATGTTCTTCCTCGACATGAAGAGCCCCGGCGTCGAGGTCAGGCCGATCAAGCAGGCCAACGGCATGCAGGAGTTCAACGAGGTCTATTTCACCGACGTCGTGATCCCGGACAGCCAGCGGTTAGGGGCGGTCGGCGAGGGCTGGAGCGTGTCGCTGACCACGCTGATGAACGAGCGCATGTCGATCGGCGCGCGGCTCGCCACCGGCGTGCCCGAGATGTTCGAGTTCTGCTCCAATTTGATGCTGGAGGACGGTCTTGCGATCGACGATCCGGCGGTGCGCTCCAGGCTTGCGAGCTGGGCGGTGAAGGCGAGCGGGCTGAAATACACCAGCTACCGCGCCATCTCGGCGCTGTCGAAGGGCGAGCGACCGGGCCCGGAAAACTCGATCGGCAAGCTCGTCTCCGGCCTGATGCTGCAAGACATCGCGACCTATGCGATGGACCTCGAGGGCGCGGCGGGCAGCCTCACCGGCACCGATGAGGAGCAGGCCAACGGCCAGTTCCAGCAGATGCTGCTGTCGTCGCCCTCGATGCGCATCGCCGGCGGTACCGACGAGATCCTGCGCAACATCATCGCCGAGCGCGTGCTGGGCCTGCCCGGCGACATCCGCGTCGACAAGGACGTGCCCTACAACAAGATCCCGACCAAGGGGCGGGGTGGTTAGTCGTCATTCCGGGGCGATGCGAAGCATCGAACCCGGAATCTCGAGATTCCGGGTTCACGCTTCGCGTGCCCCGGAATGACGAAAAAGGAGGATATATCATGGACGCGAAGACACCGAACCCGCGCTACGCGACCGAGGACCGTATCGGCGCGCTCGAGGAATTGCTCAACGAGCGCTACTCGGTGCGCGCGTTCCAGCCGCGCGAAGTGCCGCGCGAGGTCATCGAGCACATTCTGTCGACTGCGCAGCGCACCGCATCCTGGTGCAACAGCCAGCCTTGGCAGGTGCTGATCGTCTCCGGCGAGGCCAAGGAGCGGTTTCGCAAGGCGATCTATGCCGAGGCGTCGCGCGGCCTCGGCGAGGATTACGACTTCACGCCGCCGCGCGAATATGTCGGGGTCTATCTGGAGCGCCGCCGCGAAAGCGGTTTCCAGCTCTACAACACGCTCGGCATCGCGCGCGGCGACAAGCCGGCCTATGCAAAACAGGCGCTGGAAAACTACAATTTCTTCGGCGCGCCGCACATTGCCGTGATCCACACCAATGAGCAGCTCGGCATCTATGGTGCGATCGACTGCGGCGGCTATGTCTCGAACTTCATGCTGGCGGCGCAGGCGCTCGGGCTCGGCACCATCCCGCAGGCGGCGATCGCGCGCCATTCCGGGCTGATCCGTCGTCATTTCAACCTGGCCGACGATCGCCGGGTTGTCTGCGGTATCTCGTTCGGCTATGCGGATCACGCGCAAAAGGTGAACAGCTACCGCACGTCGCGCGCGACCGTGGAAGATACTGTCACATTCGTTGATGTATAATTTCCTCAAGGCGGGAAGGTCGGTTCACCCTCCCGCCGAGGATAAGAAGAGCTACAAGAAGAAACGACAAGAACAACAATGGCGAATAACGCCTCCCTGACGCCGGCGGAGATCAGCTGGCAGCTGCACCGTCTGCCTGCACTCGAGCGCGACGCGTTCATCGCCGCGCATTATCTGGGACGGCCCGTTGCCTGGAAGACCCGCTTCTTCGACGCGATCGATTGGGGCGCGGGCTCGGTGCTGCAATTCAGCTTCCTGCAGCGCGGCTGGCATCGCCATTCGCGGCTCGACAATCCGATCTATGCCTATATCGACATCGAGCAACATCCGGAAACCCGCGGCCTGCGCCGCGGCCGCCGGATCGATCTTGAGGGCACGATCAAGGGCGTCGACTTCGTGACCGGGATTACGCTGACGCTGGAGCGGTTCGAGATCCTGCCGGTCAATTTTTTCGACCGCTTCGTGATCAGCTCTGACAGCCGCTACTAGCAAGCAGCGAACCGCAGACTCTGCTCCGACCTCTCCCCGCGCGCGGGGAGAGGTCGGAACGCATCGTTAGATGCGTTCCGGGTGAGGGGGAGTCTCAGCAAGCGCAGCTATCACCGTATGCGCGGAGACAGCCCCTCACCCCAACCTTCTCCCCGTAAGAACGGGGCGAGGGAGCGCACTGCTCCTGCGGCTCCATTCAACCCAATCTCATTACGCTTCAGCGTCCCGCCACCGCGCGGCGGGCTGGCGCGTCGGCATAGCGCGCGGCCATCGCGCTCGTCAGCTCGGCCATCTTCTCGCGCAACTCTAACGGCGCGACCACTTCGGCCTCGGCGCCGAGCCGCAGCAATTCGGTCGCCGCATGCCACACCGTCTTGCCGACCGGCATGGTGGCGAGCCGCCAGCCGTCGGCGTCGGTGCCATCAGTGAGCCGCATCCGCGCCTTCACGTAAGGATGCGCCAGCGCGTCGAACAGTTTCAGCCCGAGCGGCGACAGCCGCACCGTGGCCTCGTTCGGATGCAGCTCGGCCTCCAGCCGCTCGATCGAGGCGCGCCAATAGGCGGCGAGGTCGAACGCCGCCGGCCGCGCGAATGGGGTCTCCAGCGCCGTGCAATCCAGCACGCGCGCGACACGGTAGGTGCGTACATTGCCGTCGACGAGGCCGGCGAGGTACCAGCTGCCGCCCTTCAGCACGAGGCCGAGCGGCGCCACGCGCCGCCGCTTCTCGGCCTTCCAGCTCTGGTAGCGGATCTCGAGCATGGTCTCGCGCAGCACGGCGCCGGCGATGGCGCGCAGATGCTCCGGCTCCTCGGTCTCGCCGAACCAGCCGGGCGCGTCGAGATGGAAGCGCTGCTGCATCCCTCTCGCGTTGGGCCGCAGGTTCTCCGGCAGCGCCGCCATCAGCTTGGTCTGCGCCGCCACCATCGCGGCATCGAGGCCGAGCGCAGCGGCGGGCCCCGGGAGACCGGCCATGAACAGCGCCTCGGCCTCGCCCTGCGACAGGCCGTTGAGCCGGACGCGATAGCCGTCGAGCAGGCGATAGCCGCCTTCGGCACCGCGGTCGGCATAGACGGGAACGCCGGCGGCGGCGAGCGCGTCGATGTCGCGATAGATCGTGCGCACCGAAACTTCGCAGGCTTCCGCCAGCTCAGGCGCGGTGACCTGGCCCCGCGCCTGCAGGGTGGTGAGGATGGAAAATAGCCGGCTCGCGCGCATGGCCGGATCATACCTGACATAAGATGTCAGGTATAGGCGGACATAAAGGCCATGCCCCCTGACGGCGCAAGGAGACCCGCCATGACCACCACCACCGACCGCGTCACGCTGTATTATTCGCCGCAAAGCCGCGCCACCGGCACCCGCGTGCTGCTGGAGGAACTCGGCGCGCCGTATGACCTGCACGTCCTCAACATGAAGGCCGGCGAGCAGCGCAAGGACGCCTATCTCGCCATCAATCCGCTCGGCAAGGTGCCGGCGATCAGCCATGGCGACGCGCTGATCACCGAGCAGGTCGCGATCTTCATCTATCTCGCCGATCTGTTTCCGCAGGCCGGCCTGACGCTGGCGCTGAACGACCCGCGCCGCGGCCCGTATCTGCGCTGGATCGCCTATTACGGCTCATCGTTTGAGCCGGCCGTGATCGACCATTTCATGAAGCGCGAGCCCGCGCCGATCACGCAGTCGTCCTATGCCGATTACGACACCATGCTGGGCGCGCTGGAATCGCAGCTGGCAAAGGGGCCCTATCTGCTCGGCGAAGAGATCACAGCGGCTGACATCCTTTGGGGCATCGCGCTCAGCTGGACCATGATGTTCGGCATCGTGCCGAAAAGGGACGTGTTCGTCCGCCATGCCGAACGCATCGCCGCACGCCCGGCCTTCCAGCGGATATCGAAGGCCGATGACGAGATGGCGGCGCAGCATGCCGCGGCCGCCGGAGTGTGATACGGATCGGGCCGATGGCGAAAGTCCTGCACAGCACCAACTGCTTCAACACCTTGATCCGCGTCGCGGAGGACTGCCCGGCGCAGCGCGGCGAGGAGCCGCAGCTGCGCGGCGGCCAGCCAACGGTTGCCGTGCTGCAATACCGGATGATCGCGGGATCGCCATACAAGTACACCTCTGACGATGTGGTTTTCGCGACGTCGGCGGCCGGCCGTGCGCTCGATGCGAGAGCGGCGAAGAAGGCGCGCAGCCTCGCCCGCGAGACGTTCTTCTCGCGCGGCCAGGCCTGCATGCGCGCCTCGCCGCTCGGCAAGCGTTTCGGCTGGGGTGTCCATGCCGACGCCGAGGGCCGCATCGCGCTCTACGCCGTCGACAGCAAGCGCTACCAGGCACTCGCCGCGGATCCTGACATCGCGCAGGTCCGCGCGATGCGGAGCAAGCGGGCGTGAAGAGGCACTGCTCTCATCCTCCCCTGGAGGGGGAGGATCGGTTCGCATGCAATGCGAACCGAGGTGGGGTGATCTCTCCACTCGGGCACCGTTCGTGCTGAGAGATCACCCCACCCCGTCTCACATTCCGCTGCGCTCCATGTGACCCGACCCTCCCCCTCCAGGGGAGGGTGAAGGGAGTGTGCCGTGCGACCAATCGCTAAAACCGCGGTGCCCGCTTTTCGGCGAAGGCCTTGATGCCTTCCTTGATCTCGTCGCCGCGCATGCTGTCGCGGTGGCGGGCGTCGGCGGCGGCTTCATCCAGTGCGCCGCGGGCGAATTCGTTGATTGCGCGCTTCATGCCGGCCATCGCCTTGGGCGCGTTGCCCGCCAAAATCGTCGCGAGCTTGTCGACTTCCTCGTCGAGCAGGTCGAGCGATACCATCGCGGTGAGGTAGCCGATCCGCAGCATCTCCGGCGCCGATATCTTCTGCGCGGTCAGGAACAGCATCCTGGCGTTATCGACGCCGAGCCGCGTGACATAGCGCTGGATGCCGCTCTTGTAATAGTGCAGCCCGAGCCGCGCCGCCGGCATGAACATCTCGGCGGTATCGACGCCGATGCGGAAGTCGCAGGCGAGCGCGAGGTCGGTCGAGCCGCCATAGACCCCGCCATTGAGCCGGCAGATCGTCGGCACGCTGAGATCCTCGAGGCGGTTGACCACGACCTCGAACGCCGAACCCGCGCTCTGTTGTTCGCTGGCGCTCACCGCGCGCTCGGCGACGGAGTTGAGGTCGTAGCCGGCGGAGAACGCGCGGCCGGTTCCGGTCAGCACCAGCACGCGGATTGCGGGATCGGCCTCGATCCGGTCGAACAATGTCAGCAACTCGCCGAGGTCCTCGGCCTGCAGGCGGTTGAGATGCTTCGGCCGGTTGAGGCGGATCGTTGCGCGTGCGCCCGCGATTTCGAGCACGGGTCCGCTGGCGGTGTCGGCCGCGTCAGCCATCTTGGTCTCCATCATTATTGATTCTCACGTTCGCGCCGCTTGGCCTCGGCGTCGATGGTCTCGGCGAGATCGGGATGCCTTGCCATCAACAGGCGGAAATCGACCAGGTCAAGCACCAACAGCCTGGTCACCTTGCTGGTCGAGACGCTGGCGCCGCGCTTGGCGTTGCCGAGCAATGCCATCTCGCCGAAGAACTCGCCTTCGCCAAGCTTCACCTTGCGCCCGGGCAGGTCGACCTCGACCTCGCCGGCGGCGACGAAATACATGCAGTCGCCATTGGTGTCCTTGCGGATGATCATGGTGCGCGGCGGCAGGTCCATGGTCCGCAGCATTTGGGTGACGTCGGCGATCGCGGCCGGGCCGAGGTGCGCGAAGAACGGCACCTTGCTGACGGTCTCCCAGGTTCGCAAGAAATTGTCGCGGCGGGTTTCGGCGGCAAAGCCGGTCGCCAGGATACCGGTCCACAGCCCGAACACGCCGAGGCCCGAGATCATCACCATGGCGGCGACCACGCGGCCGAGCGGGGTGATCGGCACCACGTCGCCGTAGCCGGTCGTGGTCAGCGTCACCACCGCCCACCACAGCGCCGCCGGCACGCTGCCGAAGGTCTGCGGCTGGACGTCCCGCTCCAGGAAATATTCCGCAACGGAGGCCAGGAACACCACCATCAGGAAGATCACGAGCACGCTGAGCAGCGGCCCGGATTCCACGACCAGCACGCGCCGGAGCTGGCGCAGGCCGGGAATGCCCGGCACCACCTTGAGCACCCAGAGCACGCCGAGCAGCCAGGCGGTTTTCGGCTCGACTCCGGACAGCAAGGCCACCGGCACGGCCAGCGCGCCGATCGCGTCGACCACGCCGGCGCTGGACAGCGCGTAGAACCAGAATTTGCCCTGCCGGCCCATGTGGCGCAGCCGCACCAGCCATTCGAATACGAAATAGGCAAGGCAGGCCCACAGCAGCGCATCCACCCAGCGCGGCGCCGCGTCATGGGCCGGCGCGACCGTCAGCAGCGTCATCATGGCGACACCGGCCGCGACGGCGACATAGGCCGCCGTGGTCATGTTGCGGCCGGCGGTGGCGGAAACGAAGCGCGTCAAGGCCGGAAGGACGAGCCGCTTGGACATCGGAACGGAGCTTGCCTGTCGATGAATTGCTGGAATTGAGGCCCTGCGAACGGCAGAGCCGATGTCACAACGTGCCTCTCCCGGTTGAGGCCGTCAACGCGCAGGCCATGGCGGGATGCTCGCGGCGGAAGACCCATCAGTTGGACGAAAGGCCTAACCATGTTGGCCCGATTTTGCGCCCGCGAATGTGAGAAATCGGACAAAACGTCGCTTTTTCCCCGTATATCAGGGATGCTGGTCGCCGATGCGACCTTGGCCGGAATGAAGCGACTAATAAGGCGATCTTATTCACTTCTTGAGAAATTGGTTGGTTTCCGATGGATACCTCACATCTCGCGGAGCACGCAGGCGCCGCCGGCAGTTTCTTCGCATCGATCTTCGTGGTTGCCACGCTGTCGATGCGGACCATGATCCCGTTGCGCGTCTTCGCCATCCTGACCAACATCATCCTGATCGCGACCGCCGTCCCGACCCACAATTACGCGACGCTGATCCTGCATGCCGTGCTGCTGCCGGTGAACACCTATCGGCTGCACCAGATGCTGCAACTGGTCCGCAACGTGAAGAAATCGGTCAACAGCGATCTGTCGATGGAATGGCTGAAGCCGTTCACGACGGAACGCAAATGCACCGCGGGCGAAGTCCTGTTCTACAAGGACGAGAAGGCCGACAGCATGTTCTACATTGTCAGTGGCCGCTTCCGCCTGGTCGAATCCGGCATCGAGCTGCCGGTCGGCGCCCTAGTCGGCGAGTTCGGCATGCTGTCGCCGTCGAACACGCGAACCCAGACGCTGGAGTGCGTCGAGACCGGCATGGTGCTGTCGGTGACCTATGACCAGGTCGAGCAGCTCTACGTCCAGAACCCGGCGTTCGGCTTCTACTTCCTGCGCCTCGCCAGCGCCCGCCTGTTCCAGAATATCTCGACGCTCGAGCAGCAGCTCGCGCAGCACGCCACCCCACAGGTCGCGGAGCCCAAACCTGCATGAGCCCCGTGACGAGTTCTGGAGGCGCCGCAGTGGCGGATGACGACGGTCTCCTGGCTTCGCTCCGTTACCTCTTTGCCGATATCATCGGCGATGAGGACGAGGGGCCGCCGGTGCTGCCCGACGCCTGCCCGGACCATCTCGGGCCGGCCGTCACCAAGGCCATCGATCTGTTGATCGCCTATCAGAGCACGAGCTACGCACAGCTCTATATCGACCGGCTCAAGCGCTTCGTCGGCCGCCGCGGCGTCGACGACGCCCTGCTTGCCGAGATCGGCCGCCTGATGGCGGAGCGCATGGCGTATGAGGACGCGATCCGCATCGCGCAGCTCAAGCTTGGCGAAGTCAGTGCGGCGGGCGGCCTTGCGGCGCGCTCGGCCGACGACGTCAAGAAGTTTCGCCTGGACGAGTTGATCGACGCCCTGCCGGCCGTGGTCGCCGATCCGGTGCTCGGCGTGCTGGATCAGTTCGGCTGGCGGCGTCGCCGGGTCTCGATTCGCTTCAGCGCCAACAACCGCTTCAGCGTTCGCCGGCTCAGGATCGAGGCGGGCCTGAAGCGCTGGCGGCTGTTCTCGGGACGCTATGCCAGGGAGCGCGTCTGGGTCGAGCGCTGGCTGCACATGATCGACCGCAGCCTGACCAAGCAGCCGGGCGCCGCCCCGGCGGTCGTGCAGACCGCGACCATGATCCAGGGTTACGGCGATCCCTACCGCCAGGGCATCGCGGACTGGCACGTGATCATCGACGGGCTCGCCAAGCCGACCTTCGACGGCGTGCTCGTGCTCCCCGACCTTGCCGGCGCCATTGCGGAAGCGCGCGCAGCCACCATGCCCGATCCGCGGCAGGCAGCGCTGAAGCGCAAGATCGCGGAGATCCGCGCCCGGGCGCCGGCGGTGTCGTAAGAACCTTCGCCGTCATTGCGAGGAGCGAAGCGACGAAGCAATCCAGTTCCCCGCTTGCGGCGCTGTGGATTGCTTCGCTTCGCTCGCAATGACGCGGGAATCTGCCGAAGCTATCTACCGCTTGATGTGCGGCGGCTCGTCGTAGCCGCGGCGGCTGGAATAGAACAACAGGCCCATCAGGCCGATGCAGACCGCGGCCAGAAGCGCAATGCCGATCGTGAACACCACGATGCCATAGGTCGGCACCGGAGCGTCCACAGTCAGACCTTCATAGGCGTAGGCGCCGACGGCGGCCAAAAAGGCCAGCAGGCCGATGCTGATTGCAATGCGCATGCGTAGCTGCCTCTGCTGAGGGCCGAGGGCAACAGGGCACTTGCGCCGGTTTTCACGCCGCGGCGGTAGCCTTGGCCAGCGCCTGCCGTCCGGCTTCGGTCAACTCGGAAAGCGTCGTCCTGCCGCTCTTGGCGCATTTGATGATGTATCTGGCAACGCGGCGGCGGGTGTCATGTTCCTCGCCGTGAGCTGCGTCTGCGCAAACGCGATCGAGCGCAACGTTCATGGCGAAGAGCGTGCGTGAGTCAAACCGTTCCTTGATCATCGCAGCTCTCCTTTGCGACTCGCGGCTACTTGCGGAACGTCAGCCATTCGCTGACTTCCATCACAGTCTCGGTCTGTCTGGCCTTCTTCATCAGCATTTCGCGTTCCCGTCCCGGCGGCAGCTTGCGTGCCGCAATGCGCGAATCTTCGGCGAATTTCTGCAAGCGGTTTTCGAACGATCCGGGAGGCCGCGACCTGTTGCGCTTCTTCTTGATCATGCCGTCTCCGAGCTGGAACCAGCAATACTAGGCTTGTTCCCCGGATGCCGTCGTTAACCCATGACATCGGTCGAATTGAAAAAAAAACGCGCGCCGGAAATTGGCGACCCAAAATCGCGACCTGAGATCGCGACCTGGGATCGCGAAGATCGCAGGAACGATCTTCGGCGCTCTGCGTAACACCCGTGCGTTCGCTGCTTTGCTCCCCGAAAGGCGGTGGACCACTCCGGTGACGGGCCTCGGCGAATTTGATCGCCGGGGCCCGCATGTCTTCAGGCAAGGCAGCCAAGGCAACAAGAAGGACATAAGCAGTGGCACATTCAAACCAGGGTATCGTGAAAGACAACAAGGGGCAGGAGCAGCCGGCCGACAAGCAGCGCGCGCAGACCGCGCACAAGACCGACCCGCGAAAGTCGAATGCGCGCGAAGCGACGCGTGATCCGAAATTGAACGATGCCGACAAGACGCCGGGATCCGGCATGACATCGGACGACCGCGGCGATCCTCCAACGGGCTGAACGGCGTTCCGCTCTGCAGCAATCGCGGCAATGCGGCAGGAACGATGACCCGGGCCGACTGTTGGCGTCGAGGGATCAATGGAGAACTGACATGGCGATGGACGAGAAGGAGGTCGGAAACCTGATCGGCAGCGACAAGGTCGAGGGCACCGCGGTCTATGGCTCCGACGAGCGCAAGATCGGCTCGATCGAACGGGTGATGATCGACAAGAAGAGCGGGCGGGTGTCTTACGCCGTGCTCGGCTTCGGCGGCATTCTCGGTCTCGGCAACGACCATTATCCGCTGCCCTGGCAGTCGCTCAAATACGACACGAGGCTGGGCGGCTATGTCACCGGCGTCACCGAGAGCCAGCTGCGCGGCGCGCCGAAATACGGCAGCGAGCGCGAGTGGAATTGGTCCGATATCGGCACCACGCGCGCGGCGAACGACTACTACGGCGTGCCGTTCGTCTGAACGTCCCTTAGACGTCCCCCCGAGCCGGGGGACCCGTATTTCACCGGTGGTACCCACCGGGAGCCGAGGTGTGCGTGATGCTCGCGATGTAACCGTCGCATCCTTGGGACGTCTGTACACTAGTGAACATACGTCAATAGCTGTGCAAGGTAACATACGTAACTGAAGTCGGTCCTGCAGTTGCCCGATTAAACATGCGGGAGACCAATCGTTGGCGTCGCTAATCCGGAAATTGGAGCAGTTTGCACGGCTTTCGCCGGTAGACCAGGTCCTTCTCAATCGCGCGTCTACCGAGCGCGTCCGCCATTTTGGTCCGCGGGTCGACATCGTCCGCGAGGGCGAGAAGCCGAAGGACGTCCATCTGATCCTGTCCGGCTGGGCCTATCGCTACAAGCAGCTCGAGGACGGCCGGCGTCAGATCGTGGCCTTCTTTCTGCCCGGCGACATTTGCGACGTGAACGTCTTCATCCTGCGCGAGATGGATCATTCGATCGGTACCGTCACGGCAGTGTCGATCGCCGACCTCTCCCGCGAATTCTTCGACAAGGTCGCGGCCGGACATCCGCGCATCGTGACCGCGTTCTGGTGGGAAACCCTGGTCAACGCGGCGATCCAGCGCGAATGGACCATGAGCCTCGGCCAGCGAACGGCGCTGGAGCGGATGGCCCATCTGCTGTGCGAGATCTGGCTCCGGCTACGTGCTGCAGGCCTGACCCAGGGCGACAGCTGTGATTTCCCGCTGACCCAGGGCGATCTCGCCGATGCCACCGGGCTCTCCAAGGTTCACGTCAACCGAACGCTGCAGGAATTGCGCGCCGGCGGCCTGATCGTACTCAAGGGAAAGACCCTGGTCGTCCCCAATCTCGAGCGGCTGATGCACGCCGGCCTGTTCAACCCGAGCTACCTGCATATGGATCACGAGGGACGGCAGCTCGACGCCGCTGCGACGCCGACGAACGCGGCGGTCGGGTAGTAAGCGCTGCGCTCCGGTGCATGTCGAGAGCGTGCGGATGTATGGTTCACCGGCCGTTTAACATAGGCGGTGTCGTCCTGGCGAAAGCCAGGACCCATTACCCCAAGTCTCAATTGTTGCGCGATGCTGGGGCCGCGATCCCGTTCATCAGCAAAAGCGGTGGTAATGGGTCCTGGCTTTCGCCAGGACGACAGTGGTGCATGTGGCGCGATCGCAGGGACGACAGTTGTATCTGTGGCGCAACCAACGGCTTGGTTTCACCCGTTCGCCGCCTTCACCACCACGAGGTTCTCGTCCGGCGTCGCCGGGTGGCGCTTGAGGTGATCGCGGCGCAGTGCGATCTCGTCGCGGACCAATTCGTAGCCGAGCTTGAACGTGTCCATTCCGTCGCCGGAAACGGTGCCGTCGCGCAGGCCGGTCACCGCGCCGCGCAGGATCGCCTCGAGCTCGTCCTGCAATTCGTCGAGATGCTCGGCGCAAGTGGCGTGCTCGACGCGCTCGCCGATGTCGAGGATCCTGCCCGCCCAGCTCGCTGGCCTTCTCCGGTGCGACGCGGGTGATCTTGGTGTAGATCGCGGCGAAGATCGAGCCGATGATGCTGAGCGCGGCGGCAGCGAGATACATCACGTCGCTGTAGCGATCCATGAACGACTTGGTATCGTCGTTGATGTATTCGGCGGCGCCCTGATGGGCGACGATGAAGGCGTCCTTGTCGGTCGCCGCCGGCTCGATCTTGGAGGCGAAGCCGTCGTCGAGCGCGAGTTCCGACTTGTTCTCGTAGATGATGCGGGCGAGCTCGGCGGCTGTCGTCGTGGACATTGAGGATTGCGCGACCAGCAGCCATTCCAGCCCAATGGTGTCGACCTCGTCATCGGGGATCGCCGGCGAGGACGACAGCATGCCGGTCGAGACCGTCTCCTCCGAAATCGCCGGGTATTTGCGCGCCAGCGCCTTGGCCGCGTCGATCGCATTCAGCGTGAAGCCGCCGGCGCGCTTGGCATATTGCTCGTAGGTCTTGTCCTTCACGATCTTCGAGGCATGCTCGATCGCGATCACAGCGGCAAAGCCGGAGGCGAACAGCTTGTCGAAAGGTGTGTTCGGCGGCGCCTGCTGTACCCGCTGCGCCGCGTCGGGGCTGTCGGCAATCTCGAGCGCGCTGCGGACGAAATTGACGCTGTTCTCGCCGTCGCCGACGACCGCGATCCGCTTCTTCTTGAGCTCGCTCAGCGATTTGATCTTCTTGCCGCCGGGGCTGAGCACCAGCACCACGTCATGCTCGAGGATCGCGATGGCGCGGGCACGCGGCGGCACCCTTGCGTCGGTACGCAGGACGGCAAGCGAGGCGTCGCGGCGATCGAATTGCGCCAGCGCCCTGGCGTTGTCGGGGTTCGGCGCGATCTTCAGCCGCAGCCGCGACGAATTGTTCTTCAGCACGGTGGCGAGCTTGGCGGCGAATTTCGCCTCCGGGCCGTTGGCATCGCCGACCGCGAACACCAGCGTTTCGGAATTGCGCAGCCAGAGCCGGCCGCCGATCACGGTGACCGCGCTCAGGAGCAGCGTCAGCAGGGTGAAGACGATGATCTGCACGCGGTTGGTCTTGACGACCGTTTTGGCGACCGGAGGGCGCGGCGGCGGCATCGGCGCAGGCGAGGGGGCTTCGGCACTCATGGCTGATTACCTGGCTCATCACCCGTCCGGGACGGCCCGTTGCCGCGACCCGATCGGCGCGGCGCTGCCCGGTGAATCCGTAAATGGCTATAAAAGAAAGAAAATTTCCTATGTTGCCGACGATATACCTCCCCGGGGGGAATGCAAACCGGCCGCCGGCCGTAACCTTAATCTCGGCCGGCCTGCGCCGCGATGCCACATGACCATTGCCACTATCCACGGTCGGAGCGAGATGTGATTTTCGAGGAGGCGCAGGTGCATTCCGGCGCCGGAGATGTCATAAATGAGACACGCTTCGGTTTGCGGAATTGTGCTGACGACCTGACCCGGATTTCTTGCAATCACATTCATCGAAGTAAAAGGGCGTCAGCTTGTTGTTTCCCTCCATGTCATCGTCGGTGTCGGTTGGTGCCCTGGTGGGATGGATGTTGCTTCTCACCGCAAAGCACATCATCGCCGACTTCATGCTGCAGAACGCCTGGATGGCGATCGGCAAGGACCAGAAAACCGGCTGGGCGCTGCCGCTGCTGGCGCATTGCCTGGTCCATCTCGCGGTCGCGCTGGCGCTGATCCTGGTGGTGGCGCCGCGGTTCTGGTACGTCGCCTTCATTGACTTCGTGATCCACATCATCGTCGATCGGGCCAAGGGCATCTGCGCCTCGCATTTCGGCGTGACGCTGGAATCCGGCCACCCCTGGTTCTGGACCCTGATCGGGGTCGACCAGGCGCTGCACCACCTCACCGGCTTCGCGCTGTCGATCTACATGGCCGCGAACTGAGCGGTTCGCGCGCACCTTTCCTCACATCCTGGACCAGGAAGCCAGCCGGGCCGCGGCGGGCGGATGTGATTCGCGCGCAACGGGCAAGAGCCTCCGGAAGCGACCGGAGGCCGTGGTTAACCTTTCGTTAGAGGATTACGCGGCATCTTCCCGATCGAGGGGGATATGCAAATGTTTTCAAGCCGCGACGCCTTCGAGAACGATGCCTGCCCGGTGGCCGACGACCTGCTCGGCCAGATGTATCGCGCCAATCCGAACGGGCTCTCGTTGCTGGTTGCCAATGTCGCGCCCGACGTCAGGGCGAGGCTCGCGCTGTTCTGCTATCGCCGCAGCCATCTGCACGCGCTCGCGGTCGCGATCGCGTCGAGCTGCAGCGAGTGGGAGCTGGCGAATTCGGGTGGCCGTGTCGGCTCGACGCTCTACGCGCTGTCGCGTGAGCCGGCCCGCGCCGCGACCGTTTCGCATGGCGGCCGCAAGCCGATCACGCTGTCGACCAAGCCGCTGACGACCTTCGCGCCGATCGTCGATGACGAGCTCGACGACGAGGACGTCAGCGACAGGGTCACGGCGTAACGTCTGTTAGATCGGCTGCGCGCTCGCGATGAGCGGCAGCCCGTGCCGGCGCCGCGCCATCGCGCATTCCGCGTCGCCCGGCTGGCAGGTCCGGCATACTTCCGGCCGCACCGCATAGACTTCGCAGCGCGTTGCTTCTCCGACCCGGCCCGCTAGCGCCGAGCAGCGGTCGCCCTCGCAGCGCATGCCTGATTGTCGCGCGTTGACGAATTGCGGTGGGATCAGATTGAGCTGCGCGTCGTCCTCGATGGTGAAGCGCGGCCAGTTCTCCGAATAGCTGCAGCAGGCGCCGCAGGACGGGCAGGGGCTTGCGTCGGCTGCGTCGGTCGCGTTGTCGGCCATCAGGTGTCCCTCGGCGCTTCCCAGACCAGGCTGCGCCGCCAGCGCGCCCTGAGCAGGTCGCGCCGCTCCGGATATTTCTCGTCGTGATAGACCGCCGTGACCACGCGGTCGGTGCGGAAGCTGCGGAAATCCTTGCGCAGCTCGCACCAGGCGGCGAGCAGCCGCACCGCCTCGTGATAGCCGACCGCGATCGGCCAGATCGTGCGCTCAGAGTCGCGGCCATGCTCGTCGCGATAGTTCAGCGTGATCTTCTTGCCCTCATGGATCTGGCTGCGGGTCCTGACCATGTCGATGCGGTCGGGCTCCCGGTTCCAGGCCGAGCGGGCCCGGCTTGCCGGCTCCAGCACGAACGGCCGCAGTCGGTCGGGCACGGTCTCGGCGATCTTGGCCATCAGGTCCTCGGCCGCGCGCGCCAGCGCCGGATCGGCGTGGCCGACCACCCATTGTGCGCCGAGCACGCAGGCCTCGATCTCGTCGGGTGTCAGCATCAAGGGCGGCAGGTCGAATCCCTTCTCCAGGATGTAGCCCATGCCGGCCTCGCCGCGGATCGGCACCCGCTGTTCGATCAGGCTGGCGATGTCGCGATAGATCGTCCGCTTCGATGTCTCGAGCTCGGCGGCGATTGCATCGGCGGTCAAAGGCTTACGGGTGCGGCGGAGCACCTGGATGATCTGAAACAGCCGGTCGGCGCGTCTCATGGCAACTCTCTCGATCGCTCTCTTGGCACGTGTCTTGTCGAGTGTCTCGGTAGCGGTTTTGGCAGCCGTCTTGACGAGTGTCTTGACGGGTCTCGTCGTCTCTCGGTGCGCAGGCTTTTCTGGGTCCCGTCCGGCTACTGCTGACAGCATGTTGGCAGCAGGTGGGGGCTATATCAGGACAACACCTCAAGTGAAGGGAATTTGTCCATGACGAATCTTGACGAACTCGGTTTCCGGCAGGCGCAAGGCTTTGCGCTGGAACAGCTGGTCACGGTCTACTCCACCTCCGGCGACCTGCGCTGGGCCCTGGTCGCGCTGATCGCACAGTCGATCAGCACGGTCTGGTCCTACGGGCGGGCACGGCTGGTCAAGCGCGTTCGCGGGGCGGTTCGCCGCCTCGCACCCGTCGGCCCGTTCGACAGTGAATGCCACTACTGCTGACACCATGCTGGCAGCAGGGGACGGCTAGCTTCAATTCACGACCACAGGCGATCGGGAGCTTTATATGATTACGCTTTTTGGCTTTGGCACGGGCTTCGGCTTGCCGGAAATTAGCCCCTTCGTGACCAAAACCGAGGTCCAGCTCAAGATGGCCGGGCTCGACTATCGCAAGGAGAAGGCGATGCCGCCGGCGTCTCCCAAGGGCCAGCTGCCGTTCATCGCCGACGACGGCGAGACGATCGCCGATTCGACCTTCATCCGCGCCCATATCGAGGGCAAATACGGCTTCGATTTCGACGCGCCGCTCAGCCTGCAGGCGCGCGCCCAGGCCTGGGCCTTCGAGCGCATGATCGAGCATCACGTCTACTGGGCGCTGGTCGGCGCGCGATGGGTCGACGACACCAATTTCGCCAAGGGGCCCGCGCATTTCTTCGACGGCGCGCCCGACCATATGCGCGACAAGATGCGCGAGGACGCCCAGTTCCGCGTTGCCGAGAATTATCTGCTGAGCGGACTTGGCCGCCACGGACCGGACGAAGACGTCGATCTCGCGATCCGTTCGCTGTTCGCGCTGTCGGTGCAGCTCGGCGACAAGCCGTATCTGATGGGCGATGCGCCGTGCGGCACCGATGCCACCGCGTTCGGCGCGCTGGCGGGAATCCTCACCCCGTTCTTCGATTCGCCGCTGCGCGAGCGCACCGAGAAGTTTGACAATCTCACCGCCTATGTCGGCCGGATGATGCGGCAATACTATCCGGAATTCGCCTGGGCGCCGCTGCAGCGGCAGGCGGCCTAAGCCGGCCCCGCAGGAGCGCGGCCAGCTCCGCCTCGAGCTCGGCGATGCGCTGGTCGCGCGAGGCCAGCGCTGCCGCGACATCGGCCGCGTCGAACTTTTGCGGAATGTGCTGCGGGCAGTTGGTGTCCCACGCCGTGACCTTGAACAGGATCACCTGCTCGGGCCGCGCCCGGTAGCCCTGCGGCATCAGCGTGCGGGTCAGCGCCGGATCGTCCTCCACCACCTTCGCCTCGCCCCACAGCTTGACGCGGCGGCGGTGCGCGTAATCCATCACGAAGATATAGGCCTTGGCATTCTCCGAGAGATTGCCCTGGGTGATGAACTGGCGATTGCCGCTGTAGTCGGCGAACGCGATGGTGTGCTTGTCGAGCACCTTGATAAAACCCTTCGGTCCGCCGCGATGCTGGATGTAGGGCTGGCCGTCGGCCGAGGCGGTCGCGAGATAGAAGCTGTTCACCTCGCCGAGGAAGCCGGCGAGGTTCTCGTCGATCTCGCTGCGCCAGCCGCCATGTGCCTCGACTTCGGCGTAGGTGGCGCGTGAGCCCTTGCGGGTCTGGATCGCCTTCACCGCCGGACTGAATGCGACGTCGCTCGCATAGCTGTGACCATCTGACATCGGAGCCTCCCGTGACGGGCGCCTGAGTGGTTGTCCTCGCCGCTTAAGATGGACATTCCCAGATCGTAAGCAATCTTGTGCATTGACACTTCACTGTTGCCGATTATGCAATAGTGCCATGGACCGGATCGACGCCATGCAGGCCTTCGTCGCGGTGGCGGACCTCGAGGGGTTTGCCCCCGCCGCCCGCAAGCTCGGCCTGTCGCCGTCCGCCATCACGCGGCTGATCGCGGCGCTGGAGGAGCGGCTCGGCGCGCGGCTGCTGCAGCGGACCACGCGGCAGGTGACGCTGACGGACGCCGGCTCGCGCTACCTGGAGCGGGCGCGCCGGATCCTCGCCGACGTCGAGGAGGCCGAGGACGCGGTGGAGAGCGAGCGCACCCGCCCCGAGGGACGGCTGGTGATCTCGGCACCGTTCGGCTTCGGGCGGCTCCATGTCAGCCCGGTGGTGAGCGCCTATCTGAAGCGCTATCCCGGCGTCGGCGTCGACCTGCGGCTGTCGGATCGCAGGATCAATCTGGTCGAGGACGGCGTCGACCTCGCGGTCAGGCTCGGGCACCTCCCGGATTCGACGCTGGTGGCGCGGCATGTCGGCCGGATGCGCCGCATCGTGGTGGCGTCGGCCAGCTATCTCAAGCGTCGCGGCGAGCCGAAGCGACCGGCGGACCTCACCGCCCACGACACGATCCAGTTCGGCGCCATGACCGCGACGCCGGATTGGCGCTTCATGGAGGATGGCCGCGAAGTCCGCATCACCCCTACGCCGCGCTTCACCAGCAACAGCTCGGACGCCGCCATCCAGTACGCCGAGCAGGACGGCGGACTGACCCGGGTGATGGCCTACCAGGCGGCCGAATCGCTGAAGGCGCGGCGGCTCCAGATCGTGCTCGCCGAGTTCGAGCAGCCGGCTGTGCCGATCCACGTCGTCTATCCGACGACGCGGCTGTTGTCGGCCAAGGTGCGGACCTTCATCGATCTCGTGACCGAGGTCACCGACTGGTATTTCGACTAGCTCACCGGCGGCTTCTTCGGCACCACGCGGAAGGTGCCGTTGGCGCGCGCGATGGTCACCCCGTCGGCCTTGATCAGGCTCTGCGCGAAGCAGATCGTGCTGCCGGTCTTGATCACGTCGCTCTCGATCGCGAGCCATTGCCCGACATTGGCGGAGCCTACGAAATCGACCGCGAGCGAGATCGTCACGAACGAGGTGGTCCAGCCGGTCGCCTGGCCGCAGCTATAGCCCATCGCGTTGTCGGCAAGGGCTGCGATCAGGCCGCCATGGATCAGGCCGCGGCCGTTGGTGTGCGGCCTCGCCAGCCGCAGGCCGATGATGACGGCCCGCTCGGTCTTCTTTTGGTAAAGCGGCTCCCAGGGCTCGGTGAGCGGGCTCTTGCGGAACAGCGGCTCGAAGCCTTGAGGGACGTCTTGGGGATTGTCGGGCACGACTTGCGTATCGGTGGTCATCTGAAGCTCGCATATGACGTTGGGTTGACGCCATTGAACGCGATGTCGATGACGGTTTCACCGCCTACAAAGTTTTAAACGGGATTTGCACGGCTGTTTGAAGCTCGCTCGCGCCGGGTGCGGGATACAATGTCAGCATCGCGGCCGCTTCCCAACCGTGACGCAGTTCACGCGCATCCGGCCGCAGTTTGTGACATGCTCCGCGCCGCGTCCATGGCGTGAGGAGAGACCATGTCGGCCGAGACCCGCCTGACCTGCCTTCGCATTGCGCTCGTCGCGGTCGGTCTGATCGCGATTTTCGCTGTCTATCCGCTGTTCCAGCTCTGGCCGTCCGGCTGGTCCTGGGGCCACGGCCATTCGCATTACCCGATGATGATCGTCGGCATCTATGCGACGCTGGGCGTATTCCTGTTGCTCGCCGCGCGCGATCCGCTGCGGCACCGCAGCCTGATCTGGTTCGCGGTGTGGTCGAGCGTCGTGCATGGCGGCATCATGGCCGTGCAGGCGATCAGTGACGAGGCCGAGCGCGGTCACTTGCTGGGCGACATCCCGGCGCTGTTGCTGATCGCGCTGGTGCTGGCCTGGCTGATGCCGAAGCCGGCCGTTGCGGCTGCCTAAGCCCAGGCATCACGTCCCGTCATCCCGAGGAGGCGCGCAGCGCCGTCTCGAAGGATCGACGGCTACCGGCCGGGCCGTGCATCCTTCGAGGCTCGCTGCGCCGGCACCTCGAGACAACGGCGAAGCCTTTGCGCGGGATGACGAAGCCGGCAGTCGGTGATCAGAACGGCAGCCCCACGTAATTCTCCGCCAGCGAGGTCGACGCCGCCTTCGAGCTGACGAGGTAGTCGAGCTCGGCGATCTGGATGCGCGCGGCGAATTCGCCCTCGTCGGGGAATTTGTGCAGCATCGAGGTCATCCACCAGGAGAAGCGCACCGCCTTCCAGACCCGCGCCAGCGCGCGTCCCGAATAGGCATCGATGCCGGCGGAGGATTTCTCGTCGTAGTATTCGCGCAGCGCCTGCGACAGATAATGCACGTCGCTGGCGGCAAGGTTGAGGCCCTTGGCACCGGTCGGCGGCACGATGTGCGAGGCGTCGCCCGCCAGAAACATGCGGCCGAACCGCATCGGCTCGGCGACGAAGCTGCGCAGCGGCGCGATGCTCTTTTCGATCGAGGGGCCGGTGACGATCTCGTCGGCGGCCTTCTGGTCGAGGCGCCGCTTCAATTCGTCCCAGAACCGCTCGTCCGACCATTGGTCGACATGATCGTCGAGCGGGCACTGCACATAGTAACGGCTGCGGTGGGACGAGCGCATCGTGCACAGCGCAAAGCCGCGCTCGTGGTTGTTGTAGATCAGCTCCGGCGAGACCGGCGGCGTCTCCGAGAGGATGCCGAGCCAGCCGAACGGATACACCCGTTCGTAGCTGGTGATCGCCGACGCCGGCATGCTGGCGCGGCTGATGCCGTGGAAGCCGTCGCAGCCGGCGATGAAGTCGCAGGCGATCTCGTGGGTGACGCCGTCCTTGACGTAGCTGACGCGCGGATGATCGGTATCGAAATCAAGCGGCTTGACGTCGGCCGCCGAGTAGATCGAGGTCAGGCCGGCCTCCTTGCGGGCATTCATCAGGTCGAGCGTGACCTCGGTCTGGCCGTAGATGGTCACGGTCTTGCCGGTCCAACCATGCAGGTCGATGCGGTGCCGTGCGCCGCCGAACGCCAGTTCGAGACCGTGATGGACGAGGCCCTCCTGGTGCAGCCGGGCAGCGGCGCCGACGCTCTCGAGCAGCGACACGGTGCCTTCCTCGAGCAGCCCGGCGCGAATCCGCCCCAGCACATAGTCCGGGGTCTGCCGCTCAAGAATGATGTTGTCTACGCCGAAAGTATGAAGTAGTTGCCCAAGCAACAGTCCGGCCGGACCTGCACCAATGATTGCTACTTTTGTCCGCAATACCTTGTCCTCCCGATCGGATAGGCTTTTAGCCGGTGCCCGCGCCGGCAACTTGCCAAGGCAACTATATCATATAACGATTTTGGCAAGGCGGATTTGCGCGGGACCCGCGCGTTCGCCGCAGCACAAGATGCGGTGGCGCGGGACCGGGCGGAGGGTGCGACGAGGCGTCCGCCCGCCGGATTTCATCTTGAATATCCGCGCGAATTAGATAACATGTTAAGTAATGAGCCGGGCACGAAGCCCGTCCTGGAGAGGAGGAGACGTGATGAGGAAGACAATGTTGGCGGTGTTGATGGCCGCCGCCATCGTGCCGGCCGCGGGACCTGCCGTCGCGCAGGACAAGACCGTCAATCTCAAGGTGTCGCTATGGGTGCCGCCGGCGCATCCGCTGGTGCCCGCGACCCAGGCCTGGGCCGCCGACATCGAGAAGGCATCGGGCGGCACCATCAAGGTCACCGTGTTTCCGTCCGAGCAACTCGGCAAGGCGTTCGACCATTACGACATGGCGCGCGACGGCATCGCCGACGTCACCTATGTCAATCCTGGCTATCAGCCCGGCCGTTTCCCGATCGCGGCCGCCGGCCAGCTTCCGTTCACCTTCTCCGACGGCAAGAAGGGCACGCTGGCGCTGAACGAGTGGTATCACAAATATGCGCCGACCGAGATGAAGGACACCAAGCTGTGCTTCGCCTTCATCCACGATCCGGGCGCGCTGCACGGCAAGAAGAAGATCGTGCTGCCGAGCGACCTCTCCGGCGTCAAGGTGCGTCCCGCGCAGAGCACCATCGGCGAGATGGTGAAGATGTTCGGCGGCACCAATGTGCAGGCCTCCGCGCCGGAATCGCGCGACGCGATCGAGCGCGGCGTGGCCGACGAGATCACCTTCCCCTGGGGCTCGATCTTCCTGTTCGGCATCGACAAGGTGGTGAAGTACCACATGGACGTGCCGCTCTATTCGACGGTGTTCACCTACAACATGAACCTCGCCAAATATAATTCGATGTCGGCTGCCCAGAAGAAGGTGATCGACGATCACTGCACGCCGGAATGGGCCTCCAAGGTCACCGACCCCTGGACCGATTTCGAAGCCAATGGCCGCACCAAGATGAAGGCGCTGGAAGGCCACGAGGTCTATCCGCTGACTTCGGACCAGCTCGCCGAGTGGAAGAAGGCGGTCAAGCCGCTGCGCGACAGCTGGGCCGAGGCGGTGAAAAAGGCCGGCGGCGATGCGGCAAAGATCGACGCCGATCTGCAGGCCACGCTGAAGAAGTTCGAGGCGGGGATCTGATCCCGCTCCCCTTCACCTCTCCCCGCTTGCGGGGAGAGGTCGGATCGCATCGTCAGATGCGATCCGGGTGAGGGGGTACAGGTCTCACCGCATTCACGACTCGTGGAAGCAGCCCCTCACCCCAACCCTCTCCCCGCAAGAGCGGGGGAGAGGGAGCTCATCGAAGCAACGCATGACGCAATCTGCCGAAGTTTCCCAAGACGGCGCGATCACCGGCCCACCCGAGCCGGCGCGCAAAAATTTCATGGATCGCTTCATCGATTCGATCGAATGGGTCGCGGCCTTCTTCGTTGGCGTCGTCGCGCTCAACACCTTCACCGCGGTGTTCATGCGCAAATTCTTCGCGGTGACGATCCCCGACTACTACAATTTCGGCCAGTTCCTGCTCGGCATCCTGATCTTCTGGGGCATCGCGGCGACGAGCTATCGCGGTACCCACATCACCGTGGATCTGGTCTGGGCCAATGCCTCGCCGCGCCACCAGCGCTGGATCGACATCTTCGCGACGCTGGTGCTGCTG
Organism: Bradyrhizobium sp. USDA 3315; assembly: GCF_054056795.1. Lineage (NCBI taxonomy): Bacteria > Pseudomonadati > Pseudomonadota > Alphaproteobacteria > Hyphomicrobiales > Nitrobacteraceae > Bradyrhizobium > Bradyrhizobium sp. USDA 3315. Next base: position 1,177,700 of record NZ_JBSRYP010000001.1, on the reverse strand, counting down.
TTCGTGGTGAGCGTGCAGACCTACACGCTGGTCGACAAGGTGATCGACACCAGGAACAGCCATATCGTCACCATGGATCTCGGCGTGCCGGTCTGGCCGTTCTTCCTGGTGTCGTGGATCGGCGACGTCTCCGCGGTGCTGCTGATCGCGATCCGCACCTACCGCCTGATCTTCCATCCGGAAGATATCCATGATGCCAAGATCAAGACCGCGGAGTAGACGGCCATGAGTCTCGACCTCAGTCCCGAGACCGTCGCCGTCATCGGCTTTGTCAGCCTGTTCGTGCTGATGCTGCTCCGTGTCCCCGTCGGCATGGCGATGGGTCTCGTCGGCATCACCGGCTTTGGCTATCTCACCGGCTTCGCGCCGGCGCTCAAGCTGGTCGGCCAGACCACGATGCGTACGGTGACGGATTATTCCTTCGGCGTGATCCCGATGTTCCTGCTGATGGGCGCCTTCGTGTCGGTCTCGGGCATCAGCCGCGAGCTGTTCCGCGCCGCCAACACCTTCGTCGGCCATTGGAAGGGCGGGCTCGGCATTGCGACGATCGCAGCCTGCGGCGGCTTCGCCGCGATCTCGGGCTCGTCGGTCGCGACCGCCGCGACCTTCTCGGCCGTCGCCTATCCCGAGATGCGCCGCTTCGGCTATCCGCAATCATTCGCCGCCGGCGTGATCGCGGTCGGCGGCACGCTCGGGGCGATGCTGCCGCCGTCCACCGTGCTCGCGGTCTACGGCATCATCACCCAGCAGGATATCGGCAAGCTGTTCATCGCGGGCGTAGTGCCGGGCCTGCTCGCTATCGTGATGCACATGATCACGATCGGCATCATCGGCGTGGCGCGGCCCGGCTTCCTGCCGGCGGGAAAGAAAGCATCGTGGCACGAGCGCTTCGTCGCGCTGCGCGACGTCTGGTCGCCGCTGCTGCTGTTCCTGTTCGTGATCGGCGGGCTCTATGGCGGCTTCTTTGTCCCGACCGAAGCCGGCGCGGTCGGCGCGGTGGGCGCCTTCATCATCGGTATCCTCCGCGGCAAGCTGACCAGGGAAGGCATCCTGCAATCGCTGCTGCAGGCGACGCGCACCGCGGCCGCCGTGTTCACGGTGCTGATCGGCGCGCTCTGCTTCGGCTATTTCCTCACCATCACGCAGACGCCGCAGCACGTCACTGAATTCCTCACCGGGCTCGGCATCGGCCCCTATGGCGTGCTGGCGCTGATCCTCCTGATGTATCTGGTGCTCGGCTGCCTGATGGACGCGATGGCGATGGTGATCCTCACCGTGCCGATCGTGTTTCCGGTGGTGACCGCGCTCGGCTTCGATCCGATCTGGTTCGGCATCATCATCGTCATGACGGTCGAGCTCGGCCTGATCCATCCGCCGGTCGGCATGAACGTGTTCGTGATCAAGAGCGTCATCAAGGACGTCAACATGTCGACGATCTTTGTCGGGGTGCTGCCGTTCGTCATCACCGATCTGATCCGGCTGGTGATCCTGATCCTGTTCCCGCTGCTTGCGACCTGGCTGCCGCAGCGCATGATTGGTTAGGCCTATGAATCCCGAGCTTGAGACCAGATACGTCTTCACCATAACCGCCCGGATCGCGGAGGTGACGTCCGCCGGCGACATCGGCACCGGCGTTCGCCGCATCATTCCGATCATCGGCGGCGAGGTGAGGGGCGAGAAGGTCAACGGCAGGGTGCTGGCGTTCGGTGCCGACTTCCAGATCATCCGGCCCGATGAGCTGATCGAGCTGGAGGCGAAATACGCGTTCGAGACCGACGACGGCGCCGTCGTCTATGTCGAGAACAAGGGCATCCGCTTCGGGCCGGTCGAGCTGTTGCAGAAGCTGAAGCGCGGCGAGGCCGTCGATCCGAAGCTGATCTATTTCCGTACCGTTCCGAAATTCGAAACCGGCGCCGAGAACTACCGCTGGCTGATGCAGCACATCTTCGTCGGCTCCGCCGCCCGCCACGCCGACCGGGTCGTGATCGACGTGCATCAGGTGCTTTAGCTTTCGCACACTTGCCGTCTCACCTGCCGGGAGGGGGCGCGCGCATCAACTCCATCACCGTCACCCTGAGGAGGCCGCGCAGCGGCCGTCTCGAAGGGTCGACGGCCACCACCCGGGCCGTGCATCCTTCGAGGCCCGCTTGCGCGTGCACCTCAGGATGACGGAATCGACAGCCGTGCGCGCCCATATTGATTGACTCTCCCGCTAATAGTTATAAAACATAACTATTCTGAACGGGAAACAATAACGCCATGGGAAACGCTGCCGGCGGGGGAGACGCCTCGCTGCTCAGGATCGAGACGCGGGGGGCGGTGCTGACGGTTGGGCTGAACCGTCCCGCCAAGCGCAATGCGCTCAATGACGGCATCATCCTGGCGCTGCGGGATTGCTTCTCCGCGATACCGGATGCGGTCGGCGCCGTCGTCATCCATGGCATCGGCGACCACTTCTCGTCCGGCCTCGACCTCTCCGAACTGACCGAGCGCGACGCCACCGAGGGCCTGGTGCATTCCCAGATGTGGCATCGCGTGTTCGACCGCATCCAGTATTGCCGCGTGCCTGTCATCGCCGCGCTGAAGGGCGCGGTAATCGGCGGCGGGCTGGAGCTGGCTTGCGCCGCGCATATCCGGGTCGCCGAGCCGTCGGCCTATTTCGCGCTGCCCGAGGGCCAGCGCGGCATCTTCGTCGGCGGCGGCGGATCGGTGCGGTTGCCGCGCCTGATCGGCGTGCCCAGGATGGCGGACATGATGCTGACCGGGCGGGTCTATTCGGCGACCGAGGGCGCCGCCTACGGCTTCTCGCAATACCTCACCGAGGCCGACGGCGCGCTGCCGAAAGCGCTGGAGCTTGCCGAGCGCGTCGCCGCCAATGCGCCGCTGACCAACTTCGCCGTGTTGCAGGCGCTGCCGATGATCGCCGAGGCCAATCCGCAGACCGGCCTGTTGATGGAATCGCTGATGGCGACGGTGGCGCAGAGCGACAAGGAAGCCAAGAAGCGCATCCGCGCGTTCCTTGATCGCAAGACCGCCAAGGTAAAGCCGACATGAGTGCCGCGCCGTCTGCGACCACTGCGACCGCGCATCCGCTGCGCCCGATCTCGTTCGGCAATCCCGACGTCACCGTCGAGCGCCGCGACGACGGCACGATCTATCTCCGACCGAAGCTCAGCCTCGCCGATTTTCCGGTTCGCCTCACCGATCGCCTGCACCACTGGGCGAAGGCCGAGCCGAACCGCGTGTTCATGGCCGAGCGCGCCGCCGGTGGCGGCTGGCGGCAAATCACCTACGTGCAATTGCTCGAGGCTATCAGGCGCATCGCCTCCGCCTTGATCGCGCGCGGATTGTCGCCCGAGCGGCCGATCGTGATCCTGTCGGGCAATTCGATCGATCATGCCCTGATGGCGCTCGGCGCGCTCTATGCCGGCGTTCCGTTCTGCCCGGTGTCGCCGGCCTATTCGCTGGTGTCGCGCGACTATGGCAAGCTCAGCTTCGTCATCAAGCTTCTGACGCCGGGCCTCATCTTTGTCGACGATGCCGATAAATTCGCCGACGCGCTGCGTGCCAATGTCGGATCCGATGTCGAGATCGCCGCGAGCCGCGGCACCGTGCCCGGCCGTGAGGTGACGCGTCTTGCCGGCCTCTTGGCGACGCCGGAAGACCCACGCCTCGATGCGACCCATGCAGCAATCGGTCCGGACACGATCGCGAAATTCCTGCTGACGTCGGGGTCGACCGGCAATCCCAAGGCCGTCATCAATACCCAGCGCATGATCTGCGCCAACCAGGTGATGCTGCGCGAGACGCTGGCGTTCCTCAAGGACGAGCCGCCGGTGATCGTCGACTGGCTGCCGTGGAATCACACCTTTGGTGGCAACCATAACGTCGGGCTGACGCTCTATAACGGCGGCTCGATGTATCTCGATGAGGGCAAGCCGATGCCCGGCGGCATCGAGGAGACGGTGCGTAACCTGCGCGAGATCTCGCCGACGGTCTATTTCAACGTGCCCAAGGGCTATGAATCGCTGCTGCCCTATCTGCGCGACGACGCCGGTCTGCGGGCAAGATTCTTCGACCGGCTGCATGCGATGTTCTTCTCGGGCGCCGCGCTGTCGCCGTTCGTCTGGAACAGCCTCGATGCGCTCGCCGTGCAGGAGAAGGGCTATCGTGTGCCTGTCCTGACCGGCCTCGGCGCCACCGAGACCTCGCCGTTCTTCATGTCGGTGCGCCCGGATACCAGCCGCTCCGGCCATGTCGGGCTTCCGGTGTCGGGCAATGATGCGAAGCTCGTTCCGAACAACGGCAAGCTCGAGGTCCGCGCCAAGGGCCCGAACGTGACGCCGGGCTACTGGCGGCAGCCCGAGCTGACCGCCAAGGCGTTCGACGAGGAGGGCTTTTACAAGTTCGGCGACGCGCTGAAGCCTGCCGACGCTGGTGATCTCGATGCCGGTTTCGATTTCGACGGCCGCATCGCCGAGGATTTCAAGCTGGCGAGCGGCACCTGGGTCAGCGTCGGACCGTTGCGGGCGCGCTTCGTCGGCACCTGCGCGCCGCTGGTGCGCGACGTCGTGATCGCGGGGCTCAACCGCGACGAGCTCGCCGCGATCGTGATCCTCGATCTCGACGGCTGCCGCCTGATCAATCCGCAGCTCGCCTCTGGCGACATCGCCGTCGCGGCCAATGATCCGCTGGTGCGGACGGCCTTCCGCGAGCGCTTCGCGCGCGTCCTGGCCGGCGCCACCGGCTCGTCGAACCGGATCGCGCGCGCGATCCTGCTCGACACGCCGCTGTCGATCGATCGCGGCGAGGTCACCGACAAGGGCTCGATCAACCAGCGCGCGGTGCTGGAGCATCGCACGGACATCATCGAAGCGCTTTATGCGCCGGTGCCGCCGGCATCGGTGATCACACTCGTCTAGTTCTCGAACAGGAGAAAGCCATGCAGTTGAAGGACCAGGCCGCCATCGTCACCGGCGGTGCATCGGGATTGGGCGCTGCGACCGCGCGCCGTCTCGCCGCGCAGGGCGCCAAGGTCGCGGTCTGCGATCTCAACGCCAAGCTCGCCGAGAGCGTCGCGGCGGAGATCGGCGGCATTCCCGTCGTCTGCGACGTCGCCGATGCTGCGGCGGCCGAGGCCGCGGTGGCCGCCGCCGCCAAGGCGCACGGCCCCGCGCGCGTGCTGGTGAACTGTGCCGGCATTGGGGTGGCAAAACGCGTGATCGGTCGCGAGGGGCCGATGGCGCTGGGCGACTTCGACAAGGTGATCAAGGTCAATCTGATCGGCTCCTTCAACATGTTGCGGCTTGCGACCGCTGACATGGCCAAGCTCGAGCCGCTCGCAACCGGCGAGCGCGGCGTCGTGATCTCAACGGCCTCGGTCGCGGCCTATGACGGCCAGATCGGCCAGGCGGCCTATTCGGCATCGAAGGGCGGCATCGTCGCAATGACGCTGCCGATTGCGCGCGAGCTCGCGCAACTCGGCATCCGCGTGCTGACCATCGCGCCCGGCCTGTTCATGACGCCCCTGCTGGCCGGCCTGCCGCAGGAAGCGCAGGATTCGCTTGCCGCCGCGATCCCGTTCCCGCGCCGGCTCGGCCAGGCCGACGAGTTCGCCTCGCTGGCGCTGCACATGATCGACAATCCCTATCTGAACGGCGAAGTGGTGCGGCTCGATGCCGCGCTCCGGATGGCGCCGCGCTGAAGCATGATCCGGAAGAGCACGAACGCCCTTCCGGATCGCTCATGCTCGATCGAGGATAAACCATGTTCGTCAATCGGCGCGACGTGCAGATCCAGTGGGGCGATTGCGACCCCGCCAACATCGTCTATTACCCGCGCTACTTCGCGATGTTCGACGACTCGACCTCGATCATGTTCGAGGCCGCCGGCTATTCGAAGCAGGACCTCGTCCACAAATACGGCCTGGTCGGCATTCCCATGGTCGACACGCGGGCGAAATTTCACATCCCATCGACCCATGGCGACTGGATTACCATCGAGAGCCGGATCGAGAGCATCAAGCGCTCGAGCTTCGAGGTGGTGCACCGCGTGTTCAAGGGCGAGGCGTTGGCGATCGAGGCGTTCGAGACCAGGGTGCTGGTCGGCCGCCACCCGGACGATCCCGCCAAGCTGAAATCGGCACCGTTTCCGCAGGAGATCATTGACCGCTTCATGAAGGGCTGACTTGCACCCCTTCATGGCTCGACTTTCGGAGCATGATCCTCTCGGAAAACCGGTTTCCACTTTTCCGGATCATGCTCTAAAGAAGGGGCTGAATTGGCCCGCAAAACCGGTTTAAACCCAAAAAACTTAACTGCAGGGAGGAATGAATGAGGAAGGCCACTCTCGTCGCCGCGGCGCTCGCAGCAGCCATCGCGCTGCCGGGCGCGCCCGCACTGGCGCAGACCAATGAAATCACCATCGGCATCTCGATCTCGACCACGGGGCCCGCCGCGGCGCTCGGCATTCCCGAGCGCAACGCGCTCGATTTCGTGCCGAAGGAGATCGGCGGCGTACCGCTGAAGCTGATCGTGCTCGACGACGGTGGCGATCCGACGGCCGCGACCACCAACGCGCGGCGCTTCGTCACCGAGTCCAAGGCCGACATCATCATGGGCTCCTGCACCACGCCGCCGTCGATCGCGGTGTCGACGGTCGCCAACGAGGCCGGCATCCCGCATTTCGGCCTCGCGCCGTTCCCGATCAACGAGGCGCGCATGAAGTGGTCGGTCGACCTGCCGCAGTCGATTCCGATCATGGGCAAGGTGCTCTACGAGCACATGAAGGCGCACAACATCAAGACCGTCGGCTATATCGGCTATTCGGATTCCTACGGCGATCTCTGGGTCAACGACTTCAAGGCGCAGGCCGTGCCGATGGGCCTGACTATGACCGACGAGGAGCGCTTCGCGCGTCCGGATACCTCGGTCGCGGGCCAGGTGCTGAAGCTCGTCGCCGCCAATCCCGATGCCATCCTCGTCGGTGCTTCCGGCACCGCCGCGGCGCTGCCGCAGACCGCGCTGCGCGAGCGCGGCTACAAGGGTCTGATCTACCAGACCCACGGCGCCGCCAGCATGGACTTCATCCGCATCGCCGGTGCGGCCGCGGAAGGCGTCATCATGTCGGCCGGCCCGATCATGTCGCCGGAAACCCAGCCCGACAGCGCGCTGACCAAGAAGCCCGGCCTCGCGCTGAATACGGCCTATGAAGCCAAGTACGGCGCCAACAGCCGCAGCCAGTTCGCCGGCCACTCGTACGATGCATTCGAGGTGATGAAGCGCATCATCCCGGTGGCGCTGAAGACCGCCAAGCCCGGCACGCCGGAATTCCGCGAGGCGATCCGCAAGGCCTTCATCTCCGAGAAGGAGATCGTCGCGACCCAGGGCGTCTACAACTGGACCGAAAAGGATCGCTACGGCCTCGACGACCGTTCGCGTATCCTGCTGACGGTCAAGGACGGCAAATACGTCCCGGCGATGTAAGCTGGACGCAATCCGTGAAAACGAAAAAGCCGGTCCCGATGGGGCCGGCTTTTTCTTACCCTCCCCTGGAGGGGGAGGGTCGCTTCGCATCGCAAGTAGCGATGTGAAGCGGGGTGGGGTGGTGGTCTATCGCCGTCGGTAGTGCTTCAGCGGCACAGCTTCCGCTTCGCGAGCGCCATAGAGCTCGACATAGATCCGTTCGAGCACGGCATTCAAATCCTCACTGACCTCCGAATTCCAGAACCTGACGACGCGATATCCTTCCCGCTCCAGCCACTCTTGTCGCGCACGATCGCGCTTCGCCACTTTATCGTCGTTGTGGTGTCCACCGTCCAACTCGACGATGAGTCGCTTGGCCGGGCAGAAGAAATCGACGACGTAAGGGCCAATCGGTGCCTGCCTTCGAAAATGCGTTCCGTCCGTTGGCAGCTCTCTCAGCGCGCGCCACAGGATTCGTTCATGCGGCGTCGTGTTGGCGCGCAGCTCTTCGCGGCGGCTCTGCGGATTGATGTTGAGACCATTTGTGTGGCTTCACCCCACCCCGATCGCACCCGCGATGCTGCGCATCGCGCGCGCAATCGACCCTCCCCCTCCAGGGGAGGGTGAAGTGGAGCGCAATCCTTGCGCGAATGCAAGCGCGGTCAGAAATCATTTCCCGGAAGGCGCACCTGCCTTCATCCTCCCCTGGAGGGGGAGGATCGCCGCGCATGTAATGCGCGGCGAGGTGGGGTGACGGTCTCTCCGCGATGGAGTTGCGCGTCCTAAATCGCACTCTCGCCTTCGTGCTGGAAGCCGAGATAGCTCGCGGCGACGCCCTTGTTGGCGGCGATCTCCGTCGCGGGGCCTGACAGCACGAACTCGCCGAGCTCCATGACATAGGCGCGGTCGGCGATCTGCAATGCGGCCTGGGCGTTCTGCTCGACGAGGAGCACCGAGACGCCGGCGGCGCGGAGCTCGCCGACGATGCGGAAGATGTCGGCGACGATGATCGGGGCGAGGCCGAGGCTCGGCTCGTCCAGCATCAGGAGCTTCGGCGCGCCCATCAGCGCGCGGCCCATCGCCAGCATCTGCTGCTCGCCGCCGGACAGCGTTCCGGCAAGCTGCTTGCGCCGCTCCTTGAGCCGCGGAAACAGCGTGTAGACCCGCTCCAGCGAGGCGGCCGCGACGGCCTTCGCGATCCGGAACGCGCCGAGCTCGAGATTGTCCTCGACATTCATTGTGCCGAACAATTCGCGATGCTCGGGCACCAGGCTGAGGCCGGTGGCGACGCGGTCCTCGATATCGAGCGGCGCCATGTCGACGCCGGCGAAGCTGGTGCGCCCCTTCAGCGGCAGCACGCCCATGATGGCGTTGAGCAAGGTGGTCTTGCCGGCGCCGTTGGCACCGATGATGGTGACGATCTCGTTCTGGGCGACGTCGAGCGAAACGCCGCGCACCGCCTCGACCTTGCCGTAGGAGATGTGGACGTCGGTCACCGATAGCAGCGCACTCATGCGGCGGCTCCGAGATAGGCCTTGATCACGTCGGGATTGCGCTTGATCGCGGCCGGCGTGCCCTCGGCGATCTTGGTACCGAAATCCAGCACCACGATGCGGTCGGCGAGATCCATCACGAACCCCATGTCGTGCTCGACCAGCAGCACCGACATGCCGCCGTCGCGCAATTGCCGGAGCAGCGCGGCCAGCCGCTGCTTCTCCATGTGGCGCAGGCCGGCGGCCGGCTCATCGAGCAGCAGCAGCATCGGATCGACGCACAGCGCGCGGGCGATCTCGACGATGCGCTGCTGTCCGAGCGACAGCGAGCCCGCGAGCTGGTCGATCTGGTCCGACAGGCCGACGCGCGCGATCTGCCGCGCGGCTTCCGCCAGCAGCCTCGCCTCGTCGGCGCGGTCGAGCCGCAGCATGCTGGAGATCGCGCCGGAATTGCCGCGCAGATGCGCGCCGATCGCGACATTTTCCAGCACGGTCATGTCGGGCACCAGCTTGACGTGCTGAAAAGTCCTGGAAACGCCGAGCTTGACCACCTCCTGCGGCGGAGCGTTCGCGACCTCGTTGCCGAGCACGGAGATCTTGCCGCTGGTTGCGGTCAGGACGCCGGTGATCAAATTGAAGGTCGTGCTCTTGCCGGCGCCGTTCGGGCCGATCAGCGCGACGATCTCGCGGGCGTTGACGTCGAACGAGACGTCGTTGACCGCGAGCACGCCGCCGAACTGCTTGCGCGCCTTGTCGATGTGCAGAAGGATCGGAGACGTTCCGGGCGCTCGTTCGCGGTGCTCCAGTTTCACGGACGTGTCCGGGGTCTTGCGGGCGGGCTTGAACGGCAGCCGCGACATCAGCCAGGGCCAGACGCCCTGAGGCGCGAGCTGCAACAGCAGCACCAGCATGATGCCGAACACGATGGTCTCGAGCTGGCTCTGGCCGCCGAAGATGTAGGGCAGGTAGCTCTGCAGCACCTCCTTGAGGATCACGACGATGCCGGCGCCGAGCACGCCGCCCCAGACGTAGCCCGCGCCGCCGACCACGGCGATGAACAGATACTCGATGCCGGCCTGCGCGCCGAACGGCGTCGGATTGGCGGCGCGCTGGAAATGCGCATAGAGCCAGCCGGACAGGCCGGCCAGCACCGCGGCATAGATGAACACCAACAGCTTCGCGCGGGGCGTCTGCACGCCGAACGCTTCGGCCGCGACATGGCCGCGCCGCAGGGCGCGGATCGCGCGCCCGGTGCGGGAGTCCAAGAGGTTCATGGTCAGCAGCGCGGAGAGCAGCACCGCGACCCAGATCGCGTAGTAGATCGCATCCGGGCTCAGCATCTTGAACGAGCCGATCGACAGCGGCGGAATGCCGGAGATGCCGTCGTTGCGGCCGAGGAATTCGAGCTTGCTGAACAGATAGAATAGCCCGATGCCCCAGGCGATGGTGCCGAGCGGCAGATAATGGCCGGATAGCCGCACCGTGACGATGCCGAGCAGCACGGCCGCGATGCCGCTGACCAAGAGCGAAGCCGGCAGCGTCAGCCAGGGCGAGACGCCGTAGGCGGTGGTCAGCACCGCCGTGGTGTAGGCGCCGAAGCCGCAGAACGCGGCCTGGCCGAACGAGGTCAGGCCGCCGACGCCGGTGAGCAGCACGAGGCCCATCGCGACCAGCGCGGCGAGGCCGATATTGTCGAGCAGCACGATCCAGAACGGCGGGATGCCCGGGACAAGCGGAATCACCGCCATCACGAGCGCGAAGATGATGAGGGGAAGGCGCTGCGTCATCGCGCTCAATCCTTCTCTTCTTCGACCTCGGGCGCCGCGAGCGAGCGCAACACGAGCACGGGGAGGATCAGCGTGAACACGATGACTTCCTTGAAATTGCTGGCGTAGAACGATGAGAAGGCCTCGACGATGCCGACCACGATGGCGGCGACCGCGGTCAGGGGATAGCTGACCAGGCCGCCGATGATGGCGGCGATGAAACCCTTCAGGCCGATCAGGAAACCGGTGTCGTAATAGAGCGTCGTGATCGGCACGATCAGGATGCCGGAGATCGCGCCGATGACGGAGGCGAGCAGGAACGCGATCTGGCCCGACAGCGTGGTGCGGATGCCGACCAGGCGGGCGCCGAGGCGGTTGACCGCGGTGGCGCGCAGCGCCTTGCCGGTCTTGGTGTAGCCGAAGAACAGCCACAGGGCGACGATGAAGCCGATCGTCAGGCCGTAGACCGCAAGGCTCTGCCCGGTGAAGCGCAGCGGGCCGGCGGTTACTGCGGCATTCGACAGCGCAGGCGCGCGCAGGCCTTCGGCGCCGAAGAACACCAGGCCGAGGCCCTGTAGCGCCAGATGGCAGCCGACCGAGGCGATCAGCAGCACCAGCACGGAGGTGTGCGCGATCGGCTGGAACGCGATGCGGTAGAGGAACAGCCCGATCGCCGCCACGATCAGGAGCGCGAGCGCGATGTTGACGGCGATCGGCGTGCCGGGACCGACCAGCGCGTAAATCAGACCGAGCAGCGCGACGGGAAAGGCGATGTTGAGCGCGACCGAGCGGATCACCAGCCGCGCATGCAGCGCGTTGCGGGCGAAGAACAGGTCGAGGGCGAAGGCGACGAGGCCCATCGCGACCGCAAGCCGCGCTGTGCCGGGCACCTGGCCGGTCGCCAGCATGGCGTAGCTCAGCGCGCCGTAGGTGACGAATTCGCCCTGCGGGATCAGGATCACCCGCGTGACCGCGAACACCAGCACCAGGGCCAGCCCCAGCAGTGCGTAGATCGCGCCATTGGTGATGCCGTCCTGCAGCAGGAACAGCATGATCGTTGTGTTCAAGGCCGAGCGCTCCCCCTCAAGCGTCGGACCGCCTCGACCGGTTGTGCCGGTCAGGTCGGCCGATATCGGCTGTTGAAAGCTGCCGACATTTGATATAGTCCATAACAATTATTAGATATAATCTCAAGGTCCCCGAGTGTCGTGCGGGATTCTTGTAGCGGGATTGCGAGCCTGGAGCGATGACTGTTTCCAAGACCGCCACCGATGCCCTCCGTTCGTCGCGGGCCCTGCGCAGGGAACCGGCCGATTCTGCCGGGGACGACAGCATGCTGCAACTGGGCGAACTGTCCGGATTGCTCGGCTATTCGTTGAAGCGCGCGCAGCTCAGGGTATTCGAGGACTTCCTGCGCTGCGTCGCGCCGCTGCAGCTGACGCCGGCGCAGTTCTCGGTGTTGCTCCTGCTCGACAAGAATCCTGGCCGCAACCAGACCGAGATCGCCAACACGCTCGGTATCCTCAGGCCGAATTTCGTCGCGATGCTCGACGCGCTGGAGAGCCGCGACCTTTGCGCGCGGATGCGCTCCACCAACGACCGCCGTTCCCACATCCTCGTCCTGACCGACAAGGGCCGCGCCGTGCTGGCGCGCGCCAAGAAGCTGGTCGCCAACAAGCACGAGGCGCGGCTGATCGAGGTGCTCGGTCCGGCCAACCACGCCGCGCTGCTGGAGATGCTGGCGAAGCTCGCGCAGGAGTTTTGAGAGAGCGCGACGGCCCGTCCGCTCGCAATGACGCGTTGGGTTGATCCATATCCGGCATGCGGGCGCCGCCAGGCGGCGAACCATCGCGGTCTAAAGCTTGTAGCCGATGTTCCGCAGCAGATCCTTCCGCCACGCAATGTCGGCGTCGGTTTCGACACCCAGCGGCGAGGCGCCATCCACCACGCCGAGCACGCCGCGCCCGAGCTCCGTCTGCGCGACGATCACCTGTGTTGGATTGGCCGTCGAGCAATAGATGCGGCAGACCTCCGGCACTGCGCGCACCGCCGGGAGCACGTTGACGGGAAAGAACCCGTCGCCGAGGAAAATCAGGAAGGTGTGACCGGCGCCGATCGCCAATGCGTTGTCGCGTGCCAGGGCGAGCGAGGCGTCGTCGTTACCGGAGCAGCGCACCAACCGCTTGCCGGAGGCCTCGCAGAAAGCCAACCCGAAGCGGATGCGCGGAACCGCGCCCACCAGCGCTTCGTGAAGGTCTTCCACGGTCTTGATGAAATGCGACTGGCCGAAGATGAAGTTGGTCTCATCCGGCTTGACGATGGGCACCACGGTGAGTTCCATGGCTTCGCTCCTGCACGCGAACTCCCCAATCCATGGTAGGCCGTCGGAGGGCGTTTGCAAGCGGCCACAGGCGCTCAAATGTGCCGGCTGTCTGCTTCGGCTCACGCCGACCAGCGTCCGTACTCACGACGGCTCTCAAGGGGGACCGGAAATCGCCGGGAGGTTGCGCGCCGAAGGGCGGCAATTGTGGTATCCTCCGTCAAGCGCGATGGCCCGTTTGTTGCCCGGCCCCTCGCAAATGGCCGCGAAGCGTACCGAGCGTTGCTAACGGATCTGAAGGGAGCGCTTCCGGGGGCTCGAGGAGGATCAACGCCGTGAAGCGGGACTTCGACCTCATCGTCTATGGCGCGACGGGTTACACCGGGGGTCTCATCGCCGAATATCTGGCGACATCCTATCGCGGCGACGATGCTCCGTCCTGGGCAATTGCGGGACGCTCGACCGACAAACTCCAGAAAGTGCGTGCCGACATCGGCGCACCGGACGATTTGCCGTTGGTGAAGGCGGATGCCGCCGAGCCGGCCAGCCTGCGTTCGATGTGCGAGCGCGCGACCGTGGTCGTCACCACGGTCGGGCCCTATCAGCTTCACGGTCCCGAGCTAGTGGCGGCATGCGCGGCCACCGGCACGGCCTATGTTGATCTTTGCGGCGAACCGGGCTGGATGCGGGGTATGATCGACGCCCATCACGAAGAGGCAAAACGGACCGGCGCGCGCATCGTCTTCTCCTGTGGCTTCGATTCCATCCCGTTCGATCTCGGTGTGCTCACGTTGCAGGAGAAGGCGCGCGAGAAATTCGGACGCCCGGCGCGGCGGGTGAAGGCCCGTCTACGCAAGGTGAGGGGTGGCATGTCTGGCGGCACCGCGGCGAGCGCTCAGGCGACGCTGGCCGCCGCGGCGCGCGACCCGGCCCTGATCCGGCTGCTGACCGATCCCTTCGCGTTGACGCCGGGCTTCACTGGGCCGTCTCAGCCGTCGGGCCTCGTCCCCGAATATGACACAAGCATGCACGCGTGGCTCGTGCCGTTCCCGATGGCGCCGATCAACACCAAGAACGTGCACCGCACGAACTTCCTGTTGGGCCATCCCTACGGCAGGGACTTCGTTTATGACGAGATGATGGTGGCGCCGGGACTTGGGGACATCGCGAGCGTGACGACGGAGACGTTCGCCACGGTGGTGTCCTTGTTCGGGACCGGCGGTCTCAAACGCGGCGCAGGCCCGACCCGGGAAGCGCGCGAGAGGGGCTTCTACGACATCTTCTTTCTGGGCGAGGTGCCGGATGGTGGACGGGTCGAAGCCGTTGTCACCGGCGACCGCGATCCGGGCTATGGCTCGACAAGCAAGATGATCACCGAAAGCGCTCTCTGCGTCGTGCGTGACGTGCAGGGTGAGGGCGGCATCTGGACGCCGGGCGCGCTGATGGGGCCGGCCTTGCGCAAGCGTCTAAAGGAGCGCGCCGGCCTCACTTTCAGTGCGCGTTGAGGTCACGCACGCAGTCGGCAGGTATAGCAGCCCGTTCGGCTAAAAAAGCGACTAGAGGGCGATCATACGATCGTCCGCTACGATACTTGAACTTGGCTCCGACTCTTCTGCTTGCAAGGAAGGCAACCCTAATCCAGGGCCAAGCAATTGACGGCAGCGAAGCAGTGCCGCAAATCCGGACAGTGCGTCGAGACTGGTCCGAAGCAGCATCGGTAACTCGCTCGGCTGTTTCATTGTCGCACGGACCAGCGCGGCGAGATCGATCGTCCCGTTTGCACGCACTGCGGACAGGGCGGCGGCAGGAAGCTGCCGACCGGCCGGATCCATGATCACGCGGACGGCAGTCATAGGGAGGCCGCGCGCTGCAGCGACACTCGCCGCCACATGGGATTCGTTATCGACCGCCAGCGCGCCTGTACTCATATGCAGCGAGCGCTTCGCTTCTGGATGCATGGCGACCGTGGTCACACCAGCAATAGGGCCATAAATCGAACCGGGGATGAGTCGAAGCAAGGCTTGCGACCAGTCCCGATCAGTGAAGAGCTGAATCGTTTCCGAAACGATCGTCGATGCTACGACGCATGCGCCTGCCGGGAGGTCGGGCGAAAGGCCGCCCGCGACGCCAAAGCTGATGAGACCGTAGCAATCCTCAGCAATTGCCGACGCGAGAGACTCCGCGAGCGTGCTGCCATCGCCACTGCAGATCGCCTGCGTATGCAGGTCTGCAGCGATCCGCGCCTCAAACGCAAGTCCCGTGACTCCAATCACCGCTGCCATGAGTCCGCTCCCCGGATGCCGCGCTGGACGGCGAGTGTCCGCGCATGCGGGTCGTATCAGGAGTGTTCTGCTCCAACGCCAAATCGCAAATGACTAACGAGTTAGTTTCTGACGGATATGTTAGCTGCTTTGTTTTGGCGCCGTGATAAATGCTGCCTAGGGCCGGGATCCGTGGCGAGCGTGAGATCGTGCCGGAAGCTGCAACAGCGCACTTGACGAGCCAAATCGGCGACCTCACGAGACGCGTGCCGATGCAATGTCCGCCGCGTCTCCAAGTCATCGTGCGGAACGATTTGGAGCGTTGTCCGCGCTGGCAGTTCGCCTTCGCGAGCGAGCGCAAGGATCATCGATACTATGAGTTGGTCGAGGATACCCTTCATCCCGAGTTCGATTACCGGTATTTCCTCATCAAAGATGCGGTTGATCAGGTTTGTGCTGTACAGCCATTCTTCCTAATGGACCTGGATTTGCTGGCCGGTGCGAGCCCGCGGTTTGGCGGAATCATCGACGCCATTCGCCGGATGTGGCCAGGTTTGATGCGCGCCCGTGCGCTCATGGTGGGGTGCGTCGCGGGGGAAGGTCATCTTGACGGGGACAAGGCCTGCCATCGAGGCTGCGCGGAACTTCTGGCCTCTACGATTGCAATACATGCTCGCAGGCTCGGGGCGCGGCTGATCGTGCTCAAGGAGTTTCCGGCGCGATACCGACCAATCCTCGACTGCCTGATCGCTCACGGCTTCACCCGCATCCCCAGCCTGCCCATGACCAGGCTTTGCATCGATTACGCCAATTTCGATGACTATATGAATCATGCGCTCAACAGCGCAACCCGCAAGAAACTCCGCAAGAAGTTTGAGGCGACAGCGCGGGCCTCTCCATCCGTCGAGATGAACGTCGTCAACGACGCGACGCCGGTGATCGCGCAGATCTATCCATTGTATTTCCAAGTCTATCAGCGTTCGAAACTGCACTTCGAGAAGCTGACGGAACAATACTTCTGCGACTTGGGGCGGCGGATGGGGGACAAGGTCCGCTTCTTCCTCTGGCGTCAGAACGAGCGGATCGTCGCGTTTGCCGCATGCATGGTACATGGTGACGCGATCTATGCGGAGTACATAGGTCTCGACTACGATGTCGCCTTAGACCTGCACCTCTATCATTATGTGTTTCGCGACATGGTGAGCTGGGCAATCGCCAACGGGTACAAATGGTTTCGCAGCAGCGGGCTGAACTATGATCCAAAGCTGCACCTGAGGCACTTGCTTGATCCGATCGACTTATACGTTCGGCACACCTCCGCGCCGATCAACTCAGTGTTGAAGCGCATTTTGCCGGTGCTCGAGCCGACGCGATATGACGAGACGCTTGCGAAGTTTCGTAACTATCAGGAGCTTTGGGCGCAGCCCGAGACTGGCCTTGGGTCCGTCGAGGATACGGCCTAATCCACCAAAATCACCCGCACGTCATTGACGTTGGTCAGCGTCGGTCCGGTCAGGAGCAAATCCCCGGTCTGCGCGAAGAACCCCGTCGCATCGTTGTTCTCAAGATAGGCCTTCGGATCGAGGCCGATCGATTTCATCTTCGCGAATGTCGCCTGGTCGATCACGGCGCCGGCCGGGTCGGTCGCGCTGCCAGCGCCGCCGTCGGCGCCGTCGGTATCGGCGGCCAGTGCCGAGACGTCGGGTGTATCCTTCAGTAGGCCGGCCAGCGCCAGCGCGTATTCCTGGTTGGGGCCGCCGCGGCCATTGCCGCGCACCGTCACCGTCAGCTCGCCGCCGGAGATGATCGCAACGCGCTTGCCTTCGCTGCGCGCCTTCAGCGCCAGCCGCGCATGCTCGGCCGCGATCTCGCGGGCCTCGCCTTCGAGATCGGCGCCGAGCGCGATGGTCTCGTAGCCGGCGTCCCGCGCGACCTTCACCGCGGCGTCGATCGAGGCCTTCGGCTTTGCCAGCAGTTCGAATGTCGCCCGCGCGAAGGCGGCATCGCCGGGCTTGCAGCTTTCGTTCGCGGGATCGTCGAGCGCGCGGCGGACCGCGTCGTCGATGGAGAGATTGTATTTGGCGACCAGTGCGCGGGCGTCCGCCAGCGTGGTCGGATCCGGCACCGTCGGCCCGGAGGCGATCGCGGAGGGATCGTCATGCGGCACGTCCGATATCGCCAGCGTGACGATCTCGGCCGCGTGCTGGCCGGCGCGCGCCAGCCGTCCGCCCTTGATGCGCGAGAGATGCTTGCGCACGGTGTTCATCTCGCCGATCGGCGCGCCGGAGCGCAGCAGTGCGCGGTTGACCTGCTGCTTCTGGGTAAAGCTCACGCCGTCGACCGGCGCGATCCAGTTCGCTGAACCGCCGCCGGTCAAAAGCACCAGCAGGAGATCGTCCGGGGTCGCTGTCGCGGCGAGCTGCAGCGTGTCGTCCGCCGCCTTGAGCCCGGCCTCGTCGGGCACCGGGTGGCCGGCCTCGACCACCTTGATGCGGCGGGTCGGCACGCCATGGCCGTGGCGGGTGGTGGCGATGCCGACCAGCCGCGACGGATCGAGCTCGAGCGCGTCGAGATAATGCCGCTCGGCCGCCGCGGCCATCGCCGCGGCGCCCTTGCCTGCGCAGAGACAGATCACCCGTCCCTTCGGCACCGGCCGCAGCCGCGACGCCAGCACGACATCGGGATGCGCAGCCGCCACAGCGGCATCGAAGATCGAACGCAGGAAAGAACGACGGTCGGTCATGGTTGTGCCTTATGTAACGCGGTCAGTTTCCGCCGACTTCGCCGCTGATGACGTCGCCGAACAATTGCCAGCGCTCGCCCTTGAACTGCATCAGCTGGAGCTGTTCGATCGGCTGGAAGTCGGCAGGCCCGGTCGACAGCGTCACGCCGGGCAGCAGGCCGCCCTGCGCGAATTGCTTCAGGCTCGCCGCCTGCTTCATCACATTGGCGCGGGTGAGGTCGTCGCCGCAGCGGCGCAGCACCTCGACCATCGTGGTCGCCATGTTGTAGCCGGTCATCGCCGAGGCATCGACGCGGTTGGTGTCGGGCATGTATTTGGCGAGCAGTTCGTCGAACGCCTTCATGCCGGCATCATCCTTCCACTGCGGATCGCTGGCGTCCTTGGCGTAGGCGGCCGAGATCACGCCCTGCGCATTGTCGAGGCCGGCCGGACGCATCACGGTCGCGGTGGAGGCCGAGACGTTCGAGACGATGGTCACCGGCTTCCAGTTCATCTCGCCGAGCTTCTTGATCGCCTGGGCGCCGAATTTCGGCGTGGTGAAGAAGACGATGACGTCGGGATTGGAGGATTTCAGCCGCACCACATGGGAATCGATCGTCGGCTCGGCGACTTCATAGCTCTCCTTGGCGACGACGCGCGCGGGATCGCTGGCGAAGCCGTCTTCCAGCCCCTTGAGGTAGTCCTTGCCCATGTCGTCGTTCTGGTAGAGCACCGCGACCTTGGTGGCGGGCTTCTCCTTGAGCAGATATTTCGCGTAGATCCGCGACTCGCTCTGGTAGCTGGGCAGCCAGCCCATGGTCCAGGGGAAGGCCTTCGGATCGTTCCACTTGGTCGCGCCGGTCGCGACGAACAGCTGCGGTACCTTCTTGGCGTTGAGATATTTCTGGATCGCGGTGTTGGAGGCGGTGCCGAGCGTGCCGAACAGGAACAGCACCTCGTCGCTCTCGACCAGCTTGCGGGCCTGCTCGACGGCCTTCGGCGGCGAGTAGGCGTCGTCATAGGAGACGAAAGTGATCTTGCGCCCGTTGATGCCGCCGTCGTCGTTGACCTTCTTGAACACCGCGGCCATCGCCTTGCCGACCACGCCATAGGCCGACGCCGGGCCGCTATAGGGCACGATGTTGCCGATCTTGATCTCGGTGTCGCTCGCACCGGTGTCGTATTTCTTCTGCGCCCACGCGGCATTGCCGGTCGCGGCGGCGACGGCGAGGCCGAGCAGGGCGGTTGCGACACGGTGTCGGATCGGCATCGGCATTTCCCGAAATCTCCTTGTTGTTGCCGCCGCGCAAGGGCGCCGGTTTCTTGTCGGGGGTCTTGCCGGTTTACCTAGCGTATTGCCGGGTAAAGTGTAAGCAGGCATTGCCCGGGCCGGCCTGCGAGCAGGGCCATGGCCTTAAATTCCCGTTTCCGACGCGTTTTTTTCGCGCGAACCGGTACCCGCTTCGTTCGAAAACGCGCCAACAAAAAGCCCCCTGCGACGGTATCGCAGGGGGCCATTCCCGGTCGGGAGGCGGCGGGAAATCAGCCGCCGACGTCGGCGCTGATGACCTCGCCGAACAGTTCCCATTTCTCGCCCTTGAACTTCATCAGCTGCAGCTGGCTGATCGGCGCGAAATCGTTTGCCGCGGTGTTGATCTTGACGCCAGGCAGCAGCACCTCGGTGCGGAAGTCCTTCAGGCTTGCGGCCTGCTTCATGATGTTCTCGCGGGTGAGGTTGTCGCCGCACTGCTTCAGCACCTGGACCAGCGTCTGTGCCACGCCGAAGCCGACCACGGTGCCGCCGTCGAGCTTGTCGCCTTCGGGGAAGTCCTTGGCCATGAAGGCGTAGAACTCCTTCATGCCGGGGTCATTGTCCCATTGCTTGTCGGATGCGTCCTTCAGGTAGGCGGCGGAGATGATGTCCTGCGCGTTCTCGAAGCCGGCCGGCTTGATCACGCTGCCGACCGAGGCCGACACGTTGTTGAGGAAGTGGGTCGGTTTCCAGCCGATCTCGGCGACCTTCTTGATCGCCTGCGCCGCGAATTTCGGCGTCGCGATGTCGATGAAGACGTCGGCGTTGCTCGCCTTCAGCTTGACGATGTTGCTGTCGATGGTCGGCTGGGAGGTCTCGAAGCTTTCTTCCGCGACGATCATGCTGGCGGCCCTCTGGCCGAGCCCGTCCTTCAACCCCTTCAGATAATCCTTGCCGTAATCGTCATTCTGGTAGAGCACGGCGATCTTGGCGTTCGGCATGTTCTTCAGGATGTACTTGGCGTAGATCTGGGTCTCGCTCTGGTAGTTGGGCTGCCAGCCCATGGTCCAGGGAAAGTCCTTCGGGTCGTTCCACTTGGTGGCGCCGGTGGCGACGAACAGCTGCGGCACCTTCTTGGAGTTCATGTATTTCTGGATCGCCGAGTTCGACGGCGTGCCGAGCGAGTTGAAGATCAGCAGCACCTCGTCGCTCTCGACCAGCTTGCGGGCCTGTTCCACGGCCTTCGGCGGCGAGTAGGCGTCATCGTAGGAGATGAAGTTGATCTTGCGGCCATTGATGCCGCCGGCGTCGTTGACCTTCTTGAAATAGGCGGCCTCGGTGCGGCCGATGACGCCATAGGCGGACGCCGGGCCGCTGTAGGGCATGATGTTGCCGATCTTGATCTCGGTATCGCTGGCGCCGGTGTCGTATTTCTTCTGGGCAAGCGCAGCGCTGCCGGATGTCGCGACGAGCGCGAGCGCGGCCCCGAGGACCGCAAGTTTTTTGGTAGCGGACATCTATGTCTCTCTCCCTGTTTGTCAGACGCATGTGTCTCGGCCCTCTTGCTTGGAGAGCTCTTTATTTGGCTGCAGTGATTATCATTTTAGGCGGTTCGCCTCAATGAGAAGCCCCTGCGGCAAACGCCGCAGGGGCGGTATCTTTGGTCGACCTTACCGGCCTAACCGCCGACGTCGGCGCTCAAGACTTCGCCGAAGCGCTCCCAGGTCTCGCCCTTGAAGCGGATCAATTGCAGTTGCGAAAGCGGCGCGAAATCGGTCGCCGAGGTGTTGACCTTGACGCCGGGCAGCAGGCCGCCGGGCTCGTAATCGCGAATGCTGGCCGCCTGCTTCATGATGTTCTCGCGGGTCAGATTGTCGCCGCAGGCCTTGAGCACGTGGACCAGGCCCTGCGAGACGATATAGGCGTACATCACGGAGGCATCGGACCGGTTCGCTTCCGGATAGTATTTATCGAGGAATTCGTTCCAGGCGATCATCGCCTTGTCGGTCTTCCACTGCGCGTCGGTCGGATCCTTGAAATATTGCGACGAGATGATGTCCTGGGCGTTCTCGAAGCCCGCGGGCTTGATCACGCTGCCGATCGATCCGGAGACGTTGTTGAGGAAGTGCAGCGGCTTCCAGCTGAGCTCGGCATTCTTCTTGATCGCCTGCGCGCGAATTTCGGCGTCGTGATGTTGAAGAACACGTCGGCGCCGGAGGCCTTGAGCCTGACGATGTGGGAATCGATGGTAGGCTCCGTCACCTCGTAGCTGTCCTCGGCGACGATCATTGTCGCTGCCTTGGTGCCAAGCCCGTCCTTGAATCCCTTCAGGTAGTCCTTGCCGTAATCGTCGTTCTGGTAGAGCACCGCGATCTTGGCGTCGGGCTTGTTCTTCAGGATGTACTTTGCATAGATAATGGACTCGCTCTGGTAGTTGGGCTGCCAGCCCATGGTCCAGGGAAACTCTTTCGGGTCGTTCCACTTGGTGGCGCCGGTGGCGACGAACAGCTGCGGCACCTTCTTCTGGTTCATGTATTTCTGGATCGCCGAATTCGGCGGCGTGCCGAGCGAATTGAAGATCAACAGCACCTCGTCGCTCTCGACCAGCTTGCGCGCCTGCTCGACGGTCTTCGGCGGCGTATACGCGTCGTCGTAGCTGATGAAGGTGATCTTGCGGCCGTTGATGCCGCCCTCGGCGTTGATCTTGCGGAAATAGGCCTCCTCGGTCTTGCCGATCACGCCATAGGCGGAGGCCGCTCCGCTGTAGGGCATGATGTTGCCGATCTTGATCTCGGTGTCGCTGGCGCCGGTGTCGTATTTCTTCTGGGCTAGCGCAGCGCTGCCGGATGCGGCGACGAGCGCAAGCGCAGCAGCAAATGCCGTCAATTGTCGTATTGCAGACATGCCGTTTCTCTCCCTGATTGCAGATGATGTGTCGCGGCCCCCTGTTTCGAGAGCTCATTGTTGGTCGTAAAAACTATCATCTTACCTGGGGTGTCTCAATGAAAAGCCCCTGCGGCATTGCCGCAGGGGCTGCGTCTTTAGTCGACCGCCCTCAAGGCGGGCCGCTGCTCAAAAATCCGCCAACGCGTTCGCGTATGCGTGGCGCCAACCGCAGAGATTGCTGTCGAGTAAAGCGACGCCGTTGAGTTGTGCGCGCGGATCGAACAGACCGACGTGACGATCAGTTGCTCAGATTGCTCGAAATGATGTCCCCGAACAGCTCCCACCTTTCGCCCTTGAACCGCATCAGGCGCAGTTGCTTGATCGGTGCGAAATCGGTGGACGAGGTGTTGATGCTGATGCCCGGCAGCAGCGTGCCGGGGACGAAATCCTTCAGGCTCGCGGCCTGTTTCATGACATTGGCGCGGGTGAGGTCGTCGCCGCACATCTCCAGCACCTGCACCATGGTCTGTGCGGCGGCGTAGCCGAACGAGGTGGCGCCGTCGAGCTTGTTGGCGTCGGGATAATTCTTCTTGAGGAAGGCGAGGAATTTCTCCATGCCGGCATCCTTGTCCCACTGCGGATCGGCGCCGTCCTTGAGATAGGATGCCGACAGGATACCCTGCGAATTCTCGAAGCCCGCCGGCTGCATCACGCCGCCGACCGAGGCCGAGACGTTGGCGACGATCTGCAACGGCGTCCACGCGATCTCGGCCGCCTTCTTGATCGCCTGTGCCGCGAATTTCGGCGTCGTGATGCTGACGAATGTGTCGGCACCGGCGGCCTTCAGCTTGATGATGTGGCTGTCGACCGTGGGCTCGGATGTCTCGTAGGCCTCCTCGGCGACGATCATCGATGCCTTGTCGCCGAAGGCGTCCTTCAAGCCCTTGAGGTAGTCCTTGCCGAAATCGTCGTTCTGGTAGAGCACGGCGACCTTGGCGTCGGGCTTGTGCTTCATGATGTATTTTGCGTAGACCCGCGCCTCGTCCTGGTAGGACGGCTGCCAGCCCATGGTCCACGGATAATCTTTCGGGTCGTTCCACTTCGAGGCGCCTGAGGCGATGAACAGCTGCGGCACCTGCTTCTCGTTCATGTATTTCCGGATCGCCGCATTGGTCGCGGTCCCGACCGAGCCGAACAGCAGCAGCACTTCGTCGTTCTCGACCAGCTTGCGCGCCTGCTCCACCGTCTTGGGCGGCGAGTAGCCGTCATCGTAGGAGATGAACTTGATCTTGCGGCCGTGGATGCCGCCGGCATCGTTGATCATCCTGAAGTAGGCGGCCTCGGTCTTGCCGATCGTGCCGTAGGCCGAGGCGGGACCGCTGTAGGGCATGATGTTGCCGATCTTGATCTCGGTGTCGCTGGCCCCGGTGTCGTATTTCTTCTGCGCCTGCGCGACATTGCAGCTCGTCAGGATCAGAGCGAATGCGGACAACAGCGCCGTCAGGGACGGGCGTGCGGCAGTCATGGTTTCCCCACCTCGGGTTCTTTGTTTGGAGTATTCAATACCATCGGCGCGGGGCGTCAACAAAAAGCCCCCGCGACGGATATCGCGGAGGCTGTTGTTTTATTCCCGCAGTGCAACGTCACTCGGAGGGGACGTCGCCGGAAATGATGTCGCCGAACAGTTCCCACTTCTGCCCCTTGAAACGCTGCATCTGCAGCTGGGCGATCGGGGCGAAGTCGGTAGCCGAGGTGTTGATCTTGACGCCGGGCAGCAGGGTGTCGGGCGTAAAGTCCTTCAGGCTCGCCGCCTGCTTCATGACGTTGGCGCGGGTGAGATCATCGCCGCACATTTCGAGCACCTTGGCGAGCGTCTGTGCGGCGCCATAGCCGTACACATAGCCGCCGTCGGTCTTGTCGGCGCCCGGCATGTACTTGTCGAGAAACTCGGCCCACTTCTTCATGCCGGGGTCGTTGTTCCACTGTGCGTCGGCACCGTCCTTGGCGTAGGCCGCCGACAGCACGCCCTGCGCGTTGTCGAAGCCGGCCGGCTGCATCACGCTGCCGACCGAGGCCGACACGTTGGTGATGATCTGCAGCGGCTTCCAGCCGAGCTCGGCGGTCTTCTTGATGGTCTGCGCGCCGAACTTCGGCGTGGTGTAGATCAGCAGCACGTCGGGATTGGCGGCCTTGATCTTGACGATGTGGCCGTCGATCGACGGCTCCGAAATCTCATAGCTCTCCTCCATGATGATGCTGGAGGCCGCCTTGGCGCCAAAGCCGTCCTTGGTGCCCTTGAGGTAGTCTTTGCCGAAATCGTCGTTCTGATAGAGGATCGCGATCTTGGCGTCGGGCTTCTCCTTCATCAGCCACTTGGCGTAGATCTGCGCTTCGCTCTGGTAGCTCGGCTGCCAGCCCATGGTCCACGGGAAGTTCTTCGGGTCGTTCCACTTGGTGGCGCCGGTCGCGACGAACAGCTGCGGGATCTTCTTGGAATTCAGGTATTTCTGGATCGCGGTGTTGGACGGGGTGCCGAGCGGGTTGAAGACGAGCAATACCTCGTCGCTCTCGACCAGCTTGCGCACCTGCTCGACGGCTTTCGGCGGCGAATAGGCGTCGTCATAGCTGACGAAATTGACCTTGCGGCCGTTGATGCCGCCGCGATCGTTGATCATCTTGAAGTAGGCTTCTTCGGTCTTGCCGATCACGCCGTAGGCGGAGGCTGGTCCCGAATAGGGGATGATGTTGCCGACCTTGATCTCGGTATCGCTTGCGCCGGTGTCGTATTTCTTTTGGGCGAATGCGGCAGTGGACGTCGCGGCAACAGCGACGATCGCCGCGGAAATCGCGGCGATCCGAACGGTAGAAAGCATAATATCTCCTGGTTTGCTTCTATAGGCTGTCAGTTTTTCTTGAACTTTGCGGCCAGTTGCTGGGCAACGATCGCGACCTGCCTGGCGCCGTGCGGCACGAGGAAGATGACGAGGAACAGCAGCACGCCGAACACCGCGCCCGAAAGGCCCTTCGAAATACCCTCGGCGATGTTGGGCACGAAGATGATGAAGGCGGAGCCTACGATCGAGCCGGGCAGCCAGCCGACGCCGCCGACCACCATGCCGAGGAACAGCGAGATCGCGAGCTGGATGGTGTAGCCGTCGGGCGCCACGAACTGCACCGCGATGGCGCCGAGACCGCCGGCAACGCCGGTTATGCCGGCCGAGACGCCGAACGCCAGCGTCTTGTACAGCGCGACGTCGACGCCCATCGCGGAGGCCGCGATCTCGTTGTCGCGGATCGCCATGAAGGCGCGGCCGGAGCGCGAGCGCAGCAGGTTCACCGAGGCCACGTAGATCGCGATCGTGACGACCAGCGTGAAGTAATACAGCCACATGTCCTGCCCCATCGGCAGGCCGAACGGCGCATCCGGCTTGGTGACCACGAGACCCTGCACGCCGCCGGTCCAGTGCTCGAAATAGCCCAGCTTCAGAAGCTGCGGCATCGCGGTGGCTAGCGCAAAGGTCGCGAGCGCCAGATAGACGCCGGAAAGCCGCAGCGCCGGCTGGCCGAACAGGAAGCCGAAGCCGAAGCAGACGATGCCGGCGATCGGCAGCGTGAGGGCATAGTTCATGCCCGCATGCTCCATCAGGATCGCCGAGGTGTAGGCGCCGACGGCGTAGAACGCGCTCTGGCCGAGCGAGAACTGGCCGGAGCCGCCGGTCAGGATGTTGAGCGCCAGCACCGCAAGGCCGTAGATCAGAAGCATCGTCATCTGGAAGATGATGAAGTTCTTGACGAACAGCGGGATCAGGATCAGCGCGGCGAGCACGACGAGCGAGGTGCCGTAGCCCAGCGTCATGGCGCGCTTGGGAACGGCCTCGACGGCCTGGCCTTCGGTGACGACTTCGACTTCTTCAGCGGCGCTCATGATCAAACTCGCTTCACGATGGCGCGGCCGAACAGGCCTGCCGGTTTCACGACCAGGACGACGATGATCAGCGCAAGCGCGATCGGAAGTTTCAGTTCATTGCCGACGCCGGGGATGTAGGTGCCGACGAGGTTCTCGAAGACGCCGACCAGGAAGCCGCCCATGACGGCGCCGAACGGGCTCGACAGGCCGCCGAGCACGGCTGCGGCAAATCCATAGATCAGCACGCCGAGCATCATGTTAGGCTCGAGGAACACCACAGGTGCGATCATCATGCCGGCGATCGAGCCGATCGAGGCGGCCATGCCCCAGCCCAGCGCGATCATCCACGAGGTGTTGATGCCGACCAGCCGGGCCGATTCCGGCAGCGATGCGGCGGCGCGCATCGCAAGACCGACCCGGGTGAAGCGGAAGAAGAAGAACAGCAGGAGCAGCATCAACAGTGTGATGCCGATCATGCCGGCCTGATGGGTCGAGATCAGCTGGCTGCCGAGGAACGGTGAGGAACCGAACGGCGTCGGATACTGCTTGATGGTGAAGTCCCAGATCAGGCCGGCGACCGAGTTGATGATCGCGTAGAGCGCGATGAAGCCGGCGACGTTGGTCAGGATCGGCGCCTTCGCCAGCGGCTTGAACAGCAACCGCTCGATGACGATGCCGGCGGCGAACGAAAAGGCGACGGTGAGCACGAAGGCGCCCCAATATGGCACGCCCCATTGCATCAGCTGCCAGGACACGAAGGTCGAGAACATCGCCATTTCGCCCTGGGCGAAATTCAGATGGTCGATGGCCTGGTAGATCATGACCACCGCGAGCGCCATGCAGGCATAGATCGCGCCGGTGGCGATGCCGGCCAGGACCTGGTTGGCAAAAAGCTCCATTGTGCCAGCTCCCTCAGTAGCCGAGATAGGATTTGCGGACGTCTTCGTTGTTCGCGATGTCCTTGGCATTGCCCGACATCACGATCCGTCCGGTTTCGATCACGTAGGCCTGGTCGGCGAGCTCGAGCGCGAGCTGCGCATTCTGCTCGACCACCAGGATGGTCACCTTTTCCTCGCGATTGATCTTGCCGAGGATGCGGAACAGGTCGCGCACGATCAGCGGCGCGAGGCCGAACGACGGCTCGTCGAGCAGCATCAGGCGCGGCCGCAGCATCAGCGCGCGCGCCACCGCGAGCATCTGCTGCTCGCCGCCGGACAGCGTGCCGGCCTGCTGGGTGTAGCGCTGCTTCAGCACCGGGAAATGCTCGTACATCCGTTCGATGTCGGCGCCGATCGCCTTCTTGTCCGGGCGGCTGATGGCGCCGAGCTGCAGGTTTTCCTCCACCGTCATGTTGGTGAAGGTGCCGCGGCCCTGCGGCACGTGGGCGATGCCGAGGCGGACCACGTTTTCGGTCGAGCGCGTGCCGATCGGCTTGCCCTCGAACTCGATCGCGCCGGTGGAGCGCACCATGTTGCAGATCGCCCGCAGTGTGGTGGTCTTGCCGGCGCCGTTGGCGCCGAGCAGCGTGGTCAGCGAGCCCTCGTTGAGCGAAAAGGAGAGGCCGTGCAGGGCCTGGACCTGGCCGTAATAGGCGCGCAGGTCCTTGACGTTGAGCATCGTGGTCATTGGTCCTTGCTCCCCAGATAGGCCTTGATGACATCAGGGTCGGCCTGGACCTGGGCCGGCGTGCCTTCGGCAAGCTTGCGGCCGAAATTGAGCGCGACGACGTGGTCGGCGATCGACATCACGAGACCCATGTGATGCTCGACCAGCAGCACGGTGATCTTGCGGTCGTCGCGGATTTTGCGGATCAGGTCGCCGAGCACATAGACTTCTTCGTGATTGAGGCCGCCGGCCGGCTCGTCGAGCAGCAGGATCTTCGGATCCGCGGCCAAGGCGCGCGCAAGTTCGACGCGCTTCTGGGTGCCGAACGGAAGTCCCGAGACCACGGTGTGGGCGACGTCCTCGAGATCGAGATAGCCGAGGATGTCGTGCACCTTCTTGTTCATGTCGGTCTCGCCGCGGCGGACCCAGGCGAGGCGCAGCGAGTCGCTGACGATGTCGCTCGAGGTGCGCGCATGCGCGCCGACGCGCACATTGTCGATCACGGACAGGTTGGGGAACAGCGCGACGTTCTGGAAGGTGCGGCCGATGCCGATCTCGGCGATCCGGTGCGGCGGGCGCGACAGGATGCTCTTGCCTTCCATCAGGATGTCGCCGGACGACGGCTGATAGAGCCGCGACAGGCAATTGAACAGCGTCGTCTTGCCGGCGCCGTTCGGCCCGATCAGCCCGAGGATCTGTCCATGGCGCATGTCGAACGACACGCCGTTCAGTGCGATGATGCCGCCGAACACGACGCTGACGTCGCGAACCGCGAGCAGGGGATCATTCCCCTGCGCGAGCTGTGCCTGCGTCATCTCGTCTCGCCCGCCGTCTTCGAGCGGTGCGAGCGGCCCTGCGATGCGTTTCGCTGGACGTGATGGAGGCTATCTGATCCCCTCGGCCAAACGTGCAACTTTCCCTCCTACTCTGGTCTTTTTGCGTTCTTCTTTTTTGGATTGCGGCGCCATTCCACCGAGCGCCTGCTCGATGTTCCTTACCATCGCGACAAGACGAGGTCCAATGTCGTTGAGCAATCTGTCTTCCGTGAAGCGGAATGCCGGCGCGCCGCAATTGAAGGCGAAAGGACCGGTTCCGTCGTTCAATCTCAATGCAACGCCGACTGCGGCGACGTCGTTCTGCCAGTCGCCTGCGGACATCGTGAAGCCGCGCTTCGCGACCGTCTCGCCGGAGCGCTCGATGCCGTCGCGCATCTTGGCCCAGCGGCTGCCGTAGTGGTCCCGCAACTCACGCAGTAAAGCCGCGCGCTCGTCGGGCGGCAATGCCCAAATATAGGCACGCCCCATCGCGGTGGTTGCGATCGGCACCCGCGAGCCGACGTCGAGTTGTACGCCGAGCGCCAGGCCGTTCCGGCTCTGGCCGAAATAAATCATGCTGTGGCGGTCGCGGCCGCCGACGGCGACCGCTCCGCCGGTCGCGCGCATCACTTCTTCTCGATAGGGCTCGGACAAATGCCGAACGCCGAGATTAGCGAGCGCGGCGTAGCCGAGTGCCATCGCCGACGGCGCGAGCTGGTACTTCTCGAACTTCGGTACAGGTGTAAGGTATCCCAGCTTGGTCAGCGTGTAGGTCAGCCGGGAAATGGTTGGCTTCGGTAACTTGGTGCGGGCCGCAATCTCCTGGTTGCCGAGCAGCCCGTCATTGGGTTGGAATGCGCGCAGGACGTCCAGTCCGCGGGAAAGCGCGACGACGAAATCTTGCGGTACCTGATCTCAAGAACGGCGTCGTCGGGATCGCCTTTGTCGTCCTTGACCTTGATCCGATGTAGACCCTTGATCGTCACCTCGTCCATTTCGTCGGCAATTGTATGATTGCCGTCCCCGGCAAGCCGATCAACACAGGTTCGCACCAGGAAATGCGTTCCGACCTCCTCGGCCAGGCAAAACAGCTCATAGATGTCGCTCTCGCGATCACCAATATGAACGCATCGTCCAGGAGCAGCGAGAAGGTCGGTCGATTGCCGTAAATTGCGATCGGTCGCGGCTTTCTTGCTAGCGCGCTTCATCCCTATCCTTGCCCTGCCCTTGTCATGCTCGTTGACAAGGCACGTGCTTCAAAATAACCCTCCATGTCAAGATGTGGAATTAAATTTCGCAGTGCGAAATTGGTCTAATCGTAGCGGCTCAACGCAAGTCGTGCAGCTACTCAACACAAGTCCAAGAACAAGCATCCAGGGAGAGTCCCGGTGAGTGAAGTCGTCAAGCTCGAACGTCATGACAATATTGCCGTCGTCACGGTTAACAGTCCGCCTGTGAATGCGCTGAGCGCCGCGGTGCGCGGCGGCATCTTCGAATGCATCAAGAGTGCGATCGATGATGCGCAGGTCCAGGGCATCGTGCTGACCTGCGCCGGCCGTACCTTCATCGCCGGCGCCGACATCACCGAATTCGGCAAGCCGCCGAAGCCGCCCGGGCTCGCCGAAGTGCTGAGCCTGATGGAGAGCTCGCCGAAGCCGATCGTTGCCGCCATCCACGGCACCGCGCTCGGCGGCGGCCTCGAGGTCGCGCTGGCCTGCCACTACCGTGTCGCCACCAAGGACGCCAAGCTCGGTCTGCCCGAGGTGAAGCTCGGCCTGCTGCCCGGCGCCGGCGGCACCCAGCGCCTGCCGCGCGCGGTCGGTCCCGAGCTCGCGGTCAAGATGATCGTCGGCGGCGATCCGATCGGCGCGGACGCGGCGCTGAAGGCCGGCCTGATCGAGGAGATCGTCGAGGGACCGGCTTCGGGCGGTGAGGCATTCGCGCGCAAGGTGGTCGCCGAGAAGCGTCCGCTGCGCAAGCTGCGCGACGACGACAGCAAGCTCGCCGCGGCCAAGGCCGATCGTTCGATCTTCACCAATGCGGTCGCTGCGCTGACCAAGAAGTCGCGCGGCCTCGAGGCGCCGTTCGCCGCTGCCGACGCCGTCGGCGCCGCGATCGACCTGCCCTTCGATGAGGGCCTGAAGAAGGAGCGCGAGGGCTTCTTCAAGCTGATGAACGGCGACCAGTCCAAGGCACAGCGCTACGCGTTCTTCGCCGAGCGCGAAGCCGCCAAGATCTCCGGCGTTCCCGAGGGCACCAAGGGCCGCAACGTAGCGCGCGTCGCCATCCTCGGCGCCGGCACCATGGGCGGCGGCATCGCGATGTCGTTCGCCAATGCCGGCATCCCGGTCACCCTGATCGAGACCGGCGAGGAGCAGCTCAAGCGCGGCATGGGCATCATGCAGAAGAACTACGAGGCGACCGCCGCGCGCGGCGGCATCCCGGCGGACGCGCCCGCCAAGCGGATGGCGCTGATCAACGGCGTCGTCGGCATCGAGAACGTCGGCGACGCCGATCTCGTGATCGAGGCGGTGTTCGAGACCATGGCGGTCAAGAAGGAAGTGTTCGGCAAGCTCGACCAGTACGCCAAGCCGGGCGCGGTGCTGGCCTCCAACACCTCCTATCTCAACATCGACGAGATCGCGAAGTCGACCAAGCGTCCGCAGGACGTGCTCGGCATGCACTTCTTCTCGCCGGCCAACGTCATGAAGCTGTGCGAGATCGTGCGCGCCGACAAGACCGCGCCGGACGCGCTGGTCACCGCCGTCTCGATCGCCCGCAAGATCGCCAAGGTGCCGGCAGTGGTCGGCGTCTGCGACGGCTTCGTCGGCAACCGCATGCTGGCGCAGCGCGGCAAGCAGTCCGAGAAGCTGTTGTTCGAAGGCGCCCTGCCGCAGCAGGTCGACGCCGTGGTGACCAAGTTCGGCATGCCGATGGGCCCGTTCGCGATGGGCGATCTCGCCGGTCTCGATATCGGCTGGCGCTCGCGCAAGGACCGCGGCATCAAGTCGGAGATCGCCGACGCGCTCTGCGAAGCCGGCCGCTTCGGCCAGAAGACCGGCAAGGGCTACTACAAGTACGAGGCGGGCTCGCGCGCCGCGCTGCCCGATCCGGAGGTCGAGAAGCTGATCGACGAGACGCTGGCGCGCCTCGGCCGCAAGAAGCGCGTCGTCAGCGACGACGAGATCCTCGAGCGCATGATGTACCCGATGATCAACGAAGGCGCGAAGATCCTCGCCGAGGGCATCGCGGCGCGTCCGTCGGATATCGACGTGGTCTGGCTCTATGGCTATGGCTGGCCGATCTATCGCGGCGGTCCGATGTTCTGGGCCGACACCGTCGGCCTCAAGCACATCGCCGATCGTCTGGCCTTCTACGCCAAGGAGACCAACGATCCCTCGCTTGAGCCGGCGCCGCTGCTCAAGAAGCTCGCCGACGAGGGCAAGACCTTCGCCTCGCTCGCCGCGCCGTCGAAGGCGGCGTGATCGAGCGACTGTAACCACGTGTCATTCCGGGATGCGCCGTAAGGCGCAGACCCGGAATCTCGAGATTCCTCGATGCGCAAATTGCGCATCTTAGGTTCACGCTGCGCTTGCCCCGGAATGACAGTTTCCAGAGTCTGGTTTTCATGACCTATCCCGGCGAACAATATTATCCCAAGGGCGTGCAGTGGAGCGACGAGATCACGCGCGGCACGCTGCCGGACCTGCTGTCGAGCGCCGCCGCCGAGTTCGGCGCGCGCCCGGTGCTCGAATTCCGCGACCGGCCGATCAGCTACGCCGAGTTGGAGGCCCTGGTCGAGACCGCCGCTGCGGCCTTCATGCGGGCCGGCTACGGCAAGGGCACCTCGGTCGCGCTGTTCCTCGGCAATTCGCCTGACCATCCGATCAATTTCTTCGGCGCGCTGAAGGCCGGCGCCCGCGTCGTGCATCTGTCGCCGCTCGACGGCGAGATCGCGCTGTCGCACAAGCTGTCCGATTCAGGCGCGCGGGTGCTGGTCACCAGCAATTTGTCGGCGCTGTTGCCGACCGCGCTGAAATTCCTCGCCAAGGGTCTGCTCGACCGTCTGATCGTCTGCGAGGACGACAATTGGGGCAAGGTCGGCACGCCGCAAACCGCGCTGCCCGACAATCCCGCCATCATCACCCACCGCCAGTTCATCGACGGCGCGACCAGGCCGTCGCAATGGCCGGCGGTCGACGTCGAGGACGTCGCGCTGCTGCAATATACCGGCGGCACCACGGGCCTGCCCAAGGGCGCAATGCTCAGCCACGGCAATCTCACCGCGGCGGTGTCGATCTACGACGTCTGGGGCAAGCCCGGGCGGCTCGAACGCAATGCGATCGAGCGCGTGATCTGCGTACTGCCGCTGTTTCACATCTACGCACTGACCGTCGTGCTGCTGTCGGCGATCCGGCGCGGCCATCTGATCTCGCTGCACCAGCGCTTCGACGTCGAGGCCGTGATGCGCGACATCGAGGTCAAGCGCGCGACGGTGTTTCCCGGCGTGCCGACGATGTGGATCGCGATCGCCTCGCTGCCCGATCTCGACAAGCGCGATCTCTCTTCGCTGGTGGTCGCCGGCTCCGGCGGCGCGCCGCTGCCGGTCGAGGTCGCGAAGATCTTCGAGCGCCGCGTCGGCATGAAGCTGAAGAGCGGCTGGGGCATGACCGAGACCTGCTCGCCCGGCACCGGCCATCCCAAGGAGGGACCGGAGAAGCCGGGCTCGATCGGGCTGATGCTGCCCGGCATCGAGATGGACGTGGTGTCGCTGGAGGATTCCACCAGGGTGATGCCGGTCGGCGAGGTCGGTGAAATCCGTATCCGCGGCCCGAACGTCACCAAGGGCTACTGGAACAGGCCGGCGGAGACCGCTGAGGCCTTCGTCGGCGACCGCTTCCTCACCGGCGACATCGGCTACATGGACGCCGACGGCTATTTCTATCTGGTGGACCGCAAGAAGGACATGATCATCTCCGGCGGCTTCAACGTCTATCCGCAGATGATCGAGCAGGCGATCTACACCCATCCCGCCGTGCAGGAGGTGATCGTGATCGGCATTCCCGACGATTACCGCGGCGAGGCGGCAAAGGCCTTCATCAAGCTGCGCGACGGGCAGCCGGCGTTCTCGATCGACGAGCTGCGCGCGTTCCTCACCGGCAAGGTGGGCAAGCATGAATTGCCGGCGGCCGTCGAGTTCGTCGACGAACTGCCGCGCACCCCGGTTGGAAAGTTGTCGCGTCACGAATTGCGCCAGCAGCAGCCCAAGACATCTCAATCCACGCAACAACAGACCGCATCAGGATTCCGCCCATGACCGACGCCGTTATCGTCTCCACCGCCCGCACACCGATCGGCAAGGCCTATCGCGGCGCGCTCAACGTCACCGAGGGCGCGACCCTGCTCGGGCACGCGATCGGCGAAGCGGTGGCGCGCGCCAAGGTCGATCCGAAGGAGATCGAGGACGTGGTGATGGGCGCGGCGATGCAGCAGGGCGCGACCGGCGGCAACATCGCGCGCAAAGCACTGCTCCGCGCCGGGTTGCCGGTGACCGTTGCCGGCACCACGATCGACCGCCAATGCGCCTCCGGCCTGCAGGCGATTGCGCTCGCCGCACGCTCGGTGATCTTCGACGGCGTCGAGATCGCGGTCGGCGGCGGCGGTGAATCGATCTCGCTGGTGCAGAACGACAAGATGAATTCCTTCCACGCCCAGGATCCGGCGCTGCTCAAGATCAAGGGCGAGGTCTACATGCCCATGATCGACACTGCCGAGATCGTCGCCAAGCGCTACAACATCTCGCGCGAGAGGCAGGACGAGTATGGGCTGGAAAGCCAGCGCCGCACCGCGGCCGCGCAGCAGGGCGGCAAGTTCAAGGAAGAGCTCGCGCCGATCACCACCATGATGGCGGTCACCGACAAGGCGACCGGTGCCGTCACGATGAAAGAGGTGACGCTGTCGCAGGACGAAGGTCCGCGGCCGGAGACCACGGCCGAAGGGCTTGCCAGCCTCAAGCCGGTGCGCGGCGACGGTTTCACCATCACCGCCGGCAATGCCAGCCAGCTCTCGGACGGCGCCAGCGCCTCCGTGATCATGAGCGACAAGGAAGCCGCCAAGCGCGGGCTGAAGCCGCTCGGGATCTTCCGCGGCTTCGTCTCCGCCGGCTGCGAGCCGGACGAGATGGGCATCGGCCCGGTGTTCGCGGTGCCGCGGCTCCTGAAGCGTCATGGCCTCAAGGTCGACGATATCGATCTCTGGGAGCTCAACGAGGCCTTCGCGGTGCAGGTGCTGTACTGCCGCGACAAGCTCGGCATCGATCCGGAGAAGATCAACGTCAATGGCGGCGCGATTTCGGTCGGCCATCCCTACGGCATGTCGGGTGCGCGGCTCACTGGCCACGCGCTGATCGAGGGCCGCCGCCGCAAGGCCAAGTACGCAGTTGTCACCATGTGCGTCGGTGGCGGCATGGGCGCGGCCGGCCTGTTCGAGGTGTTGCAGTAGGATTGTCGTCCCGGCGAAAGCCGGGACCCATACGCCGCGGCTTCTCTTTGGGCACATGCGGCAGCCGGCTTTGTCAAACGCGAAAGCCGGTGGTTATGGGTCCCGGCCTTCGCCGGGACGACGAGGAAAGAAGAAGTTGAATTTCAAAAGGAGGATCCGATGGATCTCGCTTTCACCAAGGAAGAGATAGCGTTTCGCGAGGAGGTGCGGGAGTTCTTCAAGAACAACGTGCCGCCGGAGACCCGGCGCAAGCTGCAGGAAGGCCGCCATCTGTCGAAGGACGAGATGGTCACCTGGTGGCGCATCCTCAACAAGAAGGGCTGGGGCGTCACCCACTGGCCGAAGGAATATGGCGGCACCGGCTGGAGCACCGTGCAGCACTACATCTTCAACGAGGAGCTGCAGTCCTATCCGGCGCCGCAGCCGCTCGCCTTCGGCGTCAGCATGGTCGGTCCGGTGATCTACACCTTCGGCAACGAGAAGCAGAAGAAGGAATATCTGCCGCGCATCGCCAATGTCGACGACTGGTGGTGCCAGGGCTTCTCGGAGCCGGGCTCGGGTTCGGACCTCGCGTCGCTGAAGACCAAGGCCGAGCGCCGTGGCGACAAGTGGATCATCAACGGCCAGAAGACCTGGACCACGCTCGCCCAGCACGCCGACATGATCTTCTGCCTCTGCCGCACCGATCCGGCCGCGAAGAAGCAGATGGGCATCTCCTTCATCGTGTTCTCGATGAAGTCGAAGGGCGTCACCGTGCGCCCGATCCAGACCATCGACGGCGGCCACGAGGTCAACGAGGTGTTCTTCGACGACGTCGAGGTGCCCTACGAGAACCTGATCGGCGAGGAAAACAAGGGCTGGGATTACGCCAAATTCCTGCTCGGCAATGAGCGCACCGGCATCGCCCGGGTCGGCGTGTCGAAGGAGCGGCTGCGCCGCATCCGCGCGCTGGCCTCCAAGGTCGAGTCCGGCGGCCGTCCGGTGATCGAGGATCCGGCGTTCCGCGAGAAGCTCACGGCCTGCGAGATCGAGCTGAAGGCGCTCGAACTCACCCAGCTCCGCGTCGTCGCCGACGAGGGCAAGCACGGCAAGGGCAAACCCAATCCGGCCTCCTCGGTGCTCAAGATCAAGGGCTCGGAGATCCAGCAGACCACCACCGAGCTGCTGATGGAGATCATCGGTCCGTTCGCCGCGCCCTATGACGAGCACGGCGATGCCGGCTCGAACGAGAGCATGGATTGGACCGCGCAGATCGCGCCGAGCTACTTCAACAACCGCAAGGTTTCGATCTACGGCGGCTCCAACGAGATCCAGCGCAACATCATCAGCAAGGCGGTGCTGGGGCTTTGATCCTCTCCCTCTCCCCGCTCTTCGCGGGGAGAGGGTTGGGGTGAGGGGCATCTCTCCGAGCAACGACTGCCGAGAGACCTGTACCCCCTCACCCGGATCGCTTCGCGATCCGACCTCTCCCCGCAAGCGGGGCGAGGTGAAGAGGCCCCGGCTTGAACAACGATCAGTTAGTTAAGGGAACGAACATGGATTTTGATCTGTCCGAGGAGCAGCGGCTTCTCAAGGAAAGCGTCGACGGGTTGCTGGCGGATGCCTACGACTTCGATGCGCGCAAGAAGTACATGAAGGAGAAGGGCGGCTGGAGCAAAGCGCTCTGGAGCAAGCTCGCCGAGCAGGGCCTGCTTGGTCTGCCCTTCGCGGAGACCGACGGCGGCTTCGGCGCCGGCGCGGTCGAGACCATGATCGTGATGGAAGCGCTCGGCAAGGCGCTGGTGGTCGAGCCTTATCTCGCCACCGTCGTGGTCGCCGGCGGTTTTCTGCGCCATGGCGGCTCGGCCGAGCAGAAGGCCAAGCACATTCCCGGCATCATCGACGGCAGCAAGACCTTCGGCTTTGCCCAGCTCGAGAAGAACTCGCGCTACGATCTCTTCGACGTCGTGACCACGGCGAAGAAGAAGGGCGACGCTTACGTGATCGACGGCGAGAAGTTCGTCGTGCTCAACGGCGAGAACGCCGACACATTGATCGTGACCGCGCGCACCAAGGGCGGCCAGCGCGACAAGATCGGCATCGGCGTGTTCCTGGTTCCGGCGGGTGCCAAGGGCATCACCAGGAAGGGTTATCCCACCCAGGACGGCCTGCACGCGGCCGACATCACCTTCACCAATGTCGAGGTCGGTGCTGACGCTGCGATCGGCGATCCCGAGAACGGCCTGCCCCTGATCGAGCGGGTCGCCGACGAAGCCCGCATTGCGCTGTGCGCGGAAGCGGTCGGCGCGATGGACGAGTCGCTGAAGGAGACCGTCGAGTACATCAAGACCCGCAAGCAGTTCGGCGTTGCGATCGGCTCGTTCCAGAGCCTGCAGCACCGTGCCGCGGACATGTTCGTGGCGCTGGAGCAGGCCCGCAGCATGTCGATGTTCGCCACCATGGCGTCGGACTTCGACGACGCCAAGGAGCGTGCGTCGGCGGTTGCCGCCGCCAAGGTGCAGGTCGGCAAATCCCTGAAGTTCGTCGGCCAGCAGTCGATCCAGCTTCACGGCGGCATCGGCATGACCATGGAGGCCAAGATCGGCCACTACTTCAAGCGGCTGACCATGATCGAGAACACGCTCGGCGACACCGACTACCACCTCCGTCGCGTCAGCGAGGGCGGCGGGTTGTTGGCCTGAGCCATCTCCGTCATTCCGGGGCTCGCGAAGCGAGAACCCGGAATCTCGCGCCGCAACCTCTGGGTTCCGGGTTCGCGACTGCGTCGCGCCCCGGAATGACGTGCAAATAACAGGGAAACAACAACAATGAAAAACACCCCGTTCGATCTCACCGGCCAGGTCGCGGTCATCACCGGCTCGAGCCGCGGCATCGGCCGCGCATCGGCGGAGCTTTTGGCAAAACTCGGCGCCAAGGTCGTGATCTCCTCGCGCAAGGCGGATGCTTGCCAGGAAGTCGCCGACGGCATCAAGAAGGCGGGCGGCGATGCGCTCGTCATCCCCTGCAACATCGCGCGCCGCAACGAGGTCGAGGCGCTGGTCTCGGGGACGATCAAGCATTACGGCAAGATCGACATCCTGGTCTGCAACGCCGCGGTCAATCCCTATTACGGCCCGCTGCTCGACATCACCGACGAGGCCTTCGACAAGATCATGGGCTCCAACGTCAAGAGCAACATCTGGCTGTCCGCACTGGCGATCCCGCAGATGGCCGAGCGCGGCAAGGGCTCGGTCGTGATCATCTCCTCGATCGGCGGCCTGCGCGGCTCGACCGTGATCGGCGCCTACGGCATCTCCAAGGCGGCCGACTTCGCACTGTGCCGCAGCCTCGCCGGCGAATGGGGCCCGAAGGGCGTGCGCGTCAATTGCGTGGCGCCGGGCCTGGTGAAGACCGATTTCGCCCGCGCGCTGTGGGAGGACCCGGACAATCTGAAGCGCCGCACCGCATCGACGCCGCTCCGCCGTATCGGCGAGCCCGACGAGATCGCAGGCGCTGTGGCCTATCTCGCTTCCGACGCGTCGACCTTCATGACCGGCCAGACCATCGTGGTCGACGGCGGCGTCACGACGGCTGCGACTTAATCTTCAAGAGAAGCCGTCGTGGCCGGGCAAGCCCGGCCACGACGCGTTGCTTCAGACTTGCTCCAGCGCCCGCTCGAAATCCTCGATCAGATCGTCGGGATGCTCGAGCCCGGCCGAGAAGCGAACGAAACCTTCGCTGATGCCGAGCTCGGCGCGGGCCTCCGGCGCCAGGCGCTGATGCGTCGTGGTCGCGGGATGCGTGACCAGGCTCTTGGCATCGCCGAGATTGTTGGAGATGCGCGAGATCTTCAGGGCGTTGAGACAGCGGAAGGCGCCGGCCTTGCCGTCCTTCACCTCGAAGCCGACCAGCGTCGAGCCGGCGCCCATCTGCTTCTTCACCGTCGCGGCCTGCGGATGATCGGGACGGCCGGGATAGACCAGCCGCGTGATCTTCGGATGCCTGGCCAGCGCCTCGGCGATCTTCGCCGCGTTCTCGGTCTGGGCGCGGACGCGGACGCCGAGCGTCTCCAGCCCCTTCAGCAGCACCCAGGCGTTGAACGGCGACAGCGACGGCCCGGTCTGGCGCATGAAATTGTGGATGTGCTCGGCGATGAAGGCCTCCGACGACAGGATGACGCCGCCGAGGCAGCGGCCCTGGCCGTCGATATGCTTGGTTGCGGAATAGACCACGACGTCGGCGCCGAGCGACAGCGGGCTCTGCCAGATCGGCGTCGCAAACACGTTGTCGACGATCAGCCGGGCGCCGCCGCTATGCGCGATCTCTGCGATCGCGCCGATGTCGAGCACGTCGAGCGTCGGATTGGTCGGGCTCTCCAGGAAGAAGGTCTTGGTGTTCGGCCGCAACGCGCGCTGCCACTGGTCGAGGTCGAGGCCGTCGACCAGCGTCGTCTCGATGCCGTAGCGCGGCAACAGGTCCTGCACCACGTAGAGGCAGGAGCCGAACAGGGCCTTCGAGGCCACCACATGATCGCCGGCCTTCAGCGGCGCGAGGATCGCGGTGGTCACCGCGGCCATGCCGGTCGCGGTCGAGCGCGCGGCTTCCGCGCCCTCGAGCTCGATCATGCGGCGCTCGAACATCGCAATGGTCGGGTTGGAATAGCGCGAATAGATGAAGCCGGGGTCCTGGCCCTTGAAGCGCGCCTCGCATTGCTCGGCGGTGTCGTAGACGTAGCCCTGGGTGAGAAACAGCCCTTCCGACGTCTCCCCGAATTGCGAGCGCAGCGTACCGCCATGGACGAGACGGGTTTCGGGACGAAAGCGGGCCGTGGTTTCAGATTCAGACATGTGACCTCCGAGGTGGCCATTTCCCCTGGAAACTGGCCACAAAAAAACCGGCCTGGAGCAACCTCCACAAGCCGGGATCACACTGTCCCCGGCCTGTTTAGCGACTTATTTAACGTGGCTGCAAGCCGGCCGGCTCAAATCACCACGGGATAAGTGCAGCTGATATTCCCTCGCGCCCTTTCCGTCAAGACGGTCATCGGATAACCCGTAAAAGCCCATATTTTGGGGCTTGATGGCCGCCTGGAGTATGATTTTTGGGTCATCTCAAGGGATCGCCGAGGGACCGCATCGTGTCGTTCACGCTGGAAGATGAATCCAACGGAATCCTGCCCGACCGCATGATCGCGGAGATGGCGGAGGCCGGCCTCATTCTGCCCGCCTATGACTTCGTCGAGAGCCAGATCCAGCCGGCCAGCCTCGATCTGCGCCTCGGTGACATTGCCTACCGGGTCCGTGCCAGCTTCCTGCCGGGACCCGATGCCACCGTCGCCGAGCGGATCGACGAGCTGAAGCTGCACGAGATCGATCTGTCCGACGGCGCGGTGCTGGAGACCAACTGCGTCTACATCGTGCCGCTGTTGGAGAGCCTGGCGCTGCCGCCGGAGATCGTGGCCGCGGCCAACCCGAAGAGCTCGACCGGACGGCTCGACGTCTTCACCCGTGTGATCGCCGACGGCACCCGCCGCTTCGACATGATCGGCGCCGGCTATCACGGCCCGCTCTATGCCGAGATCAGCCCGAAGACGTTTCCCGTGCTGCTGCGCGAGGGTTCGCGGCTCAGCCAGGTCCGCTTCCGGATCGGCGAGGCCACGTTGACCGCCGACGAG
Source organism: Bradyrhizobium sp. USDA 3315 (assembly GCF_054056795.1). Taxonomy (NCBI): domain Bacteria; kingdom Pseudomonadati; phylum Pseudomonadota; class Alphaproteobacteria; order Hyphomicrobiales; family Nitrobacteraceae; genus Bradyrhizobium; species Bradyrhizobium sp. USDA 3315. Next base: position 1,137,056 of record NZ_JBSRYP010000001.1, on the reverse strand, counting down.
CTCGATGCGCTGCATGCCGCCGAGCGGCTGGTCGATATCGACGATGCCGATCTCTCCGATGGCGTTGCGCTTTCCGTCGATCTTTCCGGCGAGAGCTCGGGCGGCTTTGTCGGGTACCGCGCCAAGCGCCACACCGGCGTGGTCGATGTCGATCGCCGCGGCGGCTATGCCGTCGACGACTTCTGGGAGCCGATCAAGGCCCGGCCCGACGGCAGTCTCATTCTCGATCCCGGCGAGTTCTACATCCTGGCGTCGAAAGAGGCGGTGCAGGTGCCGCCGGACTACGCCGCGGAGATGGTGCCGTTCGATCCGCTGGTCGGCGAATTCCGCGTCCACTATGCCGGCTTCTTCGATCCCGGTTTCGGCTATGCCGGCGCCGGCGGCAAGGGCGCGCGCGCCGTGCTGGAGGTGCGCTCGCGCGAGGTGCCGTTCATCCTCGAGCATGGCCAGATCGTCGGCCGTCTCGTCTATGAGCGGATGCTGGAGCGTCCCGATGCGCTCTACGGCCAGCGCATCGGCTCGAACTATCAGGCGCAGGGCCTGAAGCTCTCCAAGCATTTTCGCGTGTAATTCCGTTTCGCGCGCGCTTAATTCCGTAGCCCGGATGAAGCGCTAGCGAAATCCGGGACGCTGCATACGCGCAATGAGCTGCCCCGGATTGCGCTTCGCTCCATCCGGGCTACGATTGCGCGCGCGAGGCTTTATCTCGCCAACAAGAACAGCGGGAGCAGACATGACCGGAGAGCAGGACGCGCGCGAAACGCAGTGGCGGAAGTGGCGCAGTGTCGCCGATCTCTATCACGCCTTCTTCACCGGCCTGATCCTCACCGTCGTCACGCGGCGCGGCACGGCTGATGCCGCCGAGTTCGTCTTCCGCGTGTTTCGCCGCCAGCAGCAGGAACGCTTTCTCCCCGGCTTGAAGAAGCTCGGCCTCGACGGCCTGCCGCCGGCGGTCGCGGCCGCGCAATATCATTACCTCTCCAACTGGATCGGCGGCGTGCATGTCGAATACATGTATGAGACCGACCGCAAGGCCTGGATCCGCTATCCGCCGCCGCGCTGGATCTGGAAGGGCACGGCGATCTGCGGCGTGCCCGGCGAGGTCTCGCGCGCGATGCTGCGCGGCTGGCACGCCAACAACGGTGTCGCGCTCGGGGACTTGCGGCTCGGCTTCGTCTGCACCAAGCAGAGTGTCGACGGCCAGGACGGCCTCGAAGGCTATTACTGCGAGTACGATCATCCGCTCGAGCTCGACCAGCGCCTGGTGTTCGCGCGCCATCTCGAGGCGCCGCCATTCGATCCGAACACCGCGCCGGCGCTGCCGGTCGACAGCTGGCCGAGGCCGCGGCTGGAAAAGGCCTATCGCAACTACGCGATGGAATATGTGAAGACGGCCGCGCCGGTCATCGTGCAGGTGTTCGGCCCGGAGGATGCGAGCTACCTGCTGCATCTCACCGGCAAGCTGATCGGCATGCAGTATTACGACGAGGTCGCGCAGGCGCTCGGCGGCCGCCGTGGCCGTGCCACGGAATTTGCCGCATTCCTGCGCACTCTCTTCGAGTCGCAGGACGATATCGCTGACGTCAGCGAATCCGAGGGCCAGTTCGAATTCCGCCAGCAGGGCTGGAAGCTGATGGCCGATGTCGCCGACTATCATCCGGCCTGCGCCAGCGTGCTGACCGGCCTGTTCGAAGGGCTGGCCGCCGGCTGCGGGCGGCATATTCCGGTGCATCTGAAGCCGAACAGCACCGCCGGCGCGCCGTTCGTCTGGTCGATCGGCTAGCGCCAAGGTTCATCCGGGTTCACCTGCAATCGCGCAGGCCCCCCTTGCGCCCCGCGCACGTGGAATCCGCTGCTGCCATGGTAGGGAAACACCATGGCGCGGCTCCCCAGATCGCGCGTGGGAGTAGAAATGTCCGATCTCGGCCTCGCCGAAATACCTGTCGACGAACAAGAGCGGCCGCTGCCGCCGCCGGTGACCAAGCCGGCGCGCAATGCGCTGCTCGACGGGCCGATCCTGCGCACGCTTCTGTGGCTCGCGTGGCCGAACGTGATCGCGCTCTCGGCCGGCACCTGCGTGGTGATCGCGGAGACCTCCTATATCGGCCGGCTCGGCGTCGAGTCGCTCGCGGCGATGGCGTTGGTGTTTCCCTGCGTGATCCTGACCATGACGATGTCCGGCGGCGCGATGGGCGGCGGCGTCGCATCCGCGATCGCGCGTGCGCTCGGCGCCGGCGAGATCGAGCGCGCCTCCACGCTGGCGATGCATGCGCTGCTGATCGGCCTGACCTTTGGTTTGACGTTCATGCTGGGCATGCTGATCTTCGGCCCGCGCCTGCTCGAACTGCTCGGCGGCCGGGGCAATGTGCTGGCGCAGGCGATCGCCTATTCGCAGGTGTTCTTCGGCGGCGCGATCCTGCCCTGGCTGATGAACACCATGGCCGGCATCCTGCGCGGCACCGGCAACATGAAGCTGCCGTCGACCATGATCCTGTCCTCGGCGGTGTGGCAGATCATTCTCGGCGGCACGCTCGGGCTCGGTCTCGGTCCGGTGCCGCAATTCGGCATGCGCGGCGTCGCCGCGGGGTCGCTGATCGCCTATTCGATCAGCATCAGCGTGATGGGCTGGTATCTGTTCTCGGGCCGTGCCCGCGTGAAGCCGAAACTCAAGGGGCTGCGCGTGCAATGGGCGATGTTCATCGACATCCTCAAGGTCGGCGCGGTGTCCTGCTTCTCGCCGTTGCAGTCGGTTCTGACGATCTCGATCTTCACCCACATGCTGGCGCAGTTCGGCACCGCGGTGCTCGCCGGCTACGGCATCGGCGCGCGGCTCGAATTCATGCTGACCTCGGTCGCCTTCGCGGTCGGCATCGCCTCGGTGCCGATGATCGGCATGGCGGTCGGCGCCGAGTGCGTCGCGCGGGCCCGGCGCATCGCCTGGACCGCGGGCACGGTGTCGTTCCTTGCGGTCGGCGTGGTCGGCAGCTTCATCGCCGTCTTCCCCGACCTCTGGGTCAATCTGTTCACCAATGATCCGCACGTGCGGGCGACCAGCCATCAATATCTCTCGACCGCCGCGCCGATGTACGCGTTCATCGGCCTTGCGATGTCGATGTATTTCTCCTCGCAGGGTGCCGCGAAAGTGCTGGGTCCGGTGCTGGCGCAGACAGCGCGGCTGATCTTCATCGGCACCGGCGGCTGGTGGCTGTCGACGCATGAGGCGAGCGCGCAGAACTTCTTCGCACTCGCCGCCGCCTCGATGGGCGTGCTCGGCGTGCTGTCCTGCCTCAGCGTGATCCTGACGCGCTGGGGCAAGTCGGCACCGGTCGCCGAGGCGCAGCCGGCGCTGTCGTAGATATTAAACCCGTCATCCTGAGGAGCCGCGAAGCGGCGTCTCGAAGGATCGACGGCCCAGGTGTTTCGGCGTGCGCTCGTAGAAACAGCGGGGCTGTCGCCCTTCGAGACGGTCGCTTCGCGACCTCCTCAGGGTGATGGTCATAGTTCGAAATGCGCGGCCAGTCGCATGACCTAGCGGATCACGCCGCGCTCTTCTCCCTCGCCGACTTGGCCATCGCCGCCTGCATCGCCGCCGCGCCGAGGTCCATTTGCGCGTCCATGTAGGGCGCGACCTCGTGCGGCAGCACGTCGGCGATCCACACCACGCGGCAGCGCGTGTCGCCCTCGGCGAACACCTGCACCGAGGCGGAATGCTGCTTCAACCGCTCGCTGCTGATCGCATAGACCAGCCGCTTTCGCTGGTCGTCGCAATCGACCAGCGTCTCGCGCGCCACGGTGCCGTTGGAGAAGCTGACGGTGCGGACGTCGCCGTCCAGTTGCGTGTCAGTCACGAAGCCCGGCACTAGCCGCGTATGCAGTGCGCCGAAATCGCGCAACGCGTCCCAGACATGATCTGCCGGCGCGTCGATCGGGATATCCTTGTGAATGGAAGCCATCGTTCAATCCTCGTTGGTTTCAGATGTGTCGTCATTGCGAGGAGCGAAGCGACGAAGCAATCCACACCGCAGCAGGCGGAAAGATGGATTGCTTCGCTCGGCTCGCAATGACGGCGGAGCTGTGGTGTGCTAGGTCGACACCGCCTCGACATTGTTGCCGTCGGGGTCGAGCAGGAACGCCGCGTAATAGGTCGGGCTGTAATCCTTGCGATGGCCCGCCGCGCCGTTGTCCCTGCCGCCGGCTTTCAGGCCTTCGGTATGGAATGTCTTGATCGCGTCGTGGCTCGGGGCACGGAACGCAACGTGCGCGCCGCCCTGGGTCTTGCCCTTGTGCAGATGCAGCCAGAGCGCGGGCTCGCCCTTCGGGCCGAAGCCGGCGCCGCTGTCGTCGCGCGAGCAGAGCACGAAGCCGAGTGGCGCCAGCACCGCGGTGTAGAAGCGCACGCTGGCGTCGAGGTCGGCAACGCGCAATCCGATATGGTCGTACATGAGGAAATCTCCAGTCGCTAAGCGCATCGAAAGACGCGCGGACTGGAGTAGCCTAGCTATTGCAGCGCGAGACGTTCTTGGAAAATCTTGCGGTCGCCGCGAGAGGCCTGGCGGAACTTCAGCGGCGAGGCACCGGCGGCGCGGTGGAAGCTGCGCACGAAATTGGACAGGTCGCCGAAGCCGACGTCATAGGCGATGTCGGTGACCGGGCTGTCGTCATCCGCGAGCCGCCGCGCCGCATGGCGCAGCCGCGAGCGCACGAGATATTGATGCGGGGTGACGCCGAGCACGGCGGAAAACAGCCGCAGGAAATGGAAGGTGCTCAAGCCGGCCTGCTCGGCGGCATCGTCGAGGTCGATCTGATGCTGTGAATTGGCGTCGATCCACAGCGCGGCCTCGACGGCGCGGCGGCGATCGCGCAAGCCTGCGGTGAGCGGCTTTGCCTTGCGGTCGGACACCAGCTCGACAAGGCGGCTGGTGAGGAGGTGGCCGATCTCGTCGAGACCGACGTCGCTGTTGCCAGCTGCCGCCGTTTGCGCGAGCTCGCCGATCACCATCAGTTCCGGCAGCGGCGGCACCGACCCGACCTGCCAGACCGCCGCGCGGTCGCCGATGGTCTCGACCAGCACCGGGTCCAGGAAGAACGACAGGCATTCGTCGCCGACCACGTGGTCGTGCGTGCAGGTGTATTCATCGCCGGGATGGCCGACCAGGATCGAGCCTGCCACCAGCTCATGGAAGCGGCCGCGGCAACGGCAGCCGAAGCTGCCGCTGCGCACATAGGACACCGAGTGGCAGGCGAACTGCTCAGCGAACGGCTTGTCGCCGGGTTCCGCCGTGCAGCGAAATTCGTTCACCGTGATGCGATCGCGCTGCAGCAGCGTGGTTCGGACCATGCCCGGGATTTAAGCTTGCGGCCGGAGCCGTGCAACGGGCAGCAGCACATCAAAAAGGGTCTTGCTGGTGGTCGGCTGGGCGCCCTCGATCGAGAGCAGCCGCCGTTTCGAGATGCTGCCGCCGTTCGGCGAGATCCGGTCGGCATAATTGCCCGCCTCGAGCACCCGGTGGCAGGGCACCATGACCATGAAGGGATTGCGGCCGAGCGCCTGTGCCACCGAATAGACCGCGCCGGACGCGCGCAAGGCGCTCGCCACCTCGTCATAGGTCCGGGTTTCGCCGCGGGGAATGGTGCGGACAAACTGGTAGACGCGCGCGTTGAAGGCCAGGATGCCGCTCATGTCGAGCGCAACGCCGGCAAGGTCCCCAATGCCGCCGCGCAAGGTCGCGGCGATGCCCTCGATCGCGACAGCGACCTCCTCGGGAGGCCGCATCTCGCGCGCGTCAGGATAAAGCTTGAATAGCCGCTTGCGGGTCTCGATCTCGCGCAGCTCGGGAAGCTGCACGCCAGCCACGCCGAGCTCGCCCCACGCGATGCCGCATCGGCCGATCGCCGTGTCGAAAATGGTATACCCACGCCCCGCCATGACGCCACCAGCCCCCACGCGCGCGATCCTAACATTGTCGCCGGCGCGCGCATCCGGAATCTTGACGTTTAGCTAACCATGTCGCGGCCCCTTCTGTGTGACCCCGCCAATTTATCAGTCACGCATCTTAAAGGCTTTGCCCGCTATCTGGTCGTCAGCATGCTGCTCCACGGTACGATCGGCGGAACGATGACCAGCACCGGCGCGGATGGGGCGCGCGGCAGCACAGCCGTGGCCGGGACATCGACCGGGCGTCTTCATCCGCTGTTCGCATTGTTGTTGCTGGCATTGGTCCTGCGCCTTCCGGCCGCGCTCTGGCCCAACGTGATGTATCCGGACGAGATCTTTCAGTATCTCGAGCCGGCGTGGCGGATGCTCGGCCATGACGGCATTTTGACGTGGGAGTGGCGCGAAGGCATTCGCGGCTGGTTCCTGCCGACATTGCTGGCCGGGCCGGTCGCGGTGGGCGGCTTGATTGCGCCGGGGGGCGAGGGCGCTTTCCTGGTGCCGCGCCTGGTCGCCGCATCTGCGTCACTGTCGATCGTGGTCAGCGCCTGGTTCTTTGGTGCACGGATTTCGCGAACCCATGCCATCGTCGCGGCGTTCGCTGCGGCAGTCTGGTTCGAGTTGATCCTGCTCTCGCCGCACACATTGGGCGAGCCGTTGGCGACGGCGCTGGTCGTGCCGGCGGCGCTGCTGGTGACCGGCCGTCCGTCGCAGCGGCATCTGGCGATCGGCGGCGCGTTGCTCGCTTTTGCCTTTGTCTGCCGCTTTCAGTACGCGCCGGCCATCGCCGTGCTTGCGCTCGGCGCCTGCTGGATGCGTTGGCGAAACCTGATTCCTATGATCGCGGGCGGTCTCGCCGCGCTGGTGCTCTCCGCCGCGATCGACCTTGCGCATGGCGCCGTGCCGTTCGCCTGGCTGATCGGCAACATCAACGAAAACCTGCTGCATGATCGCGCGACCGAGTTCGGCGTGACGCCCCCTTCGGCCTATCTCGTCAACTTCCTGATCGTGTGGTCGGCGGCGATCGTGTTGCCGCTCGCCGCGATCTGGCGCGGCGCGCGGCATGCGCCGCTGCTGCTGGCCGTGGCGCTGGTCAACCTCGTCTTCCACAGCCTGATCGCGCACAAGGAATACCGCTTCGTCTTCCTGTCGGTGGCGCTGTTCATCATCGTCGCGGCGCTGGGATCGGCCGATTGGGTGCAATGGCTGCGCGCAAAACCCGGGTGGCGCCGCTGGGCATTGCCGATCGTCACCGGCGGCTGGGCCTTGCTCTCGGTGACGCTCGCCGGCGCCAGCGAAGGGATGCGCGACTACTGGACGCGCGGTGTCGGCGCGGCGCGGCTCGCCGCCGAACTGCGCAGCGATCCGCAGCTGTGCGGCCTCGCACTTTACAATGTCCGTTTCCAGCTGTTGCCAGGGCGGGAACGATTGGTCGGCCCAGTACCGCTCTATGCGCTGGAGCCCGCCGATCCGCTCGCCGAGCTGATCCTGCCGCCGCTGTTGCAGGCGACCAGGCCGGCCTTCAATCGCATCCTCGCGCGGCCCGCGGCCGCCGGTGATCTGCCGGCGGATTATTCAAGGCAAAGCTGTGCCCGCGTCGGCATCGCCGATGCCTGCATCTATGCACGAAGCGGCACCTGCGACGCATCCGCCGCCGCGGCTTTTGTCATCAATGACGTGCTCGTGAGGATGGGCCACTAGCGGGGGCGGTGCGGCGATCGGCTCCAATGCGCGCTTGATCCGCTGCCTCCGCCCGGGCTATGGTCCGGCCGGGTCGCACCCGTGAGGTGCGACCTCAAGCATCGAGATCGCGGGCGTAGTTCAATGGTAGAACGGCAGCTTCCCAAGCTGCATACGAGGGTTCGATTCCCTTCGCCCGCTCCAGCCTTCAGGCAAATGTCGCGGGACAGTTTGTCGGCATGGCAATGTATTTGGCGACAGCAGGAGACGTGACGTGAGGTTGCTTGGAGCGCTGCTGCTTGCGCTGGGCGCGCTTTGGATGACGAGGCCGGCATCCGCGCAAATGTATGATCCGCGCTATCCCGTCTGCATGCATGTTTACGGTGAGTTGGTCGGCGAGCGCATGGACTGCATCTTCACGTCGATAGATCAGTGCCAGGCCAGCGCTGTGGGCATGCCGGCGACCTGTCTGGTGAACCCTTATTATGCGCCAAGGTCTTATGCGCCAAGGTCGGCGCGTCCTCATCGGCCTGAACGATGACTTTTCCGGCGGTATCGCGAGCGTTCATTTGAGATCAGTGCATGGCATGGTGGTACTACGCGTTCTTCGCGATCGTTCTGCTCGGATGTTGTGCATTGGTGGTTCGCGCCCGTCGCGGCAGCAATACGCGAGAAGACGAGGAGCTGAACCGGCGGATCGATGAGCGCGTCGATCGGCTCGATCTCACCCGGCGCAATCGCGACAGGGATTCCTGACCCAGGGAATCCGCAGACGGCCTTCGCTATTATCCCGGGATATTACGGCGATCTGTTCACGCAACGTGCGCGCCTAACGCACCGTACTCGACCTGTTCTTCTCACAACGCGCAGTTATGTTTCCGTAGTTCTCCGCGTTTGAGAACGAAGTTCCGCCGGAACGATGTCGCGGGTTCCGGCATTGGTCGAATAGAGCCGACCGACCTCCGGCGAGAACGGTCGGTTCAAGCCCGCGCCTGGCCGTTCTCTCTCAACAGCCCCCCTAGAAGACGGCCGGCGCGGGTCCTTATCCCGGTCCTGCTCGATGTGACGAGGCTGCGCGCCGGGCGAGTGTCGCTGACGTTCGCGATGGATTTAGCGCCAGCCCAAAGCGGGCGCGATCTGGGTCAAGATCGTCTCGATCACATGCGCGTTGTAGTCGACGCCGAGCTGATTGGGGACGGTCAGAAGCAAGGTATCGGCCTCCGCGATCGCCTCATCCGTCTTGAGCTGCTCGATCAGCCTGTCCGGCTCGGCGGCGTAGCCGCGGCCGAAGATGGCGCGCGTCCTCTCATCGATGAAGCCGATCTGGTCTTGCTCCTGGCCGTTGCCGAAATAGGCGCGGTCGCGATCGTCGACCAGCGCGAAGATGCTGCGGCTCACCGAGACCCGCGGCTCGCGCGTGTGCCCGGCTTCCTTCCAGGCGGCACGATAGGCCCGGATCTGGGCGGCCTGCTGGATGTGGAAAGCCTCTCCGGTCTCGTCGTTCTTCAGCGTCGAGCTTTGCAGGTTCATCCCGAGCTTCGCCGCCCACACCGCGGTGGCGTTCGAGCCGGCGCCCCACCAGATGCGCTCGCGCAGGCCTTCCGAGAGTGGTTCGAGCCGCAGCAGGCCGGGAGGATTGGGAAACATCGGCCGTGGATTGGGCTGCGCAAATCCCTGGCCGCGCAGCATGTCGAGGAAGATCTCGGCATGACGCCGGCCCATGTCGGCGTCGGTTTCGCCCTCGCCCGGCTGATAGCCGAAATAGCGCCAGCCATCGATCACCTGCTCGGGTGAGCCGCGGCTGATGCCGAGTTGCAGGCGTCCCCTCGCGATCAGGTCGGCCGCGCCGGCGTCCTCGATCATGTAGAGCGGATTTTCGTAGCGCATGTCGATCACGGCGGTGCCGATTTCGATCCGGCTGGTCCTGGCGCCGACGGCCGCCAGCAGCGGGAACGGCGAGGCCAGCTGGCGCGCGAAGTGATGGACGCGAAAATACGCACCGTCCGCGCCGAGCTCTTCGGCCGCGACCGCAAGGTCGATCGATTGCGGCAGCACATCCGCGGCCGAGCGGGCCTGCGACTGCGGCGAGGGCGTCCAGTGCCCGAACGAAAGGAATCCGATTTTCTTCATGCCGGCAATGTAGGGATGTCCGCGACGAATTGCGATCCGTGACGTGACCCGGGGATGACCGAAAGTGCTTACCAGCCGGGAGATTTTTCTGCGGCAAATGTTGCGGGTTTTGCAGATCGGGCCGTTGCGCAAGTGCTGCATGCGTGCAGGTCTGGCCGCCTGCGCCGCGGCATGACTTGCGATCCCGGGGCGCGCCGCCTAGCTTTCCGCCACGATTTCTCCCGCCAACACCGTCCCGCAGGTCCCGATGTCGCAGCCGCTTCTGTTTCAGCCGATCACGCTTCGCGGCGTGACCTCCCGAAACCGCATCCTGATCTCGCCGATGTGCCAGTATTCGGCGACCGACGGCTTGGCCAATGACTGGCATCTCGTGCATCTCGGCAAGTTCGCCCAGGGCGGCGCCGGGCTCGTGATGGTCGAGGCCGCGGCGGTTGTCGCCGAGGGTCGCATCACCCACGGCGACGTCGGCATCTGGAACGACGAGCAGATCGCGCCGCTCGAGCGGATCGCCGCCTTCCTCAAGGACAATGGCGCCGTGCCCTCGATCCAGCTCGCGCATGCCGGCCGCAAGGCCAGCATGCAGCGTCCCTGGTACGGCAATGCCGCTCTCGATGAGGCCGACCGCGCCCGCGGCGATCTGCCGTGGCGGACGGTGGCGCCGAGCGCGATCCCGATGGAAGACGGCTGGCTGATGCCGCACGCGCTCGAGGTGGCCGAGCTCGCCGCGCTGCGCGAGCAATGGCGGCGCGCCACCTTGCGTGCGGTGGAGGCCGGCTTCGAATTCGTCGAGGTGCATTGCGCGCATGGCTATCTGCTGCACGAATTCCTCTCGCCATTGTCGAACCGCCGCACCGATGCCTATGGCGGCGATCGCGCCGGGCGGATGCGCTATCCGCTCGAGATCATCGAGACCGTGCGCGCGGCCTGGCCGGCGGAGCGGCCGCTGTCGGTGCGGATCTCCTCGGTCGACGGTATCGACGGCGGCCTGACGCTCGAGGACCAGGTCGCGTTCGCCCGCGAAGCCAGGGCGCGCGGTGCCGATTTGATCGATTGCTCGTCGGGCGGCCTGCTCGGCTCGGCGACCGCGGCGCGGATTCCGCGCGGCTACGGCTTTCAGGTGCCCTATGCCGATGAGATCCGCCGCGCCGCCGACATTGCGACCATCGCGGTCGGCCTCATCCTGCATCCGCAGCAGGCAGAAGATGTCCTGGCCAACGGCCAGGCCGACCTGGTCGCGATCGGCCGCGAGGCGCTGTTCGATCCGAACTGGCCGCTGCATGCCGAGCTTGCGCTTGGCGCTGGAGGCGGCGAGGTGTTCGCGTCCTGGCCGAAGCAGTATGGTTGGTGGCTGGAGCGGCGCGAGCCGGGCCTGCGCCGGCTCGACGGCCCGCCGCTGCCGTTCCGCCAGAGCTGACAAGAAAATCCGACAACAACCTGGGAGGTCGTTATCATGACATCAGTCGCAAAGCGCCCCTATCGCGGCGTCTTCCCCGTGGCGCCGACCATCTTCGACGCCAACGGCAAGCTCGACCTCGACGGACAACGGCGCTGCGTCGACTTTATGATTGACGCCGGCTCCCACGGCATCTGCATCCTCGCCAATTTCTCCGAGCAGTTCGTGCTGACCGACGCCGAGCGCGAGACCGTGATGCATACGGTGCTCGAGCATGTCGCCGGCCGCATTCCCGTCATCGTCACCACCACGCATTTCTCCTCGGCGGTCTGCGCCGCGCGCAGCCGCGAGGCGGAAGCCGCCGGAGCTGCCATGGTGATGGTGATGCCGCCCTATCACGGCGCGACCTTCCGCGTCGGCGAGCCGGGCATCTACGAGTTTTATCGGGGCGTGTCGGATGCCATCAACATCCCGATCATGATCCAGGACGCGCCGGTGGCGGGAACACCGCTCTCGGTGGATTTCCTGGCACGGATGGCAAAGGAGCTCGCCAATATCAGGTACTTCAAGATCGAGGTGCCGATGGCGGCGAACAAGCTGCGCGGCCTGATCGAGAAGGGCGGCGCCGAGATCGAGGGGCCGTGGGACGGCGAGGAGGCGATCACGCTGATGGCCGATCTCGATGCCGGCGCCACCGGCGCGATGACCGGCGGCGGCTATCCCGACGGCATCCGCCAGATCATGGATCCGTTCTTCGCCGGCCGGCGCGACGAGGCGGTCGGGGCCTATGCGCGCTGGCTGCCGCTGATCAATTACGAGAACCGCCAATGCGGGCTGCAGGCCTGCAAGGTGCTGATGCGCGAGGGCGGCGTCATCAAGTCCGATGCAGTGCGCCACCCGCTGCAACCGCTGCATCCGGCGACGCGCGCGGGGTTGATCGAGATCGCGCGAACACTCGATCCGGTTGTGCTGCGCTGGGGACGATGAGAGGACGCCTGGTCAGGCGCGTCCGGGCCTTTAGGACGCTCTCTCGATCGCCGGCGCGCATGGACGTTGATCTGGCGAGCGGAGCCGTGTGGCGGGCTTGGCTGAAGGGCTCGGGCGAAACCTTGTCGAAGCATGATGCCGCCGCTGCCGCTCTTGAAATCCTCGTGCCTGATCACCACCTTGGGTGGAGTACGCGATCATCGACCCTGCTTGAGTTCGCTGCAGTGAGCTTGGTTCGGCGATGGTCGTGCATGGCTGCCCGGACAAGGAGGGGGCCATGTTGCGATGTATCCGCTTGGCGGCACTCAGCTTGGCTGCCGCGTTGATGTCGACGGTGGCTGGCGCAGCGCAGGCTTGCGCCTCCCGGTCCGATTTCGTGACCTTCCTCAAAGACCATTTCGGTGAGGTTGAGGTGCACCGCGGATTGTCCGATCGCGGCCACCTCGTGGAGGTCTTCGTTTCGCCGGCGGGTACCTGGACGATCCTCCTGTCGCGGCCTGACGGTTTGTCCTGCCTCGTCGATGCGGGCGAGGCCTGGACCACGACGGTCCCCCCATCACGCGACGCGCGATTGCTGCGCCTCGTCGTGCCGGGTCCCGTGCACTGAACCTGCGCAAAGCATGCTACGCGTCCCACGTCACCGGCAAATCCAGCAGGCCGCGGAACGCCCAGCCGCCGATCCGCGCCGGCTTGTGCTCGATCAGGCGCAGATTCTTCAGCCGCTTGAAGATCGCGGGCAGCGCGACGTCGGCGACCATGGCGCGCGAGGCCCAGGCGCCGGCGCAGAAATGCGGACCGGCACCGAACGCGATGCTCTTGCCGGCGTCGCGGCGCACGTCGAACGCATCGGGCTTGTCGAAGTGTTTCTCGTCGCGGTTCGCCGAGCCGAACATCAGGAACACGCGCTCATTGGTCTCGAATGCGACGTCCCTGATCGTCCAGGGCTTTGCGATCCGCCGCGGCGACATCCCGATCGGCGAGATCCAGCGCGCATATTCCTCGAACACCTGCAGCCACGGGATCGTGCCGCTCGTCGCCAGCGCAAGCTGGTCGGGATGGGTCAGCAGCGCCCATACCGTGCCGGCGATTGCATCGCGCGGTTCGTTCTGGCCGCCCGAGATCGCAAGCTTGATATTGGCGCGCACGCTCTCCATCGGCATGTCGGTCTGCAGCATTACGCCGAGCAGGCTGAGGTCGGGCGTCTTGCGCAGCCTGGGGACCATGTCGTCGATCGCGGCATCGATCCCGGAGGTCGCCGCATGGCAGCGCGCCTCGATCGCGGGATCGCCGACATAATTGGCGATGCCGTCGATCATACCCTGCGACCACGCGTTCATGTCCTGGAAGCGCATATTGGTGAGGCCGGTGATCGACTTCAGGCATTCGGCCGAGAACGGCAGCGCGAACGTCTGCACGAAATCGACCACGCCGTCCGGGTTCAGTTCGTCGAGGATGCGCGTCGCGTGTGCTGCGAACTGCGCGGTCCAGTGCGATCTGACGGTTTTGGGCGAGATCGCCGGAAAGATCGCCTTGCGCTCGTTCATGTGCGCATCGCCGTCCTTGCGCATCATGTTGTGGCCCATCAGGTTGTTCATCAGCCCCTCGGGCTGGTGCGACGAGAACACGTCGATCTGCTTCTCGGAGATGAAGATGTCGTCGCGGCTGCACAGCAGCGTGCTGCCGAGTTGCGGCACGAAGGCGATCGGCGCCTCCTTGCGCATACGCGCCAGCGCCGGGTAGGGATCCTGCCAGAAGGCGGGGACGTCGATATTGAAATGGGGCGCGGTGCTCACGACGTGATCTCGGTTTGGCCTCGGGTTTTCGGACCGAGCATAGGCCGGGCGGCGCGGCCCGTCTGTCCCCACCGCTGGGGACAGCGGGAGACCATCGCCTGGAGCACGCTCAGTTCAACTGGCGCGCTGAGGCCATCAGGCGCAGCGCGATCGCGAACAGCTCGTTCTGCGAGGAGATGCCGAGCTTGTCATAAGCGCGTTTGCGATAGGTGAGGGCGGAGTGCAGCCCGATGCCGAGTTCGGCGGCGATCGCTTCCGAGCTGAGACCGGAGAGGATGCGCAGGCAGACCTCCTGCTCGCGCCCCGTCAGCCTGGCGAGCGGCTCGGCGGTTGCAAACAGGGTCTTCAACCGCTCGATCGGATCAACATCCGGTGCCGGGTCGCGCTGGAAATGCCGCGCCACGGCCGCCGTCAACGCCGGCGCGACCGCGGCCAGGCGCGCGATCTGCTCGCGGCTGAAGCGGCCTTGCGCGGTGATCTGGTAGAAGTTGACATAGAAGCAGGTGTCGCCGGTCCAGATCGCGGAGGCGAACTTGTCGACAATGTCGGAGTCGTCGAAGAAGATCTTGCGGTAGCCGTCGCTGTACATCCGGCGGGCAAAGTTCGGCAGCACGATCGGCGCAGCCTGCGTCCGCCCCTCGAACACCGCGTCGCGGTTCGGGTCGGCCTGATGGAAATGCTCGGAATAGGCGATCCCGAGGTCGCGCCCGGTCGGGATGTTGCCGACATCGAGCAGGCACGCGGCGGTCCGCGGACCGGTGAACGAGAACACCATGCAATGACCGACCCCGGCGACGCGCCGCAGCGCGCCGATCAGGGCCTGCGGAAAGCTGTCGCGGCCGATCGCCAGCAGCGCCGGCGTGATGTCGCTGACGACAGAAGTCTTGAAGGCGAAATCTGCCTTCATGGCGTCCTCCCTGTGTTTCGGAAAGACTAGAGCCTTTTCCGTTCCGATGGAATCGGAACGGGGCTCTGGATTCTTTGTTTTGACGCGTTTTCCTAACGCGAACCGGGATCCACTTCGCTCGAAAACGCTCTGGCAGCGACATCGCCGGCGTGGAAGCGGCGCCTCAGGCGCCCGGCACCTGGTCGAGGAAGCCGGTGATGCTCCTGATCCGGCCGTCCTTCAGCATCGCGAAGTCGGTGCCCTTGATCGGGCTGTCGACGCCGTCCGGCCCGAGGCCCCAGGAGAATCGGACATGGTCGCCGAAGCCGTTCGGCTCCCCGATCAGCTTGAAGCGGAAGTCCGGAAACTTCTGCTGCACGCCGGCGATCAGCGCGTCGACGCCCTCATGGCCGTCGCCGTTCATCAGCGGATCGATATAGCGCGCATCGGCGGTCCAGTTCTCGCTCAGCATCTCGCGACGCCGGCTCGGCGTTCGCTCGTTCCAGAGATCGATATAGCGGCGGGCGATGGTGGCATGGTCGGTCATGGTGCTCTCCTTCGATAATGCCGGACTGTGCGGCGGTCCGGACTATCGAAGGTTCGCGTGCGCCGATCGATTACCTCTGAGGTCATCGCGCGGGCTATGGTGCGATGGTCAGCACCGCCTTCATGTTGGGATGGTAGCGGCAGTAATAGTCGACCGTGCCGGCCTTGGTCAGGACCGACTTGATTGTCTTCTTCGGCGCGATCGTCACGTCGAAGTCGCCGTTCTTCGCGGTAGCGGTGTGCGCCAACACGTCCTTGTTGACCCATTCGATGGTGTCGCCGACCTTGGCCGACACCTCGGCCGGCGAGATCACCAGATTTTCCATCACGATCTGGATGGTGGCCGCATGCGCCGGGACGGCCATCGCGCCGAGCGCGAGCAAAGCCAGCGTTGCGAGACAGCGTCCTGGCAACATCGCGCGCCTCCTTACTTCAGGCCGGCCGCGACATGTTCGGCATGCTGCTGGTGGCCCTGGAAGATCTTCAGGCCGGTTTGCAGCAGGCCCTTCAGCTCGGGATTGCTGGCCGAGGGGATCAGCTGCGTTTCCAGCGCGGTGTTGACGGCCTTGTGGTAGGCGACCTCGTTGTCGATATAGGCCTTGTCGTAGGCGGCGCCCTTCAGCTTGCCGAGTTCGGCGAGCTTGTCGGCCGCCTGCTTCGACAGCGCCTTGCTGGTGTCGTTGTCCTCCGGCGTCACCTTCAATTTCTTGACGAGGTCGAGCGCCTGCTTGTTCACCGCCTCGTGGTCGCGCGCCATGTCCTTGGCGAACGCCTTGACCTCCTTGTTGGAGGCCTTCTCTTCCGCCTGCTTGGCGGCATTGATGTCGATCACACCGGCCGTATAGGCGATGTGCGCGATCTGCGGATCGGTCGGCTTGGCGCCCTGCGCCAGCGCAGCGCAGTTGAGAAGGCTGAGCGCGGCGACCGCGATACCCAATCGAACGAACATGGTTTGAAACTCCTGTTGAGCCGGGCGTAGCGCGCGGCGCGTCGTTGCTTGCACAGGAGTTGGATGGCGCGGACGAGCAGAGGTTCCCGAAAAAAATTCAGGCGGTGGCGCGGAGCCGTTTCAGAACCGCCTCGGTCAATCGCTCGCAGCGCTTGCCCGCGAAGGGGAAGGCCTCCATGACGACGGGGCCGATCTTCCGCTCGACATTGTCGCGCAGCATGGTCCGGGCGCGGTGCAGGCGGGTCTTCACGGTTTCCGGCTTGAGGCCGAGAATCTCAGCGGTCTCCTCGACATTCATGCCCTCGATCACGCGGGTGATGAAGACGAGGCGGAACGCCTCGGGCAGCTCGTCGATCGCGTGCTCGACGACGTGCTGGATTTCGCGCTGGGCCATGGATTTTTCCGGATCGTCTGTTGACGACAGGGGGAACTGGATGATCTGGGCTTCAGGAGCGCCTTTCGGCAGATCGGACCATTCGACGCTGCTGTGCCTGCGGCGCAGGCGGCCGAGTGCCTCGTTCATTGCGATCCGCGACAGCCAGGTCGACAGGCTGGAGTCGCCGCGGAACTGGTCGAGATGGGTAAAGGCGCGCACATAGGCGTCCTGAACCACGTCCTCGGCCTCGTGGTCGTTGCGCAGGATGCCGCGCGCCAGCCGGAACAGCCGGCGATTATTCGCCTGCATGATGGCGCGGATCGCGGCCTCGTCGCGGGCGAGCGCGCGTTGCACGAGCTCGGCATCGTCCGAGCGGGTCGGCGGCAGGGACGTTACATGGGCCTGGCGCATGGCGGGATCGCCCTCACTGTTGGCGGAATCATACCATTGGATGCCAACCGGCCGTACAGGTTCCCGGGAAAATGGTGATCGGTCAAAAAGACCGCTACGGCCTGATATAGGCCTCCGGATCGCCGCGCGCATGCGCCTCCATCGCGTCGAGGAAACAGCGCACCTTCGCCGGGACAAATTGCCGCGCCGGCAACAGCGCATGCACGTTCAGCGGCTCGCAGGCATGATCGGGCAGCAGCCGCCGCAACTCGCCGGCCGCGACGGCGGCTTGGGTATAGCTGGCGGTGACCCGCAGCACGCCATGGCCCGCGAGCGCCGCCTGCAGCCGGACATGGGCATTCGAGCTGGTCAGGCGTGCGCGATCGACCGCGAGATGCTCGACCGCGCCGCCGGGAGCGGTGATCGCCCATGGCGGATCGCTGGGGCCGGTCAGCAGCGGCAGCTTTCTCAGATCATCCAGCGTGCGCGGCTCGCCGAATTTCTCCAGCAGCGCCGGTGCCGCGAACAGGCCGCGCTCGAGCGTGAAGACGCGGCGGATCACGATGCCGGCTGACGGCAGCGGCGCCTCCAGCATCGCAAACACGATGTCGTAGTTCTCGGCGACCGGGCTAACGATGTCGTGCTCGACGTCGATCCGGATCGAAAGCTCCGGATAGCGACCCATCACCGCGCAGGCGACCGGTCCCGCATGATGCGCGCCGAATTCATAAGGCGCCTTGATGCGCAGCGTGCCCGCAACCGCGCTCGACATCGCCAACGCCTCGCTGTGGGTGTCGTGCAGCGCGGTGAACAGCGGGCGCACCTTGCGATAGATGGTTTCGCCGGAATCGGTCAGCCGCAGGTGCCGGGTGGTGCGCTCGATCAGCCGCAGCCCGAGATTGGCTTCGAGACGCTGCACCGCAGCACTGAGACTCGATTTGGGATGGCCGAGCACGCGCGCGGCCGCGGTGAAGCCGCCATGCTCGACAACCTCGCAAAACAGCTCCCAGTCGCGCCACTCCATGGCCGATTGTCCATCCACCGGTACAGTGTGTCCAGCCAAATCGGATTATCCCGGTGACCGCAATCACCTAACCTCGTCGCAACCAAATCTTGCATCGGGAGGGTGAGATGGCTGACGACGGAATTTTCCTGCGCAACACCTGGTACGTGGCGGCGTGGAATCACGAACTGATCGACGGCAAGATGGTCGCGCGCACCATCCTGGAACGGCCGATCGTGCTCTATCGCGGGTCGAGCGGGAAAGTCGTCGCACTGGACGACCGCTGCTGCCATCGCGCCGCGCCGCTTTCGATGGGGCGCATCGAGGGCGACGACATCAGGTGCATGTATCACGGCATGAAGTTCGCGGCCGACGGCAAATGCATCCAGATTCCCGGTCAGGAAACGATCCCCGCCAAGCTCGGCGTGCGCAGCTATCCCGTGGTCGAGCGCTACAATCTGATCTTCATCTGGACCGGCGATCCCGAGAAGGCCGATCCGAAGCTGATCCTCGACTATCCGCCGCTCGAGGATCCCAGATGGCGCGGCCTGCCGGGTTACATGCACTACAAGGCCAACTGGCTCCTGATCGTCGACAACCTCAGCGACTTCGCGCATCTCGCCTTCGTGCACACCAACACGCTCGGCGGCTCCGAGGAATACGCCTACAAGACCAAGCCGGTCGCGATCGAGAAGCTGGATGACGGTTTCCGTGTCGAGCGCTGGCACATGGGCGCCGAGCCGCCGCCCTACCACAAGAAGGTGATCCCGAACAAAGCCGACAAGATCGACCGCCGCAATATCGGCCGCATGATCGTGCCCGGCATCTTCACGCTCGACACCACGTTCGCGCCGGCGGGGCAGGGCGTCGAGAAGGGCGTCCAGGTTCCGGGCACGCGGTCATATCGCAACGCGCAGTTCATGACGCCGGAGACGCGCTCGACCACGCACTTCTTCTGGAATTACCTGCACGATTTCGACATCGACAATCCGAACATCGCACTGTCGCTGCGGCACAGCCTCGAGGAAGGGTTCAACGAGGACAAGGATATCATCGAGGCGCAGCAGCGCGTGTTCGACGCCGATCCGGACTATCAGCTGCTCGCGATCGGCGCCGATGCCCCGCTGACCTATTTCCGCTGGCTGTTCGCGCGCAAGCTCGAGGCGGAGAAGGGCACGGCACGCGCCGCCTAGAGCATGATCCGGAAAAGTGTGAAGCGGTTTTCCGAAAAGATCATGCTCAAACAAGGAGCTAAAGCGCGATGATGATTCAACCCAATCTCATCGCGCTTTAGTCCGTTGCAACTACGGACGTTTGCTGCTTGGCAGCAAGCGGCGCCGGGGTCGCGAGATCGTGACATCCCGGCGTGGCTGCCGCTCCAGCCGGTTTGGCGTAAACTGATCCGACCTGAATTTGTCGGCGTGAAGGTGACCCGCGTTGGCCAGACCATCCCGGTAGCGATCAATCGGTGAATGAGCTTGCCCGAAAAGACGGATCGATCGGATCGAAGTGCGAGCACCAACTGGGCGCAGGACGCCTGGCTATGGCCGTTTGAAGCCGCGCGATTGGCGCTGGACATCTACTCGCAGTGGTACCCCAACCGTCCGCCCGAGCCCACGGATTCGTCGGGCGAAGCGGCGGCGCTGCCCTGGACGACAGCCCATTCGGTCGCGCTTCAGCTGCCGTCGATGTGCCTGCTGGATTTCTCGAGAGCGGCCGAAGGCCGGCCGCTTCTGGTCTGCGCGCCCTATGCGCTGCATCGCGCGCAGATTGCGGATCTTGCCCCCGGCCACAGCCTGATGGAGGCGTTGCAGAAGGCTGGCGTTGCGCGTCTCTATCTCACGGATTGGCGCTCGGCGGCGCCGGAGATGCGATATTTCTCGATCGACACCTTTCTGTCCGATCTCAACGTGGCCGTCGACACGATCGGGCCGCCGGTCGACCTTGCAGGTCTCTGTCAGGGCGGCTGGCTGTCGTTGCTCTATGCGGCGCGCTTTCCCGGCAAGGTACGGCGGCTTGTGCTTGCCGGCAGCCCGGTCGACGTCTCGGTACCGTCGGAGCTTTCCCGGATGGTCGCCTCGCTTCCACCGCAAGGCTTCGAGGCGCTGGTCCGTCAGGGGGATGGGATCATCAGCGGCAAGCACATGCTGCAGGCCTGGAGCATCCCGTTCACCATGCGTGACGCGGAAGCGGCGCTGCAGAGGCGGCTCGACCGCAATTCGGAGGATGCGCGGGCGTTGCTCGATCGCTTCACGCGCTGGAATGACGAGACGCTCGATCTGCCGGGCACCTACTACCTCGAAGTGACCGACTGGATCTTTCGCCAGAACCGGATCGCGGCTGGCGACTTCCTCGCGCTTGGCTGCAAGATCGATCTCGCTGCCGTGAAGCAGCCCGTCTTCCTGCTCGCCGCAGAGAACGACATCGTTGTTCCGCCCGACCAGGCATTTGCGACAGCGCGGCTCTTGGCCACGCCGCCCGCGTGGCTGCAATGCCATACCGAGCCGTGCGGTCACCTCGGACTGTTCATGGGCTGCAAGGCTCTCGCCGGCTCATGGCGCCGGATTGCCCGCTGGCTTCAGTCCGATCTCGGTGAGGCTGCCGGCGAGCAAGCGCGGATCAGCGCGTGAGTGCAAGATGAAAAATGCCCCGAATTGCGCTTTGCAATCCGGGGCATCCGGTATCCGTTGGATGACGTGCGTCGCGTCTATTTCGCCGCGACGACCATGATCTCGACATTGTACTGCGGCGCCGCCAGCTTGGCCTCGACGGTGGCGCGGGCCGGGGTGTTGCCCTGGGAGACCCAGCCGTCCCACACCGCGTTCATCTCCGGGAACGTCTTCATGTCGGTGATGTAGATCGTCGCACTGAGCAGTTTCGACTTGTCGGTGCCGGCCTTGGCGAGGTGGCCGTCGATGATCGACAGGATGTCCTTGGTCTGGTCGGTGACGCTGCCGCCCGCGGCCTTGCCGGCGACGACGCCGGCGAGATAGACGGTGTTGCCGTGCACGACGGCCTGGCTCATGCGCGGGCCGGTTTCGAAACGCTGAATGCTCATTTGGGTCTCCACTTGAATGGCGGGCACTGTCTAACCTGCCAGAGCGAGCGCCGCCACTGCACAATTTGCAGCGCCGTTCACCGAAATCGCTCGAAATTGCTCCGAGATCGGCTCGGCGCAATCAGGTCGGCGGATTCTGCCCATTCGTCCAGCGTGCGAACAGCGCCACTCGCTCGGCCGGCCAGGCACCGTCGCACGGCATGGTCCCGGCCTCGAGCCGTGCCAGGATTTGTTGACAGTGCCTGGCGACATCCGCCTCGTTCCAGAGATCGAAGGCGAACAGCATCGAACTGCGGTCCATCGGCCGGAACAGCGGTCGGATGTGCTGTTCGAACTGCACGGCCTCGCCGGGGCCGGGGAGTGCCACGCTGATCTCGTTCGCGGCCTGCGCATCGCTCGCGGTTGCGGACGGCCGTGCGGCCGGCGTTGCGTTGCAGACCCACCACCAGCGCGGCACCGGCATGTTCGGCGGCGGTGTTGCGCCGGCGCCGGAATTCTCCACTGCGATCCGCGAGCCCCATTCGATATAGGCGACGAAGGCGGCGCGCAATTCCGGATCGCTCGGTAAGCCCGCATCGTCGGCACTCTGCACCATGTAGGTCGCCCACAATGCGCGCTGCTCCGGCCGGATCTCCTTGCCGATGTGCTGCGACACCATTCGCCGATAGCCGCCGTAGCGCTCGGTGTAGAAGCGTGGGCCGCCGAACACCTCGCTGAGCCACGCCGCCACCCGCTCCGGATGGTCCGGCGACATCTCGGCGAACAGCGGACCGAGCAGCGGATCTTCCGGCACGTAACGACTGTAGAAGATGCGCGTCATGTCGAGCAGCGCCGGATAGCCGCCAGCCCATTCGAACAGCGTCGGCTCGCGCATCGGATCGGGAACGGGATCGCGAAACGCGACGTTCCAATGCATGCCGCTGCAAAACGGCTTGTTCAGCGACGCGCCGCAGCGGCACAGGCTGACATGCTCTTGCGACGCGCCCGCGTTCTGTGTGATCGGCGCGCCATCCTCATCGACCAGTTCGACATGGCCGGTGACGCGATAAGGCCCGTCTTTCGACACTTCGATCTGCGGCGGCCTGCTGACGTCGGACAGGTTGGCGTCACGCTTGGGGCCGATACCGATGCCAAGCGCGCCCGACGGGCATCTGCGCACTGCGTTGAGGAGGTCGTCGAGGCGCGCCCCGCTGGCTGCGATGAAAGGCTCCTCGCCGAGACGAAACACCGAGTTAAGGCGGTCGGTGCAGAAGCCGGAATGTGCGCAGGTGCCGCGATTGTCGAACACGAACGCCTGCTGCCCGGCATAAACGTCGAGCCTGTCCGGTGCGCGCCGCGGATCCCTAGCGTCGGTGAAGCCGCGCGCGACGTGGCTGTCGTCGCAGAACGGCCTGGTCTGCGATTGTCCGCAGCGGCAGAGCCGCACCGGGGCCTCCGTTGCGATCGGCACGCCGAGATGATCGACGATCGGAGTGCCGGGCTCCGGTTCGTAAGGCCCATTGCGTCTGACGACGATGCGCTTGCGCGGCTGTTGCTTGTCGCTTGGACCCTGGGCGGAATTGTCGTCTGTCATGTCTTGCAATGATCCCTGAACTCGCCCAACCCGTGCAATGCGTGCTTAGATGGATCGATGGCGGCTCTCAACGAACCAGATGGAAAGTGCCGCGGGAGAGTTGCAATGATCCGCAAGACCAAGCGCAAATATGGTTGCCCGGTCGAGTTCTCGATCGATCAGCTCAGCGGCAAATGGAAGACGGTGATCCTGAGCCGGCTCAAGGTCCGGCCGATGCGCTACGGCGAATTGCGCCACGACATCCCGCAGCTCAGCGACAAGGTGTTGACCGAGCGCCTGCGTGATCTCTGCAACTCGGGCTTCGTCAAGCAGGAGCGCGGCGGCGGCTCCTCGCGCTATTGCCTGACCAAGCGCGGCGAGATGCTGAAGCCGATGCTGCAGGCACTCTACGATTGGGGCGAGGCCAACGCCGATACGTTCGGCGTTCGCTTCCTCAGCGCGGAGGCGGATTAGAGTAAGATGCGCAATTTCGGAATATTAGAATAATGCCTCTGAGTTGCCCGACGTGTCAAGTTGCTTGTTCGAACGCCGGCCACCGCCCGCTACTTGGTACTTTGCATGGGGTTGTTTTCGATGTTTTGACCCGCCCCCCGGCGACGGTCGCATAAGCACTAGTCCAGAGAGCGGATTTCCGGCGGAACCTTAAGCAAGGAAAGCCCGTTGTCGCGGGATGTTGGGGGTAATCAAGACAAGGAATACTCATGCACATCCGCATCTCTACGGCGTCCGTCATCGTTGCGGCGCTCTCGCTCGGAACACCTGCTTGGGCGCAGGTGCAGGGAACGCAACCGAAGGCGATGCCGCAGGCTCAATCTGATCAGCCCACCGCCATCCGGAGCATCCAGGTCGTGGACATCAAGGAACTCAAGCCCGACGCCCGGTCAAAGGTCGAGGCTGTCGTCGCAAAGGCAAGCGAAGACGACCTGCGGAACCTTCGCGGTTCCATCGACGCATCTGAAGAAGCAGTATCCGCGCTGAAGGCGAAGGGCCTGAGCTCGGCACAAGTTGTCGCGGTCAATCTCACCAACGGCATCCTGACGCTTTTCACCAAGACCGCCTGATCGCAACACGGCTCGGGGAACTTCCGCTGAAAAGCCCGCCGGTTCACGCCGGCGGGCCAACGACTGGATCTCGGAGTAGCACGCCTCAGTTCACCGCCTTCGCCGCCGCACGTCCCGCGTTGCGGCCCGAGAACAGGCAACCGCCGAGGAACGTGCCTTCCAGCGAGCGATAGCCGTGCACGCCGCCGCCGCCGAAGCCGGCGGCTTCGCCGGCCGCGTAGAGGCCGCGGATGATCTGGTGATCGTTGCCGAATACGCGCGAATCGAGATCGGTCTCGAACCCGCCGAGCGTCTTGCGGGTGAGGATGTTGAGCTTCACCGCGATCAACGGACCGTGCTCGGGATCGAGGATCCGGTGCGGCTTCGCGGTGCGGATCAATTTGTCGCCGATATAGCGCCGCGCATTGTGCAGGTTCATCACCTGCGCATCCTTGACGTAGGGGTTGGTGATCTCGCGGTCGCGCGCCTCGATCTGCGCCTTGATGGCGTCGAGCTGCAACAGATCGTTGCCTGCGAGCTTGTTCATGGCATCGACGAGATCGGCGAGATTGTCGCGCACGATGAAGTCGGCGCCGTGCTGCTTGAACGCCTCCACCGGCGCCGGCGCGCCCTTGTTGGTGGCGCGCTTGATCGTCATGCGCCAGCTCTTGCCGGTGAGGTCGGGGTTCTGCTCGGAGCCGGACAGCGCGAACTCCTTCTTGATGATGCTCTGGGTCAGGATGAACCACGAATAATCGTAGCCGGTGCCCATGATGTAATGCAGTTGCCCGAGCGTGTCGGAGCCCGGGAACAGCGGCGCCGGCAGCCGCTTGCCCGTCGCGTCGAACCACAGCGACGACGGTCCCGGCAGGATCCGGATGCCGTGACGCGGCCAGATCGGGTTCCAGTTCCGGATGCCCTCGACATAGTGCCACATGCGGTCGCGGTTGATCAGCCGGCCGCCCGCCGCCTCGGTGATGCCGATCATGCGGCCGTCGACATGTTCGGGCACGCCGGAGATCATGAATTTGGGCGGCTCGCCGAGCCGCTTCGGCCAGTTCTGCCGCACCAGATCATGATTGCCGCCGATGCCGCCGGACGCGACGATTACCGCAGGCGCACGGAAGGAAAAGTCGCCGACGACGTTGCGCGAGGAACTCTTGCCGCGCTCGACCGAGCTCGGTTCCAGGATCGCGCCGCCGACGCCGTCGACCACACCGTTGGTGACGCTGAGCGCATCGACGCGGTGGCGGAACTTGAATATCAGCCGTCCGCTTTTCGCGGCCTCGCGCGCGCGGCGTTCGAACGGCTCGACGATGCCGGGTCCGGTGCCCCAGGTGACGTGGAAGCGCGGCACCGAATTGCCATGGCCCATCGCGTCGTAACCGCCGCGCTCGGCCCAGCCGACCACCGGGAAGATGCGATGGCCCATCGCGCGCAGCCAATCGCGTTTCTCGCCCGCCGCGAATGCGACATAGGCTTCAGCCCATTTGCGCGGCCAGTAATCCTCCTCGCGATCGAAACCCGCGGTGCCCATCCAGTCCTGCAGCGCGAGCTCGACCGAATCCTTGATGCCGAGCCGGCGCTGCTCCGGCGAATCGACCAGGAACAGGCCGCCAAACGACCAGAAGGCCTGGCCGCCGATGCTTTGTTCCCCTTCCTGGTCGAGCACGATGACGCGCTTGCCTGCGTCGGCGATCTCGGTTGCGGCCACGAGACCGGCAAGCCCCGCGCCAATCACGATCACATCTGCATCGTCAGCCATGTTCAGGTCCCCCGTCCCGCCGAGATTCAAGACCGCCTCATTGCGTGCGGTCAACGCCAAATGGACCTTGCCTGTGGCGGCGGAGCACCAAGCACGTGCGCCGCGCTGTTCCAGTTTGGGACCTTTCCCCACTTTCACTGCAGCGTGCGCGCAACACCCAATTTGAATTTGTTTTGACCGGCTTCACTCGTCTGGACAAAAATCCGCGCGCACAACACGCTCACGATCGTCTTGCATCACAGACCAAACAGATTCGGTTTCGACTGGGGCTGGCCAAAATGAAGTTGATGACGGGGTTGCTCGCTGCGGTTCTCCTGCTGGCGGGAATGGGGGTGTCTCAAGCTGTAGTCAGGATCGCCGACGATCGCGGCGGCAAGATCGGCGTCTATGTCGACAGGTATCAGGACCTGCGGACTTCGGGCGAGACGGTCATCATCGACGGGCTATGTGCCTCGGCCTGCACCATCGTGCTCGGCAAGGTTCCTCACGACCGGATTTGTGTGACCTCGCACGCCAGCCTCGGCTTCCACGCAGCCTGGGATTACGGCGATAACGGCCGTCCGGTCCCCAATCCCGAAGCCACCCATATGCTGTACCTGATGTATCCGCCGGCGGTACGCAGATGGATTTCGGGGCGTGGTGGCCTGACCCGGCGCATGATCTTCCTGCGCGGCAAGCAACTGCAGGCGCTGTACAAGCCGTGCTACCTCAACGCCCAGGCCTCGGCGCCGAAGCCCGCGCACTAAGCTCCGGCTGCTTCTCTGTTTGACCCTCGTCGGCCATTGGCCTCGGCAGACGCCGGGGCATGAACGCGCCGGCACCGGAATCGCTCGCCATCATTTGACGGCCTGCGACCGCCATTGCGCTTGCTGCCTGCCGGAACCCGGCTTATCTCAGCCTCATGGTTCAGCCGATCTCCACCCGATCCGAGCTCGTAACGGCTCCACAGACCCGGGTGGCGTCTGCGATCCTGTGGGGTGCGGCCGGTATCGGCGGATTGGCCCTGCTTGCCGCTGCCGCGCTCTGGTTCCACTACGGGACCGCGGTGTTTTTCGAAATGATCACGGCCGGCATCTCCGCCTGCTTCTGACAAGGACGCCCTCGCATCATGCCCCGGACCACGCGCCCATTGGTGATCTTCGCTGCCTTCGCGGGCAGTCTGGCGGTCGGCTTGTTCCTCATGCTGTGGGCGATCGGCGGCTTGCGCACCGTTGCCGCGCCGGCCGCGATCGGCGGATCGTTCCAGCTCACCGACCAGTCCGGCCAGACCGTTACCGACAAGAACCTTCAGGGCAAGCCGACCCTGATCTTCTTCGGATTCACCCATTGCCCGGATATCTGCCCGACCTCGTTGTTCGAGATCTCGGAGGTCCTGAAGGCGATGGGCAAGGACGCCGATCGCGTGAATGCCTATTTCGTCTCGGTCGATCCGGAACGCGACACCGCCACCGCGATGAAGGATTACCTGTCGAGCTTCGATCCGCACCTCAAGGGCCTGACCGGCGATCCCGCCGCGATCGCCAAGGTGCTGTCGAGCTATCGTGTCTACGCCAAGAAAGTGCCGCTGAAGGATGGCGACTACACGATGGACCACACCGCGCTGATCTATCTGATGGACCGCGACGGTCATTTCGTCGCGCCGTTCAATCTGAAACGGACGCCGGAAGAGGCGGCGGCCGATCTGAAACGGTATCTCTGATCGCCCTTTCCGGTTCAGAATTAACCCAATCGGCGCTCGCTTCAGGCGCCGATTCGGCTATAAGCCGTTCAATTTCCTGAAATTGCCGGTTATGCCAAATCCCTCTGTCCAGCCCCTTGCCGTCCGTTCGCGCCAGCTTTGCCTGGCCGCGGGCATGATCGCGGCTGCCTTGCTGGCCTTGGCGTACCCTGCAATTGCACAGACACCCCCCGCACAGGCGCCGGCAGCCAAGACGGCTCCTGCTCCGGCTCCGCCCACCAAGGCGGCCCCCGCACAAGCGACACCTTCGGCGCCGGCTGCACCGCAGGCAGCGCCTGCGGCCCCCGCGGCAACCCAGGCGGCCCCGACCCTGCCGCCCAAGGCCGCCGCCGAGGCCGCGCCGCAGGCGGTGCCGGGTTTCTGGGACCCGCGGCGCCGGCCGGACCGCCCGGACCTGTCGCGCCTCACCGTGATCCGCTTTCTGACCGAGACCGACTATCCGCCGTTCAATTTCACCGGTCCCGACGGCAATCCGGCCGGTTTCAACGTCGACCTCGCGCGTTCGCTCTGCGACGAGATCAAGGTCACCTGCACCATCCAGATGCGCCGCTTCGAGACCCTGATCGATGCCCTGGCGACCAACCGGGGCGACGCCATCATCGCGTCGATGGCCGTGACGCCGCAGCTGCGCGCCAAGGTCGATTTCACCGATCCCTATTATCGCGCGCCGGCCCGCTTCGTGTCGCGCCGTGACAACGCGATGCCGGAAATCCGCCCGGAATATCTCGAGGGCAAGAAGGTCGGCGTCATCGCCGGGACCTCGCACGAGGCCTACCTCAAGGCGATGTTCACCGACGCCGAAATCCACTCCTATCCGGATAACGACACGCTGCGCGCGGCGCTGCGCCGCGGCGAGGTCGACTTCGTCTTCGGCGATGCGATCTCGCTCGCGTTCTGGATCAACGGCACCGATTCCGCCGAATGCTGCGCCTTTGCCGGCGGCCCCTTTGTCGAGAGCCGCTATTTCGGCGAGGGCGTCGGCATCGCGGTCCGCAAGGGCAACGACCTGCTCCGGCAGTCGCTGAACTGGGCGCTGTTCCGGATCTGGGAAAAAGGCCGCTTCACCGATCTGTGGCTGCGCTATTTCTCGGTCAGCCCGTTCTGAGTTCGTCATTCCGGGATGGTCCGTAGGGCCAGACCTCAGGGGTGCAATTGCACCCCGGGGAATCTCGAGATTCCGGGTTCGATGCTGCGCATCGCCCCGGAATGACGACAAACTTCCCGTCGTTTTGCATTTTGCCGCGAAAGCGTTAGTTTTCGCGGCCTTTTTGGAGAGAACCTGAGGAATGTCCGTGATTGATCCTTCTGCCAGCCCGAGCGACCTGCGGGCGCTCGCCGAACAATCCAACGCCTGGCCGTTCGAGCAGGCGAAAGCGATTGTGGCGCGGTTGAAGAAAAATCCGAAGGACGAGGTGCTGTTCGAGACCGGCTACGGCCCATCGGGCCTGCCGCATATCGGCACGTTCGGCGAAGTCGCGCGCACCACGATGGTGCGCCACGCCTTCCGCGTGCTCACCGAGGACAAGATCAAGACGCGCCTGCTCGCCTTCTCCGACGACATGGACGGCCTGCGCAAGGTGCCGGACAACGTGCCGAACAAGGAGCTGCTGGAGCAGCATCTCGGCAAGCCGCTGACCAAGGTGCCCGATCCGTTCGGTACCCATCCGAGCTTCGGCCAGCACAACAATGCGCGGCTGCGCGCCTTTCTCGACCAGTTCGGCTTCGACTACGAGTTCGCGAGCTCGACCGAGTACTACACCTCCGGCCGCTTCGATGCCGCGCTGCTGCGCATGCTGGAGCGGATCGAGAAGGTGATGGCGATCATGCTGCCGTCGCTGCGCGAGGAGCGGGCGGCAAGCTACTCGCCGTTCCTGCCGATCTGTCCGCGCACCGGCCTTGTGCTCTACGTGCCGGTGACGGCGCATGACGCCAAGGCCGGCACGATCTCGTATGAAGACCCCGATACCAAGGAGACCGTCACGGTTCCTGTCACCGGCGGCCGCTGCAAGCTGCAATGGAAGCCGGACTGGGCGATGCGCTGGTACGCGCTCGGTGTCGACTATGAAATGGCCGGCAAGGACCTGATCGACTCGGTGAAGCTGTCGGGCAAGATCTGCTCGGCGCTCGGCGGCACGCCGCCGGAAGGTTTCAACTACGAACTGTTCCTCGACGAGAAGGGCCAGAAGATCTCGAAGTCGAAGGGCAACGGCCTGACGATCGACGAGTGGCTGCGCTATGCCTCGCCGGAATCGCTGTCGCTGTTCATGTATCGCGAGCCCAAGGCGGCGAAGCGGCTCTATTTCGACGTCATCCCGCGCAATGTCGACGACTACCAGCAATTCCTCGACGGCTTCACGCGGCAGGAAGCGCGGCAGCAGCTGCAGAATCCGGTCTGGCACATCCATTCCGGCAAGCCGCCGCAGGCCGACATGCCGGTCACCTTCCAGCTGCTGCTGACGCTGGTGTCGTCGTCGAACGCGGAGAATGCCGAGACGCTGTGGGGTTTCATCGGCCGTTATCGTCCGGGCGTGACGCCGCAGACCCATCCGAAGTTAGATGCGATGGTCGGCTACGCCATCAACTACTATCGCGACTTCGTGGCGCCGACCAAGCAGTTCCGCGAGCCGACCGAAGGAGAGCGCGCTGCGCTGCAGGATCTGCGCGATGCGCTCGCCAACATGCCGGCGAACGCGACCGCGGAAGACATCCAGAACGTGGTCTATGAGATCGGCCGCCGCGAGCCGTTCCTCGACATGGTCAAGAAGGGCAAGGACGGCCGTCCCGGCGTCTCGCTCGACTGGTTCAACATGCTCTACCAGGTGCTGCTCGGCCAGGAGAAGGGCCCGCGCTTCGGCTCCTTCGTCGCGGTCTACGGCGTGCAGAACGCGGTCAACATGATCGACGGCGCGCTGGCGCGGTCGTCGTAGGGATCGCGGCGCTCATCGCCGCTCGGCCTGCGCCGCGTCGCGCAGGCCGTCGCTGGTGGCGCGCAGCAGCGTCAGCAGCAGGCCGTTGAGCGGCGTCGGCACGCCGTGCCGTTCGCCGGCCGCGACGATCGCGCCGGTGAGAGCATCGGCTTCGAACGGGCGTCCCGCGACACGATCGAAATACATCGAGGTGCCGGCGTCTGGCGGATAGGTCAACAACGTCGCCAGCATCAGCTCGGCCTCGTCGGGCGCGAGCTGGGCGCCGTCGGCGCGGCCGACATTCGCGGCCTCCTCGAGGATTGCGCGGCACAGCGCCTTGACGTCCGCGCGGCGGAACACCGCCTGCCGCTGCAAGGTGAGCGCGGTGATCGGATTGGCGACCGCATTGAGCAGAAGCTTGCGCCACGCCAGCGTGGTGAAATCGGCGGAGCGCCGCACGCGCATCGCCGTGCCATCCAGCAGCGCTTCGAACGCGCGTCCGTCTGTGTCATCGGCAACCGCGAATTCATGCTCGCCGGCGCGGCGGAAACGGATGCGATCCGGCGCCAGCCGCTCGCCGTTGTAATAGACGATGGTCGGCACGACCGTGGCGGCGCCGACCAATGGCGCCAGCCGCTCCGCGTGGCCGATGCCGTTCTGCAGCACCGCGACGCGCGTCCGCGGCCCGCACAGCCTTTGCAGCCAGGGCGCGCTCGATTCCGTGTCCTGCGCCTTGGTCGACAACAACACCCAGTCGACCGGCGTAGCCGCTGCCGGATCGGTGAGGGCGCGCAGCGGCACTTCCACCGTGCCTTCCGCCCGCTCGACCGTGAGCCGATCGAGCGGGCGCCGGACACAGGCGATCACGTCATGCTTGTCGACCGCCCGCAGCAGGCCGGTGACGATGCCGCCGATGCTGCCGAGGCCGACGATGGCGATGGTCTTGCGGTCGGATGGTCCTGTCATTGCGTAACTCTGGGCTTTGCGGAGTGGGTTGCGTTGGGTTGGAAAGTGCAGGCCGCTCATGTGGCTTTCCGCCGCAGCCAACGAAGCCGCCGAGCCGCGATCTTCGCAGCGCATCATCACACAATGACGCCGAGCCCGCAAAATTCGGATAGCAGGCCATCGGCAATTTCACCGGAGCCTGGCGCCGGATTGCGCTACACTCGCATCCATAAAATCAGCACGGCCTCCGCCGAGAGGCCGGCACAGACGGGAGCATGCGCATGCAGTTCAGGGTTTCGCCGACATCGCTGCAGGACAGTTCGAGCGCCGAGGAATGGCAGGCGCGGGTCGATCTCGCGGCGGCGCATCGGCTCGCCTACATCCACGGCTTTTCGGAAGGTATTTTCAACCACCTCACCTTGGTGGTGCCCGGCCGCACCGACCGCTACTACCAGATCCCGTTCGGCATGCACTGGTCGGAGGTGACAGCATCCTCCTTCATGGAGGTCGGCATCGACGATGCCGAGGTGAAGCGCGGCGAGGGTGAGGTCGAGCGCTCCTGCTTTTGCATCCATGCGCCGATCCACAAGGCGCTGCCGCAGGCCAAGGCCGTGTTCCACACCCACATGCCCTATGCGAGCGCGCTGACACGGCTCGAGGATCCGCGGATCAAGGAGATCGGCCAGACCGAGGTCGGGCTGTCGGAGGCGATCGCATATGACGACCTCTACACCGGCCCCGCGCTCGATCCCGAGGAAGGCGCGCGGCTCGCCAAGGTGATCGGCAACAAGACCATCCTGTTCATGGCCAATCACGGCATCTCGACCGTCGGCGAGACGGTCGCCGATGCCTATGACCGGCTCTATTACATCGAGCGCGCCGCACAGGTGCAGATCTACGCGATGTGGACCCAGCAGCCGCTCAAGCAATTGCCGCAGCATGTGGTGGAGAAGACCAAACGCGATTTCCGCGACGACCATCTCTACAACGGCCCGTCCCCGGCGCAGCGGCATTTCGATGCGCTGAAGCGGATGCTCGATCGCAAGGAGCCGGACTACGCGACGTAATGGGCTTGGATGGCGCTCTAACCTCCGCCGTCTCCCGGCGAAAGCCGGGACCCATTACCACAGGGTCGCGTTGTTGAAGCGCGCTGCGGCCCCAGCGTGGTGTAGCAATAATCTTCGGTGGCTATGGGTCCCGGCTTTCGCCGGGACGACAGTGGTTATGTGGCTACTGGTTTAGCCGGCTACTGGCTCGCCCACACCACGCGTGCGATCCACGCGACTTCCTCGGCATCGAGCATGCGGTCGGGGTGCTCCGGATTGAGCGACGCCAGTTCCAGCATCTTGGCGGTGCGGCGTCTCAATTCTTTCACCATCACCTCGCCGCCGGTCGTGCGCACCACCACGCGGTCGCCGCGGCGGATCGCGGTCGCGGGTGACACCACGATGATGTCACCTTCGCGATAGGCCGGTTTCATCGAGTCGCCCTCGATCTCCAGCGCATAGGCGTGTTCGTCTGATGTCGCCGGTAGCGCCACTTCATCCCAGCCCTTGCCGGCGGGAAAGCCGCTGTCGTCGAAATAGCCGCCGGCGCCGGCCTGCGCGAAGCCGATCAGCGGCACCGACTGTCCGCCGCGCGCGCCATCGCCGAGCAACTGCACGAAGGTCTCCATGCTGGCATTGCTCGCGGCCAGCGCCTTGGAGAGCGATTCGGTCGAGGGCCAGCGCTCGCGCCCGTCGCCGGTCACGCGCTTGGATTTGTTGAAGGTGGTGGGGTCGAGTCCGGACTGCTTGGCAAGGCCCGACGGCGACAGCCCGGCGCGTTCGGCGAGCCGGTCGAGCGCGGCCCAGACCTGCGCGTGGGTCAGCGGTCGGGTGGCTTTGGGCTGTTTGGCCATCGAGGTATCCCGGATGGTAGGAATTATTGCCTGAAACTTGGCGTTTTCGCAAATCTGTCGGCCGATGTGCCCTGGCACCGCTTGAGTTGCGCCGCCGCCGCCGATACGGTCCCTCGCTCGCCAGATGGCGTCTGGGGCATTTCCCCTCAAATCCGGATAAAACCCCAAGAGACTCAAGGACAAAAGGGAAGGCCGGCCCGTGCCGATGATCTACAAAATCACCCCCGCTTCGGCCTGGCGCGAGGCTGAGCGGCAGGGCGTGTACCGGGGCAGTGCCGACGACAAACGCGACGGCTTCATCCATTTTTCCACCGCCTCCCAGGTGGCCGAGACCGCGCGCAAGCACTACCACGGGCAAACCGGCCTGTTCCTGGTCGCGGTCGATGCCGATGCGCTGGGCGATGCCCTGCGCTGGGAGCGGTCGCGCAATGACGAGCTGTTCCCGCATCTCTATGGCGAACTCGACCTCGGCGCGGTCACCGAGATCCTCGACCTGCGCGCGCGCTCCGACGGTGGCCACGACGTTCCGGAGCTCAAGCCGTGATCCGTGCCTTCGACGCCTTTTCGCTGCCGCTGCTGCGTTGGTTCGATCCCGAAGATGCCCATCGCATGGCGATCCAGGGCCTGAAGCTGCTGCCGCCGATCCGGCAGCGGCCGGATGACCCCAAGCTCGCGGTGCGTGCCTTCGGACTCAACTTTCCAAATCCGATCGGCATGGCGGCGGGTTTTGACAAGAGCGCGGAGGTGCCCGACGCGCTGCTGCGGCTCGGCTTCGGCTTTGTCGAGATCGGCTCGGTGACGCCGAAGCCGCAAGGCGGCAACCCGCGGCCGCGGCTGTTTCGCCTGGAGCGCGACGAGGCCGTCATCAACCGCATGGGCTTCAACAATGACGGTGCGGAGGCCGTGCTGCGGCGGCTCGCCGCGCGCGCCAGCGCCGGCGGCATCGTCGGGGTCAATGTCGGGGCCAACAAGGATTCGCCCGACCGCGCAGCCGATTATGTGAAGCTGATCGAGACGTTTGCGCCGGTCGCGAGCTATTTCACCGTCAATGTCTCCTCGCCGAACACGCCCGGCCTGCGCAATCTGCAGCAATCGGCGGCGCTCGACGATCTGCTGGCGCGGGTCATCGATACCCGCGAGCGCGTGCGCAAGAACGCCGGCGATTCGCCGGTCCTGCTCAAGATCGCGCCCGACCTCAGCCTCGCCGAGCTCGACGACGTCGTGCACATCGCCCGCTCGCGCCGCGTCGACGGCATGATCGTCGCCAACACCACGCTGGCGCGGCCCTCGACCTTGCGCGAGGAGAATCGCGCCAAGGAGCAGGGCGGCCTGTCGGGCCGTCCGCTGTTCCGGCTGTCGACGCGGATGGTGGCCGAGACCTATGTCCGTGTCGAAGGCGCGTTTCCGCTGATCGGCGTCGGCGGCATCGATAGCGGCGGCGCCGCACTGACCAAGATCCGTGCCGGGGCCAGCCTGATCCAGCTCTATTCCTCGCTGGTCTACAAGGGCCTTGGCCTCGTCGACGACATCAAGCGCGATCTGTCCTCGACCCTGCTGCGCACCGGCCGCGACTCGCTGTCGGAAATCGTCGGCGCCGATGCGGCGACGATTACAGCCGAGGAGTGGCCGGTGAGGTAGGTGCGGGTAGCCCGGATGAAGCGAAATCCGGCTGCGCCCTAACCTCCCCTTGAAAAGGGGAGGTCGCTTTGCTCGCCAGAGCAAAGCGGGTGGGGATCAGCTCTCTCCATGAGCTGCGTCGCCTGTGGCTGACCCCCATCCCGACCTTCCCCCTTTCAGGTCCTTTCAGGGGGAAGGGGAAGAGAACTTCGTAGCCCGGATTGCGCTTCGCTCCATCCGGGCTACGGACTTACGCCGTCTTGAACGTCTTCCGCAGCAGCGCCGGATAGCGCAGGCCCTGCAGGCCGCCGCGCGCGACGTAGAAGCCGAGCAGCGCGATCCACAGGCCGGTGTTGCCGAACGAGCTGAGCGCCCACCAGGTGGCGAGGAAGATCGCAAGCGAGGCCAGCATCAGATTGCGCATCTCGCGCGCCCAGGTGGCGCCGACATAGATGCCGTCGAAGCCGAACGCGAACACGCCGGGCAGGGGTGCCAGGATCACGAACGGCAGGAACTCGCGCGCATAGCGGCGCACGTCGTCGCTGGTCGTCATCAAATTGATCAGCGCCGGTCCGAACAGTGCGAACAGCACCGACACCACCAGCGCAAAGCCGATCCCCCACAGCAGCACCAGCCGGGTCGAATCGGAAAAGCCGCGTGGATCGCGTGCGCCGAAGGCGCGGCCGCACAGCTGTTGGGCGGCATTGGCGAGGCCGTCGAGGAAGAAGGCGCTCACCAGCAGGAAATTGTTCAGCACCGAATTCGCCGCCAGCGTCACGTCGCCTTCGCGCGCGCCCTTGGCGGTGAAAAACAGGAACACGACGATCAGCGCCGCGGTGCGGACCATGATGTCGCGATTGACCGCCAGCATGCGCATCAGCTTGGCGCGGTCGAACAGCGTGGCCGCGGGCACCGCGAAGCCGCCTTGCGAGATCCGCCAGGCCACGACGATGCCGACAGCGAAACCGGCGGTCTCGGCGAGCACGGCGGCGATCGCGGCACCGGCGATGCCGGTGCCGTAGACCTGCACCAGCAGCACGGTCGCGGCCATGTTGATCAAATTGATCACGATCTGCAGCGCCAGCGCCAGATTGGCGCGGGCCTGGCCGACCAGCCAGCCGAGGATGACGTAATTGGCGAGCGCCAGCGGCGCCGACCAGATCCGGATCATGAAATAGGCTTTGGCCGCGCGCGTGACGCCTTCGCTGCCGCCCATCAGCTGAAACGTGACCGCGGCGAGCGGCACCTGCAGCGCGATCAGCGCCGCGCCGATCAGGCCGGCGACGATGAAGCCGCGCACCAGGATGGCGGCATATTCCTTGATCTCGCCGGCGCCCTGCGCCTGTGCGGTGAAGGCCAGCGTGCTCATGCGCAGGAAGGCGAACAGCCAGAACAGGCAGTCGAAGATCACCGAGGCCATCGCCACGCCGCCGAGCAGCGCGGCGTCGTCGAGGCGGCCGATCGCGGTGGTCGAGACGATGCCGATCAGCGGCGTGGTCAGGTTGGCGACCATCGCGGGGCCGGCGATGGCGAACACCTGACGCGTCGTGATCTTCGGGTGGATGGGTGCGTGCATGGCTACAATTGCAAGGAATATCCGTTTCTATCGCGACATCCGTCGCGCGACCATGCCGGAATTGTTCTCAGAGCAATGCGATGGCGGAAGATCGGCGGGCAAGGCATTGCATGGTCAGAGCGCCACGACCATGCCGTCGCTCGCCGCCGTGTAGGGCAAATCGTCGATGCGGCCGAGCATGTCGTCGCTCATATGGGTCAGCACCACGCGCCTGGCGTTGATGGCGGGCAAATGCGCTTCCAGCGTCTTCAGGCTGAGATGGTTCTTGACCATCTTGTCGTAGGTATAGGCTTCGGCGATGAAGAGGTCGGCGTCCTGCGCCGCCGGGATCAGCGCGTCGGTCCATTCGGTGTCGGCGCTGTAGCTGATGATGCGGCCTTCCGCCTCGACGCGGTACGCGAAGAACGGCCCGCCGGACTCGCCATGCACGACAGGGTAGGGCGTCACGGTCACCTCGCCGAAGCTGCGCGTTTCGCGCGGCGCCAGCGTAACGACGGATAGATCGAAGCGTTGTTTGGTTTTGGAGGAATGCTCGAACATCACCTCCATCACCGCAGGCAGTTTCGTTTCGATGCCTTCGGGCCCGGCGATCACCAGCGGCCGGGTGCGGCGGGAGAACTGCGCGTCGAGCAGGAAGAACGGCAGGCCGGCAAAATGGTCGCCGTGGAAATGCGTGATCAGGATCAGGTCGATTGCGTCGCGGTCGATCTCGAGCCGCTTCATCGCCGGCAGCGACGAGGCGCCGCAATCGATCAGGAAATTGCTGCGCGCGCCGCTGACGTGGAAACAGGTGTTGAAGCGGCCGCCGGAGCCGAATGCATCGCCGCAGCCGACAAATCGCAATTGCATCGGCTGCGAACTCCCTGAGATCAGCGGCCGCGCGGCGCGCCGAACAGCCGCGACAACAGCCAGATCGGAATCACGATGACGGCGCCGAGCAGGAAGTAGCGCCAGGCCCAGTTGATCGCGTCGAAGCCGAAATCCCAGATGCTCTGGAACAGCCTGCGGATGCTGTTGAGGATGTTCCATGGATCGAGGCCGATCGCGGCGAGCACGACACCGACCAGAATCGACAGCAGAATCAACCGGAACGCCACAGAGAGCGGCGATCCGCCGAGAAAGCGGTACAGGCCGTCACTCCGGCCGGCCGGCAAGTCCCGGATGTCGTTTGGCATTGCTGTCTCCAATAGCGTTTTCGCGCGAAGTGGGCACCGGTTCGCGTGAAGAAAACGCGTCAAAACAAAACCTAGACCTCGGTTCCGATTCCATCAGAACCGAGGTCTAACGGAATCGCCCGCATTATAGGTCACGGCGGTGCACATGGGAAACCCGCGCACCGCGATCAATGGCTGTCATGCGCGCTTGGGATTTAACTTCCTGTCATGGAGATTAACATCCGTTCAAGCGTCTCCAGCCGGTCGGCTTCGCGCGGCGGCTTGTCCCAGCGCAGGCGGCTGATCCGGGGGAAGCGCATTGCGACGCCGGACTTGTGACGCGGCGAGCGCTGCAAGCCCTCGAAGGCGACCTCCAGCACCAGCCCCTGATCCGGCTCATGCACGACATGCCGCACCGGGCCGAACTTCTCGGTGGTGTTGCGGCGGACGAAGCGGTCGATCTGCAACAGCTCCTCGTCGGTGAAGCCGAAATAGGCCTTGCCGACCGGCACCAGCTCGTCGCCATCATCGCCATGGGTCCAGACCCCGAACGTATAGTCGGAGTAATAGGACGAGCGCTTGCCGTGGCCGCGCTGGGCATACATCAGCACCGCGTCGATGATGTGCGGATCGCGCTTCCACTTCCACCACGGACCTTTCGGCCGTCCAGGCAGATAGGGCGCGTCGCGCCGCTTCAGCATCACGCCTTCGACCGCGTCGGCATCGTCGCCGGCGCCGGCGCTCTTGGGATCGGCACGCGCCGCGGCTAGCTCTTCCCAGCTCGCGAACGGGACGGTCGGCGACAGATCGATGCGCGGATCATTCAGCTTGGCGACGAAGGCTTCGAGATGCGTGCGGCGTTCGGTGAAGGGCAGCTCGCGCAGATCGTTCTCGTCGTCGCCGAGCAGGTCGTAGGCGCGCAGGTGGATCGGAAATTCCTTGATCAGCTTCGGCGAAACGACCTTGCGGTTCAGCCGCTGTTGCAACACGTTGAAGGTCTGCACGCGGCCGTCGCGCAGCACCAGCAACTCGCCGTCGATCGCGCCGGGCAGATACAGCGACGGCACCAGATCCGGAAAGCTGCCGGTGATATCCTCGCCGGTGCGCGAATAGAGCCGCGCCTGGACGTGGCCGCGCGCATCGCGGCCGGACACCGCCTGCACCCGGATGCCGTCCCATTTCCATTCCGCGCTGAAATCGGCGGCGTCGAGGTTGGCGAAATCGCCATCCTCGATCGCATGCGCCAGCATCACCGGGCGGAACGGCGCAGGGTCGCGGTTGACCGGTTTGTCTCCGCGGCCCTCGAGCCAGGCGAATAGGTCGAGATAGGGCGGCGACAGGCCCGGCCACAGCAGCTCGATCTCGTGCGGGTCTTTGTCGCCGAGCGCCGCCGCCGCGGTCTTCGCCAGCCGCGCCGAGATCCCGATCCGCATCGCGCCGGTGACGAGCTTCAAGAGCGCCCAGCGCCCGGTCTCGTCGAGCTCGTCCAGCCAGCGCGCCAGCTGCGCCGGCAGCTCGGCCTTGCCGAGCGTGCGCAGCGTGATGACGACATCAGTCAGCGTCGGGGGAGGCGGGTTGTTGTGGCCCGGCAGCTCCGCCTTCGGCCACATCAGCGCGACCGTCTCCGAGAGGTCGCCGACGTAATCATAGGAGTAGCCGAACAGCACCGGGTCGGCGCGTTCGGTGATCAGGTCGCGGATCAGGCCGGGCTTGGCGTGCTTGAACGACAGCGCGCCGGTCAGCGCCGCCAGCGCGTAGCCGCGGTCGGGGTCCTCGGTCTCGCGGAAATAGGCGACCAGCAGCTTGATCTTGTTGTTGCGGCCGGGCTCGTAGGCGAGGCGGTCGAGCAGCTCGGCAAAACGGTTCATGTTTCCGCCTCGCCGGCGAGCTGGGCCTCGCCGGTCAGTGCGGCCGTCTCGCCTTCATCCTCGTCGCCATAGCCGACCAGATCGAGCGGCCGCGCGGCAAGGCCTTTGGTCTTGCACCAATGCACCAGCGCATCTTCCTGGCCGTGGGTGACCCAGATCTCGCCGGCGCCGGTCGCCGCGATCGTCGCCGTCAGCCCATCCCAGTCCGCATGATCTGATATCACCAGCGGCAGCTCGACGCCGCCCTGCCGGGCCCGGGCGCGCACGCGCATCCAGCCCGAGGCGAATGCGGTGACTGGATCGGGAAAGCGGCGCGTCCAGACATCGGATGTCGCGCTTGGCGGCGCCAGCGTGATGGTGCCGGCAAGCTCGGCTTTCTTCATGCCGCGCGCGGGCCGGAGCTCGCCGAGCGCAATGCCGCGCTCCTGATAGTAATAAGTGATCTTCTCCATCGCGCCATGCAGGTAGATCGGCGCGTCGTAGCCGGCCTCGCGCAGCAGCGCGATCACGCGCTGCGCCTTGCCGAGCGAATAGGCGCCGACCAGATGCGCGCGCTCCGGGAACAGTTTGACCGAGGCCAGCAGCTTGTTTACTTCGCCGGCGGCATCGCCATGGCGGAACACCGGCAATCCAAACGTCGCCTCTGATATGAAGACGTCGCAGGGCACCAGCTCGAACGGCGCGCAGGTCGGGTCGCGCGCATCCTTGTAGTCGCCGGAGGCGACGATGCGGGTGTCCTTGCAGGTCACCGATATCTGGGCGGAGCCCAGCACGTGGCCAGCGGGATGAAACGTCACCGCGACGTCGCCGAGCCTGATCTCCTCGCCATAGGCGATCGCCTGCGTCGAGCCGGCGAAATTCTCGCCATAGCGCAGCCGCATCATGTCGAGCGTTTCCTGGGTCGCGAGCACCGCGCCGTGACCCGCCCGCGCATGGTCGGAATGGCCATGGGTGATCAGTGCCCGCTCGACCGGCCTGACAGGATCGATGTGGAAGCCGCCGGGCTTGCAGCAAAGCCCGGCCGGGACGGGCATCAGGATGTCTTGCGGGCGCATCGTCCCTATATAGGCGCTCGATCTGCGATGTTTAGCCGGATCCGCGGGCTTGACCCGTGCATCCATCTCCGGAAAAAGTCCGTGCTTTGATGGATGGCCGGACCCGGCCGAGATTGGTTCCTTAAAGCGAATGGCCCCCCGCCTGTTTCTGTCCTCCGGCGACCTCGTCGCTGACCGCCGCTACGAGTTCGCGCGCGACCTGCAATTGAAGGGCGATCTGCCGGCCGCCGCCGAGCTGCTCGAACAGGCGATCGAGCTCGTGCCGAAATTCCCGTCGGCCTGGTACACGCTGGGCAAGATCCGCCTGGAGCTCGGTCAGCGCGATGCCGCGATCGCAGCGTTCCGCGGCGCGCGCGACGCCGATCCCGAAGACCGTCATGGCGCCGGCCTTCGTCTGATGCAGCTCGGCGTCGAGGCCGTCAGCGCGATGCCGCCGGGCTATGTCCAGACGCTGTTCGATCAATATGCGCCGCGCTTCGAGGCCGCGCTGGTCGGCGATCTCGGCTATCGCGGCCCGGCACTGCTGTTCAAGGCGGTGCTGTCGGTGCGTGCGGGCGCAAAGAAACCGGCCTTCTTCAAGCGTGCGATCGATCTCGGCTGCGGCACCGGGCTGGCGGCCGGCGCATTCGCCCGGCATGTCGATCGCTTCATCGGCATCGACCTGTCGCCGCGCATGATCGACAAGGCGCGCGCCACCGGCCTCTATGCCGAGCTCGAGGTCGACGACATGTTGAAGGCCGTTTCGGCCAAACGCGAGGCCAGCGCCGAATTGATCCTGGCCGCCGATGCAATGGTCTATGTCGCCGATCTCGCGCCGGTGCTCGCCGAGGCCAGCCGCGTCCTGGTGGCGGGCGGCGTGCTCGCCTTCACGGCCGAGACCCATGACGGCGAAGGCGTCATCATCGGCGAGGGACTGCGCTACGCCCACAGTGCAGCTTACGTGCGCGACTCCGTCGCTGCCGC
The DNA here is from genome assembly GCF_054056795.1 of Bradyrhizobium sp. USDA 3315. Classification (NCBI taxonomy): domain Bacteria; kingdom Pseudomonadati; phylum Pseudomonadota; class Alphaproteobacteria; order Hyphomicrobiales; family Nitrobacteraceae; genus Bradyrhizobium; species Bradyrhizobium sp. USDA 3315. The sequence continues at coordinate 1,095,833 of NZ_JBSRYP010000001.1, read as the reverse complement.
GGGGCTGACGCTGGCCCAGCTCGACGATCTCTCGGCGCGCAATGAAGACAATATCCCGGCACCCGGACTCGTCGCCGTCGCGGTCAAGCCGTGACCGCTTCGCCTTCTCCCACAAGGGGAGAAGGGAAGAGTCATTCACGTTACGCACCCAAACTTGAGTCTACACGCTACGCATTTGCCGCGACGCGGCATTGCGCCGCAAAGTCATGACTTCGCGCTTGCCCGGCGCAGGGCGGAATGCGAGAGAGCTTTTCGTCTCAGGGAGAGAAATAATGAAAAAACATACACGGCGCGAGTTCGGCGCCACTGCATTGTCCGTGATCGCCGCGTCCGTGCTGCCCGCGCCTTTCGTCCGGGCCGCCGACAAGAAGTACGATCCGGGTGCGAGCGACACCGAGATCAAGCTCGGCCAGACCGTGCCGCATTCCGGCCCCGGCTCGCTCTATGGTGTGCTCGGCCGCGTCGGCGAAGCCTATTTCCAGATGCTGAACGACAAGGGCGGCATCAACGGCCGCAAGGTGAAATTCCTCACCATGGACGACGCCTACAGCGCGCCGAAATGCGTCGAGGCGACGCGCCGTCTGGTCGAGCAGGAGGAGGTGCTGGCGCTGTATGGCTCGCTCGGCACCGCGCCGCAGACCTCCGTGCACAAATATCTCAATTCCAAGGGCGTGCCGCAGCTTCTGCTCAACACCGGCGCCTCGAAGTGGAACGACCCGAAGAATTTCAAATGGACCATGGCGGGCCTGCCGCTCTATCCGACCGAGGCACGCGTTCTCGCCAAGCACGTCGTCAGCGTGAAGCCGAACGCCAAGGTCGGCATCCTCTACCAGAACGATGATTTCGGCCGCGACTTCCTCGGGCCGTTCAAGAAGGTGCTGGCCGATGCCGGCGGCAAGGCACAGGTGATCATGGAGCAGACCTACGATCTCACCGATCCGACGGTCGATTCGCAGCTCATCAATCTCTCGAAGTCGGGCGCCGACGTCTTCTACAACATCACCACCGGCAAGGCGACGTCGCAGTCGATCCGCAAGGTGACCGAGCTCGGCTGGAAGCCGCTGCAATTGCTGTCGGCGGGCTCGACCGGTCGCTCGATCCTGAGCGCCGCTGGCCTCGAGAACGCCAAGGACATCGTCGCGATCCGCTACAACAAGGAAGTCGGCGTGCCGCGCTACGAGAAGGATCCGGACGTGATCGCGTTCGAGGAGCTGCGCAAGAAGTACCTGCCGAACATCGACCCCGATAACACCATCGCCTTCGCGGGCTACGGCCAGGCGGCGACGATGGGCGAAATCCTGCGCCGCTGCGGCGACGATCTGACCCGCGCCAACGTGCTGAAGCACGCCACGACGCTCGCCGGCTTCCACTCGCCCTATTTCCTTGAAGGCATCAATTACAGCTACACGCCCGACGACTACACGCCGATGAAGACGCTCTATGTCTCGATCTTCAACGGCAAGGATTGGGACCTCTCCGGCCAGCCGATGACAGAGTAGTTGGGTAAGCCTCGCTCTCTCGTCCCCCTCGCCCCGCTCTTGCGGGGAGAGGGCGGGGTGAGGGGCTTCCCTCCGCGAGGCGGTGCGAGTTGTAAGACCTGTACCCCCTCACCCGGAAATTCAAGCTGCGCTTGAATTCCGACCTCTCCCCGCAGGCGGGGCGAGGTGACATCCAGGCGCTTCGCAGCGCACGGAGCGCGCTGGTAGTCCTGCCACCTGCCGCCATTTCCGCTCCGCCCTCGACGAAGCCGCCTGAACCACCTACCTCTTGGGCGTGTCGACGCTCGATCTCTTTTCCGTTCCGCCGTCGGAAACGGCCGATCTCCTGCCGCGCCGGTTTCGCGACTGGTTTGCCTCACGCGGCTGGTCGCCGCGCGAGCATCAGCTCGCGCTGCTGGCGAAAGCGCGCGAGCAGCGCTCGGCGCTGCTGATCGCGCCCACCGGAGCGGGCAAGACGCTGGCGGGGTTCTTGCCGACACTGGTGGAGTTGAGTGGAGAGGGGCAGGGCAAGAACTCTTACCTCCCCCTGAAAGGGGGAGGTCGGCACGCTCGGGGGCGCACTAGCGCAACCGAGCGCGACGGGTGGGGGTCAGCCGCGGGCACGGAGCGAGCGGCTGACCCCCACCCCAACCCTCCCCCTTTCAGGGGGAGGGAGCCCGACGATCTCGCAAGCGACGAAATTGAATCGAAGACGGTTCGCCCAGCCCTTATCTCCACCGGCCGCGGTGTTCGCCGCAGCGGCGGGCTGCACACGCTTTACATCTCGCCGCTGAAAGCGCTCGCGGTCGATATCGCGCGCAATCTGGAGACGCCGGTCGCCGAGATGGGGCTGCCGATCAGGATCGAGACCCGCACCGGCGACACGCCGGTGTCGCGGCGGCAGCGGCAGCGGCGCTATCCGCCGGACATCCTGCTCACCACGCCGGAGCAGCTGGCGCTGCTGCTGGCATCCGACGACGCGCCGTTCCTGTTCTCTTCGCTGAAGCGCATCGTGCTCGACGAGCTGCATGCGCTCGTCACCTCCAAGCGCGGCGATCTATTGTCGCTCGGACTTGCGCGGCTCTGGACCATCGCGCCGCAGATCCGCGCCATCGGCCTCTCGGCGACGGTCGCCGAGCCGGAGCAGCTCGCGCGCTTCCTGGTGCCGCAGCCCGGTGGCCAGAATGCATCCGCCGACGTCGTCACCGCCGGCGGCGCCGCACCGCCGGTGGTCGAGATGCTCGACACCAGGGAGCGGCTGCCGTGGTCCGGCCACAGCGCGCGCCATGCGCTGCCCGAGGTCTACGAGCTGATCAAGCGCAACAAGACCACGCTGGTGTTCGTCAACACCCGCAGCCAGGCCGAGATGCTGTTCCAGGATCTCTGGCGCATGAATGACGACGGGCTGGCGATCGCGTTGCATCACGGCTCGCTCGACGTCGCGCAGCGCCGCAAGGTCGAGGACGCGATGGCCGCCGGAAAACTGCGCGGCGTGGTCTGCACCTCCTCGCTCGATCTCGGTGTCGACTGGGGCGATGTCGATCTCGTCATCAATATCGGCGCGCCGAAAGGTTCGTCGCGGCTGATGCAGCGGATCGGCCGCGCCAACCACCGCTTCGACGAGGCCTCGCGCGCCGTGCTGGTGCCGGCCAACCGCTTCGAGGTGCTGGAATGCCGTGTCGCGATCGACGCGATCGCCGAGAATGCGCAGGACACGCCGCCGCTGCGCTCGGGCGCGCTCGACGTGCTGGCCCAGCACGTGCTCGGCTGCGCCTGCGGCAAGCCGTTTCTGTCCGATGAACTCTATGATGAGGTCCGGACCGCAGCGCCCTATGCATCGCTCGCACGCACCGATTTCGACGATGTCGTCGATTTCGTCGCCACCGGCGGCTACGCACTGAAGACCTATGAGCGTTTCGCGCGCATCAAGCAGGACAAGCAGGGCCGCTGGCGCGTCACCAATCCCAAGGTGCGGCAGAGCTATCGTCTCAACGTCGGCACCATTGTCGAGGAGACCATGCTGAAGGTGCGGCTGGTGCGCTCGCGCGCCGGCGGTAGCGGATCGACCGGCGCGATCGCGCGCGGCGGCCGGATGCTCGGCGAGATCGAGGAGGTCTTCATCGAGGGCCTCGTGCCCGGCGACACTTTTGTCTTTGGCGGTGAGGTGGTGCGCTACGAGGCCTTGGTTGAAGACCAGGTCTATGTCTCCCGCACCAATGATAAAGATGCAAAAGTGCCGTCCTATATGGGCGGCAAGTTCCCGCTCTCGACCTATCTCGCCGAACGCGTCCGCAAGCTGCTCGACAACAGCCGGGCCTGGAACGCGCTGCCGGACCAGGTGCACGACTGGCTGTCGCTGCAGCGAAAATTCTCGCGTGTGCCGGCGGTGCGCGAGCTATTGGTCGAGACCTTTCCGCGCGGCGGCAGCCATTATCTGGTCTGCTATCCCTTCGAGGGCCGGCTCGCGCATCAGACGCTCGGCATGCTGCTGACCCGCCGGCTGGAGCGCGCCCGCGCCCGTCCGCTCGGCTTCGTCGCCAACGAGTATGCGCTTGCGGTCTGGGGCGTCGGCGATCTCTCCTTCATGATCCGGCACGGCAAGCTCGATCTCAACGCGCTGTTCGATCCCGACATGCTCGGCGATGACCTCGAGGCGTGGCTTGCGGAATCGGCGCTGATGAAGCGCACCTTCCGCAACTGCGCCATCATCTCCGGCCTGATCGCGCGACGCTTCACCGACGAGGAGAAGTCGCGCCGCCAGGTGCTGTTCTCGACCGACCTGATCTACGACGTGCTGCGCAAGCACCAGGCCGACCATGTGCTGCTGCGCGCCGCGCGCGGCGATGCCGCCACGGGATTGCTCGATCTTCGCCGTCTCAGCGACATGCTTTCGCGCATCCACGGCCGAATCACCCACAAGGACCTCGACCACGTTTCTCCGCTTGCCGTCCCCGCGCTGCTGGAAATCGGCCGCGAGTCAGTTTATGGCGAAGCATCCGACGAGCTCCTGGCCGAGGCGGCCGAGGAACTCGTGCGGGAGGCGACGACGTAACGCTGGTATTCTGGGGAACAGGACGTGACGGCAAGCGCGCTAGCTTTGCGAGACGGTGACGACATGCGCGTTTCGAGGGTCACGGTGGCCGATGTCGGCTTCGTGGCGGATTTCTCCGGCGCGCTGTTCTGGGAAGCGCAGCGCCTGCTCGTGGTCTCCGACCTGCATCTGGAAAAAGGCTCGAGCTTCGCCAGCCGCGGCGTGCTGCTGCCGCCCTACGACACGGTCGCGACACTGAGCCGGCTCGCCGCTGTCGTCGCGCGGCACGATCCGCGGCAGGTGATCGCGCTCGGCGACAGCTTTCACGATCGCGATGCGCATGAACGCCTGTCCAATCCGGACCGCGAGGCGCTCGCGGCGTTGCAGCTGCGGCGCAACTGGATCTGGATCTCGGGCAATCACGATCCGGCGCTGCCGTCCGATCTCGGCGGCGTGGTCGCGACCGAAGTCGCGATCGGTCCGATCGTGTTCCGCCATGAGCCGACCGGCGCCGCCGGCGAGATCGCCGGACACCTGCACCCCAAGGCGCGGGTGCCGACCCGTGGCCGCTCGATCGAGCGCCGCTGCTTCGCCTGTGACGGCGAGCGCGCGGTGATGCCGGCGTTCGGCGCCTACACCGGCGGCCTGAGCATCCGCGATGGCGCGTTCACACGGATCTTCGGATCGCCCGGCTTCATGGCCCATGTGCTCGGCGACAACCGCGTCCACGCGTTCGTCGCGTCGCGGTGTTATTGAGGATCGCGGGCGCCTGCCACAGACTCAGTGTCGTCCCGGGCAAGCGAAGCGCGACCCGGGACCCATAACCACCGCTCTTCGAGATTGCGCAAAGCTGTGGCCCCAGCGCGGCATCACTACTGCATGCGGTGGTTATGGGTCCCTGCTTTCGTGTTTCGCAGGGACGACAGCAGAGATTGTTGCGCGACCTCGACCTAAGCCGCCTTCGCCTGCACGCTTTCGCAATACTCCGCGAGCCTGTCCGCCAGCCGGAGTGTCGCCGGGCTGGCTTCGGGGGCGGCGACGAGGGCGACCTCGGTGCGGTCGATCGGCGCAAAGCCGTCCTTTGCGGTCAGCACGCGATGCTCCGCCTGGATCGACATTTCCGACAGGATGCTGAGCCCGAGGCCCGCGGCGACCGCGGCCTGGATGCCGGCGAGGCTGGAGGAGGTGTAGGCCATATGCCAGTTGCGGCCGGCGCTCTCCAGCGCATGGATGGCGCGGGCGCGGTAGAGACAGCCCGAGGCGAAACCGATCAGCGGAACCGAGCCGGCCGTCGTATCGCGTGGGTGGCTCTTGCTGGTGACCCAGTGCACGCGTTCAGGCCAGACCGCGATGCCGCCCTTCTCATTGGCGGCGCGCTTGATCAGCGCGAGATCGAGATCGCCGCGTTCGAGATCGCGGTACAGGAACAGGCTCTGGCCGGAGCGCACGTCGAGCCGCAAGGTCGGATGACTGCGCGCGAAGGTGGCGAGCAGCTTTGTCAGCCGATAGGCGGCAAAATCCTCGGTGATGCCGATCCGGATCGCGCCTTCGCTGCCGGGCCGCGAGAGCACGTCGCGGGCCTCCTCGGCGAGTGACAATAGCCGCCGCGCATAGGTCAATAGCCGCTCGCCGGCTTCCGTCGGGGTGACATCCTTGCCGCTGCGGATCAACAGCGGCTGGCCGACATCCTCCTCCAGGCGCTTGATCTGCTGGCTCACCGTCGACTGCGTGCGGTGGACGCGCTCTCCGGCGCGGGTGAAGCCGCCGGCATCGACCACCGAGACGAAACTGCGCAACAGCTCCAGGTCGAGCATCGCAGCCTCCATTTATAAATCCACTGTACGCTAGTCTATCATTTAATTTCCAAATATCAAGGCGCAGGCCTAGATCATGGCCGAAGGAGAATTCGCCCATGTCCGCCGCTACCTCGATGGCCGCCCCCCGCGCCCGCTTCAACACCCTGCCGCTGCTGATTGCCCTGTTCTGCCTGCTCTGGAGCTACGCGTTCGTGGCCGGCAAAATCGGCGTCACCGACTGCCCGCCGCTGATCCTGCTCGCCGCGCGGTTTTCGCTCGCCGGGGTTCTGATCCTCACCATCTCATGGCTGCGCCGCGACCAATGGGATCTCACCTGGCGCGATGCGGCGGTGTTCGCCGTGCTCGGCGTCGCCAACAACGCGCTCTATCTCGGCCTCGGCTATACCGGCCTGAAGACGGTCTCCGCCGGACTTGGCGCGCTGATCGTCTCGGCCAATCCGGTGTTCACCGCCATGCTGGCAGCGCTGTTCCTCGGTGAGAGCATGACCTTGCGCAAGGTGATCGGTCTCGTGCTCGGCATCGTCGGCGTCGCCTTCATCGTCTGGCATCGCATGTCGGTCGGATCGGACAGCCCGCATGGCATCTTGTTCACGCTGGCCTCGCTCGCCTCGATCGTCGCCGGCACCGTGCTGTTCAAGCTGCTGGCACCGAAGGGCAGCCTGTGGATCGGCAACGGCATCCAGAACATGGCCGGCGGCCTTGCGGTGATGCCGTTCGCCTTCACGCTCTCCAGTGTCAGCGACATCGTGCCCAGCATGCGGCTTGCCGGCGCCTTCACCTTCCTCGTGCTCGGCGGCTCGATCCTTGCCTATCTGCTCTGGTTTCATCTCCTGAAAGTGTGTGGTGCGACCGCCGCAAGCGCCTATCACTTCCTGATGCCGCCGCTCGGCATGCTGTTCGCCTATCTCGTGCTCGGCGAGCATGTCGAATTTCGCGACCTGCTCGGGATCGTTCCGGTGGCGCTCGGCATTTACCTGGTGACCCGCCCCGCAGCCGCGCCCAACAGGAGTATGACGTGAGCATCACCATCACGCTGATCGGAGGTCCCACCGCCCTGATCGAGATCGACGGGTTCCGCCTGCTCACCGATCCGACCTTCGATGCGCCCGGCGAGTATCAATTGCCGCATGTGAAACTGGAGAAGCTGACGGGCCCCGCGCTCGGCGCGCGCGATGTCGGCGCGATCGATGCGGTGCTGCTGAGCCACGACCAGCATTCCGACAATCTCGACCATACCGGCCGGGATTTCCTTAAAGAGGCGAAGCGCGTGCTGACGACGGAGGCCGGCGCCAGGCGGCTCGGCGGCAACGCCGAGGGCTTTGCGCGCTGGGCCTCGACCGAGTTGCAGAAGGGCGGCCGGACCCTCACCATCACAGCGACGCCGGCGCGGCACGGACCGGCGGGGATCGAGCCGTTGTCCGGCGACGTCATCGGCTTCGTCGTCGAACCGGCAAAACCGGGCCGTCCGGTCTATGTCAGCGGCGACACCACCTGGTTCGACGGCGTCGCCGAGGTTGCGCGGCGCTTCGACTGCGGCGTGGTGCTGCCGTTCGCCGGCGCGGCGCAAACCCGCGGCCCCTTCCATCTCACCATGGACACCAATGACGCGATCGAAACCGCGCGCGCCTTTGCGGACGCGGTGATCGTGCCGGTTCATACCGACGGCTGGGCGCATTTCCGGCAGAGCGCGAGCGACCTGCGCGCGAGCTTCGATACGCTCGGCTTCGGCCGCCGTCTGCGCATCCTCGAGCCCGGCATCGCCACGGTCATCGAGCCGTAGGTTTCGTCCCAGGAACCTTGCCGGTATCCGGCTCGTTGTCAGACGGCTGGAACCGGACATGACGCGGCAAGGGACGATCCCACCACACGACAAACATGACGATGCGCCGGCGGCGAAGCCTCGGCGCCAGCCGTTCAGTTTCAGCCGCGTCCTGAAGACGCTCGGACCCGGGCTGATCACCGGCGCTTCCGACGACGACCCTTCGGGGATCGGCACCTACAGCCAGGCCAGCGCGCAACTCGGCTACGGCATTGGCTGGACCATGCTGCTGACGTTTCCGCTGATGAGCGCGATCCAGGAGATCTCGGCGCGGGTCGGCCGCGTCACCGGGCATGGCATCGCGGGCAATGTATGCCGGCATTATCCAGGCTGGCTGCTCGCCGTCGCGGTGACGCTGCTGTCGATTGCCAACACCATCAACATCGCGGCCGACCTCTCGGCCATGGCCGATGCGGCAAAGCTCCTGATCGGCGGTCCGGCCATCCTCTATGTGGTGCTGTTCGGCGTGACCTCGGTGGCCGCGCAGATCTTCATGAACTACCGGCGCTACGTCGCGATCCTGAAATGGCTGACGCTCAGCCTGTTCGCCTATGTCGCGGCGCTCGCCTTTGCCAAGGTGTCGTGGATGGATGCCCTGGCCGGCGTGCTGCTGCCGCGCATCAGCTGGAGCGCCGACTATTTCACGACCATCGTTGCGATCCTCGGCACCACGATCTCGCCCTATCTGTTCTTCTGGCAGGCCTCGCAGGAGGCGGAGGAGCAGCGGGTCGACGCCACCAAGCATCCGCTGATCGAACGGCATTACGGCGCCCGGCACGAATTCTCGCGCATCCGCGCCGATACCATCACCGGCATGGCGTTTTCGAACCTGATCGCATTGTCGATCATCGTCACCGCCGCCGCATCGCTGCACGCCGCCGGCAAGACCGATATCCAGACCTCGGCGCAGGCCGCCGAGGCGCTGCGCCCGATCGCCGGGCCGTTTGCCGAGGTGATCTTTGCGCTCGGCATCGTAGGCACCGGCCTTCTGGCGATCCCGGTGCTCGCGGGTGCGACGGCTTATGCGGTCGGCGAGGGCCGGCGATGGCGGGTCGGGCTGACGCGCAGGCCGAAGGAGGCGATCGCGTTCTATTCGGTGCTGGCGCTGTCGGGCGGCATCGGCATCGCGCTCAACTTCACGCCGATCGATCCGATCTCGGCGTTGTACTGGAGTGCGGTCGTCAACGGCGTGCTCGCGGTGCCGGTGATGGTGCTGCTGATGTTCATGACCCGCCGCCGGGACATCATGGACCGCTTTGTGGTCCGCGGATGGCTGTACTGGCTCGGCTGGCTCTCGACCGGCGCGATGGCGCTCAGCGTGATCGCGATGGGGATCGGCTTCCTGCTGTAGCTTGTTCGAACTCCTCAACCCTCGCCGAACAGCGAGCTATCGATCTTGGTCGTCGATTTGACCTTTCGCAGGATGATCGTCGTGCGGTAGCTCGCGACGTCGCTATCCGGATGCATAAGGCGGTCGAGGATGAAGGATTGATAGCGCGCGAGGTCCGAGGACACGATCCGTAGCGAGTAATCCCAATCGCCGGCAATCATGCAACATTCGACGACCTCCGGAAGGTCGATCACCTTCCGCTCGAAGCGCGTGAAGGATTCCCTGTTCTGTTGCTTGAGACGGACCTCGACGATCACGTCGAATCCGAGTCCAACCCGCGTCGGGTCCACCAGCGCCACATAGGAATTGATGACGCCGGCCTCTTCGAGCGTGCGAACGCGTCGCATGCAGGGGGCGGACGAGAGGCCGATCCGCTCGGCCAGCTCGAGATTCGTGATGCGCCCCTCGACCTGCAGCACGTCGAGGATTTTTCGGTCGATCTCGTCAATCACGATCGCGGTTCCCATTTCTTTCGCATTCTCCATCTTTTGCGCAATTGTTTGCAGAAGAAGGGCTGAAATGCATCTCAAATCGCAATGTCATTGCCCTCGCGCGCGCATAAGATGTGGTGCGAGGGTTCTTTGATCGCTGCAACCGAGCAGCAAGGAGCGGGCATGGCCGGAAATGACGACAAATCCTTTTGGGATCGCGCGCGGCGTCACCTCATTCGCTATGGCGGGACGTTCGCTCCCGTGATCATCGAGCGTGCCTCCGGGTCCTTCGTCTATGACGCCGACGGCCGGGCCATCCTGGATTTCACGTCCGGGCAGATGAGCGCCGTGCTCGGTCACGGTCACCCGGAGATCGTCCAGACCATCAGCGAGCATGTCGAACGGCTCGACCATCTCTTCAGCGGCATGCTGACGCGCCCGGTCGTCGCGCTGGCCGAACAGCTCGCGGGCCTGCTGCCGCCGGGGCTTGATCGCGTCATGCTGCTGAGCACCGGCGGCGAGTCGAATGAAGCTGCGATCAAGATGGCCAAGCTCGCCACCGGCGGCTTCGAGACCGTCGCGTTCGCGCAGTCCTGGCACGGAATGACGTCTGGCGCGGCCGGAACGACCTATTCGGCCGGCCGCAAGGGTTATGGTCCGGCGCCGGTCGGCTCGCTCGCGATTCCGACGCCGAACCCCTATCGCCCGCGCTTCGGCAATGCGGCCGATTGGCGGGCCGAGCTGGCCTACGCCTTCGATCTGATCGATCGCCAATCGACCGGCTCGCTCGCCTGCATGATCGCCGAGCCGATCCTCAGCTCCGGCGGCCTGATCGATCTTCCCGAAGGCTACTTTGCCGAGTTGAAGGAGCTGTGCCGGGCCCGCGGCATGCTGCTGATCGTCGACGAGGCACAGACCGGCCTTGGCCGAACCGGCGCCATGTTCGCTTTCGAGCGCGACGGTGTCGTGCCTGATATCCTGACCTTGTCGAAGACGCTCGGTGCCGGGCTGCCTCTGGCTGCGGTCATCACCTCCGCCGAGATCGAAGAGCGGTGTCACGAACGCGGTTTCCTGTTCTACACGACGCATGTGTCGGACCCGATGCCGGCCGCGGTCGGGCTGAAGGTCATCGAGATCATCCTTCGCGACAGATTGGTCGAGCGCGCCAGGATAGCGGGCGCGCGGCTGAGGGACGGGCTCCTCGCACTTCAGAACCGGTTCGAATGCATCGGTGACGTGCGCGGCAGGGGGCTGATGCAGGGCATCGAGATCGTGCGCGACCGTTACAGCAAGGAGCCTGACGAAGCGCTCGGAACGCGTGTCTCTCAGCGCTGCATGCAGCTTGGACTGAGCACCAACATCGTTCAGTTGCCCGGCATGGGCAGCGTATTCCGCATCGCCCCGCCGCTGACGATCAGCGACGACGAGATCGATCTTGGCCTCTCGATCCTCAGCAACGCGTTCGAAAGCGCATTGCAAAGCAGGGCTGGCTAGATCAATCCTTGCGGAACACGATCGAGGCCATCCAGCCGGTCATCAGCGCCATGAACGCGGTGATCAGGCCGTAGACAAGGCCGTTATGCCGCGCGGTGGTGGCGACGAATTGCTCGAAGCCGACCTTGACGATCTCGAACGCGGTCTCGGCCTTGGTCACCAGCGCGCCGTCGGAAAACAGCTTGATCTCGACATTATAGGTGCCGATCGGCACCTCCGCCGGCAGCGGAATGCCTGTGCGGAACAGGGTCGGGGTCAGGAAGGTCACCGCCGAGGTCGCCTCACGGTACAGCCCGTGCTCGGAGCGCAGCCGCACGAAGGCGCTGCGGAACGGGTCGTTCGGCACCACGTCGGCATAGTCGGGCCCGACCCGCTGCATCAGCAGCACGTTGTTGAGCCCGAGCTGCTGCCGCCGCTGCACCTCGGGCGAGGCGATCTGGTCGAACGGGCGATTCGAGAACAGCGCGAGATAGCCCGGCACCTGCAGGAACTGGCGCGAGTCGGTGTTGATCCAGATGCCGAATTTGCGCTCCTTGCGCCGCGTGACCATGTCGGCGCGCGGGCCGGACACCGTGACGACGAGATCGTAATTGTTGCGATTGGCCGGCGCCTTGTCGTCCTTCTCGACCGAGCCGAACAGCACGAGCTCGCCGCCGGAATAGTTCGGCGTCACCGTGACGCGGTGGTTGGAGACCGACACGATCAGCCGCTCGGCATGAGCGGGCGCGGCCGCCAGGCCGGCGGCGGCGAAGCCGATGATCGCGAGCGCCGCGCGCAGCCTCATGGCGGGGCTCCGCCGGTTTCGCGGATGCTGTAGAGGTCCTGCGGCCGGATCACCAGTTCCACCGCAAAGCGGATGCCGACCGCGAGCACCAGCAGGCCGAGCAGCAGGCGCAGATGCTCGCCGCGGATCTTCTGGCCGGCGCGGGCGCCGAACTGCGCGCCGGTGACGCCGCCAACCATCAGGATCAGCGCCAGCACGGCGTCGACCAGATGGTTGGTCACCGCGTGCAGCATGGTTGCGAACACCATGGTGACGAGGGTGAGCACCATCGAGGTGCCGATCACGGTCGAGGTCGGCACCCGCAGCACATAGATCATCAGCGGCACCAGGATGAAGCCGCCACCGATTCCCATCACGGCGCCGATGAAGCCGATCGCGAGTCCGACCACAACGACCGGGATGACGGAGAGATAGATCTTGGAGCGCTTGAAGCGCAGCTTCAGGGGCAGGCCGTGGATCCAGCCATGGCTGCCGGGCTTGCGCAGCGCGATCGGACCGCCGCGGCGGACGCGCAGCATCGCGCGCAAACCTTCCCAGAACATCAGCCCACCGACCGTCGTCAGCAGGATGACGTAGGACAGCGCGATCATCAGGTCGAGCTGGCCGAGCGAGCGCAGGAAGGTGAAGGTCCACACCCCGAACGTGGTGCCGAGCGTGCCTCCGACCAGCAGCACCGCCGCCAGCAGCGGATCGATCGCGCGTCTGCGCCAATAGGAAATGGCACCGGAGAACGAGGAGGCCGCGATATGGCTGGCGACGGAGGCGACCGCGACAGCGGGCGCGATGCCGACGAAGATCAGCAGCGGCGTCATCAGGAAGCCGCCGCCGATGCCGAACATGCCGGAGACGAATCCAACCGCCGCGCCCATCGCCAGGATGAGGAAGACATTGACCGGAATGTCGGCGATCGGGAGGTAGAGCTGCACGCGCGTCGCTTCTTGTCGGTTCGCCGCGAGTTCGGCACAAGGCCGCATCACGGCGTGATGTCGTTCTGGTCGGGCATTCTCCGGCTGAACGAATCCGGTCGGCGCGCAAGACGCAGGCGAACGCGGGTCGATTGCCGCGTTCTTGCATAACTGAAATCGGCGGGGGGAGGGACTAAAGAATCCGCTCCCGGGGGCATTTTTCGCCGCACCTGGCCGCCGTCTGCGGACGTGGTTGATAATTCAGATTAATGACGCCTGTGTCGCCTCACGGCCGATCGACCGGCTTGGTGATCAGGTTCAGCGCGAGCGCTTCTTTCGGGTTCAGCCAGCGGATATCGGAGGTTTGCGACATCGCCTCGACGATCCCGGAAGAGACGCCCATCTTGGTCATGTAGCCCAGCACCATGCCCTGGATGCGTTGGGCCTCGGCGAGGGGATCGCTGACGGGCGTGCTCGTCGTGAAGCGATGCACGCCGAGTCGCGAGCCCGCGATGCCATAGCGGGTCTGGCCGCCGGCATAGACCAGGACGCAGGCGCTGGCGCAGGACGCGGGGCGGAGCTTGCCCGAGGCGCCGGCGGTGGCGACCGCGGTGACCAGCCCGTGCGTGCGGATGACCTCGCCCATGATGGCGGCCTGGTTCAGCGCACCGCCCGGCGACGACAGCAGCACGACGTCGCCCGGTGCGAGACGCGCCTCGCTGAGCCGGTCGCGGAACCAGCTCGCGCTGGCCGAGCCGATCTTGCCGCTGATCGCAAGCGCCCGCCGGCCGCGGCCCGATCCGTCGATGTCGACGTCGGGAATCACCGCGGACGTCATGCTGGCCGCGATGTAAGTCTCGCGCCAGAAGTCCCAGGCGCCCGGCGTCGACAGGTCCCGGTAAGCCTGGATGGCGACGCTCGACAACAGCAGCACGAAGATGATGATGGACCAGAGCGAGAACCGGAACGCGCGAGGCGGCGATGCCGCGTTCCCTTGCGGCGTCGGCGGAGGCGGGGCTGAGGGGCGCCGGGCAAATGGAGACGGCGCCTGCCGCGGCGGCGCCACGCGGGGACCGGTCGGCGAGGAACGGTGGCCCGTTCCATCATCCTGGCGATCATCGACAGACAAGCCTGACCCTCCGGAACGTGCGCCGACGGCGCGGAACTGCGCGCCTGTCTACACGGCCGAAGGCCGGAGGTATAGGACAGCGGCACCGTCAAGGCGCCGCAGCCGTCTCGAACCTAGTGAGCCGGAGCGGCGAGCGCCGCGGTCCGCTTCGAGGGCTGCTTGACCGGCTTCGCCGCTGCGGGCTGCGCGGCCGCGCCGTCCCAGCCGCCGGCGGGCGCCGGGACGTTGACCGCATCGCTCGGCTGCGGCTCGGCGGTGAAAGTCTGGATCGCCAGCTTCGCTGCGGCCAGCGACTGCGGGTCGAGCCGCTTGGCAATATCGTCGCGCTTGTGGCCGGCGTCGGCGTCGCCCTGTGCGGCCGCGAGGCTGAACCACTTGAAGGACTCGGCGAGGTTCTGTTCGACACCGATGCCGCGGGCATAGAGGATGCCGAGATTGACCTGGCTGTCGGCAACACCGCGATCGGCCGCCTTGCGGAACCACTGCGCGGCGCTCTTGTAGTCGGCGCCCTTGCCGCCGCCATCGGCGTCGAGCACGGCGAGATTGTGCATCGCCTTGGCGTTGCCGCGCTCGGCGGCCTGCACGTAATAGCGTCGCGCCACATCGAAGTCGCGCTTCACGCTGAGGCCCTTCTCGTAGAAGGTGCCGAGCCGGAACATCGCGGGCACCACGCCGGCCTGCGCCGCGCGGGCATACCATTTGGCGGCTTCGTCGACATTGGCGGTCACGCCCTTGCCCTCGGCAAAGCGGACGCCGACCTCATAGGCCGCGGCCGCATCGCCCTTGATCGCGGCGCTGCGCAGCGCCGGACCACCGATCGCATCGGGCAGCTTCTCGCCCGCGGGGATCTGGACCATGGCGAGCTTGCCGCCGAGCGGCGGTGCGGTCGGAATCGTGCCGGTGACGTCGTTGGCAGCGGCCGTTGGTACCGCGGTCGGCTCAGGCGCGGCGGCCGGTGCGGGCGCGATTGCCGGCGGTAACGTCACCTGCGCGCTGTCGAGCGTGTTCGGCGCCGGAGTATTGTTGGACTGGCGGCCGAGCGGGGTCGGCGAGGTCATCGATGGCCCGGGCACTGACGACCCGGGCAGGCCGGACGGCGCAGCCGGGGCGGGGGCTGCGGAATTCTCGGCAGGCGGCTGCATGGGCGGCGTGGCCGGCTCGCTGTGCTCGATCGCCGGCACCTGCGGCGCGGAGCTGGTGTCGAGCAGGTTCATCGCCATCTTGGCGGTCGAGAGCAGGATCACGACCACGCTCGCGCCGACCAGCAGCGAACGGATCTTGGAGGTGATGGTCGAGGGCTGCGCCTCCGGCGCGCCAGTCGCCGTCGCGCCGGCCGCGGCCGTGCCGGCCTTGGCGGCAGCCGCCTTCGCGGCCTTGTCGGCCTTCTCCTTGGCCTTGGCTGCAGCCTTGCTCGCGGCGCGCGCCGCCTTCTCGTTGACGGGTTGCGCGGCAGCGGCCTGCGCGGCGCGGCGTGCGGCGGCGATGAAGCTCGATGTCGAGACCGGCTCCTTCTTGCCGGCGGGAAGATCAGAGATCGCGCGCTCGGAATCCGCGATCCGCTCCGACGGCGAAGCGACGCGGCCGGAGGGGCGTGTGCCCGGTTCGAGCGGATGATCCGGTGGCAGGTCCGGCGCGATCGCGGCGCGTGCGGACGCCGCATGCGGCTCGAGGATCTCGCTGATCGCGCGCGGCGGCAGCGGCGGCGGCGCGCTCTCGACCGGCTGCGCGGCATGGAATTCGCGCGGCGCGGACATGAAGTGCTCCTGCGCCAGCGCAGGATTGGGCAATTCGGGCCTGTACGATTCAGGCTTGTACGCTTCAGCTTTGGGCTGCGCGATCGGCTGCGACATCGCCGCGCGCGGCATCTCCATCCGCGGAGCTTCCATCCGCGGTTCGGCCGGCGCGGGAGCAGGCGGCGCGGTGCGCACCGTACGCAGATCGTTCTCGATCATCGCGAGACGATCGACGACATGGCCGAGCGTGTTGTGAACGGTCTCCAGCGAATCCTGGGTGCGGCGGTCGGTCTCCGACTGGCTGAAGCGGATGTCGGACAGCTCGCGCTTCACCATGTCGACGATGCCGCTGTCCATCATCGGCTGCGGCGAGGAGGTGTTGACGTTGCGGGCGGCGTCGGCGAGCGAGGCGATGTGGGCGTGCTGCGCCTCGAGGTGCCGCATGATGTCATGCAGCGCTTCCTCGACCCGGCCGAGATTGCCGGAGCGCTGGTCGGCGGACTCCAGGCGCTCGAGCAGATACGAGACGCGCTGCTCGAGATGGGTGAATGCCGACGAACTGTCGTTGCCGACCTGCAGGCGGTCGATCCGCTCCGACAGCGAGCGCAGGGCGCCTTCGATGGCATCGGTGTTGTCATAGCCGGCCGGCCGCTCGCGGGTCTCCAGCGTCGAGGCCAATGCGGCAATGCGTTGCTCGATCCCGGCGAAGGCATCGCCATGGCTCTCGGCGCGCGACATCTGCGACAGCTGGTCGACCTTCGCGGCCAGCGCATGCACGTCCCCGGAGAGCTGCAGCAGCGCGTCGTTGGAGGCGACGTTGGAGACGATGGCGCGCAGCGCGGCGATCGCGCTCTCGAGCTGATGCACCGTCGACGGATCGTCGTTGGCGCGCAGGATCATGTCGAGCTTGGCGCCGAGATTGCGGATCGCCTCGTCGTAGCCGGTGAGCTGCTCGGCGGGCGTCAGCGTGCGCAGCGACTCGCGGATTTCCGACAGCGCGCGTTCGATGCCGGCGATCGCCTGGCCCTGGCCGTTGCGGCCCTCCTGGCGGAGCTCGTCGATCCGGTGATGCAGCGAGCGGATCTCGTTCTCGATCGACTCGATCGCCCGGCGCGGCATCGCCTCGGTGATCGCCTGGCGGATTTCCGCAAGCTCGCCGCGGAAGGCCGCGATCGACTGCTCAATATGGTCGGGCCGCTGCAGCGCCTCGATCTGGCTCGTGATCTTGAGCAGCTGACGCTCGAGCGAGGAGAAGTCGGGCCCGGCAGGCGGCGGTGGCGCATAGGCGGCCATCGGCGGCGTCGATTGCGGCATCGGCGGCGTGCCGCGCGGCGGCATCTGCCGTTGTGCCGATACGTCGAGCTCGTTCTGGCGCGCGGCGATCTCCGCGATCGCGAAATCGAACGAGGCCGGGCTCAGTGGCGGCGAGGGGCGATAGACCTGGGCTGCGGCGCGCTCGACCGCCTCCGCCTGGCGCAGCCTCTCCTCCAGTTGCCGGTCATGCATCTGCGGCTCGCGCTGCATCTGCGACTCACGCATCGGCTGTGGCTGCGGCTCGCGCGCCGCCTGCGGCCGCGAAATTTGCGACAGCCGGGCATCGAGGCGCGAAATCGCGTCGTTCAGCTGCCGCGCGACGGCGGGCTGGCCGCGCGGCACTTCGGCGCGCACCGCTTCGGCGCGCGTCAGAGGCTTTGCAATCTGTTCGATCTGCCGGGTGATGGCGTCGAGCCGCTGGTGGATATCGGCGACCTCGCGGCTTTCCCGGCTCGGCATCGGCTGCCGTTGCTCCATGCGCCAATCCGGCGGGCTCGGTTCACCGACGGTGGAGTTGAGCCAGTCGTTCAACGACATGCCGGCGCGGCGCGCAGCCGCCTCGGCCCTGTCGCGGACGGAGGGATCGATGCCGTCAACACTCCACGATACGCGCGAATTCATGATTCCGTCCGGTCCCGACTCCGGCGCTACACCCTGCGCCCGCAGCCTCCCCGCGCATTCCCGTTAAGAGACAATCGAATTCTGCGCCGGGCGTCTGCTTCAGCTGCTGACTTTTTCCCGTCACGGTAAATAACGGGTTAAGGAATGCGGCCGACGGGCGCTAAAGTTAGGGAATCCGGGAACCTGTTGCGCCGGATCAGGACAATGCCCTGCGGTGCTGCTCCTCTTCTCCTTCCCCCTGAAAGGGGGAAGGTCGGGATGGGGGTTTGCCGCACACACTGCTGCGTGTGGAGAGAGATGATCCCCACCCGCTTTGCTCTTCGAGCAAAGCGACCTCCCCTTTTCAAGGGGAGGTTGGAGATTTGTTTCTAGCCGTTGCTTTCGCGCTTGCCGTCGTCGAGCGGCAGCACATTGCTGCGGCCGGACATGGCCGAGAGCGCGTCGAGCGCCTCCTCGCACCATTCCACCACCATCCGCTCATGGCGCATGCCGAGGCGCAGACTGAGCATCTTGCCGACATCGGCCGGCGGCGCGGTGCCGTCGGGGAAGCGCTTGTTGAGCAGGCGCTCATAGCGCTCATAGCGGTCGCGGTGATGCTCCAGCCGCGCCATCAGGTCGTTGCGCAGCGGCTCGATATCGACGCAGTCGAGCGCATAGAGCCGGACCAGAAGGTCATCCTTGATCGAGGGCGGCACGCTCGGGCGCGCTGCCCAGTGCTTCAGCGCCGCGCGGCCTTCGGCGGTCAGGGTATAGACCAGCTTGTTGGGTTTGCCGGACTGCACCACCTCGCGGCCCTGGACATGGCCCTTGTCGCGCAGCCGCGAGAGCTCCCGGTAGATCTGCTGATGGTCGGCCTTCCAGAAGAAGCCGATCGACGCATCGAACGTCTTGGCGAGCTCATAGCCCGTCATCGGACGTTCCGTGAGGCAGGCAAGGATTGCGTCACCGAGTGCCAACGCCCACCTCCATCTCAGTTCCCCAAAAGGCCATTCTGAAGTTCGCTTGACTTTATGCGTTAGTGTGCATATGCGTCAATATGCATATGGTGATCGGCGTGCCGCCCTGTCGCGCGCGCCGATGTCCAGGCTTCTTAACCCCGCCGCAGGAGACGTCCGAATGAGCAAGCCGGGCCTCGACAAGTGGTACGCCTACATGAAGTCCCACGACACCGCCGCTCTGTGGGACCTGCTGCATCCCGACGCGGTGTTCGAAAGTCCGGTCGTGCACACGCCGCAGCGCGGCCGCGACATCACCTTCAAATATCTCACCAGCGCCGCCAAGGTGCTCGGCGGCCCGACCTTCAAGTATCTCGGCGAGTGGCGCAATGACACCGGCGCGGTGCTCGAATTCGAGAACGAGATCGACGGCATCAAGCTCAACGGCGTCGACATCATCACGTTCGATGGTGACGGCCGGATCACGCATTTCAAGGTGATGGTGCGTCCGCTCAAGGCGATCAACCTGCTGCATCGGATGATGGGCGAGGAGTTGATGAAGCAAAGCGGCGCAACGTCGCAATCACAGTCGCGATAGCATCTGCCGCGGACCTCCGGAACCGGATAAGGTCCGCTCCAACAACCCAAGGACACGCTGCGCAGCGTCCGTCGCATATGCGGCCACGAGCCAGCCGGGAGATCAGCATGCCAACCTACAAAGCCCCCGTCGAAGACGTCAGCTTCCTGCTCAACGACGTTTTCCAGATCGATCGCTACGGCAATCTTCCCGGCTTCACCGATGCCTCGGCCGATGTGCGCGAGGCGATCCTCGGCGAGGCCGCCAAGCTCAGCGAAGAGGTGTTGCAGCCGCTCAATCGCACAGGCGATCTCGAGGGCTGCAAGCGCAATGACGACGGCAGCGTCACCACGCCGAAGGGCTTCAAGGATGCCTTCAGGCAGGTCGCCGAAGGCGGCTGGCTCGGCCTCTCGGCGCCGACGGAATTCGGCGGCCAGGGCCTGCCGGTGACGCTCTCGCAGGCCGTCAACGAATTCCAGATCTCCGCCAACATGGCGTTCTCGATGTATGGAGGGCTGACGATGGGCGCGACCGCGGCGCTGCTGGTGCACGGCACCCCCGAGCAGAAGCAGACCTATGTGCCGAAGATGGTCGCCGGCCAGTGGACCGGCACCATGAACCTGACCGAGCCGCAGTGCGGCACCGATCTCGGCCTGCTCCGCACCAAGGCGGTGCGCCAGGCCGACGGCAGCTTCAAGATCACGGGCACCAAGATATTCATCTCCGCCGGCGAGCACGACCTCACTGAGAACATCATCCATCTCGTGCTGGCGCGCATCGAAGGCGCGCCGGCCGGCATCAAGGGCGTCTCGCTGTTCGTGGTGCCGAAGGTGCTGGTCAATGCCGACGGCTCGCTCGGGCAGCGCAACGGCGTCAGCTGCGGCTCGATCGAGCACAAGATGGGCATCCACGGCAATTCCACCTGTGTGATGAACTACGACAACGCCACCGGCTGGCTGATCGGCGAAGAGAACAAGGGCATGCAGGGCATGTTCGTGATGATGAACGAGGCTCGCCTCGGCGTCGCCGTGCAGGGCCTCGCGCAGTCCGAGGTCGCCTATCAGAACGCGGTCGCTTATGCCCGCGAGCGCCTGCAGGGTCGCTCGCTGACCGGCGTGAAGGAACCCGAGAAGCCGGCTGATCCGATCATCGTACATCCCGACGTGCGCCGCACGCTGCTCACCATCCGCGCCTTCAACGAGGCGGCGCGCGCCATGGTGGTATGGACCGCGCTGAAGAGCGACGTCGCGCACCGCTCCAACGACGCTGGGGATCGCCAGGCTGCCGACGATCACATGGGCCTGATGACGCCGGTGCTGAAGGGCGTCCTGACCGACACCGGGTTCGCCAACACGGTCTCGGCGCAGCAGATGTTCGGCGGCCATGGGTACATCGCCGAGCACGGCATGGAGCAGTTCGTGCGCGATGCGCGCATCGCGATGATCTATGAGGGCGCCAACGGCATCCAGGCGCTCGACCTGGTCGGCCGCAAGCTGCCGCGCGACGGCGGCCGTGCGGCGATGGCGTTCTTCGGCGAGGTCGGCGCTTTCGCCAAGGAGCATGGCGCCGACGAGGCGATGAAGCCGTTCATCACCCCGCTCTCCACCGCGCTCGGCCATCTGCAGCAGGCCACCGGCTGGCTGATGCAGAACGCGCTGGCCAAGCCCGACAATGCCGGCGCCGCCGCGACCGACTACATGAAATTGTTCGGCCTCGTCGCGCTCGGCTATATGTGGGCGAAGATGGCCAAGGTGGCGCAGGACAAGGCCGCCGCCGGCACCACGCCCTACCTCAACACCAAGCTTGTGACCGGCCGCTTCTTCATGGAGAAGCTGCTGCCGGAGACCGCCGTGCATCTGGCCCGGATCCAGAGCGGCAGCGCCACCACGATGGAATTGGCCGCGGAAGCGTTCTGACGCGTTTTCCAGCGAAGTGGAGACCGGTTCGCGTGAGGAAAACGCGTCAAACAAGAAAGCCCTGAAAATTGCCGCCGCACTGCTGCGGCGGCGGGTCTTTCCGTATATATTATGATCCTCATATCAAGGAGGGCGTCATGCCTGAGGCATACATCTACGATCACGTTCGTACCCCGCGCGGCCGCGGCAAGGCCGACGGCGCACTGCACGAGGTCACCGCGCTGGCGCTCGCCACGGTGCCGCTGAAGTCGCTCAAGGAGCGCAACAATCTTCCCGAGGATTCCGTCGATGACGTCGTGCTCGGCGTCGTCGACCCGGTCGGCGAGGCCGGCTCCGACATCGCCCGCTTCGCGGCGCTGAACGCCGGCCTCGGCGAGAAGGTGCCGGGCGTGCAGATCAGCCGCTTCTGCGCCTCCGGCCTCGATGCCGTGAACTTCGCCGCGGCCCAGATCATGAGCGGCCAGCATGAGCTCGTGATCGGTGGCGGCGCGGAATCGATGAGCCGCGTCGGCATCGGCGCCTCCGGCGGCGCCTGGCCGATGGATCCCTCGATGGCGGTGCCGGCCTATTTCATGCCGCAGGGCATCTCGGCCGATTTGATCGCGACCAAATACGGTTTCTCGCGTGACGACGTCGACGCTTACGCGGTGCAGAGCCAGCAGCGTGCGGCCAAGGCCTGGGACGAGGGCCGCTTCGGCAAGTCGGTGGTGCCGGTCAAGGACGTCAACGGCCTGACCATCCTCGCCAAGGACGAGCACATGCGCCCGACCACGACGATGCAGTCGCTGGCGCAGCTGCAGCCGTCCTTCGCGGCGATGGCGGCGATGGCCGGCTTCGACGCGGTGGCGATCCAGTCGCATCCCGAGGTCGAGAAGGTCAATTACGTGCATCACGCCGGTAATTCCTCCGGCATCGTCGACGGCGCCGGCGCCGTGCTGCTCGGCAGCAAGGAGGCGGGCGCCAAGCACGGGTTGAAGCCGCGGGCGAAGATCCGCGCATTCGCCAATATCGGCTCGGAGCCCGCGATGATGCTGACCGGCCCGGTCGACGTCACCGAAAAGCTGTTCGAGCGCTCCGGCATGAAGAAGTCGGACATCGACCTGTTCGAACTCAACGAGGCCTTCGCCTCGGTGGTGCTGCGCTACATCCAGGCGTTCGACATCGACAACGCCAAGATCAACGTCAATGGCGGCGCGATCGCGCTCGGCCATCCGTTAGGGGCGACCGGCGCGATGATCCTCGGCACCGTGCTCGACGAGCTCGAGCGCACCAACAAGGAAACCGCGCTGGTGACGCTGTGCATCGGCGGCGGCATGGGCACCGCCACCATTATCGAGCGCGTCTGAGGCGAGGGGAGCGAGCAACATGGCTTACAAGAATTTCAAGTTCGACGTCGACGCCGACGGCATTGCGCTCGTCACCTGGGACATCCCTGATCGTTCGATGAACGTGTTCGACGAGATCTCGACCCAGGAGATCGGCGAGATCATCAAGCAGACGACCAGCGATCCTGCGATCAAGGGTGTCGTGATCACCTCGGCGAAGGAGGCGTTCTGCGCCGGCGCCGACCTCTCGATGCTCGAGGGCATGAACCGCTCTTACGCGCAGCTCTTCAAGGAGAAGGGCGAGGAAGCCGCGAACCAGATGCTGTTCGAGCAGAGCCGCCAGATGTCGCAGTCGTTCCGCGCGATCGAGACCTCGGGCAAGCCGTGGGTCGCCGCGATCAACGGCCTTGCGCTCGGCGGCGGCTTCGAGATCACGCTGGCCTGCCACTACCGCGTCGCGGCCGAGAACCCGAAGACCCGGCTCGGCCTGCCCGAGATCAAGGTTGGCCTGTTCCCCGGCGCCGGCGGCACCCAGCGCGTGCCGCGTCTTGTGCAGCCGGCGGACGCGATGCAATTGCTGCTCAAGGGTGAGGCGGTCAATCTCACCCGCGCCAAGGCACTCAACCTGATTCACGCGGTGGTGCCGGCGGCCGATTTGATCAAGGCCGCGAAGGACTGGATCAAGGGCGGCGGCAAGGCGGTCGCGCCGTGGGACGAGAAGGGCTTCAAGTTGCCCGGCGGCCCCGTCTTCTCCAAGATGGGCATGCAGATGTTCCCGGCCGGCAATGCGATCTATCGCCGCGAGACCTACGACAATTATCCGGCCGCGCGCGCCATCATGAGCTGCGTCTATGAGGGCCTGCAGCTGCCGATCGACGCCGCGCTGCGGGTCGAGTCGCGCTACTTCACCAAGGTGCTGCGCTCGAAGGAAGCGGCGGCGATGATCCGCTCGCTGTTCCTGTCGATGCAGGAATTGAACAAGGGCGCTCGCCGCCCGGCGGGCATGCCGCCGACCAAGGTCAAGAAGCTCGCCGTGATCGGCGCCGGCTTCATGGGCGCCAGCGTCGGCTATGTCTCGGCGCAGGCCGGCATCGACGTCGTGCTGGTCGATCGCGACCAGGAGAGCGCCGACAAGGGCAAGGGCCACGCCAAGACCGTGGTCGACGGCCTGATCGCCAAGGGACGGATGAAGCAGGACGCGGCCGATGCCATCCTGGCGCGGATCTCGGCCACATCAGACTACAACGTGATCTCGGACTGCGACCTCGTCATCGAGGCGGTGTTCGAGGATCGCAAGGTCAAGGCGGATACCTATGCCAAGGCCCAGCCGCTGTTGAAGCCGGGCGCGATCTTCGCCTCCAACACCTCGACGCTGCCGATCAATTCGCTGGCCGAGGAGTTCAAGGACCAGGGCAAGTTCATCGGCATCCACTTCTTCTCGCCGGTCGAGAAGATGATGCTGGTCGAGATCATCCTCGGCAAGAACACCGGCGACGTCGCGCTGGCGACCGCACTCGACTATGTGCGCGCGATCGGCAAGACGCCCATCGTGGTGAACGACTCGAGGGGTTTCTTCGCCAACCGTTGCGTGATGCGTTACATCTCCGAGGGCAACGAGATGCTGCTCGAGGGCGTGCCGCCGGCGATGATCGAGAACACCGCCAAGATGGCCGGCATGCCGGTCGGGCCGCTGTCGCTGCAGGACGAGGTCGCGCTCGATCTTGGCCTGAAGATCACCAAGGCGACCGAGGCTGATCTCGGCCCCAATGCGATCGACCAGGCGCAGAAGAAGCTGATGGTCGAGATGGTCGAGAAGCAGGGCCGCTTCGGCCGCAAGAACGGCAAGGGCTTCTACGACTATCCCGAGAAGGGCAAGGGCCAGAAGAGCCTGTGGCCGGGGCTCGCCAATCTGCAGCCGAAGCACCTCGATCCCGACACGCTCAGCGTCGAGGAGTTGAAGCAGCGCTTCCTGGTGGTGCAGGCGGTGGAGGCCGCGCGCACCGTCGAGGATCACGTCATCACCGACGTGCGCGAGGCCGATGTCGGCTCAATCCTCGGCTTCGGCTTCGCGCCCTTCACCGGCGGTGCGCTGTCCTACATCGACTTCATGGGCACCAGGAACTTCGTCGCACTCTGCCACAGCTTCGAGAAGAAGTACGGCTCGCGCTTCACGCCGCCGAAGCTGCTCGAGGAGATGGCCGCCAAGGGCGAAACCTTCTACGGCCGCTTCCCGCCGAAGAAGCAGGCGGCGTAAACTTCTGAGGCGAACTCGCGCAGGATCAAGCCGGTCATCGATCCGACTTGATCCTGTTGTGCGACGGTCATGCGCGTCAAAGTCCCGCCACGCTCGTTCCCCACTGGCACCACGCTGCTGGCATCACTCTTGCTCGTCGATCGCCGGGGCGACGATCAGCGTGAGGGTGTCGTGCGATGAGTTCTGCGTTCAAGGAAGGAGCCGCGGAGATCGCGGCGAAGGATTCCTTGTCTTCCCTGCGGTCGTCGCGATGGCGGAAGCCGCTGCGTCTGCGGGGCAAGGGCCCGTCATGGGCCGGCCTCGCGCTACTCGTTCTGGCCGCGGATATTGTGCTCGCCGCGACGGTCTGGCAGGCCGTCAATTTCTTCCGCCATTGAGCCGTCAGTCCCCGGAGAGAGCAAGGCGCCGGCGAGATAGGCGAACTGGTTGAAGGCGAGACAGGCGACGACGATCGGAGCACCGGTGGCAAAGGAAAAGCCGTCGGATTGGAGCACGATCGCCGCGAGCACCGCGACCAGCGGCGACTCCAGCATCAATGTCCAAACCCGAAAGTACAAACTGGTTGCCAGCCCAACCAGGGTGCTGGTCAATAAAAGGGTAAAGGCGATCGTCACATTTTTAGACCAGTTGGAGCGGAGGGCGCGCCGCAGGTCATAGTCAGTCAGTTGGATCGCTCGAACAAGGACGGCCACGCCCTCAGCCGAAAGTAGTCTTAATCGGTAGAATGCCGATTAAATTGATTTTGTTCCAGCACGTCCTGAAGGTTTGCACCGTTCATTTCTCCCTGAAGGCGCGGTGGACCTGGTCGGCCAGCGGCTTCATCAAACAGGAGAGCACCGTCCGCTCGGTGGTCGGACACACCTCGACCGGCATGCCCGGCAGCAGATGGGTCGTGGCCAGCTTCTTCCTGTCGACAATTATCGGCAAGGGCCGGCCGCGTGGTGCCACGAGGCCGGCCTTGTTCGGCTCAGGCCGCCTTGAGCAGGCCTTCCTTCTTCAGCGCCTCCTGCACCTTCGGGCGCGCCGCGACGCGGGCCTTGTAGGCCGTCACGTTCGGCAGGCCGGAGAAGTCGAAGCCGAGCCGGTCCTGCGCCCACATGATCATGGTGAAGAGGTAGCCGTCGGCGACCGTGAACTGGTTGCCCATCAAATAGTCGCGTCCGGCGAGCTGGCTCTCGACATATTTGAACTTGCCCATGGCGCGGTCCTTGAAGAAGGCCTTGGCGTCGTCGGCGAGCACGGGCGAGAACATCGGACCGAGATTCTTGTGCAGCTCGGTCGTGGTGTAGTTCAGCCATTCGAGCAGCTTGTAGCGCTCGTTGGAGTCCCTCGCCGGTGCCAGCTTCTTGTCGGCGGCCTTGTCGGCGATCATCTGGATGATGATTGGCCCCTCGGTGACCATCTCGCCGGTATCCAGCGTCAGCGCCGGCACCTGGCCCTTGGGGTTCACCTGGAGGAAATCGTCGCCGTTTTCGAGCTTCTTGGCGCGGAGATCGACCTTGACCAGGTCGTAGGGCAGCCCGGCCTCGAGCAGGGCGATATGGGGGGAGAGGGAGCAGGCACCGGGGGTGTAATAAAGCTTCATAGGGGTATTCCTTCCCTTGTTCTTGGCGTCCGGAGAGGGATTGCCTACATGCGCCTGCATGAAATAGTCAAGATTGATGCAGATGCATTCAGTGCGGTACAGTCGGTGCCGGGACCCTATGAGCTAGACCATGAAACGCAAGCTATCGAGCGAGGCGACGGCCGCCTGGATCCGCCTGATGCGGGTGCCGAGCCGGGTGCTGGACTGCGTCGAGCAGGATTTGAAGAAGGCCGGTTTTCCGCCGCTCGCCTGGTATGACGCTTTGCTCGAGCTGTCCCGCGCGCCGTCGGGCGAGCTGCGTCCGGTCGAGCTCGAGCGCCAGATGCTGATCCCGCAATATTCGACCTCGCGGCTGATCGACAAGCTGGTCGACGAGGGGCTCGCCGCCCGCCGCGAATGCAAGATCGACAAGCGCGGCCAGTTCGTCGAGATCACCGAGGCTGGACGCGAGCTGCAGAAGCGGATGTGGAACGCCTATTCCGCCGCGATCGACAAGCATGTCGGCTCGAAATTATCCGACGCCGACGCAACCAGGCTGTGCGGCCTGCTCGACCGGCTCGGCTGCGCCTGCGGCGACGCCAAAGGCGACGTCAAGAACGAGACCAAGGCTGACAGCAAGGCTGCGCCTGCGCGAGACGGCGTGCCTGCCCGATGATATTGCTGATTCCATCATCCGCAGCCGTTGTGGCTCGCGGATGTCCCTGCCACCGCGCGCCTTCGATCGAAGCGCCTTTGAGTTGGATTATCTATGGCGCGTGACCAGATCGACATGACGCCGCTGCAGTCGCGCGACGAACTCGTGGCGTGGCTTGAAGCCGGCGTGAAGCCTGAGTCCGAATTCCGGATCGGCACCGAGCACGAGAAGACTCCGTTCACGCTGGAGGGCCATCAGCCCGTGCCCTATGAAGGCGCCAAGGGCATCGGCGCGCTGCTCGAGGGCATGAAGCTCTTGCTCGGCTGGGAGCCGATCATGGAGCGCGGCAACATCATCGGCCTCTATGACGTCACCGGCGGCGGCGCGATTTCGCTCGAGCCCGGCGGGCAGTTCGAACTGTCGGGCGCGCCGGTCGAAACCGTGCATCAGACGCAGTCGGAATTGATGGCGCATCTGGCGCAGGTGCGGGAGATCGCAACCCCGCTCGGCATCGGCTTCCTCGGCCTCGGCATGACGCCGTCCTGGTCGCGCGCGCAGATCCCCGTGATGCCCAAGGGGCGTTACAAGATCATGCGAAACTACATGCCGAAGGTCGGCAAATACGGCCTCGACATGATGTTCCGGACCTGCACGGTGCAGACTAATCTCGACTTCTCCTCCGAAGCCGACATGGTGAAGAAGCTGCGGGTGTCGCTGGCGTTGCAGCCGATCGCGACCGCCTTGTTCGCCAACTCGCCGTTCACCGAAGGCAAGCCCAACGGCTTCCTGTCGTTCCGTTCCGAGATCTGGCGCGACACCGACAATGCGCGCAGCGGCATGGTGCCGTTCGCGTTCGAGGACGGCATGGGCTTCGAGCGCTATGTCGATTACGCGCTCGACGTTCCGATGTATTTCGTCAAGCGGGGCGAGGAATATATCGACGTCTCCGGCTCCTCGTTCCGGGATTTCTTCGCCGGCAAGAATGCCGCCTTCCCGGGCGAGCGCCCGACCTTGTCGGACTGGGCCAATCACCTCTCGACGATCTTCCCCGAGGTGCGGTTGAAGCGTTACCTCGAAATGCGCGGCGCCGACGGCGTGCCGTGGGGCCGGCTGCCGGCGCTGCCGGCGTTCTGGGTCGGGCTGCTCTACGACAATGACAGCCTCGATGCCGCCTGGGACATCGTCCGCCACTGGACCGCGCCGGAGCGGCAGGCGCTGCGTGACGACGTGCCGCGTTTCGGCTTCAAGTCGCGGATCAAGGATCGCTATCTGTTCGAGATCGCCAAGGAGTGCCTGATCCTGTCGCATGCCGGATTGCGGCGGCGCGGCCGGATCGATCATCTCGGACGCGACGAGAGCCGCTTCCTCGAACCGCTCGAGCGCATCATCGAGGCCGGCCGCTCGCCGGCCGAGGAGATGCTGGAGAAGTTCAACGGTCCCTGGAAGGGCTCGGTGGAACCGGCCTATCAGGAATACGCCTTTTAGTCCCCGCTTGGATCCGATCCGGGCGTGAGGCGCGCGCGAACGGCGGTGGTGTCGCACCCGCCGTTCATCAGCCGTACAGGTTCATGGCGTTCAAATGACGCCCCGCGAAACGCGCGGGGCTGCGCGAATTTGAAAGCAATCTCATGGGGATAGGCCGCCTCTTTAGGGCGTGTGTGGTGGTGTTTGCGGCTCTCGCGGCCGCGGTCGTCGCACGCCCGGCATTGGCGCAGACCAATTTCGACCGCCCCGGCGGCGACTATCTCAACGCGCCGGTGACGACGGGCGATCCGGCCGATTGCGCGCTGACCTGCGAGCGTGACCGCCGTTGCCGCGCCTGGAGCTTCAACTATCCGACCGACGCCAATAATGGGGCGGTGTGCTGGCTGAAGAGCACCGTGCCGCCACGGGTGCAGAACGTCTGCTGCGTCTCCGGGGTGCGCGGCGCGGGCGTGGTCGAACCGCGCAACGGCGCCATCGAAACTTCGATCGACCGCCTCGGCGGAGACTACAAGAATTTCGAGCTGAAGAGCAGCGACGGCGACGAGGCCTGCCAGGCCGCCTGCACCGCCGACAACAAGTGCCGCGCCTGGACCTACGCCCGGCCCGGCTATGCCGGCCGCGACGCGCATTGCTTCCTGAAGAAAGAGATCAAGCCGCCGCGCCGCAAGGCGGGGTTCACGTCGGGCGTGGTGCGGTGAATCCGTAGCCCGGATGAGGCGAAGCGTAATCCGGGACCGCGCTCACCGTGGATGGGCCTGCCCCGGATTTCGCTGCGCTTCATCCGGGCTACGCGACGACGGGCTACTCCGCCGCCAGCACCGTGATCTCGGGCCAGAGCGCCTTCCAGCGCGCCGCCTTCGTCGCATAGTTCGCCGGCGAAAAGTTCGCGGTCCGGTTCGGCCGCACGATCATGCCGGCGACATCATCGAAACCGTTCGGCGCATAGACGTCGTGGCCGCGCGTGGTGCGGCGGATGCCGATCTGCGTGTTTTCGGTGAGGAAGCGATCGATGCCGTCGGTCGAACGCGACAGCGCCGGGTAGGGCAGGCCGTGCTTGTCGGGATACCAGAGATGGACGCGGGCCTGGTTGCGCACCTCGATCGCGACACCGAGACGGCCGAGCCGTGCCTTGAGCTCACGGATCACCGCATCCTCGGCCTCCCATGAGGTATCCGGATCGAAATAGAAGATGTCGTGGTCGCTGATGCCATGATCGAGCGGCCGGCTGGTCAGCACGTTCCACACGGTCTGCACCAGGCAGCCGGCGACCAGCCACGCATCGGGCAGACCGAGGCGGTACAACTCGTCGGTGATGGCTTGATTGGCCGGGTTGCGCAGCGCGGCTGCGAGGAATTCGTCCTGCGTCACGACGAGGCGGTCGCGTCGTAGTCCCGGACCGCCTTCTTCGACGCCAGCGTGCGCCAGTGCCGGCGCAGCAAGGGCTCGACGGTCTGACGTTTGGCCTTCGACAGGCGGATCAGGACCGTCGGGTAGTCGCGGTAGTGATCGGTGAAGTAGAACACCTTGGGCTGATGCTCGACCAGCATGTCGCGCTCCTCCGGCGGGACGCCCGGAATCACCAGGCTGTCGCCGTCCTCCTTGAGCCGCACCAGCATCTTGTTGCGCACCTTCAGCGCCGGCGTGCCGTAGGAAGAGCCGTCCTCGACCTCCGGCCATGCCAGCGCGATGTGCCTGATGTCGTCGAAGGTCACGACTATCATCCCGCAAGGAATGTAGCCCGGATGGAGCGAAGCGAAATCCGGGACATCTTGCAGAGTGGGAGATCCCGGATTGCGCAGCGCTCCATCCGGGCTACGCGTCTACTGCACCGAGGTGAAGAAGCGCGCGAGGCGGAAGCCTGAGAGCCAGGTCCAGACCGGCTGGCTGCGGATGCCGAGGTCCCAGGAGCCGACCACGGCGTCGGCGCGGCCGATCAGATTGTCGATCGGCAAGAGGCCGACGCCGCCGTCGCGCACCGGCACGCGGCTATCGGCGGAATTGTCCCGATTGTCGCCGAGCACGAACAGTTTGCCCGGCGGCACCGTCACCTCTTGGGTGTTGTCGAGCCGGCCGTTGTCGCGGATCTTGAAGATCGCGTGGTTGACGCCGTTCGGCAGCGTCTCGATGTAGCGATACGCCTCTTCGCCGCCGCCGCGATCGTCTTCGGCGAAGCCGGTGCCGTCGGGCTTCAGCGTCGCCGCATGATCGTTGATGAAGAGCTGACCCTGCCGCATCTGGATGCGGTCGCCGGGCAGCCCGACCACGCGCTTGACCCAGGCCTGCGAGCGGTCGCCCGGCCAGCGGAACACGACAACGTCGCCGCGCTTCGGCGCCTCGCCGAACACGCGGCCGGTTTCCGGCAGCGTGATCTGGATCGGCAGCGAAGCCGCGCCGTAGCCATAGGGATATTTCGAGGCGACCAGCGCGTCGCCGATCAGCAGCGTCGGCTCCATCGATCCCGACGGCACGTAGAACGGCTCCGCGATCGCGCCCTTGGCGAGGAACACGACGGCCACGATCGCGGCCAGTTGCACGGCCTGCCCGCGCCAGCTGGTCGGCTTGGCCGTCACGACTTCGTTTCCGCTGCTCACTAGCCCGTTCCTCCGACCGTAATCCGTTCCATCCTGAGCGTCGGTTGGCCAACGCCGACCGGCACGCCCTGGCCGTTCTTGCCGCAGGTGCCGATTCCCGTATCCAGCGCAAGATCGTTGCCGATCATGGTGATCCTGTGGAGATCGGTCGGTCCGTTGCCGATCAGCATGGCGCCCTTCAGCGGCGCGCCGAGCTTGCCGTTCTCGATCTTGTAGGCCTCGGTGCACTGGAACACGTACTTGCCCGAGGTGATGTCGACCTGGCCGCCGCCGAAATTGGCGGCGTACATGCCGTTCCTCACCGAGGCGATGATCTCGGCCGGGTCGCGGTCGCCCGACAGCATGTAGGTGTTGGTCATGCGCGGCATCGGCACATGGGCATAGCTCTGCCGACGACCGTTGCCGGTCGGCTTCATGCCCATCAGCCGGGCGTTCTGGCGGTCCTGCATGTAGCCGACCAGAATGCCGTCCTCGATCAGCACGGTGCGGTTGGTTGGCGTGCCCTCGTCGTCGATCGAGAGCGAGCCGCGGCGCGAGGCCATGGTGCCATCGTCGACCACGGTGACGCCCTTGGCCGCGACCTGCTGGCCCATCAGGCCGGCAAAGGCGGAGGTCTGCTTGCGGTTGAAATCGCCCTCGAGCCCGTGGCCGACGGCCTCATGCAGCATCACGCCGGGCCAGCCGGCGCCGAGCACCACGTCCATCTCACCGGCGGGCGCCGGCACCGATTCGAGATTGACCAGCGCCTCGCGCAGCGCGCCGTCGGCGGCGTCGCGCCAGGCCTTGGTCTCGATGAAGCGGGCATAGCCCTCGCGGCCGCCATAGCCCTTGCTGCCGCTCTCCTGGCGGTCGCCCTGGCCGGCGACGACGGAGATGTTGACGCGCACCAGCGGGCGGATGTCGCGATAGCTCTCGCCGTCGGGCCGCAGGATCTCGACCACCTGCCAGGTCGCGGTGAGGCTGGCCGAGACCTGACGCACCCGCGGGTCCTTGTCCCTGACATAGGCGTCGATCTCGCCGAGCAGCTTGACCTTGGCCTCGAACGCCGGGCCGTCCAGCGGGTTCTCGTCGCCATAGAGCTTGATGTTGGTGTGGGCGGGCGCCGCGGCGAAAGTGCCGGCATAGCCGCCGCGCACGGCCGCGACCGCATCCGCGGCGCGGATCAGCGCCGGGATCGAGACGTCGGAGGAATGCGCATAGCCGACCGCGTCGTCCTTGACCGCGCGCAGGCCAAAGCCCTGCGAGGTGTCATAGGTCGCCTGCTTCAGCCTTCCGTTGTCGAACACCAGCGCCTCGGTCTGCCCGAACTCCAGGAACAGCTCGCCGTCGTCGGCGCCTTCAAGGCCGCGGGACACCTCGCGGCGGACGGCATCGCGGTCCAGATTGGCGCGGTCGAGCAGGGAGGTCGTGGCGGGATTGGTCATGGTCACTCCGACGCAATGCGATTGCTTGGCGATTCCTCGTCATCCTTGCCTGAAGCGCAACTGATTGCCAGTGGGGAACCCGCAGCAGGGATTTCGGGGGATTGAAGCAGAGACGAGCGGAAAACTCATCTTACAACCCGGAAACCTGTACCGGTCCCGGTTCAGGCCCGGACGGCGATCACCAAAGATAGTGGTTGGGGTGGCAAACCGGGAGTGCCTGCGGCTGTACTGTCGATCACAGTGCCCCGTCGGCGTCCTCACCTTGTCGTCATCACCTTGAGCGCCGATCCGCCTTCCGCGGCGGGCTTTCGCGCTCGGCTGCATCGCCCGATTGCGGCTTCGGCTGTGCGGTGCCCTGCGCCGAGGTCGGAAAGCCATGCTCCTGTGCCCAGCGGTACAGTTCATCGAACACCGGCTTGAGCGCCTTGGCGGACGGCGTCATCTCGTACTCAACCCGGGGCGGCACCTCGGGATAGACCGTGCGCTTGACGAGGCCGTTGGCCTCGAGATCGCGCAGCTGCGTGGTCAGCATATGCTGGGTCACGCCGGGGATCGACTGGCGCAGCTCGCCGAACCGCCGCTTGCGCTCGACCAGTTGCCAGAGGATGTCGCCCTTCCATTTTCCGGCCAGCACCGACAGCGCGCGATGAAATTGCGCCGACAGGTCGCCGTTGCACGGCTCGGACGCCGCCGGAGGCTCGGCAGGCTCAATAGTCAGTTTTTTCATACTACCTCACAAAAAGCATCCTACTTGTTCTTTTCATCTTACTCCCGAATTTAGACCACCGAAAGCCGCGGGCCAGCCGCCGATCGGTCGGGTGGCCGCGGTCCGGCCTTACGAACAACTCGGGAGTCATCAATGTCAGTTGCAGTTGCCGCGGCGCCGTCGCGCTGGAAATCCGTCAGCCTCTGGGTCGTCAGGGGACTGCTCGCTTTGACCTTTGCCGCCGCGGGCGCGGCCAAGCTTTACGGCGTGCCGATGCTGGTCGAGGAATTCGAGCATATCGGGCTCGGTCAGTGGTTCCGCTATTTCACCGGATCGCTGGAGCTGCTCGGCGCGATCCTGATCCTGCTGCCCCCGGTCGCGGCGTTCGGCGGCGTGCTGCTGAGCTGCATCATGGTCGGCGCCACCATCAGCCATCTTTTCGTGATCGGCGGCTCGCCGGTGCCCGCCCTCGTGCTGCTGACATTGAGTGTGATCGTCGCCTACGCCAAGCGCAGCCAGTTCGCCCTGCTCGCGAGCGCGCCGTGAGGCGAGCGCGATGCGCGTCTCTCTCCGCAAGCTGATGGTCGTGACCGGGCTGGTGCTGGCCTTCGCGGTGCCGTTCGCCGCGACAATGCTGCTCACCGGTTCGGTCGCGGCGGTCTCGAAACCCGAGCCCAAGAAACCTGAGTCCAGCAAGCCGGAGCCGCGCATGCACCGCCTGGTGCTGCCGATCAACAGCGACGACCCGACCACGATGCGGGCGCTGATCTCGACCGCGCTCAACCTCCCGAAATATTATCGGGAGCGCAACGAGCCGTTCGAGATCGAGGTCGTCGCCTACAATGCCGGCGTCCACATGCTGCGCGCCGATACCTCGCCGGTGAAGGATCTGCTCCGGGTGGCGAGGGGGCTCACGCCGGACATCCGCTTCGTGGTCTGCGAAGCCACCAGGCTCGGCATGGAGCGCGCCGAGGGACATCCGCTGGTCCTGCTCGATCATGTCGACCTGGTGCCGAACGGGCCCGGGCGCATCATCGAATTGCAGGAAGCCGGCTGGTCCTACATCCGGTCCTGAGCGATGCAGCGATCAAGCCAAGCGGAGAATTTGTCATGACGTCAGCTCACGTACCGACGCGCCGTGCCGTCGTTGCCGGCATGATTGGCGCCGGCGCCTCGCTCGCAATGCCCACCGGAGCTGTGCTCGCAGCGTCGGGACCGCCGCAATTCGGCACCATCCGGCATCAGTTCACGCAGGTCGAAGGCGCCCGCCCGGTGCCGCCGGTTGCGATCCCGGCGCTCACCGGCGGTGCGCTTGATCTCTCCGCGTTCAAAGGCAAGCTGGTGCTGGTGAATTTCTGGGCCACCTGGTGCGCGGCGTGCCGGACCGAGCTGCCGATGCTGGACCGCCTTGCCGCCAGCGGTCGTCGCGATCTCGTGGTTATCGCTGTTAGCACCGATCGCAACCGCGCGCCGGTCGCGCCCTACGTCAAGCAGCTCAAGCTGCGCCACCTCGCGGTCGGCTTCGATCCCGGCGGTCTCGTGTCGCGCGTCGACGTCGCCGAGGTCGATACGCCGTTCGCGCTGTACGGCATGCCGATCTCATTTTTGATCGGCATCACCGGACAGGTCGAAGGCTACATGACGGGTGAGGCGGACTGGCTGTCCACGGAGGCGAGCGCGTTGTTCGACTACTATGCGGGAGTCCGCTGAGATGGCTTAGCCCGGATGAAGCGCAGCGAAATCCGGGACTGGTTCATCCGCGATGAGAGCGGCCCCGGATTGCGCTGCGCTCCATCCGGGCTACGCTTTCCTGTGCCGCTCGGCGCCGCTAGGGCAATTTGTCATACCCCTCCGCCAGGCCATTCAGGCTGAGCGGAAAGCCGATCCCTTCCTCGGGCGTCTCGAAGATGATGAAGGTCGCGGTCTTGGCGTTCTTGAGCTGGCCGAGCAGCTTGTCGTCCATCACGACCTCGGCGACGCAGCCATTGGGCAGGCACCTGACAAAACCGGCGCGGCCGACGTCCTGATTGTCGAGCTTGAGGCCGAGGCCGGAGGGCAGCAGCACGCCGAGCGGCGCGACCACGCGCATCAGGCGGCTCTTCTGGTCGGCGGTCTTCAGCACGATCACGGTCAGGCCGGCATTGGAGCGGTCTTCCGCTACCACGCTCTGGATCAGCGCGCATTGCTCGGCCTGGGCGCCGGGCGGAGTGTCGCAGCGGATCTGCCAGTCGCCGTGGACCGAGCGCACCGCGCCTTGCGCGTTCGCCGGCTGGGTCAGGCCAAGAGAAAGGCCGAGGCAGAGGGCCAGAATCGCGAGGCCGCCGAGCCGGCTGGCCATCGTCAAACGAATGTTCGAAGCGCCCATCCGGGTCGATCCTTATAGATGTTCGGTCGGTCCGGCCGTCCGGCCGCCGGTAGCACGCGCGCCACGATGCGCTTCCCGGAAGCGAATCATGATCTCATCTTCTTGTTTGAGCATGATCTTTCGGAAAACCGGTTTCCACTCTTCCGGATCATGCTCAGGCGTCGACTGATACCGCAATGACGGCGCCTTGAAGGCGATCGTGAAGCCATTCTCGCGCCGGATTGGGGCAGCCCGCAGCGAATCAGGTTCCTGTGCGCTGCCCTGTCTGTGGGTACATCCGGTAATCCCCCTGTCAAGCGGCATGGACAATTGGTCCAAGTGCTTTCGCTTGATTTTGCAGGAAAAATCGCAAGCGGCAGCTTCATCGCAGGCGCATGGCTTTCGGCCCCACTACTGCATTGCGAGCGCCGGAGAATTATGGTTTGAGAGGCTGGATTTCGACGCGTTCTAGCGATCTGGCTCCCGTACCCACCTTGACTCAGAGACGGGTATGTCCGGAAGGCCGTTTGTCAGGGCGGATCGTGCTGCATTTTCGGCCACATGCCGGGGGTGCTTTGGGGAATAATGCAAGGGAGCGCGAGGCGCATGAAGATGTCGATTGGCCGGTTGGGCAGGCAATTGCTGGGGTTGGCGGTGGCGGGTGTGGCGTCTGTCGCCGCGGGATCGGCCTTCGCCGAAATGGGGCAGCCGGCGCCGTGGGAGCACACGCTGCAGGAAGGCGTGACCCCGGTGATGGAAAACATCATCTGGTTTCACAATTTCCTGCTGGTGCTGATCACCCTGATCACGCTGTTCGTGCTCGCGTTGCTCATCATCGTGGTGGTGAAGTTCAACGCCAGGGCCAACCCGGTCCCCTCCAGGACCACCCACAACACGCTGATCGAGGTGGCCTGGACGCTGATCCCGGTGCTGATCCTGGTCGGCATCGCGGTGCCGTCGTTCCGCCTGCTGTTCCTGGAGCTCGACGTGCCGAAGCCGGATCTCACGGTGAAGGTCACCGGCAAGCAGTGGTACTGGTCCTACGCCTATCCGGATAACGGCAAGTTCGAGTTCGACTCGCTGCTCGACAAGGACAAGCAGCCGCGCCTGCTCGGCGTCGACAACGAGATGGTGGTCCCGGTCAACAAGGTGGTGCGGATCCAGACCACCGGCGCCGACGTGATCCACTCCTTCGCGGTGCCGGCCTTCGGCGTGAAGATCGACTCGATCCCCGGCCGCCTCAACGAGAGCTGGTTCAAGGCCACCAAGACCGGCGTGTTCTACGGCCAGTGCTCGGAACTGTGCGGCAAGGACCATGCCTTCATGCCGATCGCGGTCAGGGTCGTGAGCGACCAGGAATTCGCGACCTGGGTCGAAGGCGCGAAGAAGAAGTTTGCGACCAACCCGGCGAATTCCTACGCCTCGGCTGGTCAGGCGGCGCAGTAAGCCTCACGGCTTACGGCGCGGATGGAATAAGGGCGACGGGACCGCAAGGTCCAAGAGGGACTGCAAGGCAGGATTTTGAACATGGCGACAGGCGCAGCGACACACGACGATCACGCCCATGACGATCACGCCCACCATCCGACCGGATGGCGGCGTTATCTCTACTCCACGAACCACAAGGACATCGGTACGATGTACCTGATCTTTGCGGTGATCGCGGGCATCATCGGCGCGGCGATGTCGATCGCGATCCGTGCCGAGTTGATGTATCCGGGCGTCCAGATATTCCACGAGACGCACACCTATAACGTGTTCGTGACCTCGCACGGCCTGATCATGATCTTCTTCATGGTCATGCCGGCGATGATCGGCGGCTTCGGCAACTGGATGGTGCCGCTGATGATCGGCGCGCCCGACATGGCGTTCCCGCGCATGAACAACATCTCGTTCTGGCTGCTGCCGGCCTCGTTCGCGCTGCTGGTGATGTCCACCTTCGTCGAGGGTGAGCCGGGCGCCAACGGCGTCGGCGCGGGCTGGACCATGTATGCGCCACTGTCGACCTCGGGCCATCCGGGACCGGCGGTCGATTTCGCGATTCTCTCGCTCCATCTCGCGGGTGCCTCGTCGATCCTCGGCGCCATCAACTTCATCACCACGATCTTCAACATGCGCGCGCCGGGCATGACCCTGCACAAGATGCCGCTGTTCGTGTGGTCGATCCTGGTTACCGTGTTCCTGCTGCTGCTGTCGCTGCCGGTGCTCGCCGGTGCGATCACCATGCTGCTGACCGACCGCAATTTCGGCACCACCTTCTTTGCGGCTGACGGCGGCGGCGACCCGGTGCTGTTCCAGCATCTGTTCTGGTTCTTCGGCCACCCCGAAGTGTACATCCTGATCCTGCCCGCCTTCGGCATGATCAGCCAGATCGTCTCCACCTTCTCGCGCAAGCCCGTGTTCGGCTATCTCGGCATGGCCTACGCCATGGTCGCGATCGGCGGCATCGGCTTCGTGGTGTGGGCGCACCACATGTACACCGTCGGCATGTCCTCGGCGACGCAGGCCTATTTCGTCGCCGCCACGATGGTGATCGCGGTGCCGACCGGCGTGAAGATCTTCTCGTGGATCGCCACGATGTGGGGCGGCTCGATCGAGTTCAAGGCGCCGATGATCTGGGCGATCGGCTTCATCTTCCTGTTCACCGTCGGCGGCGTCACCGGCGTCGTGCTGGCCAATGCCGGCGTCGACCGCGTGCTGCAGGACACCTACTACGTGGTGGCGCACTTCCACTACGTGCTGTCGCTCGGCGCCGTGTTCGGCATCTTCGCCGGCTGGTACTACTGGTTCCCGAAGATGTTCGGCTACATGTACTCGGAGCGGATCGCCAAGCTGCACTTCTGGTTCACCTTCGTCGGCGTCAACCTGGTGTTCTTCCCGCAGCACTTCCTCGGCCTGTCGGGCATGCCGCGCCGCTATGTCGACTATCCGGATGCGTTCGCCGGCTGGAACCTGATCTCCTCCTGGGGCTCGTACATCTCCGGCATCGGCGTCCTGATCTTCATCTACGGCGTGATCGATGCCTTCGTCCGCAAGGAGCAGGCCGCGAACAATCCGTGGGGCGCCGGTGCGACCACGTTGGAGTGGACGCTGACCTCGCCGCCGCCGTTCCACCAGTTCGAAGTGCTGCCCCGCGTGCAGTAAGTCCACGACAACGCGGCGCACTTTAAGGGTGCGCCGCGCCTTTTGAGAGAAGCGAGACCTGATCTTGTCGGTTGTCGATCACAACGCCATCGAGCTGCCCCGGATCTCCGAGGCCGAAGTGGGCGACTACATCGCGCTGTTGAAGCCGCGCGTGATGTCGCTGGTGATCTTCACCGCGCTGGTCGGGCTGATGATCGCGCCGGTGCACGTGCATCCGGTGCTGGCATTCACCTCGATCCTGTGCATCGCGGTCGGCGCCGGCGCCTCCGGCGCGCTCAACATGGCCTATGAGGGCGACGTCGACGCGCTGATGACGCGCACCGCCAACCGGCCGATTCCGCGCGGCCGCATCACGCAGACCGAGGCGGCCGCGTTCGGCATCACGCTCGCCTTCTTCTCGGTGATGACACTCGGCATTCTGGTCAACTGGGTGGCGGGTGCGCTGCTTGCCTTCACCATCTTCTTCTATGCCGTGGTCTACACGATGTGGCTGAAGCGCTGGACCGCGCAGAACATCGTGATCGGCGGCGCCGCCGGTGCCTTGCCACCGGTGGTGGCGTGGGCCGCCGCGACCGGATCGCTCTCGGTCGAGCCGATCCTCCTGTTCCTGATCATCTTCTTCTGGACCCCGCCGCATTTCTGGGCGCTGGCGCTGTTCCGCAGCGACGACTATGCCCGCGCCGGCATCCCGATGCTGCCGGTCGTCGCCGGTCCCGACGCGACCCGGCTGCAGATCCTGCTCTACACCATCGTGCTGGTCGCGATCGCGCTGGCGCCGTGGCCGCTCGGCTATTTCGACGCGATCTACGGCGTCACCTCGCTGGTGCTCGGCGCCGGCATGCTGTGGCTGGCCATCGAGGTCTATCGCCGCCGCGAGGGGACGGCTGCCAACCGCGCCACGCGCCGGCTGTTCGCCTTCTCGATCCTCTATCTGTTCGCGCTGTTTGCCGTCCTTCTCGCCGAGGTCGTGGTCCGCGCGATTGCGCCTGTCTTCATCGGATAGGGAGCCGGGGGGCGAGATGGGGGCGCATGGGATATCAATGGACGAGAAACGCGAACCAGAAGGCATCGTCCTCACCGAGGCGCAGCTCAAGAGCCGCCGCCAGCGCTCGATCGCCATCGCGCTCGCGCTCGGCATCCTGGTCGTGCTGTTCTTCGCCGTCACCCTCGTCAAGGGGCCGGCCGTGCTGGTGCGGCCGCTGTGAGTGAGATGGCCAACCAGGGACCGCAGCAGGGTGAGGGCGCCAAGGTCACGCGCCGCACGCTGACGCGCGACGCCGTGGTTGCCTCGATCTGCGGCTTCGTCGTGGTGCTGATGGTCGGCGCGTCCTACGCCGCCGTGCCGTTCTACAACTGGTTCTGCCGCACCACCGGCTTCAACGGCACCACCCAGGTCGCGACCTCGGTGCCTTCGGATGCGCCGCTCGAGCGCACTATTTCGGTCAGCTTCGATTCCAACGTCGCGCCGGGCCTGCCCTGGAAGTTCGAGCCGGAGCAGAACACGATCGACGTCAAGATCGGCCAGGTGGTCACGGTCTACTACACCGTCACCAACCAGTCGGCGCGCACCACCACCGGCCAGGCGTCCTACAATGTCGCGCCGTTGACGGTCGGCGCCTATTTCCAGAAGATCAACTGCTTCTGCTTCACCGAACAGACCATGGCGCCGGGCGAAAAGCGCGAGATGGCCGTGGTGTTCTATGTCGATCCGGCGCTGGCCAAGGACAGCGAGAACGACACGCTGAAGACGATCACCCTGTCCTACACCTTCTTCCCCGTGCGCGACGCCGCGCCGAAGCCCGTGGCGGCGGGCGAGGCGGAACAGCGCAAGGGCGGCTAGTTTTGGAATTTAAGATTTAAGACGTGCCTTGCGGCACGCGAATGGAGAGACGGCAATGGCTGAGGCGCAAGTCAAGCATCACGACTATCATCTCGTCGACCCGAGCCCGTGGCCGGTGGTCGGCTCGATCTCGGCCTTCATCATGGCGTTCGGCGCGATCGGCTGGATGCACCACATGTTCTCCGCCGCCCCGATCGTGTTCGGCGTCGGCACCATCGGCGTGCTCTACACGATGGCGAGCTGGTGGGGCGACGTGATCAAGGAAGCCCAGTACAAGGGCGACCACACCCGCGTGGTGCAGATCAGCCACCGCTACGGCATGATCCTGTTCATCGCCTCCGAGGTGATGTTCTTCGTCGCCTGGTTCTGGGCCTTCTTCAATGCGGCGCTGTTCCCGGCCGACGCGGTGCATGCCACCCGCGATGCGGTGTTCGGCTGCGGCGCCGGCACGGCGATGGGTGCCTGCTCCGTTCCCGGTACCTGGCCGCCGCACGGCATCGAGACCTTCGATCCCTGGCATCTGCCGCTGCTCAACACGCTGCTGCTCCTGACCTCGGGCACCACCGTTACCTGGGCGCACCATGCGCTGCTGGAGAACGACCGCCAGGGCCTCAAGCAGGGCCTGATCCTCACCGTGATCCTCGGTGCCCTCTTCACCTGCGTGCAGGCCTATGAGTACGCCCATGCGACGTTCTCGTTCGGCGGCAACGTCTATGGCGCGACCTTCTTCATGGCGACCGGGTTCCACGGCTTCCACGTGCTGGTCGGCACCATCTTCCTGCTGGTCTGCCTGATCCGCGCCTATGCCGGCCACTTCACGCCGAAGCAGCACCTCGGCTTCGAGTTTGCCGCCTGGTACTGGCACTTCGTCGACGTGGTCTGGCTGT
This sequence comes from Bradyrhizobium sp. USDA 3315, assembly GCF_054056795.1. Lineage (NCBI taxonomy): Bacteria > Pseudomonadati > Pseudomonadota > Alphaproteobacteria > Hyphomicrobiales > Nitrobacteraceae > Bradyrhizobium > Bradyrhizobium sp. USDA 3315. Next base: position 1,054,240 of record NZ_JBSRYP010000001.1, on the reverse strand, counting down.
TCCTGTTCATCTGCATCTACGTCTGGGGCCACGGCGCCGAGACGATGGCCCACGGCGCACATTAATTGCCGGCCGACGTGCTAAGAGGGGGCGGCCGAATGGCCGCCCCTTTGTTTTTGAAGAGAACCGATGACCGATACCCAGCCGACCGTCACTGAGAGCGCACTGCGTGGCATCGCCTGCCGCTGCCCGCGCTGCGGCAAGGGCAAGCTCTATTCCGGCTTCCTGACGCTGGCGCCGCGCTGCCAGGCCTGCGGCCTCGACTTCGCCTTTATCGATTCCGGCGACGGGCCGGCGATCTTCGTCATCATGCTGGCCGGCGCGATCGTGGTCGCGGCGGCGCTGATCGTCGAGGTGAAGTACCAGCCGCCGTTCTGGGTGCATGCCGCGCTGTGGCTGCCGTTGATCCTGGTCACCACGATCCTGCCGCTACGATCGATGAAGGCACTTCTGATCGCGCTGCAATTCCACCACAAGGCCGCCGAAGGCCAATTGATCGAGCGCGACCCGAAATGAATGATGTGACGACGCGCCGGCCGAGCGCGGCCGGCTTCGGCATTTTCACGTTGATCCTGATCGCGGTGTTTATCGCCCTCGGTTTCTGGCAATTGCAGCGCCGGGTCGAGAAGCACGCGCTGATCGCAGCGCTCGAGGCGCGGCTGGCCGCGCCGACCGAGGCGCTGCCGCCGCCGTCGGCATGGCCGACGCTGACCTCCGCCAAGGATGAATTCCGCCGCGTGACCCTGACCGCGACCTATGCGAAGCAGCCTGACGCGATGGTGTTCAGCTCCGGCTCCGCCGTGCGCGACGACATTTCGGGTCCCGGCACCTGGGCGTTGCTGCCGGCGAAGCTCGCCAGCGGCGAGACCGTCGTGATCAACACCGGCTTTGTCCAGAACACGATGCAGGATCGCGCCTTCGAGGACCGCGTCGTCGGCCGCCTCGTCACCGGCGCGCCGGTTGAACTCACGGGCTATATCCGCTTTCCCGAGCCGCCGGGCCGGCTGACGCCGAAGGAAGATCCGGCGAAGCGGCTGTGGTTCGTGCGCGACCATCGCGCGATGGCGCAGGCGCTCGGCTGGGGCCAGGTCGCGCCGTTCTACATCGACCTCGAGGGGCCGGTGCCCGACAGCGGCACGCCGAAGCCCGGACCGCTCAAGGTGCGGCTCAAGGACGACCACATGCAGTACGCCATCACCTGGTTCTCGCTGGCCGCTGCGGTCACGATCGCCTTCGGCCTGTGGTGGCGCGGCCACCGGCGCCGCGCCTCTGGTCGAACCTAGTCGCATCATGGTTTGATTGACCCGCGAAGGGGACTTCGCGGCAAGCAATCAGGGTGTGCCATGGAGAAATACGGCGCCGGGCCAATCGTTGTCCTGGAGTATGATCCCAACTGGCCGGCCATGTTCGAGACGGAGCGCGCGAGGATCGAGCATGCGCTCGGCTCGCTGGCTCTGGCCATCGAGCATGTCGGAAGCACCGCGGTTCCGGGCTTGCCGTCGAAGCCGATCATCGACCTGATGGTCGGTGTCCCCAGCCTCGCGGAGGCACGGGAACGCTGCATCAAGCCGATCGATACGCTCGGCTACCACTACATACCGGAATACGCGGCGTGGCTGCCTGGCGAGTTGTTCTTCCGCAAGGGTCCTCCGGGGCCGTGGACCCATCATCTGCATGTGATGGAGCCATCCAATCCGCGCTGGGAAACGCTGCTGGTGTTTCGCGACTATCTTCGCGCGCACCCCGAGGTGTCCCGTGCCTACGCCGAGATCAAGCAGGCCCTTGCTGCCTCCTCGAGAGAGGACATCGCGGCCTATCGCAACGGCAAAACGCGTTTCGTCGAGGAGACGACCGCGAAGGCCCGCGCGTGGCGCGCGGACCTGTCCGGTCGATAGCGCGGCTTAGCCACGCCTGCATTCTGCGGTAGCGCCATCCATGCCGGCGCCGGGATCAATGACCCATGGGGGCGGGGCCGCCGAGCTTGACCTTGCGCAAGGTCAGCGCCAGCGGGATGGCGGAGAGCGAGATCAGCATCAGGACCCAGAACGCATCCATGTAGGACAGGAACGAGGCCTGGGTCTGCACCTGCTGTCCGATCCACTGGATCGCCTGACTGTGCGCCTGCGCCAGCGAACTGCCCTGGGCGACGAAGAAGTCGGTGACCTGGTGCAGCGTGTCCTGGTATTGCGGGCTCGACGGCGTCACCTGCTCGACCAGCCGGCTCTGGTGGAATTGCTGGCGATGCGTCAGCACGTTGGACACGATCGAGACGCCGATCGAGCCACCGGTGTTGCGCGCCGCGTTGATCAGCGCGGAGGCCTGGTCGGTCTTCCCAGCGGGAATGCCGTCATAGGACGCCGCCATGATCGGCACGAAGATCAGCGGCAGGCCGACGCCGATCAGCATGCGCGAGCGCGCCATGAACCAGAAGCCGAGATCGCCGTAGACGTTGGTCATGCTGTACATCGAGGCGGCGATCACCAGCGCGCCGGCAACGATCAGGTATTTCGGCTGCACCCTGGCGGCGAGCCGGCCGACCGCGAACATCATCATCATGGTGACGACGCCGCCGGGCGAGAGCACGAGGCCGGCCCAGGTCGCGGTGTAGCCGAAATCCTGCTGCACCAGTTGCGGCAAGAATTGCGTGGTGGCGAGCAGGATGGCGCCGGTTGCCAGCATCACCAGGAAGCAGGCGCCGAACTGACGGGTTGCGACCATGCGCAGGTCGATCATCGGATTGCGCCGGGTCATCTCCCACGGGATCATCAGCACGAACGCCGTGGCGCAGATCACTGCAAAGGTGATGATGAAGGGCGAGGCGAACCAGTCGTCCTCGAGGCCGCGATCGAGCACCACCTCGAGCGCGCCGAGGAAGGTCGCGATCAGCGCGAAGCCGATGAAGTCGAACCTGTTGTCCTGGGGCTGCGCCCCCTTGGCTTTCGCGGTCGCGGGCTCCTGCAGCACGGCCGCGATCAGCGCGATCGCGAACACGCCGACCGGCGCGTTGATCAGGAAGCACCAGTGCCAGGAGAGGTTGTCGGACAGCCAGCCGCCGAGCGTCGGCCCGACCACCGGCGCCACCACGACGGCAATGCCGAACACCGCGAACGCCTGCCCGCGCTTGGCCGGCGGGAAGGCATCGGCGAGAATCGATTGCGCAACTGGCACCATTCCGCCGCCGCCGAGACCCTGCAGGATACGGAACAGCAGCAGCGCGTTCAGATTGGACGCAAAACCGCACAGGATCGAGCTGACCGTGAAGATGCCGAGGCAGATCAGGAAGAAGGTCTTGCGCCCGAGCGTGCGGGCGAGAAAGCCGGAGGCGGTCAGGATGATGGCGTTGGACACCAGATAGGTGGTGACCACCCAGGAGGCCTCGTCCTCGCTCACGCCCATGCCGCCGGCGATATAGGGCAGCGCGACGTTGGCGATGGTGGTGTCGAGCACCTCCATGAAGCTCGCGAGCGCGACCACGATGGCGATCAGCCAGGGATTGACGGTGACGCTCGGAGCCGGAATGCCTTTGGCATCGATGGCGGCGGCACTCATCACAGCCTCCCGAGGCTCGACTTCTCAAGGCGCTCGAACAGGGACGGCGCGGGATTGATCCGCACCGTCGGCACCACGGACATGCCCGGGCCGAGCGCGACGTCGGCCGGTGGGTTGTCCATCACGATCTTCACCGGCACGCGCTGCACGATCTTGACGTAGTTGCCGGTGGCGTTCTGCGCCGGCAGCAGCGAGAACGCGGTGCCGGAGCCCGGCTGCACGCTCTCGACATGGCCCTGGATGGTGCGTCCGGGATAGGCGTCGATCTTCATCGTCACCTTCTCGCCCGGCCGCATCTTGTCGAGCTGGATCTCCTTGAAGTTCGCGGTGACCCAGGTCTGGTCGGGCACGAACATCGTGAGGTTGGTGCCGGCCTGCGCGAACTGGCCGACCGCGGCCGACAGGCTGACGACGCGGCCCGGCTGGGCGGCGGTGACCGTCGTATAGGACAGATTGAGCTTGGCCTGGTCGCGCTGCGCCTCGGCCTGGGCGAGGTTCGCGACCGCGCTCTTGCGCTGCGCCTTCAGCGACTCGACCTGGCGCTGCGCGAGGTTGAGCGTCGCCTGCGCGCTCAGCAGCGCAGCCTGCTGCTGATGCAGCTGCGAGGTGAACTGCTCGGAATTCTGCACCGTGCCGTAGCCGGATTGCTCCAGATGCTGGTAGCGCGTTGCCTGCTGCTGGGCGAACACCAGCGCCGCCTGCGCCTGGTCGACCTGCGCCTGGTTGGCAGCAATCTGCGCCTGCTGCACGTCGAGCTGCGCATCGACATTCTCGATGCTGGCGCGCGCGGCCGCGACCTGCGCCTCGGCCTGCGCCAGCGCGACGCGATAGTCGCGGTCGTCGAGCCGGGCGATCACGTCGCCGGCCGCGACATGCTGGTTGTCGGTGACCGGGACGGCGGTGATGTAGCCGGAGATCTTCGGCGCGAGCGCCGACTGCCGCGCGGCGATGAAGGCGTCGTCGGTGGATTCGAAATGCGCGCTGTAGTCCATGTAGAGATAGCCGCCGCCGATCGCTGCGGCGAGCAGCACGGCGCCGATCGCGGAGACGACCGGACGGCGGCGGAGAAAGCTGCGCCGTGTTGTCTTGCCGATGACCTCGGGCGGGATTGTTGCCGGCGGGGCGGGTTGCTTGCCCGCGGGATGCTCCTGCGCCGGAGTTCGTGCGGTGACCGAGGGCCGGTCAGGCTCATGGGAGGCCGGAGCCGAGGACGCCCCCTCGATACCCTCATGCCCCGGTTGGTCGCGCTCCAAAACAGTGTCTTCAAACATGATGGCGGCTCCTGCTGTCAGGCGAGGTCTGCAAGGCCTTCGCAAATAGGAACGGAACCGTTCCGTTCTATGCGGCAAATAGTTCCGCCGCAGTGCGTCGTCAATAGAAACGGAACTGTATCGTTCTATTTACAACTAGATGTGATAAGGCTATATTGCCTGATATTGCCGGCCTGACCGGCCCATCGAACCCGGGTCGATGCGATGACCACCAGCACCCTGAAGAAGCCGCGGCTACCGAAAACCAAGCCGGTCGAGGTGCGCGCCGGCCGGCCGCCGAAGGAGCTCGCCGGCGAGGTCGATGCACGCATCCTCGACGCCGCGCGCCGGGTCTTCCTGCAGCGCGGGTTCGAGGGCGCGAGCATCGATGAGATCGCGGAAGTCGCGCGCTCCGGCAAGCGGACGATTTATGCGCGCTTCCGCGACAAGCGGGCGCTGTTCACGGAAGTGGTGACGCGGGACATCCTGGCACGCATCGCCGAGTTCAAGGCCGATCCGCCGGTCGGCGCGACCATCGAGGAGCGCCTCACCAGCGTTGCCTCGACCCTGTTGCATTGGGGCTTCGATGCCGACCGGATCGGCCTGATGCGGCTCGCCATCGCGGAAGCGCACCGCTTCCCGGATCTCGCCGCCAACGTCAACCGCAGGGCGCGCGCGCTCAGCACCGAGCTCGGCATTCACCTGCTGCGCGACCTGACGCAATCCGACCAGCTCGGCAAGCTGCCGGCCTTCGCGCCCGAACACCTGCCGACGACGGCGCGGATGTTCCTCGACATCATCGCGGTGCCGATGCTGCTCCGGGCGCTGTTTGAGGTCGACCTAAAGGCGCTCGATCCCGAGATCGACGCCCATGTCGCGCGCGGCGTCGCGTTCTTCGTCGCCGCATGTCGGACCGGCTGGGTGGAGAATCCCAAGCCATAGGCGCGCTTAATCCGGCGCGCGCTCCACGGCGTGACGCAGCCAGACCATGCCGCCTTCCAGCGCCTCGCAATGGGTGAGCCGCAGCGACTGACCGGCGCCGGGGCGGTCGCCGTCGGGGCCGTGATAGTCGACGATGCTTTGCGAGCCGGCGACGCCGTCGACCGCCGGAAAGATCAATGTGCTGAACTCGTCGATCAGCCCATGCTTCAGGAAGGCGCCGTTGATCCCGCCGCCGCCTTCGAGCAGCAGCGTCCTGGCGCCGAACAGCGACGCGAGCTGCGCCATCGCGCCCGGCAGATCGTCGCCCTTGGTGCCTGCAAAGATGTAGGACGCACCGTCCTCGCGCAGCTCGGCGAGGTGCGCATCGGACACCTGCTCGCCCAGCACAGCGACGGCATGATCGCCGCCGACATTGTCCTTGCCGAAATGCACACGGCCCGACGGATCGATGCCGACAGCAAGCTTGCGGCCGTTACGGTTGCCGAGATGCGCCTCGCGCGGCAGCCTCAGTGGGTTGGCGATATGCCGCTCCGTTCCCTTGGCCATCTCGTTCATGGTGACGCGGCCGATGATCCATCCATCGGCATCGAAACCGTCATGGATCCTTTCGTAGTGGCCGCGCAGCACGTCAGCCGAGATGCCGGCGGCGGCCTTGGTGAAGCGGCTGGGATGAAGCCGGCCGTCGATCGACGTGCCCATGTGGCAGATGATGTGGGGGCGCATAGGCTGAACTCTTCGGTGCGGAATGACAGCGCCGCAGGGGCGGGTGGGGCAGCTTCAGATTTATAGACGCGCAGGCAGGTTCTCAACGCGGATAACGCGGCGGCGTTTCAACTTCGCTTGTTTAGTCGAACCAGCCGTGCCGCTTGAACCAGAGCACCGGCAGGATGCCGCTGGCGATGATCGCGGCCCAGGCCAAGGGATAGCCGAAGGTCCAGCTCAGCTCCGGCATCTCCTTGAAATTCATGCCCCAGACCCCGACCAGGATGGTCGGGGGAACGCCGACCACCGACACGATGGTCAGGATCTTGAACAGGTCGTTCTGCTGGATGTTGATGAAGCCGAGCACGGCGTCCAGCAGCAGCTGGATCTTGTCCGAGAGCCGGGTCTCGTAATCACCCAGTGAAGCCACATCCTTGGAGACGGCCTCGAGCCGGCGCTTCGAAGCCGACGTGATCCATTCATTGCCGACGTCATCGGCGAAGCTCGCGACCCGGCCGACGCCGAGCAACACGTCGCGCGCCTTCGCCAGGCGATCGGCGAGCTCGCCGATGTTCTCCAGCGCCTCGCGCAACCTGCGGCTGGAGCGCACCGGACGCTTGCTCCGCACCAGGCCGCCCTTGAAGACGCCCCGCGACAGCCTGTCGGTCTTGGCGCCGAGATGCTCCAGCACGTCGGCGCCGCGATCGATCATGGCCTCGAGCAGCGCGGTGAACACGCACATGCCGTTCTGCAGGCTCTTGTCAGTGCCGATCCGCTTCATGACGTCGTCGAACGTGGTCAGCTGCGCGAACCGCACCGTGACCAGCACCTTTGGGCCGATCACGAAACCGATATTGGTGATCTCGGCTTCGTTGTTGTCGTCGAGCCGCACCGCCGGCGAGCTCAGATAGAGCCGGTCATGATCGGTGATCAGGCGGCTCGACGCCTCGATCTCGCTCAACGATCGCTCGGACGGGACGCGGATGTCGAGCGCGCGCTCGACGAACTGCTTTTCGTCCTCCGTAGGATCGAGCAGATCGATCCAGATGACCTCGGACGGCACTTCGGCGCCGATGCTCCGCCAATCAGAGGTCGCCGACCTGTACAGCTGCAGCAATGATCGGGCTCCATGCATGGTGGGTGGTGCGTCCCACGACAATCCCGAGGGCCGCAGGGCCGTTCCCTGTGTTTGGAAGCCTGCCGGCACTCACTTCAGTCGATGAGAGGTTCCGCCGAGCTTTCTAAGCCTGCGCAGGTCGCTTGCGGCCTCCGAGAGCAACCAATCGCGAAACGTCACGATCTTCGGCAGGCTTGCGGTCGCCTTCGGGCAGAGGATCCAGTAGGTCTTCGACAATGGCAGCGACTGCGGAAACGGCCGCGCCAGATGGCCGTTGATGAGGTCCCACGCCGCCAGCGTGGTGCGCGCGAGCGCAATGCCTTGCCCATTGATGGCGGCATCAATCACCATGCTGGCGCGATTGAGGACCGGGCCATGCGTGGCGGCAGCATCGTCAAGTCCCGCTTCCTCAAGCCAGTTCTTCCAGTCGGCGCGACTGTCCATATGGATCAGCGGAAATTTCAGGATGTCAGCGGGGTTGCTCAGGCGTCGCTTGCCGGACAATAGCTTTGGGCTGCACACGGCAAATAGCCGCTCCGGGCTCAGCCGCACCGCGTCAAGCCCCGGCCAGTTGCCGTCGCCGTGGCGCACCGCGAGATCCACTTCCTCGCGCGCGAAGTCGACGTGGTGCAGCGTGGCGGAGACGCGCAGGTCGATGCCGCTATGCGCCTCAACAAAGTGGCCGAGCCGGTGCACGAGCCATTTCGCCGCAAAGTCCGGCGACGTCGATACGGTCAGCACGCCGGTATTCTGCCGTTGCAACAGCCGCTCGGTGCCGATGGCGATGCGGTCGAGCGCGTCGCGCACGACAGCGAGATAGTCGCGCCCGGCTTCTGTGATGATCAGGCGCTGGCGCTCGCGGTTGAAGAGCTTTATTGCGAGCTCGGCTTCCAGTGCTTTCACTTGATGGCTGACGGCACCCTGCGTGACACAAAGCTCTTCGGCAGCGCGCGTAAAACTCTCGTGGCGCGCGGCGGCCTCGAAGGCCTTCAGGGCATTGAGCGGCGGCAGGCGTGGGCGCATCGCACGACTTCATGAGAAAAATTAGGGCAGGCACGAGAAACGATGCTTTGCGGGAAACCGCCCCGCACGATTATTGAACAGCTCCAGTGAAGCATTTCAAGCGATTTGGAGCCTGTCGTGTCCGTCCTTTAACCGATACATCTCGGTCGATCCCGCCGGTGCCCGCCGCCGACCCGGCCACACCACTTCATCAATTCAGCTCAGGAAGGTCGCCTGGCGCTCCGCGCCCCGTATGGTGGAGCTTGCTTGACCGGCCGTTTCAGCGCATCGCGCTTCGCGCGATTGCCGATGACCCGCATCTGCTTTGCGATCTCGGCCTGACGCGCGAGCAGGCGCTGCGCGAGGCCTCCAAGCCGTTCTGGCGCTGAGACCAAATCAGAAAGGAGAAAGCGGATGTCCGGTCCGATCGTCTACGGTTTCCCACGCAGCAGTTTTGTCAACATCGTCCGCTTGATCCTGACGCACAAGGACGTAGCTTACCAATTCCACGACCTTGAACCGGTCATGGGCAAGCCCGATCACCTGGCGCTGCACCCGTTCAACCGTGTCCCAATTCTGAAACACGGCGATCTCACCGTCTACGAGACGAGTGCGATTGCCGCCTATGTCGACGAAGCCTTTGGCGGCGTGTCGCTGACGCCGAAAGACATCAAGGCGCGGGCGCACATGAACCAGTGGATCAGCGCTGTTAACAACTATTACTACCCCTACATGATCTATCACGTGACGCATGAGCGTCTGGTTTTCCCGGAACTCGGCATCGCCCCCGACGAGAAGGTCGTGGCACATGCGCTGCCCAAGGTCGAGACCGGGCTAGCGGTGGCCGAGCGCCAGCTTGCGCACGGCAAGGATTTTTTGCTCGGGGACGAACTCTCGATTGCGGATTTCTATCTGCTGCCGAGCACGTTCGCCTTCAGCCTCACCGCCGAAGGGCAGTCGATGTATCCGAAATTCCCGGCATTCTGCCGCTGGCGGGAACGCATGGACAATCTGCCCGCAACGCAGAAGGTTCGCGCCGTCGTGCAGCGGGTGCCGATCGAACACGCGCGCGAATGGTCTACTTCGCACCGGCCGAAATATTGACCGTCATTGTTCGCGTGCAGAGCGCCCGGTTCCGACCTCCACGTGCAGCCAGAAGCCCGTTTGTTTCCGAACAAAGGCGATGACGGAGCGTTAGTGCAGAGCATGAGGAAGGGACAACACCATGAAGAATTCCATATCGGTTGCGTTCATCTCCGCGGTCGCAATGACCTTCGCGTTCGCCGGAAGCGATGCAAAAGCACAGTCTACGCCTGTCCAACAGGCCCAGCCGCCTCAGCAGTCGGAGCAAACCCGCGAGCAGGATCGCAGTCGCGCCGAGGACGTTAAGATCGGGCGTGACTGGAAGGCTCAAGGCGGCGAGAGGGACCACGCCGGCCAGGCAATACCAGACGACGGCCATCAGACTGTCGGTCGAGACTGGCGAGCCCATCCAGAGAACCGGGACCGCCAGTAGCTATCGAGGTGGAATTGGCGACGCCTGGTGCGCGGCGTGACCTTCGAAGAAGGAAAGCGGAGAGCCGAAGGTCAATCCCGCACGTATCTCGTTTACCGGATGGCCTCCGGTGAGCGCGTGCCGGACCGCGATGTCGAAGCTGAGGTCGTCGCGCACACGATAGATCAGCCCGACCAACCCCGAGAACGTATCCTCTTTTCCAAACTCGTTCTCGTAGAATATCTCGGCGACGGGGCGCACCGTCCAGGTCATCGGTCCTTCGACAATAGCACCCACGAACACGTCGCCATGATGGTCGCGGGTAATGGCAGTCTCGGCATTCAAGTGAATGGTGCCCCAATCCCAGCGCTGCGAGACAATGCCGGCCAGGCTTACGCCAACGCCCGAATTGCCGGTACTGTCAGGAAGAAGGACGCCAAATTCGGTCGCAATGCTCGGACCGGTCTTGTCCTGCAGGCTACCGGGTACGACCACGTGCTTGAGAAACGCTCCGGCTGCAGTCAGGCTGGTCGGTCCGGGCGGAGAGAGCGACGTTTGTCCCTGGCCTTCGAAGACGGCTTCCCAACTCTCGCTCAGACCGTAGTTGAGAACCCAGGCCGGCGCGATCAGGCTTGTTCCGCTCTCATCACGCAAACGTCCGGCCGGCTGCAACTCGACCTCCATCTCCCCCTTCTTGGCAACAGCGGCATCCGTGCCATCGAAGGGGCGATAGGCCGAGGCGGGGTCAGACCAGGCGATCAGTCCAAGAGCGACCATGAAGCGAGGCGCAAGGCGTCTCGAATAGCTGCGAAAGCCCCGGCTGCGTTTCCACATGCGCCGTCTCCCCACAAAGTCGATCTCAAGGCATTGGCTTGAACACCCAGATTGCCGCCGGTCCGGCAGGCCCCGCGCGGACCGCAACAAACAGACGGTCCAGCTCCGGCACAAAGAGCGATGTTCGTGCGCCCGTTGCCGTCGGCCGGCGCGCGATCAGTCGATAGGCCGCTCCATCAATCTCAAATACATCGACGTATCCAGCGCCGCAGCTCACATAAATGCGTCCGCGCTTTCCATCTACAAAGAGGTCGTCGGCATCGCCGCAAGTGCCGGTGGCTGCAATCGCCTTGCCGTCGGTCGAAAAGGCTGCAAGCTCGGCTGGGCTGCGATACACCAGGAGAACGCGACTTCGTTCGTGATCGATGGCCATCGCGAAATTACCGCCCTTGTCCAGCGGCCAGCTGGTGAGTTGTTTCCCGGAAGCAACGTCCACCACCGCGACGGTTCGCGCGTCAGGCAGATTGACAAAGATGCGCCCACTATCGGGCTGAAGCTGGAAGCTTTCCGGATGTGCCTTAAGGAGTAGGCTCCGAACCTTTGTCCGCGTGGATGGGTCGACGACTGCCAGGCCACCATCGCCATAGCCGACGATGACGCGCTTGGCCGCCGCGTCGACCCGGATATTGTCGGCATCGCTGCCGAGTTCGATTCGCCCGGCCGCCTTGTACTCGTTGGCTTCGTACAGCTGCACCGATCCGTCGCGGGCGTTGGCGACGTAGAGGGTGTCGGTCGACGGCTCATAGCCGACGCCTTGGGGTTCGCTCAGTCCGGTAATGGTTCGAAGCAAACTGCGCGCAGCCAGATCGACGACGCCGACGCTGTTGTTGCCGAGCTCGGCCACGAACAGTCGCTGCCGCTTCAGGTCGACCGCCAGGTGATCAATCCGACCGCGGACACCGCCGAGCAGGATCTTCGTTTCGAGCTGAAGGGGCGTCTTGTCTCCTGCCGGTTCGGTTGCCGCTGCCAGCGTCGGAATAAGGGCCTCGATGCGCCGGACGATCTGATCCCGGGCCGACTCATAATCATCGATACCCAAGGGAATGCCGGACCAGTAGGCCACGTCGGCCCGTCCGTGCCGCTCGGCGGCGGGGATCTGATCGAACGCCACCACCTGGTCTGCCGCGGCCATGTCGTCGATGGTCAGCTGTTGCGGCGTGTTGGCCGCCTCCAGACCATCGAGTGCAAGGCCATCCCGCACCCTAACCGGCACCGACCGATAAAGGTCGATGCCGCGTGAGACCGCCCTTATCCGCGATCCGCGCTCCTGGGCAGCCTTGTTGAAATAGGCCGCCGCCATCTGGCTGTTCACCACGCCGTGCAGGCAGACAAAGACAACGATCTTGCCATCGTTCGCCGGCGCCGGCCGAGCCGATGTCAGCGCGATCGCAAGCACCGTGGCGGCAATGCGCAGCATCACGTGGGCACTCCTGAGCAGCGTGCGCCACATGGACATGACCGTGAGGCTTCGCATCGTTGATCCCTCCGAGACCAGGGTCAACTTTTTGTCGTGGCCGTCTTGTCGAGCGCGGCACGCAGGCCCTTGGCGAGCTTGACGGCGTCGTCATTGGCCCAGAAATGCATGAAGAACAGGCGCGGCTGTTCGTCCAGCATGTGGCTGTGCAGCGCGGTGACGTCGATGCCGTGCGTCCGCAACGCCATGATGACGGGGTTGACCTCGTCATTTGTCAGCACGAAATCGCCGGTGATCGCCGCCTTGCCGCCGCCGGCCGGCTGGAAGTTGATGCCGATGGCGACGCCCAACGGACCGACCGGGCTCAACGCCATGCCCTGTTCGATGATCGGATCGCGGCGGGGCACGTTGAACTGATAGACGCCGCCATTGGCCTGGCCCTTGACGCCGATAATCTGATCGAGCTGCTCGGTATCGAGATCGATGGTCGGCGGCGGCGCGGCCGGCGCCGCGGCCTTGAGCGGCGTCTTGCTTTCGGCGAGGCCATCCCGAATCGCGGCGGCGAGCTTGACCGGGTCACCGTGGCCGGCGACGTGCATGTAGAAGGTGGCTGGGCTCGCGCCGAGCAAATGGTTGTGCACGGCCGTGATCTGCAGGCCGTTTCCGATCATCTTCAGCATGACAGGGTTGATCTCGGATTCGAGCAGCACCAGGTCGCCCATCGCCATGACGTCGTCGTGCATGGGCTTGAAGGCGACCCAGCCGCCGAGCGCCAGCGCCGGCTTGATGGTGATGCCGTCGAGCGTCACCGTCAGATCGCTCCGCGGAAAGCCGTAGCGATGCACGTCACCGGTGACGGCGGGTTTTCTGCCCAGCGTATCGTCGACCTTCTGCCAGTCGATCGCCTGCGCATGTGCCGACGAGACGAACGGCTCGGTGAATACCTGCCAGTCGATCTTTTGCGCGCTTCCGCCTGTGGCGAAGAGACAGGCACCGACGCCGATCAGCGCCGAAATCGTGTGTCGCATTGGATTGCTCCCTTGAATCTCTTTCGATGCTTCGGATCGTGGCTCTATTGCATCGAGAGCCCGACGATGGTCCGGAACCCGGCGATGTTCTGCACCGCGATTTCGACGGGATCGCCGAAGCGGACGGCATTGAAGATCAGGCCGTCCTGGACCTTGAACGGTTCGATCCGGTCCGGAGATAACCGGATCAGCAGCGTGTCGTTGCGTTCATCGACACGATCGACGACGCCGCGCAGCGTCTCGCTCGCTTGCGGGTGGACCATCGCCGCCTGCATTGTCACTGCCGCGTCCTGCCGCTCATCGTGGGCGGCCGGCGCTGCCAGGGTTGCGCCCGGCCCCAGCACTGCCATGCACAGGGCCACAGTTGCTCTCATCATGATTATCACTCCATCGATCGGTTGACGGCTTTCGCGCGCGCGGGAGCTCAGTCCCGCTCCTTGACCTGGCCGCTGCTGTCGATCACGAGCCGCACCGGCTTGCCGTTCTTCATCGCCTTCGCCGTCGTGCCTTCGGCCGTCGACTTGACCTCGCTGATCTCGGCGTAGCCGGCGGCGCGAAGTTTTGCGACGAGTTCGTCCTGCGTCAGGGCATGGGCCGGCATGACCGCGCCCGCGATCGTCAGGACGAGAATCAAACGGGAGAGTCGTCGTGTCTGCATGGTTGTTCTCCTGGTTGTGTTGTGCTGCCCCAGGTTCTCAAGCTGCGCGCCGTTCCGCTCAGATGATGCCGACAAGGCGCAGCAGTACGCCCGTGATGCAGGAGGCGGCGAGGACGCTGAGCATCCCCGCATTGAAGCGGAAGATCGCGATCGCGGCGGCGATCGACAGCGCCATCGCCGGCCAGTCGAGGCTAGCAGGCACCGGCGCGTCGAACGACAGGCCTAGCCCGTGCACAGGGAATGTTTGCCGGAACAGCGTGTGCAGCGCGAACCAGATCGACAGATTGAGGATCACGCCGACCACGGCGGCGGTGATCGCCGAAAGCGCGCCCGCCAGCGGCTTGTTGCCGCGCAGCGCCTCGATGTAGGGCGCCCCGACGAAGATCCACAGGAAGCACGGCGTGAACGTCACCCAGGTCGCGAGCAACCCGCCGAGGGTGGCGGCCAACATCGGCGACAGCCCGCTTGCTTCGCGGAACGCGGCCATGAAGCCCACGAACTGCACCACCATGATCAGCGGTCCGGGCGTGGTCTCGGCCATGCCGAGTCCGTCCAGCATCTCGCGCGGGCTGACCCAGTGATAATAGTCGGCGGCCTGTTGCGCGACATAGGCGAGCACGGCGTAGGCGCCGCCGAACGTCACCATTGCCATCTTGCTGAAGAAGATCGCGATCTGGGTGAACACGTCGCCGGGCCCGAGCGCAATCAGCAGGGCGAACACCGGCACCAGCCAGAGCGCGAGCCAGATGGCGCCGACCCGCAAAGTGCGCGATGCGTTGGGACGGACATGGTCCGGCACCGCTTCACCGAGCATGCTGTCGATCACGGCGGAATTCTTGCCGCCATGCTCGATCGCCGCAAATTCGCTCCGGCCGAGACGTGCGCCCACCAGCCCTGTGACCGCGGCGGCGCCGATGATCAGCGGAAACGGCACGGCGAAGAAGAAGATCGCGACAAAGGCGATCGCCGCGAGCGCGATCATCACCCGGTTGCGCAGCGCGCGCTTGCCGACCCGCACCACGGCCTGGATGACGATGGCGAGCACCGCGGCCTTCAGGCCGAAGAACAGCGCTTCGACAAACCCGACATTGCCATACGCCGCGTAGATATAGCTGAGGCCCATGATGGCGAAGATGCCGGGCAGGATGAACAGCCCGCCCGCCACGATGCCGCCGAGCGTCCGATGCAGCAGCCAGCCGATATAGGTCGCCAGCTGCTGCGCCTCCGGCCCCGGCAGCAGCATGCAGTAATTGAGGGCGTGCAGGAAACGCCCCTCGGATATCCAGTTCTTCTCCTCGACCAGGATGCGATGCATCACCGCGATCTGGCCGGCCGGTCCGCCAAAGCTCAGGATGGCGACGCGTATCCAGACCAGCAGCGCCTCGTTGAAGGAGATGCCGTGCGCGGGTTCATGCCCGCGCGCTTTCGCTGTCGTTGCGACGTCGGTCATGGCTTCACCTTGCTGGTCGGCCAGTTGTGCGTCTCCTTGGTCGCGTCGCGGCACCATCGGTAGAAGGCGTCGTAGAGCAGCAGCCCGGCGCTCAACTGCTCGAGGTCGTCGTCGAACATGCGCGACAGGCCGAGCGAGGCGGCGAGCAGCCCGGGCGCCTCCGGCGAAAGCTCGAGCCGCGCGGTATCGGCCGCCCGCACCATCGTCGCGAGCCGCTCCAGCGCCGGCGTCGCGAGGCCGAATTCCTTGACCATCACGTCGAAGGTGCAGAGCTCACCGCGATGGCTCCAGAACACGTTCTCGATGTCGAACGGCGTGGCGTCGAACCGTTCGGCGACCGCCTCGACCTCCGCCGATGTGACGAACAGGAACACGGCCGCGGGATCGACGAAGCGGCGGATCAGCCATGGACAGGCGATGCGGTCGATCTTCGGCCGCGATCGCGTCACCCAGACGGTGCGGCCCCGCCCGTCGCGTTTCGGAATCTTGTCGGCGGGAACGGTCGGTAGCTCCGCTTCCCGCCAGCCGAGGTGGCCGCCCTCGAGAATCTCGGCCGCGATGTTGCTGCAGCGCAGCCAGGCGGCGGTGCCTTCGGAAAGCTTCTGTCCCTTCTGGCAGACCACGACCACGGACTGCCCGGTGAAACGGGAAGCCCAGTCCTGGACGTCGAGATGGGAATAGCGGACCGCGCCCGGAATCAGGCGCGGATCGGCAGCGAAATCTTCATCGAGACGAACGTCGACGAGCGTCGGCGCCTTCGCCGTACCGATGAGACGGGACAATTTTTCTGAAGAGATCGATGTGTATGACGACATGGTGCGCCCTTGGTGACAGGACGCGATTCTTGGGCATGTCGCCTCGCGGGGAGATCGCACATCCCCGTAGCCGCATCAAAAACCCTGATTTCCGGGCTGTCAACCTGACTTTGCCAAATCCAGCAGCAATCGCCGATCGACAGTCACGAAAACTTCATCGCGCGGCTTGGAACAAGCATTCGTGGACTCTGGCCGATGGGTCATCTCTCCATCTGCGGCGAGTTGCGAATAGGAACATACAATTCGCTGCCGAGTTGCGCGGTGGCAGGGACCAACTCAGGTAGATGCCGACACCGCGATCGTGTCGCGCTCCCGCCTGCATTCATTGGAGCAATGCCGATTGATGGACAGTCATTATTGGCATGCGACGCCTGTTGCTCTTGTCGTTATGCTGCTCATCACAACAACCGGCGGCGCTCTCGCCCACGATCACCAGCACCCCGACTTGAATGGTTGGTACGAGGGCCTGCATAGCAGCAAGGGTCCCTGCTGCGATGGCACAGATGCGCAGCACATCGACGACGTCGACTGGGAAACCAGGAACGGCCATTATCGGGTGCGCATCGATGGCGAGTGGGTTGACGTTCCGAACGAAGCCGTCGTGCCCGGGCCGAACCTGTCCGGCCGACCCATCGTGTGGCCTTACTACATAGACGGTCATCCGAAGGCGCGCTGCTTCATGCCTGGCAGCATGGGCTGACGCCCGCCGCTGACATCCCGCCGCCATGTCTCGATGCGCGCCCCGGCTGGCCGACAGCGAGGTTGACCAATATAGGGTACCCCCCTATATTACAATCATGTCGCATACCATCAAGCACAAGTCCAAGCTCGTCGGCCGGGTTCGCCGCATCAAGGGCCAGCTGGAGGCCGTCGAGCGTGCACTGGAGTCCGAGATTGGTTGTGCCGACGTGCTGATGCTGGTGGCCTCGGTTCGCGGTGCCATCAACGGGCTGACTGCGGAATTGCTCGAGGATCACATCCGCCACCATGTCGTGGATCCTGCCCGGGAAAAGGATCCCGAGAAGGCGCAGGGCGCCGCGGACCTGATCGACGTCGTTCGTACCTATTTGAAGTGAGTGCCATGACCGACCTGTCTCAGCTGCTCCAGCAGAGCAGCGCGCATGCGTGGCTGTTCGTACCCAGCGCGATCCTGCTCGGCGCACTGCACGGGCTCGAACCCGGCCACTCCAAGACGATGATGGCGGCCTTCATCATCGCGATCCGCGGCACGGTGGCGCAGGCGGTGCTGCTCGGCGTGGCGGCGACGATCTCGCACACCGCCATCGTCTGGCTGGTCGCACTCGCCGGACTTCATTTCGGCCAGCAATGGTCCGGAGAACGCAGCGAAGCCTGGCTGCAACTGGCGTCGGCGGTGATCATCATCGCGATCGCGGCCTGGATGGCCTGGCGCACCTGGCGCGAGCAGGCTGCCGAACACGATCACGATCACCACCATCATCACGACGAAACGCGCCAGCTTGTCCTGGCCGGACAATCGCTGTCGCTCGAGGTCTTCGAGGACGGCGTGCCGCCGCGCTGGCGGTTGCGAAGCGAGGCCGGAGCGCTGCCGGCGGCCGGCGACGTTGATGTCGTGACGATCCGTCCCGACGGCAGCGAGCAACGCTTTCGCTTCGCCGACAGGGGTGGTTATCTGGAAAGCATCGACGAAATTCCGGAGCCGCATGCCTTCAAGGTGCGCGTCTCAGTCCGCGCGGACGTGGCGGAAGTCCTGTTCGAGGAGCATGACCATGCGCATATGAATCTCGGCGACGAGGACGACGCGCATGCGCGCGCGCACGCCGCCGATATCCGCAAGCGCTTTGCCGGACGCACCGTCACGACATGGCAGATCATCCTGTTCGGCCTGACCGGCGGGCTGATTCCGTGTCCGGCGGCGATCACCGTGCTGCTGCTCTGTCTCCAGCTCAAGCAGTTCAGCCTCGGCTTCGTGCTGGTGCTTTGCTTCGGCATCGGGCTTGCGCTCACCATGGTCTCTGCCGGCGTTGCGGCCGCGCTCAGCCTGCGTCATGTCGAACGTCATTGGGTCGGCTTCAGCCGCTTTGCCCATCGCGCCCCCTACGTGTCGGCCGCGCTGATCGTGCTCGTCGGCCTCTACACGGGCTGGCTCGGGTTGCACGGGATCACGGCCTGATCCGGGATCACGGCGTGATCCGGGATCGTGGCCAGATCCGCTTCGCTCCACTTCCATCTTGAAACCTGCGCGCGGTGGTCTAGATTTGCCTCAAGGGGACAAGGCAGACTCCCCGTGAGACCTCGGTCCAAGCTCTGCGCGACACTCACCGTCGTGGAGCTTTCACATGGACACCCAACCACACACACGTCTTCGTTCCGAAAATCGTCCTGGCAAAATCGCTATCCTGTCGCGTGGCGACGCCGCGTCGCGCCGGGAGGCGACCCCACAAAACAGCCGTTTCGTCCGCGTCTTCGAAGCGCTCGCCGCTTCGGGCATCGAGGCCGTTCCCGTCGTCTATGACGAGACATTCGCCGATGCCGTTCGCGACCAATTGCTGACGATGGACGGCGTTCTGGTCTGGGTCGATCCGATCCATCAGGGCAAGACGCGCGCCGCCCTCGATCCGCTGCTGCGCGAGGTCGCGGCGGCGGGACCATGGGTCAGCGCGCATCCCGACATCATCCTCAAGATGGGCGTCAAGGACGTGCTGTACCGGACGCGACACCTCGGCTGGGGCGCCGACACCCATCGATACGCCACGGTCGATGCGTTCCGCGCCGAATTTCCCTCGCGCTTGCGCGCGGGTGGTCCGCGCGTGCTCAAACAGAACCGCGGCAATGGCGGGCAGGGCGTCTGGAAGGTGGAAACCGTGCCGAAGACCGACGCGACGATTCGCGTGCTGCATGCGCTGCGCGGCAGCCAGCCGGAGGAGATGCCGCTGGCAGACTTCATGGCGCGCTGCGAGCAATATTTCGGCTGGGGCGGCTGCATCATCGATCAGGCTTTCCAGCCGCGCCTGCCCGAGGGCATGATCCGTTGCTATGTCAGCGGAGCGAAGGTCGCGGGCTTCGGGCACCAATTGATCAAGGCCCTGATCCCGCCGCCCCCGCAAGGCCCGGATTCTCCGGAAGCGCAACCCGGACCGCGCATCATGCGCGGCCCCGATGCTCCGCAATTCCAGAGGCTGCGAAGCTTGATGGAGGACGAATGGATCCCGCAAATGATGGCCGCGCTGACGATCGATGAAGCGTCGCTGCCGGTGATCTGGGATGCCGATTTCCTCTACGGCCCACGCGATGCTGATGGCGCCGACACCTACGTGCTCTGCGAGATCAACGCGAGCTCGTGCTTCGCGATTCCCGACGAAGCGCCGGCGGCGATCGCGCAGACGGTCAGGGATCGCATCGGTCGGAACATGGCGAGCGTGAGGTGAGCACGCCCTGCAGGCTTCCTCTTTCTACCCATTGCTCGGGGCCCATGGGTGCGATCGGCACCCTGCTTTCCCCGCGCCCTCTGAGGGCGGAACGAAAGACCAAGCTCGGACACATCATGTCGCGAGAACGCGGAGTGTGTCACAGACGACGCCACACATTCGGTGTCGTCCCTGCGAAAGCTGAGACCCATAACCACCGATGGTCGTTGTTGAGCAGTGCTGCAACGACGAGTCCCCTCCGCCACAACCGCCGCGGAGTATGGGTCCCGGCCTTCGCCGGGACGACGATCGAGAGAGAACCGCGCACACGTTTGCGTCTCTGCCCGTCCTTTGCAGCGCGTCCGCAAACTACTTCGCCCGCATCGCTTCCGGTGTATCCGGCTGCGCGGACGGATGCGCCTTGGCGAACGCCGGCAGCGCCATGGCGGTCTCGTGGATGCGCTTCACGGTCGGCCAGGGCGACAGGCTGATCTGCTGGTTGATCGCCGCCGTGACATGGCCGACCAGGCAGATGTCGGCAAGGGTGGGCGCATCGCCGTGACAGAACCGGCCGGTCGCCTTGTGGCCGGCGAGGTGCCCCTCGAGCGCCGCCAGCGTCTCGACCGTCCAGTGCCGTCGCCACGCGTTCTGCTGGCTGTCGCGCAGATCGAGCTCGCGGTCGAGATAGCGCCGCACCCGCGGCGTCAGCAGCGGATGGCCCTCGCAGGCGACGATCAGCGCCAGCCCGCGCACCCGGGCGCGGCCGAGCGCATCCGCCGGCAGCAGCGGCGGGCTCGGGTAGGTCTCGTCGAGCCAATCGATGATCGCGAGCGACTGGAACAGCACCGTGCCGTCGTCGGTCACCAGCGCCGGCAGCGCCATCTGCGGATTGATCTTGCGATAGGCATCAGTGCGATGCGCGTCCGCATCGAGATCGACGAAGACGACGTCGGCGGCGACGCCCTTGAGGTTGAGCGCAATCCGCACCCGAAAGCTCGCCAGCGAGCGCCAGAAGGAGAAGAACTGCATGGAGTGCACCCCGCATTTCTTCCCCTCTCCCCTTGTGGGAGAGGGTGGACGCGATGCAAGGCATCGCGGACGGGTGAGGGGTCTGTCTCCGCGGATAGAGACCCCTCATCCGTCGCGGACTTTGTCCGCGACACCTTCTCCCACAAGGGGAGAAGGGAAGAAAGGTCTATCCAGACCCGTAGCCCGGATGAAGCGCAAGCGAAATCCGGGGCCGGTCCGTCGTTCCGTTGCAGTCTATCCCGGATTACGCTTCGCTGCATCCGGGCTACGGCACTCCAATACGTCATGCCCGGGCTTGACCCGGGCATCCATCAATCTTCGGAAGTGTTTTTGAAGATGGATCGCCGGGTCAAGCCCGGCGATGACACGTGTCGAGGAGGCCTACCCAGCCCCCACCTTCTTCTTGCGCCAGGCGAGATGCACGGCGCAGGTGCAGCCCTGCGGATGCGAGGCCAGCTCCGCGTCGTTGGCGGGCGTCGCGGCGGGCGCGATCGCCGGTCCCTTGGCGCCGTCCTGCGCGGGGATGTAGTTCAGCACCGGCGCCAGCCAGCGCTCGATCTCGGCGACCGTCATGGCCTTGCGCGCGGCGTAGTCCTCGACCTGGTCACGTTCGATCTTGCCGACGCCGAAGTAGAAGCTTTCGGGATGCGAGAAGTACAGGCCCGAGACCGACGAGCCCGGCCACATCGCAAAGCTCTCGGTCAGCTTCACGCCGGCCGTTGCCTCGGCATCGAGCAGCGCGAACAGAGTCCGCTTCTCGGTGTGGTCGGGTTGCGCCGGATAGCCGGGCGCCGGGCGGATGCCGTCATATTTCTCGAGGATCAGTTCGTCCGCCGACCACGCCTCGTCGGGCGCATAGGCCCAGAACTCCTTGCGCACGCGCTGGTGCATGCGCTCGGCGAAGGCTTCGGCCAGGCGATCGGCCAGCGCCTTGCACAGGATCGAGGAGTAGTCGTCATTGGCGTTCTTGAAGCGGTCGGCGACTGCATCCTCGCCGATCCCCGCGGTGACGACGAAGCCGCCGATATAGTCGGCGATGCCGGTTTCCTTCGGCGCGATGAAATCGGACAGCGCGGCGTTGAAGCGGCCCTCGCGCTTCTCGAGCTGCTGGCGCAGCGTGTGGAAGGTCGCGATCTTCTGCTTCCGCGTCTCGTCGGCATAGACCTCGATGTCGTCGCCGACGGCGTTCGCCGGCCAGAAGCCGATGGTGGCGCGGGCGGTGAACCATTTTTCCTTGATGATCGTGTCCAGCATCTTGCGCGCGTCGGCATAGAGCGAGCGCGCGACCTCGCCGACCTTGGGGTCGTCGAGGATCGCCGGGAAGCGGCCGGTCAGCTCCCAGGTCTGGAAGAACGGCGTCCAGTCGATGTAGTCGGCGAGCTCGGCAAGATCGTAGGCGTCGAAGCTCTTCAGCCCGAAGAAGGCCGGCTTTTTCGGCGGCGCCGCCGCAAAGTCGATCGCGACCTTGTTGGCGCGGGCCTCGCCAAGCTTCAGCCGCTTCTTGTCGGCCTGGGCGCGGAAATGCGCCGTCGAGATTTTTGCGTATTCGGCGCGTACCTCGGCGGCGTAGGCCTGCTTTTTCTCGGCCGACAGCAGCGAGGAGGCGACGCCGACGGCACGGCTCGCGTCATTGACATGCACGACCGGGCCGCCCGGATAGTTCGGGTCGATCTTCACTGCGGTGTGCACGCGGCTCGTGGTGGCGCCGCCGATCAGGAGCGGCAGGTTCATGCCCTGCCGTTGCAGCTCGCCGGCGAGGAAGCTCATCTCGTCGAGCGAGGGCGTGATCAGGCCGGACAGGCCGATGATGTCGGCGCCCTCGGCCTTCGCGGTCTCGATGATCTTGTTGGCGGGCACCATGACGCCGAGGTCGATGACCTCGAAATTGTTGCACTGGAGCACGATGCCGACGATGTTCTTGCCGATGTCGTGGACGTCGCCCTTCACCGTCGCGAGCACGATCTTGCCCGCGGCGTTGCGGCCGCCGGTGATGCCGTTGGCGAGATTGCGGGCCTTCTCCTCCTCCATGAACGGCATCAGATAGGCGACCGCCTGCTTCATCACGCGGGCCGACTTCACGACCTGCGGCAGGAACATCTTGCCGTCGCCGAACAGGTCGCCGACCACGTTCATGCCGGCCATCAGCGGCCCCTCGATGACGTCGAGCGGACGGGACGCGTTCTGGCGGGCGGCCTCGGTGTCCTGCTCGATGAACTCGGTGATGCCGTGCACCAACGCGTGGGACAGCCGCTTCTCGACCGGCCATTCGCGCCAGGCGAGATCTTGCTCCTTGGTCTGCTTCTCCTTGCCGCGGAATTTCTCGGCCAGCGCCAAGAGCCGCTCGGAGGCGCCGGGATCGCGGTTGAGGATGACGTCCTCGCAGGTCTGGCGCAGCTCGGGATCGATGTCGTCGTAGACGATCATCTGCCCGGCATTGACGATGCCCATGTCCATGCCGGCATGGATCGCGTGATACAGGAACACCGAGTGCATCGCCTCGCGCACCGGTTCGTTGCCGCGGAACGAGAACGACAGGTTGGAGACGCCGCCGGAGATGTGGGCGCCCGGCAGGTTCGCCCGGATCCAGCGCGCCGCCTCGATGAAGTCGACGCCGTAATTGTTGTGCTCCTCGAGGCCGGTCGCGATCGCAAAAATGTTCGGATCGAAGATGATGTCCTCGGGCGGGAAGTCGAGCCGGCCGACCAGGATGTCGTAGGCGCGCTTGCTGATCTCGGTCTTGCGCTTGAACGTGTCGGCCTGGCCGGTCTCGTCGAACGCCATCACCACCACGGCGGCGCCGTGGCGCTTGGCGACGGTCGCCTCATGGATGAACTTCTCCTCGCCTTCCTTGAGCGAGATCGAGTTCACGATCGGCTTGCCCTGGATGCATTTCAGGCCGGCCTCGATGACGTGGAACTTCGAGGAATCGACCATCACGGGCACGCGCGCGATGTCGGGCTCGGCGGCGACGAGGTTGAGGAACGTCACCATCGCCGCTTCGGAATCGAGCAGGCCCTCGTCCATGTTGACGTCGATGACCTGGGCGCCGTTCTCGACCTGGTCGCGCGCGACCTGCAGCGCGGCGGTGTAGTCGCCGGCGGTGATCAGCTTGCGGAAGCGCGCCGAGCCGGTGACGTTGGTGCGCTCGCCGACATTCACGAACGGGATCGCGTCGGTCAGCGTGAACGGCTCGAGGCCGGAGAGCCTGAGCCGCGGTGCGATCTCGGGCACCACGCGCGGCTTGTGCGGGGCGACGGCCTTGGCGATCGCGGCGATATGGTCGGGCGTGGTGCCGCAGCAGCCGCCGACGATGTTGACGAGGCCGGCGGCCGCGAACTCGCCGATCAGCCGCGCCATGTAGTCCGGCGTCTCGTCATACTGGCCGAATTCGTTGGGCAGGCCGGCGTTCGGGTATGCACAGACCAGCGTGTCGGCGACGCGGCCGATATCGGCGATATGCGCGCGCAGATCCTCGGCGCCGAGCGCGCAGTTGAAGCCGATCGTGATCGGCCTTGCGTGCCGCACCGAATGCCAGAACGCCTCCGGCAACTGGCCGGAGAGCAGGCGGCCGGACTTGTCGGTGATGGTGCCGGAAATCATCACGGGCACGTCGATGCCGCGCTCCTCGATGATCTCGGAAATCGCGTACAGCGCCGCCTTGGCGTTCAGCGTGTCGAAGATGGTCTCGACCAGCAGCAGGTCGGCGCCGCCGTCGAGCAGGCCCTTGGCCTGTTCGCCATAGGCCTTGCGCAGATCGTCGAAGGTGACCGCGCGATAGCCGGGATTGGAAACGTCGGGCGAGATCGAGGCGGTGCGGTTGGTCGGGCCGAGTGCGCCGGCGACGAAGCGCGGCTTGCAGTCCTCGGCGCTCACCCGCTCGGCGGCGGCGCGCGCCAGGCGGGCGCCCTGCAGGTTCAGCTCATAGGCGAGGTCCGACATGTCGTAGTCGGCCTGCGCGATCGAGGTCGAGGAGAAGGTGTTGGTCGCGACGATGTCGGCGCCGGCGCGCAGATATGCGGCGTGGATGTCCGTGATCGCATCGGGCTGGGTCAGGATCAGCAGATCGTTGTTGCCCTTGATGTCGCGGTGGAAGTCCGCAAAGCGCGCGCCGCGGAACGCGGCTTCGTCGAACTGCAGGCCCTGGATCATCGTGCCCATGGCGCCGTCGAGCACCAGGATGCGCTCGCGGGCAGCCGCGAGCAAAGCGTTACGCTTGGGGGAAACGGGAACGGACATGTGTCAGGCAGCTTTCTGGGCACCGTTCGGCCGGATGCCGAGCAGGTGGCTGATCGCGAACACGAGGTCCGCGCGGTTCATGGTGTAGAAGTGGAAGGTGTCGACGCCGTGCTTGAACAGCTTCTGCACCTGGCCGGCGGCGACGGTGGCGGCAACCAGCTTGCGGGTCTCGGCGTCGTTGTCGAGGCCCTCGAACTTCTCGGCGAGCCAGTCCGGCACGCTGGTGCCGGCGCGCGTCACGAAATTGCGCGCCTGCTTGAAATTGTGCATCGGCATGATGCCCGGCACGATCGGAATCTCGATGCCGCGCGCGCGCACCCGGTCGACATAGCGGTGGTACAGGTCGTTGTCGAAGAACACCTGAGTGATCGCGCGCGTCGCGCCGGCGTCGACCTTGGCCTTCAGCGTGTCGATGTCGGCGTCGAAATCCTTCGCTTCCGGATGCTTCTCGGGATAGGCGGACACCGAGATCTCGATGTCGGCGTGGCGCCGCTTGATGCCGGCGACAAGCTCGGCCGAACTCTGGTAGCCGTCCGGATGGGTGAAGTAGGGCGTGCCGATGCCGCCGGGCGGATCGCCGCGCAGCGCGACGATGTGACGGACGCCGACCTCATGATAGCGGTCGACGATGTCGTCGATCTCGCCGCGCGAGGCGCTGACGCAGGTCAGATGCGCGGCCGGCAGCAGATCGGTCTCGCGCAGGATGCGGGTGATGGTCGAATGGGTGCGCTCGCGGGTCGAGCCGCCGGCGCCGTAGGTGACCGAGACGAAGTTCGGCGTCAGCGGCGCCAGGCGATTGATGGTCTCCCAGAGATTGCGCTCCATCTCCTCGGTCTTCGGCGGGAAGAACTCGAAGGAGATTTTCGGCGCTTTGGGCGCACGTGGTGCGTTCGGCACGGAGGAAATGGTCTCGGTCATGATACGCAAAGGCTCCGCAACTGGAGGGCAGACATCCGGCCTGGATATGAAGGCCCCAAGATAAGCCAAACGCGTCGAATCAAACAGCCCATCGGATGTGGGAAATTGCCCATTCGTGGCGCAGATTCGGCAGAAATTGACTATCGTGGACGCTCGGTGGGCAACCCGTTGGTTTCGCGACGGTAGCATTAATATATTGAAAATATTGATATAATAAGGATTCTGCAAGTGATTGGAGATCGAAATCGATTGTGGGTAACTTGGTGCGTCAATGAACCGTCGTATATCGTCCCAAAATCAGCGGCTGCCGGCGCCGGCGTTCCGCCGCGGGACTGGTCTGCGTGGCCGGGGCCTTTGTCGCCTCGTGGCGCCACACTAGGTTGACGGCCATGATTCCGCTGTCCGTCCTCGACCTGTCGGTCGTCACCACTGGCACCAGGCCGGCTGTTGCGCTCCGCAACAGCATCGACCTGGCACGCCATGTCGATGGCCTTGGCTACGTCCGCTACTGGCTCGCCGAGCACCACAACCTGGCTTCCGTCGCGAGCCCGGCGCCCGATCTGATGATCGGGCAGATCGCGGCGGTGACGTCGCATATCCGTGTCGGTTCCGGCGGCGTGATGCTGCCCAACCACGCGCCGCTGGTCGTCGCCGAGCGCTTCAAGATGCTGGAGGCGCTGTTTCCCGGCCGCATCGATCTCGGCCTCGGCCGCGCGCCCGGCACCGACGGCGCCACCGCCTACGCACTGCGCAGCCGGCTCGATCGCCGCGAAGGCGATGATTTCCTCGAGCGGCTGCACGAGCTGACCTTGTGGGAGACGCGCGATTTCCCGCCCGGCCATCCCTACAACAATGTGGTGGCGATGCCGGATGATTCGCCGCTGCCGCCGATCTGGTTGCTCGGCTCGAGCGACTATTCCGCCGAACTCGCGGCCCAGGTCGGGATGGGCTTTGCATTCGCGCATCATTTTGCCACTCACGATGCAATTGCGGCGATGACGAACTATCGCGCGCATTTCAAGCCGTCGGGCTGGCGTGCGACGCCGCAGGCGATTCTGGCGGTTGCGGTTGTTGCGGCGGAGACCGACGCTGGAGCCGAGCGGCTTGCGCTGTCGATGGATCTCAACCGGTTGCGCCGCGACCGCGGCCAGTATCTGCCGCTGCCGAGCGTCGAGGAGGCAGAGGCCTATCCCTACACCGACGCCGAGCGCGCCTCGATCGCGCGCAACCGCGCCCGCCTCTTCGTCGGCAGCCCCGCAACCGTGATGACGAAGCTGGAGCCGCTGATCGCGGCGACCCAGGCCGACGAACTGATGGTGATATCAGCGGTCTACGACCATGCCGCGCGGAAGAAGTCGTACAGCCTGCTCGCCGAGGCGTTCGGGCTTGCGAAGAGGGCGGCGGCTTGACCCCGTCATTCCGGGGCGATGCGCAGCATCGAACCCGGAATCTCGAGATTCCGGGTTCACGCTTCGCGTGCCCCGGAATGACTGCGTCAATCCTGCGTCTCGCTGAAAGTCGCGCGGAACGGATGGCCGGGATAGACGCCGACGATGCGGAATTCGCGCGAGAAGAATTTCAATTCCTCGATCGCAAACGCGAGGCCGCGCTCATCGGGGTGACCGTCGACATCGGCATAGAATTGCGTGGCGAAGAAATTGCCGTCGACCATATAGCTTTCGAGCTTGGTCATGTTGACGCCGTTGGTGGCAAAGCCGCCCAGCGCCTTGTACAGCGCGGCGGGCAAATTGCGCACCCGGAACACGAAAGTCGTGACCAGCGGCCCCGAACCCTGCGTGGCCCATTTGGCCTCGCGCGCCAGCACCACGAAGCGGGTGGTGTTGTGGGCCTCGTCCTCGATGTCCTCGGCGAGAATGTCGAGACCGTAGATGTCGGCGGCGAGGCGGGAGGCGATCGCCGCCACGCTCTTGTCGCCGCGCTCGGAGATGTCGCGGGCGCTGCCGGCGGTGTCGGCGGCGACGATCGGCTTGATGCCGAGCTTGCGGATGACGCGGCGGCACTGGCCGAGCGCGTGGACATGGCTCTCCACGCTCTTGATGTCGGCGAGCTTGGTGCCCTTGATCGCCATCAGCTGGTGGCGGATCGGCAAGAACCATTCGCCGACGATGAACAGCCCCGAAGCGGGCAAGAGATGGTGGATGTCGGCGACGCGGCCGGCGACCGAATTCTCGATCGGGATCATGCCGAGATCGGCCTCGCCCGAGGAAATCGCGGCCAGCGCGTCCTCGAAGGTCGGGCAGGGCATCGGCTCGGCGTCGGGATAGGCCTCGACGATCGCGATATGGGAATTGGCGCCAGGCTCGCCCTGGAACGCGATTTTCAGCTTCTTGGTCATGGGTGGCCTTTTACCAGCCGGTCAGGCTTTGGAAAGTATTCTGCGGGCGGTTTCGAGATCGGCCGGGGTGTCGACGCCGCGCGGGACGGTATCGACGATGGTGACGTCGATCCGCATCCCGGCCTCCAGCGCGCGGAGTTGCTCGAGCTTTTCCTGCTGCTCCAGCGGCGAGGGCGGCAGCGCCACGAACCGCTCCAGCGCGGCGCGGCGGTAGGCGTAGAGGCCGATATGATGGTAGCGCGGCCCGTCGCCATAAGGCGCGGTGGCGCGGGTGAAATACAGCGCGCGCAACCGGTTCGGCCCGATCGGCGAGCCGACTGCCTTGACGACGCTGGGGGCCTGATCCTCCTCCTCGGTATGGATGCGCGAGGCCAGGGTCGAGATGTCGACTGCGGGATCGTCGAGCGCCGGCATCACGCTGCGGATGGTCTCGGGGCTGATGGTCGGGAAATCGCCCTGCAGATTGACCACGATCTCGGCATGGCCGTCGGGGTCGAGGGTCGTCATCGCTTCATAAATCCGGTCCGAGCCGGACGGATGGTCGGGACGGGTCATTACGACCTCGCCGCCCGCAGCCTTCACCGCTGCAGCGATCTCGGCCGTGTCGGTCGCAACCGCAACCCGGCCGATGCCCGCTGCCTCGGCCCGCCGCAGCACATGGACGATCATCGGCACGCCGGCGATCTCGAGCAGCGGCTTTCCCGGAAGGCGAGTGGCGGCCATGCGGGCCGGAATCAGCACCAAGGTACGGGGTTGGGTCATTCGTGTCGGAGCCCGTCCGGCCTGCGGAAATTGCCGGGGAGGAGGTTGAATTCGGCGCGTTTATACGGGTTGCCAGAGCGCGGGCAAACCGATATCTCAACCCTGCTTGGGGCGGTGCGATAAGGCCGATTCCCAGGTCTTTCCCCGCGGCCGTATTCCCGGCCTGAAGTCGACATTCAAGGCCCGGAGCCTGACCCAAAATGGACTCCTTCGAACTCAACAAAATCCTCGGTGCGGTTCTCGGCACCTGCATCGTCGTCCTGGTGATGAGCTTTGCCGCCAGCGCGAAATTCGCGCCGAAGCTGCCGGAGAAGCCGGGTTTTGAGATCGCTGTGAAGGAAGAGTCCCATGGCGGTGGCGGCGAGGCCGCTGCGGCCGCATCCGAGCCGATCGAGAAGCTGCTGCAGACCGCTTCCGTCGAGAAGGGCGCGGCGGCCGCCAAGAAGTGCCAGGCCTGCCACACCTTCGAGAAGGGCGGTCCCAACCGCGTCGGTCCGAACCTGTTCGGCGTCGTCGGCGAGAAGAAGGGCGAGGGCCGTGGCTTCAATTTCTCGGCCGCGATGAAGGGCAAGGGCGGCGAATGGTCCTTCGACGACCTCAACAAGTTCCTGACCAACCCGAAGGGCTTCATCCCGGGCACCGCGATGGGCTTTGCCGGCGTGCCGAAGGACAGCGAGCGCGCCGACATCATCGCCTATCTGAATTCGAACTCGGAGCACCCGGCTCCGCTCCCGACCGCCTCGAAGTAACGATTTGCTTCGCGCAAGCATGCGGATGAAACGGCCAGGCATTGCCTGGCCGTTTTCGCATGGGGAATCCGCTGTCGCGGGGTTGTTATCGGGACGTTTCGCCGCACCGATATTGTTCCCGGACCAATATCATGAGGAAAAAGCAACGTAATTTGTCGAACCGTTGCCTTATATTGGGTCCCATGTAAGCGGGGCCGCAAGCAGGAAGACCGAATTTGGCGATCACCCGACGACACCTCCTTCAAGGCAGCGCACTGGCGGCAATGGCTCCGGCGCTCGGACTCACCCCCGGCCTGTCGGCGATCACGCCGGCCTTCGCCGACGAAGCCCCCAACGGGCTGAAATGGCGGCACGGCCTCTCGACCTACGGCGAAATCAAATATCCCGCCGACTTCAAGCGCTACGACTACGTCAAGCCGGACGCGCCGAAGGGCGGCGTGGTGCGGCTGTTCCAGCCCGGCACCTATGACAGCTTCAACCTGGTCGTTGCGGGGTTGAAGGGCACGGTCGCCTCTTCCGTCACCCGCATCTACGATTCGCTGATGGAGGCCTCGCTCGACGAGCCCGATACGTATTACGGCGAACTCGCCGAGGCGGCAGCCTTCCCCGACGATTTCTCCTACGTGATCTACCGCCTGCGGCCCGGCTCACGCTGGCACGACGGCAAGCCGGTCACGCCGGAGGACGTGATCTTCTCGTTCGAGGCGTGGAAGGCGAACAGCCCGATGTTCAGCGCCTACTACCGGCACATCGAAAAGGCCGAGAAGGTCGGCGATCGCGACATCAAGTTCACCTTCGACAGCCCGGGCAACCGCGAGCTGCCGATGATCACCGGTCAGCTCGTCATCCTGCCCAAGCATTGGTGGGAAGGCACCGACGCGCAGGGCAAGAAGCGTGACATCACCGCGAGCACGCTGGAGCCGCCGCTTGGCTCGGGTCCCTACCGGATCAAGGAGTTCGTTGCCGGACGATCGGTGGTGCTCGAGCGCGTCAAGGACTACTGGGGCAAGGATATTCCGATCGCGATCGGACAGAACAATTTCGACGAGCTGCGCTACGAATATTTCCGCGACGACACCGTCGCGCGCGAGGCGCTGAAGGCCGACCAGTTCGATTGGTACGGCGAGCGCAGCGCGAAGGAGTGGGCGTCGGCCTACGACGTTCCGCCGGTGCGTGAGAAGCGGCTGCTCAAGGAGCTCTTCACCGTCCGCAATCAAGGCCGGATGCAGGGCTGGGTGTTCAACCTGAGGCGCCCGAAATTCGCCGACCCCAGACTGCGCCGCGCCTTCAACTATGCTTTCGATTTCGAAGAGATGAACCGCGTGCTTTCGACCGGCGACTATCATCGCGATTCAAGCTATTTCGACGGCATCCCCGATTTGATGGCGACCGGCCTGCCGGAGGGCAAGGAGCTCGAGATCCTGGAGACGCTACGCGACAAGGTGCCGCCGGAAGTCTTCACGACGCCCTACAAGGATCCGGTCGGAGGCACGCCGGAAAACGTGCGCGCCAATCTGCGCGAGGCGACGCGGCTGTTGAAGGAAGCCGGCTTCGAGATCCGCGACCGCAAACTGGTGGATTCCTCAGGCCAGCCGTTCACGGTCGAGATCCTCGGCAACAGTGGCGATTCCGGCATGGAGCGGATCGCACTGTTCTACAAGCCGAGCCTGGAGCGCCTCGGCATCACCGTTAATCTGCGCGCCGTCGACACGGTGCAGTATCAGAACCGGGTGCGCGATTTCGATTTCGAGATGGTGACCCAGGTCTGGGGACAATCGATCTCGCCCGGCAACGAGCAGCGCGACAATTTCGGTTCGCAGGCGGCCGACCGGCCCGGCTCGAACAATCTTCCCGGCATCAAGAATCCGGCGGTCGATGCCATCATCGAACGCATCATCTTCGCCACCAGCCGCGTCGATCAGGTCGCCGCCGCGAAGGCGCTGGATCGGGTTTTGCTCTGGAACTTCTATCTTGTTCCACACTTCAATTACGACAAGCAGCGCTATGTCTATTGGGATCGCTTCAGCCATCCCGACCCGCTGCCGAAATACGCTGTTTCGGGATTCCCAAATCTTTGGTGGTACGACGCCGACAAGGCGGCCAAGCTCAAGCGTTCATAAAACTCAAGGATTCGCGCATGGCGCTATTCTCCCGTCGGCACGCACTCGGCCTCGGCATCGGTGCGTTGAGTGCTGCAGGCTTGCGTGCTGCGCCGGCGGTGGCCGACAACGGAACCGAGATGCACGGCATGTCGGTGTTCGGCGACCTGAAATATCCGGCGGATTTCAAGATCTTCGACTACGTCAATCCGAAGGCGCCGAAGGGCGGAGCGTTCTCAATGATCCCTTCGACCCGTGCCTACAACCAATCCTTCTTTACGTTCAGTTCGTTCAACGCGTTCATCCTCAAGGGTGAAGGCGCGAAGGGCATGGAGATGACCTTCGATTCGTTGATGGCACGCGCGGGCGATGAACCTGACGCGATGTACGGCCTGGCCGCAAGATCGGTCTCGATTTCTCCCGACAAGCTCACCTACCGCTTCACGATGCGGCCCGAGGCTCGCTTTCACGACGGCTCGAAGCTGACTGCGCAGGATGTCGCGTTCTCGCTCAATACGCTGAAGGAGAAGGGGCATCCGTTGATCGTGGTGCAACTGCGCGATTTCGTGAAGGCCGAGGCGCCCGACGACGGCACCGTGATCGTGACCTTCGCGCCTAATCGCGCGCGCGACGTGCCGCTTTATGTTGCGGGTCTGCCGATCTTCTCGAAGGCCTATTACGCGAAGCGGCAGTTTGATGAGTCCACGCTCGAAGTTCCGCTGGGCTCCGGGCCGTACATGGTCGGCAAGTTCGAGGTCAATCGTTACGTCGAGTATAACCGCCTCAAGGATTGGTGGGCAGCCGACTTGCCGGTCAATCGCGGCAGTTACAATTTCGACACCGTGCGCTACGAGTTCTACCGTGATCGCGATGTCGCGTTCGAAGGCTTCACAGGCAAAAATTATCTGTTTCGCGAGGAATTCACGTCCCGTGTCTGGGCGACGCGGTACGATTTCCCGGCTATCAAGGACGGGCGGGTCAAGCGCGAGACATTGCCGGACGAAACACCGTCCGGTGGGCAGGGTTGGTTCATTAACACCCGTCTCGACAAGTTCAAAGACCCGCGCGTTCGCGAAGCGCTAATCTATGCCTTCGATTTCGAATGGACCAACAAGACCATCATGTACGACGCTTACGCGCGCAGCGTCTCGCCTTTCCAGAATTCGGACATGGTGGCTAGTGGACTACCTTCGCCCGAGGAATTGAAACTGCTCGAACCATTCCGCGGCCAAGTGCCGGATGAGGTGTTCGGCGAGCCCTTTGTGCCGCCGGTGTCGGATGGATCGGGACAGGACCGCGCATTGCTGCGAAAGGCGACGCAGTTGCTCAACGATGCAGGATGCGTCGTCAAGGATGGCAAGCGGCGATTGCCTAACGGCGACCCGCTTACGATCGAGTTCCTGCTAGATGAGCCGACTTTCCAGCCGCATCACGCCAGCTTCATCAAGAATCTCAAGCCGCTTGGCATCGATGCCAACATCAGGCAGATCGACGCAGTGCAGTATCGTGCGCGTGTTGAGGCTTTCGATTTTGAGGTGACGACCCAGCGTATATCCATGTCGGCGACGCCGGGTGACAGCCTGAGGCCTTACTTCTCGTCCCAGGCTGCGACCACCAAGGGCTCCTACAATCTGGCGGGCGTTGCCAACCCGGCGATCGACGCATTAATCGAAAAAGCTATCGCTGCCGAGACGCGGGCGGACTTAACCTTTGCCTGCCGCGCGCTCGATCGCGTCTTCCGTGCCGGCCGCTATTGGGTGCCACAATGGTATTCTAACAAGCACCGTGTCGCCTATTGGGACCAGTTCGGGCATCCGGAGAAGCCGGCGAAATATGCGGGCGTCGGCGCGCCCGACAACTGGTGGTATGATGCGGCCAAGGCCGCGAAGCTCGAGCAGGCGAAGTAGCCGATGAGCGCCTATATCGCCCGACGTATCTTCCTGATGCTGCCGACGCTGCTTGGCATCCTGTTCGTCTCCTTCGTGGTCGTGCAGTTTGCTCCCGGCGGTCCGGTCGAGCGGGTCATCGCGCAGATCAACGGCGCCGACACCGGCGGCACGTCGCGCGTGTCGGGAGGCGGCGGCGATTTCGGCGCGCAGCGCGGCCAGGGCGCGGGCGCAGGCGCGGCCATCAATTCGAAATACCGCGGCGCGCAGGGGCTCGACCCGGATTTCATCAAGAAGCTCGAGGTGCAGTTCGGCTTCGACAAGCCGGCGCCCGAGCGGTTCGCGTTGATGGTCTGGAATTTCGCGCGGTTCGATTTCGGCAACAGCTATTTCCGCAGTGTCAGCGTGCTGCAGTTGATCAAGGAGAAGCTGCCGGTCTCGATGTCGCTCGGCATCTGGATGACGCTGCTGACCTATCTTATCTCGATCCCGCTCGGCATCCGCAAGGCGGTGCAGGACGGCTCGCGGTTCGATACCTGGACCTCGGCGGTGATCATCATCGGCTTTGCGATCCCGGGCTTCCTGTTCGCGATCCTCCTGATCGTGCTGTTTGCCGGCGGCTCGTTCCTCAACATCTTCCCGCTGCGCGGCCTGACCTCGGACGGCTGGTCGCAATTCCCCTGGTACTGGAAGATCATCGACTATTTCTGGCACCTGACGCTGCCGCTGGTGTCGATGGCGCTCGGCGCCTTCGCCACCATGACCCTGCTGACCAAGAATTCGTTCCTCGACGAGATACGCAAGCAATATGTGATGACCGCGCGCGCCAAGGGTTGCAGCGAGCGCCAGGTGCTGTACGGCCACATCTTCCGCAACGCCATGCTGATCGTGATCGCAGGCTTCCCGGGCGCGTTCATCCACGCGTTCTTCTCCGGCTCGCTCTTGATCGAAACCATCTTCTCGCTCGACGGGCTCGGCCTGCTTGGCTTCGAGAGCGTGTTGAACCGCGACTATCCGGTGGTGTTCGGGACGTTGTTCATCTTCTCGCTGGTCGGACTGGTGGTCAATCTGCTCTCCGATCTCGCCTATATGTGGATCGATCCCAGGATCGACTTCGAAGCGCGGGAGGTCTGATGACGATGCTCGCGCCCCAGCCGGTCGAGACCACGACGCAATCGCCGCTCGGCGAAGCGGTGCCCGCCACGCACCACGCCTTTTCGCCGTCGCCGCTGAACAAGCGACGCTGGCAGAACTTCAAGGCCAATCGCCGCGGCTACTGGTCGTTCTGGATCTTCCTCGTGCTGTTCGTGGCGTCGCTGTTCGCCAATTTCATCGCCAACGACAAGCCGCTGATGGTCAAATATGATGGCCGCCTGTACTGGCCGGTGATCTTCACCTACGCCGAGATCACGTTCGGCGGTGACTTCGAGACCGCAGCCGATTATCGCGATCCATACTTGCAGAAGCAGATCGCCGCCAAGGGCGGCAGCATGATCTGGCCGCCGATCCGCTACTCCTACGACAGCCGCAACCTCGACCCGCCGACGGCGGTGCCGTCGAAGCCGACCTGGCTGTTGACCGAAGAGCAGTGCAAGGACGTGGTGAAGCGCAAGGGCCTGACCGGCTGCCGCGACCTCGAATACAACTGGCTCGGCACCGACGATCAGGGCCGCGACGTGGTCGCGCGGCTGATCTACGGCTTCCGCATCTCGGTGCTGTTCGGCCTGACGCTGACCATCCTGTCCTCGATCATCGGCATCGCCGCGGGCGGCGTGCAGGGCTATTTCGGCGGCTGGACCGATCTCATCTTCCAGCGGCTGATCGAGATCTGGACCGCGATCCCCTCGCTCTATCTGCTGCTGATCATCTCGGCGGTGCTGCCGCCGGGCTTCTTCATCCTGCTCGGCATCCTCCTGCTATTCTCCTGGGTCTCGCTGGTCGGGCTGGTGCGCGCCGAGTTCCTGCGCGGCCGCAATTTCGAATACATCCAGGCGGCGCGCGCGCTTGGCGTCTCCAACGGCGTGATCATGTTCCGCCATCTGCTGCCGAACGCGATGGTCGCGACCATGACCTTCCTGCCCTTCATCGTCTCGTCCTCGGTGATGACGCTGACGGCGCTGGATTTCCTCGGCTTCGGCCTGCCGCCCGGCTCGCCCTCGCTCGGCGAGTTGCTGTCGCAGGGCAAGGCCAACGTGCAGGCGCCGTGGCTCGGCCTCACCGGCTTCTTCTCGGTCGCGATCATGCTGTCGCTCCTGATCTTCATCGGCGAAGCCGCGCGCGACGCCTTCGATCCACGCAAGACGTTCTCGAAGGGCTGAGGCATGGACGCGATCAACCAGCCTTTGCTCGATGTCCGCGACCTCTCGGTCGCTTTCGGCCGCTCGCTTGCGGTCGACGGCATCTCGTTCTCGATCAAGCGCGGCGAGTGCGTCGCGCTGGTCGGCGAATCCGGCTCGGGAAAATCCGTCAGCGCGCTGTCGGTGCTGAAGCTGCTGCCCTATCCGACGGCCTCGCATCCCTCAGGCGCGATCCGCTTCCGCGGCCGCGACCTCCTGACCGCGTCCGATCAGCAGATGCGCGAGGTTCGCGGCAACGACATCTCGATCATCTTCCAGGAGCCGATGACCTCGCTCAATCCGCTCCAGACCATCGAGACCCAGATCGGCGAGATCCTGTCCCTGCACAGGGGCGTCAGTGGCGCGGCGGCGCGGGCGCGGACGCTGGAGCTATTGGGCCAGGTCGGCATCCCCGAGCCGGAGACCCGGCTCAAGAGCTATCCGCACCAATTGTCCGGCGGCCAGCGCCAACGCGTGATGATCGCGATGGCGCTCGCCAACGAGCCCGATCTGTTGATCGCGGACGAGCCGACCACCGCGCTTGACGTCACCGTGCAGGCGCAGATCCTGGCGCTGCTGGCCGAGATCCGCGCGCGGCTCGGCATGAGCCTGTTGTTCATCACCCACGACCTCGGCATCGTCCGCCGCATCGCCGACACGGTCTGCGTGATGAACAACGGCAAGATCGTCGAGCAGGGGCCGGTCGAGCAGGTCTTCACCGCGCCGAAGCACGCCTATACCCAGGCGCTGCTCGCGGCCGAGCCGAAGCCCGATCCGGCGCCGCCGCAGCCGGGCGCAGCGGTCGTGATGTCGGCGGACAATCTCAAGGTCTGGTTTCCGATCAAGCGCGGGCTGTTGCGCTCGACCGTCGGCCACATCAAGGCGGTCGATGGCGTCAGCCTCGCGGTGCGCAAGGGCGAGACGCTCGGCGTGGTCGGCGAATCCGGCTCCGGCAAGACCACACTCGGGCTCGCGCTGCTCCGGCTGATTTCGTCCGATGGTCCGATCGTTTTCCTCGGCAACGACATCCAGGGCCTGCGCTTCAAGCAGATGCGGCCGTTCCGCCGCGACATGCAGATCGT
The DNA here is from genome assembly GCF_054056795.1 of Bradyrhizobium sp. USDA 3315. Taxonomy (NCBI): domain Bacteria; kingdom Pseudomonadati; phylum Pseudomonadota; class Alphaproteobacteria; order Hyphomicrobiales; family Nitrobacteraceae; genus Bradyrhizobium; species Bradyrhizobium sp. USDA 3315. Next base: position 1,017,145 of record NZ_JBSRYP010000001.1, on the reverse strand, counting down.
GTTCCAGGACCCGTTCGGCTCGCTCAGCCCGCGCATGTCGGTGGCCGACATCATTGCCGAGGGCCTTGAGGTGCACCAGAAGCAGCTGTCGCGCGAGGAGCGCGAGGCGCGGGTGATCAAGGCAATGAAGGATGTCGGGCTCGATCCGGACTGGCGCTTCCGCTATCCGCACGAATTCTCCGGCGGCCAGCGCCAGCGCATCTCGATCGCGCGCGCGGTCGTGCTGGAGCCGAACTTCGTCGTGCTGGACGAGCCGACCAGCGCGCTCGACATGCTGCTGCAGGCCCAGATGGTCGACCTGTTGCGCGACCTGCAGCGCAAGCGCGACCTCACCTACATGTTCATCTCGCACGATCTGCGTGTGGTCGCCTCGCTGGCGAGCCATCTGATCGTGATGAAATCGGGCAAGGTGGAGGAGGAGGGACCGGCCTCCGAGCTGTTCAAGAATCCGAAGAGCGACTACACCCGCGCGCTGTTCGCCGCCGCGTTCCGCATCGAAGCGGCCGGCGACGGGGCGGTAGCGACGTAGGCATCTTCGTCGTTCCACGTCATCCCCGCGCAACGGCTTTGCCGTTGTCGCTGGAGGTGCGAGCCTTGCGGCGCAATTGCGCCGCTGGGCGAGCCTCGAAGGGTGGCGTGGACTGGGGCCGTCCATCCTTCGAGACGCGCTTCGCGCTCCTCAGAGCCTGACTGAAAAATGGGTGAGTGATCTCAGTGGGGTGTGATTCCATCGGATTTGCAAAGATTCGAGGGAGAGCACGATGCCCTGGACCAAGATCACTCGGGAGCAATATCGGCGGGACGATCTGCGTTATGCAAGCGATATGACCGATGCGGAGTGGGCGGTGATCAGACGCCTGTTGCCGCGAGCGAACCGGCGCGGCCGGCCGCGTAAGACGGAGCTGCGTCGTGTGATCGAAGCGATCCTCTATATCGTTTCGACCGGCTGCCAGTGGCGGGCGTTGCCGCAGGAGTTCCCGCCCTATTCGACGGTGCAGGGCTATTTTTATAGATGGCGGGATACAGGCCGGTGGCAGAGGATTGTCAGCGTGCTTGTCCGACGGGCGCGAAAAAAGCTTGGACGGACACCGAAGCCGACGGCAGCCGTGATCGACAGTCAAAGTGCGCCGACCACGCAAGCTGGCGGACCGCGCGGCTACGATGCAGGCAAGCGCATCTACGGCCGCAAGCGGCATATCGTGACGGATACCAATGGCCTCCTCCTCGGGGTTCATGTTCATCCGGCCAACGTTCAGGACTGCCATGGCGCCGTACCGCTGCTGAAGAACGTGCGGATGAACTTCCCCCGGCTGCGCCACGTCTTTGCCGACCGGGTCTACCGCGGAAATCAACTCCTCGACGCGCTCTCAGACTGCGGTCCATGGACTGTCGAGATCGTCGAGCGGCCTCAAGGCGTCAAAGGCTTCCAGCTTCTGCCGAGGCGGTGGGTGGTTGAACGCACATTCGCTTGGTTCGGCAGATGCCGCCGCCTCGCCAAGGACTTCGAGGCGACGGTGGCAACCGAAGCTGCCTGGCTGCTGATTGCACACATCAGGCTCCTGACCCGCAGACTCGCGGCTGCAGCTAAGGTTGGGTGATTTATGAGTCAGACTCTCAGGATGACGGGAATGTATATTGCTCAAAGCCGCTTGATCGCCAGGACTTCGCTGCCGGCGGTCTTGATCCGCGCGATCGCAGCCTGCGTGTTCTCCACCACCGTTGCCATGTGATGCGCGTTGGCGTGCACGATCGTGGTCGCGTCGCGCACGATGGCGACATGGCCCTTCCAGAACATCAGGTCGCCGCGTTGCAGCTGCTTGGATTCCGCGACCGTCAATTCGCGGCCGAGGCCTTCCTGCTGCATGTCGCTGTCGCGCGGGCAGCCGGTGCCGGCGGCGGTCAGCGCGATCTGCACCAGGCCTGAGCAATCGATGCCGAGGCTCGATTTGCCGCCCCACAGATAGGGTGAGCCGACGAATTGCTCGGCGATCGCAACGAAATCACCTGCCATCGTGTCGAGCGGCGCGAGATGCCGGCGTGGCAGGTGCCAGCCCTCGCGGGTCACCGCGAACGCACCGTCCTCGCGGACGATGGCGAGCTTCGTCCCCATCGCCAGCGCCTCGACCGGTGGCAGCTTGATCGACGGGCCCGGAAACGCCAGCGTGCGCAGCGCCGTCACCTTGTGCGTCGGCGCGGCGCCGGGCTTGGCCAGCGCGGCCTCGGGAATCCAGCCGACATAGCCGTCATCGGCGAGCTGGCCCCAGGCCCAGCCTTCGCCGTTGCGATCGTACACCGTGACGCGCTCGCCCCGGAGCGCCTGCGTCATCTGTTCGGCATCGCTCGCCGGCGCCTGGCGTAGCGGCGCGATGGCGTCGCCGATCTCGAGCACTTCGCCTTCGACGAAGTGCGAGGCCTTGACCTTGCCCTCCAGATACTTCGCCGCGAGGTCGTCGCGGGCCGGTGTCAGACGGGGGTCATGCATAGCGCTGGCTCAGCAATTTGTAGATCGCGCGCGCCGCCTGGCACTCGCCGCCTTCGGGACGGCCGGGCTTTGCCGACGGCGTCCAGCCGTAGATGTCGACGTGCAGCCAGCTCCTCGCGTGCTCGACGAAGCGCTGCAGGAACAGCGCGCAGGTGATCGAGCCCGCGAAACCGCCTGACGGTGCGTTGGTGATGTCGGCGGTCTTGGAGTCGAGCCAGGCGTCGTAGGCCGGCCACAGCGGCATCCGCCAGAGCGGGTCGTTCTCGCTCTTCGCACAAGATGCGACGTCGCCGGCGAGCGCCTCGTCATTGGTGTAGAACGGCGGCAGATCCGGGCCCAGCGCCACCCGCGCGGCGCCGGTCAGCGTGCCCAGATCGACCAAAAGATCGGGCGTCTCCTCGTCGGCGAGCGCCAGCGCGTCGGCGAGCACCAGCCGCCCTTCGGCGTCGGTGTTGCCGATCTCGACGGTGATGCCCTTGCGCGACTTGAAGATGTCGAGCGGGCGGAACGCGTTGCCGGCAACCGCGTTCTCGACCGCCGGGATCAGCACGCGCAGCCGCAGCTTGAGCTTCGCGTCCATCACCATCTGGGCCAGCGCCAGCACGTTGGCGGCGCCGCCCATGTCCTTCTTCATGATGAGCATGCCGCTCGAAGGCTTGAGATCGAGCCCGCCGGTGTCGAAGCAGACACCCTTGCCGACCAGCGTCACCTTCGGATGGTCGGGGTCGCCCCAGCTCAGCTCGATCAATCGCGGCGACCGCGTCGACGCCATGCCGACGGCGTGGATCAGCGGGAAGTTCTGGGCGAGCTCGTCGCCGTCGATGCAATTGAAGGCAGCGCCGAACCGCGTCGCGAGGTCGCGCGCCACCTCAGCGAGCTCGGCCGGTCCCATGTCGTTGGACGGCGTGTTGATGAGATCGCGCGCCAGCGCCGCGGCATCCGCCATCCGGGTGATCTCCGCCATGTCGACGCCGTCGGGCGGCACCAGCCGGACTTCGGGAGCCTTGTTGGTGCGATACCGGCCGAAGCGATAGCAGCCGAGCGCGAAGGCGAGCGCGGCAAGTCTGGTGTCGTGCGGCGCATTGGCGAAGCGGTAGACGCCGGGCGGCAGCAGGCCGGGCAGGGCGCCGGGCCGGAACGGATCGCGCGCCTTGTGGTCGGCGTCCTCGAGACCGAACAGCACTTGCGCGATGCCGCCGTCTGCCGCCGGCAGGACGAGTAATTTGCCGGGCTTGGCCGCAAAGTCATTGGCTGCCGCGAACTGGCGCGCCGGCGCCGGCAGCTCGCCCTGAATCGCATCCCATGTCGCCTTGGTGACGAAGGTAATCGGCGTGGCGGCGGTCGTGGGGGCGGTCTCGAACACGGATGGCATGCGGCTCTCGGCTGTTCTGGCGTCGTTGGTGGGCTACTACACGCCTTTCGCCGCGGATGGTAGCGGGCCAACGGTTCACGCGACGTGCAGGGCCGGAACCGGCGCGTCGGCTGCCGGCGCCGCCAGTTAACCAGACGTTAGGGTTAACAGTCTATTGCTGGCACGCTCGGCTGGAACCGTTCGCCCGATTTCGTGAGTCACAGTGCCATGCGTCGACAGTCCAATCTGACCCGGCATCTTGCTTCCGCAGCCCTTCTGGCGGTCCTGGCCGCAGGGCTTGGCGGTTGCCAGACCATGTCCGACGTGGCGGGATCGATCACGTCGCGGTCCGATCCCACGCCCGATGATCCGCGCCGGGCCGTCGAGGCCTATGGCGAGCGCTATCGCAAGAATCCCAAGGATGTCGCCGCCGCGGTCGCCTACGGCCAGGCCCTGCGCATGACCGGCCAGCGCTCGCAGGCCTGCGCCGTGCTCGAGCAGGCCACGATCGCCAACCCCGGCAACAAGGCGCTGCTCGCCGCCTACGGCCGCGCGCTGGCCGACAACGGCAATTCGCAGGCTGCATTCGACGTGCTGAGCCGCGCGCACAGCCCGGACAATCCGGACTGGCGGATCCTGTCCGTGCAGGGCACCACGCTCGACAAGATGAACCGGCACGAGGAGGCGCGGCGCTATTACGCCAGTGCGCTCAGGCTGGCTCCGGACGAGCCGTCGGTGCTGTCCAATCTCGGCTTGTCCTACATGCTGACCAAGGATTTGCCGAAAGCGGAAGAGACGCTGCGCCAGGCCTATGCCAGCGCTCGCGCCGACACCCGGATCCGGCAGAACCTTGCGCTGGTCGTCGGCCTGCAGGGCCGCTTCGCGGAGGCGGAAACGATCGTCAAGGCCGACCTGCCGTCGGATGAGGCCGCGGCCAACGTCGCTTATCTCCGCGACATGCTGAACCGCAAGGACGGGCCGCGGACCGCGTCGCGTGCGGCGCCGGTCGTCGCCAAGGACGACTAAACCAAACGCGGCAGCTCCACCGCCCCTTGAAAAGGGGAGGTCGCTTTGCTCGTGAGAGCAAAGCGGGTGGGGATCATCTCTCTATGCGCACCGGCGTCTGCGGCCGACCCCCATCCCGACCTTCCCCCTTTCAGGGGGAAGGAGAAGACAGACCGTCATTTGGGCTATGCATACTCCAAACCTCCCCTTGAAAAGGGGAGGTCGCTTTTGCTCGTGAGAGCAAAGCGGGTGGGGATCATCTCTCCACGAGGAGCGGTGTCTGCGGCTGACTCCCATCCCGGCCTTCCCCCTTTCAGAGGGAAGGAGAGAGGCAGCCGGCGCAGGCGAGGCAACTCAATGCATCGTGGCGATCTTGATGTAGGACGGGCCGAGGATCACGATGAACAGGCAGGGCAGGAAGAACAGGATCATCGGTACCGTCAGCTTGGGCGGCAGTGCCGCGGCCTTCTTCTCGGCCTCGTTCATCCGCATGTCGCGGTTTTCCTGCGCCATCACGCGGAGGCTCTGGCCGAGCGGCGTGCCGTAGCGTTCGGACTGCTGCAAGGCCATGCACACCGACTTCACGCCTTCGAGGCCGGTGCGGCGCGCCAGGTTCTCGTAGGCGGTCTTGCGATCCTGCAAATAGGACAGTTCCGCGGTCGTCAGCGCAAACTCCTCCGACAGCGCGACCGATTGCCCGGCGATCTCGTTGGCCACTTTCCGGAACGCGACCTCGACCGACATGCCCGACTCGATGCAGATCAGCAGCAGGTCGAGCGAATCCGGGAACGCGCGCTTGATCTGGAGCTGGCGCTTGGAGATCGCGTTCTTCAGGAACAGCATCGGCGCCTGCAGGCCGGCATAGGCCGCGCCGACGCAAATGCCGATCTTGAGCGTGAGCGACCAGTTCGCGCCGGCAATGAAGAACGTATAGATGATCGCGCCGATCAGCATCAGGATCGGCGTGACCGCCCGCGCTGCCAGGAAATAGACATACGGAGCGTGGCCGCGATAGCCCGCCATCACCAGCTTCTCGATCGCCGCTTCCTGGGCCAGCCATTTGGTGAGGTTCAGGTCATCCACCATCTTGGAGACGGCCTGCTTCGGCGTCTGGCGCAGCGTCACCTTTTCCGACCTGGAGAGACGGTCGCGCTCGCGCTGCCGCAGGCGCTCGCGCTCGCTGGCGACCGCCTTCATGCGCTTGTTGAGATCGCCGCCGGCGAGCAGCGGCATCACCAGCGTGTAGACCGTCGCGCTTGCCGCGAAGAAGGCAAGCAGCATGGTCATGAACCTGACGTCGTGGAGCTTGGCGACCAGAATATCAATCATGCTGCACCGTCAGAAATCGAAGTTGATCATCTTCTTCATCACCAGCACGCCCATCGACATCCAGATCGCGCAGGCCACCAGCATGAGCTGGCCCATCGAATTGGTCCACAGCAGGGCGATGTAGTCCGGCGTCGTCAGGAACACGAGGATCATCACGATCGGCGGCAGCGAGCCGATGATGGCGGCGGAGGCCTTCGCTTCCATCGACATCGCCTGGATCTTCTCGGCCATCTTCTTGCGGTCGCGCAGCACCCGCGACAGGTTGCCGAGCGCTTCCGACAAATTGCCGCCGGACTTCTGCTGGATCGCGATCACGATGCCGAAGAAGTTGGCCTCCGGCAGCGGCATCCGCTCGTAGAGCCGGGCACAGGCTTCGCCGAGCGGCATGCCGATCGCCTGGGTCTCGATGATGGCGAGAAATTCGCTGCGCAGCGGCTCCGGCGCGTCGTTGACGACCGCCTTGAGCGATTCGAACAGCGGCAGGCCGGCCTTGATGCCGCGCACGATGACGTCGACGGCGTCAGGCAGTGCCTTCAAGAACGCCTTTTCCCGCCGCTTCTTCAGGAAGCCGAGCACCCAGCGCGGCAGGCCGAGACCCATGGCAAAGCCGATGCCGGCCGCGCCGAGCAGGCCTCCGCCAACCATGAAGGCCACGCCGAACCCGAACAGGCCAAGGGCGCCGGAGATCATCCAGAATTTCTGCTCCGACCACTCCAGTCCGGCCTGCGAGATGCGCACGCCGAGCGGGACTTTCTTGTCCTTCTGCCGACGCGCCTCGAGCTCCTTGAGCGATCCCTCTACCTGCTCGCGGCGGGAGCGCTGCGTGCGGTCGGCGTTTCGTGTCGTCGTGGGTTCGCTGCGCGCCACCGACGCGCGCCGCGACTCGGCCTTCTTCTCCCCCGAAAGGTAGGGATACAGGAAGACCCAGGCGATGCCGCCGACCGTCGTGGCGGCGAGGAAGGCGAGAGCCAGAGTTTGCATCTGCATCCTGCGTTCCCCTAGACCGGCGCCGGCGCGTCGGAGGCATCCAGCGCTGCCGCAAGCCGCTTCTCTTCATTGTAATAGCGCGCACGTTCCCAGAAGCGCGGCCGGCCGATGCCGGTCGAGCGGTGCTTGCCGATGATCTTGCCGTTGGCGTCTTCCCCGACCACGTCGTAGAGGAAGACATCCTGGGTGATGATGGTATCGCCTTCCATGCCCATCACCTCGGTGATGTGCGTGATGCGGCGCGAACCGTCGCGCAGGCGCGCGGCCTGCACGATGATGTCGACCGAGGCGCAGATCATCTCGCGAATGGTGCGTGACGGAAGCGCGAAGCCGCCCATGGTGATCATGGATTCGCAGCGCGACAGTGCTTCGCGCGGATTGTTGGCGTGCAGCGTGCCCATCGAGCCGTCGTGGCCGGTGTTCATGGCCTGCAACAGGTCGAATGCTTCGGGTCCGCGGACTTCGCCGACGATGATGCGCTCCGGGCGCATACGCAGGCAGTTGCGGACCAGTTCGCGCATCGTCACCTGCCCCTCGCCCTCGATGTTCGGCGGCCGGGTTTCCAGCCGCACCACATGCGGCTGCTGCAGCTGAAGCTCGGCGGCGTCTTCGCAGGTGATGATGCGTTCGTCGTGCTCGATATAGTTGGTCAGGCAGTTCAGCAGCGTGGTCTTGCCCGAGCCGGTGCCGCCGGAGATGATCACGTTGCAGCGGACGCGGCCGATGATCTGCAGGATGGTCGCCCCTTCGGGGGTGATCGCGCCGAACTTGACGAGCTGCTCCAGCGTCAGCTTGTCCTTCTTGAATTTGCGGATGGTGAGCGCGGGCCCGTCGATCGCCAGTGGCGGCACGATGGCGTTGACGCGCGAACCGTCGGCGAGGCGGGCGTCACAGATCGGCGAGGATTCGTCGACGCGCCGGCCGACCTGGCTGACGATGCGCTGGCAGATGTTGAGCAGCTGCTGGTTGTCGCGAAAGCGGATGCCGGTGCGCTGGATCTTGCCGGCGACTTCGATGAACACGGTGCCTGCGCCGTTGACCATGATGTCGGCGATGTCGTCGCGCGACAGCAGCGGCTCCAGCGGGCCGTAGCCGAGCACGTCGTTGCAGATGTCGTCGAGCAGCTCCTCCTGCTCGGCGATCGACATCACGATGTTCTTGATCGCGATGATCTCGTTGACGATGTCGCGGATTTCCTCGCGCGCCGATTCGCTGTCAAGCTTGGCGAGCTGGGCGAGGTCGATCGCCTCGATCAGGGCGCCGAAGATCGTCGCCTTGACCTGGTAGTAGTTGTCCGAGCGGCGGGCTTCGACGGCGGGGGCAGGCGGCGGCTTGCTAGGTGCCAGCGGCGGCGACGAGATCGCCGGTGCGACGGACTCGCGCAACATCGCCGGCGCGCCGGCAGGTTCCGGCGCCTGAAACGCGGGCTTGGGTGCCCGCACGTCCCCATCGTTTCCGCTACGCTTACCAAACACGACGTCGTGACTCCACGCGGACCACTATTTGGACCGCAGCTTTTCGAGCAGGGGCGACAGGAAGGACCCCCTCGGCTTCTTGGTCTCGCCGCGGCCTGTCAGCCGCTGCGCCATCTGCAGAAACATCTCGACCGCGCGGTGATTGGCGGAAATCTCGGCGATCATCTGGCCGTTGTTGGCGGCCGAACCGAAGATCTGCGGATCGAACGGGATGGCGGCGATCGGCTGGCTTTCGATCGCCTTGGCGAACTCACCGGCCGCGATCTCGGGACGCTTCGGCACGCCGACCTGGTTCAGGCAATAAAGCGGTGCGCGGTCGTTGGGCCGCGAGGCCTTCAGCAGGTCGAACATGTTCTTGGCATTGCGCAGATTGGCGAGGTCGGGCGCCGCCACGATCAGGATGTCGTCGGCCGCGATCAACGCGCGCTTGGTCCAGCCGGACCATTGATGCGGCACGTCGAGCACGATGCAGGGCATCGTGGTCCGCAGCGTATCGAAGATCGCATCGAACGCCTCGGCGCCGAAATCGTAGACCTTGTCGAGCGTCGCCGGCGCCGCCAGCAGGCTCAGATGGTCGGTGCATTTCGACAGCAGGCGGTCGACGAAGGCGGTATCGACGCGGTCCGGCGAGAACACGGCGTCGGCGATGCCCTGTGCGGGATCCTGGTTGTAGTTGAGGCCGGCGGTGCCGAAGGCGAGGTCGAGGTCGGCGACCACGGAGTCGAGCGCCAGATCGCGGGCAATCGCCCAGGCGACATTGTGGGCGATGGTCGAGGCGCCGACACCGCCCTTGGCACCGACGACGGCGACGATGCGGCCGACCGCCTTGGCTTCCGGCGCCGAGAACAGGTTGCAGACCGCGCGCACCACGTCGATCGCATGGGCCGGCGCGATCACGTAATCGCTGACGCCGCGCCGCACCAGCTCGCGATACAGGGTGACGTCGTTGACGCGGCCGATCACGACCACACGTGTGCCGGCGTCGCACACCGTTGCGAGCTGATCGAGGCCGGCCAGGATGTCGCCGCGGCCCTCGGTCTCGAGGATGATGACGTTGGGCGTCGGCGCCGAGCGATAGGCCTCGATGGCGGCCGCCATGCCGCCCATCTGGATCTTGAGGTGAGCCTTGGCCAGCCGGCGATCCTCGCCGGCCGACTGGACGGCGGCAGCGGTCTCGACCGTTTCGCAGAACGCCTGGACCGAAACCCGTGGCGCCGGAGCAATATGGTCGTCCACGGCCTGCGGCGGGGCGTCCGTCTGCTCTTCGGAGTTTTGCTGCGCGTAGGTGATCATTTTCCTGTGTCGCTTAGCTTGGCCCTGTCGGACTCGGGATAACTCGTGGCGGTGGTGGTGCCCTTGCGATACTTGTCGAAGGCGATGTTACGACGCGACGTATAGGCAGGGGTCTCCGCGCGCGGCTGCACGAGGTCGGTCGGGTCTTCGACCATGGCTGCGAGGTTGCGCTGATTGGCGCAGCCGAAATTGTAGTACTGCTTGTTCTCGATGTAGGACCCGTTGTGGATCGATGGGCCGAGATCTTCCGGCCAGAGGCCGCACGGCCCGGCGACCGCTTTGATCTTTGGATAGTTCACGCGGATCGCGGGCATCTGGCGCGGATCCTCGGGATGGTATTTGCGAACGAGGATCCCGCGCGGCGGCACGCCGGCGGCGGTGAACGTGGCCTGGATCTCGCGCAGCGATTCCTGGGCGGTCCGTGCGTTCGGCGTGTCGGCGGGAACGTCGATGGTGACGGCGCCGGTCCCCTCGCGCATCCAGTCCTGCGCCATCCCCATCACCTCGGCGCGCTGCTCCGCAGTCAGGCCGCCGCGGCTGCGGCCGACGAAGACCACGATCGAGCGATCAGCCTCGGTGACCGCGATCGGGTGACGCTGGCGATAGTCGGCCGGCGCGTTCACCATCGCGAAACTGTTGTCCGCGGCGTGCTGGCAGGCACCGAGCGTCATCGCGAGGCTGACGAGCGCTCCGGCGAGAGCGATGCCGCGCTGGTAACCGGCGGATGTCCTGGATGTGGTCTGTGTCATCGTCCGCCTCAGTCCGTAATGAAGCCGTAAGTGCCGCGGTAATTCCGCGCCGGCTCGGTGCGGCCGGGCACGCCGTAGACGCGGTTGATGCTGCCGAGCAGGTCGGCCTGCGGATCGGACGCGTTGGCGAAGCCGTCATCCGGACGCGACAGGTCCTTCTGCGCCACCGCGCGAACGACATAGGGCGTCACCAGCACCATCATTTCGGTCTGGTTGTTGACGAAGTCCCGGCTGCGGAACAGCGTTCCGAGCACCGGCAGCGATGCCAGCCCGGGAAGGCCATTGATCGCCTGCTTGGTCTGGTCCTGGATCAGGCCGGCCATCGCCATCGAGCCGCCCGAGGGAATTTCCAGCGTGGTCTCGGCGCGCCGGGTCTTGATCGAGGGGATCGTCGTTCCGCCGGCGCCGCCGGTCAGCGAGTTCTCGGTCGAGACTTCCGACACTTCCGTCATCACGCGCAGGCTGATCCGTCCCTCGGTCAGCACCACGGGCGTGAAGTTGAGCGAAATACCGAATTTCTTGAAGCTGACGGTCTGAACGCAATTCCCGATCGCGCCTCCCGTCGTCGTCTGACAGGTCACGCCGGTCGGAATTGGAAACTCGCCGCCCGAGATGAAGGTCGCCGATTCGCCGGAGATCGCAGTCAGGTTCGGCTCGGCGAGCGTCCGCACCACGCCTGCGCTTTCCATGGCGCGGAGCGTCGCCGACACCGATGGGGCCGCGCCGAACGAAGTGGTGAGGGCGTTGCCGGGCACCAGCGCTGCGTTGTTTGCCGTGAACGGGTTGTTGTTGGTGAATTTCACCACAGTGGTGCCGTAATTGAGGTTCGCGGTGAGGTCGATGCCGAGCTGCTTGATCAGGCTGCGCGAGACTTCGGCGACCGTCACCTTCAGCATCACCTGGTCGCGGCCGCGAACCGTGATGGAGTTCACGACCTTGTCGGCGCTGCCGACCAGCCGCGTGGCGATCTCGCCGGCCTGCTGCGCTTCGATCGGGCTCGCCGCGCTTCCCGTCAGCATGACGCCCTCGCCGACACCCTCGATCTGGATATCGGCATTCGGCAGCGCTGCGCGCAGGGCCGCGCGCACGCCGTTGAGGTCGCGCTTGACCGCGATGTCATAGGCCGCGATCTGCTGGCCGGCGGCGTCGAAGAACACGATGTTGGTCTGGCCGACTGTCGCGCCGATGATGTAGGCGCGTTGCGCCGAGCGGACCACGGCATTGGCGATCTTGGGATCGGCGACCAGCACGTCCTTGATGTCCCTCGGCAGATCGATCACCACCGATTTGCCGACGCCGAGTGAGAGGAAGCGGGCGTTCATCTGGCCGTCGGCCGCGGCGGGAGCGGCGCGGTAGTCGCCCGCCACCACCGGCGTCAGTGCCGGGTTGAGCGTGAGCGCCGCGACGGCCGAGAACGACAATGCGCGGACCATGAAGGCCCGCATCGTCCGTTGAGTTGCCCCGCCCTTCATCACCTGTGTCCTCATGGTCACTTCTGCATCGTTGCCTGGTTGGCAACGCCAAAGCGGATGACGTCGATCGTCTCACCGCGTCTTTGGTGGTTGTCTTCGATCCTGACGTCGTTCCCGTTGTTGTCGGCGATGCTGCGCAGCGCCAGCGACAGGACGCCGCTCTGGCGCGCGCGCGCCAGCGTCTCGGTCTGGTCAGGCTTCAGCTCCAGCGTCACCGTCTTGCCGATCAGTGCGTTGGTGCCGTCCTTCTCCTTCGGCGCCTGGTCGATCGCAAGGACGCGGATATTGGTCAGGATGACCTCGGAATTGACGATGTCGGCGCCGTTGCGGTCGGGATTCTTGTCCCGCTTCGACAGCAGGACGTCGACCCGGTCATTCGGCAGGATGAAGCCGCCGGCACCGGTCTCGGGAGAGATTTCAGTCGATACCGCCCGCATGCCGGTCGGCAGGATCGCGGCCATGAAGCCGCTTCCGTCGGCCTTGACGAGCTTCTGCTCGCGGATCGGCTCGCCCTGGATGAACGGGGCGCGCGCGATCGAGCCGGTGACGTCCTTGATGGCGTCGGCGTGGCTGTCCTTACGCATGAAGCTGGCGCTGGCGGTCGCCGCCGGCCAGGTCTGCCACTGCAGATCTTCGGCCTTCACTGCCTGGCCGAGGCCGATGTCCGAGCGCGCGACCAGGATGTCGACGGTCGGCAGCTGCGCAACTGGCGGAGGAGCCGCCGGCTTGTCGTCGCTTCCGCTCGCCAAATAAAGCGCCGCAAGGCCGGCGCAGCCTGCAATTGCCAGGACCAGAATGCGGGCCTTATCCATTACGCTTCACTTTCCACATGACGCCGCGACGCTGCCGCCGCCGTGATGGGAGTTGACCAGCTATTCGTCAAAGCATGGTTAATGAGGCGTATCTAAATCGCCTTAACGGGCGGTTACCGCTGCTTTCTCAGCGCATGGCGAAGTGCGCGAGATCGATCGTCTTGATCCAGTCCGTCTCGGGATAGATCAGGAGGGCCCCAAGGGCGAGTGCGATGCCGTAGGGAATTCCGGTCTGCTTGTCGTGCAGGCGGCTGAGCCAGGCCTGGGACGCGAGCGGGTAGGGCAGTGGCCATTGCCGCAGCTGCAGCAAGAGCACGGTCAGCGCACCGCCAAACAGCGAGGCAAAGACCAGATAGGGCAGCAGGTGCTCGAACCCGAACCACAGGCTGGCCGCGGCCGCGACCTTGGCGTCTCCGCCGCCGACCCAGCCCATCGCGAACATGCCGAACGCCACCACCAGAACCAGCGCGCCTGCGCCGGCATGGGTGAGGATCTCGTGGACGCCCATCCCGGTCAGCGGCGCCAGGACAAAGAAGCCCGCCACCAGCGCCAGCGAAATCCGGTTCGGGATCGTCATGGTCAGGAGATCGCTCGCCGCCGCAAAGGCCATCAGGGCCGGAAACAGCATCAAGCGTGCGATGTCGAGGATCATGAATTCATGCCGTCAAGCTGGAGCTGCGGTCGAGACCCGACGCTAGCGGCCAATGGTGAACAATCGGAAAAGGATTGCCGGCACCTTCAACAGAGGCTGCCGATCGGCCCCCGACAAATAGCAAAGGTCCCGGGATTGCCGGGACCTTTGATGCGAATTCGTCGAAGCCGGCTTACTTCAGCGAGCCCGAGATCGAGTTGAAGGTACCCGAGAGCTTCGTGCCGACGCCGTTGACTGCAGCGATGATCGCGATGGCGATACCGGTGGCGATCAGGCCGTACTCGATGGCGGTCGCGCCCGATTCGTCCTTCACGAAGCGCGAAACGAGGTTCTTCATAAAATCACTCCTGTGTACACGTGGCTGGTCGAACTAGATTTGGTCTCGCCGGCGTTCTCAGCACCGTGACCATTGCGGCACCCTAGTGTTGGACGATTTCGGCGCAGTTAATTTGATCGCATAAACTCTGCGGGAACCCGCTGATGTTGCGCACAGTAAATTTGGCATTAAACGGTCCGCTCAAATTGCAGATTGTTGCTGCGACCCGGCGTCCGGCGCCTATTCACGGCTCCTTAAGCGCACATCTATACCCATGGGGCTTCCGTAGTATGAGGCTGCCATGTCCACCCTTCCGATCGAAGTCATCGAGATGCTCGGCCAGACGATGATGAGGGTGGTGCCGATCACGATCGGCCTCGCGCTGTTCTTCACAGTGCTGACCCACTTCTGGGCCTGCAATCCCGGCAAGCCGTGGTGGCAAAAGCGCGAGCTGGTCACGGACATCTGCTACTGGTTCTTCGTGCCGGTATTCGCCCGCGTGCTGCGGATCGGGCTGCTGGTGGTGGGCGCGGCCGCGGTGTTCGATGTGCACGGTGCCGACGAGCTGATCTCGTTCTACGAGAACGGACACGGCCCGCTGGCGCAGCTGCCGCTCTGGCTGCAATCGATCATCTTCCTGGTCGCCTCCGACTTCATGCTGTATTGGCTGCACCGGATGTTTCACGGCGGCGGCTTCTGGAAGTACCACGCCATTCATCATTCCTCCGAGGATCTCGAATGGATCTCGGCGGCGCGCTTCCATCCCGTCAATCTGCTGATCGGCACGATCTCGGTCGACGTGATCCTGCTGATAGCCGGCATCTCGCCGAACATCATGCTGTGGGTCGGTCCCTTCACCACATTCCATTCCGCCTTCGTGCACGCCAACCTGAACTGGACGCTCGGCCCGTTCAAATATGTGATCGCCACGCCGGTGTTTCATCGCTGGCATCACACCGCGCTGGAGGAGGGTGGCGACACCAATTTCGCCGGCACGTTTCCGCTCTGGGACATTCTGTTCGGGACATTCCGCATGCCCGAAGGCAAGCTTCCGGATGATTACGGCGTCGACGCCGAGCAGGGCGTGCCGGCCGAAATCGGCGGACAGCTGGCCTATCCGTTCCGTCATTGACCGGACTGCGCGCGCATGAGTGCTGAGACCGCAACCATCCCACAGGCGCGGGCCTCGGTGTTCGCCGAAGTCCCGGCCTGGTTCTGGATGGCGTGCGGCGTCTATGCGTTGCTGCTGGTCGTCGGCGACAGGCTGCTCGCCGATTCCGACACCTACTGGCAGATTGCCGTCGGCCGGTGGATCCTCGACCACCGCGCATTGCCGTCGGTCGATATCTATTCCTTCACGAAAGCGGGTGAGCCTTGGGTGTCGTCGTCGTGGCTGGCGCAGGTCCTGTTCGCGAAGGCCTACGACCTTGCCGGGTGGACCGGGCCTGCGGTGCTGGCCGCGGCCTGCGGTGCCGCCACCTTCGCGCTGCTCACCGCCATCCTCGGCCGTGCGCTGCCGGCAATCCATGCGAGCCTGATCGCGCTGGCGGCGCTGGTGTTGACCTTCGGGCATCTGCTGGCCCGTCCGCATGTGCTTGCGCTGCCGATCATGATGGTCTGGGCGAGCGGCCTGATGGTCGCCAGCGAACGCCGCGAGGCCCCCTCGTTCTGGCTGCTGCCGTTGATCGCGCTCTGGGCCAATCTGCATGGCGGCTTTCTGTTTGGCCTGGTGCTGGCCGGCGCCTTCGCGCTCGATGCGCTGTGGAACGCCGCGCCGGCGCAAAGATTGCCGCTGGCGCTGCGCTGGGCCGCATTCGGCCTCGGCGCGCTGGCCGCGTGCTGCGTGACGCCCTATGGCTGGGGAACGATCTTCGCCTCGCTCAGGATTCTCAGCCTCGGTGAACTGCTGCATCTCATCACGGAGTGGATGCCGGCGAGTTTCAGCCACGTCGATGCATTCGAGCTGACCATTCTCGGCCTGATCGGGGGGGCGCTCTATTGCGGGGTGAAGCTGCCGCTGCCGCGGATCGCCCTGGCGCTGGGCCTGCTGCACATGGCGCTATCCCATGTCAGGAATCTCGAGCTCTTCGCCCTGTTGTTGCCGCTGGCCGCGCTGACGCCGGTGGCAACCCAGTTCGGCCTGCGTGCCGCAAGCGTGGCCCGGCTGAAGGCCACGCCGGCCGCGGTGCTCATCACCGCGCTCTGCGCCTCGACCTGGTTCATTGCGGCGCGTCGGGACATGTCGCCGCCGACGATCCATTCGCCCGCTGCCGCTGTCGACGCGCTGAAGGCGCACAACGTGCAGCGCGTGCTCAATGATCTGCAGTTCGGCGGCTATCTGATCTGGCGCCAGGTGCCGGTGTTCGTCGACGGCCGTGCCGAGCTTTACGGCGAGAAATTCGAGATGGCGTATTACCGTGCGCTCCAGCTCAAGGACGTCGACGGCTTCCTCGACCTGCTCAAGACCTACAGGGTCGATGCGGTGATGCTCGATCCGGCAACGCCCGCCTCCAAGTTTCTCGATCACATCGATGGATGGCAGCGCCTCTACGCGGACGATCGCGTGGTGGTGCATGTGCGTGCCGCCGGCTAGGCGGCGCGGCGGCGTTTTTCCGCGGGATCACCGGGCCGTTGGCCGATCCGTTCCGGAAGTCGTGACATCCGCGCAATTCAGCGGTCGATTTTTGCTCTTCTTAAATGAATTGCCGTCAGATTTGCCTGCGTCGGGCGCCGGTCCGCTGCGTATCGCTTTTGCCGGCTTGTTAACGTCCCGGGGTAAGGTATGTCGTTTCAATTCCAGCGTATTGGCGCCGTCGCGCGCATTGGATTCATCTCGCTGGCCGCAGCCGTTCTGCTGTGGCCCGCATTCGCAACGGCCGCGCCGGATCCGGACCGGATTGCGGTCAATGTCGATCAGGCCAAGCTCGTCAAGCTGCCCGGCGGCATTTCCACCATCGTGGTCGGCAACCCGCTGATCGCCGACGTCACCCTGCAGAATGGCGGCGTTGTCGTCGTGACCGGCAAGGGCTACGGCGCGACCAACTTCATCGCACTCGACCGCACCGGCCAGGTGCTGGTGGATCGCCAGATCCAGGTCGAAGGTCCGACCGACCAGCTTGTCACCGTCTATCGCGGCGTCGATCGCGAGACCTACAGCTGCATGCCGGTCTGCCAGCGTCGCATCACCCTCGGCGACGGCGAGACCTACTTCAAGTCGACCATGGACCAGGCCGGCTCGCTCAACAGCCAGGCCTCCGGCTCGGGCGCGGCCGCGAAGCCGCAGAACTAGCGCGTGTCCGCGCCGGCGCTTCGCACGCCGGGGCAGCCGCCTGCCGCAGGCGGTTCATCCGACATGGTTAAGAAAGGCCTGACGGATCGGGTCGCCCTGTCTCGATCCGGCGAAATACTTCGACAATGAGTCTTGGGTAGTTGTTGCCGCCATGTTGATCCGGGGTCGTTGATGCCGCTACCCGCTCATTCTTTCACGCGCCTCCTCCATCGCTTTCGCAGAAACCGCCGTGGCGCGACCGCGGTCGAATTCGCGATGGTCGCGCCGCTGTTTTTCGGACTGCTGTTTGCGATCATCGAAGTGGCGATGATCTTCTTTGCGAGCCAGGTGCTGGAGACGGTGACGCAGGATTCTGCGCGCATGATCATGACCGGTCAGGCGCAGGGCGCAAGCTATACCCAGCAGCAGTTCAAGGACTACGTCTGCGGCCAGGTCAACCCGCTGTTCGATTGCGCCAACGGCATATCGGTCGACGTGCGCAGCTACCCCGCGGCGACGGGCTTCAGCAGCGTCAACATCGCGCCTCCAATCGATTCCAACAACGCATTCATTCCGGCCATGAAATGGTGTCCCGGCAAGGACGGCGACGTCGTGGTGGTCCGGCTGTTCTATCAGTGGCCGCTGTTCGTCACCAAGCTTGGCTTCAATGTCGCCAACCTCGCCAATGGCAAGCGGCTGCTGACCGCGACCGCGACATTCAAGAACGAGCCATCCGGGACCGCCGGGGCGACATGCTCATGAGCAACGTCATGAAAACCCAGGCAGCGGCCTTGCTGCGCTCCGTCGTGGCCCTGTGCAATGACCGCCGGGGCCTTGCCGCCGTCGAGTTCGCTTTCGTCCTGCCGCTGATGCTGGTGCTGTTCTTCGGCACCGTCGAGTTTTCATCCGGTGTCGCGGTCGACCGCAAGGTCACGCTTATGGCGCGCGCCGCGTCGGACCTGACCTCGCAGTCGACGCAGGTGGTGGATGCCGACCTGCAGAACTTCTTCAGTGCCAGCGTCGGCATCATGACGCCGTACGATCCGACGCCGACCAAGGTCACCTTGTCGGAAATCTACGTCGATGCCTCGAAGGTCGCGCGGATCCAGTGGAGCAAGGCGGGGGTGATGGCCACGGGCGCCACCCAGGCCACATTGACGGCCTCGAGCCGCAGCCAGGGTGATGTCGTGACCAGCGTCGTTCCGGCGGCGCTGCTGGTTGCGGGCACATATCTGATCTTCAGCGAAGTCAGCTACAAATACGTTCCGACGGTCGGCTATGTGATGGCCAAGAGCGGCATCAATCTCACCGATGTCGCCTTCACAAGGCCGCGGCAGTCGGTTTGCGTGTTCTATGCCCCGACGTCCGCCACCATGCCGACGACCTGCTCGACCTATTAGAGCGTTTTCGAGCGAAGTGGATACCGGTTCGCGTGGAGAAAACGCGTCAAAACAAGAATCTAGAGCCCCGTTCCGATTCCATCGGAACGGGAAAAGCTCTAGAGCTTTCCAACGACGCGGACGCCGGTTGGCAATCCAGACAAAAAGGGCCGCACCCGAAGGTGCGGCCCTTGATGCTTTAGCGACAATTTCCTGGAGCTTCGCGCTCCCGGGAAATCGGCTTATCCGGCGGCGCGCAGATTGTCGGCCGAGGATTTGCCGGAACGGCGGTCAGCCACGATCTCGTAGGAGATCTTCTGGCCTTCACGCAGAGTGCCAAGGCCGGCGCGCTCGACTGCACTGATGTGCACGAACACGTCGTTCCCGCCTTCATCCGGCTGGATGAAGCCGTAGCCCTTGGTCGCGTTAAACCACTTCACGGTTCCCATGCTCACGTGGGTAGTCCCTTCTCAGATATACAAGTTCAAGACCCGCTGATCGGCGGGGTGGTGAGATCGAATTTTTGGAAGGGTCGTCAGCGTCTGAACCGGCTGTACCGGTATTGGCTAATGTCGTCCGGCCGAAAATCGATGGGTAGGATATTATTCGATAGAAGGCTTCAAAACAATCCTGAAAACAATCCTGACGTGCGCGATTTTTTGGCCGGCGCAGCCGCCGGCCAATTGTGCGCAGGACATCAGGACGTCATGCCCGCAGCGGTTGCAATACCCCGCTTATCGGCGGCGGAACTGGCCGCCGCGCTGGGCTCCGCCCCGCGGCGGGCCGCCCGGCGCGCCGCTCGGACGTTCGTCCTTGTGCCGGAAGATCAAGCGCCCCTTTTCGAGATCGTAGGGCGACATTTCGATCGTAACGCGGTCGCCGGCCAGCGTCTTGATGCGGTTTTTCTTCATCTTGCCGGCGGTGTAGGCGACGATCTCGTGCCCGGCATCGAGTTGCACCCGGTAACGAGCGTCGGGGAGGATTTCGGTCACCAGTCCTTCGAACTGGATCAGCTCTTCCTTAGCCATATGTTTCTCCAGATCGAGCGACGGCTAGTGCTTCGGTCGGTTGTTGCGGTTGGATTGCGGATTCGGCCGGCTCTCGCGATGCAAGAAGGCGACGCCCTGAATGCCTTCGCTGTTGCCGGCCTGCGACGGACGCGGCGACTCGCCCCGGCTCGTCTGCGGCGCGCCATTATTACCACCTCGACGGCGGCGGCGGCGAGGGCCTTTTGCGCCCGGAGCGGCCTCATTCCCACGGACATTATGCGCACGGGGTGCAGAACGGCCGCCCCGGTGCGGGTGGGTGGCCTGCGCCGGCCCGGCGGCCTCGCGGCCGCCAGAGGAGCTGCCTTGTGTGCGGCGGTCTTCCCGCGGCACGGTAATCCGGATCAGCCGCTCGATATCGCGCAGATAGCCCATCTCCTCGGCACCGGCGATCAGCGAGATCGCGACGCCGTCGGCGCCGGCGCGCGCCGTGCGGCCGATGCGGTGGACGTAGGTCTCCGGGATATTGGGCAGGTCGAAATTCACCACGTGGCTGACGCCGTCGACGTCGATGCCGCGGGCGGCGATATCGGTCGCCACCAGCGTGCGGATCTCGCCGGAACGGAACGCCGCCAGCGTGCGCTCGCGGTGGTTCTGCGACTTGTTGCCGTGGATCGCATTGGCCTCGATGCCGGCCTTGGCAAGGCTTTTCACCACCTTGTCGGCGCCGTGCTTGGTGCGGGTGAAGACCAGGGCGCGGTTGACCGGCTCCTGCTTCAGCAACTGGGCGAGAACCGTCGGCTTGGCCGCGAAATCGACCTGGATCGCGCGCTGGGCGATGCGATCCACCGTCGAGGCCACCGGCGTCACCGCCACGCGGGCCGGGTCGCGCAGCATCGCCTCGGCGAGCTCGGCGATGTCCTTGGGCATGGTGGCCGAGAAGAACAGCGTCTGGCGCCGGATCGGCAGCTTGGCGACGATTTTCCGGATGTCGTTGATGAACCCCATGTCGAGCATGCGGTCGGCTTCATCGAGCACCAGGAACTCGACCTGGTTGAGCTTCAGGCCGTTGCTCTGCACGAGATCGAGCAGGCGGCCGGGGGTGGCGACCAGCACCTCGACGCCCTGCATCAGGGAACGGACCTGGCGGCCCATCGGCACGCCGCCGATGGCGAGCGTCGAGGACAGCCGGATGTGGCGGCCATAGGTGTTGAAACTGTCGAGGATCTGGCCGGACAGTTCACGGGTCGGCGAGAGCACCAGCACGCGGCAGCTCTTGGGCTGCGGGCGGACGCGGTTCTCCAGCAGCCGGTGCAGGATTGGCAGCGCGAAGGAGGCGGTCTTGCCGGTGCCGGTCTGGGCGATGCCGACGACGTCGCGGCCGGCAAGGGCTAGCGGGATGGTCTGGGCCTGGATGGGGGTCGGCGTGAGATAATTTTCTTCTCGGAGCGCGCGGGCGATGGGATCGGCGAGGCCGAAATCCTGAAAGGAGGTCAAAAGGTGGTTCTTTCCATAAAAGCCGTCGTCGTCCCGGCCCATATCGGCCGGAAGCGTGTGAAGGCATTCGGGGACACCCGCGTGTCTGGGGCGTCAAGCTGGGTTAGCTGAAAGGCGAGCCAGAAGCCGCTTGGGGCAGCTTGAACACGCAGCTCGCGAAGGCACCGCGACTCTCGCGGGCATGGCGAGGATATGGACCAGGAACTGGGCGGTTTCAAGGTGAGATTGCCGTCTTTGGTGCCCGGAGTTCGCTGAACCATCGCGCAAACTGTCACAAATCGATGCCGGAAATTTAGCCAAGGCGGCGATTCTGCCTACAAAATAATCTGATTGCTCTTTCGGCAGTCAAGTTGGCGGCTCAATGATTGAGCAGTCGGCTTCCGTATTTGCCCGGAACCGATGAAATTATCTAACCGGTTCATCGGCTTACAGGGGCTGCGCACCGTGGCACAGTTCTTGCGATTCCCTTAACCGCAGGCGGCCAAGCGGCCGTTCGCAGCGTTCCACGCCTGCGTCAGGGAGACGACATTTCATGCTTACTCAGCTTTCTCACAAAATAACGACGATGACCCGCCGCCGCGCGCTCGCGGCGACGGCCGGCCTGGTTTTGGGTCTGGCTGCGTCCTCGTCCCTCGCGCCCGCGCAAGCGGCCGACGACACCATCAAGGTTGGCATCCTTCACTCGCTGTCGGGCACCATGGCCATCAGCGAAACCACGCTGAAGGACACGATCCTTTTCCTGATCGACGAGCAGAACAAGAAGGGCGGCGTGCTCGGCAAGAAGCTCGAGCCCGTCGTGGTCGACCCCGCCTCGAACTGGCCGCTGTTCGCCGAAAAGGCCCGCGAGTTGATCACCAAGGACAAGGTCGCGGTCGTGTTCGGCTGCTGGACCTCGGTGTCGCGCAAATCCGTGCTCCCGGTGTTCAAGGAGCTGAACAACATCCTGTTCTACCCGGTACAGTATGAGGGCGAGGAGTCCGAGCGCAACGTGTTCTACACCGGCGCGGCGCCGAACCAGCAGGCGATCCCGGCGGTCGACTATCTGATGAAGGAAGAGAAGGTGAAGCGCTGGGTGCTGGCCGGCACCGACTACGTCTATCCGCGCACCACCAACAAGATCCTGGAAGCCTATCTGAAGTCGAAGGGCGTCGCCCAGGACGACATCATGATCAACTACACGCCGTTCGGTCACTCTGACTGGCAGACGATCGTGGCCGACATCAAGAAGTTCGGCTCGGCTGGCAAGAAGACCGCGGTGGTCTCCACCATCAACGGCGACGCCAACGTTCCGTTCTACAAGGAGCTCGGCAACCAGGGCATCAAGGCGACCGAGATCCCGGTGGTCGCGTTCTCGGTCGGCGAGGAAGAGCTCGCCGGCATCGACACCAAGCCGCTGCTCGGCCATCTCGCCGCCTGGAACTACTTCGAGTCGATCAAGACCCCGGCGAACGAGAAGTTCATCAAGGAGTGGCAGGCCTACACCAAGAACCCGAAGCGCGTGACCAACGATCCCATGGAAGCGCACTACATCGGCTTCAACATGTGGGTGAAGGCGGTCGAGAAGGTGAAGTCGACCGATCCGGACAAGGTGATCGATGCGCTTCCCGGCATCGAGGCGCCGAACCTGACCGGCGGCGTGTCGCAGATGCTGCCGAACCACCACATCACCAAGCCGGTGTTCATCGGCGAGATCAAGGGCAACGGCCAGTTCGACGTGGTCTGGAAGACCCCGGGCCTGGTGGCCGGCGACGCCTGGTCGAAGGAGCTCGAAGGCTCCAAGGACCTGATCGGCGATTGGGTCGGCAAGAAGTGCGGCAACTTCAACACCAAGACCAACAAGTGCGGCGGCCAGGGCTCCTGACAATAGGGCTCCTGACAACAGGGCTCCTGAGCTCCTGACCTGATCGACGACACAACACAACCATCCAAGAACCTGGAGAAGGCGGCACAGCTCGCCGCCTTCTCCTCACACTCCTGCCGGGGTACTGACGTGTTCGCCAATTGTATTGATCGTTTTCGTGCGCTGTTTCTCTCGATCCTGCTGCTGAGCTGCCTTGCTGTGCCGGCGCTGGCTGGTCCGTTCGAGGATTCGGTCGCCAAATTCGCCAATGACGAGTTCTCCGACACCGAGGCTGCGATCGGTGAGGTCGCCGCGTCGGGCAATGCGCTGGCCTCGCCCATCATCAGCGCGCTGCAGGACGGCCGGCTCTCGGCCGATCCCGACAGCAAGAAGGTCTTCATCACGCGGACCGACGGCAAGATCGTCGACGCCGCCACGGGTGCTGCCGTCGACAAGCTGCCTGACAACGCCGCCGCCGTCCGCCTCAACAACCGCCTGCGCCGCACCGTGGAGGCTGCGCTCGGCGGCCTGACGCTGCTGTCGCCGGATCCGGCCAAACGCCTCGCCGCCGCGCAGTCGGTGTTCAAGAGCCACGAGGAGAATTTGCTGCCGACGGTGGAGGCTGCGCTCGCCAAGGAGAACGTCAAGTCGGTCAAGCAGGCCTTCGCCGAGGCGCGCGCCGCCATCATCCTGTTCAAGTCGGACGCATCCGACAGCGACAAGCTCGACGCCGTCGCCGTGGTCAAGGCGCGCGGCGATCAGGAGGCGCTGGCGCTGCTCACCGGCCTCGGCGCCGACCAGCCGCCGCTGGTCGCCAACGCGGCCGCAAGCGCGGTGTCCTCGATCCAGAGCAATCTGGCGATGTGGTCGATGGTGCAGAATGCCTGGTACGGCCTATCACTCGGCTCGGTGCTGCTGCTCGCCGCGATTGGGCTTGCCATCACCTTCGGCGTGATGGGCGTCATCAACATGGCGCATGGCGAGATGGTGATGCTCGGGGCCTACACCACCTTCGTGGTGCAGGAGGTGATCCGCAGCCGCTATCCTGCGCTGTTCGACTATTCGCTGCTGATCGCGGTGCCGCTCGCCTTCCTGGTCGCCGGCTTGATCGGTGTCGTGATCGAGCGCACCATCATCCGCTTCCTCTACGGCCGTCCGCTGGAGACGCTGCTCGCGACTTGGGGCCTGTCGCTGGTGTTGCAGCAGGCGGTGCGCACCGCGTTCGGCCCGACCAACCGCGAGGTTGGCAACCCCTCCTGGATGAGCGGTGCCTTTGAGCTCGGCCAGATCACCATCACCTATAACCGGCTGTGGATCCTCTGCTTCACGCTCGCGGTGTTTGCCATCCTGCTGGCGATGCTGCGCTACACCGCGCTTGGCCTCGAGATGCGCGCGGTGACCCAGAACCGCCGCATGGCGGCCTCGATGGGGATCGCCACCTCGCGCGTCGACGCGCTGACCTTCGGTCTCGGCTCGGGGATCGCCGGCATTGCCGGCGTGGCGCTGTCGCAGATCGACAATGTCAGCCCGAATCTCGGCCAGAGCTACATCATCGACAGCTTCATGGTCGTGGTGTTCGGCGGCGTCGGCAATCTCTGGGGCACGCTGGTCGGCGCCTTCACGCTCGGCATCGCCAACAAGTTCCTCGAGCCTGTCGCGGGCGCGGTGCTCGGCAAGATCGCGATCCTGGTGCTGATCATCCTGTTCATCCAGAAGCGGCCGCGCGGCCTGTTCGCGCTCAAGGGTCGGGCGGTGGAAGCATGACGCCGCACATCCTCACCCGTTCGCTCGATCGCGCCGCGACCGCGTTCGTCCTGATCGTCGCCGCGATCGGCGTGCTGATCCCGTTGTCGAACCTGCTGCTGCCGCAGGGCTCGCTGTTCCAGGTGCCGACCTATCTGGTCGCGCTGTGGGGCAAATATGTCTGCTACGCCATCCTTGCGCTCTCGATCGATCTGATCTGGGGCTATTGCGGCATCCTCTCGCTCGGCCACGGTGCGTTCTTCGCGCTGGGCGGCTACGCGATGGGGATGTACCTGATGCGCCAGATCGGCAGCCGCGGCGTCTACGGCAACCCGATCCTGCCCGACTTCATGGTGTTCCTGAACTGGAGCAAGCTGCCCTGGTACTGGTACGGCTTCGACAAGTTCTGGTTTGCCGCGCTGATGGTGCTGCTGGTGCCGGGTCTGCTCGCCTTCTGCTTCGGCTGGCTCGCCTTTCGCTCGCGCGTCACCGGCGTGTATCTGTCGATCATCACGCAGGCGATGACCTATGCGCTGCTGCTGGCGTTCTTCCGCAACGATTTCGGCTTCGGCGGCAATAACGGGCTGACCGACTTCAAGGACATCATCGGCTTCAACGTGCAGGCCGAAGGCACCCGCGCGGCGCTGTTCCTGCTGAGCTGCCTTGCGCTGATCATCGCGTTCCTGATCTGCCGCGCGATCGTGACCTCGAAGCTCGGCAAGGTCCTGATCGCCGTGCGTGACGCCGAAAGCCGGACCCGTTTCCTCGGCTATCGTGTCGAATCCTACAAGCTGTTCGTGTTCACGCTGTCGGCGTGCATGGCCGGCGTTGCCGGTGCACTCTATGTGCCGCAGGTCGGCATCATCAATCCGAGCGAGTTCGCGCCCGCCAACTCGATCGAGGCGGTGATCTGGGTCGCGGTCGGCGGCCGCGGCACGCTGGTCGGCGCGGCGCTCGGCGCCGTCGTCGTCAACTACGCCAAGACGTTCTTCACCTCGGGGCCGCTCGCACCGTACTGGCTGTTCATGCTGGGCGCGCTGTTCATCCTGGTCACGCTGCTGTTGCCCAAGGGCATCGTCGGTACCTTCAACGCCTGGTGGGAGCCGCTGAAAGCGCGGCGCAACTCACCCGACGCCGAGAGTGCCGCGCGCGAAGACGGCATCGGCGCACCGAACCCGGCGGAGTAGGCAGATGAACGTCATGGATACCCGCGCCACTTCGGCCATGCTCTACCTCGACGGCGTGCACGTCTCGTTCGACGGTTTCCACGCCATCAACAATCTGTCGCTGGCGCTCGAGCCCGGCGAGATGCGCGCCATCATCGGCCCGAACGGCGCCGGCAAGACCACGATGATGGACATCATCACCGGCAAGACCAAACCCGACGAGGGCACGGTGCTGTTCGACGGCACCGTCGACCTGACCCGGCTCGACGAGACCCGTATCGCCGAGCTCGGCATCGGTCGCAAATTCCAGAAGCCGACGGTGTTCGAGAGCCAGACCGTGCAGGACAATCTGCTGCTCGCGCTCAATGTCGATCATTCCGTGTGCGGCACGCTGTTCTGGCGCGGCAGCAAGGCTGAGTCCGAGCGCATCGACAAGGTGCTCGAGACCATCCGCCTGACCGATGCGCGCAACCGCCTCGCCGGCAGTCTGTCGCACGGCCAGAAGCAGTGGCTCGAGATCGGCATGTTGCTGGCGCAGGACCCGAAGGTGCTGCTGGTCGACGAGCCGGTCGCCGGCATGACCGATGTCGAGACCCATCTGACCGCGGAGCTCCTGAAGGAGATCAACAGGAATCACACCATCATGGTGGTCGAGCATGACATGACCTTCGTGCGCGAGCTCGGCGTCAAGGTGACCTGCCTGCATGAGGGCTCGGTGCTCGCCGAAGGTTCGATCGACCAGGTGTCGTCGAACGAGCGCGTGGTCGAAGTGTATCTGGGGCGCTAGCGCGATGCTGAAGATCGACAACATCAATCTCTATTACGGTGCGGCGCAGGCGCTGCGCGGCGTGTCGCTGACCGCCGAGCCGGGCAAGGTCACCTGCGTGCTCGGCCGCAACGGCGTCGGCAAGACCTCGCTGCTGCGCGCGATGGTCGGCCAGTATCCGATCGCCTCCGGCACGATCAATTTCGACGGCAAGGACATCACCGCGCTAAAGCCCTATGAGCGGGCGCGTCGCGGCATCGGCTTCGTGCCGCAGGGCCGCGAGATCTTTCCGCTGCTGACGGTGGAAGAGAACCTCAAGACTGGCTTCGGTCCGCTCAAGCGCGAAGACCGCAACATTCCCGACGACGTGTTCTCGCTGTTTCCGGTGTTGGAGACCATGCTGGGCCGCCGCGGCGGCGACCTTTCCGGCGGCCAGCAGCAGCAGCTCGCGATCGGCCGGGCGCTGGTGATGCGGCCGAAGCTCCTGCTGCTCGACGAGCCGACCGAGGGCATTCAACCCTCGATCATCAAGGATATCGGCCGCGCCATCTCCTATCTGCGCAACCTCGGCAACATCGCGATCGTGCTGGTCGAACAATATCTCGACTTTGCCTGCGAACTCGGCGACAGTTTTGCCGTAATGGACCGGGGTGCGGTGAAATATGCCTGCGACCGCGCAAGCCTCGATCCCGCCGAGATCAGCCGCCAGATGGCGCTGTGAACAGGATGTGAGCCGCCTGTTGTGGCGCGCGAAGGGAGCGTCGGGGGAATGCGGACCGGGATCGCAGGCGCGGCAGCGGCGACGTTTGCGGCAAACCGCGCCCAGGGTGCTGTCAGGTTCGGCGTGCATCTGAAAGACGGCGCCACCCGCCGCGGCGACCTGCATGAGTCCGGCTCGCTGCGCGTCCGCTTCCCATCGCCGGAGGACGACGGTCTCTCGGCCATGTTCGTCAACACCGCCGGCGGCATTGCCGGCGGGGACCGCTTCGAGATCGCGGTCGCGGCCGGCGAGGGCGCGCGTTTGACGCTGACCACCGCGGCGGCTGAGAAAGTCTACCGTGCACCGGCAGCGGCGGCACGGCTCGACATCGCGCTGACCGTTGCCGCAGGCGCGCATCTCGCCTGGCTGCCGCAGGAAACCATCCTGTTCGACCGTGCCCGCATTCACCGCGGCTTCGACATCGACCTTGCCGAGGGTGCCTCGCTCCTGCTCTGCGAGATCGTGGTGTTCGGCCGCGCCGCGATGGGCGAGACCATGCGCCACGGCGAGTTCGTCGACCGCTGGCGGATGCGCCGTGGCGGCAAGCTGGTGTTCGCCGAGACCGTCAGGCTCGACGGCGAGATCGGCGAGAAGCTCGCGCGACCCGCGATCGCGGGCGGCGGCTGCGCGATCGGCACGGCGCTGATCGTGCCGGGTGACGAAGCCTTGGTCGAGCGCATCCGCGAGGCGTCGGAAAGCTTCGGCGGCGAGGTCGGCATCTCCGCCTGGAATGGCTTTGCAATGGCCCGCTTCTGTGCCCAAGATGCGGCCCGGCTGCGGGCCGACATGATGACGGTGCTCGGCCGCGCCTCCACTGTCCCGCTGCCGCGGCTTTGGCTCAACTAATCCTTTCAACGCTTTCAGAGTGCTCGCATGAATTTGTCTCCCCGCGAAAAGGACAAGCTCCTGGTATCGATGGCGGCCATGGTGGCGCGGCGCCGGCTCGAGCGCGGCGTCAAGCTGAACCATCCCGAAGCCGTCGCGTTGATCACCGACTTCATCGTCGAGGGCGCGCGCGACGGCCGCACCGTCGCCGAGCTGATGCAGGCCGGCGCCAAGGTCCTGACCCGCGCGCAGGTGATGGATGGCATCCCGGAGATGATCCACGACATCCAGGTCGAGGCGACATTCCCCGACGGCACCAAGCTCGTCACCGTGCACGAGCCGATCCGATAGCCACGAGCGTCATTCCGGGGCGGCCGAAGGCAGAACCCGGAATCCAGAGATTGTTGATCGAGATTCCGGATTCACGCTTCGCGTGCCCCGGAATGACAGGAGAGACGAATGATCCCCGGCGAACTCTTCATCAAGGACGGCGAGATCGAGCTCAATGCCGGCCGCAAGACCGTGACGCTCTCGGTCGCCAACACCGGCGATCGTCCGATCCAGGTCGGCTCGCATTACCACTTCTTCGAGACCAACCCGGCGCTGAAATTCGACCGCAAGAAAGCCCGCGGCATGCGCCTCGACATCGCCGCCGGCACCGCCGTCCGCTTCGAACCCGGCCAGACCCGCGACGTCCAGCTCGTCGCACTCGCCGGCAAGCGCGTGATCTACGGCTTTCGCGCCGAGGTGAAGGGGAAGCTGTAGCGCCATGCTTCCCGCTGTCCGCATGGTCTCCGAAGCTGCCGAGCTTGCCGCGCACCGTCATAACGGGATGGCGCGCAAGGGGCGGGGGAGTGAGCCTTACATCAACCATCTCGCCGAGGTCGCGAATCTGCTCGCGCAGGTCACTAACGGCACCGATGCCGAACTGGTGGCTGCCGGCTGGCTGCACGACACCATCGAGGACACCGAGACCACGCGCGAGGAGCTCGCGCAGAAGTTCAGCGCGCGCGTTGCCGATCTCGTTGTCGAGTGCACCGATGACATGAGCCTGCCAAAGCCTGCCCGCCGGCAAAAGCAGATCGAGGATGCTCCGCACAAATCTCCCGGTGCAAAGCTGATCAAGATCGCCGACAAGATCAGCAATATCGGCGCGCGGATCGTGCCGCATCCGAGCAAGGACGAGCGCGACGATCTCGCCGACTATGCGGCCTGGGCCGACAAGGTCGTTGCCGGTTGCCGGGGCATCAATCCGCGGCTTGACCGCATTTTCGACGACGCGATTGCGCGCGCCAAGGCCGCGCTGGCTGAAACTGGGGGCTGACATGTCCGTGAAGATCAAGCGTTCCGTCTATGCCGACATGTTCGGTCCGACCACCGGTGACAGGGTTCGGCTTGCCGACACCGATCTGATCATCGAGGTCGAGAAGGATCTCACCACCTATGGCGAGGAGGTGAAGTTCGGCGGCGGCAAGGTGATCCGCGACGGCATGGGGCAGTCGCAGGTGACCAACGCGCAGGGCGCGGCGGATACCGTGATCACCAATGCGCTGATCGTCGATCACTGGGGCATAGTGAAGGCCGACGTCGCGATCAAGGAGGGCATGATCGCGGCGATCGGCAAGGCCGGCAATCCCGACATCCAGCCCAATGTCACCATCGTCATCGGTCCCGGCACCGACGTGATCGCCGGCGAAGGCAAGATCCTCACCGCCGGCGGTTTCGACAGCCACATCCATTTCATCTGCCCACAGCAGATCGAGCACGCGCTGATGTCTGGCGTCACCTCGATGTTAGGGGGCGGCACCGGCCCCTCGCACGGCACCTTCGCCACCACCTGCACGCCGGGTCCGTGGCACATGGGGCGGATGATCCAGTCGTTCGACGCCTTCCCGGTCAATCTCGGCATTTCGGGCAAGGGCAACGCCTCGCGTCCGGCGGCGCTGGTCGAGATGATCAAGGGCGGCGCCTGCGCGCTCAAGCTGCACGAGGACTGGGGCACGACGCCGTCCGCGATCGACACTTGCCTCTCGGTGGCGGACGACTACGACGTCCAGGTGATGCTGCATTCGGACACGCTGAACGAATCCGGCTTCGTCGAGGATACGGTGAAGGCGTTCAAGGGCCGCACCATCCATGCCTTCCACACCGAAGGTGCCGGCGGCGGCCACGCACCGGATATCATCAAGATTGCCGGGCTGAAGAACGTGCTGCCGTCCTCGACCAATCCGACCCGGCCGTTCACCCGCAATACCATCGACGAGCATCTCGACATGCTGATGGTGTGCCATCACCTCGATCCGTCGATCGCCGAAGACCTCGCCTTCGCCGAGAGCCGGATCCGCAAGGAGACCATCGCCGCCGAGGATATCCTGCACGACCTCGGCGCGCTCTCGATGATGTCGTCGGACTCGCAGGCGATGGGCCGGTTGGGTGAGGTCATCATCCGCACCTGGCAAACCGCGGACAAGATGAAGAAGCAGCGCGGGTCGCTGCCGCAGGACAAGGGCAACGACAACGACAATTTCCGCGTCAAGCGCTACATCGCCAAATACACCATCAACCCCGCGATTGCGCACGGCGTGTCGAAGCTGATCGGCTCCGTCGAGAAGGGCAAGATGGCCGACCTCGTGCTGTGGTCGCCGGCGTTCTTCGGCGTCAAGCCGGATTGCATCATCAAGGGCGGCTCGATCGTAGCGGCGCCGATGGGCGATCCCAACGCCTCGATCCCGACGCCGCAGCCGGTGCATTACCAGCCGATGTTCGCCGCCTTCGGCAAGTCGCTGACCGCATCCTCGGTGGTGTTCACCTCGAAGGCCGCGGCGAGCGGCGGTCTCGCCCGCAAGCTCGGCACAGCCAAGAAGCTCTATGCGGTGCAGAACACCCGCGGCAAGATCTCCAAGAAGAGCATGATCCACAACGACGCGACGCCCGAGATCGAGGTCGATCCCGAGACCTATGAGGTACGCGCAGACGGCGAACTGCTGACCTGCGCGCCGGCCGAGGTGCTGCCCATGGCACAGCGCTATTTTATGTTCTAAAACCCATCCCGGTAACCAGAGCGTCTTCGAGTGAACTGGATTTCCGGTTCGCGGAAAGAAAACGCGTCAAAACAAGACTCAAGCCAAAACAGAAAACCGGGAGGAATTTCCGTGATTTACGTCGTTGCCACGCTGACCATCAAGCCCGAGACCCGCGCCGAATTCATCGCCGCGGCGACGGCCTGCATCAAGGAAACCCGCAAGGAGCCCGGCAACATCGCTTACGATCTGCATGAGAGCGTCACCGACCACAGCAAGATGGTGTTCGTCGAGCAGTGGGAGAACGCGGAGGCGCTGGTGCCGCATCGCACCGCCGAGCACATGAAGACGTTCGGCCGGGTCGCGGTGAAATGCATGGCCGCGCCGCCGAAGATCGAGGTGATCACGCCCGAGAAGGTCGACGTCCGCTAACGAAAAAAGAAGGGAGATAATCCATGATCTATGTCATCGCCACCACGCCGATGAAGCCGGAGAACAAGGACGACTTCATCAAGGGGCACAAGGCCTGCACGGTCGAGACCCGCAAGGAGAAGGGTTGCATCTCCTATGACGGCAATGTCAGCGTCAACGATCCCAACCTCTATGTGGTGGTCGAGCGCTGGGAGAGCCGCGAGGATCTCAACGGCCATGCCAGGGCGCCGCACATGAAGGTATGGCGCGAATATTCCGCTAACATGAAGACCGGGCCGACGGTGATCGAGATCATCAGCGACGCCAAGGTCGAGAAGCTCTGAGGCATCGATGATCCGCGCCACCAAGGTCCTGGGACAGCACCGCTGGAAGGAAGCGCCAGCCGATACCGTCGTGCTAGATTTCGACGACCGGCACCGGCGGCGGATGGTGATGTCAGGGACGCGCGGGCTCGAATTTTTGCTTGATCTCGAAAACGCCGTCGCGCTGCGCGGCGGCGATGCGCTGGTGCTGGAGGACGGCCGCCTCGTCGAGGTGGTCGCAGCTCCCGAGCCGCTGGCGGAAATCCGGGGCAGCGATCCGCATCATCTGATCCGGGTCGCCTGGCATCTCGGCAACCGTCATCTGCCGACCCAGATCATGCCGAAGGGCCTGCGCATCCGCAGGGATCACGTGATCGAGGCGATGGTGAAGGGGTTGGGGGCCCGTGTCATCGAGATCGAGGCGCCGTTCGATCCCGAGGGCGGCGCCTATGCGGAGCATGCGCATGCCGACGAGCACGCGCATGGTCACACCGGGCACGATCATGCCCACAGCCATGCGCATGATCACGGTCACCACCATGACCATGATCATGGGCCTGACCATGACCACCACCATCATCATGACGAGCATTGCGAGCATGCTCATCATCACCACGATCACTCCCATGCTCATGACCACAAATGAGCCTGATCCCGCCGCGCTGCGCGGTGGGATGGCGGAGGACGAGGCGGCCGCGCTGTACCGGCTGATGACATGGCTGTCGCCGTCCTTTCCGGTGGGGGCATTCGCCTATTCCAGCGGCATCGAATGGGCGGTCGAGGCCGGCGACATCACGGATGCCGCGTCGCTGCGCGGCTGGCTCGCCGCGATGCTTTCCGACGGCAGCGGATTTTGCGACGCCGTGTTTCTCGCGCAGAGTTTTCGCGCGGCGTTGCAGCCCAATCATGCCGGGCTGAAGCAGGTCGCCGAGCTTGCCGCGGTCTTCGTGCCGTCGCGCGAGCGGCAGCTCGAGACCACGACGCAGGGGCGCGCCTTCATCGAGATCGCCCGTGCCGCGTGGAATTCGCCCGGCCTCGACGCGATGATTGCGGCTTGCAACGGCCCTGTCGTCTACCCCGTCGCGGTCGGCATCGTCAGCGCTGCACACGGCATTCGGCTTGCGCCGGCGCTGCACGCCTTCCTGCATGCAGTGACCTCGAACTGGATTTCCGCGGGCAGCCGGCTGATCCCGCTCGGGCAGACCGACAGTCAGCGCGTGTTGGCCGGTCTCGAGCTGGTCGTTGCTGCGACCGCGGCGCGGGCCAATGCGGCCTCGCTCGACGATCTCGGCGGCGCGACCTTTCGCGCCGATCTCGCAAGCCTGCGTCACGAGACGCAATACACGAGGCTGTTCCGGTCATGATGCATCCTCCGCTGTCGTCCCTGCGAAAGCAGGGACCCATAACCACAGGGGGTGGTTGTTGCGGATGGTGTCGGCCACTGGACCCGGTTGAAGGATCACGCGGTATGGGTCCCGGCTTTCGCCGGGACGACAATAGAGGGACTTGTTGATATGCCCACTTCCCACGGCCCACTTCGTGTCGGCGTCGGCGGCCCGGTCGGCTCCGGCAAGACCGCGCTGATGGACCTGCTCTGCAAGTCGATGCGCGAGCGCTACGACATCGCCGCGATCACCAACGACATCTACACCAAATGGGATGCCGAGTTTCTGGTGCGCTCCGGTTCGCTGACGCCGGACCGCATCGCCGGTGTCGAGACCGGCGGCTGTCCGCATACTGCGATCCGCGAGGACGCTTCGATGAATCTCGCCGCGGTCGCCGACATGCGGGCAAAATTCCCCGACCTCGATCTGGTGCTGATCGAATCCGGCGGCGACAATCTGGCGGCGACCTTCTCGCCGGAATTGGCCGATCTGACGATCTACGTCATCGACGTTGCCGCCGGCGACAAGATCCCCTCCAAGGGCGGCCCCGGCATCACGCGATCCGACCTCCTGGTGATCAACAAGATCGATCTCGCACCCCATGTCGGTGCGTCACTCGAGAAGATGGACACCGACGCCAGGCGGATGCGCGGCGAGCGGCCCTTCGTGATGACCAACCTGAAGAAGAGCGACGGCCTCGATCGCATCATCAGCTTCATCGAGACCAAGGGCGGCCTTCGGTCGCAGGGCAAGGTCAAGGCGGGTTAGGCCAGCTAGACGTTAATCATTGTGGCAGGGTCGGCCAGTCCCGTCATCCCCGCGCAAAGGCTTCGCCTTTGTCGCTGGAGGTGCGAGCGGAGCGAGCCTCGAAGGATGTACGGCCACGGGTGGGGCCGTTCACCCTTCGAGACGCGCGTGCCGCGCTCCTCAGGGTGACGGTGAACGAGCGAGTGCGCGCACCCGCCGCAAAAAAGCTGCGCAATCGCCGGAACAATTTCCAACTTTGCCGATTAGCAACCTTTGGCGCCGCCAAAGACCGCCGGGTGGCGTCGTCGTTAATGCTGCCGACCGGCTCCTGTTGCGGACCGATGATCGCTATTCCATATTCCTTTGCGGCGGGCTTTCATCGCATCCTGATTTGTCGCCGCCCTTGCAGAAGCCAGATGACTTCCGTCCCCTTTCGCCACCCCCTGATTGCCGAGTAAGCGTGTGGTTCGACTGGGCTTCATCGTTGCCTTGATTGCGCTGATCGGAGTTCTGCTCTCCGGTCTTGCCGCCTATCGGGTGCACGATCAGGAGCTCGCGATCGACGGCATCGCGCTGGCGCGGGCGATCGATGTCCACGCCAGCCTGGTGCAGGACCGCCTGACCGAGCGCGAGCTGCTGGCGCGGGTCGCCTCCGGGCTGTTCCGGGCGCCGTCGATGGTGAAGGCCAACATGCTGCAGCCGCTGCGCTCGGCGATCTACGCCTTCAAGACCGATTTCGTCGTCGCCGCCTGGATCGCGCGGCTCAAGCCGGACGAGCTCGCCGCGGCGGAGGCCGAGCTGAAGGCCAACGGCTTCACCAATCCGACGATCCGGGATTTCGACGACCAGGCGCTCGACCTCAAGGCGCTCGACAAGCCGATCAACGTGCTGATGGACGTCGAGCCGCGCAATCCGGAGACCTTGAGCATTCCGGGCCGCGCCTTCGACCGCCACTCGGTGGTGGGCCCGATGCTGGCACGGGCGATGGCCAACGCCAAGCCGGTAGCCTCCGATCCGGTGCCGCTGTTGCGGCAGAACGGCCCGGTCGGGGTCGTGCTCGCCGCGCCGGTGTTCCAGGAGGGCGCGTCCGAGCCGGCCGGCTTCATCACCTTCTCCTATGAGCTGTCGTCGCTGATGCTGACCAACGATGACAGCTCGCTGTTCGCGGTGGCGTTGAAGGATCCGCGCGACTCCAACGACGAGTTCACCGCCAACGAGCAGGGCATCGTCACCTCGCGCGCGGTGCGCCAGGACGGCCCGCTGCCGTCGATGGTGCGCACGGTGACGTTCGGCGGCCGTGACTGGTCGCTCGACTATTACGCCAAGAGCAACGCCACGGTGCGTGCGCAGCAGACCGCGACCATCGTCGCGGCGATCGGCCTCGCGCTGACCGGCATCGTCTGCGGCCTGTTCGGCTATGTCGCCTATAACAATTTGCGCCTCAGCCGCGAGATCGAGGTCCGCATCGGATTCGAGCGCCGGTTGACCGCCGTGATCGACGAGCTCAACCATCGCGTCAAGAACATCCTCGCGGTGATCCAGTCGATCGTGACCCGCACGCTGCGGCACGGCGCCGATATCGATGTCGCGCGCGAACTCTTGATCGGGCGCATCCATGCGATGTCGAACGTCGTCACGCTGCTCAGCGAGAGCCAGTGGCAGGGCGTCAAGCTGAAGGGCCTGTTCGAATCGCGCGCGATCCCGCATGCCGACCGGATCGCGGTGAACGGTCCCGACATCACGGTCAGCGCCCGCGCCGCCCAATCGCTGTCGCTGCTGTTCTTCGAGCTCGCCTCGCATTCCGACGAAGGGCTGTCACTGGTCGGCAAGCACCCGCACATCGTCGCCAATTGGGAGGTCGTCGGCGAGGATGCGGACTTGGTCTTTCATTTCCGCTGGGAAGAGTTCAACACCAGCCAGGCGACGCGGCGAGCCGACAGTGATTTCGGCCTGATCCTGCTCGACCGCGTCGCGCCCGAGGCGCTCGGCGGCACCGCGAAGCGCTACTTCACCGACGTCTCCTATGTCTATGAACTGACCGCGCCGATGGACACCGTCGTCGACATGACCGAGCGCGACCGCACCGAGCAGTTCTCCGCGCCGCTGCGCCCGGTGAAGAAGTAGCGGCTGCCTCAGGTTGTGTGATCGGATCGACGCGCGGATTGATCGAAATCACGCGCGCAAGCATGCGCCGGCGTCATCGTGACCAATGCCCACTATCAGTAATAGACCGCAACCGATTGTTAAAACTTCGTTGAACATGCTTGGGCATATACCGAGCAGGATACCGTCTGAGGACCCCGATGAGGCTTTGGGTCAGCCTGACCTTGCTCGCGGCAGTTTTGCCGGTAGGGCTGTCGCTTGCCTTGACTCCGGCAGCGCCGCCCGGCGACCCTGCGACAATCCGTGCCAGCTATCGGAGGCCGGACGTCGTTCCGTTCCCGAGCCGCAATCCCTATTCGGAGGCGAAATCCGCGCTTGGGCAACTGCTGTTCTTCGATCCGCTGCTGTCGAGGTCAAAGACACACTCCTGCGCGAGTTGCCACAGGCCATCCCTTTCATGGGCCGATGGCCTTCCGCGCGCCATCGGTGAGGATCCCAAGGGCCTGCCGATCCGCTCGCCGACATTGATCGATGTGGCCTTCTTCGAGCCGCTGGGATGGGACGGTAAGTTCAGGGATCTGGAATCCGTTGCGTTCGGGCCGATCCTCAGTCCGGCGAACCTGAACATGACCGAGCCGGAATTGATTGCGCGACTTTCGGCGATCCCCGGCTATGTCGATGCCTTCGCCCACGCATTCGGAGACGGCGCGATCACGCGGCCGAGGATCGAGGCGTCATTGGCGACCTTCGAGCGCTCCATCGTCGCAGGCGAGGCTCCGTTCGACCGTTGGATCAAGGGCGACGACACCGCCATCAGCAAATCAGCCCAGCACGGCTTTGAGCTTTTCAACGGCAAGGCACGTTGCTCGGCTTGCCACAGCGGCCCGTCGTTTTCCGACGGATCCTTCCAGGATATCGGCACCGCCAAGGGCCATGACATCGGGCGCGGCCGTTTCTTTCCGACCTCGGCGAAGCTGAAATATGCGTTCAAGACGCCGACATTGCGCGACGTCGCGCGCCGCGCGCCCTATATGCACGACGGATCGGTGGCAACGCTGGAAGATGTCATCGAGCTTTACAACAAGGGTGGGATCGATCGGCCCAGCCGATCGCCCGACATCAAGCCGCTGTCCCTGACGGCAGAGGAGAAGAACGACCTCATCGCCTTCCTGCAAACCCTGACCGCAACGGCCCCGCCGGTGGCAGGCGTCCCCAAACTGCCGCGCTGACCTCGGCTCAACGCGGTTCAGAACGAGGTTCGTTCAGGACAGGTGCGGCAGCGCCGCGCCCAGGAGGCCGAGCCCCACGATCACGAATGCGCCCGCGCAGGTCTCGAGGGTCGCTGCGCGCGCGGCGGACGATCTTGTCAAACAGGCGAGGGCCGACCCCACCCCGATACTTACGACGCTCAACGCTCCGAACACTGTACCGGCCTCCCGATCCGATTTGTCCGGATTTCACTACGACAGTTGAATTGAGCTCCCGTGCCGGAATTAGCTAAAATTTGAGGCAACCGGCTGTAAAGACTGCACTAAGGGACAGGCCGGGGGCTCGCCCGCCACGATTAACCACAATGCAACCACGGGATGTCCCGGCAGGCGCAAAGCTTAAAATTTGATATAAGTTAAACAAGTCCTTAAGTGTGTGGGCGGTTGGTTCAATGTTTAGTGGATGGGCGCGAGATACCGTCTCGGCGGTGCGCTCCTTTTTCGCCACGTGCCTTGCAGCGGTTCTGTTTTGTGTCGTCGCCGCGCGCAGTGCCGAGGCACATGTCAAATGGTTTTGTGCCTACGATGTCGCCGGTCAGCCCCGCGGACTCGAGAATGTCCTTTGCCTGGATTTCGAGCTGCTGCTCGGCGTCGCCATCTTCTGGCTGTTTGCGGGTTGCCTGATCGAGCCCACCTCGCTGGGTGACGCCACGATCCGGGTCATGGACCGTGTCACCGAGGGACTGCGGCTGCGCACCGAATTGATGATGCGCGCAGTGTGCGGGTTCTTCTTCATCTCGATCTGGGCCGTGGGCGGCATCCTGCTGACGCCCGAGTTGAAGACGACATCGCCGTACGTCGGCGCGCTGCAGCTTGCGATCGCTGCCGGGATGCTGTCACGCCGCACGCTGCCGCTGTCGGCGGCGGGGATGGTGGTCCTGTTCGGGATCGGTGTGCGCGACTACGGTGTCTTTCACCTCGCCGATTACCCGATCTTTCTCGGTGTTGCCGCCTATTTTGCACTGGTTGGGTTGAACAAGGATTTGTTCGGAGTTCGGCCGATCGATGTGATGCGCTACGCCGCCGCGGTGACGTTGATGTGGGCCTCGGTTGAAAAATGGGCCTATCCGGAGTGGAGCTTCCCGCTGCTGATCGAGCATTCCGCGATGACGCTGGGCTTCGACAACGAGTTCTACATGCGCGCCGCCGGCATGGTGGAATTCACGCTTGCCTTTGCCTTGATCTGGACGCCGCTGATCCGGCGTTGCGCCGCCACCGTGCTGACGGGGATGTTCATCAGCGCGTGCTTCGAATTCGGCAAGATCGACACGATTGGACACTCGGCGATCATCGCTGTCCTGCTTGCGATTGTCGCCGACAACAAGGTGTTGTCGCGCGACCGCCGTGCGCCGTGGCTCGCCCCGGTCGCGCTCTGTGCCGCGCTGTCGGTGACCTTGTTCGTCTATTATTTCGGCCACGCCGCGATCTTCAAGACGTCGGTCCTGTAGATCGCCGCCGCCTGGGGCGGCTATTTGGCGACGTGGACCGCGAGCTTCATCTTCGGGTGAATGCCGCACAGCACGGTGTAGTCGCCGGGCACCGAGAAGGTGACGTCGAACTTGCTGCCCGGCTGCTGGTCACCCGAGTCGAAGCTGAACGTATCAGTGCTCAAATAAGCGTGATGCAGCAGTTCGCCGTCATCGTTAACGAACCGTAAAACCTCACCCCGCTTGATCGAGATCTGCGCGGGTTTGAATTCACGATCCTTCTGCGAAATGACATAAGGGGCTGCGCCCAAAGCTGCTCCAATAAGCGCTCCAGTGACGATCGCCGCCGCAAACGGCACGCGGCCGAACTGGCCCAGGCGCAAGGCGCGCAACAAGCCTGACTGCATGAGACCCCCGCTGAACCTCGAACACCAAATATCGGCTATCCCGGGCTGCAAATGTGGCTCCCGGATCACCTGTAAGGGTGATTATCGCCAGCTGATCTTAACGATTTCAGCATGAGTTCCAGTCACTACTAAAGCAATTTTGAGCAGACAGTTATTTTCCGCAGTGCTGCGCGTTTCTGCGTAGCTTGAGTATCGAGCACTACGGCGAAACGCGGGCATGGACAGCCTATTTGGCAACCTCAAGGTAAAGAGCGGTGCGGCCTTTCGGTTCGCAACCGTCCGCCTTTCGCGTCTTGCCCTGACCAAGGGTTCGATCCGCAGCCAGATTCTGATTTTTTGCCTTGCTATGAGCGCCGTTGCGGTCGCCCTCGGCGGGTACTCCATCCTCGGCATCCGCCATGCCGGCGATCTGGTGGCCAAGACGTTCGACGAATCCCTGATGTCGATCAACTATGCACGCGCGGCCGGTGCGGATTTCGCCGCGATGCGGGTCGCCTCGTCGCAACGCCTGCTGACCACGGATCCGGAGATTCGCGCCAATCTCGATGGCCAGATTGAAAAGCTCGCGAAGACGCTCTCGGAAGACCTGGCGATTGCTGCCGATCGGTCGCAATCCTCGCGCGCTGCGCAAGCCGCCGCTAAGGTTCAGGAAGCCGCCGACGCCTGGATGGCGCTGCACCGGCGCGCGATCGGACCGTCCACGGAGGGCAGCGCGGCGGCCGATCCGCGCGCACCGGGTGCGACGGTCGGCGATGTCGATCGCTACTCCAAGATTGTCAGTCAGCAGGTCGAGCTGCTGGTCAATTATACGGCCGGCGATGGCTTCCTGTTCAGGCAAAAGGCGCTCTCGACGATCAAGCGGGACCTGCAGCTCAACGTGGCCGGGCTGACCGTCGCGCTGTTTCTGTCGGCGCTGTTTTCGTGGCTGCTGGCGCGCCGCATTATCGGGCCGGTCGCGATCGCATCGCGGGCCGCGCGAAGCATCGCCGGCGGCGACCTCGACGCGACCATCCCCAAGGGCGGGACCGACGAGCTTGGCACGCTTCTGACCGCAATGGAAACGATGCGCGACAACATCCGGCGGATGGTCAATCAAGAAGTATCGCAACGCCGCTCGGCGCAGGCACGGCTTTCCGATGCGCTCGAAACGTCGCGTGAGGGCGTCGTGCTGCTCGACGCGGATGGCCAGGTCGCGCTGGCCAACTCGCGCGCGAGTGAATTCATCCGTCTCTCGCCGCAGCTCCTGCAGTCGAATCCGCTCGATGCCGCCAGGCTGGCGCCTGCCGACGGTGACATCGATGGCTTTGCGAGCGAGGCGCAGCTTGCGGATGGACGCTGGCTGCGCGTCAGCCGCAGCGAGACGCAGGAGGGCGGCGTCGTCCTCGTCTACAGCGACATCTCCGCGCTGAAGCAGCAGAAGGCCGAGCTGCATGAAACCAATCTGCGGCTCGACGCGGCGCTCACGCACATGTCGCAAGGATTGTGCCTCTACAACAGCGAGGCGCGGCTGCAAGTCGCCAACCGCCGGTTCTGCGAGATCTTCGATATATCGCCGGAGCTTGTCGTTCCCGGAATGACCATGGAGGAGGTGCTCGACCTGAGCATCGCCGCGGGCAATCACGGCGAGCGGACCGTCACCGACCTGCTGGCGGAGCGCGAGCGCTCGATGGCCCTGCACGACGGCAATTATCTGCAGCATCTCAGTGATGGACGGATCATTGCGATCGCGCAACGGCCGACATCCGATGGCGGCTGGCTCGTCACCTGCGAGGACGTCACCGAACAGCAACGGGCGGAATCGCAGATCGCGTTCATGGCCCGGCACGATGCCCTGACCAAGCTGCCGAACCGGACGTTGCTGGCCGAGCGGATCGAGCTGGCGGTTGCGCAGGTCGGCCGCGGGCTCGGCTTCGCGGTGTTCTGCCTCGATCTCGATAATTTCAAGCAGGTCAACGACACGCTCGGGCATCCGGTCGGCGACGAACTGCTGTGCGCGGTCGCGGACCGGCTCAACGCCTGCGTCCGCGAGGTCGACACCGTCGCGCGTTTGGGCGGCGACGAGTTCGCGGTCATCCAGTGTGGCGTCCAGGGCGGCGACGAGGCCGAACGCCTCGCGCGCCGCATCGTGGAATGCGTGGGTGCGCCGTACGAGCTGAACGGGCATCGCGTCGTCGTCGGATGCAGCGTCGGCATCTCGATGTCGCCGGGCGACGGCACCACCGGCGAGAAGCTGCTGAAGAACGCCGACGTCGCCTTGTACCGCGCCAAGATGGAAGGCCGCGGCACGTGGCGCTTCTTCGAGCCTGCGATGGACGCCAGCCTGCAGCGGCGTCGGGCCATCGAGCTCGACCTTCGCGAGGCGATGGTCAAGGACGAGTTCTCGTTGTTCTACCAGCCGCTCTACGATCTCCATCTCGACCGCATCTGCGGCTTCGAGGCGCTGCTGCGCTGGCATCACCCCAAGCGCGGGCTGGTGCCGCCGGACCAGTTCATCCCGATCGCGGAAGAGATCGGCCTGATCGGCCCGCTGGGAGAATGGGTGCTCAATCGCGCCTGCGAACAGGCGACGACCTGGCCCAGCGAGATGAAGCTCGCGGTCAACGTATCCGCGGTCCAGTTTCGCGATGCCGACTTCACCGACGTCGTCGTCGGCGCGCTCGCGACGTCAAAATTGTCGCCGCGCCGGCTGGAGCTCGAAATCACCGAGTCCGTGTTCCTCGCGAACAGCAACGAGACGCTTGCAACGCTGCACAAGCTGAAGGCGCAGGGAGTGCGCATCGCGCTGGATGATTTCGGTACCGGCTATTCCTCGCTGAGCTATCTGCGCAGCTTCCCGTTCGACAAGCTCAAGATCGACAAGTCCTTCGTGCGCGATGCGACCGCGACGCATGGATCGAAGTCGATCGTCCGCGCCGTCATCAGCCTCGGCAGAAGCCTCGGCATGACCACGATCGCGGAGGGCATCGAGACCGTCGAGCAGCTGGATCATATGCGGGCCGAAGGCTGCAACGAGGCGCAGGGCTTCCTGTTCAGTCACCCGGTCCCGGTGACCGAAATCGCAGCCAAGATCCTCGAATTGAGAAACGGCTTCAAGCCGGCGTCCGTCAAGGCGATGGCCAGCTGACGGCGCGCTCAGCGTCACCGGGCCTTGCAGGCCAATATAAAAAGGCGGCCCTCGGGCCGCCTTTTCTCATCTATCGCCGTGGTCGCGCTTAGCCGCCATTGCCGCCGATCACGGCACGCACGGTGTTGTCGGGGCCGAAATCCTCGGCGCTGTCGACATAGAGCAGCGCGGAGAGCTTCGATCGCGCGCGGTTGACGCGGCTCTTGATGGTGCCGACCGCGCAGCCGCAGATTGCCGCGGCATCCTCGTAGGAGAAGCCGGACGCGCCGACCAAAATCAGCGCCTCGCGCTGGTCCTGCGGCAGCTTTTCAAGCGCGGCGCGGAATTCCTCGAATTCCAGATGCGCCGCCTGCGAAGGCTGGCTCTTCAGCGTCTTGGCATAATTGCCCTCGGCATCCTCGACCTCGCGCCGCCGCTTCCGGTAGTCGGAGCGAAACAGGTTGCGCAGGATGGTGAACAGCCACGCGGGGAGGTTCGAGCCGGGCTGGAACGAGTCGATGTTGGCGATCGCGCGCAGCAGGGTCTCCTGCACCAGATCGTCGGCGCGGTCACCATTACCGGACAGCGAGATCGCGAACGCGCGCAGGCTCGGGACCGACGCAAGGATATCGTCGCGAAGTTCATTCGTGAGAGGCATTAGTCCCCTCCATTGTTCTTGTCGGTATCGCCCCCGGCGACGGCCGCCGCCGCAGCCTCCGGCCCGTCGAGTTTGCGGATCAGCTCCGCAAAGCGGTCGGGTACGCCCTGTCGCACCACGTCATCGTACATGGCGCGAAGCTGGTGGCCGATTCTCGATTGAATCTCGGCGTTGAGACCGCCCTGCTTCTTTACTTCCTTCATGATGTGATCCACGCTTCCCCGGGAGTTAAGTCTCTGATTTCCAAGTCGTTTCCTCGAAAAAAGAGGCTGGCCGCGTTGCCTCGTCGGTCTGGAGCTAATGCAAAGTTGCGCAGAAAGTTCCGGAATGCTGGAACTATTTCGTGGAACTTTTTCGGCTTTCGCGCGTAGTCGGCGATGCAGGGGAACCGGGGTCGTCCCAGAACTGGATTCTGCCGCCCCCAGACAACGGGTTTCAGGCCGCCAGGCCTCACGAACAAGGATGGAGTGGGAATGTCCCGATCGCAGATCGTTGCCGAACACCTTCCGCTGTTGCGCCGTTACGCTCGCGCACTGACCGGAAATCAGGCGTCGGGGGACGCCTATGTCGGGGCCATGCTCGAGGCCCTGTTGCAGGATGGATCGTTGCTGGATCAGACCCACGGGCCGCGCGCCGGCCTGTTTCGGCTGTTCACCCAGATCTGGAATTCGGTGTCGGTGAACAACAACGACAATGCCGACGTGGCGACGCTGTCGCTGCCGCCGGAGCGGCGGCTGTCGAACATCACGCCGCTGCCTCGCCAGGCCTTCCTGCTGCTGTCGCTCGAGGGCTTCTCGGAGGAGGAGGTCGGCTACATTCTCGGCACCGATATCGCCGAGACGCGCAAGCTCACCGATGCCGCCGGCCGCGAGATGGCCGCCGAGATCGCCACCGACGTCCTGATCATTGAGGACGAGACCTTCATCGCCATGGACCTCGAGAGCCTGGTGAAGAATCTCGGCCACAACGTCATCGGCGTTGCGCGCACGCATTCCGACGCGGTGGCGCTCGCCAAGAACAAGAAGCCCGGCCTGATCCTCGCCGATATCCAGCTCGCCGACGGCTCGTCGGGCCTCGATGCCGTGAACGAGTTGCTGCGGACCTTCGAGGTGCCGGTGGTGTTCATCACCGCCTATCCCGAGCGCTTCCTGACCGGCGAGCGGCCGGAGCCGGCATTCCTGATCTCAAAGCCGTTCCAGCCGGCGATGGTGTCGGCGGTGGCGAGCCAGGCGCTGTTCTTCCAGCGCAACTCGCGCAACCGCACGCCGCGCGCGGCATCGGCATGATCTGAGTTTACGCAAGGAAGCAAAATCCAGACCGGCGTGCCGAAAGGTACGCTGGTTTTTTTTAAGCCTTCGATCGCGACGTTACTGCGGCGTCACGCGGACCGGCATCGTGCTGAGCGCCCGCAGGCCCGAGCTGTCGCGGAAGGCCGTGGGGCCCGCAATCTCGATCTGCCTGACGCGGCTGGCGAGCGCGGTGATTACGGCTTCCGCTTCCAGCCGCGCCACCATCTGCCCGACACAGCCGTGGATGCCGATGCCGAAGCCCATGTGTCCGGAGAGCCGCCGTCTGACGTCGAATTGGTCGGCATGCTCCCAGCGCGTCTCGTCGCGGTTGGCGGAGGCGAGCAGCAGCAGCACCTTCTCGTGCTTGCCGATCCTGACGCCGGCGATCTCGGTGTCATTCGGCGTGGTGCGGAACACGAACGGCGCCGGTGAATCGAAGCGCAGCGTCTCGTCGAATGCCGC
The DNA here is from genome assembly GCF_054056795.1 of Bradyrhizobium sp. USDA 3315. Classification (NCBI taxonomy): domain Bacteria; kingdom Pseudomonadati; phylum Pseudomonadota; class Alphaproteobacteria; order Hyphomicrobiales; family Nitrobacteraceae; genus Bradyrhizobium; species Bradyrhizobium sp. USDA 3315. The sequence goes on along the minus strand of NZ_JBSRYP010000001.1, from coordinate 972,389 downwards.
GCGCGACAACGACGGATCGGCTGCAAGCAGCGACCATTGCTCGGGATGGCGCGCAAGCGTGTACAGCGCCATGCCGATCGCGCTGATCGTGGTGTCGAGCCCGGCCGAGAGCAGCGAACGCACCAGCAATGGTGCTTCCTCCGCGCTGATCTCGCCGGCGTCGGCCGCCTCATAGACCTGCGCGCCAAAGCTGCCCGGGCGCAGCGCCTCGCGCTGGCAGCGCGCCGCGACCCAGGGCAGCACGCGGGGCGCCTGCTGCATCAGATCGCGAAAATAATCGTTTTCGGGCCCGAAGCCGGCGAACACCATCGCGCCATAGGTCAGGAAGTTCTCGCGGCCCTCCTGGTCGATGCCGAGCGCGTCGGGAAACACGCTGACCGGAAACACCTCCGCGATGTCCTTGATGGCGTCAAACGATCTGCGCTCGACCAGCCCGTCGATCAGCCGCGTCGCCGTTGACTTGAAATCATCTGCAAGCCGCCGCATCGCGCCGGGTGAGAGGATCCGCGCCAGCACCGCGCGGGTTCGCGTGTGCAGCGGCGGATCGGCTTCCAGCACGATGCTTGGCGGTCGCCACGGCTTTTCCGTGAAGTGGTTCGCAAGTCCCGCGCCGCCGGCGTTGCTGAAATTGACATGGTCTCCGAAGATCGTCTTGACCTCGGCAAAACGCGGCACCGCCCAGATGTCATATTTGGTCAGGCGGACGACCGGCGCCGCGGCACGCAGCTCCGCATAGGTGCCGTAGGGATCGGCCCGCGTCGCCGCGCTGAACGGATCGAAATCGCTGCGGGCCATTTCGCCTGCAAGGGAGCTCGCTTGGCTGCTCATCGGGTCCTCCCGTCTTGTCATTAGTTAATTGACCATAGTCAATTAACTCGCATAGTGCAAGGGCGGGGTTGCCATTGGGGCGGGTGCGCGGCATGGAGGCGCGAGGCAGATGGGGATGTCGATCGTGGAGCGAGCCAAAGGCGCACGGCGCTTTCAGCGCAGGGCGCGCCAGGAGGCCGACAAGGAGGCGCTGAAGGCGCTGATCCTTAAGACCGCGCGCAAGGAGTTCGCCGCCGGCACGCTGGAGACCGTATCGATCCAGAAGATCGCCGACGCGATCGGCTACTCCAAGGGCACCGTCCTCAAATATTACCCGACCAAGCTGTTGCTGCTGCTCGCGGTGAAGCAGCAGAATCTCGAGGCGGTCGCCGAACGCCTCGAGCGGGTCCGCGCGGAGACGGCCGACAGCGATCTGCGGCTGCGGCGCGTGATGGAAACCTATCTCGATTACTGGGCCGACAATCCCGATCACTTCCGCTCACTGTTCTCGATGTCCGGTACGATCGAGGACCGCCGTTTTCCCGACGGCGTCTATTTCGGCGAGACCGAGATTGCGCGCCGCAGCTACGAAATGTTCGTGATCTCGGTGCGGGAATTTCTGGCGGCACATGGCGCCGAGCCGGCGCCTGGCCTGCCGCAGCGGCTCGCAACCGCGCTGCTGGCGGCGACCCACGGCGTGGTCGCGCTCGCGCTCGGCACGCCGACCATGAAACTGCCCGACATGCGCGGCACCGGCCGCCTGCTCATCGCAAGCCTGATCGATGCCTGGACGGCCAGGCTTGCCGCCGCTCGGAAAAACGACGGCTGGCCGCGGATCACGATCGGCACCTTCGCCTGACGGAGCGGTGTCCGCACGTGCCGCGCGTCCCTGCATAGGCCACGTCCCCCTCATACGCGAAGCGATGTGGAATCCCGGGCGTTCGCCTGCTAAGCGCCGCCCATGGATACGACGCAGCGCGATAGAACGGCGGGCTTTCTCTGCCTGGTGGTGACGGCCTTCGGCTGGGCCCTGAACTGGCCGCTGATGAAGCTGTTGCTGCAGCAATGGCCGCCGCTGTTCGCCCGCGGGCTTGCCGGCACCTGCGCGGCGGTGATCCTGGGCACGCTGGCGCTGGCCCGCGGACAATCGCTCGCCGTGCCGCGCGAGGCGATCCCGCGGCTGCTGTTTGCCTCCTTCACCAACGTCTTCGCCTGGATGGGCTTTGGCACCATCGCGATGAAATTCGTCACGGTCGGAGAGGGCGCGCTGCTCGCCTACACCATGCCGATCTGGGCGATGCTGTTCGCCTGGCCGGTGCTGCACAGCCGCCCGACGCTGCGGGATCTTGCGGCGCTGGTGCTCGGCGTCGCCGGCGTTGCGCTCCTGCTCGGCAGCAATGGCTTTGCGTTCAGCGCCGACAAGCTCACCGGTATCGCGCTGGCGCTCGCCTGCGCCATCCTGTTCGCGCTCGGCAACGTGCTGAATCGCAAGCCGCTGCCGATGCCGCCGCTCGCGGTGGTCGCCTGGCAGGTCGGCATCGGCTGCCTCGTGATGCTCCTGCTCGGCATCCTTTTCGAGCATCCGAACTATGCCGCGATCACGCCGCTCGGACTCGGCTGCTTTGCCTATATGACGCTGATGCCGATGGGGATCTGCTATCTCACCTGGTTCGAGACGCTGCGCCGCCTGCCGCCGACATCGGCGTCAACGGGCATGCTGCTGGTGCCTGTCATCGGCGTGGTGTCGGCCGCGATCATTCTTGGTGAGCCGCTGGGCCTGCGCGAGATCGGCGCCATGGCACTGACGCTCGGCGGCGTGACGCTGGCGCTGCAGCGGGCCTGACGCAAAGGAGGGAACGGACATCGGCGCATCGCGTTCTCCCGAAAAGGGAGCTTGGCCATGCGCAAGGCGATCGCGCGGCTTGATGCGGAGCAGAGGGCGCAACTGCTTTATCTCGCAGATCTCGGCACGGCGATGTTCACGTCGGCCCTCGTGGTGTGCAGCCTGAAGGCGATTGTCGACCTGTTCGCGAGTTGAAACTGCCAACCCTTGCGCCAACGCGCCCTCAATCCTCTTGCGGCGCGTCCCCTTGGGTGTGCCCCTCAGGGCCTCGGTTGAACACCCCATAATCGCTCGATTTCACTCCTGCCCCCCCATCGACGCCAATGCCGGCCAGACCGAGCTTGAGCAGCTCGCGGACCGCCGCGGCGCGGGTCGGCATGCGGTGCTTGAAGCGGAAATCGTCGAGGGCTGCCAACTCCTCCGGCGATAGCATGACCTGAAGACGCTCAGCGCGAAGCTCATTCATCGCAAAACACCCAGACTTAGCTTGTTGAGTAATTTGCTAAACCGCCAAACTCGCGTGTGGTTCCATCGGTTGAGACAAAAACGCTGATTGAGTAAATTTATCAAATGAAATCAATAGCTTAGATAAAAAATAAAGGAACGGTCCGGCCACCCATCTCGTTATGCTGCTGGAGAGATGCCATGACCAACCACGTCAAGCTTCCCCGCAAGCTATCCGAGGAGCCGGAAGCCCCGAAACCGCGGCGTCCGAGCCACGCGAAAGTCATCGAGCAACTGGACCGCTGGGCCAACAGCCCCGGTCTTCAACCGCCAAAGGTCGATAATGCAGAGGACGATTCAAAAGCGGAAGCGATCTGAACCCCACACATTCGAGCAGCGCCTCGAGGAACACCGCGTGCGACTTGAAAGCCGGCTCGCGCAACTGCCGCGCGGTGCCGAACGCGAGCAGATCGTCGCGCGCATCGAGCAACTGCGGACAGCCGTCGAATTGAACGCGATGCTGTCGCCGGCCGGCTGAGCCGAGAAGCGAAACGGCGGAACGGCCCACTTGCTCCCGCCGCTCCACCCGCCTACCATTCCCATGTTGATGGGGATGGAGTCCCCCGATAACCGCCGCAAGGCTGATGACTCCTACCGGGCGCGACAGCGTCGGTAGGAGCATGCGCCACCGCCGACCCGCCGTGTCCCGCGAATGAGAAGGGACAGCGCATGACGGGTCTTCCTGGTTCACTCTCAATCGCATTGTCGCTGGTCGGGTCGATCTGGCTCGTCGGTGTCGTCGCCCTGCTGGTCGGCGCGCCGGGCGAGCTGGTCGCGGCGACCTTCGTGCTTGGGTTGGTGGCGGGCTTCGTCGAATGGCGAGCCGGAAAGGTGGAGCATTGAACGTTCAGTTGTTGGCGGCGGTCGCGATCGGCGGTTCGCTGGGATCGGTCGCGCGCTATCTGGTGGCGATCGGCGCGGGGCGCCTTGTCGGTACGGAATTTCCCTGGGGCACGCTGGTGATCAACATCGTGGGTTCATTCCTGATCGGCGCCTTCGCGGAGGCGTTCGCGCTGAGCTGGAATGCCAGCCAGGCGATGCGGGTGTTTCTCACCGTCGGCATTTGCGGCGGCTTCACCACCTTCTCGACCTTCTCGCTCGATGCGATCGTGCTGATGCAGCGCGGCGAGCTATGGTCGGCCGGCGCCTACATGGCAGCCTCCGTTGCGCTTTCGATTCTCGCGCTGTTCGGCGGCCTGCTGCTGGTGCGGGCGTTCACGACTTGATGGTCAGCTAAGCGGTCGCTTTTCCGTCATCCTGAGGAGCGCGGAACGCGCGTCTCGAAGGATGCACGGCCAGGCTAGTGGCCGTACATCCTTCGAGGCTCGCCCAGCGGCGCAATTGCGCCGCAAGGCTCGCACCTCAGGATGACGGGGCGAAATTGACGAATGGATATACCAGTCTCGCTAGGCGCTAATCAGTCGCGCGGCGGCCGGTGCGTGGATTGAGCGGTGCGGTCGGCGGCCGTCTCAGCGCCTCGGGCAGGAACGGCTCGCCGCGCTTCGGCGTGGCGTCGGCGCGCACATCGGCGGCCCATTGCGCACGTTCGTGCGGCGTCTGGTTGTCGTTGAAGCTTCGCTTCACATCGACGCCGTCGACGGGATCGTTGACGCCGTTCCGGCTGGCGGGATGGTCGACGCCGCTGTGGATGTCACTGGAGTTGCCCATCGCGGCCTCCGTGCTCGGCGGATCCGGATCAGGATTTGATCCTGGATCCAGGACTTCTGCACCAACGTGGCCGGCGCAAGCGCCGTTCCAAACATGAAAGTGAAGGGCGGGAGGTACCGTCCGCCGCCCGGAATCCTTGGCGCGTCCGGGACCAGCCGGTAGGATGGAACCCGGATGGCAGCCAGGAACCAAGGGAAAGACCGGGGAATGAAGCATATCGACGTCGCGGTGATTGCTGCCACGCTGTGGCTGCTGGCGTCGATGGTGCTGGACATCCTGACGCCGAAGTCGCTCACCGCGCTGATGATCGCCGCCGCGCTTGCGCCGCCGTTCCTGATCGGGATCGGCATCCATTTCGCACGTGAATATTTCAAGGCGAGGCGGCGCAGCTACCCGCCGCCGCAGTTGGACGAACACTTCAAGAACTGAGCGGGGCAGGGCTGCGGAAGGGCTGCGCGTGCTGCATTGAACTGCGCAGATGGCTTGCTAAGCTTGCGCCATGACCGAGCATCTCCCCGATACGATCAGCCGCCTCTACACCGACCCTGGCGAATATGTCGACAGCGACCATCCCGCCATCGAGGCGTTCGCCCGCGCCGCCGTTCCGTCTGACGCCAGCGCGCGCGACAAGGCGCGCCGGCTCTACACCGCGGTGCGCGACGGCATCCGCTACAACCCCTATGTCAGCATGCGCTCGCCCGAGAGCTACCGGGCCTCCAGCGTGCTCGCCGCCGGCAACGGCTACTGCGTCGGCAAGGCGGCGCTCTATGCCGCGGCCTGCCGGGTCCACGGCATCCCGGCGCGTATCGGCTTTGCCGATGTGCGCAACCATCTCACCACCGAGAAGCTGCGCCAGAGCATGGGTTCGGACCTGTTCACCTGGCACGGCTTCACCGAAGTGTTCGTCGATGGCGCTTGGCGCAAGGCGACCCCGACCTTCAACGACACGCTGTGCGCCAAGCTCGGCGTCAAGCCGCTCGATTTCGACGGCCACGCCGACGCGCTGCTGCATCCCTTCGACGGCGAAGGGCGCGCCTACATGCAGTATGTCAACGACCACGGCAGCTATCACGACGTCCCCGCCAAATTCCTGATGCGCGAGATGGCGCGCGAATACGCCAACATGCAGGGCGAGGATCTCGCCGGCCGCGACATGGAGCGCGAAGCGGCCGAGCAGTAGCGGACGTGCGAGCTTATCGCGCCGGCTGAGGGGGCGGTGTCATGGATGCGGAGCTGCCGAAAGCGCAGGTCAGCCGCCCCGCCAAAGGCTGGGAGGACGCGGTCGCGCTGACCGGCTTCATCCTGGTCGCGGTCGGGCAAGCCTCCAACCAGGTTCTGGCGCGCGGGCTTGCCGGCTCGGTGCCGCCGTTCTCACTCGCCTTCTTCCGCTGGAGCATCATCGCCATCGGCCTCGCGCCGTTTGCGATCGCAGCGATCCGCGACGGCAAGATCCCGCTGGCGCAGAACCTCTGGCCGATCCTCGCCGCCGGCTTCCTCGGCATGTTCCTGTGCGGCGGCCCGGTCTACATCGCCGGCATCACGACCACGGCGATCCACATCGCGCTGATCTTCGCGCTGTCGCCGATCATGGTGCTGCTGATCTCGGCGGCGCTCGGCATCGAGCATATCGGTCCGCTGCAATGGCTCGGTACGGCGCTGGCGCTCGGCGGTGCGCTCTTGATCGTCTCGGGCGGTCATCTGGAAACGCTGACGCAATCGAGCGCGGCCTGGGGCGATCTCCTGGTGGTGTGCGCGATGCTCGGCTGGTCCGGCTACACGCTGCTGCAGTCGCGCGTCGCGCCGCGCGCCTCGCTGCTGGCGCGGGTCAGCCTGTTCTCGGCGGCCGGCGCGCTGTGCTCGCTGCCGCCGGCGCTCCAGGAGATGTGGGCCACCCCGGCGGAGGTGTTCAACACCCGGGCGTTCGAGGCCTATGTCTTCGCCGGCCTCGTGCCCGGCCTGATCGCCTATGCGGGCTTCGCCTGGCTCGGCGCCAGATTCGGCTCGGTGCGGAGCTCGCTGGTGCTCTACGTCGCACCGATCGCGAGCGCGCTGCTGTCCTGGATCATCCTCGGCGAGCCGCCGAAGCTGATCCATCTGGTCGGCGGTCTTTTGATCCTCGGCGGCGTCTGGGCGAGCCTGCGCAAATAGATCCAGTTCCTTCCCAAGGTGCAACCTTTTCCGGCCTCGTGCGTTGAATCCGGCGTTGATTCAAGAGCTTAGTCGGAGGTCGCATGAATCTTACTCCCCAGCAGCGCAAGGACCGTGATGCGCAGCGTCAGCAAGATGCATCGCAGGCGATGAAGGAGCATCGCGCCAACGAGAAGGCGTTCTACGACAACTTCCAGCGCCTCAAGGCCGAGCGGCAGGCGCGCGAAGCCGCGGAGTCACGGAAGGCGAAATCCGCTTCGAAATAAGCGCTTGGAGTCACACCCACCAATCCGGATGGCCCGGATCTGATCGACCGAGAAGGAGCGGAAGCGAGGGGGCGAGCACGGCGCAAACAAGCTCGCCCCGAAGACGAGAAATCTCCAGGCTTATGGAGGACGTCAGATGTACTTTGCCGATCAGAAAACGGTCACCTGCAAATGCGGTGAGCCCTTGAGCGAATTGATGCTCGTCGACGACCAGACAACCGGAATCAAGTTTCACGTCGGTCGTTGCCCGTCATGCCATGAAGTGACGGTTGTTCGATCCCAGGACATGCCATCGAACGACAATGCCTGACGCGGACGGTCCTCTCGCGAGTGGGAGGACCGGGCCTTTGGTTTCAGATTTTTCGATTGCGACCGGTGAGCGACAGGCCGGCTGACGCATCGTTCGCGGCACACCAGAAAAAGAGCAGGGCGCGACCGGCATCACCACGGTCGCGCCCTACGTCGCCGGTCAATGGGGCAGGGGGAATAACCGGCTCTTCCAATGACTCGCACACCCCCTGAGTCGTTCCGCACAAGCGAAAATATTTTCGTACACGGTTAAGTGATGGCCGGACGCGAGAACCCCGCGGGTTTCGTTCGCGTTGTGTCCGGGATCGCCAAGGGATCGTCGAGCGAATTTCCATGGGGCGAGGGACATCACCATGTCAAAGATTCAGATGGGAATTTTCGCTGCGCTGGCGGCTGGGCTGACGCTTGGCGCCGTCCAGCTGGCATCTGGCCACGATCTCATCGGCCGCCAGCAGGTCACCACCGCACTGGCGCCGGAGAGCGCCGTCAATCGCGCCGCCAAGACCGACCGTGCCACGGTTCCAGTCACCGGCCTGCCGAGCCGGACCGTTGCGCTGAAGGTCGAGCGGCTTCCCGATACGTCGGTGCTGGTCCGCGTCCCCGTGGCCAAGGAAGAGGCGCGCCATCGCCCCGCAGTGCCGGCTCGGGCACGGCCCGGCGACACCCGCAAGGTGGCCTGCGAGCCCGTGGTCAGCGTGCTGACCGAAGTGGCCAAGCTGTTGCAGCCCGGTCGCTGCGTGACCTGAGTAGGTGTCATCGCCCGGCTTGTTTGTCCGGGCGAGCCGATAGGGCGCGGCGTACCGGATCGCCGTCGCGGGCGATGACGGCGGAGCTTGGTAGCTGGCCCGGTAGCCTACTTCTCCTCCTCGTCCGCCTCGCCGCTGCTGGCGGCGCTGCGGCTTGCCATCAGCCCGAGTGCGAGGCCGCCGATCGCCAGGATCGGGATCAGCCGCTTCACGCCGATGGCCCGCACGATCTGCAGGCCGGTGGCGACCACCACCGGATCGGCGAACACATTGGCCGCGGCGGCCTTTGCCGCCTTCTCGGCGCGGCGGCGCATCTCGCGCTTGCGCACGATGTAGACGCTGGCGGCGATCAGCGTGACGACAAGGAACAGCGCGGCGCCGGCGAGGCACGCTTCCACCGGCCCGTAATGCCGCAGCACGTAGACGAAGGCGGCCGCGCAAAGAAAGGCGATGGTGATGAACAGCGCGATCGCGGCGGCCGCGGCCAGCGACGTCAGCCGCAGCGCGTTGCCGGTGGAATCCTTGACGTCATTGATCAGCCGCTGAAGCATCGACCAGCCCTGCCCTGAACCTTGCCTTGAATCTTGCCTTGAACCTTGCCTTGAAAAGCGCATCGACAAACGCGGCGGCGGCGCGCCAGCGCCGCCATCGCATCCAGAGGGGTGGTTTCCGCGTGATCGCCACTATGGGGCTCATCCCCCGGAGACCGCAGATTGCCTAGCGGCGCCAGGTGACGCCGATCAGGAAGCCAAGACCGAGCGCAAGGCCGACCGTCGCCAGCGGCCGCTGGGTGATCATATCTTCCAGCGATTCCTCGATCGAGGATGCGGCATCCTGCGCCGCGCCCATCATCGCGCTGCCGCGCTCCGACATGTCGTCGAGTGTATCTTCCGCACTGGCGGGCGCATCCTTGTAGCGGCGGCGGGCCTGCTTGCCCGCGTTGTTGGCAAACGAGTTCAGCGCGTCGGTGATCTGTTCGGTGAGGGCGGCGATATCGTTCTTCACGGCGGTGACATCCTTTTCAAGGCGTTCGTAGGTCGCTTTGTCCGTCATGTTCTTGATCCCAAATGCGCTGTCCGTGCTCGACATCGAAAAGCTCCCGGAGAACTTGCGTGCTGGAACAAAAACGCGCCGCGCGGTGCATGGTTCCAGCCGTGAAACCGGGCTTTCAAACGGTGCCGGCCTCGCTTGAGAACGCCTTGCTACTCCTCCGGCAGCTGCGGCGAATCGACCGGCATCAAATGCTCCTTGACGATCAGTGCCACGATCAGGAGCGGCGACGACAGGAAGGCGCCCATCGGGCCCCATAGCCAGGTCCAGAACGCCAGCGCCAGGAAGACTGCCAGCGCGTTCAGCGACAGCCTGCGGCCGACGATCGTCGGCGTGACGAAATGTCCTTCCATGAAGGTCACAACCGCAAAACACGCCGGCGCGATCAGCCCGGCGCCGATGGTCGGCGAGGCGATGATGCCGACCGCGACCAGCACGACGAACATCGCAATCGGCCCGATGATCGGAACGAAGTTCAGCGTCGCGGCGAGCGCTCCGAGCCCGGCCGGGTTTGGCATGCCCGTTGCCGCGCAGATCGCGCCGGTGATGATGCCGACGCCGACATTGATCATGGTCACCATCAGGAGATAATTGCCGAGATGGGTCTCGACCTCGTTGAGGATGCGCAGCGTACGCAGCCGCGCCGTGCGTTCGCTGAATGCCATCACCAGTGCGCGGCGCAGATCCTTCCAGCTTGCGATGAACAGGATCAGGGTCGCGATGAACAGCAGGAATTCGGCGAAGGTCGGCGACAGGAATTCCAGCGTCGGCTGCACCCATTCGAATTTCGGCAGTTGGAGCGTGGCCAGCGTATCGGAGCCGCCGACCATGGTCTGCAATTCCTGCCACAGCGCGAGCGGCCGGTCGAACACGTGCAGCTTCTCCTTCAGGATCGCGCCGAGCTCGGGCAGCCGCGAGCTCCACTCCATCACCGGCGAGGCAATCAGCCCGACCATGAAGCTGACGGCGGCGCCGACCGCGATCACGATGACGACCGCGCCGAGTGCGCGCGGAATCCGATACCGTTCGAGCATGCCCGCCGCCGGCGACAGCATGGTGCCGACGATGAAGGCCATGGTGATCGGGAGGAAGAAGGCGCGTGCGAAATAGAGCACCGCGACGATGACGATAACCAGCAGGGCCATCAATGCGAAAGCGACGGCCTCGGCGCGGCTGACCACCGGCGGCAGTTCGATCTTGCTGTCGGGGACTGGCGTGCCTTCGGGCGCTTTGCCAAGCAGGTCTTCACTTGGAAAGGCGCGCACCGAACTCCTCCCGCGTGAGGACGAACAAGCCCGTCGCGTGGTCGCCCCGCGCGTCGAATGGCGCGATGACAACGGGCCGCTCCCCGGAAAGTTCCGTCGCGCGTTCGTGAGACGTGACGGGTTGACAATCGCGGCTTCGCGACGATTCGCGGCGGAACCGACTCGCGACCATCCGCGTTGGCCGGGCATCGCATCACCACGATGCGCATCCCGTCCAGGGGCAGCACATGACACAGCAGTCTGTTTCCAGCCGCCGGCTTGCGTCGCGCGCCGCGCGCACCCTTGCCCTCGCCAGCGTCCTGTTTGCGACGCCGTTTGTCGTCACCACGTCGGCCAGCGCCCAGGTCCGTTCTTCCGCGCTCGGCTATGCGTCGACGCAGCCGGGCGCATTTCCCGCCGACGAGGTGATGAACGACCCCTCGAGTGGGACCGGCGAGGACGGCGCGCTGCCGGAGCGGCTGCGCCGGACCACCGTCGCGCTCAACACGACCGAGGCGCCCGGTACCATCATCATCGATACCGGCAACACCGCGCTCTATTACGTGCTCGGCGGCGGCCGGGCGATCCGCTACGGCGTCGGCGTCGGCCGCGAGGGGTTCACCTGGGCCGGCACACAGACCATCAGCCGCAAGGCCGAATGGCCGGACTGGCATCCGCCGGCCGAGATGATCAGGCGCCAGCCCTATCTGCCGCGCTTCATGGCCGGCGGCCCGGGCAACCCGCTCGGTGCGCGCGCGATGTATCTCGGCTCGAGCGAATACCGCATCCACGGCACCAACGATCCCTCGACGATCGGCAAGTTCGTCTCGTCCGGTTGCATCCGCCTGACCAATGAAGACGTTTCCGACCTGTTCAGCCGGGTCGATGTCGGCACCAGGGTCGTGGTGCTGCCGAAGAACGCGCCGCACCTCGCCGCGCGCGAGATCGGCCCGACCACGACGCAGATCTCGGTCCGGCCGGCCGCGGTGCGGCCGCGCCCCGCGGTGACGACGCTGCCGTCCGGGCGTCAAGCAATGAACATCCCGCCGGCTTCCTCGTTGTACTGACGATCGATGTTGTACTGAGGGCCGGTGATGGTGACGCGATACTCCAGGCGGTGGGCGTTCGGGACCGCGGCAGTGCTTGGCCTGTCCCTTGCGCCTGCGGCGCAAGCCCAGGATTTCTTCTCGCAACTGTTCGGCGGCTTGATGCAGGGCCGCCCGCCGATGATTCGGATGCCGTTCGACGATGGCCCGCCTATGATGCCGCGGGTCGAGCGCCGTCCGCGCTATGACGTCGGCCAGGCCTATTGCGTGCGGACCTGCGACGGCCGCTATTTCCCGCTTGCTGCGACCGGCAACCAGAGCAAGGCGGAAAGCTGCAACAGCTTCTGTCCGGCGAGCGCGACCGAAGTGGTCTATGGCGGCAATATCGACAACGCTGCGACGGAAGACGGCAAGCCGTATTCCGAGCTGCCGAACGCGTTCCGCTATCGCGACGAGCTGGTCTCGGGCTGCACCTGCAACGGCAAGGACTCTGTCGGCCTCGCCGCGGTGAAAATCGAGGACGATCCGACCTTGCGCAAGGGCGACATTGTCGCCGGCAAGGACGGGCTGATGTCGGTGAGCCGTCCGGACCGGCGCGGCGCGCAGCTCAACTTCACGCCGGCGCCGGATCGCATCCGCGCCAAATATGGCCGGCCGGCAGTGGTGGCGCGCGAGTAGCGTCGATCACACCTCGGCGGCCGCTTTGTTCCTGGCGCGGAACCGGCCTGCCTCCCGCACGTTAGCAAAGGGCGAACAGCACATTCACCGATGCCATCAGGGGGCTCCGCATGCTCGTCGGCGTACTCGTCACCTTCCTTGTCGTTATTCTCGTTCTTTATCTCATCAACATGCTGCCGCTCGACGGCCGCGCCAAGCAGATCGCGCGCGCCGTCGTCATCATCATCGGCATCATCTCGCTGCTGAAGTATCTGGCGGTGTTCTAGATCCGTCATTGCAAGGAGCGAAGCGCAACCATGCTCATCGTCGTCCCTGCCTGGTGCGCAATTGCGCACTAGGCAAGGACGACAATGGCGGCGGTCGTGATTCAAGCTGTCAAACAGCTTCTCGGTGTCGTCACCCGCGCATGCATGAGCGGGGGGTGACACGGCGAGGGCGTCTGCACGATTTCGGGATAATGGAAATGTAGAGCTGATTTGCCCGACGAGTCAAGTTGTCGTGTCGAACAGTTGTCGTGTCGAACGTCGCCGTATCCGCCGGCACCTTTGCATGGGGTTGTTTTCGATAATTTGGCAGTGCGCCCTTGCGACGGCAGGTGATCGCGTCCGGCTCTTCCCGGCGTTACTTGCGGCGCCAACAAAAAAGCCCCGGCTTATCGCCGGGGCTTTTGCTTGTCGTTGCGATCGCTTGCAGATCAGCCCGCGGCCTTGGCCTCGCGGCGGCGCGCGGTGAGGATGTATTCGGTATAGCCGTTCGGCTGCGTGCGGCCCTCAAAGATCAGGTCGCAGGCGGCCTTGAAGGCGGTGCCATCGAACGCGGGCGCCATCGGCTTGTAGAGCGAATCGCCGGCGTTCTGCTTGTCGACGACGACAGCCATGCGCTTCAGCGACTCCATCACCTGGTCCCTGGTGATGACGCCCTGATGCAGCCAGTTCGCGAGGTGCTGGCTCGAGATGCGCAGCGTGGCGCGGTCTTCCATCAGGCCGACATCGTGGATGTCGGGCACCTTGGAGCAGCCGACGCCCTGGTCGATCCAGCGCACGACGTAGCCCAGGATGCCCTGGCAGTTGTTGTCGATCTCCTGCTTCACATCGTCGGGCGCCCAGTTCGACTGCGACACCGGAATGGTGAGGATGTCGGAGAGCTTGGCACGCGGCCCACCCTTGGCGAGCTCCTGCTGCCGGGCGATCACGTTGACCTGGTGATAGTGCAGCGCGTGCAGCGTCGCCGCGGTCGGCGACGGCACCCACGCGGTGGTGGCGCCGGCCTGCGGATGGCCGATCTTCTGCGTCAGCATGTCGGCCATCTTGTCGGGCGCGGCCCACATGCCCTTGCCGATCTGGGCATGGCCGGGCAGGCCGTCGATCAGGCCGTTGTCGACGTTCCAGTCCTCATAGGCCTTGATCCACGGCTGCGCCTTCATGTCGTTCTTGCGGATCATCGGACCCGCTTCCATCGAGGTGTGGATCTCGTCGCCGGTACGGTCGAGGAAGCCGGTGTTGATGAACATGATGCGCTTGGAGGCGCGCTGGATGCAGGCCTTGAGGTTGACCGTGGTGCGGCGCTCCTCGTCCATGATGCCGACCTTCAGCGTGTTCTCCGGCAGGCCCAGCATCTTCTCGACCTCGGCGAACAGGTCGCAGGTCAGCGTCACCTCGTCGGGGCCGTGCATCTTCGGCTTGACGATATAGGCCGAGCCGGTGCGGCTGTTCTTGACCTTGGAATTGCCCTTGAGGTCGTGGATCGCGAGCAGGCCGGCGACCGCGGCATCCAGGATGCCTTCCGGAATCTCTTCGCCCTTGGCGTCGAGCACGGCGTCGGTGAACATGTGGTGGCCGACATTGCGCATCAACAGCAGGCTGCGGCCGTGCAGCTTCAGCTCGCTGCCGTCGGGCTTCTTGTAGACGCGGTCGGCATTGAGCGAGCGGGTCAGCGTCTTGCCGCCCTTCTCGAAATCGGCCGACAGCGTGCCGTTCATCAGGCCGAGCGTGTTGCGATAGACCAGCACCTTGTCCTCGGCGTCAACGGCGGCGACCGAGTCCTCCATGTCGAGAATGGTGGAGACCGCCGATTCCAGGATCATGTCGGCGACGCCGGCCGGGTCATCCTTGCCGATCACGTTGTTGCGGTCGATCTTGACCTCGACATGCATGCCGTTGTTGACGAGCAGGATCGCGGAAGGCTGGGCGGCGTCGCCCTGATAGCCGGCGAACTGGGCGGCATTCTTCAGCGCGGTCGAGTTGCCGCTCTTCAGCTTGACCGAGAGCTGGCCCGCGATCACGGCGTAGGAGGTAACGTCGGTGTGGCTTCCGGTCGCGAGCGGCACGGCGGCATCGAGGAACGCCTTCGCCTTCGCGATCACCTTGTCGCCGCGGGCCTTGTTGTAGCCACGGCCAGCCTCGCTCGGATCGTGCGGGATCGCGTCGGTGCCGTAGAACGCGTCGTACAGCGAACCCCAGCGCGCGTTGGCGGCGTTCAGCGCGTAGCGGGCGTTGGTGAGCGGCACCACCAGCTGCGGGCCGCAGATCTTGCCGATTTCCTCATCGACATTTGATGTCTCGACCTTGTGGGTCGCGGGCTCGGGCAGCAGGTAGCCGATGTCCTTGAGGAACGCGGTGTAGGCGTTGATGTCGAACGCCTTGCCCCTCTTGGCGCGATGCCAGTCGTCGATCTTGGCCTGCAGCGTGTCGCGGTACGCGAGCAACTCGCGGTTCTTCGGTCCGAGCTTCTGGATGATGGCGGCAAGTCCGGCCCAGAACGCATCCGGGGCGATCCCGGTTTTCGGCGTCGCCTCCTTGGCGATGAAATCGAACAGGACAGGGGCGATCTTCAATCCATGGGCATCGACACGAGTCATGATGGGCTTTCTCAAAGAAATGGGGCGTTTAGGAGCTGTTTTCGAGAGAAATCAGCAAAAAACGCGCCAAAGGGCCGCGTTCACGGCCCTTTTAGCCCTAAAGTCCCGGTTCTGAGAAGGCCCCCTTTCCGGCCCCACGCTACACCGTCACCCGGGCGGCGACCCCGAATTTTCCAAACGCCAGGGTCCGCGCCCGGAAAGGCCCGTCAGGGCGCCCTGGTGCGTACCTTGCTGGCGATGAGCAATGCAGCGAGCACCAGGGGAATTGCGCCCGCTACGAACACAGCGGCTGCGCCCATCAGATCAAGCACCAGCCCGCCGCCGGCCGCGCCCATGGTGATGCCGAGGAAGATCGACGCCACGGTCAGTCCGGTCCCGCTCTCGGTCTCGTCGGGCACCATGCGGGTGATCCATGTCGTGGTCGCGACCGGTACGCCGCTGAAGGCGAAGCCCCAGAGTGCGACCAGCACCAGAGCCGGAATGACGTCCTTGCCAAAGACCGAGAGCAACAGACCGATCACGCTGATCGCCAGCGGCATCGCGATCAGCGTGAGCTTGAGTTTGCGCTCGGCCATCAGCCCGCTCGCGAACGAGCCGAGGTAGTTCGCGACGCCGAAGGCAAGCAAGGTCGCCGCAACTCCGGCGGCGCCCAGCCCGGTCACGCTCTCGAGGAATGGACGGATATAGCCGAAATAGCCGAAGTGTCCGGTGAAGACCAACGTTGCCGCCAAGATGCCGGCGCCGATCCCCGGCCGTGTCAGGATGTCGATCAGGGTGTCGAGCCCGGCTTCTCCCCTTGGAGCCAAACGCGGCAGAGCAAGTGCCTGGATGACGAATACCGCTGCGCCCAATGCCGTCGCGAGCAGGAACACGGAGCGCCAGCTCGCCACCTCGCCGAGATAGCTGCCGAGCGGAACGGCAATGATCATCGCGGCGGGAATGCCGCTCATCACGATCGACAAGGCCCGGGCAACCAGCGACGGCGGTACCAGCCTGATCGTCGTCGCTGCCGCCATCGCCCAAAACCCGCCGATGGCAAGGCCGAGCACGATCCGCGCCGCCAGCAGGAACGTGATGCTCGGCGCCAGCGCCACCAGCAGATTGGAGATCACCAGGAGAATCGAAAAGCTGAGCAGCACCGGCTTTCGATTGAACCTGCGCGTCAGTGTCGGCGTGAACAATGCTCCGACCAGCCCGGCCAGCGAGGTCGCGGTCACGGCCTGACCGGCGAGGCCCGGACTCACACCGAGATCGCGCGCCATCGGCGTCAACAGACCGGACGGCAGGAACTCGGCCGTCAGAAGTGCGGTGACGCCCAGCATCATGGCCGCGACGGCGCCCCAGGCGGGCCTTTCCGGTGAGGCCGGCTTGTCACCAACCTTGAGCGCGGCGTCGCCCGGCATCAGCGCAACGGCATCGGCGTGCGCCAGAGCGGGGTCCACTTCTTGATCCATTGGCCGAACCTTCCATCTATGTTGCACCGCCGCAGACATAGGCTGGAGGTTTTGGACGATCTATGCCATAAACGCTCCAATGTTTGATCATTCGTCCAGATCGTCCACCGCCGATACGACCGACGCCGCCGTCGATCTGGTGAGCGAGTTGCTGCTCGGCATGCGGCTTGAGGGCGTTCACTACCGTCGGGTCGAGACGCGGGCGCCCTTCGGGTTTCGGTTCGAAACGCCGTACGGGCGCGCGCAATTCCACTTCGTTGCACATGGCACGGCACTTCTGCGCTACGCCGATGCGACGCTGCTTCCCCTTGGATGCGGTGACGCGATTTTCCTGCCGCGCGGCGGCGCGCATGATCTTGTCTCGGCCCCGGATGAGCCGAGTTGCGACGTCGAGCGTTTCAAGACCGAGACGCTATGCGGCAATGTCGATGTGACATCGGCCTGCCCTGAAGGATGCCCGCAGGACGAGTCGGTCCTGGTCTTCAGCGCCTGCATGAATTTCGATCTTGGCGGCATGCGCCCGCTGATCGCGCTGATGCCGGAAGTGATGCGGGCCGACACCTTGCTTGCGCGCCAGCCGGAAATCGAACCGATGCTGAAGGCCATGGAGCGGGAGACCTGCACGCCGCGGGCCGGCTCCGTCGGCGTGATGGCGCGGCTCGCCGATGTGCTCGCCGCGTCGATCGTGCGTGGCTGGGTCGAATGCGGCGGCGATAACGCCATGGGCTGGTTCGAGGCCTTGCGTGATCCGCGTCTCGGCCGCGCGATCGGCGCGCTGCATCGCGAGCCCGGCCGCAACTGGACTGTTGCTGAATTGGCGGCGGAGGCGGGTTGCTCGCGTTCGCTGTTCGCCGAGCGCTTCCAGGCCATGACCGGGCAATCGCCGCTGCGCTATCTTGCCGAGCTGCGCATGCGTCTCGCGACACAGTGGATCAAGCATGAACGCCAGCCGGTCGATGTGATCGCGCAGCGGCTTGGCTATGCGTCACAGGCGGCGTTCAGCCGCGCGTTCAAGCGTGTCACCGGGCAATCGCCGGGGATGGTACGGCACGGGACCGAAAGCCGCGCGGCGGAATAGGCCTCAATACCGCCGTCATGCCCCGCTTCAAGCGGGGCATCCAGTACGCCGCGGCCTATCGGCTCAATAATTGCTGACTCTGGAATACTGGATCGCCTGGACAATGAGCCGCGCGATGACAGCAAGAGAAGCTAAATATTCGCCGCGAGGTCGGTCAGTTCGTCGAACAGGATGCCAGTCGTGGCCAGCATCCGCTCGATCTCGTCGGTGGCATCGCTGACCGAGCGGTTCGAGGTGTCGATGGTCAGTTCGTTGCCGGTCGGCGGCTGGTAGTCATTGGTGATGCCGGTGAAAGACGGCAATCCGCCGGAGCGGGCCTTGGCGTAATGGCCCTTGGGGTCGCGGGTCTCGCAGACTTCGGCCGGCGTCGCGACATAGATTTCGCGGAACGCGCTGTCGGCGATGCGGCGAGCTGCCGCACGGTCGGAGGTCGATGGCGACACCGCGGCGACGATGGCGATATGGCCGTTGCGCGCCAGGTGGGTCGCGACTTCGGCGAGGCGGCGGATGTTTTCGGCGCGGTCCTGCGGCGAGAAGCCGAGATCGCCGTTCAGCCCGGCACGCAGCGTGTCGCCATCGAGCAGGATCGGCGAGCCGCCATTGCCGAACAGGCGCCGTTCCAGCGCCCGCGCCAGGGTCGACTTGCCCGAGCCGGGCAGGCCGGTCAGCCAGATCACTGCGCCGTTGTGGTGGTAGCGTGCCGAGCGCTCGTCCGGCCGCAGCGCGGACTCCACCGGCACGATATCGACCGGCACCGCCGGCCGGCCGGCGTCGACCGACAGCACGAGACCGCCGCCGGCGATACGGCCGTTGACCTCGATCACGAGGCGGCCGGTGCGCGGATTGTCGGTGTAGGGATCGGTTGCAACCGGCTGCGCCAGCGAGATGTCGATCTCGCCGACATGGTTGCGCGCGATCGCGGTGTTCTCTTCGTTGGACAGCGCGCCGGGATCGACCGCCTTCTCGATCGCGACCACGGTGGCGCGGCTTTCCTTGGTGCCGAGCCGGATCAGGATCTGCTCGCCCTTGGTCAGCGGCTTGTCGTGCAGCCAGAAGATCCGGGCGCGGATGCGGCGGGTGTCGCGCGGGCTTTGCCCGGAATGTCCGATGATGTCGCCGCGCTCGAGGAACAGCTCGCGGTCGAGCGTGATGCCGACCGAGCGGCCGGCGCCCTGCGGGGCGCCCACCGGCGTCACCGGCCAGCTCTCGACGGTCTTGATCTGCGCGATCTTGCCGGTCGGCATGATCACGATCTCGTCGCCGGCCTTCAGGCTGCCGGACTCGATGCGGCCCGCCACGATGCGGCGGTCGTCGAACTTGTAGATCGCCTGCACCGGCAGCCGCAGCGGCAGCTCGGCCAGCGGGCGTGCCGGCTCGAGCGCATCGAGCGCCTCGACCACGGTCGGTCCCTTGTACCAGTCGATCCGCGCCGTGCGCTCGGCAACGCCATCGCCGTCGCGCGCCGAGATCGGGATCACCGCCGTGGGCGTGACGCCGAGGCCGATCAGATGCGCGGAAATCTCGTCGCTGATCTCCTTGAAGCGGTCGGCGCTGAACTCGACGCGGTCCATCTTGTTGACCACGACCGCGACCTGCTTCACGCCGAGCAGATGCAGGAGATAGCCGTGCCGCCTGGTCTGGTCGCGCACGCCTTCCAGCGCATCGATGATCAGCACCGCGCCGTCGGCCTGCGAGGCGCCGGTGATCATGTTGCGCAAGAACTCTGCGTGGCCGGGCGCGTCGATCAGCACGACGTCGCGCGAGCGGGTGCGGAAGCGGATCTGGGTGGTGTCGATGGTGATGCCCTGGTCGCGCTCGGTCTGCAGCGCATCGAGCAGGAACGACCACTCGAACGGCATGCCGCGCCGCGCGCTCACCGCCTTCAGCATTTCCAGCTTGCCGTCCGGCAGGCTGCCGGTCTCATGCAGCAGGCGCCCGACCAGCGTCGACTTGCCGTGATCGACGTGGCCGACGATAACGATGCGCACCTGCGGCCGCGTCGTGCCGTTGGGCGTTGCCGAGATCGAGGCAGTGGGAAGGATCATGTTCATCGGAACGCTCGCACGAAGCTTGGTGTTGCTTGAAGTGTTGATCAGAGATAGCCGGCGACGCGCAGCCGCTCGAACGCATCCTCGGTCTCGTGGTCGAGCGCGCGGCCGGCGCGCTCCGGGACCTTGGTGCCGTCGAGCTCGGTGAGGATCTCGTCTATGTTGGAGGCGGTGGAGGCGACCGGGAAGGTGATGTCGGCATCACCCAGCGAGCGGTAGCGCTTGCCGTCCTTGGCGAGATAGAGCGGGATGATCGGAATGCCTTCGCGCTTGGTGTAGGCCCAGATGTCGGCCTCGGTCCAATGCAGGATCGGATGGATGCGCAAATGCGCGCCTTGCGGCGGCGAGGCGTTGAACTGGTCCCAGAACTCCGGCGGCTGGTCGCGGACGTCCCATTCGCCTTCGAGGCCGCGCGGCGAGAACACGCGCTCCTTGGCGCGGGTGGCCTCTTCGTCGCGGCGGATGCCGGCAATCAATCCGTCAAAGCCGAACTTGTTGAGCGCGAGCTTCAGGCCCTCGGTCTTGCGCGCGGCGGAACGTGCGGCCGGCGGCAGGGTCGGGTCGACGCTGTCGATCGGCGGGCAGGGCTCGACGCGCAGGTCGAGATCCCACTCCTTTCCGAAGCGGTCGCGGAACGCGTACATCTCCGGAAATTTCTTGCCAGTGTCGACGTGCAATGCCGGGAACGGGACGCGGCCGAAGAACGCCTTGCGCGCCAGCCAGATCATCACGTTGGAATCCTTGCCGAGCGACCACAGCAACGCGAGCTTTTTCAGCCGGGCGAACGCTTCGCGCAGAATGTAGATGCTCTGCGCCTCCAGCTCGTCGAGATGATCCATCGACGGAGGCGCCTGATTGGCGGGAATCCCCGGCACGGAAGATGCATTGCTAAGCGCTGCGGACCGCGTCCTGGCGGCGACGGATTCGTTGTCGAGAAGATGCATCTCTTGGCCTTGGCCTGTGGAGTTGAAAATTCTAAAGTTGCGCTGCAATAGAGAAGAAATAATTTTCTCTTTGCTGGCCTTGATCGAGAGATAAATAGAAAATAATTTCAGTCAACCCCCAAGTTGGGGAAGCGAGTGTCTGATGCGATATCTGCCGGTGTTTCTGGATCTGCAAAGCGGCAAGGTGCTGCTCGTTGGAGCGGGCGACCTCGCGCGCGCCAAGTTGCGGCTGCTCGCAGCCGCCGGCGCCGCGGTGCGCTGGTACGCGACCGACGGTGATCATGACATTGCCGGTCTTGCGGCGGAGGACGCCGCGCGGATCGAGCGCGCCGAAGGCGATCCGCTCGCCGCCGATCTTTCCGATGTCATCGCCGTCCTCTGTGCCGGCGCAGGCGAGATCGGTGTTGCGATGTCGGTGCGCGCCAAAGCGATCGGCCTGCCGGTCAACGTGATGGACGACCTCGTACATTCCACCTTCATCATGCCGGCGATCGTGGATCGCGGCGATGTCGTGGTCGCGGTCGGCACCGGCGGCACGTCGCCGGTGGTGGCGCGCCGCATCCGCGAGAAGATCGAGGCGGTGCTGCCGGCGCGGATCGGCGATCTCGCCGGCTTCATCGGCGGCGTCCGCAAATCGATCCACGCCCGCATCGAGGAGTTTCCGCTGCGTCGCCGCTTCTGGGAGCGCATTGTCGACGGCCCGATCGGCGCGCTGGTGCTGGCCGGCCGCAAGGACGAGGCCGAGCAAGCGCTGAACGCGATCACCGATCCCGCCGCATTCGCCGGCGCGAGCGCGGAAGGCAAAGCCATCGGTCACGTGACGCTGGTCGGCGCCGGTCCCGGCGATCCGGATCTGCTCACGGTGAAAGCGTTGCGCGCGCTGCAGGATGCCGACGTCGTGTTCTATGACGAATTGGTGTCGTCCGAAATTCTCGACCGCATCCGGCGCGATGCGACGCGGATCCCGGTCGGCCGCCGTGTCGGCAAGCCCGGCATCGGCCAGGATGCCATCAATGCACTGATGATCGAGGCCGCGCAGTCGGGCCAGCGCGCGGTGCGGCTGAAGGGCGGCGATCCCTTTATCTTTGGCCGCGGCGGCGAGGAGATCGAGGCGCTGCGCGACGCCGGCGTCGCCTACTCCATCATTCCGGGCGTCTCCGCCGGTCTGGGCGCGGCCGCGCAATTCGAAGTGCCGTTGACCTTCAGGCACGAGGCGCTGCGCATCACCTTCCTCACCGCGCACAAGGCGCGCGATGCCGAGGTTGTCGACTGGTCGGTGCTGACAGACAAGAAGATGACCGTCGTCGTCTATATGGGCATGACCGCGGCGCCTTCGATCCGCGAAGGCATGCTTGCCGCGGGCCGCTCGCCGGAGACGCCGGTCGGCGTGTTCGCGCGCGTGACGCGGCCGGATGCCAAGGCCGCGGTCGGCACGCTGGCGCGGCTGCCCGAACTGGTCAAACAGGTCGACGGCGGTCCGGCCATTCTCATCATCGGCGACGTGGTCGCGCATTCCGCGCCGTGGAGCCGGTCCAACGTCACCCAACTCTTCTCCAACCAGATGTTCTCCGAACTGCTGAAAGCTGCCGAATGACCTCTCCGCTTGAACAGAAGAAAATCAGGATCACGGGCCCCTCGGTGGTGACCGCCAACCGTACCTGGGATGGTGCCGTGGTGTACCGAACCGCCAAGCAAGGCTGGTCCACCGAATTGTCCGATTCCGCCGTCGTCAGCACCTCCGACGACGCGCGAGCGCTTTTGGCCGAAGCCACCGCCGACGATGTCGGCGCGGTCGGCCCCTACATCGCGCCGGTCGAGCTCAAGGACGGCGGCAAGCTCAAGCCGGGCAATCTTCGCGAACACATCCGCGCCAAGGGCGTCACGATCGATCTTCAGGTGCCGGCGTAAGGCTCATCCATCATGTATGCATATGACGAACTCGACCGCACGCTGATCAACGAGCGTGTTTCGGAATTCCGCGACCAGGTGAAGCGCCGCCTTTCCGGCGAACTCACCGAGGACGAATTCAAGATCCTGCGCTTGCAGAACGGCGTGTACCTGCAGCTGCACGCCTACATGTTCCGCGTCGCGATCCCCTACGGCACGCTGTCGTCGAAGCAGTTGCGCCGGCTCGCCCATGTCGCGCGCCGCTACGATCGCGGCTACGGCCACTTCACCACGCGGCAGAACATCCAGTTCAACTGGATCAAGCTCGCCGAGCTGCCCGACGCGCTGTCCGATCTCGCCGAAGTCGGCATCCATGCGATGCAGACCTCCGGCAACAACATGCGCAACGTCACCTCGGACCAGTGGGCAGGGGTAGCGCCCGGCGAGATCGAGGATCCGCGGATCTGGTCGGAGATCCTGCGCCAGCACACCACGCTGCATCCGGAATTCTCGTTCCTGCCGCGTAAGTTCAAGATCGCGATCACCGCTTCCGAGCACGATCGCGCCGCGATCAAGATCCACGACATCGGGCTGCGGCTGCACAAGAACGCCGACGGCGAGACCGGTTTCGAGGTGCTGGTCGGCGGCGGCCTCGGCCGAACGCCGTTCATCGCCAAGACCATCAAGCCGTTCGTCCACGGCCGCGACATCCTGAGCTATGTCGAGGCGATCCTGCGCGTCTACAACCAGTACGGCCGCCGCGACAACATCTACAAGGCGCGCATCAAGATCCTGGTGCACGAGCTCGGCATCGAGAAGTTCGCCAAGGAAGTCGAGGAGGAGTGGAAGGCGATGGGCGATGTCGGGCTGACGCTCGATCGCGCCGCCATTGAGGAGGTCCGCTCGCGCTTCTCCTATCCGCCTTACGAGAAGCTGCCGCACATGCCGGACGAGCTGAAGCAGGCCGCGCATGATCCGCTGTTCGAGCGCTGGCGCAAGAACTCGGTCGCGCCGCACAAGGTGCAGGGCTATTCGATCGTGACGCTGTCGCTGAAGCCGGTCGGTGGCCCTCCGGGCGATGCCACTGCCGAGCAGATGGACGCGGTCGCCGACCTCGCGGACAAATATTCGTTCGGCGAGATCCGCGTCGGCCACGAGCAGAACCTCGCGCTGCCGCACGTCGCCAAGCGCGACCTGCCGCAGCTGTTCAAGGCGCTCGATCGCCTCGGCCTCGCGACGCCGAACGTCAACCTCGTCACCGACATCATCGCGTGCCCGGGGCTGGACTACTGCTCGCTGGCCAATGCGCGCTCGATCCCGATCGCGCAGGAGCTGACGCGGCGCTTCGCCAACCACGACACCGCCGACCTGATCGGGCGGCTGCACATCAACATCTCCGGCTGTATCAATGCCTGCGGCCATCACCATGTCGGCCACATCGGCATTCTCGGCGTCGAGAAGAACGGCGAGGAATTCTACCAGATCACGATCGGCGGCCGCGCCGACGAGAACGCGCAGTTGGGCACGCTGATCGGCCCGGCCGTTCCCTATGCGGAAGTCGCCGACGTGATCGAAGACATTGTCGAAGCCTATCTCGCGCTGCGCGACCGTCCCGAGGAATTGTTCGTCGATACGGTGAAGCGTCTGGGCGTCGAGCCTATCAGGGAGCGGGTCTATGCCACTCGTTAAGCAGGGAAGAATCACCACCGATCTGTTCGTGCATGTCGCCGACGGCGCCGAGCTGCCGGGCGACGGCGCGGTGCTGGTGAGCGCCGAGCGCTTTCTCGCCGATCCGGAGGCGCTGCTGCGCCGTCCCGGCAAGCTAGGGGTGATCTGGCCGAACAACCGCAACCTCGACGATCTCGTGCCGCATCTCGATCGGCTGGCCTCGGTCGCGCTGGTGTTTCCGACCTTCCGCGACGGCCGCGCCTACAGCCAGGCGCGCCTGCTGCGCGAGCGTTACGGCTATGACGGCGAGCTGCGCGCCACCGGGCAGATCCTGCGCGACCAGTTCGTGTTCATGACGCGCGCCGGCTTCGACGCCTTCGAGGTGAAGAAGGATGCCGACGCCGACGCGTTTGCCGCGACCATGAAGCGCTATTCGGTGTTCTACCAGCCGACCGGCGACGGCCGCGTCACCGCACTCAACCGCCGCATGCAGCTGCGTCACTCGGAGAGCGCCGGCCAGTGAGCACGCTTGCACCAGGGCTCGTGGTGGCGCCGGCCGCATTGCCCGCGGCCGATGCGCTCGATCGCGCGCTGCGCACGGCCTCGCCCGCCGAGGTGATCGCAGCCGCGGTCAAGACGCTCGGCCGCGAGAAAGTGGCGCTGGTGTCGTCGTTCGGCACCGAGTCCGCCGCGCTGCTCAAGGTGATGGCGGATGTCGATCCGGCGATCCCGGTGGTGTTTCTCGATACCGGCTGGCTGTTCGAGGAGACGCTGGCTTATCGTGACACGCTGATCAAGACGCTCGGCCTCACCGACGTGCGCTCGATCAAGCCCGATGAGGAAGCGCTGTCGCGCCAGGATCCGGACCGCGAGCTGTGGTTCACCGATCCCGACGCCTGCTGTCGCATCCGCAAGGTCGAGCCCTTGGCGCGCGCGCTGAAACCGTTCGCCGGCTGGATCAACGGCCGCAAGCGTTTCCAGGGCGGTGCCCGCGCCGACATCCCGGTTGTCGAGGATGACGGCGTCAGGCTGAAATTCAATCCGTTCGCCAACGTCTCGCGCGAGGAGATCGAGGCGATCTACACGCTCGGCAAGCTGCCGCCGCATCCACTTGTCGCATCGGGATATCAGTCGGTCGGGTGTATGCCTTGCAGCAGCCGGTCCGCTGCCGGCGAGGATGCACGCGACGGCCGCTGGCGCGGTCGGGCCAAGACGGAATGCGGCATCCATACGATGAAGATGTCGTAAGCATGATCCCTGCGACAAACGCGAAGCGTTTGCGCGGGGGCGCTCAATCGCGATGAACCTTCATCGCGATTTGGCGACGCGACAAAGCCTTCGCAGTGCCGCGACTTCGTAGCACAAGCGCGCTGCGCCGCCGAAAACAAAGAAAACCGGTTTCGTTGACTTAAGACCACTTCGCCGTGAGTTATGTCTTGCGTGTTCCCTGACATTTCTCAGGTTGAATGGAGAGCGAAATGATCCGTCGTATCCTGCCGCTGGTCGCGGGACTGTTGTGGGCGAGCTCGGCCTTTGCGGCCGACTATTCGCTGCTGAACGTGTCGTATGATCCGACCCGCGAGCTCTATGTCGATTTCAACAAGGCGTTCGCCGCGGCCTATCAGAAGGAAACCGGCAAGAGCGTCGAGATCAAGCAGTCGCATGGCGGCTCCGGCTCGCAGGCGCGCTCGGTAATCGACGGATTGCAGGCCGATGTCGTCACGCTGGCGCTCGCCTATGACATCGATGCGATCGCGGGCAAGGGCCTGATCGCGGCCGACTGGCAGAAGCGGCTGCCGCTCAACGCCTCGCCCTACACCTCGACCATCGTGTTCCTGGTGCGCAAGGGCAATCCCAAAGGCATCAAGGATTGGGACGATTTGATTAAACCCGGCGTCAGCGTCATCACGCCGAACCCGAAGACCTCGGGCGGCGCGCGCTGGAACTATCTCGCCGCCTGGGGCTATGCGCAGAAGAAGTTCGGCTCCGCGGACAAGGCGAAGAAGTTCGTCGCCGATCTCTATCAGAACGTGCCGGTGCTCGACACCGGCGCGCGCGGCTCGACCGTGACTTTCGTCGAGCGCGGCGTCGGCGACGTGCTGCTGGCGTGGGAGAACGAAGCCTTTCTGGCGCTTCGCGAATTCGGCGCGGACAAGTTCGAGATCGTGGCCCCGGCGCAGTCGATCCTGGCCGAGCCGCCGGTCGCCGTGGTCGACAAGGTCGCCGACAAGAAGGGCACCCGCGCCGTCGCCGAGGCCTATCTGAAGTACTGGTACACCAAGGAAGGCCAGGAGATCGCCGCGCGCAACTCGTACCGGCCGCGCGATCCCGAGATCGCCAAGGAGTACGAAAAATCCTTCGCCAAGGTTGAACTTTTCACCATCGACGACGTTTTTGGTGGTTGGACCAAGGCCCAGAAGGAGCACTTCGCCGAGGGCGGCATCTTCGATCAGATCTACAAGAACTGATCGGATTATCAGGGGGATATGTGAGCACAGCGGTTGCACGTCGCAGTACCCTGCCGGGGTTCGGTCTCACCATGGGACTGACCCTGACATGGCTCTCCGTTATCATCCTGATTCCGCTGGCCGCGCTGTTCCTCAAGACGTTCGAGCTCAGCCTCGACCAGTTCTGGGCCATCATCACCAGCCGCCGCACCCTGAATGCCCTGAAGATTTCGTTTGGGCTTTCGTTTGCGGCCGCCTGCGTCAATCTGGTGATGGGCACCGTCATCGTCTGGGCGCTGGTGCGCTACCGCTTTCCGGGCCGGCGGCTGTTCGACGCCATCGTCGATATTCCGTTTGCCTTGCCGACGGCGGTCGCCGGCGTCGCGCTGACGCAGCTGTTCGCCCAGAAGGGCTGGCTCGGCGCGCCGCTCGCGGAGCTCGGCATCAAGGTCGCGTTCACGCCGATCGGCATCTTCATAGCGATGATCTTCATCGGCATTCCGTTCGTGGTGCGCACGGTGCAGCCGGTGCTGATCGATCTCGATCCCGAGATCGAGGAGGCGGCGGCGAGCCTGGGCGCCAATCGCTGGCACACCGTGTTTCGCGTCATCCTGCCGAGTTTGATCCCGGCGCTGCTCACCGGCTTCGCGCTGGCCTTTGCCCGCGCCATCGGTGAATACGGCTCGGTGATCTTCATCGCGGGCAATCTGCCCAATGTCTCCGAGATCGCGCCGCTGTTGATCGTGATCCGGCTGTCCGAATTCCGCTATGCCGATGCCACCGCGATCGCGGTCGTGATGCTGGTGGCCTCGTTCCTGATCATCTTCCTGATCAACCGGCTGCAGCGCTGGGCGCAAGCCCGCATCCCCGTGCATTGAGGTCGAGATGTCGATGCAGACGGGATTGGTGACCTCGACCACGCAACTGCGGACCTACGCACCCGCGACCGATGTCAGCGTCGCGGCGCCGGCGCCGCGGCTCGAGATCCCGCGCGCGGAGCCGGGGACGGCGCAGCACAATTTGCGCACCGAGCCCGGCCCGATCCGCTTCATCATCATCGCGCTCGCGATTACCTTCCTCAGCGTCTTCGTCGTGCTGCCGCTGGTCGTGGTGTTTGCGTCGGCGTTCTCGAAAGGGATCGGCGCGTATCTCGCGGCGCTGGCGGAGCCTGAGGCGCTCGCCGCCATCAAGCTGACGCTCTTGATCGCCGCGATCTCGGTCACGCTCAATCTTGTGTTCGGCGTGATCGCGGCCTGGGCGATCTCGAAGTTCGAATTCACCGGCAAGACCTTCCTGATCACGCTGATCGACCTGCCGTTCTCGGTCTCGCCGGTGATTTCGGGCCTGGTCTACGTGCTGCTGTTCGGCGCGCAGGGCTATTTCGGGCCGTGGCTGCAGGCGCATAACGTCCACATCCTGTTCGCGGTACCCGGCATCGCGCTGGCGACGATCTTCGTCACCTTCCCCTTCGTGGCGCGCGCGCTGATCCCGCTGATGCAGGAGCAGGGCACCCAGGAAGAGGAGGCGGCGATCTCGCTCGGCGCCTCCGGCCTGCAGACCTTCTTCCGCGTCACGCTGCCCAACATCAAATGGGGCCTGCTGTACGGCGTCCTACTCTGCAACGCGCGCGCGATGGGCGAGTTCGGCGCGGTGTCGGTCGTGTCCGGCCACATCCGTGGCGAGACCAACACGATGCCGCTGCTGGTCGAAATTCTCTACAACGAATACCAGTTCGTCGCCTCGTTTGCGATCGCGTCGCTGCTCGCGATGCTGGCGCTGATCACCCTGGTGGCGAAAACCGTTCTCGAGCGGCGGCTCGACGAGGCAGAGGTGCCCGATGGCGATTGAAGTCAAGAATATCGTAAAGACGTTCGGCAGCTTTGCCGCGCTCGACAATGTCGACCTCAAGGTCGCCGACGGCGAGTTGCTTGCCCTGCTCGGTCCGTCCGGCTCCGGCAAGACGACGCTGCTGCGCATCATCGCGGGCCTGGACTGGCCCGACTCGGGCGAGGTCGCGATCGACGGCGAGAATGCGCTCTCGCGCGGCGCCAGCGAGCGCCAGGTCGGCTTCGTGTTCCAGCACTACGCGCTGTTCCGCCACATGACGGTGTTCGAGAACGTCGCCTTCGGCCTGCGCGTGCAGCCGCGCGCGGTCCGCAAGGACGAAGCGACGATCCGCGCCCGCGTCAAGAACCTGCTGGACCTGGTGCAGCTCGATTGGCTCGCCAACCGCTATCCCAGCCAATTGTCCGGCGGCCAGCGCCAGCGCATCGCGCTGGCGCGCGCGCTCGCGATCGAGCCGCGGATCCTGCTGCTCGACGAGCCGTTCGGCGCGCTCGATGCCAAGGTGCGCAAGGAGCTCAGGCAATGGCTGCGCTCGCTGCACAACGAGATCCACGTCACCTCGATCTTCGTCACCCATGACCAGGAAGAAGCGCTCGAAGTCGCCAACCGCGTCGTAGTGATGGACAAGGGCAAGATCGAGCAGATCGGCTCGCCCGGCGAGGTCTATGACAATCCGGCGACCGCCTTCGTGCACGGCTTCATCGGCGAATCCATCGTGCTGCCGGTCGACGTCGCCGGCGATGCGGTGCGGCTGGACGGCCGTCCCCTGAACATTCCGGCGCTCGGCGCGGCATCGGGCGCGGCAAAACTGTTCGTCCGCCGCCACGACATGGCGGTCGGCCCGGCTGGAACCGGCGCCCTGGAAGGCGCCATCCGGCACGTCCGTTCGTTCGGTCCGATCCAGCGCGCCGAGGTGGCCCTGTCGGGGAGCGAGGGCAAGACCGTGATCGAGATCGACGCCCCCCGCGACCGCGAGCTCCAGGCCGGCGAAATCGTCTCCCTGCAGCCCCGCCGCTACCGGATCTTTGCCGTCCAGGAGTAGGCATCCGGGCGACGGTTCCTGACCACATCCACCGTCATTCCGGGGCGGTCCGTAGGACCGAGCCCGGAATCTCGAGATTCCGGGCTCGCTTCGCGCCCCGGAATGACGGCATTTCACAGCCAAAAGTTAGCCCCTGTTCACCATTCAGCCACGGTTGGTATGCAACAACGGCGGGCTAATCTTTGGGGGTTTTCTTACAGTGAAACGGACGACGGTCGCCCTGTTCGGGCTTCTGCTGCTTGCCGGCTGCGGCACGGACACCAAAATCCCGGAAGAACCGACCATGTATCTCAACATGGCCCAACCCGGCGCTGTCCTGGATAGCCAGGCGGCCGCGATCATGTTTTCGCAGTATCGCCAGAACAATGGCCTTGGCACCGTCGTGGTGGATCCGGACCTGACCAAGCTCGCCGAGCAGCAGTCGCAGGCGATGGCCGCGCGCAACAAGATGGACCATGACGTGAAGGCCCCGCTCGGCAAGCGGCTGCAGGCCGGGGGCTATCCTGCGACGGTGGCGGTCGAGAACATCTCGGCCGGCTATCACACGCTGGCGGAAGCCTTTTCGGGCTGGCGTGATTCACCGCCGCACAAGGCCAATATGCTGAAGAACGGTGTCACAAAAATGGGCATCGCGGCCGTCTATGCTCCCAACACCAAGTACAAGGTGTTCTGGACGCTCATTTTGGCGGCAACCTGACCTCGATAAATTCCGCGTGATCCAGAGCATGATCCGGAAAAGTGTGAGGCGGTTTTCCGAGAAGATCATGCTCAAACAGAGAGCCCTTCATCTCGTTGATTGACGCGGCGGCGAACAGCCGCCACGGTGCGCCGTTCTCGTTGTTTGCAGCCCCAACGGTTACGAATGGATACTTCTGATTCCGCGCCGGCCTCGACGCCCGCGCAAGCGCAGCGCGTGCTGGTTCTTCAGGGCGGCGGCGCGCTCGGCTCCTATCAGGCCGGTGCCTTTCAGGCGCTCTGCCACGCAGGCTTCGAGCCGGAATGGATCGCCGGCATCTCGATCGGCGCCATCAACGCCGCGATCATCGCCGGCAACGAGCCGGCCGAGCGCGTGCCGCGGCTGAAGGAATTCTGGGAGATGGTGTCGGCGCCGGTGCCGTGGAATCCGGTCTCGAAGCATGAACGCGCCCGCTCGCTGTTCAACGAGACCAGCGCCGCCATCATCGCGACCTTCGGCGTGCCCGGCTTCTTCACGCCGCGGATTCCGCCGGCGCCGCTGTGGCCGCCCGGCAGCTCGCAATCGCTGAGCTATTACGACACCGCGCCGCTGAAGAAGACGCTGGAGCGCCTCGTTGATTTCGACCGGATCAACGATCTGAAGACGCGCCTGTCGGTCGGCGCGGTCAGCGTCACCTCGGGCAATTTCCGCTATTTTGACAATTACGAGTTCAGGAAGCTCGGCAAGAAGATAGGCCCCGAGCACATCATGGCCTCGGGCGCGCTGCCGCCGGGCTTTCCGTCCGTGGTGATCGAGGGCGAGCATTATTGGGACGGCGGCATCGCCTCCAACACCCCGCTCGACTTCGTGCTCGACGAGGAGACCAGCCGCGATCTCCTGATCTTCCAGGTCGATCTGTTCAGCGCGCGCGGGCCGTTGCCGGAGACGCTGCTGGAGGCCGCCGAGCGCGAGAAGGACATCCGCTATTCCAGCCGGACGCGGATGAACACCGACAAGAACAGGCAGATCCACAACGCCCGCATGGCGGTACGCGACCTGATCGGCAAGCTGCCCGATTACCTGAAGAACGATCCGTCGGTCGAGCTGCTGCGCAAGGCGTCCAAGGAGAACACCGTCACGGTGGTTCACCTGATCTACAAGAGCAAGAACTACGAGAGCTCCTCGAAGGACTACGACTTCTCCCATGTTGCGATGGTCGAGCACTGGGGCGCGGGCGTCCGCGACGTGCATTTGTCGATGCGTCACAAAGAATGGCTAGAACGGCCGCAGTCCGGGGAGACCATGGTGACTTACGACCTCACGGGGGATGAACCCACACCCCCCGCAAGCAAATAGGAGCGACCGATAATGGGTACGTTGACAGGCAAGACCGCCGTTGTGACCGGCTCGACCAGCGGCATCGGATTGGCGATCGCGCGCGCCTTCGCCGGCGCCGGCGCCAATATCGTTCTCAACGGCATGGGCGTTCCGGCCGATATCGAGAAGGAGCGTTCCGGCATCGAGACCGACTTCAAGGTCAAGGCCGTGCATTCGCCGGCCGACATGACCAAGCCGGCCGAGATCGCCGACATGATCGCGCTCGGCGAGAAGACCTTCGGTTCGGTCGATATCCTGGTCAACAATGCCGGCATCCAGTTCGTTGCGCCGATCGAGGAATTCCCGCCGGAGAAGTGGGAAGCGATCATCGCGATCAATCTGTCGTCCGCGTTCTACGGCATCCGCGCCGCGGTGCCCGGCATGAAGAAGCGCGGCTGGGGCCGCATCATCAACACCGCCTCGGCGCACTCGCTGGTCGCTTCGCCGTTCAAGTCGGCCTATGTCTCGGCCAAGCACGGCATCGCCGGTCTCACCAAGACGGTGGCGCTGGAGCTCGCGCAGCACAAGATCACCTGCAACTGCATCAGCCCGGGCTATGTCTGGACCCCGCTGGTCGAGCACCAGATCCCGGAGACCATGAAGGCGCGCAACATGACCAAGGAGCAGGTCATCAAGGACGTGCTGCTCGCCGCGCAGCCGACCAAGGAGTTCGTGACCTCCGATCAGGTCGCGGCGCTTGCGCTGTTCCTGTGCAGCGACGATGCCGCGCAGATCACCGGCTCCAACTACTCGATCGACGGCGGCTGGACCGCGGAGTAATTTTCCGGCGGGATTTGGCGGCCTAAGAGACAAGCCGGCCCTGATTGGATCAGGGCCGGCTTTTGCTTTGAGGCTGCAGGCGTCGCCATCGCCTGCAGCCATCGCTTTTGGCGAAATTTTGCAACTTTTTCCGATCGGATTCAGGACGATTTGGCACGCCGTGGGATGATGGCATGGGCATTCCTGGCGAGGAGCAAATCGGATGGAGCAGCGGCAGGCATACAACGAGGTGATGGGCGAACCGCATTCCGAGCTTCGGCCCAGCTCCCAGCTACGGCTCAAGGGCAAGGTGGTCCTCGCCGGGAGCGCCGGTTACGACGAGGCGCGCAAGGTCTGGAACGGCGCCGTCGACAGGCGGCCGGCCATGATCGCCTACTGCGCGGATACCCAGGACGTGGTCGAGGCTGTGACGTTCGCGAGGTCCCGCACGTTCCCGGTGGCCGTTCGCAGCGGAGGCCACAATGTCGCCGGCCTCTCGGTCTGTGACGGTGGCATGGTCATCGACCTGTCGCGGATGAAACGCATCGATGTCGATCCGGTCAGGCGCACCGCGCGCGCGGAGGCCGGCCTCGATCTCGGCGAATTCGATCGTGCCACGCAGGCGCACGGCCTGGCGACCACCATGGGGATCAACAGCGACACCGGCATCGCCGGGCTCACGCTTGGCGGCGGCTTCGGCAAGCTCGGGCGAAAATACGGGTTGACCTGCGACAACCTGATTGCCGCCGAAGTGGTGACAGCCGAGGGACGGGTTTTAAGGGCCAGCGCGACCGAACACCCCGACCTGCTCTGGGGCTTGAGAGGAGGCGGCGGCAATTTCGGCATCGTGACTGCGTTCGAATACCAGTTGCATGCGATCGGCACGTCGTTGCCCGTCGCGTCAACGCTTTATCCTTACGATCAGGCGCGCGAGGCCATGCAGTTCTACGATGAATTCGCCCGCAACGCTGCCGATGAGGTCAACGTCGATGCGGCCCTTGTGACGCTGCCGTCGGGCGACCGGTTCTTCAACATCTCCGGTTGCTATGTCGGCTCGCATCATGACGGTGAGCGTGCCCTTTCGCCGATCGTCAAGTTCGGCTCGCCCGTCGAGACGCGCCTCGCAACCGTTCCCTATCTCGAGATTCAGTCAGGCGGCGATGCCCTGTTTCCGCGGGGACGTCGCTACTACTGGAAGGCGCAGTTCCTGCGCGAGATCGGTGCCGGCGCGATCGACGCGCTGCTCGACGCCTATGCGAGAGCCCCCAACACCGCGTCCTTGCTGGTTCTCCAGCATGTCGGCGGCGCAATTGCACGGGTTCCGGTATCGAGCTCGCCTTACGCCAACCGTGATGCGGCGTTCGACTGCTTTCCGGTTGCGATCTGGGACGATCCGGCCGGTGACGAGGCGAACATGCGTTGGGCGCGCGAGCTGTGGAGTGCCGTCAGGCCCTATTCGACCGGCGGTGTCTATGCCAACAACCTGGGGGATGAGGGCGAAGACCGGGTGCGCGATGCCTATGGTGAAAATTACGCGCGTCTTGTCGCGCTCAAGAGCAAATACGATCCGACGAATTTCTTCCGCCTGAACCAGAACATCAAGCCGACGACATAGTTCTGGGCATCGGAGAAAATCCAAATGCGAAGCCGCTGGACCATTCTTGCTGCTCTGTTCGTCGCTCGTGCCACCATCGCCTTTCAGTTTCAGAGCGTCGCGGCCATCGCGCCACAGCTCAGCCAGGGTCTGGGCGCGAGCCTGGCCGATATCGGCGTTCTGATCGGGCTCTACTTTGCGCCGGGCGCCTTGCTTGCCTTGCCTGGCGGCGCGATCGGCCGCCGCTATGGCGACAAGGTGGTGGTCCTTGCCGGTCTCCTGATGATGCTGGCAGGCGAACTGCTGATGACCACGTCGACGTCGTGGAGCGTGCAGATCGCGGGCCGGCTGACTGCCGGCATCGGCGGCGTGCTCCTGAACGTTCTGATGACCAAGATGGTCGCGGACTGGTTTGCCGGCCGGGAAATCGCCACCGCGATGGCCATTTTCATCAACTCATGGCCGGCCGGCATCGCAGTCGCTCTCATGCTGTTGCCGGCAATCGGAGCCACGCTCGGGCTCCATGCCGTCAATCTTGCCGTCGCCGGGGTGATCCTGATCGGTCTCGGCCTCATCGCTCTGGTTTATCGCGCGCCGGATGCGGCCGTCGCGGTTGAAGGCGAGCCTAGCAGCCTGACCGCCGACACGATCTGCGCCGTGATTGCCGCCGGCCTGATCTGGTGTCTCTACAACATCGGCTTTGCGATGATCTTCAGTTTCGGTCCATCGATGCTGGTCGAGCAAGGCTGGTCCGGCGCCGCAGCCGGATCAACCATCAGTATCGTGCTCTGGCTCGCCGCCCTTTCGGTGCCGTTAGGCGGCTTCCTCGCCGATCGGACCAAGCGCGGCGAGGTCATCCTGGTCACGGGCTGCATCGCCTTCGCGCTCCTGACACTGCTGCTGTCGCGCAGCGGCACGGTGCTTCCCGTCGTCATTGCTCTTGGAATCCTCTGCGGCCTGCCTGCCGGTCCGATCATGAGCCTGCCTGCGCGCGTGCTCGAGCAGAAGACGCGGCCGATCGGAATGGGAATATTCTACACCGTCTTTTACGCCGGCATGCTGGCTGGACCTGCGATCGGAGGAAAGCTCTCCACCACGGTCGGCTCCGCGAGCGCGGCGCTCGACTTCGGCGCCGCCATGCTCCTGGCTTGCCCGGCCGTTCTGTGGTTCTTCCGCCGCATGGTTGCCGGCCAGCATTGGGAGCGGGCGGACATCAGGCGCGCCTGACCGGCGCAAGGCTGAACGCGGTCAGGCAGGTTTCTCAGTCCGGCGGCGGTCATGCATCGCACAATGCCGCGCCGGCGGAATGCTATGACGCCGGCAGCCGCTTGCCGAACGCCAGCACGTGCAGCCCGAGGCGCGAGCGCACGACATAGAACAAGAGGATCGTCTCGAAGGTCAGCGACAGCGAGGTCGAGGCGGCGGCGCCCATGCCGCCGTAACGCGGGACGAGGGCGATGCAGAGCCCGACATTCATCAGGAATGACACCGCATAGGCGGTCGCGCAGATGCTCTGGTGGCCGAGCATGTTCAACAGGCGCTCGACCGGCCCGATCGCCGAGCGCACCACGAGCCCGATCGCGGCAACGAACATGATGCTGTAGCCGTCGACGAATTTCGGGCCGAACAGCCACAGCAGCGGCTTGCCGAACGCCAGCAGGGCGATGGTCGCGAGCAGCGAGGGCCAGAACGTCCAGCTGATGGCGTGTGCGACATAGGCCGACAGCCGGTCCTTGTCGCCGAGCGCGTTGTATTCGGCGAAGCGGTGCGCCGTGGTCGCCGCCATCGCGTAGTGCACGAACGACACCAGCGCCAGCGTCTTCACCACGGCGAAATAGATGCCGACTTCCTCGGACGAGCGGAATTGCTGCAGCATCAGCACGTCGGTGTAGCCGAGCAGCAGATAGAAGCTCTCGACCAGCATGATCGGCAGCGAGATCGCGAACCAGCCCTTGACGTCGTAGGTCTTCTCGCCCACCCCGAGATGGGCGGTGAGGCGGCGGTTGAGCACGATCATCTGGCCGATCGCCGCGATGTACACCGCGGCCGCGCTCGCGATCATCGCCGCGGTGGCGCCGAGATTGAGGCCGAGCGCCAGTGCGCCGGCGGTCAGCGCGATGATCAGCCCCTGCCGAACGATGAACTGCGGCATCAGGCCGAGCTGCATCCAGTCATGCGCGCGGGAGATGCCGTCCTGGGTGTTGGCGACGACGAAGGGCGGCAAGGTCAGGCAACCGATATAGAGCGGCACCACGGCGTTGGGATCGATCCAGGGCGAGGCGAGGTGGATCACGCCGGCGAGCAGCAGCGCGACCATGCTGGACGTCGCCAGCACCACCCAGCGGCCGCCGGAGAGGAAGCCGCGCAGCGCCGCAAGGTCGCCGCGCGCGCGGTATTCCGGAATGATCTTCTGCGCGGAGGGCGCGATGCCGAAATCCATGGTGCTGCCGAGCAGCAGCACCCAGGTCCAGACATAGACATAGATGCCGTAATCCGAGCCGCTCATCCAGCGCGCCAGCAGGATCTGCGCGAGATAGGCGATGGCGGCGCTGATGACGCGGATGGCGAAGATCATGCCGGCGAGGCGTTTGGTGACCGACGCCTCGTTGGTGCCGCCGAGCGCGCGCGCAGCGAGGCCACGCAGGCGTGCGGCCCGGCCCAATGGCGCAGAGGTTGCCGATTGTGTCTCCATCACAGCCAAGGCGGAAAATTCCTAAAGCGCCGCACGGCGGCAATGGCCACCGATCTATCAACGAAACGTTAAGATTGGGTTCGGCGACGCACCCCTTCGGGGTCGTCCCGGGGCAGTGCGAAGCACTGAACCCGGGAGCTCGAGATTCCGGGTTCGATGCGCTGCATCGCCCCGGAATGACCCTACGGCTCAATTCAAATTGATATTGAATTCGTAGCTTTTGTCGCCGCCGACCAGCGTCAGCTTCAGCGCGGCGCCGTCGGCCTTGGCGCCGGGCGGCAGGCCGTCGAGCTCGAAAGAAAAACGCTTCACGCCCGGCGGCGCCTGCGCAACGAGCTTGGGCACCGGCAGCGCCCAGTCGGGCGTCGGCCCCTCGACGAACAGGCTGAGGTCGCGGCTCTCGGGCGCGCTGACATCGACCAGCACGTTGTTCTTGCCGTCGCGCTTGACGTCGCGGATCGAAAGCGGGATGGGGTCGCCGATATTGGCGGGCTTCGGCACCGCGTTGAGCGCTTCCGACAGCGCGGCGTCCTCGGTCGATGCGACGCTCGCGAACGCCAGCTCGGCCTTCGCCTCCACCGGCACGCACAGCTTCTCGCACACCGCGTAGTTGATGTCGGCGCGCAGCACCAGCGGCTTATCGGGATTCTTCGCCACGATGCGCAGCGGCAGCACCACCTGGTGCTTGTAGCCGAGCGAGGTGCCGCCGGCGCCGTCGTCGAATTGCCGCGGTGCCGGCCACATCACGGTGACCGCCTCGACGTTGTCCGACCTGGAGAAATCGAACCGCGGCGGCACGCCGGAATCGCCGGGCGTCCGCCAATAGGTCTTCCAGCCGTCCTGCAACTGGAACGCAATGCCGCCAAGCAGCACCGCGCCGCTGCGCGATCCGGCGAGCAGCCGCACCGCCGAATGCGTGTCCTGTTGCCACGGCGAGGCGTCGTCGGCGCGGACCTCCGTGGCCATACATGCGACGGAAAACAGGGCGGCAACGCCAAATGCGGCACGCAAGGGAACTATGACGATCATGAGACGTCTTTACCTGCAACTTTCGGTGCAAACCATTGAATTGCTTGTGATGCATCGCCGCACGGCGGTCGATGGTTGATTGACAGAACCGCCACCCGATATCAGGATGCGAAATCAGCAGGAAAGGCCTTTGCGGATGCGCCCTGAAGGCAAACCAGGCAAGACTCGCAAGACCGCCGCCGGCAGAAGCCCGGCCGTCGGTGCCCATGCCGCCGAAGGCGGCTACCTCGACGGCCAGATGCTGATCGCGATGCCTGTCATGAACGACCCGCGCTTCGAACGCTCCGTGATCTACATGTGCGCGCATTCCTCCGAGGGCGCGATGGGCATCATCGTCAACCGTCCCGCCGGCAGCATCGATTTCCCCGGGCTGCTGGTGCAGCTCGACATCATCGAGAAGTCGGACCAGATTCAGCTGCCCGAGAATGCCGAGATGATGAAGGTGATGAAGGGCGGGCCGGTCGACACCGGCCGCGGCTTCGTGCTGCATTCCAGCGACTTCTACATTCAGGATGCGACGCTGAACATCGACGACGGCATCTCGCTTACCGCGACCGTCGATATCCTGAAGGCGATCGCCAAGGGCGCAGGGCCGAAGCACGCGATCCTCGCGCTCGGCTATGCCGGCTGGGCGCCGGGCCAGCTCGAGAACGAGATCCAGCACAATGGCTGGCTGCATTGCGACGCCGATCCGGAGCTGATCTTCGGTACCGACGTCGACGAGAAATACGCGCGCGCCTTGCGCAAGATCGGCATCGAGGCCGGCATGCTGTCGAACGACGCGGGCCACGCGTAGGCCGCGCTGACGTCGTCGACGATTTGTCCACATTCACGGTGTCGTCCCTGCCGTCGCACTAGCGTGTCTACACGGTTTTGGGGCGCGACAGATTGACTCGGTGCAGCAAGAAGTGGCGTCTCTGCAGCATGTTGTATGATTCTCTCACTGGCGCTTTGATTCGAAGGAGCGCCAGCGATGCAGCCGGATTTGTCTTTGGGTGAGTTCGGGGACGTTCGTCTCGACAAAAGGGGGCGACGCTTCTGCGGGCTATGCTTTGCACGCGCAGCGTCTGCTTGCGCCAGATGGCCCGGGGCGATTGGGCTGCCAATATGGCGTTCTGGCGGTTTGTGAACAACCCCCAAGTCACGATCGATAAATTGATTGAGGGCTGGAGCGCGCAGACGCGGACTGCGGTCAGCGGGCGTCATGTGCTGGCGATCCAGGATACGAGCGAGGTCAAGTTCCAGACCCAGGCGGGACGGCGGCGCGGGCTGGGCAAAGTCGGCAAGGGCAATGCTCGCGGCGTGCTGTTGCATGCGATGATGGCGGTGGATGCCGACAGCGGGGTCTGTCTTGGCCTTACTGGCGGCAACGTTTGGACGCGCAAAGGCAAGGTAAAAATCCCGCATGAGCGGCGCGCCTTGGCCGACAAGGAGTCGGCGCGCTGGGTGACGGCCGCCGAGCAAGGCCGCGACGTCCTGGCAGATGCCCGCATGATCACCGTCGTCAACGACCGCGAGGGGGATTTCTTTGCTCACTGGGCGCTGACGCCAGCTGAGAATGTCCATCTTCTGTCGCGTGCCATGCACGACCATGCGCTGGTCGATGGCGACACACTTTATCAGGCGGTCGAGCGGAGCCGCTTCTGCGACAACGCGGTGATCGATCTGCCGCAGCGAATGGATCGGCGCGGCCGGCAGGCCCATCTCTCGATGCGCTTCGGAACCGTCGTGCTCAAGCGGCCGCAGAGGCCCGGCGTCACCGACTTGGCGGAGGGCATCAAACTCAGCTTCGTAGAAGTGGTCGAGTTGCATCCGCCGAGAGGTGCGGAGCCCATTCGCTGGCTGCTCCTGACCACTCATCCGGTCGCCACCGTTAAAGACGCCTGGCAGATCGTCTCCTGGTACCGCCAGCGCTGGATCATTGAGCAACTCTTTCGCTCGCTGAAGAGCCAGGGTTTGCGCATCGAGGATAGTCAGATCGAGAGCGCCGAAGGCCTGATCAAGCTCGTGGCGGTCGCCACCAGAGCGGCATGTATCGTCATTCAACTCGTTCAGGCCCGCAACAGTGGCGAAGAATTGCCGGCTGAATTTGTCTTCACCGCAGAAGAGATCGAGACGCTCAGGGCCATCAACAAAACCATGAAAGGTCGCACCGAGCTTCAGAAAAACCACCATCGCCCCAACACTCTTGCTTGGGCGGCATGGATCATCGCAAAACTCGGCGGATGGACCGGCTACGCCTCCCACCGTCAACCTGGACCAATCACCTTCCACACCGGAATGGCCCGCTTCCAAATCCTCGCAAATGGCCCGACAAACGTGTAGATGCACCTAGTGCGAAAGCAGGGACCCATAACCACCGTATGCAATTGCGGCACCGCGCTCGGGCCACAGCGTCGTGCAACAACAGCGCCCTGTGGTTATGGTCCCGGGTCGCGCTTCGCTTGCCCGGGACGACAGCTGTGGGTTCGACTACGACAGCGATGGTTTGGCTACGACAGCCTTCGCGACCGCTACTCCGCCGCTTCCTGCGCGACCGTCGGCTGGGTGCCGGCCACCGTGGCGCGGCGCATGTCGCGGGGCTGCGACTGGTCGTAGCGGCGGACGCGGTGCACGGTCTGGCGGTTGTCCCACATCACGAGGTCATGCACCGTCCATTTGTGCACATGGACGAATTCGGGCTGCGTCGCGTGCTCGGTCAGATCGCGCAGCAGCAGCCGCGCCTCCGGCATGCTCATGCCCCTGATGGCGCCGGCGTGAGAGGACAGATACAGCGACTTGCGGCCGTGCACCGGATGCGTGCGCACCAGGCGCTGCAGCACCGGCTTGAACATCTGCTTCTCCTCGTCGGTGTAGTCGAGGAAGCCGAGCGAGCCGCGCGAATACATCAGCGAGTGCTCGCAGATCATGTCCTCGATCTCGGCCTTGGTCTCGTCGTCGAGCGCGTCATAGGCGGCGCGCATGTCGGCGAATTCGGTGTTGCCGCCCTTCGGGTTCACCACGCGCGCCGACAGCAGCGAGAATTTCGCCGGGATCGGCCGGAACGAGCTGTCGGAATGCCACAGGCAGTTGCCGAGGTTGAACAGATGGGTGCGGTGGTCCTTCGGCAGCGGCTTGCCGTCCTTGCCGAGATTGCTGACGTCGTTCAGCCCGGAGGCGAGGCGGTAGTCCTGCTTCTTCGTCACCGTGCCGCCGCGCGCATCTTCGCGCTCGCCGAAATTCAGCGCGAACGCCATCTGCTGCTCGTCGGAGATGTCCTGGCCGTGGAACACGAGCACGGCGTATTTGTCCATGCCGGCCTCGATGTCGATCGCTTCCTGCTTCGTCAGCGGCTTGCGCAGATCGACGCCGGAAACCTCGCCGACGAAATGCTTGTGAAGCTGCCGGATCAGGACCGTCATTGGCATATCTCCCCGTCTGTCGCGGGCGGTTTTCCCGCTTCGTTTGACGGGAAGGCTACTCGCCGCGCGCGCGCTGTCAACGCTCGCGGGCCGTGCGCGGGTCAGGCATTCCGCGCCATCAACCCGCCGTCGACCGGAATCACCGCGCCGGTCAGGAACGATGCGGCGGGCAGGCACAGGCTCAGCGTCATGTGCGCGACCTCTTCCGGATCGCCGTAACGGGCGAGGGCGGTGCGGCGCTTGGCGTAGAGCGTCTTGTGCTCCTCGGAGATGCGGTCGGTGATGGCGGTGCGGATCGGGCCCGGGCAGATGCAGTTCACGGTGATGCCTTCGCGTCCCAGCTCCACCGCGAGCGAGCGGGTCAGGCTGGTGACGCCGCCCTTGGCCGCGGAGTAGGGGCTGTGCAGCGCGGTCGCGCCGAGCGCCTCGGTCGAGGCGATGTTGACGATGCGCGGCGAGTGCGACTTGCGCAGGTATGGCAGTGCCGCGCGGATGATGCGCGGATGCGCCGTCAGCATCACCGCGATGCCCTTGGCCCAGGCGTCCTCGTACGCGGGATCGTCGATCGGCACCCGCACCGAGATGCCGGCATTGTTGACGATGATGTCGAGCCCGCCGAAATGCGTGGCGACGTCGTTGACGACTTTGGTGATGGCGTCGCGATCGCCGACGTCGAGCGTCCAGGCCTTCGCCGAGCCGCCGCTTGCTGAAATCTCCTTCGCCACCGTCTGCGTGCCTTCTTCGGTGAGGTCGGTGACCGCGACGTTGGCACCTTCATCGGCAAACACCCGCGCGGTGGCGCGGCCCATGCCGCTGGCGGCGCCGGTGACCAGAACGGTGAGGCCCTTCACCGAACGGCTGAGCTGCTTGTATTCGGACATGACGGACCCCCCGTTGATTTTTTGCGTTGTGAGAGACGGCAACGCTGGCACCGATCGCAGGATACGTCAAACTACTGATCCGATATCGGCATGCGCGCAGCGCGTTAACGCAAGTTTCCCGGTTGGCTTTCCGAGAAGGATCATGCTCAATCAAGACAACAGCACGAGAGAGGAACGCGCGATGAACGAGCTCGATTTCGGCGGCAAGCAGATATTGGTGGTCGGCGGCTCCAGCGGCATCGGCAACGGCATCGCGCAGGCGTTCCGCGCCAGGGGCGCGCGCGTCGCGATCTGCGGCACCCGTGCGCAGGCGAGCGACTATTCCACCGAAGAGGGCTCGCATCTCGAGGGCCTCGCCTACGCGCAGCTCGATGTCAGCAACCCGCAGGCGATCGAGGCCTTCAGGCCGTCGTTCGACCGGCTCGATGTGCTGGTGCTGGCGCAGGGCGCGGTGATTTACCGCCGCGGGGAATTCGAGATGGAGGGTTTTCGCAAGGTGCTCGAGGTCAACCTGATGAGCCTGATGGCCTGCGCGACCAAATTCCAGCCGATGCTGAGCGCGAGCAAAGGCTCGCTGATCATCGTGAGCTCGACCGCGGCCTATCATTCCACCATGGGCAATCCGGCCTACAACGCCTCGAAGACCGGCGCCGTCGGACTGACGCGCACGCTCGGCGAGGCCTGGGCGGAGAACGGCATCCGCGTCAACGGCATCGCGCCTGGCCTCGTCGACACCAAGATGACCAAGGCGACGACGGCCAATCCGAAGCGTCTCGAAGGCGCGCTCGAGCGCATTCCGCTGAAGCGTCTCGGCACGCCCGCCGACATGGCCGGCGCCGCGCTGTTCCTGGCCTCGCCGCTCGCCTCCTACATCGTCGGCCAGACCATCGTCGTCGACGGTGGGCTGATCCTGTAACCGCAGGAACCTGCGCGCCGTTTCCCGGTTAGCTCCCGGACAGATCAGGGAGCGTGACGATGGACAAGGATCGGATTTTCGGAACGGCGAAGGAGTTCGCGGGCAAGGCCGAAGGTGCTGTCGGCGACGCGACCGGCGATGCGCAGACCCAGGCCTCGGGCCGCGCGCGCGAAGCCGCGGGCTCGGTGCAGGATCTTTACGGCCAGGCCAAGGACGCCGCGCGCGACGCCGCCGACACCGCGGTCAACTACGCCAAGGATGCCTATGAGCATCGCGGCGAGACCGTTCGCAGCGGACAGAAGGCGATGGCGCATGCGGTGCAGGAGAACCCGCTGGGATCGCTGCTGATCGCCGGCGGCATCGGCTTTGCACTCGCGCTCCTGATGACGCGCCAGCCGCGCCGCCCGCCGCCGTCGCGTTGGCGCTATTACGGTTGATACCATCTCGCCCACCGTCATTGCGAGGAGCTCGCGACAAAATTGCAAAGCAATTTTGCGCTGAAGCGACGAAGCAATCCAGCCGTCCGCGCGTGCGGATCGATGGATTGCTTTGCGGAGCCTGTCATCGGGCGCGCGTTCGCGCGACCCGTTGGCTCGCAATGACGTGGATGTAGCGTCAATTCTATCGGAAGACGCGCGGCCTACTGCCACGGACTCCCCGGCACTGCGGCCCGCTGTCCGACACCGCGCGGCGGGCGCGGCGGCGGAG
The DNA here is from genome assembly GCF_054056795.1 of Bradyrhizobium sp. USDA 3315. Lineage (NCBI taxonomy): Bacteria > Pseudomonadati > Pseudomonadota > Alphaproteobacteria > Hyphomicrobiales > Nitrobacteraceae > Bradyrhizobium > Bradyrhizobium sp. USDA 3315. Next base: position 928,777 of record NZ_JBSRYP010000001.1, on the reverse strand, counting down.
CGACCAACGGGCGCTGCTGCGGCGCGCCGAACCCGAACAGATCGCGCAGCCAAGGCTGTGTCTGCGGCTGCTGTTGCGGCTGGGCCTGGGTCTGGGCCGGACGGAACACGCGCCTTGGCGGCTTCGGTGCGGTGATGATCGAGCCGTCGGGCGCGATCGCCGTGGTCGAGGGCGGCGGATTGGCCGGTCCGCCCGCCGGCGCGGCGGGCGTGGTCGCGGCAACCGGCACATCGCCCTTGGCTTGCTCGCGGCCCATCTCGCGGCGCGGCCAGACGAAATCATCGGCGCGGCCGGCGGGTGGCGCCAGCGCCTCCCCCTTCACCAGCGTGCGCGCGGCGAGCGCATCGACGGCGGCGGGCCGCGAGCCCGGTCCGCCGAGCAATTGATCGGTGCCGACGGTGGAGGCGACCAGCGGCAGCACCGGGCCCGCCAGCGGCCGCGGCGCGGGCTTGCCGGGCTCCGCGCTGGTATCCGGCGTCGCGGGTTCGCTCGGCAGCGCGATCGGCCCGGAGCGCACCGCGAGCAGGCGCGTCACCTCGCGCTCGACATAATGCGCGAGCTTGCGCGCGCCGGCCTTGGTGAAGAACACGCCGTCATCGGTACGCAGCTTGCGGGGCTGGCCTTCGAAGTCCGGGCCCTTCTGCATGAAGCGGCCGGCCTCGTCGACAAAGCCGTCCCAGACGTCAACATAGGTGATGCCGGCCTTGCCGGCGCCGTCGCGATAGAGCGCGTCGAGGAACAGCATGTCCGACGTGCCCTTCTGGCCGCGGATCGCGGGCAGGCCGACCCACAGCACCGGCACGCCCTTGCTCTTCAGCACGTTGATCAACTCCTCGATCTTCTTGCCGTAGAGCTCGACCCAGCGGTCGTCGCGGAATTCATAGAGGCCGTTCGGCGAACGCGCAGTCTTTTCCGGCGCGGCCTGCGAGTCATTGTCGGCGTCGTCGGCCGGCGGCTCGGCCTCGACCGGCTTGCCATCAGTTTTGGCGGCGGCATCGGGCTTGTCGCCCGGCTTGGCTTCGGGCTTGCCGCGCGCGTCCTTTTTCTCGTCCTTCTTGTCGACCTTCTTCTCCACGACAGATTCTCGGATCGCGGTGCGGTCGTTGAGGCCGAGCATCACGACGATGGCGTCGGGGTTCTCGGTGGCGAGAATGCCCTTCGCGGCCGCGGCCCAATCCGCCGGATCGCCCTTGGGCTGATAGCGGATCAGGCCGGAGACCGTCTTGTGCTTGCGGATCACGCCCATGTCGGGCTGGTCGGAATAGGCATCTTCCAGGCCATAGCCGAGCCAGTCGGCCATGGCGTCGCCGATGACGAGCACGTTGCGCTCGGCGGCCGCCTCGCGCTTGGCCGGTGCCGGAGCGCGCGAGAAATCCTCGCGCGGCCGCTGCGGCTGCGATGATTGCGGTTGCTGCTGCTGGAACGGCGCGAAGAAATCGCCGCCGAACCAGCCGCCACCACCGTGCTGCGGCGGAGCGCGGCGCTGCGGTTGCGGCGGTCCGCCGCCGAAGCCGGGGAAGCCGAAGAATTGCGCCGAGGCGGGCTGGGCGATGCCGATCAACAGCGCAAGCGCCACCGTCAGCGCGACCAGCGGACCGGCTTCGGTGAATATGCGCAAAAAGGACTTTGGCTCTCGCATCGCGTTCGGTCGCAAATGATCTGGAAGTACGCGAGCATACTAGCGGAATCGGGCCGCAAGCGGGCAGCTTTTCCACCATAAATCGGGTGCCGCCGGCCGCCGTCAAGGCAGGCGGCAAATATCGGATTTCACGGTTACTTTCGGGGTGGAGGGCCTAGCCGTCGCGGCGACGGAACCGTGCCCCCTCTCCCGCTTGCGGGAGGGGCAAGAGCCGTAGCCCGGATGGAGCAAAGCGTAATCCGGGACCAGACCAGCCGCACGGCGAGAACCCCGGCTTTCGCTGCGCTGCATCCGGGCTACGGGAGGCGGTCCTCCGGCTTCAGCCCTACCGCGCCCGCAGCCGCTCCAGCACCTCGGCGGTGGCAAAACCGTCGGCCGGTGCCCCGATCGACACCTGGAAGCCGCGCAGCGCCTCGCGGGTCTGGCCGCCGAACTGGCCGTCGGGCGTACCCTTGTAGAAGCCGCGCTGGGCGAGCAGCTGCTGCAGTTCCAGCCGCTCGGCGCGCGACAGCACCCGCTCCTGCCGCGGCCAGGGCTGCGCGAAGGGCTGGCCGCCGCGCAGGCGGTCGGCGAAATGGCCGATGGCGAGCGCGTAGGCCTCGGCCGGGTTGTACTTCATGATCACCCGGAAATTCTGCAGCATCAGGAAGCCCGGCCCCTCGGCGCCGGCCGGCGCCAGCAGATAGGCCTTGTCGGACGGCCGCGGGAACGGCTGGCCGTTCGGCCGCTTGAGGCCGAGATGCTCCCATTGCGACAGCGGCATGGCCTTGGCGCGGTCGGCCAGCATGTAATTGAGGCCTTGCGGCAGCACGACCTCGTAGCCCCAGCTCGCGCCGGTCTGCCAGCCGTCCTTCTTCAGATTGTTGGCGGTCGAGGCGATCAGGTCGCTCGGATTGTCGACGACGTCGCGGCGGCCGTCGCCGTCGCCATCGACGGCATAGCGCTTGAACGCGGTCGGCATGAACTGGGTCGGGCCGAAGGCGCCGGCCCAGGAGCCGCGCATCTGCTCGGGCCTGAGGTCGCCGCGGTTGAGGATTTCCAGCGCCGACAGGAACTCGTCCTTGAAATAGGCCTGACGGCGGCCGATGCAGGCGAGCGTCGCGGTCGACTGCACCACGTTGCGATCGCCCATCTGGGTCGAGTAGTTCGACTCGATGCCCCAGATCGCCGCAATGATGTAGCGGTCGACGCCATAGGCCTTCTCGGTGGCATCGAACTGCGGCTTGTATTTCGCAAGGATCTCGCGCCCCTTGGCGAGCCTGGTGTCGCTGACCAGGATGTCGAGATAATCCCAGATCGCCTTGGTGAACTCCGGCTGCGAATCCATCAGATCCATGATGCGCAGATCGGGCGTCAGGCCGGCGGTGAAGCGCTCGAAATTCTCTTGGGTGATGTTGCGCCGTGCGGCATCTGGCCACATCGCTGCGACGCAGTTCGGGAAGTCCGACGCGGCCTGGCGGATCGCCGCTGCGGTCATCAGCGGATGGCCGGAGGCGCCGTCTTCACCGCTCCACGGCGGTGCCGCGCCGTCCTGTCCGGTTGCGGCCTGCGGCGGCGTCGCGTTCGGTCCGGAAAAGATGCTGTCGATCAGGTTGGTCAGGCCGTTGCCCGCCGACTGGGCTTGCGTGCTGCCGGGCAGCAGCAGGGCCAGCGCGATCAGGCTCGCGCCGAAAAGCTTGGTCCTTGATGTTCCCATCGCGCGCATTTGTCGTGTGCCTGTCAAAATCGTGCTGTTCCAGAAGGCCCCGGCACGGTTTCCAATAACTTAACAAGGGCGAGATTTTGTTGCGGCCCGCATTTGGCTGACGGGAACGGCGGAATTAAGCCGCACCACACATCCGCCTTTGTTGGCGGCTGCAAAACGGGGTACCAAAGGCATGATTCATTTCGTGCCGCCGTCCCACCCATTTCAAGGCTTCCGATAATCCCATGAAGATCCACAAAGCCGTATTCCCCGTCGCCGGTCTCGGTACCCGCGTGCTGCCCGCCACCAAGGCGATGCCGAAGGAGATGCTGACGATCGTCGACAAGCCCCTGATCCAGTACGTGGTCGACGAGGCCCGGGAAGCCGGCATCGAGCATTTCGTGTTCGTCACCGGCCGCAACAAGGGTGTCATCGAGGATCACTTCGACCGCATGTTCGAGCTCGACACCACGCTGGCGCAGCGCGGCAAGAAGACCGAGCAGGATATCCTGGCGCAGAACCAGCCGGAGGCCGGCGCGATGAGCTTCACCCGGCAGCAGGCGCCGCTCGGGCTCGGCCACGCGGTGTGGTGCGCACGCGATATCATCGGCAACGAGCCGTTCGCGGTGGTGCTGCCGGACGAGTTGGTGCTGAACACGCCGGGCTGCCTCAAGCAGATGATCGACGCCGCGAGCAGGCTTGGTGACAAGTCGAACCTGATCGCGGTCGAGGCGGTGCCCGACGAACTCACCCATCAATACGGCATCTGCAGCGTCGGCAAACGCACCGGCAACATCTTCGAGGTCGACCGCATGGTCGAGAAGCCGCCGCAGGGCACCGCGCCGTCCAACCTGTCGATCACCGGCCGCTACATCCTGCAGCCGGAGATCTTCAACATCCTGGCCACGCAGGAGCGCGGCGCCGGCGGCGAGATCCAGCTCACCGATGCGATGATCGGGCTTGCGAAGACGCAGAAGTTCTACGGCGTCGAGTTCGAGGGCGAGCGCCACGATTGCGGCTCCAAGCCCGGCTTCCTCCGCGCCAACATCGCCTTCGGCCTCAAGCGCCCCGAACTGCGCGACGGCCTGATCGCCGAGATGAAGAAGTACCTGGAGAAGTAGGGGCGCCGCGTCATCTCGTCATTCGCCGCGAGAATGCGGACGTATGATTCACAGACCGCGCAACATATTCGATGTCGTCCTGGCGAAAGCCAGGACCCATTACCCCGACCATCAGTTGTTGAGCGAAGCTGGAGCCACGATCCCGTTCACAATCAAACGCGGTGGTTATGGGTCCCTGGCTTTCGCCAGGACGACGGTTGTGGGGGTGGCGAGACGTGTGCGTCAAACCAGAACTACATCTTCGCCGCAGCGTCTCGGCAATCACGCCACCTTCCTTCGCCCCGCGCGCTTCGCCGGCTCCTTGGCGCCGTCCTGCTTCGGCGCGCGCAGGGCGCGGGCGGCGAGGCTGACGACCTCGGAGATCTGCTGGAGCTGCGCGGCGAGCGGAGAGGTCTTGCGCCAGACCATGCCGATGGTGCGCGACGGCTGCGGATGCTTGAAGCGCGAGACCGTGACCGGCGCCGAGCGCGTCTCCACCGTCACCGCCATCTCGGGGATCAGGGTGACGCCGATACCGGCGCCGACCATCTGCACCAGCGTCGACAGCGAACTCGCGTCCAGCACCTCGCGCGGCGGCGAGGATTGCATGTTGCAGAACGACAGCGCCTGGTCGCGGAAGCAGTGGCCCTCCTCGAGCAGCAACAGCCGCATCTCGCGCAGCATCTCGGCGCTCGGCACCGGCGTCTTGGCATCCTCGCCCGGCCGCACCAGCAGGAAGTTTTCCGAGAACAGCGCGACCTCGGTCAGCGACGGTTCCGATACCGGCAGCGCCACGATCGCGGTGTCGAGCCGGCCTTCGGTGACCTCCTTGATCAACTTCGGCGTCAGCGTCTCGCGGACATGGATGTCGAGCTCGGGATGCAGCCGCGCCAGGTTCTCGATCACCTTCGGCAGCAGATATGGTGCAATCGTCGGGATCATGCCGACCCGCAGCCGCCCGGCGAGCTTGTCGCGCGAGGCGCGCGCGAAGTCGCCGAGTTCGTCGACCGAACGCAGGATGTCGCGCACGCGGCGCAGCAGGTCCTCGCCGAAGGTCGTCAGCGTCACCTGCCGCGCATTGCGTTCGATCAGCACGCCGCCGACCGCCTGTTCCATTTCGCGGATCTGCATCGACAGCGCCGGCTGCGACACCGCGCAGGCATCCGCGGCGCGCCCGAAATGGCGGTGGTGGGCCAGAGCATCAAAATACCTGAGTTGCCGGAGTGTGACATTTATCATCAGATAATCTTATCGACGCGATCACTAAAGTCAATTTCCTCTGATGGATTGGGTTGCGTAGAATCGTTCTTGGAAGAGCTCCAGCGCATTCCAGAATCCATCACCTCGGAGAAGAAACATGGACGCAAAAACCGACGAAGGCGCGGGCAAATGCCCATTCACAGGCGGGCCTCGCGGGCACTCGAATCGTGACTGGTGGCCGGAGACGCTCGACGTTCAGGTGCTGCATCGCAACTCCAGCCTGTCCGATCCGATGGGCAAGGGCTTCGACTACGCCAAGGAATTCAAGAGCCTCGATCTCAACGCCGTGATCAAGGACCTCACGGCCCTGATGACGACGTCGCAAGAATGGTGGCCGGCCGACTTCGGCCATTACGGCGGCCTGATGATCCGCATGGCCTGGCATTCGGCGGGCACCTATCGCATCACCGACGGCCGCGGCGGCGCCGGTGCCGGTCAGCAGCGTTTCGCCCCGCTCAACAGCTGGCCGGACAACGCCAACCTCGACAAGGCGCGCCGGCTGCTGTGGCCGATCAAGCAGAAGTACGGCCGCAAGATCTCGTGGGCCGATCTGATGGTCCTCGCCGGCAACGTTGCGCTGGAATCGATGGGCTTCAAGACGTTCGGTTTTGCGGGTGGCCGCGCCGACGTGTGGGAGCCGGAAGAGCTGTACTGGGGTCCGGAAGGCACCTGGCTTGGTGACGAGCGCTACAGCGGCGAGCGCCAGCTCTCCGAGCCACTCGGCGCGGTGCAGATGGGCCTGATCTACGTCAACCCGGAAGGCCCGAACGGCAATCCGGACCCGGTCGCCGCCGCGAAGGACATTCGCGAGACGTTCTTCCGCATGGCGATGAACGACGAGGAGACCGTCGCGCTGATCGCCGGTGGCCACACCTTCGGCAAGACCCACGGTGCGGGCGATCCGTCGTTGATCGGTCCGGAGCCGGAAGGTGGCGCGATCGAGGAACAGGGTCTCGGTTGGAAGAGCAAGTTCGGCACCGGCGTCGGCGCTGACGCGATCACCGGCGGTCCCGAGGTCACCTGGACCCAGACCCCGACCAAGTGGAGCAACCACTTCTTCGAGAACCTGTTCAAGTACGAATGGGAGCTGACGAAGAGCCCGGCGGGTGCGAAGCAGTGGAAGGCAAAGGGCGCGGACGCCGTCATTCCGGACGCGTTCGATCCGTCGAAGAAGCATGTCCCGACGATGCTGACCACCGACCTGTCGCTGCGCTTCGATCCGGCCTATGAGAAGATCTCGCGCCGGTTCTATGAGCATCCGGATCAGTTCGCGGACGCCTTCGCCCGCGCCTGGTTCAAGCTCACGCACCGCGACATGGGTCCGATCCAGCGCTACCTCGGCCCGCTGGTGCCGAAGGAGACGCTGATCTGGCAGGATCCGGTACCGGCGCTCGATCACGCCGTGATCGACGACAAGGATATCGAGGCGCTCAAGGCGAAGATCCTCGCCTCGGGCCTGTCGGTGTCCGAACTGGTGTCGACCGCCTGGGCCTCGGCCTCCACGTTCCGCGGCTCCGACAAGCGCGGCGGTGCCAATGGTGCACGCATCCGACTTGCGCCGCAGAAGGACTGGGATGTCAACGAGCCCGCGCAGCTCAAGGGCGTGCTGGGCAAGCTCGAAGCCATCCAGAAGGAGTTCGGCAAGAAGGTTTCGCTGGCCGATCTGATCGTGCTCGGCGGCGCGGCTGCGATCGAGAAGGCGGCGAAGGACGGCGGCACCAATGTGAAGGTCCCCTTCACGCCGGGCCGCACCGATGCGACGCAGGACCAGACCGACGTCGAGTCGTTCGCTCCGCTCGAGCCGCGGGCTGACGGCTTCCGCAACTATATCGGCGGCAAGCATCAGTTCCTGCAGCCGGAAGAGGCCTTGGTCGACCGTGCACAGCTCCTGCGGCTGACCGGACCGGAACTGACGGTCCTCGTCGGCGGCCTGCGCGTGCTCGGCGCCAATGCCAAGAAGTCGAAGCACGGCGTCTTCACCGGCAAGCCGGGGACGCTCACCAACGACTTCTTCCTCAACCTGCTCGACATGGGCACGGTGTGGAGCGATGCCGGCGAGGGCGTCTATGAGGGCCGCGACCGCAAGACCAAGGCGGTGAAGTGGACCGGCACCCGCGTCGACCTGATCTTCGGCTCACACTCGCAGCTGCGGGCGTTCGCCGAGGTCTACGGCCAGTCCGACTCCAAGGAGCAGTTCGTGAAGGACTTCGTCGCGGCCTGGGCCAAGGTGATGAACGCCGACCGCTTCGACCTCGCGAAGTAAGCGGCGAGCAAACGGCAATCAGGGCAGGGCGGCGCTTCGGCGCCGCCCTGTTTCATTTGGGAGATGATGCGGAAGGATTTTCGCGGTTTGCCGATCCCGTTCAATCATGCAGCTTCATGTCGCGGATCATCTCCTCGAACTCCGCCTGCGTCGGGGTCGCCAGTGAGGCCTGCGGCGCGCTGCTCGTCGCGGTGGATACGTCGCACTGCGAGGCACCGCGCGAAGGTTCAAAGATTGCGGTCAGGCTCGCCCAGCAGACGAGGAGGGCCACGATCCAGTCCAGTACATTGGATGCCGTCATTGCAGCACCAGCATCAGCATTTCCATGCCCTGATGCTGCAGCCGACTCGGGCTTCGCGCAATTCGGAAGCTACGAAACGTAACTTCGGCGTTGCCGAGCGGGTTATCCGTACCGAGCGAGTGCAACACACCGTCATTGCGAGGAGCGTCAGCGACGACGCAGTCCATTTCTCCGCTTGCGGCACGATGGATTGCTTCGCTCCGCTCGCAATGACGGCGGGCGGAGCGCACAAACTAAAATTGTGACGCTGCCGCTACAGCGACGATCCGCTCCGCGCCCGGCGCCCCTCGATCGGATAGGCGGGGTCGTTGAAGCCCGGCGTCGAGGGATGGCCGGTGACGACGAGGCGGTCGATCAGGGCTTCGTCCTCGGCGGTGAAGCGATAGTCGAGCGCGCGGATGTAGTCGTCCCATTGCGCTTCGGTGCGCGGCCCCGCGATCACGGCGCTGACGAACGACGAGTTCAGTACCCAGGACACCGCGAACTGCCCGGCGGTGATGCCTTTGCTCTCGGCGTGGCGCTTGATCTCCTGCGCGAGCTCGAGCGATTCCGGCCGCCACTCGGTCTGCATCATGCGCTTGTCGTTGCGCCCCGCACGCGTGTCCGCGGGTGGCGCCGCGTCGGGCGCGTATTTGCCGGTAAGCACGCCGCGCGCCAGCGGGCTATAGGGCACGATGCCGAGCCCGTAATAGGCGCAGGCCGGGAAATGCTCGACCTCCGGCATCCGGTTCATCGCATTGTAATAGGGCTGGCTCGCGACCGGGCGGTCGATGCCGAGCCGGTCGCAGATGTTGCAGATCTCGGCGACGCGCCAGGCGCGGTAGTTGGAGACGCCGAAATAGCGCACCTTGCCGGCGCGGATCAGGTCGCCCATCGCGCGCACCGTCTCGTCGAGCGGCGTCGTGTGATCTTCCTTGTGCAGATAGTAGACGTCGATGTAGTCGGTGCCGAGCCGCTTCAGGCTCTCGTCGGCGGCCTGGAACACCCAGCGACGCGACAGCCCGCCGTGGTTGGGATCGTCGCCGATCGGATTGGCGAGTTTTGTCGCGAGCACCCAGTTCGACCGGCTGTGGGAGATCGCGCGCCCCACGACCTCCTCGGACTTGCCGGCATTATAGGCGTCGGCGCTGTCGATGAAGTTGATGCCGGCCTCGCGCGCCTTCGCCACGATCCGCGCCGAGGTCGCCTCGTCGGTCGGTCCGCCGAACATCATGGTGCCGAGGCAGATCGGCGAGACCTTCAGGCCGCTACGGCCAAGCTGGCGATATTGCATCGGACTTTCCTTTCCTGCGGTCATTCCGGGGCGATGCGCAGCATCGAGCCCGGAATCTCGAGATTCCGGGTCTGGTCCTTCGGACCATCCCGGAATGACAAAGGATCAGCTGTCGTTCTTCAGGATCTTGAACACGCCGTTGGCCATCGCGATACAGCGCTTGTCGACGGTCACCTCGGCCGTGATGAAGATCAGGCTGCGGGTCGAGCGTACCACGCGCGGCCGCGTCGTCAGGATCTCGCCGATCTTGCCGGCCTCGACGAAATGGGTGTCGAGCTGCACGGTCGCAAGCGTCGGCTTGCCCGAGACGTAGCGTGCGGCCATGCCGCAGGCGCGGTCGGCGAAGGTCATGATCACGCCGCCCTGCACGAGGCCGCGGCGATTGTGGTGCTTGTCTTCGGTGATCAGCGCGAGTTCAAGCGCGCCGTCCTTCAACCGTTCCCACAACGGGCCGATCAGCGTCAGGAATCCCGTGGTTTCGGCGATCTTCCAGCCGTCGGATGTGAGTTTGTCCGCGGCCTTGGCCGTCATGAGGTGGGGTCCGTTGCTTGCTGATGATTGATCGCAGGAGGCATGTGGTCGCAGTCATTTCATCAAACGCTGTTGTGTTGTAGTCAAGGTCAATGGCCCGCACATTTGACGATGCCACCCGGCGGAATATCGCAGAGCTCTGTGCCGCATTCGCACGCTTGGCACCGGCGGACGCCGCGCCGACGCTGAAGCGCGCGGCGGTCGCGATCGCGCTGACCGAAGGCGACGACGGCAGCGGTACGGCGTTCCTGTTGACCCGCCGCAGCGCGCGCCTGCGCGCCCACAGCGCGCAATGGGCGCTGCCGGGCGGGCGCTGCGATGCCGGCGAGACGCAGGCCGAGGCCGCGCTGCGCGAATTGCATGAGGAGCTCGGGCTCGCGCTTGGCCCGAGCGACGTGCTCGGCATGCTCGACGATTATCCGACGCGATCCGGCTATCTGATCACGCCGGTCGTGGTCTGGGCCGGTGCGCATGCGGCGATCACGCCGAACCCGGACGAGGTCGCCTCCGTCCATCGCATCGGCCTCGATGCGATCGAGCTGGATGGCGCGTTCAGCTTCGTCACGATCCCGGAAAGCTCGCGCCGCGTGATCCGCTTCCGCCTCGGTGGCCAGCAGATCCATGCGCCGACCGCCGCGCTGATCTATCAATTTCGCGAGGTGCTGGCCGGCCGCAGCACCCGCGTCGCCGAACTGGAGCAGCCGGTATTCGCATGGAAGTAGGCCGCAACGATGCCGCTATTTGTGATGCCGCTTGCGGGCGTTCATCTTTATTGATTTCCCCTGCGCACCAGGCGAATGCGCCGCGGCCTCGGGTTCCTGAGGCGCCCGCGACACATTCTCGTAACAGGTGAAGCGTGAACGCGTATCCGGAAACGTTCCGCAGTCCGGACGCTCGGCGCGCGCCGATGCGGCGAGCGTCAACGCGCAGGCGGCGACGAGCCAGAGTGCCATTCTCATCGCAATCTCCAGGGCTTTCTCCAAGGCTTTCGTTCGGAGAACACCGCATTGTGGCGAATATTCTGCATTGATCGCGGCATCCGGCCGCTGCGATCCGGACAATTCCGGGCTGACTTCGCGGCCGTGCTTGCTACAACGAGGCCATGCGCCCGCAATTGATTCGCCTGTGCCCTGGATTTTTCGCGCTCGCGCTCGTCGCCGGCGCGCCGTCCGTATTTGCCGGCGAGGCCGGCGCGCTGCCGCCTTCCGTCGCCAATGCGATGGCGCAGGCATCGCCGCAGGCGATCATGGAATATCGCCGCAAGCTGCAGGAATATCAGGAGGCGCGCGCCGCCTTCGAGCAGGACGCCAGCGCCTATTGGAACGCGGTCGCCGAGAAGAGGCGCGGCCGCAACGCCAAGCGGCGCGACCGCGTGCAGATCTCGCTGGACGATTACGTGCTGCAGCAGCCGCCGGTCTATGAGGGTCCGAAGCGGCCGGTCAATCCGGCCCCGGAAGAGGAGGAAGGCAAGCCGCCGCGTCCGCCCAAGACGCTTCCGGTGGCCTCCGATCTGGTTAGGGCGGCGGCCGAGCAATTCCAGTTCACGCCGCAGCGGCCGGCCAGCGAGGTCGAGTTCAAGCGCGCCTATGCGCGTTACGCGCGCGCCGCGGGGCTGACGCCGGAGCAGGCGGTGCGGGTCTATTCGTTCGAGACCGGCGGCACCGGCACTTACGACGTACAGGCGGGCATCGAGCACGGCGGCAAGCGCGCCATCTCCACCGCGATGGGCTACAACCAGCTGCTCACCACCAACACCGTCGAGCTATTGGCCGAGCAGGGCCATGAATTCGTGCGGGATCTGACCGAGCGGGTTGCGAGAACGCAGGGGCCCGCGCGCAAGGCGATGGAGCACAAACTCGCGGTGCTGAAGAAGATGGTCGCGTTCACGCGCACCGTGCCCGACGACTGGTCGGCGCATGCGCGCCTCGCCGATACGCCGCAGGGCTGGGCGTGCCATGCCATGGTGCTCGACATCGATGTCGGCCCGATGCTGCAGACCCACAAGCTGCTGACCTCGGTGATCTTCGCCCGCAACAAGGGCTACAGCCGGCCGCTGACGGCGGCCGAGCTCGAGATGATGAACCTGACCGGCGACGGCACCGGGCTCGACATGGTGACCATGCCGCAGGCGATGCGCGAGCAGGTGCCGACCGCGAATTTCTTCCAGCGCTCCGGCTACGAGCGCAACCCGGTCGCCATCCGCCACAACACGGTGGCCAGGCTGCTTGCCGTCACCAACGAGCGGATGGACTTCAACAGCAACAAGCCGGGCGCGAAGGAATTGGCCACGGCGTTCTGATACCTGCCGAAAGCCGCTAGTGTCCTGAATCAAAAGTTCGGCGGACTCCAAATCGACTCGATGATAGCGGACTCTCCTGATTTGGGGAGGATTGGCGATGGGTCGGCGCTTTGCTCCGCTGGAGCTTGATGAGGTGGAACGTGCTGAGTTGACATCGTTGGCGTCGCGTCGAAGCACTGCTCAGGCGTTGGCGCTGCGGGCTCGGATCGTCCTGGCCTGTGCTGAGGGCGAGCAGAGCAAGGTCGTGGCGGCCCGTTTGGCTGTCGATCCCGACACGGTCGGCAAATGGCGGCGGCGGTTCTCCGAGCATCGGCTTGAAGGTCTTTGGGACGAGCCGCGATCGGGGACGCCACGCACGATTGAGGATGCCCGGATCGAGGCGGTGATCGTTCGCACCCTTGAGACCCAGCCTCCCGGGGCCACCCACTGGAGTTCGCGCAGCATGGCGCGGGCCAGCGGGCTGTCAGTCTCAACAGTACAGCGTATATGGCGCGCTTTCGGCTTGCAGCCGCATCGGTTGGAGACCTTCAAGCTCTCAACCGACCCCGACTTTGTCGCCAAGGTTCGCGACATCGTCGGCCTTTACGTAGCTCCGCCCGAGCGCGCCATCGTACTGTGTGTCGATGAGAAGTCGCAAATCCAGGCGCTGGATCGCAGCCAGCCCATGCTGCCCATGCGACCAGGCCAGCCGGCGCGCCGTAGTCACGACTACAAACGCCATGGCGTCACCTCGCTGTTTGCCGCCCTCGACGTCGCAACCGGCCGGGTCATTGGCAAATGCTATGGACGCCATCGTGCCAAAGAGTTCCGCAAGTTTCTCGATGAGATCGAAGCTGCGGTTCCAGACGATCTGGACGTCCACCTCGTCATGGACAATTACGCAACCCACAAGACGCCGTTGATCCGCAACTGGCTGGCAAAGAGGCCGCGCTGGCACGTCCACCTGACGCCAACCAGTTCATCCTGGCTCAATCAGGTCGAACGCTTCTTTGCACTCATCACCGAGCGTAAGATTAGGCGCGGCATCTATCGCAGTGTGGCGGCGCTACGGGCCGAGATTGCCTCCTTCATCGACCATCACAACGCTGACCCAATGCCGTTCCGATGGACCAAATCAGCTGACGACATTCTCGGCTCAATCGAACGCTTCTGCGCTTACAATCTGCCCGCCAAGGCATAAAATGCCATGAACTTTTGGTTCAGGACACTAGGGCATTTTCGGTTCTGATTGAATCAGAACCGAAGCCCTAGACTCTTCTTGACGCGTTTTCTTGACGCGAACCGGCGTCCACTTCGCTCGAAAACGCTCTAATTCGAGCCGAACTTGAACTTGCCGTCGCCCTCGAGATAGGGCCCGGAGCGCATGTAGAGCTGGCCGTTCTGGCCGATGAAGAACAGCGTCCCCTTCGGCACCTTCTTGGCGCCCTTCAGCAGCGTGCCGGCGTTGTTGGTGCCCATCTTGTAGGACCAGGTCTTGCCGTCCTTGTCATAGGCGTAGCCCATGTCGGGCTTCAGCTCCCAGGGCGCAGCCTCCTGCGCGAATGCGCAAGTCGTCAGCGCGGCAAACGCCGCAGTCGCGATAAAAGTCTTGGTCAAAAAATGCGTCATGATCCACCTCCGGCCGAGAAAACGGCGTCGTCCCCACGTTTTTGAACAAATCACGAACGATGTTCACGCGTCAATACGACAATCGGCGCGACCGCTCGCGGATCGGCGACTTTGTGAATTCCCGCATCAAGCTTGGCGACTATTTTCGCGTTACCGTTTACAAACGCTTGGATTGCCAGAAACACGACCTTGGGATGATCAGGATGAACCACGTCATGAAGATCGGAATCGGTGTCGCTCTGTCGTTCATGACGCTGGCGTCAGTCGCGCAGGCGGACGAGTTCAAGCTCTCCAACAACCAGCGGATCTCCTGCAGCCGCGGCCTGTCCGCCGGCAAGCTCAACACCGCGACCTGCAAGTCCTACGCCTATCTGTTCAACGCCAAGACCTCGGAATACTTCCGCTGTCAGGTCTCGCTGGCGCTGACGCGGGACAACAAGGAGGTCATCAACGTGCAGGCCGACGGCGGCTGCACCAAGAAGCCGCGCATTTTCGAGACCGACGGCAATTACACCTTCGACGCCACCGAGACCGAGCCGCCGAACACCAACTCGTTCTTCGGTCCCGGCGGCTATGCGATCTGGGCGAACGACGTCAACACCCAGAAGATCCGCGGCTGCATCACCATTTCGTCCGGCCTCGGCTCCGACATCTCGAAATGCCTCGACATGACGTTCCAGTGACGTCGGCGCGGGCCGCGTGATGCGCAAGCTGCGCCCGGCCCCGCTGTGCCGCTCCTGGCTGTTTCTCGAAGGCGCCAACGAGGACGTGCTGCAGCACGCGGCCGCCAGCGGCGCCGACGTGCTGATCCACGAGCTCGAGGATTTTACCCCGCCGCCGCTGCGCCCGAAGGCGCGGGCCTTGGCGGCCGAGCTCTACGCCGCCTGGCGCGACCAGGGCGTGATGGTCGCGGTCCGCGTCAATCCGCTGGACCAGGACGGCATGGACGATCTCGCCGCCGTGATGCGCGGACGTCCGGATATCGTCGCGCTGCCGAAGGTCGCCGAGCCGCACCATGTCGTCAGGCTTGACGAGGCGGTGACGCGGTTCGAGCGCGACTGCGGTATCGCCGAGGGATCGACATCGCTGCTGCCGAATATCGAGTTCGCGCGCGGTCTGGTGCAGACCGGTGCGATCGCCATGGCGAGCCGGCGCGTCATCGGTTGCCTGATGGCCTCCGAAGACCTCGCCGCCGATCTTGGTGCCGAGCGCGGCAGCGATGGCCTGGAGCTGGCTTACGCGCGGCAGCGCTTCATCGTCGAATGTCGTGCCGCTGATGTCGTCGCGGTCGATTGTCCCTACACTTGGAGCGACGCTGAAGGCGTCGAACGCGACACGATCTGGGCGCGCCGGCTGGGTTACACCGCAAAGAGCCTGGTCGATCCCGCGCATGCCCCGATCGTCAACGGCGTCCTGACGCCGGGCGAGGAGGAGTTGCGCCAGGCGGGCAGGATCGCCGCGGCGTTCGAAGCGGCGCGGACAAAGGGCTTTGGGCGCGTCGAACTTGACGGCTCGCTGCTCGAGGTGCCGACCTATTCCAATGCAAAACGCCTGATCGCGCGCGGCGAAGCGCTGCGCGCGATCGATCGCGACACATGAGCCTGACCAGAGGCGATGCCTCAGGAGGCTGGCTCTTTCTCAGAGAAATGCATGCGTGAGCGGGCGAACTTCTTGACGCCCATCGGCTTGCCGAACAGGTAGCCCTGGACCTGATCGAAATCCATTTCGTGCGCGGCGAGAAAGTCCGCACGCGTCTCGACCCCCTGGGCCACGACCTGCGCGTCGTTGTCGTGGGCCAGCTCCACGACACGCCGGCACACCGTCTGCTTCAGGCGCTGATCCGCGCAGCCGGTGACGAATTGATGGTCGACCTTGAGCTGGACGAACGGAAAGTTCGGCAGGCCCAGCAAAGACGGCCAGTTCGCGCCGACATTGTCGATCGAGATGCCGATATTGTGCAGTCGAACGCGCCGGGCGACATCGATCGCCAGATCCAGATTATCGACCACGTCGGTGCTGTCGATCTCGATCAACAGGCCCGCGAAGGCCGCATGATCCGGCATCCGGTAACAGAGCTCGCGCACGGCACGATCGTCGGCGAGGAATGAGATCGGCAGGTTGATCGAGAGATTGACCGGTCCGGTCTGCTCGAGGAGATAGCGCCAGTCCTCGATCGCGCGCTCGATCACGAATTCGGACAGCGCATGAAAATGCGGATCGCTTTCGTCCGGGATGAAGTAGGCCGGCGGCACGACGCCCCAGGCCGGATGGCGCATCCGGATCAGCGCCTCGGCGCCGCTCGGCACCAGCGTCCGGAGATGAATTTTCTGCTGGTACCACAGCTCTAGCCAGCCGGCCTTCAGCGCTTCGGGCACGTCCACCGCCGGGCTCGGCGCGGGTTCAAGCGGCATCAACGACGCAAGACTGTCGCGAAGGGTCCCGGCGCTGAACGGCGTCGACAGCGCCGGCAGCATGGCGATGCCGTACTCATCGCCGATTTGCCGGACCGCCTTGACGATGATCGAGTCCGGCTGCCCGATGACGAGGACCTTGCCGCCATAGTCCTTTCTCACCAAAGTCTCGAGAATTTTACTGACTTCGATGCCGTCCACGGACACACCGAGCACCAGGAGATCGGGCCGTTCCGCGTCCAGAACGGTGTCGAGTTCCAAAGCCTGGCTGCATTCACTGGTGATGAAGCCGAGGTCTTCCAGCGCCTCGGCGAGGAAGGTCCGAAGGTGTTTTTTGCTGTCCGCAATGCATGCGCGTGGGGTCAGCTTGCGATGTCCGAACCAGCCGGCTCGCGTGCGTTCGATGTGACTGATGTGATTCATGCCCCGCCTTGTCCGTAGTTACCCCGGCTTGACTCGTACATCCTAGAGCGGCGGCAATCATGGAAATTTCTGGATCATACATTGATTGCCCCGCTAACCTTAAAGGATTCAATTCGATTCAAATGGCGCTGGAATCGCGGCGTCTCACCGCTGTTACACCTGCAACAAATGCGTCATCTGACATTCATGAGCGCGATCGCGTCCGACTTTGCACATCGGCAGAAACACTGTGCGCGTGTGTCATCGAGAGACGGCGTTAATGACTGTGTTGTCGCGTCGACGCAGACGCGGAATTGCGTCATTGTCGGACATCAGATCGCATCATGCAGAGTGCTCCGCAGAGCGCCGATGACGAATCAGATCATCCGTTTTGTGATGCCAATGCAGATGTGCGTGACGTCGTCGCTGCTGTTCGCAACGTCTCCCGCATCAACGCGCAGTAGCCGATCAGCGCGGCACAAGCGATAGCTGCAAGGAACAGGAATGCAGCGCTGCAACCTGCATGGACGACAATGAATCCGGCTACAGCGGTGCTCAAGCCGACATCCGGGGCCGCAAGCCGATCTTCGCTGCTTCGTTGCGGCCGGTCCGCGCCGCGAACGCTTTGGGTCCGACAATGCCGAGAGTCACCGCGGCGATCGCCGGCGCGAATACCGAGCCGTTAGCGGCCGCCAGCGCCCGGGTCGCGGCAACCAGCTCGAAGCGGTCGCCCGGTCGCGCGGGGAGTTCCCGCGCAGGTAAAGTGGTGTTGCTATCGGGGATTTCCGCCGCGCATGCGTCATTTGGATGGGTTGACCCGGCGGGGGTGTCCGGCCAATTTCCGGCCGGCTTAAGGGGAGAATAATACTCATGAATTCCAAGTTGATGGCTGCTGCGATCGTGGCAGCCAGCGTTTTGTCCGCGCCTGTCGCACAGGCCGAGCAGTTCATTAACGTGCTCACCGGCGGCACCTCCGGCGTCTACTATCCGCTCGGCGTCGCGATGGGGAAGATCTACGGCGACAAGATCCCCGGCGTGAAAACCCAGGTGCAGGCGACCAAGGCCTCGGTCGAGAACCTGGTGCTGCTGCAGCAGGGCCGCGGCGAGATCGCCTTCACGCTCGGCGATTCGCTCAAAGCCGCCTGGGAAGGCGACGCCGAAGCCGGCTTCAAGAACAAGCTCGACAAGCTGCGCACCATCGGCGCGATCTATCCGAACTACATCCAGATCGTCGCGACCGCCGAGAGCGGCATCAAGACACTCGCCGATCTCAAGGGCAAGAGCCTGTCGGTCGGTGCGCCGAAGTCCGGCACCGAGCTCAACTCGCGCGCGATCCTCGCGGCCGCCGGCATGAGCTACAAGGATCTCGGCAAGGTCGAGTACCTGCCGTTCGCCGAATCGGTGGATCTGATGAAGAACCGCCAGCTCAACGCCACGCTGCAGTCCGCCGGCCTCGGCGTCGCCTCGCTGAAGGACCTCTCGACCTCGAGCGAGATCACCGTGGTCGCCGTGCCGAAGGAGACCGTCGACAAGATCGGCCCGCCCTTCGTCTCCGTGATCATCCCGGCCAACACCTATACGGGCCAGGACAAGGACGTGCCGACCGCCGCGGTCGTGAACTACCTCGTGACCTCGAGCGCGGTGTCGGACGATCTCGCCTATCAGATGACCAAGCTGGTCTACGAATCGCTGCCGGAACTCGCCAACGCCCACGCCGCGGGCAAGGAGATCAAGCTCGAGGCCGCCGCGACCGGCAGCCCGGTGCCGCTGCATCCCGGCGCGATCCGCTATTACAAGGAGAAGGGCCTGATCAAGTAAGGCCGGTTACGCTTCGAGGGTGTCATGGCCGGGCTTGACCCGGCCATCCATCTTTCTAAAGAGCTCATTTTTCGATGGATGCGCGGGTCAAGCCCGCGCATGACGTGCGGGGGACGCGGCCCAAGCGCCACGCAGGTACTATGGACGTCGCGGACACGGCGGGGGACTGATCATATGCAGCAGCAGGTTGAGGGCGAGCAGCCCATCAAGGTTGAATTCGACAATTTCGAGCATGGCTTTCCGGAAGGCTTCGGCCCGGGTGCCTGGGGGCATCTGGCCTATGCCATCGGTCTCGCCTTTGCGGTGTTCCAGCTCTATGTCGCAGCTTTCAACTACCTGCCGAGCCAGGTGGTGCGCGGCGTCCATGTCGGCTTCCTGATCCTCCTGACCTTCGGCCTGATCGGTAATTTCACCGCCAAGACCGATTTGGGCCGCGCGGTGAGCTGGATCGTCGGCGCCGCCGGCTTCCTCTGCGGGCTCTACCAGTGGATCTTCTATGCCGACCTGATCGCCCGCGACGGCGATCCGACCAACATGGACCTCGCGGTCGGCACGCTGCTCGCGGTCCTGATCTTCGAGGGCACGCGGCGGCTGATGGGGGCGGCGCTGCCGCTGATGTGCGGCGCCTGTCTGCTCTACTGGTTCTTCGGCCAATATCTGCCGTCGCCGTTCAATCACCGCGGCTATGACTTCGACCAGATCGTCACCCATCTCTCGTTCGGCACCGAGGGCTTCTACGGCGTGCCGATCTACGTCTCGGCAACCTACATCTTCCTGTTCATCCTGTTCGGCTCGTTCCTGGAACGCGCCGGCATGATCCAGCTGTTCACCGACGTCTCGCTCGGCCTGTTCGGCCGCACCCGCGGCGGCCCCGCCAAGGTCGCGGTGTTCGCTTCGGGCATGATGGGCACGATCTCGGGTTCGGGCGTCGCCAACGTCGTTACCGTCGGCCAGTTCACGATCCCCTTGATGATCAAGTTCGGCTATCGCCGCGCCTTCGCCGCCGGCGTCGAGGCCACCGCTTCGATGGGCGGCCAGATCATGCCGCCCGTCATGGGAGCGGTCGCCTTCATCATGGCCGAGACGCTCGGCGTGCCCTATTCGGAGATCGTCAAGGCCGCGGTGATCCCGGCGATCCTCTATTTCGCCTCGGCGTTCTGGATGGTGCATCTGGAGGCCGGCAAGCACGGCCTCGTCGGCATGAAGCGCTCGGAGATCCCGAGCGCCTGGAAGGCGCTGGTGGCGCGCTGGTATCTGGTGCTGCCGCTCGCGGCGCTGGTCTACATGCTGTTCGAGGGCTTCACGCCGCTCTATGCCGGCAGCATGGGCCTTGCGCTCACGGTCGCGCTGATCCTCGGCGCCAGCATCACACTCGGCTTCTCCAACACCATCGTGCGCTACATCTTCTGGATCGGCCTCGCGCTGGTGGTTGCCGCGGTGTCGCGCCACGGCATCGAGATCGTTCCGGTCGCCAGCGTCGTCGCCGGTCTCATCGTGATCGCGGCGATCACCCGCGGCGGCCGCGCCACCCTAAAAGCCTGCCGCGACTCGCTCGCCGACAGCGCCAAATCGGCGCTGACGGTCGGCATGGCCTGCGCCATCGTCGGCACCATCATCGGCATGATGACGCAGACCGGCGTCGGCACCATCTTCGGCAGCTGGATCATCGGGCTCGGCGCCAAGAGCCTGTTCCTGGCGCTGATCATGACCATGCTGCTGTCGATCCTGCTCGGCACCGGCATCCCGACGATCCCGACCTACATCATCACCGCGGCGCTGGCCGCGCCTGCGCTCGCCAAGCTCGGCGTGCCGCTGATCGCAAGCCACATGTTTGCGTTCTACTACGGCATCATGGCCGACCTCTCGCCGCCGGTTGCGCTCGCGGCCCTGGCGGCGGCGCCGATCGCCAAGGAGAACCCGGACAAGATCGGCTGGGAGGCGATGCGGATCGCGCTTGCCGGCTACGTCATTCCGTTCATCTTCGTCTATTCGCCGGCGCTGATGCTGCAGACCGGGGATCCGATGCAGGCGCAACTCGGCTTCTACGGCGCGGTGGCGCTGGCGACCTTCAAGGCGCTGGTGGCGATCGGATTGTTCGGCATCGTCGCGATCGGCTTCCTGTTCACGCGGCTGACTTTCATCGAGATCCTGGTCGCGTTCGGCGCCGCGCTCTGCCTGCTCGGCGATTTCCCGTTCTCGGATACAGCGGGCTTCACGCTCGCTGCTGCTGTCGTGCTATGGCAATGGCGGCAGCGTCCGCGCAATGCGGTGGCGGCGGCTTGAGCCTCTGCCTCGCTTCCGCGGGAGTCGTGAAGGCGCTGTCGATTGCGGCGTTCACGCTCGCCTGGACGCATTCGATCGAGAAGAGCGCGTGGCAGGAGGACTGGCTGGTCACGCCGGCCGGGCTGACGCTGCAACAGGCGCGCGTCAAGGGCACCGGCGCCGGCATGGAGCCGCCGCCGGAGGCGCGCCTTGTCGATGGCTGGTTTCAATGGTCGCCCCCGCCGATGCCAAGGGCGGAGGTCGTGCTCGGCAATTCCGGCGCCGCGGGTGAATGGCACCTGTGCCAGGAGGGACGCTGCCAGACCTTATCGGAGATTATCGGGCATCCGATCGGTGCTAATGTCACGACGATGAGTGTTTGCGAGAATCCGTAGTAAGTATCCGTAGCCCGCATGAGCGGAGCGATATGCGGGGGATAGCGCTCCCGGATATCGCTTCGCTCATCCGGGCTACAGTCACGACAAGAACAACAAGGGAGAACAGGCGATGGATCGGCTCAAGGGCAAGGTTGCGATGGTGGTCGGCGCGGGTTCGATCGGGCCCGGCTGGGGCAATGGCAAGGCGACCGCCGTCACCTTTGCGCGCGAGGGCGCCAGCGTCTTCTGCGTCGATCGCAACGGCGCCGCGGCGGAGGAGACCGTCGGCATCATCACCGGCGAGGGCGGCAAGGCTGCCGCATTCACCGCCGATGTCTCGCGCGCCGGCGAGGTCGAGGCGATGGTCGCGGCCTGCCTGAAGGCCTACGGCCGCATCGACGTGCTCGACAACAATGTCGGCATCGCCGAGGTCGGCAGCGTGGTGGAAGTTGCGGAAGCCGAGTGGGACCGCGTCTTCGCGGTCAACCTCAAGAGCGCCTATCTGTCGATGAAGCACGTCATTCCCGTCATGATCAAGCAGGGCGGCGGCTCGATCATCAACATCTCCTCGATCGCCTCGATCCGCCATGTCGGCATTTCCTATGTCAGCTACAACGCGAGCAAGGCCGCGATGAACCAGATGACGCGCTCGACCGCGGTCGAGTTCGCCTCGAAGCATGTGCGCGTCAACGCGATCCTGCCCGGACTGATGAAGACACCGATGGTCGCGCATTCGGCCGGGCTGGCGCAGAGCTACGCCAAGGGCGATGTCGAGGCGATGTGGCGCGCCCGCGACGCGCAGGTGCCGATGGGGCATATGGGCGACGCCTGGGACGTCGCCAATGCCGCGCTGTTCCTGGCGTCGGACGAATCGAAGTATGTCACCGGCATCGAGCTCGTGGTCGACGGCGGCATCACCTCCAAGTCAGGGGCGTGAAGTCGGGCGCCTGAGCAGCGAACTTCGCTTTACCTCGCCCCGCGTGCGGGGAGAGGTCGGAATGCATCGCTAGATGCATTCCGGGTGAGGGGATTCTCCGCAAATGCAGCTATCGCCGGTTACGCGGAGACAGCCCCTCACCCCAACCCTCTCCCCGTAAAGAACGGGGAGAGGGAGCGCAGTGCTGTCGCGGCGGCTATTCATCCTAACCTCATGGCGCTTTAGGCCTCCACGCTGAGCTCGGCGCGGTCGAGCTCTTCCTCGACCAGATGGAATGCGTCGTCGCCGATCGCCTCGATGCGGCGCAGATTGAGCAATGCCTGACGCGCCGCGGCGATGGCGCGGCGGCGCAGCGGATCCGACGGCAGCTCGCGCGAGGTCAGGCCGCCGTCGGGATCATTCTCGGCGCGCAGCAGCACGGCGCGATATTCGAGCCGCAGGATCTCGGCCTCCTCCGACGGGTCGGCGTCGATTTCGTCGAGCGCGGCGCGAAACACCACGCCGCGGGCATGGGCCGCCTCGCGTCCGACCGGATCGTCGTCAGCGAAATTCAACGCCAGGATCAATGGCCGCAGCGTCAACCCCTGGATCACGAGCGAACCGAGCACCACGGCAAACGCCGTCAGCAGGATCAGATCGCGATACGGAAACCATTCAGGCAGCGCAAACGCCGCCGCCAGCGTGACGATGCCGCGCATGCCGCACCAGGACACGATGAAGCCGCGCTTCAAGGTCGGCACGGCGTCCACCACGTGGGCGGGCAGCAGGTTGCGCGTCTTCAGTGTGCGCAGCAGCGCGCCGTAGGGCATTACCCAGAGGATGCGGGCGAGGATCACGACGGCGAGGATCGCGGCGGCAAAGCTGCAATACTTCCACCGCACCTCGTCGTCGAGCCCGGACCAGATCGGGCGCAACTGCAGGCCGATCAGCATGAAGGCGAGCACGTTGAGCACGAACACGACGGTTTCCCACACCGCGTAGGACGACACGCGCAGCCGCGCCGATGTGCGGGCCGGCGCGGTGCGCGAGATGGTGATCGCATAGGCGATGATGGTGAGGATGCCGGACAGCCCGAGATGCTCGGCAATGATCCACACCATGAAAGTGCCGCCGAACTGCGTGATGATCGCGCTCGGTGCCTCGGTGATGCGACGCGTGATCATCATCCAGACTTGCGCGAACAGGAAGCCGGCGGCGAGGCTGCCGACCAGCGCAATCGTGATGGACGGCACGAACTCGCGGATCTTCATGTGCTCGGCGGCGACGAGGCCGACCGCGACGCGATAGATGAGCAGCGCGCTGGCATCGTTGAGCAGGCTTTCTCCTTCGAGGATCTTCTGGATCCGGTAGGGCAGGTTGACCTGGCGCAGGATCGCGGTGGCTGCGGCCGCGTCCGGCGGTGCCACGATGGCGCCGAGTGCGATCGCAACCGCCCATGGCATGTCCGGGCGCAGCCAATGCGCGACCACCGCGACCGCCGCTGTGGTGACGCCGACCGCGACCACCACCAGCGTCGAGACCGGCAGCCAGTTGTTGCGGAGATCGCGCAGCGAAGTGTCGAACGCGGCGTCGAGCAGCACCGGCGCGACGAACAGCGCCAGCGCCAGTTTCGGTTCCAGCGCCCAGGTCGGGGCCCACGGCAGCAGCGTCAGCAGCACGCCGCCGAGCGCCAGGAAGGTCGGGTAGGGCACCTTGATCCGCCGCGCCAGCGCCGATAGCGCCACCGCCGCGAGCAACAGCCCGATGATCCATTCGAATGTGAGCAAGCCGAACCCCCGATGCAGCCGATCGTCGCAATTGACGTATAATCCAGCGTGTGGTTTTGCGGCAAATGGCGCGCCGCCGGGCATCGGAGGCCGGCGGTTCGGGCGCGGAAGAGGGACGATTTGTCGGCGATCAGGATGCGACGCAAACCTGCAAATCTGGCCGCGATGCTGGTCTGTGTCGGCCTGTCGGGCGCGCTGATGACGGGCGTTGCGCGCGCCACCGGCAGCGAACCGGGCGAGGATGTGCAGGCCAACGCCGGCCCCTGCATCGCGGCGGCAGCGGCCGCCGATGACGACAAGATCATCGATGTCTGCGGCGCGCTGATCGACAATGAGAAGGCGACGAGGCCCGATCGCGTCAAGGCGCTGATGGCGCGGGCGGGCGCCTATGACCGCAAGCAGATGATCGATCGCGCGATCGCAGACTATGACACCGCGCTCAAGCTCGATCCATCGCTTGCCGATGCGCATAATGCGCGCGGCGAGCTGTGGCGCCGCAAGGGCGACCGGCCGAAGGCGATCCTGGATTTTGGTGCTGCCGTCAAGCTCGACCCCAATCACGCCGCCGCCAGGGCCAACTACAAATCGCTGTCGCTGGAGCTGGAGCGGATCGGCGCCATGATGGCGGTCGCCGGCAAGCCGAGCTTCGATTGCCGCAAGGCGCGCCGGCCGGTGGAGAAGGCAATCTGCGCCAATCCCACGCTTGCCGATCTCGATCGCGAGATCGTCGCATCCACCTTCCGCACGGTGCGCGAGACGCAGAATCCGCGCCAGGCGCGCGAGCTGCAGCGCGCGCAGGATCAGTTCATCGCCCGCCGCAATGCCGACTTCGGCAAGCCGGGCTACGATCTGGAAAAGGCGATGCGCGAGCGGCTGCAGCGGATCAACGGCGTCGACGGCTACTAGTGCTCCGTTCCGATCGAAGCGGAATGAGCTCTAGATTCTTGTTTTGACGCGTTTTCTTCACGCGAACCGGGACCCACTTCGCTCGAAAACGCTTTGCTCCGACCCGGCCGAAGGTCGCGGTCATTTCGGCTTGAAACGGCGCCACTTCCCGTGACAATGGTCGGCAAATGACGCGCGACCGCGCGAGGGAGAAACGCGATGAATATCCAGCAGAGCCGGTATCATGAGGTGTATGCCCGCTCGCTCCGGGACCCCGAGGGCTTTTGGGCGGAAGCGGCGCGCGAGATCGACTGGATCGAGCCGGCCAAGAAGATCTTCGATCCCTCCATGGGCGCCTACGGGCGCTGGTTCGCCGGCGCCGTGGTCAACACCTGCTACAACGCGCTGGATCGCCATGTCGCCGGCGGCCGCGCCAGCCAGGTCGCGCTGATCCACGATTCGCCGCTCACCAACACGATCACCAAGTTCACCTATTCCGAATTGTTGGAGGAGGTGCAGACGCTGGCTGCGGTGATGCAGGATTTCGGCGTGGCGAAGGGCGATCGCGTCATCCTCTATATGCCGATGGTGCCGGAGGCTGTCGTCGCGATGCTCGCCTGCGCGCGGATCGGCGCGGTGCACAGCGTGGTGTTCGGCGGCTTCGCGGCCAAGGAACTCGCGACCCGTATAGATGATGCCAAGCCGAAGCTGATCTTCTCGGCGAGCTGCGGCATCGAGCCCGGGCGCATCGTGCAATACAAGCCGCTGCTCGACGAGGCGATCCGCCTCGCCGGCAGCAAGCCCGAGACCTGCATCATCCTGCAGCGGCCGCAGCAGGCTTGCGAGCTCACCGCGGGCCGCGATCATGACTGGGCGACGCTGCGCCGCGCCGCATTCGACGCCGGCAAGGCCGCGCCGTGCGTGCCGGTAGCCGCCACCGATCCGCTCTACATCCTCTACACGTCGGGCACGACCGGAATCCCGAAGGGCGTGGTGCGCGACAATGGTGGTCATCTCGTCGCGCTGAAATGGTCGATGCACAATCTCTACGGCGTGAAGCCCGGCGAGATCTGGTGGTGCGGCTCCGACATCGGCTGGGTGGTCGGCCATTCCTACATCGTCTATGGCCCGCTGATTCACGGCGCGACCACCATCATGTATGAGGGCAAGCCGGTCGGCACGCCGGATGCCGGCGCGTTCTGGCGCGTGATAAGCGAGCACAAGGCGGTCGCCTTCTTCACCGCGCCGACCGCGTTCCGCGCGATCAAGAAGGAGGACCCCGAGGGCAAGTTCATCCGGAATTACGATCTCTCGAGCTTCCGCACCCTGTTCCTCGCCGGCGAGCGCGCCGATCCGCCGACGGTGGAGTGGGCCGAGCAGCAGCTCAAGGTGCCGGTCATCGACCATTGGTGG
This sequence comes from Bradyrhizobium sp. USDA 3315, assembly GCF_054056795.1. NCBI lineage: Bacteria > Pseudomonadati > Pseudomonadota > Alphaproteobacteria > Hyphomicrobiales > Nitrobacteraceae > Bradyrhizobium > Bradyrhizobium sp. USDA 3315. Next base: position 902,548 of record NZ_JBSRYP010000001.1, on the reverse strand, counting down.
CAGACCGAGACCGGCTGGTGCATCGCCGGCAATCCGGTCGGGCTCGGCCAGCTGCCGGTCAAGCACGGCTCGCCCACGGTGCCGATGCCGGGCTATCAGGTCGACATCGTCGACGAGGCGGCGAAGCCGGTCGGGGCCGGCACGATGGGCTCGATCGTCATCAAGCTGCCGATGCCGCCGGGCTGCCTGCCGACGCTGTGGCAGCAGGACGATCGCTTCAGCGACGCCTATCTCTCGGAATTCCCCGGCTACTACAAGACCTCGGATGCCGGCTACAAGGATGAGGACGGCTATGTCTGGGTGATGGGCCGCACCGACGACATCATCAATGTCGCCGGCCACCGGCTCTCCACCGGCGGCATGGAGGAGATTCTTGCCTCGCATCCCGATGTCGCCGAATGCGCCGTGCTCGGCGTCAAGGACGCGATCAAGGGCGAGGTGCCCTGCGGCTTCCTGGTGCTGAAGGCCGGCGTGACCAAGCAGCCCGCCGAGGTCGAGAAGGACGTCGTGGCGCTGGTGCGTGACAAGCTCGGGCCGGTCGCCGCGTTCAAGCTCGCGATCACGGTGGCGCGGCTGCCGAAGACCCGCTCCGGCAAGATCCTGCGCGGCACCATCAAGAAGATCGCCGACGGCGAGCCCTGGACCATGCCGGCGACGATCGAGGACCCGAAGGTGCTCGACGAAATCGGCGAGGCGCTGAAGGGGAAGGCGTAGCTCTTGTTGCCTCGCCCCGCTTGCGGGGAGAGGCCGGGTCGCATGGCAATGCGATCCGGATGAGGGGGCTCCGCGCGCTCGCTGCTTCATTCTGCGGAGGCGGCCCCTCACCCCAACCCTCTCCCCGCAAGAGCGGGGCGAGGGAGTGCTGGCACCTCCCGCGCCTGAGGTCGGCACCTGTGGAACAAGACTTCCGCATTCGGAAGCAAAACGGCCTTGATTTTGATGGATTGCCGGGTCATCCCGGCCTCCCTGTCATATGCCACGAGATACGGACCCACGGATGCGATCCATTTCCGCACGCGCGCCACTCGCCTTGCTGCTCGCCCTGCCGCTGCTTGCGGGCTGTCTCGAGCGCGGCCGATCGCCGATCGCGGAGAGCATGGGCGACGACGACCAGTACTGCCAGGCCGGCGGCAAGGTGGCGGTCGGCTCGCCTGATTACGTCGCCTGCCGCAAGAACCGCGACGTGCAGCGCCAGAACGCCGAAGCCCGCACCGATCGGCGGCAGCGCGATCTCGGCGAATACATGATGAACAATCCCGACCGGCATTGAGCCGCGCCGACGGCCGCGGTCACGCCCATCGCATGCGCATCCAAGCAAAAACGCGGCAGGTTGCCCTGCCGCGTTTCGTATTCTGCGCTTCGAGTTGCGCGATCCGCGCTTACTCTTCCTCGTCGGCGGGCTTCTTGCCGCCGATCGTCTTCAGCTTGGCGAACACGGCATCGACGTTGAGATCGTCGTGGCGCTCGATCGGCTGGTCGTCCAGCTCGTCCTTGCGCGTGGTCTCGGAGGCCGGCAGCAGCGTGGCGCCGCCGTAGACCGTGGTGGTCGGCTTCTCCTTGGCGGCGCGCTGCACCTCGAAATCGAGCTCGATCTGCGAGCACAGGCCGAGCGTCACCGGGTCCATCGGGGTCAGGGTCGAGGCGTTCCAGTGGGTGCGGTCGCGCACGCTGGCGATCGTGGTCTTGGTGGTGCCGACCAGACGCATGATCTGGGCGTCCTTCAGCTCGGGATGGTTGCGCACCAGCCAGAGGATCGCGCTCGGACGCTCATGGCGGCGCGACACCGGGGTGTAGCGCGGGCCCTTCTTCTTGGCGGCGGAGGGCAGCACCACCTTGCTCTCCTGGAGCCTGAGGCGGTAGTTCTGGTCGCGCTCGCCGCGCTCGATCTCCTCGCGGGTCAGCTGGCCGTTGGAAATCGGGTCCATGCCCTTGATGCCTTGGGCGGCGTCGCCGTCGGCGATGGCGCGGACCTCGAGGGGGTGCATTTTGGTAAAATCGGCCACCTGATCGAAGGTCAGGGCGGTATTGTCGACCAACCACACGGCAGTCGCCTTCGGCATCAGCGGTGCGTTGCTCATGGCAAATCTCCTTTGTGCTTCGCCCACCTCTGTCGAGGCGAAGCTGGTAGTCATCGGCGATGACGGGAATTATAGGGCCTATATAAGCCCTCCGGGGGGAATGGCGCAATGGGCCAGCAAAATCGCCTTGACAGCGCCCGAAAGCAGTCCCAAGTCCTTACTCAAATTGGCCGTTCCCCGCCCGCCGGCGAGGGGTGATTCGGTCCCGAGATTGCCCCGAGACAGCCCGATGTCAGCCAAAAAACCCGACCTTAGAATCGTGCTTTGTTCCCCCCGCGGCTTTTGTGCCGGGGTGGTCCGTGCCATCGACACGGTCGAACGTGCCCTCACCATTTATGGTGCGCCGGTCTATGTCCGGCACGAAATCGTCCATAACAAGTATGTGGTCGACAGCCTGAAGACCAAAGGTGCCATTTTCGTCGAGGAATTGGCCGAAATCCCCGACGATACCAACGCGCCGGTGGTGTTTTCGGCCCACGGCGTTCCGAAATCGGTTCCTGCCGAGGCCAAATCCCGCAATTTCTTCTCGCTGGACGCGACCTGCCCGCTGGTGACCAAGGTCCACCGCGAGGCGGCGATCCATTTCAAGCGCGGCCGCGAGATCCTGCTGATCGGGCATTCCCACCACCCCGAGGTGGTCGGCACGCTGGGGCAGCTGCCGGCTGGCGCCGTGACCCTGATCGAGACCGCCGAGGACGCCAAGACCTTCGTTCCGAAGGACCCCAACAACCTCGCCTTCGTGACCCAGACCACGCTGTCGATCGACGACACCGCGGAGATCGTGACGCTGCTCAAGCAGCGCTTCCCGAACGTCAACGGTCCGCACAAGGAAGACATCTGCTACGCGACCACCAACCGTCAGCTCGCGGTGAAGAAGGTGGCGCCGGTGGTCGACGCCCTGATCGTGGTCGGCGCGCCGAACTCGTCGAACTCGCAGCGCCTGCGCGAGGTCGCCGAGCGCGAGGGCTGTCCGATCGCCGTGCTTGCCCAGCGCGCCAGCGACATCGACTGGGGCAGGTTCGAAGGCATCACGAGCCTCGGCATCACCGCGGGCGCATCGGCGCCGGAGGTGATCGTCGAGGAGATCATGGGCGCCTTCGCCGAGCGCTACGAACTGCACGTGGAGACGGTCTCGGCCGCGGAGGAGAACGAGTTCTTCCCGCTGCCGCGTTCGCTGCGGCCTGACGCTGCCGCGGCGGAATAGACCATATGGCGGTCTACACCGACGTTGCCGCCGAAGACCTCGCGGAATTCCTCAAAAGCTACGACATCGGCGAACTGCTCTCCTACAAGGGCATCGCCGAGGGCGTCGAGAATTCGAACTTCCTGCTGCACACCAGCCAGGGCGCCTACATCCTCACGCTCTATGAGAAGCGCGTGGCGGAGGACGACCTGCCGTATTTCCTGTCGCTGATGGGCCATCTCGCCGAGCGCGGCGTGTCGTGCCCGCAGCCGGCGCGCAACCGCAAGGGCGAGGTCACTAGCCGGCTCGCCGGCCGGCCCGCCGCGATCATCAACTTCCTCGAGGGCGTGTGGCCGCGGCGGCCGAACGTGGCGCATTGCTCCGGCGTCGGCGAGGCGCTGGCCAAAATGCACGTTGCCGGCCGCGATTTTCCGCTGGTCCGCAACAATCCGCTGTCGGTCGCCGGCTGGCGGCCGCTGTTCGATCTCGCCGCCGCACGGGCCGACAGCGTGCAGCCGGGCCTGCACGATTTCATCGCGCGCGAGCTCGATCATCTCGAAGCCGCCTGGCCGACCGATCTGCCGGTCGGTGTCATCCATGCCGACCTGTTTCCCGACAACGTGTTTTTTCTGGGCGACAGGCTCTCAGGCCTGATCGACTTCCCGTTCGCCTGCAACGACATCCTGGCCTACGACGTCGCGATCTGCCTCAACGCCTGGTGCTTCGAGCCGGATCATTCCTTCAACGTCACCAAGGCGCGCGCATTGCTCAACGCCTATGGTCGCGAGCGCCCGCTGTCGGCGGCGGAAGAGGCCGCGCTGCCGTTGCTCGCGCGCGGTGCCGCGATGCGCTTCCTGCTGACGCGCCTGGTCGATTTCCTCAACGTGCCCGAAGGCGCGCTGGTGCAGCCGAAGGACCCGCTGGAATATGTCCGCAAGCTGCGCTTCCAGCAGAGCGTCGCTGCTATCAACGACTATGGCGTCACGCCGGCCGGGTGCGCGGCGTGAGCGACAAGCCGCATGTGACTGTTTTTACCGATGGTGCCTGCTCCGGAAATCCGGGGCCGGGCGGCTGGGGCGCGATCCTCAGATTTGGCGACGTCGAGAAGGAATTGAAGGGCGGCGAGGCGCACACCACCAACAACCGCATGGAGCTGATGGCGGCGATCTCGGCGCTGGAAGCGCTGAAGAAGCCCTGTGTGGTCGATCTCACCACCGACAGCCAGTATGTCCGCCAGGGCATCACCGGCTGGATCCATGGCTGGAAGCGCAACGGCTGGCGCACCGCCGACAAGAAGCCGGTCAAGAATGTCGAGCTGTGGCAGCGTCTCGATGCCGCGCTGAAGCCGCATGAGGTGCGCTGGCACTGGATCAAGGGCCACGCCGGCCACACCGAGAACGAACGCGCCGACGAGCTGGCGCGTGAGGGCGTGGCGATGGCGAAGTTGAAGAATTAGGGCCGCAGCGAGCCGGGTGCGTAGGATGGGTAGAGCGCAGCGAAACCCATCATCTCAATGCACGGCACGAAGGCGATGGGTCTCGCTGCGCTCTACCCATCCTACGATTCCCTAAATTTCGGCGATCTTGCCCTCTCCCCTTGTGGGAGAGGGTGGACGCGATGCGCAGCATCGCGGACGGGTGAGGGGTCTGTCTCCGCGGATAGAGACCCCTCATCCGGCGCGGATTGCATCCGCGCCACCTTCTCCCACAAGGGGAGAAGGGAAGAAGCGTCGGCTTACAGCTGACCGAGCAGCGTGTCGCCGCCGGAGACCTCGACCTTGCCCGGGGCGGGCTCGAGGTTGAGCTTCTTCACCACGCCGTCCTCGACCAGCATCGAGTAGCGCTTGGAGCGGATGCCGAGGCCGTTGCCGGAGGCGTCGAGCTCCATGCCGATCGCCTTGGCGAAGTCGGCATTGCCGTCGGCGAGGAAAACGGCTTCGTCGCGCTGGTCGGTGTCGCGCTTCCAGGCGTTCATCACGAAGGCGTCGTTGACCGAGACGATCGCGATGGTGTCGACGCCCTTGTTCTTCATGGCATAGGCGTTGAGGAAGATGCTCGGCAGATGCATCTTGTGGCAGGTGCCGGTGTAGGCGCCGGGCACGGCGAACAGGGCGACCTTCTTGCCCTTGAAAATGTCGTCGGTGGTTTTGACCTGCGGCCCCTCGGCGGTCATCACGCGAAACTTGGCTTCCGGCAGCTTGTCGCCAACATTGATCGTCATCGTTGTTCTCCCTCGGTGAAGCGGAACTGTCTTAAACCCGGCTACAGCACGGCACAATACGGGCTCGCCGAAGAACGGCAATGCCGGACGTCAAAGCGTTTTCGAGCGAAGTGGATACCGGTTCGCGTGAAGAAAACGCGTCAAAACAAGAATCTAGCGCCCCGTTCCGATGCAATCGGAACGGAAAAGGCTCTGGTCACCGTTCCGTCATCAGCCGGAAAACCCGCCGGCGTCGAGAAAGGCCTGCTCCTCGGCCGTGGTCTGCCGGCCCAGCATGCGATTGCGGTGCGGGAAGCGGCCGAACCGGCGGATGATGTCGGCGTGGTCCTCGGCGTATTTCACGTTGTCGGGATGGCAGTCATATCGCCGGAACAGCGTCACGCAGCGCTGCTGGTCGTCGAGGTCCTCCGAATGCTCGAACGGCAGATAGAGGAATTCGCGCAGCACGGGGGCGGTCCGCGCATCGACGCCGCGGTCGATGGCGCGCCTTGCCACTTCACGCGCCAGCGCATCGCTTGAAAAGGTCCTGGCGTCGCCTCGAAACAGGTTTCGCGGAAACTGGTCGAGCACGATGGTCAGCGCCAGCGCGCCCTCATCGCTCGCCTCCCATGACGACAATTCGCCGGCAGCCGCCTTCTGCCAGGTGGCTAGGAAGCGGCTGCGGATCTCGGCATCGAACGCGTCGTCGTGCTTGTACCAGCGGTCGCGGCCGGCATTCCGCCAGAAGCCAAGCACGTCAGCCGGCGTCGCGAGGCTTGCGTCAGACATCGAACGTCAGTCCACTCAGGCCTTAGGCCGCGGCCTTCTTCTCGTCGCGCAACTCGCGGCGCAGGATCTTGCCGACATTGGTCTTCGGCAGGTCGGTCCTGAACTCGATCTGCTTCGGCACCTTGTAGGCGGTGAGCTGGGTGGCGCTGAACTTGATGATGTCCTCGGCGGTGACGTTCGGGTCCTTCTTGACCACGAAGGCCTTCACCGCTTCGCCGGACTTCGCATCGGGCACCCCGATCACGGCGCATTCGAGCACGCCCGGGTGGCTTGCGATCACTTCCTCGATCTCGTTCGGATAGACGTTGAAGCCGGAGACCAGGATCATGTCCTTCTTGCGATCGACGATCTTGGTGTAGCCCTTCTCGTCCATCACGCCGATGTCGCCGGTGCGGAAATAACCGTCCGCGGTCATCACGCGCGCAGTCTCGTCGGGCCTGTTCCAGTAGCCCGCCATCACCTGCGGGCCCTTGGCGCAGATTTCGCCGGCCTCGCCGATCGGCAATTCATTGCCGTCATCGTCGCGGATCGAGAGCCATGTCGAGGGGACGGGAAGGCCGATCGTCCCGGAGAACTCCTCGATCGTTGCAGGATTGCACGTCAGGGTCGGCGACGTCTCCGACAGGCCATAGCCTTCCGACAACGAGATGCCCGTGACCTTCAACCATTTCTCGGCGACCGGCCTTTGCGTCGCCATGCCGCCGCCGTTGGCGATCTTCAGCTTGGAGAAGTCGAGCTTGTCGAATCCGGGCGTGTTCAGCAGGCCATTGTAGAGGGTGTTGACCGCCGGGAAGAAGCTGACCTGGTACTTCGACAGCTCCTTGACGAAGCCCGCCATGTCGCGCGGATTCGGAATCAGCAGATTGGTGCCGCCGGCCCGCATGCCCAGCAGATAGCAGGCAGTGAGCGCAAAGACGTGATAGAGCGGCAGCGCGCAGACGATGACCATCTGTTCGACGATCGGCGGCTTCGCCAGCGCCGGCTGCAGCCAGGCGTCGTTCTGCAGCACGTTGGCCAGGATGTTGCGGTGGAGCAGGGTCGCGCCCTTGGAGACGCCGGTGGTGCCGCCGGTATATTGCAGGAAGGCGACGTCATCGAGCGTCAGCGTCGGTTTGTTGAGCTTGGCGGCGCGGCCGGCCGACAGCGCCTCGTTGAAGCCGACGGCGCCGGGAATCGACCAGGCCGGCACCATCTTCTTCACCCGGCGCACCACCAGATTGACGATCACGCCCTTGAGGCCGAGCAGGTCGCCCATGCTCCCGACGATCACGTGCTTGACCGCGGTGTTGGGAAGCACCTTCTGCACGGTGGTGGCAAAGTTCTCCAGCACGATGATCGCCTCGGCGCCGGAATCCTTGAGCTGGTGCTCGAGCTCGCGCGGGGTGTAGAGCGGATTGACGTTGACCACGGCAAAGCCGGCGCGCAGCACGGCGGCGGTCGCGATCGGATATTGCAGCACGTTCGGCATCATCAGCGCGACCCGTGCGCCCTTCTGCAGGCCCTTGCTCTGCAGGTAGGCACCGAGCGCCGTCGACATCCCGTCGAGCTCGCGATAGGTGATCGCCTTGTCCATGCAGATGAACGCCTTGCGATCGGCGAATTTCTTGAAGCTCTCTTCCAGCAATTCGACCAGCGACGAATATTGCGTGACGTCGATATCCGCGGGCACGCCGGCCGGATAATGCTTGAGCCAGATGCGCTCCATGATGGTCAATCCCCTCTCTCAAATTTGGCTGATGTCCCGGATTGCTTCCGGGTTTTCCGACCTTTGGCCGCGTTATTTCAGGCAGTATTGAGCGATGCCGCGGCCAATGGCAAGCCGCTGCGCGTTATCGACGCATTGGAGGAAATGACGGTCGGAAATGACGGGCGGGCGCTGTGCTAGCCGGCCGGTTTGGCGTCGGCTTTCGGCTTGTCTGCAGCCTTGGGTTTGTCGGCCGCAGTCTTCGGCTTGGCGGCCGGCTTTGCCGCCGCCGGCTTGCCGGCAGGCTTTGCGGCGGCGGGCTTGTCCGCCGCGGCCGTCTTCGCAGCTGCGGCATCCGGCTTGGCGTTGGCGTGACGCGCGGGCTTGGCCGCCGCCGGCTTGCTGTCCGACTTGGAGGCACCCTTGGTGTCGGCCTTCGCGTCATCGGCCGCATCGGGCTTCTTGCCCGCGACGCGGCTGTGCTTGCCCTTGGCGCGCTTGACCGGCTGCATCTTCTCGGTGTCGGCCTCGACCGCGGCGATCAACGCAGCACCGGTCTTGGTCGGCCCCGTATAAACCACGACCGGCTCGGAGGCCGCGGCCGGCTGCGCCAGCATGTCGGCCGGCTTGGTCGGCATCGCAGCCTGCAGGCCCGAGGCGAAGAAGCTGACGCCGCCGTCGCCATTGGTGCTGGAGCTTCCGGCGCTGGCGACGGTGTCTTCTGCGTCCTCGTCGCTGGCGGGCCGCTTGTGCTTGGGACCGCACATCTCCTCGCGCAGGTTCGGCGGCGTGGAATCGATCGGCACCAGATTGTCGACGGTGCCGAGCGAGGGCCGCAGCCACGCCATCCCATTGTTGGCAAAGCCGCGGTCCAGGAGCTGCGCGGCGCGGATCGCGCGCATGCGGCCCGAGGAGGCGCCGAGCACCACGGCGATCAGCCGCTTGCCGTCACGCGTCGCCGACGCCACGAGATTATAGCCGGAGGCGCAGATGAAGCCGGTCTTGAAGCCGTCGGCGCCGGGATAGCGGCCGATCAGCTTGTTGAAGTTCTGGGTGATGCGGCGGCCGAAGCGGATCGACGGGATGTGGACGAAATACTCGTATTCCGGCAGGTCGCGGATGATGGCGCGGGCGAGGATCGCCATGTCGCGCGCCGAGGTGATCTGGCCGTCGGCGGGCAGGCCGTTCGGATTGACGTAGCTCGTTTGCGTCATGCCGAGCCTTTGCGCGGTCTGGTTCATCATCCCGGCAAAGCCGTCGATCGAACCGCCGATGCCCTCGGCCAGCACCACGGCCATGTCGTTGGCCGACTTCACCAGCATCATCTTCAGCGCGTTGTCGACGGTGACCTGGGTGCCGGGCCGGAAGCCCATCTTCGAGGGCGACTGCGACGACGCGGTCGGCGACACCGTGAGCAGCGTGTCGAGCGAGACGCGGCCGTCCTTGACCGCCTTCAGCGTCACATAGGCCGTCATCATCTTGCTGAGCGAAGCCGGGTACCACGGCATCGTCGCATTGTCGGCCTGCAGCACCTTTCCGGAATCGGCCTCGACAACCAGCAGTGCCTCGGCTTGCGCCATTTGCGGCGCGGCGACGGCGAGCATCGCGACGGCCAGAATCCATTTCAATGACGGGCGAGGAAGGTGCACGAATCCGGTTCCGGTCCTTTGAGACCCGCCTTGAAAAAAGGAGGTCTTGCGATTGTGACGTACGGGTTTCAAGCGTGTCCGGCGCCGCATTGCGGCGATGCAAACCCTATACCGGCTTGCCAGCAGAGAACAGAGGCCGGGGAATTATATCGTGGACGAAATCGGCTGAATTTCGGCAGCCGCCTCAATTGGAAAGGCGGGAATTATGGTGTCTCGATGCCGGCGCGCGCCTGTTCCTGGACCATGAACTGGGCCCGCGCCAGTTCGGCAAAACGCCCGCCTTTCGCCACCAGTTCATCGAAAGTTCCGCTTTCGATCACCCGTCCCTGGTCGAACAGCAGGATGCGGGTGGCGTGGCGGATGGTGGACAGGCGATGCGCGATCACGAAGGTGGTACGGCCCTTCATCACTTCGTCGAGAGCGGCATTCACCTTGGCCTCGGTGACGGCGTCGAGGGCGCTGGTGGCCTCGTCGAGGATCAGGATCGGCGGATCCTTCAGCAGCGCACGCGCGATCGACAGCCGCTGGCGTTCGCCGCCGGACAGCATGCGGCCGCGCTCGCCGGCATGGGTATCGAACTTCTTTTCGCTGCGCTCGATGAAATCCAGCGCCTGCGCGCGCGCCGCGGCGGTGCGCAGCTCCTCGTCGGTCGCGTCGGGCTTGCCGACGCGCAGATTGTCGGCGAGCGAGCGGTTGAACAGCAGCGCCTCCTGGAACACCACGCCGATGTTTCGCCGCAGCGCCGTCAGCTTCAGCGCGCGTATGTCCATACCGTCGATCCTGATGATGCCCGATTGCGGATCGAACGCGCGATGCAGCAGCGCGATCGCGGTCGATTTGCCGGCGCCGGTCGAGCCGACCAGCGCGATGGTCTGGCCCGGCAAGGCGGTGAAGCTGAGATCCTCGATCGCCGGCCGCTTGCCGTCATAGGAGAACGAGACGTCGTCGAACTCGACGAGGCCGGACAGCCGTCCGGGATCGACCGCGCCGGGCCGGTCGCGCACCGCCGGCACCGCATCGAGCACGTCGAAGAACTCCTGCAGGCGCGGCGCTTCCATGAACACGTTGTTGATGAAGCTGACCACCTGCTCGAGCTTCTGGATCAGCATGGTGGCGAACGAGACGAACATCACGATCTCGCCGACCGTGGTGAGGTCCTGGTTATGCAGCGCGATGCCGACGGTGAAGATCGCGAGCACCGTGATCGTGGTCGAGGCGCGCGTGATCACGGTGACCAGCGCCCACCATGACAGCACCGGCATCTGCACCGCGAGCAGCTTGTCGGCGACGTAGCGCAGGCCCTGCACCTCGGAATCGATCCGCACGAAGCTCTGCACCAGCGCGACATTGCCGAGCGCGTCCGAGGCGCGCGCCGAGAGGTCGCTGTAATAGGCCTCGACCTCGCTCTGCATGCCGTAGGTCTTGCGCACCACCAGCGTGGTCAGCACGGTGAACACGACGCAGAGCCCGAACAGCAGGACCGCCAGCCGCCAGTTGATGTAGAGCGAGAGCGGCAGCAGCACGATCAGCGACATGATCGCGGCGAAATGCTCGCGGAAGAAGCCGAGCCAGAGCCGCCACAGCGCGTCGGTGCCGTTCAGCATCACCTTCATCAGCCGCCCGGAATGGGTGCCGGAATGGAAGGTCAGCGGCAGCTGAAGGATGTGCTCGAAATAATCGGTCAGCACCGCCTGGCGCTGGCGGTGCGCCAGCCGGTCGGCCTGCAGCGCCACGATCGCGCTGCAGCCGATCGTGAACAGGCCGAACGCCGCCCAGGCGACGAGCAGCGGCCATGCCGAGGAGGTCGCGAACAGCCCGGTGACCGGCCGGCCCGACAGCACGTCGACGATCTTGCCGAACAGCACCGGCTCGGCGAATTGCGCGCCGGCGAGCAGCACGTTGGCGATGGCCAGGATCCAGCCGAGCCGCGCCTCCTTGCCGAGCAGTTCGAGGACGCGGGTATAGAGGCGAAGCATGGACATGCCGGCGGCACTCGTCAGCGGTGGGCGCCCGATCAGGCGGGAATGCAATTTAATCAGGGTTCGCGATGCAGGGCCAGCGGTGACAGCGCGTCATGCTCAGGGTGAGGGTGATTGTGGCGAGCGGCTCCCTACGCCGTCGTCCTGGCGAAAGCCAGGACCCATAGCCACCGAATTTGATTGGGAGCGGGATAGTGGCCCCAGCGTCGCGCAACAACAAACGGCTGGGGTAATGGGTCCTGGCTTTCGCCCATAGGCGCTAAAATAGGATTTGCGCCTTGGATTCGCTTGTGATTCCAAGATGGAATGGCACACGAATCGCTTGTGAACAAAGATTGGGCGCGCGTTGTCGCCCGACTTGGCGGAGCCGAGGCTCTGAACATTAGCGCGCGCAAGACGAAGGCGTTTGTCCGTCCGCGGGAGATCAGCAATGCGGTCGACTTGCTGCGCCTGATCTTGGCTTATTGCCTTGGTGAGAAAGGGCTGCGGTTGACGGCGGCATGGGCCACGTCGGTTGGGCTTGTCGATATCTCCAACGTGGCTCTGTTGTATCGCTTACGTCAGTGCGGAGATTGGCTGGCAATCTTGGTCGAGCAGGCGCTTGCCGCCGCGGCGCCGAAGGCGAGCCGCGGTCGTCTGATCCGTATTGTTGACGCCACGACGGTCCCCAAGGCTGGGACGAGCGGCAGGAACAAGAACGCAGTGTGGCGTATCCATAGCGCGTTCGATCTTCCGCAGGAGCGCTTTGGTCACTTCGAACTGACCGATCAGCGAGCGGGCGAGACGCTGGATCGGATACCGGCGGTTGCCGGTGAGATCCGTCTTGCCGATCGCGCCTATCTGCAACCGGAGCGCATGGCGCATCTCGTCGATGCCGATGCGGACTTCGTGATCCGGGCCGGCTGGAAGAGCGCGCGCTGGCTCGATGCCGAAGGTAATCTTGTTGACCTCACTGCCGAACTGCGCAACGCCTCGGCGCGTGGCCTGATCGATCGGCCGATTTGGATAAAGCGCAAGTCAGGTGCGCCGCCGCTCGCAGTGCGTCTGGTTGCCGCGAAGAAGCCGGCGCAAGCTGCTGCGGCTGCGCGACGCAAGGCGCGCCGGACTGCACAAAAGGGAGGTCATCAGCTCTCCAGGCAAACACTTGACGCCGCAGATTGGGTGATCCTGGTGACCTCACTCAGGCCAGAGGACTTCACGACTGCAGATATCCTCGCCCTCTATCGGCTGCGATGGCGCATTGAGCTCGGCTTCAAGCGGCTGAAAAGCCTGATTGGCCTGAAGGGACCTCCCGGAACCGACGAGCGGTCCGCCAGACCCCATATCCTCGCTCATCTGCTGATCATTCTATTGCTCGAGCCGCTCGTCGACGAACTCGAAGACTCTCCCCGCTTGGCCGACGCCGCCTGACCCACCCAGTGACGTGGCGTCTGCTGCGCCAGCTCGTAGCTTCGCTACGGCAAGCGATCATTCCACAGCCCGCAATCGCTCTACTCTGCAGAGCCAGTCACGCTCTCCGGCGACATCTACGCGAGCCACCCAGACATAAGCGCCACTATCAGACTATGATCAAACTATCTTAGCGCCTATGGGCTTTCGCCAGGACGACGCTGAACATTTGGTGCCGCTTCGCATGCTCTCAATTCACCAGGCGGCCGTCGATCGGCGGCAGGAAAGCCTCGTCGAAGATGTCGGCGGCGTGCGGCCGCTTCTGGAATTTGAAGTCCTCCGCGAGCTGGTCGACCGAGCGCTCGAAGCGCTCCGTCTCGATGCCGCCGATGCCGTCGCGCTTCACCTCGCTGGTCAGGATGTTGTCGCGGATGATGGCGTTCAGCCGCTCCAGCTCCAGATCGCGCGAGCCGCCATCCATCCGGCTCGCGACCTCGCCGGCGGCGCCGGCCGGATCCTTGATCGCGAGGTTGGTGCCGCCGATCGCCGCGCGCACGAATCCTTTCACCGCATCCGGCTTCGCGGCGGCAAGGCGCGGGCTGACGATCACGGCAAAGCCGTAGGCCTCGCAGCCATAGTCGGCGAAGCGCAGCACCGCGAGATCGTCGGCGGGCACGCCGCGATCGCGCAAATTGATCGCCGAGAGATAGGAGAAGCCGGTAACGGCATCGACCTGGCCGGCGGAGAGCATCGGCTCGCGCACCGCGGCGCTGATCGTGCTCTGCTTCACGCTCGACAGCTTGATGCCGTTCTGCTTCGCGACCGCGGGCCACAGCCGGATCGAGAGATCGCCCTCGGCGACGCCGAGGCTCTTGCCCTGCATGTCGCTCAGCGTCCTGATGCCGCGGCTCTTGCGCGCGATGATCGCATAGGGCGCCTGGTTGAACAGCACGAACACCGCCTTGACGGGCGCAGCACCAGGCTTGTCGCGAAAGCCGATCAGCGAGTTGATGTCGACGAGGGCGAAATCGCTCGAGCCGTCGGCGACGCGCGCGATGGCATCCGCCGAGCTGGTCGCGACGTTGGTGCCGACCGCAAGGCCCTCCGCGCTGAACAGGCCGCCGGTCGACGCCATCACGAATGGCGCGGCGGCGGCATCAAGCGGACGGTCGAGCGTGAACTGGATGGTGAGCGGCGGCGGCAGATCGCTGGCGCGCAGCGGCGTCAACACCGGCCACACGCCCCCCGTGAGGCCGATCATGCCGGCCAGTATCCAGCGGAGAACGGTGGTCCGACTTACCTGCATCATGACATCCGGGAGGCGAGACAAAGTGCCGCGCCGGCGCGCCTGCTTCATGACATCGAATGCGCCAGAGCAAGCGTCAATTTCAAGCGTTATTTGCAGGCATTTTGCCCCAGGCAAGGTGAACGGTCGATGACTGCCAGGCTTCGGCTTGCCATGTTTTCACCTCAGGTCGTTCAGCTTGCATTCGGTTTGGGGAACCTAATCTGGAGGCAGTGGGTTAGCTAACCAAGGCCCGTCGGGCCGGCTTCCACAAAGGATGACTGCAATGTTTGCGCGAAAAGGTGTTTTTTCGTCCATTGGCCGCGCAGCCACATTGGCAACGGTTGCCGCGGTGGCGTTGACGGCCGTCGAGCCGACGATGGCGTTCGCAGGCTCTGCTCAGACAGGCAAGGTGACCGCTGTGACGACGTCACAAGGCACGAGCGGCGCGACCGACATCAGTGCCCGCCGTCGCTACTATGGCGGCGGTGGCGCAGCGGCTGCGGCGGCGTTCGCCGGGATCGTCGGCACGGGCCTCGCGATCGCCGCTGCTCAGAGCCGCCGCGACTATTACGACTCCTACGGCTACTATGGTGGCCCGGGCTACTACGGTGGTCCCGTCTACTATGGTGGCGGCCCGGTCTATTATGGCGGCGGACCGTACTATGGTTACCGCGGCTATTACGGGCGCCGCTCGCAACTGCCGTATCAGCCGTACTGACGGCGGTCGGCGGTTCTCAGAACTGTCACAAAGCATCCAATCCACCGGCCGCGGCCCGGTGGATTTTTTCGTCGTCGCCGTTAACACGCTGGCGACGCGTTTCGATTAGGCTCGAAGCATGAGTGATTCGATCGAGCGGCTTTACCAGGCGGTGATCGCGGCCAAGGATCTAGATCCGGCTACGTCGCGCACGGCACGGCTGTTCCAGCGCGGCCCGGCCAAGATGGCCAAGAAGCTCGCCGAGGAAGCGATCGAAGTGGTGATCGACGCCGTGAGCGGCAAGTCGGATGCCGTCATTCGCGAAAGCGCCGACCTGTTCTACAATCTCGCCGTTCTCTGGGCGTCGGCCGGCGTGAAGCCGGAGGATGTCTGGCGCGAGATGGAGCGGCGCGAGCGGCTGCTCGGGATCGCCGAGAAGCTGCCGAAGTCGCCGGTCAAGCTGCCCAAACCCGCGCCGGTCCCGGTGGTTCGGCGCCGAATTGTCGCGCTGGAGAACCGGCTGCGCAAACGGTAGCCGTAAATCAACCAGATTCAGCTCAATCCCGGCATGGACAAATCCGCTCCATGATGGTTCATCGCGCCCATGTTGAAACGGATTTACGACTGGTGCGTCGACGCGGCCGACAAGCCCCATGCGCTGTGGATTCTCGCGGCCGTCGCCTTCGCTGAGAGCTCCTTCTTCCCGATCCCTCCCGACATCATGCTGCTGCCGATGTCGCTGGCGCGGCCGAAGCGGGCGTGGTGGTTCGCCGCGGTCTGCACGGCAGCGTCAGTTGCCGGCGGCGTGCTCGGTTATGCGATCGGCGCACTACTCTACGACTCGCTCGGGCAGTGGCTGATCCATCTCTACGGCCTCTCCGACAAGGTCGACGCGTTCCGCGCCTCCTACGCCGAATGGGGCGCCGTGATCATCCTGCTGAAGGGACTGACGCCGATCCCCTACAAGCTCGTGACGATCACATCAGGCTTTGCCGGCTACAACATCTGGCTGTTCATCCTGTGCTCGATCGTCGCGCGTGGCGGCCGCTTCTTCTTCGTCGCGGTGCTGCTCAACCGCTATGGCGATTTCATCCGCGCCGAGCTCGAGAAGCGGCTCGGCCTGTGGGTCGCGATCGGCGCGATCGTGCTGGTGCTGGGCTTTGTTGTCGCATTCAAGCTGATCTAGTGTGCTGAATGCGAAGTTCGTGCGATTTCGCGGCAGCCACTTTCACGAACTTCGCATTCATAAAGCACACTAGAATCATAAGTTTGCTAGTGTCCTTATCGAATCCGAAGTTCGCTCCGAAGGTGCGGCAAATGATGCGAACTTCGGATTCGGGACACTAGCGACCGACCGCTTGCGGCTTTGCCTGCGCGCGGCTTCGGGTTACGCTCAGCGCGATGGCTGATGGAATCGCGGACCTGCTCGATCCTGCCGGGCTCACGCTCGTCAGGCCCACGCGCGCAAGGGCGCGCATTGCGCTGTCGGGTCTTGTGCTGTCAGGTCTTGCGCTGTCGATGACGCTGACGACCCTCGACTACAGCCGGGCCCAGACAGCACCGCCGACGCTTGGCGTGCAGTCGCCGGCGCAGCAGCCGGTCGCGCCTTCGCAGCAGCAACAGATCGAGCTGCCGCCGGCGCCGGTCGAGCGCGAGAATCCCGGGCTGATCAATGAAATCGGAAAGCTGTTCGAGAAGTCGAAATCGGCGCTGCCGCCGCTGAAGAGCCCCGGCGAGACCATCAACGATTTGTCGAACATCGCGCGCCCCTCGACGGTGGTGACCGGACGCGCGGCCTGCGTGGTGGCCTCGAACGGTGCGCCGGACTGCAAGATCGGCGCCGACCGGCTGTGCCAGAGCAAGGGGTTTCGGGAAGGCAAGGGCATCGATACCGACGCCTCCGAGAAATGCTCGCCGCTGGTCTATCTGCCGGGCCACAAGCGCGGCCCGAACGACTGCAGGACGGAAAATTTCGTGACACGGGCGGTCTGCCAATAGCGACGGCCAGGCTTTGCGTCTGGGATGCCAGGCGCCCGCGAAAACACGGTTTCAGGATGAGGATTTGTCATCCTTTTTGCAGCGCCAAAACGCAATACTTGACACTGGAAAGATTGCCTTGTTGGTATGACGGTCAGCATTCGAGATCAACCAACGACCAACGCTTGAGGATCCGCTTCAAATGTCCATGCCTGCTCTGTTCAAGGGCCGCCTGTCTCTTCCCGTGATCGGGGCGCCGCTGTTCATCATCTCCGTGCCCGACCTCGTTATCGCGCAGTGCAAGGCCGGCGTGGTCGGCTCGTTTCCGGCGTTGAACGCGCGGCCGCCGGAGCTGCTCGACGAATGGCTGTACCGGATCAAGGAAGAGCTCGCCGCCTATGACAAGGCGCATCCGGAGCGGCCGTCGGCGCCGTTCGCGGTGAACCAGATCGTGCACAAGTCGAACAACCGGCTCGATCACGACATGGCGCTTTGCGAGAAGCACAAGGTGCCGATGATCATCTCCTCGCTCGGCGCGCGCGAGGAGCTCAACCAGGCCGTCCACGGCTGGGGCGGCATCGTCTTCCACGACGTGATCAACCAGAAGTTCGCGCACAAGGCGATCGAGAAGGGCGCCGACGGCCTGATCCTGGTCGCGGCCGGCGCCGGCGGTCACGCCGGCACGCTGTCGCCGTTCCCGTTCGTGTCGGAGACGCGGCAATGGTTCGACGGGCCGATCGCGCTGTCGGGCACCATCTCCAACGGCCGCGCCATCCGCGCCGCGCGCATCATCGGTGCCGACTTCGCCTATATCGGCTCGGCCTTCATCGCGACCAAAGAGGCAAACGCGGTCGAGGGCTACAAGGACATGATCACCAATTCGTCCGCCGAGGACATCGTCTACTCCAACCTGTTCACCGGCGTGCACGGCAATTATCTGAAGCCGTCGATCGTCGCGGCCGGCATGGATCCGGAAAACCTGCCGACCTCCGATCCCTCGAAGATGAGCTTCGGCACCGATGCATCCGGCGAGCGCGCCAAGCCGAAGGCCTGGAAGGAGATCTGGGGCTCGGGCCAGGGCGTCGGCAGCATCTCCAAGGTGGTGCCCGCAGCCGAGCTGATCGCCCGGTTCAGGAAAGAGTATGAAGACGCGGTCGATCCGGCGCTCGCCTGATGGAGCCGATCTTTCGCGTTGACGGCGACCGCGTCGTCACCAGTCCTGACGCCGCGGGTCCGTGGGATCCGCGGATGCAGCACGGCTCCGCACCGGCAGCGCTGGTGGTGTGGGCGGCCGAAGCCCTTCCGACGCCGGTGCCGATGCGGATCGCGCGCGTCACCATCGACCTGATGCGCCCGGTGCCGGTGGCGCCGCTGACCGTGCAGAGCGAGGTCCTGCGCGACGGCCGCAAGATCCAGCTCTGTGGCGTCAGGCTGCTTGCCGACGGCGTTCTCGTGGTTTCGGCCACGGTGCTCAAGATCAAGCAACAGACCGCCGAATTGCCGCCTGACATCGCCCCGCTTGCGGTCGATCTGCCGGGGCCCGACGAAAGTATGATCGAGCCGGGCAACCTTGCGAACAGTCCGTTCGTGAAGTGCATCTCGATGCGGGCCGCGCGCGGCCGCTTCGGCGTGATGGGACCTGGTGCGATCTGGTTCCGCGTTGACCGCCCGCTGATTGCGGGCGCCGCCGTCTCGCAGGCGATGCGGGCAGTGGTTGCCTCGGACTTCTCCAACGGCACCTCGCCGGCGCTCGATTTCAGCCAATGGACCTTCATCAACGCTGATCTCTCGGTGAGCCTGGCGCGCGAGCCGGTCGGCGACTGGATCCTGCTCGACGGCCAGTCCTGGATCGGGCCCGACGGCGCCGGGCTTGCAATGTCGCGGCTCGCCGATCAGCGCGGCTATTTCGGCCAGGCGGTCCAGAGCCTGGTCATCGAGCGGCGCTAGGACGCGCTCGTTGATCCTGCGGCCACGGCCGAGGGACAGTCCCAAGCGACTGCCCCTGCGGCAAAAATAACTCCGCTTCCCGGGAACGGTTGGCGGCAGGTGCGAGTTTCGCTCCCGTTAGGGGGTCCCATGATGCGTATTGATCCCGCCGCCGGCATCGTGGCCATGGCCGTCCGGCGGTTGTGTGATGTGCCGGACGGTGTCGACGCCCGGCCGCCGCAGGGACAGACGCGATGAAGCCTGGTCCGTCCTCGGAACGCGCGGTCATCCTCGCCGCGAGCGAGCGGGACGCCGTCAAGACTGCCCACCTGATCAAGGAAGCTGGCTATTACGCCAACATCTGCGGTGATCTCGCCGAGCTCGAACGCCAGATCGCAAGCGGAGCGGGCCTTGCCATCATTGCCGACGAGGTGATCAGTGCCGCCGATCTCGCCGGCCTGACGCACTGGCTGAACGAGCAGCCGTCATGGTCGGATTTTCCTATCGTACTGATCAGCGAGAAGGGGGGACCCGAGCGCAATCCCGAAGCCGCGCGGCTCGGCCGGGCGCTCGGCAATGTCACCTTCATCGAGCGGCCGTTTCATCCGACCACGCTGGTAAGCCTGGTCGCCGCGACGGTGCGCGGCCGCCGCCGCCAATACCAGACCCGTCAGATCCTCGAGGATCTGACCGAGAGCGAAGGTCTGCTGCAGACCGCGCTCAATGCCGGTCATCTCGGCGCGCTCGAGCTTCACCTGCCGGATTTCGAGCTCGAGGCGTCGCCGACCTGCAAGACATATTTCGGGCGCAGGCCGGGCGATACCTTCACCTATCAGGATCTCCTGGCCGCGGTGCATCCCGACGACCGCGCGCGCCGGAGCGAGATCGTCGAACAAACGTTGCGCACCGGCTCGGATTATCAGATCGAATACCGCAACATCTGGCCCGACGGCACCGAGCACTGGGTTGACGTGCGCGCGCGTGCGGTGCGTCGGCCCGACGGCGGCATCCGCTCGCTGGTCGGCGTTTGCTCCGACATCAGCGCACGCAAGACCGCGGAGATCGAGCGCGAGGCATTGCTGGCGCAGCTTGCCGCCGAGCGCACCGCACTCGCCGAACTCACCGCGACGCTGGAGCAGCGGGTCGAGCAGCGCACCGCCGACCTGATGAAGGAGGTCGCGGCGCGCGAGCGGGCGCAGGAACAGCTCCGCCATGCCCAGAAGATGGAGGCGATCGGCCAGCTCACCGGCGGCGTCGCGCACGACTTCAACAATCTGCTGATGGCGGTGATGGGCAATCTCGATCTGCTGCGCAAGCGCTTGCCGGAGGACCCACGCCTGCGTCGGCTGGTCGACGGCGCATTGCAGGGCGCCGAGCGCGGCGCGTCGTTGACGCAGCGGCTGCTGGCATTCGCGCGGCAGCAGGATCTGCGCGCGGTGCCGGTCGATCTCGGCGCGCTGGTGCGCGATATGAGCAATCTGCTCGAGCGCTCGCTCGGACCGCGCATCATGCTGCGGCTCGACATTCCCGAGGGGCTGCCGCTTGCCTGCGTCGACAGCAACCAGCTTGAGCTCGCGGTGCTAAACCTTGCGATCAATGCGCGCGACGCGATGCCGGATGGCGGCGTGATCGAGATCCGCCTCGCGGCCTGGCAGGCGAAGAATGATCCGGCGCTGCAGCCTGGCGACTATTTGAAGCTCTCGGTGATCGACAGCGGCACCGGCATGTCGCCGGACGTGCTGAAGCGCGCGATCGAGCCGTTCTTCTCGTCGAAGCCGGTGGGCAAGGGCACCGGGCTCGGCCTGTCGATGGTGCATGGGCTCGCCGAGCAGCTCGGCGGCGAGCTGGAGCTGTCGAGCGCGGTCGGCAAGGGCACCACGGCTGCACTGGTGCTGCCGGTTGCAACGGCGGTGCCGGAGGTCGAGAGCCCGGCGCCTGCAGCGCAGACGGTCAAGCGCTCGGCGGTGATCCTGCTGGTTGACGATGATCCGTTGATCGCGATGTCCACCATGGAAATGCTGGAGGACCTCGGTCACCGCGTGATCGGCGTCAATTCCGGACCGCAGGCGCTCGAAATCCTCAGGAGCGACCAGGAGATCGACCTGATGATGACCGATCACGTGATGCCCGGCATGACCGGCATCGAACTCGCCGCCGCTGCGCGCAAGGTGCGGCCGCAGCTTCTGGTGCTGCTCGCCACCGGCTATGCCGAACTGCCCGACGGCACCCAGGTCGACCTGCCGCGGCTGGCCAAGCCCTACCACCAGGATCAGCTGCGCGACCGGCTCGATCAGTTGCTCGGGCAGGGCACCGGTCAGCAAGCTGCTGCCGCCAGCGCCGACAGTCTCGCCACGCCTTCCACTCTGTCCCCGTCACCCTGAGGAGCCGCGAAGCGGCGTCTCGAAGGGCGCCGGCCCGGCTGCTGCCGCAAGCGGAGATAGCGCAAGCTGAAACATCGGGGCCGTGCATCCTTCGAGGCTCGCTCCGCTCGCGCCTCAGGGTGACGGTGCGCACAGCTCCATCCGCGTCATTGCGAGCGAAGCGAAGCAATCCATAGCCCGGCAGGTCGGAGAGATGGATTGCTTCGTCGCTTCGCTCCTCGCAATGACGGCGGAGCAAAAGCGTCACAACCTCTCAGGATGACGGGACCAGCAATCGTCGTGCGAGCATCCTACCCCACCATGCGGTCGCGGCCGCTCCAGAAGCGCGCCTTCAGCACCTTCTTGTCGACCTTGCCGACGCCGGTCATCGGCAGCTCCTTGACGAACTGGATCTGCTTCGGCGCGTGCGCCGAGCCCTTCTTCGCCTTCACCAGTCCGATCAGCTCGTCGGCGTCGGGCGCAGCGCCCTCGCGCGCGACCACGACTGCGGTGACGGCCTCGCCCCATTTGTCGTCGGGCACGCCGACCACGGCGACCATCGCGACGTCGGCGTGTTGCGACAAGACATCCTCGACTTCGCGCGGGAAGATGTTGAAGCCGCCGGAGACGATCATGTCCTTCTTGCGGTCGAGGATGAACATGTAGCCGCGCTCGTCCATGCGCGCGATGTCGCCGGTGTGCAGCCAGCCGCTCTTCAGCGTCTCCGCCGTGATGTCGGGCCGTTTCCAGTATTCGGCCATCACATGCGTGGCGCGCACGCAGATCTCGCCGGCCTCGCCGGTCGCGACCTCCTCGTCGTCCTGATCGAGGATCTTGACCTGGCAGGCGGCGATCGGGAAGCCGCAGGACAGGAACAGGTCCGGTGTCTTCGGGTCATGATCCGCCTTGCGCAGCACCGAGACCGGATAGCATTCGGTCTGGCCATAAAGCTGCGAGAACACCGGGCCGATCCGCTCGATGCCTTCGACCAGCCGGCTCGGCGACATCGCGGACGCGCCGTAGAGCAGGAGTTCGAGCGAGGAGAGGTCGGTCTTGTCGAGCGCGGGATGATCCAGCATCACATAGATCATGGTCGGCACGAACAGCGTGAAGTTGATCTTCTCGCGCGCGATGGTCGTGAACACGGCCTCCGGATCGAACCCTTTCAGCATGTGCACGGTGCCGCCGCGCATCAGCGTCGGCAGCACTTTGGTGCCCGCGACATGGCTGATGGGGGCCACGGTGAGGTAGCGCGGCGTCTCCGGAATCTCGAAATCGGCGAGGATCGCGGCGGCGAAGCCGCCATATTCGCGGTGATAGCGCAGCGCGCCCTTGGATTTGCCGGTCGTGCCACCGGTGTAGTTCAAGGTCGAGATGTCGTCGGCGCGGGCGAAACTCTTCGCGCTTGCGCTGCCGGCGTCCCCAGCCACCTGCAACAGGTCGGCGCCGTAATCCGCCGGGCCGAGCGTGAACACGGTCTTCAGGCCCTGCGCCTTCGCCGTGAGCTCGCCGCCGCGATCGCGAAACGTGATGCCGTCGACGATCAGCATCTGCGCTTCGGAATCCTCGATCTGGAACAGCTGGTCGTCGAGCGAGCCCAGCGGATGCAGCCAGGTGATCGCGAGCCGCGACAATTGCGCGGCGACGCCGGCGCACCAACTGTCGGCGCGGTTGGCGGTGAGCAGCGCGACGCGGGTGCCAGGCGCAAAGCCGAGCCGCATGAACACGCTCTGCATGCGTCCGATCAGGTCGGTCGCGCCCTGATAGCTGAGCGAGCCGCCCGGCCATGCGAAGGCGGTGCGCGATGGATAGCGCGCCAGCGCCCGCAGGGTCTGTTCGCACACCGCCGGAAATGCATAGAGCGGATTGCTCATCTGGTTGTCCCTCCCGCCTTTGTCTTTGGCTTTTGTCGTGCCAATGTTGGCGGCAACGCTAACACAATGACGATGGGAAGAAACAACTTGTCCGCCGATCCTCTCGCGCGTTTTCGCGGTCGCCTGCGGCTGCCGCTGATTGCAGCACCGATGTTCCTGGTTTCCGGTGTCGAACTGGTGGTAGCGGCCTGCCGCAACGGCGTGATCGGTTCGTTTCCGACGGTGAATTGCCGTGAGACGGAACAGCTCGATGCCTGGCTCGGCGACATCGCGCGCCGCCTGCAGGCGCATGCCGACGCCAGCGGTAGAGCCGCGGCGCCGATCTGCCCGAACCTGATCGTGCATCGCTCCAACACGCGGCTGGCCCAGGATCTCGCCGTGCTGCTGCGGCACAAGCCCGAGCTTGTGATCACCTCGGTCGGCTCGCCCGCGCCGGTGCTTGGCCCTCTGCACGATGCCGGCGCGCTGGTGTTCGCCGACGTCGCCTCGATCCGCCATGCCGAGCGCGCAGCAGCAGCCGGCGCCGACGGGCTCGTGCTGCTCACTGCGGGTGCGGGCGGCCAGACCGGCTGGCTCAATCCGTTCGTGTTCGTCCGCGCTGTGCGCGGCTTCTTCGATGGACCGATCGTGCTTGCCGGCGGCATCAGCGACGGCCACGCGCTCCGCGCCGCAGAGGCGCTCGGCTGCGACCTCGCCTATATGGGCACCAAGTTCATCGCGACGCGCGAGAGCATGGCGGACGGCAGGTACAAGCAGATGCTGGTCTCTTCCACCGCCGACGACGTCATGCTCACGACGGCGTTCACCGGCCTGCAGACCAACATGCTGCGGCCCTCGATCGAGGCCGCCGGTCTCGATCCCGACGACCTGCCGGCACGCGGTGCGATCGACATCGGCAAGGACATCGACATCGGCGCCCGCGAAAGCCGCCCCAAACGCTGGCGCGATATCTGGAGCGGCGGTCATTCCACCTCAGGGGTGACCGGGGTGCTCGGCGTCGACGAACTCGTGGCGCAGACGATCGCGGAGTATGAGGCGGCGAGCGCGCGGGTGCGGCTCTAGAGTCGCTGCTTTGACGCGTTCTCTTCGCGCCAACCGGTGCTCGAAACCGCGCTGGTTCGCGAAATAGCAGCACTCAAATCCCGCCCATCCGCTTAACGCGGCATTAACCATGCCAGTCCCAACAATAGCGTCACGGGCCGCCACGGCTGGTCGCCCGGTAGTTTGTGGGAATGCGACATGGCTTTTGAGCCGCTCTCCAAGACCCCGGCATCACTCGACGAGCTCCGGACCCGGGTGTTTTACGCCCTGCAGCGGCATCCGCTGTGCCGTCAGGTCGAATTCGACATTGTCAGCACGCCGCGCACCCGCCGCACCAACTGGACGGTCAGCATGCACACGGTCCAGCCCGGCGCGCTCTGGACGGCGCATGAGATCGTCGCCGATATCCAAGAGGCCTATGAGCTCGACGTCGCGGCCTGATTTTCCGGCCGTTTCGGGACAATTTCACCTATTTGGCGTCGTCACGGCACGGTACCGCCGCATTTCGCGCGCAGTTTGCGGTGACACCGGCCGGCAATGGAGTAGTTTTTGACCAGAGCCATCACCCTCGCCGCGCTGACATGCTTCCTCCTCGCGGGCGCCGCGGTAACAGCCATTTTGGGCCGTGACAGCCTGCCGGCGGCGCAGGCCGACATTGGACCGGTCGCCAATCGTGCCAGCAAGCAGGACAAGCTCGCCGTCTCGACGCTTGCCGCGGCCTCGTTTGAGGCGCCCCAGCCGATTGAGCCTCCCGCCAATCCGTCTCCGCTCCTGTTACGGGCCCAAGCCGCGATTCCGGGCGCGACTGACACGGTGCGCCAGGCCTATGCCTCCGTCGAGCCGACCGATGTCGGCCTGCCGAAGATCACCGACCCCGTCGATGCGGCTCAGCCGAAGATCGCCGAACCCGCGCCGGTCGCCCCGGCGCCGCCGAAGCCCAAGGCTGCGGCCAAGCCGGCGCCGCAGAAGAGCTACGCCCTGCTGAGCGACGCCCAGATCGCCGGCATCAAGGACCGGCTGAAGCTGTCGTCGTCGCAGGAATATTACTGGCCGGCGGTCGAGGCCGCATTGCGCGCCGTCGCCCGCAAGATCCACGCCAAGCGCCAGGGCGATCCCGCATCCGGCAGCATGCCGATCGATCCGGACTCCGAGGAGGTCCAGCAGCTGAAGTCGGCGGCGATGCCGCTGCTGTTCCAGCTCCGCGAGGATCAGAAGAACGAGGTCCGTTCGCTGGCGCGCCTGATTGGCCTCGAACGTGTCGCTGCGATGATCTGAGCGGCAGGGTCCGGCCGAAGCGGATCTGCGCTCCTTGTGCTCTAGCGGGCCTCCAGCGGCCGCAGCTTCTCCACCTTACCCTGGGTTTCGACGAGCAGCTGTTTCATGAAGTCCTTGTTGCGCTTCAGCCAGGGCTCGAGCGTCTGCCTGACGTCGCTTGGCGACTTCTTCTCGATGGCTTGCGCCAGCCGGGTCTGAAACGTCCCCCAATCCTTGAACATCTCCTTCAGCAGCGCATCGTCGGAGATGTTGATCGCCGACTTGATGTCGCCGACGGTTTCGAGCTCGCGCATATTGCCCTGTCGCAGGCGGCAGACCACCAGCCTGCTGAGTGACATTCTCGAGGATGCCAGGCGGCCGCCATTGGATCGGCTGCGTTCGTTGGTGCACGCCTTCATCCGCTCCGAATGCGAGGAGGCCGCGGTGCGCGTCGCGCTCAGCGACGCCGCGCCGCTCTATCGCGATGCGCCCGAGGCGCGCGCGGCACGGGCATCGGGCGAGCGCATCGTCGAAGCGTTCATGCGCGCGGCATCGCCGAAAGCGTCCGGCGCGGTGCGCGCGATGGCCGGCGATTTGATCACGACGACGCTGAGCACGGTGGGCAAGGATTTTTCCGAGAGCCCGCGAACGCCCGCCGAGATCGCGACCTATGCCGACGCCATGGCCGACATGTTCTGCGCGTATCTGAGGAGTCTCGGAAAGCGCTGAAGTTCACAGATAGTGCTTGGCGACCAGCAGAAACCCGAGCACGCCGCCGGTCACAGCGAAAACCGTCACGCCATTGCAGAGACTGACGTAAGCGGCCGACCAGTAAGAAACAGTCTGAGCGGCCGTCGCAACTTTTTTCGACTTCTGGGGCAAGCCAATTGGCTCCTGAAAAAGGCGCCGCCATCTGGTCAACACAGATGACGGCGCCCGTCTGAGGGCTTCAGGGCGAAACCCTGCTGCAGCGTAAGGTGCGATCATGAACGGTTCGTATACCGCCCGGCTGTCGCAAGCTCGCATGTCAGCTGAAGCGTCGAGGTTCCCTAAAGCATCACCCGGAAAAGTGCGCAGCGGTCTTCCGAAAAGATCATGCTCAAACAAGAGGCCAAAGCGCGATGACGATTCGACCCAATCTCATCGCGCTTTAGAACGAAGCGTAGGCATTTCGAAATGCGATGGCGCCGGCCAGCGAGCGCGGCCGCGTGCGCACGGCATGCCCGTCGTTGCCGCTCTGCACGATCCACTGGCCGTTCTCCTGACCCACGATCTTGCCGACGTGGTGACGCCAAACCACGATGGTGCCGACCGAGGGGCCGCCGGCATTGGTGCCGTAGCTTGCCCAGGATCGGGCCAGATTGAATTGCGGACCGGGATCGCTGCCGACCTGGGTGCGCATGAACCAGCCGCACCACGCAGCTGGGCGACCGGAATGTGCAGAGTGCCGATGGTGATGGTGACGGCCGCGGGCTTCGGCAGTTGAAGCGAACGCCAAAAGAACCGCCACAGCGGCGAGAAGTTTACGCATTACAAAGTCCTTCTTGCTGTTGGCAGACCATCCATGTTGTGGGGGGAAGCGCAGCGATGATCTGCGATTGGCTTGCGAAGCGACCGCATCGGTCAGGCGACGCATAACGAAGGCGGGGCATGGCCCGCGCAGGCGTTTAAGAAACGGGCTATGGCCAAAATATGGCCGGTACGTCCCGTCAGGCGGCCGCGACACTGCCGAAGACGTCAGGCTTGGTCCGCGCAATGGCTGCTAATTTGATCACCGCGGTTGTGCTCTCGGACAGCGACGCGTTGTCGAGCCGGCCAGCCTAGGATCGGCTGCCGATCGTGAGTCAGTGCGGTGTGGTGATTGTAAACAGTCCGTCTTCGCTTTCGCGTTGCTCGAGCTTCGCCGGACACGCTTCGCCCTTGCAGGCTTCGCGGCCGCGCCACGCGAAGCCTGCAAAGGCGAAGCGTGGTGCACCATTCAGAATACAAATGCGCAATCTACCTAATTTAAATACCTGTATAATTCTGCTGCGGACAAGGTCGACACGTTTCCGACCTATCGCTTGGTCTTGTGAAGGACCAATTTGCCCTGCGAAGCGACATCACCCCACCTGGCGGACCAATTGAGTTCCGAGGCGGAGGGTCGCTCAATGCCTTTCTGATCCCAAGCTCCCTGTAGCGCAAATAGAGCCCCTTGGGGATCGGCACATCGCAAGATCCAGCAACCGTCGGGCAACTCGATTGGACCTTGGAGGACCCGGCCCCCGCCAGCATCAACGCGCTTGGCAGCCGCACCGATGTCGTCGACATTGAAGTAATAGAGCCAGCAGGGTTGCGATACGCTCGGAAGTTTGGTGAGCATTCCGCCGATCGTCTGGCCGGCCGCCGAAAACAATTCGTACAGGTCGGCCGGCCCGGTTTCAGCGTGAGCCTTCTGCCAGCCAAGAAGCTCGCCGTAAAACGGGAAGATCTTGTTCCGGTCTTCAGCCAGCAACTCGTGCCAGCCCACGCGTCCAGGCTCGTCCAATCCGCTGGGTTGCCGTTGGCCATATGTCAGCCCGGAAACCAGTGCAAACGTCGCTCCTTGCGGATCGGCGACCACCGAAATTCGGCCAATATTGCTGGCGGTCGGCGTTACCAGAATGGCGCCCCCACGACGGCGGATCTGCACGGCTTTCGCATCCACGTCATCGACGGCGATGTAGCCGACCCATCTCGGCCTCGCTCCCAATCGCAGCCCCTCTTCCGGGAGATGCATGAGTCCAACTGCCGGGGCGTCGCCTGCAGTAAGCAGCGTATAGGCGAATTCCGGAGTCGACGCATCTTCCACCGCCCAGCCGATGACCTTGCCATAAAAATCAGCTGCTGCCGGCATGTCCGTCGTCAGCAACTCATACCAGGCGAAGCGTCCGAGTTGATCGACCAAGCTAATTTCCCCGTTCAAGCGGGCCGACGATTGCGCACTGCATCAAATTGCACCCGTTGCAATCCGCTCCACGGGCGCGGATTGTCGATTTAATCGACCAAATTGCGCGATATCGTTCATGAAGATGAATGCAATCAGAACGAGCTCTATTACATTTTGTGTATACCGTAATTCTTGTCTGCCTCGTTCGCTCGGCGTAAGATCGTGCTTCGGAAGTCCTTTCTTCCAAACTTGGAGGATGCGGCCATGCAGCGGGCGAAGCAAGCTTCGAGAAAGAAGCGAACGACCAACGCCGCGGTACCGGCGCTGGGATTAGCCGGTCTGACTTTTTCGCTCGCGGGCAGCGCATATGCCTCCGCCGTGCCCTCCGGCGACGTTCAACACAAGCCGAACTTCACGCCGGGCCATATGACGACGCTCAGTGAGGAAGAACTCGCCGACGTCAGTCTCGCCACCTTCCACCTCAATCTCATCGACGATGAAAGCGTCGGAGGCCGCGTGCTGCTCGCGCGGGGATGCGGTGGTTGCCGTGGCTGCGGAGGCGCCAGAGGTTGCGGAGGCTGCAGGGGTTGCGGAGGATGCAGGGCCTGCAGAGGCTGCCGCTGCGGTGTCGGTTGCGGTGGATGTGGCGGCTGCGGCGTTGGTTGGATCGGCGTAGGCGTGCCATTGGTCTCATGCGCAGGCTGCTGTGCATCCTGGGGCCGCTGCCGCTGGTGCTAGCGCTCACTGACTGGGCGTCGGCACGTCGCGATTTCATTGGCCGGGCGCCCGAACGACCCGGCCAATTTTTTGCTTTCGTTATACATTCGCCGCGCCTGGCTGATCAGCTTGCCGACGGTGGGCGAGTGTGATCCAAATTGCTCGCAGAATGCCGGTGGCCGAACGCGGCGCACAAGTCGCGCAATGCCATGGTTTGCCGCGCTCCGGCGATCGGAAGTGACTGCAACAGGATCAGCGTGCCGCCCCGATGACAGTCAATGGCAAGAGCCGCACCGCGAGGCAGAGCCGCAAGGGCATTTTGCGATTCGCGCCGAACTTTACCGCTTATGTGATTCCTCCCGATGTGGTCTGCCTCTACTCCGAGAACCGCAAATTCTTCCTGCATGGTGATCTCTATTGTGCGGTGGCCGCGGCGATCGGCAAAAATGGTAAGGCTGCACCAGAGATCGTTCGGCAGCTCTCAAAGAATTTTCCCGCCGACAAGATCGAGGAAGCGATCAGGCGGCTGCTGGAGCGCCGATATGTCGTAAGCGGAGCGCCGCACGCGTTCGCAGGCGCCGTCGATGGATATTGGGCGAGTCTCGGCCTGCCCCCAGAGGTCGCAAAACAGAATCTCCGCGATTGCCCCGTGCGGGTCGAAGCCATCGATGTCAAAGGCGCCAACGAACTTGCCGCGGCCTTGAGCAAGCTCGGTGTTCGGATCACCAAGCGGTCGCCCAAGCTCACGATCACACTGGCGAACGACTATCTTGACCGGCGGCTCGTCGAATTGAACGGAAAGCGCTTTGGCGATGGGACGCCCTGGCTGCTGGCGCAGCCGTCCGGCGTGTTTCCGCTGGTGGGACCCGTGTTCAAGCCGGGCGAGAGCGCCTGCTGGACTTGCCTGTTCGATCGCATGATACGCAATCGGGAGATCAAGGGATTTCTCGATCGCAGAGCGGCGCAGGTGGTCGCCGTATCGCCCCTGATCGGCGACGCCGTCGGACAGATCGGCATCCACTTCGCTGCTGTTGAAATTGCAAAAGCGATTGCCTCGGGATTTCGTACCGATCTGCGCGATCACATCGCAAGCTTCGACCTGACCGGTGCCGTCATTGCCAAGCATTACGTCGCGCGACGCCCGCAGTGTCCTACCTGCGGCAGCAGGAAGCTGCAGAGTCCGCGCCGGGCGGCAGCGCCGATCGAGATCGCGGAGGGCGGAAAGCTCGTCATGACCAGCGGCGGTTACCGCGCCGTGACGTCGCGAGCCACCGTAGCACGGTTCCGCAAGCACGTCAGTCCGCTGACCGGCGTCGTCTCGCGGCTCGAGCGGATCGAGGCCGATCTGCCGATGAACACGAACTTTTTCGCCTACCACAATTTCTCGGCGCCGGCCTGGAACGTCGACCAGCTCAGATCCGGATTGAGCGGCGGCAGCTTCGGCAAGGGCTCCACAGCCGAGCAGGGCGAGGCCAGCGCGTTGATGGAGGCGATCGAGCGCTATTCGGGTATTTTCCAGGGCGACGAGATCAGGACGAAGCGCCGCTTTGTCGATTTCGCTCCCGGCGCCGCTCTTCTTCCCAACGAAGTACAGCTTTTCAGCAACGCGCAGTTTCAAAACAGACATACCTCGCAGCCGGACGATTCACATCTGGTGCCTGAGCCGCTCGATCCCTCGACCAAGACGGAGTGGTCGCCGGTCTGGTCGTTACGGGACAAGCGTTTCAAACATCTTCCAACGGGCCTCTTGTACTTCTTCTATGGCGGCTTCCACACGGATTCCAACGGATGCGCGGCCGGCAACACCCGGGAGGAAGCCATCGTTCAAGGCTTCCTCGAACTGGTCGAACGCGACGCCTACGCGATCTGGTGGTACAACCGGCTGCAACGTGCAGAAGTCGACCTCGCGCAATTCGAAGATCCCTATGTGCGGGATCTGCAAGCCCAGCTTGCCGATGCGGGGCGCAGGCTTTGGGTGCTCGACATCACCAGCGATCTCGGTATTCCCTCTTACGTGGCGATCATCCATTGGATGCAGAACGGACACGAAAATATCGAATTCGGTTCCGGCTCACATTTCGATCGCCGCATAGCCCTGCTGCGTTCCCTCACCGAACTGACCCAGTTCATGTCGATTGGCATGATGGGCGGCGGAAGTGGCGAGAAGCCGACGCTGGACGGTGTCACGCCGCTGCGACTGGACGATTATCCGTTCCTGATCCCCAGCGACAATCCGATCGTGCCGTCGGCGCCGAGCCTCAAGGTTCACGACAACGCGCGCGACCAGGTCAATGCCTGCATCGAGATTGCCACCGGCGCGGGATTTGATTTCCTCGTGCTCGACCAGACGCGGCCCGATGTCCAGGTGCCCGTCGTCAGAGTGCTCGTTCCGGGGTTGCGACATTTCTATCGCCGCTTCGCGCCCGGCCGACTTTACGATGTTCCGATGAAGCTCGGATTGCTGAATCGTCCGCGACTGGAAAGCGAGCTCACGCCATTCCTTCCACACACCTGAAGGCTGGCTCGTTGCGCAACTTCCGGAAAACGAAGCTCAGGAAGATCGCACCCGTCATCGTCGCCCGATTGAACGGTCGTTGCTCCCTTCACATGCAGGCGGACGGAAGCATCGCTGCAGGCTTGGGCGGCTACTCGATCAATCTGGGACAATTCAGTGCGGCAGCGGTCGACCGTGCGGGACATCTCACCAGCGGCCTGCCGCTCGCCTCCTTTGCGGGCAAAGGCGTCCTCGCGAGGCAGGTTCATGCCCTCGTGCGGCGACTGGCAGGGCACGGACTTCTCGAATACCGCCTATACTCTCCGCGTGACGAGCAAGACCTTGTGGTCATCGAGCCGCAGGTCGCCGAATACTGGCCACAACGTGCAAAGCTGGGGAACGGTGATACCATTGTGCTGTCGCGCTTCGCTTATCTACGCCGGCGCGGCAGCGAGATGGTGCTGGAATCGCCGCGCGCCGGCGCGCTGTTTCGGATTTTCGATCCCGCCATCGCTGCCACCCTCGCTGCCCTGTCGCGGCCTCAGAAGATCAGCAAGCTTCGCCGCCATGCGGCCTCCGCCAACCTCGATCTGCTCGGATTGCTGCTCGACAGCAAGATGCTGATCAAGCTCAATGCGAAAGACGGCGACGGCCTTCGGGTGAATGAAGGCGACGGCAATCTCGTTCTCTGGGACTTCCACGATCTCGTGTTTCATACGCGGAGCACGGAGGGCCGGCACACCAATCCAGTTGGCGGCGCGTTCACCCATGCGGGCGTCGTTCCACCGCTACCCGCGGTGCGCCCGCCTTGGCCCGGCAAGAAGATCGACCTCGGCAAATTCTCCACGTCGGGGTCGGTCTCGCACTTCGCGAAGCTGTTGCGCGAACGCCATTCAATACGAGATTTCGACGACCAGCATCCGGTCACGCTCGCCGAGCTCGCGCAGTTTCTCGACACGACAACCCGCGTGCTGTCGGAATGGAAGATCGGCGCAGATTTTGACGGCGGTCCCGAGGTCACCTACAGCGCAAGACCCTATCCGTCGGCAGGCGGCGCGTATGAGCTGGAACTATACTTGGCGGTCTTGAACTGCGGGGAGCTTGCACGTGGACTTTACCACTATGACGCGGGCAGCCACGCGCTTGTCGCGATCGACACCTCCGCCCAACAACTCCAAGCGCTTTCTACGGCGGCCGAGTTTGCCATGGACGCATCCGGTTCACCGCAGGTCTTGATCACGATCGCCGCGCGCTTTGGGCGGATCTCCTGGAAATACAGCTCAATCGCATATTCGTTGATCCTGAAGGACGTCGGCAACCTGATCCAGACGTTCTATCTGACGGCGACCGACATGGGCCTTGGTGGCTGCGCAATCGGCACCTGCAACATCGATCTGTTTGCAAAAATGACGGGGCTTGAATTCCACGTGGAGGGCCCGGTCGGTCAATTCGCGCTCGGACGCGGCAGGAAACCGGCCCCCTCTAGCTAAAGGGGAGGTCTTTCGAATGTTTACGGCCTGGATCGCACGCGAATGGCGCCCAGCGGCGGGATTCGGCTTCGCCCTTCGGGCTACGCCGGGACGAGCCTTCGTGCGGATGGCTTGTCGGCTACGGCTGCGCTGAATGGTGCCCCTGGCCGGAATCGAACCAGCACTCCTTGCGGAACTCGATTTTGAGTCGAGCGCGTCTACCAGTTCCGCCACAGGGGCATTCGCAACGGTCCCGGCCGGGAAGGCCGGGGTCGCGAAGCGCGGCGGACTATAGCGGGCGGCCCGTCATGGTCAACCCGCGCGGGCGGGATGTCCCGCGCCCCGGCAGCGGAATTTCCGGTGGGTGTGACCCCGAGGACGACGCAAGGCCGTTGCCGTCCGTATGGCAGTCACGGAAGAGTTTGCCCGGCGGCGGCAGCCGCTGCCACCGTCCCCAAGCCTGGCCGCGGCTGCGGCAACCTACTTCGAGACGGAGGCGCGAGCGTAACGGTATTGTCCGGTTCGTCGATCTCGATGAACGCACGGGGCACTTGAAGCAAGGGGCACTTGAACATGGTGTGGGGATGGTACGAGCGCAGCCAATTCGGCGACTTCTTCCCGAACGGCGACTATGTGGGCTGGGAGGAAGGCCTCAAGCAATATTTCGACGAGCAGATGTCTGCGGAGCAAAGGGCGGCGCTGAACGACTGGCACGTCGCTTACATCGGGGAGGTGGCTCGCAAGTTCAGGGAGGACAGTGGCCTGCTCGAGCCGCACGAACGTCCGTTGGAATTCAGGATGGAGGATTCACGCAAATCGCTCGGATCGCTGCTGCATTTGACCAACGGCGTCCGTGCCGTCGATGCAACCTTGCACGCGATCATCGAGAAGCTGGAGCCGGGCGTGCACCAGTTCTGGCCGCTACGGATCACCACGCCGAAGGGCAAGGACTACCCCGTTCCGTATTACGGCATCATCGTCCGCCGTTACATCGACAGCTTCGTGCCGGAACAAAGCGCCGTCCATCAGGTGTCGGAGGGATCGACGGCGTATTTTGCAAACAATCCCACGAAAAAGGGCTATGGCAGTCTGACGGTCTTGAAGCGTGTCAGCGTCGGCGCCCATCTCTGGCATGAACGCAGGCTGCTCAATCCGAGCCTTTTCTTTTCCGATGAGCTGCAGGCGGCGATGACCCAGTGGGGCCTGCGCGTTCCCACGCATCACCGACTGAACGCGATCTGACCGCGGCGGACGGCGGCCGTCACGGTCAACCCGCGCGGATGTGATTGTCCCGCGCCTCGACAGCGGTATTTTCACGCGATACGACCGCAATCGACGACCTTGGAGCAGGGCCCATGACCCTCCCGAACGATGCTCCCCGGAGGACCGACGTGACGATTGCCACCGCCCATCCGTCGCATGCTTCCGCCGCCGGCAATCCGGCGCTGACCTCGTCGCTGGCGATTGCCGTGATCGCGGCGGCGACCCTGGCCGGCGCCTGGTTCTTCCAGCTCGTGCTGGAGATCATGCCTTGTCCGCTCTGCCTCGAGCAGCGCTATGCCTATTACCTCGCGGTGCCGCTCGGCGCCCTGGTGGCGCTCGCGGCCGCCCGCGGCGCGCCGCGTCCGGTGCTGCTCGCGGGCCTTGCGATCCTCGGCCTCGCCGCGCTCGCCAATGCCGGGCTCGGCACCTATCACGCCGGTGTCGAATGGGGGTTCTGGCCGGGGCCGACCGATTGCACCGGCCCGATGGTGGATTTCGGCAAGGCCGGCTCGCTGCTGGACCAGCTCGACAAGGTGAAGGTGGTGCGCTGCGACGAGGTGCAGTGGCGCTTCCTCGGCATCTCGCTGGCCGGTTACAACGTGCTGATCTCGCTCGTGATGGCCGCGATCGCCGGTTGGGGCGTGATGAAGGCCGCGAGGGCCTGAGGTCGGGCCGTACGGTTTTCTCGTTATCCGTCATGCCCGCGCAAAGGCTTCGCCTTTGCCGCTGGAGGAGGCCGCGAAGCGGCCCTCTCGACGCATGGACGGGCACCAGCCGGGCTGTTCATCCTTCGAGACGCGCGGAGCCTGTCATCGGGCCGCGCTTCGCGCGGACCCGGTGGCGCTCCTCAGGATGACGGGACAAAGGGGGCCTAATCGTCGACGTCGTCCTGCGGCCGGCCGAACAGATGGATGATGCCCGGCGTCGAGATGGTGACGAACAGGAAGCGCGACAGATGATGCGCGCCGACGAAGATCGGGTCGATGTGCAGCGTCAACGCCAGCGCCAGCATCGCGTCCATCGCGCCCGGCGCGAAGGCGACCACGACGTCGGCGAGCCGCACATGGGTGGTGAAGCCGATCACCGCGACGAACACGGCCGAGATCAGGATGGCAATCGCAAACGAGCCGAGCCCGGCATTGACGTGACTGAGCAGCGTCGAGGTCTTCATCCGCGCGAAGCGGGTGCCGATGATGGCGCCGATGCCGACCAGCGCGACGTTGCGGAGCCAGGGCGGCAGGCCGCCATCGACCAGCCCGGAGCCGTGCAGCAGGCTGGAGGCGAGCATCGCGCCGAACATCCAGCTGGCGGGGAATTTGATCCAGCGCAGCAGCAGCGAGACGCCGATCGATAAGGCGACCAGCGCGACGAGGCCGAACGGCGAGGCGACCGTCGTCGGCAATGGCGGCGGCGCTGCATGCGTCACCCCGGTCAGCGCCAGCACCAGCGGCAGCGCCGCGGTCAAGATGATCACGCGCATGGTCTGCACCACCGCGATCGCCGCGACGTCGGCGCCCTTTTCCGCGGCGAGGATCGTGATCTGCGACAGCGCGCCCGGGCTGCCGGCAAGGAAA
Source organism: Bradyrhizobium sp. USDA 3315 (assembly GCF_054056795.1). Taxonomy (NCBI): domain Bacteria; kingdom Pseudomonadati; phylum Pseudomonadota; class Alphaproteobacteria; order Hyphomicrobiales; family Nitrobacteraceae; genus Bradyrhizobium; species Bradyrhizobium sp. USDA 3315. Next base: position 866,756 of record NZ_JBSRYP010000001.1, on the reverse strand, counting down.
GCCGAGGTCTGGTCCCAGCCATGGATGCGTTGCAGATAGAGGCTCGAGCCGAAGGTCGAGCAGAACGTCGCCAGCGCCAGCAGGCCGATGGTGAGCGGATAGGAGCTCACGTGCTGCAGCAATTGCTGTGACATCAGCGAGCCCAGGGAGATGCCGAGCAACAGCAGCACCGATTGCGTCAGCACCGCCGGCACCGCGAGCGGCCGTCCGGCCAATGCGGCGATCGCGACCGCGACCATCGCCCCCGAGATCAGGCCGCCCGGCAATTCTGCCCACAGAAACAGCAAGCCGCCGACGGTGCCGATGACGAGGGTCTCGAGCCCGTTCAGGACTTTGCTGCGGTCGGGAATGGCCGTTGCCATCGAAGCGCGGATCAGGGTCACGCCGCCTTATGGCAAATTCGCGTGAACGCGACAAATGCATCTCGCGATTGCAGCAATGCGCTCCGGCTCGCCCGGCGCACAGATTTTCACCCTTCGAAACGGGCCGGGGATTGCGATCAGTATCGCCACAAATTCGTCATGACGGGGCAGAAGCGCGAAGCGCGTCTTCGCGCAGGTGTCCCGGCCATCCACGCCTTTCCCACGCGCAATCCAACACGTAGATGCCCGGCACAAGGCCGGGCATCACGGGTTCGTCGAGGGATCGAGCGCAGTTGCGACTGCCCTCCCCGATGGGGAGAGCGAATCGCATCAAACCTGCCCGGATGTTTACTTCGTCGCCGCGGGCGCAGCGGCGGCGCCGCCCGACTTCTCCTTCTTGCACTCGGAGCGGAATTTCTTGCGCTCCTTGCCGTGCAGCCCCTTGGCGTCGGCTTCCTTCGAGCATTCCAGCGACTCGGCGGTGCGCGGCTTCTTCTCGGCCGGCGCCTTGGTCTCGGCCTTCGGAGCGGCGTCCTTGGCGGCGGGCGCGGCCGTTTGCGCGAAAGCTCCGCCCATCAGCAGCAGGGAGGCCAGGGCGGTTGCGGACGCGAGCGTGGAAATCGTCTTCATGGGGCACCTCGTGAGGGAAAGAGGGCCGAAACGTCGCGCGACGATGCTGAACCGTGGATGAACATGCAGCGGTCCCGCCGCCACAATATTTTAACGCGCAGGCGCGCAGGCGCGTTGTCGCAAGTCGGGGTTGCGCTAGGATAATGGTCTTACGCCAATGCTCCCCACGGGAAACCAACGGGAAACCAGGGATGACGGGAGACCAGCGATGACCATTCAAATCAGATTGTTGTGCGTGCTTGCGGTGTCGGGCTTTGCAGCCTTTGCGGCGAGCGCGCCGGCGCAGGCCCTGACCGCGCAGGAATGCAGCGCCAAGTACCAGGCGGCCAAGTCGGCCGGCACCCTCGGCGGCCAGAAGTGGAATGATTTCCGCAAGGCGCAGTGCGGCGCCGACGCGACCCCGGCTGCGGCGCCCGCCGCTCCGCCGCCGGCAGCCGCCGCGCCCGCTCCGGCCGCGCCGAAGGAAGCCAAGCAGGCGCCCGCCGCGGCACCGGCGGCGCCGGCAGGACCCGCCGTATTTCCGAACGCCATCGATCCCAAATACGCCAAGGAGTCCGAAGGCAAGGGACGCATGCACACCTGCGTCGACCAGTACAACGCCAACAAGGCCACCGGCGGCAATGGCGGCCTGAAGTGGATCCAGAAGGGCGGTGGCTATTACAGCGAATGCAACAAGCGCCTGAAGGGCGCCTGAGCGAGCCGACCGAGTCTGGCGAGCGGCCGGCGTAAGCCGGCCGCTTTCTGTTTGCACCGGCTCTATTGGCTGCAGCTCTCTCTACGGGTTTTCCGTGAGCAGCTTGTCCGCCGACTGCGCCAGCAATTGCGCGCGCTTGCGCGGGCCGCGCTCGAGAAACAGCAGGCTCTGGCCGAAGATGAAGCAGTAGAACAGGAAGGCCTGCGCATCGGCCTCTTCAGTCGGCAGCCCGGTGGCGCGATAGAGCTGGGCGACATTCTTCAGCCGCGCGGCATCGACGCTCGCGGCGGCGGCGGCGGCGGCCTCATCGGTGCGCGCCCATTGCCGGATCGCGAGCTCGACCGCCATCGCCTCGGTGTTCATGCGCTCCGAATACAGCGTGATGATCGCCTTCAGCCGCTCGCGCGCGCTGGCGCCGTCGAGCGCGGTGTGCTTCTCGATCGATGCGATGCGGCCGTCGCGCCAGCGCGTCAGCATGGCCTCGAGCAACGCGGCGCGATCCCTGAAGCGGCGGTAGAAGCCGCCCTTGGTGACGCCGAGATTCTTCGCCAGTACCTCGACCCGCACGCCGTCGACCCCGCTATGCGCGAGTTCGGCGAAGCCGGCCGCGACCCAGACGTCGCCTTTGCTTTCAGTCATGCGATCTCCGCGCATCATAATGCGCAATGGGATCGTCATCACGCATTAATCGCTTGTTTGTGCATGGCCTTTTCGGAAAACCGCTTCGCACTTTTCCGGATCATGCTTTGATACGGTACCGTATTGCTAGCCTGCTTCGTCCTTGATACGCTACCGTATCAAAAATCGAAGGAGGGATCCGATGGAGGGCGAGGCGACCTATCGCGGCACGGTCTATCCCTGGCACTGCGACCATATCGGCCACATGAACGTCATGTGGTATGTCGGCAAGTTCGACGAGGCGAGCTGGAACATGTTCGCGCGGCTCGGCCTGACGCCGAGCTACCTGCGCGAGTCCAGCCGAGGCATGGCCGCCGTGCAACAGAACATCTCCTACAAGCGCGAGCTGCTCGCCGGCGACCTCGTCGAGGTCAAGAGCCGGTTGGTCGAGTTCCGCGACAAGTCGATCCGTATCCTGCACGAGATGCGCAATGCGGAGACCGGCGAGATCGCCGCGACCTGCGAGATCGCGGCCGTGCATATCGACCGTGCCGCGCGCAGATCGACGCCGTTCGCGCCGGCGATCCGCTACGCGGCGATGCCGCATCTCGTGCCGTCCGAGCCCGCAATCGCGTGACCGCCATGCCGCGTTTCGAACCGAAGAATCCCGATTACCGTGCGGTCGCGACCGATACGTTCGCACGCCAGCGCGCGATGCAGACGCTTGGTATCTCGATCGCGCGCATGGAGCCCGGCGAGGTCGATCTCGCGATGCCCTATGCGCCGGAATTCTGCCAGCAGAACGGCTTCGTGCATGCCGGGATCATCACCGCGGGCCTCGACAATGCCTGCGGCATCGCCGCCTTCACGCTGATGCCGGCCGGTTCGGACATCCTCACCGTGGAGTTCAAGACCAATCTGCTGGCGCCGGCCCGCGGCGAGCGATTCGTGTTCCGCGCCGTCGTGGTCAAGCCCGGCCGCACACTGACGGTCTGCGACGGCCGCGCCTACGCGATCCAGGACGGCGTCGAGACGCTGGTCGCGACCATGAGCGGAACGCTGATGGCGCTGGCGCGGCGGGAGTCGCCGCCGACGGGTGGAGCTCTATCTCCGTCACCCTGAGGAGCCGCAAAGCGGCGTCTCGAAGGGTCGACGGCCCCATCGTTACGACGAAGGAGTGCGCGGGCTTGTCCGGGCCGTGCATCCTTCGAGGCTCGCAAGAGCTCGCGCCTCAGGATGACGGTGCTGAGCGGGTCGAGGCGCGGTTGCTTTCGCAGGGACGACGATTGTGGATGCAGGCCGCGCCACACACCCCGTGTCGTCCTGGCGAAAGCCCATAGGCGCTAAAATAGGATTTGCGCCTTGGATTCGCTTGTGATTCCAAGATGGAATGGCACACGAATCGCTTGTGAACAAAGATTGGGCGCGCGTTGTCGCCCGACTTGGCGGAGCCGAGGCTCTGAACATTAGCGCGCGCAAGACGAAGGCGTTTGTCCGTCCGCGGGAGATCAGCAATGCGGTCGACTTGCTGCGCCTGATCTTGGCTTATTGCCTTGGTGAGAAAGGGCTGCGGTTGACGGCGGCATGGGCCACGTCGGTTGGGCTTGTCGATATCTCCAACGTGGCTCTGTTGTATCGCTTACGTCAGTGCGGAGATTGGCTGGCAATCTTGGTCGAGCAGGCGCTTGCCGCCGCGGCGCCGAAGGCGAGCCGCGGTCGTCTGATCCGTATTGTTGACGCCACGACGGTCCCCAAGGCTGGGACGAGCGGCAGGAACAAGAACGCAGTGTGGCGTATCCATAGCGCGTTCGATCTTCCGCAGGAGCGCTTTGGTCACTTCGAACTGACCGATCAGCGAGCGGGCGAGACGCTGGATCGGATACCGGCGGTTGCCGGTGAGATCCGTCTTGCCGATCGCGCCTATCTGCAACCGGAGCGCATGGCGCATCTCGTCGATGCCGATGCGGACTTCGTGATCCGGGCCGGCTGGAAGAGCGCGCGCTGGCTCGATGCCGAAGGTAATCTTGTTGACCTCACTGCCGAACTGCGCAACGCCTCGGCGCGTGGCCTGATCGATCGGCCGATTTGGATAAAGCGCAAGTCAGGTGCGCCGCCGCTCGCAGTGCGTCTGGTTGCCGCGAAGAAGCCGGCGCAAGCTGCTGCGGCTGCGCGACGCAAGGCGCGCCGGACTGCACAAAAGGGAGGTCATCAGCTCTCCAGGCAAACACTTGACGCCGCAGATTGGGTGATCCTGGTGACCTCACTCAGGCCAGAGGACTTCACGACTGCAGATATCCTCGCCCTCTATCGGCTGCGATGGCGCATTGAGCTCGGCTTCAAGCGGCTGAAAAGCCTGATTGGCCTGAAGGGACCTCCCGGAACCGACGAGCGGTCCGCCAGACCCCATATCCTCGCTCATCTGCTGATCATTCTATTGCTCGAGCCGCTCGTCGACGAACTCGAAGACTCTCCCCGCTTGGCCGACGCCGCCTGACCCACCCAGTGACGTGGCGTCTGCTGCGCCAGCTCGTAGCTTCGCTACGGCAAGCGATCATTCCACAGCCCGCAATCGCTCTACTCTGCAGAGCCAGTCACGCTCTCCGGCGACATCTACGCGAGCCACCCAGACATAAGCGCCACTATCAGACTATGATCAAACTATCTTAGCGCCTATGGGCGAAAGCCAGGACCCATTACCCCGAATCTCAATTGTTGCGCTGGCTGGGGCCACGATCCCGGTCATCACCGAATGCGGTGGTTATGGGTCCCTGCTTTCGCAGGGACGACAAGCGGGGATGACGGTCTGAGAAAGTGTGACGGATTTGAAGGCGACGGCGCCCAAGATCTGCGCATGCATCCAAGACCCACGCATTGACAAGGTCCCGCCACACCGACCTGATAGGCGGATGTCTCGCGTGAGCTTCCTGCCATGATCGCCAGCCTCAGCCTGATCCTGCTCTGCCAGCTGGTCGGCGAGGTCGCCGTGCGCGCGCTGGCGGTACCGGTGCCGGGCCCGGTGGTTGGCCTCGTGCTGCTGCTGTTGCTGCTGTTGGCGCGCGACCGCTTTCCGGCGCTGGCGCGCGGGCCGCTCGGCGATGACGGCGTCGAGAGCGCGAGCCGCGGCATGCTCGCCAATCTCTCGCTGCTGTTCATTCCGGCCGGCGTCGGCGTGGTGCAGAAGCTCGATCTGCTCGCCGAGCACGGCATCGCGGTCCTGGTGATCCTCGCGGTTTCGGTCATCGTCACCCTGCTGGCGACGGTTGCAACCTTCGTTGCGGCGAGCAGTTTGTTGTCGCGCGAGGAGGAGAGGCCGTGAACGACAATCCGTTCTCGCTCTGGGTCTATCTCTCGCAGTCGCCGCTGCTCTGGCTGACGGTGACGCTGTTGATCTATGCGGCGGCCGACGCGGTGTCGCTGAAGACAAGGCGGCACCCGCTCGCCAATCCCGTGCTGCATTCGGTTTGGATCATCGGCGTGTTCCTGCTGCTGACCCGAACCTCCTACACCACCTATTTTGCCGGTGCGCAGTTCGTGCACTTCCTGCTCGGGCCGGCGACGGTGGCGCTCGCGGTGCCGCTCTACGAGAATCGCCGGCGGGTCGCGGCGGCGATCCTGCCGATGCTGGTTGCGCTCGCGATCGGCTCGCTGACGGCGATCGTCTCGGTGGTGCTGCTGGCGCAGGCGTTCGGGCTGCCGCGCGACGTCATCCTGTCGCTGGCGCCGAAATCGGTCACCGCCGGCGTCGCGATGGGCATCAGCGAATCCCTGCATGCCGATCCCTCGCTGACCGCAGTGTCGGTGATCCTCACCGGCATCATGGGGGCGATCATCGTCACGCCCCTGATGAACTTCACCGGCATCACCGACTTTCGCGCCCGCGGCTTTGCGGCGGGCATCGCCGCCCATGGCATCGGCACCGCGCGCGCCTTCCAGGTCGACGAGGTCGCCGGCGTCTTCGCCGGGATCGCGATGAGCCTGAATGCGCTGGTCACCTCGCTGCTGGTGCCGCTGGCTGTGACATATCTGCTGCGCTGAGCATGATCCGGAAAAGTGGGAACCGGTTTTCCCTCGCGACAAACGCAACGCGTTTGCGCGGAGATCATGCTGATATAGAGAGTCCGGCTGCAGGGCAGTTTTGTGCTATTGGTATGGCGTTGAGCAGCAAATCCTTCTAGGGTCGCCGGCTCAAACGCGAGTCTGTTCCCCTTGGTCTTCTCCGCAACTCAAAGCGTGCTTGGGCTGGCATCGGGCATGCTGGTCGGTTTTTCGCTGGGCCTGGTCGGCGGCGGCGGCTCGATCCTTGCCGTGCCGTTGATGGTCTACGCGGTCGGCGTGCCGGAGCCGCATGTCGCGATCGGCACCTCGGCGATCGCGGTCGCCGCCAACGCCGCGGTCAATCTCTCCAACCACGCCCGCGGCGGCACCGTGATCTGGTCCTGCGCGCTGGTGTTCGCGCTGTCGGGCATGCTGGGCGCGTTCGGCGGCTCGATCCTCGGCAAGATGCTGGAGGGGCAGAAGCTGCTCGCGCTGTTCTCGCTGGTGATGCTGGTCATCGCGGGCCTGATGCTGAAGAATCGCGCGCGGGTCGGGCTGACCGACGTCAAGATCTCGATGTCCAACATGCCCGCGATCATCGGCCTCGGGCTTGCCACCGGAACCATGTCGGGGTTCTTCGGCATCGGCGGCGGCTTTTTGATCGTGCCGGCGCTGATGCTGGCGACCGGGATGCCGATCATGAACGCGGTCAGTTCCTCGCTGGTTGCCGTCACCGCCTTCGGCATGACCACGGCCCTGAGCTATGCGTGGTCCGGGCTGGTGTCGTGGGGCCTGGCGGGGCTATTCGTCGCCGGCGGCATCGCGGGCGGCCTTCTCGGCACAAGCAGCGCCCGCCACCTGTCGGAACGGCGCGGCGCGCTTAATATCGTGTTTGCGACTGTGATTATCGTGGTGGCGATCTATATGCTGCTGCGTAACATCAATGTGTCCTGAACGTAGAAGGGTGAAGAGCTCTTGCGAAAGCCAGCTATGAACCAACTGACGAAATCGCCCCTGATCAACGCCGGTGCCACCCGCCGCGGCGCGCTCGGCCTGTTCGGTGCCGGCATCGCTCTCATGGCCGCGGGCGCCGCACGCGCCGAGGACGACAATGTCCTGACCGAGGAGCAGGTGCTGCGCGATCCGGATATTCCTGACATCGGCAACCCCAAGGGCGACATCACCATCGTCGAATGGTTCGACTACAACTGCCCCTATTGCCGCAAGCTCGCGCCGGAGCTGCGCCAGGTGGTGCAGGACGACGGCAAGGTCCGCCTCGTGCTGAAGGATTGGCCGATCCTCGGACCGGTCTCCAAGGTCGCGGCGCGGATGGCGCTGGCGGCTAAGTACCAGAACAAGTTCGACGTCGCGCATGAGGCGATGATCTCGGTCAATTCGCGCATCACCGAGCCGCGCATCGCCGAATTGCTCTCGGGCGCCGGCCTCGACATGGACCGCCTGAAGAAGGATCACGACGCCAACGCCAAGGCGATCGATGCGATCCTTTCCCGCAACAACGAGCAGGCGCTGGCGTTCGGCTTCAACGGCACGCCGTCATTCATCGTCGGCAAGTACCGCGTACCGGGCGTGCTCAGCATGGATCAGTTCGAGCAGGTGATCGCCGACGCCCGCAAGGCCAATATGGGTCGCAAGACCGAGCAGAATTGATCGCGCTTCCTGCAACGAAAATGGCCTCTCCGGCGAGAGGCCATTTGCTTTTGTGTCGGCTTGAAAACAATCGTTACTTCGCCGCGATCTTGTCCCACTGCTCGCGGGTGCGCGTCTTCAGCAGGTTCCAGTCATGCGCTGCGACGTCCCAATTGACGATGGTGCGCGTGTCCTGCGCCACCTCGCCATTGGCGACGCTCGATGTCCGCATGGAATCGTAGACGTAGACGCCGCATATCAGCAGCAGCGCGCCCAAAATCATGCCGAAAAAGGTCCGCATCGCTCAATCCCTCCGGTGTCGGAAGCATAACGTCGCCGGGCTCGCTGTGGTTCCGGCGATCGATCAACTGCGCGCGAACGCCCGCATCACGTAATCGATGAACACGCGCACGCGCGGCGAGAGCTGGCGGTTGCGCGGATAGAGCAGGTTTACCGGCACCGATGGCGGCGGGCATTGCTGCAGCACCGGGATCAGCGTGCCGTTTGTCAGATCGGCTTCGGCGTGGAAGCGCGGCACCTGCACGAGGCCGAGACCGAGTTTGGCGCTCGCCAGGTAACTCTCGGGGCCGGTCACCGACATCGGCGCCGGCAGCGGAAATTGTTTCAGCACGCCGTCGATCACGAACTCCATCGGCCGCAGGCGTCCGGTCGTCAGCGAGCGGATGCCGATCATGCGATGGCCATCGAGTGCGAACGGGTCGACCGGTGTGCCGAAACGCGCAAGGTAATCCGGCGTCGCGCAGGTCAACCGCTCCAGCATCGTGACCTGCCGCGCGATCATGTCGCTGTTGGGCAGCTTGCCGAAGCGCAGCACGCAGTCGACGCCTTCGCGGATCAGATCGACCCAGCGGTCGCTCTCGCTCATGTTGATCTCGATATCAGGATATTCGGCGAGGAAGCCCGGCAGGTTCGGCAGCAGGAAGTGCCGCGCCAGCGTGCCCTGCACCTCGAGCCGCAGCAGCCCCTTCGGCCGCGCGCCGCCGAACGCGCCCTCGGCGTCTTCGAGATCCGCGATCAGCGACAGGCAGCGGCGGTAGTGCGCCTCGCCATCGAGCGTCGGGCGCACCGTGCGCGTGGTGCGCTCGAGCAGCCGCACGCCGAGCCGCGCCTCCAGCCCCTTCACCGCGTCCGTCACCGTCGAGCGCGGCAGCCCCAGATCCTCGGCGGCGAGCGAAAAGCTGCGCCGCTCGACCACCCGGGTGAACACGCGCATCGCGTCGAAACGGTCCATCTATTGTCCGGAAATAACGAATAGTGATGTCGGATGATGCATGATTATCCGGAAGACGCCAAGACCTAGTGTCCTCCCATCCAACGCGGCGCGGCCGCACAACCTGATGGGAGACTGAAAATGACCAACCAAACCAACAAGGTAGCTCTGGTGACGGGTGCCTCGCGCGGGATCGGCGCGGCGGTGGCCGAACGCCTCGCCAAGGACGGCTTCACCGTCGTCATCAACTACTCCGGCGACGCCAAACCCGCCCAGGCGGTGGCCGACAGGATCGAGGCCGCCGGCGGCCGGGCACTGACGGCGAAGGCCGATGTCAGCGATGCCAACGCGGTGCGCGGCATGTTCGACGCGGCGGAAGCCGCCTTCGGCGGCGTCGACGTGCTGGTCAACAACGCCGGCATCATGAAGCTCGGCAAGATCGCCGACAGCGACGATGCCGCGTTCGACCAGCAGGTCGCGGTCAATTTGAAGGGCAGCTTCAACACCATGCGTGAGGCGGCGCGCCGGCTGCGCAACGGCGGACGCATCGTCAACTTCTCGACCAGCGTCGTCGGCACCAAGCTTGAGACCTACGGCATCTATGTCGCGACCAAGGCCGCAATCGAGTCGTTGACCGCGATCCTGTCCAAGGAGTTGCGCGGCCGCGGCATCACGGTGAATGCGGTCGCGCCCGGGCCGACCGCGACCGACCTGTTCCTGCACGGCAAGTCGGACGAGCTGATTGACCGCTTCGCCAAGATGGTGCCGCTGGAGCGGCTCGGCACGCCCGATGACATCGCCAATGTCGTGTCGTTCCTCGCCGGCCCCGACGGCTCCTGGATCAACGGCCAGGCGCTCCGCGCCAATGGCGGCCTGGTCTGACGCCCGCACATCTCCAACCCAACTCGCATTCAACCGATCACAAGGATACGTGTCATGAAACAGGTCATCGTCATTACCGGCGCTTCGAGCGGCTTCGGCCGCCTCACCGCCAACGCGCTTGCCAAGGCCGGCCACACCGTCTACGCCTCGATGCGCCACACCACCGGCCGCAACGCCTCCGCGGTCGCCGATATCGAGGAGTTCGCGCGCGACAACAAGGTCGACCTGCGCTCGCTCGAGCTCGATGTCGGCTGGCAGGCGTCGATCGATGCGGCGATTGCGCAGATCGTCGCCGAGGAAGGTCGCCTCGACGTCGTGATGCACAATGCCGGCCACATGGTGTTCGGCCCGGCGGAGGCCTTCACGCCCGAGCAGCTTGCCGAGCTCTACGACGTCAACGTGCTGTCGACCCAGCGCGTCAATCGCGCGGCGCTGCCGCAGCTGCGCAAGCAGGGCAGGGGACTCGTGGTCTGGGTGTCGAGCAGCTCTTCGGCCGGCGGCACGCCGCCCTATCTCGCGCCGTATTTCGCGGCCAAGGCCGGCATGGATGCGATGGCCGTGATCTATGCTCGGGAGCTTACGCGCTGGGGCGTCGAGACCTCGATCATCGTGCCCGGCGCCTTCACCGGCGGCACCAACCACTTTGCGCATTCCGGCCGTCCCGCCGACGAGGCCCGCGTCGCCGAATATGAGGCCGGTCCCTATGCCGGCTTCGGCGAGGAGATCATGAAGGCGTTCGCGGCGATCGTGCCCGAGGATGCCGACGCCTCGTCGGTCGCCGACGTGATCGTCAAAGTCGTCGACACGCCGTTCGGCAAGCGGCCGTTCCGCGTCCACATCGATCCGACGCAGGACGGCGCCGAAGTCGCATTCGGCGTGATCGACCGCGTCCGCAACGAGATGCTGCACCGGGTCGGCTTCTCCGACCTGCTCAAGCCGCGAGTGAACGGGTAATCTTCTCCCCGCAACGTCATTGCGAGGAGCGACAGCGACGAAGCAATCCATCTGCCCGCGTGCTCGGTGACAATGGATTGCTTCGCTCGGCTCGCAATGACGGGATACGATCCCTCAGGTGCTGTCGGCTCGCTCACCATTCATCCACTGCATGATCTCCGCATTGATCTCGCGCGGATAGGTGTGGCTGAGATCGTCGATTTCGCGATAGGTCACCCTGGCGCCGGCGGCTGACAGCATGCCCTGGGTCTGCCGCGCGGTCTGCACGGGAAACATCCAGTCGAGTCGGCCGTGGGTGATGAAGATCGGCAAGCCGCGCAGCCGCTCCGCGTCGGCGATCTCTGCCATCAGCGGATGGAAGGTCGCGGCAACGGGCGCCAGATGCGTGAAGCGCGAGGCGCCGTCGAGCCCGCTCACATAGCTGAAGGTGCCGCCGTCGCTCATGCCGGTCAGCAGCAGGCGCGTCTCGTCGATCTTCCAGCGCGCACGCACCTGGTCGAGGATGCGGTTCAGATTCGGCGAGTCGGTGTCCTCGCCCATCAGCGCCCAGGTCTGGCCGGTCGCGGTCGGCGCCACCAGGATGGCGCCGCGGCTGCGCGTATCGCGCAGCCAGCTCCACAGGAAGCCGCGGCCATTGCCGCTGCCGCCATGCAGCGCCATCACCAGCGGCCAGGCGCGATCCGGCGTGTAATATTCCGGCACGTACATCGAGAAGCCGCCGCGGCTGCCCGGCTCGTTGCGCTCATGGAAGATGCCGGTGTCGGCGTTGGGCTTGGCGGCGAGCTTCGCCTGCAGCTCGGTATCCTCGCGCAGATCGGGCGCGATGAAGAAACCGCTGACCGGCGGCAGCTCGGTCAGCGGATAGAGCGCCTCCTGCGCCCGCGGCAGATAGCGCAGCGCGCGGAATACGCTGACCAGATCGCCTTCGCCGTTCTGCACCGCGCGCAGTCCCGCATAGCCTGACAGCGCCGGTTCGATCGCAGCTTCCAGCGCGGTCTTGATGTGCGCGAATTTCTCCGGCCAGTCGGCGAGCCGCGGCCGCACCGCCTGCAAGGCCTCTTCGGGCTCGCCCGCGATCTGCATCACGCGATCGAAGTCCGGCGGATTGAGGTTGCGCGCGACGAACGACAGCGATTCCAGCGTCTGCAACAGCGGCGGCAGCACGGCCACGATGTCGTCAACCACGGCCTCGCTCATCGCCGCTGCCTCTTCCCTTTGCCTCAATGAAGCCGCGGCGCCTTCAACAGCTTTATGCGGTCGATCGAGGTCAGCGTGACGTCGAAGGTGACGCCCTCGTGATAGATGGTCAGCGGCACGTCGACGCCGGCCGCGCCGAGCGACCAGAGCTTGCGGTAGAAGCCGGCCTGGCTCGTCACCTTGTCGCCGTCGACCGCGAGGATCACGTCGCCGGTCTTCAGTTCGGCGCGCGCCGCCGGTCCCTTGCTGGCGACGCCGACCACCACGAGGCGGTTGTCGATCTCGGTCGTGAACATGCCGAGCCACGGCCGCGCCGGCTTGTCGACCCGGCCGAACTTGCGCAAATCGTCCAGCACCGGATTGAGCAGATCGATCGGCACGATCATGTTGACATGCTCGGCGTGGCCCGAGCGCTCGCGTTCGAGCTGCAGCGAGCCGATGCCGATCAGCTCGCCGGCATTGTTGATCAGCCCGGTGCCGCCCCAGTTCGGATGCGACGGAGAAGTGAAGATCGCCTCGTCCAGCAGATACTCCCAGTAGCCGGCGAATTCCTGCTTCGCCGCGATCTGGCTTGCGACCGAGCGCGTGCGGCCGCCGGCGCCGCCGAGCACCACATTGTCGCCGACCTGCGTCGCCGCCGACGAGCCGATCCGCAGCGGCTCGAGATCGACCCGGCCGAGCGCCTGCACCAGGCCGAAGCCGGATTCGAAATCGAAGCCGAGCGCGTGGCCCTCGACCGCGCGGCCGTCGCCGAGATGCAGCCACACCGTGGCGGCTTCAGTGATCAGATAGCCGATCGTCAGCACCAGCCCGTCGTCGATCAGGACGCCATTGCCGGCGCGCTCGGTGCCGAGCGTCTCGGCGCTGAAAGCATCCGGCGGAATGATCGAGTGCAGCCCGACCACACTCATCAGCGCGCGATCGAGATCGTAGCGGTAATCTTCAGGGCGAGGCTGAAAGGCCGCGGGCACTTTCCATTCGGTCGTGGAGGGCATCAAGGGATCTCCTGGCGTGCAGGGCGCTGGAACCTCAAGGTAGACCGAGGTTCTGCCGGCAGGGAAGATGGAATGATATACCTTGCAGGGCCGCCTGCACAGCTCATGTGGCGTGCAGACCTGCCCCTCGCAAGATAATTGAACCTATTCGGTTTTTGCCGCACGCGCCGGCATGATGCGGAAGGCACGGTTGTCCTTGATCCACGCGGCGCGCTCGTCGCGCAGCATGGTGCGGCGAACCTTTCCGGAATCGTCGCGCGGCGCGGTGCCGACGCGCTCGAAACTTTCCGGATGCTTGTAGCGGCTGAGCCGGTCCTTCAGGAAATCGCCCATGCCGTCGGCGATCGCTTGTGCATCGGCGCTGTCGGCGAGCTCGAGGATCGCATGCACGCGCTGGCCGAATTCCGGATCGGGCAGTCCGACCACGACGCAGGAGCGCACCTCGGGATGCTCGCTGACCGCGGCCTCGACCTCGGCCGGATAGATGTTGGCGCCGCCGCGCAGCACCATGTCGGCGAGCCGGTCGCCGAGATAGAGATAGCCTTCGTCATCGAGTCGGCCGATGTCGCCGAGCGACTCCCAGCCGTCCGGCCGCCGCTTCGGCGTTGCGCCGAGATAGTGATAAGTCGAGCCGGCGCCGTCATTGGGCAGGAAATAGATTTCGCCGGTCTCGCCGGACGCGACGTCGTTGCCGTCCTCGCCGATGATGCGCAGTTTCGCGGTCTCGCCGATCTTGCCGACCGAGCCCTTGTGCGCCATCCATTCGGTGCCTGAGATCACGCAGGCGCCCTGCCGCTCGGTGCCGCCATAGAGCTCCCAGATCCGCTCGGGGCCGAGCCATTCGATCCACTTCTCCTTCAGCCAGGGCGGCATCGGCGCTGCCATGTGAAACACGATGTTCAGGCTGGAGACGTCGTAGCGGTTGCGCACCTCCTCGGGCAGCGCCCAGATCCGGTGCATCATGGTCGGCACGAAGTTCACCCATTGCACGCGCTCGCGCTCGATCAGCCGCAGCGTCTCCTCGGCGTCGAACTTCACCATGCCGGTGACCCTTCCGCCCCCGAACAGCGCAAAGTGCGAGAGGATGAATGGCGCATTGTGATACAGCGGCCCCGGATTGAGCAGCGAGGTGTCGCGCGCAATGCCGAGCGTCGCCTCGGCCGTGGTCTCGATCACCGCGGGGTTGTGATCGAGGATCACCTTCGGCCGCCCGGTCGAGCCGCCGCTCGTCATCGCCTTCCAGTAGCGCGCGACCGGCGCATCGAGCGGCTCCTCGGAGAATCCGTCCGGCACGAAATTCACCGGCAGCGAATTCGGCGCATTCCAGTCGGCCTCGCCGCCGACCACCAGCGACGGTTTCAGAATCTCGAGCACGGCAGCGGCCTCGCCGCGCGGCAGCCGCCATGACAGCGAGGTCGGCGTCGCGCCGCACTTCCACACCGCGAAGGTCGTCTCGAAGAACGCGTTGCTGTTGGGCAGCCCGATCGCGACGAAGTCGCCGGGCTTGACGCCCTTGGCGGCGAAGGCGCGCGCCCGTGCATTGGCGCGGCGCTCGAGCTCGAGCCAGGTCAGCGCATCCGCGCCATGACTGATGGCGATCGCATCCGTGGGCTTGCGTTCGGCATACCAGCGCGGCACGTCGGCGAGGGGGATCAGCATGGTCGTTTCCGTCGGAAAAGGCGGCTTGAAGCGCTCTTGTTGCAGGGATGTGGCCAAGGCCACGGCCGCCACTTCACCAAGAGTGCAGTCTCCGTGTCAAGCCGGCGGCTGTCCATGCGGCCGGTATCCCGCTGATGGAGTTGCAGAATCCCTGTTCGCTAAAAGCCGCGTCAAGATTCCGGTAAAGTTCAAGCGATCGCGCTAAGCCGGGCTTTACGGGGGGCCGGCATTGTGGCCGTTGCGGTTCTGTGCCGGGCGCGTCGAGCGACGTGCACGGCGTGCAATGTCTTTCAATGACCAATGGCTTCAAGGACGGCGACGATGGCGAGCAATCGAGCACGGATCAAGGTCAGTCGCGAGCCGCGGCGCCAGCTCAACAATCGTGCGGCCTGGATCACGGTCGACGACGGCGCGACCGAGAGCGAATGCGCCGTGGTCGACATCTCGCCGGGCGGCGCCAAGATCACCACCGAGGTCGAGTTCGAGGTGAAGGACCGGCTTGCGCTGACATTGCTCGCCGATCACGCCAAGCGCTTCCCTTGCGAGGTGGTCTGGCGGCGCGGCAAGACCTACGGGCTCAAATTCGTGACCGCCGAGGTCGAGCCGGTTGAACCGGCCGCGGAGCCGGCCGGCGCGACCTAGCGCGGCTTCATCAATCAACGTTCGAATGGACATCGGCGCAGACCATCGCCGATCGCATCGGGCGCGCGTTCAATGGTTCACGCCAGGACGTCCCGCGCAAGTGTGGCTCACGTCATCGCCGCTGCGGGTTGTTGTCGGCATTGCCGGTGGTGGTGCCCGTCGGGCCTCCCGGAAGCGCCGGTGCGGCGCTGCCGCCGCCGGTGCCCGAAGACGGTGCGACGCGCTGGCCGGACTGGGTCGGGAGCGCAGTGCCGCCGACGCCGTTCGACGGTGCGGCGCGGTCGCCAGGCCTCGGCGGCAGCGGGGTGCCGCCGGTGTTCTGCGCGAGAAGCGGGGCCGGTGCGAGGATGAGGCCGGCGGCGACGACGATGGCAAATTTGGTCTTGAACATGTGCTGGTCCGAGATGGCGCGGTGAGGCTTGAGCGACAGGCACAGCCGCGACGGAGACGAGACATCCGCCAAGCCCGCGAGATTGCGATACCAACATAACGTCAGCCGCATTTGATGCGTTCCCGGACGCCTCGCCAGGGCGAAGCAAATATCCGTGTAATGAACGGTCTCCACCGATCGCGGCGACGCCTCGCCGGTGTTGCGGATCTTTCGACATGAAGTTTGGACATTCATGTCGCGAGAATGCGGATGTGTGACTCACAGACCTCGCCACACACTCAATGTCGTCCTGGCGAAAGCCAGGACCCATAACCTCAAATCTCAATTGTTGCGCGACGCTGGGGCCGCGATCCCGTTCATCATCAAATGCGGTGGTTATAGGTCCTGGCATTCGCCAGGACAACGAACGGATAGCGCCGTGTGCCCGTCCTCACGGGTTCACGCAAACACAGTCGAGCCCGGCAATGGCGACTGGTTGGCCAGGCGCCGTCGTCCTAGCGTTCCGTCAGCTTCAGCTCGATGCGGCGGTTGCGCTTGTAGGCCTCTTCGGTCTGCGCGGTGTCGAGCGGCTGGAATTCAGCAAAGCCGGCGGCGACCAGGCGTTGCGCCGGCACGCCCAGCGAGACCAGGTACTGCACCACCGAGATCGCGCGCGCCGAGGACAATTCCCAGTTCGACTTGAACAGCGGGCTGTTGATCGGCCGCACGTCGGTGTGGCCGTCGACGCGCAGCACCCAGGCGATCTCGGGCGGAATCTGCTTGTCGAGATCGATCAGGGCGCTCGCGACCGTTTCGAGCTCGGTCTTGCCCTCGGGCAGCAGCGTCGCCTGGCCGGTGTCGAAGAACACTTCCGACTGAAACACGAAGCGGTCGCCGACGACGCGGATATCGGGACGGTTGCCGAGGATCGCACGCAGCCGGCCGAAGAATTCCGAGCGGTATTTCGATAGTTCCTGCACCCGCTGCGCCAGCGCGACATTGAGGCGCTGGCCGAGATCGGCGATGCGGTTCTGCGATTCCTTGTCGCGTTTCTCGGAGGCGTCGAGCGCCTCTTCGAGCGCAGCGAGCTGGCGGCGCAGCGCGCTGATCTGCTGGTTCAGCAGCTCGATCTGCGCCAGTGCGCGCGACGATACGGCCTTCTCGGACTCCAGCGCCTTGTTGAGTTCGTTGGCGCGGCCCTGCGCGTCGCTGCCGGAACTCGCGAGCCCCTCATAGAGTCCCTTCATGCGGTCGCGCTCGCCTTCCGCCGAGGCGAGCCCGGCGCGCAGCTGCGCCACCTGGTCGTCGAGCGTCAGCTTGGAGAGCTTCTCCAGCGACAGCAGGTCGTTGAGCTGGGCGATCTTGGCGGTGAGCTGTTCCAGCGCCTTGTCCTTGCCGGTGACCTCCTGCGACAGGAAGAACTGCACGACCAGGAACACCGACAGCAGGAACACGATCGACAGCACCAGCGTCGACAATGCGTCGACAAAGCCGGGCCAGTAGTTGAAGCCGGATTCGCTGCGGCGCGAGCGGGCGAGGGCCATGGGTGTCTCCTTGGGCTTGCTCCCCGGCTAGCTCTTCTCGGGCTGGCGGGCGAGGCGTTCGAGCAGCCGCTTGATCTCGCGGTTCTGCTCGCCCTGGCCGTCGGCCCATTCCCGGATCATCTGCTGCTCGGTGCGCATATGCGCAACCAGTCCCTGGATCGCCTCGGCAAGATTGGCCATCGCGGCCGTGGTGCTGCGGCCGCCGCCGCCTTCCTCGAGCGCGGTGCGGAGCCGATCGATCGCGCCCTGCATGTCGCCGGAGACGCCAGGTTCATCGCCGGAAATGCCGCGCACGGTGCCGGCGAGCCAGTCCTCGAGGTCGGTGTAGAAGCGGTTCTGGGCCTGGCTCGACTGCAGGTCGAGGAAACCGAGGATCAGCGAGCCGGCGAGGCCGAACAGCGAGGACGAGAACGAGATGCCCATGCCGCCGAGCGGCGCGGCGAGGCCCTCCTTCAGCGTATCGAACAGCGCGCCGGAGTCGCCGCCGACCTTGAGCCCGTCGATCACCTTGCCGACCGAGCCCACCGTCTCGATCAGGCCCCAGAACGTGCCGAGCAGGCCGAGGAACACCAACAGGCCGGTCATGTAGCGCGAGATGTCGCGGGCTTCATCGAGGCGGGTTGCGATCGAATCGAGCAGATGTCGCATGGTCTGCTGCGAGATCGACATCCGCCCCGAGCGTTCGCCGCCGAGGATCGCGGCCATCGGGGCAAGCAGCGTCGGGCGGCGCTCGATCGCAAGGCCGGGATCGGCGATGCGGAAATTGTTGACCCAGGCGACCTCGGGATAGAGCCGGATCACCTGGCGGAACGCCAGGATGATGCCGATCAGCAGCACCGCCCCGATCAGGGCGTTCAGCCCCGGATTGGCAAAGAAGGCCGTGACGATCTGCTTGTACAGCACGACCCCGACCAGGCTGCAGAGCACCAGGAACACCAGCATCCGCACCAGGAAGATCCGAGGCGAGGACAGCTTGCTCAATTCGATCTCCATGTCGGAGCGGGAAGGAGGCATTGCCGGGTCATCCGTTCGCGAAGGCCGCATCTGCGAGCAATATGGCACAGCGGCGGAGTGAGGAAAGCCGATTCCAGGGGCAGCAAACAGGACCTTGAGTTGGAATCTCGTGGGCCGTTGCCGCTTTGCACGGCTTTCCGACCGCTCCTCGCTTCACTATCCACTGAGTTGCACACCCCACCCGCAGATCGCGAAATGAGGTCGGCTTGCACGCGTCATTCGGTGAGGCGAACGCGACGATGGTGATTCGGTCCGATTGTCTCGATGTTGCGAGGTGCGGCATTCCGCGCAGGCAAAATGGCAGGGTTCCCGCTCATGCAGACCTTAATGCATTCCCACAGCCTGCGATGGAACCCGCTCACAATGCGGTGACAAGACAAAAGATGCCGCGAAATCAGAGCGATAGCGTTCTGTGACATTGAGCCGCCCAAAAACGCATTGCGTCGCAGCAAGCAGATTTTATTTTCATCACAGCAACACGAGCGGTGTCGCCGTGACACCGCCGTTCGTTTGTTCAAACGTTTCAGGGGCGATTATCTCAATGTCTGGACTTCGCGCGCAATCGGCATGCATTGCTCTGATGCTGGCCGTGACGGCGCCACTGCTTGCAAGCTGCGACGAGCCGAACACCGCAACCGCCGCCGTGCAAGCACCCGAGCCGGACGTCAGTGTCGTCACCGTGAAGCCGCAGGCGCGCGCGATGCTGCGCGAGCTGCCGGGCCGCATCGCGCCGACCCGTGTTTCCGAGGTACGCCCGCGCGTCTCGGGCATCGTGGTCAACCGCATGTTCCATCAGGGCAGCGAGGTGAAGGTCGGCGATCCCCTGTACCAGATCGATCCGCTCCCGTTCGAAGTCGAATTGCAGTCGACCGAGGCGGCGCTGGCGCGCGCCAAGGCCGTGCTCGAACAGGCCGCGCTGCAGGCCCGCCGTATCGCCACCTTGACCAGCCAGCGCGCGGCGCCGGAAGCCGAGAACGAAAAGGCGATCGCGACGCTGAAGCAGGCCGAAGCCGATGTGCAGGGACGCGAGGCCGAAGTTGCGCGCGCCAAGCTCAATCTGGATTATGCGACGATCCGCGCGCCGATCGACGGCACCATCGGCGCGGCGCTGGTCAGCGAGGGCGCGCTCGTCGTGCAGAACGACGCCGCGAGCCTTGCGACCATCCAGCAGCTCGATCCGATCTACGCCGACTTCCAGCAGTCGGTGACCGAGATGAACCAGCTCCGCCGTGCCTTCGAGAGCGGCGATCTCGACCGCATCGCGCCCGACGCGATGAAGGTGCGCCTCGTGCTCGACGATGGCTCGATCTACCCGCTGCCGGGCAAGCTGCTGTTCTCCGACGCCAAGGTCGACGCCTATACCGGGCAGGTGACGTTGCGCGGCGAGTTCCCGAACCCGCATCGCATCCTGCTGCCGGGCATGTATGTGCGCGTGCTGATCGAGCAGGGCATCGACAGCGATGCGATTGCCGTGCCGCAGCAGGCGATCCAGCGCAATGGCGGCGGCGGCAGCGAGGTGTTCGTTGTCAAGGCCGACAATCACGTCGCGGTGCAGCCGGTGCGCACCGGCTCGCTGCAGGGTGGTTCCTGGTTCGTGACCGATGGCCTGAAGGCCGGCGACAAGGTCGTCGTCGAGGGGTTCCAGAAATTCGCCGCCGGCGACAAGGTCCGGCCGCAAGCCTGGCGCGAGGTCGACGCAGCTGCAGCACCGACGGATTCGCACCAGACCGCGCACGCAGTGCGGTGATCCGATATGCCTAGCTTCTTCATCGACAGGCCGATCTTCGCCTGGGTCGTCGCGCTGTTCATCTGTCTGATCGGCGCGATCTCGATTCCGCTGCTCGCGGTCGCGCAATATCCGATCATCGCGCCGCCCTCGATCTCGATCTCGACCAGCTATCCCGGCGCGTCGCCGGAGAACCTCTACAACAGCGTGACGCGGCTGATCGAGGAGGAGCTCAACGGCGCCGCCAACATCCTGAACTTCGAATCGACCTCCGACTCGCTTGGCCAGGTCGAGATCATCGCCAACTTCAAGCCGGGCACCGACACCAGCCAGGCTTCGGTCGAGGTGCAGAACCGCCTCAAGCGCGTCGAGGCGCGGCTGCCGCGCGCCGTGATCCAGCAGGGCATCCTGGTCGAGGAAGCCTCGTCCGCCGTGCTGCAGATCATCACGCTGAACTCGACCGACGGCTCGCTGGATGAAGTGGGCCTCGGCGACTTCATGATCCGCAACGTGCTGGGCGAGGTGCGCCGCATCCCCGGCGTCGGCCGCGCCACGCTGTATTCGACCGAGCGGTCCTTGCGGATCTGGATCGATCCGGCCAAGCTGGTCGGCTACGGCCTGTCCGCCGACGACGTCAACAAGGCGATCACGGCGCAGAACGCCCAGGTCGCCTCCGGCAGCATCGGCGCCGAGCCGAGCACAGATACCCAGAAGATTTCCGCGCAGGTGCTGGTGAAGGGCCAGCTGTCCTCTCCCGACGAGTTCGGCGCCATCATCCTGCGCGCCAACGCCGACGGCTCGACGGTCCGCCTGCGCGACGTCGCGCGGATCGAGATCGGCGGCCTCAGCTACCAGTTCAACACCCGCCTCGACGGCAAGCCGACCGCCGGCCTCTCGGTGCTGCTGTCGCCGAAGGGCAATGCGCTGGCGACCGCGAGCGCGGTCGAAGCCAAGATGAAGGAGCTGTCGCGCTTCTTCCCGGCCAACATCTCCTACGAAATCCCCTACAACATCACGCCGGTGGTCGAGGCTTCGATCAAGAAGGTATTGACGACGCTGGTCGAGGCCGTCGTGCTGGTGTTCGTCGTGATGTTCCTGTTTCTGCAGAACATCCGCTACACCATCATCCCGACCATCGTGGTTCCGGTGGCGCTGTTGGGCGCCTGCGCCACGCTGATGATCGCGGGTTTCTCGATCAACATGCTGACGATGTTCGGCATGGTGCTGGCGGTCGGCATCCTCGTCGACGACGCCATCGTCGTGGTCGAGAACGTCGAGCGCATCATGGCGGAGGAGGGTCTGCCGCCGAAGGAAGCCACCAAGAAAGCGATGTCGCAGATCACCGGCGCCATCATCGGCATCACGCTGGTGCTGATGGCGGTGTTCGTGCCGATGGCGTTCTTCCCCGGCTCGGTCGGCATCATCTACCGGCAGTTCTCGGTCACCATGGTGGCGGCGATCGCGTTCTCGGCGCTGCTCGCGCTGTCGCTGACGCCGGCGCTGTGCGCGACCTTGCTCAAGCCGGTCAAGAAGGGCCACGGCCATGCCAGCAAGGGCGTGTTCGGCTGGTTCAACCGCGTGCTCGACACCAGCCGCGCCGGCTATGTCAGCACGGTGCAGGCCGGGCTGAAGCGCACCGGCCGCCTGATGCTGATCTATCTGGTGCTGTTCGCAGGCGTCGCCTACGGCTTCGTCCGGCTGCCCGGCGGCTTCCTGCCGGTCGACGACCAGGGCTTCATCACGACCGACGTGCAGACGCCGTCGGAGTCGTCCTATGCCCGCACCGAAGCCGCGGTCGAGCAGGTCGAGAAGTACCTCAAGGACCGCGCCGGCATCGAGAACGTCACGTTCCTCACCGGCTTCAGCTTCCTCGGCCAGGGCATGAACACCGCGCAGGCCTTCATCACCCTGAAGGACTGGTCGGAGCGCGGCCCGAAGGATTCCGCCGCCGCCATCGTCGCCGACATCAACCGCGATTTGTCGTCGATCCGCGACGCCAGGATCTCGGCGTTGCAGCCGCCGCCGATCGACAACCTCGGCAACTCCTCGGGCTTCTCGTTCCGCCTGCAGGACCGCGGCCAGAAGGGTTATTCGGCGCTGATCGCCGCGTCCGATCGCCTGATCGCTGAGGCCAATGCCAGCCCGATCCTGCAGAAGGTCTATGTCGAAGGCCTGCCGCCGGCGCCGCAGGTCAATCTGATGATCGACCGCGAGAAGGCGGGCGCGTTCGGCCTCACCTTCGAGGACATCAACAACACGATCTCGACCAATCTCGGCTCGAACTACATCAACGACTTCCCGAACCGCGGGCGCATGCAGCGCGTCATCGTGCAGGCCGACAAGACCAGCCGCATGAACGCGGACGACATCCTCAACTACAACGTCAAGAACAGCCGCGGCCAGCTGGTGCCGTTCTCGGCCTTCGCCACCATCGAGTGGTCGAAGGGACCGACGCAGATCGCGGGCTTCAACTACTATCCGGCGGTGCGCATCTCCGGCGAGGCGCGGCCGGGCTTCACCTCGGGCGATGCGATCGCCGAGATGGAGCGGCTCGCCGACAAGCTGCCGCGTGGCTTCGGCTATGAATGGACCGGCCAGTCGCTGCAGGAGAAGCTGTCGGGCTCGCAGGCGCCGTTCCTGCTCGCGCTGTCGGTGCTGGTGGTGTTCCTGTTGCTCGCCGCGCTCTATGAGAGCTGGACCATTCCGCTCGCGGTGCTGCTCACCATTCCGCTCGGCATTCTCGGCGCGGTGGTGGCGGCGACGATGCGCGGGCTCTCAAACGACGTCTATTTCACCGTCGGCCTGATCACCATCATCGGTCTTGCCGCCAAGGACGCGATCCTGATCATCGAGTTTGCCAAGGATCTGCGCGCGCAGGGCAAGCCGCTGGTCGAGGCGACCATCGAGGCCTGCAGTCTCAGATTCCGCCCGATCCTGATGACCGGTCTGGCCTTCGTCTGCGGCGTGCTGCCGATGGCGATCGCGACCGGTGCCGGCGGCGCCAGCCAGCAGGCACTCGGCACGTCAGTGATGGGCGGCATGATCGCGGTGGTGATCCTCGCGCTGCTTCTGGTGCCGGTGTTCTTCGTCAGCGTGCAGCGCGTGCTGGCCGGCGACCGTGAGACGGCGCCGGAGCAGGGTGAGGTGTATGGCCCGCCCGCGCCGGCAAGGATCGGTCACTGACATCAGGGACCGACGCTGGTCAGATCAGCGGCTTGCTTTCGCAAGCCGACCAATCCAGATTGCAGCTCTGGATTGAACGGGAAGCGTTTGGGCAACCCGGCGATTGAGGGCATGCGATGCGGCCGAGCGATATTGCGATCTCGAATTATCGCTCGATCCGGCGGCTCTTCATGCCCATCCAGCCGCTGTCCGTCTTCGTCGGCGAGAACGGTGTCGGTAAATCCAATCTCTACAAGTCCCTGTCGCTGTTGCGGGATGCTGCGACCGGCCGGATCACGCGCACGATCGCTGACGAGGGCGGGCTGAACTCGGTCTGCTGGTCGGGCCTGCGCAAGCGCGGCGAGGATGCAAGGCTGCGGTTGGAGGTCAGGTTCGATCACGTCAAATACGCCATCGAGCTCGGGCATCCCGGCCCGCTCGAGGCGGCATTTCCCGGCGAGCCGATGATCAAGTCCGAACGCATCGAGGCGATCCACGGCAAGCGCAAAGTCCTGATGATGGAGCGGACCAATTCATACGTCAGCGTCCGCGGCGAGAGCGGCGCCTGGAGCGAGCACAAGGATGCGGTGCTGCCGTCGGAGACCGCGCTCGCGGATTTCCTCGACGGCAAGGCGTGCCCCGAAATCGACCTGATCCGAAACTCGCTGCAGAGCTGGCGCTTCTATCACGATTTTCGCACCGATCCGGGCTCGCCGATTCGAAAGCCCTGTCTCGCCATCACGACGCCCTCGCTGAGCGCCGATGGCAGCGACCTGGCCGCCGCCTTGGCAACGCTCAGCGCGATCAGGCAGGATGCGGTCGACTTGCAGGATGCGATCGAGGATGCGTTCCCGGGTGCCGAGCTCCGGGCATGGGCGGAAAACGGACGGTGCGAATTCGAGCTGCAGCAGGCTGACGTGCCGCGCCCGTTCAAGGCGCACGAACTATCCGACGGCACGCTGAAATATATCTGCCTGCTCGCCGTGTTCATGGGCTATCGGCTGCCGCCGTTCATCGCGCTGAACGAGCCCGAGACCAGCCTGCATCCCTCGCTGTTGGCGCCGTTGGCGAGGCTGATCGCCAGGGCGTCGCGCCGCGCCGACATCTGGATCGTCACCCATTCGGAACAACTGATGGAGGCGCTGCGCAGCGAGAGCGCGGTCCCGCCGCGCCGGGTGATCAAGGCGAAGGGCGCCACGACCATCGAGGGCCTGACCGCGGGCGGTGAATTTCGTGACGGGCAGGACGACGATGATGAGGATGACGACGATTAAATCGCGCCGTCGCGTTACTGCCCGAGCGGCTTCAGGATCTTGATCAGCTCGCCGTGCACGAACTCGTTGCCGCAGACGATGTGGCCGGTCTGCAGCGGGTCGTCATTGCCCTGGATGCCGGAGACGGTGCCGCCGGCTTCGCGGACCATCAGCAGGCCGGCCGCGACGTCCCAGGCCTGCAGATTGCGCTCCCAATAGCCGTCGAGCCGGCCGGCGGCGACAAAGGCGAGGTCGAGCGAGGCGGCGCCGAAGCGGCGGAAGCCCGCGACCTTGGTCTGCAGCGCCGCCATCTCCTGCAGCGCCAGCTGGTGACTACCGCGGCCGATATGCGGCAGGCCGCAGGCCACGACGCATTCGTTGAGCTGGCGGCGGCCGGCGACGCGCAGGCGCTGGTCGTTGAGGAACGCGCCCTTGCCGCGCTCGGCGATGTAGAGCTCGTCATTGGCGGGATTGTAGATCACGCCGGCGATCACGGTGTCCTCGCGCTTCAGCCCGATCGAGATCGCGAATTGCGGGATGCCGTGCAGGAAGTTGGTGGTGCCGTCCAGGGGATCGACGATCCAGGTGTGGCTCTTGTCAGAGCCTTCGCGCTTGCCGCCTTCCTCGCCGACGAACCCGTAGCCGGGCCGGGCCTTCTCGAGGTCGGTGTAGAGCATCTCCTCGGCGCGCTTGTCGGCGAGCGAGACGAAGTTTGCCGGCCCCTTCAGCGACACCTGGAGATGTTCGATCTCGCCGAGGTCGCGCTTGAGGCTGCGGCCGGCGCGGCGCGCGGCCTTGACCATGACATTGATGAGAGCGGAATAGAGCATGATGAGAACTTGTGACCCGAGAATGTGAAAGTCGATCAGGCGGCGCACGCAAATCCGTCATCCTGAGGTGCGAGCGCAGCGAGCCTCGAAGGGTGCACGGCCCCGGACCGGGCCGTTCATCCTTCGAGACGCGCTTTCGCGCTCCTCAGGATGACGGATCAGGAGGGAGCGACCTAGCCGCCCGAGTTTCCGGACTGGGTGCCCTCTGGAAGTGGCGCCGTCAAGGCGTCATTTGACGTTGTTTCCGATCCATTTTCGCGCGGCTGCCTCGGCCTTGGCGCGGTCTTCCGGGCTCATATCGGCGAGGATGTCGTCGAGATCGGGGTCGCCCTTGCCGGCGGTCTTGGCGACCGTGTGCCATTTCAGCGCCTCGACCTTGTCCACCGGGGCGCCGGCGCCGGTCGCCAGCACATGGGCGAGGCGGTTTTGCGCGATCGCGCTGTTCTGCCGGGCCGCCTTGCGCAGCAGCGCCACCGCCGCCGGCACGTTCCGCGGCGTGCCCGAGCCGTTGTAGAGGGCGATGGCATATTCGACCTCGGCATCGACATTGTCGGCCAGCGAGGCGGCCTGCAGCAGCCGCGCCGCCTTCTCGAGGTCCTTCGGCACGCCGGTGCCTTCCTTGTAGAAGGTCGCGAGCGCGTATTGCGCCTCGGGGCTGCCGGCGTCGGCGGCCATGCGCAACAGCTCGGCGGAGCGGCGGAGGTCCTGCGGCAGGGTCTGGCCGTCGAGATAGAGCAGCGCGAGATTATAGGCCGCCTTCGGCTCGCCGAGCTTGGCCGACGACGCCAGCAGCTTGACCGCGGCATCCTTGTCGACCGCGCCGCCGCGGCCCGCGATCTTCATCATGGCGAGCGCGAACATCGCCTCGCGGTCGCCGGCATCGGAGGCGCGCTTGTACCACTCGTCGGCCTTGACGTAGTCGCGCTTGACGCCGAGCCCATTGGCATAGAGCTCGCCCAGCATCGTCATGGCCTTGGCATCGTTGTTGTTCTGCGCGCGCGCGGTCGCGAGGTCGAACGCGGTCTTGTACATGCCGCGCTGATAGGCGCCGTAGACGAGGTCGACATTGGGATCGTCGACGGCCTGGGTCGGGGTCGGCGAGGGCGTCGGAGATGCGGCAGGCTTCGGCGTCGCGGAGGCGGCGGGCTTGGGCGTCGGCTTCTTCGCGACCGGCGAATGCACCTTCGGCTTCGGAGCCTCCTTCTTCGCGGGCGGCGTCTGTGCCGGCGGCGTGATCGAGAGCTGCGCCATCGCGCCGCTCGCCAGCATCGTGCAGCCGAGCGCAACACCTATCGGACGCAGGCATTTCATTCCGGCGTCATCCCTCGGCCTTTCCGTCGGCCTTGGCCTTGCCGAATGTGCCTGCATGCGCCCGCGCAATCGCCTCTCCGATCTCGACAAGCGCCGCCTTGGCGCCGCGCGGATCGGACCAGATGGAGTCTCCGACCAGCACGAAATCCGCGCCGGCCGCCGCGAACGTCTCGGCTTCCTCGCGCGAGGTTGCAAAGCCGATGCAGGGCGGCTCGAACAATTCGTCCCACCATTCCAGCCGCTCGGCGATGGCCTCGCGCGAGGGCCGCTGTCCGTTGGCGTCGGGCTCGCCGAACAGCACATAGTCGGCACCGGCTTCGCCCGCGGCCATGGAATCGTGGCGGGTCGCGAGTCCGCCGACGCCGACAATGCGGTCGGGTTTCAGCGCCGGCGACGCCTCTTTCATCGCGGCGACGCCGGTCAGATGCGCGCCGTCGGCGCCGGCGCGGGCCACGATATCGGGATGACCGTCGATCAGCAGCGCCGCGCCGGCGTTCTGGATCGCGGGCGCCAGCGCCTTGATGGTGGAGATCATGCTGCGCGGATCGCTCTCGCGCAGCCGCACCAGCACGGCCGCGACATCGGCCGCGGCAAGCAGCTCGGTGAGCTCGGCCGCAAGCCGCGCAGGCTCATCGACCGCCGGCGTTGCCAGATAGAGGCGCGGCGTCGGCCGCGGCGGAACGGGCTTGGTCGCCAACTATGCCGCCTGTTTCTCGAGGCCGGCTTCCCAATTGCCGGTGCTCGCGAGCCCGTTCATCCGGGCGCGATGCGAGAAGGCGCGCTGGCCCGCGGGGACGTTGTCGGGCTTGCCGGACCACGCCTTCTGCGGCGCCGCCTGCAGCGCGCGGCCGTAGGAGAAGGTCAGCCGCCAGGGCAAATTGCCGAACTTGTTCATGGCGTCGAGATGCGCGGTCGCTTCCTCGTCGCTCTGGCCGCCGGAGAGGAAGGCGATGCCGGGCACCGCGGCCGGCACGCAGCTCTTGAGCAGGCGGATGGTCTTCTCGGCGACTTCCTGCACCGGCGCTTGCTTCGGGCACTTCTTGCCCGAGATCGCCATGTTCGGCTTCAGGATCATGCCTTCGAGCGCGACGCGCTGCACCCGCAATTCCTGGAAGGTGCGGTTCAGCACGCGCTGCGTCACCTCGTAGCAGCGGTCGATGTCATGATCGCCGTCCATCAGCACCTCCGGCTCGACGATCGGGACGATCTGCGCGGCCTGGCACAGCGCGGCGTAGCGCGCCAGCGCATGGGCGTTGGCACGGATCGCGGTCTGGGTCGGGATTCGCGGTCCGATATCGATCACCGCCCGCCACTTCGCAAAGCGCGCACCGCGCTCGTAATATTTCTTCAGCCGCTCGGCGAGCTTGTCGAGGCCGACGGTGACGAGTTCGCCTGGGCAGTTCGGCAGCGCCTGCGTGCCCTCGTCGACCTTGATGCCGGGGATCGCGCCGGCCTGCTCGATCAGCTTGACCAGCGGCGTGCCGTCCTTGGCATTCTGCCAGATCGTCTCGTCGTAAAGGATGACGCCGGAGATGTACTTGCTCATCGCCTCCTGCGAGCGGAACAGCATCTCGCGATAGTCACGGCGATTGTCCTCGGTCGAATCGACCTTGATGGCGTCGAACCGCTTCTTGATGGTGCCGGAGGATTCGTCGGCGGCGAGAATGCCCTTGCCCGGGGTGACCATGGCAAGCGCGATTTTGTTGAGGTCGGAGAGGTTCATCGGGGCGTCCTCCAGAGCCATTGCCTTTGCAAACCAAAATAGGCGGTTCTCGGGCAATTGCCTAGAAAACGTTCGTCGCGGCTGAGATCGCGCGTAGATTTGGCTTGTTCTGTTCACCTCGCCCCGCTTGCGGGGAGAGGCATAGGCCGCCTTCGGCGGCCGTCGGCAAAGAACGCCGAAGTCGAGCTTCGGCTATGTTGCATCGCTAGATGCAATCCGGGCGAGGGGGTACAGGTCTAACCGCATTCGCCGCTCGTGGAAGCAGCCCCTCACCCCAACCCTCTCCCCGCGAAGGGCGGGGAGAGGGAGAGATACGTCAGGCGACCTTGGGGTCGAGCTGGCCCGCGGCGTAGCGCTTGGCCATTTCCGCCGTGGTCAGCACCTTCTTGATCTTGCTGGCCTGGCCCGCGGTGTTGAACTCCTGCAGGCGCTGCTTGCACAGCTTGGTCATCGCCTCCATCGCGGGCTTGAGGTATTTGCGCGGATCGAACTCTTCCGGATTGTCCTTCAGCACCTTGCGGATCTGACCGGTCATCGCCATCCGGTTGTCGGTGTCGATGTTGATCTTACGCACACCGTTCTTGATGCCGCGCTGGATCTCGGCGACCGGCACGCCCCAGGTCGGCTTCATCTTGCCGCCATTGGCGTTGATGATCTCCTGCAGCTCCTGCGGCACCGACGAGGAGCCGTGCATGACGAGATGCGTGTTCGGCAGCTTGCGATGGATTTCCTCGATCACGTTCATGGCGAGGATGTTGCCGTCGGGCTTGCGGGTGAACTTGTAGGCGCCATGCGAGGTGCCCATCGCGATCGCCAGCGCGTCGACCTTGGTTTCCTTGACGAACTTCACGGCCTCGTCCGGGTTGGTCAGCAGCTGGTCGTGCGACAGCTTGCCCTCGGCGCCATGGCCGTCTTCCTTGTCGCCCATGCCGGTCTCGAGCGAGCCGAGCACGCCGAGCTCGCCTTCCACCGAGATGCCGCCGAGATGGGCCATGCCGGTCACGGTCTTGGTGACGCCGACATTGTAGTCCCAGTCGCCGGGGGTCTTGCCGTCGGCCTTCAGCGAGCCGTCCATCATGACCGAGGTGAAGCCGGACTGGATCGCGGTCATGCAGGTGGCGGGCTCGTTGCCGTGGTCGAGATGCACGCAGACCGGGATCTGCGGGTAGATCTCGGTGACGGCGTCCATCATGTGCTTGAGCATGACGTCGTTGGCGTAGGACCGCGCGCCGCGCGAAGCCTGGATGATGACGGGCGCGTCGACCTCGGAGGCTGCCGCCATGATCGACAGCGCCTGTTCCATGTTGTTGATGTTGAAGGCAGGTACGCCGTAATCATGCTCGGCCGCGTGGTCGAGCAGTTGCCGCAACGTAATGCGAGCCATTCCATTTCTCCCTGTAGTGCAAGTTCGCGGATGTAACCTAAATCAACGGTTTTTCAGAACTTCGACGCCCGGCAGCGGCTTGCCTTCCATCCATTCAAGAAACGCGCCGCCCGCGGTCGAGACGTAGGAAAAATCACCGCCGACGCCCGCTTGGTTCAGCGCCGCGACGGTGTCGCCGCCGCCGGCGACCGAAATCAGCTTCCTGGCCTTGGTGCGTTCGGCGGCATGCTTGGCCG
Organism: Bradyrhizobium sp. USDA 3315; assembly: GCF_054056795.1. Taxonomy (NCBI): domain Bacteria; kingdom Pseudomonadati; phylum Pseudomonadota; class Alphaproteobacteria; order Hyphomicrobiales; family Nitrobacteraceae; genus Bradyrhizobium; species Bradyrhizobium sp. USDA 3315. The sequence continues at coordinate 836,657 of NZ_JBSRYP010000001.1, read as the reverse complement.
ACACCACGGTGCCGCGGTCGAACGGCGTCAGCTCGAAGGCGCCGAGCGGTCCGTTCCAGACCAGCGTCGCCGCGTCGTCGATCGCGGCATGGATGCGCGCGATCGATTGCGGACCGACGTCGAGGATCATGCCGTCGGCCGGGATCGCATCGAGGCCATAGGCATGCGACGGCGCGTTGGCGGCAAACTGGTTGGCGACGACAGCGTCGACGGGGAGGATGATCGCGCAATTGGCGGCGTTGGCCTTTTCCATGATCCGCAGCGCGGTCGGGGCAAGATCCTTTTCGGCGAGCGACTTGCCGACGGCGACGCCCTGCGCGTGCAGGAAGGTGTTGGCCATGCCGCCGCCGATCACCAGCGCGTCGACCTTGCTCACGAGGTTTTCCAGGAGGTCGATCTTGGTCGAGACCTTGGCGCCGCCGATGATCGCGATCACCGGCTTGGTCGGCGCTTCCAGCGCCTTGCCGAGCGCGTCGAGCTCGGCCTGCATGGTGCGGCCGGCATAGGCGGGAAGCTTGTGGCCGAGGCCTTCGGTCGAGGCGTGGGCGCGATGCGCGGCGGAGAAGGCGTCGTTGACCCAGATGTCGCCGAGCTTGGCGAGCTCAGCGACGAAGCCGGCGTCGTTCTTCTCTTCCTCCTTATGGAAACGCGTGTTTTCCAGGCAGAGGATGTCGCCGTCCTTGAGGGCCGCGACAGCGGCGGCCGCGGGCTCGCCGATGCAGTCCTCGGCGAAGCCGACCGGGCGCTTGATCACCTTCGACAGCGCGTCGGCGACCGGCTTCAGCGATTCCTTGGGATCGCGTCCCTTGGGGCGGCCGAAATGGGCGAGCAGGATCACCTTGCCGCCCTTGTCGGAAATTTCGCTGATGGTGGGGGCCACGCGCTCGAGCCGGGTGGCATCGGTGACGCGGCCATTTTCCATGGGGACGTTGAGGTCGACGCGCAGCAGCACGCGCTTGCCCTTCACGTTGACGTCGTCGAGGGTGCGGAACGATTTTGTCATGGGGGTGTCGAACTCCTGGGGTCATTCCGGGGCGATGCGTAGCATCGAACCTCAGATGCGCAATTGCGCATCGGGGAATCTCGAGATTCCGGGTCTGGTCCTGCGGACCATCCCGGAATGACGGAGCGGCAAACACGCAGATGCCCGGCGGTGAGCCGGGCATCACGAACAGTCGAACCTAAACCAGCTTGCCGATCGCGACGGCGGTGTCCGCCATACGGTTCGAGAAGCCCCACTCATTGTCGTACCAGGACATCACGCGCACGAAGTTGCCGTTCTGCACCTTGGTCTGGTCCATGTGGAAGGTCGACGAGTGCGGATCGTGGTTGAAGTCGATCGAGACGTTCGGCGCGTTGGTGTAGCCGAGGATGCCCTTGAGCTGCTGCTCGGACGCACGCTTCATCGCCTCGTTGATCTCCTTGACGTCGGTTGCGCGCTTGGCGACGATCTTGAGGTCGATCACGGAAACGTTCGGGGTCGGAACGCGGACCGAGACGCCGTCGAGCTTGCCCTTCAGCTCGGGCAGCACGAGGCCGATCGCCTTCGCGGCACCGGTCGAGGTCGGGATCATCGACATCGCCGCGGCGCGGCCGCGATAGAGATCCTTGTGCAGGGTGTCGAGCGTCGGCTGGTCGCCGGTATAGGCATGGATCGTGGTCATGAAGCCGGTCTCGATGCCGACGGTGTCGTTCAGGACCTTGGCGACCGGCGCGAGGCAGTTGGTGGTGCAGGAGCCGTTCGAGATCACCAGGTGATCCTTGGTCAGCGTGTCGTGGTTGACGCCGTAGACGATGGTGGCGTCAGCACCGTCGGCGGGCGCCGAGACCAGCACGCGCTTGGCGCCGGCGGTGAGGTGCGCGGAGGCCTTGTCCTTCGCGGTGAAGATGCCGGTGCATTCCAGCGCGACGTCGACGCCGAGCGCCTTCCACGGCAGCTTGGAGGGATCGCGCTCGGCCGAAACCTTGATCTTGTTGTCGCCGAGGCTGATCGTGTCGCCGTCGACCGTGACGGTGCCGGGGAAGCGGCCGTGCACGGAATCGAAGCGCAGCAGGTGTGCGTTGGTCTCGACCGGGCCGAGGTCGTTGATGCCGACCACCTCGATGTCCTTGCGGCCGGACTCGGCGATGGCGCGCAGAATGTTGCGGCCGATACGCCCAAACCCGTTGATCGCGACGCGGATTGCCATGCTCGTCTCCTCTAATGCTGTTGTCAGCCCCGCGGGAGCGCTCCCACGAGGTTTTTACGGCGGAACGCCCGGTTCGGCCGGGCGCGTACGGAAAAGATGGAGCTTAGGTAATCCTTTTTTGCGACAAGCTCAACCTTGGCCGACGGGTGTCAGGCCAGCGTCAGACGCGCTTCGTGGCAGCGTTAACGACGGCTTCAGCAGTAATGCCGAAATGCCGGAAAAGGTCCTTCGCCGGAGCGCTGGCGCCGAATCCGTGCATGCCGATGAATTCGCCGTCATGGCCGATCACGGCATCCCAGCCCCAGCGTACCGCAGCCTCGATCGCGATCTTGACCGGGGCGTTGCCGATAATGGCATTTTGCCGCTCGGCGGGCTGTGCCAGCAGCAATTCCAGCGACGGGACCGAGACCACCCGCGTCGCGATGCCGCGTCCGGCGAGCTGCTTCTGCGCCTCGACCGCGATCTGGACCTCGGAACCCGACGCGAACAATGACACTTTTGCGTCACCCTGCGCCGCGACCAGCTCATAGGCGCCGTGGCTGCACGGGTTGTCGTTCGGCGCCGTGGTGCGGAGCTGCGGCAGGTTCTGGCGGGTCAGCGCCAGCACCGTCGGTCCGTCGACGCGGTTGAGCGCCAGTTCCCAGCACTCGGCGGTCTCGACCGCGTCACAGGGACGGAACACGCGCATGTTGGGCATCGCGCGGAGCGCGGAGAGATGCTCGACCGGCTGGTGCGTCGGGCCGTCCTCGCCGAGGCCGATCGAGTCATGGGTCATGACATAGACGACGCCGGTGCCCATCAGCGCCGACAGCCGCATCGCGCCGCGCGCGTAGTCGGTGAACACCAGGAAGGTGGCGGCGTTCGGCGCGAAGCCGCCGTGCAGGAAGATGCCGTTGAGGCACGCCGCCATGCCGTGCTCGCGGACGCCGTAATGGATGAAGCGGCCCTTCGGCGTCTTGGCACCGAACGCCGTCGCCGACTTCGCCTTGTTGTTGTTGGAGCCGGTGAGGTCGGCGGAGCCGGCGACGAATTCCATCGGCATCGCAGCCGCAATCACCTCGATCGCTGCTTCCGACGATTTGCGGGTCGCGACGTTGAGCGGATTTTCAAGGAGCCCCTTCTTGAAAGCGCGCAGCCCCTTGGCGAGCGACTGCGGCCGCTCGTGGCGAATGCGGCGTTCGAACTCGGCGCGCTTGCGGCTGCCGAGCTGCGCGAACTGCTCGTCCCACGCCTTGTGCTCGGCGGCGCCGCGGGCGCCTGCCTCGCGCCAGGCCTTCAGCACATCGTCGGGCACCGAGAACGGCTCGAGCGAGATGCCGAGCTTCTCCTTGGCCGCCTTGAGCTCGTCGGCGCCGAGCGCCTCGCCATGCGCCTTGGCGGTGCCGGCCTTGTGCGGCGCGCCGTACCCGATCGTGGTCTTGCAGGCGATCATCGAGGGCTTGTTGGATTTCTGCGCGCGGGTGATTGCAGCGGCGATCGCCTGCGGATCGTGGCCGTCGATCAATTCGGCGGCCCAGCCTGCGGACTTGAAGCGCTTCACCTGATCGACGGAATCGGAGATCGAGGTCGGGCCGTCGATCGAGATGCCGTTGTCGTCGTACAGCACGATCATCTTGTTGAGCCGCCAGACACCGGCGAGCGCGATCGCTTCCTGCGAGATGCCCTCCATCAGGTCGCCGTCGGAGGCGAGCACATAGGTGTGGTGGTTGACGATCTTCTTGCCGAACTCGGCGGCCAGCATCTTCTCGGCGAGCGCCATGCCGACCGCGGTCGCGATGCCCTGGCCGAGCGGACCGGTGGTGGTCTCGATGCCCCTGGTGTGGAAGTTCTCCGGGTGTCCCGGTGTCAGCGATCCGAGCTGGCGGAAATGCTTGAGCTGGTCGAGCGTCATGTCCTTGTTGCCGGTGAGGTACAGCAACGAATAGAGCAGCATCGAGCCATGGCCGGCCGAGAGCACGAAGCGGTCGCGATCGGGCCACGCCGTGTCGGCCGCATCGAATTTCAGGAATTTTGTGAACAGGACGGTCGCGACGTCGGCGGCGCCCATCGGCAGGCCGGGATGGCCGGAATTAGCCTTCTCGACGGCGTCCATGGCAAGGCCACGGATCGCATTGGCCATACGGGTGTGATCGACCTGCGTCATGATGAAAAGTCCGCCTAAAATGAGGAGCTGATTGCGGGACGGATCGGGGCGGGCAGCCGCGATACGCGCGTGGATGGCCTTACGGGTTGGGGGTGGATTAGCACCTCAATTCCGCAAGTCCAAGGCGATGAAACGCCTCAAAACGGGGAAAAGTTGCCCGAAATCGCCCTATTTCATTCAACGGTGCATAGTTCTGCGCCGCCGTTGCGCTTCCCTCGCTTGCCACGTAAATTTCGTCCCGTAAACGCTTGCCGAACCGCCAGTTTTGCCGTGCGGCAGGCCTGTCTTCCGCAGGCTACCAAGCCAACCGACTTGAAGGGTCCACGCCGCGTGTCATGAGTGATCGTCTCGCCAACGGGTCTGGCAATACCGAGGCACCGCTTGCCGATATCGATGCTGCGACCAAGCGGCTGATGGCAGCGCTTGATGCGCTGGAGAGTTCGGTGGAGCGGCGCCGCGAGGCCGACCGCGACGAGAACGAATTGGCGAGCCGCATCCAGGCGCTCGGCGCCGATCGCTCCAGGCTTGCCGACGAGCTCGACGGATCGCTGGTGAAGACGCGCAAGCTCGAGCGCGCCAATCGCGAGATCGCGGAAAAACTCGACGCGGCAATCGGCAGCATTCGCGCCGTGCTCGACGGCGGAGACCCTAGATGAGCCACATCAACGTCACCATCAATGGCCGGCAATACCGGATGGCCTGCGAGGAGGGCCAGGAGGTGCGGCTCCTGAAGCTCGCGGAAAATCTCCAGCAACGCGTGGAATCGCTGCGCGGCAAGTTCGGCGAAATCGGCGATGCGCGGCTGACAGTGATGGCGGCGCTCACCGCCTGCGACGAACTGGTCGACGCCAGCGCACGCATCCGCAGCCTCGAGGAAGAGGTCGAGCAACTGCGCAATGCGCGCGTTGCCGCCATCGACCGCGCCCGCGCGACCCAGACCGCGGTCTCCAACGCGCTCAACGCCGCCGCGGAGCGGATCGAGCGCACCACGCAGGTGCTCAACCGCACCATCGGCGGCGGCATCGCGATCGGGTGATCTATATTTTCCGGCATCGGGTGAATCTTATCCTCCCCTGGAGGGGGAGGATCGACGCTCATGAAATGAGCGGCGAGGTGGGGTGACGGTCTTTCCACACGCGCAGTGCCCGCGTTGAGAGATCACCCCACCCCGGTTCGCATTCCGCTACGCTTCATGCGTACCGACCCTCCCCCTCCAGGGGAGGGTGGAGAGAAGTGCATGGGTCTCGGCTGCGTCTTCCTTACCGCTGGCGGATTGGGGCAACGATGGCTAGATTAGCCCCCGCGAAGCTGCGTCGTGCGTCAGGAGCCATATATCCCCGGGGCCTTATCGATCCTTTAGGGAACTGTCCCTGGCCGGGTCCGTGGACCCGGACATATGGTGCCCACCTACTTTCGTAGGGAACTCCGGGATCGAGCGCTCCAACGGCCTCTGCGGCTTCGCACTTATTTTTGCTGTTGCCTTGTCGTCGCGCTGCGGCGGTTGAATTGTCTAGCAGTGTTGTGCCCCGCGATACGGGGCGTCCAGCGCGCCGCGGCCTGGCCTTAACGAAAGCTAGCGTCTCTGGAATGATGGATCGTCCGTTGTCGCGGACGACGACAGCGGAAGATGGATCATGCACGCATCTCCATCGAAGGCCGAGCTCCGGGCACTTGCTCTCGCCAAGCGCGATGCGCTGAGTGACGAGCAGCGCGCGACGGCTGCCGAAGCGCTCGCCAAGCGCGGCGCGCCGTTCGAGATCGCGCAGGGCATGATCGTCTCGGGCTATGCGCCGATCCGCAGCGAGCTCGATCCGGCGCCGTTGATGAAGAAGCTTGCCGACAAGGGCGCGCGGCTCGCGCTGCCCTGCATCAACGCGCGCGGCCAGTCGCTGACCTTCCGCAGCTGGTCGCCGCAGGACCGGCTGATGCTCGGGCCGCTCGGCATTCCCGAGCCGTCGCCGGCCGCCGCCGAGGTGCATCCGGACGTGATGCTGGTGCCGCTCGCGGCATTCGACAAGCTCGGTCACCGTATCGGCTACGGCGCCGGCTATTACGACTATACCTTCGCGCATCTGCGCAAGGCCAAGCATGTGATCGGGGTCGGACTTGCCTTTGCTGCACAGGAAACCAAGGCGATTCCGGCGCTGTCGCACGACGTCCCGCTCGATTTTGTGCTAACGGAGCGCAAGACGTTCGATTTCCGGAGTAGCTAACCTTGCGAATTCTCTTCGTTGGTGACGTCGTCGGCAGGACCGGCCGCACCGCCATCGCCGACCACCTTCCCGGCATGATCAGGGACTGGTCGCTCGATCTCGTGGTCGTCAATGGCGAGAATTCCGCCGGCGGCTTCGGCATCACCGAGGCGATCTATCAGGAGCTGCTCGACGCCGGCGCCGATGCGATCACGCTCGGCAACCACGCCTGGAATCAGAAGGAGGCGCTGGTCTTCATCGAGCGCGCGCCGCGCCTGATCCGCCCGCTGAATTTTCCGCGCCATTCGCCCGGCCGCGGCGCCACGCTGGTCGATACCAAGAGCGGCAAGCGCGCGCTGGTCCTCAACGCGATCGGCCGCGTCTTCATGGAGCCGTCCTCGAACGATCCGTTCAGCGCCATCGAGCGCGAGCTCGAGGCCTGCCCGCTGCGCGAGGGCTGTGACGCCATCGTGCTCGATTTCCATGCCGAGGCGACCAGCGAGAAGCAGGGCATCGGCTTCTTCTGCGACGGCCGCGTCAGCCTCGTGGTCGGCACCCATACCCATGTGCCGACCGCTGATCATCAGGTGCTGCCGGGCGGCACCGCCTATATGAGCGATGCCGGCATGACCGGCGACTATGACTCGGTGATCGGCATGCAGAAGGAGGAGCCGCTGCAGCGCTTCCTCACCGGCATTCCCTCCGGTCGTTTCGAGCCGGCGGGCGGTGTGGCAACACTGAGCGGCATCGCGGTCGAGACCGACGATGCGACCGGGCTCGCGGTGAAGGTCGCGCCGGTGCGCGCCGGCGGGCGGCTCGAGCCCGCGGTGCCGGGGTTTTGGGTGAAGTGAGGTTGCCGTAGCCCGGATGCAGCGAAGCGAAATCCGGGAATCTCTCCGCGGTGGCATTGATCCCGGATCACGCTTCGCTGCATCCGGGCTACGGAGCTGCCGTCAACCCTGCCTAAAGCCCATCCGGAATGCGCCCCAGCGGCGGCCGTTTACGACGATCGGCGATGACAGGTCCTTCATCAGCACGAAATTGCCGCCGCCCATGTCGCGGCGATAGGTCTGCAGCAGGAACGGTTTTGTGTTGGCCGCGACCTTGCTCACCGCGCGGTCGTTGAAAAGGCGGCGGTTGCGGCAATTGGCGTTGTTCCAGACCGGGTCCGGCCCCTGCGGCTGCCGGTAGTTCGGATTGTGGGTCGGCAGATAGCCGCTGCGCGCCCAGGCGACGCAGAACACGATGCGCGGATCGCTCTTCTGGATCGGATCCTGGATCGCGGGCAGCACGCGGTCGGTAAACGCGACGTAGTCGGTCAGGTACTGCTTCGGATTGGTGCCGGCGATCTCGCGATAATTCTCGTCCATCAATTGCGCGAGCGTGACCTCGCCGCGCGCGACGGCATTCTCGAACAGCTCCGAGATCTGCCTTGCGGTGTCGATCACGACACGGATCAGCGGCGTGTCACTGGTCTCCACGCCGCTGTCGGCGATGGTCACGATCAGGCTCTCGGAGAGCTCGAGCAGTTTCGCGACGCGGCTGTCGGCGTGCTTGAGGTCGCGCGAGGAGAGGTCGACGCCCTTGGCCAGCTCGTTCAGCTCCGCGATCACGCTGTCGCAATGGCCGAGATTGGAGGTCGCGGCGCGCGCCACGCTGCCGATCTCGGCGCCGACGGATGAGAAGCCTTCCTGCACGCGCATGATGATGCCCGAAATCTGCTGGGCGCCTTCGCCGGCGCTCTTGGCGCGCAACGAGGCATCGCTGCTCTCGCCGATCAGGCTGCCGATCTGGCCGTCGAGATCGCGCACGGTGTCGGAAATCTGATGCGTCGCCTGGCGGGTCGCTTCCGCAAGGTTCTTGACTTCGCTCGCGACCACGGCAAAGCCGCGGCCGGCATCGCCGGCGCGCGCCGCCTCGATGGTGGCGTTGAGCGCCAGCAGATTGGTCTGCTTGGCGATCGCCTCGATCGAACCGGAAACCTTGGCGACCTGGCTCAGCGCGGAGCCGACCGCGGCGAGCCGCGCCTCGATCCGTCCGACCGCCGCGACGAGCTCCGCGATATGGCTGACCGCCGTCTCGACCACATGGCGCGACTCCGCGATCTGGCCGACCGCGGCGGATGCGGTCGTTTGCACCGCCTGTGATGCGTTGGCGATGTCGTGATTGGCGGCGACCATCGTCTCGGCCGTCGTCTGCAAATGATGGAAGCGCTCGGACTGGCTGCTGACGCGGTTCGCGACTTCCTGGACGTTGCCGGCGATGTCGGCGAGTTCGACCCCGAGGCCGCCGATGCGGTCGGCGAGCTGGTCCACCAGCCGCTCGGCCAGCGTTCGGTCCGATGACGTATCCAGAACTGCAAGCTGCGCGGCCGACATGTCGACGCTTCCTCCGTTACAGCGGCCTGTCGGCCGCCGCAGCATTCCCCATTCCAACCCTAAAGCGTGATTCGCGCTGCCGATCTTGCCTGAGCGCGCACCGTGTAGCCCGGATGCAGCGCAGCGAAATCCGGGACTCCTGCCCGTGGAAACATGCATCCCGGATTACGCTTCGCTGCATCCGGGCTACGAAGCGTTCAAAGCTTGTAGGCGGTGCGGAACCCGCCCCAGTGCCGGCCGCGCACGCGGATCGGTACGTCGATCTCGCGCATCATCACCGTGTTGCCGCCTCCCATGTCGCGCGCATAGGTCTGGATCAGATAGGCGCGCTGGTTGCGGCCGGCGGCGAGGCCCGCGGCGTCGTTGAAGATGCGGCGGTTGCGGCTGTTGGCGGTGTTGTATGCCACGTCGCCCGGCCGCTGCGGCTGCGAGTAGAGCTTGTTGTGGACGGGCAGATAGCCGTTCTGGTCGATCATCACGCAGAATGCCATTCGCTTGTCCCTGGCGAGGAATGCGTCCTGGAACGCCGGCAGCGTGCGCTCCGCCCAGTCCAGCATTTTGGTGCGGTACTGCACCGGGTTGGTGCCTGCGATCTCGACATAGTCGGTGTCGAACATGTCGGCGATTGTAATCGCGCCGCTCGCCAGCCCGTTCTCGAACATCTTGCTCAGCGTGCTGCCGGCTTCGATCGCGCGGGTGACGAGCTCGGCGTTCTCCTCGTGGATCGCCCACATCCGGTCTTCGATTTTTTCGCGCAGCTCGGCCGTTGCCGCCTCGAAGCGGGCCTGGCTGCCTGCCTTGGAGCGCTCGCCGATCCGGATCCGGCACGCGCCGATCTCCGGCAATGTCGCGTTCAGGGTCTCTTGCGCCGGCAGCTTCTCGGCATCGGCGCCGCCGATCAAAATGCCGTCCATCGCGATCTCGTAGACCGGTGCGGTGACGATGCCGCGCGTGGTCGTGATCTCGATCTTGAGGCTGCAAGGCAGGCGCTCGTTCTTGCGCGGATCGCCGCGCTCGTCCTGGCGCAGCAGCACCGCGCAGCGCGCTTTCAGCTTCTGCGCGAACGCAGTCACCGCCTTGCCGGCCTTGGCGACATTGTCGCCATGCGCGGCGGCTTCGCGCGTTGCCGAGTCGATCTCGCCGGCGCTGGTGCCGACCGAGACGATGAAGTGCGAGGCGGAGGCGGCGTTCTGCCCCATCTCGCCGGTGATTTCATTCTGCTCGGCGACCGCGCCGTTGACGTTCTCGAACACCGGGCGGATCTTTTCGATCGCCTGGGAGATGCGGTGCACCGCGTCGGCCGATCCGGTGGCGTCCTTCTGCAATGCCTCGATCTTGCGGGTGATCTCCTCGGTCGCGCTCTGGGTCTGCACCGCCAGCGCCTTGACCTCGGTTGCGACCACCGCAAAGCCCTTGCCGGCGGCACCGGCGCGCGCCGCCTCGATCGTCGAGTTCAGTGCAAGCAGCGTGGTCTGCCGCGCGATCTGCGCGATCAGATTGACGACGTTGCCGATCGCGGCTGAGGATTCGCGCAGGCGATCGACATTGGCGGTGGCCTCGCGCGCCGCGGCCGCGGCGTCGTCAGCGAGCTGGCTCGCACTGCGCACCTGCGCCCCGATGCCCTCGGCGGAGTGGGTGAAGCGGTCGGCGGCTTGCGAGAACGTCGTCGCGGTGCTCTGCGCATCGCTGCTGCGGCCGGTCAGCGCGTCGGTGCGGGTGCGGATGGTGGCGAGCTTGGCTGCCGTCGCCTCGGCGCCGTCGGCGACCGAGCTCGCGGCGCGTTCGAGCTGGCGGATCATCGCGCCGAGCTCGAGTTCCAGCAATTCCAGGATCTCCTTGGAGGAATCCTTGGATGAATCCTTGGCCGAATCAGTCTCGGCCGAGACCTCAGGGGTTGCGGCCGCGGTTGGAACCTGCGGCGCGACGGCCGGCGCAGCCGGCTCCGGCACTTGCTTTCGAAACAAACCGAACGCCATGTGGGCTCTTTGGGGCTGTGGAAAGTTGCGGCGGGACGGGGCGATCCTCGCATCCGGGCATGAAGTCATGGTTAACAAGTGCCTCATATTCCGGCTTGCGGTAGTATTCCTCCGCCGGAGGGCCCCGGCGATCCTTTGATTTTGACCGTGAGGGGCCTATAAGGCCGCGTTTTCCATTCCTGTTCAGACCCTAAGCTCCGAAGAGACGTCGCATGGCCGGCCATTCCCAATTCAAGAACATCATGCACCGCAAGGGCCGGCAGGATGCCCAGAAGTCGAAGCTTTTCGGCAAGCTGGCCCGCGAAATCACCGTGGCGGCCAAGCTCGGCACCCCGGACCCGGCGATGAATCCGCGGTTGCGCGCCGCCGTGGTCGCGGCCCGCGCCGAGAACATGCCCAAGGACAATATCGACCGTGCCATCAAGAAGGCCGCGGGCAATGAGGGCGAGAACTATGACGAGATCCGCTACGAGGGTTATGGCCCCGGCGGCGTCGCCGTCATCGTCGAGGCGCTGACCGACAACCGCAACCGCGCCGCTTCCGATATCCGCTCCTTCTTCACCAAGTCGGGCGGCAATCTCGGCGAAACCGGCTCGGTCGCCTTCATGTTCGACCGCACCGGCATCATCGAATACGACGCCAAGGTCGCCTCCGACGACGCCATGCTGGACGCCGCGATCGAGGCCGGCGCCGACGACGTGGTCTCCAGCGAAGGCGGCCACGAGGTCTACGCCTCGCAGGACACTTTCCGCGAAGTCGCAAAAGCGCTGGAAGCGAAGTTCGGCGAGCCGCGCAAGGCGGCGCTGACCTGGAAGCCGCAGAACACCGTTTCGGTCGACGACGAGACCGGCGAAAAACTGTTGAAGCTGATGGACCTGCTCAACGAGCACGACGACGTCCAGAACGTGTTCGCCAATTTCGAGGTGTCCGACGCGCTGATCGCGAAGATGGGCGGGTAAGAGCGTCGTCCGCCCCCAACACACCACTGTCATCGCCCGCGAAGGCGGGCGACCCAGCATTCCAGAGACCTGCGTTTGATTCGAGAAGCCGCGGCGTACGTCATCCCCGCTCCCGTGCGCAATTGCGCACTAGGCGGGGATGACGAGCGGGCCGAGTACAACGACACGCGGAGCAGGGGATGGCGCTCCGTTTGTGTTTCGTTCTCCCGGCGCAGGCGGTATCACTACCCCATGACATCCCAGCCGATTCGCTCCCCCGTCCGCATCATCGGTATCGATCCGGGTCTCCGCCGCACCGGCTGGGGGGTGATCGAGACCGAAGGCAACCGTCTCGTCTATATCGCCTGCGGTTCGGTCGAACCGCCGGACGATCTGCCGCTGGCGAGCCGGCTGCTCGCGATCCATGAGGGGCTGGCCGCCGTGCTCGCCGATTACAAGCCTGCGGAGGCGGCGGTCGAGCAGACCTTCGTCAACAAGGACGGCGTGGCCACGCTGAAGCTCGGCCAGGCGCGCGGCGTCGCCATGCTGGCGCCAGCAATGTTCGGTATCTCGGTCGCCGAATACGCGCCCAACCAGGTCAAGAAGACCGTGGTCGGCGCCGGACATGCCGAGAAGAACCAGATCCAGGTGATGCTGAAGATCCTGCTGCCGAAAGCCGAGCCGCCGTCCGCCGACGCCGCGGACGCGCTCGCGGTCGCGATCACCCACGCCCACCACCGCCAGAGCATCGCGCTGCGGCTCAGGGTGGCGAACCTATGATCGGCAAGCTGAAGGGTCTGATCGATTCCTATGGCGAGGATTACGTGATCCTCGACGTCGGCGGCGTCGGTTATCAGGTGCATTGTGCGAGCCGCACGTTGCAGGCGTTGCCGTCGCCGGGCGGCGCCGCCGTGCTCTCGATCGAGACCTACGTCCGCGAGGACCAGATCAAACTGTTCGGCTTCCGCAGCGATCACGAGCGCGAATGGTTTCGCCTGCTGCAGACCGTGCAGGGGGTCGGCGCCAAGGTCGCGCTCGCGGTGCTCGGCACGCTGCCGCCGACCGATCTCGCCAACGCCATCGCGCTGCGCGACAAGGCGGCGGTGGCGCGGACGCCGGGTGTCGGGCCGAAGGTCGCCGAGCGCATCGTCAGCGAATTGAAGGACAAGGCGCCGGGCTTTGCCGATGTCGATCCCGCGGTGGTGCAACTGTCTGGCGCGATCGACAACAACCGCGCGCCGCGTCCGGTCACCGACGCGATTTCGGCGCTGGTCAATCTCGGCTACGGCCAGCCGCAGGCCGCCGCCGCCATCGCCGCCGCCTCGCGCAGCGCCGGTGAGAGCGCCGAGACCGCGCAGCTGATCCGGCTGGGCTTGAAGGAACTGTCGAAGTGATCCGTGGATTGGAGCGCCTCTGTTCTTCACCTCGCCCCGCTTGCGGGGAGAGGTCGGATCGCATCGCAGATGCGATCCGGGTGAGGGGGTACAGGTCTCGACACACATTGCGCTCGCGGAAGGAGCCCCTCACCCCAACCCTCTCCCCGCAAGAGCGGGGAGAGGGAGAACAATCTCGTGTTAGTCTCGCATCATGAATACGCCCTCGCGCATGGTCTCGCCTGAACGCCGCTCCGACGATGTCGGTGACACCGCGCTGCGGCCGCAGTCGCTGACCGAGTTCGTCGGTCAGGCCCAGGCGCGCAAGAATCTCTCGATCTTCATCGAGGCTGCGAAGAAACGCGGCGAGGCGCTCGATCATGTGCTGTTCGTCGGTCCCCCCGGCCTCGGCAAGACCACGCTGGCGCAGATCGTCGCGCGTGAGCTCGGCGTCGGCTTTCGTGCGACCTCCGGCCCTGTCATTGCGAAGGCCGGCGATCTCGCAGCGCTGCTGACCAATCTCGAAGAGCGCGACGTGCTGTTCATCGACGAGATCCATCGCCTCAGCCCGGCGGTCGAGGAAGTGCTCTATCCCGCGATGGAGGATTTTCAGCTCGACCTGATCATCGGCGAAGGTCCCGCGGCGCGTTCTGTGAAAATCGAATTGTCGAAATTCACCCTGGTCGGCGCGACGACGCGTGCGGGGCTGCTCACCAATCCCTTGCGCGACCGCTTCGGCATTCCGATCCGGCTCAATTTCTACACCGAGGAAGAGCTCGAGAAGATCGTCACCCGCGGCGCCCGCGTGCTCAATATCGGCATGAGTCCTGACGGCGCAAATGAGATCGCGCGCCGCGCCCGCGGCACGCCGCGCATCGCCGGCCGCCTGCTGCGCCGGGTGCGCGACTTTGCCTCCGCCGCCGATGCCGATTCCGTCGACCGCGGCATCGCTGACCGGGCGTTGAGCGCGCTCGAGGTGGACAGCGTCGGGTTAGACGCGATGGACCGGCGCTATCTCACCACCATCGCGTTGAACTATGGCGGCGGGCCGGTCGGCGTCGAGACCATGGCGGCGGCGCTGTCGGAGCCGCGCGATGCGATCGAGGACATCATCGAGCCCTATCTGATCCAGTGCGGCTATCTGCAGCGTACTCCGCGTGGCCGGCTCCTGACCTCGCATGCTTTCCGTCATCTCGGTCTCGCCGAGCCGAACCGCGATCCCTCGCAATTCGGCCTGTTCGGCGGCAATGGCGACGAGGACTGACGCATGATCCGGAAGAGCGCGAAGCGGTTCTTCATGCTGAAGCAAAAGCCCTCCGCTCCCAAAGACGTGAATGACGTGTTGATGCAGCGCGTCGCGCTTGCCGGTAACCTTGCCTACTAACCATTGCGGCATCCCTGCAGGCCGTCTGCACAAACGCGGCCCAATTTCGCTCCAATCAAAGGGCCTATGATAGCCCAGAGTGTTTTCGACAAGCGCCAGGCATCACCGATCACACATCCATGATTTCACGTCGTCATTTTCTGCGCGGGTTCGGCGGGTTGACCGCCGCCACCGCTTCGACCGCGGCCTATGGCTTGAGCGAGCCGGTCGTCCGCCTCGCGCTCACGCGCTACGATCTGTCGCCGCGGCAATGGCCGGCGGACTTTCCGCTCAAGATCGCCGCACTCGCCGACATCCACGCCTGCGATCCCTGGATGTCGCTCGATCGCATCGCTGAGATCGTCGAGCGGACGAACGCCCTGAACCCCGACATCATCGTACTGCTCGGCGACTATGTCGCGGGGCTACGCCACGTCACCCGCTTCATTCCGGCCTCCGACTGGGCCGCGGTGCTGAAGGGCCTGAAGGCGCCGCTCGGCGTGCACGCCGTGCTCGGCAACCACGACTACTGGGAAGACAAGGCGGTACAGCGCTTGGGGCGCGGCATCCCGCTGGCGCGCCGCGCGCTGGAGGGGGCGGGGATTCCGGTCTACGAGAACGACGCGGTGCGGCTCGCCAAGGACGGTCGTCCGTTCTGGCTCGCCGGTCTCGGTGACCAGCTCGCCTTCATGGCGGCGCGGCCCTATCGCCAGGTCACGCGCATCGGCGTCGACGATCTCAACGCGACGCTTGCCAAGGTCACAAACGACGCGCCGGTGATCCTGCTCGCGCATGAGCCCGACGTCGCGCTCCGGGTGCCCTCGCGTGTCGCGTTGCAGCTGTCCGGCCACACCCATGGCGGACAGGTCCGGCTGCTCGGCTGGTCGCCGGCTGTACCGGTGAAGCACGGCATGCGGCTCGCGTATGGCCATATCAAGCTGAAATGCGACGTCGTCGTCTCCGGCGGCCTCGGCTGCAGCATCATGCCGTTCCGCCTCGGCGTGCCGCCCGAGATCGTGCAGGTCACGCTCGGCGCAAAGGGGCCGGTGGTGTCCTGACTACGCTTGCGTGGGCGAGAGCTGCGCATCGGATGCGGGCCGACGGCGGTTCCGCCGAAAGTAACCGCTGTATCCGTTCCGGTTCCGGAGTGGCGCCTTTCGACATGGCCGCGATGAAGGATCGTAAGTTGCCGCATATTTCTGTGGGCGGTACCCTTCACCCTAAGGTAGCGGGAGGGATTGCGCAAAATGCAGGATTGGTATCCCAAGAAGCTCGTCGTCGGCGTTCAGGGGACGACAGGCACCTACGAGTTCATGAAAACCGTTTTCGGCCGGGAGCAGCCGTTCCGTTACGCCGAATTTGGAATCTACATGGCGGATACCGCAAGAAACGTCTGCCAGCTGTTTCCCGAGTGTGAGCTGCATCTTTTCGATTTCAACGATGCGGTCCAGCGCGCGGAGACAAAGCTCAGCGCCTACCCAAACAAGATCTCATATTTCGGCAACACCCAGAAGTTCAACGATTCCTACAACTGGTCTCTCATGAAGCTGATCAGGCAGTATGAGGGCGCTCCGATCTATGATTATTGCTTTCTCGACGGCGCGCATACGGTCGCAGTCGACGCTTTGAACTACTTCTTGTGCGACAAACTGCTCAAGGTTGGCGGTTACATGGATTTCGACGACTATGAATGGCGTCTGAGGGGATCGTCACTCGATCCGACGAAAATTCCGGCAATCGGCGATCAATATACCGATGAGCAGATCGACGCTTTTCAAGTCAAGATGATCGTTGACGACCTGGTCAGAACAGATCATCGGTACCAAGAGGTCGTCAGAAACAAGGTATTCCAGAAGGTCGCCTGATCCAGATCGCCAGCCGATCCCAAGATTTCCCGACCGTGCTTGCGTCGGCCGGCGATTTTGCGCAATACGAACCAAAGTCTTGCGCAATCGGGGGCTGCAAATGACCTCACCCATTCTCGACGGCCAGATCCGCGACGGCCGCCACCATATGCAGGTCCGCGTCTATTACGAAGACACCGATTTTTCCGGCATCGTCTATCACGCCAATTACCTGCGCTTCATGGAGCGCGGCCGCACCAATCATCTCCGCCTGATGGGCGCCGAGCAGCAGGCGCTGTTCGATGAAGCGCAGGAGGAGACCGGCGGCTTCGCCTTTGTCGTGCGCTCGATGACGCTCGACTTCCTCAAGCCGGCGCGGATGGACGACGTGCTCGACGTCGTGACCTGGCCGATCGCTGTGAAGGGCGCCTCCATCATGCTCGCTCAGGAAGTCCGGCGCGGCGATGACGTGCTTGTGAAGGCCGAGGTCCGCGTCGCCTTCATCAGCGGCGGCCGCGCGCAGCCGATTCCGAAGGCTATTCGCGCGCTGATGAAGGCCGATCTGTCTTAGAGCGTTTTCGAGCGAAGTGGGTACCGGTTCGCGTGAAGAAAACGCGTCAAAACAGGAATCCGGAGCCCCGTTCCGATACAACCGGAACGGAATAGGCTCCAGCTATCGGGCGATAAGAAACGACCCATCGACTCTGCGCGGCGCGGCGATAGATTTGCGCGTGACAAAACGCGATCAGATCGATCGCGTTTGTCTTACATTTCGAGCATGATCTTTTCGGAAAACCGCTTCACACTTTTCCGGATCATGCTTCAACCGCGAGGGATCGCCAATGTCACGCCCGCCGCTGCCACCCTTCACCCGCGAGACCGCCGCACAGAAAGCGCGCATGGCGGAGGACGCCTGGAATTCGCGCGACCCGGTTCGGGTTGCCGGCGCCTATACCGAGGACAGCCGCTGGCGCAACCGCTCCGAGGTGTTTCAGGGCCGCGAGGCGATCGTGGCCTTCCTGACCCGCAAATGGGAGAAGGAGCAGGAGTATCGCCTGATCAAGGATCTCTGGGCATTCGACGGCAACCGCATCGCGGTCCGCTTCCAGTACGAATGGCACGATGCCGGCGGCAACTGGTTTCGCTCCTACGGCAACGAGCAGTGGGAGTTCGACGAGCACGGCCTGATGCGCCGCCGCGAGGCCTCGATCAACGACATCGCGATCTCGGAGAAGGACCGCCGCTTCCACTGGCCCGCCCCGGGCCCGCGTCCGGCCGACGTGCCGGGGTTGGCGCAGGAGCCGTTCTGATCGGCTCTCCGTAGCCTTGAAGCCCGGATGGAGCGCAGCGAAATCCGGGACGATCTCTTGGAGTGCACCCACTCTCCTGTGGCAAGATCGATCCCGGATTGCGCTTCGCTCCATCCGGGCTACGGCGCGTTTGTGCCGGCTCGTCGAAAACGATTTGCGAGTCCCGATGAGGGGCGGTTTATTCTGGTCCGCGTTGCAACCTCACCGCGTCTGCCGGACCTCATTACATGCCAAATAAACGTTCTGCCGCCGTTGCGCTCGCAGGCTTCCTCCTCGCGACCGTCTTCATAGCCGTTGCTATCCAGCCAAGCGCAGCGAGGAATGAAATGCGCGGGGCCGATACTTGGGGGGCGATGTTCAGACATCAGCTCGAGAGGTGTTGGAGGAGACCTCCACGCGTCGGAAGCGATGCAGCAAGTGTAAGGGTTGAGTTTATGATCGAGCTGACGCGAGAGGGCAGGCTCGATGGGCAACCTGTGGTGTTGCCAGGGAGCAAGCCGGCCACATCAGACTATGCTCAGGCTTATCAAAACAGTGCGCTGCGAGCGATCACTGAATGCCAGCCGTACACGTTGCCGGCGGAATACTAAGATGAGTGGAAGAAATTCCAGCTAGTCTTCATGGACGCGCCGCCTCCAGCCACACGAAAGGGGGAGCCTGCGGATGAGCTCTCCAACACCCGCAAGCTTTCGATTTGCCGAGGATGCTGACCGCGGCACCCCTTCACCTCGCCCCGCTTGCGGGGAGAGGTCGGATCGCATCGCAAGATGCGATCCGGGTGAGGGGGTACAGGTCTCACCGCATTCGCAACTCGCGGAAGCGGCCCCTCACCCAACCCTCTCCCCGTAAGAACGGGGAGAGGGAGAGAAGACAGTGCCTCCGTCGTAAGAAACCTTACGCCGCAGCCTTGTGCCGCGCGATCTCGGCCTTGTAGAGTTCGAACTCCTCCGCGATCGCCTTCGCGACCGAGGGCCGGGCGCGCAGGCGTTCGTAATAGGCCTTCAGCGCCGGCCATTTCGCGAGCTCGATCGGCGGCGTTGCCATGGTCCAGTTGATCACGGTGACGAGATAGCCGTCGGCGACGCTGAAGTGGTCGAGCAGGTACTCGCGGCCCTTCAGGTGGTTCTCGACATAGTCGAGCCGCGAGACGTATTTCTCCAGCGCATAGGTCTTGGCTTCCGGCGGCGCCTTCTTGTCGAGCAGCGGCAGGAACAGGCCCTTGTGCAGCTCGGTGCCGATGAAGCACAGCCATTGATGCAGCTTTGAACGCTCGGCGTTCGACGCCGTGCCGATGCCGGCGCGCGGAAACTGGTCGGCGACATATTGCAGGATCGCGGCGTTCTCGGTCAGCACGACGCCGTCGTCGGTGCGCAGCGTCGGCACCAGGCCGAGCGGGTTGACCTTGTTGAAGTCGGAGCCGTCGTTGCGCACCGCCTTGGTCTTCGGGTCGACCTCGAGATAGTTGGCCGGCTGGCCCGCTTCGTAGAGCGCGACGCGGGTCGCCATCGAGCAGGCGAGGGGCGAGAAATAAAGGTCCATGGGTGCCTCCAGTGTCTGGCGCGGGGGTCCGGCCGTTATTGATTTTTGTACTGTCTTGGATAATATTGGTGGCGTCAAGGAATTAAATGCGAAATGGTACAAAAAAGTAAGGGGCCGCCAACTGCTGCCAAAATCGCGGGGCCGGTCGCGCCGAAGCGCCGCGGGCGGCCGCGCGCCTATGAGCCCGATGTCGCGCTCGGCAAGGCGCTCGATCTGTTCCGGCGCGACGGCTTCGCCGCGACCTCGCTCGATGATCTGAGCGCTGCGACCGGCATGAACCGGCCGAGCCTTTATGGCGCGTTCGGCGACAAGCGCGAGCTCTACATCAAGAGCTACCAGCGCTATCGCGACGATGCGCGCGCCGCGATGGTCGATATCTTCCGCGCCGACGCGCCGCTGCGCGAGCGGCTCGAGCGCATCTATCGCATCGCGCTCGACATCTATCTCTCCGGCGAGTCCGGCCCGCGCGGTTGCTTCACCGTGATGACGGCGGCGTCCGAGGCGGTGTCGGATCCGGACATCCGCACCATGGTGGTCGAGGGACTGACCGAGCTCGACAAGGCGTTCGGCATCTGCTTCCGCCATGCCAAGGAACGCGGCGAACTGCCTGAGGGGACCGATCCGGCGTCGCTGGCGCATCTGGCCTCTGCCACCATCCATACCATCGCGATCCGCGCCCGTGCCCGCGTGCCGCGCAAGGAGCTCGAGGCGATCGTGAAGGGTGCGATCGACGTGCTGTGCGGGGCGAAATAGCCGTCCAATTTTCTTGCCGGGCAAATGTCGGGCGCTGGCTTTCCCGCCCGTCTTCCGTAAGGTCTCCCCACTCACGGAAGCGGAACATCATGGGAAAAGTCAGGACTTCAGTATTCACGGTCTCGATCGACGGATTTGGCGCGGCGCTGAATCAGAGCCTCGAACATCCGTTCGGCGTCGGCGGCCTGACGCTGCCCGCGGCCTGGTTCTTCGAGACGCGCACCTTTCGCGCGATGACCGGCCAGGATGGCGGCACCACCGGTCTCGACGATGAGATCGCGCGCAAGTCGATGGAGGGGATCGGCGCCTGGATCCTGGGCCGCAACATGTTCGGCCCGATCCGCGGACCATGGCCGGATCATGCCTGGAAAGGCTGGTGGGGCGACAATCCGCCGTACCACACGCCGGTGTTCGTGCTGACCCATCACGCGCGGCCCGACATCGAGATGGAAGGCGGCACGACTTTTCACTTCGTGACCGACGGCATGCTCGCGGCGCTGGAGCGGGCGCGCGCGGTTGCCGGTGACAAGGACATCCGCGTCGGCGGCGGCGTCTCGGTGGTGCGTCAATTCCTGCAGGCGCGTCTGCTCGACGAGCTGCAATTGGTGCTGCCGCCGGTCGTGCTCGGCGCCGGTGAGAGTTTGTTCGCGGGCCTCGATCTGCCTGCCCTCGGCTACGCCGTCGTCTCGCATGTCGCGAGCCCGCACGCGACCCACGTCACCTTCGCGCGCAAGGCGTCTTAGTCAGCCGTGCATCTTGTCCGTCGAGCGAAGCGAAGCATTGCTTCGTCGCTTCAGCGCAAAATTGCTTTGCAATTTTGTCGCGAGCTCCCCGCAATGACGTTCAAGCGCGATTCCGCATCGCCGGTTTCGTAGCCCGGATGGAGCGTAGCGCAATCCGGGAGCGGTTTGTCCGGCGCAAAGAACCCCGGATTTCGCTTCGCTGCATCCGGGCTACGCGCCGGTGCTAATACCCCCGCTTGCGATCGACGAGGTTCTCCAGCGCGCCGCCGGCCTCGAAGCGCGCGATCTGCTGCGCGACATATTTCGAGATCTCGTCGGCGTCGGTGTCGGCGGCGTTGTGCGGCGTCAGCACCACCTTCGGATGGCTCCAGAACGGGCTCGCCTCGGGCAGCGGCTCGGTCTCGAAGACGTCGAGCGAGGCGGCGCCCAGCGTGCCTTCATCGAGCGCGCGCAGGATGTCGGCCTCGTTCTGCAGGCCGCCGCGGCCGGCATTGATGATGACGGGCGCGCCGAGCGGGCTGTTGCGGTTCAGCTTCGCGAACGCGTCGCGGTTGAGCACGTGCCTTGTGTCCGGCGTCAGCGGCAGCAGGCAGACCAGGATGTTGGTCTCGCGCAGGAATGCGTCGAGCCCGTCCGCGCCGTGATAGCAGGCGATGCCGTCGATCCGCTTCTCGCTGCGGCTCCAGCCGACGACGCGGAAGGCGAGCGCGCGCAGTGCCTGCGCCGAGGCGGCACCGAGGGTGCCGAGCCCCATGACGCCGACGGTGATCGCGCTCGCCGCCCACTGATAGTCCGGCGCCCAGCGCTTCACCCGCTGCGACTCCCGCAGATAGAGCTCCTGGCGGTGATGCATCAGAACGTGCAGCACGACATATTCGGTCATGCGGTCGGTGAGATCGGAGACCGCGACCCGCACCAGCGGCACGTCGGGCAGCGAGCGATCGGCCATCAGCGCGTCGACCCCGGCGCCGAGATTGAAGATGACGCGCAGGTTCTTGAATGCCGCGAGCTCGCCCGGCTTCGGCTTCCACACCGCGGCGTAATGTACCTCGGCGGGATCGAGCGCGCCGTCCGGCAGCAGCACCACGCGGCGGTTCGGGCAGACCGCGTCGAACCGCGCCTTCCAGCGCGCCGACGACCAGTTTTCCGAGCCGCCATTGATCAGCAGCGCGAGCGCGCCCTTACTCATCCCGATACCTCCAACGTCTATGTGATGCATGTCACAGAGCGGGTCCGGCCCGCTCTCATCTCCTGCCATCAACAGGGGAGAACTTCCATGCGCAAACTGATCCTGGCGTGGGCTTTCATCCGCGCCGCCGGCGCCACGGCCCACGCCCGTGCTCGTAAACGCTGACGCGCCGGCTGAGGCTCAACCGAAGGTTGCTCCAACGCAGGGCGAGGCCCGGTCGGCCCGATCGCAGGCTCAGGCGCAACCCGTGGCGCCTCCACGGCAGCAGGCGTCCTGTCCGGTGACGAGGAGCCACGTCCGCCATCGCGAGAGCGATGAAGCCAAGGCGCGCCGGATCGCCGCCCGCTACGGCGTCTATCGGCAACCGCACGTTCATCGCCGCCGCGACAAACGTCCCGTCCGTCGAAGCGCGCCATGGAGCCGCGATCAAAATTCACCGTCGGCATCCGGAACCTAAATTTCTTTCGCGCCCCCTGTCGGCAGCGGGCATAATCGTTCGTTCTTGCAATGAACGGAGATGCCTTTTCGATGCTGTACGCCATCCTCTGCTATCATGACGAAGACATGGTCGGCTCCTGGAGCAAGGAACACGACGCCTCCGTCATGCAGAAACTGTCCGTCGTGCAGGACAAGCTCGCCAAGCAGGGCAAGCTCGGCCCGGTGGCGCGGCTGTTGCCGACCACCGCGGCGACCACGCTGCGCAAGGAAAACCCGCCGCTGGTGCTGGACGGCCCGTTCGCCGAAACCAAGGAACAGCTGCTCGGCTTCTATCTGGTCGAGGGCAAGAACCTCGACGAGGTGCTCGACATCGCGCGCGACCTTGGCGAGGCCAATCCCGGCGGCACCTATGAGATCCGCCCGGTCGGCTACTTCAATCAGGGAGGTACCAAGGCGTGAGCGTGACCGACACCGCCTGGATCGATGCTGCGTTGACGTCCGCGCGTCCCCAGGCGGTCGGCGCCCTGCTGCGCTACTTCCGCAATCTCGACACCGCCGAGGAGGCGTTCCAGAACGCCTGCCTGCGGGCGCTCAAGAGCTGGCCGCAGAACGGCCCGCCGCGCGATCCCGCGGCGTGGCTGATCATGGTCGGCCGCAACGTCGCGATCGACGAGGTCCGCCGCAACAAGAAGCAGCAGCCGCTGCCCGAGGACGACCAGGCGATCTCCGACCTCGACGACGCCGAGGACGAGATCGCCGAGCGGCTCGACGGCTCGCATTACCGCGACGACATCCTGCGGCTGCTGTTCATCTGCTGTCACAAGGATCTGCCGGCGACGCAGCAGATCGCGCTCGCGCTGCGCATCGTCTCAGGTCTTACGGTGAAGCAGATCGCGCGCGCCTTCCTGGTCTCGGAAGCGGCGATGGAGCAGCGCATCACGCGAGCCAAGGCGCGCGTCGCCGATGCCAACGTGCCGTTCGAGACGCCTGGCGCGGTCGAGCGCAGCGAGCGGCTCGCCTCGGTCGCGGCGATGATCTATCTGATCTTCAACGAGGGCTATTCGGCGAGCGGCGACACCGCCGAAATCCGCGCGCCGCTGTGCGAGGAGGCGATTCGCCTCGCCCGCCTGCTGCTGCGGCTGTTCCAGAGCGAGCCCGAGATCATGGGGCTGACGGCGCTGCTGTTGTTGCAGCATGCCCGCGCCGAGGCGCGCTTCGACGCCGATGGCCAGGTGATCCTGCTCGACGACCAGGACCGCAGGCTGTGGAATCAGAAGCAGATCGCCGAGGGCCTCGCGCTGATCGACAAGGCGATGCGCCACCGCCGCAGCGGGCCCTATCAGGTGCAGGCGGCGATCGCGGCGCTGCATGCCCGCGCGGAAAAGCCCGAGGATACCGACTGGACCCAGATCGACCTGCTGTACGGCGCGCTCGAGGTCATGCAGCCGTCGCCGGTGATCACGCTCAACCGCGCCGTTGCGGTCTCCAAGGTAAAGGGGCCGGAAGCCGCGCTCGAGATGATCGAGCCCTTGGCGCCGCGGCTTGCCAACTACTTCCACTATTTCGGCGTCCGCGGCGCCTTCCTGATGCAGCTCGGCCGCAACGAGGACGCCCGCATCGCCTTCGACCGCGCCATCGCGCTCGCCAACACCACCGCCGAAGCCGCCCATATCCGCATGCACATCGACCGCCTGATGCGCGACAGCCAGCCGCGCAACGCGAAGGCGAAGTAGCGGTCAGCAACAGCGCACCGGCATACTCGCTGCACCTCCCCCGCAAGCGCAGGGCTATCGCATATGGCTGTCGGCCATGACGACGTGGAAACGTCGCTTGCAGAAGCGCGCGAATGCCAAATGCCCGCCGGGGGCGAGCGTGCGTCTGGGTGATTTCGGAATATTGGAAAACTATCCCTGAGTTGCCCGACGTGTCAAGTAGCCCGGTCGGACGTAGCCCGGTCGGACGCCGGCCACCGCCGGCTACTTTGCATGGGGTTGTTTTCGATATTTTGGCAACGCGCCTCCCCCGCGAGCGTCCCGCAAGCGGGAGAGGGAGCTCAATCCCGTCGCGGCTCTCAATCGACTCTACCTGACAGCGCTTCCGAAAAAATCTTCGCCCGCCTTGTCGGCCGCGTACTCCGCCGTTCGTCATGAAGGCAGAGAGCATCACCAAGCGTTACGGAGCCTGTCATGCCGACGATCGTCGACACCGAAGTCTCAAAGCCCGCCCGCATCGCCGGCCGCGTCATGAGCGGCGTGGTCGTCTTGTTCCTGCTGTTCGACGGCGCGATCAAGCTGGTGCCGTTGTCGGTCGTCACCGAGACCATGGACAGGATGGGCTTCGGCGCGAGCGATGCGCTGGCGCGTAGCCTCGGCATCATCACCATCGTTTGCACGCTGCTCTACTCGGTGCCGCCGACCTCGATCCTCGGCGCCATCCTGCTCACCGGCTATCTCGGCGGCGCGATCGCATCGCATGTGCGGATCGGCAGCCCGCTGTTCACCCACACGCTGTTCGGGCTCTATCTCGGCCTGATGCTGTGGGGCGGGCTCTATCTGCGCGACGGCAATCTGCGCGCAATGCTTCCATTTCGCCGGTGAGGTATTGTTCAATCCATCCCTGTGGAGACTGACATGTTGGAGACCATTGCCATCATCGCGATTGTCCTCGGCGTCGCGATCGCCGTCATCCTCATCCTCGCGGCGACCAAGCCGGGCACGCTCCGCGTCACGCGTGCGATCAGCATCAACGCGCCGGCCGAGCGGATCTTTCCATTGATCGACGATTTCCATCAGTGGACGCTCTGGTCACCCTACGAGAACCGGGATCCGGCCATGAAGCGCATCTACAGCGGCGCCGGGCGCGGGCAGGGTGCGGCCTACGCCTGGGACGGCAACAAGAATGTCGGCGCCGGCCGCATGGAGATCCTGCAATCCTCCGCGCCGTCGAAGATCGTCATCAAGCTCGACTTCATCAAGCCGTTCGAAGGCCATAACACTGCCGAGTTCACAATGCTGCCGCAGGGAAATGCGACCAGCGTCACATGGACCATGTATGGTCCGGCCGTCTTCATGTCGAAGGTGATGCAGGTGTTCATGAACCTGGATCGCATGATCGGCAGGGATTTCGAGGTCGGTCTCGCCAATCTGAAGAAACTGACTGAAAAGTAGCGCGTTTTCGAACGAGGTGGTTACCGGTTCGTGTCAGGAAAACGCGTCAAGATGACAATCCGGAGCCCTCGTTCCGGTACCACCGGGGCGAGGCTCGAATGACCCAAGGGAGCATGCGATGCAGGTCAACCCCTATCTCTCCTACGACGGCAATTGCGGCGCCGCGCTGAAATTCTACGAGAAGGTTCTCGGCGCGCGGATCGAGGAAACCTTCCCCTATGGCGAGGGCAGTGCGGAGATGCAGACGCCGCCCGGCTGGAAGGACAAGATCATGCACGCCCGCCTCACGATCGACGGCGAGATCATCATGGTCTCCGACGCCCCGCCCGGCCACTTCCAGAAGCCGCAGGGCTTCCACGTCGCGTTGCAGGTCGAGGATCCCGCGGAGGCCGAACGCCGCTTCAAGGCGCTGTCAGAGGGCGGCACGGTGACGATGCCGTTCGGCAAGACCTTCTTCTCCAACGGCTTCGGCATGTGCATCGATCAGTTCGGCATCCCCTGGATGGTGAACTGCCCGCAGGGGATGTAGGCACGGACGTTCCGTCCGCTCGCGCTGACGGAGATGGTGTGTGCCGCGCTATCCACGTCATTGCGAGCCAGCGGGTCGCGCGTAAGCGCGCCCGATGACAGGCTCCGCGAAGCAATCCTTCGCTCCGCAAGCGGGGACATGGATTGCTTTGTCGCTTCGCTCCTCGCAATGACGGTGTAAATTTGCCGCTACCTGCACCGCGGATAGATCGCCGCGAGCTCGCGGCCGCGCAGCAATAGCAGGCGCGAGGTCAGGCCGCCGCGGCGGGCGATCCAGCCGCGCACCGGTGCTGGATAGGCTTGCAGCACCGCCACGGACGCTTCCGGCTCTGCATAGGTGCGGCCGCGCTGGTCGATCGAGCGCGCGGCGTGGAAGCCGAGCACGGCGCGCCGCGTCACGCAGATGCGGTCGCCTGGCACCATCGAGAGCACCAGGGTGCAGGCCGACAGGCAGGGCCCGTCGATCACGACGCGCTCGCCCGATTCGCGCACCTTGTCGAACAGTTCGATGAACGGGCCGACCTGCCCGCCGGGGCTGGCGAGGATACGAACATCTGCTTGCGCGCAGCTAACCGTTGCGCAGAGAGCTGCCGCCGCGACAAGTATTTTCATGCGCGCAATCCCTGCCACGATGCGATCGAGGTGCCGCCGCATCTCAAGCCGGAAGGCTCGCGCCGGAATGGGGCATCGTCAAGACCGATGTCCCGGTCGCGACAGCAGGTGGCTCAGGCCGCGCGGTTCTTGAGCGCCCCCACGATCGCAGTGAGCACAGCGCCGGCAACGCCGCCGCCGGCGACCTGGCCGATGATGCTGCCGATGTCAGGCGTCGCGCCGGAATTGGCGAGCAGCGGGATCAGCATGCCCAGAAGCTGTCCGCCCGCGCCGCCGCCGATGGCGCCTGCGATG
Organism: Bradyrhizobium sp. USDA 3315; assembly: GCF_054056795.1. Classification (NCBI taxonomy): domain Bacteria; kingdom Pseudomonadati; phylum Pseudomonadota; class Alphaproteobacteria; order Hyphomicrobiales; family Nitrobacteraceae; genus Bradyrhizobium; species Bradyrhizobium sp. USDA 3315. The sequence goes on along the minus strand of NZ_JBSRYP010000001.1, from coordinate 809,688 downwards.
GTGTTACCGAGCGTGCCGAGATCGATGTTCTTGGCCGCTCCCGCCGCGACATTGCCGCCGACGGCTCCGCTGATGACCTGAATGATCAGATTGATGAGAACGCCCGACATGAGGTGATTTCTCCCCGGTATCTGGTTCAGCACGGCTGAGACGCCGGCCGGCATCCCACCGCCGCGAAGGTTAGGCCTCCAGCGCGCAGAGGTCATGCTGCACACGCGAAGATTGTCGACCCGCGCCGACGCTATGCACCGGCTTTTTTGAGGGAACCCTCCGGCTCTCCCGGGAGCCTCAGTCCGCGCCGGAGACGCCGGCCTCGGCAAAGGTCGCCATGCCGCCATGACAGGCGAGCGCCGCGCGCAACAGCAGGATCGCAACCCCCGCGCCGGAGCCTTCGCCGAGCCGCATGTTAAGGTCGAGCAAGGGGGCGAGCTCGAGCTCGCGCAGCAATTCGCGGTGGCCAAGCTCGGCCGACACATGTCCGGCGCGGCAATGCGCGAGGCTATCGGGCGCAAGCCGCGCCAGCGGCAGCACCGCCGCTGTCGCCACGAAGCCGTCGAGCAGCACCGGAATGCAGCGTGCGCGCGCTGCCAGCACGGCCCCCGCGATCGCCGCGAGCTCGCGTCCGCCGAGCGACATCGCGGTGACGAGCGGATCGTCGATCGCGCCGCGATGCAGCTTGAGCGCCGCATCGATCGTGGTGCGCTTGCGTATCAGCCCGGCATCGTCGACGCCGGTGCCGCGGCCGGCCCAACGCACTCCGCGCCCGCCCATCAAGGCCGCGCACAGCGTCGCGGCGACCGTGGTGTTGGCGATGCCCATCTCGCCGACCACGAGCAGATCGCATTGCTCGGGCACCGTGCGCCAGCCGGTATCGAGCGCGACGAGGAAATCGGCGGCGTCCATCGCCGGTCCGGTCGTGAAATCGCGGGTCGGGCGCGCCAGCTCGAGCGGCTCGACGCGCAGCTCGGCACCGGCAAGCCTGGCGATCTGGTTGATCGCAGCGCCGCCGGCGGCGAAGTTCGCCACCATTTGCGCGGTGACCTCGGAGGGATAGGCTGAAACGCCGCGCTCGGCGATGCCGTGATTGCCGGCGAACACGGCGATGGTGACGTGGTCGAGCCGGGGCATCTCGCGCCGCTGCCAGCGCGCCAGCCAGATCGCAACCTCTTCCAGGCGGCCGAGGCTTCCCGGCGGCTTGGTCAGGTTCTGCTGGCGCTGCGTGGCGGCCGCGGCACTGGCCTCGTCGCCCTGCGGCAGGTTGCGACAAAAGCCGCGGATGTCGTCTAGAGTACTGAACTGCATGCGATTCCCTCGTCGAGCGGGCCGCAAGCTAATGCATGATCCGGAAAAGTGTGAAGCGGTTTTCCCTCGCGACAAATGCGTAGCATTTGCGTGGAGATCATGCCCTAACAGGAAGCCAAAGCGCGATGAGATCGAGCCCGATCTCGTCGCGCTTTAGCCCAATTTCCAGGCCTTCACCATGAATCAATGGCTCGACGAGCTCAGGACCGCCACCGCCTTCCTGACCCGCCTGCCGATGTCGCATCCGGACGGCGCGCGGCCGGAGAGCTTTGCCCGGGCGCAGCGGCTGTTTCCCCTGGTCGGGGCCGCCATCGGGGCGGCGATCGGCCTGTTTTGCCTGCTGCTGCGGGCGATCGGTGTGCCGGATCTGGCCGCCGCCGCGCTCGCGCTCGGCGGCGGTGCGCTGCTCACCGGCGCGCTGCATGAGGACGGGCTCGCCGATGTCGCCGACGGGTTCGGCGGCGGCCGCGATGTCGCGGCCAAGCTCGAGATCATGCGCGACAGCCGGCTCGGCACCTATGGCGCGCTGGCGCTGGTGGTGAGCTTTGCCGCCAAGCTCGCGGCGCTGGCTGCACTTCCGAACGGATTTGTGGTGCAGAGCCTGATATCTGCGCACGCGCTGGGCCGCGGCGTGCTGCCATGGATCGCGATCAGCCTGCCCTATGCGCGCAAGGACGGGCTCGCCGCCAATGCCGGTAGGCCCGATGGGACAATTGCCGTGGTCGCGGCCGGCCTGGCGCTGCTGATCGCAGTCCTCGCCTTGCCGTTCGGCAGCGCGCTGCTGGCGGCGATCGCGGCCGGTGCGAGCGCACTGGTCATGGTGCTCGCGGCAAAGCGGCAGATCGGCGGCCAGACCGGCGATGTGCTCGGCGGCGCCGAGCAGGTCGCGGAGACCGCGATTCTGGTGTTGCTTGCGGCGCGGTTAGGTTAGGGCGTTTTCGAGCGAAGTGGATACCGGTTCGCGTGAAGAGAACGCGTCAAAATGAAAGCGTGGGCGGAACATGGATCGCGAAACGCGTCTCTGGCTAATCCGTCATGCGCCGGTGGACGGTCCGCGCGGCGTGATCCACGCGCCGGATGCGCCCGCCGACCTCAGCGATGCCGCGGCATTCGCGTCGTTGCAGGTGAGGCTGCCGGCTTACGCTCTCGCGGTCTGCAGTCCGGCGCGGCGCACTCGCGAGACCGCAGCAAAGCTCGGCCTGACGGCAGCGGAGGACGACACCTTTCGCGAGCAGGATTTTGGCGATTGGACCGGCCGGCGCCATAGCGAGATCGAAGCCGAGCTCGGCGCAGCCTATCGCGCGTTCTGGCAATCGCCGGGCAACAACCGGCCGCCGCGCGGCGAAAGCTTTGCCGATCAGATCGCGCGGGCGCGGGCAGGGCTCGCGCGTCTGCCGGCCGGCGACGTCGTACTGGTCGTGCATTCCGGCACCATTCGCGCGATCCTTGCGATCGCGCTCGAGCTTGCCCCGGAGCTTGCGCTGCGCTTCGTCATCGATCCACTGTCATTGACGCGGATCGACCGGCTGCCGAATGCCTGGCGCGTGGTCGCGGTGAACGAGCGCTAATTTAGTCACTCAGCGGCACTAGCAATTCCGTCACCCTGAGGAGCGCGTAGCGCGTCTCGAAGGGTCGACGGCCACCAGCGGGGCCGTCCATCCTTCGAGACGGCCGCTTCGCGGCCTCCTCAGGATGACGGAGATGGGGTGAGTGTATCGCTGAGTCTACCCATTCCGTCGCGCGCCGCGCAGGGTCGGCAGGCCGATGCCGGCGGCGTCGAAGCCGCCGTCGACGGCGAGGATCTGTCCGGTGATGTAGCTGGCGCGATCCGAGCACAGGAAGAAGATCGCTTCCGCCAGCTCCTCCTCCAGCCCATAGCGGTTGAGCGGGATGGCGTCGTGATAGTCGGCGCGGATTTCCGGCGTGTGGACGGCCTTGGCCATCGCGGTCTCGACCGGCCCGGGCGCGACGCCGTTGACGCGGATGCCGAGCGAGGCGAGCTCGACCGCGAGCTGCTTGGTGAGATGCGCAAGGCCGGCCTTGCTGGTGCCGTAGGCCGAGCGCAGCGTCGAGGCGCGCACCGCCGAGATCGAGGTGATGTTGACGATCGCACCGCCGCCATGCTCGCGCATCACAGGCGCAGCCGCCTTGGTGCACAGGAACGGGCCGGTGAGGTTGACCGCCATGATCCGGCTCCAGTCGGCGTCCGAGGTCTCCAGCACCGGCGTGAACACGGCAATGCCGGCATTGTTGACCAGCGCGTCGAGCCGGCCGAACCGGTCCGTGATCGCAGAGATCGCGGCTGCCACGCCAGCGGCGTCCGATACGTCGCAGGTCAGCGCCAGCGCGTCGTCGGGCTGCTTCAGCGCCGCGACCGCCGCGCGCAGCAATTCGCCCTCGATGTCGAGCAGCGCGACGCGCCAGCCGTCGGCGAGAAAGCGTTTCGCCGCGGCAAGCCCGATGCCACGCGCGGCGCCGGTCACGAGTGCGACTTTGGGGGAAGCGGGATTCATCGGATGGTCCATCGGTTCGGGCAGGAAATCCCGACCGTCTGCGACCTTTACCTGGTGATGTCAACCTGAGAGGCGCTCAACTGGCTCGGCCGTCATTGCGAGCAGCGATAGCGACGAAGCAATCCATTCTTCCCGTGTGGCGAGGTGGATTGCTTCGCGGAGCCTGTCATCGGGCGCGCTTTCGCGCGACCCGTTGGCTCGCAATGACATGGGTGCGTCGGCCGTTCTATACTCTTTCAGCATGGGAACAAGGCGCGTCTCGCGTCCTCGATGAATGTGCGTCGCGTTCGATGCTTGGGTCTCCACGCCCGCCGACCGCAATAAGTATCCATACGAAAAGTATCCATACGAAAAAAATCGCCGCACGAGATGTCGGAAGGGCGGTCCCGGGCTCGTCCTCCGGTCACTCATTCCATGATGGAGTTCCGATGTCGCTTACCCTGCATTACCACCCGCTGTCCTCGTTCTGCTGGAAGGCGCTGATTGCGCTCTACGAGAACGGCACGCCGCTCACGCCGAACATGGTCAATCTCGGCGATCCTGCCGAGCGCGCGGCGCTGCTCGCGCTGTCGCCGATCGGCCGCTTTCCCGTGCTCCGCGACGAGACGCGGGGCGAGACGGTGCCGGAATCGAGCATCGTCATCGAATATCTCGACCGGCATTATCCCGGTGCCGTCAGGCTGATCCCCGAGGATCCGGACCTCGCGCTGCAGACCCGGCTGCGTGATCGTTTCCTCGATCTCTATGTCCACCTGCCGATGCAGAAGGTCGTCGGCGACCGGCTGCGGCCTGCGGACAGCAAGGATCCGCATGGCGTCGCCGAGGCGCGGGCGCAACTCCGCACCTCCTATGCGATCCTGGATCAGCAACTGATCTTGAATCAGCAACGCGCGCGTGGCGGCTGGATGATGGGCGAGCATTTCTCGTTGGCCGATTGCGCGGCCGCGCCGACGATGTTCTACGGCAACAAGGTCGAGCCGTTCGGAGATGGACATCGGCATCTGGCCGCCTATCTCGAGCGGCTGATGGCGCGGCCGTCCTTCGCGCGTGTCCTGAAGGAGGCCGAGCCCTATTTCGGCATGTTCCCGCAGGAAACCTGACGCAGGCCGGCCTCCGACCCGGTTCCAAAAATAAATTATGGCGGGATGTCGCTTTCGCGCCGTCTCGTTCGTCATCTCGCTGAGGCCCGGGTTTCCGGAGCGCTGGCCGCTCCGGAGGCCCGGGCAATACGTGTGGGAGACGACATGGCTGCAGTTGGCAACAGGGCGGAGATCATCCGCTCCCTCTTCGCCGCCTACCTCGCCAATGACCGCGCGAGCGTCGAGGCGGCGTTCGCGGAGGATTTCCGCTTCTCGACGCCCTATGGCGAGAACATCGACAAGCCGACTTATTTCGCCGAGTGCTGGCGCGATTCCGGCTGGATCGGCCGCCACGAGATCGAGCGCATCATGGTCGACGGCCTCGAAGCCTTCGTCACCTATCGCTGCGTCGCCCGCGACGGCAAGAGCTTTCGCAACACCGAGTTCTTCGTGTTCGACGGCGACAAGGTGTCGCGCATCGACGTCTATTTCGGCCCATCGCACCAGGACGGCGAACTTGTCAGGCAGGACCGCTGAGGGCTGTGGCACGCGATGCAATGACCTCCGAAATAATTTCGCTTGGCCTGTCGGCGTGGCAAGCCCCGCGTCGTCCTTGAGACGAGCACCGGAGATACCGGCAAGGCAGCTGAACAGGACAACGGAGCAGGACGATGAAGTTCATGGTGATCGTGAAGGCGAACAGGGATACCGAGGCCGGCGTGATGCCGAGCACCGAGCTGCTCGCGGCGATGGGCAAGTTCAACGAGGAGATGGTCAAGGCCGGCGTGATGCAGGCCGGCGAGGGGCTGCATCCGACCAGCAAGGGTGCCCGCGTCAAATATGCCGGCGGGCAGAGCACGGTGTCGCGCGGCCCGTTCGGCCTGAGCAGCGATCTGGTCGCCGGCTTCTGGCTGATCGAGACCAAGTCGCTCGACGAAGCGATCGACTGGATGAAGCGCGCGCCGTTCGACGGCGGCTCCGAGATCGAAATCCGCCAGGTGTTTGCCGCGGAGGATTTCGGCGAGGCGCTGACGCCCGAGCTGCGCGAGCGGGGAGAGCGCCTGCGCGCGCAGGTGGGCAAGAAATGACACCCGACGTCATTCCGCGATATCGCACCGGCGATGCGCCCGGAATACATGATCATCGTCGCAAGTCGTGGATTCCGGGCCGGCGCCGCGTGGGGCTTCCCGGCATGACGAGGGTGAAGATTGCGAGTTACTCAACAGGCAAGGAAATCCGACCAATGCGTTTCATGATGCTGATGATCCCGCTCGGCTACGAGTCCGCGCCGGCCAAGCTCGAGCTCGACCCCGAACGGGTCGCCGCGATGATGCGGTACAATCAGGCGCTGAAGGACGCCGGCGTGCTGATCACGCTGGAAGGCCTGCATCCGCCGGCTGCCGGCGCGCGCGTCAAGTTCGACACCGGCGTGCCGGTCGTGATCGACGGCCCGTTCACCGAGGCCAAGGAAGTGATCGGCGGCTTCTGGATGATCGAGGTCGCCTCGCGCGCCGAGGCCATCGAATGGGCCAGCAAGTGCCCGGCCACCGCCAACGAGATGATCGAGATCCGCCAGGTGCAGGAGATGGCAGATTTCTCCGAAGAGGTGCAGCAGGCCGCCGCGACCTTCGAGCATCCGCAGGGCGGCTGGGGCAAGGCTCTGCGCTGACACCGCATGATCCGGTCTTGCAACACGTAGCGATGCCGCCGCACGGCGTCATCGCGTCAGCAAACGATCGTCAAACCAGTAACGACTACAATGGAGATGCAAGATGAGCACCAACACCTTTCTCGCGGTCTATCTCGGCGGCGGCAGCACCGGCTCGCGGATGGCAGCCTGGAATGCGCTGCCCGAGGCCGAACGGCGTGCCAAGGAGCAGCAGGGCATGGCGGCCTGGGGCGCCTGGGTCGAGAAGCACCATGACGTGATCGTCGAGATGGGCGGACCGCTCGGCAAGACCAAGAAGGTTGGGCAGGGCGGCGTCACCGACATCGCCAATCTGATGACCGGCTTCACCGTGGTGCGCGCGCCCTCGCATGAGGCAGCGGCAAAGCTGTTCGAGAACCACCCGCATTTTTCGATCTTCCCAGGCGAAGCCGTGGAGATCATGCCGGTGCTGCCGATCCCGGGCCGATAGGCAATCGTTTTGGGCCATGGGCTCCCTGAACCTCTCCCGCTCGCGGGGGAGGTCGTCGCGCGCAGGCGGATGGAGGCCCTCTCCACTGTGTAACTCGCGGAGAGGGCCTCCGCTCGCCAGCGGCCGACTTCGTGTCCAGGTCACACCGGCCCGAGCAAATCTGAAAGCCCTGGAGTGGAGGTCTTGCGCCATGGCGAAGCTTGTCTTCGGACTGAACCAGTCGCTCGACGGCTATGTCGATCATCAGGCGATGGTGCCGGACACCGGGCTCTTTCGTCATTTCATCGAGCAGGTGCGCAGCGTGGCCGGCATGTTGTACGGCCGCCGCATGTACGAGGTGATGCGCTATTGGGACGACGACCTTCCTGATTGGGATGCAGAGGAGCGCGACTATGCGGCAGTGTGGCGGAGACGGCCAAAGTGGGTCGTGTCGCGCTCGCTGAAATCCGTCGGACCCAACGCGACACTGGTCGAGGGGGACGTTGAGGCGGCGGTGCGCGGGCTGAAGGCCCGGCTCGACGGGGAGATCGAAGTCGCCGGGCCGGACCTGGCGGGGAGTCTGACCGAGCTTGGCCTGATTGACGAGTATCGACTGTACCTCCGGCCCATCGTGCTCGGGCGCGGCAAGCCATTCTTCGTCGGCCCCCGCGCGCCGCTCCGCCTGGTGGCAAGCGACCGGATAGGCGAAAACACGATCAGGTTGACCTACGTCCCCGCCTAGTCATGCAACGTGCCTGACGGCGTTGCGCGGAAGCCCCCCGACTGACTGGTCCGTTAATCTTGATTGACGCGCCGCCGCCCCGCTAGTGACCTTTACCGCCAGCTCATGTAAAAGCCGTTCACATGAGCTGGCGCAAGGACCAAGGCCGCGCCGAGCGCGGTTATCATCACGGCAATCTCAAAGAGGCGTTGCTGCAGGCCGCACTCGACCTGATCTCGAAGAAGGGGCCGGCCGGCTTCACCTTCGCCGATGCCGCGCGGATGGCCGGCGTCAGCCCGGCCGCGCCGTACCGCCACTTCCGCGACCGCGACGAGTTGATCGCCAGCATCGCGCAGCGCGGTTTCGAGCAGTTCGAATCGCTGTTGACGCAGGCCTGGGACGACGGCCGCCCCGACACTGTCACGGCGTTCGAGCGGGTCGGCAAGGCCTATCTCGCCTTCGCCCGCGAGGAGCCCGCGTTCTATTCGGCGATGTTCGAATCCGGCCTGCCGGTCGATTCCAATCCGACCTTGATGGCCGCAAGCGAGCGCGCCTTCGCGATCATCCGCGCCGCTGCCGAACGGCTCGCGGCACTGGCGCCGCCCGGCATGCCGCGTCCGCCGGCGATGATGATGGCGCTGCACATCTGGGCGATGTCGCACGGCGTCGCTTCGCTGTTCGGCCGCGGCGATGCCGCGCGGCGCAAGCTGCCGATGTCGCCGGAGGATCTGCTCGAGGCCGAAGTGCTGATCTATCTGCGCGGCCTCGGCTTCCCGACCGACCGCCGGCCTGGAACCGCGGCCGCCGACGACAAGCCCGCCGGTCCGTGGGGCAAGGCGAAATAAGGTTCAACGGCCAAGCCAAAAATAATCCGAGGGGTGCGTCACCCGCGCTGCTTGACTTTCCCGAGGGATCGGCTACCTATGTAAATGTTATTTACATTCACAACGGCGTGATGCCGTGATGGAGAAGGAAATGGCCTACACCGCTGATGTCAATCGCTGGCGCGGCCCCGTCGAAGAGCCCTACCGTCCCTACTTCTACGCGACGCCGTGGCATCCCCTGAAGATCGCCGGGATCATCCTTGGCTTCATGATCTGGTGGCCGATCGGCCTCGCCCTTCTCTTTTTCACACTCGGGAGCAGAAAGATGGCCTGTTGGAGTCACAACGATATGGATCGCTGGCAGAACAAGATGGAGCGGATGCAGGACAAGATGGAGCGGATGAAGAGCCGCATGGAGCGCCGCGGCTTCCCGTTTGGCGGCTTCGGTCCGCCCTCCAGTGGCAACCGCGCCTTCGACGAGTACCGCCAGGATACGCTGCGCCGTCTCGAGGAGGAGCAGGTCGAGTTCAAGAACTTCCTCGATCGCCTGCGCCACGCCAAGGACAAGGAGGAGTTCGACGCCTTCATGGCGCAGCACAAGACCCGTCCGACCCCGCCGACCGACCAGCCGCCGCAGGGTTGATCGCGCGAGGCAAGCGCTAGCCTTCAGGCGATGTGCCCCCATAGAACCTGATGGCCCTGAGCCGCCCGTTTGCGATGAGCAAGCGGGCGGTTTGCATTTTGGGATGGTGACGCCCACTCTATCGTTTGGGATCCGGACGATGAGGTGAAGACCATGGCGGGATCAGCGACAGTGACGGCCGGCGAGCTCTGGCTTGCGATCCGGCGCGAGGCGGAGGCGGCGATCGCGGCCGATCCGTTCCTCGAGGCGTCGGCCGCCTTCATCCTAGATCAGGGCGACCTCGGCGGTGCGCTCGCTTTTCTGATCGGCCGGCATATCAGCCGCGCGGAAGAGGATCGCGCGCAGTTCGCGCGGACCGCCCGCGAAGCCTATGCGGCCGAGCCCGGGCTGGTCGATGCCGCGGCCACCGATCTCACGGCCATCGTGCGCCGTGATCCCGCGATCACGGGCTTCCTGCCGCCGCTCCTCAACTTCAAGGGCTTCGTCGCGCTGCAAGCCTGGCGGGTATCGAACTGGCTGTGGCGCGAGGACCGCCCCGACCTTGCGCTCATGATGCAAAGCGCGACGGCGGACCAGTTGCAGATCAGCATTCACCCATCGGCCCGGATCGGAACCGCGGTTTTCCTCGATCACGGCACCGGCATCATCATCGGCGCGCTGGCCTCGGTCGGCGACGAGGTCACGATTCTGCAGAACGTCACCATCGCGCGGCATCAGGATGATCCGCGCCGCGCGCCGAAGATCGGCCACGGCGTGCTGCTCAGCGCCGGCGCCACGGTGATCGGACATCTCTCCATCGGCGATTTCGCCAGGATCGGCGCCGGCGCGCTGGTGACGACGGATGTGCCCGCCGGCTGCACCGCCATCGGCGTGCCCGCGCGGCTGACCAATTGCGCGGAGGCGGGTACGCTTTCGTGAGGTGAGCACCCTCTCAGGCTCCTCTCCCCTTGCGGGAGAGGGTTGGGGAGAGGGGTGGCCCCGGGCGTGGTGTCAGAGATTGGATGATGCTGTTGCATCAGCGCGCAGCAGGTGTCGCCGCTCTAACTGGATGCGGAGCAAGTGCGCCCCTCTCCCCAACCCTCCCCCGCAAGGGCCGCAAGGGGGGAGGGATCCCTACTAGCGTGCTCGCCTCACTGCATGATGCGAAGCGACCGCCCCCTCACGCATTCGATCCATGGATCGCGTCGATCACCGCGTCGGTCACTTCCCTGGTCGTCGCCTTGCCGCCGACGTCGGGCGTCAGCACGCCGGCCGCGCACACCTTCTCGACCGCGGCCATCAGGCGCGCCGCGGCGTCCTTCTCGCCGAGATGCTCCAGCATCTGCGCACCGGTCCAGAAGGTCGCGACCGGGTTGGCGATACCCTTGCCGGTGATGTCGAAGGCCGAGCCGTGGATCGGCTCGAACATCGAGGGATAGCGGCGCTGCGGGTCGATGTTGCCGGTCGGCGCCACGCCGAGGCTGCCGGCCAGCGCGCCGGCGAGGTCGGAGAGGATATCGGCATGCAGATTGGTCGCGACGATGGTGTCGAGGCTCTTCGGATTGAGCGTCATGCGCACCGTCATGGCGTCGACCAGCATCTTGTCCCAGGTGACGTCGAGGAAGTCCTTCGCCACCTCGGCGGCGATCTCGTCCCACATCACCATGCCGTGGCGCTGCGCGTTCGACTTGGTCACCACGGTGAGGAATTTGCGCGGCCGCGACTGCGCGAGCTGGAACGCATAGCGCATGATCCGCGTCACGCCGACCCGGGTGAAGACAGCGACTTCGGTGCCGACCTCTTCCGGCAGGCCCTTGTGCGCGCGGCCGCCCATGCCGGCATATTCGCCTTCGGAATTCTCGCGCACGATCACCCAGTCGAGATCGCCGACGCCGACATTGCGCAGCGGCGAGGCGACGCCGGGCAGGATCTTGGTCGGCCGCACATTGGCGTATTGGTCAAAGCCCTGGCAGATCGGCAGGCGAAGGCCCCACAGCGTGATGTGGTCGGGCACATCGGGCGCGCCGACCGCGCCGAAATAGATCGCGTCGAAGTTCTTCAGCTCCGCGAGCCCGTCGGCCGGCATCATCACGCCGTGCTTCTTGTAATAGTCCGAGCCCCAGTCGAAGGTCTTGACGTTAAAGCTGATGTCGCCGCTGCGCTCGGCCAGCGCCTCCAGCACGCGGACACCCGCGGAGATCACTTCGGGGCCGATGCCGTCGGCGGGAATGGCGGCGATGGAATGGATACGCATGGGATCTCTCCGATCGATGGTTAGCGGGTTCGCACGGGATTGGGTTGCGGTTCGGATTGTGCCGGCGCGCTCTGCGCGCGCGACAGCAGCAGCGTGAGCACGCCCGAGAGCACCAGGAGGCCGGCGACGAAATAAAGACCGCCGTCGAAACTGCCGGTGCGCTCCTTGATCCAGCCGATCATTGCCGGCCCGACGAAGCCGCCGAGATTGCCGATCGAGTTGATGGTGGCGATCCCGGCCGCTGCGGCCGAGCCGGACAGGAACATGGTCGGCATGCTCCACAGCGGCGGCTTCGACGAGGAGATGCCGATATTGACCAGGGTCAGCGCCGCGATCACGGCGGCAAGGCCGGTCCACAGCCCGGCGAGCGCAAGTCCCGCCGCGGCCATCAGGCAGGCCAGCACCACGTGCCAGGTGCGCTCGCCGGTGCGGTCGGAATGTCGCGCCCATAGCACCATTGCGATGACGGCAACCGTCGCCGGTACGGCGTTGAGGAAGCCGACCTGGATCGACGACAGGCCGAACGCCTTGATGATCTGCGGCGCCCACACCCCAAGTGTGTAGAGCCCGGCCGAGGTGCCGAAATAGACCAGCGCCAGCGCCAGCACCCGCGGGTCGGCGAGGCCGCGCCAGATGCTGTGGCTCGCGGTCGTGGCCTTGCCGTCGTTCTCGGCCTTCATGGTCTTGACCAGCCAGGCGCGCTCGTCGTCGGCCAGCCATCTGGCCTGCTCCGGCCGGTCGGTCAGGAAGCCCAGCACGACGAAGCCCAGCAGCACGGCGGGCACGGCCTCCAGCACGAACAGCCATTGCCAGCCCTTGAAGCCGAGCATTCCGTCCATCTCCAGCAGTGCGCCGGAGAGCGGCGAGCCGAGCACGGTTGAGAGCGGCGCCGCCGCCATGAACAGCGCGGTGACGGCGGCGCGCTGCCGCGCCGGGAACCAGTAGGAGAGATAGAGAATGATGCCGGGGAAGAAGCCGGCTTCGGCGGCGCCGAGCAGGAAGCGCAGCACGTAGAAGCTGGTCGCGCCCTGCACCAGCGCCATCGCCGCCGAGACCAGGCCCCAGGTGATCATCACCCGCGCGATCCAGATCCGCGCGCCGATCTTGTGCAGGATGATGTTGGAGGGCACCTCGAACAGGAAGTAGCCCCAGAAGAAGATACCGGCGCCGAAGCCATAGACGGTCGGCGACAAGCCGATGTCCTTGTTCATGGTCAGCGAGGCGAAGCCGATATTGACGCGGTCGATGAAGGCCACGAAGTACAGCAGCATGATGAACGGCACGATGCGCAGTGAGATCTTGCGCAATACGCGCGCGCCAAGCTGGCTTTCCATGGGCTTCTTCCCGGGTTCGTCTTGTTTGTTGGGACGGCGCCTGTCGCGCGCCACCGGGAAGCCTAGAAGCTCGCGCCCTTCCGCTTCAATCCGCGCCGGTTTATACAAAAAAATGATATAATCGGACCCGACCTCACTTGGCGTCATGCCCGGCCTGTGCCGGGCATCCACGTCTTGGCGGCAAAGAAAAGACATGGATGGCCGGGACAAGCCCGGCCATGACGAACGCGGGGCATAAGGAAGCGACGTCTTGGAACTGCACCAGCTTCGTTGCTTCGTCGCGGCTGCCGAGGAACTGCATTTCGGCCGCGCGGCGCAGCGCCTGCAGATGATGCCGTCGGCGCTCGGCCGCCACATCAAGCTGCTGGAGGAGGATCTCGGGGTGCGGCTGTTCGCGCGCACGACGCGCGCGGTGTCGCTGACCGAGGACGGCGCTGTGCTGCTGCGCGAGGGCCGCGCGCTGCTCGGCCGCGCTGAGGCGATCGAGAACGGCTTTCGCCGTCGGCTGCGCAAGCCACAGGCGCGCCGCTTCCGGATCGGCGCGATCGACAGCGCGGCGGCCGGCCTGCTGCCGCCGCTGCTGCGCGACCTCCGCGCCGCCCATCCTGATGTTGCGGTGCAACTGCTCGAGGAGAAGACCATCCGCCTGCTGCCGAAGCTGCTGTCTGGCGCGCTCGACCTTGCGTTTGTGCGCCCGCCGGAGCGGCCCGACCGCCGCATCGAGTTTGTCCCGCTGTTGCAGGAGACCGCCGTGGTGGCGCTGTCGCACAAGCACGCGCTGGCGCGGCGCAAGCAGATCGTGCTGCCCGACATCGCGGATCAGCCCCTGATCGTGCCGGAACGCCGCTCGCGGCCGCACAGCCACGATCTGACGACAAAACTGTTCGACGAGGCCGGGCTGACGCCGCGTATCCAGGAGATCGCCGACGAGAAGCAGACCATCGTCAACATGGTCGCGGCAAGGCTCGGCGTCGCCATCGTGCCGCGCTGGACCACACGGATGGCGATCCCCGGCGTCCGCTTTGTGCCGCTCCGCCTGAAGCGCGGCAGCAGCGCCGGCCGCCTGCCGCTCGCCGCAGCCTGGCTGAAAGGCTCCCGCGATCCGGTCCGCGACCAGGTGATCGCGGTGCTTGAGGCAAGGTTGAAGAGTTACGCGCGCGAGGCGTGAACACGTCCCTCTCTCTCTTCATTCCGGGGCGTGCGAAGCGCGAGCTCGGAATCCATTCCACCACGCGTTTTGCGGATCGATGGATTCGGGACCTGTGTTGCAAAACGCGGAGCCTCTGTCTTCAACCAATGGAAGGATCATTCGATTTTTCAACCGTGTCGTCGCGAGGCATGGAGCGCGGCAACACCTGTGCCCATTTCGGCGGCAGAAAGTTCCTCGATCAACTGAAACGCATGGCGCAGAAAGTTCCACCGATCCCGTTCTATTTCGACCTAATGTGAATCGCGGCGCAATGCTCGCGAGAACCAAGGCAAGTCTGATGTCACGCTGTTGCATCGATGTTCCGCTTCAACGGATACGATTGCAGTGCGCCGCCACATAAGCGCCCTTTGTTACTTCTTGAATGCATGTCGAGTAACAACCGAAATCCCGAGCCGCATCATGGCGGCTTTGGACCAAGGGAAAGTGATGATGTGGACAGCCCGACACTGCTCGATCCGTCTGCTTGTTGTGCTTGCGACGGCAGTCTCCTCATTCCCAGCCATGGCTCAGGTGAGCAAGGGCAGTCCTTCCGCCGTGGCACCCGCAGCGCCCGCCGCACCAACTGCGGCACCGGCCTCGTCGAGCAAGGTCTCATTAGGTGCCATTCGGTGGGACAATTGGAGTCTCGACAGTCCCTATGGGCAGGTCCTGGCCGACCCTGGATTGCGCGCGCGCGCTCCGTATTACACAGAGCGTCTGCCGAACGGAAATCTCGGTTTTCCCGGAAACACCGAACGAGCACTGAATGCGGACGTGCATTACGCGAAGTCCGCAGGCTTGGATTATTTCATCTTCGGCTACTACCTGGAGAGTTCGTCCTGGGGACGCGATCCCAGTCGAGCCGTGGCGCTCAATCGGGCGTTGGGAAATTTTCTTCGGCTTCCAGACAAGCTCGGCATCAAATACGCGCTGAATTTCAACCTGTCATTCCCCCCTCGTGATGTGCCGATGGTGAGTGATGCAATCAGCAAAGCGGTAGCTGGGCCGGATTACATGCGGGCGAGCGACGGCTCGGCGCCTGTGTTCTTCCTGCTTGGTACGATGACCCCGTGGATAAAGGGGCTTGGGGGTGAAGAGGGTACAAAGGCGGCCCTGAAGGATATGAGGGATCGGGTCAAGGCCGCGACCGGCCGAGATCTCTACCTGGTTGCCTTGCTCTTCAACCTGTCCGAGACGGAGCCCGTTGCTCACAGGATAGGATTTGATGCGGCGAGTACATATGCGACCGCCCTTGGGTCGAATGGAAAATCCCTGCCGTACGCCAGTTGCGCGGCTCTTGCACAGAAAGCCTGGCAAGCCGAAGCCCAGAATGGTTCTGGAGGCTTCCTACCAACCGTGACGCTTGGCTGGGATTATCGACCGGCTTTGCGCGATCCTCAGGAACTGAAAACTCGCAAGCCGAATCCGGACTGGTGTCAACCTGCCACCGATGAGGAATGGACACGGCAAATCCGTGCTGCAATCAGTCAGGCGGCCAACAATCCGCGCAACGATCGCTTCAAGAGCGTTGTGATCTATGCCTGGAACGAGAGCTCCGAAGGCGGCTGGATTCAGCCGACGCTGTCTGAAGGCGTGCGGCGTCTCAAAGTGATCGCCAACGCGGCGGGCCGACGCCCGACACTTCCGCCGTTCAAGCTGGTGTGGCCGACGCGGATCGATCCGAAGGCGTGTGCCGTCGGTTCGTCATCGATCTCAACTACAACGGCTGGCGCCGGATGCAAATCGGCCAGTGATTCGATGACAACTGCGTGGCCATGTCCGCCAGGCATGCAGATTGCAGGCGAGGAATTGCGCCAAGCACCGTCGGAGGATGGAGAAAAAATACCGCTTATCTGGCAGGAGAGGCTCTGCACGCCACAGGGCAAACAACAGCGATCAGTTAATTGAGTCAATATCGACAGGGGGTTCCCAATGGATGAAGTCTGGAGTGATGAGAATACCTTCGTGATCAACAACATGAAGTTTGGCCTGATCAGGCAGAACTTCAATGATGCCAGGACGACGAAGGATTCCATCGCGATCATCAAGAACCGCGGGATGATTGATCGCTACAAAAGCCTCATTCGCGAGAACGGGGTTACCAATATCCTGGAATTCGGCATCTTCGAAGGTGGTTCGGCTTTGCTTCTTGCCGCGATCGAGGAACGTATCAAGTTCGTCGGGATCGATATCAGACCTGCGAGCCCAGCGGTGCTTGGCCTGATCCGCGACCACGGTCTGACGGACCGCGTCAAATTATACTACAATACGTCGCAAGGCGACACCGCGCGCGTCCAGACCATCATCAGGACGGAATTCCCCGGCCAGCGAATAGATATGATTATCGACGACGCCTCGCATCAATACGAGCTCTCGCGAGCAAGCTTCGAGGCGTCCTTCCATTATCTCAAGAGCGATGGTCTCTATCTGATCGAAGATTGGGCCTGGGCTCATTGGGAGGAGCCCTATCAGACGCAGCAATGGACCGATATGCCCGCCCTCACCAATCTGATCTTCGAGCTCGTCATGCTCTGTGGGAGCCGGCCCGATATCATTTCGGAAATGAGCGTTCAGAAGGCGATAGCCATTTTCCGCAAGGGCGAACAAGAGGTCGGAAACTTCAGCCTGTCAAAGCTCTACCGTCATCGCAACAGGTGGACCCCCGCACTGTGACGATGCGCCCGGCTCTTGCCGGAGAGCACACGAGCTCGATCGCTTCCCCCACAACGCGTTATGCCCGGCCTTGCGCCGGGCATTCACGTCTTGGCCGCATAAAAAGCTGTTCGAGGCCGGGCTGACGCCGCGTATCCAGGAGATCGCCGACGAGAAGCAGACCATCGTCAACATGGTCGCAGCAAGGCTCGGCGTCGCCATCGTGCCGCGCTGGACCGCACGGATGGCGATCCCCGGCGTCCGCTTTGTGCCGCTCCGCCTGACGCGCGGCAGCAGCGCCGGCCGCCTGCCGCTCGCCGCCGCCTGGCTGAAAGGCTCCCGCGATCCGGTCCGCGACCAGGTGATCGCGGTGCTTGAGGCAAGGTTGAAGAGTTACGCGCGCGAGGCGTGAGGCTGCCTCGTTGCGTGATGCCTCGACGGCCGATGAATGATTTTGGCCGGTTGACCTAGGTCAACGCGACCTGCGCTGGCCGGGTGAGCGTGTCCGGCATGGCGAAGCGTCAGGACTGGGTCATGATCGCAGGGTGCGTCGCTACCGCTTTGGCGGTGGTGGCGCTCGTCGCCCTTTTCTCTGCCTGAGCTGTGTCGCCCCGTAGTGTTACGGGGTGTCCAGCTAGGTACCTGAGATAACTGGGTAATTCCCAAAGCTCGAACACCGCTGGCACAAACTGCACTGGCTTGCCGAGTTCCTCCCGGCATAGCTTCCCCTTCCAACGTAGGGCGGCGTTATGGGCAACCTACTTTACAGCGTGTTTGTCGTGCTGATGGGGCTGAGCCCGGTCATCCTCGTGGCGATTGCCATGTTCATAAATTGAGGGCCAGGGCTGTGTCTTTCGGCGTGCCAACCACTGATCCATTCCGCTGGCGTGCTTAGTTAATAAATCCGCGATGCTTTAACCTGGTGAAAGGTTGGCGTCAGCGCGGGCGTGTACGCTCGCGCCCATGAATTGGGACCTGCTGTATTTCCGCCTCTCGCTCGTCTGGATGGCGATCACCGCTGTCATGCTGGTCTACGTGCTGGTCGCATAGGGGCTGCCTCTCCGTCGTCGAAGCCTTCCGCCGATATTTTCCTCACGCGCCGATCGGACATGCCGCCAGAATGCGAAGCTGCGTCACCATTAAG
Organism: Bradyrhizobium sp. USDA 3315; assembly: GCF_054056795.1. Classification (NCBI taxonomy): domain Bacteria; kingdom Pseudomonadati; phylum Pseudomonadota; class Alphaproteobacteria; order Hyphomicrobiales; family Nitrobacteraceae; genus Bradyrhizobium; species Bradyrhizobium sp. USDA 3315. Next base: position 791,937 of record NZ_JBSRYP010000001.1, on the reverse strand, counting down.
GCTGTCATCGCCCGGCTCGCAGTTCAGCCCGGGCGATCCAGTACGCCGCGGCCTCTCGGCTCAGGCACGACTGCCTCTGGAATACTGGATCACCGGCCCGCGCGCGTGATGACACCGCGTGCTCGGCTGTTTGACAATTGAATCTGCTCTACATCCCGTCATCCCAAGGTGCGAGCTCTTGCGAGCCTCGAAGGATGCACGGCCACCAGCCGGGCCGTCGCCCTTCGAGGCTCGCTCTGCGCGCACCTCAGGGTGACGGGAATGGCATCTTTGGGTCTAGCTCACATAGACAAGCTGGTAGACAAACGACTTGCCCCTCGCCGCGGCTCAAATCTCCCCGGTTTTGCGGGTCCGCCATGAGTTCCTCCTTTGTAGACTCGCGTTATGTTATAATATAACAGTCGTTGCATGGCGCATACGCACACCCACGAGGACCACCATCACGGCCACGCCCATCCCCACGGGCACAGCCACGCCCCGCACGCGCATCCGGCGCAGGCCGCGCACTGGTCGATCCTGCGCATGCCCGTGCCGGCCCGACTGCTCGCGGCGCTCGCGGTCAGTGCCGGCCTGTGGGCTGTCGTCTGGCTGGCGATGAGGTGAGACCTGTGGCTGCTCTTGTTACCTTCCGTGACGTCACGCTCGGTTATGACCGCCACCCGGCGGTGCATCATCTCAATGGCGCCGTCGAGGCGGGTGCGTTGCTCGCCGTGATCGGCCCGAACGGCGCCGGCAAGTCGACCCTGCTGCGCGGCATCGCCGGCGTGCTCAAGCCGCTGTCGGGCGTGATCGATCTCGACGGGCTGGATCATCGCGACATCGCCTATCTGCCGCAGTCTGCCGACATCGACCGCAGCTTCCCGATCTCGGTGTTCGATTTCGTCGGCACCGGGTTGTGGCGCTCCACCGGCTTCTTCGGCGGCATCGGCAAGGCCGCGCGCGAGAAGATTTTGGCGGCGCTCGCCGCCGTCGGCCTCAACGGATTCGAGAACCGCCCGATCGGCACGCTGTCCGGCGGCCAGACCCAGCGCATGCTGTTCGCGCGCGTGCTGTTGCAGGACGCCCGGCTGATCGTGCTCGACGAGCCGTTCAACGCCATCGACGCCAAGACCACCGCCGACCTGCTGGCGCTGGTGAAGCGGTGGAACGGCGAGGGGCGCACCGTGCTGGCGGCGCTGCATGACCTCGACATGGTGCGCAACAATTTCCCGGAGACGCTGCTGCTGGCGCGCGGCCCGGTCGAATGGGGACCGACCGTCGAGGCGCTGACGGCGGACAATCTGATGGTCGCAATGCGGATGTGCGAGGCGTTCGACGATAGCGCCGCGGCCTGCGCCGCCGATCCACGCTCGCGGGCCGCCTGACGCCGATGCTATCCGACGCGCTGGTCACGCCCTTCACCGAATTCGAATTCATGCGCCGCGCGCTGGCGGCGGTGATCGCGCTGTCGCTCGGCGGTGCGCCGATCGGCGTGTTCCTGATGCTGCGGCGGATGAGCCTGGTCGGCGACGCCATGGCGCATGCGATCCTGCCGGGGGCGGCGATCGGCTTCCTGCTGTCCGGGCTCAACCTGTTCGCGATGACGACCGGCGGCCTGATCGCGGGCTTTGCCGTGGCGCTGCTCGCCGGCCTCGTCGCCCGCACCACCGAATTGAAGGAGGACGCCTCGCTTGCGACCTTCTATCTGGTCTCGCTCGCGCTCGGCGTCACCATCGTGTCCATCAAGGGCACCAATATCGACCTGCTGCACGTGCTGTTCGGCAACATCCTGGCGATGGACGACCAGACGCTGCTGGTGATCGCGTTCAACGCCACCCTCACGCTCCTGGTGCTCGCGGTGATCTATCGCCCGCTGGTGATCGAATGCGTCGATCCGGTGTTTTTGCGCACCGTGAGCCGGGCCGGCGCGCCGGCGCATCTCGCCTTCCTCGCGCTGGTCGTGGTCAACCTCGTCAACGGCTTCCACGCGCTCGGCACGCTGCTCGGCGTCGGACTGATGATCCTGCCCGCGGGCATTGCGCGGTTCTGGTCGCGCGACATCACCACCATGATCTGCATCGCGGTGGTGAGCGCGATGCTGTCGGGCTATGCCGGACTGGTGCTGTCGTACCAGACCCGGATTCCATCCGGCCCCGCGATCATCCTGGTCGCGGCGGGGCTGTATATTGTGTCGCTGCTGTTCGGTAATGTCAGCGGCCTGGTGCGGCAGCTGTTTCCCGGCCGCCATCTCGAGGCGTGAGTACGATGCGGCGATTGTTCGGTTTGATTGGTCTGGCGCTGCTGCTGGCGAGTGGACCGGCGCGCGCCGCCGAGCGCATCAATGTCGTCGCGAGCTTCTCGATCCTCGCCGACATGGTGCGCAATGTCGGCGGCAATAATGTCGACGTGACGGCGCTGGTCGGGCCCGACGGCGACGCGCATGTCTACGCGCCGACGCCGGCGGATGCCAAGAAGGTCGCCGACGCCAAGCTCGTGGTGATCAATGGTCTCGGCTTCGAGGGCTGGATGCCGCGGCTGCTGCAGGCCTCGGGCAGCAAGGCGCCGGTCGCGGTGGCGACCAAGGGGATCATGCCACGAAAGATGGGCGGGCATGACGATCCGCATGCCTGGCAATCCGTGGCCAATGCGAAGATCTACGTCGTCAATATTCGCGACGGGCTGATCGCCGCGGCCCCCGACCACACAGCCATCTTCAAGGCCAATGCCGACGCCTATCTGGCCAAGCTCGAGGCGCTCGACCGCGAGGTGCATGAGGCGGTGGCGAAAGTGCCGGAGGCGCGGCGCAAGGTGATCTCGACCCATGGCGCCTTCGGCTATTTCGCCGACGCCTACGGCGTCACGTTCTTCTCGCCGCTCAGCGTGTCCACGGATTCCGAGCCCAGCGCGCGCGATATCGCCGCCATCATCGCCCAGATCAAGGTTGCGAAAATTCCGGCAGTTTTTCTCGAAAATATCAGCGATCCCCGCCTGATCGAGCGGATCGCGGCCGAGACCGGCGCCCGGGTCGGCGGCACCCTGTATTCGGACGGTTTGACGGCCGAAAAGGGCGATGCACCCACTTACATTGATATGGTCAGGCACAATATAAAGGCCCTGATCAGCGCGCTCGCCGAGTAGGGCAGGGGCCTCCCTGCCTGGATTGAGCGCGGCCCTAAGTTCCTTCGGAGTTGTTATGGCTGAAGCTTCGCAAAAAATTCCTGTGACCGTGCTGACGGGCTATCTCGGCGCCGGCAAGACCACGCTGTTGAACCGCATCCTGTCGGAAAACCACGGCAAGAAATACGCCGTCATCGTCAACGAATTCGGCGAGATCGGCATCGACAACGACCTCATTATCGGCGCCGATGAGGAAGTGTTCGAGATGAACAATGGCTGCGTCTGCTGCACGGTGCGCGGCGACCTCGTCCGCATCATGGACGGCCTGATGAAGCGCAAGGGCAAGTTCGACGCCATCATCGTCGAGACCACCGGCCTTGCCGATCCCGCGCCGGTCGCGCAGACCTTCTTCGTCGACGAGGACGTGCAGAAGAACGCCCGGCTCGACGCGGTCGTGACCGTCGCCGATGCCAAATGGCTGAGTGACCGCCTCAAGGACGCGCCGGAAGCCAAGAACCAGATCGCGTTCGCCGACGTCATCGTGCTGAACAAGACCGACCTGGTCTCCAAGCCCGAGCTCGCCGAGGTCGAAGCCCGCATCCGCGGCATCAATCCCTATGCCAAGCTGCACCGCACCGAGCGTTGCCAGGTCGGGCTGACCGACGTGCTGGAGCGCGGCGCGTTCGATCTCGACCGCATCCTGGAGATCGAGCCGGATTTCCTCGAGGCCGGCGACGATCACGACCATGATCACGATCATCATCACCATGATCATAATCACCACCACCATGATCACGAGCACGGCCATGCCGGGTTGAAGCATTATCACGACGAGGACATGCAATCGCTGTCGCTGCGTTCGGAGAAGCCGCTCGACCCGACCAAGTTCATGCCTTGGCTGCAGCAGCTCGTCGCCACCGAGGGCCAGAAGATCCTGCGCTCGAAGGGCATCCTCGCCTTCACCGGCGATGACGACCGCTACGTGTTCCAGGGCGTCCACATGATGCTGGAGGGCGACCATCAGCGGAAATGGAAGGACGGCGAGAAGCGCGAGAGCCGCGTCGTGTTCATCGGTCGCGAACTGCCCGAGCAGGCGATCCGCGACGGCTTCGAGCAGTGCATCACCACGTGATGAAAGAGTTCGATCCGGGCGAGGCCCCTTCTTCCATCGTTTCGATCACCGACCGGGTCAAGCCGCTGCCGCTCGGCGCGGCGGTGAGCTCGGTGCATTTCCTCGGCGACCGCGCGTTCTTCGTCGGCTCCGAGGAGGGCGTTGCGATCGCGACCGCCGACGGCGAGATCACGCGGACGCAGACGCATTTCGGCGCCATCCTGTGCGCCGCCTCCGACGGTAAGCGGCTCGTCACCGGCGGTGACGACGGCAAGCTGATCGCGATCGACGCCAAGGGCGAGACCTCTGTCATTGCGACCGACGCCAAGCGGCGCTGGATCGACAACGTCGCCCTGCACAGCGACGGCACGCTGGCATGGTCGGCGGGCAAGACCGCGTTCGTGCGCAATCCGAAGGGCGAGGAAAAAACCTTCGAGGTACCGTCGACCGTCGGCGGGCTAGCCTTTGCGCCGAAGGGCCTGCGGCTTGCGATCGCGCATTACAACGGCGTGACCTTGTGGTTTCCCAACATGGCGGCCAATCCGGAGTTTCTGGAATGGGCCGGCTCGCATCTCGCCGTCATGTTCAGCCCGGACAACAAATTCCTCGTCACCGCGATGCACGAGCCCGCGATGCATGGCTGGCGGCTCGCCGACAACCGGCATATGCGGATGAGCGGCTATCCCGGCCGGGTGCGCTCGATGTCATGGAGTGTCGGCGGCAAGGGGCTCGCGACCTCGGGCGCCGATACCGTGATCGTCTGGCCGTTCACCAGCAAGGACGGCCCGATGGGCAAGGAGCCGGCGATGCTGGCGCCGATGCCGGCGCGGGTCGCCGTGGTCGCCTGCCATCCGAAGAACGACATCATGGCGGTCGGCTATGCCGACGGCACCGTGCTGATGGTCCGGCTCGAGGACGGCGCCGAGATCCTGGTGCGCCGGAACGCCGGCACGGCGGTGTCGGCGCTCGGATGGAATGCCAAGGGCACGCTGCTCGCCTTCGGCACGGAAGATGGTGACGCGGGCATCGTGGAAATGTAAGAGATCGCGGCAGACGAAGCGTTTTCGAGCGAAGTGGGTACCGGTTCGCGTGAAGAAAACGCGTCAAAAGACGAAGCTCGCGCCGGGGCCGCAGCGTCATGCGATTTCTCACCACGTTCCAGCTCGCCGACTTCATCGACACGCTGGTCAGCCTGACCACGGCCTTTGTATTCGGCACCCTGATCGGCGCTGAGCGGCAGTACCGACAGCGCACCGCGGGTCTGCGCACCAATGTGCTGGTCGCGGTCGGCGCTGCCGCCTTCGTCGACCTCGCGATGCATCTGGCCGGCGCCGACGGCGCGGTGCGGGTGATCGCCTATGTGGTGTCGGGGATCGGCTTCCTCGGCGCCGGCGTCATCATGAAGCAGGGCATGGACGTGCGCGGCCTCAACACCGCGGCCACGCTATGGGCCTCGGCCGCGGTCGGCTCCTGCGCCGGTGCCGACCTCGTGGCGCAGGCGGCGGCGCTGACCGTGTTCGTGATCGCCGGCAACACGCTGCTGCGTCCGCTGGTCAACGCCATCAACCGCATCCCGCTGAACGAGAAGGCCTCGGAGGCGACCTACTACTTCAAGCTCGCGGTCACTCCCGAGGCATTGCCCGACATGCGCGACCGCCTGGTCGAGAAGCTGGAGGCAGCGAACTACCCGGTTGCCGATGTCGACGTGGTCGAGGCCGGCGACGACTTCCTCGAGATCGTGGCGACGCTGGTCTCGACCGCGGTCGAGCCCAACGAGTTGAACGCCGTGGTGGTCGACCTGCAGCATCAGCCCGGCGTGCGGCACGCGACCTGGGAGGTCAGCACCACGGATTGAGCCGAGGTTCCCGCAGGCACCGCTTCGGAACCATGCCGTGGCGGGATCGTTGACCCCGCGGACAAGGCGCAGGTGAACGAGATGGCTGTGGATCGGACCAGGTTGCGAATCGACATGCTGATCGCCTCGACGCTGGTGGCGGCGGGCGTTGCGATCGCAGTGCTTTCGCTGCACGCGATCAATGCCGCTCCGCCGCAAGAGATCGCGCAGGCGACCCAGCCGCTGCAACCGACGCCGACGCCCGAGCCGCAGCAGACGGCGCCACCGGCCGAGTCGAAGCCCGGCGGCGAGCGGCCGACCACGCCGGCGCCGCAGCCCGCGCGTCCCGACGATGAGGCACGGAAGTCCGGCGCCAAGCCGGTGCTGCCGCCCGCGCCCGCGGAGAAGACCGCGCCGCCGATCGAGAAAAAGTAAGCGCGCCGCGGCCCGCATTGTGACGCGGATTTGACGGACGCTGCCGATTATACGGTCTCGCCTCCGCCGCCGGCGCCCTCCATAATCTGTCGTCTCGCCAACGACAGATGGGGCCTGCCATGAAGATCGAGGACGTCCGGCGCACCGCCTATTCGATGCCGCTCACCAACCCGTCGTTTCCGCCGGGGCCCTACCGGTTCTTCGACCGCGAATATTTCATCATCACCTACAAGACCGACCTGGAAGCGCTCGCCGCCGTGGTGCCGGAGCCGCTCGAGGTCGCCGAGCCGGTGGTGAAGTACGAGTTCATCCGCATGCCGGACTCGACCGGCTTCGGCGACTACACCGAGACCGGGCAGGTGATCCCGGTTCGCTTCAGGGGTGAGGAGGGCGCCTACACCCACGCAATGTATCTCGACGATGAAGGCCCGATCGCCGGCGGCCGCGAGCTGTGGGGATTTCCGAAGAAGCTGGCAAAGCCCAGGATCGAGGTCGAGAGCGATGTGCTGGTCGGCTCGCTGCATTACGGCTCGGTGCTCTGCGCCTCCGCCACCATGGGCTACAAGCATCGCAAGGTCGACCACGACACCGTCTTGAAGTCGATGACGGCGCCGAACTTCATTCTGAAGATCATCCCGCATGTCGACGGCAGCCCGCGGATCTGCGAGCTGGTGCGGTTTCATCTGGAAGACATCACGCTGAAGGAGGCCTGGACCGGCCCCGCCGCGCTCGGCCTGTTTCCGCACGCGCTGTGCGACGTCGCCCGCCTGCCGGTGCGCGAGGTGGTCTCGGCGCTGCATTTCAAGGCAGACCTGACGCTCGGCCTCGGCTCGGTCGCGTTCGACTACATGGCGAGATGACGAAGTCATTCCGGGGCATCGCGTCGGCGATGGACCATGGTGCGCACTCGCGCACCTGCGAATCTCGCGCCACGATTTCGAGATCCCGGGTCTGCGCGCCTAAGCGCGCATCCCGGGATGACCCTGTCAGCGCACCAGAATATTCTTGAACTGCCAGGGATCGCTGGTGTCGATGTCTTCCGGAAACAGTCCCGGACGATCCGTCAGCGGGGTCCAGTCGGTGTAGAAACCCTTCACCGGGCCGAGATACGGCAGCTGGATTTCCAAGAGACGATCGAAATCCATCTCGTCGGCTTCGACGATGCCTTCGTTCGGATTCTCCAGCGCCCACACCATGCCGCCGAGCACGGCGGACGTCACCTGCAGGCCGGTGGCGTTCTGATACGGCGCGAGCTTGCGGGTCTCCTCGATGGAGAGCTGCGAGCCGTACCAGTAGGCATTGTTGTCATGGCCGAACAGCAGCACGCCGAGCTCGTCGATGCCGTCGACGATCTCGTTCTCATCGAGGATGTGGTGCTTTTCCTGCATCTTCGCTGCGCGGCCGAACATTTCATGCAGCGACAGCACGGCGTCATCGGCCGGGTGATAGGCATAGTGGCAGGTCGGCCGATAGATCGCCGTGCCCGATGCGTCACGCACCGTGAAGTAATCGGCGATCGAGATCGACTCGTTGTGGGTGACGAGGAAGCCATACTGCGCGCCGCGGGTCGGGCACCAGGTGCGCACGCGCGTGTTGGCGCCGGGCTGCATCAGATAGATGGCGGCGCCGCAGCCGGCTTCGTGGGTGTGCGCATTCTCGGGCATCCATTTCTCATGGGTGCCCCAGCCGAGTTCGGACGGCTGCACGCCTTCCGACAGGAAACCTTCCACCGACCAGGTGTTGACGAAGACGTCAGGCTCCTTCGGCGACTTGGAGCGCTGGGTGTCGCGTTCGGCGATGTGGATGCCCTTCACGCCGGCCTGCCGCATCAAGTCCGCCCATTCGGCCTTGGTCTTCGGCTTCGGGGCATTGAGCTTCAGATCGGCGGCGACGTCGAGCAGCGCCTGCTTGACGAAGAATGAGACCATGCCGGGATTGGCGCCACAACAGGAGACGGCCGTCGTCGAGCCCGCGGGGCGCGCCTTCTTGGCGGCCAGCGTCACTTCGCGAAGCGCGTAATTGGAGCGCGCTTCCGGGCCCTTCGAGGAATCGAAATAGAAGCCGAGCCAGGGCTCGTTGACGGTGTCGATGTAGAGAGCGCCGAGTTCGTTGCACAGCTCCATGATATCGGTCGAGCCGGTATCGACCGACAGATTGACGCAAAAGCCCTGGCCGCCGCCTTCGGTGAGCAGCGGGCTCAGCAGGTCGCGATAATTGTCCTTGGTCACGGCCTTCTGGATGAATTTGACGTTGTGCTTCTCGCAATGCGCCTTGCGGCCCTCGTCCTTGGGGTCGATCACGGTGACGCGCGACTTGTCGTAATCGAGATGCCGCTCGATCAAAGGCAGCGTGCCTTTGCCGATCGAGCCGAAGCCGATCATAACAATGGGACCTGTGATCTTCGCGTAGATCTGCGAGGCGGGGCTCATCATTTTCTCCAGGAGAGTGCCTAGCGGCGGATAGGGTGGATCAGGGGTTGCGACGCTTCGCGGTGACTTCGATCTCGACCTTCATCTCGGGCTTGTAGAGCCCCGCGACGATCAGCATCGTTGCGGCCGGGCGGATGTCGCCGAGGACCTCGCCGCAGACCGCGAAATGGGCATCCACGTCACGGGCGTCGGTGAGGTAGTAGGTCGCGCGGACGATGTCGGCCATCGCAAAGCCTCCCTCCTTGAGGGCGGCCTCGATGGTCTTGAAGCAGTTCCGTGACTGGCTCGTGACATCTGCCGGCATGGTCATCGTGGCGTAGTCATAGCCGGTGGTTCCCGCGACGAAGGCGAAGTCGCCGTCGATCACGGCACGGCTGTAGCCGGCGGTCTTCTCAAAGGGCGAGCCGGTGGAAATCAGGCGGCGGGACATATTGGACCTCGACTGAAAATGGCTTTGCGCGGGGTTTACGGGCATTTTTGGCGCCCGCGCAACCCCTTGGTTCAGGCCTGGTGCGGCCGGCACTAATGGGACTGCAGCGTGCTGTCCGGCGACGATGGCGGCGTGCCGGTCCAGCGCCGGCCCAGGATATCCCTGACGATCATCACCGAGATCAGAATCAGCATGACCGTGGTGACGAGGCCACGCCAACGCGGGCGCGCGCCATCGGTGATGGGAAGGTGCTCCGACATGGCGGCCCGCCTTACGCCGCGTGCGGCACGGCGAGCGGTGCCTTCCGGGTCCGGGATCGCGTCCGCGGTGCCTTGGCCTCGGGCAGCGGCGCGCCGGTCGGCGTGATCATGCCCCAGGCGCCATCCAACGCGCCTGCGACAAGCTCGACGCCGAGCAGCCGCTCGCGCTCGAACGTGCCCGGCAGCGACAGCTCGCCGGTCTTGGCCGCCGTGAAGCCGAAGCGGGCGTAGTAGGGCGCATCGCCAAGCAGGATCACGGCGCCGTGGCCGCGCGCCTTGGCCACCGCCAGCGCACGCCGCATCAGCGCGGCGCCGACGCCGAGGCCGCGGCAGTCGTCATCGACTGCCAGCGGCCCCAGCATCAGCGCGCTGCGGCCCCCCGCGCTGACGTGCCACAACCGCACGGTTCCAACCAGCCGGCCTTCCTGGCGCACGGCCGCAAGGCTCAGGCCTTCGGCGGGCGCGCGTCCGTCGCGCAGGCGCTGGCAGGTGCGCGTATGGCGATTACAGCCAAAGCAGGCATCCAGCAGCGCTTCGCGTGCGACGACGTCCGAGCCACGCTCCGCACGGATCGCGAACGGGGCGGCATCTCGGATGAGGGCAACGGGGGTGTTCCGTTTTGCAGTCATGGCACGTCAGTCCCCGCTTGCAACGGCATGTCGTACGCCGCGGCAAGCGTCGTTCAGGAAAAATCAAAAATGATCGGGAAGGAGCCGGCGGGGCCGGCTCCCGGTTTATCGGGCCTCGAAAACGAGGCGGGTCAGATGTGGTAGGTCTTCAGCGGCGGAATGCCGTTGAACGCCACCGACGAGTAGGTCGACGTATAGGCGCCGGTGCCTTCGATCAGCAGCTTGTCGCCGATCTCGAGCGTCACCGGGAGCGGATACGGCAGCTTCTCGTACAGCACGTCGGCGCTGTCGCAGGTCGGGCCCGCGAGCACGCACGGCGTCATGTCCGCCCCGTCATGCGGGGTGCGGATGGCGTAGCGGATCGACTCGTCCATCGTCTCGGCGAGACCGCCGAACTTGCCGATGTCGAGATACACCCAGCGCACCTCGTCCTCGTCGCTCTTCTTCGAGATCAGAACGACTTCGGTCTCGATGATTCCAGCATTGCCGACCATGCCGCGGCCCGGCTCGATGATCGTCTCCGGAATCTGGTTGCCGAAATGCTTGCGCAGCGCGCGGAAGATCGACCGGCCATATTGCAGGACCGGAGGAACGTCCTTGAGGTACTTGGTCGGGAAGCCGCCGCCCATGTTGACCATGGTGAGGTTGATCCCGCGCTCGGCGCAGTCACGGAACACGGTCGACGCCATCGCGAGCGCGCGGTCCCACGCCTTCACCTTGCGCTGCTGCGAGCCGACATGGAACGAGATGCCGCACGGCTCCAGGCCCAGGCGCTTGGCGAGGTCGAGCACGTCGACCGCCATCTCCGGGTCGCAGCCGAACTTGCGCGACAGCGGCCACTCGGCGCCGGCGCAGTCATAGAGGATGCGGCAGAACACCTTGGCGCCGGGGGCGGCGCGGGCGATCTTCTCGACCTCGGCGGCGCAATCGACCGCGAACAGGCGAATGCCGAGCGCGAAGGCACGCGCGATGTCGCGCTCCTTCTTGATCGTGTTGCCATAGGAGATGCGGTCCGGCGTCGCACCGGCGGCCAGCGCCATCTCGATTTCCGCAACCGTCGCGGTGTCGAAGCAGGAGCCGAGCGAGGCCAGCAGCGACAGCACTTCGGGCGCCGGGTTGGCCTTCACCGCATAGAACACGCGGCTGTCCGGCAGCACCTTCGCGAAGGTCTGGTAATTGTCGCGCACGACTTCGAGGTCGACGACGAGGCACGGCTCGGTGTCGAGTCCATCCTGGCGGCGGTGGCGCAGGAATTCCTGGATACGTTCAGTCATGGCACTCTCCAACGGTCCCAGCGACGGGATCCGCATCAACGTGACGTCGGGTAAGAGCGCTTCGGCCACATCGCGCGATGGAGGCGCGTTGAGGCCAAGAGACTCAAACCAGACTGTGCTGCCGTGGATTGGTTGGGAGAGTTTCCCGCCCGATCACCTGGCAATGAAGGACAAGCCTTTTCAGTAGCCCGGGCCGGCGTTGGACCGCCGGTAGAGACCAAAAAAGCCCGATCCGTCGTTGCTTTAAGTCGCGTCCCCCGTTGAGAGCGGGGTGCGCCGGTTCGCCTCCGGCTGCCAGTCACGGTTGCAAAGAGTGGTGAGACCTTCAACGGCATCCCTGGAGAGAGATGCTGGCCGCCTCGTGTCCTGATGGACGTAAGCGACCCTCGGTTCTTCCACCCCTTGGCGGCTGTCCGGCCTCTTGTCCGGATACCTACCGACTGACACACGACCACAGGCACGTGCGAAATTGGGCAAGGCAGGAAATAAGTCTTTTGACTTCGTGGCGCAAGAATTTTTTTGCGATAGCGGCAAATTTCCCTAACGCGTGCTTGCGATGTCGCGCGCAGCACGCGTCGGACGCGCTGAAGATGAACGGCTGTTAAGAATGACTAACGAAGCGTGTGTGCGTTTTAGCCCTGTGCCGCAGTGCTTTCTTGAATCGCTCAAACTCACGCGCGACGCGTGAACGGCTCGACGCGCTGAGCTGCGCGGATGAAGGCGATCATGATCAGCACGCCGATGCCGAACAGCACCGCCTGCAGGATGTGCGCGGCGACGTCGTCGAGCCCGAGCAGAATCGCGAGCGCCCAGCCGCCGGCGAACGCCGCGCCGAACACTTCCGCGCCGATCAGGATCGCCGCCGAGATCACGGTGATGACGCTTGGCCAGGCGATGGTGCGGTTGCCTGAGTTGGAGGGCTGCATGGTCATGAAATAGGTCCTGTTCAGGGGGCGCAATCTCTCCGAAAAGTGCCCATCTATCAAGCGCAAAAGGCCCAAAAATGCCGTATCGCGTGATATAGATTGGGCAGCATTTTCAAGGCGAAAAACGGGACATTCGATGTCAGAAACCAGCGCAGACGCCAAGGCTCAGGCTCTTGCCAACCCCCTCCTGAAGGCATGGCGGACGCCGCTCGAGACGCCGCCGTTCGCCGAGATCAAGCCGGAGCATTTCCTCCCCGCTTTCGAGCAGGCTTTCGCCGATCATTCCGCGGAAGTGACTGCGATCACCCATGATCCGGCGCTGCCCGACTTCGACAACACCATCACCGCGCTGGAGCGCTCCGGCAAGCTGCTGTCGAAGGTCTCGGCGGTGTTCTACGACCTGGTCTCGGCGCATTCGAGCCCGGCGATCCTGGAGATCGACAAGGAGGTGTCGCCCCGGATGGCGCGGCACTGGAATCCGATCATGATGAACGCTGTGCTGTTTGGCCGCATCGCCATGCTGCACGAGAAGCGCGCCTCCCTCGGCCTGACTGGCGAGCAGATGCGGCTGCTGGAACGCACCTACACCCGCTTCCGCCGCTCCGGCGCCGGCCTCGACGATGCGGCAAAGGCCCGCATGGCCGAGATCAACGAGCGCCTCGCCCATCTCGGCACCTCGTTCAGCCACCATCTGCTCGGCGACGAGCAGGAGTGGTTCATGGAGCTCGGCGAGGCCGACCGCGCCGGCCTCTCCGACACATTTGTGGCGGCTGCCAAGGCTGCGGCGGAAGAGCGCGGCATGCAAGGCAAGGCGATCGTGACGCTGTCGCGCTCCTCGGTCGAGCCGTTCCTGCAGAGCTCGTCGCGGCGCGACCTGCGCGAGAAGGTCTACAAGGCCTTCACGGCGCGCGGCGACAATGGCAACGCCAACGACAACAACGCCACCATCGTGGAGATCCTCAGGCTGCGCGAGGAGACCGCCAAGATCCTGGGCTTCCCGACCTACGCCGCCTACCGCCTCGAGGATTCCATGGCCAAGACGCCGGAGGCCGTACGCGGCCTCCTGGAGCGGGTCTGGAAGCCGGCGCGAGCGCGGGCGCTCGCCGACCGCGACGCGCTGCAGGCGCTGATCGCGGAGGAGGGCGGCAATTTCACCCTCGCGTCCTGGGACTGGCGCTACTACGCCGAGAAGCTGCGCCAGCGCCGCGCCAATTTCGACGATTCCGCGATCAAGCCCTATCTGGTGCTCGACCACATGATCGAGGCCGCGTTCGACTGCGCCACCCGCCTGTTCGGCGTCACCTTCGAGGAGCGCAAGGATATCCCGGTGTGGCACCCGGACGTCCGGGTCTGGGAGGTCAAGGGCCGCGACGGCCAGCACAAGGCGCTGTTCTACGGCGACTACTTCGCGCGGCCCTCGAAGCGCTCCGGCGCCTGGATGACCTCGCTGCGCGACCAGCAGAAGCTCGACGGTGCCGTCGCGCCGCTGGTCATCAATGTCTGCAACTTCGCCAAGGGCGCCGATGGCGCGCCGTCGCTGCTGTCGCCCGACGACGCGCGGACCCTGTTCCACGAGTTCGGCCATGGCCTGCACGGCATGCTGTCCAACGTGACCTATCCGTCACTGTCCGGAACCAGCGTGTTCACCGACTTCGTCGAGCTGCCCTCGCAGCTCTATGAGCACTGGCAGGAGCGGCCCGAGGTGCTGCAGCGCTTCGCCCGCCACTACGAGACCGGGGAGGCACTACCGGACGATTTGCTCAAGCGCTTCCTTGCCGCGCGCAAGTTCAACCAGGGCTTTGCCACCGTGGAGTTCGTCTCCTCTGCGCTGGTCGACCTCGAATTCCACACCCAGCCGGCAGCGGCGAGCTGGGATGTCCGCGCCTTCGAACAGAAGGAGCTGGAGAAGATCGGTATGCCCGCCGAAATCTCGCTGCGGCACCGGCCGACCCAGTTCGGCCACATCTTCTCCGGCGACCACTATGCCTCCGGCTACTACAGCTACATGTGGTCGGAGGTGATGGACGCCGACGCCTTCGGCGCCTTCGAGGAGGCCGGCGACATCTTCGATCCCGCGACCGCCAAGCGGCTGCATGACGACATCTATTCGTCGGGCGGCTCGCGCGATCCGGAGGAGGCCTATGTCGCCTTCCGCGGCCGCGAGCCCGAGCCGGACGCGCTGCTGCGCCGTCGCGGCCTGCTCGAAACGCCCGAGGCGGCCTGAGGTGCGGCCGTCGTTGAACCGGCTGATCGGCTGGCTCGTGCTTGCGGTGTCCGTCGTGCTCGGCACGGCGGCCGCCGAGGCCCATCCGCATGTCTGGATCGTCGCCAGGAGCGAGCTGATCTACGCGCCCGACGGCACCATCACCGGGGTCCGGCACGCCTGGACGTTTGACGACATGTTCTCGACCTACGCGCTGCAGGGCATCGAGACCAAGGTGAAGGGCGCCTACAGCCGCGAGGAGCTGGCGCCGCTGGCGCAGACCAATGTCGAATCGCTGAAGGAATACGCCTACTTCACCTTCGCCAAGGGCGACGGCAAGAAGCAGAAGTTCACCGAGCCGGTCGACTATTTCCTCGAATACAAGGATTCGGCGCTGACGCTGCACTTCACCTTGCCGGTGAAGACGCCGTTCAAGGCCAGGCAGCTCGCGCTCGAAGTGTTCGACCCGACCTATTTCATCGACTTCCAGTATGCCGAGAAGGAGCCGGTCAAGCTGGTCGGCGCCGCGGCGGGCTGCAAGATGCAGTTCGAACGGCCGAATAGCGACGGCACCGCAGCCGCGCAGAAGCTCGGCGAGCAGACCTTTCTCGACGGCGGCAACGGCAATTTCGGCATGATGTTCGCCAACAAGGTCTCGGTGGAGTGCCTATGACGCCGACCGTCTCGCGCATGACGCGCGGCCTCGTCGTCACAGCCGCCGTGGTCGCTGCAATAGCATTGCTTGATGGCGCCGTTCATGCGCTGCTGGCGCAAAATCCGTTCGGCGCGCCGCGCGCGGCGGAGCCGCAGGGCGGCCTGGTCGGCTGGCTGCTGGCGAAACAGTCGGAGTTTTACCGCGAGATCTCCCAGACCATCCGCGCCGCGAAATCCGACGGTTCGGCGGTCTGGACGCTGCTTGCGATCTCCTTTGCCTACGGAATCTTCCATGCCGCCGGCCCCGGCCACGGCAAGGCGGTGATCTCGTCCTACATGATCGCCAATCGCGAGACCGCGCGGCGCGGCATCGTGCTGTCGTTCGCCTCGGCGCTGATGCAGTCGGTGGTCGCCGTTCTGATCGTGGGCATCTGTGCCTGGCTGCTCAACGCGACCGCGAAGACGATGTGCGGGGCGGAGAAGGCGATCGAGATCGCAAGCTACGCGCTGATCGCGGCGTTCGGCGCCCGGCTGGTGTGGGTCAAGGGCGGCAGCTTCTTCCGCGCCCTGCAGGCGCCGCGGCCGGCGCTGGCGATGGCCGGCGCGCATCATCACGACCACCATGATCACGATCACCACGACCACCGCCATGATCACCATCACCGTCACGCGCATGACGATCACGGGCATCATCATGATCACGGTCACGATCACGGGCATGACGCGCAGCACGTCCGTGACGAGCATTGCGGCCATTCGCACGGGCCGACGCCGGCCGAGCTCGCCGGTCCCGGCGGCTGGCGGCGGGGGCTCGGCGCGATCCTCACGGTCGGGATCCGGCCCTGCTCGGGCGCGATCCTGGTGCTGGTGTTCGCGCTGGCGCAGGGCCTGTTCTGGGCCGGCATTGCCGCGACCTTCGTGATGGGGCTCGGCACCGCCATCACGGTGGCGGCGATCGCGCTGGTCGCGGTGTCGGCGCGCGGCGTGGCCGAGCGGCTGAGCGCGGCGCGCGACGGCGGCGGCATGGTGATCATGCGCGGCCTGGAGTTCGCCGCCGCGGGCCTTGTGCTGCTGTTCGGGCTCGGGCTGCTGTTCGGCTACATCGCGGCCGAACGGGCGACGTGCCTGTAGGGTCCCACTCCAGGTTATCCGTCATCCTGAGGAGCCTGCGTAGCAGGCGTCTCGAAGGATCGACGGTCACCAGCCGGGCCGTGCATCCTTCGAGACGCGCGCGAGGGCGCGCTCCTCAGGATGACGGGGAGGGGAGCGGATTCGCACTCAACTCGTCAGATACCCTCTGATCGCCGGCAGCAGGAAGATCGCGATGTTGATCGCAAATCCGATGCTCCAGAGGATCGAGCGCAGCGTCGGGCGGTTGCCGATATAAGTGAAGACGTAGGCGATCCGCACGATCAGGAACAGCACGGCGAGCTCGTCGATCAGCCGCAGCGGGCCGACGCGGAATTCGGCGAGCAGCACGGCGAAGGCGAAGAACGGGAAGGCTTCGATGCCGTTCTGGTGCGCGCCGAGCGCCCGCGAGCGGATCGGATCGTCGTAGAAGTCGGGATCGCGCGGTCTGGCATTGTCGAAGCTGCGGAAGCCGGTCCACTTCACCGATACGATCGTCAGCAGCGAGAGCATCAGCGTCCCGAAGACGCACCATTCGGCGATCGTCATGGTTCCCCCTTATTCCGCACGGGAACGTAGCCAACCCGCACTCGGCTTGACAAGGTTGGAGCAACGCGCGAAGCCCAAAGCTCCCAGGCGAAGGATATCTAGCGCAAGGCCATGAGCACGGTGATCCCCTTCGAGAGCGCGAAGCCTGCCGGGGCGCCGAAGCCGGAACGCGTCGGCGTGCTGCTGGTCAATCTCGGCACGCCCGATACGGCGGATGCCGCCGGCGTGCGGGTCTACCTCAAGGAATTCCTGTCCGATCCGCGGGTGATCGAGGATCAGGGCCTGCTCTGGAAGCTGATCCTCAACGGCATCATCCTGCGGGTCCGTCCGGCCCGCAAGGCGCGCGACTATCTGAAGATCTGGAACACCGAGAAGAACGAGTCGCCGCTGAAGACCATCACGCGCTCGCAGGCCGACAAGCTGGCGGAGGCGATCGCCGATCACGACCACGTCGTGGTCGACTGGGCGATGCGCTACGGCAACCCCTCGATCAAGCAGCGCATCGAGGCGCTGGCGGCGCAGGGCTGCGGCCGGCTGCTGGTGGTGCCGCTCTATCCGCAATATTCCGCCGCGACGTCGGCGACGGTCTGCGACGAGGCGTTTCGCGTGCTGGCCGGCATGCGCGCGCAGCCGATCCTGCGGGTGACGCCGCCTTACTACGACGATCCCGACTACATCGAGGCGCTCGCGGTCTCGATCAACGCGCACCTTGCGACATTGCCGTTCCAGCCCGAGATCATCGTCGCCTCGTTCCACGGCATGCCGAAGGAATATGTCGACAAGGGCGATCCGTATCAGGCGCAATGCATCGCCACGACCAATGCGCTGCGCAAGCGGCTCGGGCTCGATGCCAACCGGCTGATCCTCACCTTCCAGTCGCGCTTCGGCAAGGCCGAGTGGCTGCAGCCCTATACCGACAAGACGGTCGAGAAACTCGCCAAGGACGGCGTGCGGCGCATTGCCGTGGTCACGCCCGGCTTCTCCGCCGATTGCCTGGAGACCCTGGAGGAGATCGCGCAGGAGAATGCCGAGATCTTCCGGCACAATGGCGGCGAGCAATTCGCGGCGATCCCCTGCCTCAACGACAGCGACGGCGGCATGGACGTGACCCGCCAGCTCGTGCTGCGCGAGCTGCAAGGCTGGATCTAACAAGGCTGGATTTAACAAGGCTGGATTTTGATCGTTAACGATCCGTGACACCGGGCACGGGCATTCGTTGGCATCTGGTCATCCGACAGCAGCTTCCTATGTGCTAGGGAGAACAACAGCCGGCTGAACCGGCGGAGCGGTCCTGCCGACCAATGCACGACCGTGACTGGCGACGGTCTCGCCGGCCCTGGAGGACTTTATGACTGGCTTCGACGTTTTCGCGATCGCGTTTGTTCTTCTCGTCATCGTTACGCTGTTCGCCGGGATCAAGACCGTTCCGCAGGGTTTTGACTGGACCATCGAGCGGTTCGGCAAATACACCCGCACGCTGTCCCCCGGCCTCAATCTGATCGTGCCCTATTTCGACCGCATCGGGCGCAAGATCAACATGATGGAGCAGGTGATCGACATCCCCGAGCAGGAGGTGATCACCAAGGACAACGCCACCGTGACGGTGGACGGCGTCGCGTTCTACCAGGTGTTCGATGCCGCCAAGGCGAGCTACGAGGTCGCCAATCTCAACCAGGCGATCACCGTCCTGACCATGACCAACATCCGCTCGGTGATGGGCTCGATGGATCTCGACCAGGTGCTGTCGCATCGCGACGAGATCAACGAGCGGCTGCTGCGCGTGGTCGACGCCGCGGTCTCGCCCTGGGGGGTTAAGGTCAACCGCATCGAGATCAAGGACATCGTGCCGCCGGCCGACCTCGTCGAGGCGATGGGCCGGCAGATGAAGGCCGAGCGCGTCAAACGCGCCGACATCTTGCAGGCCGAGGGCCAGCGGCAATCCGAGATCCTGCGCGCCGAGGGCGCCAAGCAGGGTCAGATCCTGCAGGCCGAGGG
Organism: Bradyrhizobium sp. USDA 3315; assembly: GCF_054056795.1. NCBI lineage: Bacteria > Pseudomonadati > Pseudomonadota > Alphaproteobacteria > Hyphomicrobiales > Nitrobacteraceae > Bradyrhizobium > Bradyrhizobium sp. USDA 3315. The sequence continues at coordinate 772,984 of NZ_JBSRYP010000001.1, read as the reverse complement.
CCGCCGCGAGGCCGCCTTCCGCGACGCCGAGGCGCGCGAACGGCTCGCCGAGGCCGAAGCCAAGGCGACCCAGATGGTGTCGGAATCGATTGCCAAGGGCGACGTCGCGGCGCTGAACTATTTCATCGCCGACAAGTACATCAAGGCGTTCGGCCAGCTTGCGGAATCGCCGAACCAGAAGGTCCTGATGCTGCCGATCGAAACCTCGAGCGTGCTGGGCTCGCTGGCCGGCATCGGCGAGATCGCCCGCGCCACCTTCGGCGAGAGCGCGGCCTCCGCCACGGCCGCAGTACGGCGCGGCGGTTCGGTGCCGCCGGCCGGTCCGACGGCGCCGCCTCCGGTGCCGCCGCAGCGGTGAGGGCGTGACGGCGTCGCGCCCGCAATGGTAGAGGTCACGTCATGGCCGAGATGTTTTCGACATTGGGTACCTGGAACTGGCTGATCTTCGGCTTCATCCTGATGGCGCTGGAGCTTGCGGCGCCCGGGGTTTTCCTGTTCTGGCTCGGGCTCGCGGCACTGCTGGTCGGCCTGCTGTCGTTCGCCTTCACGCCGTCCTGGCAGATACAGCTCTTGATGTTCGCAGTGTTCGCCGCCCTGGCGGTGCCGGCATGGCGGCATTTCGCGAAGGGCGCGACGGCGGCAAGCAAGACCAATCCCTTCCTCAACCGCCGCAACGAAGCCCTGGTCGGCCGCGAATTCACGCTGGAGAAGCCGATCGTTGACGGTTCAGGCACGGTGCGGATCGACGATACGGTGTGGCGCGTCGCCGGCCCCGATGCACCGGCCGGCAGCCGGGTGAAGGTCGTCCGCGCCGACGGCGCCAGCCTGACGGTGGCGATCGCTTAGTCTGGCCTGAGCCATCGACGACGACTCGGCCCCGAGCGTCGGATGCTGCTTCGGGCGAGTAATCCGTAGCCCGGGTGAGCCAACGGGTCGCGCGCATGCGCGCCCGATGACAGGCTCCGCGATACCCGGGGAAACCGGTCCCGCATGTCGCTCCGCTCATGCGGGCTACACACTGACGGCCGCCGAGGTCTAGCTGCCGCCCTGCTTGCTCCAGCGCTCGGCGAAGCGGTTGAGCGGCGTGAATGTCGCAAATAGCTCGCGGCCGAGCGCGGTGAGGCCGTAACCATCCTCCGTCAGCTCGACGAAGCCGGCCTCGCGCAGCTCCGTCAATCGCGTCTGCAGGATCGTCGGCGAGGCCTCGTCGCAGGCCGTGCGCAGCGCGCGCGAGGTCAGCGCGCCCTCGCGCAGCTCCCAGATGATGCGCAAGGTCCAGCGCCGTCCCAATAGATCGAGCAGCGCCATGATCGGGCGGCCGGTCCGCGAGCCGCGGACGCTGGGTCTTGTGACTGGGCCCTGCTTCGGCATGTCGCGAATTCCTTTCGAATTCCTCTTGCGAGTCGCTACAGATATTGTAGCATATCGCTACATTAAATGTAGCGACGGGATCAGCCCATGTCACGCCTCGCGCCGCTCGATCCGCCCTATCCGGCGGACGTTCAACAGCATTTCGATCGCATCATGCGCGGCAAGCCGCCGCTGGTACTGTTCCGCGTGATGGCCGGCCATCCGCGCGCCTGGGAGAAGTTTCGCGGCGGCAGCTTATTGGACCGCGGGCCGCTTCCCTTGCGGGCGCGGGAGATCGTGATCGACCGCACCTGTGCGCTCAATGCCTGCGAATATGAATGGGGCGTCCACGTCACGGCGTTCGGCGCGGCCGCCGAACTGACGGAGCAGCAGGTCCACGCCACCGTGCGCGGTGCGGCCGATGCCGGCTGCTGGTCGCAGGCCGAACAGGCAATGATCGCGGCAGTCGACGCGCTGCATGCCCGCGCGACATTGAGTGAGGAGGAATTCGCGGCGCTGTCGGCGCACTACGATGAGGACCAGATCCTGGAGATCATCCTCTTGTGCGGCTTCTACCGCACGGTCTCCTACCTCGCCAACGCGCTGGCCCTGCCGCTGGAGGAAACCGCGGCGCGGTTTCCGAGGTAATCATCGTCATTGCGAGGAGCGAAGCGACGAAGCAATCCATTTCTCGCAAGAGGAGAGATGGATTGCTTCGCTTCGCTCGCAATGACGGGGGAAGCTTGCGCTACGCCACGCCCGCGCGCAGCAGATCGTGCAGATGGATGATGCCGACCGGCTTCTTCGCATCGGTCACGATCAGCGTCGTGATCTTCGAGGCGTTGAGCAGCTCCAGCACTTCGCCGGCGAGCGTATCGCGGCTGATCGTCTTCGGCGTCCTGGTCATGACCTCGTCGACCGACAGCGTCAAAAGGTCGGGGCGCATCTGCCGGCGCAGATCGCCGTCGGTGACGATGCCGACGAGATGGCCGTGGCGGTCGACGATGCCGACGCAGCCAAAACCCTTGGAGGTCATCTCGACCAGCGCATCCGACATCTTGGTGCCGAGCGGCTTCAGCGGCAGCGCGTCGCCGCCATGCATCAGGTCGCGGGCATATTTCAGGAGCGCGCCGAGCTTGCCGCCCGGATGCAGCACGCTGAAATCGGTCGAGGTGAAGCCGCGGCCCTCGAGCAGCGCGATCGCCAGCGCATCGCCGAGCGCCAGCATCATCAGCGAGGACGTGGTCGGCGCCAGATTGTGCGGGCAGGCCTCGCGGGCCTTCGGCAGCGTCAGCTGCACGTCGGCGGCCTTGCTCAGCGTCGAGTCCTTGTCGGCCGTCATCGCGATCAGCGGAATGCCGAAGCGGGCGGCATAGGCGATCAGGTTGCGCATCTCGGGCTGCTCGCCGGACCATGACAGCGCCAGGATCACGTCATCGATCGTGATCATGCCGAGGTCGCCATGGCTCGCTTCGGCGGCGTGCACGAAGAACGCCGGCGTGCCGGTCGAGGCAAAGGTCGCGGCGATCTTGCGCCCGATATGGCCGGACTTGCCGAGCCCGGTGACGATCAGCCGTCCCTTGGCATTGCCGATCAACTCGGACGCGGCCGCGAACGGCGCGCCGAGGTCGGACTTCAGTGCCGCGGAGATGGCTGCGACGCCGCTTGCTTCGGCATCGAGGGTGCGGAGCGCCGATTGAACGGCGCCGTCATCGGGGCCGGATGATTTGGTCATCAGCGGTTTCGGTTTGGCCATTTAGGATTCCAAGGGAGGGTTTTGCACCCGGGCGTCTCCCTTAGCACGTTCGATTCCGCGATGCGACGCGCGGCGGCCGATCCTCAACGGCTCATTAACCATAATTGTTTTAACTCCATTAACGACGTTTTCCGCCGCCCGGCGGAGTGCGTCCGACAAGTATGTGAATTCGTTGGAGTTTTTCCATCGTGTTGCGGCGGCCAGCAAGCGGCCAAGACCGGCGTGGACGCCTCGTCCGCGCGGTTTTGCCATGCCCTGCCGTGACCGTCCTGGCGCTGACCGTGACCACCGGGTTCGCCGCGGCCCAGACCGTGACGCCCGATCTGTTCAGCCCCAATCGCCAGAGTCAGGTGATCACGCAGGATTCGCCGCTGCGCCGGACCACGGCCGACGCCATGGATCCGCTCAACGGCCTGAGGCTGCCCGACGCCGATCGCGATCGCCGTTCCTCCTCGTCTTCATCGACATCAACATCGACGACGCGGATCGGGCAGGTCCCGACCTACGGGCTCCCCGCGGCGAACGGCGCCTCGACGTCGGGCTATGACTCGCTCAACCGCAAACGCCAGAAGCCGAAATATTATCCGGGCCAGGCCAAACCGAAGCCGCCGGCAGGACCCGGCTCGCCGCAGCCGACGCCGGTGCCATTGAACGCCACGGGGCAGCTGCGGCTGTCGATCCCGCCCTCGGAGACCGCCAACAAGACGCCGCTGCCGCCGGCGATGGCCGGCACCATCGTCGGCCAGCCGCCGCGCAAGCGGCTCAAGATCGACGACGATCCGTTCGGCGCGGTCGGCGATTATGCCGGCTCGTTCATGGTCAAGACCGCGGTCGAGGTGATGGCCGGCTACGACACCAACCCCGGTCGGCTCTACTCGCCGCAGGGCCGGGCGTTCTACATGGTCGCGCCGGAATTCCTCGCGGTCTCCGACTGGGAGCGTCACGCCGTCGTCGCCGATTTGCGCGGCTCCTTCAACGGCTATGGCTCCGGGCTGACGCCGAACGCCGACGGCACGCCGCTGTCGGCGCCGCTCGACATCGACCGTCCGAATTTCACCGGCCATATCGACGGCCGTGTCGACGTCACCAAGGACACGCATCTGCTGGGGCAGGCCCGCCTGCTGGTCTCGACCGACAATCCCGGCAGCCCGAACGTGCAGGCCGGCCTCGCGAGATATCCGATCTACACCACGGTCGGCGGCACCTTCGGCATCGACCAGCATTTCAACCGCATGCAGGTTTCGCTCGGCGGCACCATCGACCGCACCGACTACCAATGGTCGAAGCTCACCGACGGCACCTCTTCGTCGAACGACGATCGCAACTTCACCCAATACGGCGGCGTCGGCCGCGTCAGCTATGAGCTCAATCCAGCCGTGAAGCCCTTTGTCGAAGTCGAGGGCGACAGCCGCTTCCATGATCTCTATCTCGACCGCAACGGTTACGCGCGCAATTCGTCGGGCGGTTATGCCAAGGTCGGTACGTCGTTCGAGTTCACCCGGCTGTTGTTCGGTGAGATCTCGATCGGCTATGCCATGCGCGACTATGTCGACCCGCGGCTTAGCCGACTCGAAGGCCTGCTCACCACGGCCTCGCTGACCTGGACCGCGACGCCGCTGACCACGGCAAAGTTCTATTCCGACACCCAGATCGGCGAGACCACGCTGCCCGGCACCTCGGGCGTGCTGTCGCGCACCTACACCGTCGAGGTCGATCACGATTTCCGCCGCTGGCTGACCGGCATCGGCAAGTTCACCTACGGCACGCTCGATTACCAGGGCGACAACCGCACCGACAAGATCTACGCGTTGTCGGGCGACCTGATCTACAAGCTGACCCGAAGCCTCTGGATCAAGGGCACGCTGAGCCGGAACTGGCTGGATTCGAATCAGCCAGGACAGAGCTCGGCGTCGACAGTGGTGATGCTGGGCGTGCGGGTACAGAATTAATGGCGAGGGTGCGCAAGTCGCACCTCAAATGAGGTGTCGTGCCCCGCGAAGGCGGGGCACCCAGTACGCCGCGGCCCATCCGTTCAAGCCCTGACGTCTCTGGAATACTGGATCGCCCGCTTTCGCGGGCGATGACAGTTCAGTGTGTGGCTGCAGTGGCGTGGCGGCTGACGCGCTTACCCCGGCAGATCGGTCTTCCCCATCAGGAAGGTGTCGATCGAGCGCGCGCACAGGCGGCCTTCTCGGATCGCCCAGACCACGAGCGACTGGCCGCGGCGCATGTCGCCGGCTGAGAAGATCTTCGCGCGCGAGGTCTGGTAGTCGTGCAGAGAGGCGCGGACGTTGCCGCGCTGATCGAGCTCGACGCCCAGCGTCTTGAGCAGGCCCTCGTGCACCGGATGGACGAAGCCCATCGCCAGCAGCACGAGCTCGGCGTCGAGCGTGAACTCGGTGCCGGGCAGCGGCTTGAACTTATCGTCGACCTTGACGCAATGCAGCTTCGTCACCTTGCCGTCGACGCCTTCGAACTTCGTCGTCAGCACGGCGAATTCGCGCACCGCGCCTTCGGCCTGGCTCGACGACGTGCGCATCTTCAGCGGCCAGTTCGGCCAGGTCACGCCCTTGTTCTCGTGCTCGGGCGGCGCCGGCATGATCTCGAGCTGGGTCACCGACTTTGCGCCTTGCCGGAACGAGGTGCCGATGCAGTCCGAGCCGGTATCGCCGCCGCCGATCACGACGACATGCTTGCCGCCGGCGAGGATGTCGGCGGCACCGTTCAGCGGCTCGCCGGAGACGCGGCGGTTCTGCTGCGGCAGGAAGTCCATCGCGAAGTGGATGCCGGAAAGCTCGCGGCCGGGAATCGGCAGGTCGCGCGGGGCTTCCGCGCCGCCGGTCAGCGCCACGGCGTCATACTGCTTGGCGAGCTCTTGCGGATCGATCGCACCGGGCGTCGAGCCGCCCACGGCCTTGCCGTAGTGGAAGGTGACGCCCTCGGCTTCCATCTGCGCCACGCGGCGATCGATGATGCCCTTCTCCATCTTGAAGTCGGGAATGCCGTAGCGCAGCAGGCCGCCGGCCTTGGCGAACTTCTCGTAGACGTGCACCTCATGGCCGGCGCGCGCGAGCTGCTGCGCGGCGGCCATGCCGGCGGGACCCGAGCCGATCACGGCGACCTTCTTGCCGGTCTTCTGCGCGGCGATTTCCGGCTTCAGCCAGCCATTGTCCCAGGCGCGGTCGACGATCGCGCATTCGATGGTCTTGATGGTGACCGGGTTGTCGTCGATGTTGAGCGTGCAGGACGCCTCGCACGGCGCCGGGCAGATGCGGCCGGTGAACTCGGGGAAATTGTTGGTCGAGTGCAGGTTGCGCGAGGCTTCTTCCCAGTTGCCCTGATAGACGAGGTCGTTGAAATCGGGGATCTGGTTGTTGACCGGGCAGCCCGGCGTGCCCGGCGCGGTCGAGCCCGTGCCGTGGCAATAGGGGATGCCGCAATTCATGCAGCGCGCAGCTTGGTCGCGCGTGTCCTTCTCGCTCAGCGGAATGACGAATTCCCTGAAGTTCTTGAGTCGATCGGCGACCGGCTCGTACTTGCGGTCATGCCGCTCGATCTCGAGAAAACCTGTGATCTTACCCATTGAAACCCGATGCCCCTGCATCATGTGTTCGTCTGTTCTGTTTGACCCTCATCCTGAGGAGCGGCGCGTGCGCCGCGTCTCGAAGGATGGAGGCCCGTGTGGCGGCCTCATGGTTCGAGACGGCGCTGCGCGCCTCCTCACCATGAGGGTCTTTCAGGCTTACGCGCCGATCGCGATCTTCGGCTCGGCGTCGGCGTTGGCCTTCATTTCCTTCAGCGCGCGGCGGTACTCCACCGGCATCACCTTGCGGAATTTCGGCAGCCAGCTCTTCCAGTCGGCGAGGATCTCCGCCGCCTTCTTCGAACCGGTCAGCTTGGCGTGACGCGTGATCAGGACGTGCAGCCGCTCCACATCGGAGTCGAGCAGGTTCTGGAACACGTCGACCCGGCCATGCGCCTCGAGATCGCCGGAGTGGTGGTAGGTGTCGGCGTTGATCATCTCCTCCGACAGCACCGGCTCGAGCTCGACCATCGAAAGATTGCAGAGCTTGTCGAAGTCGCCGGCCTCGTCCAGCACATAGGCGATGCCGCCGGACATGCCGGCCGCGAAGTTGCGTCCGGTCTTGCCGAGCACCACGACGATGCCGCCGGTCATGTATTCGCAGCAATGATCGCCGGCGCCCTCGACGACCGCGACCGCGCCGGAGTTGCGCACCGCGAAGCGCTCGCCGGCGATGCCGCGGAAGTAGCACTCGCCCGCGATCGCGCCGTACATCACGGTGTTGCCGACGATGATCGACTCTTCCGGCACGATGCCGGAGATCTTCGGCGGCTTGACGATGATGCAGCCGCCCGAGAGGCCCTTGCCGACATAGTCGTTGCCTTCACCCTCGAGCTCGAAGGTGACGCCCTTGGCGAGCCAGGCGCCGAACGCCTGTCCCGCCGTGCCCTTCAGGCCGACATGGATGGTGTCGAGCGGAAGACCGGCATGGCCGTAGATCTTGGCCACCGCGCCCGACAGCATCGCGCCGGCGGAGCGGTCGGTGTTGTTGATCTCTTCCTCGATCTTGACCGGGGCGCCGCGATCGAGCGCGGCCTGCGCCTTCTCGATCAGCCGGCGGTCGAGCACGGCTTCCAGATGGTGGTTCTGGCTCTCCGAGTGATAGATCGTCTGGCCCTTCTCCTCCTTCTGCCGCACGAACAGCTTGGAGAAATCGAGGCCCTTGGCCTTCCAGTGCGAGACCAGCGCGGTCTGGTCCAGCATCTGGACCTGGCCGACCATCTCGTCGAACGTCTTGTAGCCGAGCTGCGCCATGATCTCGCGGACTTCCTCAGCGACGAAGAAGAAGTAGTTGATGACGTGCTCGGGCTGGCCGGTGAAGCGCTTGCGCAGCACCGGATCCTGGGTCGCGACGCCGACCGGGCAGGTGTTGAGGTGGCACTTGCGCATCATGATGCAGCCCGCCGCGATCAGGGGGGCGGTGGCGAAGCCGAACTCGTCGGCCCCGAGCAGCGCGCCGATCACGACGTCACGGCCGGTGCGGAAGCCGCCATCGACCTGGACCGCGATGCGGCTGCGCAGCTGCTGGCGCACCAGCGTCTGATGGGTCTCGGCAAGACCGATCTCCCACGGCGAGCCGGCATGCTTGATCGAGGTCAGCGGCGAGGCACCGGTGCCGCCCTCGAAGCCCGCGATCGTGACATGGTCGGCGCGCGCCTTGGCGACGCCTGCGGCAACCGTGCCGACGCCGACCTCCGACACCAGCTTCACCGAGACCTGGCCGTCCGGATTGACGTTCTTGAGGTCGTAGATCAGCTGAGCGAGGTCTTCGATCGAGTAGATGTCGTGATGCGGCGGCGGCGAGATCAGGCCGACGCCCGGCGTCGAATGCCGGACGCGGGCAATCGTCGCGTCGACCTTGTGGCCGGGCAGCTGGCCGCCTTCGCCGGGCTTGGCGCCCTGCGCCATCTTGATCTGCATCATGTCGGAGTTGACGAGGTATTCCGTCGTCACGCCGAACCGGCCCGAGGCGACCTGCTTGATCGCCGAGCGCATCGAGTCGCCGTTGGGCATCGGCTTGAAGCGATCGGACTCCTCGCCGCCTTCGCCGGTGTTCGACTTGCCGCCGATCCGGTTCATCGCGATCGCGAGCGTGGTGTGCGCCTCGCGCGAGATCGAGCCGAACGACATCGCGCCGGTCGAGAACCGCTTGACGATGTCCTTGGCCGGCTCGACATCCTCGAGCTTGACCGGCTTGCGCTTGTCGTCCTCGGCGCTCTTGATCCGGAACAGGCCGCGCAGCGTCAAGAGACGCTCGGACTGCTCGTTGAGGATCTTGGCGAACGCCCGGTAGCGCTCCTGCGAATTGCCGCGCACGGCATGCTGCAGCGTCGAGACCGATTCCGCGGTCCAGGCGTGGTCCTCGCCGCGGGTGCGGTAGGCATATTCGCCGCCGACATCGAGCGCGCTCTTGTAGATCTGGCCGTCGCCGAACGCGTCGGTGTGGCGCCGCACGGTCTCCTCGGCGATCTCGCCGAGGCCGACACCCTCGATGCGGGTGTGGGTGCCGGCGAAATACTTGGCGACGAAGTCCGCCTTCAGGCCGACCGCGTCGAAGATCTGCGCGCCGCAATAGGACTGGTAGGTCGAGATGCCCATCTTGGACATCACCTTGAGCAGGCCCTTGCCGATCGACTTGATGTAGCGCTTGACGATCTCGTAATCGTCGAGCGCGCCGGGCAGCCGGTCCTTCATCGCGAGGATGGTTTCGAACGCGAGATAGGGGTTGATCGCTTCGGCGCCGTAGCCGGCGAGGCAGGCGAAGTGATGCACCTCGCGCGGCTCACCGGATTCCACGACGAGGCCGACCGAGGTGCGCAGGCCGGTGCGGATCAGGTGATGATGCACGGCGGCGCAGGCCAGCAGCGACGGGATCGGAATCCGGTCGGTGCCGGTCATGCGGTCCGACAGGATGATGATGTTGATGCCCTCGCGCACCGCGCCCTCGGCGCGTGCGCAGAGCTCGTCGAGCACCTGCTCCATGCCCGCCGCGCCGAACCCGGCGTGGAAGGTGGTGTCGAGCGTGCGCGACTTGAAATGGGTCTCGGCGACGTCGGAGATCGAACGGATCTTTTCCAGATCGGCGTCGGTCAGGATCGGCTGCCGCACCTCGAGGCGCTTGGTCGAGGCGACGCCCTGCAGGTCGAACAGGTTCGGCCGCGGCCCGATGATCGAGACGAGGCTCATGACGATTTCCTCGCGGATCGGATCGATCGGCGGGTTCGTCACCTGCGCGAAGTTCTGCTTGAAGTAGGTGAACAGCTGCTTCGGCTTGTCGGACAGCGCCGAGATCGGCGTGTCGTTGCCCATCGAGCCCGCGGCTTCCTCGCCGGTGGCCGCCATCGGCGTCATCAGGATCGCGATGTCTTCCTGGCTGTAGCCGAACGCCTGCTGCCGATCGAGCAGCGGCAGGTTGGAGCGCACGCCCTTGGCCGGCGCATCCGGCAGCTCCTCGAGCTGGATCTGGGTGCGATGCAGCCAGTCGCTGTAGGGATGGCTCTTGGCGAGGTCGGCCTTGATCTCGTCGTCGGGAATCAGGCGGCCCTGCTCGAGGTCGACGAGCAGCATCTTGCCGGGCTGCAGCCGCCACTTGGTGACGATCTGGTCCTCCGGAATCTTCAGCACGCCCATTTCGGACGCCATCACGATGCGGTCGTCCTTGGTGACGAGGTAGCGCGCCGGGCGCAGGCCGTTGCGATCGAGCGTGGCGCCGATCTTGCGGCCGTCGGTGAAGGCGATCGCGGCCGGGCCGTCCCACGGCTCCATCAGCGCGGCATGATATTCGTAGAAGGCGCGGCGCTGCTCATCCATCAGGGGATTGCCGGCCCAGGCTTCCGGAATCATCATCATCACGGCGTGTGGCAGCGAGTAACCGCCCTGCACCAGGAATTCGAGCGCGTTGTCGAAGCAGGCGGTGTCGCTCTGGCCTTCATAGGAGATCGGCCACAGGCGGCTGATGTCCTTGCCGTAGAGCTCCGAATGCACGGACGCCTGCCGAGCCGCCATCCAGTTGACGTTGCCGCGCAGCGTGTTGATCTCGCCGTTATGGGCGATCATCCGGTACGGATGCGCCAGCGACCAGGTCGGGAAGGTGTTGGTCGAGAAGCGTTGATGCACCAGCGCCAGCGCGCTGTCGAAGTCGGCCTCATGCAGGTCGGGATAGTACTTGCCGAGTTGGTCGGCGAGGAACATGCCCTTGTAGATCACGGTGCGGCACGACAGCGAGCACGGATAGTAGCCCGCCATGCCGCGGTCGCGGCGCTGATAGATCGCCTGCGAGATCGACTTGCGCAGGATGTAGAGGTGGCGCTCGAAATCGTCCTCGGTCTTGGCCGCACCATTGCGGCCGATGAAGACCTGCATGTGGTAGGGCTCGGTCGGCTTCACGGTGACACCGAGCGAGGAATTGTCGCTGGGCACATCGCGCCAGCCGAGCAGCTTGAAGCCCTCGTTCTTGATCTCGTCGGCGATGATGCTCTTGATCACGTTCCGCCACGCGGCATCGCGCGGCATGAACAGCGCGCCGATGGCGTATTCGCCGGGCTGCGGCAGCTTGAAGCCGAGCTCTGCGGTCTTGCGCGCGAAGAAGGCGTGCGGGATCTGCACCAGGATGCCGGCGCCGTCACCGGCGCGCGGGTCGGCGCCGACGGCGCCGCGATGCTCGAGGTTGCACAGGATGTTCAGCGCGTCGGAGACGATCTGGTGCGACTTCTGGCCCTTGATGTTGGCGATGAAGCCGACGCCGCAGGAATCCTTTTCCAGGCTCGGATCAAACAGGCCTTCGGCTTCCGGGCGCCAAGTATGCAACTCACGCGCGGGCTCGGCGGCTTTCGAGTCCGCGGTCGCCGACAGCGTTCCTGCCACGATGTTTTCGCGCTCGAATTCCGACCCGCTCATGTGTCCTCTCCCTTTCGTAAGGGCCCCACCATATTTGGCGCACCTTGGACGTTGCGGCACCCACCGGGCCACCGCTCGTCCGCCGCGAGCCGCATTTTCCTAAATTCAGACGACGGGCGTTTCAACGTCCCCTGAGGGACGGCCCTGCCTGCAGCATTCTCGGAGCTCGGGGCGCCGAGGTCTCGTTGCAATCCCTATGCCGGGATGGCCTCGAAATTGAGACAGCTTTACTGTCCTAACTTAGACCTTGCCAAATTTTTGTCTATCACACAAGCGCGAGGAAGTCCTCGCCCGCATGCTCGGATCGAACGGCTCGGCGGGCATGAGGCGCCCCCGATTCGAAGCAAACACGCCGTGATCTGGCCCAAGGAGGGACCAAGGACCGCCGAATTTGAAACTGAAGTTTTGCCCCGGGCAAGCCGGCAAGAGAGCGGAAACGCTCCAGGGCGGGGCAGACAGGAGTTACGGCGATGAAGTTGTTCACAGGTTCGGTTGCTGCCGCCGCCCTCGCGCTCAGCGCAGCCTCGGCCGAGGCCCAGCTGGCGACGTCCGCCCGGATCGGCAGCCCGCTTCTGGTCAGGGTATCCGACATGGACGGGCCCTATGCCGCCATGCCCGAGGTTCCGCCGCCGCCGCGCTTTGGCCGGGTCCCGAGCCTGTTGCCGCCGGTCGAGGTCTATACCGTGCTCCGCGAGAACGGCTATCTGCCACTTGGCGCGCCCCGGCAGCGCGGGTTCGTCTACACGATCTCGGTGATCGACCAGGGCGGCGATGACGGCCGGCTGGTGATCGATGCCCGTGACGGGCACATCATCCGCTTCACGCCGGCCTCCCGGCTCGGCGACAATTACGAAGAGGAAATGAGCGCGACCGATGGTCCCGTCGGGCCGATGCCGCGGCCGATCCAGGCCCGGGTGCCGCGCCCGCCACTCCCGATCCCGCATGTTGCCAGCCGCGTGCCGGTGCCGAAGCGGAACCCGCTGGGGGCCAAGGCCCAGGTTCCGGCGGCTCAGGTTCCGGCGACCCAGACTCCGGCGGCTGCCCAAGCGCCGGCGGCAGCCCAGGCTCCGGCCCCGGCGGCCCAGGCCGCCGTCCCGCAGGCGGCCACGCCGCAGCCTGCTCAGGCAGCCACACCCGCGACGGCCGAGCAGGCCGCAGCCCCGAAGCCGGCTGAGGCCCAGGCTGCGCCGCAAGCCGTCCAGCAAGCCGAGGCTCCGACCGTCGGTCAGGGTGCTCCGCCGCCGGCGCCCGCGCCCGCGATCCTGCCGACCCAGGCAATGCCCAAGGTGCAGGGATTGGAGTGAGATCCGTAGCCCGGATGGGGAGCGAAATCCGGGGACGTTCCCGGCGGCACGACCCTCCCGGATTGCGCTTCGCTTCATCCGGGCTACGGACTGACGGCAACAAAAAACGCCCCGGTTTCCCGGGGCGTTTTCGCGATCAGCCAATATCTGCTGACGCGGGGTTTGTTGCTTAGGCGGCGACCTTGCCGCCCGAGCCGTCAACGACCTGCGGAGCCTTCTCGCCCCCGCCGATCGGAATGCTGCGGGGCTTCTTGGCCTCGGGAATCTCGCGGACGAGATCGACGTGGAGCAGACCGTTCTCGAGCGAAGCGTTTTTCACCTGCACGAAGTCGGCAAGCTGGAAGACGCGCTCGAAGGCGCGGGAGGCGATGCCGCGATAGAGCACTTCGGCGCCGTTGCCGGAGTTCTCGTTGGCGGTTTTCTCGCCCTTGATCGTCAGCGTGTTCTCCTTCGCGACGATCGAAAGCTCGGCCTGCGAGAAGCCGGAGACTGCAACGCTGATCCGGTAAGCATTCTCGCCGGTGCGCTCGATGTTGTAGGGGGGATAGCCGGGGCTGCCGTCCGAGGTCACCTGATCGAGCAGGTTGAAGAGGCGGTCGAAGCCGACGGTGGAACGATAAAACGGAGTGAGGTCGTAGCTACGCATAGGAATAGTCCTCCATTGAGCGACTGTTTCAGTTACCCGCCCGCCATCGGGCCGGGCTTAGATGTGTGCAGCCTGATGTTTCGGTTCCGAAGCACTGGTAGCGGCCTGCACGGAGGTGATATGGGAGGGGTCACGTCGCGTTCAAGAGGCGGAAACCGCGTCGCATTTTTCGGCGCCGGCGTCCTTGATCTCCACCCTGTCTCACCACTCCGGTCCCCTTCATGACGCTCGTCTCGATTCCCGCCAACCCGGTTCCGGACGACGTTGTCAGTGGCACCATCAAGACACCAGACGGGGCCGAGCTGCGCTTTGCGCGCTGGGCGCCGCCGCCCGGCCGCAAGGGCACGGTCTGCGTGTTCGGCGGGCGCGGCGAGATGATCGAAAAATATTTCGAGACCGTGCGCGATCTGCGCGACCGCGGCTTTGCGGTGGCGATGATCGACTGGCGCGGGCAGGGCCACTCGTCGCGGCGGCTGCGCGATCCCCGCAAGGGCTATGTGCGCGACTTCGCCGACTACGAGGTCGACGTCGAGACCTTCGTGCAGCAGGTGGTGCTGCCGGATTGCCCGCCGCCCTATTTCGCGCTGGCGCATTCGATGGGCGGTGCGGTGATGCTGCGCCTCGCGCATGCCGGCAAGCGCTGGTTCGACCGCATGGTGCTGTCGGCGCCGATGATCGACCTGCCGCGCCGCCGCGTGTCGTTCTTCCCGAGCGCGCTGCTTCGGATCATGCGGCTGGCCGGGCAGGGCGGCCGCTATGTTCCCGGCGGCAGCGACGAACTGGTCGGCCTCGCGCCCTTCATCGGCAATCCCGTGACCAGCGATCCGGTGCGCCATGCCCGCAACGCGGCGATCCTGGAAGAAGATCCGACGCTCGGCATCGCGGCGCCGACGATCGCCTGGGCCGACACCGCGTTCACCGCGATGCGCACCTTCCGCGGCACGTCGTATCCGTCGGAAATCCGCCAGCCGATCCTGATGCTGGCGGCGAGCAATGATGAGGTGGTGTCGACGGCCGCGATCGAGGAGTTTGCTTATCACTTGCGCGCCGGCTCGCATCTCGTGATCGCCGGCTCCAAGCACGAGATCCTGCAGGAGCAGGACCGCTACCGCGGCCAATTCTGGGCGGCGTTCGATGCGTTCGTGCCGGGCACGCCGCTGTTCAAGTGAAACATGGCGTTTTCGAGCGAAGGGGAAACCGGTTCGCGTGAAGAAAACGCGTCCAACAAAAATCTAGCGCTGTAGCAGCGCGACGATCCGGTCAGGAAAGCGCTTGTCCACGAACAGCGTCCTGACCTCGGCGACGCTGAGATAGCGGTTCTTCCCTTCGCCCTTGCCCATGATGTCGAGCAGCACCGGCCACTCGCCGAGCATCAAGAGCGGATAGTAGCAGTGCAGGATGCCGTAGGACGGCGGATGCTCGTCCTTGGCGCGCTGGAAGTTCGCCGCCATGAACGTCTTGATCTCGGCGGCCGACAGCCCGCGTTCGACGCTGCCGTCGGGTGCCTTGTAGTCGCTGCCGAAGGTCGCGAGCCGCGCGATCTCGTCCTCATGGACCACCGCGTGCTGGTCGAGGATGCGCGAGCCGGCGCCGTGCTTGTCGAGCGGGCCGTTGCGCAGCGCGTCGAGAATGGCGCCCTGGAACAGGCTGCGCAGCTGGCTGAAAGGACCGAGGCCGTTGGCGATCTGCGCCACCATGAAGATCTTCGCCCGCGCGGTGAATCCCTCGAACCCGGTCTTGCCGGTTGCGCGCCCGATGGTCCCGGTCAGTTCAGGCAGCGGCACGATATGGCCGCCGACATAGTTGCCGGCGACGAGCGCCCGCAGGAACGGGCAGGGATTGTCGGGGGAAATCTGCGGGGCGGGCGCCGCGCTTGCAGCCGTATCGGACATCAAACCACATCCTGAAAAGCTTCAGCTTAAAAAGCATCCATTACCGGTGGATGAATTCGCTCAGGAGTCGACGGCGAATTTCGAGGTGGATGCAACCAGAGCGAGTTTGCCGAACGGCAGGCCGGCTTTCAAGAGGCCGTCGCGATAATGCGCGATGTCGGCCGGGTTCTTCCAGTGGAAATTGCGCAAGTGACGCTCGACCGTCAGCTCGGGATGGTTGGCGAGCAGGGCCTCGGCCGCCTGCGCGGCCTCGTCGGCGCGGCCGAGCTGGGCGAGCGCTGCGGTGCGCACCGCAAGGCACTGCAGATGGTTCGGGTTCAGATACAGCCCCTCGCGCGACCACGACAGCGACGCGTCATATTGCCCGAGCAGATAATGGCTGAATGCGTTCAGCGCCGCCCATTGGTAGCGCGGGTCGCTGTTGCCGCGCTGGACCGCCGTCGAGAACAGATCGACCGCCTTGCGATGATCGCCGATCACCATGTGGCAGATTCCCAGAACGCCGCGCGCGCCCATGTCGTAGGGGTTGAGCTCGATCGCCCGCTTGATGGCGTCCATCGCGGCTTCGTAATGGCCCTGCATCGCGTGCAGATAGGCCAGCAGCGAAAACGCGAACGAGGAGCGCGGGTCGAGCCGCACGCTGCTCTCGGCCAGGCTGACCGACGAGGCCCACAATTCGCGCGTGCTCGGAATCCAGCCGAACTGGATGCTCTGGATCTGGATCAGCGCCAGATAGGCGCGCGCGATCGACAGCGCGGGGTCGAGCTCGATCGCCTCCTTGAACAGCGCGATCGCGGTTTCGCAATCGTCCTTGGTCTGCTGATAGTAGTGCGACAGCCCCTTCAGGAAGCGATCCCACGCCGTCAGTTCGGCGTTCGGCGAGCGCGCCGGTGCCGATGCTTCGGCGCGATAGATCTCCTGCGCGACGGCGGCGGAGAGATTCGCGGTGATCTCGTCCTGCATCGCGAACAGGTCGCCCATGTCGCGGTCGTAGCGGCCGGTCCACAGCTGCTCGCCCTTCTCGGGCGCGATCAGCTCGGCGGAGACGCGGATCTTGTTGCCGGCGCGCCGTACCGAACCCTGGATCAGATAGGTCGCGTCGATCTCGCGCGCGATCAGCCGCGTCGAGACGTTCTTGCCCTTGTAGGCGAAGGTCGAGTTGCGGCTCAGCACGCGGTAGAAGGATTGCAGCGACAGCGCGTGGATCAGGTCCTCGGTCAGGCCGTCCGAGAAATATTCGTCGGCGCCGCCGCTCAGATTGTCGAACGGCAGCACGCCGACGATTGCGGTCCGGTATTGCCCCGGCAGATGCGGGCCGTCGTCCGGAACCTGCTCCTGGGCATCGGATCCGGCCGGCGCCCAGGTCCAGACATTGACCGGCTCGGCGATGTTCTTGAAGCGGTGCGGGCCGGCGTCGACGAGGGTGACGGCAAGCCGCCGTCCCGCTTCGGTGCGGGCCTTGTCCGACACCGCGATGCCGCCGGGCGTTGCGACCGTCTCGAGACGGACTGCGATGTTGACGTCGTCGCCGAACACCTCGTCCTCGTCGGCCATCACGTCGCCCATGTGGACGCCCATCCGGAAGTGCATGGCGCGGTCGGCCGGCAAATGTTCGTTGCGCTCGGCCATCAGGGTCTGCATCGCGACGGCGGCCTCGATCGCGCCGATGATGCTCGGAAATTCCAAGAGGAAGCCATCGCCGGTGTTTTTGACGATTCGGCCGCCATGATTGAGGATGATCGGGTAAATCGCGCTGCGGTGCGCCTTGAACGAGGCATGCGTCCCCGCCTCGTCGGCACCCATCATGCGGGAATAGCCGGCGATGTCAGCGCAAAGAATGGCAGCGAGCCGTCTTTCCATGTCTCCTGTGCCCTGGAATGGCCACTTAGCCGAGGTGACCGAATCCGATACTTACAAGACAGGCCGGGTCCGGCGGAAGCCCGGTTTGCAGGCACCTATAATGCATAGTAGCAGGAATTGGCATGCGACCAACGGATCGTACAGTGGTTTCTCTACTGAATTCGTGTGTCGCTGGGATGGCGCCGGCTGGCTGATCATCCTTTCCGGGCGGTTACTTGCATAGGTTAATCTCACTGCCATGCTGGGAATTCACGAACTTTGGCTGTTTGTCCTGTCCGGCCTGCTGCTCAACGTCACACCGGGGCCGGATACCGCTTATATCATCGGGCGCACGATTCAGCTCGGATGGCGCGGCGGAGCTGCTGCGGCGATGGGAATCAGCTGCGGTTGCCTGGTCCATGTGCTGGGTGCGGCGATCGGCCTGTCGGCGCTGCTGATGGCCTCGTCGACCGCGTTCCTGGCCGTCAAGCTGGTCGGCGCGGCCTATCTGGTGCTGACCGGCCTGCAGATGCTGCTTTCGCGCGCCAAGCCGGTCGCCGAGATCGCCGGGCAGGGCGGCGAGACCTCGATCTCGCGCGTGTTCTGGCAGGGGGCGCTGACCAATATCCTCAACCCCAAGGTGGCGCTGTTCTTCCTGGCCTTCCTGCCGCAATTCGTGGCGGCCGATTCGCCGCACAAGACGCTCGCCTTCCTGGTGCTCGGCCTGATCTTCATCACCGGCGGCACGCTGTGGTGCCTTGGCCTTGCGGCCTTCGCGGCGCGGGCTGCCGGCCACATCAGGCAATCGGCCGGCGTGATCGCCTGGATCAACCGCTCGCTCGGCGCGCTCTTCATCTATCTCGGCGTCCGCGTCGCGACGCTGGAGGCGCGCTAGCTCGCGCCTTGAGGCTCTCGCTTTGCCGCTCTAACCGTGGATCTTGAGCAGTGCGCTGCCGGCGAGATAGATGCCGAGCAGGATCATCGCGATCAGGAACCAGCGGCGGAACACCTCGGGGTGCATCCGTGTGCGAACCGCCTGGCCGATGAACATGCCGGTGAACGACGCCGCCATCGCGACCGCGCCCGGCAGCGCGGTGGCTGCCGTCAGCAGGCCCGATGCCGTGAGGTTGAAGGCGAGCGCCACGGTCGCAGTGGTGAAGAACACGCCGAGCGCCTGCACCAGTTCGTCCTTCTCCATGCCGATCGCCTGCATGAAAGGCATCGAGGGGATGACCTGAACGCCGGTCGCCGCCGAGATCAGCCCGGTGATGACGCCGACGATGCCGCCGATCCATTTCTCGTCGCGCCGCGCGACCTTGAAGCTGAACCTGCTCAGCCCGACGATCGCGTAGATCACCAGCAGCACGCCCAGCACGACGGTGCCGTAGGCCGCGTAAGGCCCGGTCAGCAGCCCGGCATTGATCCAGATGCCCGCCACGGTGCCGAGCATCAACGGCCACAGCCGCTTGATGATGTCGCGCAGATAGGGGCCGACGAAGGTCTGCCAGATATTGGTGACGATCGCCGGCACGATCACGATAGCAATCGCCTGGCCCGGCGCCATCGTGGTTGCGAGCAGCCCCATCGCGACCGTCGGCAGGCCGAGGCCGAGCGTCCCCTTGACGAAGCCGGCGAGCAGGAAGGCGAAAGCGATGAAGATCAGGAGATGGTCGACCATGGCGGCACATTGACCGATCGATGCGAACGGCACAATCTGGAGGTTACGGAGTTAGCCTTCGGACGACCCGAAGGTATGGGGTGGGAAACGTCATGCGGTTCGACCTGACCGATTTGCAATTGTTCATCGCGGTTTCCGATGCGCGCAGCATCACCCAGGGCGCGGCGCGCGCGAACCTTGCGCTGGCTTCGGCCAGCGAGCGGATCAAGGGCCTCGAGGAAGCGCTCGGCGTCGCGCTGCTCAAGCGCGGCCGCCGCGGCGTCGAACTTACTGCGGCGGGCGAGAGCTTGCTCGGCCACGCCCGCATCGTGATCCACAATGTCGAGGCGCTGCAAAGCGATCTCGCCGCCTATGCCAGCGGCGTGCGCGCCAACGTGCTGCTGCTCGCCAACACCTCGGGCCTGTCGGAGCATCTGCCGCGCGCGCTCGCGGCCTTCCTGCACGAGCATCCCGATATCAGCGTCGATGTCGAGGAGCGCGAGAGCACCGATATCGCGACCGCGATCGCCAGCGGCGCCGCCGATCTCGGCTTCGCCGCGGAGCACGCGCTGCCCGACAGCGTCGAGCGCTTCCTGTTCAGCGAGGACCGCTTGATGCTGGTGGCGTCGCGGCGCGGCGATCTCGGCGGCCGCCGCCAGATCGACTTCCAGGAAGTGGTCGGCCGCGATTTCGTCGGCCTCACGGCAACATCCGCGCTGCAGGTTCATATCTCGCGGCATGCCGCAAAGCTCGGGGCGCGGCTGCGCTTCCGCGCCCGCCTGCGCGGCTTCGACGCGATCTGCCAGATGGTCGCCGCCGATGTCGGCATCGCCGTGATCCCGGAGACCGCGGCGCGGCGCTGCGCGGCGTCGATGCCGATCACGACGATAAGGATCCGCGACGCTTGGGCCAACCGCCGGCTGACGATCTGCGCGCGCAGCTTCAAGGCGCTGCCGCGCGCGGCCAAGCAACTTGTGGACTATCTGCGCGCCGAAGCGCAGCGCTGACGGCTGGCTCATTTCGTCGTCACCACGCCGGCGTCCTGGATCACCTTCGCCCATTTCCTGATGTCGGCGGCGATGAAGTCGCGGAAATGCTCCGGCGTGTCGCCGGCCAGCGTCAGACCCTGCTCGGCGAGCTTCTGCTTGACGATCGGATCGGCCATTGCCGCGGTGGCGAGCTGGTTCAGCCTGATGATGATCGCGGGCGGCGTGCGTGCGGGCGCGACCATGCCGTACCAGTTCTCGATGACCAGGTCGGGCATGCCGGCCTCGGAGGTGGTCGGCACGTCGGGTGCGGTCGGCGCGCGTTCGCGCCCACCGAGCGCGATTGGCCGCAGCGCGCCAGCCTTGATCTGCGGCAGGATCACCGGCAGGTCGAGGAAGGTCATCTGCACCTGCTGACCCAGCAGGTCGTTCACCGCCGGCGCGGCCCCGCGATAGGGCACGTGCACGATGTCGACCTTGGCCGTCAGCTTGAACAATTCGCAGGCGAGATGCGGCAGGCTGCCCGGGCCGGAGGAGGCGAAGTTGAGCTTGCCCGGCTGCGCCCTGGCGAGCGCGACCAGTTCGTTCATGTTCTTCGCCGGCACGTTGGCGGCGACCACCAGCATCTCCGGCACGGTCGCGACCAGCGTCACGCGAGGTCCTTCAGCGTGTCGTAGGCGACCTTCTCCATGCTGGGGCTGATCGCCAGCGCGCCGGCGCTCGCGATCGCCACCGTGTAGCCGTCGGGCGCGGCCTTCGCGACTGCGTCGGTGCCGAGCACGCCGCCCTGGCCGGCGCGGTTGTCGACGATGACGGGTTGCCTTGCGAGCTCCGAGATCTTCTGCCCGATCACCCGTGCGATGATGTCGTTCGGCCCGCCGGGCGGGAATGGCACGATCAGCCGGATCGGCTTGGTCGGAAAATCCTGGGCGAAAGCCGTGACGGGCGCGAGAAACAGGAGAAGGGCTGCCAGCAGCCTGCCGCGCATCGTCATGTCGCCCATCCCTGACTTTTCTGGTTGCGGTCAGGATGGGCGCGGATCAGACGCCCGGCAACTCAAGAAATCAGGCAGGGAACTCAGGCGTTCAAAAGCTTCATCGCCGCTTCATGCACGCGCGGGTCGCCGGCCGCGATGATCCGGCCGCCGCTTTGCGCCGGCTTGCCGTCCCAGGTGGTGACGACGCCGCCGGCGCCGGTGACGATCGGGATCAGGCCGGCAATGTCGTAGGGCTTCAGCTCGGTCTCGACCACGAGGTCGAGATGACCGGCGGCGAGCATGCAATAGGAGTAGCAGTCGCCGCCATAGCGCGACAGGCGCGCCGTATTCTCGATACGGCCGAAGCGGGCGCGGTCATCCGGATTCATCAGCAGCGGGCTCGTGGTGAAGACGGTCGCTTCCTTCAGCGAGGCGCAGCGCCGCACCGAGAGCCGCCGTTCGCCCGACGGGCCGGAGTAGTGCGCCGAGCCGTTGTCGCCGGAGAAGCGCTCGCCGATATAGGGCTGGTGCATCATGCCGAATACCGGCGTACCTTTGTGCAGCAGCGCGATCAGCGTGCCCCAGATCGGAAAGCCGGCGATGAAGGATTTCGTGCCGTCGATCGGATCGAGCACCCAGACATAGTCGGCGTCCTCGCGCTCATTGCCGAACTCCTCGCCGACGATGCCGTGCTGGGGGAAGTTCGACTTGATCAGCCGCCGCATCACGGCTTCCGCCGCCCGGTCGGCCTCGGTGACCGGATCGAAATCGTTCGAGCTCTTGTTGTCGACCGAGAGCGAGGTGCGGAAGAACGGCAGGATGGTTTCGCCGGATGCGGTCGCAAGGCGGCCGATGAAGGCGGTAAAGTCGATGACCGTCACGGCATGTCCCTGAACTGCGCAAACGACGCGGTAGAAATCGGATGCGGTCTTGCCTAGCTCAATCCGGCGCGGCGCGCACGATTAACGGAGTGTTATCCAGCCCGGTGACGCGGTTCCGGACTTTCGATTTGGCTTCGGATTCGAAAGCGCCCGGGGTCTCGGTCTCGATCACGAAGTTGCGAATTCTGGTATACAAGCTATGCGCAGAGCGCCGACCGCTCGGGGCTTTCCTTGTAAGATATTGATCCTACATACGGAAAGCCGCTCCTCCCGGCCTGTTGCAGTTTCGCCAGACTTTCCAACATTACCCAAGAAATGTTTCGAAAGTTCTTGCGTTTTGTGCAGCGCGGTCGCATATTGTTGCGGTGCGGTAGCGCCTCGCGCTATCGCTGCCCTCCTTGGGCGTTTCCTCCCTAGACTTGGGCCGCTTGTTCATTCAAGCGGCCCTTTTTTCTTGGCTCATTGCTTCCGCGCGTGAACACGGAATCCAGTTTCGCGTGAGGCCCAGTCGCCGACTGAATTCCATATTCACGGCTTCGGTTGGCAACCGCAGTCCCGGCCGAACCGAGCGCTACTCCGCGGCCGCCTGGAACGGGCCGAGATCTCCGAACGGGATTTTCGCCAGCGCATCCGCCAGGGTGGCAAAGTCGGCGGCCACCTGCGCGAAGCGCGGGCCGCGCTCGCGGCGGCGCTCATCCATATAGACCGCGCGGTTGAGCTCGATCTGCACGGTGTGCAGGCCGCTCGCCGGATTGCCGTAATGCTCGGTGATGAAGCCGCCGGCATAGGGCTTGTTGCGGCCGATCGAATAGCCGAGCGAGCTCATGATCTCCTCGACGAGGTCGGGCAATAGCGGCGCACAGCTCGTGCCGTAGCGGTCGCCGATCACGACGTCGGGCCGGCGCGGCTCGTCGCGCGACACGCCGACCGACGGCATCGAGTGGCAGTCGACCACCATCACCGCGCCGAACGCCTGGTGCGCCTTGTTGATCAGCCGGCGCAGTGCGCGGTGATAGGGCTTGTAGAGCACCTCGATCCGGCGCAGCGCCTCGTCGACGTCGAGCCGCTCGCGATAGATCTCCTGGCCGTCGCCGACCACGCGCGGGATGGTGCCGAGGCCGCCGGCCACCCGCATCGAGCGCGTATTGGCAAAGCTCGGGAGCCGCCCGGTGAACATGCGCGGGTCGAGCTCGTAGGGCTCGCGGTTCACGTCGACATAGGAGCGCGGGAAGTTGACCCGCACGATCGGAAAGCCGCGATCGCTGAGGCCCGCGATCAGCTCGTCCATGAAAGAGTCTTCGGAGCGGCGCAGCGACACCACATCGATTCGCGACGCGTCGAGGAATTCGGCCGGATAGACCGAGCCCGAATGCGGGGAATTGAAGATGATCGGCGCGCGCCAGGCCTGCGGCTCAACGATCTCGAACGGGGGCGACAACTCGCCAGCAAATTCGGTCATTCTCTTGGCGCCGTCCCTTGCGTCCGCCTCGCCCCCGCAGCAACTGAGTCTGCCGGAAAAGCGGAGATTTATGGGCACGCATTGTCGGTAATCGCGATCATTCTGCCAAGTGAAAAGAGTGTGGTTTCAGCTGGAACGCGTCTTAAAAGCAGCAAATGCGGCACCCGGTTGATTCGATGTCTGGTTCGGTCCACAAATGGGTGGCGCGCATTTGCCGCTGGCTTGACGCAAATTTCACCCGAAATTTACCGTCTGTCGGGCTTACTGTTCGGACTGCTCCTCAAGCCGGATTCGACGATTCCTGCCATGCCGAAAATACTTCTCGCCGAAGACGACACCGATATGCGCCGCTTCCTGGTCAAGGCGCTCGAAAACGCGGGTTTCAAGGTCTCGCCGCACGACAACGGCATGTCGGCCTACCAGCGGCTGCGCGAGGAGCCGTTCGAAATGCTGCTCACCGACATCGTGATGCCCGAGATGGACGGTATCGAGCTGGCGCGCCGTGCCTCGGAACTCGATCCCGATATCAAGATCATGTTCATCACCGGCTTTGCCGCGGTGGCCCTCAATTCCGATTCGGAGGCGCCGAAAAACGCCAAGGTGCTGGCCAAGCCCGTGCACCTCAGGGAATTGGTCAGCGAAGTGAATAAGTTGCTGGCGGCCTGATTCGCCAAAAAACCTTCACTTTGTATCCTTGCCTGCCCCGCCGCCGTCCGTTATAGGGACCCGATCCAAATACGCTTTGGGTGCGTAGCTCAGCGGGAGAGCACTACCTTGACATGGTAGGGGTCACAGGTTCGATCCCTGTCGCACCCACCACTTATTGAAGTTGGTTCAGTCACTTAACTGGCCTCCTTTTTTGAGTGAATAAGCCTGATTGACGATTTTGCGCGTAGTTTGCGCGTTGAGAGCGGACGCTGCGTGTGCCGCTGCAACTCCTCGATGATCTCCTCAGTTGCGCGTCGCGCATCCTCCAAGAAATCCGGATCATGATGTTCGTACCAACTAGCGGTGCGGCCATCGTCATGACCGAGCCAGACATCGCGCTGCTCCTTCGACACCGGCGGCTTGGCGCGCCTCACTGACGTCGCCATAAAATGGCGGATCGTGTACTGGGTGAACGAGGGTAGGCCGCAGGCAACCGCGTGCCGTTTGAATGTTCGCTTCATCGTGGTGATCGGCTGATCGTCCCATGTCATGGGCGCGGACCGGTCCCAGTGCTTCAACCAGCCCCTCAGGTTTTCAGTCAGCCGGATCTTTGGCCTGTGCTTCTTTGTCTGTCGCCTACCGGGCGGATTGAGATCAATCAGCCCGATGTTCCACTCGACCTGCTTGTCGGTGCGAAGGTCAAGGATCGCCTCCGGCCGAGCCCACGTATTGAGAGCAAGGATCACAAATCGAAAAAGGTTCTCTTGCCTCACGTCGATCGCATCGATGAAGTGACCGAGTTGCTCGAGCGTCGGCAACCAGTCCCGCGGCTCCGAGTCGGGGAGGGCGGTTAGTTCCGCCACGTCTTTCGCCTGCGTGTAAACATTCGGCGCGCTGTCGAGAAGCAGGACTTCCTTTTCGCGGTCGAGTCCGTCGACGACGATCTGGACTTTGCAGGCAAATTTGAAGGCTGCCGATATCACTGAGAGATTGCGCGCGATGGTGCCGGCGGAGTGAGCGTACTTGTCGACGCACCACCGCATGAACTCCTTCTGGCGAAGAGGTGAGAAGTTTGAGACGCGCGCCATAGGACCGATTTTTTTCGCAGCGAACTCCGTCGCGAGCTGGATTGCTCGAAACGCCGGCTTCGCAGACGACTTATGCTTGATGTCGTTCTCATAGTAGAAGTCCAACGGCTGAACGAATAGCACCGCGTCTGGCGATCGGTTACCCGAAGAGGCCGTGCTTCCGAGGAGTTCGATCAGCCGTTCTTGGGCTTCCGCGAGAACTTTTGTATCAAGACTTTTGCGACAAGTTCGTCGCTTTCGCTGGTCCCACCAGTGGGCGTAAAGGTAGTCGGAACCAACGACACGGCCGATCCAGAAGCCTCGATATTCCCAAATCCGTTTTGCTGCGGCTGGCATGGTGTGATTTTCCGTTTGAGATATTCGGCGATCGAATCCGGGTTATAAAGAATGGCGCCCTTTTTCCCGTTCAAGAACTCGATTTCCTTTTTGCGTCGCGCCTCGCGGAGTTCGCGGGCGCCCAAGAACCGAGAGAATCGTTTGCAGACCTCTGCTTCGGTGACGTAATGATCGAATGGCGCCAGCGGGTTGGTCGCGGTAGAAGCCGCAAAGATACCGGTCATTAAGCCGCCTCCCGCGCTAAGGGATCGACCGCTTCGGCCAGCAACCTCACCATTTCCCAAGTATCGCCAGCGCGCAGTTCGCCTATCAAGAAGCGAACGTCATCGACGCCAATTCGAGCGACCACCCTCGCGACCGCCTCTTGCTGACGCGCGCGCTGTCGACTCTCCTCCTGCTCCTGGAGAGCCCGCTGCTTTTCCCACTTTCGACGAGTCCTGGCCGAAACCTCTCGGCGCTTTTGCGCGATCTGCTTTTTTTGAGTTTCGAGTCTTTCCTGCTTCGAGACTTCCAGCGCCTCAGAAACCGCGCACGTCGAAATCGCTTCACCATTTTTCAGCCGTTGCACGACATCCTGTACAAGCGGCGGCGGTACGTTCTTGGCGGCCAGTCGGTAGACAAGCGCCGGCCTCAAGTTTGTAACGGTTACATTTAAGCGCCAGTCTTCAACGAATATTGCCGCGCTGATGTAGTTATAGGCCGTCTTTTCGCCGAAGCCGCATTCGGCTTTGATCCAGTCGAGAAACTGACCGCGAGGCAGCTTCTCTCGCGCCTCCAGTAGCTCGCGGCCAGCATCGACCGCCGCCCAGGTCAATCTCGACGAGCGACCGAATTCGCTTTGCGCCATTGCGAAGCTTGGCGATATCGTTTGCCGGAAGCGCACCGTAATCGAAGGAGGACTCCTCCAGAACCGCCAACGATCCGGTCATGATGCGACGGCCTCCAGCGTCGCCGGTTGCCACGCTTCCGGATCGCGCAGCCAAGCCTCAAACTCAGATCGGCGGTAGACGGTGCGGCGAGTGGAGAGCTTAATTCGCTTAGGGAAGCGCTGCCGCTTCTCAAGTCGCCTGCGCGTGAGGTCGGAGAGATGGGAACGCTCGGTAAGCGTATCATCGTTCTCAATGAACGGATCATCAACCATGCTGGAATCCTCGGGCTACAAAAAAGCTCATCGATCGGTCTTGCTCCCGATCAACGGATTCTTTTTTTGGCCGCCCCCGGCCTCC
Source organism: Bradyrhizobium sp. USDA 3315 (assembly GCF_054056795.1). Lineage (NCBI taxonomy): Bacteria > Pseudomonadati > Pseudomonadota > Alphaproteobacteria > Hyphomicrobiales > Nitrobacteraceae > Bradyrhizobium > Bradyrhizobium sp. USDA 3315. The sequence continues at coordinate 746,461 of NZ_JBSRYP010000001.1, read as the reverse complement.
GGTTGACGGCCCAGCAATGGCTTACGCGCCGGTCCGGTCGCAACTGAAAATCACGGTCATGCACAGGCTGTCCCCGAAATTCCACAGCACATTGCGGAAAAGGCATGAACACTTTCACGGTAGCGTGACTTCGTTCGCTAGAAAATCAGAAATCTGCCGTTTCGTTTTCCATTAGTTTTAGAATGCCCGCCGGATTTATGGGGTCGGCGGGCATTTCGGTTTTTCAAAGTTGCGGCCTAGGCCAAGTTGACCACCGCAGCGGCCATCGTCTGCCGCAGCTGGTAATGCCAGCCCTCGCGGCCGATGGTGTCGGTGTCGGGCCACTCGTTGCCCTGGTCCTCGCATTCATTGGCGTAGCGCAGCACTGCGGCGACGCCGGCAAGGGAAGTTGGCATCGTGTTGGCGAGCGCCCATTCTAACTCTTGGCAAGACTCGCAAAGTTGCAAGACCAGACCATCGGCATCCGTCACGCCATTCTCGTCCTGCTTGGTCCATAGCTCGGTCCTGTCGCGATCGAGTTCGGCGTGAAGTCTGGCCCTAATTTCAGGCGTGCTGGCGAAGTCCGGCATCAACCCTAGCCGGTCGTCGATCTGCGCATGAGTATGCAAGTAGTATGGCTCACCGCCCTTCATACCCAGTTGGACCCGCGGGGTGCTGCGCCGGGCTTCCTCCGGGAGGGTTTCGCAAAGTTCACTTAGAGCCATAAGCGCGTCGCTGTAGGCCCGCTCCTCGGCGCGGTGGCGGGCGATCAGCGCGAACACTGGGTCGGCATCAGGGCAGGCCACGGCGGCCATGGGTGTCGCTGCGGTTACTGCGGGCGGGATTGCCGCCAGCGCCATGACAGCGCCACCGGTGGCCGCGACAGCGGCTCCGGAGAGGAAACCGCGACGCGACGAGATTATGCTATTATTTAAAGTAGCTTCGGGCATAGCAACTAATCCTTGCTTGCTTGGGGTTAGAGCCGGGGCGGAAGTTCGTGCTTCCCCTCGGCTTGCTTCTATGGTACCACGGTTTATGGCAAAGACAAGTGTGGTACCAAAGAAAAAGCGCGGCCCCGCCCCAACAGGCAAGGGGGTTCAGGTCGGCGAGCGGTGGCACCCCTCCGAACTCGCCGCAATTGATGCTTGGATCGCAGCGTCCTCCGACAAGACCCTTACCCGCGCTCACGCGATCCGGCGCTTGGTAGCGCTGGGGTTGAAGGCGAAGAAGTAGGGTGGACATAATCAAGACCGCGATGGGATGGCTGGAAATGCCGCACTGGCTCATTGTCGCGGGCGCACTGCTTGTGATTGCGGGCCTAATCGGACTTGTGAGCCGCCGCAAGCGACTGGCGGACGTCCAAGATGACCCCGCCAGAGAGCCGAGCCCTGATGCGCGACCCCAACTGCCACCGCGGCCAGATCTTCTTGACTCCCAGCCACGGAAGAATCGGCGTTCGACGTTAAGCAATGAAGAAACACCCCAGGTCCGCCCCGTCGAGATCGGGCTGAAGGCGAAAGGTAAGTAGAGTGGTGCCAGCAGCTTGGGAAAGGCCTTATACTCCAGATTTTCGTGGTGGAGACAACACAAAGCAGGAGATTTATATTGCCGTTGGCGCAGCTCTCACGGCTTGGGAAGAACTCGAAGCTGAGGTTGCCAACCTCTTCGCGCATCTTACGGGTAGTGCCGATCAATATCATCTCGGACCAGCTATCCGCGCCTTCGGCGGTGTGAGCGGCGCTAAAATGCGTGCGCAAATGCTCGATTTGGCATCAAGCGCGTTCTTCGATAATCTGATCATGCTCGATGACCAGTATGAGCTGATCACGACCACGTTTAAGGACGTCACTGAGGCGATAAAATCGTATCGTGGTTGGTCTGACCGGCGCAACGATGTCGCTCATGGTGCCGTCCGAGAAGCAGACGACGCCGATCCGGAGAGCGAAATGCATACCGGGCCACACACCTATCTTTTGTATCCGTCAGAATCAAACACCCGAAAGTGGCCAACGCTTGGCGAGCCTGCCTACAACTTCAACGCTCGCGAAATTTTCAAATTCACTGATGGATTTATCGAACTGAGGCAGCACGTCATCGCGACTTGCGAAATGATCGCCGATCTAAATGCGAAACTGTCAAAATGACGACGCGCTCGCCGCCGCCCCTCTGCGAGGCTCCACGAGGGTCCCGAAACATGTTTAGCAGGCGCGACCGCCGGCAATAGCAAAGCCTATGCCGGTCCTACTCTGGCAAAACAGATCCGGTCTTCGACTCGGCGCGGTACACGCGGTAGGTTCGTCTTCGCCCCATAGCCACGCCAAGGCCGCAAACAATCGCGGTACCGATGAAGGCGACGCCGGCCTGAATTTGCTGAAAGATGGATGTCGCACCGAACAGCGCGATTGTCTCGATAAGGATTCCGAGCCCCAAGCCGAATCGGGAGAACGTGCCCCAGCCTGTGACGGTGATCTCTTCCCTGATTTCTGCAACTTCAGCGCCGCTCTTGGACGCGGCCTGCGCGGCTTGTGCCGCGGACTCGGAAGCCATCATGCCGCGCTCGCTGCGTACAACCAGATAAATTAAAATGCCGATCCCGAAAACGCCCGAAAAAAGAATGAAACCGTCCATAGGCGACCTCCGCCAAACAGTAGCTGTTCTACCAAGCCCTCAACCCTAGAGGGAAGTGCCGGTGGGATTCCACAGGGAATGGGAAAGGCCATGACGGGGCGGCCAGTCCGAGCCGCTCGGCCAGTGTCCTCCACCGTAAATCACGGGCAACCTCGGACTGGAGGAGAAGAAGTAGGAACGCGTTCAGTCGGATTTGGTCAGATCAATTTCAGTTCGTTTGAGCGCTTAACCAATTTTCCTTGACCTCTCGATTAGTGAACAAGTCAAAATCGTTGGCGATGATCGCGTAGGTCGCCGCCCCCGCATCGATTGGCTTTCCGAAAGCTGGGTGTGGTTCGATATTAAACCAGTGGTTGATTTGAAAGTGGCCGATGTTCTCATGCCAGATTGCCCGCGTTACTTCCCGATGACCGGTCGTTTCAAAGACCGAGCGCGAATAGGTGACTAAAAGATCGCCCTTACCAAGATAGGAATCGAGCATATCTGGCCTGTAGTCGGGCAACATCCTCCACAATTGGGTTCGAGAGATCGATATGCGGAATCTCTCCAGGTTTTTGCAACTGACGGGATTCGGAAAAAGAGCGCTCATGTGGGCGTTGGCATCGCGAATGCGACAACCCAGGCTCTTTGCAAAATACCGCAGAAGATTTCGAATTTCTTCCTGGTGATCAACTCCGAATATCTCTTGGAGTGGCAGCACCGAGCGTCCCCCGTCCTCCTGGGACTGGTCAAGCCAGTCAGAAAGAAGGTCATAGGCTCGATCGCAGGCGGCAGTTTTATTGCTGTTGCAGTCGCCGCAGAGAGACGGTGCATATTTCATCAACCGGGATTTGGGGCCTGGGATGCGGCGCGGTGCATCTTTGCCAAAATGGAACGGCTGATTTTCGAACTCGTAGCCGTCTTGCTCAAATAAGCGCCTAAGGTCGCGGCTCTTGAAAATATGCTCGCGACTATCGGCTAGCTTCCCGCAAATCCAACATTCTCCCGACGCGTCAGTCATCAGCTCAGACCCGTAACCGAATCCTTGACTATTCTCTGGGGCAGATCGCAAGGTCTAATTGCTTGGATCTGCAGAACGCGGCACGGTTGCATCAGCCGACTCACCTTTTCGTTTTCCCACTATCATTTGTTGACTTTAAAGTCAACCAATTGTTGACCTGAATGGCGACACTAGATAAAATCGCGATCCTGACGCGGATAACGACGCCGCTGCGCAGGCGGGAATTCGAGGAAAGAAAGTTCTTTGCGATGCCCTCGATGGTCCAGTTCCTTCGAGACATTCTGCCCGGAGCTAAAACCGGCGTTGTAGAAGCGACCGAGACGCCCGCAGCACAAATGGACACGCTTTTGAGGAAATGGAACTCGGGGCGGCCCATGGAATACGGCCGAGCCTTTTCAAACCTTAGACCTGCTGCGCATGGTGTTTGGGAGATGAAGACTGCTGACCTTCGGGTTTTTGGTTGGATCTACCGCCCCAAGATATTTATCGCTACTTTTGCCGGCCTTGCGGATGACTATAAATCGCAGAACGGCATCCCACCGAAAGAATCCTACGACGAAGCGCGCAATCGCGTCGTTTGGATTCGAGACCGAATAGCTCTTGATCCCCCCGCGTTTGCGACCGGAGACTATGATGCCCTCATTTAGCTTTGACATTGGCGAGAAAGAACGAGCCGGATCGCGGTTTCTGTCGGACGTGCGCGACGAATTGCAGCGTGCACTTGCGACTGAAAAGTCGCGCAGAAAAATCACACAACAAGAGATCGCAAATATTCTTGAAACTAGTCGTGCGGTAATCAATCGGCAGATAATGGGACTGGAGAATATTGGTATTAAACGCGTGGCAGAAATACTTTGGGCTATTGGATGGGAGCCGCATTTTGAGGCCCGCCCGATCCCGGATGGCGATAATGAAATCATTCCGCCGTCAGCTCACGCACCTGTCACCATTGATCCAGACAATCAAAAGGAGCGCGCAAGCGCACTTGATCCCCTTCAGGGGGGTGAAAAGGATCGAAAGAAAGCTTCAAGTGCTCGCGAAGCAGCGTACGCGTAATATCGAGACCGCACGATGGAACTGATCTCCCTGGATACATGTCGCTCAACGTGGCTTTTTCCCACTGAGGAATTCTTGCCCTTAGCCGGCTCCGATGGAATCGCAACAATCCAGCAGGTAGCTGATCGCTACAATTTCAGAACATTCCCCCAGAACCCGACCAAGGAAGATGTTGATAAGAATGGGCTCAAGTTCGCACTTGGTTCGTTCTCTTATGAAGGTGAGAGTATCGGAATTACCGAGTTCGTAGCCTACAATGATGGAATTGTTGCTCAGTCCAACACGACAGAGCGGGCAACTGCGTTTTTAGAAGATATCACGAGCTTTCTTATTGAAGAGCTCGGGTTTAGGCGTCCAGTTTCCGACATCAAGAAGATCAACGTTAGCATTCTAACCGTTGAATTCGCCGAGTCGGTGAGCAAGCTTTTTGCCCATCAGGCCGAATTATTCTCACTCGTCAGAGAGTACTTGAACGCGCCGCAGGATACCGCTCACCCGGCCGAGGTTAGCAGGCTAGATATCTCCCTTGACGATTCCACGGTCGGCCAAAATCAAAGACCTAAGTTGATCCTAGAATCCCGCACTACGGTCCCACTATCACGGCGAAGGTACTACTCGAACGCAGCGATGCACACGAAAGCTCACTTAGAACTGCTGGGTAAGATCGAGAAGATGTTCATGGGCGTGTCAGTCTGACGGCGCCCGAGTCGCCGCATCATCACCGAAATGGGTTGCGGTTGGAAAGGTCGGCTGGGTCGATACCCGGTTGGACTGGGGCGAGGTGATCAATTTCGCCAAGGGCGTCTCTGGCTAAACCGCTGCCAATTCCTCCTTAGCGCAACCCTTCCCTTGTTGCCGCTGCGCGCGCTGGCCTAGGTGGCTCGCGGGCACCCTCTCTTGGACATATCGACCACCGCCTTGTTCGACTTGTATCGAGTGGCGCGCGTTGTTTTGCAGAGCCCCTTAACGAGCGATCGAGATAACTCTTCAAAAGTATCGAAGCGCTCTATGTTGTGGGCCGCCCGAGATTCTTCGGAGACCCGAAACCAAGGGCCATTAAACAACAGCGACGCCGACGGCAGCAGAAGATAATCGAGGGGCGATTGGTTGTTTTCGCCCAGTCTCAAAATAACCACCCACCCCTCTAGCCGGCGCACGCGATTACGCATCATCCAGTGCACCACTCGGCCCCCATATTTGCACCATCTGGCGACCCGAAAGCTGACGTTCTCAGCCTTATCCAACCTCAAACACTTGGCCGAGCGATCAAGTCTAGCAAACGACCCCGCCTGTTCGAGGGCAACCCGAAGACGAACTGCATTTTGAAGATGGAATTCGACCCATTGCTTGTGCGCGGCGAGTTTGTCCCAATAGTGTTGATTGCCCGTGTAGCCAATCAGTCGATAAACGTTTTTAAGCGTGCCGAAGTGAGCCAAAAACGAGGAGACTGAGGGCATGCCAGGGCACTCGTCGATAATCCCTGAACTCAGCTTGCCTTTCTTCATCAGCAGCTTTCTAAGCCTTAGCAGCATTTCCTCCTCTGGGATTTTGATGAGCCGCCGTGCCGCCATAACCTTCTGCACGCGCAGGAACACGTTTCGCTCGACGGTAGGCTCGATGATGCCTTCCTTCCTGATCCAGAGGGACTGTGGGTTACGCGCTCTCTTTGTCTCCAGCTTTTCCGTCGTGCGATTGTAAATGAAAGTACCGATATATGCTTCGTTTCGAAGAAGATCACGTATCGCATTCCTGCACCACGGATCGCCTCGGCCGTTTACAATCCCTCGCCGATTGAGTTCGCGCGCGATACCACTTGGCGAATTTCCACTCAGATACTGCTCGTAGATCCATCTCACGACTTTCGTCTGATCCGGCCTTCCCCGGCAAAGTCGTACACGATCTGACGCCAGAAATTTGCGCTCGCCCCGGCCAAGTAATCCCTTTGGAGTTGAGTGTTCGTCTACGACCAGTCGCTGCAATCCATAGGGGGCTGAGCCGCCCATCTTGAAGCCTAGCCCCGCCAACCGCAAAGCTCCCGCATGGACCTTGCCTGAAAGCTCCCGGCTGTACTCCGCCGCCATCACCCGCTTGATATTTTTGACAATGCTCGACAGAAGGCTGCCATCATTGTCGAATTGCTCGGCGCAATAGACTACCTTGATGCCTGCCTTCCGACAGAGGAATTCATAGTGCGCGCTCTCGTCGACGTCTTGAAACCGTCCCCAGCGACTAACATCCAGGATCAACAGGTGACCGAAGTCAGCTTCGCCAGACTGGACGTCACGGATCAGCGCGGTCAAGCCGGCTCGCTTCTCGATTTTAAGACCGCTTTCTCCATCGTCGCGGTAAGTGCGAACGATCGTAAGCCCATGAATGGCAGCGTAAGCTGCGATAACAGCCGCCTGGTTTTCAGTCGAGTATTTCTGGAGGTCAGTGGACATTCGGACGTATTGTGCCGCCCGATGTGTCTTCTGTGCTTGAGGTAGATGGTCCTTGCGCACAATGAGCGAGTTGGCCATTCGCTCCTCCCGAAATGACGATTATCTGCATCATCTCATTCAAGCCATTGAGCGACTACAAAAACTAGGACCGCAGCTCACGCCACACAAGCGATATGGTTGCCTTTAAAAATCCATCCCCTTTGGGGGGATTGTCCCCGCGCGCTTGCGGACACCTATCAGGTTGCGAGAAGCTAGCGAGAAGGTAGAACAGGGGGAGCCCATGCTACTGGTCAGGGCCAGCGGCCATCAGGTTCTCACCTCGATTTTGCTCACGCAACGACAGGCCGGCGCGGTGTCGAAGTGGTATCCAGTTGCGTTGGTCGTCGCTGTGTCGTCGACTCCCTCCTTGAACCAATTGGACGAACCAGTTGCCCCACCAACGGAACGAATACCGCTTGTGCCAGAATACCAGATTGCGATGACGAGATTTCTCGTCGCATCCAGCGCAAAGACCGCAGCGTCACTGACGACAGACGCGCCCGCACTGACCGAGACTGACGGCGATCCAGTGAAGAAGAGCTGAGCCTGGTTTCCGTCGAAGTCGTAAACATCGCCAGAGGGCGCTGGTGCCCGATGTAAACGCTTCCAATTTCGCAGCCCACTTCGATACCTGCAGTGAAAGTCACCCGGGCCTGAGTGCCGGAAGCGGATAGCGCCGCGCCGCCTAGAACTTGCCGCTGAGTATTCCCGCCCCAATCTGCCTGGCCTTCGGAAGACGGTACCCCCGCGAATGTCACCACCCAATCTCCAGTCTCAGTCGGAGGCGGCTCAGTCAGAGATGAAATGTCGCACTGAAGAATGGATTCCGCAGTGAAATCGACCACGTTATTTCTCCTTAATTGATGATTTCTTCGACAAAGCCGCGCTCTAACGCTTCGGTTGCGGACCACCGGCTGTCCTCAATCATCCATTGCCTGGCCATTTGCTCAGCGACGCCAAGTCGCGTTACCAACAACGAAGCAATAGCATCGTCGGTGTCATTCAGCGACTCGTTGATGGCCTCTTTGTCCGCCGCCGGCAGCCTCCGCATGGCGTCGAATTGCGATTGGACCGCAAGACGCATTGAGCGATGAATCAACACACTGCCGTCAGCAACGATGTCTCGACGATCAGCCGCCAACGCGATCATGACCGCGGCGCTCGAGCAGCGGCCGACAATCTGACAGGCTACGCGGTACGGATGCTCCAGGAGCGCCTGCGCAATGAATAGCGCGCCATCCCCGTCACCGCCGACGCAGTCGATTAAGCACAGAATGGTGCGATTACCCGCCTTGCGGATGGCTCGCAGATAGACGGAAGTGTCTCGCTCGGGAACGCGCCCCAAGGCAACGTCGACGGCATCGTGCACTGCTGAGAAGAGCAGAAGGCGCAGGGGCGGTCCTTCACCTACTGGCCGGGTCCGAGGGCCCGGGAATGTGGGAAGCGGCTTAGGCTCGCGGCGGGGTATCGCACGGATCTGGTAGACCATCTCCCGCATGGGCCTAGCCGATCACACCAGCGCTACCGCCGCCAGAGGACGGCCCGCTAATCGTCGCACCGCTATTGTTGCCCAGATCAAAGCTGCTGGTGATCGTAGGTGATCCAGTGAATATGACGCCGCGGAATCCGCACCACTGGAAAGTGGACCCACCAGCAAGCGCAAGCGTCGCTGTAGTATTGTTGTCCTCTGCAGAGATTCCGATTTGTGAGCTCGAACTCCCGACAATGGTCACGGCGCCGGTTAGCGTAGTCGTCGAGGCGCTCTGTAGCTGGACAAAACACGGCGCCGTAACTGCAAATGTTCCGAACGTATTGGAGCCGTTAATGAATAAGATGCCCGTGCCGGGCGTAGAACCAAGAGTCAAAGCTCCATATGTCTGACTACCACCATTGAACGTTTTGCCGCCGGCCCCGCCGGTAAAAACGATCGCCGCCGAACTTCCCTGGAATGTCAGATTGGTCGTGGTGCCCATCTGCCACGACCCTCCGCCGTGAGTGATCGCATATGTGGCAGTGCCGAGCTTGATGGTTCGCGTTCCCGTGCCCGACAGATTGAATGGGTTCGTCGCCCCCGAGCATGTGATATTGTTGTTGTTGACGCTGTTGTCGAACGTCCCGGTGAATGCCCCCATCGTCAGGCCGACAAGCGAGATTGTGCCGCCGAAATTCACCGTGACCGTTCCGCCGCCGGAATTGGCGTCAAAGGTGGCGTTATCGGCAGAGCTTGGCACTGTCTGCCCGTAGTCCGTTCCTCCGCTGGACGAGACCCAGTTGTTGGCGTTGGTGGTATCCCAAAATCCGTTGATAGATCCAGCTCCGGTGGCCACGAAGCTAACCGCAGTGACATCTAGATGGGTGCCGTCAATGACAGTGATTGTCTGCGTACCGTTCAATCCCGTCGTGCCTGTAAACCCGAAAAACAGTCGCGAGTCGCCTGTCGTCATGCCCGTTGTCGACGCGACGGTGACGCGGCACTTTCCGGACCCGTTGTCGGCAATCGCCGACGCGGGCTGAGCCTTCCAGAATCTAGCGGCCATCCAATTTACCTTCGATTGAGATTGCGCTTTGCGAGGCCGAGCAAGAACGAGTCTCGCTCGGCCTCGACGTTCGCCGCCGGTCCGTCCGCGGTCGGCAACTTCATTTCTGCTGGCTCCGGCGATGAAGGGCTTTCACCTCCTCGACGTTGTGGTCGTAATACGGTGATATATCGAGCAGAAAGCCGGCCCACTCGTCAGCGAACTGCTGTTCGGACTGCTGGAGCGCGGCGCGAGTTTCGCTCAAGGGCGCCTCGAGGGCCTGCATTGCCGCGATGAATTGATATTGTTGCGCGGAAGCAAGGGCTTTCACGATCGCGCCGGCCGCTCCGGGGAATAGGTCGACGGTTGAGTCCTGTCGCAACGTGTTTCGGCTTCCCGGCTTCCGACCAGCTCCGGGACGGCGACCACCGCGCCCTTTTGATTTTTCCATCAACTTTCCTATCGCGTTTGAATGTTTTGAATTGTCTGGCTCGCTCAGTCAGATCGATCGAAGTAGACAACTCGTTGCAATCACGGTGCTTTCGTCGGTGTTTGATTTCGTTTGATATCCGTTGAGAAATTACCCAGCAGGAAAAAAACTGCGGGCGACGACCCGTGCGGTGGAACCCTAGATCGGCCGGCTCTTTTAACCAGCTACCCCCCTGGGGTAGCTCTCTCAACCGAGTAGGTCGCGACGGAGTGCATCAAATTCTTCCTCGCTGGTCGGTTCGTCGAGCTCGTAAGATGCCGCGATCCAGCTCCCTTGCCCGTCAGGCGCCTGCAGCATGACGGTGCGACCGTCTTCGCAGAGCACGGCCTCTACGGTCGGCGGGTAGGGCCCGCCGCGATCGAGGATCTCAAGGTTCAGTCTCATGCAGGCACCAGCAAACGCCACGTCTTGAGATTTCATCGTCATTTCACGTCCCTTCCGTCTCGACCGCGCTTGACGGCCAGTGTCCATGTGTCGCTGCCCGAGCCAGGTCTCTCGCCGATCGTTGCGCGATTGGCGTGGAACATCGATCCGCCATCGGTGACGAGCATGCCAGCGCCGTAGACCTTTTCACCGCTCCATACGCCCTCGTATTTTAGCTGCGGCCTCGCCTCGAGAGCCTCGATCCGCTTCAACAAGGTCTCTTCGAGACTCTTGCGCCGGTCGCGTCCCATCGCGACCAACCATCGGTATTCGGCCTGCAATGCGCCAAGCTGGACGATCAGGCTGCGGAAAAGTCCTTGCGTAAAGGCGACCGGAATATTTTGATCCAATGCCTTTTGGCGCCCTTCCAAATCGGAATTGACCTGCTCGCAGCACCATTGGGAAAGCGTCAGCCAGAGGTCGACTCGATCCTCGTCAGTCTTCGGAAGCCGTTCCAGCCCAACGAGCGGATCGCACAACTCCGCATTTTTAGTCGCGAACACCGGCATCGGCAGCGATGCGGCGCGCGGCGGTGGCGAATGGCGCTTCGTCTGTTCTGTTGATACCTCGCCGATCAGGTCGGAGACGAGCGCCTTCTCGCGATCTCTTTCGAGGCGCTTGATCTCGGCCTCGACGACGGTCATCGCCGAGAGCGCGGCACCATCCCACTTGCCGTTCTGGATGGATTTAGCATCCAGCTCGGCATACCGCTGGCGAAGCGCAGCGATTTTCTTTTCGATTTCCGAAAGGCTCGGCATTGCTAGTCGGATCACCCAATCTTCCGAAGATCGGGCGCGCGGCCGTATCGACGCTCAAAGTCGAGCTCGATTCTGGCCAAGTGACGCGCTCGATACTCCATCGGCCGAAACTCACCGACTCGAGCAAGATCGAGATCGCGCGCTAATTCGCGGCGCAAGTTGCGGATGCGAAACAGATCCTGAATCTCAGGCGAGATTCGAGCTACGCGGTGTTTCTGTTTCGATAGTCGAACGACGGGCAGCGGCATGGGTCAACGTTTTTCCTCTGATGGAGTTTTGGCACTAGCAATTGATTGGGCAATCTCGCGCATGCCAGCCAGCAACGGGGCCGGCATGAACACAGCAGACGTCCCGGTTTCGCGTAGCGCCAACCCGGTTGCGTTCAACGCCGCGATGGCAACGCACAAATCATCGATGGTAGAAACAATGCGCTGAGCGGCGGCTTTGCGGAGAGGCGTCATCGCATCACGGACGGCAATCGCGTTTTCGCCTCCATGTTCCCGAATTCGGGCGCGCACTTCCGCCGCCGATCGATCGAGTCGGGCGGCCTCTGCATTCAACCCATCGAGCCGCACCTGTGCCGCGCGCCGATCGTCCAGCGAGTTGGCTCTCCCCCAAGCCTGGTGGGTCCCGCAGGCGATGCCTTGGTCGGCGGCGATCTTCGAGCAGAGGTCCGCCTGCGCCGTTTCGATTTCGTGGAGCTCGGTCTCTGCCGCCGCCATGTCTGGCGGCATAGCTGCTCGCGCTGTCGCTTTGATTTGGTCCGGTGTAATCATGCGGGATGTTTACTCCATCTCGCTCGTCAAACCGCGTGACACGTCACGCGTCACCGTCGTCGAGCAACCGGCTAACCTCAATGAACTTCGAGAAGGCGTCACCAATTTCGGATACGCTGGCGTTATCCAGGGACCATTCTTTGAGGAGTCCACGGTCGTGCAGGAAGTCGACGGCACCGCCGCGCGGTACCGTGATCCATACTTTGATGAGCCCGGCCTTTTTGCGGTCGCGCGATTCTTTCGCCTGAAGTGCATGCCGGCGCTTTTTCGCAGTCAGCGCATTGCAAGGGGGACTATCGGTTAGGCTCATCCGCGCGCCAGCACCGCTTGTGCGAAGGCGGCCAGTACGGCCGCCGCTACGTCCGCAGCGTCTTCAGACGCGATACGCGGCGAGAGCCAACAGAGCGCACCGCCGGATGAGTGCCAACTCACGGTGTAGGCCGGCTCCTCATCCGCCAACCGGCTCCGTATAGGCGTGACGCGAACGGTACCGCCAAGGTGGGGCCGGCGCCGCATGCGGTTTGCATGGGGCAGGGATCTTCTTCTCATTCCGACCATCCGGTGTCCTTCCTGGGCATGGCCTGCAGCCTCAGGAGTGGCTCCAGCCGCTTACAGTTCGCCTCCGCCGTGGCGTCGTCGACCTGCGTCGCCGCCAGACGCCCGCGAGCCTCGGCCAGGACGTCATCACTTGCCCACCGACAGGTGTCTCCGCCCCGCAGCAGCCTCATGCAGGAACCGACACGCCGCTCGAAGTCGCGCTCGATCCTGGCTTTAGCCTCGGACGCCGCTGCCTTGGCCCGGTCGATCTGCTCATGGAACGACCCGACGTCGGCCGCGAGGTCGTCCAGCCGGCTGGACTGTTTGCCTAACTCGGCTAGGACTTCGCTGATGGTCGGCACGAAGTTGCTGGTACGGCGGAGTTCTCTGCAGGCCTTGACCAGAGCGCTGACAGCAGGGCGCTCGCCGACGACGTCCTCCAGGAGCGCAACGCCGTAGATCGAGAGATCCTGTTTGCTAGCGTTCGGGAAGGCACCGATCAGGATCTGGAGCTGGCGCTTGATCTCCTGCGGTTCGGCTAGACGCCGCAATGCCGAGACTTCGGCCTTAATGGCCGGCATCGATACGGACCGAGCGATGGCATCCGCCTCAACGATGGCACCCTCGATCTGCCGGACGAACGCCATGGATGTAGCGACGGGGGCCCGGATGATCAGGTCGAGCAGCGCGCCGGAAATCCGGCCGATTACCTCCAGGTCTGAACCGGCGGTGTTGTCGATTACCTTCAGGTCGGGGGTCATAGTCGGACCCCCTCGATCGCGGCAATAGCCGACATAGCGCCACCGACAGGCCGGGCCTGCTGCCGCAGGCAGCCGTTGATGAACGCCACCGGATCCTGCGCCTCCTGCCTCTGTGCCCGGCTAATCGCGTCGATGATCTGGCCGTCGCTGTGGTGCTTGCGCCAACTACCGACTATTCGGCGGGCTTGGTCGGGCGTTTTTTCCGCGGCCTGCTCGAGATACCTGCGGCACTGGCCGAAGAGCACGCCGGCCGGGGTTGGTGAAACCTCCGATGGCCCATCCGGCGGATCCTGCCTTCGCAGGACGACAACGTTGCTTGCGCTGGCATCGCGCTCGCCGCCGTTCGCTTCAGCGAACGGAATATTATTAATACTATTATCTTCTTTTATCCCTTCTCCTCTTTGCGTCGATTTTGAAACAGAGGGCGCGTCAGCAGGCGCGTCATCTGCTGCGTCGCTCGGTGCGTCACTGTCGCCGCTTCCGTCTGCGGCTGGCCGGTTGAATTGATCGTAATTTCTGATGGTTATGACGGTAATGTCCCTCGTGGACACTGCGTCAATCAGTGCGTCGCTCATTCCATTTGAAGGTGCGTCAATTGGTGCGTCGCTACTGCGTCGCCCAGAAAGACGGTTCAAGCACCGCCTGACCTTGGCCTCAGACCATCCCCATTTGGCCGCCAGAAACCTCGTGGATGCAGCCACCTGACCGCGCTCTAGGTCGACGATCGCACGACCGACACGCTCCTGTCTGGGCTTCCAGGCCGCGGCTGCGACCAGGAAAAGAAACGCCTCGCGTTGTGAGTATGGCTCCGAGGGAAAGGGTTCGTCGTCGAATATAGATCGCGGCATGGCGACGTAGCCGCGCGCCATCATGGCGGGCTTCAGGATGCGGGTCATCTTGCGCATCCCCAAGCCAGAGCCGCTATGGCGGATGCGAGCTCGTAGCCGATCAAGAACGTCCGCGCGACACGCGACGCTCGCCTGTTGGCGAGATCATCGTGGTGGTGTAAGTTGTCGGTGCTGAAGCGATCCAAATTGCGGGGGCTGCCTGGCCGGGCGGCCCCTTCGCTTTTAGGAGGAGCGTAGCTTGCGCGTGATTTGCGCGCTGCACCCGCTCCGTTCGCGGTCTGATCTACCGACGCTCCGTTCGCGGTCTGATCTACCGACGTTCTACCGTGAACAGCAGCGTAAGCATCTGACCGGAATGCGTTTCCTGGCCTCGCAGCTTCGTTGACATGGTAGGGGTCACAGGTTCGATCCCTGTCGCACCCACCATCCTTCGCTCGCGAAGCGAGAGAAGGATGCCGCGCCGAAGCCCAACGGGCGGAGGCGGGCCTGCGGCCGCGAGCTTCGGCTCGGCAAGCCACGCTTTGGAATGACGTGGCGGCGACTTCTGATTCAACCAGTCAAACAGCCAAGCTCTCGGTGTCATCATGCGTGCATGCAGGTGATCCGGTATTCCAGAAACAACAGTGCTTGAACCGAGGGGCCGCGGCTCCCTCCAGGCGTCGTCCCTGCGAAAGCACTAGGGGATGCACACATCTGGTGCGACGGATTGACTCGGGTCAGAGATTGGGGATTCCAGAATCGGGGGTCTCGGTGACTTCTATTACGGCACTTCGGCTTGGGCGGAGGTGCCAGCATGTTGTCGCGGATTGACTGGACGTTGGGCCGGTTCGAGGATGGTCGTCTCGATAAAGGGGGGCGGCGCTCATCGGACGCATGGTCGCGGGCAAGGATGTATGCCTTCGGCGGCTTTCCAAGGGAGACCGCGCGCTGGAGGTGCGGTTCAACCGCTTTCTCGGTAACTCCAAGGTGACGAAGGAGCGCATCATCGAAAGCTGGAGCGAAAGCACGGCTGCGGCGGTTACAGGCCGCCATGTTTTGGCGATCCAGGACACCAGCGAGATCCACTTCAACACCACGCCGCAACGCCGGCGCGGGCTCGGGGAGATCGGCAAGGGCAATCACCACGGCGTGCTGCTGCACCCGATGCTGGCGGTGGATGCGGACAATGGCACCTGCCTGGGACTTTTGAGCGGCGAGGTGTGGACGCGTGAAGGCCCTCGGAGCGTCTCGCATGACAGCCGCGACCTGTCGGACAAGGAATCGCAGCGCTGGATTGCCACCGCCCTTGCGGCCAAGCCGCTGCTTACCGGTGCTGCAATGGTGACCCTGCTTGGTGACCGCGAGAGCGACATCTTTGCTCTTTATGCCAGCGCAGCCGAGCAAGACTACCGCGTGATCGCCCGCAGCATGCATGATCGCAAGCTGGCCGACACGACGGGTTTGTATGCGGCGATCGACGCCATGACGGCGGTAGAGCGTCGCATCATCGAGTTGCCTGCGCGTGCGGGGCGGCCTGCACGTCCGATGGACCTCGAACTTCGCTTCGGCGCAATCGAGCTGGCCCGGCCGCAAAGCAAGTTCCTGCGCCATTTGCCGAAAAGCCTGCATCTGGCCATCGTTGACGTCCGCGAGATCAATGCCGATCCCAACGTCGAGCCGTTGCACTGGCGTCTTCTCACCTCTCACGAGGTCACCAGTTCAGACGATGCCTGGCGCATCGTCGCCTGGTACAAGCAGCGCTGGATCATCGAGCAGTTCTTCCGCGTCCTCAAGACGCAGGGCTTCAAGCTCGAGGATAGCCAGATCGGCACCGCCGGCCGGCTTCTCAAATTGGTTGCCATCGCTGCCAAGGCCGCGATCATCACCATCCAGCTCCTGCAAGCGCGCAACGGGAGCCAGCAGTCGCTTCACGTTGCCTTCAATCCCAGCGAGATCGATGCGTTGACCGCCCTCAATCAGCAGCTTGAAGCCAGGAACAGACGACTGAAGAACCCGCATCCGTCCGATCGTCTTGCCTGGGCGGCCTGGATTATCGGCCGCATTGGAGGATGGGACGGCTATCCGTCCTCCAAGCCACCAGGCCCCATCACCTTCAAAAACGGTCTCGATTACTTCCGCGCCGTCGCTCTCGGATGGAGCCTCAGAAATGTGTGCATGCCCTAGTGCGAAAGCAGGGATCCATACGCCGCGGCGGACGTTGTCGGCGGGACTCGTCGTTCCAACGATGCCCAACAATCAGCATTCGTGGTTATGGTCCCTGCCTTCGCAGGGACGACACCGAGTGTGTTGCGCTGTCGGTCATGCCTTCGCATTCTCGCGCCATCATTACCGGAGGACACCGACCACCAGGTGTGAGTTTGTCGCCGCTATGGAGGGCGGTCGGACGGAAGCTGGTAGCGCCACGTTTCGCCAGCGAGAACCCCGCGCTGCCGACGCACAACGGAGGGCCATTCGGAGCGAACCACGCTGAGGACCGCAGCATCGGCGGACGGCTCTTCATCGGCTGCGAAATATGCGCGAAGTCTGCCTTCGCAGCGGAAGCCGAGGTTGGCGTAGAGATCAAGCATATCCCTCCGGCGCCAGTCCAGATGCACCTCGGCCCGCTCGACGACGAGCACCTCGAACGCATACCGCGTCATCAGATGTGCAACGTGACTGACGAGCACGGCCTCGTCCAGTCGTCCGACGGTCCAGATCGGAGCGAAGGTCGCCCGCTTCTCGTGCCGGTCGATCGCGCCGAACCCGGAAACGCCGAGAAGGTCTCCCGATCCAGCGGCCTCGATTGCGAACGCGGCCGCGGTGTCGACCTGGTCCCATGCCGTCGCCGGGCGCGCGGTATTCGGCCGGTCAGATGTCCCGCGATCGAGCCGCCGCAGCATGGCTGCCTCGCGAAGCTGCTGCGCGCGCGAAGTCTCCGGGCCGGTGATCCTGGTCAACAGGATGCGGTCGGTGGCGAAGCTTGCATGGTTGCTCGACGGGTACATGCCGTATTGACGCACCCGATGCGCATGCCGTCAAATGACCGGAACGCCAGTTCATATGCAAATTGGTCATGCCCCTGAATCCAAGACATGTTGACCTGTTTCGAGAGGTCGTGCGCCACAACGGAATCACCAAGGCCGCCTTGAGCCTTCGGGTGGGGCAGCCTTTCATCAGCCGCGCGATCGCACGTCTCGAGCGCGAGATCGGCTTTGCGTTGTTCGAACGCGGGCGAGGCGGCGTCACGCTGACGCCGGAAGGCGAGATATTCCTGCGCGAGGTCGAGAGAAGCCAGGCCGGCCTCGAATATCTGGCGCGCGCCGCGCGCGGCATTCGCGAGCGTGGCAGCGGGACGCTCAGGATCGCATGTCTTCCGGCGTTCACCTATTCGTTGATGCCGCAGATCGTCAGCAGCTTCCTGAGGAAGAATCCCGACATCGTCGTATCCGTGGCCGTCCACAGCCCCGAGCGCGTCTGGAGCCTGGTGGCCTCGGGACAATGCGACGTCGGGCTGGCGCGGCCGCAGGCGGGGTTTGCCGCGGTCGACGACGAGCTCCTCATGACAACGGAGGCGGTCTGCGTCCTGCCCCGCCAGCACCGGTTGCGCTCGAAGCGATCGATCTCAGCGCAAGACCTGCGGGGGGAGCCCATGATCGCAGCTTCCCCGAGCGCACCGCATCGATCCCGCTTTGAACGCATCCTCGATGAGGCCAAGGTTGAGATCAAGACGGTCGCGGAGATCCAGTACAGCATGCAGCGTTGTGCCCTGGTTGCGCAGGGACTGGGTTTCTCGATCGTCGACCCGATCGTGGCCCGGGATTTTGCAAGCTCCAGAATCGTCCTCAAGCCGTTCGTGCCGCGGCTGGAGATCGCCACCATGTTGCTGCTTCCTTCGCAGCGACCGCGAAGCCGTCTCGCACTTCAATTCTGCGATCTGCTGCGCGCTGAAACCGCGCAGTACAGGAAATCCGCGCGCGTGCAGGCTTGAGCAGCAGCGGCAGGGTTTTCTCTCGCATCGCGCGCGGCATGACCTCGCGGGACGGCGCGAGCCGCCTGCGGCGCTTCGCTTGCTCGGCGCGCTGTGCTCGCCGAAAAAATTCGTCGGGCAGTCGTGACTTTCGTCATCTCGACGCTCATATGTGAATGCCGCAGCGTGCGCGCGCATGTACGCCTCGCGCGTGTTCGATTCGTACGAATGCATTCACGTCGCACGCGGTGGATTGCCGCATGATTGGGCAAGAGCGCTCGCAATGCGGCCATGCGTGGGATTCTCGATATGTCATCTACCGTGCTTAGGTCGCGCCTTTGCAGCGACATGCGTTTCGTCCAGGCGCGGAGATCGAGAAAATTTTCCGAAGACTCCGCGATGATGCGTTGCCCGATCGCATCGCATGAACGCAATTTTGGATTTCTGCACGACGCGCGTTGCCGCCCCTCTGGTTCTCGCGCAGATTGTTCTCTAGATCAGTCAAGCCGATCCGTGACGGAGCATCCGAGCCGGACACGGCAATGACGCGACAATGATGAACGCCATGTGCGAGCACGACTGCCAGAGGAACCTGCGTCAACCCTATCAGGAGCGGCCGGCGTAAGCCGTCGATGTCCGAATCCCGAATTGCCTCTTCCTTGTCTCCCCGAAATTCGCCGGTCTGTGAGCGGCCGGCGACGCAACCTTGGGAATGCGCCTCCGTTGAGCCAACGTTCGTCGTTCGCGCCAACGGGGCACGAAAGTACATGCAAGAAGACGACAAGACGCCGGCACGCGCAGCGCAGCTCCTGGAACACGTTCCTTTGCCGCGCGAGCCGCGGAACATCAGGGATCTAACCCCCGCGCCGCCGCGGCGGTTCTCGACACGACACTATCCGCCCTCGGAGCAGTTCGAGGTCTGGAAAACGCGGATGGCTTCGCTGGTCGACGTTACGCCACCGGAAGGTCATAGCCCTGCGCACGGGTTCCTGGTGGAGTACCTGACCTGCAACATGGCCGATGTCGTCTTCACGTCGGGGCGATTCGCCGCGCAATCATTCGCCCGCGTCATCAGACCGTCGCATGGCGCGCCCGTCGATATCTGGTGGCTGTACCGGGTGCGCTCCGGCGAAGCCCGCTTCGAGACCGCAGAGCGGCGGATTCACGCCGGGCCGGGCGCCATGTTCCTGATCTCGCTCGATGAGGATTTCCGCGGCAGCATCACGGACTATGACGGCCTGGTGCTGGGCTTGCCGCGCCAGTCGTTCGCCGGTGTGGCCGATCAGCTCGACGCTGTCTGCAATATTCTACTCGAAGGTAATCTGATCGAATTGTTGGCCGATTATCTCGACCGAGTCGAAACGCGCATCACCCTGATGTCCGCGGAGGAGTTGAGGCAGGCGGGGCGGGCGACCGCGCAGATGATCGCCGCGTGCATCCAGCTCTCCTCGGATCGGCTGGAGCAGGCACGCGGCGCGATCGAGTCCGTGCTGTTCGAGCGGGCGCGTCTTTATATAGAGTCGCATCTCGCCGACTTCGACCTGACGCCGGACCGCATCGCGCAGCAATTGCGGATCTCGCGTTCTGCCCTCTACCGTGCATTCGAGAGCGTCGGGGGCGTTGCCGGCTACATCCTGCGCAAGCGGCTGCGCGCGGCACATGCAGAACTCGTCTCGTCCGCCGACAGGCAGGTGCAGGAGATCGCCTATCGCCACGGCTTCAAGCTGGCGTCCGATTTCACCCGCGCCTTCCGCCGCGAATTCGGCGTCAGCCCGCGCGAGATGCGCGAACGCATGCGCCGTCGATCAACCACCGGTTGAGATGCGCACAAACAACTCATGGTGCATCGAGCAAATCCTTCAACTTGTGAGACGATCTGCGTGTTATTTGGACGGCCTGCTGAGTGACGTTGCCAAATATGTGTCTATCATTTTTGTTTATGACGACTCGGGGCAAATTGGTGGGGCAGTCGAGCGAGCGCTGGGTGGCAAGATGCGCTCGTTGAGTTCGACACATCATCGGCCAGGACCGGAAGGCGAGCGCACGTCGCGCGGTCTTCACATCTCCACATGCGCTCCCAAGGGACGCGCATGTCGGTACAGTCCGCGGCATGGCTCCCCCGACGTCTTTTCAAGATGTCGCAAAGGGGACGCACCATGGCCATCGCACGCAATTCAACCGAATCGCTGACGCGTCAGGGCCGCGCCGGCTTCGTCCGGAGCTGGGTCGCAACGGGCGATGCGGGCAGCCGTTCGCTGCGGCGGCGGTTGCTGGCGGTGTTGCGGTTGGCGCACCGGGTTTTGGGTGTGAAGCGCGATCGGCTGGGACTTGGTGCGCTCGGCGGCGGCGGGCGAGCGTCGGCCGTTGCCGTGACGCTTGGTGCATTTGCTGTCGTCGTAGTAACCGCCTCGGCCGCGAGCGCCGGAAGCGTACAGCTTGGTGGTGGAACTGCGACCGGCACCGATTCCGTGGCGATCGACACCAATTCGTCGGCCAGCGGCCTGCGCGCCATCGCGATCGGGAGTGGAGCAAACGCAGCCGGGCTGGATGCAGTTGCCCAAGGCACCGGCACCAGCGCCGGCGCCCAGAACGCCATCGCGATCGGTTTTCAGTCGATCGCTTCACAGCTAAACTCTCTCTATCTCGGGTCGCGTACGGCCGCGGGAACCGGCGCGCTCGCTACGAGCGCCATCGGCATCGGCACGGATGTGACAGCATCCCAGGTCGACGCCATTGCGGTTGGACGTTCATCCGTTGCGTCTGCACAGTACTCGGTGGCGCTTGGCCTGAACGCGAAGGCAACAGGCACTGGCGGTGCAATGGCGCTGGGCCAGGGCACGGTCTCGAGCGGCGTCAATTCGGTCGCGCTCGGTGTTCAAGCCAATGCCACCGGCGCCGGCACGAGCGCCCTGGGCACATTCGCCAGCGCCACCGGGGGCAATGCCACCGCGGTCGGCGTCAGCTCCTTGGCGAGCGCCAACTATTCGTGGGCCGGAGGCTGGGCATCCGTTGCCTCGGCGGACAGCGCGACTGCTCTTGGCAAGCAGGCGACCGCGTCGGGGATCAACTCATTCGCCGGAGGCAGCTCCAGCAACGCAGCCGCAGATTTTGCCGTGGCTGTGGGCAATCAGGCGCAAGCGCTGAGCACGGGTGGTTCGGTTGCGATCGGATCGGGCGCAATCGTCGCCAACGCCGCGACCGGCGGCATCGCGATCGGCAACAATGCGGCATCCGCCGGCATCAGTTCGATCGCAACCGGTGTTGGGGCCAGTGCCGCCGGCACAAGTTCGCTGGCGATCGGCACTGCCTCAAATGCGAGTGCCGCCGCCAGCACTGCGATTGGCAACACGGCCGTTGCCAGCGGCCAAAACTCTTCCTCGTTCGGGTCTGGAGCGCACGCGACGGGAGACAATTCGCTCGCGGCCGGCGTCAGCGCCAGCGCCAGCGGAATCGCCAGTACCGCACTCGGCATCGGCGCCAAAGCATCGGCCACGAGCGCAATCGCCGTTGGCAACAATGCGGCGGCCAGTGCCGCCAATGCTGTCGCCGTGGGCACCAATGCGACGGCCTCCGGCGGGCAGGCCGTTTCGATCGGCGCGAACAACACCGCCTTTGGCAACGGCGCCGTGGCGATCGGCGATCCCAGCTATGCCAGCGGCACCGGCGCCTTCACCGGCGGCGCCAACAACATCGCCAACAGTGACGGCACGGCCAGCGCCACCGCCGCCAACCAGGCCAACGGCGCCGTCGCGATCGGCAACAACAACAAGGCGATCGGGCAGGGCTCCGTGGCGCTCGGCAATGGCTCGACGGCTGGCGCCGCCGGACTTGCCGGCAATATCGCGCTGGGCAACGGCGCCACGGCGGCGGCAAGCTCCGGCGATGTCGCGCTCGGCTCCGGCAGCGTCACCGCTGCCGCCGTCAACACGCCGAACACGGTGATCAACGGCACCACCTACAGCTTCGCCGGAACGACAGCGGTCTCGACCGTCAGCGTCGGTACGGTCGGCGCGGAGCGCACCATTACCAATGTCGCGGCGGGCCGCATCAGCAACTCTTCGACGGATGCGATCAACGGATCGCAGCTCTGGGCCACCAACCAGGCGGTTGACGGCCTCGCCACCACCGTCAACAACATCAACACCGGCGGCGGCATCAAATATTTCCACGCCAATTCGACGCTGGCGGATTCCTCCGCGGCGGGGACCGACTCGGTTGCGATCGGACCGGTGTCGACCGCGACCGGCAGCGGCTCGGTGTCGATCGGCAACGGCGCCAACGCCGCGAACGCCAACGACATCGCGCTCGGCTCGGGCAGCCAGACCAGTGCGGCGGTTCAAACTGCCAGCATCGTCATCGGCGGCAACACCTACAGCTTCGCCGGCACCACCCCGACCTCGACGGTCAGCGTCGGCTCGGTCGGCAATGAGCGCACCATCACCAACGTCGCGGCGGGACGGGTCAGCAACGGCTCGACCGATGCGATCAACGGCTCGCAGCTGTTTGCCGCGACGTCCGCGATCGACAGCCTGTCGACCGTCGTCAGCAACGGCCTGACGCATTATTATGGCGTCAACGACGGCGGCACCCAGCAGGCCAACTACAACAACAACGGCGCGACCGGCGTGAACTCGATGGCGGCCGGCGTTGCCGCCTCAGCGACCGCGACGAACTCCACCGCGCTCGGCTTCAACACCCGGGCGACGGTGGATGGCGGCGTCGCGATCGGCTCGGGGTCGATTTCCAACCGCGCGCTCGCGCCGGCTTCCGGCACGATCGGCGGCACCATCATCCCCTACAACACCACCGATCTCGCGCTGCTCGGCGCGGTGTCGGTCGGCAACGCGACGAGCTACCGGCAGATCACCAACGTGGCCGACGGCACCCAGGACAGCGACGCCGTCACCGTGCGGCAGCTGACCGGTGCGCTGACGTCGTTCGCGACCACGACGACGAAGTACTTCCACGCCAACTCGACGCTCGCCGACTCGCTTGCGGTCGGCAACAATTCGGTCGCGGTGGGCCCTGCGACCGTGGTCAATGGCGACAACGGCATCGGCATGGGCTTCGGCGCAACCGTGGCGCAGACCGCGCCCGGCGGCATCGCGATCGGCCAGAATTCGGTGTCCAACTTCGCCGATTCGATCGCGTTCGGCACCAATGCCCAGGCGAGCGGCGTCCAGTCGGTGTCGATCGGCGCCGGATCCCAGACCACCAACCCGACCAGCGTCGCGCTCGGTCCGAACGCCAAGGCGACGGCGCAGGCCGGCGACGTCGCGCTCGGCGCCAATTCGACCACCTCCACTGTGGTCGCGACTTCGAGCACCTCGATCGGCGGCACCACCTACAACTTCGCCGGCACGACGCCGACCTCGACCGTCAGTGTCGGCAGCGCCGGTGCGGAGCGCACCATCACCAACGTGGCCGCGGGCCAGATCACCCAGACCTCGACCGACGCGATCAATGGCTCGCAGCTCTGGGCCACCAACACCTCGCTCGCCGCTCTCTACACCACGGTGAGCAACATCTCGACCGGCGGTGGCGGCGTGAAATATTTCCACGCCAATTCGACCGCGGCGGATTCCATCGCGACCGGCGCGGAGAGCGTCGCGATCGGGCCGCAGTCGGTCGCGAGCGGCGCCAATGCGATCTCGATGGGCAACGGCTCGGCCGCATCGGCCGACAATTCGGTCGCGATCGGTGCCGGCGCCAAGGCGACGGCGGCCAACTCGCTGGCGCTCGGTGCCAACGCCACCACCACGGCCAATCTGAGCGACGCGGCCTATACGCCTGTGGTCGGTAAGAGTGTCGCAGGGGTTGCGACCGGCGAAGTGTCGGTCGGCTCGTCCGGCGCCGAACGCCGCGTCACCAACGTTGCCGCGGGCTCGGCGGCGACCGATGCGGTCAATGTCAGCCAGCTCCAGGCGGTTGCGTCGAGCTCGATCCGCTACGATACCGACGGTTCCGGCAACACCACCAACAAGCTGACGCTGAACAGCGGCAACGGCGCGCCAGTGACCATCAGCAACGTGGCGCCCGGCGTCCTCGGCACCGATGCGGTCAACGTCAATCAGCTCAACAGCGCGTTCCAGCAGCTCAACGGCCAGATCGGCGAGGTGCGGCAGGACGCCTGGCGGGCGGCCGCGATCGGCATGGCCGCCGCATCGCTGCGCTATGACGACCGGCCCGGCAAGGTGAGCGCCTCGGCGGGCGGCGGCGTCTGGCGCAGCCAGGGCGCGCTCGCCTTCGGCATCGGCTACACCAGCGAGAACGGCAAGCTGCGCACCAACGCGGCGGCAACCACCGCCGGCGGCGACTGGGGCGTCAGCGCCGGCGTGAGCCTGACGCTCAATTGACCCTGACGTCGACGAGGCGGCTGGCGTGTCTGGCTTTGATGATCTGGCTCGGGGCGGCGGCGAGCGCCGCCGCGCAGGGCGCGCCGCCTGCCGCCTACGCCGTGAAGCCGTCGGACGTCGTGGTGCCGGAGGGCGAGACGCTCGGCGAGTTCAGACGGATGATCCAGCCGTTCAGGAACTGGACCCTGATTTGCGACGAGAGTCTCAAATCGAAGCGCCGCGTCTGCAACGTCACGCAATCGATCGTCAACGCGCAGGGCGCGGTCGCCTTCAACTGGTCGCTGATCGCGACCGCCGACGGCAAACCGCTGATGGCGATGCGGATACCCGCGGCCGCCGGGGTCGGTGCGCAGATCGAGCTCGCGCTGGGCGACAGTCCGGACCGCATCGTCACGCAGACCGATCGCTGCGATGCCAGTTTCTGCTTCGCCACGGTCGCGATCGGCAACGTGCTGAGGCGGCACATCCGCGCGGCGACGCCGTGCCGCGTGTCCTATCAGCTGCCGCAAGGGCCGATCGTGCTGGAGGCGCCGCTGGACGGACTGTCCGGCGTGCTCGCGAAGCTGAAATGAGACGACAGGCTGCATGCGGATCCGGAAGCCGGAGCGACGCATCGGAGTGCGGGACGAGAGGATGAATACGCCGATGCGACTGAAGACCCCCATCCTGATTTTCACGGCGGTCGTCGTGGCGGCGCTCAGTGCGGCCGGCGTCGTGGGCTATGCCCAGCAGATGCAGCCGGCCCAGTCGCAGCCGATGCCGCTGCAGCCGGCGACGCCCGCGCCGGCCAAAAAGCCCGCCGTCGCCGCGAAGCCGCAGCCGCACAAGCAGCGTCCGCAGGAAGCGCCGACGCCGCCGTCTGCCGCGGCATCCGTTCCGCCGCAGCAGGCGGGCCAGCAACCGACCGTGTTCGACGAGCACGCGCGGCAGGGCAACATCGTGACCTGCGCCAATCTGTTCGGGACGCTCGGCCGCGGCCTCGCGATGAACTCCAGCTACACCGCGCAGTCGCAGTGGGACGCCAAGGCCGGCAATTCGCATTCGGTGCAGTCGCTGGTCGCGCTCGCACCTAACCAGGCCAGCCAAGCCACCCCCGCCGCCAATCAGCAGGCCGCCGGTATCGTGTTTGCCGCGCCGGTTGGATCGTCCTGCGAAGGCAATCTGGTGCGGGTGACGCCGCGGACGGAGAGCTGTTCGACGGTTGCCGCCGAACTCGCCAAGCTCAACGGACAGACCGGCGCGCTCGGTGATCTCGCGACGATGGCGCTGCCGAACGGCGCGCAGGTGGTGCTGATTCCGTTAGGCAACGCCTGCGTCGCGGTGACTCGCGCTGCGGGTCGCCGGGTAACGCTGCCGCTCAACCCGGTCGACCCTTGTCGGCCTCTTGCCGGCGCCAGTCAGCTCGGCTGGCCGCGCCGGGTTGCTCTGGCCGATCTCACCAATGACGCCAGCGATGATGCCAGCGCGGATAGCCGCCGCGATAATAGGCGTATGCCGGCCGCACCACGTGACGATAGCGGTAGCCGTAATAGGCCGGCCGGTATCCGCTATAATATGTCGTGGTGTAACCGCCGCCCCAACGATACGGCGCAGCGTAATAGCCGTCGTCATAGGCGTAGCTGCCGTACCCGTAATAGGCGGGCGAATAGCCGTAACCGTAGCCGTAGCCGGGGTAGCCGTAACCATAGGAATAGCCGGGATAGCCATAGGCTGACGAGGCGAGGCCGCCGACGACTGCGCCGGCAATCAATCCGCCTGCGAGCGCGGCACCCCACCCGCCGTGTCCCCACCGTGCTTCGGCGGGCGCCGGGGCTGCGATGGCGCTCACCCCAAGCGCACCGACGGTTGCAAGAACAAGGCCTGTCTTCCTCATGGGATCCTCCTCGATGATAGTTGCCCAGCCGGTCAACGGGGCAGGGGGGCATTGGTTGCGAATGGCCGCGCGCCTGCAATGAACCTGGGCCTGCAACAAGCCTGGCGGCGAGGTGGGCGCAGTGGTGCCGCCGTTGACGGGGAATCAAATGTTCAAGGGCGAACGGAACCGGTTCCGATCCTCCGCCGGTCGCAGCGAATGATGATCCGCGGGAACGCGCTGAACATCGACGTGACGGCGAAACCACGCTTGATTTCAAAACGGGAAAGCGCGGCCATCGGTTCCTGCAGCTTGATCGCTCGGCAGTTCCCTTGGTGCGAAATGTCGCGTCGCGCCGGCATCTAGGAACGGTGCGGGCGGCGACGCTGTTTCCTCACAAGGCAGGTTCACCGGTGAGTCGCGCGCGCCGCCGCGTCGTGTCGCTCGCCGGCTTTGTTGGAACGCGGCCACGGCGCGGAGCGCGCCAGCCATTTGGCGCCAAGCTTCGCAATCCGGCCAGCCGCTAGACTGCAGGAGGAATCGGTAATGCAGAGTAAGATGATGAAGAGCAAGTTTCTGCTGACGACGGCCGTGCTGTTGGCCGGCGTCAGTCTCGCTTCGGCGCAGAGCATGCGCGAGGGCGGGGGCGGCATGGGTGGTGGCGGAAGCGTCGGCGCGGGCGGTGGCGGTAGCGAACACGGCCGCTCCGCAGGCTCGCCGGCCGGCAGTTCCGGCGGCGCAATGCATGGCAGTCCCGGGGCATCGCGAAGCGAAGGGCGAAGCGAAGGCATGACGGCCGGTCGCGGCCAGGGTGGCGCACGAGAAAGCCAGGGCGCACGAGAGAGCGGCAGGGCTGAAGGACAGATGGGCCGCGGTGCGGCCGAGCGCAGCCAGACCACCGGCCAGGCCCGCGAGAGCGGCCGCGCCGAGCAGGGTCAGCGCAGCCAGAGCAAGCAAGACCAGAGCAAGCAAGAGCAGACCGTCGGCCAGAGCCGAAACCAGCGCGAGCAGATGGGCCGATCTGAATCCCGCGAACGCGGCAACGCCACGACGCGGCAAAGCCAGCAGCAGCAGGAGAATCGCGCCAATACTGCGAACCGCAGCCAGGGCACCACGACCGGTCAGGGGACGGCTCAGGACAAGGCTCAAGGCCAGACTCAAGGCAAGGCGGGCACGACGACCGGCCAGAGCACGACCACGGACCAGGCAAAGGGCGCCAACACGACCACCGGCCAGGGCACAACGGCGGCCCCGAATACGCGAGCCGGCCAGACCACGGGCGCGGCCGCTCCGCAGTCCGGCACGACGCAAAACCGGATGAACTCCGGACAGACCACCGGTCAGGCCCAGGGACAAACCGGGACAACCGCTCAGACCCAGGCCCAGTCGAACGCCACGGTCCAGACCGAGGCTGGGCGCACCGTGACCGCGCAGCAGCAGAGCACGATCCAGCGCTCGGTGCTGTCGGCGCGTAACGCACCGCGCGTCAATGTCAGTACGATCAACTTCGCGGTCAATCCGGGCGTGGTGGTGCCGCGGAGGTTCAACGCGGTGTCGGTCGCAACCTTCCCGGCGCTGATCGATGCGTTCCCGTATTATCGCGACGATAGTTTCTTCGTCGTCGAGGATGAAGTCGTGTTCCTCGATCGCGAGCGCCGCGTCGTCGACGTGGTCCCGGTCGGACCGCGGACGCGCTTCAGCCATCGCGGCGGCGGTGGTGGCGCTAGCGTTGCGATGATGGACCTGAACCCGCAGCAGATCCGCGAGGTGCAGCAGGTGCTGATCGACCGCGGCCTGCTGGTCGGCGAGGCCGACGGCGTATTGGGATCGCGGACCCGCGAGGCGCTGATCACCTTCCAGCGTCAGGAAGGCATCACGACCAGCGGCAGCGTCGACACGCGCACGGTGACCGCACTCGGCCTGTCCGACAGAATCGGTCAGGGCGCGGGCGCATCGTCGACGGTCGGCCAGAGCCGCACCCAGCAGAACACGACTGGACAGACGACCGGTCAGACCAACGCGCCGCAGAACCAGTCGACCGGCCAGACCGGCACTCAGCAGCCTGCCCAGCAGAACACGACCGGGCAGACCACGGGTCAGGCGAACTCGCCGCAGAACCAGTCGACAACCGGCCAGAGCGGAAATCAGCCGTCCGCTCAGCAGCAGGCTCCGCAGCAGAATACGACGGGCCAGGCTGCACCGCAGAACCAGTCGACCGTCGGTCAGGGCAACGGCAATCAGTCAAATGCCGGCCGGGACACGCAGTCCAGCCAGCCCAACCAGAACAACAACCCGCCGTCGTCAGGCTCAGGCCAGAGCCCGCAGACGCCGGCGCAAAACTCCGATCGGAAATAGGATCTCTGTGCAGGAGCCCCGCTGCAGAGCGGGGCTCTTTTTTTGCGATCTTGCGATCAGTCTTTTAGTTCGCAATTCGGCACCAGGCCGAACCGGCCGTGCAATCCGCGCCAGAGGCCGGCGCACAGAACGCTCAGAAGCTTGCGCATCGAACTCCCCTCGACATCAACCATCGCGCGATCCTGCTGATGCCGGTCGCGAAAGGACAGAGCCAATTCTGAGCAGGTCTGCGCAATCTTTAAGCAAGACACTGTCGTGGCCGCGCCGCGCGCGCGGAAAAATCTCATGAGATTCAATTGCCGGACCGCTGGCACGCCTCGTGCATCAATGGCGTCGAGTTGGCCGCTAGGGTTCCGATCTTGCGAAGCAAGGTGCTGGTCCGAGAGCAGCCGCTTGCGGGGGAGACATCCCCGCAGGTGCACGGCGGGATAAAAGCCCGGGAGACCTCGTCAGCCAAGGGATTGGCGGAGCGATGGTCTTTTCGCCAGTCCCTTTTTGTGAAATTTCGCAAGAGGGATCGGCAATGAACAAATTCGTTTTCTTCCTTCGCTCTGTTGTCATCGGCTGCGCGGTCGTGCTGGCGGTTGCGCCTACGGCCGACGCCGCGCCGAAGAAAAGCTTCAAGGTCGCCTGGTCGATCTATGTCGGGTGGATGCCGTGGGGCTATGCGGCCGACACCGGCATCGTCAAGAAATGGGCCGACAAATACGGCATCGCGATCGAGGTCAAGCAGTTCAACGACTACGTTGAATCGATCAACCAGTACACCGCCGGCGGCTATGACGCCGTCACCATCACCAACATGGACGCACTCTCGATTCCGGCAGCCGGCGGCGTCGACACCACCGCGGTCGTGATGGGCGATTTCTCCAACGGCAACGACGCGGTGATCCTGAAGAACAAGAGCGACCTCGCCGCGATCAAGGGCCAGACCGTCAACCTGGTCGAGTTCTCGGTGTCGCATTATCTGCTGGCGCGCGCGCTCGAGACCAGCAAGCTGAGCGAGAAGGACGTCAAGGTCATCAACACCTCCGACGCCGATATCGCGGCCGCCTACAAGACGCCTGACGTCAGCGCGGTGGTGACCTGGAATCCGATCGTGACGGAAATCCTCGGCTCGCCCGACGCGAAGAAGGTGTTCGATTCCTCGCAGATCCCCGGCGAGATCATGGACCTGATGGTGGTGAACACCGCAGTCGCCAAGGACAATCCGGATTTCGCCAAGGCGCTGGTCGGCATCTGGTACGAGACGCTGTCCAAAATGACGGCGAACGATGCCGCGGCGAAGGCCGCCAAGGAGGCGATGGCCAAGGCCTCCGGCACCGACCTCGCCGGCTTCGACAGCCAGCTCTCGACCACAAAACTGTTCGACAAGGCAACCGATGCCGAAGCCTTCACGCGCAGCCAGACCGTCGGCGTGACCATGGATCGCGTGCGCAAATTCCTGTTCGAGAAGGACCTGCTCGGCAAGGGCGCGAAGTCGGCCGACGCGGTCGGCATCGAGCTCGCCGACAAGTCGGTGCTCGGCGACAAGTCGAACGTCAAGCTGCGCTTCGACCCGACCTACATGGACGAGGCCGCCAAGGGCAAGCTCTGACGCCAAGCTCGGACGCGCAGCGCGTCGCCCCAAGCAGGAGCTGACCATGCGACTTGTGAACATACGGCCGGGACGGCAGACGCGGTTCTATCTGCTCGCGCTGCCGTTCGTATTGGTCGCAATCGCCTACTTCGCCGGCTCCAGCGCGCGGCTCGCGCAGAACGCGAATGACAAGCTGTTGCCGGCGCTGCCGAGCATGGTGCAGGCCGTCAAGCAGATGGCGTTCGAGGTCGACCCGCGTACCGGCGGCTATCTGATGGCCTCCGACACCGTCGCCAGCCTGGGGCGGCTCGGCTCGGCGCTGGCGATCTCGACGGTGGCGGCGCTGGTGCTCGGGATCGTGATCGGGCTGTTGCCGGGCGCCAACGCCCTGCTCGGGCCGTTCGTGTCCGTCACGTCGATGGTGCCGCCACTGGCATTGCTCCCGATCCTGTTCATCGTGATGGGATTGGGTGAGAATTCCAAGATCGCGCTGATCGTGATCGGGACGCTGCCCTGCATGATCCGCGACCTCGCCATGAAGGTGCAGGAGTTGCCGCGCGAGCAGATCGTCAAGGCGCAGACGCTCGGCGCCTCGACCTGGCAGATCGCGCTGCGCGTCGCGATGCCGCAAACCCTGCCGCGGCTGATCGACGTGCTGCGCCTGCAGCTCGGGCCGGCGTGGTTGTTCCTGATCGCGGCGGAGGCGATCGCCTCCGATTCCGGGCTCGGCTACCGGATCTTCCTGGTGCGCCGCTATCTCGCGATGGACGTCATCATCCCCTACGTCGCCTGGATCACACTGCTGGCGTTCCTGATCGATGTCGGCCTGCGCGTCACGCAGCGAAAACTGTTTCCCTGGTTTGCGTCGGTGAGGGCGGAATGAGCGCGATCCGCTTCGAAGACGTCTGGAAGGAATATGGCGACCACATCGTGCTCGAGCGCATCACGATGGAGGTCGAGCCGCGCGCCTTCATCGCGCTGGTCGGCCCGTCCGGCTGCGGCAAGACCACATTGCTCCGCATGTTGCTCGGCGAGGAGCAGCCGACCCGCGGCCAAATCCTGGTCGACGGCAAGCCGTTGCCCGGCGAGCCGGACGCCGACCGCGGCGTGGTGTTCCAGCGCTACTCGGTGTTTCCGCATCTCACAGTGCTGCAGAACGTCATGCTCGGGCGCGAACTGCGCGACGCCAAATTCACCGGCCGGCTGTTCGGCGCCGCGCGCCGCGCTGCCACCGACGAAGCGATGAAGCTGCTCGCCGAGGTCGGGCTCGCCGGTCAGGAGAGCAAATATCCGTCCGCTTTGTCGGGCGGCATGCAGCAGCGGCTCGCGCTGGCGCAGGCGATCATGCGCGGTCCGAAGATCCTGCTGCTCGACGAGCCGTTCGGCGCGCTCGATCCGGGTATTCGTGCCGACATTCACCTTCTGATGAAGCGGCTCTGGAACGAGACCCATCTCACCGTCGTGATGGTGACGCATGACCTCAGTGAAGCCTTCGGCCTCGCAACGCGGGTCATAGCGCTGGAGCGGCAGCGCAACCGGCCGGAGGAGCGCGATCGCTACGGCGCCACGGTGTCGCGCGACCTCGAGATCTTTCCGCGCCGCAGTGCTGAGTTGCGGTCGTCAGTTCAACCAGCTCCGACCGGGACGACCCGGTCAGGCAAGGAGCATCAGCCGGGACGGCCCGGCGCTCTCGTCTTGAAGGAGCAACCATGATCCTCACAGAGGAACAAAAGGCCGAGATCGCGGCGCATACCCGGCGGTATAACGAGCTGAAGGCGGCGGGACAGGAGCACGCGCCGCGGACACTGCCGGCGCCGACTGCGCGCGACGCCGCGCCGATCGACGCCGACACGGTCATTCACCGTGAGACGATCCCCTCCGGCTGGTACTGGACCACGCGGCTGAACCGCGGCGACACGCTGCGCATCGTCAACACGTCGGGGACGTCGACCGTCAGCCTGCTCGCCTGGAACAATGCCGACACCACCGAGCGGCTCAACCACGCCGACACCATCAAGGTGCAGTGGGCGGCGCGGCTGCAGAAGGGACGGGTGCTGATGTCCGACATGGGACGCGCGCTGCTCGGCATCACCGAGGACAGCAGCGCCGCGCATGATGCCGTGGTCGGCGGCTCGACCGCGGCGACCAACCTGGCCAAATACGGCGAAGGCAATTTCCGCAACACACGTGACAATTTCATTCTCGCCGCGGCCAAGCTTGGCTTGGATCGCCGCGATGTCCATCCCTGTGTCAGCTTCTTCGCACCGGTCGCGATCGACGCCGACGGCAAGTTTGTCTGGTCGGAGCAGCGGCGGCAGCAGGGCGATTTCGTCGATCTGCGCGCGGAGATGGAGCTTCTGATCGCGCTGTCGAACTGCCCGCATCCGCTCGATCCCGCCAAAATCTATCCGCAGGCGAGCGTGGAGATCGTGCGCTACCGCGCGGCCGCGCCGGCGGCCGACGATCTGTGCCGGACTGCGACCGCGGAAGCGGCCCGCGCCTATCAGAACAATGCGCTGTATCTCGGCGAAGCCCTGGAACGAGCCGTGCGATGACCATGCAACCTGTTCGCACCGCCGGCCGCATCGTTCTCGATGTCGAAATTCCCGCGCGCAAGCCGTGGTCGGCGATCATCCGCAAGGGGCAGACGCTGCGGATCACCGATAGCCATGGCCAGCAGGCGGTCGACACGCTGTTCTATTGCGCCAGTGATTTCGGCGAGCGCTACAGCGGCCAGGATACGCTGCGCGCGCAGGGCTCGGCCTATGTCGGGCTGGGCACCAGGATCATGTCCAACGAAGGCCGCGTGATGCTGCGCGTGACGGCAGACAGTTGCGGCCTGCACGACACATCGGCGGGCGCCTGCTCCTGTGAGAGCAACACCGTGCGGTTCGGGCACCAGACCCGCTATCAGCACGCCTGCCGCGAGAATTTCGTGATCGAAGCCGCGAAATACGGCATGTCGAAGCGCGACATCGTGCCGAATCTGAACTTCTTCATGAACGTGCCGATCGATCCCGCCGGCAATTTCACCGTGGTCGACGGCGTCTCCAGGCCCGGCGACGCCATCGAGCTGGTCGCCGAGATGGACGTACTGTGCCTGATCTCGAACTGTCCGCAGATCAACAATCCCTGCAACGGATTCTTCCCGACGCCGGTCCAGGTCACGATCTTCGACGTCGCGATCGTCGAGCCGGAGGCGTGAGGCATGTTCAGCAAGGTCCTGATTGCCAACCGCGGCGAGATCGCCGGGCGGATCGGCAGAACATTGCACCGCATGCGCATCGGCTCGGTCGCGGTCTATTCCGACGCCGACCGTTTCACCCGGCCGGTGCTCGACGCCGACGAGGCGGTGCGGATCGGTCCGGCGCCCGCCGCGGAGAGCTATCTCAACGTCGATGCGATCATGGCGGCGTGCCTTGCGACCGGCGCGCAGGCGGTGCACCCCGGTTACGGCTTCCTGTCAGAGAACCGCCGTTTCGCCGAACGGCTCGCCGAGCACGGCATCAAGTTCATCGGGCCGCGGCCTGAGCATCTCGACGCCTTCGGCCTCAAGCACAAGGCACGCGAGATCGCCGAGCGCAGCGGCGTGCCGCTGCTGCCGGGCTCCGGCCTGCTGGAGACGATCGACGAGGCGGTGCAACAGGCTGAAGCAATCGGCTTCCCGGTGATGCTGAAGAGCACGGCGGGCGGCGGCGGCATCGGCATGCAGCTGTGCCACGACATGGCGACGCTGCGCGAGCGCTTCGAATCGGTGCAGCGCACGGCGCGGGCCAGCTTTGGCGACGCCCGGGTCTATCTCGAGCGGTTCGTTGCGCGAGCGCGGCATATCGAGGTGCAGATCTTCGGCAATGGCAAGGGCGGCGTGGTCGCGCTCGGCGAACGCGATTGCTCGCTGCAGCGGCGCAACCAGAAGGTCTTTGAGGAGACGCCCGCGCCGGGGCTGTCCGCCGACATCCGCCGGCGGCTGCACGCGGCCGCGGTGTCGCTCGGCAAGGCAGTGGCTTATGAATCTGCCGGCACCGTGGAGTTCATCTACGACGTCGAGCGCGACGATTTCTATTTCCTCGAGGTGAACACCCGCCTGCAGGTCGAGCATCCCGTCACCGAGCAGGTCACCGGCGTCGACCTCGTCGAATGGATGATCCGGCAGGCGGCCGGCGAGGATGTGCTCGGCCAGGCGGGCGCGCTTGCACCAAAGGGCGCGGCGATCGAGGTGCGGCTCTATGCCGAGAACCCGGGCGCCGGCTTCCGCCCGAGCGCGGGCCGGCTGACGCAGGTCAGCTTTTCGCCGGAGGCGCGGATCGACGGCTGGATCGAGACCGGCACCGAGGTGTCGCCGTTCTACGATCCGATGCTGGCCAAGATCATCGTTTCAGCCGATACGCGCGAGGCCGCGATCGCCCGGCTTTCGAAAGCGCTGGACGATACGGTCGTCGCCGGCATCGAGACCAATCTGGACTATCTGCGTGCGATCGCGGCGTCCGACGTGTTCCGCAGCGGGCAAGTGGCGACGAGTGTGCTTGGCGAATTCGGCTATCGCCCGCGCACCATCGACGTTGTCGCGCCGGGCGCGCAAAGCGGAGTGCAGGAATTGCCCGGCCGGCTGCATCTCTGGCATGTCGGCGTACCGCCGAGCGGCCCGATGGATGAGCGGTCGTTCCGCCTCGCCAATCGCCTGGTCGGCAATCCGGAGACGGCGACCGCACTGGAGCTGACGGTCAACGGGCCGACCTTGCGCTTCAACACCGATACGATCATCGCGCTGTCGGGCGCGCAGATGAAGGCATCGCTCGACGGCGCTGATGTCGCCTACGATGAGCCGCTCGCGATACGCGCCGGCCAGACGCTCGTGATCGGCAGCATCAAGGGCCCGGGCCAGCGCACCTATCTCGCCGTGCGCGGCGGCATCGACGTGCCCGAAACTCTCGGGTCGCGTGCCGTGTTTGCGCTCGGCGCGTTCGGCGGCCATGCGACGGGATCGCTGAAGGCCGGCGACGTCTTGCATATCGGTGCCGAGCCATCGGGCCTTGCGGCGCCGCGGCGCGCCACGGAACACGAGCGGCCGCAACTCACATCGGCGTGGCAGATCGGCGTCGTCTACGGCCCGCACGGCGCGCCGGATTTCTTCCTCGACGAGGATATCGAGACGCTGTTCGCGACGAGCTACGAGGTGCATTTCAACAGCGCCCGCACCGGCGTGCGGCTGATCGGGCCGAAGCCGCGCTGGGCGCGCGCCGACGGCGGCGAGGCCGGGCTGCATCCGTCGAACATCCATGACAACGCCTATGCGGTCGGCTCGATCGACTTCACCGGCGACATGCCGATCATTCTCGGGCCCGACGGACCGAGCCTCGGCGGCTTCGTCTGTCCGGCCGTGGTCGCCCGCGACGAGCTATGGAAGGTCGGCCAGCTCAGGCCGGGCGACACCGTCCGCTTCGTGCCGGTCAAACGCGACGATCCGGTGGCCGGCCCCACGATGCTGCGCGCGCCTGAGCTCGGATCGGCGATCGTCGGTCGGAATGACGACGGCCCGATTCCGGTGGTCTATCGCCGCGCCGGCGACGACAATCTGCTGGTCGAGTATGGTCCGATGGAGCTCGACATCGCGCTGCGGCTGCGCGTGCATGTGCTGGCGCAGGCGCTGGAAGAGGCGAAGCTCAGTGGCCTGATCGATCTGACGCCCGGCATCCGCTCGCTGCAGATCCATTATGACGGCACCGCGTTGTCGCGAACGAAGCTGCTCGACGTGCTCAGGCGGATCGAGCGCGAATTGCCGCCGGTCGACGCGATGCGGGTGCCGAGCCGCACCGTGCATCTGCCGCTGTCGTGGCGCGATCCGGAGGCCGAGCTTGCGATGCGCAAATATCAGGAGTTGGTGCGCGCCGATGCGCCATGGTGTCCGTCGAATGTCGAGTTCATCCGGCGCATCAACGGACTTGCGAGCGAGGACGATGTCCGCCGCATCGTGTTCGACGCGGATTATTTCGTGCTCGGCCTCGGCGACGTCTATCTCGGCGCGCCGGTGGCGACGCCGCTCGACCCGCGGCATCGGCTGGTGACCACGAAGTACAACCCGGCGCGGACCTGGACGCCGGAGAACGCGGTCGGCATCGGCGGCGCCTATATGTGCATCTACGGCATGGAAGGGCCGGGCGGCTACCAGCTGTTCGGCCGCACCATCCAGGTCTGGAACACCTGGCGCACCACGCGGGTGTTCGAGCCGGGCCATCCCTGGCTGCTGCGGTTCTTCGACAAGATCCGCTTCTTCCCGGTCGACGCCGATGAACTGCTCGACGCGCGCGCCGCGTTCCCGCACGGCCAATACGACATTAGGATCGAAGAGGGCGAGTTCTCCTACGCCGACTATGCCAGGACACTGGCCGACGCGAAGCCGTCAATCGCCACGTTCAAGGCAACGCAGCAGGCCGCGTTCGATGCCGAGCGCCAGCGCTGGCGCGAGATGAAGCTCGACGAGGCGCCGGCTGAAACGATCGATGCGGCAGCCGCCGCGACGGGGATTCCCGACGGTCAGATCGGCGCGTTCTCCGAAGTGCCCGGCAACATCTGGAAGGTGCTGGTCGAGGAAGGCGCCAAGGTCGCGGCCGGCGACGTGCTGGCCATCATCGAGTCGATGAAGATGGAGATCTCCGTGCACGCACCCGCGGCGGGCCGCATCGCCTCGGTGCCGGTGAAGCCCGGCCAGACGCTGCGCGCGGGCGACGTGGTGGCGTTGCTCCGGCCGGGCTAGCGCGGCTACAGCCGCGCTAGTCCTTGGGATCGGCTGGTGGGACGAGCGGAGCGGGCGTCTCGACCTCTTTCTCCACCCGCTGCCGGCCTTGATGATCAATTGACGCGTTTTGCCTTAACACCCGATCGATCTTCATCCTTACGCGGCGTGCCGCCAGCAATCCCAGGACCGCCTGAACCGTTCCCGAATAGTTGCGATCGCCGATGGAGAACGAGTAACGCCAGGTGCCGGCGGTCTCGCCTTCAATGATCGTGTAATGAATTGAACGATGAATGCCGCTATGCTGGGCAGGTGTTTGTCCAACCACGACCTAGCTCATATGGCTGTTCGCTTCGGCGCCAATCGCCTGTCCCAGCGAATTTGCATGCTTGACCAAGCCCATGACGAGTTCGCCCCTGCGCAGGCCCATTGGAAGCCGACTGCCGTCGTTTCAAGGCAGAAATGGATTGGCCGCGGAGCAATCGGCTAGACGATTTGCGTCCGTTGCGTCTTGTGATCCTGGGTCGTTAAATTGCGAGATGGTGTCAGACCGGATGCCTCGAACCCATGAGCTCGTTTGACATAGGTCAAAATACGATCCCGGAAGCTCCCGACGTTGAGCCACGAACACAGTTCGGTGCCGAATGAAAGCCGCCACACGCGTTGCTAGCGCCTTGCCGTCGATACCGAGCTCTGCCGGGGGAATCGCGCGTCTCGCATGTGCCCGGCTGCGCGATGCGCAGGTTGATCCGGTCCCGATCGTGTCAGCTGCAGGCCTGGCAATCGACGACGTCGAGGACCGCAAGCGCCGCATCGATGCACGAGCGCAGGTCAGGCTGCTCGAACTCGCCGCAAGGGAATTGCAGGACGACTGCTTCGGACTCCATCTGGCTCAAGGCTTCGAGCTGGGCAAGATCGGGCTTCTGTACTACGTCATGGCTTCATCGGAGCATCTCGTTGACGCCTTGCAAATCGGCGGACGCTACTGCGCGATCAACAACGAGGGTGTGCGGTTGCGAAGCTCGCTGGATCGCGGCTTCGCCATCGGGTTCGAATATGTCAACATCGATCGGTCGTCGGATCGTCACCATGCGGAATTCTGGCTGGTTGCGCTGATCCGTATTTGCCGCGCACTGACTGACGGCAGGCTGGTCCCAAAGCAAATCAAGTTGAAGCACTCCAGACGAGAAACGCCGTCGGATGTGCGATCTCTTCTTGGATGCGAGATCGAATTTGCAGCGGACAGCGACGAGCTTTTGTTTCCGTCCCGGATCGGCGCATTGCCTGTCGTGGGGGCCGATTTGCATCTCAACAGGATGTTGCTTCAATATGCCGACGAAGCGCTTCGTAACCGGGCACCGAGACGAAGCAGCGTGCAGTCACGCGTCGAAGGACACATCGCCCAGTTGCTGCCGCACGGCAAAGCCAATGCCGAGGCGGTCGCGCGTCGTCTTGGCATGAGCCGGAGAACTCTCGCTCGCGCATTGTCGTCGGAGGGGGTGGACTTCTCAGACGTTCTCAAGGCGTTTCGAATTGCCCTTGCCCGCCATTACCTCGAAGATGAGGAGCTGCCGATTTCCAAGATCGCATGGCTATTGGGCTACAGCGAGGTCTCTTCCTTCACACATGCGTTCGTCCGCTGGACCGGCCTCACGCCGAGGGCCTATCGCAGCTCGAATGGCGATCGGTGATGGGCTGACACCAGCTCTCAACTAGCTGGCACAGACTAGCAAGACCTGGCGGAGTGTACTCCGCTAGGGCAGTCCGATGCAGTCGAACCTCTTGTCCCAGCTCGCGTGTCGCTGTCGCCGCGCTTCGGCCGTGGTTTTCGGCCCCATGACCGGGGACGACTGGCTATTCCTGGCTTCGATAATTTGTTTCCACAGTCTCTTGGTCGCGCTGGTCTGGGTCGTGTTCGCGAACTGACTGATGGCGCTGCTAAGCGGACTTTCGATTGCGTCGTCTATTCGCCGACCGCCGCCTCACACCTCGAGCCATTCCTCGCGAACGGCGGCATTGCTCTTGAGCTGGTCGGGGGTGCCTTCGAACACGACGCGGCCGTGGCCCATGATGTAGACCCGGTTGGAGATCTTCATCGCGATCGACAGCTTCTGCTCGACAAGGAGAATCGCGACGCCGGCCTTGGCGATCCGCGCGATCAGCTCGCCGACCTGCTGCACGATCAGCGGTGCGAGGCCTTCGGTCGGCTCGTCGATCATCATCAATTCGGGGTCGCCGAGCAGCGTGCGGCAGGTGGTCAGCATCTGCTTCTCGCCGCCTGACAGCACGCCCGCCGGCGTGTCGGCGCGCGCGGCGAGGTTCGGGAACATGTCGAGCATCTCCTGCAGCCGCCACTTGCCGGGGCGGCGCGGGTCCTTGATGCCGAGGATCAGGTTCTGGCGAACCGTCAGGCTCGGGAAGATATCGCGATGCTCCGGCACATAGCCGAGGCCGAGGCGTGCGATCTTGTGGCTCGGAAGACCTGCGATATCCTGGCCCTTGAAGCGGATGGTGCCCTGCGGCGGCACCTCGCCCATGATCGCCTTGACGGTGGTGGAGCGGCCGACGCCGTTGCGCCCGAGCAGGCTGACGACCTCGCCGGCCGCGATGTCGAGATCGACGCCCTGCAGGATGTGGCTCTTGCCGTAATAGGCGTGAAGATTCCTGACCTCGAGCATCAGTCGACCTCCTCGCCGAGATAGGCTTCCTTGACCTTCGGATTGCCGCGGATCTCCTCCGGCGTGCCGGAGGCGATGATGTGGCCGTAGACCAAGACCGAGATGCGGTCGGCGAGGCCGAACACGACGCTCATGTCGTGCTCGACGATCACGAGCGTGCGCCCCTCGGTGAGGCGGCGGATCAGCGCGACGGCGCGCTCGGTCTCGGCGTGGCTCATGCCCGCGGTCGGTTCGTCCAGCATGATGACGCTGGCGCCGCCCGCGATCGTGATGCCGATCTCGAGCTCGCGCTGCTCGGCATAGGTCAAGAGGCCCGCCGGCACGTCGCGGCGGTGGCTGAGATGGATGTCGTCGAGGATCTGCGCGGTGCGCTGCTTCACCTCGGGCAGATTGTCGACGTTCTTCCAGAACGCGTAGCGGTGGCCGGTCGCCCACAGCACGGCGCAGCGGACGTTCTCCCACACCGTCATGCGGGCGAACACGTTGGTGACCTGGAACGAGCGCGACAGCCCGCGCCGGTTGATCTCGAAGGGCCGCAAGCCCGAGGTCACCTCGCCGTTGAGGCGGATCTCGCCGGAGGTCGGCTTGATGTGGCCGCTGATCAGGTTGAACGTCGTCGACTTGCCGGCGCCGTTCGGGCCGATGATGGCGTGACGCTCGCCCTTGGCGACGCTCAGGTTGAGATCGCGGATGATGGCGACATTGCCGAAGCTCTTCTCGACGGCGTTGACTTGGATGGCTGCGGTCATGCGAGATACCCCCGGTCACGGGCCACCGTCGCGGCGCGGTCCCAGGCTTCCGCGACGCGCCGCCAGGTGATGCGCGCGACCAGGAAGCCGCCGACGAGCAGGACCGCCGCGGCCGCCCAGGTGGTCGGCGCCGTGGCGACGAAGGGAACGCCGAGCAGGTTGATCACATCGCCGCCCGAGAACCGCGCAACGGTTTCGATGGTCAGGATGATGCCGAGCGCCAGCGCCAGCGTCGGGATCGCCGCGACCAGATAGGACGGGATCACGGTGCCGAGGGTCCCGGCGCGGATCAGCGGACGGTGCTTCATCAGGATGCCGGCGATGCCGCCGGGTGCGAACATCACGATGCCGATGAAGATGATGCCGAAATAGAGCTGCCAGACCGAGGTGACGCTGGTCAGCCCGAGCTGCAGATAGGTCACCAGGATGGCGCCGAGGATCGGACCGAAGAAATAGGCGGTGCCGCCGATGAACGCGGAGAACAGCACGAGGCCTGACTGCGTCGCGCCGAGATAGGCCGAGTTGGCGATCTCGAAATTGATCGCGGTCAGCCCGCCGGCGATGCCGGCGAAGAAGCCGGCGAACATGTAGGCGAGATAGCGCACCACATGCGGATCGTAGCCGATGAACTCGACGCGCTCCGGATTGTCGCGCACCGCGTTGCAGATCCGCCCGAGCGGCGTGCGGGTCAGCGCATACATCGCGATCGCCGACACCATCACCCAGAACGCGATCAGGTAATAGACCTGGATCTGCGGCCCGAAGGTCCAGCCGAACATCGGCATCAGCGAGGTGCGGTCGGTGGTGATGCCGGATTCGCCGCCGAACACGCTACGCAGGATCAGCGACGACGAGGCGACCAGCTCGCCGATGCCAAGCGAGATCATCGCGAACACGGTGCCGGCGCGCTTGGTCATGACCCAGCCGACGAGGAGGGCGAACGCCATGCCGCCGATGCCGCCGACCAGCGGGATCACCGGCAGCGGGATCGGCCAGTTGTGGCTCGCGACCGCGTTCATGACGTGCACGGCGAGGAAACCGCCGAGGCCATACTGCACGGCGTGTCCGAACGACAGCAGCCCGGTCTGGCCGAGCAGGATGTTGTAGGACAGCGCGAAGATGATCGCGATGCCGATCAGGCTGAAGGAGGTCAGCGAGCCGCCGGTGCCGAACACCAGCGGCAGCACGACCAGCGCGACCGCGGCGAGCAGCCAGACACCATAGAAGCTCAAGGCGCTGCCGGGCTCCTGCTTGGCCGCAGCGATGGAGGGCGTGGAAGCGTTGCTCATGACTCGCGCGTCCCCAATAGGCCCATGGGGCGGAAGATCAGGACCAGCACCAGCAGCACATAAGGCAGGATCGGCGCGATCTGCGCGATCGTGACGTTCCAGATGTCCGTGAGCGGCGAGGGGCCGAGGCTCGGATCGAGCGGGCCGAACACGCTGGCGAGCGAGCCGTTCAAAGCAACTGCAAAGGTCTGGATCAAGCCGATCAGGAGCGAAGCGATGAAGGCGCCGGGCAGCGAGCCGAGGCCGCCGAACACGATGACGACGAACAGGATCGGGCCGAGCAGCGCGGCCATGTCGGACTGCGTCACCAGCGAGGGACCGGCGATGACGCCGGCAAGGCCCGCGAGCGCGCTGCCGACGCCGAACACCAGCATGAACACGCGGCCGACATTGTGGCCGAGATGGCCGACCATGCTCGGATGGGTCAGCGCGGCCTGCACGATCAGGCCGACGCGCGTCTTCTTCAAGGTGACCAGCAGCGCGATGAAGATCACGACCGAGATCACCAGCATGAAGATCTTGTAGGCGGGGTAATTGGTGGAGAACACGGTGAAGGCGGGGAAGTCGAGCGCCGCCGGGACGCGGTAGTCCACCGGGCTCTTGCCCCAGATCATCGAGACGATCTCTTCGATCGCGAACGCAAGTCCGAAGGTCAGCAGCAGTTCGGCGACATGGCCGTGCTTGTGGGTGTTGCGCAGACCGTAGCGCTCGACCGCCATGCCGACCGCGCCGACCAGCAGCGGCGCCAGCACCAGGGCCGGCCAGAATCCGATCCAGCGCGTGAGCTGAAAGCCGAAGAACGCGCCGAGCATGTAGAAGCTGGCATGCGCGAAGTTCAGCACGCCCATCATGCTGAAGATGACGGTGAGCCCGCTGGACAACAGGAACAGCAGCATGCCGAACAGGACGCCGTTGAGCGTCGAGATGACGATCAGCTCAGCCACGGCGCACTCGCTTGAGACTGGAACGGTTCACGTGATCAGACCTGTCGAAGGAAAGGAGCTTACCTGTCATTCCGGGGCGCGCGCGTCAGCGGGCGAACCCGGAATCTCGAGATTCCGGGTCTGGTGCTTGCGCACCATCCCGGAATGACTGATGTGGCCGATCAGGGCCGCTTCATGTTGCAGGTGGTCGGAAGCATCGTCTGCGCGGTGTCGATCTTGGACACGATGCGCCAGCCCCAGCCGGTGTTTTCCTCGTCGAACGGCTCCTTGGTCTTGTCGGCCAGCGCGCCGAACGAGGAGATGTA
Source organism: Bradyrhizobium sp. USDA 3315 (assembly GCF_054056795.1). Lineage (NCBI taxonomy): Bacteria > Pseudomonadati > Pseudomonadota > Alphaproteobacteria > Hyphomicrobiales > Nitrobacteraceae > Bradyrhizobium > Bradyrhizobium sp. USDA 3315. Next base: position 703,426 of record NZ_JBSRYP010000001.1, on the reverse strand, counting down.
GATCGGCTGGAAGAACTGGTGGTCGTCCTTGCGGATGAAGCCCTCGCCGCCGTCGAACACGTCGAACTTCATGCCTTCGAGTGCGGCCGCGACCTTCACCGGATCGATCGAATTGGCCTTCTCGGCGGCCGCCTTGAACATCCGCATCTCGTTGACCGCGCGCGGATACCAGACGGAAATGCCGGTCTTGGCGCGGAAGTCCTTCTCGAAATCCATCGCCGCCTTGTTGCCGGAGTTCGGGACGCCTTCGCTGATCTGGAACACCTGGCCCTCGAGGCCGGCCTGCTTGACTGCGGTCGGTCCGCCGGCGCCGCCGGCATAATAGGTGTACCAGTTGACCTTGAGGCCGGCGTCGGCCGCCGCCTTCAGCAGCAGCGCGAAGTCCTGGCCCCAGTTGCCGGTCACGACAGTGTCGGCGCCGGACGCCTTGATCTTGGCGATGTAGGGCGAGAAGTCGGTGACCTTGAGCATCGGGTGCAGTTCGTCGCCGACGACCCGGATATCCGGCCGCTTTTCGCCCAGCATCTTGCGCGCCGTGGTGCGCACCGACTGGCCGAACGAATAGTCCATGTTGATCAGGTAGACCTTCTTGATGGACGGCTGGCCCTTCATGTAGTTGGTCAGCGCTTCCATCTTGATGTCCGAGTTCGCATCCCAGCGGAAATGCCAGTAGCTGCACTTCTCGTTGGTCATCGCCGGATCGACCGCGGCGTAGTTGAAGTAGAGCACTTCCTTGCCGGGGTTGCGCGTATTGTGCTTGGTGACGAAGTCTTCCAGCGCCGCACCGACCGACGAGCCGTTGCCCTGGGTGATGTAGTGGACGCCGGCGTCGACCGCCTTCTGCGCCTGCACCAGGCTTTCCTGCGGATTGGTCTTGTTGTCGAGCGGGACGATCTCGACCTTGTGGCCGAGGATGCCGCCCTTGGCGTTCAACTCGTCGGCGAGATACTGAAACGTCTTCAGGCCGCCTTCGCCAACGCTGGCGCCGCCGCCGGAGAGCGGATCGATATAGCCGATCTTGATGGATTCCTGCGCGGACGCCGCGCCTCCCAACACCGTCAGCGCTGCCGCGGCGGCAACGATCAGCCTATGCATCCTGCGTTCTCCCTTGCTCGTGTTTTTTGATCTTTAGCGATCGAGGCCGTCTCATAACCCCAATCGCCGAGCCTTCGCAACTTTCGCTTTGAATACTGCGTCAAGTTTTAGCAGAAGGTATTATGATGTTATAGGCCATATGTCGGCGGAATCGGGCGCTGTTTTGAATTACAGGTAAACTTTTGGATGGGGCTCACGCTTATTCGCGGTTCCGAACCGGCGTCGTCCGTCTCCAAACCTCCCCTTGAAAAGGGGAGGTCGCTTCGCTCGTTAGAGCAAAGCGGGTGGGGATCGGCTGTCGCCACTTGGAGCGTCGCCTGCGACTGACCCCCATCCCGATCTTCGCCGTTCAGGGGGAAGGGGAAACCACGATCGCTACCGTGGCGCCTTAGCCCGGATGTCGGCGCGGCTTGAGGCCCGCGAGGAACAGCCGCGCGAAATGATCGGCGATCTCGGCTGGAGACCAGTCACGCCTGGTCTTGAACCAGATCGGATACCAGTGGCCCATTCCGGTGAGAATGCGCTCCGCGAAATAGGTATCGATGCGGCGGAAACGGCCCTCGTCGACCCAGCGCTGATAGCTGTTCTGGTCTTGTCGGATCGTCGCCAGCACGTCTCCGACATAGGCTTTTCGGTCTGCGTCGTTGAGATAGTTGATGTTGTGGTAGGTCGCCTTTGGGCCGCAGGGCGTGTCGTGCAGCATCAACAGCAGGCGAATTCGCTGAACGATGTGATCGAATGCTCCAAGGCTGTGCTCTTGCAGATGCTCGCGAATGCTGACCTCGCCGGCGAGCCCGCGTCGCAGGCAGGCCAGCAGCAGGCTCTCCTTTTCACTGAAGTGATAGTAGATGCCGGCGCGCGTCATGCCCGCATCCACGGCGATGCTCTCGAGCGACGTGCCCGAGGCGCCCCTTCGGTTGAAACTGTCGGAAGCAATCGACAGCATCCTGTCGAACTTGGCGGCCCGCTTGTTCAACGCTGTGCGAGCCTCGAGAAAAGGGGCGAGGCTGAGCGGCTCGGGCATTTTGGGAAGCGCGATCTCGCGCCGGTAGACGCCATGCGTGATGATGTCGTCGATGGCATCGATCGCCTGTTGCCGCGTGTAGTAGTCGCGTTCGGACAGCCAGAACGGAACCCAGTCCAGGATGGAGATCAGCGCCACCGCCGTGAGCAGCGGCTCGTCGCAGGCGATCGAGCCGTCCGCCACGCCCCGATCGAGGATGTCCGCCAGCAGCGCGGCATTCTGCCAGCGCTTGGCATGGACCTCGCTGCTGTAGGGCGCGGCCAGCGCATCGATATCGCTGAACAGGATCATGCGCTGGCCTTCGGGCCTCAGCCTGCCGCGCACGAAGCGCCTGATTATCTCGAGCCCGTCGATGCCGGGCTCGGCGGCCGCCTCGATTTCGTGGCGATAGATCGCAAGGCCGCGCAGATAGCAGTGGAAGATGAGATCTTCCTTGTCGCGGAAATAGTGGTACAGCGCGCCCGGCACGGCCTGCACCGATGCTGCGACCTGCTCCATCGTCACGTTGGCATAGGAGTGGCGGGCAAACAGCCGGGAAGCTGAGACGAGGATTTCTTCAGCCCGATCCGTCGGGTCGGCGGCGACTTGCAAGCTCGAATGCCCTTCCTGATCGCGGAACGAAAATCCGCACGCGAGATAATCCCCTTGGCAGCCGCTTGTCGATCTGCGATAGACGGTGGCATACCATACACCAGCTGATCTTGATTGTCTGGTGATGTGGCGATCGTCGGCCCGTGGATGCGGGACGGCCAAGATCGACCGGGCATCGGTTCGGCAGCAGCTTCGGACAGGATTTGGAGAGCAAGCCTTTCGTGAGGAGGGCTATTGGAGAGAGCATGGCGCGCAACATTCTGATTTTGGGAGCCTCCTACGGCTCCCTGCTGGGGACCAAGCTGCTGATGGCGGGTCACAACGTGTCCCTGGTGTGCCGGAAGAACACCGCCGACCTGATCAACCGCGAAGGCACCGAGGTGCGGATCAAGCTGCGCGACGAGAAGGAGCACCGCTCGATCTTCTCGCGCGATCTGCCGGGCAAGCTCGACGCCGTCACGCCTGCCGATGTCGACGTCTCGCGCTACGACATGGTCGGCCTTGCGATGCAGGAGCCGCAATACACCAACCACACGGTTCGCGTGCTGATGATCAAGATCGCGGCGGCGAAGCTGCCCTGCCTGTCGATCATGAACATGCCGCCGTTGCCGTATCTGAAGCGGATCCCCGCACTCGCCGGCATGGACCTCGAGGAGGCCTACACCAACGCGCAGGTGTGGGAGCGCTTCGAGCCGGGCCTCGTCACGCTGTGCTCGCCCGATCCGCAGGCCTTCCGTCCGCCGGAGGAGAAGGCCAATGTGCTGCATGTCGGCCTGCCGACCAACTTCAAGGCCTCCGCCTTCGCCGACGACAAGCACAACAAGGTGCTGCGCGAGCTGGAAGCCGACATCGACGCGGTGACGCTCGACGGCCAGGACGTTCCGGTGAAGCTGAAGGTGTTCGATTCGCTGTTCGTGCCGCTGGCGAAGTGGTCGATGCTGCTGACCGGCAACTATCGCTGCATCACGCCGACGGAGCCGCAATCGATCCGCGACGCCGTGCACGGCGACCTGACGCGCTCGCAGGCGATCTACGACCACGTCGACGGCATCGCGCGCAAGCTCGGCGCCGACCCCGCGGACCAGGTGCCGTTCGCGAAATACGCCAAGGCCGCGGAAAGCCTGCTCAAGCCGTCATCGGCGGCCCGCGCGGTCGCCGCCGGCGCGCCCTTCATAGAACGCGTCGACCTGCTGGTGAAGCTGATCTCGCATCAGCTCGGCACGCCGAGCGCCGAGATCGACCGCACGGTCGAAACCGTCGATCAGAAGCTGAACGAGAAGATCGTGCAGGGCGGCTCCGGCGCGGAGTAACCGAATGCGTTGATGGCGGGGGCAGGAACGCCCTCGCCATGCATCGGCGATCTGCAATGCACGCAATCGCGGTTGCCGGACGCATGGCTCGACCTGTCCAGATGGAGTAGACTCGCCCAGCTGCGGTTGGGAGCAACGGACATGCCGAGCAAATCGCTTCCTCTCCTTGCAATCTACGGCGACCTCGATCGCGCACGCGACATCATGCGCGCCTGGCAGCCGCTCGATCATCTCTCCCCCGAAGACGCCGAGATCGTCGTGAAGGCGATCGCCGAGGGCATCGCGCGCGGGCGCCGGCACGGGATCGAGATGGGACAGTGTCATCAGGCGGCGTAAAGCCGCTAGCCCTCATGCGTCACGGCCAAAACCGTCACCGAACGCGTCTGCTGGCTCGGCGTCTGAAAATCGATCGTCTGGCCGACCGACAATCCGATCAGCGCCGCACCGACCGGCGTCAGCACCGAGATGCGCCGCAGCGCGATGTCGGCTTCGTGCGGATAGACGAGCATGACCTCCCTGACGTCGCCGGTCTCGTCGTCGCGGTAGCGCACAAGCGAGCCCATGCGGACCACGTCATGCAAATCGGCGTCGTCGGCGACGAGCTGGGCGCGGTCCGTCTCGCGTGCGAGGAACTGGGCGACGCGGGGAAACACCGCCATGCTGGAATCGGCCAGCGCGCTGAGGCGATGCGCCTCGCTCGCGGTGATCACGATCGGCGGCAATGCCAGGGCGGTAAAGCTGTTTTGAATGGTTCGGGTCATGTCGGTTGATCTTTGCGGTTGATCGGAGGCGCACGAGCGCCGGCGCGCGGATATCTCGCGACGCGACGGACTGAAATGATCTTGATGACGTCGAGGAATCCGGACGGCGCGCGATCGCCGGCCGGCTAATTGCCTGCGTGCAGACGTCCGGCGCGCAATTCGCGGCGCGCAATACGGGTGTCGATGCGAAGCGTGTCGATCATGGCATTATCAACATAGCCGCTGGCGACGTCGCATCCATTGCGGCGAAAGCGCGCACATCGCCGCGTGGAACGATGCGCCATCGCCGCAACAGGCCGAATGTCAGGGCTGTCCGATGCCGGACAGGCCGAGCACCGCGCCGGCGGCGAGCGCGACAAGCGGATGGATGCGCGTCGTGGTGGTGGCGATCGCGACGCCAGCCGCGATCAGGATGGTGCCCCAGCTCGAGGCCGATGCGTGGGTGATGACGATGGCGCTGGCCGTGACGAGCCCGGCGGTGACCGGAACCAGCCCCGCCTGCACGGTGCGGCGCCAGGGTCGGTCCTTGAAGCGTTCCCAGAGCCGCAGCGCGAAGCCTGTCACCAGCGACGACGGCCCGAACTTGGCGAGCGATGTCACCAGCACGCCGGAGAAGCCCGCGACATGCCAGCCGACCAGCGGCACCACCATCATGTTCGGCCCGGGTGCCGCCTGCGCCAGCGCGAACAGCGCGCCGAATTCCTGCGCCGTCATCCAGTGATGGACGTCGACCACCTGACGCTGCATCTCCGGCAGGATGGTGTTGCCGCCGCCGAAGGCGAGCAGCGAGAGTTCGGCGAAGATCAGCGCGAGCGTGACGAGGGTTGCGCTCATGATGCCTGCCTCGACCTGAGGACAATGCTGAGCGGCGCCAGCGTCAACAGGGTCGGCAGCAGCGGCAATCTGAACACGGCAATAGCGAGCACGCACAGCGCACCGATGAAGAGGCCGAGCACATCGCGCCGCAGCGGCCAGGCGATCTTGATCGCCGTGGAAATCAGGAGCCCGGCCGCCGCGGCGGCGAGACCGCCGAACAGATGACGGACGACCGGGTCGTCGGCGAAGCGGCCATAGATCACACCAAGGCCGATCACGACCGCGGTCGGCACCGCGATCAGGCCGAGGATCGCCGCGAACGCGCCGGGAATGCCGCGAAACTTCAGCCCGACCGCGACCGACATGTTGATGATGTTGCCGCCGGGCAGGAACTGGCACAGCCCGAGCAGGTCGGTGAACTCCGCGCCGGTGAGCCAGCCGCGCTTCTCCACCATCATGTGGCGCGCCAGCGGCAGCACGCCGCCGAAGCCGGTCAGTCCGAGGATGAAGAAGCCCGTGAACAACTCGCCGACGTCAGGTGCGTGATGCTTAGTGGTTTGCGCGGCGGGGATGGCGTCCATCGGCGGGGCGGCTCCGGTTTGATTTGTTGTTGAGCCGACTCTAGTTGGCCGCGTGCCAAATATCCAATATATGGATATGCGAATTTGCATATCTATTGCATATGGATTGTCCTGATGATCGAACTGCGCCATCTCCGCTATGCCGTCGCGGTCGCCGAGGAAGGCCATATCACTCGCGCCGCCGCGCGGCTCGGCATTCAGCAGCCGCCGCTGAGCCAGCAGATCCGCGCCCTGGAAGCCGCGATCGGCGCGCCGCTGTTTCGCCGGCAGCCGCGCGGGGTCGAGCTGACCGCGGCCGGCCGTGCCTTCGTCGGCAAGGCGCGCGCGATCCTGCGCGACGCCGACCTCGCGGTGGAGGCCGCGCGCCGCGCGAGCCGCGGCCAGGAGGGGCAGCTTGCAATCGGCTTCACCTCTTCGGCCGCCTTCCATCCTTTCGTCACCGGCGTGATGCGCGAAATGCGCGAGCGCGCGCCGGCGATCACGCTGTCGCTCGAGGAGGCCTCGACCGGCGAGCTGATCGCAGCCGTCGAGGCCGATCGGCTCGATGCCGCATTCGTGCGTGCGCCAGGCGAGCGGCTGGAGAACCTCACGATCAGGCATCTGCTCGACGAGGAGATGGTGGTCGCATTGCCGGACCATCACCCGCGCGCCCGCAAGGACACCCGCCGGCGGACTTCGCTGGCCTCGCTCGCCGACGAGCCGCTGATCCTCTACCGCCGTCCGACCGGGCCCGGCCTCTACGACAGTATCATCGCCGCCTGCCGCGCCGCGGGTTTCAGCCCGAAGGTGGCGCAGGAGGCGACGCGGATGGTGTCGACGCTCAGCCTCGTCGCGGCGGGGCTCGGCATTTCGATCGTGCCGGAATCGATGGCGCGGCTCGAGACCGCCGGCGTCTCCTATCTCCGCCTCGAGCGCGCCACCGGCCTCGTCGCGCCGCTGGCGCTGGCGCGCAAGAAGGGCCCCGCCGCCGGCACGCTCGGCCGCCTGCTCGGGATCGTGACGCGGCGGGTGAAGGACCGCGCCGGGGTCTAAGCGGGACTTGCAACCGTCATTGCGAGGAGCGACAGCGACGAAGCAATCCATCTATCCGTTGCGCGGAAACATGGATTGCTTCGCTTCGCTCGCAATGACAGTGGACGGAGCTGAAGCTCAGCGAGCCCCGCACCGCCGCCTGGATGGCGCGGAACGTGGGGAGTTTGGCGAACGCACGCGTCAGGGCGGGTCTAGATAGCTTCCATCGAATCCGGTTGCCCGCGCGCGGATCGCAACAGCTCAGCCGCGCCTGGAGGCTTCGGGTTCAATCAACACCGCGAAAGGCATTTCCGATGGCGCTTTTTCCTGTCCATACGCTCGAGTCTGCCCCTGAAGCCTCGAGGCCTACTTTGCGCGAGGTCGAGGCGCGGTTCGGCATGATCCCGAACCTTGCGGCGACGATGGCGACGTCACCCGTGCTGATCCAGAGCTTCCTCGGCATCTTCGACAAGGTTCACGGCGGCAGCTTCACCGAGCAGCAGATCCAGACCGTGCTGCTCACCGACGCGGTGACCAATGGCTGCGCCTGGGCAGTCGCGCTGCATTCCGCGCTCGGCTTGCAGGCTGGCCTCGATCCGGCCGATGTCGACGCGATGCGTGCTGGCCGCTCGCCTGCCGACAAGACACTCGGCGCGCTCTCGACGCTGGCGCGGTCGCTGATCGAAAAGCGTGGGCGGCTCGACGAAGAGGAGATCGAACGATTCCTGGCAGCCGGGTTCTACAAGGACCTCGTGCTTGAGGTGATCACCATCGTGGCGGCCTCGACCATCACCAACTACACCGGCAGCGTCACCAATCCGCCGCTGGAGGCGGCGTTGCAGGAATATGCCTGGAACGGCTGAGGCGATCGCGCCTGGCGTCAATCATTGCACGTCGACCGCGCGGCCGGCCGTGCACTTCAGAGCGCAAACCTGGCGCGATAGTCCTGCGGCGTGGTCGACAGCAGGCGCAGGAAGCTGCGCCGCATCGTCTCCTCGGACCCGAAGCCGCAACGCTGCGAGATGCGCTTGATCGGCAGGCGCGTTTCCGAAAGCAGATGCCGCGCGCCCTCGACCCGGAGCCGCTCGATCGCGCGTGCCGGCGTCAAGCCGGTCGCTTCCGCGTAATGGCGGCTGAAGCTGCGCTCGCTCATGCCGGCCTGTTTCGCCAGCGTCGACAGCGAGAGATCGCCGGCGAGATGGTTGCTGATCCAGTCGTGCAGCGCGCTGAACCTGTCGTCGGTTGCTTGCAGCGACAGGATTTCGCTGAATTGCGCCTGTCCGCCCGGCCGTTTGAAAAACACGACGAGATAGCGGGCGACGGCAAGCGCCGCCGTGCGGCCGAGATCCTCCTCCACCAGCGCCAGCGCCAGATCGATGCCGGAGGTGACGCCGGCCGACGTCCAGAACGAACCGTCGCGCACGAAGATCGGATCGGGCTCGACGCGGACATCAGGAAAACGCTCGGCGAGCTCTGCGCAAAATCCCCAATGGGTCGCGGCACGCCGGCCATCGAGCACGCCCGATGCGGCGAGCAGGAACGCGCCGGTGCAGACCGATGCAGTGCGGCGCGCCTGCCCGGCGCGCTCGCGTACCCAGTCCACCAGGACGGCATCGGCCGTCGCGGCGTTGACGCCGTCGCCGCCCGGAATCACCAGCGTGTCGACCGCGGTGTCGATGGCGGGCAGCGGATGCACCGCGAGCCCGACGCCGGCGGATGACTCAACGTTCGGGCCATCCTTTGCAACGACGCGGACTTCATATGGCTCGGCGTTGCCTGCCTTGGCCGCCAGCGCATTGGCGGACGCGAACACCTGCAATGGCCCGGTGACGTCGAGCAATTGCACAGCCGGATATGCCAGCACTTCGATTGAGCGGCGGCGGTTTGGCGAAAAACGTGGGCTGGTTGGCGTCATCGCCGAAACCTGCCGCGCTAGATTCGCTTTGTCCATAGCGCAAGGAAAGTTCGAGGGAAGTTCGATGATTGCTCACGATGTTCATCTCCGGATCGGTTCGCTGCTGTTCGAAGGCGTCGATCAAATCGATTTGACCGGGCCGTTCGAGGTGCTGTCGCGGATTCCGAATTCGACCTACCGCATCTACGGCAAGACCGCCGAGCCGGTCCGCGACATCAAGGGATTGCGGCTGACACCGGATGCGACGCTCGCCGATGCGCCGCCGCTCGACGTGCTGCATGTGCCGGGCGGCTTCGGTCAGCAAGCCCTGATGGAGGACACGGAGGTGCTCGGCTGGATCAACCGGCAGGCGGCGGGGGCGTGCCGCATCTTCTCGGTCTGCACGGGCGCGCTGATCTGCGGAGCGGCCGGCCTGCTGAAGGGGCGCAGGGCGACGACGCATTGGGCGTCGTTTCATCTGCTGCCGTTTTTCGGCGCTACGCCCGTGAACCAACGCGTGGTGGTGGACGGAAGCTTCGTCTTTGCCGCCGGAGTCACGGCAGGCATCGATGGCGCATTGCGGCTCGCGGCTGAACTGCGCGGCGACGATGCCGCGCGCGCGATCCAGCTCTATATGGTGTATGCGCCGGAGCCGCCGTTCGACAGCGGCACGCCGGAGACCGCGCCACCCGAGATCCTGCAGCAGTCGCGCCAGGCCGTGCGCGCGATCACGGAGCAGCGGGAAGAGACCGCGCGCCGTGTCGCGGCGAGGCTGGGCGTCACCGTGCAGGGAGAGTGGCGCTAATTTCCCGGCTCGAAGCTGCAGTCGGCGCCGCCGCCGGCCTTGTCCTTGATCACCTTGGGATCGAGTGTGCAGGACAGTTTCGACAGCGCCTCGTAGATCGTCCCGGCGGCTCCGTCGGGCGGCACGCCGGCCAGCGCCACGGTCGCGTAGATCGCGTTGGCTTCGCTACCCTTCACTGTGTGGGTGTTGCCGCCGAAGGTCAGCGCGCAGGAACGCGAGATGATGTCGACATTGCTGGCGCGGCAGACCACCTTGTCGGCGGTGACGACGATCCTCCTGGCATAGGAGACATTGCTGTCGCCGCCGAAGAACGCCACGACCGCCTTCTTCTCTTTGGCCGGCAACGGCGAATAAGGCGCCACCACGCCGGCGAGCGCCAGCGCGACCGAACCCGAGGTGGTCGCAGGCGCGGTCCATGCGGCGGACGAGGCCAGCGACAATGAACATGCGAGGATCGTCAGTCGGCCCAGTCCCATTCCCATCTCCTGTATCCGCGCTTTCCGCGGCGCGGAATCGCTAGCACGTCTTGCGGACTGAACAGGTGACGCCATTCACACGCGATCCCGCAACTTCGCGTGAGGGCGGTGCGCGCACAGGGCAGGGCGGCCCCGCGTGGACCCGCTTGCACGATCGCGCCATCGGCGTCACAGTCCGATCCGTGGCAGCGATGCCGCCAACAACGACGACAAGAAGATCAATCCGGGGAACGCCATGGCGGCCACGCGCATCGACTGCGACATCCATCCCGCGGTGGGGGGAACGCGCACCACGCTGCTGCCCTATCTGAGCGATCACTGGAAGGAACAGGTCGTCAGCCGCGCCATCGACGGGCTCGACCTCAATTCCTACCCGCCGTCGATGCCGCTGTCCGGCCGCGCCGACTGGCGGCCGGCGGACGGCAGCAAGCCCGGCAGCGATCTTGCCATGGTGCAGCGCGGCGCATTCGACCAGCTCGGCGCCAGCCACGCCATCTGCAACGTCGTCTTTGGCGCGCAGGCGGTATTCGATTCCTACATGGCCGCGGACTTCTGCAGGGCGATCAACGACTGGATCGCGGCCGAGTGGCTTGCCAGGGACAAGCGGCTGCGCGCCTCGATCGTGGTGCCGATCCAGGCGCCTGACCTTGCGGTCGAGGAGATCGAGCGCAGGGCCGGCGACAATCGCTTCGTCTCGGTGCTGGTGCCCTCGCAGGGCGAGACGCTGCTCGGCCGGCGGCATTACTGGCCGATCTATCAGGCCGCGGAGAAATACAAGCTTCCGATCGCGATCCACGCCGGTAGTGCCTACCGGGGCGCGCCGAGCTCGATCGGCTGGCCGTCCTACCGCTACGAATATTATCTCGCCGAGGCGCAGGCGTTCCAGGCGCAGGCGTTGAGCCTGATCTATGAGGGCGTGTTCGGGAAGTATCCCGGATTGACCGTCGTGCTGATGGAGTCGGGCGTCAGCTGGCTGCCGGCGTTCATGTGGCGCGCCAACAAGACCTGGCGCGGCGTGCGAGTCGAGGTGCCGTGGGTGGAGCGCGAGCCGGCCGCGATCATCCGCGACCATTTCCGCGTCACCATGCAGCCGTTCGACGCGCCGCTGGATGCAACAAGCGTCGCCGACATCATCGACCAGATCGGCTCCGACAAGATGTTCCTGTTCGCATCCGACTATCCGCACTGGCAGTTCGACGGCGACGATCCGATCCCGCGATATCTGCCCGACAGCATCGTCAAGCGGATGTGCGAGGACAATCCGATTGAAACGTTCCCGCGTTTGAAGCTGAATTCGTAATTCGCGCGCATGATCCGGAAAAGTGGGAACCGGTTTTCCGACAAGATCATGCGCAAACAAGAAGGAGGATCGCATGAGTGACGTCATCGACCGCCCGATGCTCGACCAGGAGAAGACCGCGGCGACGCGGCTGAAGATCATCGACTGCGACATCCATCCGAGCCTTCACGCGCACAGCGACCTCAACGAGTTCTTGCCGAAGCGCTGGCAGCAGCATCTCAAGGAATACGGCAGCCACCTGCGCACGCCCTATATCGGCACCACGCCGTATCCGCGCTCCTCGCCGCTGATCGCGCGGCGCGATGCCTGGCCGCCGACCGGCGGCGTGCCCGGCTCCGACCTCGATTTCATGCGCAAGCAGCATCTCGATCCCTTCGACGTCGAGTTCGGGATCCTGCAGGTGCTCGATCTCTTCATCTTCTCGCAGCAGAATCTGGAATTCGGCGCCGCGATCCAGCGCGCCATCAACGACTGGCAACTGGCGTTCTGGGCGCATCGCGATCCGCGCCTGAAGGCCTCGATCCTGGTCGGGCAGGATGGCTCCGACCTCGGCCTCGCCGAGATCGAGCGCTGCGCCAAATCAGGCGAATACATCCAGATCAACGTCTCGCCGCGTGCCAATGAGCCGCTCGGCCGCCGCCGCTACTGGCCGATCTATGAACGCGCGCAAGAGCTCGATCTGCCGCTCGGCATCCATGTCGGCGGCTATGGCGGGCATGCTCCGACCGGCGGCGGCTGGCCGTCCTATTATTGCGAGGAGCATCAGTCGAACGCGCACACGGTGGCCTCGAACCTCACCAGCCTGGTGCTGGAAGGTGTTCCCGAGCGCTTCCCGAAACTGAAGATCGTGTTCATCGAAGGTGGCTTCGGCTGGATTCCCGCGACGATGTGGCGGATGGATCAGCACTTCGAACGCTTCCGCAGCGAGGTGCCGCATCTGAAGCGCCGGCCGAGCGAATATGTGAAGGAGCATTTCTGGTTCACGACCCAGCCGATCGACGAACCGGATGAAGCCAGGCACCTGCGGCAGCTGATCGAATGGGTCGGCATCGACCGGCTGTTGTTCTCGTCGGACTATCCGCATTGGGACTATGACGACGCGCGCTACGCCTTCAAGACGCCGCTGACGGACGCCGAGCGTCGCAAGATCTTCAATGCCAACGCCCGCGCGGTTTACAAATTCTAGGATTGAGATGACCTCGCTTCGAACCGAGCCGCAGACTCCGGTTCACCTCGCCCCGCGTGCGGGGAGAGGTCGGAATGCATCGTTAGATGCATTCCGGGTGAGGGGGAGCTTCCGCAATCTCATCTGTCACCGTATCCGCGGAGATAGCCCCTCACCCCAACCCTCTCCCCGTAAGAACGGGGCGAGGGAGCGCAGCGCCGTCGCTATTCGACCTACTCTCATCAGGCACCAGGATTCCGATGACCCGTCACATCGTCGCGCGCACCAGTGAGATTCCGGCCGGCGGCAACAAGGTGTTCGGCCTCGATGGCCGCGACATCGTCGTGTTCCATGTCAATGGCGAGTTCTTCGCGCTGCTCAATCGTTGCCCGCATGAGGGCGCGCCGCTGGAGAAGGCGGCCTGCGTCGCGCGCCTGACCTCGCCGGAGCCCGGCATCTATCAGCGCGACCGCGTCGGCGAGATGCTGCGCTGTCCGTGGCACGGCTGGGAATTCGACATGCGCAACGGGCAGTCCTGGTTCGATCCCAAGCGGTTCAGGATCCGCTCCTATCCGGTCGCGGTCGAGAGCGGCGCCGAGTTGCAGAAGGGGCCGTATGTTGCCGAGACGTTCCCGGTGCACATCGAGGACAACTACGTGATCGTCGAGATTTAGGTTGGCGCAGTTCGCGCGACCGTGTGCGCCGCCGAGGGCCTCGTCGTGGCAGGAACAGTCCCGGCCATGACGCAAGTAAGTGTTATTGCGACTTATGCAATAATGAAGTGCCGTCGACGGCAATTATAATAACCGCTGCAATGGGCCACCTTGAGCTGGCGATCGGGAATGAACCCGTCCACCACATCAGGAACGGCACATGAAGCTGTATCACTTCGCTCTCTCCGGCCACGCGCACCGCGCGCGGCTGTTTTTGTCCCTGCTGGGAATTCCGCACGAACTGGTCGACGTCGACCTCAAGTCCGCCGCGCAGAAGCGGCCGGAATATCTCGCGCTCAACCCGTTCGGCCAGGTGCCTGTGCTGGATGATGACGGCGTAATCATCCCCGACTCCAACGCGATCCTGGTCTATCTCGCGACCAAGCTCGGCCGGACCGACTGGCTGCCGCAGGATGCAAAGGGCGCTGCCGCGGTCCAGCGCTGGCTGTCGGTTGCTGCCGGCGATCTTGCGTTTGGGCCCGCAGCGGCACGCCTCATCACCGTGTTCGGCGCGAAGCACAATCCGGACGACGTGATCGCGCGGGCGCATGTTCTGCTGAAACGGCTCGAAGCCCATCTCGCCGGGCGCGACTGGCTGGTCGGTGAGGCGCCGACAATCGCTGATGTCGCGCTCTACAGCTATCTGTCCAGCGCACCCGAAGGCAATGTCGATCTCTCCGCCTATGCGCGCGTCAACGCGTGGCTGCGCCGGATCGAGGCGCTGCCGGGCTTCGTCGCCTTCGCCAAGACCCCCGTCGGTCTGGCGGCTGCGTGACCTACTGACCGGGCGTGCCGTCGGGCGCGCCCGTCCAACCCCCGAAGGGGAGGGCGATACGATGAGCGACAGACGAACCAAGAGCGAGCTCGCGACCTGGCATGCCGGCGAAAAGGCGATCCAACGGCAGGTCGGCGTCGCCGAGAAGATGGAGGCCGTCGGCCAGCGCGCGGTGCGCGACTTCATGCCCGACCAGCATCGCGATTTCTTCGCGCAGATTCCCTTCATCGTCGTCGGCAGCGTGGACCGAAGCGGCGACGCCTGGGCTTCGTTGCTGGCCGGTAGGCCCGGCTTCATTTCCTCGCCGACACCGCGCAGCCTCGAGATCGATGCGCGGCCCGACCGCAGCGATCCCGTCAGCGAGGGGATGCGCGAGGGCGATGCGATCGGACTGCTCGGAATCGAATTGCACACGCGGCGCCGCAACCGTGCCAACGGGCTGCTGCGTGCATCGTCAGGTAAGGCACTCAGCTTCGAGCTCGATCAGAGCTTTGGCAATTGCCCGCAGTACATCCAGCTGCGCGATTTCGCCTTCGTGCGCGCGCCGGATGAACCGTTCGCGGGAGAGATCGAGGCGAGCACGACGCTCGATCAGGCCGCGCGCGACATGATCAAGGCGGCCGACACGTTCTTCGTGGCGTCCTATGCCGAGCGTGAGGACCGTCGCCAGGTCGACGTCTCGCATCGCGGCGGCCGGGCGGGCTTCGTCCGCGTCGCCGACGACGGCACGCTGACGATCCCCGATTTCTCCGGCAATCTGTTCTTCAACACGCTCGGCAACATCCTCGTCAACGGCAAGGCCGGGCTGGTGTTCGTCGATTTCGAGACCGGCGACCTGCTGCAGCTGAGCGGCGATGCCGAGGTGATGCTGGACTCGCCGGAGATCGCGGCGTTTCAGGGCGCCGAGCGGATCTGGAGTTTCCGTGCCCGCCGTCTGGTGCGGAGGCGCGGCGCGCTGCCGCTGCGCTGGGCGTTCCGGGCCGAAGGCTGGTCGCCGAATTCGCTGATGACCGGCGACTGGGGGCAGACCGCCGACCGAATCCGCGCGGCCGAGCGCGCGACGCGGTGGCGGCCGTTCAAGGTCACTGGGATCGTCGACGAGAGCCGATCGATCCGCTCGTTTCATTTGCAGCCGGACGACGGCGCGGGGTTGCTTCCGCACCGGGCGGGACAGCATTTGCCGATCCGTCTCTCGTTGCCCGGTATCGACAAGCCAGTCATCCGCACCTACACGCTGTCGGTCGCGCCGTCGGACGGCATGTACCGGATCAGCGTGAAGCGCGACGGTGTCGTATCGCAGCATCTCCACGACACCATCCATGTCGGCGACATCATCGAAGCGCGCGCTCCGGCTGGTGGCTTCACGATCGATGCGCGCGAGAAGCGGCCCGCGGTGCTGCTCGCCGGCGGTGTCGGCATCACGCCGCTGCTCGCGATGCTGCGCCACGTGGTCTATGAGGGGCTGCGCACCCGCGGCATCCGGCCGACATTCCTGTTTCAGGCTGCGCATGCGAAACAGGATCGCGCGTTCGGCGACGAATTGCAGCAGCTGGTGGATGCCGCCGGCGGCGCGGTGCGGATCATCCGCGTCCTCGGCGATGTCGACGGTGCCGAGCAGGGCACAGACTACGACGCGGCGGGACGGATCGACATGGCGCTGTTGTCGCGCGTCCTGCCGTTCAACGACTATGACTTCTATCTGTGCGGACCGCCTCAGTTCACCCAATCGCTCTATGACGCCCTGCGCGGCTACATTATTGCCGACGGCAGGATTCACGCCGAAGCCTTCGGTCCTTCGTCGCTGGTCCGGACGCCCGACCTCATCACCACAGCGCCGCCGCGCCGGCCACCGGCGACGACGCCGGTCCCGGTCGCCTTCACCACTTCGTTGAAGGAGGCGCGCTGGACGCCGGAGGCGGGGACGCTGCTCGAACTGGCGGAAGCGCGTGGCCTTAGCCCCGCCTTCAGCTGCCGGGAGGGCAATTGCGGAACCTGCCGAGCGCGATTGCTGGCAGGCGCCGTGACCTATGTGAAGCAGCCCGCCGCCGAGGTGGCCGATGACGAGGTGCTGATCTGCTGCGCCGTGCCGGCGAAGCCGGAGGCCGACGGCGAGGACCGGATCCAGCTCGCGCTGTGACCGAACCGGGCGCATAGCGCTTTCGCGGGCACTCAGCCCATGCTGCCCGGCATGAAGCAGCGTGGCCTCGGGTGCCCGTCCAGATAATACGGCCAGACCATGGTGCGGCCGGCACGGTTCGGTCCGGCGACGACGGCCTCGTCGGGAACATCGACCCACTCGCCTTCGAGCCGGACGCGATAGTGGCCGTCCTTGGTGTCCCAATCGGCGTCATCGACACGCTTCGCGTCGCTGCCGTCGCAGCAGGGGCCCTTGACGCTGCGCAGGCTCTCATACCAGGCGTTCAATTCGGGATGCCCGTGATCATGGGCCTGCACCGGCCCGATCGCCGGCTTCGCCAGCAGGGCGGTGACTACAACGATTGCCGCACGCCAAAACCGATTGTTCATCTGATCCCCAAAATCCGGAAAGCCCATGACAGCCAACCCGGACATGGTCATCGAGATCGGGACATCAATTAGATGATAATCGTAATATAATCACATTCGTGAGAGCAGCGGAGCTGCTGCCGGGAGGGCCGGGTGCCGACAAACTCAGGCGAGCAGGCTCATCACCTGGTCGATCACGGCCTTCACCTGCTTCGAATCCGGCCTCTGATGCGCGAGAGCCAGCAGTCCGGCATGCACCACCATGATGGTGTGGGCGGTGACGTCGGGGTCAAAGCCCTTCCTGAACTGGGCGCGATCGGTGCGCAGCCGCGTGCGCAGCAGCTCTTCAAGCCGCCGGTTGTAGCGCTCGATGCTCTTGCGGAGTTCGACCTGGTCGAGCGAGCCGTCGGTCGCGGAATTGATCGACAGGCAGCCGCGCTGTCCCTTCTCGCCCGAGCAATAGGGAATGAAGCCGGTAAGCCACTGCCTGATGACGTCCCGCGTGGGCCCCGGCTGCGCCAGCACGCGCTCGGCCCAGCCGAGGATGCCGTCGTGATAGCGGTCCAGCACCTTCAGGAACAACGCGTTCTTGTCGCCGAACGCCGCATAGAGGCTGGGTTTCGCGACGCCGCTTGCCGCCGTGATGTCGTCGAGCGAAGTCGCCTGAAAGCCCTTCTGCCAGAACATCTGGCGGGCGATTTCCAGGACATCGTCCGGATCGAAGCTGCGCGGCCTTGCCATATCCATCTTTTATGTACTCCCGCGTCGGATGTGAAGCCTTCACCTTGCCGTGAAGGCAGGTCCGGCTATTGACGTAATCCATATTCTGTACTTAGAAGTACACAACGAAATCGGGAGATCACGCCATGAAAGCGGTTCAGATCGTTGCCTTCGGACGTGCAGCGGACGTGGTCAAGCTCAACGAGGTGCCGGACGTCGGCAGCCCCGGCCCCGACGAGATCGTGGTCGCGGTTGAGGCTGCGCCGATCAACAATTCGGATTTCATGATCATCGCCGGGCGCTACGGCTATCTGCCGTCACCGCCGGCCACGCTCGGGATCGAGGGCGTCGGGCGGGTTGTTGCCGCCGGATCGCAGGTGAGGAATCTGAAGGAGGGCGACCGCACGCTGATTCCCTTCACGGTCCCGACCTGGACCGAGCGGGTCAAATTCACCGCATCATGGCAGCGTGCGCTGCCTGACAATGCCGATGTCCAGCAACTGTCCATGATCGGGGTCAATCCGGCCACCGCCTATCTCTTGCTGACCGATTTCGTGAAAGTGCCGCCCGGCGGCTGGGTGATCCAGAACGGCGCCAATTCGGCGACGGCGCGCGCGGTGATGGCCATCGCCAAGTCGCTCGGGCTCAAGACCGTCAACATCGTCCGCCGCGAGGAGGTCATGGAGGAGGTCAAGTCGGTCGGCGGCGATATCGTGCTGCTCGACGGGCCGGATCTCGCGAAGCGCGTCGCCAGGGAAACGGGTGGGGCGCCGATCCAGCTGGCGCTCGACATGGTCGGCGGCTCATCCGCCTTGAACCTGATGAACTGCCTCGCGCCAAAAGGAGTGCTCGTCATCTACAGCGCGATGAGCGGACAGCCGTTCTCCGGCTCGGCCTTGAGCGTGATCTTCAACGAGGTGTCGGTGCGCGGCTTCTGGCTCGGTCATTGGGGCAAGACTGCGACGGACGAAGCGTTGGCCGGAATGTATGACCATCTGGTGCCGATGGTCGCATCGGGTGCGATCAGCGCGCCGGTGGTCGGCACCTATCGCCTGGAGGATTTTTCACAGGCGATCGCGCAGGCGGCGGCATTCAAGGGCAAGGTGATCTTCACGCCAAGTTAGGTCGTACCCCCCGATATTCGCCGGCGCGACACGCCGGCGCATGTCCGCACGACGTCACGCCGGGGCAGCTAGACGATGGTCGAGAGCGTGAACGCGTGCCACGCACTCCAGTCAATACCATCATAGGCGCGCACATACATCGTCTCACTGCCGGTGGTGGCGCCGCCACGCATCCGGATATCATCGAGGTCGGCGGCATTGACGTCGATCACGGTGCTGGCTGCCCAATGGGAATTCGCAGAGGTCCAGAAATAGCCGCTGTTGGCGTTGCCGCCGCCATCCCAAAACTGATAGGCGGCCGCGGGATTCGCGTCAGCGTCAGCATAGGACACCAGGTTGCCGACCTGGCTCCACTCGTTGACATGCAAGGTCTGATTGCTGATCGAGGCATCGGGTGCGTGGTTTGCCAGGCTGGTCACGGTGAAGCTGTCCCAGGCACTCCAGCTCGTTCCGTCGAAAGCGCGCA
Source organism: Bradyrhizobium sp. USDA 3315 (assembly GCF_054056795.1). Lineage (NCBI taxonomy): Bacteria > Pseudomonadati > Pseudomonadota > Alphaproteobacteria > Hyphomicrobiales > Nitrobacteraceae > Bradyrhizobium > Bradyrhizobium sp. USDA 3315. Next base: position 684,294 of record NZ_JBSRYP010000001.1, on the reverse strand, counting down.
CAAACATGGAATCGGTACCGGCCGCGGTGCCACCTCGCACCCATACATTGGCGAGGTCGGACGCCGAGACGTCGATGACCGTGCTGGACGCCCAGTGTGAATTGTCGGGCGTCCAGAAATAGGCGCTGGTCGCAGCCCCGCCATCGTCCCAGAACTGGTATTGGGTGATTGCATCGCCGTCAGTGTCGGATGCCGTCGTCCAGTTGACGAGCTGCGCCCACTGCGCGGCGTTCAGCGTTTGATCGTTGATCGTCGCGGTCGGAGCCGTATTGGTCGACGTCAGATTAAAGCTGTCCCAATTGCTCCAGGCGGTACCGTCGAATGCCCTTACCCACATCGTCTCGGAACCGGTCGTCGAGCCGCCCTTGATCCACACATTGGCCAGATCGGATGCTGAAACGTCGATCGTCGTGTTGGCAGCCCAGTGGGAATTGTCGGGTGTCCAGAAATAGGCGCTGGTTGCGCCCGCGCCGGCGTCCCAGAACTGGTATTTGGTGATCGTGTCACCTTCGGCTCGGTGGCAGTGAGCCAGCCTTGCGGTTTGACCCATTGATTGACGTGTAGCGACTGGTCGTTGATGGTCGCGACGGGGATCGTGTTTGGCGTCGACGTCACGGTGAATGTGTCCCAGGAGCTCCACTCCGTTCCGTCGAATCCCCTTACCCACATCGTCTCGGAACCGGTTGTCGAGCCGCCATGGATCCAGACATTGGCGAGGTCCGCAGCCGAAACGTCTATCGTCGTGTTGGCGGCCCAGTGGGAATTGTCGGGTGTCCAGAAATAGGCGCTGGTGGCGGCGGTGCCGCTATCCCAGAACTGGTACTTCGTGATCGCATCGCCATTGGCATCGGTCTTGGTCAACCAGTTGTCGACGGTGACCCATTGATCGATATGTATGGAATGATCACCGGCTGTCACGACGGGCGGAGTATTGGCCGACGTCAGCGTGAAGCTGTCCCAGTTGCTCCAGTCTGTTCCGTCGAACGCTCTGACCCAGAACGTCTCGGCACCGGTTGTCGAGCCACCCTTGATCCAGACATCGGCCAGGTCGGCGGCCGCCACTTCGATCGTCGTGTTGGCAGCCCAATGGTCATTGGTGGAAGTCCAGAAATAGGCGCTTGTTGCGGAGGTGCCGCTGTCCCAGAATTGATATTTGGTGGCTGCATCCCCGTTGGCATCGGAGTAGGTCAGCCAATTCTTGGCTTGCGTCCATGTATTGGTGTGCAGCTGCACGTCGGGGACCGTGACGACCGGCGCAGTGTTTGGAATCGTCGTGAGCGTGAAAGACGTCCAGTTGCCCCAATTGGTCCCGTCGAAGGCGCGTACCCACAGTGTCTCGGTGCCGCCGACCGCGCCGGCACGCACCCACACGTCGGACAGGTCAGATGCCGAAACTTCGATCGTCGTGTTGGCGGCCCAATGGTCGTTGGTGGAAGTCCAGAAATAGGCGCTGTTCGCAGCTGTGCCGCCGTCCCAGAACTGAAATTTCTGCGCGGGATTGCCGTCGGAGTCGGCATAAGTGAGCCATGGCTGTATTTTTTGCCACTGATTGTACAACAGGCTGTGGTTACCAATCGTGACGACCGGTGCGGAATTGGCCATGGTTTGCTTCCTCGTGGGCTGCGCCGGTCGAGACCGGCTAATTTCCAAGGTGCAAGGCAATCAATTTTGGCCCGTGAGGCGGGCCAGGCTGAGATTAGTGTCGTCCGGCTGAGATCAGCGCATTCCAAAGAAATCGTTAATATCAAATTCAGGATCGCAGAATTTCAATGCAGCATCTATGATGGGTGTCACACCCATCAGTCGGGTCGCGTGCGGCAAAACGTTATAGGTATCCCGTTCCGAACGGCCTCGCAGCGGGTGTCGGGAAACGCACTCGCCGGCGCCATTCGCGATGGTCTATCCCTGCCGTTGCGGCTTGAGACGCGCCAGGCTTGCCGTTAGCAGTGCAATTCGAACACGGGTCTTTGCGAGCCACCGGTGGAGACATCGAACATCGCGGGCCGACGGAAGCAATGCCCCGGCGTATTGGACATAAGGAACGTTTCTCATGGCGAACACGACGGCGGAGCTTGAAGCGCTGCTGATGCAGCGATCGTTGACCGATCCGCAGCTTCTGGCGACGGCGGAGGCGGCATCGGACTTCCGGATCCTGCCGGATGCCACCGTGATCAAGATCGGCGGGCAGAGCGTGATCGACCGCGGCCGCGCCGCCGTCTACCCGCTGGTCGACGAGATCGTCGCGGCCCGCAAGGCGCACAAGTTGCTGATCGGGACCGGCGCGGGCACCCGCGCCCGGCACCTCTATTCGATCGCGGCCGGGCTGCGGCTGCCGGCCGGCGTGCTGTCGCAGCTCGGCGCCTCGGTCGCCGACCAGAACGCGGTGATGCTGGGCCAGCTGCTCGCCAGGCACGGCATCTCCGCGGTCAGCGGCGCCGGGCTTTCGGCCGTGCCGCTTTATCTCGCCGAGGTGAACGCCGTGATCTTCAGCGGCATGCCGCCCTACGGCCTCTGGATGCGGCCGGCAGCCGAGGGCATGATCCCGCCCTATCGCACCGACGCCGGATGCTTCCTGGTCGCCGAACAGTTCGGCTGCAAGGCGATGATCTATGTGAAGGACGAAAACGGTCTCTACACCGCGAACCCCAAGACCTCGAAGGGCGCGACGTTCATCCCGAAGATCTCGGTCGCCGAGATGAAGGCCAAGGGGTTGCAGGATTCGATCCTCGAATTCCCGGTGCTCGATCTGCTCGCCACCGCGCGCCATGTCCGCCAGGTGCAGGTCGTCAATGGCCTCGTCCCCGGCAACCTCACCCGTGCGCTTGCGGGCGAGCATGTCGGCACCATCATCACCGCGAACTGAGCAGGGACACGACCATGGGCGACACCATCAAGCACGTCGCCTCGCCGCTCGCGCGCCAGACCCTGCTCGACAGCGATCTCACCCGTCCCGTCGCCGGCGGTCGCCCGATCCCGCTGCTGCCCTGGGTGCAGGTGGTGAAGATCGGCGGCCGCTCCATCATGGATCGCGGCCACGAGGCGATCCTGCCGATCGTCGCCGAGTTGCGTTCGCTGCTGCCCGAGCACCGCCTGCTGATCCTGACCGGCGCCGGCATCCGCGCCCGCCATCTCTACAGCGTCGGCCTCGATCTCGGCCTGCCGGTCGGCTCGCTCGCGCCGCTCGCTGCAAGCGAAGCCGGCCAGAACGGCCATATCCTGGCCTGCCTGCTCGCGCCGGAGGGCGTGTCCTATATCGAGCATCCGACCATCGCGAGCCAGCTTGCGATCCATCTCTCCGCGGCCCGCGCCGTGGTGGGCAGCGCGTTTCCGCCCTATCACCATCATGAATTCCCGGTCTCGCGCATCCCGTTGCATCGCGCCGACACCGGTGCGTTCCTGATCGCCGATGCGCTCGGTGCCGCCGGCCTGACGATCGTCGAGGATGTCGACGGCGTCTACACCGACGATCCGAATGGTCCCGAGGGGAAGAAGGCGCAGCTGCTGCGCGAGGCCAGCCTCGCCGACCTTGCGAAGCTGAAGGGCACGCTGCCGTTCGATCCCGCGCTGCTCGAGGTGATGGCCAATGCGCGGCATATCGAGCGGGTGCAGGTCGTGAACGGCCTCGTTCCCGGCCGGCTCGCGGCGGCGCTGCGTGGCCAGCATGTCGGATCGATCATCCGCACCGGCGCGCGGCCGGCCTGATACGAGCAGCGGACTCCGTTCACCTCGCCCCGCGTGCGCAGGGGTGTCCGGGGAAATTCAGGCATAGCGGAGCTCCATCTGGTCAGGTGAGATGGTTGATTTCCGACGGCTGGGGTTGATGGGCGGAGGTTTGTCGATGGCAGCGAGGGATCGACGCGTGAGCAGGAGCTGGCCGACGAGTTCGGCGAACCTGAGCGGGAGCATTTTGATGCAGTTGGTGTGAGCGGCGATGCGCAGCAGCAGGTAGGCAATCATCGCAGCGAGCACCTGAAGGCGGATCGCGTTGTCGTTGGCGCCGAGGAACTTGCGAATATCGAGATGCTGCTTGATCCAGCGGAACAGCAGCTCGATTTGCCATCGGCTCTTGTAGAGGGCGGCGATCTCGACGGCGCTACGGGCAAGGTCGTTGGTCAGGAGTGTGATCTTGCCGCCTTTCTCGCGTCTGATCTTGATGCGGCGGAGCGGGATTGGAAGGCGCGAATCGCCCTTGCTGGTGAGCTTCACCTCGTCATCGGCAAGGATTTCGAAGCCATCCCCGTTACGCTTGCGGATGGCGCGATGCCTGAGCGAGCGAAGACGGATGCTCGTCTTCGCCCGGGTAACGAAGAAAGCCTTGCTATCATTGATCTTCTGCCACCAGTCGAAACGGCAATAGCCCTTGTCAAACACATAGGTGGTGGCGGGCTGGATTGGGGTCTGTCGGCCGATCTCGATGTCATTGACGTTCGCGGCCGTCATCTCGACGCAGGTCGGGACATCGCTCCTTGGGTCGTAGACGACATGCAGCTTCATGCCGCGGATGCGGCCGTTCCACGTCGCCCAACTGCAGACCTTGCCGAGCGGGATCGGACTGGCGTCGATCAGACGCACCATCTCCATGCCTTCACTCCGCAGCTGGCGACGCGCCATCGCCGACAGCGCCGCAAAGGTTTGCGCGAAAATGCCGATCGGACGGCGGGCATTGGCATCGGACAACGTCGAGCGCGACAGCTTGCCGGTTCCCAAGTGATAGTGATGCTGCGAATTGGCGTTGAAGCCAGTCACCACCCCGCGCAGACTGCTGTTGCCGCTAAGCTGGGCATAGATCAGCGCCACCAGATGATCCCAGCTCCTGAACGACTTGTCGTAGGCATCCCCGTCCAGACGATCCACAACCGTCTGAAACTGCCGTCGATTGATCGGTTCAAGCAGCCTTCCAAAAATGCTACCGCGATATCGCATGCTCGGCCCTCTGTGTCTCGACAACCAGAAAAGACCGATTTGCCTCGGTCCTGCCGAGCATGCACCGCGACACAGTGAATCATTCCCCGGACCCCCCTGCGCAGGCGGGGAGAGGTGAAGAGAAACAGCGGGACCAGCCCTAGCCCGTTTTGATCCAGACGGCCTTGACGTTGAGATATTCCTCGACGTGCTGCTTGCCGGACTCGCGGCCGTAGCCGCTCATCTTGTAGCCGCCGAACGGCACCGCCGGATCCATCGCCTGGTAGCAATTGACCCAGACCGAGCCGGCGCGCAGCGCCTTCGCGACCTGGTGCGCCTTGCTGACATTGGTGGTCCAGACGCCCGAGCCGAGGCCGAAGGTGGTGGCGTTGGCGCGCTTGATCAGTTCGTCCGGATCCTTGAACGAGATCGCCGAGATCACCGGGCCGAAGATCTCCTCCTGCGCGATGCGCATGTTGTCCTGCACATTGGCGAACACGGTCGGCTGCACGAAGTAACCCTTCGACAGCGCGCCCTCGGTGAGGCGGCCGCCGCCGGCCAGCGCCTTGGCGCCCTCCTTCTGGCCGATGTCGAGATAGCCCGACACCCGGTCCATCTGCTGCTGCGACACCAAGGGACCAATCTGGGTGTTGGGGTCGAGGCCGTTGCCGACCTGCAGCTTCCTGCCGAACTCGGCGACGCGGCCGACGAATTCGTCATAGACCTTCTGCTCGACGAACAGCCGCGTGCCGGCGCTGCAGATCTGGCCGGAATTGGCGAACACCGCCATCGCCGCACCGGGCACCGCGGCGTCGAGATCGGCGTCGGCGAACACGATGTCCGGCGACTTGCCGCCGAGTTCGAGCGAGACGCGCTTGAGGTTGCCGGCCGAGGCGCGGATGATCGCCTGGCCCGTGACGTGCGATCCGGTGAAGGCGACCTTGTCGACATCGGGATGCGAGGCAAGCGCGGCGCCCGCGGTCTCGCCATAGCCCGGCACGACGTTGACGACGCCGGGCGGAATGCCGGCCTCCATGCAGAGTTCGCCGATGCGCAGCGAGGTGAGCGGCGATTCCTCGGCCGGCTTCAGCACCACGGTGCAGCCGGTCGCGATCGCGGGGCCGATCTTCCAGATCGAAGCGGTCAGCGGCCCGTTCCAGGGAATGATGGCGCCGACCACGCCGATCGGCTCCTTCAGCGTGTAGGAGAAGATCTCGCCGGGCAGCGAATTCTCGATGGTCTCGCCATGGATCGCGGTCGCCTGGCCGGCATAGTAACGCAGCATGCCGATCGCGCGCAGGCGGTTGCCGCGGGTCCGGCTGATCGGTGCGCCCATGTCGAGCGTGTCGAGCTGGGACAGTTCCTCGAAATTGGCTTCGACGAGTTCGGCCAGCTTGAGCAGCATGTTCTGCCGCTCGAACGGCTTCACCTTGCTCCAGGGCCCTTCGAACGCGCGGCGCGCCGCCGCGACCGCACGGTTGATGTCCTCGGCATCGCCCTCGGCGACCGACGCGAGCAATTCACCGGTCGCGGGATTGTGCGTCTCGGCCTTCTTGCCGGAGGCGGCGTCGACCCATTTGCCGTCGATCAGCATCTTCTTGTAGGAGCCATCGGCATAAGGATGGCGCGTGATCGGAACAGCCTGCGAAACAGCCATGTTTGCACTCCCTGTAAAATGTCGGCTGAGGTCTTTTGGAAGCGTTATATCCCGAATTCTACAGCGCCAGCGCGAAACCGTAAAGCCGAGCCGGCGTTGATCAGGGCGGCGCGCACGAAAACCTCCCATGCGCGCGCGTGCATGGTACGATAGCGACTGAACCTCAGCCACACATGTGTCCGGAGACCACCGATGCCCCACCCCGTGATATCAGCCAATCATGTTGCCGTGATCACCGGCGGTGCGTCCGGCATCGGGCTTGCCGCCGCATTGCGGTTCGCGCAGGCCGGCATGAAGGTCTGCATCGCCGACCTCGGCGACGACCGGCTGAAGGATGCTGCGACAAGACTGTCATCTGCGGCGCCGGGCGGCGCGGCTGATATCATGACGGCAGCGGTCGATGTCAGCCGCGCCGACGCGGTCGCAAGCCTGGAGGCCGCGGTCGCGAAAAAGTTCGGCGGCACCGATATCCTGATGAACAATGCCGGCATCCAGCCCGGCAGTGCGATGTTCGGGCCTGCGGACAATTGGCAGCGCATCCTCGGCGTCAATTTGTGGGGCGTGATCAATGGCACGCAGGCGTTCGCGCCCAACATGATCAAGCGCGGCCGGCCGGGGCTGATCATCAACACCGGCTCCAAGCAGGGCATCACCACGCCGCCGGGCGATCCCGCCTACAACGTCTCCAAGGCCGGCGTGAAGGCATTCACCGAAGCGCTGCAGCACGAGCTGCGCAACACCGACGCCTGCAGGATATCAGCGCATCTCTTGATTCCGGGCTTTGTCTTCACCGGATTGACCGCGCGCGGCCGCACCGAGAAGCCGGCCGGCGCCTGGACAGCGGAGCAGACCATCGACTTCATGATCGAACGCCTCGATGCCGGCGATTTCTATATCCTCTGCCCCGACAACGACGTGCCGCGCGCGCTCGACGAGCGCCGCATCCTGTGGGCCGCCGGCGACATCGTCGAGAACCGCCCGCCGCTGTCGCGCTGGCATCCGGATTACGGCGATGCTTTCGCCGCGTTCGTGAAGGGGAGGTAGGGCCACCCGTCATTGCGAGGAGCTCGCGACAAAATTGCAAAGCAATTTTGCGCTGAAGCGACGAAGCAATCCATGGCACCGCATGCGCGGAGGCATGGATTGCTTCGCTTCGCTCGCAATGACGTGAAAGCGTCGTCGAGCGCACTATCGTAGGACGGGTAGAGCGAAGCGAAACCCATCATCTCTCCTGCGGCCCGCTATTTGATGGGTATCGCTTCGCTCCACCCATCCTACAAAGCTCTCAATTCGCCCGCACCTGCATCCTTGTCACCGGCTGCGCCACCAGCGCCTCGCCGAGCTCGCTCTGCTGGGCGCGCGGAATCGAGAAGCAGACGCTGAAGCCGTCCGTGGTCTTGAGCGTCACCATGCCCTGCGCCGGATCGGTCGACTGTTCGATCACCCAGGAGTCCAGCGGATAGGCGTAGCGCAAGGTCTGGTCGCCGAAGCGGGTCTGCAGCGCCTTGCTGATCAGCCCGGGCAAGGTCATGACCAGCGCACCGACCTGGTTGATCGACAGGCGGATGGTTGCGGGCTCGCCCTTGCCGTCCACGAAGCCAAGCGAAATGGCGCGGCCATCGGACGCGACTTCGCAGGTGGTGAGCTCCTGGGTTTCGATCTGCATGCCGGCACTCCGGATCATCGTTATATTCCATTCAATATATCGCGAAGACGACCAGCGTCCAGCCCTTAAAATTATAGCCGCGGCAGCCATCGGCAGAGCCGCGCGCGGCATTAGAATCTATTGAAGCCTGCGGTGCCCCGATTGACGCCGGGCGGGCAACCGCGAATAAATCGGCACAAAGCCCAGGCTGATTTTTCTTCGCGATTTTCCAGAGAATTCATTCGGTTCGGCAGTGCCGCGCGCATGCCCTGAATGGCCGTGGCATCCGCGCCGCAGTCGTGATATACACGCGAATATAGCGAGGTCCGCGAAGGACCCGTTTGACCAGGGAGAGCAAGGCCAATGAGTGATTACAAGCTTCTCATCGACGGCAAGATGGTACCCGGCGACCAGACCATGCCGGTGCTCAATCCGGCGACCGAAGAGGTGGTGGCGCAATGCCCGCGCGCCTCCAGGGACCAGCTCGACAAGGCCGTCGCCGCCGCCAAGGCCGCCTACGCGGCCTGGGCCGCCACGCCGATCGAGGAGCGCCGCAAGCTGATCATCAAGATGGCCGAGGTGATCGAGACCAACGCCAACGAGCTCGCACATATCCTGACCAGCGAACAGGGCAAGCCGCTCGCCGATGCCACCGGCGAGGTGATGGGCATGGCCGGCTTCTTCCGCTATCTCGGCTCGCTCGAACTGCCGATGCGCGTGATCGAGAATTCCGGCGACCGCAAGGTCGAGGCCTATCGCCGTCCGCTCGGCGTGGTCGGCGCGATCATTCCTTGGAACTATCCGCTGCTGATCCTGGCGTTCAAGCTGCCGTCGGCACTGCTCGCCGGCAACACGCTGGTGGTGAAGCCTGCGCCGACCACGCCGCTGGCCTCGCTGCGCTTTTCCGAACTGGTCAAGGACATCCTGCCGAAGGGCGTGCTGAATTTCATCGCCGACGCCAACGATCTCGGCGACCACATGACCAAGCACCCCGACATCCGCAAGATCTCCTTCACCGGCTCGACCGCGACCGGCCAGAAGGTGATGGCGAGCGCATCGCAGACCTTGAAGCGGATCACGCTCGAGCTCGGCGGCAACGATGCCGGCATCGTGCTCGACGACGTCGATCCGAAGAAGGTCGCGCCGGGGATTTTCGAGGGCGCGTTCCAGAACTCGGGCCAGGTCTGCCTCGCCATCAAGCGGCTCTATGTGCACGAGTCGGTCTATGACGAGATCTGCAACGAGTTGGTCGCGATCGCGAAGAACACCGTGGTCGACGACGGCTCCAAGCAGGGCACCAAGCTCGGGCCGCTGCAGAACAAGATGCAGTACGAGAAGGTCAAGGCGTTCCTCGACGACGCCCGCAAGAATGGCAATGTGATCGCCGGCGGCGCCGCGATGGACCGTCCCGGCTATTTCATCGAGCCGACCATCGTGCGCGACATCAAGGAAGGCTCCAAGCTGGTCGACGAGGAGCAGTTCGGTCCGGTGCTGCCTGTCATCAAGTACTCCGACAAGGACGATGTGATCCGCCGCGCCAATGCCACCACCTACGGCCTCGGCGCATCGGTCTGGTCGTCCGACATCAAGCGCGCGCACGAGATCGCGACCCAAATCGAGGCCGGCACGGTGTGGATCAACAAGCACCTCGACATGGCCCCGAACATTCCGTTCGGCGGCGCCAAGCAGTCGGGCATCGGCACCGAATTCGCCGAGGAAGGCCTCGCCGAATTCACCCAGCTGCAGATCATCAACGGCCCGCCGGCCGCCTGATCCATCAACATGCGGCCGCGACGCCCAGGCGCCGCGGTCGCCTCTCCCCTCCACAACGAACAGAGCCCATCATGTTCGATGCCCAATGCGACCTTGCCGCCCTGGTCTATGACGCCAATGACGATCCCGATGCCGTCCTGCGCGACTTCGCTGCCGATCTGAGAGCACACGGCGCGCGCGTGGTCGGCATGGTGCAATCAGGCCAGTGTGCGGACTCCACCCTGTCGGCGGTGCTGGTGCATAGCGGCGAGACGCTGCTGCTGGCGCAACCGCCGAGCCAAACTCCTGCGAGTCCTGGCGCGACCGGCTGCAAGCTCGATCTGTCGCGGCTGCAGGCCGCCGGCATCCGCGTCGCCGACGCGCTCGCCGGAGGCGCCGATCTCGTCATCGTCAATCGATTCGGCAAGCGGGAACGCGACGGCAAGGGGCTCGGCTTTGTGATCGAGCGCGCGCTCGGCGCCGACATCCCCGTCGTGATCGCGGTGTCTCGCACGAGCTTTGCGGACTGGATCAAGTTCGCCGGCGGGATGAGCGTGAAGCTCGCCTGCGACCGCCACGCGCTCGACGCCTGGTGGCACAGCGTCTCGCTGCGGACCGCGGCCAGGATCGCGCCGGATCACGTCACGGTCTGCGAAGTATTCAAGTAGGCCTGCTTCGTAGGATGGGTGGAGCGCAGCGATATCCATCATCCCGCAGCACCGATGCAATTGATGGGTATCGCTTCGCTCCACCCATCCTACGCGACCTTCGCAAGCGCTATCACCGTCATCCTGAGGAGCGCGCACTTGCGCGCGTCTCGAAGGATCGACGGGCATCGGCCGGGCCGTGCATCCTTCGAGGCTCGCTCCGCTCGCACCTCCAGCCTTTGCGCGGGGATGACGGTGTGAGAATTGTAGCGAGCGGCCTCCGCACGCCGTCGTCCTGGCGAAAGCCAGGATCCATCACCACCGAATTCGATTGAGAACGCGAAAGTGGCCCCAGCGTCGCACAACAACAAGCGGTTGGGGTAATGGGTCCTGGCTTTCGCCAGGACGACGCTGAATACATTCACATCCTCTCAGGATGACGGGAGGGCGGCCCCGCTCACAGCGTTTCCTGCTTGTGGTCGCAGTTCTTGCAGGTGAACTTGACGCGGGACTGGCCCTTTTCCGCCTGTACCCGGTTCGGCGCGCCGCATTTGCCGCAAACGGCCTCGATCCGGGTCGTGCCCTGCTTGATGACCAAGTTCCGCTTTTCCATGGTCTCGCGGATGAGGCGTTCGGCCTCCTCGCGCAGCGATTGCTTCGACATCATCTCCACCGGTCGTTGGTTAGCGGGCGGCGTCATAGCACGACCGCGTGAAGTTTTGACAGCGGGGATTGCAGCTTAATTTTCAGACAATGAGCCGGTCAACCGGCAACCGGAAATGCCGCGGTTTCAACGGTTTTGATGGCCGGCCGATGCGGAACACGTTGACGAGGCGCAGATCGGCACCGATTTTACCGAGCTTTCGCAGCCGGTCGTTGAAGTCAGGGTGATCGGCCAGCGCCGAAATCGGGCACGCCGCGAAACCGGCGCGATCGATCTCCAGCCAGGCGCGGTAGAAATGCCGTCCGGTCGTGAGTGGATCCTCACCGAGCGGACGGCAAAACAGCACGATCGCCGATGCCGACGCAGTCTTGGCGCCGTCGGCAAGCAACGACGCGGCGAGGCCGAGACGATCGAGCGGCTTGAACAGGCTGCCGAGCACGTAGCGCGCGGCGGTGGCCTCGACCGCATTCATGGCGAGCGCATCACGGTTGAGCCCATCGAGCAGATAGTGCGGATGGCCGGGCGACAGCCGCATCCATGCGAGCAGCTCGGCCCGGTAGTCGTCGCCGCGGACAAACGAGAATTCGGCCCGGTCGGCCCAGCCGGCGATATCGGCAATCGCCCCGCGATCGCCAATGCAGATCACATCGTCGCGCGCGGCAGCAAGCTGCGCCAGCGCCGCCGCATCGTCAGCCGACGCCGCGAACTTGCCGCGCCACGACACGCGGTGTGCCACGAGGTCCGCCAGCGGATCGGGCTCGGCTCCTTGCCTGATCGCAAAAGAGCAGAGCACGGAGAGTTGCGGCGACAGCGGCTGCTCGAGCGTGGTCATGCCCGTGATTGCGAAGCCACGCCGGTTGAGCGCGAGGCTCATGCCCTCCAGCGCCGCGCCGTGCGACACCAGCACGTCATGCCCCGCGGGGTCGGCGACCGGCGCACGCACACCGGTCGCGTCGACCAGCGCCAGCCGCCCGTCGCCGAGCAGGCGCCAGCGGGTCGGCTGGATGTTGTGGACGCTCGGCGCCAGCCGCGCCTCCGCGACCACCTCGCGCAGCAGATCCGGTGTCAGCTCGCTCATGCCGCGGCCAGCCGCTTGGTGAACAGATGCAGCCGGTGCAGCGGCCTGGCGCCGACCTTCTCGACCTGGCGCAGCGACGGACCGTTGATATCGGCGATCCAGGTGCCACCGAGCGTGCGGTAGCCCGCCTCCTGCAACGCCAGCGCGGTGCGGTAGAGCATCGCGCCGTTGAGGCCGCGATTGTGCAGGTCGCGGCAGACCGACTGATAGATCAGCACCGCGCGCCTGTTCATGATGCGGTGCTGCACGAATCTGAACGGCGCTGTCAGCCCGACCCGGCCGTCGATCGCCTTGATCAGCGGATTGAGGTCAGGGATCGCGATGATCGCGCCGGCGCGCCGGCCGCGGTGATAAACCACGGTCGAAATCCGCTGGTCGATGATCCACATCATGTCGCCGGCCTGAAACAGATATTCGGCGGCGGTCGGCGGCACGAACATCGGATTGTCGGCAAAGCCGTCATTGAGGATCAGCCGCGCGTCCTCCAGCCGCACCTTGAAGGCGGAACGCTTGATCGGCTGCCAGACGAAATCCGGGTCAGTGAGCACCGCGCGCTGCTTGTCGCCGAGCAATTGCTCCGGCTTGCCGCCGTCGAGCGCGATCTCGAACGTCGTCATCGGGAAGGTCGCGGCATAGCCGGCGCGTTCGAGATGCTGTGCAATGTGCGGCGGCGACCACATCATGTCGGTGAACGGCGCATGGTCGAACCCGTCGGTCATCACGCCGATCTGCTGCATCGCCGTGAGGTTGAAGTTGCCGGTGACGCGGCTCATGCCGCGCGCCGACAGCCATTGCTCGGCGGCGCGCAGCAGCGCATCGGCCACCTCGACGTCGTCGATGCAATCGAAGAAGCCGAATGCACCATGGCGGGTGCCGTGCTTGTGGTTGGACGCGTCGTGGATCGAGGCGGCGATGCGGCCGACCGGCCGTCCATCGCGATGCGCGGAGAACAGCGCGTATCGGCCGTGGCCTTCGGTGACGAACGGATTCTTCGCCGGATCGAACATCCGGTCGAAATCGCTCCACAGCGGCGGCACGTAGAGGCTGTCGGGCCCATAAGCGTTGAGCGCGGCGTCGAATGCCGCCCTGCGGTCACCCTCGCGGATCTCTGATGTCATTTGGCCTCCGGGGTCAACGCCAGCAGCCGGCGCACCAGCGCCAGCGCGGTCTCAGTGGCGGGGTCGGCCGCGGTGACGGGCACCGCGAGCACGATCAGGTCGAGCGGATCGTGTCCGAGCACGATGACATGGGAGGCGTTGTTGGCTGCGATCAGCGACACGATGCGCTCGGCCGCGGGATCGGTCGGCGCCAGTCCCCACGGCGCGTCGGACCGCCGCAGCACACGCCGTGTCGACAGGAAGTCGTGCAGCAGCGGCGGATCGTAGAGCGCAAGCTCGTTCTCGCGGAAGCGCCGCGCGCTTTCGAAGATCGGGTGCCGCGCCAGCTCGGCGATCAACTGCTCCCTTGTCTGCGCCGGCGATGCCGCGACTGAGTTGAGCACGCCCGGCTCCTGCGATTCGAACAGCGCCCGCAGCGCGTCCGTCATCAACCCGATGGTCAGGACGCCGGCGATCGCAACCGCGACGAAACGGATCATCTGCGCGGCGTCGACGTCGGGCGCAATGAAGGCAGCGGCGAGCCCCAAGAGGCCCGAAGAGATCAGCCGCAGCGCCATCATCGCAAGGCCGTGCCGGCGCGTCTCGGCGCCGCCGCCGGCGATCAGCATCACCGTCACCGTGAGCAGCGCGCCCAGCGCGCCGAGCCGCACAGGGATATGGGGAAACAGCGTACGGAAGTCGGTCAGGATGAACGGGATCACGACCAGCGCGCCGACCGCCATGCGGCCGATGCTGCGGTTCTCCGCAGCCATCAGCGCAGAGCGATCGCGCGTTGCCAACAGCAGCGCGCAGGTGGCGAAACCCAAGAGCTGGAACAGCGCCAGCGCGATCGCGTAAGGCATCACCAGCCGTTGCAGTCCGAACAGGCCGCCGAGCCCGAGCAGGATGGCGCCCGCCAGCGCCGCGATCTTGACCGGGCGCGGCGCGTGGCGCCGCAAAATGCCTTCGGTGACGATCAGGGCGCCGAGCGGGACCAGCGAGGCCGGGATCACCGAGAGGCGGTCGAGCAGGCGGCTTCCGGTCCACCAGGCAAGGCCGCGGTCGAGGAACAGGATCGCGATCACGCCGAGCGCGAGCAGCAGGCGGCGCGTCAACGGGCTCCTCGGATCGCGCCGGTAGAACGTCATCATCGCCACGGCGAGCCCGATGGCGCCGCACAGATTGACGATGGAATCGGCGATCACCCCGGAGGTCATTTGCCGCCCATCAGTTCATCGATGGCCCGCCGCACCAGCGGACGCATCAGGGCGGCGACGAGCGCATTGCGCGGCTTCTCGATCGCGGGCCGATGCGGGTTGAGAAACCAGCCGCGGCAATCGGTGCCCGAGGTGCGGCCGAGGATCAGCGCGACCGCCTCATAGGCCATCAGCATGCCGGTCGAGATCACCATCGGCGCAAACGACATCCGGCTACGGCGGCCGGCGGCGACTTCGCCGGCGATGGCGAGGTCGACATAGTTGCGCGACGAGGAGTGCAGCATCACGTGCTCGATCTCGGCACGCATCGCGGCGCGACGGTCGTCCTCGGTGATATCGGTCCAGTCCTTGCCAAGCGTCGGAAAGCCGAGGCGCTGCTCGGGCCGCGGATCGTGCGGGCGCACCACGATCACCGACGGCAGCGGCGACATGTAGGCGTCGATCACGGTTGCATCGGCGCGCTTCGCGGTCCGGTACAGATGCACGCCGGCAGCGATATCGTCCATGCCGTTGACGATCACCGGGCACTGCGCGGCAATCGCGGCGAGCTCGCTGGTCCAGTTCTCGCCAAGCACCTCGATCTCGATGGTCGGATTGATGCGCTTTGCGGCTTCGGCGGCAACTGCCGCCTTCTCGCGCCCGACCTCGTCGGCGAAGGCGAACACCTGGCGGTTGAGGTTGGAGACCTCGAAGCGATCGATGTCGGCGATCACGAATTTGCCGACGCCGGCGCGCGCCAGCGCCATGAAGGCCGCGCCGCCCATGCCGCCGACGCCGCAGACGAACACCCGCGCCTGACGCAGCAGCTGCTGCTCGTGCTCGTCGATGAAGCCGATATTGCGGCCAGTGAAGGAGTAGTAGTCGAAATTCATCGCGCGGCCCCGCTATCCTGCTTGCGCGGACGCAGCGTGCCGAAGGCGCGGCTGTCGTCCATCCAGTAGACCACCGGCAGCACCAGCCGCTGCAGCGCCAGCATCGCGGACGCCGCGAGCAGCGACGGCAGCGAGCCCGAGGGCACCTCGCTCATGAGATAGCGGCGCGCGCCGGCAAGATCGACGCGGCCGATCTGCAGCACGTCGTCGCCGCGGCCGTAATCCAGCTCGCGCTCGCAGAACTCGTTGTAGATTGCGTTGCGATGTTTCGGTGCGATCTCGAAGGTCTTCTTCAGCGCGTCCGAGCCGCCGGTATAGGCGTTGGTGATGACCGAGCGCGCCTCGTCGAAGCCGGCCTCCTCGCCGACGCCGAACACCGCGCGATGCCTTGCCATGATGCCGCGCGCCAGCTGCAGATGCGCAAAGCTCTGTCGCGCGCCCGGCAGCGGCGACGGGTAGACGTCCGAGAACGTATCGCTGACCATGCCGACCACCGCCGGGACCTGGGTGACGTTGGAAATCCATTTCGGCCGCAGCCCGTCGCGGGCGAACAGCACCAGCGCGGTCAGGCCGTAGAGCACCCAGGACAGCCCCTGCCCGCGCACATCGGGATCGACCATGACGAGGCCGAGATGGGTGACCTCGGCCGGCTCGCCGTCGAGCGGCACGTCCATCACCGACAGCGCGTTGAACGCGATCGGCCGCCCGGTGTCTTCCTCCGAGATCAGCGTGACGACGGCGCGCGACAGCCGCTCGGGTTCGCCGGAGAAGATGCCATAGGTCAGGCTCTCCTCGGGCAGCGTCTTGGCGGCGACGATGCGCAGCTGCTCGACCAGCGCGTCGAGCTCGTCCCTCGGCAGCGACAGACCGGGCGATTCGACGATGCGGGTGCGTTGGCCGGCCTGGGTGCGCAAGCTGAGATCGATGGTCGGCTGCGACAGCGCCTTCAGCCAGAAGCCGCCATGGCTGCGCAGACCGTCAAAGGCGGCGCGCGCCTTGCCAAGACTCTTGCCAAGGTTCTTGCTGCCGCGCGAAGCCGGCGTGGGATTGTCCGTGGACGCCATTTCTCTGTCCCTCGGGCGCGATCTCTGCACTCCCGCCTGTTAAAGAGCCATGAGCGCAACCTGACGCTGTTTGCCGCACGGTAAACAAGGCCTTCCGGAAACGGAACAAGTTGGTGGCAAGAGGCAGGTAGCCTCATTGCGAGCGAGGCTCGTGGCTGAAGAGTGCCAGCTCCTTCACCGTCACCCTGAGGAGCGCGGAACGCGCGTCTCGAAGGGCGACGGCCACCAGCCGGGCCGTGCATCCTTCGAGGCTCGCCGAAGAGGCTCGCACCTCAGAGCCTGACTGAAAAATGGGTGAGTGATCTCAGTGGGGTGTGATTCCATCGGATTTGCAAAGATTCGAGGGAGAGCACGATGCCCTGGACCAAGATCACTCGGGAGCAATATCGGCGGGACGATCTGCGTTATGCAAGCGATATGACCGATGCGGAGTGGGCGGTGATCAGACGCCTGTTGCCGCGAGCGAACCGGCGCGGCCGGCCGCGTAAGACGGAGCTGCGTCGTGTGATCGAAGCGATCCTCTATATCGTTTCGACCGGCTGCCAGTGGCGGGCGTTGCCGCAGGAGTTCCCGCCCTATTCGACGGTGCAGGGCTATTTTTATAGATGGCGGGATACAGGCCGGTGGCAGAGGATTGTCAGCGTGCTTGTCCGACGGGCGCGAAAAAAGCTTGGACGGACACCGAAGCCGACGGCAGCCGTGATCGACAGTCAAAGTGCGCCGACCACCCAAGCTGGCGGACCGCGCGGCTACGATGCAGGCAAGCGCATCTACGGCCGCAAGCGGCATATCGTGACGGATACCAATGGCCTCCTCCTCGGGGTTCATGTTCATCCGGCCAACGTTCAGGACTGCCATGGCGCCGTACCGCTGCTGAAGAACGTGCGGATGAACTTCCCCCGGCTGCGCCACGTCTTTGCCGACCGGGTCTACCGCGGAAATCAACTCCTCGACGCGCTCTCAGACTGCGGTCCATGGACTGTCGAGATCGTCGAGCGGCCTCAAGGCGTCAAAGGCTTCCAGCTTCTGCCGAGGCGGTGGGTGGTTGAACGCACATTCGCTTGGTTCGGCAGATGCCGCCGCCTCGCCAAGGACTTCGAGGCGACGGTGGCAACCGAAGCTGCCTGGCTGCTGATTGCACACATCAGGCTCCTGACCCGCAGACTCGCGGCTGCAGCTAAGGTTGGGTGATTTATGAGTCAGACTCTCAGGATGACGGGACTGCCAAGTCTAGCATCCGATCCGCGCAAAGCGTCTTAGGCAAAAGCGGCGAGTGCGAAACACCCGCCGCTTCATCCTGGCTTCGGCTCACCCGGCCTTGGAGACCTCCATCAGCAGGCGCTCCGCCTTGGCGTCCTCGATGCGGTTGACGAACTTGCTGCTCTCGTAATTGTCGCGCACAGTCTTGGTCAGCGTGACGCAGGTCTGGATCAGCATCACGATGCCCATCGTGAGATAGCCCTTCATCCAGAGGTCGATCGGCAGGAAGAACACGCCGACGGCGACGAGGAAGGCGGAAGCCGCAAAGGACGCGTAAGTGAAGGTAACCCAGCTGCCGCTGTGGGGTTGGATGGTCTGGTTCATGGTCGTCTCCTTGATGATAGATGGTTTGAAATTGGCTTGGTTTCAGACTTGAAGTTCAGGCTTGAGGTTTCAGGCTTGGGATTTCAGGCTGCTGGCGGGCGCTTGGCTTTCAGCCGCGCCAGCACGTCGTCGGCGGTCGATTTCATGCGCGGGCCAAAACCCTGCTCGGCGAGCTTCTCGGCGGTGGCGAGCGGTCCCGCGGCGGCGTCGATCTCGATCAACGCCTCGTCGGCGGCCTGGATCTCCATCTGCCGCTCGCGCAGCCGCTTCAGCGTCGCCTCCGCTTCCGGCAGCGTCGATTCGTAGGGGCGTGCAGCCTCGATGCCGCTCCGGCGCAGCGAACGCACCGCTTCCGATGCGCGGGCCAGCCGGCGGCCGCGGTCGAGCTCGGCGATGCGCGCCTCGGCGTTGCCGACATGGCGCTTCAGCCGCGTGATCTCGGAGGCGAACAGCGCGCGTGCGGTCATCGCGGCATCGCGCTCGGCTTCGAGATTGGCGATCGCCTGCGCGGCTTCGCGGGCGAGGTCTTCCCGGCCGCCCTCGAGTGCCGCCGACGCGCGCACCTCGAGATCGGCGATCCGGGCGTTGGTGGCGTCGAGCCGCCGGCCCTCCTGCTGGTCGCCGGCGATCGCCAGCGCCAGGGTCCGCTTCGAGCGGTCGACGGCGGCGGCGGCATCGCGCATCTGCTGGTCGAGGATGACCAGCGCGGTGCGGTCTTGAAGTTCCTCTTCGGCCACCGCAACGGTGCCGCGGAAAAGAGTGAAAACAGTTTTGAACATTTCATCGCTCCCTGTTATGAGCATCGCTCATGAATCTCTTGTACCACATAATGAGCATCGCTCAAGAATTATTTGAGCAACGCTCAAGACAATGGTTAACGAAGGATCAAAGATGTCCAAGGCATTGGAACGACGTGCAAAACTGCGGGAAGCGCTGATCGAGGCGGCGGAACGGGCGATTGCGGCAAAGGGTCTCGGTGGCCTGAAAACCCGCGAACTGGCCCAGGAAATCGGGGTCGCCAATGGCGGCGTCTACAATCTGGTCGAGGATGTCGACGAGCTGATCCTGCGCGTCGGCTCGCGCACGCTGGCGCGGCTCGATGCGTCGCTGTCGCTGGCCGAGATCGGCGGGGCTGCCGCGCCGCGCGAGATGCTGGTGCGGATCGCGGTCGCCTATTGCGATTTCGCCGCCGACAATCTCGAACTGTGGCGCGCGCTGTTCGAGCATCGCATGCAGCCCGGCAAGCCGGTGCCGGAATGGGCGATCACCGAGCAGATGGAATTGTTCCGCCACATCTACAAGCCGCTCGCCGCGCTGTTTCCGCAGCGTTCGCCGGCGCAACTCGGCGTCACCGCGCGCAGCCTGTTCTCCGCCGTGCACGGCATGGTCGCGCTCGGGCTGGAGCACAAGCTGATCGCGGTGCCGATCGGCGCGCTGCGGAGCGAGATCGCGACCTTGACGCGCGCGATGGTCGACGGGCTGACGGCGAAGAAGGAATAGGCCGCGTGCCCCAAACCGCACGATGTCCCCCGCCATGCGGTCAGGCAAAGTTGCCGCAGAGCACCGTGAATTGCAGCTGTTGCCCCAGGGGGACGCAGCGGCCGAGGTCAGAAAAGGGGGAAAGCCACTTGCGGAATGACCGAACCGTAGCCATTTACCACGGATCGAGTTTCGGCCGAACGACTTGGCCTCGCCGCTGATAGCGTGCCTGACTGACGACCCTCACCCCCTGAACTTCGAATTCGCCTGCTGCGCTCGTGAGTGCGGCTCCAAACACGCATCTATAGGACGATTTTCCATGAGCATGGGAACTGTGAAGTGGTTCAACAGCCAGAAGGGTTTCGGCTTCATTCAGCCGGACCAGGGAGGCCAGGACGTTTTCGTTCATATCAGCGCAGTCGAACGCGCCGGCATGAGCACCCTCAACGAGGGACAGAGGGTCTCTTTTGAGATCGTTGCAGACCGCCGGACCGGCAAATCTGCTGCGGACAATCTGCGCGCGGTGTAAGCTGCGACAATCGGCCATGATGCTTTGACCCCGGATGAACTGGCAAAGCCTCTGGTTACGCGACCCCGCGACCGGTCACCCGGCCGCGGGGTTCTCTTTGTCAACACCGCGCGCAATGCCCGCCAGGACCAGGACTTGAACCGTCCGCCGGCGAAACGGCCTGCGCATTGAAGCAGCTGAGGTCGCGAGCGTGTCCACCAATATCGATCCAGCTCGGCAGCACGACGACATCATGTACCCGCAGGTCCTCCCGTTTCTGCTGGTCCACGCAGGGTGTCTGGCGGCGATCTGGACGGGCGTCTCATGGCAAGCGATTGCAATTTGCGTCGCCCTATACTGGCTGCGCATGTTTGCGATCACCGCCGGCTATCATCGGTACTTCTCGCATCGGGCTTATTCAACAAGCAGGACGTTCCAATTCATCCTCGCATTCCTCGCCCAAAGCAGCGCTCAGAAAAGCGTCCTTTGGTGGGCCGCGAAACATCGACATCACCATCTTCATTCGGATACCGAGCAAGATGTGCATTCGCCGGGGCATAAGGGCTTCGTGTACAGTCATCTCGGGTGGATTTTTTATCGACAGCACGATGCAACTGATCTGACGAAAGTTGCGGATTTTGCCTCGTATCCGGAGTTGATGTGGCTTCACAGATTGGAGGTCTTGCCGGCGATCGTGGTCGCAGGTCTGTGCTTCCTCATCGCCGGATGGCCCGGGCTCGTGGTCGGTTTCTTCTGGAGCACCGTGCTGCTGTACCACGCCACGTTTTGCATCAACTCCCTCGCGCATGTTCACGGGCGCAAGCGATACGTTACGGGCGATGACTCCCGCAACAATTGGCTGCTGGCTCTGTTTACGATGGGTGAGGGTTGGCACAACAATCATCACGCCTACCAAAGCAGTGCGCGGCAAGGCTTCCGGTGGTGGGAGATTGATGTGACCTATTATGTTTTGGTGACTTTGTCCTTGCTCGGTATTGTCTGGGATCTGAAGGCGCCGCCCACGCTGGTTCTCCGCAACGAGCAGCGCTTGGGATCGCGTGTGATAAAGCGAACGGCTGAACAACTCGCTGGTCGCTTCAATCCCGAGTACATCGCGCAGGCCATCAAATCGTCGGTCCACGAAACCGGATTGTCCGTGCGGGAAGCGCTTGTTCTGTTACAGCATCGCGCCGACTTGCATCTGCCCAGCATACCAACGCGCGACCGGTTGTTGGCTGAAGCCCAGGCCATGTTCGCGAAGACAAGTTCGTTGGACGACATTGTCGACCGTGCGCATGAACTCCTGGTGGAGTCGGTTTGCCTCCTGCTCGCCGTTCCACCTCGGATGGCCGGCGCAAATCCGAAACCTCAGGTGAGCCAACCGTAACATTTTGCCTTGGCCTTTTCCCAACCTCGCGGCTCCATCGTGTAGGCGCGCCCGGGTTCGAGCGCGTAGATCGTCAGGAAGCGCAGCGGCCGGTCCGGGTCGCAATTGCGAAACAGCGTGTGCGGAACCTCGGGTCGATCCTGCAAAGTCTCGCCTGCCCGATATTTTTGTGGCGCCTCGTCGCCATAGGCCGACTCGGCCATGCCTTCGACGATGAAGACCACGCCGCCGACTGGATGCCGATGCAGCGGGGCGACCCCGCCGGGCGGATAGGTCACCTCGGCAACGACAAGCTCGCGATCATCGCCGGGCAAAGCGAGACGCTCAAGGGTCTTGCGGGTGACGCCGGCGAATCCGGCTTGTTGAGCTTTTGCCTGACCGTCGCTGCCTTCAGCCATTGGAACCCTTTCTTGACGCGTGAGCCTCCGTCCCGAACCGGGCCGCAGTGACTATGGGGGCGCTCCAGCGACGCAACAAGCGCGCAAGCATTTCAACACATGTCGCGCGGGCGAGGCGAAGCCCTTGCCACCCCTGCTCCCACGTTGCAGGATTCCTGCGCAGTAACCTTTCAGCAGTGGGCCTTGCATGAAAACGAGTATCGTCACGACGCGGGCGTTGGGGGTCGCCGCCCTGGCGCTCATCTTTGCATTAAATGTCACGCCGGCGTCTTCGGCGCAGCCCGTACCGGAATGCTCGATGTCGATGACATTGGCGGACTGGGGCGAGAATTCGAGCGGCGATATCGACGTCGCCTCGGGCCAAAGCTGCCAGATCCCGATCGGGATCCGCGGCACGGTGACGGACTCCGCGATCTCGCAAAAGCCGGCCTACGGCAAGCTGAAGAAGATCAACGCATCGACCTTCGAATACAGGGCGAAGGCCAAGTACAAGGGCAACGACACGTTTGCCATCAAGGCCACGGGTCAGGGGCCGAAGGCGTCCGGCACCTCGGTCATCACGGTGCGCGCGACGATCAAGTAGTCCCTCGATCGCGCGCTGAAAAGACCGACAAGATTAGTTCGAATGGCGTTGTGCTCCCTCTCCCCGTTCTTACGGGGAGAGGGTTGGCGTGAGGGGCTGCCTCCGCGCATACGGTGATAGGTGCGTCCGCGGAGACTCCCCCTCACCCGGAATGCATCTATCGATGTATCATAGCCGAAGCTCCGCTTCGGCGTTCTTGAGAACGGCCGCCGAAGGCGGCCTATGCCTCTCCCCGCACGCGGCAGGGGTGTCCGGGGAATGATTCACTGTGTCGCGGTGCATGCTCGGCAGGACCGAGGCAAATCGGTCTTTTCTGGTTGTCGAGACACAGAGGGCCGAGCATGCGATATCGCGGTAGCATTTTTGGAAGGCTGCTTGAACCGATCAATCGACGGCAGTTTCAGACGGTTGTGGATCGTCTGGACGGGGATGCCTACGACAAGTCGTTCAGGAGCTGGGATCATCTGGTGGCGCTGATCTATGCCCAGCTTAGCGGCAACAGCAGTCTGCGCGGGGTGGTGACTGGCTTCAACGCCAATTCGCAGCATCACTATCACTTGGGAACCGGCAAGCTGTCGCGCTCGACGTTGTCCGATGCCAATGCCCGCCGTCCGATCGGCATTTTCGCGCAAACCTTTGCGGCGCTGTCGGCGATGGCGCGTCGCCAGCTGCGGAGTGAAGGCATGGAGATGGTGCGTCTGATCGACGCCAGTCCGATCCCGCTCGGCAAGGTCTGCAGTTGGGCGACGTGGAACGGCCGCATCCGCGGCATGAAGCTGCATGTCGTCTACGACCCAAGGAGCGATGTCCCGACCTGCGTCGAGATGACGGCCGCGAACGTCAATGACATCGAGATCGGCCGACAGACCCCAATCCAGCCCGCCACCACCTATGTGTTTGACAAGGGCTATTGCCGTTTCGACTGGTGGCAGAAGATCAATGATAGCAAGGCTTTCTTCGTTACCCGGGCGAAGACGAGCATCCGTCTTCGCTCGCTCAGGCATCGCGCCATCCGCAAGCGTAACGGGGATGGCTTCGAAATCCTTGCCGATGACGAGGTGAAGCTCACCAGCAAGGGCGATTCGCGCCTTCCAATCCCGCTCCGCCGCATCAAGATCAGACGCGAGAAAGGCGGCAAGATCACACTCCTGACCAACGACCTTGCCCGTAGCGCCGTCGAGATCGCCGCCCTCTACAAGAGCCGATGGCAAATCGAGCTGCTGTTCCGCTGGATCAAGCAGCATCTCGATATTCGCAAGTTCCTCGGCGCCAACGACAACGCGATCCGCCTTCAGGTGCTCGCTGCGATGATTGCCTACCTGCTGCTGCGCATCGCCGCTCACACCAACTGCATCAAAATGCTCCCGCTCAGGTTCGCCGAACTCGTCGGCCAGCTCCTGCTCACGCGTCGATCCCTCGCTGCCATCGACAAACCTCCGCCCATCAACCCCAGCCGTCGGAAATCAACCATCTCACCTGACCAGATGGAGCTCCGCTATGCCTGAATTTCCCCGGACACCCCTGCGCCTGCGGGGAGAGGTCGGATTGCATCGCCAGATGCAATCCGGGTGAGGGGGTACGGGTCTCGATGCTCGGCGTGCTCGCGGAGCGAAGCCCTCACCCCAACGCCCGCATGATTTCGGAATATTAGAATAATACCCCTGATTTGCCCGACGCGTCAAGCTGCGTTGTCGAACGCCGGCCGCCGCCGGCTCCTTTGCATGGGGTTGTTTTCGATATTTTTCGTAAGCGCCCCGTGCTGCGGCCGCCGGTTCCTGCGTTTAGCGTCCGGCGGCCTTCTTCGGCTTGCCGATGTCGCTGCGCAGCGCCTCGAGATCCTTGCGTACGGCGCTTGCCGCGTCGCGCTCGATCTTGCGGTAGCGTGCCACCAAGGAGAGGCCGAACGGGGTCAACACCGCGCCGCCGCCATTCTTGCCGCCGGTCTGCCGTTCCACCGCCGCCTGCCGGCAGATGCGGTTGATCTCGTCGACCAGGTCCCAGGCGCGCTTGTAGCTCATGTCCATGGCGCGGCCGGCGGCGGAGATCGAGCCGCATTCCTTGATCCGCTCAAGCAGCAGGATCTTGCCCGGCCCGATCCGGTCCTCGGCATCGAGGTCGATGCGGACGCTGAGGGAGGGGAGCGATGAGGCGCTCGATTTCGACATGGGAGACCTGTTCTCGTGGCAACAGATTGCCACTACCCGCTTTCATGAACAAGATGAACCCGTTAGATAACGGGCATGATCCGGAAAAGTGGGTACCGGTTTTCCGGGCGGATCATGCCCGGACTACAACGGGAAATGACACAAGATTAATTGGGGCAGGCATGAATCCTCCGTCGCTGTTCTCTCCGCTCAAGATCGGTCCCTACCAGCTCGAACATCGCGTCGTGATGGCGCCGCTGACGCGGATGCGGGCGGCGCGGCCGAGCCTCGCGCCGCGGCCGATGAACGCGGAATATTACGCGCAGCGCGCCACGCCGGGCGGCCTGCTGATCGCGGAGGCCTCGCCGGTGGTCGCGACCGGCTTCGGCAATCCCGGTGTTCCCGGCATCTATAGCGAGGCCCAGATCGCGGGCTGGCGCGAGGTGGTGGATGCCGTGCACGCCAAGGGCGGCTTGATCTTCCTGCAGCTCTGGCACGTCGGCCGCGTCTCGCATTCCTCGTTCCAGCCGGGCGGCGCGCTGCCGGTGGCGCCGTCGGCGGTGGCGATCCCCTCCGAGTTCAAGTGCATGACGGCGGACGGCAAGGTGGTCGACTACGAGACGCCGCGCGCGCTCGATACCGACGAGGTCGCCCTGATGGTCGAGGCCTATCGGGAAGGCGCGAAAAACGCGCTCGCCGCCGGCTTCGATGGCGTCGAGGTTCACGGCGCCAATGGCTATCTGATCGAGCAGTTCCTGCAGTCGCGCAGCAATCTGCGCACCGACCGGTACGGTGGCTCGATCGAGAACCGCGTCCGCTTCCTGATGGAGGTGACGCAGGCGGTGACCGAGGTCTGGGGCGCCAGCCGCGTCGGCGTCCGGCTCTCGCCCTACGGCATCGCCAATGGCAGCGGCGAGGCTGACCCGATGCCGCTCTACAGCCACGCCATCACGGCGCTCGACAAGCTCGGGCTCGCCTATCTGCATTTCATCGAGCCGCGCGCCTCGGGCACCGGGCGTGCCGAGGTCGATTGGCAGAACGTGCCGTCCGCGATGGTGCTGTACCGCCCGATGTGGAGCGGCGTGCTGATCACGGCTGGCAATTTCGTCAGCGAAACCGCACAGAGCGCGGTCGCCGAAGGCCATGCAGATGCGATCGCGTTCGGCCGCTACTTCATCTCCAATCCGGACCTGCCGCGCCGTCTGCAGCGCGGCTATCCACTGACCAAGTACAACCGCGCCACCTTCTATGCCGGCGAGGAGAAGGGCTACACGGATTATCCGGTGCACGACGAATTGGCGCAGGCTTAACTCTTCGTAGCCCGGATATCGCTTCGCTCGTCCGGGCTACAGTGCCTTGATGGGAGACCGCGATGTTTCCGGACGACGAGTTCGAGCCGACCAAGAAGCCAAAGCCGGTGGCGCTGGCGAAGCCCGCGGCCGGCCAATGCCTGTGCGGCAAGGTGCGGTTCGAGATCGACGTGCCGGCGCGCTGGGCCTGGCATGATCACAGCGCCGCCAGCCGTCGTGCGCACGGCGCGGTTTATGCGACCTATGTCGGCAGCTGGAAGAAGCGCTTCCGCATCACGCAGGGCGAGAGCGAGCTGTCGCGTTACGAGGACGCGAAAAGCAAGACCGCGCGCAGCTTCTGTGCCAATTGCGGCACGCCCATCATCTACGAACGCGCGCGGTCGCCGCACATGGTCAACATCCCGCGCGCGCTGTTCTCGGGGCGCACCGGCCGGCAGCCGCTCTATCACATCGCGATCGAGGAACTGCAGGAATGGGCCTACACCGGCGAGCCGCTGGTGCCGCTGAAGGGCTATCCCGGCGTGGTCTGGCAGCGCTCGAAAAAGAGGAAGCGCAGCGAGCGCGAGGGGATGTTCTAGCGAGCGTTTCGCCTCAGGCGCGCGCCTGCGGAATGCGGCCATGACCGCCTGCTCGATTGCTCCAGCTGCGCAAGTTTGGTCATCTCCCTTGATCCCCGTCGGTCAACGCGCCGACAGGCCTGGAGGGAACATGAAGAATCGCATTACTGGCCGCTCGGCATTTTTGGCGCTGCTGAAGGATGAGGGCGTCACCCATCTGTTCGGCAATCCCGGCACCACCGAACTGCCGATCATGCACGCGCTGAAGGACCATCCCGATCTCACCTATGTGATGGCGATGCAGGAGAGCCTGGTGGTCGCGATGGCCGACGGCTTCAGCCGCGCCTCCGGCAAGCTGGTCGCCTGCAATGTTCATGTTGCGCCGGGCCTCGGCAATGCGATGGGCTCGCTCTACAATGCCAGCTTCACCGGCACGCCGCTGATCCTGACCGCCGGGCAGCAGGAACAGGGCCACGGCCTGACCGAACCGGTGCTCTACGGTCCGCTGGTGCAGATGGCGACGCCGCTGGTGAAATGGGCGGTCGAGGTGACGCGGCTCGAAGACCTGCCGCGCATCGTGCGCCGCGCCGCCAAGATCGCGACCACGCCGCCGACCGGGCCGGTGTTCATTTCGCTGCCCGGCGACATTCTCAATTCCGAAGCCGGCATCGAGCTCGGCCGCTCCACCCGGATCGACACGCGGGTCCGGCCGTCGGAGGATTCGCTCAAGGCGCTGGCCGCGCGCATCCTGAAAGCGGAGCGACCGGTGATCGTCGTCGGCGACGAGATCGTGAAAAGCGATGCGCTGCGCGAGGCGGCCGATCTCGCCGAGACGCTGGGCTGCCCGGCCTGGCAATCGCCGACGCCCTACGGTTCGCATTTCCTGTCCGAAAGCCCAAGCTTCATGGGCGCGATCGCGCGGCTGCAGAAGGTCGCGCGCGACGTGCTGGCGCCGCATGATCTGTTGATCGCGCTCGGCGGCGATCCGCTGCGGATGTCTGTTTACAGCGAGGTCGATCCGCTGCCGGACGGGCTCTCGGTCGTGCAGGTCGGCCTGGTCGACAGCGACCTTGCCAGGAACTACGGCGCCGAGATCGCGGTGAAGGCGGACGTCAAGGAAACGCTGCGCGCGCTGGTGCCGGCGTTGAAGGAGGCCGCCGACGGCGCGCTGGAGACGCGCGCCAAGCGGGGACTCGCGGCCTTGTCGACGAAGAACTGGGCGGCGAAGCGCAAGGCGCTGGTCGAGCAGATCTCGAAGGCGAGCCAGACCTCGCCGATCGATCCGGACTGGCTGGCGTTGCAGGTCGTGGAGGCGATGCCCGACAACGCGATCCTGGTCGACGAGGGCCTGACCTCGTCGCGCCAGATCATTGGCTTGAGGCCGCATCGCGACCGCTACGGCTATCACGCGCTGGCATCCGGCGGCATCGGCTGGGGCCTGCCGGCCGCGGTCGGCGTCAGCCTCGCCAATCCAGAGCGTCCGGTGGTGTGCTATTCCGGCGACGGCTCGTCGATGTATTCGATCCAGTCGCTGTGGACCGCAGCCAATCACAAGCTGCCGCTCAACTTCGTCATCGTCAACAATGGCGGCTACCGCATCATCAAGCAGCGCCTGCTCGCCTTCCACGGCGACGACAACTATGTCGGCATGGACTTCATCGACCCGCCGGTCGATTTCACCGCCCTCGCACGCTCGCTTGGGCTCGAGGCGATCAAGGTCACCGATCCGCAGGAGCTGAAGGGTGTGATGAAGTCGGCGTTCAGCCGGCCCGGCGCGAAGCTGATCGAGGTGGTGGTGAGCAATTCGGTGAATTGAGATTTCGCTGCGTGCTCAATCCATCCCCGTCACCCTGAGGAGCGCGAAGCGCGTCTCGAAGGGTGCACGGCCCGGCCGGTGGCCGTCGATCCTTCGAGACGCGCGCAAGAGCGCGCTCCTCAGGATGACAGGATGGGCAGATGTGTGTGCCGCGTCATTGCGAGGCGCGAAGCGACGAAGCAATCCATGATCCCGCATATGCGGAACGATGGATTGCTTCGCTGAGCCTGTCATCCGGCGGCGCTTCGCGCCGACCGGGTGGCTCGCAATGACGGCGCGGATCACTCCGCCGCAGCGCTACGCTTCACCCGATACCGACTCGCCGGATGCGTCGCATCGAGCCTCGCACGCCCTGCGCCGAACAGCTTCTCCCGCAAGGTGCCCTTGGCATACTCCCGCTTGTAGCGGCCGCGCTTGACGAGCTCCGGCACCAGCATGTCGGCGATGTCCTCGAAATCGCCGGGTGAGATCGCAAACGCGACGTTGAGGCCGTCGACGTCGGTGTCCTCGAACCATTGCTCGATCTTGTCGGCGACCTGCTCGGGCGAGCCGACCACCACGGGGCCGGCGCCGCCGATGCCGACATGCTCGGCGACCTCGCGCACGGTCCAGACCCGGTCGGGATCGGCGCGGGTGACGTTGTCCATCGCGGAACGACCGGCGTCGTTCTGCACGTGGCGCACTTCCTGGTCGAGCGAATAGGTCGAGAAGTCGACGCCGGTCCAGCCCGACATCAGCGCCAGTGCGCCCTCATGGCTGATATGGCGGCGATACTCGGCGTACTTCGCCTTCGCCTCCGCCTCGGTCGGCGCCACCACGACGCACATCATCGAGAACATCAGGATCTCGGCCGGGTTGCGGCCCTTCGCGGCGGCGAGCTCGCGGATCGCCGAAACGCGCGGACCGATCACCTTCGCCGACGGTCCCGACATGAACACGCATTCGGCGTGCTCGGCGGCGAACTGCCGGCCGCGCGGCGAGGTGCCGGCCTGGTAGAGCACCGGCGTGCGCTGCGGCGACGGCTCCGACAGGTGGATCGCGTTGAGCCGGTAGTTGTTGCCGTCATGGTGTACCGGATGCACCTTGCTCGGATCGGTGAAGATGCCGCGCGCGACGTCGCGGATCGCGGCATCGTCCTCCCAGCTGCCTTCCCAGAGCTTGTAGACCAGCTCCATATATTCGTCGGCGAGCTCGTAGCGGTCGTCATGCGCGGTCTGCTTGTCCTTGCCGGCGCCGCGCGCGGCGGAATCGAGATAGCCGGTCACCACGTTCCAGCCGACCCGGCCGCCGGTCAGATGATCGAGCGTCGACATCCGCCGCGCGAACGGGTAGGGCGGCTCGAAGGAGAGATTGCTGGTGACACCAAAGCCGAGATTTTCGGTCACCGCCGCCATCGCTGGAATCAGCATCAACGGTTCGTTGGCCGGGGTCTGCGCCGCGTTGCGCAGCGCCGCATCCGGATTGCCGGCATACACGTCGTAGACGCCGAGCACGTCGGCGAGGAACAGCCCGTCGAATCGGCCGCGCTCCAGCGTCTTCGCCAGATCGATCCAGTAGGACAGCTTGTTGTAGTCCTTGGTGCGGTCGCGCGGATGGGTCCACAGACCCGGCGACTGATGCGCCACGCAGTTCATGGCAAAGGCGTTGAGCCGGATTTGCTTTGTCATTGTCGAAACCTTGGTCGAAACCTTGCGCGCCGCTTCGAATGCTGCCCGGTCGATGCCGGGCGTCCCGCTTCAACTTGTTGCGACTTCCCACGTTTTGGCAAGGCCCATTCGCATTTCGCGCCCTTCCGGTCGCGAGCCGATCCCGATAGGTTGCGCCCCTCCAGAAGCATGATCGGGACGCAAAGCGTGGCGTTCCGGTGCGATCATGCCAAGACGCGACCGGACGAAGGAACAATCATGGCGACACGGGCCGACGCAATCGCAAAGGTGCGAGAGCATTTTCAATCGGGAGAGTTCTTGAAGGAACTGGACCGCAGGGTCGGCTACCAGACCGAGAGCCTGAATGCCGACAAGGCCGATGCGCTGCGCGCCTATCTGGTGGAGAATCTGCAACCGGCCTTCGCCGAGCTCGATTTCAAGACCCACCTGATCGAGTCGCCGACCGGCCGCGGGCCCTATCTGATTGCCGACTATCAGGAAGGCGCTTCGCGGCCGACCGTGCTGACCTACGGCCATGGCGACGTCGTCGACGGCATGGTCGGCGAATGGCGCGACGGGCTCAATCCCTGGCAGACCACGGTCAAGGGCGAGCGCGTCTATGGCCGCGGCACCGCCGACAACAAGGGCCAGCATTCGATCAACATGGCGGCGCTGCGCGCGGTGAAGCAGGCGCGCGGCGGCAAGCTCGGCTTCAATGCCAAATTCATCATCGAGACCGGCGAGGAGATCGGCTCGCCCGATCTGCGCGAGGTCTGCGAGGCGCATCGCGAGGAGCTGAAGGCCGACCTGTTCATTGCCTCCGACGGGCCGCGGCTGTCGGCGGAGCGGCCGACCATCTTCCTCGGCTGCCGCGGCGGCAACCGCATCCATCTCGACGTCAATCTGCGCGAGGGCGGCAACCATTCCGGCAATTGGGGCGGCGTGCTCGCCAATCCCGCCACGATCCTGGCGAGCGCGATCGCGAGCCTGGTCGACGGCAAGGGTCGCATGAAGCTCGAGATCCTGAAACCCCCGCCGATCTCGAACCGCGTCCGCGTCGCGCTCGCCGACGTCGAGGTCAAGCCGTCGGCAGACGAACCGGCGCTGGCGGAAGATTGGGGCGAGGAGGGCCTGACCGCGGCGGAGCGGCTCTATGCCTGGAACACGCTGGAGGTGCTGGCGATGTCGTCGGGCAATATCGAAAAGCCGGCCAACGCGATTCCCGGCAAGGCCAACGCCGTGCTGCAGCTCCGCTTCGTCGTCGGCACCCGGCATCTCGAGGTGATCGACGCGGTGCGGGACTATCTGCACAACAACGGTTTCCCGATGGTCGAGGTCTCGGGCACGCAGCGCTTTGCCGCCTCGCGCACCGACATGGACAGCCCGTGGATCGACTGGGCGGCGAACTCGATCCGCGCCACCACCGGCAAGGCGCCGGCGGTGCTGCCGAACTTCGGCGGCTCGCTGCCGAACGACGTGTTCTCCGAAGGCCTCGGCCTGCCGACGATCTGGGTGCCGCATTCCTATCCGGGCTGCTCGCAGCACGCCCCCGACGAGCACATCCTGCTGCCGGTGACCGAGGAGGCGCTGACCATCATGGCCGGCCTGTTCTGGGACCTCGGCGAGGCCGCGCGTTAAGGTCGAAGGACGGGCGCGCTTTTTCCCCGTCATCCCCGCGCAAAGGCTTCGCCTTTGTCGCTGGAGGTGCGAGCGGAGCGAGCCTCGAAGGATGCACGGCCCCGCCGGTGGCCGTCGATCCTTCGAGACGCGGCTGACGCCGCTCCTCAGAGCCTGACTGAAAAATGGGTGAGTGATCTCAGTGGGGTGTGATTCCATCGGATTTGCAAAGATTCGAGGGAGAGCACGATGCCCTGGACCAAGATCACTCGGGAGCAATATCGGCGGGACGATCTGCGTTATGCAAGCGATATGACCGATGCGGAGTGGGCGCTGATCAGACGCCTGTTGCCGCGAGCGAACCGGCGCGGCCGGCCGCGTAAGACGGAGCTGCGTCGTGTGATCGAAGCGATCCTCTATATCGTTTCGACCGGCTGCCAGTGGCGGGCGTTGCCGCAGGAGTTCCCGCCCTATTCGACGGTGCAGGGCTATTTTTATAGATGGCGGGATACAGGCCGGTGGCAGAGGATTGTCAGCGTGCTTGTCCGACGGGCGCGAAAAAAGCTTGGACGGACACCGAAGCCGACGGCAGCCGTGATCGACAGTCAAAGTGCGCCGACCACGCAAGCTGGCGGACCGCGCGGCTACGATGCAGGCAAGCGCATCTACGGCCGCAAGCGGCATATCGTGACGGATACCAATGGCCTCCTCCTCGGGGTTCATGTTCATCCGGCCAACGTTCAGGACTGCCATGGCGCCGTACCGCTGCTGAAGAACGTGCGGATGAACTTCCCCCGGCTGCGCCACGTCTTTGCCGACCGGATCTACCGCGGAAATCAACTCCTCGACGCGCTCTCAGACTGCGGTCCATGGACTGTCGAGATCGTCGAGCGGCCTCAAGGCGTCAAAGGCTTCCAGCTTCTGCCGAGGCGGTGGGTGGTTGAACGCACATTCGCTTGGTTCGGCAGATGCCGCCGCCTCGCCAAGGACTTCGAGGCGACGGTGGCAACCGAAGCTGCCTGGCTGCTGATTGCACACATCAGGCTCCTGACCCGCAGACTCGCGGCTGCAGCTAAGGTTGGGTGATTTATGAGTCAGACTCTCAGGATGACGGGGAGGATGTGAATGGCCGGGCTTAGGCGAGCGGACGCAACGCCGTTCTTCGAACGATAAGCCCGGGTACAACGCGTTGAGAGAAGAGTGCCGACACGGCCAAGGAAATTTGATGACACTATCGACATCGACGCCGATTAACTCCGAAGCCGACGTTACGACCAAGAAAAACATCACCCGCCTGATCGTTGCGACTTCGGTCGGCAATGCGCTCGAATGGTACGACATCTCGGTCTACGCCTACTTCGCGGTGTATCTTTCCAAGGCGTTCTTCCCGGCCAATGATCCGACCACCTCGCTGCTGTTGACCTTCGGCAGCTTCGGCCTGTCGTTTCTGATCCGCCCGATCGGCGGCGTCGTGCTCGGCGCCTATGCCGACCGGCACGGCCGCAAGGCCTCGCTGATGCTGTCGATCGTGCTGATGACGCTGGGCACGCTGGTGCTGGCGCTGATGCCGACCTATCAGACCATCGGCATCCTGGCGCCGATCGCGGTGCTGCTGGCGCGGCTGGTGCAGGGCTTTTCCGCCGGCGGCGAGTTCGGCTCCTCGACCGCGTTTCTGGTCGAGCACATGCCGGAGCGGCGCGGTTTCGTGGCGAGCTGGCAGTTCGCGAGCCAGGGCGTCAGCGGTCTGTTGGGCGCGGGCTTCGGTGCGCTGCTGACCTCGCTGATGAGCCCGGAGGATCTGCAGTCCTGGGGCTGGCGGCTGCCGTTCCTGTTCGGCGTCCTGATCGGCCCGGTCGGCATCTACATCCGCAACCATGTCGACGATGCGACCCCGCCGCCGGCGGCGAAGAAGGAATCGCCGGTCAGGGAAGTGTTCGCGCGGCAGAAGCTCGCCACGATGCTCGCGATCGGCGCGCTCGCGGTGTCGACCGCGGTCAACTATTTGATCGTCTACATGCCGACCTATGTGGTGAAGACGCTCAACCTCGCGCCATCGGTTGGCTTCATCGCCTCGTTCGCCGCGCAGACCGCGGTTGCGCTGCTGGCGCCGATCGCAGGCATGGTCTCCGACAAGATCGGACGCACCACCCACATGATCCTGTTCGCGCTGCTGTTGCTGGTGTCGATCTTCCCGGCCTTCCTCCTGCTCACCGGCAAGCCGACGCCGATGATCATCCTGATCGGCGTGCTCTGGCTCGGCGTCCTCAAGTCGCTGTATTACGGGCCGCTCGCCGCGCTGATGTCGGAACTGTTTCCGGCGGCGACGCGTGCGACCGGGCTCGGTCTCAGCTACAATATCGGCGTCACCTTGTTCGGCGGCATGGGGCCGGCGATCATGACCTGGATGGGTGGCTTCGCGGCGATCGGCGAGCTCGCGCCGGGTTACTATCTCACCGCCGTCTGCATCCTCAGCCTCTGCGCGCTGTTCACGATCCGCAGGCTGCGGCTGGCGTAGCGCATGATCCGAAAAAGTGCGAAGCGGTTTTTCGAAAGGATCATGCTAACCGCATCAGATTTCGTGATGCGAAATTCAAATATCCTTATTGTTGCACAGCAGCGTAGATAGTCGAAATCAAAGTTTCATCTGACGAAAGTATACGGTGTCCGGCGCACGTCATCCGTCCTAGGATGATGTCCGCCGGGCGCGTCTAAACGTCGTGCGCGGTTCAGGATTTGGAATTGACGGCAAGGAAGGCCAGGGCATGAACGCCTCCACGACTGCGACCGCACGGACCAGCCGCAAGAGGCCACTGCCGGAGCCGGGCCAACCCGACAAGTTCAACGCGATCCAGAAGGTCTGCGCGATCCTGCGCGTGCTGGCGCAGCGCTCGCCGTTGCGGCTCACCGACATCGCCGACTCCACCTCGCTGAACAAGGCGACGGCGCTGCGCATTCTCAACTCGCTGATTGAGGAAGGCTTCGTCAGCCGCGTCGCCGGCGCCAAGACCTATGAGCTCGGCCAGGAGGCGCGGGTGATGGCGGTCGGCGCGCGCCGTTCGGTCGACATCGCCGAGCTGGCGCAGCCGAGCCTGCTCCGGCTGTCGGAGCGCTCGGCCGATACGGCGCTGCTGTCGGTGCGCTCCGGCGTTGAGGCGCTTTATCTGGCGCGCTCGGTCGGCAACCATCCGCTGCAGCCGAACTATCTGCAGATCGGCAGCCGCCGTCCGCTCGGCGTCGGCGCCGGCGCGCTGGCGCTGCTGGTCTGGCTGCCGGATGCCGAGATCGAGGCTGTGATCGAGGTGATCGTGCCGCGGCTGGCGAAATCGCCGCGCATCACGCCAAAGTTCCTGCGCGAGCGGATCGCCATGGCACGCAAGGCCGGCCACACCGTGCTGATCGACGCCGCGTTCCCCGGCATGGGCGGCGTCGGCGTGCCGGTCCGCGACGATGCCGGCGAGGTGGTCGCCGCGCTCTCGATCGGCGCCGCGTCCGACCGCATCCGCCGCCGAGAAGGCGAGCTCGCCGACATGCTGAAGAAGGAAGCCCAGGTGCTGGCCCGCGCCCTGGCCCAGGCGCCGAAGAACGGGCGTGCGGCGAAGGTCGGTTGAGCTGCCACTTTGCCTCTCCCCGCGTGCGGGTGAGGGGGGCCTCCGCGGATACTGCTATCACCGTGCTTGCGGAGGCAGCCCCTCACCCCAACCCTCTCCCCGTAAGAACGGGGCGAGGGGGCGCGCTGCCGGCGCGGCTGAAGTCGGGCTCGCTCTCCTACGCCCCCTCATCCAGCGCCACCAGCTCGCGCTTCTTGCGCAGCGAGGGCAGCAGCGGGCCGACCAGCAGCACCAGCGCGAAGGCGAGGCAGATCGCCGAGATCGGCCGTTCCACGAAGGTCATGAG
The DNA here is from genome assembly GCF_054056795.1 of Bradyrhizobium sp. USDA 3315. Lineage (NCBI taxonomy): Bacteria > Pseudomonadati > Pseudomonadota > Alphaproteobacteria > Hyphomicrobiales > Nitrobacteraceae > Bradyrhizobium > Bradyrhizobium sp. USDA 3315. The sequence continues at coordinate 648,776 of NZ_JBSRYP010000001.1, read as the reverse complement.
GTTGCCCTGGGAGAGGATCAGCGACTTGCGCAGATTGTTCTCCAGCATCGGCCCGAGCACGAAGGCCAGCACCAGCGGCGCCGGCTCGTAGCCGAGTTTGCGCATGAAATAGCCGATCACGCCGAACGCGATCATGACGTGGACGTCGAACACGTTGTTGCTGGAGCAATAGACGCCGATGATCGTGAACAGGATGATCAGCGGGAACAGCACGTTGTAGGGCAGCCGCAGCAGCTGCACCCACATGCCGATCATCGGCAGGTTGAGCACCAAGAGCATCAGGTTGCCGATATACATGCTGGCGACGATGCCCCAGAACAGCGTCGGGTTCTGCGAGATCATCAACGGTCCGGGCTGCAGGCCGTGGATCACGAAGGCGCCGAGCAGCAGCGCCATCACCACGTTCGGTGGGATGCCGAGCGTCATCAGCGGAATGAAGGCGCCGCCGGCCGCGGAATTGTTGGCCGATTCCGGCCCCGCGACGCCCTCGATCGCGCCGTGGCCGAAGCGCTCCGGATGCTTCGAGAGCCGCTTCTCCAGCGCGTAGGAGGCGAACGATGCCACCACGGCGCCGCCGCCGGGCAGGATGCCGAGGAAGAAGCCGAGCACCGTGCCGCGCGCCACCGGTCCGGCGCTGGCCTTCCAGTCCTCCTTGCTCGGCAGCAATTGGTTGATCCTGGTCTTGATGATGTCGCGCTTGATCGCTTGCTCGGTGTTGAGCAGCACCTCGGCGACGCCGAACAGGCCCATCACGACCGGCACCAGGCCGATGCCGTCGATCAGCTCGAGGCGGCCGAAGGTCAGCCGCGGCTGCGCCGTGATGCTGTCGAGCCCGACCAGGCCGAGCACGACGCCGATGCAGGCCATCAGCAGCGCCTTGGCCATCGAGCCCTGGGTGAGGAAGGTCAGCACCACCAGGCCGAGCACCATCAGGCTGAAATATTCGGCCGGCCCGAACGCGATCGCGACGCTGGCGAGCGAGGGCGCCACCAGCATCAGGGCGATCAGCGCAAAGGTGCCGGCGATGAACGAGCCGAAGGCGGAGATGCCGAGCGCGGGGCCGGCGCGGCCCTGCTTGGCCATCTGGTGGCCGTCGATGCAGGTGACGACGGAAGCCGCTTCGCCGGGGATATTGACCAGGATCGAGGTGGTCGATCCGCCATACATCGAGCCGTAATAGATGCCGGCCATCATGATGATGCCGGATTCCGGCGTGCCGGACAGCGTCACCGGCAGCAGCAGCGACATCGCCGAGATCGGGCCGATGCCGGGCAGCACGCCGACCAGCGTGCCGATGAACACGCCGATGAAGCAGTAGAGCAGGTTGATCGGCAGCAGCGCGACGCCGAGGCCGTGGGCGACGTTGACGAGAGTATCCATGGGCGCTCAACCGATCTCGAACATGCCGCTCGGCAGCTGGATCGCGAGCAGGTGCTTCAGCACCCACCACATCCCGAGCGGGGCAAGGATGGACAGCGGGATCGCCAGCGACCAGCGCACCGGATCGATCACGCGGAGCAGCAACAGCATCAGCGGGATCGCCGACAACAGGAAGCCGAGCGGCTCCAGCGCAAAGGCGAACGCGGTGAGGCAGACGATGACCAGCACCGGCTTGCCCCAGCGCGCATTCTCCCAGCGCGAGGCGAAGGTCGGGCCGCCCTCAGTGACCGCCGCGATCATGATCGAGGCCGCGAACACGCACATCAGGATGCCGGTGTAGAACAGCACGTAGCCGGAGCCGGGATCGTTGATGGTGCCGAGCTTCAGCTTGAGGCCCGACCAGATCACGAAGGCGCCGAGCCCGAGCCCGATCAGCCCGCCCCAGAGCTCGGAGTTGTTGAGGCGGAATTTGACGTTGGTTTGGTCTGTCATGGGATGTGCTCTCGTCAAGTCGCAAGGTGGGGCATCGACCTATCCCCGTCATTGCGAGCCACCCGGTCGGCGCGAAGCGCCGCCGGATGACAGGCTCCGCGAAGCAATCCATTTCACCGCATGTGCGGAGGGATGGATTGCTTCGTCGCTTCGCTCCTCGCAATGACGGACGGAGACTTCGCGGCCAGTCCTTACTTCTTGGCCAGCCCGAGCGTGTCGATCACCTTGCGCTCGGACTCGGTGACCTCCCCCACGAACTTCTTGTAGTCCTCGGTGTTCTTGTAGTTCGGCACCATGTCGTATTTGGCGAGGGTCGCGATCACCGCCGGGTCCTCGATCGCCTTCTTGAAGGCATCGTGCAGCTTGGCGACGATCTTGGGGTCCATGCCCTTGGGGCCGGCGATGCCGAACGGCGAGTCATAGACCATGGGGTAGCCGAGCTCCTTCAGCGTCGGTACGTCCGGATAGTTCGGCGAGCGCGCGCCGGTCCACACCATCAACAGGCGGAGCTTGCCGGCATCGACCAGCGGCCGCCAGCCGGTGGAATCCGCCTGCAGCATGGTGTGCTGGCCGAGCACGGCCGCATTGGTCTCGGCGCCGCCCTTGAACGGCACCTGGGTCAGCTTGATCCCGGCCATCAGGGCGATCTGTTCCATGCCGACATGCAGCGAGGTGCCGGTGCCGGGCGTCGCATAGGTCACCTTGCCCGGGTTCTTCTTGGCGAAATCGACCACGTCCTGCCAGGTCTTGAACTGCGACTCCGCGTTGGTGGTGACGCCGAAGGTGTAGCCGGTGAGGTGAATGATGTAGGAGAAATCCTTCGCCGGATCCCAGGACACCTCCTGCATCAGGGGCAGGCGGAACACGGTGATCGGGATCTGGGCGATGGTGTAGCCGTCGGGCTTGGCGCCGGCGGCCATCGTCGCGGGACCCACGGTGCCGCCGCCGCCGGCCTTGTTGTCGACCGCGATCGGCTGGCCCAGCACCTTCGAGGCGCTCTCGGCGATCGCGCGCATCGAGATATCGGTCGAGCCGCCCGCCGGCCATGGCACGATCAGCGTGATCGGCTTGGTCGGATAGTCCTGCGCGAGCGCCGCTGTTGACACCAGCATGCCGGCGGCGGCGAGCAGGACCATCAAGCGATTGCGGTGCGACATCTCGATCTCTCCCTTATGACCGCGTTCGATCGCGGCCGCGTCTTGTTCGGTGTTGGCAATGATTGTCCCTGTCATGCTGGGACCGAGCGCATTGGACAGAACGGGGCGGGCAACGGAAGCGCGAATTGCGCTCGAAGCGCCGGCTGCGACAATTGGTCTGCCGCGATTTGGCGCGACCTGCCGAGCCGCGGAATTCAATCGGCCTTTGGTCGGACGGATTGGCCGTTCCTGGCAATGTGCCGGGAGGGCGCGGGGTGTGCGCGCCTGACCGGCAAGCCGGGTTTGGTCAAGCGAATAATCAAGGGAACCCAAAGGCATCGGCGCCTTGCAGGATTGCGCGGTTGCCGTCATCATGGCGCCGCCCGCTGCAGGAACGCCGCCCGACAGATGACGCCATCGCCTGACGCCACCGACGACGCTGTGACGAGGGCGTTTGCCGGCCTTCCCGCGTTGCTCGACGAGGCCCCTCGGCTGCTTGCGCGCGGGCGGCTGCTCGATTGCGACTGCCTGATCGGCCCGATGGCGCGGCCGTTTCATGCCGCGATCCGGGCCGGGCGCATCGTCGAACTTGCGCCTTCGCCGGTCCTGATGCGCTCCTGGCGCTTTTCCTATCGCGCGACGCCGCAGGCCTGGTCCGCCTATTGGCAGGCCGAGCCGAAGCCCGGCTGGCACGATCTGCTGGCGTTGACCAAGCGCGGCGAGGCCGTGCTGGAAGGCGACCTGCATCCCTTCATGGCGCATCTGCAATACTTCAAGGACCTGCTGGCGCTGCCGCGGCAGCATTTCGCGGCGGCCGTATCATGAGCGGCAAGATCATGGACGGCCACATCGAGCCGATGGTCGGCCGCTACGTTCACGTCGAGATCGGCGGCGAGCTGCACCGGATCTATTTCGAGGAGAACGGCACGGGCATTCCGCTGGTCTGCCTGCACACCGCGGGATCGGATGCGCGGCAGTGGCGCCATCTGCTCGCGGATACGCAATTTGCCGAAAATTTCCGCATCATTGCCTTCGATATGCCCTGGCATGGCAAGTCGAATCCGCCGATGAGCTGGACCGGCGATGAATACCAACTCACCACTGCGCGCTACACCGAGACCATCCGCGCTTTCTGCCGTGCGCTGCGGTTGGAGAAGCCTGTCGTGATGGGCTGCTCGATCGGCGGCCGCATCGTGCTTAACCTTGCGATCGAATATGCCGCCGAGTTCCGCGCGCTGATCGGGCTCGAGGCTGCCGATTTCCAGGCGCCGTGGTATGACACCAACTGGCTGAACCGGCCGGACGTTCACGGCGGCGAAGTCTGCGCCGCGCTGGTGTCCGGGCTGATCGCCCCGCAAAGCCCGGAGCCTGCGCGGATGGAAACGCTGTGGGCCTACAAGCAGGGCGGCCCCGGCGTGTTCAAGGGCGACCTGTATTTCTACCGTGTCGACGGCGACCTGCGCGGCCGGGTCGCGTCAATCGAGACTAAAGTATGCAACCTCTATCTGCTTACGGGCGAGTATGATTTCTCTTGCACGCCTGAGGACACGAGGCGGACGGCAGCGGCAATAGGGGGCGCCAGCGTCACGATCATGGAGCAGCTCGGTCATTTTCCGATGAGCGAGAATCCGGAACAGTTTCGCCGCTATATCGCACCCGTCCTCGCTGATATTCTCACGCACTAGAACGACCGTTTCCACGCAAGGAGTAGACGTATGACACGCAACTATCTGATCGGCTTCGCGCTCGCCGCCGCGCTGGGCGCGAGCCAGGCGCAAGCCCAGGAGCTGACCGGCACGCTGAAGAACATCAAGGACACCGGCGCGATCACGCTCGGCTACCGCGACTCCTCGATCCCGTTCTCCTATCTCGACGACAACCAGAAGCCGGTCGGCTACGCCATGGACATCTGCTACAAGATCGTCGATGCCGTGAAGAAGGAGCTGAAGCTCGACAAGCTCGAGGTCAAGCTCAACCCGGTGACCTCGGCGACGCGTATTCCGCTGATGGCCAACGGCACCGTCGACCTCGAATGCGGCTCGACCACCAACAATGCCGAGCGCCAGAAGCAGGTCTCCTTCACCAACAGCCACTTCCTGACCGCCAGCCGCTACGTCACCAAGAAGGCGAGCAAGATCAATTCGATCGACGATCTGAAGGGCAAGACGGTGGTCTCGACCGCCGGCACCACCAACATCAAGCAGCTGACCGAGGCCAACCTCGCGCGCGGGCTGAGCGTCAATATCATCCCGGCCAAGGATCATGCCGAGGCCTTCCTGATGGTCGAGACCGATCGCGCGGTCGCCTTCGTGATGGACGACATCCTGCTCGCGAGCCTCGTCGCCGGCTCGAAGTCGCCGGATGACTACGTGATCTCCAAGGACGCGTTCTCCAAGCCCGAGCCCTACGGCATCATGCTGCGCAAGGACGACGCGCCGTTCAAGAAGGTCGTCGACGCCGCAACCGCCGCGCTCTACACCAGCGGCGAGGGCCAGAAGATCTATGACAAGTGGTTCACCCAAAAGATCCCGCCGAAGGGCCTTAATCTCAACTCGCCGGCTGGACCGGAGATGAAGAAGCAGTTTGCGAAGCCGTCGGACTCTCCGGATCCGGATGCCTATCTGGTCAACTGACCGCTGTGTATGACCCGTCGTCCCTTTTGGGAGCGGGTCCTGAAAGTTAGCATGTCCGGCCATTTTTGGAGGAGAATGGCCGGACATTTGCATAGACGCCGCGCGCGATGCCGGCGTAATGCCGTGACCGGCACGGCCGCGTGGGGGACCTGTGAACTACAATTGGAACTGGCACATCTTCCTTGAGCCGAACCCGATGGGGACCGGCACCTATCTCGACCTGTTGCTGTCGGGGCTGGTGGTCACCGTCAAGGTGTCGGTGCTGGCCTGGATCATCGCGCTGGTGTCCGGCTCGGTGATCGGCGTGCTGCGCACGCTGCCGTCGCGGACCGCGTCGTGGATCGGCTTCTGCTGGGTCGAGTTCTTCCGCAACATGCCGCTCTTGGTGCAGCTGTTCCTGTGGTTCTTCGTGCTGCCCGAACTGCTGCCGCGGTCGGCCGGGCTGTGGCTGAAGCAACTGCCGAATGCGCCGTTCTGGACCGCCGCGATCGGCGTCGGCTTCTTCATGTCGGCGCGCGTCGCCGTGCAATTGCAGGCCGGCATCACCTCGCTGCCGCGCGGGCAGAAGCAGGCCTCGACCGCGCTCGGCCTCACCACGGTGCAGACCTATCGCTACGTGCTGCTGCCGATGGCATTCCGCATCATCCTGCCGCCGCTGACCTCCGAATTCCTCAACACCATCAAGAACAGCGCGGTCGCCATCACCATCGGCCTGATCGAACTGACCGGCCAGGCCCGCTCGATGCAGGAGTTCTCGTTCCAGGTGTTCGAGGCGTTCACGGCGGCAACCGTGCTCTACCTGCTCCTCAATTTCGTCGTGGTGACCGCGATGCGCTTCCTCGAGCGCTATGTCGCGATCCCCGGCTACATCACGGGCAAATGACGATGATCGGCAGTTTCGATTTCGACGTCATCCGCCGCTCGCTGCCCTACCTGTTCCTGGAGGGCATGCGCTTCACGCTGACCCTGACCGCGCTCGCCGCGTTCGGCGGCCTGGTGTTCGGCACCCTGATCGCCCTGATGCGGCTGTCGAGCTACAAGGTGCTCGGGCGCATCGCGGGCTTCTATGTCGACTTCATCCGCTCGCTGCCGCTGGTGCTGGTGATCTTCTGGTTCTACTTCCTGGTGCCGTATATCGGGCAGTGGCTGACCGGCGCGTCGCGGCCGATCACGGTCGGCGCCTTCGCCTCCTCGCTGATCACCTTTATCGCGTTCGAGGCGGCGTATTTCTCCGAGATCATGCGCGCCGGCATTCAGTCGATCTCGAAGGGCCAGCCGGCCGCGGCCAGCGCGCTTGGCCTGACCTACGCGCAGTCGATGCGCTACGTCGTGCTGCCGCAGGCGTTTCGCAACATGCTGCCGGTGCTGCTGACGCAGACCATCGTGCTGTTCCAGGACACCTCGCTGGTCTACGTGCTGTCGATCCCGGATTTCCTCGGCGCCGCCAGCAAGGTCGCGCAGCGCGACGGCCGCCTGGTCGAAATGTATCTGTTCGCCGCGCTGGTCTACTTCGTCATTTCCTGTATCGCGTCCTACGGCGTTCGCCGCCTGCAGGCGCGCATTGCCATCGTTCGCTGAGGCATGACCCGGAAAAGTGGGAACCGGTTTTCCGACAAGGTCATGCCTAAACAAAAAAGCTGAGCCATCATGATCGAGATCAACCACGTCAACAAATGGTACGGGCCGAGCTTCCAGGTGCTGAAGGACTGCACCACCAGCGTCGCCAAGGGCGAGGTGGTGGTGGTCTGCGGCCCGTCCGGCTCGGGCAAGTCGACCCTGATCAAATGCGTCAACGCGCTGGAGCCGATCCAGGGCGGCGACATCACGCTCGACGGCGTCAAGGTCAATGATCCCAAGACCGATCTGCCGAAGCTGCGCTCGCGCGTCGGCATGGTGTTCCAGCATTTCGAACTGTTCCCGCACTTACGGATCATCGACAATCTCCGCCTCGCGCAGGAGAAGGTGCTCGGCCGCAAGTCTGAGGACGCCACCGCCAAGGGCATGAAGCTTCTGGAGCGCGTCGGGCTGAAGGATCATGCCAAGAAGTTTCCGGCGGAGTTGTCCGGCGGCCAGCAGCAGCGCGTCGCGATCGCCCGCGCGCTGGCGATGGACCCGATCGCGATGCTGTTCGACGAGCCGACCTCGGCGCTCGATCCGGAGATGATCAGCGAGGTGCTCGACGTCATGGTGGACCTCGCCCGCGAGGGCATGACCATGATGGTCGTGACCCATGAAATGGGCTTTGCCAACAAGGTCGCCGACCGCGTCATCTTCATGGACCGCGGCGAGATCGTCGAGGACGCCAAGAAGGCCGACTTCTTCGGCACGCCGCGCAGCGACCGCGCGCAGAAGTTCCTGTCGAAGATCCTGCAGCACTGAGGCCGGGGAGCGCCGGACGCCCCTCCGTCATTGCGAGGAGCTCGCGACAAATTGCAAGGCAATTTGCGCTGAAGCGACGAAGCAATCCATCCATCCGCGTAGGCGGCGCTATGGATTGCTTCGCTTCGCTCGCAATGACGTGGAGGGCCTGGCTGTCATTCCGGGATGGTCCGAGGGACCAGACCGCAGGTGCGCAATTGCGTACGGGGAATCTCGAGATTCCGGGTTCGGTGCTGCGCATCGCCCCGGAATGACGGCGGCTACAGGGTTTTCCCCCGTTAACAATTTGCGTATACGAAGGCCTGAAACCCCCTTCGTCGGCAGGAGAACTCGCGTGGAAAAGATCGCTTACGTCAACGGCTCGTTCGTGCCGCATTCGGAGGCCAAGGTCTCGGTCTTCGACCGCGGATTCCTGTTCGCCGACGGCATCTACGAGGTGGCGGCGGTGCTCGAGGGCAAGCTGATCGACAACGCCTCGCATCTGGCGCGGCTCAAGCGTTCGGTCGGCGAGATCCAGCTCGCGCTGCCGGAGACGCTGGAGCGGATCGAGGAGATCCAGAAGGAGCTGGTTGCGCGCAACGACCTCGTCAACGGCATGGTCTATCTCGAGGTCACCCGCGGCGCCGACAAGGGCCGCGACTTCGCCTTCCCGAAGGCCGACGTCAAGCCGACGCTCGTGATGTTCACCTCGGAAAAGGACATCATCAACGCGCCCTCGGCCAAGACCGGCATTAACGTCATCACGGTACCCGACATCCGTTGGGAGCGGCGCGACATCAAGAGCGTGGCGCTGCTGGCGCAGGTGCTGGCCAAGCAGGCGGCCGCCGCGGCCGGCGCCGGCGAAGCCTGGATGATCGAGGACGGCAAGGTCACCGAGGGCGGCTCGTCCTCGTCCTTCATCGTCACCCAGGACGATGTCATCGTGACCCGGCAGAACGGCAACGAGATCCTGCCCGGCTGCACCCGCAAGGCGGTGGTCAAGCTCGCCGAGGAACGCCAGCTGCGCATCGAGGAGCGCGCCTTCACGATCGAGGAAGCGCTCGCTGCCAAGGAAGCCTTCATCACCAGCGCCTCTGTGTTCGTGCAGGGCGTGGTCGCGATCGACGGCAAGAAGGTCGGAGGCGGCAAGGTCGGCCCGATCACCAACCGCCTGCGCGAGATCTACGTCGAGTTCGCCCGCGCGACGGCGGTTTGACGCTGGGTGGGGTGGGTTAGCGCAGCGTAACCCACCGACTTTGCTCACCGCGGAGAGAATGGTGGGTTACGCCTTCGGCTAACCCACCCTACGGTCTGCGCATCGCCTTGGCACCGTCACCCTGAGGTGGCCGCTTCTTCAGCGGCCCTCGAAGGGTCGACGGCCCGGCTGTGGCCGTGCATCCTTCGAGACGCCTGCTGCGCAGGCTCCTCAGAGTCTGACTCATAAATCACCCAACCTTAGCTGCAGCCGCGAGTCTGCGGGTCAGGAGCCTGATGTGTGCAATCAGCAGCCAGGCAGCTTCGGTTGCCACCGTCGCCTCGAAGTCCTTGGCGAGGCGGCGGCATCTGCCGAACCAAGCGAATGTGCGTTCAACCACCCACCGCCTCGGCAGAAGCTGGAAGCCTTTGACGCCTTGAGGCCGCTCGACGATCTCGACAGTCCATGGACCGCAGTCTGAGAGCGCGTCGAGGAGTTGATTTCCGCGGTAGACCCGGTCGGCAAAGACGTGGCGCAGCCGGGGGAAGTTCATCCGCACGTTCTTCAGCAGCGGTACGGCGCCATGGCAGTCCTGAACGTTGGCCGGATGAACATGAACCCCGAGGAGGAGGCCATTGGTATCCGTCACGATATGCCGCTTGCGGCCGTAGATGCGCTTGCCTGCATCGTAGCCGCGCGGTCCGCCAGCTTGGGTGGTCGGCGCACTTTGACTGTCGATCACGGCTGCCGTCGGCTTCGGTGTCCGTCCAAGCTTTTTTCGCGCCCGTCGGACAAGCACGCTGACAATCCTCTGCCACCGGCCTGTATCCCGCCATCTATAAAAATAGCCCTGCACCGTCGAATAGGGCGGGAACTCCTGCGGCAACGCCCGCCACTGGCAGCCGGTCGAAACGATATAGAGGATCGCTTCGATCACACGACGCAGCTCCGTCTTACGCGGCCGGCCGCGCCGGTTCGCTCGCGGCAACAGGCGTCTGATCAGCGCCCACTCCGCATCGGTCATATCGCTTGCATAACGCAGATCGTCCCGCCGATATTGCTCCCGAGTGATCTTGGTCCAGGGCATCGTGCTCTCCCTCGAATCTTTGCAAATCCGATGGAATCACACCCCACTGAGATCACTCACCCATTTTTCAGTCAGGCTCTCAGGATGACGGGGATGGATCGTCCGCGCTGTTTACGCCGCCGCCTTCGCCTTCACCGGATGCACCGCGCGGAAGCCGATGGCGATCCGGTTCCAGGCGTTGATCGCGCCGATCAGCGTGGTCAGGTTGACCAGCTCGCTGTCCGAGAACTGGGCGCGCACGGCCTCATAGTCGGCGTCGGGCGCATGCGTCTCCGCAACCAGCGTCAGCGCTTCGGTCCAGGCCAGTGCCGCGCGCTCGCGCTCGCTGTAGAGCGGGGATTCGCGCCAGGCGTTGAGCAAATAGAGCCGCTGCTCGGTCTCGCCGTGCTTGCGGGCATCCTCAGTGTGCATGTTGATGCAGTAGGCGCAGCCGTTGATCTGCGAGGCGCGGGTCTTGACCAGCTCGATCAGCGATTGCTCGAGGCCGCTCGCAGCGATCTGGTTTTCGACCGCGACCAGCGCTTTGATGGTCTCGGGTGCGGCCTGGTAGAAGTTCATACGGGGCTTCATGGTCGTTCTCCGTGGTTGTGGTTTGGGTTAGTGCGCACCGCCGCCAGCGAGCTGGCCCGGCTTCTTCAGGAAGAGTGTCGCCGCGAGTGCGATGATCAGCGCGACGCCGAGCAGATAGAAGGTATCACTGAAGGCGAGGATGTAGGCCTGCTTCTGCACGACCTTGCCGATCGCCGCGATTGCGCGGTGGGCGGCCGCGGCCTGGTCGGCGACGCCGTGGTTCATGAAATACTGCGTCAGCTGCTCAATCCGGTTCCGTGTGGCCTGTTCCAGCAGCGAGACCGACTGCATCAGCACGTTGGAGTGATATTGCTCGCGCTTGGTCAGCAGCGTCTGCAGCACGGCGATGCCGACCGCACCGCCGAGGTTGCGCATCATGTTGAACAGCGCGGAGGCCGAGCCCGCATTCTCCAGCTCGATGCCCGCGGTCGCAACCGCAGACAGCGGCGCCATCACCAGCGCCTGGCCGATGGCGCGGACGATGTTGGGCCAGAACAGCTGGTCGGTGGCGTAGTCGTTGGTCATGAAGATGTTCATGAAGTTGGAGCCGGCGAACAGCGCGAAGCCGACGCCGATGATGAGGCGCGGGTCGAAGCGCTGCATCAGCCGCGGTACCAGCGGGATCAGCGCGAGCTGCGGCAGCCCGGTCCAGGCCAGCACCATGCCGATCTGCTCGGCATTGTAGCCCTGGATGCGCGCGAGGTACTGCGGCAGGATGAACACCGAGCCGTACAGCGCGATGCCAAGCAGGAAGTTGGCCAGCATGCCGAAGCCGAAATTGCGGCGGGCGAGCAGGCGCAGATTGAGCAGCGGCTTCTCCACGGTGAACTCGACGATCAGGAAGGCGGCCAGCGCGACGGCGGCGATCACCGACAGGCGGACGATGAAGGGCGAGCCGAACCAGTCGTCCTTGTTGCCTTCCTCCAGCACGGTCTGCAGCGCGGCGAGGCCGATCGCCATGGTGATGATGCCGAGCCAGTCGCCCTGGCGGATCAGAGACAGCTTCATCGGGCTCGGATCGAGCGAGACGTAGAGCATCGCGATCATCACGGCGCCCGGCACCAGGTTGACATAGAAGATATACTGCCAGCCCCAGTTCTCGGTGAGATAGCCGCCGATGGTCGGGCCGATCGCCGGCGCGAACGTCGCCGACAGCGCGAACAGCGCGAGCCCGATCGGCTGCTTGGCCTTCGGCAGTAGCGTGATGATCAGCGTGAACGCCATCGGGATCAGCACGCCGCCGGTGAAGCCTTGCACCGCGCGCAGCGCGATCATCTGCGGCAGGTCCTGCGCCAGCGCGCATGCCGCCGAGAACACCAGGAACAGGAACGCATTGGTGAGCAGATAGATGCGCACCGAGAACACCTGCGCGAGCCAGCCGGAGAGCGGGATCACCACGATCTCGGCGATCAGATAGGAGGTCGAGATCCAGCCGCCGTCGTCGATCCCGGCGCCGATCGCGCCCTGCACGTCGGCGAGCGAGGCGTTGACGATCTGGATGTTCAGCACAGCCATGAACGCGCCGAGCGTCGCCCCGATCACCGCGATCCAGGTTTTCGTGGGGATCGCCGGCGCCGCCGGCGCTGCGGGGGCGGGGAGCGCGGCGGCGTTCGCTGCGTCGGCTGTGGGGTGAAGTGCGGTCATCGAGGTCGTCCTTGCTACCCACACAAGATGTATTAGGCGGCCGGTTTCGATAATCCGAGAAAGACTGGAAGGATTGTCCGGTAGAGGTTGATAATCAACGGCTGCGGCTGAGAGAGCGACTGCGGTTATGACCACGGCACGACGGCTGCGTTTGGCCTGCGTGCCGTCGACTAGTGAGGTGAGCACGCCTCTCAAGCTCCCTCTCCGCTTGCGGGGGAGGGTGGGGTGGGGGCTCTCTCCACAAGATGACTCGCGGAGAGAGCCCCCACCCGCAAGCGGGAGAGGCGAAGAGGGCGTAGACAGCAAAACGCGATCGACCACCGATGGGTGATCGATCGCGCGGAGCCAGCCGAAGAAGCGTTTGGTCCTATCCGCCGTTCGCCCGCGTCACTGATGCCAGCCGCCGCTTCTCCTCGCGCTCGGCCAGCACCGTTGCCTTGGTGTTGACGGTCGGGATCGCCGACATGCCGGGGCGCAAGAGGCCGGTGAGGCTCTGATCGTCGAGCACGATCTTGACCGGCACGCGCTGCACGATCTTGGTGAAATTGCCGGTGGCGTTGTCGGGCGGCAGCAGCGCGAATTCGAGGCCGCTGGCCGGCGACAGGCTGTCGACATGGCCCTTCAGCGTGGTGCCGCGAAAACTGTCGACCGTGAGCTCGACCGGCTGGCCGTTGCGCACATGGGTCAGCTGCGTCTCCTTGAAATTGGCGACCACATAGACCGCGTCCAGCGGCACCACCGCCATCAGCTGGGTGCCGGCCTGCACATATTGCCCGACGCGCAGCGTGCGGGCGCCGACCGTGCCGTCGACCGGCGCGGTGATCCGGGCATAGGACAGGTTGAGCTCGGCCTGCTGCTCGACCGCGCGAGCACGGTCCACCTGCGCTGCGGCCTGGGCGCGCTGCGTGGTCAACACGTCGACCTTGCGCTGCGCCGCCGACAGCGCCGACTTCGCGTGCTGCAATTGCGCGGTGTTGGCGCGCAGCGCTGCGTCGGTCTGTTGCGCACGCTGAATGGTGCCGGAGCCGGACTTCATCAGCCCGTCGTAGCGGGTCTGCTCTTCCTGCGCGAATTTCAGGTTGGCCTCGGCGGCGGTGACGTCGGCCGTGCTCTGGTCGATGATCGGCTGCTGCAGTTCGAGCTGGGCATCGAGGTTGCGTACCGAGGCGCTGGCGGCGTCGACATCGGCCTTGGCCTGGCCGAGCGCGGTGCGGTAATCGCGGTCGTCGATCTCGGCCAGCAACTGGCCGGCCTTCACCGGGTGGTTGTCGGTGACCAGCACTTTGGCGATGTAGCCCGAGACCTTCGGGGCGATGATCGTGGAGTCGGCCTTCACATAGGCGTCGTCGGTGGTTTCGAGGTAGCGGCCGGTGGTGACGTAGTCGTAACCAAAGTCGGCTGCCACGGCGGCGCCGATGATCGCGGCGAGCCCGAGCGCCACCCGCTTGACCGTTTTCCGCGACGGGCGGAGGCCGATTTTTGTTGCTTGTTCAGGGACATAAGTAGTGGTCGACATGACATCCTCCGGGTCGAACATTCGCGTCCTTCCAGAAAGGGCGCCCAGTACGCCCCTTAGATGCAATGTCCTCCCCGCTGTGATAATCCCGATAAAACTGGAAGCATTATCAAGCCAGCGCTGATAATCCGGACCTTACCGCATGGATCGCCTGACCAGCCTGACCGCCTTCGTCCGGGTCGTGGATTCCGGCGGCTTCTCCGCCGCCGGGCGCAAGCTCAACATGTCCACCACCATGGTGAGCAACCACGTCCAGTCGCTGGAGGACCGGCTCGGCGCCCGGCTGCTCAACCGCACCACGCGCAAGGTCAGCCTCACCGAGGTCGGCCAGGCCTATTACGACCGCTGCGTCCAGATCCTCGCCGATATCGAGCAGGCCGACGACATCGCGGGCGCCCAGCAATCGGTGCCGCGCGGCACGCTGCGGATCTTCACCAACACCCATCTCGTCCAGTTCCTGTCGCCGGCGGTGGCCGAGTTCCTCGCCACCTATCCCGAAGTCAAGCTCGATCTCACGATCGGCGAGCGCAATGCCGATCTGATCGACGAGAACTACGATCTCGCGGTGCGCATGGTGCCGCCGCCGGACTCCAGCCTGATCGTGCGCACCATCGCGACCTGGCGCCACGTGCTGTGCTGCTCGCACGGCTATATCGAACAGCACGGCAAGCCAACGCTGCTGGCCGATCTCTCCGCGCGCAACTGCATGCGTCACGCCAACTATCCCTATGGCGACGAGTGGCGCTTCGCCGACCGCAAGGGAACGCCGGCTGCGGTGCGCGTCTCCGGAAATCTGATCTCCAACAGCGGCGAAACCCTGAAGCTCGCGGCGCTGGCCGGCGTCGGCGTCTTCCTCGCGGCCGGCTTCCTGGTCCGCGACGAACTGGAGTCGGGACAACTGGTCCGCCTGCTGCCCGAATACCGGCCGGTCGAGCTCACCATGAATGCTGTCTATCCGCACCGCCATCATCTCTCGGCGAAGGTCCGCACCTTCATCGACCTGCTGGTCCACCACGCCACCGAGCAGCAGAAGCTGATCAATCCGTATTCGTGAGCGAAGGAGCTCGCACTTAGATTCACCCCGTCATCCTGAGAGCCTGACTGAAAAATGGGTGAGTGATCTCAGTGGGGTGTGATTCCATCGGATTTGCAAAGATTCGAGGGAGAGCACGATGCCCTGGACCAAGATCACTCGGGAGCAATATCGGCGGGACGATCTGCGTTATGCAAGCGATATGACCGATGCGGAGTGGGCGGTGATCAGACGCCTGTTGCCGCGAGCGAACCGGCGCGGCCGGCCGCGTAAGACGGAGCTGCGTCGTGTGATCGAAGCGATCCTCTATATCGTTTCGACCGGCTGCCAGTGGCGGGCGTTGCCGCAGGAGTTCCCGCCCTATTCGACGGTGCAGGGCTATTTTTATAGATGGCGGGATACAGGCCGGTGGCAGAGGATTGTCAGCGTGCTTGTCCGACGGGCGCGAAAAAAGCTTGGACGGACACCGAAGCCGACGGCAGCCGTGATCGACAGTCAAAGTGCGCCGACCACGCAAGCTGGCGGACCGCGCGGCTACGATGCAGGCAAGCGCATCTACGGCCGCAAGCGGCATATCGTGACGGATACCAATGGCCTCCTCCTCGGGGTTCATGTTCATCCGGCCAACGTTCAGGACTGCCATGGCGCCGTACCGCTGCTGAAGAACGTGCGGATGAACTTCCCCCGGCTGCGCCACGTCTTTGCCGACCGGATCTACCGCGGAAATCAACTCCTCGACGCGCTCTCAGACTGCGGTCCATGGACTGTCGAGATCGTCGAGCGGCCTCAAGGCGTCAAAGGCTTCCAGCTTCTGCCGAGGCGGTGGGTGGTTGAACGCACATTTGCTTGGTTCGGCAGATGCCGCCGCCTCGCCAAGGACTTCGAGGCGACGGTGGCAACCGAAGCTGCCTGGCTGCTGATTGCACACATCAGGCTCCTGACCCGCAGACTCGCGGCTGCAGCTAAGGTTGGGTGATTTATGAGTCAGACTCTGAGGAGCCGCGCAGCGGCGTCTCGAAGGATGCACGGCCCGGCTGCTGGCCGTTCATCCTTCGAGGCTCGCTCCGCTCGCACCTCCAGCGACAAAGGCGAAGCCTTTGCGCGGGGATGACGGGACTAATAGTACGACGTTCCTACCGCGTCATGACGGCCCGGCATCCCTTGCATAGCGTTCGCGTGTATGAAGACGGCACCGCCTGCTGCCGGGGCCTGCCATGCCGTTTCGTCTCCTCGCATCACTCCTGTTCGCGCTCGCAGCAAACCTGCTGCTGCAACTGCCGGCGCGCGCCGCCTATCCCGACCACATCGTCAAGATCGTGGTGCCGTTTGCGCCGGGCGGCGGCACCGATGTCGTGGCGCGGACGCTGGCACAGGAGATGCAGAAGGATCTCGGCGTCACCGTCATCATCGAGAACAAGCCGGGGGCGGGCACCATCATCGGCACGCAGAGCGTCGCGGCGAGCCCATCCGACGGCTACACGCTGCTGATGGCGACCTTCGCCAACGCGGTCAATCCGAGCCTCTACAGCAAGCTGCCTTATGATGCGCACAAGGATTTTGCGCCCGTGGCGCTGGTGGCGCGCTCCTTCAACGTCGTTGTGGTCAATCCCGCTTCGCCGATCAAGTCGATTGCCGATCTGATCGCGGCCGCGAAGGCCGATCCGCAGAAGCTGTCCTACGGCACCTATGGCACCGGCACCTCGGCGCATCTCGCCGGCGAACTGTTCAAGCACATGGCCGGGGTCAATCTCACCACCGTTCCCTACAAGGGCGCGGCGCCCGCCATCACCGACCTCTTGGGCGGCCAGATCCAGGTGATGTTCACCACGGTGGCAAGCTGCGCCTCGCTGGTCGAGGCCGGGCAGCTGCGCGCGATCGGAGTGACGTCCGCTGAGCGCTCGGCCGCGTTCCCGCAATTGCCGACGGTGTCGGAAGCCGGCGCCTCCGGCTATGTCGCCGAATCCTGGTACGGCCTCTACGCGCCGGCGAATACGCCGCCCGACATCATCGATCGCCTCAACAGATCGGCGGCAAAGGCCGTGCAGGCGGAGGCCTTCAAGAAGCTCAGCGTCAATGAGGGCCTCGTGATGGTGGCCTCACCGCGGGCCGAGCTCGACCGCTACTTTGCCGGCGAGGAAGCGCGCTGGCGCAAGGTGATAAAGGACGCCGGCATCAAGGCCGAATAGGCGGCATGCGCCAGGTGACGATCACATCTTTTTGCGTCGCATTGCCGTAACCGTGATTCTAGACGCAACGGACCGGTTCCTGGATCGTTGCCATGATCAGCGGAACCTCCCGCCTTGAGCTGTGTCTTGCGTCAAAGAGTAGGCCATGTGGATTTTGTTGCTGCTGCCGTTCATCGGCTTGCTGTGGGTGCCGTTCTATAATTTCGTCGAGCCTTCCCTGTTCGGCTTTCCCTTCTTCTACTGGTACCAGCTCGCCTGGGTGCCGATCTCCTCGCTCTTGATCTGGCTGGTCTATCGCAGCCGCCGGCCCGATGCCGACGAGCCGCGGTGAGGGGACAGCCATGACCGATCACATCGCCTGGGTGGCGCTCTGCGTCTTCATCTTCTTCTTTGCGCTCGTCACCGTGATGGGCTTCTTCGCGGCGCGCTGGAAATCCGGCCCGGTCAGCGAGCATCTCGACGAATGGGGCCTCGGCGGCCGCCAGTTCGGCACCTGGATCACCTGGTTCCTGGTCGGCGGCGATTTCTACACCGCCTACACCGTGATCGCGGTGCCGGCGCTGGTCTACGCGGTCGGCGCCTACGGCTTCTTCGCGCTGCCCTACACCATCATTGTCTATCCCTTCGTATTCGCTGTCATGCCGGTGCTGTGGAAGAAGGCGCATGCGAACGGCTACGTCACCGCCGCCGATGTCGTCCACGGCGCCTATGGCTCGCGCGCGCTCGAGCTCGCGGTGGCGCTGACCGGCCTGGTCGCGACCATGCCCTACATCGCGTTGCAGCTGATCGGCATGGAAGTCGTGATCAAGGCGATGGGGCTGTCCGGCGAACTGCCGATCATCGCCGCCTTCGTGATCCTCGCGCTCTATACCTATAGCTCCGGCCTGCGCGCGCCGGCGCTGATCGCCTTCGTCAAGGACATCATGATCTACATCGTGGTGCTGGCCGCCGTGGTCGTGGTGCCCGCGAAGCTCGGCGGCTACGGCGCGGTGTTCTCGGCCGCCAACGACGCCTTCACGGCGAAGGGCGGCGCCACCGGCCTGACGTTGAAGCCCGGACAGTATCTGCCCTATGCGACGCTGGCGCTGGGCTCGGCGCTCGCCGCCTTCATGTATCCGCACACGCTGACCGGCATCTTCGCCTCGAAGTCGGCGGATACCATCCGCAAGAATGCGATCCTGCTGCCGGCCTATACGCTCTTGCTCGGCCTGATCGCGCTGCTCGGCTACATGGCCTATGCCGCCGGCATCAAGGTGACTTCGCCGAACGACGTGGTGCCGATGCTGTTCAAGACGCTGTTCCCGGAATGGTTCGCGGGCTTTGCGTTCTCGGCGATCGCGATCGGCGCGCTGGTGCCGGCGGCGGTGATGAGCATCGGCGCCGCCAACCTGTTCACGCGCAATGTCTGGAAGTCCTACGTCAACCCGGACATCTCGCACGCCGGTGAGGCGTCGGTGGCGAAGATCACATCGCTGGTGGTCAAGGTCGGTGCGCTCGCCTTCATCCTGTTCCTGCCGACGCAATATGCGCTGGACCTGCAACTGCTCGGCGGCCTCTGGATCGTGCAGACCCTGCCGGCGCTGGTGTTCGGGCTGTTCACCGTCTGGTTCCGTGCCGAAGGGCTGCTGCTCGGCTGGGCGGTCGGCATCGGCTGGGGCACATATACCGCGTGGAGCAACGGGCTGAAGCCGCTCGCCAGCATCTCGCTCGGCGATGCCAGCTACAGCTTCTATGTCGGCCTCGGTGCGCTGCTGCTCAACATCGTCGTGGCGGTGCTCGCGACCGTCGTAGTCGGCCTGATATCACCCGCTAAGCGCCGCGCGGCGGCCTGAGCCGTCGCCTTGGTCTGACGGCGCGGAGGCAAGTCGTGCGGTGAGCCGCGCGACCTCCGCTCTGGTCTTTTCGATCGCGGCATCCTTCACCGGCCCATAACCGCGGATCTCCATCGGCGCCTTTGCCAGCGCGACGAGATCGGGCAGCCGTGCCTTGTCGAGCTTGCCGAGCATGGTCTCGATCAGCGCCTCATACCAGGTGATCAGCTCGCGCTCGGTGCGGCGCTCCGCGGTATAGCCGAACACGTCGAACGCCGTGCCGCGCAGCCCTTTCAGGCCCGCGAGCAACCGCAGCGGCGTCTGGATCCATTGTCCGAACGCGCGCTTCCTCGGCCGTCCCCGTGCATCGCGCTGCGCCGGGAGGAACGGTGGCGCAAGGTGATATTGCACCGTGAAGTCGCCGTCGAACTCCTGACTGAGTTCGTCGAGGAAGCCCGACTGCATATGCAGCCGCGCCACCTCATATTCGTCCTTGTAGGCCATCAGCTTGAACAGCGACCGGGCCACGGCGTCGGTCAAGGTCTCGCTGCCGAGCGCCACTTCGACGCGACGCACGCGGTCGATTGTCGCCCGATAGCGCGCGGCATAGGCCTCGTCCTGATACGCCCTGAGGAAATCGGCGCGCCTCGCGATCACCTGCTCCAGCGTTTCGGGCACATCGGCCGCAGCACCGTCGGCCTTCGGCAAGAACTCCGGATCGGCGAAGGCGATCCGGCCCCAGGCCAGCGCCTGCCTGTTGCGCTCGATGGCGACGCCGTTCAATTCGATCGCGCGGATCAGCGCATCCAGCGACACCGGCACCAGGCCCTGCTGCCAGGCAAAGCCGAGCATGATGATGTTGGCAAAGACGCTGTCGCCGAGCAGCCGCTCGGCCAGCGCGTTGGCGTCGATCATGGTGAGGTTGCCCGACCCGATCACCCGCTCGATGGCGCGTAAGCGAACCGGCGAGGCGAGGTCGGCATCGCGGAAGCGCACCACGTCGCCGGTCGGCATCTCGGCGGTATTGACCGCAGCGCGCATCCCCTTGCGATAGGTGCCGGATGCTTTTGCCGACGAGCTCACCACGAGGTCGCAACCGATCAGCGCGTCGGCCGCGCCCTGGTCGATCCGCACCTGATGCAGCGCGTCGGGTGTGGCCGCCAGCCGCAGGTAGCTCAGCACCGGGCCGAACTTCTGCGCAAAACCAGTGAAGTCGAGCACCGAGACGCCGCGGCCCTCGAGATGCGCCGCCATGGCGATCAGCGCGCCCACCGTGATGACGCCGGTGCCGCCGACGCCCGTGACCAAGAGATCATAGGGCCGCTCGAGCGCCGCGAGCTCCGGCATCGGCAGCGCCGCTGCACGCGTCAGCGGATCGATCGCGCTCGCGCTCTTCGCCCGCCGCTTGCCGCCCTCGATGGTGACGAAGCTCGGGCAGAAGCCGTTGAGGCAGGAGAAATCCTTGTTGCAGGTCGAGAGGTTGATCCGGCGCTTGCGGCCGAACGGCGTCTCCCTCGGCTCGACGCTGAGGCAGTTGGATTCCACCGAGCAGTCGCCGCAACCCTCGCAGACGAGGTCGTTGATGAAGGCAAAGCGCGCGGGATCCTTGATCTGTCCGCGCTTGCGCCGCCGCCGCTTCTCGGTGGCGCAGGTCTGCTGATAGATCAGCACGGTGACGCCGGGAACAGCGCGCAGCTCGCGCTGCACGGCGTCCATCGCCTCGCGCGGATGGATGGTGACGCCCACGGGCAGGTCGGCCGGCGAGAAATGCGCGGGGTCGTCGGAGACCAGCGCGATCCGCGCGACGCCCTCGGCGCGGACGGAGTGCGCGATCGCCTGCACGCTGACCGGGCCGTCGACCGGCTGGCCGCCGGTCATCGCCACCGCGTCATTGAACAGGATCTTGTAGGTGATGTTGGCTTTCGCGGCGATCGCCTGCCGGATCGCCATCGAGCCGGAGTGATAGTAGGTGCCTTCGCCGAGATTCTGGAACACGTGGCTGTTGCCGGTGAATTTCGACGATGCCGCCCAGTTGACGCCTTCGCCGCCCATCTGGATCAGCGACGAGGTCTCGCGGTCCATCCAGCTTGCCATGAAATGGCAGCCGATGCCGGCCAGCGCCTTGGAGCCCTCGGGCACTTTCGTCGAGGTGTTATGCGGGCAGCCCGAGCAGAAATACGGCGTACGGGTCGCGCCCGGCACCGCGATCATGCGGTCCTGTTCGGGCACCAGCGCGGCAACGCGGCGAGCGAGTTGCAATTCCGGAAACATCGGGTCGAGCCGGCGCGCCAGCACGTCGGCGAGCATGCGCGGCGACAATTCGCCGGTCCAGGAGATCAGCCGCGCGCCGCTCTCGTCATGCTTGCCGACCATCCGGTCCGGCTTGGCGCCGGGATAGTCGTAGAAATACTCCTTGAACTGGCTCTCGATGATGCCGCGCTTCTCCTCGACCACGAGGATCTCGCGCTTGCCCTTCACGAACTCCATCGCATCGTGCAGCGCCAGCGGCCACACCATGCCGACCTTGTAGATGTCGATGCCGAAGCGGCGGCAGGCGGCTTCATCCAGCCCGACCAGCCGCAGCGCCTCCATCAGATCGAGATGCGCCTTGCCCGTGGTGACGATGCCGTAGCTCGCATCCTTGATGTCGTAGATGTGGCGATCGATCGGATTGGCTTTCGCGAACGCGTAGACCGCGTGCTTCTTCGCCTCCAGCCGTTCCTCGATCTGCGGGCCCGGCAGATCCGGCCAGCGATAATGCAGGCCGCCGGGCGGCGGCACGAAATCCGGTTGCACGAAACGGCGCGGCGGCGAAAGCTCGACCGAGGCGCCGGATTCCACGATCTCCGAGATCGCCTTGAAGCCGACCCACATGCCGGAGAACCGGCTCAGCGCGTAGCCATACTCGCTGAATGCGAGATATTCGCCGACATCGGCCGGATGCAGCGTCGGCATGAACCAGCTCATGAAGGCGACGTCGGACTGATGCGGCATCGAGGACGACACGCAGCCATGGTCGTCGCCGGCGACGACGAGCACGCCGCCACGCGGCGAAGAGCCATAGGCATTGCCGTGCTTCAGCGCATCGCCGGAACGGTCGACGCCGGGGCCCTTGCCGTACCACAGGGCGAACACGCCATCGACCTCGCGATCCCTTTGCGTCTCGACCTGCTGCGAGCCGAGTACGGCGGTCGCCGCGAGGTCCTCATTCACCGCGGGCAGGAATTCGATGCGGCTGTCCTTGAGCTGCTCGCCGATCTTCCACAGTTCGAGATCGACGCCGCCGAGCGGCGAGCCGCGATAGCCGGAGATGAAGCCCGCGGTGTTGAGGCCGGCCGCGCGGTCGCGCCGCGCCTGGTCGAGCACGATGCGGACGATCGCCTGCGTGCCGGTGAGGAAGACGCGGCCGCGGTCGCGGCTGTAGCGCTCGGACAGCTGATAGGCGTCGAGCAACGGCATCTGGCCCATGACTGACCTCTCCGGGATTCGCGATGTCTGATCCGACAAGGCTATGCCTGTGGGCGTGGTAGGTCTTACCTATCCATTCATTTGTCGCGGAAAAATCGGCAGGATATTGCTGAGAACGATGTAGTTCGGTAGGATCTACCAAATCGAGGGCCTCGCAATGGTCGAAGAGCAGGACGAGAAAATCCTCGCCGAACTGCAGAAGGACGGCCGCGCCACCAACCAGCAGCTTGCTGAAACCGTCGGGATGTCGACCTCGGCGTGCTGGCGCCGGGTTCGTGCGCTGGAAGAGTCCGGTGTCATCTCGGGCTATTCGGCGCTGGTCGCGCGCGAGCGCGCCGGCTTTGCGACCTCGGCGATCCTGCACGTCTCGCTGGAGCGCCACGACGTCAAGTTCGTCGACGAGTTCGTCGCCCGGGTGATGAAGCGCCGCGAGGTGCTGGAATGCTTCGCGACCACCGGCGACGCCGACTATCATCTGCGTGTCGTGGTGCGCGACATGGACGCCTACAACAAATTCCTCGACGAGTTCATGTTCCGCATTCCCGGTATCCGCCACGTCCGCACCAACGTGATCCTGAAGGAGATCAAGACCGGCGTGGCGTTGCCGTTTTGAGGTGACGACGATGATGGGGCCGCGCGCTCAATTTTGTCCCGTCACCCTGAGGAGGCCGCGTAGCGGCCGTCTCGAAGGGCGAACGGCCTCCAGCCCGGCCGTGCATCCTTCGAGGCTCGCTCCGCTCGCACCTCAGGATGACGGTCGAACCAGTCGGTAGGATGGGTAGAGCGAAGCGAAACCCATCATCTCAAGGCTTGCACCGGTGCGATGGGTTTCGCTTCGCTCTACCCATCCTCATATGGGGATTTGTGAGTCAAGTCTCTTCGCGAGGTCTGGGTTGGTGTTTGACGGCAAGAGGGCGGCGCGCGGAGCCGAGCGTAGCGCAGCGCGACGACCGGGCAACGAACAGGGATTGGCTTCCGAAGATTGCTGCAGTTCACTGCATCACCTCATATCCGGTCGGATTGTTTGATCCGTACCCACTTTCCGCATGCTTGCGGCGAGGAAGCCTGGCGAGGATGAGACCCATCTACGAAACGGCGGTTGAAGCCCTAGGATGGCACGGTCATCATCCATCCCGCACGGAGCGCGGCGAAGCCGCGGCGCGTGGTGGGGTGGTCGGTTTTACGCCTTGATCACGGCCTGGTCGGGGACGAGGCCGGTGGTGAGATAGCGCCACAATGCCACGATCAGCTTGCGCGCCAGCGCGACGATGGCGATGCGTTTGGCGCGCTTGCCGGCGTCGGCGGTGCGGGTGCGGAACCAGCGGCTGAGCGTGCTGTCGCCTTGATGACGAAGCCACAGCCAGGCCAGTTCGATCGCCTTGTGGCGGGCGCGCCGATTGCCGGCCTTGCTGATGCCTTGCTCGCGATCGGTGCCGCCGCTCTTCCAGGGACTGGGCGTCAATCCGCAATAGCTGGCGACCTCGCGGCGGTTGCGGAAGTCCTTGTAGAACAGCTCGTTCACCAGCGTTGCCGTGAAGGCCGGGCCGAGCGCCTTGAGCCGCTGCAATTGATCTCGTCGCTCGACCATCGGCGTCGGAACCGCCGGAGAAGTGTCCGCAGCCTGGGTCTGCTCCAGCGCCGCGAGTTGCTCACACACCAGCATCAGCCGGGCGTGCTCGCGCTTGATCTCGGCCAGAAGATGCGGCGGCAGCGCCTCGCCCTGCCAGTCGCGCTGCCGCTCGAGCCAGGTAAGCCAGTCGCGCCGCCGCGGATTGCCGACCGCCATCCCCCGAAGACGCAGCAACGCCTTGATCCGGTTGCTGTGGGCGGTCTGCTCGGTGACCAGGCGGTCGCGTTCGCGGCTGGCGCGCCGGGCATCCTCCGCTTCCACGCGCGGCACCCGCACGATCCGGACCACCCGCGGCTCACCCCGCAAATAGGCCATCAGCGTGCGCAGCAATAGCTCGCCGTCGATCCGGTCCGTCTTTGCTCGCCGTGCCCGCTGCTCCACCGCAATGCTCGCGGGGTCGAACACGAAGTTCAAAATCCCGGCCGCCTCCAGCAGCCGGTGCAGCCAAAAGCCGTCATAGCCGGCTTCATAGCAGCTCACCACACGCGGCACCGATCCGAGCTTCTCCGCCACCCGGGCGCGGGTCCGTTCGATCAACGCCAGCAGTTCGGCGTGATCGCCTCCTTGCAGCTTGTGGCGCGACATCCGATCCCGGTCCGGGCTGTGCAGCGTCACAAGCCACGTCTTCTGACTGAGTTCGATCGCAACAAAAATTGTGCCACAATGGCTGGCGGTGGGCGTCCCTGCGGTCGATGCTTGCATCTGACTTCTCCGATGGTTCGAGTGTGGAAACCCAAATCTATCGGAAAGGCCACGCTCACCGCCCCATGGAATCTACGAAGATACGGGTCATGCTGCCTGTTCTGTCGACTTGGTCTTCAACAGAATCATGAACACCATGACATGGCTGACCAGCAGCAGCGGCACATAGAGCGCCGGAATATAGATGCCGGCGCCGAACAGGCCGGGATCGCCGATCTTCACGCCGTTGTAATAGGCGTTGAGAAGGTCCAGCGTGCCCCAGATGTTGAAGACCCAGACGATCGGAATCGCGATCGCCCACCGCCAGGACAGCGCCGCCATCGCAAGCAGCGCGAGAACGGCGGCGACAAGATCGCCCCATCCGACCTCGCTTGCGAAATCCGTGCTCAACTGCGGCGACACGAACCCGGCCACCATGAAGTTCATGCCCAGGAACCTGAACGCATGGAACGCTGCGAGCAGTCGGAGCGCGTTATCACGTGGCATCGCGCGGACCGCCGGCCAGACGTAGGTGACGGCGACGACAGCACTTGTCAGAAACGCGCCGGCGACGCTGAGGACGAATGGAAGATTGAAGCCCGGGGGCATCGGCGGATTCCCTTGTTGTCGATCGGTTCGGCTGGCTTGCGTTCAGGACCTTGACGCTCAGGGCTTGGCGACGAGCAGGCGGAGCGGCAGCAGCGGGCCGACCCCGATGTACTCGTGATCCATCAGATCGAGCTTGGACAGCGGCAGGCCTTCCATGATCGCGTGCGCCTCGGATGCATCCTTGGCGTCGAGCAGCAAGACCACGCCGCGCCCGTCGGAGCGCGAATACCATTCGCGAATCTTGCCGTTGAGATAGAGCTGCACGGTCTGCCGGATTTCGTCCGGCATCACGGCCATCACCTGATCGCGGGTGACGCCGGCTTTCGCGGTGAGGATGACCATCACACCGGTGGTGACGGTGGCTTGGGCTTGTGCTTGAGCTTGGGCAAAGGAGGGAGCGGTCATGGAAGTGGTGCCTGTCAAAGTGAGGGTGAGAGCCAGGATTGTGTGACGGATTGCTTGCATCGGTCGCATGTCTCCGTTCACGACGGATGTCGTGATGTCGCGTGAGCAGCGCAGGTCGCGTTGCCGCTGCTTGTGGCTCCGATGTAGGGCGGCTTTCCGCGAGCGACTATTCGCGATAATGTTCACAGGCCATGAAGCAGAACTTCACAGTCCGGCAGGGCGCGCTCGACGGTGTCGAGGCGTTCCTGGCCGTCGCCCAGCACCGCAGTTTTCGCCGCGCGGCGGCCGAGCTCGGCGTCACGCCATCGGCGATCAGCCAGGCGGTGCGCGCCCTTGAGGCGCGCCTCGGCGCCGTGTTGTTCATCCGCACCACCCGCAGCGTCGGGCTGACCGATGCCGGCGAACGGTTTCTGGCGCGCGCAAGACCGGCATTCGAGGAGCTGGTCGCGGCGAGTGGGGCGGCGCGCGAGCTCGGGCAGAAGCCCGCCGGGCTGTTGCGTCTCACCGTACCGCGCTCGGTGGTGCCGATCCTGCTGGAGCCGCTGATCGCGTCGTTCTGCAAGGCCTATCCCGAGATCGAGGTCGAGCTCGCCGCCAGCGAGGAATTGGTCGACCTCGCCGCCGGCGGCTTCGATGCCGGCATCCGGATGGGCCAGTTCATCAACCCGGACATGGTCGCGGTGCGCCTGACCAAGCCGTTCCCGTTCGCCATCGTCGGTAGCCCGGACTATCTCGCGCGCCGCGGCCGGCCGAAACGCCCGGACGATTTGCGCGAACACGCGTGCCTGCGGCTGCGGCGATCGAACGGCGGGCTCGCGCCATGGTCGCTGACCGACAACGGCCGTTCGATCGAGCTTGCCGTGTCGGGATCCTTCATCGGCCATGATTTCCCGACGCTGGTCGGCGCCGCCATCGAAGGCGTGGGCCTCGCGCAAGTCCCCGCACCGCTGATATCAGGCGCCGTGAAGGAGAAGAAGCTCGTCCGCGTGCTGGAGCCGTTCGCGCCGACCACGCCGGGCGTGTTCCTCTACTATCCCGGCCACCGCCAGATCATGCCGAAGCTGCGCGCCTTCATCGATCACGTGAAGAGCAGGCCGCGGGCTGAGCGGTGAGAAGAGCCCGGATTTGCATTGCTCGTTCAGGTCATCGCGGAACGACGGGAGGGTCTAGGCGCGCTTCTGAGGATGCCAGTCAGGCACCGTCTTGACCATGTGCCAGACCAGCAGGTCGAGGGCGCGGGTCATGCCTTCCCGCGATCTGGTGTTGGTGAACGCCGACCAGCAGAAGTCGCCGCTGGTTCGCACCGAGATCGTCGTCGTTCCGTCCAGCAGGCCGCTGTGCCACCAATTGTTGTTCGCGGTGACGAACAGGCCCTTGGCGTAGCGGGGGTTGATGGCGCTGGGGGTGCTCATGACGCGGAGGCTGTCGTCGGTCAGCAGCTGCTCGGTGTCCTTGAAGCCGTCGATATGGACGAACAGCGTCGTCAAATCGCCCGGCGTCGCAATCCAGCCGCCGTGCGAATCCATCCGGGCGACGTTCATCCGGTACGGATCGCCGGTCTGGCTGTAGTATTTCACTTCGTTGCTTGCGCGCTCGCTCAGCGTATTGCCGGCAATCTGCATGTCGGTGATGCCGCATCGCTTCAGGACGGCGTCCTTGATGTATTGCTCGTAGCTCTGGCCGCTCAGCTTTTCGATCACGCGGCCGAGGATGCAATAGCCGAAGTTCGAATAGGCATAGGCTTCGCCTGGCGGACTGGTGAGCGGCATATGCTCCAGCGTCCAGCTGATCAGTTCGCGATGCTTCAGGTTCTGGTTCATGAACATCGGATCGCGAAACTGGTTTCCCCAGGTTCCGGTGGTGTGGGTCAAGAGATGCTCGATCGTGATCTGCTCGACATGGGAGCGAGACGAGCCGACTGGCATCAAGCTTGGCAGCGTGGGTGTCGTCGGATAGTCCTTGCCGAGAATGGAGCTTGCGCCGAACACATAGTCGCCGAGCCGCAATTTGCCGGCCTCGATCAGGGTGAAGATCCCGGTCGAGGTCACAGGCTTCGATATGCTCGCGATCCGGAAGCGGTGTTGCGGGGTCAATGCTTCGCCGGTCTCCCGATCCGCAACGCCGAACGCCTCGACATAAGCGGGCTTTCCCTTGATTGCGATCGCGATCGAAAGACCCGGTACATCGTAGTCCTTCATGAAGTCGGCGGCCAGGTCAGCCATCTGCTTGCGTTGCTCCGACGTCGGAAGCTCCGCGGGCTGCTCGGCAAGGGCGGTCGACGGCCCGCAAACGATCCCTGCGGCCGATAGCAGGGAGCCCTGAAGCAACGTTCGGCGTGAAAGTGGCATGGCTGACTTGTCTGATGAGTGCGCGCGGACCTTATTGCGCTTCGCCCTGTGTTGTCACGATGCGAACGGCTGTGTGATCACGTCACGATGGCCCGTCGGGCAAATGATGTCGCGAGAATGCGGATGTGTGATCCACAAGCGGCGCCACAAACTCGCCGTCGTCCCGGCGAAAGCCGGGACGACAAATGGAGAGAGAAGCGACCCGGTCCATCACCGTCATGCTGAGGTGCGAGCGCAGCGAGCCTCGAAGCACGACGGCCCGGCTCTCGACGCAAGGATGGAGCGGCGGCCGTGCATCCTTCGAGGCTCGCTTCGCGAGCACCTCAGGATGACGGCTCTAAAGTGGTGCAAGCCGCCTCACACCTTCTCCCTCACGAACCTGTTCCGCAGCGTGCCGATGCCGGTGATGTCGATCTCGACCACGTCGCCGTCCTTCAGGTCCGGCGAGGCGCCGTCGGTGCCCATCCAGATCACGTCGCCGGGCGACAGCGTGAAATATTTGGTCAGTTCGACGAGGAACGGGACGATGCCGAAGATCATCTCGTTGGTGTGGAAGCGGCCGGTTTCCTTGCCGTTGACGCGGATCGCGGTCTCCATGCGGTCGAGGTCGACATCGGTCTCGATCCACGGACCCATCGGCTTGAAGGTATCGGCGTTCTTGGCACGCCACAGTCCGCGATCGGCCTTCTGCCAGCTGCGTTCGGAGACGTCGTTGCCGATGGTGTAGCCGAACACGCAGTCCATCGCGTTGGCCTCGGTCAGGTGCTTGGCGGTCTTGCCGATCACGACGACGAGCTCGCCCTCGTAATGGATCTTCTCGGTCGCGCTCGCGGGGATCACGACGTTCTCGTCATGGGCGATCAGCGCGTTCTGCGCGCGGTAGCCGATCTCGGGACGATCGGGAACGTTCGGCACCGTGCCGGCCTTGTCGGCGGCTTCTTTGAGGTGTTTCAAATAATTCAGCCCGACGCAGTAGAAGGTGCGCGGGATCAGCGGCAGCTCGATCTTGACGTCCTTCAACGCATGCGTCTTCGACGTCTTGCTCCATTCACCGAAGGGATCGCCATTGACGGTGGTGACGGCGTCGCCCTCGACGAGGCCCCAAGACGTAGTGCCTGCGGCAGTAAATTTCAGCCAGCGCATGATGATGTCCCTCTATTCCGCGGCCTGCGCGCGGGTCTTCCAGGCGCCCGCGGCCGGGCGCTTCAGCTCGAGATTCTCGCGCAGCGTCGTGCCGGCGTAATCCTTGTGGAACAGCCGGCGCTTCTGCAGTTCGGGCACCACGTGGTTGACGAAGTCGGCATAGGAGCCCGGCACGTAGCTCGCCGCGACGACGAAGCCGTCGCAGCCGCGATTGACAAACATCTCCTCCAGCCGGTCGGCGATCTCCTTCGGGCCGCCGACCATCGCGTCCTGCACCTGGCCGCGGCCGGAGAAGGTGATGAAGTCGCGGGTCGAGGGATTGCTCTTGCCGGAGGTGCGCAGCACGCCGTCGCGAATGCCGAGCATGCCTTGCATGCCCTGCAACTCCTCGGTGGTCAGCGGCTCGTCGATCGGTTTGGCGCCGAAATCGAAGTTGAGGCCTTCGGCGAGCAGCGACAACGCGTCGATCTCGAGCGGCAGCTTCTGGATCACCGCCATCCGGTCCTCGGCCTCGGCCTTGGTCGCGCCGGTGACCGGGGTGATCAGATTGCAGAGGAACATCTGGTCGGGATCGCGCCCGGCCTTGGCGGCTTCGCCCCGGATCGCGTCATAGCCCTGCCTGGCATTGGCGAGGTTGCGCGCCGCGGTGAAGATCACCTCACCCCAACGCCCGGCAAAGCGCTGGCCGCGGCCGGAGGCGCCGGCCTGGATCACGACGGGATGGCCCTGCGGCGAGCGCGGCACCGTGAACGGGCCGCGCGAGGTGAAGAACGCGCCCTTGTGGTCGAGCCGCTTCACCTTGGTCGGATCGGCGAAGCGGCCGCTCTTCTTGTCGATCAGCAGCGAACCATCTTCCCAGGCGTCCCAGTGGCCGAGCACCACCTCCATGAACTCGTCGGCGCGGTCATAGCGATGGTCGTGCTCGAGATGCTGCTCGCGGCCCATGTTGAGCGCTTCGCCGTCATTGACCGACGTCACCACGTTCCAGGCGGCGCGGCCACCCGTCATCAGGTCGAGCGTGGCGAAACGGCGGGCGACGTCGAACGGCTCGAAATAGGTGGTGGAGGCGGTCGAGGCGAGGCCGAGCTTGGTGGTGACCATGCCCATCGTGGTCAGCACCACGATCGGGTCCATCTTCACGCAGCGGATGCCGTATTCGACGGTGTGGGCGTGATCGTTGCCGTAGCGATCGGGCATTGCGAGGCGATCGTCGAAGAACGCCATGTGGAACTTGCCGCGCTCCAGGATGCGCGCGATCTCCTGATAGTAGTCCGCCGACATCGAATCGTCGCGCGATTCCGGGTGACGCCAGGAGCTCGGCAGGTTGGTGCAGTTCTGCGCCTGCAAAAAGCCAACCAGCGCCATTTGCCGTGTCATGTCGTTCTCCTGTGTCCGCAACTATCAGCGAAGGTCGAGCTCATCGGTGAGCTTGTAATCGGCGGCGAGCGCCTTGAGCTTGTCCCAGGTCGCATCCTCGATCTCGATGCCGTCCTTGCGCCGCTGCTGCTCGCGCAGATATTCGATCTCGCCGGGATAGAACACGCCGCGGCTCCCTTCCGAGGGCGGCGTCGATTTCAAATAGCGGGCGAAGTCGGCGACTTCCTTCCTGAAGTCCTTGAGCGGACGGAATGCGGCGACGTTGAACACCGCCATGAAGCAGCCGTCGTTGTGTCGGCCGGTCGGCTCGACGCCGAAGCCGAGCCCGGTCAGGAGGCCGCACAGCACCTCGACCATCGCGGCAAGGCCCGAGCCCTTGTAGCCTTCGCTGCCGCCGAGCGGCAGCAGCGCGCCGCCCCTGCGGTAGTCCTTTGGGTCAGTGGTGTCGCGCCCCTCGGCATCGATGATCCAGCCCTTCGGGATGCTCTCGCCGCGCGCCACCGCGAGCTGGATCTTGCCGGCGGCGACTGCCGAGGTCGCCATATCGAGATAGAATGGCGCCTCGAGGTCGGAGGGCACCGCGATCGAGAGCGGGTTGGTGCCGAGCCGGGCCTCGCGGCCGCCGAACGGCGCCACGTGTTTCGGCGAGCGGCCGGAATCGGCGGCCGCAATCCCGATCATGCCTTCGCGCATCGCCATCATCGGGTAATGCGCGAGCCGTCCGACGTGGCTTTGGCGGAACACCGTGCAGGCCGCGACATTGGCGGTCTTCGCCTTGTTGATGGTCATCTCCATCGCCTTGGCGTTGACGTGGAAGCCGAAGCCCCAATGACCGTCGATCACAGTCGTGGTCGGTGTCTCCTGCACGATGGTCCATTTCGCGCCGGGCACGATGTGGCCGGCCTTGATGCGGTCGATATAGGTCGGGATTGCGATCACGCCGTGGGAGTCGTGGCCGGCGAGGTTGGCGTTGACGCAGCCGGAGGCGACTGCGCTGGCTTCCTCCTCCGATGCGCCGGCACCCTTGAGGAGTGCCGCGCCGATGCGCGTGAGACGGTCGGCCTGGACGATCGGCATGGGATTTTCCTCGCGGTCTGCCCGCGTGATGCGCGGGTCGTGCTTGCTGTTGTCGACGTCATGCTCTCAAAGCGCCGAGGGGCGAGCAAGGGCAGAAAATCCGGGCGGCCATACCGCCAGCAGGGTGCTCGCCGCCGCGATTTCACCGAGTGGAACAGGCGCGGTCGCGATGCGGAATTTGGCTGCTCCGGCGGCGCGAGCAGGACGTCCATCCGCGCCTCGCCGCCCTCCGCCTCAGGCTGGCACACCGGTGTCCGTAATATCCCGGAAAACCGCTGCCGGCATTCGTCAGCCGTTTACTTTGTCGTGCAACTTGCCGGATACGCTAACCACCACTTAGGCCTCTCGCGGGCAATGTTCCCCGCCAGATTGGAGGGGTTGGCCCCGGGGCCTTCAGGAATCGTGCAGTCGAGCATCGGGCGTACCTTCGCGGCGTTGAGTGCCACCAACGAAGCGATCCTGTACGCGAAATCACCAGAAGAATTGTACGGCAAGGTCTGCGAAGCCGCGTTCTCGAGCGGGAGCTTCCTGGCCGCGACCGTGTTTTTGCTGGAGCCGGATACCGGTCTCTTGAGGTTCGCGGCTGGCTACGGCGACGATGTCGCGCGACTATGCAGCATCACCATTTCCGCGATCGCCAACACCCCGGAGGGCGAAGGCGTGGCCGGCCGCGCGTTCCGCGACCAGAAGGCCTGCGTCCGCAACGACTATGTCAACGACGCTGTTTCGGCGGCTTGGCGCAGCGGCGCGGCAGCGGCCGGCGTCGGGGCGGCCGCCGCGGTGCCGCTGGTTTGCAACCGGCGCAGCGTCGGCGTCTTCATGGTGACGCGGCGCGAGATCAATTCGCTCAGCGACGAGGCCGTTTCGCTGCTCGAGCGCATGGCCGCGAACGTGTCCTTCGCGCTCGATAATTTCGACCACGAGGCCTCGCGCAAGAGCGGCGAGCGGGCGATGCGCCGGCTCAACCGCATGTTCGGTGCCATTAGCGCAACCAACGAGGCGATCCTTCGCGCCAAGACCGAGCACGATCTCTATCAGCGGGTCTGCGATGCCGCGGTGTTCAGCGGAAAGTCCTTCGCCACGGTGGTGCTGCTGGCCGAACCCGACACGCACTGGTTCGAGCCTGTCGCCGGCACCGGCGAGGCGCTCGACCTGATCACGCAGACGCGCTTCTCGACCGATCCGGACAGCGTCTACGGCAAGGGGATTTGCGGCGAGGCGTTCCGGACCCAGCGGCCCTGCGTCGAGCACGATATCCCGATATCGATGAGCCCGTCGCATATGCCGATCGGCGGCAGCGGCCTGATGGCCTGCGTCGCGCTGCCGCTCATCCGGTTCGGCAAGAGCGTCGGCGTCCTGATCTTCTTCACTAGCAATTCCTGGGCGCGTGACGAGGAGATCATCGCGCTGCTCGCGGGGATCGCCGAGAATGTCTCGGTCGCGCTCGACAATTTCGGCCGTGCCACCGAAAAGGCCAGGGCCGACGCCGAGCGCGAGCGGCTGTCGCGGATGTTCGCGGCGCTAAGCGCGACCAACGAGGCGATCATGCGCGCGAGATCGCGGCTCGAGATGTTCGAGCTGGTCTGCGCGGCGGCGGCGCATGGCGGCGGGTTCAACTCCACCAGCATCCTGATCGCGAAGCCCGGCGACGATTTCCTGGAGATGATGGCGGTCGCGGGGCCTACCGCGGCAAATGCGCGCCGCCTCAACGTCTCCCGCAGCGAGGCTCGCCCCGAAGGGCGCGGCGTCTGCGGCCGGGCGTTCCGCTCGCGGCGCGCCTGCATCAACAACGATTTTCTGGGCGACGTCGCCAGCAATCCGTTCCGCGACGTCATCGACCGCGAGGATGCGCGATCGGGCGCGGCGTTCCCGCTGATCGTCGACGACGAGCCGGTCGGCGTGATGCTGTTCATCTCCGCCAAGCGCAACACCTTCTCGGCTGAATTCGCCGAGCTGCTGCAGCGGCTCGCCGACAACGTCTCCTATGCGCTCGGCAGCTTCGACCGTGCCGACGAGAAGGCGCGGACCGAGGAGCAGAAGGAGCGGCTGCGGCGGATGTTCGCGGCGCTGAGCGCGACCAACGAGGCGATCATGCGGGCGAAATCCCGCAGCGAACTGTTCGATCTGGTCTGCGATGCCGCGGCGGTCGGCGGCCAGTTCGTCTCGGCCACGATCAGGCTGGTGCGCCCGGGCGAGGTCTTTCTGGACAATGTGGCCGCCTCGGGCCCAAACCGGGTGCGGGCCCGAGAGGTTCAGCTGTCGGCCGACGCGGCGCGTCCGGAGGGACAGACGCTGACCGGCGTTGCGATCCGCACGCGCAGGCCCTGCATCAGCAACGACTATCTCAGCGATTTCGGCCCCGAATCGCACGTCTATCCGGCCGTGCGCGACAGCGGCAGCAAATCGGGCGCAGCCCTGCCGCTGCTCAAGAACGGCGAGGCGATCGGCGCGCTGGTGTTTCTCTCCAGCGAGTTCGGCACCTTCAGCCCGGAGATGATGGCGCTGTTGCAGCGGCTTGCCGAGAACGTGTCGTTTGCGCTGGCCAATTTCGATCGCGCCGACGAGAAGGCGCGGGACGACGAGCAGAAGGAGCGGCTGTCGCGGATGTTCGCGGCGCTGAGCGCGACCAATGAGGCGATCATGCGGGCGAAGTCCCGCGCCGAATTGTATCGACTGGTCTGCGCGGCGGCGGCGACCGGCGGCAAGTTCACCTCGACCACGATCGCGCTGGCGCAGACCGGAAGCGACTATCTGCGGATCGTCGCGATTGCGGGGCCGGCGGCGGAGGGCGCGCGCCAGGTGACGCTCTCGACCAGCGAGGCGCACCCCGAGGGGCGCGGCGCCTGCGGCCGGGCGTTCCGCTCCGGCAAGGCGTGCATCATCAACGACTATTTTGCCGATCCCGAGACCGCCGCTTTCCATGAGCGCGCGCGGCTCGATGGAACGCAGTCCAGCGCCTCGTTTCCGCTTGTTGTCAGCGGGCAGGTGGTCGGGGTCATGATCTTCGTCGCGATCGACAAGGACACGTTCACGCCGGAGTTCGCCGAATTGCTGCAGCGCCTTGCCGACAATCTGGCGTTCGCGCTCGAGAGCTTCGATCGCGCCGATGAGAAACACAAGGCCGACGAGCGCATCGAATATCTTGCCTCGCACGACAGCCTGACCAATCTGCCGAACCGCGAGACGTTCAACGAGATGCTGCATCACGCGATCTCGGCGGCGGATCGCCATCGCCGGCAGCTCGCGGTGCTGTTCATCGATCTCGACCGCTTCAAGGTGATCAACGACTCGCTCGGCCACGACGCCGGCGACATGCTGCTGGTGGCGATCGCCGAGCGGCTGCGTGGATCGTTGCGCGCGAGCGACGTGGTGGCGCGGCTCGGCGGCGACGAGTTCGTGGTCATCCTCGAGGAAACCGCCGAACGGGACGACGTCGAGCGCATCGCCGGCGATCTTTTGGTTTCGCTCAGCCAGCCGCTGCAGCTCAGCGGGCATGAGTGCCACACCACGGCCTCGATCGGCATCGCGATGTATCCGGCCGATGGCTCGGACGTGCAGACGCTGACCAAGAATGCCGACATGGCGATGTATCTCGCCAAGGAAGACGGCAAGAATGGCTTCCGCTTCTTCTCCAACGAGATCAGGGCGCAGTCGATCGAGCGCTTGACGATGGAGAGCGCATTGCGCCGCGCACTCGAGCGCAAGCAATTCTCGCTCGACTATCAGCCCAAGGTGGACATGGCGAGCGGGCAGATCAGCGGCGTCGAGGCGCTGCTGCGCTGGACCCATCCCGAGCTTGGCAAGGTATCGCCGGGGCAGTTCATCCCGCTTGCCGAGGAGACCGGCCTGATCGTGCCGATCGGCCGCTGGGTGTTGAAGGAAGCCTGCGGGCAGAACATGGCGTGGCAGCGCTGCGGCCTCAGGGCCGTGACGATGGCGGTCAACCTTTCACCGCGGCAGTTCGGCGATCCGAACTTGCTCGACGACATCGACGCGGCGCTGGAGGAGAGCGGCATGTCGCCGGCGTTGCTCCAGCTCGAGGTCACCGAGAGCATGGTGATGCGCAACGTGACGCGCGCGGTGCGCGTGCTCGACGCGATCCAGAATCGCGGCATTCGGCTGGCGATCGACGATTTCGGCACCGGCTATTCGTCGATGTCGCTGATGAAGCAGTTCCCGATCGACACCATCAAGATCGACCGCTCTTTCGTGCGCGACCTGCCCAATGATTCCGAGGACGTCGCGATCGCGCAGGCGATCATCTCGATGGGCAAGGCGCTTGGCATGACCATCGTCGCCGAGGGCGTCGAGACCTCCGAGCAGCAGGAATTCCTGCGCGCTCATGCCTGCGACGAGATGCAGGGCTTCCTGTTCAGCCGGCCGCTGCCGCCGCGCGATCTCGCCGAATTGTTGAAGCCGTCGCAGGCAGAGGCGTCGCCGCCGTTGCAGCCGTCGCTGGATGGCGAGGCGACCAGCGAGGCCGAGCCGGATCTAGGGCGGAAACGCGCTGTCGTCTGACGGCTGCACGGGCAGGTCGCGAACGTCGGAATCGGTGGATGCGACCTTGCGCGAGAAATCATAGGGCCACGGCAGGATGTCCTGGCCGGCCAAAGTCTGGCGCAACACAACGGCAGCCTCCGCAAAGCTCGCGCCGTCGGCAAGGCGCAACTGGCGGCTCCAGGCGGATGGCAGCGGTTCGGCGGCATCGCGCATCTCGAATGCCGGCCCCCACCACCAGGCCGGCGCGGGCGGCCGTTCCGGTTCCGGAATGACGCGCCAGCGCGCGAACTCGTCGACGATGCGGGCAAATTGCAGCTTGGCGGCGGGATGCATCGAAGGCCCTTCCTTGGGCCGGGATGATAGCATCGCTCCCACCTCGCGCAACGCGGCTATTGGCGGCCGTGCTGCCAATGCGCCGTCACGTCGGAGCCCGATTTGTTGAGGTGGACGTGCTGGTCGACATGGTCGACCCAGGACAGCGGAATGAAGTGATGGTGCTGACCGTCAGGCGAGCTTTGCTTGGTCAGCTTGATCTGGTCGGTGCCTTCCATGTGGTCGACCTTGCCGACCGTTTTCTTGTCCGACGAGATCACATCCATATGTTCCCGAATGTCGGCAGCGTTTGCCATGCGTC
The DNA here is from genome assembly GCF_054056795.1 of Bradyrhizobium sp. USDA 3315. NCBI lineage: Bacteria > Pseudomonadati > Pseudomonadota > Alphaproteobacteria > Hyphomicrobiales > Nitrobacteraceae > Bradyrhizobium > Bradyrhizobium sp. USDA 3315. The sequence goes on along the minus strand of NZ_JBSRYP010000001.1, from coordinate 611,863 downwards.
ATATCCTCGTCATGCTGATGAGGATGAAACGCCGCCTGGATGCAAAGGTTGCTAGCCGGTTCCGGCTACTTCTGCTCGACCTCGGTCGCGGTGGCCGGGCCTTCGCCCATGATCAGCAGCACGGCGTCCTCGTCCTTGGCGCCGTCCCAGTGCACCTGCTTGCCGAAATGGGTGACGAAGCTGCCGGCCGGCATCGCCACGGTGCCGTGATCGGGATCGAATTTCGGACCCGAGCCCACCCACCAGGTACCCTTGAGGACCACGATGTAGCGGTCGTTGGGATGGAAGTGTGGACGGCTGAAGTGACTGCCCTTGGTCCATTTGGTGTAGACCATGTAGAAGCCGGGCTTCGAGGGATCGCCGACCACGACCGCATTCTGCGCGCCGCGCGCGTCGACCGGGCTCCAGGGAATCTGATCCGGCAGCTTGTAGGTGACGGCGGCCGGATTGAGCTCGGCCGCGGAGCTGACGCTCAGCGTCGCGGCGAGGGCCAACGGCATCATCAGATATCGCCAGGACCCGTTCGATGCCGTCATCGGTATGCTCCCAGATCGGATTTCTCGAGCGACTGCCGCGCTCGTATACCGCGCGATGCTAGTCGTCCTTGCTTCAGCCCGGCAAGACGCGGCCGTGCATGTCTGACCTCAGGATTGCGACAACGATCCGTGACACAACGCAGTTGCAATATGAAAAAGCATTTACGCCGCCGCAGACGATGATAGGTTGCGCGCCAACCAAAAGACGGGAGGATAACCTTGAAGAAGCATCTGTCGATACTGGCGGCGGGACTTGTGATCGGTGCGGCCGCGCTGCAATTTTCCACCGCCGCCTCGGGGGACGACGGCTGGGTCACGCTGCTCGACAGCTCCAAGAAGGGTGACTGGGACGAGGTCGGCAAGGCCAATTGGGCGATGAAGGACGGCGCGCTGGTCGCCGACAAGCTCGACGGCAAGGATCTCTCCTATCTCGTCAGCAAGACCCAATACAAGGATTTCCAGATCAGGGCGGAGTTCTGGACCGACGAGGATGCCAACAGCGGCATCTTCATCCGCTGCGAAGGCAACAAGGTGATCGACTCCAAGGTCTGCTACGAGGTCAACATCTTCGACAAGCGGCCGGACCCGACCTACGGCACCGGCGCGATTGTCGACGTCGGCAAGGTCGATCCGATGCCGAAGGCGGCCGGCAAATGGAACGTCTACGAGATCACGGCGCAGGGGCCGCATTTCGTCGTGACGCTGAACGGCCAGAAGACCGTCGACGCCCAGGATTCCAAGCACGCCAACGGCTATATCGCGCTCCAGTATGGTTCGGGCGTGGTCAAGTTCCGCAAGGTGCAGATCAAGCCGCTCTGACGGCGCAGGTTGAGCGGGGCCTCGGTCGCACTGCGACGAGGCCCCTCCTCATTGAGGAGCACTGTCGGTCGCAGAGACCTTCCGATCGTCACTCTGCGTGCGCAGATGGTGGCCGATCACGAGTCCGGTCAGGCACAGCAACAGCCCAAGTGCCGGCGGCGCAAACAGCGCCTCTTCCTGGAAGATGCCGTTCACCAGAACGACCATCGTGCCGAAAGCGGCGAGCCCCTGGATGAGGATTCCCGACGAGGCGTAGAGCCGCCAGGCCTTCAGCGCCATCGCCAGGAAGTAGCCAAGCGGCACCAGTGAGCCGATCCCCATCTGGTACAGCAACACGCCGACGGCGCTCTCCACCGCGCCGTCCATCGTGCCGGCCGCCTGCGCGGCGTTCCAATCGATCGAGAAATAACCTTCGGAGAGGTTGCCGCCGACGCCAAGTCCGCGGCCGATCGGATTCTGCCGAAAGCCGTCCCAGCCGCCCATGAAGCCGATTACGTGGAAGTCGCCGATCTGGAGTCCGATATAGATCGCCGCGATGGCGTACAGCACGAGCCCGACCAGTGCGACGGCAAGGGTGACGGTTGCGCCGAGCAGCCAGGTTGCTGTCCAGCCCAGGGCGACGAAGATGACCAGGATGAGCGCGCCTTTTACGCTGCAGCAGATCAGCAGCGGGATCGCGGCCAAGGCCAGCCAGCGATATCCGACCGCGAACAGGAACAGGATGGAGAAGGCGATCCCGTAACCGAAGCTGATCGGGCTCATATTCGGTCCGAAGATACGCAGCAACGACGAGAGGCCGAGGTCTTCGAACAACGGGCTGTTGAGAAAGCTGAAACGGAAGCGATCGATCAGATCCACCGGCACCCTGCCGGTTGCGCGCATCTCGGCTTCCCAGGATCCGGAGCGGGTCGCCTTCAGCTCGTCGAAATGCCAGAACGTGTAGCCGTTGGTGATGGAGAGCCAGAAATCGCGGAACAGCAGTTCGACATATCCGCAGACGATCAGCAGCGCGGCAACCGTCACCAGGAACGGCGTGATGCGGATCTCGAAGGTTGCGGCCGTCAGCAGCGATAGCTGAAACAGAAACAGCGGCAGCGCAATGTTGCGCAGATAGACGAGGGCCGCGTGCGAGTCCTGCGTGGCGCCGAGCAGGAAATACGCCGTTACGGTTGCGAGGGTGATCAACCCCCATTTCATGATCCGGTCGATCTCGGCGGAATGTTTCCGCTCGTGCAGCGCGTAGAGCGCCAGCGTGACCAGCCACATCACCGCGATGACCAGGAAATTGTAGCCCTTGACGAAATCCATCTCCTGCTCGGTCGTCATGTAGGACGACAGGATCGAGACGAAGAGGTTCTGGAAGAAGATGATGAAGATGGCGATCGACGGCGCGTAGGCCGGCACCGCGAGCACGATGGCGCAGCCGATCAGGCTTTCGACGACGATCGCGAGCCCGGCGTTGGCCGCCTGCATGATCGGTGCGAATGCGATCGATGCCACGGCGATGCCGAGTGCAGGAATCAGATCGCCGGCCAACAGCGGCCGCGGGGCTATCTCTGCTTGCACGGGCTCTGACCTAATGTGACCGGACGTGTGGGCGTGCCACACCGCATCGTCGATCTAGCCGCGCATTGTGTAAGAACCGGTTAACCAGATGGGTCAGCGGGTCCCGAGCAGGGCCCTCAGCGCCTCGCGGTCGACCTTGCCGGTGACCGGGTCGGCGAGGCCGAAGCCTTGCGATAGCTCCCAATGGGTCCAGCCCCAGCATTGTTGCCGGGCGTAGGCCGTCACGCCGGCGAGCCAGCGCAGCCGGCTGTCGCGCGGCGCTCCGGCCTTGAGCACACCGAATTCATTGATGATGATCGGCCGCGAATATTGCCGTTGCCAGGCGGCGGCAGGCTCGAGCCACTTGTCGACGCCGCGGTCGGGAATGGCGCGGTCCACCATCGCGAGCGCCTTGCGCTTGTCCAGCGCGGTGAGCTGCTCCCGCAGCTGCTGAACCCTGGGATCGTCGGCGCGGACCGGATAAGGCAATCCGGTGACATCATGCAGCGGTTCACCCGGATCCCAATGGGCCTGATGGGTGAATACCATCGGATCATAGAAGTGGATGGCATAGACGACATTCGGATCGTCGAGCGGAGTGAAATCCGGCAGCGAATCCGCGCGCTGCCAGTTGACCGGACCGGTGACCAGCGTGGTCTGCGGCAGCAGGCCGCGAATGAAACCGGCCAGCTCCCGGACTTCGCCCTGCCATTGCGCGGCCTCGACATCCGGCTCGTTCAACAGTTCCGCAAACACACGGTCGGACGGATAGCGCTGCATGACCCGTGCGAGCTCGGTCCAGGCGCGCTTCATTTCGATCATCGCACTGGTGGGATCGTCCTTGTGCAGCGCGTTGAAGCGCTCGCTGGAATGCAGGTCGATCGACACCGCATAGCCGAGCGCGAGCAGGGTCTTGAGCGCGGCATTGACGGTGCGCAGGCGGCTGTCGATCTCGGCTTTCGCGGCGAAGCGCGGCATGACGAAGTCGGCGGGCACCGGCAGCCGGATGTGGGTCATGCCGGCCTTGCGCAGCTCGAGCAGCAGGCTGCGGGGCGGCGCCGACCGCGGATCGGCCATCCAGCCGTCGGCATTGACGCCGCGTGACAGCGCCTCGAGCCGGTCGGCCGGGACGCCTTCGATCAAGGCGGGGCAAGCCCGCGCGGCGACCGACAGCAGAATGGACGCGCTGACCGCGAGGGCAAGGATCGATGGCCGCGTCATGACCGATCAGCGTGCGGTGGTTGTCGCGGGATCGTGACGGGTTGCGGGGCGCTCACGAATATACTGCCTGTTGTGTTCGAGCCGGCCGGGGTCGCGGGGCGTCGTCCGAAAGATAGCTCGGCGATGCAACGATGCGGTAAAGGCGTAACACGAAAATTTAACTTATGCGCCTTCGCCGACTATCCACGAGAATCGCAAACGAAGCGTTTGGTCGCGACCGCGGCGTGCTGGCGCTGCGTCACTATCCGAAATTCTCCGCGCGGCTGAAGCAGGCGCTCGGCAAGGCGACCCCGTCGCGCGAAGAGGATTGAGCCGCCGGCACAGCGCGCCGCTAGACCCCTCGGACCACGCCCGGCTGGCCCGGTGCGCATTCCAGCGCAGCACGGTCCCAGTTCGCGTTGATGGCCGCGGCCTCATAGCTCGATTGCAGGAATTCGAGCAGCGCCTTGTCGGGGTCCGCAGCCGTCCGCACGGCGTCGTAGGGCAGGATGAATTCGCCAAGCGCCTCGCTGAAGAAGGCGGCGTCGGGCCGTACCGGCGCGCTGCGATAGCCCGCGGGTTCCGGATAGGCGTAGGAATAGAACGCGGGATAATCGATCGCGCCGCCGCCCGGCCAGAAGCCGGCGCTGCTGACCTCGTGCGAATAGGCCTCGTGCGCCACTTCATCGGGCAAATGGGGCACGCCGCCGGGATGCCGCGGCGCGGTTCTGCCGGAAAACCGCGTCACCGCGAGATCGAAGCTGCCCCAGAAGAAATGCACCGGGCTCGCCTTGCCGAGGAAGCCGGTCCGGAATTGCTTGAACACGCGATCGCAGTTCACGAGGATCTGGTGAAACCGGCGCACGGCATCCGCGTCGTACGACGCATGCTGCGTATCCTGCGAAAAGCGGATCGGATCGGCGACTTCGTTCGGTATCTCGTCAATGGCGACGTCGATGCCGAGGTCCTTCAGATTGCTCATGACCGCCGCGTAGAAGCTTGCGACCGATTGACCGGCCAGCGCGAATTGCCGTTCGGTGCCGTCGCTGGTCGAGATGCGGAGCACGTGATCGATGAAATCGAAGTCGATCTGGAACGTGCCATCGCCGTCGGGGATCGGCGAGGTCGTCAGCCCGCGCGCCGTGACATAGAGCGTGACGTGCCAGGAGTGATTGAGCCAGGGCGACTTCGCCAGCCGGATCTTGCCGGCGATCTGGGTGAAGAGCTGGAGCGTGGCACAGCTGTCGCGCCACGCCGCGGTCGGCAGTTCCGGCCAGCGGGTCTTCTGTGTGTTGGTCATGACAAACCTCTGGGCTGCGCGACGTACAGTGCTTCGGCTATTACGAATTGTGTCGCGATGACCTCGGGCGAACCGATCCTCTGGTTCCGCGCGACGTGCTCTGGTCGGCGAAGCGCACGAACGCGCTTTGCCGTCAAACCGCACGTAGGTTAGTTCGCGGCCCAAGCTCCGTGGTCCTCACCGGCGGCATATCGTCGAGGGCGGCAATCCGGCGGTCAATCTCACGGATCACGTGTTTCGAGAATGGCCCGAAATGCAAATACAGCGCCATCAGCATCACGATGTAGCGAAGCGCGCCCGGATTGGACTTGGCGACCTCGACGAAGGTCTTCCAGAACGGTTCGCGGACCTCCGGCAGGGCACGCATGATCGTGTGCACGCCCTCGATGCCGCCAAGCCTCTTGCGTATGTCGCCATCCGGCAGGTCGCGGCGCCGGTCGGACCGGTCGAGCATGGCGGCGAGCCGCGACAGCCGTCCTGCATAGGCCGTCGGGTTGAACACGTGCCCGATCACTGCCTTGTAGTCCTCAAGGATGTCACGCAGCGGACGTATGGTGTCGAAATTGCAGCCGAGCGTGCATTGGTCGCCCGCCTGCTCGACTTTCATGAGATCGTGGCCTTCGTGCAGGCGGCCTTCCTTCGCCAGCCGCCGCGTCAGCTGTGTGCCCGGCAGTGCATAGAGCAGTCCAACCATGCAGACTGGAATGCTCGCCTCCTCGATGAAGTCGATCATCGCGTGCCCCATCGAGGCTTTCTCGGTATCGAACCCGACGATGAAACCCGCGGTGACGAACATGCCGTAGCCATAGATCTTGTGAATGCATTCGGCGATGTCGCGCCGGGTGTTCTGCTTCTTCTTCATCTGCACGAGGGTCTCCGGATCCGGGCTCTCAATGCCGACGAAAATCCCGAAGAAGTTCGCGTCCTTCATCGCCTGCAACAGCTCGCTATCGTCAGCGATATTGATCGAGGCTTCCGTCGAAAACTCGAACGGATAGTCTCGCTCCTCCAGCCAGGCTTTGAGCTGCGGCAGCAGGATGCGGAGGTTTTTCTTGTTCCCGATGAAGTTGTCGTCGACGAAATCGACATGTCCGCGATAACCGTGATCGTAGAGCGCTTGCAACTCAGCGAGAATTTGATCGGGGGTCTTGGTGCGCGGCACACGACCATACAGCTCGATAATATCGCAGAACTCGCAGGTGAACGGGCAGCCACGCGAATATTGCACGCCAATGAAGAGATAGTGCTCGAACTTGATCAGGTCATAGCGGGGCATCGGGCTTAACGTGACGTCGATCTTGAATTTCTCGGCGACGAACACGCCCTTGCGCTCTCCACTTTCCCAGGCGGCGACGAATTGCTGAATGATTTGCTCTGCCTCACCGATCACCTGGAAGTCCGCGTCGGCGTAAAGATGCGGGCTGGAGGAGACGTCAGGTCCGCCGACACATACCGGCTTGCCGTGCCGGTGTGCGAGATCGATCAGGTGGAGAAAATCAGGTTGCTGGTTGAGCATGCCGCCGATCATGACAAGATCGGCCGAGTCGAGATCGGCGTCCGTCAAGGGCTCGGTGTTACGGTTGATGAGGCGAATATCCCAATGCTTCGGCAGCATGGCGGCGACGGTGATCAGTCCGAGCGGCGCCGCCGGATACTTCGCATCGACGAGTTCACAAGCTTCCGTATAGTTCCAGAAGGAGTCCTGAACGAACTTCGGATAGATCATTAGGACGCGACAGGGAACCGTCATGTTGCTCCGGCCTGGATATTGACGGGCACGATGACACGCGGCTTGTCGCCGCTCAAGGGCTCAATTCGCGGCCAATTGTCAGGCAATCCTGGGCATGGACGCCTATTACGTCGATTATCGGCCTTTCTTGGCGTCTCTTGGCGTTCGAGCAGCGATCGCTCTTGCGCCGTTGTCCGGGAACGACGTCGCGACTTTGGTAGGGGCGGCAATCGCGAACGAGAATGCCGCCCCCGTCGCATCAGTCGTGAAGTTTCCTCGCGGTCTCCGCGATCGCGCGGCCCTGATAGCGGGCGCCGGCGAGTTCGTTCTCGCTCGGCTGGCGGCTGCCGTCGCCGCCGGTGATCGTGGTTGCGCCGTAGGGCGCGCCGCCGGTGACCTCGTCGAGCTTCATCTGTCCGGCAAAGCCATAGTTCAGGCCGACCACCGTCATGCCGAAATGCAGGAGGTTGGTGATGATCGAGAACAGCGTGGTCTCCTGGCCGCCATGCTGGGTCGCGCTCGAGGTGAAGGCGCCGCCGACCTTGCCGTGCAGCGCGCCCTTGGCCCAGAGGCCGCCGGCCTGGTCGAGGAAGTTGGCCATCTGCGAGGCCATGCGGCCGAACCGGGTGCCGGTGCCGACGATGATCGCATCGTAGTTGGCGAGATCGTCGATCTTGGCGATCGGCGCGGCCTGGTCGAGCTTGTAGTACGAGGCCTTGGCGACTTCGGCCGGCACCAGCTCGGGGACGCGCTTGATGTCGACGGTGGCGCCGGCTTCGCGCGCGCCTTCCGCGACGGCATTCGCCATGGCTTCGATGTGACCGTAGGCAGAGTAATAGAGAACGAGAACCTTGGCCATGATGGCCTCCTTGTGGTTTGGCAGTAGGGTGAGGTTAAGGAACCCCGTCATTGCCGGGCTTGACCCGGCAATCCATCAAACGGAGAACTCTTGCGAAGCCCGATGGATGCCCGGGTCAAGCCCGGGCATGACGAGTGTGGATGTGGTGATCAGGCCGCGTCGACGAGCACGAGCTCGGCATCCTCGAGCGCGGTGATCTTTAGCTTGGCCTCGTCGCGGATCGCAGCGCCGTCGCGGGCATTGACGCGCACGCCGTTGACCTCAATGCTGCCGGCCGCCGGCACCAGATAGAGGTGACGGGCCTTGTCGGCCGCGTATTCCGCGCTCTCGCCGGCCTTCAGCGTGGTGGCGAGCACCCGCGCATCGGCACGGATCGGCAGCGCGTCGTCGTCGCCGTCGATACCCGAGGCGATAGTGACGAGCTTGCCGGAGCGGTCCGCCTTCGGGAATGGCTTCGAGCCCCAGGTCGGGTGGCCGCCCTTCGTCGTCGGCTCGATCCAGATCTGGAAGATCTTGGTCTTCGCCGGCTCCAGATTGTACTCGGAGTGACGGATGCCGCTGCCGGCGCTCATCACCTGGACGTCGCCGGCTTCGGTGCGTCCCTTGTTGCCGAGCGAGTCCTGGTGCGTGATTGCGCCTTCGCGAACATAGGTGATGATCTCCATGTTGGCGTGCGGATGCGCCGGGAAGCCGGAGTTGGGCGCGATCTCGTCGTCGTTCCAGACGCGCAGCGCGCCGTGGCTGACATTATCGGGATCGTAGTAGCTCGCGAACGAGAAGTGGTGCTTGGCCTTCAGCCAGCCGTGGTCGGCGCCGCCAAGCTTTGCGAATGGTCTGAGTTCGATCATGGTCATTCCCCTTGATGTCGATGTTGAGGAGCAGGCCGGGCGCACTGCGCCCGGCGTCTCCAGAAAATTTTGCGATCAGGCGCCGAAGCCGCCGTCGACGTTGAGCACGGTGCCGGTCACGAACGAGGCTTCCGGGCTTGCCAGGAACACGACGCCCGCTGCGACTTCCTCCGGGCGGCCGAAGCGTTGCAGCGCGTGCTGCAAACGTTGCGTCTCGGCAAACTCGCCGCCGTCCTTCGGGTTCATGTCGGTGTCGATCGAGCCGGGCTGCACCACGTTCACGGTGATGCCGCGCGGTCCGAGGTCGCGCGCCGCGCCCTTGGTGTAGCCGACGACGGCCGCCTTGGTGGCGACGTAGTCGGCAAGCCCCGGGAACGAGGCGCGGTCCGCCAGCATCGAGCCGACGGTGACGATGCGGCCGCCTTCGCCCATCAGCTTGGAGGCGGCGCGGATCGCGGTGATCACGCCGTTGATGTTGATCGCCTCCTGGCGGGCGAGCGTCGCGGTGTCGGCCTTGGGGTCGTCGACCGCGCCGCCCGATGCGACACCGGCATTGTTGACCAGGATGTCGAGCCGGCCAAAATCCTTGGCGACGGTCTTCACCAGCTGATCGACATCGGATGACGAGGCCTGGTCGGCCTTGTAGGCGCGGGCGTTGACGCCCTTGCCCTTCAATTCGGCGACCACGGCCTCGGCCTTCTCGGGAGAGGCGACGTAGCTGATCGCGACGCTCGCACCTTCCGCGGCGAGTGCACGGGCGCTGGCCGCGCCGATGCCGCGCGAGCCGCCGGTGACGAGGGCAACCTTGCCTGAGAGCTTCTTTGTCATTGGATTTCTCCATCGGTTGAATTTGATGGCACTTGGATATGCCTCCGGCTGTGGTATAGAAATAGAAACTATTGAAACTCATTGTTTCCAGTATTGAGCAATCAGGACAGCGGCCCATGTCGAAACTGCCGGACTTCGAGGCGCTCGCGATCTTCGCAAAAGTCGTGGAATTACGGTCGTTTGCGGCGGCCGCGACCGAGCTCTCGCTGTCCAAGGCGACGGTGTCCAAGGCGGTCAGCCGGCTGGAGGAGCGGCTCGGCGCCCGGCTGTTCAACCGCACCTCGCGGCGGCTGGCGCTGACCGATGCCGGCCAGAAATTGTCGGAGCGCGCCGCGCGGCTGCTCGCCGATGGCGAGGCCGCCGAGAACGAGGCGCTGGCGCAATCGACCACGCCGCGCGGCCTGGTGCGGCTCGCAGTGCCGATGAGCTTCGGCATCAAGACGGTGGCGCCGCTGCTGCCGGAATTCATGGAGGCCTATCCGGAGGTGTCGATCGACCTGCACTTGAGCGACGCCACGGTCGATCTGATCGGCGAGGGTTTTGATGCCGGGCTGCGCATCGCGCGGCTGCCGGACTCCTCACTGATCGCGCGGCGGCTGTGCGGCATGCCGCGCTACACGGTGGCCGCGCCGTCCTATCTGAAGCGCCACGGCCGGCCGACCCATCCGATGCATCTCGCCGAGCACAAATGCTTCGGCTACGCCTATCTCTCGACTCAGGGCGTCTGGCACTACACCAACGCGTCGGGCGAGCAGGCGAGCGTGCGTCCCGCCGGCCAGCTCCGGGTCAATAATGGCGAGGCTGTGATGCCCGCGCTGCTCGCCGGTCTCGGCATCGCCGATCTGCCCGACTTCATCGTCGGCGACGCGATCGCGCGGGGCGAGGTCGAGGTGATCCTGAAAGGCTGGAAGCAGCCCGAGGGCGCCGTGCATCTCGTCACCCCGCCCGGCGGCCCGCGGCCCGCGCGCGTCGAGGTGCTGGCGGATTTCCTGGCGAAGCATTTCGCCAAAGGGCGCGCGCAGCGGAAATAGAAATCCGCACGCGGAGCGGTGGAGGGACATCCGGCCCGCCCCGTCACATTCGTGTCATCCCTTTTAAATTGTATTGCTTATGTGAACTAACCCACGATCGAGGGCTGCCGCGATCGTCTATTTCTGCGTCCTGCACCGGTGTTGCCGCAAAGCGCATTTTCGGAGGAACCAGATGATTGATCTGACCAAGCATGACTTCACGTCATTGTCGGTGAAGGATCTGCTCGATGCCCGCGAGGCCTATCACGTGCATCTGGCACATCTGCAATCGGTCTACGCCACGGCGATCGGCCGCTATCTGATCCGGGACAACGACCGCAACGCGACGGAAAGAAAGGCGCACTCCAAGCCGCAGGCACTCGGACCGCGCACGCTGTTCAATTCGTCGGTCAAGGACTGGTCGTGGCCCTGCATCCTCGTCTTCGTCCGCGACTGGATGAAGCGCTCCGAGCTGAAGAACCATCCCGAGAAGCAGGACCAGCTGGTGCCTCCGTTCCTCTATCTGCCGGATGGTCGCGTCGTGCCCACCTGCGTCGTCAAGGTCGATCCGAACGAGGGCAGTCCCGGCACCGTCGATCCGCCGGTGTTCAAGAGCGATCTGGTCGGCGGCGGCTTTCCGGTGCAGACCATGATCCAGGGCAAGATCCACCGCGGCTCGATCGGCTGTCTCGTCACCAATGGCGAGACGGTGTTTGCGCTCTCCAACCGTCACGTGGTCGGCGCTGCCGGCCGCGAGATCTTCGCCGGCTTCAAGAACACCGACCGCCGCCTCGGCATCAGCGATGCACTGCAACTCGGCAAGCGCGCCTTCAGCGAGGTCTATCCCGGCTGGCCCGGCTCGCGCGTGGTGGCCAATCTCGATGCCGGCCTGATCCGCGTCGATGACGTCAAGGGCTGGACCGCACAGGTTTACGGCGTCGGCCAGGTCGGCGACGTCGTCGACCTCAATGTCGGCACCTTCCGTCTCGACATCATCAACCAGCCGCTGATCGCGTTCGGTGCGATCAGCGGATTGATGAAGGGCAAGATCCTCGGCCTGTTCTATCGCTACAAGACCGTCGGCGGCGTGGAATATGTCAGCGATTTCGTGATCGGCCCGCGCGACGGCGACACGCCGCTCAACAATTATCCGGGCGACTCCGGCACGGTCTGGTTTGTCGACGATCCGGACGCCAAGAAGAACGCCAGCGGCGCGCGGATCCTCAGTCCCCTGGCGCTCGAATGGGGCGGCCAGGAATTGTTCGGATCGAGCGGCAAGGTCCCGATGCAGGTCGCGCTCGGCATCTGCATGTCGACGCTGTGCCGTGAGCTCGATGTCGAACTGATCGGCGACTGGAACGCGGGCCATACCGAGTATTGGGGCGAATGGGGTCACGTCAAGATCGGCGCCTACGCGACCGGTCTGATTGCCGCGAAGCTTCCCAAGCTTGCCGCCATGATGGACGCCAATGCCGACAATATCGGCCTCGACGACAAGCTGCTCGTCGACCTCAAGCCGCATCAGCGAGGCACGTTCTCGCCGCTGGCCGATGTCGCCGACCTGGTCTGGCGCTTCACCCGGCACACCGACGAAAGCAACCATTTCGCCGACATGGACAAGCCCGGCAGGGACGGCAAGACGCTGCTCGATCTTTGCGCGGAGTCGACGCGCAACGTCGATCCGAAGGTCTGGAACGACTATTACGAAGGGATCGGCGAGGACCGGCGCGGTGCATTGCCGTTCCGGGTCTGGCAGATTTTCGACGAGATGGTCGAGTATGCCGCCGCCAACAAGAAGTTGGAATTCGTCTGCGCCGCGGGCATCGTCGCACATTACATCGGCGATGCCTGCCAGCCGCTGCATATCTCGCAATTCCACCATGGCCTCGATCCGAACGACAAGGCGCATGCCAAGGTGCACAGCGTGTACGAGACCACGATGATCGGCCGCCACGGCAAGGATCTCATCAAGATGATCCCTGACGCCAGGACCAGCGACGTCGCGGAGATCGTCCCGGGCGGCACCCCGACCGGCCGCGACGCCGCGGTTGCCGTGGTCGCGCTGATGCAGCGGACCGTGAAGCGGCTGCCGCCGATGACCATCGTCAACCTGTTCAACTCCCACATGGGCAGCGGCCAGGTCGAGGCGCTGTGGTCGAAGCTGAAGGATGCCACCGCGGCCTGCATGCAGGATGGTGCCAAGACCCTGGCCCGGGTCTGGGAAGCGGCCTGGCGCGCCGGCGCGGGCGAGGACCGCGGGCAGGGCGGCAAGTTCGATCAGGACAGTTTGAGCAAGCTCTACAACGACCCGAGCTTCCTGCCGGCGTTTCCGCTCCAGCAACTCACACTGGATGCCGACGACCACCTCGTTCCGATCGGAGGCAGCAGCACGCGGCGCCGCGGCGCGACAACCGCGCGACGCGCGCGTCCGCAAGCAGCGAAGAAGGCCGCCAGGAAAGCTGCGAGGGAAACGACCAGGAAGGCGCCGAAGAAGGCGGTGGCGCGCAAGCGGCCGGCCGCAGCTGCTCCGGTCCGACGCGCGGCCGCCAGCAAGAAGACCGCGACCAAGCGCGGCGCCGCCAGCAAGCGGTCGGTCGGAAAGACCCGCAAGGCGGCGCGCAAGCGCTAGAGCAAGATGACTTGCATCGCATCGCGCAGCGGACTCAGCTTTACCTCGCCCCGCGTGCGGCAGGGGTGTCCGGGGAATGATTCACTGTGTCGCGGTGCATGCTCGGCAGGACCGAGGCAAATCGGTCTTTTCTGGTTGTCGAGACACAGAGGGCCGAGCATGCGATATCGCGGTAGCATTTTTGGAAGGCTGCTTGAACCGATCAATCGACGGCAGTTTCAGACGGTTGTGGATCGTCTGGACGGGGATGCCTACGACAAGTCGTTCAGGAGCTGGGATCATCTGGTGGCGCTGATCTATGCCCAGCTTAGCGGCAACAGCAGTCTGCGCGGGGTGGTGACTGGCTTCAACGCCAATTCGCAGCATCACTATCACTTGGGAACCGGCAAGCTGTCGCGCTCGACGTTGTCCGATGCCAATGCCCGCCGTCCGATCGGCATTTTCGCGCAAACCTTTGCGGCGCTGTCGGCGATGGCGCGTCGCCAGCTGCGGAGTGAAGGCATGGAGATGGTGCGTCTGATCGACGCCAGTCCGATCCCGCTCGGCAAGGTCTGCAGTTGGGCGACGTGGAACGGCCGCATCCGCGGCATGAAGCTGCATGTCGTCTACGACCCAAGGAGCGATGTCCCGACCTGCGTCGAGATGACGGCCGCGAACGTCAATGACATCGAGATCGGCCGACAGACCCCAATCCAGCCCGCCACCACCTATGTGTTTGACAAGGGCTATTGCCGTTTCGACTGGTGGCAGAAGATCAATGATAGCAAGGCTTTCTTCGTTACCCGGGCGAAGACGAGCATCCGTCTTCGCTCGCTCAGGCATCGCGCCATCCGCAAGCGTAACGGGGATGGCTTCGAAATCCTTGCCGATGACGAGGTGAAGCTCACCAGCAAGGGCGATTCGCGCCTTCCAATCCCGCTCCGCCGCATCAAGATCAGACGCGAGAAAGGCGGCAAGATCACACTCCTGACCAACGACCTTGCCCGTAGCGCCGTCGAGATCGCCGCCCTCTACAAGAGCCGATGGCAAATCGAGCTGCTGTTCCGCTGGATCAAGCAGCATCTCGATATTCGCAAGTTCCTCGGCGCCAACGACAACGCGATCCGCCTTCAGGTGCTCGCTGCGATGATTGCCTACCTGCTGCTGCGCATCGCCGCTCACACCAACTGCATCAAAATGCTCCCGCTCAGGTTCGCCGAACTCGTCGGCCAGCTCCTGCTCACGCGTCGATCCCTCGCTGCCATCGACAAACCTCCGCCCATCAACCCCAGCCGTCGGAAATCAACCATCTCACCTGACCAGATGGAGCTCCGCTATGCCTGAATTTCCCCGGACACCCCTGCGCGTGCGGGGAGAGGTCGGAACGCATCGTCAGATACGTTCCGGGTGAGGGGGAGCCTCCACAAGTCCAACTGTCGCCGTTTACGCGGAGGCAGCCCCTCACCCCAACCCTCTCCCCGTAAGAACGGGGAGAGGGAGCACAGCGCCGTCGTTATTCGATCGAATCTCAACATGCACTCGGCCCGACCAGGCTCGATCTTCCCCATCGGTCAGTCGGCGTCAGGTGCGACGCGCGGGACGCTTGAGATCAGCGCTCCGCTCCTGCACGATACGACCAAGCCGCGGCTCTGACCGCGGCATCGCGATCGGTTGCGATCGCCAAAAAAGATGATTGGGGAGAAACTCTCGATGAACCGCCGCGAACTCCTGCGCGTCGCTGCCGCATTGCCGCTTGCGCAGGCTGCGCTCGCCAACTCCGCGTTTGCGCAAGCCGCCTATCCCAACCGCAACATCACGATGATCGTGCCGTTTCCGGCCGGTGGCCAGGCCGACCTTGCGGCGCGGCCGGTGGCGCTCGCGCTGGAGCGCATCCTCGGCAAGCCCGTCATCGTCGACAATCGCGCCGGCGGAGCAGGCGGATCGATCGGCAATGCGCAGGCGGCGCGCGCCGAGCCCGACGGCTATACGCTGCTGATGACGCTGTCCTCGCTCGCGGTGCTGCCGGAGGCCGACCGGCTGTTCGATCGTCCGGTTGCCTACGAGGTGTCGCAGTTCGCGCCGATCGCGCGCGTGCTCGCCGACCCGACGCTGCTGGCGGTGCCGGCCTCGGCGCCGTGGCAGACGCTGCAGGAATTCGTCGACGACGCGAAGAAACGCCCGGGACAGATCCCCTACGGCTCGTCCGGTCCGTACGGCACGCTGCATGTCGCGATGGAGATGTTCGCGGCGAGCGCAGGAATCAAGCTGCTGCATGTGCCGTTCCGCGGCGCAGGCCCGGCGCTCACCGCACTGCTTTCCGGCACCGTGCAGGCATTGGCGTCGGCGCCGGGCACGCTCAAGCAGCAGGTCGAGGACGGCAAGATGCGCGTGCTCGCCAATTGGGGCGCCGAGCGGATCGCGAGCTTCCCCGATCTGCCGACCTTCAAGGAACTCGGCTACAAGGACGTCGAGTTCTACATCTGGGCGGGACTGTTCGCGCAGTCAGCGCTGCCGGCGCCGATCATGGAGCGGCTGCGCGCGGCGATGGCTGATGCCGTGAAGGCGCCGGAGGTGATCAAGACTTTCGAGACTGCGGGCAGTCCGGTCGCCTATATGGACGCGCCGGCGTTCTCAAAATTTGTTGCAGACGACAGCGCGCGGTTGATCGCGGCGGTGAAGAAGATCGGCAAGGTCGAATAGGGAACTCCCGGGACAAACTCTCTTCACTTTTAGTTGTCCGCGCGAACGATCCTTGGCCGCATTCATTGGGCAGCTTTGGAGCAAATCGCGGCGCGGGAACATGCGCGCGCGGGCCAGTATCTGGAACAACGGGAGCCCGACATGCGATCGCAGCGGATCGTCCTGAGCCTTGCCATAGCGATCGGCGGAGCTGTCACGGCAACGGCCGCCGTCGCCGAGGAGTATCGGGGAACCTGGGAACAGCAGATGGCGTGCACACCGGACGTGTGGCGGCTCTGCAGCGACCAGGTGCCCGACGTGCAGCGCATCGTGGCTTGCCTGCGGCAGAACACGCCGCAACTTTCCAACAGTTGTCGCGCCGTGTTCGAATCAAACGCGCAACAGTCGCAGACCCAGGGGCGGGCCCAACAGCCGCAAGCGCAGGGCCGTGCGCCGCAGCAGCCGCAGATGCAGCAGCGGCCGCGCGCACCACAGCCGATGCAGCCGGCGCCATCGCGGCCGCCGTTCGACGATGAGGACTAGTCCCCAGGTCTGACTTCGCAGACGTCGACCCATTCGGCCGCAGTCAGCTCCGCCATCTTGTCGGGCGTGATGCGGACCGCGCTGTGGGTCGAGCCTGCCGCCGGCACCACGACATCGAACGCCTTCAGCGACACGTCGCAATAGACCGGCAGCGGCGTCTTCAGCCCGAACGGGCAGACGCCGCCGACCTCGTGGCCTGTGATGTCGGCGACCTCGTCGAGGCCGAGCATCTTCGGCTTGCCGCCGAACGCCGCCTTCACCTTCTTGTTGTCCATCCGCGACGTCCCGGCGGCGACGATCAGCACCACGCGGTCGCCGACCCGCAGGCTCAGCGTCTTGGCGATCCGCGCCGGCTCGACGCCATAGGCCTCCGCCGCCAGCACGACGGTCGCGGAGCTCGTGTTGGATTCGATCACGGAGATTTCGGGCGCCTTCTCGGCGAAGAAGGCGCGGACGGACTCGAGGCTCATGTTGTTCAGGACCTTGCTAGTCAGGATCTGGCAGACACCAGGGCAGGAAGTTCGGAGAGACCGTGGATCCGGTGATCGGGCACGACGCCGAGCTCGTCCATCTGGGTACGTAGCGCCTTGAACATCGTCAATGGGGCGACCGTCTCGCTTTCGACGCAGGCCAGCGCCATCGCTTGCGGCGTCACCCGCTCGATCCATGCGACGTTGAGGCCGAACGACTTGGCACCGCAGGCGTCCCACGGATTGGAGGAGATGAACAGCACCTCCGCCGGCGGTACTTTCAGCACCTCCTCGATCAGCGTGTAGGCCTCGGGCGCCGGCTTGAACACCTTGTGGGCATCGACGCTGATGGTGGCATCGAGCACGCGGTCGAGGCCTGAATTGCGCACCAGCGCATTCAGCATGTCAGGGCTGCCGTTGGACAGGATCGCGAGCTTCTTGTCCTTCATCGCCTCGAGCGCGGCGAGCGCATCCGGATACAGCGCCAGATGCTGATATTTGTCGATGATGCGGGCGAAGGTCGCCGCGTCATATTGCAGGCCGAGGCAGCGCAGCGTGTAGGCGAGGGAGTCGTGGGTTACGACAGCGAAATCCTGGTAACGCCGCATCAGCGAACGCAGCCAGGAGTATTCGAGCTGCTTGATGCGCCAGACCTGCGTGATGATGTCGCCGTAGCCGGGAAACGCATCCTCGGTGACGTCGGCCACCGACTGGACGTCGTAGAGTGTGCCGTAGGCGTCGAAGACGATTGCCTTGATGGTCATTGTGATCTCTCTTGCCCGCCGATTGTCGCATACAGGAATTTCCTGAGTGCGTCGATGGATTGATCCCTGGCCACCTCGTTGAATTCGAGGTGATGACCGAGCAGCTGCACCGGCGTGGTGTAATGCGGCACGTCGAAACCGTGATAGGCGCCGGGATAGACAATCAGCTCGATCGGGTGTCCCGCATGATTCTGCCGGGAGATGCCGTAGTCGTCGCGGCCCTCGGCCAGGGTCCGGCACTCCTTGGCCGGCGTCCAGTCGTCGAGCTCGCCGACCATGATCAGCGTCGGCACCGTCATGTCGCCCTTGATGCTGAGGCAGGGCGGGTAGAATGCGACGGCTGCGCGGAATTTCTCTGCCGCGTTATGTTCGATCGCGCCACGCTCGACCGAGAGCAGGGCGAGCCAGGCGCCTTGCGAGAACCCGACCACCGCGACGCGATCAGGATCGACCGCCGATTGCCGCGCGAGATAGCTCAGCGCACGATAGGCGTCATGGACGGTTGCGGCCGGCGCGCCGCTCGTGCAGGCGCTGGTGATGCCGCGCGGCCCGAACCGGTCGACCGTGAGCGTGACATAGCCCCAGGCCGCCAAGCGCTTGCCCCAGCGCTCGTCGAGTTGCTTGAAGAAGCCGCTGCAGCCGTGCAGCAGCACCACGGCGGGCGAGGGGCCCGGTCCATCGGGTGTTCGCAGATAGCCTTGCAGCGGCTGCGCACTTGCAAGCGGGCTCTCGAATTCGACGAACGCGGGCGGCTGCCCGCCGCGTGCCGCGCAGCAGAGTCCTGCGCTTCCGATCAGGAGTGCGGAGAGGGTGGCAAGTCCGGTGAAGTTCGTCATGAACCACCTCCGAAGCTTGCCGCCGACAATACTCCCTTAGATTCCCAAAATCTTCCGCGCGTTGGCCTTCAGGACCTTCGGCCGGATCTCCTCGCGGATGTCGAGCTTGGCGAAGTCGGCGAGCCAGCGGTCCGGCGTGATCACCGGCCAGTCGGAGCCGAACAGCATCTTGTCCTGCAGGATCGAGTTGATGTAGCGGACCAGGATCGGCGGGAAGTATTTCGGCGACCAGCCAGACAGGTCGATATAGACGTTCGGCTTGTGGGTCGCGACCGACAGCGCCTCTTCCTGCCAGGGGAAGGAGGGATGCGCGAGGATGATCTTGAGGTCGGGAAAATCCGCAGCGACGTCGTCCATGTACATCGGGTTGGAATATTTCAGCCGCATCCCCATGCCGCCCGGCATGCCGGAGCCGACGCCGGTCTGGCCGGTGTGGAACAGCGCGATCGCGCCGCCGTCGTTGATGGCTTCATAGAGCGGATAGGCCATGCGGTCGTTGGCGTAGAAGCCCTGCATGGTCGGGTGGAATTTGAAGCCGCGGACGCCGTATTCCTCGATCAGCTTGCGTGCCTCGCGGACGCCGAGCTTGCCCTTGTGCGGATCGATCGAGACGAACGGGATCAGCACGTCGAGATGGTCGGAGGCGACCTCGAGCATTTCGTAATTGTTGTAGCGGCGGAAACCGGTCTCGCGCTCGGCGTCGACCGGGAAGATCACCGCGGCGATGTTCTTGGCGCGGTAGTAGGCCGCGGTCTCCGGCACGGTCGGCGGATGTTTGTGCGGCGACTTGAAGTAGTCGGCCATCTGCGCCTGGAAGTCGTCATAGCCGTCGTCGCCATGCATGCCGCACGGCTCCTCGGCATGGGTGTGGATGTCGATGGCGATGACCTTTTCGATGTCGGGCAGTTTGAGCTTGGGCATTCGGTTTCCCCGGCGGCGTGTTCATTGGTGATGGAAAATAATTATATGATATAACGATTTTCGCAAGCGCTGTGGCGTTGAAGGCTTATGGCCTCGCGCCGAGCTCGGCCCGGCGCGAGGTCCGGTTCGGTCGGGGGCGGGCGCGAGGAGGACGAAAACTCGATTCGGCGGCCGTGGCGCCATGGTCAAAGGGCGACGGCGGGTCCGTCGTTGGTCCGGATAATTGTAGTCGTCGCCGTTTCCGAAGCGATCTCAATGGCATGGCGCGGTACCCGGCGCGGGTTCCGGACCAGGGCAGGCCCGAAAATCGGCCCATCTCGGTTGACATTTAACGGTCCGATGGCTTAGAACGCGGCGGTCCCGGGCGGCAGGCCGCTTGTCGGGATAAATCCCATTTTGCCAATTATTGGCATTGATCAGGTACGGCCTCCAACACGGGCCTTTCGAAGTAACAGGATTGTCCCATGAAGGTCCGTAACTCGCTCAAGTCGCTGCGCGGCCGCCATCGCAACAACCGTCTGGTTCGCCGCAAGGGCCGCGTCTATGTGATCAACAAGGTCCAGCGCCGCTTCAAGGCGCGCCAGGGTTGATCCAACAAATCTGATCGACAAGGCTGATCCCACCCGGATCGCCGGCCGATTCCGATCCTTCCTTCACAGGTCTTTGACGCCGCGCTGCTTTGCAGTGCGGCGTTGTGCGTCTAGACTTCGGCGATGGGATTAAAGCTCGGATTCAAGTTCCTGGTGCCCACCAACCGCCGGCTGGCGATCCTGATCGCCGCGCTTCTGGCCATGCCCGTTGCGGCCGTCGCGCAGGACGATCCGCGCGTGGTCCCGTCGCCCAGGGCCCAGAAAAAACTACCTGAAGCTCCGACCAAGCTGCCGAAGGTGCCGGCCGACCGGGCCCGCGGGCTGGATTTCCTGTTCGGCGCGCTGAAGGCCGCGCCCGACGAGGACAGTGCCCGCCATGTCGAGGCGCGGATCTGGGCGCTGTGGCTGCAAACCCCGAGCGATACCGCGGCGCTGTTGATGGTGCGCGCCAAGGCGGCGATCGACGCCCAGAATGTCGATGTCGCACTGAAGCTGCTGGACGCGGTGATCAAGCTCCGGCCCGACTATGTCGAGGCCTGGAACCGGCGTGCGACGATCTACTATTTGAAGAACGATTACGTTCGTTCGCTTGGAGACCTGCAGCAGGTGCTGACCCGCGAACCCCGCCATTTCGGCGCGCTGGCGGGCGTCGGCATGATCATGCAGGACATGGGCGACGACAAGCGTGCGCTCGACGCCTTCCGCAAGGCGCTGGCTGTCGATCCCTACCTCGAGAAGGTGCCGCAGATCGTCAAGCAGCTGACCGAAAAGGTCGAAGGCCGCGATATCTGATTGCGTGCGATTGATCGCGATCGTGGGGCGATGGCCGCGAATGGACACGTTGCTCGCGAGCTTGATGCTTGCTCGCGGTCCGGTCCGGCGCAGGAGGCTAGTGCAAGAACTTGCCGCGGGACGCGGTGTCCTGGGCTACGGCAGCATAGAATTGCTGAAGCTCCGCCTCCAGGTGCTCATTCACCAGCAACAGTGCCTTCAGGGCGCCGCGCAGGTCGCCATTGCAGCTCGCCACGATCTGATCGATGGCCGCATCGCTAGGGTCGGAAATCATGGTACTCCTCCGATTACTTCCCGTTGAACTCGTCATGCGGACGCCGGTTCCTGTGGATACCGTGTACAAACCAGGAAGCGTTCCAATGGCGTCCCGGTTTCGATGAAGCCTCGCGTCTGATGGCGAAATTGCCACCGCCAATCTATGAAATGACTAATGACGCAGGTATGAACCCGCTATCCACAGGCTGGGCGCATTGTGGACAACTCCGCGCCGGGGCGCGAGCCGGATAATCGACAATTGGCTTTCCGAACAAGAGCATGCCCTGGCAGGGGGCACATCCGCGCGAAACCTGATTTCGGCTTCGTCGTAATTGTCAGGTGCCCAATCAGGTGCCTAAGACCTTTCGGATCCCCTCGATGTTGACCGCAATCATTGCGCTGGCGGTCGCAGGGCTGGCCCTGGCGCTGGTGACACAGCTCGGCGCCCTGCTGATCCAGCGGGCCTTCCCGCCGCAGGGGCGAATGATCGATGTGGCCGGGGCGCGGCTGCATGTGGTCGAACTCGGCCCGCGCGATGCGGTCGGGCCGCCGGTCGTGATGCTGCATGGTGCAAGCTCCAATCTCCGCGCGATGCAGCCGCTCGGCGATCGCGTTGCCAAAGCGCGCCGGGTGATCCTGATCGATCGGCCGGGTCACGGCTGGAGCACCCGCGCGCGCGTCGCGGATTCGACGCCCGCGATCCAGGCCCGGATGATCGTGGAGGCGCTGACCAGGCTCGGCGTCGAGCGGGCGATCGTGGTGGCGCATTCCTGGGCCGGCGCACTCGCCTTGCGCATTGCGCTGGATCATCCGGACCGCGTCGCCGGCCTCGTGCTGCTCGCGCCCGTCGCCTATCCGTGGCGCGGCGGCGCCGGACGCTACAATGATGCGATCTCGACACCTTTGATCGGACCATTGCTTGCGCACACGATCACGCTGCCGCTCGGTTTCCTCGTCGCCAATTCGGCTACGCGCGGCGTGTTCGCGCCGCAGCCGGTGCCGGCTGATTTCGTCCGCGACAGCGAGTCGTTGCTCCTGCTGCGTCCGCGCGAGTTCATCGCCAATGCGCGCGACCTCGTCACGCTGAAGGCGGCCGTTGTCGAACAGGCCCCGCGCTATGCCGAGATCAGGGCGCCGCTGTCAATCATTTCGGGCGACGTCGACAAGACGGTCTCGACCGGCATCCACTCGCGGCCGCTCGCCGCATCGGCGCCGAACGCGAAGCTGACCGTGCTGCCGGACACAGGCCACATGGTGCAGTACGTCGTGCCCGATCTCGTGGCGTCCGAGATCGAGACGATGGCCGGCCTGATGGTGCGGGACGCGGTGACGGCGCAATAGCTGCCGCGCCTTTGCGCCGCGCGAATGTGATCCGGCAAGGCTTGCGCCGCCGCGTGGCGCCGAACATCATGCGGCCCACGCGGTTTCGGATTGCAGCAAAGGACACCTCTCATGCGGATCGACAACATTGCCGACCTCATCGCTGAAACCCTTGCCCAGGCCGGCGTCAAACGCATCTACGGTGTCGTCGGCGACAGCCTCAACGGCCTGACCGAGGCGTTGCGCAAGCGCGGCACGATCGATTGGCTGCATGTGCGTCACGAGGAGGTGGCCGCGTTCGCCGCCGCCGCCGAATCCCAGATCACGGGCGCGCTCGCGGTGTGCGCGGGCTCCTGCGGCCCGGGCAATCTGCACCTCATCAACGGCCTGTTCGACGCGCATCGCAGCCGCACGCCGGTGCTGGCGATCGCGGCGCAGATCCCGTCGGCCGAGATCGGCGGCGGATATTTCCAGGAGACGCATCCGCAGGACCTGTTTCGCGAATGCAGCCATTATTGCGAACTGGTGTCGGATCCGGCGCAACTGCCCTACATGCTGGAGAACGCGATCCGCGCCGCGGTCGGCAAGCGCGGCGTCGCCGTATTGGTGCTGCCGGGCGACGTCGCGATGCGGACGGCGCCGAAGCGCGACATCGCGCCGAATGCCGGCTTGCTGCCGCCGGCGCCGGTGGTGCGTCCGGCCGACACCGAGTTGAACGCGCTGGCGGCACTGCTCAACGGCGCGCGACGTGTCACGCTGTTCTGCGGCCGCGGCTGCGCCGGTGCGCATGACGGCTTGATCAAGCTTGCCGAGACGCTGAAGAGCCCGATCGTGCACGCGCTCGGCGGCAAGGAATATGTCGAATACGACAACCCCTATGACGTCGGCATGACCGGCTTCATCGGCTTTTCCTCCGGCTATGCCGCCATGCACGGCTGCGACGTGCTGCTGATGCTGGGCACCGATTTTCCCTACAAGCAGTTCTTCCCGACCGGCATCAACATCGCGCAGGTCGATATCCGCCCCGAAAATCTCGGCCGCCGCTGCAAGCTCGATCTCGGCATCGTCGGCGAGGTCGGCGAGACCATCGCCGCGCTGCTGCCGAAGCTCCATGTGAAGACCGACCGCAAGCATCTCGATGCCAGCCTCGCGCATTACAAGGACGCCCGCGCCGGGCTCGACGATCTCGCCCGCGGCAAGCCGGGCCAGAAGCCGATCCATCCGCAATATCTGGCGCGCCTGTTGAGCGAGCAGGCGAGCGAGGATGCGGTGTTCACCGCCGACGTCGGCACGCCGACGATCTGGGCCGCGCGTTATCTGAAAATGAACGGCCGCCGCCGTCTGGTCGGCTCCTGGGTCCATGGCTCGATGGCCAATGCGATGGCGCATGCGATCGGCGTGCAGGCGGCGCAGCCGGGACGGCAGGTGGTGTCGATGTCTGGCGACGGCGGCTTCGCCATGCTGATGGGCGATTTGATCACGCTGACCCAGGCCAAGCTGCCGGTGAAGGTCGTGATCTTCAACAACAGCGTGCTCGGCTTCGTCGCGCTGGAGATGAAGGCCGCCGGCTTCATCGAGACCGGGGTCGATCTGAAGAATCCGGATTTTGCGGCGATGGCCCGCGCCATGGGCATTCACGGCGTCAGGGTGGAGGATCCCGGCGAGCTCGAGGGCGCGATCCGCGACGTGCTCGCGCATGACGGCCCGGCCGTGCTCGACGTCGTGACCGCGACGCAGGAACTGTCGATGCCGCCGACCATCACGCTCGAGCAGGTAAAGGGATTCAGCCTGTGGGTGCTGCGCGCGGTGATGAGCGGCCGCGGCGACGAGGTGGTCGATCTCGCCAAGACCAATCTGTTGCCGCGCTGAAAGGGGATGGCGTTTCGAAGAAAGGCCATCCCCGTTCTAACGTCCGCCCCGGCATTGGCGCCGGGTGGACGGCGCGACCGATACCGCCGATTACTTCTGCTTGCCGTCCTTGTCGAACGAGGAGACGTAGGCCCAGAGGTTGTTGGCCTCGTTCTCGTTCTTGATGCCGGCGAATGCCATCTTGGTGCCGGGGATCTTGGCCTTCGGATCCTTGATGTATTCGAGGAAGGTTTCCTTGTTCCAGGTGATGCCGGAATTCTTGTTGGCATCGGAATAATTGTAGTCCGGCGCGGAGCCGGAATGGCGGCCGTCGAGGCCGTTGAGCTCGGGGCCGACCTTGTTCTTGGCGCCTTCGCCGATTGCGTGGCAGGCGAGGCATTTATTGAACGAGGTCTTGCCGGCGGCGGCATCCTGCGCCAGCGCGGAGGATGCGGAAGCCAGCGATGTGACGACCGCCAGCGCGCTCAAGGTCTTTAGGTTCATGGGGTTCTCTTCGTTTCGTCCCGGGAGGTAGTGATCGTTTGTGGCATGTCCGGCTTGGACAGGACAAGCCACGAAACTTTGACAGGTTTCGCGGCCGCCCGCTTGTCCGAGAGAGAACTCGCCATTGCGGGGTGGGGCAATCCGACCTTCGGCCGGTGCACTGAAACAGGTGCAGACGTGATTGATTTGTCGTAACAAATCGGCGAAGGGCAAAAGCCCAGCCGAGGGAACAACGATGTCCATCATGATGCCGGCGACCGACCAGGCCGTCCTCGCTCGCCGCGCCGAAATCGTGGCCGCCTTGCGCGCAATCGTCCCGGGCGAGGGCGTGATCGACAGCGCCGCCGAGATGCTGGCCTATGAATCCGACGGCCTGACCGCCTATCGGCAGCCGCCGATGGTCGTGGTGCTGCCCGATACCACCGAGCAGGTGTCAAAGGTGCTCAAATATTGCCAGGGCCAAGGCATCAAGGTGGTGCCGCGCGGCTCCGGCACCTCGTTGTCCGGCGGCGCGCTGCCGCTTGCCGACGGCGTGCTGCTCGGGCTCGGCAAGTTCAAGCGGATTCGCGAGATCGACTTCGAGAACCGCGTCGTGGTCACCGAGCCCGGCGTCACCAACCTCGCGATCAGCCAGGCGGTCGCCCATGCCGGCTTCTACTACGCGCCCGATCCGTCGTCGCAGATCGCCTGCTCGATCGGCGGCAATGTCGCGGAAAATTCCGGCGGCGTGCACTGCCTGAAATACGGCATGACCACCAACAACGTGCTCGGCTGCGAGATCGTGCTGATGAGTGGCGAGATCCTGCGCATCGGCGGCAAGTCGGCCGAGAATGCCGGCTATGATCTGATGGGAATTATCACCGGCTCGGAAGGGCTGCTCGGCGTCATCACGGAGATCACGGTGCGCATCCTGCAGAAGCCGGAGACGGCGCGCGCGCTGATGGTCGGCTTCGCCGAGGTCGAGGCGGCCGGCGCATGCGTCGCCCGGATCATCGGCGCCGGCATCATCCCGGGCGGCATGGAGATGATGGACAAGCCCGCGATCCACGCCGCGGAGGCGTTCGTTCACGCCGGTTATCCGCTGGACGTCGAGGCGCTGTTGATCATCGAGCTCGACGGCCCCCAGGTCGAGGTCGACGAGCTGATCAAGCGGGTCGAGGCGATCGCGCAAGGCTGCGGCTCGACCTCCTGCCAGATCTCGACCTCGGAGGCCGAGCGCAATCTGTTCTGGGCCGGCCGCAAGGCGGCGTTCCCCGCGGTCGGGCGCATCTCGCCGGACTACCTCTGCATGGACGGCACCATCCCGCGCGGTGCCTTGCCGAAGGCCCTGGCGCGGATCCGCGACCTCTCGGAGAAATACGGCCTCGGCGTCGCCAATGTGTTCCACGCCGGCGACGGCAATCTGCATCCCTTGATCCTCTACGATGCCAACAAGCCGGGCGAGATCGAGAAGGCGGAGGCGTTCGGCGCCGACATCCTGCGCTGCTGCGTCGAGCTCGGCGGCGTGCTCACCGGCGAGCACGGCGTCGGCATCGAGAAGCGCGACCTGATGCCGGACATGTTCACCGAGATCGACCTCAACCAGCAGCAGCGGCTGAAATGCGCTTTCGATGCCGGGGGCCTGCTCAACCCCGGCAAGGTGTTTCCGACCCTGCACCGCTGCGCCGAGCTCGGCCGTGTCCATGTCCACGCCGGCAAGCTGGCCTTCCCGGATATCCCGCGGTTCTAGAGCATGATCCGGAAAAGTGCGAAGCGGTTTTCCGAAAAGATCATGGTCAAACAAAGAGCTAAAGCGCGATGACGATTCAACCCGATCTCATCGCGCTTTAGTACCGTCTGAGTAGCCCCGACGCCGCGCCGCTATCGCCATAGGCGGCGCAGGCCCCTTCCGGGTCTCTGATCAACGCCGCCCGGACTCGCTTGAAGGTCTTGCCGGCCGCTTCGGACACCTCGGGGCGGAATTTGCGCGGATCGTAGTCATTGCCGTCGTGAGCCTTGATCGCCGCGTCGAACGCATTGATCATGGCCATCGCGGCGTCGGGGCTGCCGAGAAGTCTGGCGCCCGTTTGAACGCCGCCGGCACCATTGGCCTCATAGCCGGTGCATCGTTGTTCGAGCACCGCGGCTGCGGTCGCGAGCTGGTCGAGGAACGTCGTCTCGGCGTCGGTGAGCATCGCGGCACGCGCCTGTCCCGGCGCGATCATCGCGAGCAGCGCGATGGCCGTCAGTTTGATGAGCATCGTGGTGGTTCTCCCGGCGGACCCGCGATCAAATCAATGGTTGCCGAATGACGATAACAAGTCTGCTTCTAAGGCATCAGGAGCCACGTCGGCTATTGGGCCCCGAGGCCAACATGCGTGAGCGTGCGCCCAGAGCCACCAACGCGCGAGGGCCGGTCGATACAATTCGACGGATCGCCCTAGCCGGCCGATAACCTTAACCGATCCTTGCACGGTGGCCGGCGCCCGTGCGTCGCTGCAATTACAGCGCGGACCCATTTACACGGCCTTAGACTGTTGCTCGGTATTTTCCGCAGATGCACGTCTTCGGGAGCACATCGATGCCCAGCCTGGCCGATCAGCTGGCGCTTTCGCGCAATCGGCCCGCGGGTTTCGACTACATGCGGATCGCGCTGGCGGCGTCGATCATTGGCCTGCACAGCACGAACGTGACGCTCGGGCTCGGCCGCGCGCTAGAAATCCAGAGCACGCTGCGCATCGGCGTCGCGATGATCCTCGCGCTGTTCTTTGCCCTGAGCGGCTTCCTGGTGACCGCAAGCCTGCTCCGGTGCAAGAGTCTGATTTCCTTCCTCGGCCTGCGCGTGCTGCGGATCGGACCGGCGCTCGCGGTCGAAACCACGCTATCGGCAATCATCATCGGCTCGGTCTTCACCGAGCTGCCGTTGGCGCAATATGTCGCCGATCCGAAATTCCACGCCTATTTTCTCAATATCGTCGGCGACATCCATTACGAGCTGCCGGGCGTATTCCTGCACAATCCGCTGCCCGATCTGGTGAACGCCCAGCTCTGGACCGTGCCGTACGAGCTGTGGTGCTACGTCATCCTGGCGCTGCTCGCCGTGCTCACGATTTGCTTCAACCGGGTGGCGTTCCTGGGGTTCATGGTGATCGCCCAGATCGGGCTCATCGTCTACGACATCTGGCGCTGGGACGAGGTGCCGATCCAGCTTCGCCCGCACCTTCTGGTGTTCTGCTTCCTTGCCGGCGTCGGCTTCTACCTCTGGCGCGACAAGGTGCCGTTCAACCGCACGCTGTGCCTGCTGGCGCTGGTGCTGTGCGCCGCCGGCATGGCGACCGGGCGCGGCGACGCGCTGGCTCCCGTGCCGGCCGCCTATGTCGCCTGCTATCTCGGCCTGATGAATCCGCGGCGGAGCTGGATCGTCTCGTCAGGCGATTACTCCTACGGGCTTTATCTCTACGGCTTCGTCATCCAGCAATGCGTCGCCACCTTCGGCCCGCCGGTCCAGCACTGGTATCTGAACCTCCTGATCAGCCTGCCGCTCGCCTTCGGCGTCGCCGTCGTGTCCTGGCATCTCGTCGAGAAACGCGCGCTTCGGCTCCGAACCCAGGTCGAGAGCCTCGAGGCGGCGGTGCTGTCGCGGATCTCGATCGTCGGCTTCTGGCGCAGGCCGCCCGAGCGGGCCGGCTTGCGCGCAACGCTCGGCAACAGCGGCGCGTCGATCTGACCCGCGCCGGCGGGAAGGACGAGCTTCGGTTCTGATTGAATCAGAACCGAAGCTCTCGCTTCTTGTCTTGACGCGTTTTCTTCACGCGAACCGGGTCCACTTCGCTCGAAAACGCTCTAGCATCCTCCCCGCCCCGCTTTTCTTCACAGCAGCGCGTATTGCGACCGCTCGCGCTTGGCGAGCAGCGGCAGCGCCTGCTCCGCGATGTAGGTCTTGAAAGCCGCGCTGTCCTGGTGTGCCTTGAACGCGGCTTCGTCCTGGAACAATTCGTAGAACAGGAATTGCGCCGGATTATCCTTGCCGCGGCCGATCAGGAACAGCTTGGTGCCGGGGTCCTTCTGCGCCTCGGGCAGGAAGCCGTCGAGGATTTCCGCCACCTTGTCGGCCTGTCCCTCCTTGGCTTCCCATTGCGCCACAACCAGAAGGCCTGACGTGTTGATCGCGTCGCTGATGGTTCTCGTGCTCATCGCATAGTGCTTCATTGGCATTCCTCCATTGCTGTGCTCCGATCGAGCTTGCGATCCGGCCCAGGGCGAGACGCCGGCGATCGCCATGATCGCGAACGAGCCGATGGCCGATCGTCGGGTGAGGATCATCGTCGTGGTCGAAACTTCCGAACGTTTCATGTTCGCCTCCAGATGATTCGCGCCAACCGTCCTGCCGGCCGAACCGCAACGCGAGAGGTAGTGGATCGTTCGGCGAACCGAGTTCGGCGATGATCGAAATGTCGATGTTGTGAAAACAGTTCGGCAATGATCGAAGTGTTGCAGCAGAGACCGCACGACGCGATTTTCCCGATATCGGCGCTTGCCACGCTGCGACGCATGGAAGCATCGCGCTAACGGCGGCTTAAGTCGCCTGTCGTACAGTTCCGGCATGGTCAAGGTCACAGACATCGGAGGCCTCGAAGGGCGTATGTGCGGTCATCTGGCGGCCAGCCTCTGCGCATTCTTTGCCGGACCCGGCTGCGATGGTGCCGGCCAGAAAGGCGGCTTCATCGCGCGCACCTGCCCGAGCGACTGGGTGGCCGCCGAGCAGGCGCTGCTCGACGTCGGCGTGATGCATGTCGAGCCGGTCGGAGCCGACGACGCCGTGACAAGGGCCGTGTTTTCGATGAATGCGGCAGAGATGCCGGATTTCCTCGCTGCTTCGATTGGCGACGGCGACCCGCGTATCGTGCAAATCGTGCAGTCCTTTGTCGCCATCGCCTGCGGCGGCTACAGCCGGGACGTCCTGTCGGACCAGCGCGACTGGTTCGAACCTCCTCCCGGATACGCGACGGCGATGAAGTGGCTCGCACGCCACGGATACGCCGAACGGGAGCAGCACGCGTTCCGCTGGACCGACAGGATCGGGCCGGCGATGCGCGCCAGCCAGATATGGAACGATCAAGACCGATCCGTCGAGGCAAGCGAACGCATCGAGCGCGATGCCGAGTGTGAGCTGATCTGGTCGACCATGCCGGACACGCTCAAGCGGGGGGTCAAATCAGGCCGGGTCAGCTTCTTCGATTTGGTCAAGGCGCTGGCGCTCGGATGGAGGGACGGCCGGTGGCGCGCCCACAGAGGTGACGAGCCCTTCGAACTCTCGGGCCAAACTCTCCTGGCGCGGCGAATTTTTGAGCTGGCGGGACGTTCCGAGTAGGGCAGCCTGACCGCGGTTTCCATGCCTGCCGGATGGCGCCAAGCCCCGGCCGCCGGGCCCTTCCGTCGGGATTACGAGGTCGGCTTGCCGCATTCAGACGTTCGTTCGGTGCGCATTTGATTTCGGCGCGAAATTTCGTTACCGCCTAGCGTGTGGATACGCTCAGGGTCAGAGACGCAAAAGACGTCGAGGAAGTGGTGCGCGCGGCGGTTGCCAGCGAGCAGCCGCTTGAGGTCATTGGACATGGATCGAAGCGCGCCATCGGCCATCCGATGGCGACCAATGCGCTGCTCGACGTCTCGGCGCTGAATGCGGTCACCTCCTATGAGCCGAACGAACTGATCATCACCGTGCAGGCCGGCGCGCCGCTCGCCGACGTGCAATCCCTGATCGACGCCAAGAACCAGCAATTCGCCTTCGAGCCGATGGACACGTCTGTGCTGCTCGGCACCGCGGGCGCCGGCACGATCGGCGGCATGATCGGCGCCGGACTGGCCGGTCCCCGCCGCATCAAGGCCGGTGGTATCAGGGATCATCTGCTCGGGGCGCACGCGGTGTCCGGGTTTGGCGACAGCTTCAAGACCGGCGGGCGGGTGGTGAAGAACGTCACCGGCTACGATCTCTGCAAGCTGCTGACCGGTTCCTGGGGCACGCTCGCGGTCATGACCGAGGTCACGCTTAAGGTCATGCCGAAGCCGGAAGCCGAACGGACGCTGCTGCTGCGCGGGCTCGACGACGTCACCGCCAACAAGGCGATGACGGCGGCGCTGGGTTCGCCCTTCGACGTCTCCGGCGCCGCGCATCTTCCGGGTTCGGCGTTGCGGACCGGGGGCGGTGCGCTCGCCGGCCTCGCAGCCTCAGGCCATCCGGTCACGCTGGTGCGGCTGGAGGGGATTTCGGCGTCGGCGGCACATCGGGCGGCCTCGCTGAGCCAGACGCTCTCGTCCTATGGAACGGTCGACAGCCTCGCCGACGATGCGTCGGCCGCAATCTGGAGCGCGCTGCGCGACGTGGTGCCGTTCGCGGCGAACGGCGCGCTCGCAGCCTGGCCGGTGTGGCGTATCGTTTGCCCGCCGGCCTCTGGCGGCGCGCTGGGCCAGGCGTTGTCGCGCGCCACTGGCGGCGACGTGATCTACGACTGGGGCGGGGGGCTGATCTGGGCCGCGCTGCCGCCGGGCGCCGACGCCCAGGCCGCGCTGGTCCGCGGCCAGGTCGAGGCCATCGGCGGACACGCCACCCTGATCCGCGCCGCCGAGGATGTACGCCGGGCGGTCGATGTGTTCCAGCCGCAGGCGGCCGGGCTTGCCGCGCTCGGTGAACGGGTCCGGGCGAGCTTCGATCCTAGGTCCGTCCTCAACCGCGGCCGGATGATGCGAGGCGGGGCTGCATGAAGACCGAGTTTTCCCTGGCGCAGCTCGCCGATCCCGACATCAAGGAAGCCGACAAGATCCTGCGCGCCTGCGTGCATTGCGGCTTCTGCACCGCGACCTGCCCGACCTATGTGCTGCTCGGCGACGAGCTCGATAGCCCGCGCGGCCGCATCTACCTGATCAAGGAGATGCTGGAGAAGGACAAGCCGCCGACGGCCGACGTGGTCAAGCATATCGACCGCTGCCTGTCGTGCCTCGCCTGCATGACGACCTGTCCGTCGGGCGTGAACTATATGCACCTCGTCGACCAGGCCCGGGTCCGGATCGAGCGGGATTACCAGAGACCGCTGACCGAGCGGCTGCTGCGGTGGGTACTCGCCCTCGTGCTGCCGCGGCCGGGCCTGTTCCGGATCAGCATGATCCTGGCCGGGCTCGCCCGTCCGTTCGCCGCATTGCTGCCGACGCCATCGGTCGGTGCGTCGAGCCCGGGTCTGCTGCGGCGGATCAAGGCGATGCTGGCGCTCGCGCCGCGCGGCCTGCCGCAACCGGGGCCGGCTGCGGGAACCGTGTTTGCGCCGATCGGCCGGCGGCGCGGCCGGGTCGCGCTGCTGCAGGGCTGCGCCCAGCAGGTGCTGGCGCCACGCATCAATCAGGCCGCGATCAATGTCCTGACCAGGCACGGCGTCGAGGTGGTGCTGGTCAAGGACGAGCAATGCTGCGGCGCGTTGACCCATCACATGGGACAGGACGGCGACGCGCTGGCGCGCGCGCGGGCCAACATCACAGTGTGGCAAAGGGAAGCGGACCAGAACGGGCTCAACGCCATCCTGGTGACGACCTCGGGCTGTGGGACAGTTGTCAAAGACTACGGCTACCTGCTGCGCGAGGACAAAACATTCGCGGAGCCGGCCAAGCGAATCTCGGCGCTGGCAAAGGATATCACCGAGTATCTCGCTGGCCTCGAGCTCGCGCCTTCAACGCAGAAAGGCGACGTCACCGTCGCCTATCACTCGGCTTGTTCGTTGCAGCATGGACAGAAAATCACTCAACTTCCGAAAGAATTGCTTTCCAAGAATGGATTCGTGGTGAAAGATGTGCCCGAGAGCCATTTGTGTTGCGGTTCGGCGGGGACCTACAACATTCTCCAGCCCGACATTGCGAGCAGATTGCGCGATCG
Organism: Bradyrhizobium sp. USDA 3315; assembly: GCF_054056795.1. NCBI lineage: Bacteria > Pseudomonadati > Pseudomonadota > Alphaproteobacteria > Hyphomicrobiales > Nitrobacteraceae > Bradyrhizobium > Bradyrhizobium sp. USDA 3315. Next base: position 579,162 of record NZ_JBSRYP010000001.1, on the reverse strand, counting down.
CAAGGTCGCCAATATTGCGCTTGTCAAACCGGACATGATCGCTGCGGGCAATATTGGCTGCATGGTTCAGATTGCCGGCGGTACGTCAGTTCCTGTGGTGCACACGATTGAGCTTCTCGATTGGGCGACAGGAGGTCCCCGGCCAGGATTGAATTGATCGACTGCCACTCGAGCATGATCCGGACCTCAGCCTTGCCCTGACGCAACGTGAAGGACCGGCGCTTCCTTGCCACAGACGCGAAGCGATCGCGCGGCCATCATGCCCGGGTGCCTCTCTTCGAGGTGCAGCCAACGTCCGGCAAGCGATCACTTCAATGCGCCCGGTGGACTCAGATAGCGGCAACAGGAGGACCACGATGGCGAAGTCGAAGAAGGCGAAGAAAAGCAAGAAGGCCAAAAAGGCCAAGAAGGTGGTAGCGGCGAAGAAGAGGTCCGCGAAGAAGTCGGCCAAGAAGGCTGCGAAGAAATCCGCCAAGAAGGCTGTAAAGAAATCGGCGAAGAAGTCGGCCAAGAAAGCTGCAAAGAAAACGGCAAAGAAAGCCGCCAAGAAGGCTGCGCCGAAGAAGGCTGCGAAGAAAGCCGCTGCCAAGAAGAGCGCGCCGAAGAAGGCCGCTGCTCCGAAGAAGGCTGCCGCGCCGAAGCCGGCCGCTCCGGTCGCAGTACCCCCGGCGCCCGAGCCGCAGCCGGCGCCGAGCTGGGCCACACCGAGCCACGAACCGGCGCCGGGCTGGATTGCGGGGTCGGCCGACGGCGGCGAGCACCACTAAGCCGCTGCCACATTGCCGAGGTTCAACTGATCGAAGCCGCAGCGCGCAACGCTGCGGCTTCTTCCGTAGGTGCGACGACAATCCGTGCTTTTACGGGCACGGCGATTCGCACCGAACGCTCTCGCGCCGAGCCGACTGTTGCCGTTTCCCTGTCCGAATGACCCGTTCAACCGGTGCGGGAGCAGCAGTCTTGTGGTGCAAATGCAACACCCGCAAGTCAACATGCGGCAAGATGGCTAGAACGCCTAAAAAGGCGGCACATGCATGTCTTTTTGGCTTCACGGTACCGTGCACGGGCCTCAGATTGATCCACGCGATTTAGTTGCAGTCCGTTAGCGCGCGCCCTGGGGGCCACCGGAGCTGGGCTGTCTGGAAAAGTTAGATGGGGATCGTCATGAAGAAACTGGCTTTGTTAGCAACGGCGCTAGCAATGATTTCGAGCTCGGCAATGGCAGCTGACATGGCGGTGAAGGCCGTCAAGGCGCCGCCGCCGGCTCCGTTCGACCCGTGGGACATCGCCTTTGGCGCTGGCATCATGAGCGACTACATCTTCCGCGGCGTCACCCAGTCCAACCACAATCCGTCGGTCACTGCCTATTTCGAGCCGCGCTACAACGTCAGCAAGGATCTGCAGCTCTACGTCGGTACGTCGACCGAAAGCATCTCCTTCGCTAATCGCGCCGCGGCTGAAGTCGACGTCTACGGCGGTATCCGCCCGACCTTCGGCGCCTTCGCCTTCGACATCGGTGTCTGGGGTTACCTGTATCCGGGCGGGACCTGCTACTACGGCGGCGGTGCCGTGGCCGACTTCGCAGGCAATCCGCTGAGCGCCGATTGCCAGGCCAACACCCTCACCAACCTCGCCGTCATGAAGAAGGACGTGTCGTTCTTCGAAGTCTATGGCAAGGCGACCTGGACCATCAACGACAACTGGGCGTTCACCATCAACGAATACTACTCGCCGAACTTCCTCAACACCGGCGCCTGGGGCAACTACTCCTCGATCATCGGCAAGTACACTGCGCCGAGCACCGTGTTCGGCAGCAGCGGCGTCGGCATGTACGTGTCGGGTGAGTTCGGCCGGCAGTGGCTCGGCACCTCCGACAGCTTCTACGGCGTCCCGGCGTTTCCGAACGGCATCAAGTATGCCGACTACAACACCTGGAACATCGGCATCGGCTTCACCTACAAGGTGTTCACGCTCGATCTGCGCTACTCCGACACCGACATGTCGAAGGGTGATTGCAGCGCCTTCACCAGCGACTTCACCGCGGGCGGAACCACGGCCGTCACCCCGATCAATCCGGGTGGCACGAGCTCCAACTGGTGCGGCGCGGCCGGCATCGCCAAGCTCTCGGTCGACCTGACCGCGATGTCCAACCTGAAGTAATCTCTCCTCCGGGGATCGAGGGGCGGCAGAGCAATCTGCCGCCCTTTTTGTTTTGGCCGGATAGGTCTAATCGGCACAGGGCGGACAATAGCTAAAGGCGCTCGCGAGACCTGTGGGCTGCCCCCGCCGGGGTTAGCCGCAAGCCGTGGCCGCCGCTGCCCCCTAATGCCGCTTACGACGCGGCGACCTTGACCGCGTCGCGCAGGGTGAAGCGGTCGCCGTCGCGGACCAGCGTGACATTGCGCTGATGGAAGGTGTCGAGCGTCGAGCGGTGGCCGATCGAAACCACCGTGGTGCCGGGCAACTTCTCGGCAACCAGCCTGTACAGCGCGGCTTCCGCCGGTTCGTCGAGCGAGGCCGTCGCCTCGTCCAGGAACAGGAACTGCGGCGCATGCAGCAGCGCCCGCGCGATGCCGAGCCGCTGCTGCTCGCCGAGCGACAGCATCCGGTTCCAGTGCGCCTGTTCCTCGAGCCGCGACGCAAGCTGCGGCAGTCCGACGGCGGTGAGAACCTCGCGGACCCGTCCCGCATCGAATTGCCTGGCCTCGCCCGGATAGACGACGGCGTCATGCAGCGAGCCGATCGGCAGATAGGGACGTTGCGGCAGCATCATCAGGCTGGCATTGGCCGGGATCTCGACCGCGCCATCGCCGAACGGCCAGATCCCGGCGATCGCGCGGAACAGTGTCGACTTGCCGGCGCCCGAGGGGCCGGTCATCAGCGTGCGCTCGCCCTTGCGGAAGCCGAACCGGTCCGCGTTCAGCAGCGGCGTGCCGTCCGGCAGCCGCAGCACCAGATCCTGCAGGCTGACGGCGCCGTCGCCCGGCGTCGCCGTGACATGAATTCGGTCGTCGCGCTTGGCGAGGTTTGATGCCGCCGCGATCCCTGCCTCGAATCCATCGAGCCGGTTCACCACGGCCTGCCATTCGGCCAGTTGACGATAGATGCTGACGAAGTACGAGAACGCGCCCTGGACGTTCGAAAACGCCGATGCGGTCTGCATCATGCCGCCGAGCTGGATCTTTTGCGCAAAGTAGGCCGGCGCCACCAGCACATAGGGGAAGATCACCGAGGCCTGATTATAGCTCGCCGTGAACGCGGTGATCTTCTTGGTCCGGTTCATGAGGGCGATCCAGTTCTCCACCACGCGTCCGAAGCGAACGCGCAGGCGCTCGCGCTCGGCCGGTTCGCCCTGCAGCAGCGCGATCTGCTCGGAGTTTTCCCGCACGCGCACCAGGTTGAAGCGGAAATCGGCTTCATATTGCTGCTGCTTGAAATCGATGCCGACCAGCGGCCAGCCGATCAGATGGGTCAGCACGGTGCCGAGCACCGAGTAGATCAGCGCGCACCAGACAAGGTAGCCGGGAATTGAATATTCCGTACCGAACAAATGCAGCGGTGCCTCATTGGAAAGGCCCCACAGCAGGGTGAGAAAAGACGCCAGCGTGACGACCGAGCTCAACAGGCCGAGGCCGAGCGTGAGCGTGCGGTCGACGAACAGCTTGACGTCGTCGGTCATGCGCTGGTCGGGGTTGTCGGCCGCGTCGCCCTGCAGCTGCATCCTGTAGTGATTGGCCTGATGCAGCCAGTCCCCGAGATAGTGTGTGGTCATCCATTGCCGCCAGCGGATCTGCAGCCATTGATTGAGGTAGAGCTGGTAGACCGCCAGCAGGATGAAGAACGCGACGACGACGCAGAAATAGATGATCTCGCTGACGAAGGAATCCCAATTGCGTTCCTGCAGCGCGTTGTAGAAGCGGTTGTTCCACTGCGTGATCAGAACGTTGATGCCCACGATCGCCAGTTCGATCGCGATGACCGCCGCAAGCAGTCCCCGGCCGGCCCATTTGTCCTCGGAGTTGAAATAAGGCGAGGCGATGCGCCACACCGTCGCGAGCGTCGAGCGAATGTTGTTCACAGATTATCGTCTCCGGGGAAGGGGCCGCAAAGGCCTGAAGAATCGGGACAATCGGGGTAGTCCTCGACTAAAGTCGTAGTTCTGGCATGCAAGCGTTGGCTTGTCCCGGCAATCGAGTCAATCCTAGCATGAGGACAACGGCGAGGGGCGGGGGACCTTCGATTTTTCGCGAGGATGTGAGCGATCCTTACCGATCGTTCATTCGCGAGCCGGGGCTGCAGATTTTCCGACGGACTCCCGCAATCGCACCAGTCGCGCCTGCCCGCATGCAGGCCGGCGCGCTGCATAATAATGTGGGAAGGATCCCGAGATGAACACCTGGAATCAAATCTACAACCCGCTGGGCAATGCGGCGCTGTCGACGGTCGCGGCCGCCATTCCCGTGGTCACGCTGCTGGTGCTGATCGCCAGCGGCAAGGTGAAGGCGCACATTGCGGCCATCATCGCCGTGATCGTGACCAACCTGATCACGATCTTCGTCTTCACCATGCCGGCCAACATGTCGATCCGCGCCACCCTGCTCGGCGTGATCACCGGGTTCTTCCCGATCGGCTGGATCGTGCTCAACGTCATCTTCCTCTACCAGGTCACGGTGAGGTGCGGGAAGTTCGAGCTGCTCAAGCGCGCGGTCGGCGGCGTCACCGAGGACCGGCGGTTGCAGCTGCTGTTGATCGCGTTCTCGTTCGGCGCCTTCTTCGAGGGCGCCTCCGGGTTCGGCACGCCGGTCGCGATCACCGGCGCGGTGCTGATCGGGCTCGGCTTCTCGCCGCTCGCCGCGTCCGGCCTGTCGCTGATCGCCAACACGGCACCCGTTGCCTACGGTGCGCTCGGCACGCCGATCCAGGGCCTCGCCTCGGTCACCGGGCTCGACCCCTACATCCTCGGCGCGATGGTCGGCCGGCAGCTGCCGCTGTTCTCGCTGATCGTACCGTTCTGGGTGGTGTGGGCGTTTGCCGGCTGGCGCGGCATGAAGGAGGTGTGGCCGGCGATCCTGGTCACCGGCGTGTCGTTTGCGGTCCCGCAATTCGTGATCTCGAACTACATCAATCCCTGGATCGTCGACATCGGCGCCTCGCTGATCTCGATGGGCGCCCTGATCCTGTTCCTGAAGGTCTGGCAGCCGCGGCAGCTCTGGCTGTCGCCGGCGCTGCGCGGCCGCGATGAATCGGCGGCGACGATGGCCGCCGCACCTCCGCTCGACAAGACGCCGCTGACCCAGGGCGAAATGTGGAGCGCGCTGCTGCCGTGGATCATCGTCTGCATCCTGATGCTGATCTGGGGCAACGGTGCCTTCAAGGCCTGGGCGAACGCCAACTTCGTCTGGAACTATCCGGTCCCCGAGCTCGACAAGCTGATCTTCAAGGTGCCGCCGGTGGCCGCCAAGCCGACGCCGGAAGGCGCCGTGTTCGGCTTCACCTATCTGTCGTTCACCGGCACCGGCATGCTGATCGCCGCGATTATCTCGGGTCTGTTGATGGGCTTCTCGCCGCTCAAGCTGATCGCCGAGTATGGCCGCACCATCCGCATCTGCGCGATCTCGCTGATCACGATCTCGGCGATGCTGGCGATCGGCACGCTGACCCGGCTGTCCGGCGTCGACGCCACGCTCGGCCTCGCCTTCGCGGCGACCGGCGTGCTCTATCCCTTCTTCGGCACCTTGCTCGGCTGGCTGGGCGTGGCGCTGACCGGATCGGATACCGCGTCGAACGTGCTGTTCGGCAATCTGCAGAAGATCACCTCCGAGCAGCTCGGCCTGTCGCCGATCCTGATGGCGGCGGCGAACTCCTCGGGCGGCGTGATGGGCAAGATGATCGACGCGCAATCGATCGTGGTCGCCTCGACCGCGACCAACTGGTACGGCCACGAGGGCTCGATCCTGCGCTACGTGTTCCTGCACTCGATCGTGCTGGCGTGTCTGGTCGGTCTGTTCGTGACCCTGCAGGCCTATGTCTATCCGTTCACGATGCTGGTGCTGAAATAGCGCCACGACGCGTCCATCGAACCACGGATCCCCGCGAGCGAACGACTCGCGGGGATTTGCTTTTCAGGCACATTTTCCGGCAATGCCAATCTGGCCAATCGCGCTCTGCTCCCATAGAAGGGGCCGCAGTTGCGCGTCGCATTTCGAGGATTGGCATGATTTCGATGAGGCGAGGTTTGAACGGCGGCATCGCCGCGTTGGCGCTGGTTGCCGCGGCTCTCGGCGCGGGGCCGGCGCGGGCCGAGGAGGAGTTCCCGTTCGGCTTCGTCATGACGCTCGACGCCGCGCGCATGCCGGGCTCCAAGCGGATTCCCTCGATCGAGGTCGGCGACAATGGCGAGGTGATCCTCGAGCTGTGGTGCGACGGCGGCAAGGGCCAGTTTTCGGTGGCCGGCAACACCATCGTCTTCGTTCCCGGCGCGATGGAGAACCGCACCTGCACGCCGGAGCGGGCGCAGGCGGACAAGGATCTGCTGGCGGCGCTCGGCGACATGACGGGCTGGCGGCGGCACGGTGACGAGGTGACCTTCACCGGCAGCAAGTCGCTGCGTTTCGTGATCAACAGCAACTAAAGCGTCATCGAGCGAAGCGGACGGCGGTTCGCGTCAAGCAAACGCGTCAAGACAAAACGCTCAGGGCGTTGCGATCAGTCCGCTTGCGGTGGCGACGATCCAGCGGTTGCCCCAGCGCACGATCGAATCGACCCGTCCGAGGCCGGGCACGACGTCGCCGCGCGCGGCCATCTTGACGCCTTCGGGGCCCTCGAGCACGGCGGTGCCGTCGCGGACTTCGACCACCGACCATCCCGGGATGGTGCTCGGCCGCGTCTCCGGCGCCGCCGCCGGCGCCTGCTTCGGCCCCAATGCGGCGGCCTGTGCATTCAAGGTCGTCGGCGCGGCGCCCAAGGCGAGCGGACGCGGGCTGGCCGGCGCGGTCCTCGGAATGCTGCCGGTGACGACGGGGTCGGCGTTGGACGCGGCCCGGCGCGGGCCCTCGTTCTTTCGGCTCGGCGCCACCTCCGCAATGTGCGGGACCGGCGCTTCCTTCTGGGCTACCGGCACCGGGGCGGGAGCTGCAAGGTCGTGCCAGTTGGCTCCGCCGGTCCATCCCAGCACGAAGCTTGCGGCGAGTGCGGTCGCTGCCAAGAGCGCGGTGCCGATGCGATCGGCAAACGGCTCCCGCAGCAGCAGGGCGGCGTCGTGGTTCTCGCCGGTGACATCCCAGAGGTCCGCCGTCGGTGCCGGCGAATGACCCTCCGTCACATCCGTCGGCCAGATGCTCGCAGCGTTGATCGGCTCGCGGTCTTGCATGGCGTGACCTGTGTTCGATGGCGCGAAGCATGATCCTCGAAACTAAATCGAGCCTTAATTTTCGGTGACCGAACTGCGGCGGCACGAAGTCTTTTGGTCGCAGGCCCCCGTAGATGCCCGGGTATTTTCCGCATGCAGCGGTCGTTTCCGGACGTCGTCTCCGCAAAGCGGGTCGTCGCGGCGCGCGGGCGGGGCTATAGCGGTCGCATGCTCGATTTCGCCGCACAATATGCAGCCTTTCAGCGCCGCGACCCGGCCTGGGACGGCGTCGTGTTCGTCGCGGTCAAGACCACCGGTGTGTATTGCCGCCCGGTCTGCCGGGCGCGCACGCCGCTCGCGCGCAATGTGCGGTTCTATGGCAGCGCGGCGTCGGCCGAGCGTGCTGGCTTCCGGCCCTGCCTGCGCTGCCGTCCCGAGGCGGCGCCGTTCTGCCCGGCCTGGAAGGGCACCAGGACCACCGTCGAGCGTGCCCTGGCGCTGATCGAGGAGGGCGCGCTCGACCGCGGCAATGTCGAGGCGTTGGCGGGGCGGCTCGGCGTCGGCGCGCGGCATCTGTCGCGTCTGTTCGCCGAGCATCTCGATGCCTCGCCGCTCCAGGTCGCGCTGTCGCTGCGCGTGCAGCGCGCCAAGCGCTTGATCGACGGCAGCGAGCTGCCGCTTGCGTTGGTGGCGCAGCACGCCGGCTTCTCCAGCGCGCGGCGCATGAATGCCGCATTCGCTAAACTCTACGGCCGCTCCGCCGCGTCGCTGCGGTGCAAGCGGCCAACCGTCGCGATCCAATAAACCCCGATGGAGATCGGCAATGGCCAAGAGCTACGGCACCGTCAGTGCGGAACAGAAGCTTAAGATGAGCGGCCTCGCATTCGTGCAGGGCCTCGCCAGCGGCGCATTGCCGCTCAACACCATCGCGCGGACACTCGGTTATGACGTCGCCGAAGCCGAGCGCGGCCGCGTTGTCGTCACGCTGGTGCCGACCGATGCGCATCTCAATCCGGCGGGCACCGTGCATGGCGGCCTCACCGCGACGCTGCTCGACAGCTGCATGGGGCTTGCCGTGCAGTCGACGCTCGATGCCGGCACCAGCCAGACCACGCTCGAGTTCAAGATCTCGCTGGTGCGTCCGATCACGCCCGACACCGGTCCGATCAGAGCGGAAGGCAATGTGCTCAATTGCGGCCGCCGCATCGGCACCGCCGAAGGCAGGGTCACCGACGAGCAGGGCCGGCTGCTCGCCCACGGCACGACGACGTGCCTGATCTTCCCGTCTTGACGCAAATTGCGGCGGCGAGACCGCGCCGGCACTGCATCGGGAGATACGATGCCGGCGCAGCAATATTGGAATGCCTCCAGCAAGCCTGCGGCTTAGAGACCTTCAAGTTCACCGCGCCGATCGATTGCGTTACCCGAACGCGCAGCAAACGCGTTCGGGTCATCATACATAATGCATGCGATTGTCGATGGAGCCATGCACTCCGGCCGTGCTCAGCGCGGCCCCTCCGGATATCCCGCCATGTTGTTCCAGCCGGCGGGCAGCTCGCCGCCCGGCCGCGACGCGGCTCCGTCGTTTTCGGGCAAACGAATGAGGCCGAGCTGCAGCATGGCTGTGATCGCATCTTCCTGCCCGAGCTCCTCGGCGATCCGTCCGTCCTGCACGCGCAGCACGGTGGTGCCGGCGAACGTCATCTTGCGGCCGGAGGCCGCGGGAAGTGAGCCGAGGCGGAAGTCGCTGAACGCAGGTCCTGTGTGCGTGCCGCCGCCTTCCCAGCGGCCGACGACGAGATCGCCTTCCGCGACGAGATCGCCGACGCCCCAAAAATTGAGATCCGGAAAGGCTTCGCGAAATTCGGTCATGAATTGCGTGACCGCGGCGCGGCCCTTCTTCGGTTCGTGCATCGGGTAATGCACGACAATGTCTGCTGTGGCGAGCTCGTTGATGATGCGCGGATTCCAGGGGGTGCCCCAGAACTCCTTGAACCACCGGCCTACGACGTTCTTGTTTTCCTCTGACATCTCTTCGTCTCCATTTGCGCGTTGCCGGTATCGCGACCGGCGTTCTCTCGATGCGCGCAGTGAACATTTGGAGGCGTGTCTCGCACCACCCGATTCCAGATCGGGCGTGCAGCCGGCTTTCGGGCGAGATTCCGCTTTGTCGATATGGCGCTTAGCGCCGCTTCTCAAACGTCGTCGCGCTATCGGGAAGCGGGTGGCCCGCGCAACACACGCGCGAAAACCTGTTCGCGATCACTCAGGAGAACATCATGCGCAACTTCGATGCGATCGCCGCGCTGCGTGGCGACGGACTTCGTCCCGAGCTGCGGGCGCTGCTCGATCGCGCTGCGATCGAGCCTCGTTCTGAATTGTTCGTCAGAAGCGACGGGATGCTTCAGTCCGGTCCGGACGCCACCCCGAAGGCGGTGCGCGACAACGTCGTGCCGCTGAAGACGAGGGCGGCTTAACTCACGACAGCGGCGGCCTTACCGCCACACCGACTTGTCGGCGTCCCAGCGCTGGCCCTTGAACTCCTTGAGCAGCGCGTCGATCGCGCCGTTGTCGTCCCTGGTCTCGCTGCCTTCCTCGTCGCTGCTGGAATCGTCGGACAGATTGAGCTTGGCGCCGGCGCTGTCGTCCGATGTCGAGACCGTGGGGCTCGAGACCCACAGCATCAGCCGGTCAGAGCTTCCGGGCTTGTCGGGCGAGACCAGGGCAGTGACCTCGTAATTCTGGGTGAGGCCGAGCGCCGGGTAAATCGTGCTGGGCCGCTTCAGCACCAGCTTGAGCTTGCCGGTGTTCGCGTTCCACGTCGCCGAGGCGGGCTTTGCGGCAAGCGTCTTCGCCAGCACGCCCGCGATCGCCGATGCCAGCTTGTCCTTGTTGACCTTGTCGCCCTCGCGCCAATCGGCGGCAGCAAAGCGGATGGTGCGGTCCATTTCGACCACCCCGCTGGTCCAGCCGGCCGCGGTCACGCCGGGCGCGGATTTCGCCTTGGCGAGCAGCGCGCCGGCGTGCTCGGGATCGACGGTGAGGTTGATGGTCTGCTCGCCGGAGCGCATCGCATCGCAGGTCACCGCAAGGCTGGAGGTGCCGATCTCGACGGCCTCGCCTTTTAGGCTCTTGAGGAAATCCGCCGCCGCATCGAGCTTCACCCGCACACCGATCGATTCCGGCGAAACGTCAGTGAAATCCTTCGGCTGCGGCGTGATGCCGTCCTCGGTGGCCTGGTTGTCCTGGAATTCCTTCTCGCTGAGATCGGAATTGTCCGTCGAGGCGACCTCGGTCACGGTCTGGCCGATCGTGATCTGGCCGCGGAACTCAAAACCGTCGCCGGTTTGCTTGCGGTTCAGTTTGACGGTGACCGGCTGCTTGTCGGCGACGCTCTGGGCGGTGCCGGAAAGCGTCTGGCCGCTGACGGTCAGGTTGGCGACGAAGCGGTCCTTGCGGTCGGAGCTCTTGTCGGCGGGATAGCAGACGTCGAGCACGGCCGCGGTCACGGTCTTGCCCTGGCGGGTTTCTTTCAGCACGACGTCGGCATTGCCGTCCATCAGGCCGTCGATCGAGGTGAAATAGCGCGTCTCGGGGCCATTGGCGGGAGCCGCCTTCGATTGCAGCTTCATCTGGGCGAGGGCAGGCGCCGAGGTGACGGCAAGACCGAGCAGCAGGAGCGGGAGCGCGCGCATACGATAAGTCCTCGAAGGGCAGAATCGGTTCCGTCGTAACTAGCAAACCTCCATGTCATTGGCCAAAAAAGAAGGCCGCCTAACGGCGGCCGCGCGCCGCGATCGCGGTCATGTGCGTTCGTCAGGTTCCTCGCCGCCCTCCAGTCGGCCGCGCAGCACCGTCACGACCCGGCTCACGGTTTCGAGGTCCTTCATCGACAGCCCGTCGGCGAGGCCGTTCACCCAAGGCAGCTGCAGGCGCATGGCCGCGTCGAAGCTTTGCCGCCCCTTGGCGGTCAGCACGACGAGCTGGGCGCGGCGGTGATGCGGGTTGGTTTCGAAGGCGACGAGCCCGTCCCGTTCGAGGTCGTTGACGATCCGCTGCACGTTCTGTCGGGCAGCGCCGAGGTCGCGCGCCAGCCATGCGACCGGTTGCGGGCGCTCTGTGGCGACGATGGCGCCGAGGATCTGCCAGCGCGCGCTGGTCAGCCCGAGCCCGGCCACCAGCCGGTCGCCTGATGTGAACAGCAGGCTGTTGAGCCTGAACAGGTCGGGAATCAGGGTGCTCAGGGCTTCGCCCGCCGGCGTTCGTTTTGCATTCGGCATTTGTCACCATATAAACGTATTGACATCATAATGTCAATTTTTGTATGTATCCATCAGTACGGAATGACATCGTAACACCATATCGAACGGAGCCAACCATGCCGCAGATGCGCCCCCTGGACCCCGCTTTCCCGATCGACCGCCAGCTCGCGGTCGATGCCAGCAACGTCGTGCTCGTCAACCTCTTCACGCTCGATGCGGCCGACGAGGACACGTTTCTCAAGGCCTGGCAGGACGACGCCGCCATCATGAAGCGGCAGCCGGGCTTCATCTCCACCCAGCTGCACCGCGCGCTCGGCGAGAGCCCGGCCTATCTGAACTACGCGGTCTGGGAATCGACCGCCGCCTTCCGCGCCGCCTTCATGAACCCCGAGTTCAGGGCCAAGCTCTCGGCCTATCCGGCCTCGGCGGTAGCCTCGCCGCACCTGTTCCAGAAGGTGGCGGTGTCCGACATCTGCGTCGCGTAACGGACTGTCAGGCCGTCGCGTCAAGGATCGCTCAACTGTGCACGAGCATGCCAACACCGAGCGTGGCGGCAGCGGCCAGAAACGATATGTCCAGAAACCGCAGCGGCGCTTTCGGACGATGACCGGCAGAACCGGAAATGACGTAATAGACGCCATAACCCGCGCCGAGGACGACGAACGTCAGCGTTTGCCTGAGCCAGAACATCAAGACGACCGCAAGATCATCGATGCTGTCCAGGGCATAGGCGCCGACCGCGAGCACGGCGCCGATCGCGTAGAACAGCACGAGCGTCAACGTCAGTGATTTGGCGTCGCGGGACATGCGATGATCCTTGCATCCCGATCGTAATCAAACTGCAAAAAAAGAAGGCCGCCCGGAGGCGGCCTTCGATCTCGATGGGGATGTGGGAGGCTTAGAAGCCGCCCATGCCGCCCATTCCACCCATGCCGCCGCCGCCCGGCATTGCCGGCGCTGCATCCTTCGGCAGTTCGGCGACCATGGCCTCGGTGGTCACGAGCAGACCGGCCACCGAGGAGGCGTCCTGCAAGGCGGTGCGCACCACCTTGGCGGGGTCGATGATGCCCTTGTCGACCATGTCGACATAGTCCTCGGTCTGCGCGTCGAAGCCGAAGGTCTCCGACTTGTTCTCGAGGATCTTGCCGACCACGATCGAGCCCTCGACACCGGCGTTCTCCGAGATCTGGCGGACCGGAGCTTCGAGCGCCTTGAGCACGATGTTGATGCCGGCCTGGACGTCGGCATTCGGGTTGGTGAGCCGGCCGACCGCCTTCTTGGCGCGCAGCAGCGCCACGCCGCCGCCCGGCACGATGCCTTCCTGCACCGCGGCGCGGGTCGCGTTCAGCGCGTCCTCGACACGGTCCTTCTTCTCCTTGACCTCGACCTCGGTCGCGCCGCCGACCTTGATCACCGCAACGCCGCCGGCGAGCTTGGCGAGGCGCTCCTGCAGCTTCTCGCGGTCGTAGTCCGAGGTGGTCTCCTCGATCTGCGCCTTGATCTGGCCAACGCGGGCGTCGATGTCCTTCTTCTTGCCGGCGCCCTTGACGATCGTGGTGTTCTCCTTGTCGATCACGATCTTGCCGGCGCGGCCGAGCATGTTCACCGTGACGTTCTCGAGCTTCATGCCGAGGTCGTCGGAGATCAGCTGACCGCCGGTCAGGATCGCGATGTCCTCCAGCATCGCCTTGCGGCGATCGCCGAAGCCCGGCGCCTTGACGGCGGCGACCTTGAGCCCGCCGCGCAGGCGGTTGACGACCAGGGTCGCCAGCGCCTCACCCTCGACGTCCTCGGCGAGGATCAAGAGCGGACGGCCCGACTGCACCACGGCTTCCAGCACCGGCAGCATGGACTGCAGACCGGACAGCTTCTTCTCGTGCAGCAGGATGTAGGCATCCTCGAGCTCGGCGGTCATCTTCTCGGCGTTGGTGATGAAGTAGGGGCTGAGGTAGCCGCGGTCGAACTTCATGCCCTCGACGATGTCGACCTCGGTCTCGAGCGACTTGTTCTCCTCGACGGTGATCACGCCCTCGTTGCCGACCTTCTGCATTGCCTGCGCGATCATCTTGCCGATCGCGGCATCGCCATTGGCCGAGATGGTGCCGACCTGGGCGACTTCGGACGAGGAGGCGACCGGCTTGGCGCGCTTCTCGATGTCCTTGATCACGGCCGATACTGCCGTGTCGATGCCGCGCTTGAGGTCCATCGGGTTCATGCCGGCGGCGACCGACTTGGCGCCCTCGCGGACGATGGCCTGCGCCAGCACGGTCGCGGTGGTGGTGCCGTCACCGGCGGTGTCGTTGGTCTTGGAAGCGACCTCGCGCAGCATCTGCGCGCCCATGTTCTCGAACTTGTCGTCGAGCTCGATCTCCTTGGCGACGGTGACGCCGTCCTTGGTGATGCGGGGAGCGCCGAAGCTCTTCTCGATGACGACGTTGCGGCCCTTGGGGCCGAGCGTCACCTTCACGGCGTTGGCGAGCACGTCGACACCGCGCAGCATGCGGTCGCGGGCATCTCCGGCGAATTTTACGTCCTTGGCAGCCATTGATTTGAACTCCTGTCAGTTTTGAGAGACGCGCTTGCCGTTTCCGCGCTCGTCATCGCCGGGCTTGACCCGGCGATCCATCGCCTTGGTAAGAACTCTTCGGAAGTGTGATGGATGCCCGGATCAAGTCCGGGTATGACGATGCGAGTGGTGCGGCCGCGCAGTTGAATGGCGCTTACGCCAGCACGCCCATGATGTCGGACTCCTTCATGATCAGGAGCTCCTGGTTGTCGAGCTTGACCTCGGTGCCCGACCATTTGCCGAACAGCACGCGGTCGCCGACCTTGAGGTCGATCGGGATCAGCTTGCCGGCCTCGTCGCGGCCACCCGGGCCGACGGCGACGATCTCGCCCTGGGACGGCTTCTCCTTGGCCGAGTCCGGAATGATGATGCCGCCCTTGGATTTCTCCTCGGCATCGATACGCTTGACCACGACGCGGTCGTGCAGGGGGCGGAAGGTGGATTTAGCCATGACGTTCCCTCTTGGAGGCTCGGTTTCAGGTCCGGTTCATCGGGACCGGCGTTGGATGCCGACCCGGTCGGCGCTGGGCAGGACGCCCGACGCTCTTAGCAATCGTGGTGCGAGAGTGCTAATTGTGGGCCGGGAAATATGGCTTGGCGCAGTTTCTGTCAAGCAAACGGGTTAAGGCCTTGGTGAGGCCAATATAGGATGGTGGACCAGAAACCAAATCGTAGCGATGACGTAATTTTGTCAGACGTCATTGCTCCGTCTTAAGTTTTACGCTTGGCTGCAGGACGGGTGCGGCCGGGACATAGTCGGGGGATGCATATGATCAGGTCATTCAACGCGCGATTGGTCGCACGGTTCGCGGCTGTTTCGGCGCTGACGACACTCTTGGGGGCGTGCGGCAGCATGAGCCTGCCGTCGTTGTCGTCGAACCCTGAGCCGGCGCCAGCCGAGCCGGGGGCCGCCCCCGAAATGCCCGCGAGCATCCGCGCCGATGAGATCGTCGGCCGCTGGGGTCTCGCCTCGTTCCAGAATCCCGCCGATCGCGCCCGCACCGAGGCCGCCGCGCGCGGCCAGTGCAAGCAGCCTTACGTGATCGGCGCCGGCCAGAACGGCGGCGTCATCATGCATCTGGCCGACCAGGCCACCCCGCAGGAACTGCGGCTGAAGGGTTCCCCGAGTGGCAAGAACTATATCGGCCCGCCTGGACCTGTGCCCGGCGAGCAGGACCGCGAGATCGTCTCGTTCGACGGCCGCGTCATGATCACCCGCTTCGTCGACAAGGACGCCGGGGTCCGCTACGGCAACATGGTCTACGTCCGCTGCGCCCCGAGGGCGTAACGGCGGGACTTCGAGCGATCTGCCGACATAGCGCCGCATAGTCGGCGCACACCTCTCCCCTTGTGGGAGAGGTCGGATTGCATCGTCAGATGCAATCCGGGTGAGGGGTCTCCCTCCGCGAGTGACCCTTTCGAGATTTGAGTAGGCGGCGACAACCCCTCATCCGGCGCGGATTGCATCCGCGCCACCTTCTCCCACAAGGGGAGAAGGGAAGGAGACCCGAAAACACGGCCTTATCGCCGCACGCCAACCCGATTGACGCCGCCATTCAGGTTGCCGCCCGCATTGTGACGGACCGCAGCGCGCGCCACCGGACGAGGCCTGAGCACGACGCCCGCCCGCGCCACGCAGCCTGCCGGATAACCGACATACGTGCAGTAAATCACGGCGTTGGCCGGTGCTGGACTGAGAGCGGCGCCTGCAAACCCCAACATCAGGCTCGCCGCTATTCCCGCAACCGTCACTGACTTGGTTGGAAAAATGTTCGTCCGACGCATGGTGATCCTCCTCATCGCACGTGAACTGAAGGTGATGGAGCCCGCTTCAGATGCGGCCCAAGGTATCGTCAGTGGCAAAAGGGGGAGGCGATGTTGACGTAGATCAACGCCGCGCGCGACCCGTCGCCGCGTGGGATTGATCTGCTTCATCGTGAAAGAGGGCGGCTCAGGGAGCCGCCCTCTTGCGCTGCCGTTGCGCCGGCTTCACTGACAGACGTACATGCGGCCGTCAGCCATCTTGGTCATCGTGCCGGGCTCGCAGCCGATACCATTGGCTGCCTTGTACTCCGTCCATCCGGCATATCCGTAATACGGACTGATCCTCTGGTAGGCTCGTGCCGGATAGTAGGGCTGGCCGAAGTAGGGATCCGTCTGGGCGGCATACGAATTGGTCCAATCGTTTGTGCCCCAGCCGGAATAGGCCGGCGCGGTAGCGGCGGCCGCAGCGACCGCTGCCGTAGCGGCGACACCCGCGCCCACCCCGTACCCGTACGCGGCGCGCCGGGTCTGACGACGCGCGACGCCGGCGACGCTCACGGGCGTCAGCGGCCGGCCCACACGCGCCTGGGCACTTTCGACCGACGCCGAAAGACCGCCCCGCTCGGACCAGGTGATGGAGAACAGTGTCGCACAAGCGATAGTCGAAAGCGCAATTGCAGTATTTCGGACAATTCTTTGCGTCATGTTCAATCTCCAGTGTTGAGTACTCCAGTGGCTCCGCCCCAATCAGTGATCCGGTAGCAAGGCGCACGCCATCAGCGCGATTGAAAGAAGCCCGGCGCTCATCGTCGCACCTTCAAAGACGACCTCGCGCTGTGCTTACCGGCGGTTGGCTGTCCTCACCACAAGCTCAAACGCTCGCTTCCACCACGCGCCGCTTGTTGCACTTGCGGCGATTGCTATTGCGATACGAACTGCTTGCCAATTTTTAATAGGAGGCTCTGCACGTTGGTCACACGCAGATTCCGGAAGTCCCATGCAACCGGCACCCAATGTTGGCTCCCGGCATACGCATGACAATTTCCCTCACGCAGTAATATGCACCCGCGACAACAAACCTGCCAGCGGATTTGCAACCGTCGACGCTGGCACAAGATGCATGTTGTCGAGACGGAGGATCGGACTGATTCATCCTTGTCGCGATACTGTTGATCTATGTCAAAGGTCCTGAAGTTCTTGAATGGGACGCTGGTGTCGACCACGCGCACGTCAATGCGGTCTCGTCGGCCGGTAGCCGCCTGACGCGGTGCTGAGCCATGCTTCAGCGCAGATGCGTGCCCTTGGGCAAAGAAGCCTGGCGATGTGCACAATGGCGGATGGAGCGATCCATGCCAGTGGCGCGGTATTTCCTGTATATCGGCGGAGTGCTGCTCGCGCTGCTATTCCTTCTGGATGCCACCATCCCCAATTCTCCACTGGCAAAGCAGCCCGACTCGAGTCGTCCGACCATTCGCATCCGTTCGATGGAAAAGCTGCCCGACCTTGTCGTTTACGACACCAGTCTCCCGACTATCGTTCCTGAACAGGTCGCGGAAATTCCTGCTCCAGCCGCGGCCGAAACTGTCGGGCCTTCCCCGATCGTTCGCGAGCGGGAAGCGTTTGCCCAGATGCAGAAATCCGAAATCGAGCGGCCAAAATCGTCGGGCCGCAAGGCGAGGGAAGCCAAGCCGCCTCGGAAGTATGCCCATGCCAGGAGATACGCGCCGTCACCTTATGCGCATTTTGCGGAGCGACGTCCGCGATATGGGTGGTTCGGCAACTTCATCTGGTGATCAAGTAGCATATGCCTGCGGTGAGGGGACGCATGCCTGCGAGCCTTGACGCAAGTCAAGGCCGGGCCTTTCCATCGCTATGGAGTGGAGCTGTGGTGCCTCAAAGGATTAAATGGAGGAACACAATGATCCGCTTGTTTGCTGTCTTTATCTTCGCTTTGTGTGTTGGAGCACCTGCGCAAGCCATGACACCCGCGCCGCTCCTCCAGACGGAAACAATGGCAATACCGGTGGCCGTCGGCTGCGGTCCGGGCCGGACGCGTATCAATGGTGTATGCGTAGCAAGGACGACCGTCCGTCAAACTCGCCGAGCCGTTCGCAGATGCGTGCGCTGGCAGGGAGGGGTCTGCGCCTTGTATGAATGAACGACTCTACTGGCGTTCAGGTCGCGACTGGGCGCCAGTACTGTAGTGCATCCGGTCGAATGCCGCTTCTAAATCATCCATGACAATCAGCGGCGACAATCCGTCGGGCCTGCCGTGCCTTACTGAGCTTCGAGCAACAGGACGGTCAACAGCAGGATCGGCCAGAGCGCGCTCGCGGCCAGAGTGATGCGGAGCACCACGTCACCGCTCGACGGTTCGACCCATCGACGCCTGAGCTGACGAGGCAATTTGCTCGATTGAAATGCGCGTTGTGGTTGGCGAGCCGATCCGACTTTTGCAGCGCCGATGGGAGGTGCCGCGGCTCGATGTCGCAGCAAGCTCTTCTCGTCATAGAGGACGTGATTTGACGGGTTCGGTTTTAAGCACCCGGGTGCCATGAACGATCCCTTCCATCGGGCACCTAATCTACGTCGGAAAACTTGAAGGCGATAGGGCGGTTTGTGCCAAGGGAGCGAGGCTCGGTCGCCCGAAGCCCGAAGTAGCGCGAGCCGGGTTCGCAGCGTGAAATACAAGCCTTATGAGCCCTGGTCTCTCAGTTCGAGCGTAACGAGCCTCGCCAGCAGCGTGGCCGGGTAAAGCTGGCCGATCACGCTCTCGACATTGCACAGGCTGCGCGCTAGCGGGTGCACCGGGATGATGTCCCCGTAGCCGGTAGAAGTGAGCGTGACGAAGCTGAGATAATAGACCGAGCTCGCAGGGGCTGAGTCATCCTCGAGATTCATTCCCTTGAATGCATCCGGAAACCACAACCCGAGGAAGACGAATAGCGTCCCGAAGCCGAGCCCGATCAGCAGATACGGCAGCCCGCGCCGATGATCCGATGATAGGTGACGCGACCGCGCCGGAATACGGCGTGCGCAACTCCGAGCGTGAGCGAGATGGCGAGCCAGCCGGCAGCCAGTAGGCGATGTTGTATGGCGACGGAGGATAAAGGATGCCGCGATTGGTAAGTCGCCTTGACCGATCCGACGCGTTGCGACGATCGGCTTGCGCGGAGGGCGAGGCGGCGATCCTCGCGGGAGTGCACCATCGCTCAAACAAAAACGCCGGCCCGAGGGCCGGCGTTTTTCGTGTTGATCTGACGAACCTCAGTTGAACATCGCGTCGATGTCGTCCTGCGAGGCGTGGCCGGCGTCGCCGTCGAGCTTCGGACCGTTGAGCAGGCGGGCATCGCCCTCGCGGGTGTCGACGATCGCCGGGACGTGCGACTTGATGGCGTCGACGCCGCCCCAGATGTTCATCATCTCGTTGATGTGCTGTTCGATGAACTTCATCGTCTGCATCACCTTGCTGATGCGCTGGCCGGTGAGGTCCTGGAAGTTGCAGGCCTCGAAGATCGAGACCACGCGCTCCTGAATATCTTCGCTGAGCCGCTTCTGCTGGTCGGGCGTGACGTTGTTGGCGAGCGCGGTCGCGGCCTGGTCGATCGCCTCCACCGCCTCGAGGATCTGCTGGGTGGCCTGTTCGGTGCCGCCGACCACGGCGCCAAGCTCGCCATTGACCTTGGCCATCTCCTCGCCGTTGAAGCTCTTGCCGTGCAGCACGGCGATCTCGCGCTTGGTGCGGCTGATCGCGTCGTGGATCAGGTCGAGCTCGACCTTGAGCTTCTCGCACTGTTCGACCTGCGCGCGGTAGGTCTCGAGCAGCGCGTGGGTCTCGGCGACTTCGCGGGCGACCGCGGCATCGACGCTGTCGCCGGTGCGCTGTGCCGGGGCTGCGGCCATCTGGGCGCGGATCGAGCGAAGCTCGGCCATGATCTCGCGATGCATCGGACCGAGATCGGCGCCGCCCGAAACATCCGGCTCCGGCATCACAACCTCGCCCATCGCCTGCTCGACACGAAAACGCTTGCGCTTCACTGACATGATTTCATTCCCGCCCCTTCACTGAAGTCCGTTCTAGACAGAGCGGATTTAACGTCAGGTTCACGCCGGAACCGTTTGCGCGGATAGCGCGCAAGCGCGGCGATACCGGCGATTAACCATGTCGCCACGCCGTTCACGCAAAATAAACGCTGTCAGGGAAAACCGCGCTCCATTGCCGATGTGGTGAATCGAAACGGCCGATCCGTTTACCAAACCGATGCGGTTTTCATTGCTTATTGACCACGTGCAACGGCGCAAAGTCGGCGCCGCGCGCATCACGTCACGACGAAACCAGTACAGAGTACGTCGATGTTCAGGAAAACCACGCTTGCGCTGCTCGCCGGCGCGTCTTCTCTTATTGCCGTTCCCCATCACGCCATGGCGATCGACGCGGCAGCGCCCGCCGGGCCCGCCGTCATCTATGCCAATCAGGGCGCTCCGCAGCCGCCGATGCGCACCGCCTATGTGCAGCCGCAGCGCTCCAACATGGGCGGCGGCTTCATCGAATTCCTGTTCGGCGATGCGCCGTCGTCGCAGGGTTATTCGCCGCAGCCGTATCAGCAGCAGCCCGGCTATTACGGCAACCGTCAGCTGCCGCCGATGGATCCGCAGCAGCAGATGCTCCGCCAGCAGGAAGAGGCCGCGGGCGATCCGGCGCAGCGCCCGTTCGATCCGAGATACGAGAAGCAACTGGTCGACTATAGCGGCAGGGAAAGCGCCGGCACCATCGTCGTCGATACGCCGAACAAGTTTCTCTATCTGGTGCAGGGCGACGGCCGCGCGCTGCGCTACGGCATCGGCGTCGGCCGGCCCGGCTTCACCTGGGCCGGCATCAAGACGATCTCGGCGAAGAAGGAGTGGCCGGCCTGGACGCCGCCGCCGGAAATGCTGGCGCGCCGTCCCGATCTGCCGCGGCACATGGAAGGCGGCCCGGAAAATCCGCTCGGCGCCCGCGCAATGTATCTCGGCTCCTCGCTCTACCGCATCCACGGCTCCAACGAGCCCTGGACGATCGGCACCAACGTCTCGTCCGGCTGCATCCGGATGCGCAATGAGGACGTCATCGACCTCTACGGCCGCGTCAATGTCGGCGCCAGGGTCGTCGTGATGTGAAGTTGTAGTCCGGATGGAGCGAAGCGAAATCCGGGACAGCGAGCCGCACGATGCGTCAACCTCCCCTTGAAAAGGGGAGGTCGCTTTGTTCAACAGAGCAAAGCGGGTGGGGATCATCTCTCTCCACGAGCAGCGGCGTTTGTGGCTGACCCCCATCCCGACCTTCTCCCTTTCAGGCAGGGGTGTCCGGGGAAATTCAGGCATAGCGGAGCTCCATCTGGTCAGGTGAGATGGTTGATTTCCGACGGCTGGGGTTGATGGGCGGAGGTTTGTCGATGGCAGCGAGGGATCGACGCGTGAGCAGGAGCTGGCCGACGAGTTCGGCGAACCTGAGCGGGAGCATTTTGATGCAGTTGGTGTGAGCGGCGATGCGCAGCAGCAGGTAGGCAATCATCGCAGCGAGCACCTGAAGGCGGATCGCGTTGTCGTTGGCGCCGAGGAACTTGCGAATATCGAGATGCTGCTTGATCCAGCGGAACAGCAGCTCGATTTGCCATCGGCTCTTGTAGAGGGCGGCGATCTCGACGGCGCTACGGGCAAGGTCGTTGGTCAGGAGTGTGATCTTGCCGCCTTTCTCGCGTCTGATCTTGATGCGGCGGAGCGGGATTGGAAGGCGCGAATCGCCCTTGCTGGTGAGCTTCACCTCGTCATCGGCAAGGATTTCGAAGCCATCCCCGTTACGCTTGCGGATGGCGCGATGCCTGAGCGAGCGAAGACGGATGCTCGTCTTCGCCCGGGTAACGAAGAAAGCCTTGCTATCATTGATCTTCTGCCACCAGTCGAAACGGCAATAGCCCTTGTCAAACACATAGGTGGTGGCGGGCTGGATTGGGGTCTGTCGGCCGATCTCGATGTCATTGACGTTCGCGGCCGTCATCTCGACGCAGGTCGGGACATCGCTCCTTGGGTCGTAGACGACATGCAGCTTCATGCCGCGGATGCGGCCGTTCCACGTCGCCCAACTGCAGACCTTGCCGAGCGGGATCGGACTGGCGTCGATCAGACGCACCATCTCCATGCCTTCACTCCGCAGCTGGCGACGCGCCATCGCCGACAGCGCCGCAAAGGTTTGCGCGAAAATGCCGATCGGACGGCGGGCATTGGCATCGGACAACGTCGAGCGCGACAGCTTGCCGGTTCCCAAGTGATAGTGATGCTGCGAATTGGCGTTGAAGCCAGTCACCACCCCGCGCAGACTGCTGTTGCCGCTAAGCTGGGCATAGATCAGCGCCACCAGCTGATCCCAGCTCCTGAACGACTTGTCGTAGGCATCCCCGTCCAGACGATCCACAACCGTCTGAAACTGCCGTCGATTGATCGGTTCAAGCAGCCTTCCAAAAATGCTACCGCGATATCGCATGCTCGGCCCTCTGTGTCTCGACAACCAGAAAAGACCGATTTGCCTCGGTCCTGCCGAGCATGCACCGCGACACAGTGAATCATTCCCCGGACACCCCTGCCTTTCAGGGGGAAGGAGAACAGCTTCTGCCCAGGCTACGACTGATCAAATGAAAACGGCCGCTCGATGGAGCGGCCGTTTGTGTTTCAGGTGAGACGCTTACGCGTAATTGCTGTCGTCACCGTCTCCGCCGCCGTCGAAGCCGTCGTCATCATTGTCGAAGTCGTCGGCGTCTTGATCATCGTCACTGTCCCGGTCGGCCTGCGCTTGGTCGAACGCGCCGGCGCGCGAGCCGCTGTCGCGGTTGGAGCCGATGTCGTTGACCCCGGCGTCGCGCGCGAGGTCGCTCGACGACTGGTCGCCGCCCCAGGGACGCGAACCGCCGCCGAGGCCGCCGGCATCGGCCATCGACTGGTGGCTGCCGCCACCCATCATGCCGCGGATGCTGGAGAGCAACAGTCCGCCGCCGACCACGCCGGCCGCGGCCGCCGCCGCCGTGCCGAGGAACGAGCCGCCACCGCCACCCGGCGCGCCGCCGAGCGCCGGCGGCTGCGGGCCGCCATAGCCCTGGCCGTAGGGTTGCGCGGGCTGGCCGTAAGGCTGGCCATAGCCGCCGCCGGCCTGCTGCATCGCCTGGCCCGAGTTCCAGACCGGGCGGCTGCCCGGATCGCGGCCGCCCATGTCGGGCGCCCGCACCGGCGGCACCGAACCATGTTGCTGGCCCTGTCCGCCGAAGATCGCATCGCGCATCGAATCAAGGAAACCGCCGCCCTGCTGCTGGGCTCCCTGCTGCTGGCCGACCGCGGCCTCGAGTTCCTGGATCCGGTCGTGGGCGCGCTTCAGCGCCTCGTCCTGCACCAGCGCGGTCTGCACCAGCGCGTAGACCGCATTCGGCGCGCTGCGCAGACCCTGCATGATCGCGGACATGGCCTCGCCGTCGCGCGGGGCATTCTCCAGCTTGGCGAGCCGGTCGAAGAGATCGTCGATCAGTTGGCGTTCTTGCGGTGTCATGGCGTTCTCCATCGCGCCGATCGAATCGGCGCGTCCGAGATGTAGGACCGGGTTTGTGGCGCAAGGAGTGGGGGCCAGAATTAAATTTATGTATGCGACAATACGACCGGATGAACCTTGTCAGGCCAATGTAACTTTATTCGAGTGTAACTTTATTCAGGGCCAGCAGCGCGGGGAAATCGTCGCCTGCCAGATAGGCATGTTCGGTCTCGCGCTGCGTCGTCAGCGGGTCGAGGCTCTTCAGCGTTTCATCGACGAAACCTGGATGGCACATCACGAGCCCGTCCTCCGGCATGCCGTCGAGGAAGCCCTGCATCAGCGCCGCGAAATCATTGCCGCGCGTAAAATCATAGGCGCCGGCGAAGGCCGGATTGAACCGCAGGCCTGCTCGCTGCGCCTTGATCCGGAATTGCGTGCTGAGCACGTTCAGCACCAGCGCCTTCGGCGCCGCCAGCTGGCGCGCCAGCGGGCCTTCGCGGCCGCACTGCCGCACCCAGGCGCCCGGCGCGCGCTCCTTCACGGCGCGCAGGAAGCCGTCGCGCACCTGCGGGAACAGCTGCGCGTGCTGGTGACCGTCGACGAAGTCGGGTGCGCGGCCGAACAGATCATGGAAGGCGTCGAGCTGCGCCAGCACCTCGGCATGGACCAGTTCGGCGTCGAGCCGATGCATCAGCCCGGCGCGCAGCAGCCGCGGGAAGGGCAGGAACATGTCGCTGTCGAGCGGGCGGAAATGCATCGTCAGCGGCCGGAACGGCGCGGTCAGCGTCACATGCAGCCCGATCGCGCAGCGCGGGCTGTTCGCCACCGACGCCGTGAGCGCGCTGGCCGCATCGCGGCCGATCGCCGGCGTCACCGTCATCACCGACGTCGCATTGAGGCGGCCGCGCTCGATCAGGTCGCGGATCGCGCGGTTGATGCCGTCGCTCAAGCCATAATCGTCAGCACACAGCCAGATCCGGCGCGGCGTATCGGTGTTCATTCCGCGGCGGTCCGCTCGGAGGCATTTTGCGCCGCGCCGCCGTCGGCGTGCTTCTCGGTGTGCTCGGCGACGAAGTAGATCGGCCGCGCCTTCAGCTCGGAGAGGATCTTGCCGATATATTCGCCGACGATGCCGATCATGATCAGCTGCACGCCGCCGATCGTCATCATGCCGATCATCAGCGACGGATAGCCGGGGACCTGCTTGCCGGTGGTCAGCACTTCCCACAGGATCGAGAGGCCGAACAGGAACGCCGCGCCGGCGAGCAGCGCGCCGAGCAGGCTGGCAAAGCGCAGCGGCGCCACCGAGAACGAGGTCAGGCCCTCGATCGACAGGCCGATCAGCCGGCCGGCGTTGAAGGTGGTGACGCCGTGCGCGCGCGGCGCCGGCTCGTAGTCGACGCGGATCTGCCTGAAGCCGATCCAGCTGGCGAGGCCCTTGAAGAAGCGGTTGCGCTCCGGCAATTGCCGCAGGGCCGCGGCCGCGCGCGGCGACAGCAGGCGGAAGTCGCCGGCATCCTCCGGGATCTGCTGCCGGGCGCCCCAGTTGATCAGCGCGTAGAAGCCGCGCACGGCCAGCCGCCGCGCGGCCGATTCATTGTCGCGATGCGCCTTCGCCGTGTAGACCACGTCGTAGCCGTCATCGATCCAGTGTGCGACCAGTTGCTCGACGAGCGTCGGCGGATGCTGGCCGTCGCCATCCATGAACAGCACCGCGCCGCGGCGGGCGTGGTCGAGGCCGGCCATCAGCGCCGCCTCCTTGCCAAAATTGCGCGACAGCGACACCACCTGCAGGTCGAGCCCGTCGGCGGGCAGGCCGCGCGCGATCGTCAGCGTGTTGTCCGCGCTGCCGTCATCGACATAGACCACCTCGCAGGCGAGGCCGTAGCGGGCGCGCAGCGTCTTGGCGAGGTTGATCAGCCGCTCATGCAACGCAGCAAGCCCGGCCGCCTCGTTGTAGACGGGAACGACGATCGACAGACCCTGCCCGGCGGCGGTCTTGGCGGTCGTGGTCAGGCTGGAAACGTCAGAGCCCAGCATCATCGATCAGGTTCCAGAACTAGAGCGTTTTCGAGCGAAATGGCCTTCCGCCTCGCACGAAGAAACCGCGTCAAAACGAGAGATCCCTCGAACACAATATGGTACCGCAGGGTAGCTGTCGCCAACATGAACGGCGTGGCCGCCTCATTGTCGCAGGAACGCCTCGAGCCTGGCGAACAGCGGGTTCTCGCGGTCGAACACATAGTCCAGCGACACCACCGACACGGTTTCGGCGCCGTGCTCGCGCAGGAAGCTGCCGAGCGCGTAGAGCTTGCCCGGTGGGCAGTGCAGCGTAAGCATGCCCGACGAGGTCGGGCCGCCGAACGGGGCGACCACGCCGAAGCGGTTATGCGCCTCGGAGAGCAGCGCATCGTTGCAGCCGGCGAAGCGGGTGCGGACCTCGCGATACTTGCTGGCGCGGGCGCGCGCCGCGATATGGTCGAGGATCACGCGCGCGGTCTCGCGGGCGCCCTTCGACCAGTCGGCATCCTTCGACGCCACCAGATTGGCCTGGCTGCGCAGCATGACGCCGTCGTCGAGCACCTTGAGCCCGTTGGCGGCGAGCGTCGCCCCGGTCGTCGTGATGTCGACGATCAGTTCGGCGGTTCCGGCGGCGGGCGCGCCCTCGGTGGCGCCGGCGCTTTCGACGATGCGGTAGTCGCCGACGCCGTGTTTGGCAAAGAAGCCGCGCGTCAGATTGATGTATTTGGTCGCCACCCGCATGCGGTGATTGTGCTGCTCGCGGAAGCCGGACGCGACGTCGTCGAGATCGGCCATGGTGCGGACGTCGATCCACGCCTGCGGCACCGCGACCACGACATTGGCAAAGCCGAAGCCGAGGCCTTCGATCATCAGCACGCGCTTGTCGGCATCGGGAATGCTCTCGCGCACCAGGTCCTCGCCGGTGACGCCGAGATGCACCGAGCCGCGAGCCAGATTGGCCGCGATCTCGCTCGCCGAGAGATAGGCGATCTCGACATTGTCGACGCCGGCGATGGTGCCGCGATAGTCGCGGGCGCCGCCGGCCTTCGACAAGGTCAGCCCGGCGCGGGCGAAGAAGCTTTCGGCGTTTTCCTGCAGCCGCCCCTTGGAGGGAACGGCGACGACGAAGGGCGTGCTCATTGGGCGGCTCCGAAGGAGGAGATGGCCTGGCCATGCCGGGTCATCGCCTCGATCCAGACCGAGAAGCCGACCGCGGGGATCGGGCTCGCCGAGCCGAGCTGCGTCATCAGCCCGTCATAGCGCCCGCCGGCGACCAGCGGTTCGGCGCCGTTGCCCTTGGCGTGCAGCTCGAACTCGAAGCCGGTGTAATAGTCGAGGCCGCGGCCGAACGCGGTGGAGAACCGGGTCTTTCGGATGTCGATGCCGCGCGCGGCCATGAAGCCGATCCGGCTCTCGAGCTGGTCGATCGCGGCGGCAAGGTTCAGCTTGGCCTCGCCAGCCAGCGCGCGCAATTGCGCGACCGCGTCGTCGGGATCGCCCGCGATCGCCAGGAAGCGCTTGATGGTCGCGACCGCATCGCGCGGCAGCGCGCCGCCCTTCAGCGTCGATTGCTCGAGGAAGCGGTCGGCGATCTCGGCCACCGTGCGGCCGCCCACATTAGTGGTGCCGGCGATCGACATCAGATCGGTGACCAGCGCCAGCGCCGCCTTGCGGTCGGAGCCGGCCAGCGCAGCGAGCACGCCCTCATATTCGTTGCGGCCCGGTGCCGTCTTGAGCGCCAGCTGCTCGATGTCGTCGGTCAGCGAGACCTTGCGGTTGAAGTCCTTGATCAGCCGGCGCCGCCACACCGGATAGAGGTCGAGCGCATCGATCAGCGCGTTGAACAGCGCGACGTCGCCGGTGCGGATCTCGACGTCCTTCAACCCGAACGCCGTGGTCGCCTCCAGCGCCAGCGCCAGCATCTCGGCATCGGCCGCGGCGCGGTCCTGCCGTCCGAACGATTCGATGCCGGCCTGCAGGAACTGGCTCGGCGCGCCGCCGCGATAACGGAACACCGGGCCGAGATAGCTGAAGCCGGCGGGCTGGCCGGCGCGGGCAGAGGCGAGGTAGTCGCGCGCCACCGGGATCGTGAGGTCCGGGCGCAGGCAGAGCTCCTCGCCGCTCGGGTCGGTCGTCAGGTACAGGCTCTTGCGGATGTCCTCGCCGGAGAGATCGAGGAACGGCTCGGCGGGCTGCAGGATCGCGGGCTCGGACCTCTGATAGCCGGCCTGCGCGAACGAGGCCAGCAGCGCATCCGCCCAGACGGCGGATCCGGCGGCGGATCGTGGTGCGGCGGCTTCGGTCATCTCGACGTCCAATAGCTCCGGACCAGGTTCCGGTGCGGGTTCCAAGGGTGGTTCGGGGCAGCCCTTACCATAGCCGGATCGGGGTTTCGACAGCGATCGGCCAAGTGGCTTAATGATTGCGTGCGTTAACGATTTTGCGACGGCTTGGCTAGGGGCAGATGTTTGCCCTCGGCTTTCATCGGGCAAACGAGCTGCAGGTTCCGTCATCCTGAGGCGCGAGCGCAGCGAGCCTCGAAGGATCGACGGCCACCAGCCGGGCCGTGCATCCTTCGAGGCTCGCCGAAGAGGCTCGCACCTCAGGATGACGGGGAGGGAGTGTGTGGCCCATTTCCTCGCCAGTCCCCCAGTGCCGCCTGCACCAGCGCCAGCGCGGCGACGGCGGCGGTGTCGGCGCGCAGGATGCGCGGGCCGAGGGCGAGGCGGAGGATGGCGGGCTGGCGCAGCAGCAGCGTGCGCTCCTCCTCGGCAAAGCCGCCTTCCGGGCCGATCAGGACATCGATCCCGGCATTCGCAGCCGTTGCCGCCGCCAGCGCCTGCACCGGGCTTTCGACCTCGGCCGCCTCGTCGCAGAACACCAGCAGCCGCGCCGGATCGCGCCCCGCCAGGAAACGTTCGAGGGGCAGGGGATCGGCGACTTCGGCGAGCGAGATGATCCCGCATTGCTCGGCGGCCTCGACCGCATTGGCGCGCATCCGCTCGCCGTTGACCCGCGACACCTGGGTGAAGCGTGTCAGCACCGGCACCAGCCGCGCGGCGCCCATCTCGACCGCCTTCTGCACCATGTAGTCGAGCCGCGCATGCTTCAGCGGCGCGAACACATAGGTGACGTCGGGCAGGCGGTCCTGTGGGCGGGTCTGTGCCGCGACCGTCAGCGTGTCGGGGCGCTTGCGGCCGGAAATCTCGGCGCGCCATTCGCCGTCACGCCCGTTGAACACCAGCACGCTGTCGCCGGCGCCGAGCCGCAGCACGTTGCCGAGATAGTTGCTCTGATCGCGTTCGAGCGGAACGGTTGCGCCGGCGCCGAGCGGGGCGTCGACAAACAGGCGGGGGCTGCGGAAATCGAGTTCAGGCATATCCGAGGCGGCTTCAGTGCGGTGTGGCCAGTTTACCAAACCGCGCGACACCGTAATCCCGCGGACTCCTCAGGAACTCGCCAGCCAGGTAATATTGAGCGTCGATATATTGCTTCTGTCACCAAGTCATTTCTTTAGTCCAAGGGGCCGCTTGCACGCGGTCCCTTTTGTTGTTCGGTCGCCCGCGGCGTCGGCCCATGAATCCAAACCGGGGCCTTACCGAAAATCCTGTTCAGGCAAATTTGATGGTCCATTTTACCGCCGTTCGTAGCCTAAAGGCTTAGAATCGGGGAACAATTTAATATGGCCGGTGTGGCCCTACGCCGCGCTGTCGCCCAAATCCACGGGTTGTTAAGGCCTCACAGGAATCGTAAAACGCCCCCAAAATTCGTTGCTTCGTTTTTGTTGCGCTGGGGTTGCCTGGACCTTTTGCCGGAGAAACACCCTCGATGATCCGCCGTCTGATCGTGCTGACCGTTGCTGCGACCGCCCTGTCCGTGGGGCAAGCCGCCGCGCAGAGCGCCTTTCCGGCCCCGTTGCCCAATCAGGCCGGTAAGGCCGGCACCGCGTCCGACCCCGCGTTTCCGCCGGTCAATGGCATGCGTCCAAGCCAGGCCGGAACCGCCTCGGATTCCGCATTCCCGCCGGTCAACGGCGCGCCGGCGGCCAGGGTCGGTGCCACGCCGTCGGCATTTCCGAGCAGTGGCGCGGCCCCCATCGCCGGCGGCGGGCTGTCGTCGCCGCCCCCGCCGGGTGCGGGTGGTGGTGGTGCCGCCGACGCCTGCATGAAGAATTTCACGCCGCTGCGCGAGGATGCGGAGAAGCGCGGCAAGGCGATCAAGGCGGCGAGCGATCGCCACGCCAGCCCCCAGGAGGCCTGCAAGCTGATCGGCAATTACAGCCAGGCCGAGATCAAGATGATCAAATATGTCGACACCAATGCGCAGAAGTGCGGAATTCCGCCGCAGATCGCCGACCAGCTCAAGGCCGGACACAAGAATACCGAAGCGCTGCTGAAGAAGGTCTGCAATGTCGCGGAGCAGGCGGCGGCGCAGCCGCGTGGGCCAGCGGGGCCGAGCTTGAGCGACGTGCTCGGTTCGTCCGCCTCGCTGCCGGAAGCGACGCCGACCAAGAAGGGCGGCAGCACCTTCGATACGCTGAACGGCAACGTCCTCACCCGTTGATGGATCACCCATGAGCGATGTCTCCACCCGCGTTGCCGATTCCACAGGCAACTGGGTGGATACCCATGCGCCGGTCTGGACGCGGCCCTATCTGCGGCTTGCGCGCTACGACCGGCCGATCGGCTCCTGGCTGCTGTTGATGCCGTGCTGGTGGTCGGCGGCGCTCGCCGCCGGCGTCGCGCATGATGTGCGCTCGCTGCCGCTCGTGGTCCTGCTGTTCTTCATCGGCGCCTTTGTGATGCGCGGCGCCGGCTGCACCTGGAACGACATCACCGATCGCGATCTCGACGCCAAGGTCGAACGCACGCGGTCGCGGCCGATCCCCGCCGGGCAGGTCACGGTGACGCAGGCGGTGGTCTTCATGGTCCTGCAGGCGCTGATCGGGCTTCTCGTGCTGCTGCAGTTCAACCGCTTCGCGGTGATGACCGGCATCGCCTCGCTTCTGATCGTCGCGATCTACCCGTTCATGAAGCGGATCACCTGGTGGCCGCAGGTCGTGCTCGGCCTTGCCTTCTCCTACGGCGCGCTGATGGGATTTGCGGTGACGCTCGAGCGCATCGATGCGACCGCGATTGCGCTCTACGCCGGATCGATCGCCTGGGTGATCGCCTACGACACCATCTACGCCCATCAGGACGCCGAGGATGATGCGCTGATCGGCGTCAAATCCACCGCGCGCCTGTTCGGTGCACGCACCCATCGTGCGCTCGTGATCTTCTATGGTCTCGCCGTGCTCTTGATCGGCGTGGCGTTCGCACTCGCAGGGGCGCGCTGGCCGGCCTGGATTGGGCTGGCGGCGTTCGCGCTGCATCTCGCCTGGCAGATCCGGCGGCTCGACATCAGCGATGGCGCGCTCTGCCTGCGCATCTTCAAGTCCAACCGCGACGCCGGCTTGATCTTGTTCGCGAGCCTGGTCGTCGACGCGGTGCTGCGCGCGGCGTGACGACTTCGCAGGATGGTGGAGCGAAGCGATACCCGTCATTCTCGCCGCAGAACAAGAGTTGATGCGTTTCGCTTCGCTCTACCCATCCTACGCAGCTCGAAATGACGGCGAGAGGTACGACAAATCACGCATGCGCGGGTGATGACACCGCGTGGTGTGAGACGATGAATCGAAACCCATCCTCATCGTCGTCCCATCCTCATCGTCGTCCTGGCGAAAGCCAGGACCCATTACCCCAAATCACAATTGTTGCGCGACGCTGGGGCCGCGACCCCGTTCATGCTGAGTGCGCCGAACTCAATCCCGCGCGATGATCTCGCGTTCGCCGCGATGTACGCTGGTGCCGTTGAGGCTGACGCCGGCGCGGCGGTGGACCAGGAATTTCGGTCTCCGCGCGCGGATCGCGTTGCGGCGACGGCGGCGCGGGGAGGGCGTCCGCGGCGCAGGCTCGGTCAGTTGCGGGAGACGGAAGATGTCGCTCCACATCTGCCAGGCGGAGCTGATCTCCTCGGCATCCGAACTGGAGCCGAGCGGAATGCTGAGCGCGGGATCGCGGTGAACCAGCACCAGCATCTGCGCGTCGTCGATGCCGCGCACCGCGACGCCGAGAAAGTCGCTGACGCGAACATTGACCGCCATCCGCATGCCGAGAACGGCACGGCGCAGCACGACATGTTCGCGATGAAGCTCGACCTGCCGCATGCCGCCATCCGCGCGCGCGTCCTGCGCGTGGAAGCTGAGCGGAAGGGAAAGAGGGTCGAGCCGCAACGCGCAGCTCGACCCGGCGGAATTGATTCCGCTTGTTGGTGTTTGACGCCTCAAAGCTCTGTCTCCCCGCCGGGATTATGTTCCCGGTCGTTGTGTGAGAGCCTAGCCGAGCGATGTCCGTTCCCCCTTAAAAAGCCTGGTTAATCCCTCCTCACCTCGTGCCATGATTGACAAGAGGTTGGCCGGCATGATTGACGAAGCCTTGCCCCCATCACTCAAATCTTTGTTGCCTGCGGCGCAAAGTGCTTGAAATCCCTGTGAAACCGGCACATCTGGTGGGTCTGTCGACCTCGTTCCGGGCCCCCCTCAATCCGCAGGAATTCGTTCGTGAACTCTTCACCATCTGCATCGCGACACGGCGATAGCTCCGATCTGTTCGACCAATCGGGCCTGAGCGACCTTGCACAGCGCCTGGTCGATGCCGCAAAGCGCGCGGGGGCCGATGCGGCCGATGCCATCGCGGTGCGCGGCGTCTCGCAGGGCGTCGAGGTGCGCGACGGCCGCGTCGAGGAAACCGAGCGCTCCGAAGGCGATGACGTCGGCCTGCGGGTGTTCGTCGGTCACCGCCAGGCGGTGGTGTCGACCAATGACGTCAGCGGCGACGGGGTCGCCAAGCTTGCCGAGCGTGCGGTCGCGATGGCGCGCGTGGCGCCGGACGACAAATATGTTGGTCTCGCCGATCCGGCGCTCCACGCCCACGATTTCCCCGATCTCGATCTGCTCGATCGCAAGGTTCCGAGCACGGCCGAACTGGAGCAGCGCGCGATCGAAGCGGAGGCTGCGGCGCTCGGGGTCAAGGGTGTCACCAAGTCCGGCGGCGCGTCGGCCTCGACCGGGATCGGCGGCATGGTGCTGGTGACGTCGACCGGCTTCCACGGTTCTTATCTGCGCTCCAGCCACGGCATCTCGACGACGGCGATTTCCGGTGAGGGCACCGGCATGGAGCGCGACTACGATTTCACCAGCGCGCCGCATGCCTCCGATCTCGATTCACCTGCTACCGTCGGTCGCAAGGCCGGAGAGCGAGCGGTGGCGCGGTCCAATCCGCGCAAGGTCGAGACCTGCAAGGTGCCGGTGGTGTTCGATCCGCGGGTGGCCGGTTCGATCGTCGGCCATCTCGTCGGCGCCATCAACGGCGCCTCGATCGCGCGCAAGACCAGCTTCCTGAAGGACAAGCTCGGCGAGCAGCTGTTCTCCAAAGACATCCGCATCATCGACGATCCCTTGCGCGTGCGCGGCCTGCGCTCGCAGACCTTCGATGCCGAGGGCGTCAGGGTGAAGGAGACGGCGCTGATCGATGCGGGCGTGCTCACCACCTGGGTACTGGATTCGGCGACCGCGCGCGAGCTCGGGCTTGTTACGACCGGTCATGCGCATCGCGGCGTGTCGTCCTCGCCGTCTCCCGGAACGTATAATCTGCATCTCGAGCCCGGTGCGGTGACGCCGAAGGAGCTGATCTCCGACATCAAGCAGGGCTTCTATGTCACCGACCTGATCGGCTCCGGCGTCAACGGCGTGACCGGCGATTACAGCCGCGGCGCGTCCGGCTTCTGGATCGAGAACGGCGAGATCACCTATCCGGTCAGCGAAGTGACCATCGCCGGCCATCTGCTGCCGATGTTCAAGTCGCTGGTCGCCGCCAACGATCTGGAATTCCGCTACGGCGTCAATTCGCCGACGCTGCGCATCGAGGGCCTGACGCTTGGCGGACGCTGATACGGACGACTGGACCAAGGCGCGCGATGCCGCCTTGCTGACCAGATCGGTGCAGGAAGCGGGCCGGCTCGCATCGTCACTGTTCCGCACCGAATTGAAGAACTGGATCAAGGGCGCGTCCTCGCCGGTCTCCGAGGCCGACATCGCGGTCAACGACCTCCTGGAGCAGCAGCTGCGTTCGGCAACGCCCGGCTACGGCTGGCTGTCGGAAGAGAGCGCCGACAACGACACCCGGATCGGCAAGCGCTTCACCTGGATCGTCGATCCGATCGACGGCACCCGCGCCTATCTCGCCGGCCGCGAGGACTGGTGCGTCAGTGTGGCGCTGGTTGAAAATGCATCGCCGGTGCTCGCGGCGGTGTATGCGCCGGTCAGCGAGGAATTCTTCTTCGCCGCCCGCGGACAGGGCGCCACCCTGAACGACGGCGCGGTGCATGCAACCGCAGGCACCGATTTCAACTTTCCGCGGATGGCGGGACCGAAGCCGCTGGTGCAGCGGCTCAGCCCGACGCTGGACGAGATCACGCTCTATCCGCGGATCGGATCGCTGGCGCTCAGGTTGTGCCGTGTAGCACAAGGTCGACTTGACGCGGCCTTTGCAGGCGGGCAAAGCCGCGACTGGGATCTTGCCGCCGCGAATTTGATCGTGCAGGAAGCGGGTGGTAAGATGACCGCGCTCTCGGGGGACGCGATTGAGTACAATCGCCGGGAGGTGACGCATGGGGTGCTGGTGGCAGCAGGACGCGAACGTCATGCACGCATTGTCGAGCATTTTCGCAGCCGTCCTTTGCCGTGAGGCCTCGCCGATCCGCGCCGCGTTTCCGATTGTGACGACCAGACCTGTGACGACTACGACTTCATTTGTTTGCCGGGCATCTCGTTAGGAAAAGCACCATCATGTCAGACAATGCCCAGCCCCAGCTGCTTCACCTCGTGATCGGCGGCGAGTTGACCGATCTTGAGCACAACACCTTCAAGAACCTGGACGAAGTCGAGATCGTCGGCGTCTACCCGAACTATGCGACCGCCTATGCGGCCTGGAAGGCGAAGGCGCAGCAGACCGTGGACAACGCCCAGATGCGCTACTTCGTCGTTCACCTCCACCGGTTGCTCGATCCTGAGCAGGACACAAAGCATTCCCATTGAAACGACTTTTTCGCGATCTGCTGCGCAGCGGCTTCGTGCAGCGCGCGCTGGGTGTGCTTGCGGCCGAGTATCTGCGGCTGGTGTGGTACACCAACCGCTTCAGCTACCAGCCGCATGACGTGTACGGGATCGTCGAGCCCCTGATGCCGGCGATCTTCGTGTTCTGGCACGGCCAGCACTTCATGACGCCGTTCATCAAGACCAAGGAGAGCTACCGCGCCAAGGTCCTGATCTCCCGCCACCGCGACGGCGAGTTCAACGCCCTCGCGGTGGAGCGGCTCGGCATCGGCACCATCAGAGGTTCCGGCGATCATTCCGGCGCGTTCCATCGCAAGGGCGGCGTCGGCGCCTTCCTGGAGATGGTTCGGGCGCTGGAAGACGGCTGCAACATGGCCACCACCGCCGACGTGCCGAAGCGGGCGCGGGTGGCGGGCCTCGGGGCCATCATGCTGGCGCGGGAGACCGGCCGGCCGATCATCCCCTTTGCGATGGTCACCAGCCGATTCATCCGGTTGAAAAACTGGGATTCGACCACCATCAATTTGCCATTCGGGCGCGGCGCAGTGGTAGGTATTGAGCCGGTCTATGTGCCGCCCGACGCCGACGCCGCGACGATGGAAAAGCTTCGGCAGCACGTGGAGGAACTTCTCAACGAAGCGACCCGACGTGCCTATGCAGCGGTCGGGCGGCCGGAGGCAGCGCTTGGCTAGCTCGCTACCGATGACGTTGCGTGTGTACCGCAAGCTGTCGTCCGCGATGGTGCCGCTCGCGCCTGCGCTGATCAAGCGGCGGCTCAAGCTCGGCAAGGAAGATCCCGAACGTGTCGGCGAGCGGCGCGGCGTGAGCGCCGATACCAGGCCGCAGGGCCCGCTGGTATGGATTCACGGCGCCAGCGTCGGCGAGGTGCTGGCAGCGGCCGGCCTGATCGAGCGGCTGCGCGCGCTCAATTTGCGCATCCTGCTCACCTCGGGCACGGTGACCTCGGCCGCGATCGTCGCCAAGCGCTTCCCGCCCGACGTCATCCATCAATACGTGCCGTACGACTCGCCGCGTTATGTGACGCGCTTCCTCGATCACTGGCATCCGTCGCTGGCGCTGTTCATCGAATCCGATTTGTGGCCGAATCTGATCCTGTCGAGCGCCGCGCGGCGGCTGCCGATGGTGCTGATCAATGGGCGGATGTCGCAGCGCTCCTTCCCGCGCTGGCGCCGGGTCTCCAACACCATCGGCGCGTTGCTCGGCCGGTTCGACATCTGCCTCGCGCAGTCGAACACCGACGCCGAACGCTTTGCCGCGCTCGGCAGCCACAACGTCGTCGTCACCGGCAACCTCAAGCTCGACGTCGCGGCGCCGCCGGCCGATCCGGCCAAGCTGGAGCGGTTGATGTCGGTGACCCGCGGCCGCGCCATCGTGGTTGCGGCGTCGACCCATCGCGGCGAGGAAGAGATCCTGATCGAGGCGCACAAGTCGCTCGCGGGATTCTTCCCCGGCCTGCTCACAGTGATCGTGCCGCGGCATGCCGCGCGCGGCGAGGCGGTGGCGCGGCTGGTGACGGAGGCCGGCCTGCGCCCCGGCCTGCGCTCGCATGAGGATCTGCCGGTCGCGACAACAGATATCTACGTCGCCGATACGATGGGCGAGCTCGGCCTGTTCTATCGCCTCGCGCCGATCGTGTTCATGGGCGGCTCGCTGGTTGCGCATGGCGGCCAGAATCCGATCGAGGCGATCAAGCTTGGCGCGGCGATCGTGCACGGCCCGCACGTGTTCAACTTCACCGATGTCTATGAGGCGCTCGATCGCGCCGGCGGCGCGCGCCGCGCCGATGATCGGGAAGCGCTGGTCAAGCAGCTCGGCCAGTTCCTTGCGGATTCCGCGGCCCGCGACAATTCGCTGGCGGCCTCCGAGCGCGTCGTCGAACAGCTCGGTGGCGCGCTGGAGCGCACGGTGACCGCTCTTGAGCCCTATCTGTTGCAGTTGCGGCTCGAGATGGGAGCCGCCAATGCGTGAGCCGGCCTTCTGGCACCGGCCGTCGTCTTGGACATCGCAACTGCTCCAACCGCTTGCCGCGCTTTACGGCGCGGTCGCCGCACGGCGGATGCGGCAATCCGGCGTCGATGCCGGCATTCCCGTGATCTGCGTCGGCAATTACCATGTCGGCGGCGCCGGCAAGACGCCGACGGTGCTGGCGCTGGCAAAATTGCTGCGCGAACTCGACGAGCGGCCGGTGGTGCTCAGCCGCGGCTATGGCGGCAGGCTCGCTGGCCCGGTCAAGGTCGATCGCGACAGCCACACGGCGGCCGAAGTCGGCGACGAGCCGCTGATGATGGCGGCGAGTTTGCCGGTCGTGGTGTCGCGCGACCGCGCCGCGGGCCTGGCGCTGGCGCGCGCCCAGAATGCCAGCGTGATCCTGATGGACGACGGCTTCCAGAATCCCTCGGTGGCCAAGGATGTCTGCCTGATCGTGATCGACGGCACGCGCGGCGTCGGCAATGGCCGCGTGATTCCGGCCGGACCGGTGCGCGCGCCGCTGTCGCCGCAGCTGGAACGGACCGACGCGCTGATCGTGGTCGGCGAGGGGAGCGCGGCGCAACGGATTGCGGCCGATCTCGCGTCCCGCGGCAAGCCGGTGCTGTCGGCGCATCTGAAGCCGGACCAGGCTTCGCTGGCGGCGCTGAACGGAACACGTGCGCTCGCCTTTGCCGGCATCGGCGATCCCGCGCGCTTCTTCAACACATTGCTCTTAAGCGGCGTGGACGTCGTGCGCAGCAAGGCTTTCGCCGATCATCATGCCTTCACGAAGGAGGAGATCGAAGCGCTCGTTGCTGACGCGCGTGGCGACGCCCTGACGCTGGTGACGACGGAAAAGGATCTCGCGCGGTTGCGTGGTCCGGACGGGATGCCGGCCTGGGCACAGGCGATCGTGCCGTTTGCGGTGACGCTGCAATTCGATGATGGCGACGCGCTGCGGCGCCTGGTGGCCGATCAGCTGTTCAGGGCGCGGGACAGGAGGCTGCGCAAATGAACCCGGCCTTGAGCCTAGGCCTGCGGCTTGAGGACGCCGGGATGGTGGCGCTGCAGCACGGCGGTCGGGGTGGCGTAGGCTTCCTGCAGGTCGACGCTCCAGTACTTCAGCTCGTCGAGCGGAATCCGGACGTCGGTGATGGCACAACGCACAAAGGTGCCGGGCGAGATCACGCGGAAATCGCCGTCGAGATATTGCACCTGCGCTTCGCCATGGCCCGAGGGACCGAACTTGTTCAGCACGATTGAGCTCTCCGCCTTGCCTCCAACGAGGCCATCTGGATGTCGATGAAACCGTCTATCACAGATAGGGTGTCATGTCCGCCCGTTAAACCACCGACTTGTGATGATTTGGCGGCGGAGGCGCATGGTAGCCTTGTCGGTGTGGTCCGCTGTGTTTGCAGCGCCATAACGAGCCGGCCGGATCGGATGCGCCTCACGTCAGTTTTCATGTGCCTCGCCATGCTTGCCGTGCCGGCCGCGGCCGCGGCGCCGCTCCCGGACCCGCATCAGGTCGAGATCCCCGAAGGCAACGTCACGCTGCACGCGCAGCTCTACCGGCCCGATGGCGACGGCCCGTTCCCGACCGTCATCGCGCTGCATGGCTGCGGCGGTCTCGCCGGCCGTTCCGAGCCGGTGCTGCCGCGCTATCGCGACTGGGCCGAGCAATTGCTGACGACCGGCCATGCGGTGCTGTTGCCGGACAGCTACGGCTCGCGCGAGCTCGGTCCGCAGTGCCGCATCAAAGAGCATCAGGTCCAGACCCGCCGTGCGCGGGTCGCCGACATCAACGCGGCGCGGCAGTGGCTGGTGCAGCAGAAATGGGTGGCGAAGGGCCGCATCAGCCTGATCGGCTGGGGCAACGGCGCCGCCGCTTTGCTGTGGGCGGTGCGGCCGCAGATGTGGTCGCGCAACGTCGAGCCGGACTTTCGCTCGGCGGTCGCATTCTATCCGGATTGCCGCGCCTCGTTCGGCCTCGGCTGGAGCGCGCGGGTGCCGACGCTGGTGCTGATCGGCGCGCGCGACGACGTGACATCGTCATCGGCCTGCCACCAGATGGTCGACGGCGCCCGCGGCCGCAGCGCGCTGGCGCGGATCGTGGTCTATCCCGAGGCCTATCACGACTTCGACCGGCCCAACCTGCCGCTGCACGCGGTCGCGGCCTCCGATGCCGAGATCGCCGAGCGCGGTCACGTCGGCACCGATACCGGCGCGCGCAAGGATGCGCAAAAGCAAGTCGCCGAGTGGCTGTCGCGCTAAGACAGCTGTTGCCGGGCTAGAACAAGCTGCCCTGATCGACCGGCTTGGTGACGCGCTTCGGCGCTGCCGGTTTCGCCTCGCGCGGCTGAGGCTTCGGCTGGCTCTCGGGCGCCACCGTCGCCGGGGGCTGATCGGCGTTCGCGGTGGCGGCGACGCGGCCATCGGCGAATTCGATCGACAGGCCGGCGTTCGGGCCGACCGCCGCGGCGGAGTGCAGGGCGTGGCCCTGCGCGTCGCGCACCAGCGCAAAGCCGCGCGCCAGCACGCCGCGATAGGACAGCGCCGATAGCAGTTGTCCGCTATGGGCGACGCGCGCCTCGAGCCGCTGCATCGTCGTTACCAGCGCGCGGCGGGCGCGCTCGGCGAGGCGGTGGGTGCGCTCGAGGTCGCGGGCGATGGCGTTGCGCTGGGCCTTGGCGTTGGCGAGCTTCGAGGCCTTGAGCCGGATCTCGAGCCCGCTGAAGCGCTCGCGGCGGCGATGCAGCAGCGCGCGCGCCGATAGCGTGATGCGCTCGCCGGATGCGGTGAGCCGCTGCCGCGCATGCGCGATCTGGCCGCGCAGCACGCCGATGGTGAGGCGCGAACTGCTGGCGGCAAAGCGGCGGAAATGCGCGTGCGTATTGGCCTTCAGCCCGCGCGGCAAACCTGCTGCGAGATGATCGAGCCGCTGCCGCGGGATCGCGAGCAGTTCGTGCGCCGCCGGCAGCGCCCGCGCCGCGGCGCGCAGCTCGTTGCGGCGGGTCTCCTGGGCACGCTGCCAGCACACCATGGTGCGGCGGGCGAGCGCCGCGACCTCGACGAACAGCTCGCTGCGTACCGGCACCGCCATCTCGGCGGCGGCGGTCGGCGTCGGCGCGCGCTTGTCGGCGACGAAATCGATCAGCGTGATGTCGGTCTCATGGCCGACCGCCGAGATCAGCGGGATGTGGCTCTCGGCCGCGGCGCGGACCACGATCTCCTCGTTGAACGACCAGAGGTCCTCCAGCGAGCCGCCGCCGCGCGCAACGATGAGCAGATCGGGCCGTGGAATCCGGCCGCCCTCCGGAAGCGCATTGAAGCCGCGGATCGCGGCCGCGACCTGCTCGGCCGAGCCGTCGCCCTGCACCTTGACCGGCCAGACCAGCACCCGGCGGGGGAAGCGGTCCTCCAGCCGGTGCAGGATGTCGCGGATCACGGCGCCGGTCGGCGAGGTGACGACGCCGATCACCTCGGGCAGCCAGGGCAAAAGCTGCTTGCGGGCCTCGTCGAACAGGCCCTCGGCGGCGAGCTTCTTCTTGCGCTCCTCCATCAGCGCCATCAGCGCGCCGACGCCGGCGGGCTCCAGCGAATCGATGACGATCTGGTACTTCGAGGAGTTCGGATAGGTGGTCAGCTTGCCGGTAGCGATGACCTCGAGGCCCTCCTGCGGCTTGAAGCGCATCCGGGCGTGGGCGAACTTCCAGATCACCGCCTCGATCTTGGCGCTCTCGTCCTTCAGCGCGAAATAGCAGTGGCCGGAGGAATGCGGGCCGCGAAAGCCCGAAATCTCGCCGCGGACACGGACATGGCCGAAGCGGTCCTCCACCGTCCGCTTCAGGGCGGAAGAGAGTTCCGAGACGGTGAATTCAGGCGCGTTGACGAGATTCGGAGCAGCGGTCATCTGATCTATAGAATCGGGGTTTTCGACCCCGTGTGCAAGGTCCGGACGCCGCGTTTCGGGCGTCGAATCACATATCCACATCTGATCGAACCGCGTGTTGCCGCGGTTCGGGAGCGTGCTAAACCGGACGAAATGGCGTTACAACCCCTCTGATCGGCGACACAGATGAACATCCTCCTGCTCGGTTCCGGTGGCCGCGAACATGCGCTGGCGTGGAAGATCGCCGCATCCCCGCTGGTGACGAAACTGTGGTGCGCGCCGGGCAATGCCGGGATCGCGCGCGAGGCCGAATGCGTTGCGCTCGATATCGCCGACCATGCCGCGGTGATCGAATTCTGCCGGGGCAATGCGGTCGATCTGGTGGTGGTCGGTCCGGAGACGCCGCTCGCCGCCGGGATCGTCGACGACCTCGCCGCTGAAGGCATCAAGGCGTTCGGACCGAGCCGGCAGGCCGCCCAGCTCGAGGGCTCGAAGGGTTTCACCAAGGACCTGTGCAGCGAGTTCAACATTCCGACCGGCGCCTATCGCCGCTTCGACAATGCGAAGGACGCGGTGGCCTATGTCCGTGCCCAGGGCGCGCCGATCGTGGTCAAGGCCGACGGGCTTGCCGCCGGCAAGGGCGTCGTGGTGGCACAGACGCTGCCCGAGGCCGAGGCCGCGATTGCGATGATGTTCGAGGGCGCGTTCGGCTCGGCCGGCGCCGAGGTCGTGATCGAGGAATTCTTGTCGGGCCGCGAGATCAGCTTCTTCGCGCTGTGCGACGGCGAGACCGCAATTCCGCTGGCCTCGGCGCAGGACCACAAGCGGGTGTTCGATCACGACAAGGGGCCGAACACCGGCGGCATGGGCGCCTATTCGC
The DNA here is from genome assembly GCF_054056795.1 of Bradyrhizobium sp. USDA 3315. NCBI lineage: Bacteria > Pseudomonadati > Pseudomonadota > Alphaproteobacteria > Hyphomicrobiales > Nitrobacteraceae > Bradyrhizobium > Bradyrhizobium sp. USDA 3315. Next base: position 537,742 of record NZ_JBSRYP010000001.1, on the reverse strand, counting down.
CGACGCCGTTCGTGACATCAGAGGTGCACGACCAGATCATGGCGCGGATCATCCTGCCGACGGTGGCCGGGATGAAGAGCCGCGGCACGCCGTTCAAGGGCGTGCTCTATGCCGGCGTGATGCTGACCGCGCAGGGCCCAAAGCTGTTCGAATACAATGTCCGTTTCGGCGATCCCGAGTGCCAGGTGCTGATGATGCGGATGATGTCGGACATCGTGCCGGCGCTGCTCGCCTCCATCGACGGGCAATTGAAGAACTTCGATCTGCGCTGGTATCCGGACCCGGCGCTGACGGTAGTGATGGCGGCCAAGGGCTATCCCGGCGATTACATCAAGGGCACGCGGATCGATGGCCTCGACGACGCCGCCAAGGTCGAGGGCGTCGAGATCTTCCACGCCGGTACGGTGGCGAAGGATGGCGCGATCATCGCCAATGGCGGCCGGGTGTTGAACGTTTGCGCGATGGGCAAGACGGTCACCGAGGCGCGCGACCGCGCCTATCAGGCTGTCGATCGCATCAAATGGCCGGACGGATTCTGCCGCCGCGACATCGCCTGGCAGGCGGTGGAGGCGGAGAAGGGTTGATCGATCCGGCCTCAGCGGCGACAATGGCGCGCCCCGGGGCCTTCGAATGACTGATTTCAGACTGCCCGAGACGCACTACGCGCAAAGCGCCGACGCGAGCATCGCCTATCAGGTGATGGGCGATGGTCCTGTCGACATCATCCTTGTCCCCGGCCTGTTCTCGCACATCGAGTTCATGCACGAGATGCCCGGCTACACCGCCGTGCTGCGCCGCCTGTCGCGCTTCGCCCGGGTCGTGACCTTCGACAAACGCGGACAGGGATTGTCGGATCGGATGACCGGCGCGCCCTCCCTCGAGCAGCGCATGGACGACGTCCGGGCCATCATGGATGCTATCGGCTCCGCGAAGGCGGTGTTGTTCGGCTTCTCCGAGGGCTGCCCGATGAGTGTGCTGTTTGCAGCGACCTATCCGGACCGCGTTTCGCATCTCGTTCTGCTCGGCAGCTTTGCCCGCTCGAAGGATCGCCTGGCGGACGATGTGTGGCAGCTGCGCTGTGACGAGATCGTGCAGAACTGGGGTTCTGGCGATACGGTCAAGACTGTCGCGCCGAGCCAGGCAACGAATGCGGAAGTGATCGCGCAGATCGCGAAATTCGAGCGGCTGTCGAGCAGTCCGGGAGCGTTGCGGACGCTGCTCGTTCTCAATCGCGCGATCGACGTCACGGCGATCCTGCCGATGCTCCAGACTCCGACGCTTGTCCTGCATCGGACCGGCGATGCCCGCGTTCCTGTGGCGCTCGGCCGTGCCGTCGCGCGCTCGATCCCCGGCGCGAAATACGTGGAATATCCGGGCGGCGATCACTACTATTGGGTCGGCGAGACCGAGGCGATGCTCGGCGATATCGAGGAATTCGTTACCGGCCATCGCGATGGTGGTGATGCCGAGCTCGACCGTGTGCTTGCGACCGTGCTGTTCACCGATATCGTCGATTCGACCCGCAGCGCCGCCGCGATGGGTGATCATCGTTGGCGACGTCTGCTCGACGATCACGATCAACTCGCGCAGCAGGTGGTCGGCCGCCATCGCGGCCATCTGGTGAAGAGCACCGGCGACGGCATTCTGGCGACCTTCGACGGTCCGGGCCGCGCCGTACGCTGTGCGCTGGCGTTCGGCTCGGCCGCGCGGCAGATCGGCCTGCCGGTGCGAGCGGGCCTGCATACCGGCGAGATCGAGGTGAGGGGGGCGGATATCGGCGGCATAGCGGTCCACGCCGCGGCGCGCGTGATGTCGCAGTGCGGCTCGAACGAGGTGCTGGTGTCACGCGTGGTGACCGATCTGGTCGCGGGCGCCGGGTTGAAATTCGCCGAACGCGGCGCGTTCGAGCTGAAGGGACTGCCCGGGACATGGGAGCTGTTTGCGGCGAGCGGCTAGGTTCGGCCCCACGCCGTCATTCCGGACGACGCGCATCGCGCGTCGATCCGGAATCTCGATGTTGTGGACACCTTCTCACCTCATCTCGGGATTCCGGGTTCGGCGCGTTGCGCCGCCCCGGAATGACGAAGTGGGTCAGAGCAGATCCCCGCCTGCCGCTGACGCTGTGGTGCCGTGCTCGCGGAACGCCTTGATGACGTTCTTGCCGATCTTCCACTTGTGCACCTCGTCGGGGCCGTCGACCAGCCGCTGCGAGCGCACCTGGGTGTACCATTTCGCCAGCGGGGTATCCTGGCTGAAGCCGAGCGCGCCGTGCAGCTGGATCGCGGTATCGATCACCTTGTGCACCATGTGGGCGTGGAAGATCTTGGCGATCGAGTTCTCCTGGCGGATGTCGAGGCCCTTCTCGGCCTTGTAGGCGATGTGCAGCAGCATCAGCCGGCCGATATAGAGTTCGCTGGCACAGTCGGCGAGCATGAACTGCACCGCCTGCCGGTCAGCCAGTAATTGCCCGAAGGTCGAGCGCTTGGTGACATGGGCGGCCGCCATGTCGAGCGCGCGCTGCGCTTTGGCGACGTTGTGCATGCCGTGGCGCAGCCGGCCGTAGGCGAGGCGGTGCTGACCCATGTTGAAGCCGTTGCCTTCGCCGCCGAGCAGATTGTCGGCCGGCACCTTCAGATCCTTGATCTCGATCTCGGAGTGGCCGCCATGGATCACGTCGTCATGCGGACCCTCGATCGCCATGTTGGCGACGTTGCGCTTGATGCGGTAGCCGGGGTTGGGCAGCTCGACGATGAAGGTCGAATATTGCTTCTGGCGCGGCGCGTTGGGATCGGTCTTCGCCATGACCAGTGCGAGGTCGGCGACGCTCGCCGACGAGGAGAACCATTTCTCGCCGTTGAGGATGTAGTTCTCGTTGCCGTCCTTCACCGCCGTGGTCTGCATGCCGGTGGCATCGGCGCCGGCGGCCTTTTCGGTCATCGAGAAGCAGATGCGCTTTTCGCCGTTCAGCAGGGGCTTGAGGAATTTTTCCTTCTGGTGCTCGGTGCCGTGCGCCAGGATCGTTATCATCGAAGCGTCGTCCGGTCCCTGCGTGTTCATCGAGAGCGCGCCGAGCATGCTCTCGCCGAGCTCCATCTGCACCAGCGCGTTGGCGAGCGGGCCGAGGCCCATACCGCCATACTCCTTGGGCACGAACGGGCACCACAGGCCCTGCGCGCGGGCCTTCTTCCGCAGCGGTCCCAGCACCTCGGCAAGCGGCTTGGTGTCGAGTTCCTTTTCCGCCGGAATGCATTCGTCGTGGACGAATTTGCGAACCTTCTCGCGGATCGCCTTGGCTTCGGCGGGAATTTCGAAGTCGATCGACATGGCACTTCCTCGTTTCATGTTGTTGTTGGCAGGACTTGAGGATGGCATAAACCTCGTCAAAGCCAGCGGCAACGCCGAACAAAGTTTGAAGCAGCGCGGCCGCCACAGGGAAGGAGCTATCGATGCCTGATCTCGCTGATCTTTTTCCCGGCTATGCGTCCGAATGGATCAACACCTCGCAGGGCCGCATCTTCGCCCGCGTCGGCGGCAAGGGCCCGCCCTTGCTGCTGCTGCACGGCTTCTCCTCGACGCATGTGATGTGGCACACGGTTGCGCCGAAACTCGACGACAGGTTCACGCTGATCGTCGCCGACCTGCCGGGCTATGGCTGGTCCGATATGCCCGACAGCGACAAGGATCATACGCCCTACACCAAGCGGGCCTGGGCGAAGACCATGGTCGAGGTGATGGAGCAACTCGGGCACGTGCATTTCGCGCTCGCCGGCCACGACCGGGGCGGCCGGGTGTCGTACCGGCTCGCGCTCGATCATCCCGGCCGGCTGTCGAAGCTTGCGGTGCTCGATATCGCGCCGACCTATGATTACTGGCAGAAGCTCAATCGCCTGTCGGCGTTGAAGATCTATCACTGGGCGTTCCTGGCGCAGCCCTATCCGCTGCCGGAGACGCTGATCTCCAACAATGGCGAATTCTTCCTCAGGGAGAAGATGGCGAGTCAGACCAAAAGCAAGACGCTGGAGGCGATCGATCCGCGCGCGCTCGCGCACTACCTTGCGCCATTCCGCGATCCCGCGCGCATCCACGCGATGTGCGAGGACTATCGCGCCGGCGCCTATGCCGACTACGAGATCGACAAGGCCGATGTCGACGCCGGCAAGAAGATCACGGTCCCGATGCTGGCGCTGTGGGGCGATGCCGGGGTTGCGAGCGCCGCAACGACACCGCTCGACACCTGGAAGACCTGGGCCACCAATGTCAGCGGCGCGCCGGTGGCGTCGGGGCACTTCCTGCCCGAGGAGGCCCCGGAGGCGACCGCGAAGCTGCTGCGGGAGTTTTTCCTGGCGGGGTAGCACCGTCATCCCCGCGCAAAGGCTTCGCCTTTGTCGCTGGAGGAGCGCGGAACGCGCGTCTCGAAGGATGCACGGCCCGGCTGGTGGCCGTCGATCCTTCGAGACGCGCTGCGCGCTCCTCAGGATGACGGGTTCAAGATCTTGGTAGCCCGGATTGCGCGGAGCCTGTCATCGGGCGCGCGTTCGCGCGACCCGTTGGCTTCATCCGGGCTACAGGTCGTCCGCGCTACGAATTCGTTAGCGTCGCTCCCTGAAGAACTCGCGCAGCAGGCGCGCGGACTCGGTCTCGCCGACCGCGCCATAGACCTCCGGCACATGGTGGCAGGTCGGCTGCGCGAAGAACCGGACGCCTGACTCGACCGCGCCGCCCTTGGGGTCGGCGGCGCCGTAATAGAGCCGGCGGATGCGGGCAAAGGAGATCGCGCCGGCACACATGGTGCAGGGCTCCAGCGTCACGTAGAGGTCGCAATCGACCAGCCGCTCGGTGCCGATGGCCTCGGCGGCCTGCCGGATCGCAAGGATTTCCGCATGGGCCGTCGGATCGTGGTCGGTCAGGGTGCGGTTGCCGGCGGTGGCGATCACCTCGTAGCCCCGCACGATCACGCATCCGATCGGAACCTCGCCAGCTTTTCCGGCACTTTCGGCGGTTTTTAGCGCCAAATCCATGAAAGAAGGGGCAGACATGCCTCGTATCATCGGAAGAAACCTGCTAGTAGCGTCGCCTTCAGCAGAAGTGGATGCCGGTTTTGCGCCAGTCGCGCCCAGATGGCGCGCGTATCGCCGGTTGCCCTGCGCCCCAATTGAACCTCCAGGCGAGAACATTCATGCCCCGCGACAGCGACAAAAACAACGATTCCCGCGGCCGGCGGGACCGGGGGGCGCCCGGGAAGGGGCGGCCCAGTGGCTCCCGCGGATCGGACAAGCCGTTCGGCAAGCGCAGCTTCGGCGGTAAAGGTGGTGATCGCGACAAGCGCTCGTTCGGCGACAAGGGCGAGGGCCGCTCGTTCCGCCGCCGCGAGGACGGCGATGCGCCGCGCCGCGATTACGGCGACCGGCCGCGCTTCAAGCGCGACGACCGCGGCGGCGAGGGTGGCGGAAAGCGCCCGTTCAAACCGCGCGGCGAGCGCCGGGACTTTGATGCGGGCGATCGTCCGCAGCGCGGCGGCGCGCGCTCGGAGGGCCGCTCATCCGACCGCAAGTTCGGCGAGAAGCGGTCCTATGGCGATCGCGAGAAGCGCCCCTACAGGCCGCGTGGCGAGCGCGACGGCGAGAAGCGGACCTTTGCGCCGCGCGGCGAGCGCGCCGAGCGCAAATTCGATGACCGGAAGTTTTCGCGCGGCGATCGCGACAAGCGCTCGTTTGGGGACAAGGGCGAAGGCCGCCCGTTCCGTCGCCGCGAGGATGGCGACGCACCGCGCCGCGATTTCGGCGATCGCCCGCGCTTCAAGCGCGACCGCGACTTCGAGGGCCGCGACCGCGGCGACGAGAAGCCCTGGCAAAAGCGGGATCGCACGCCGCGCGACGGCTACAAGCCGCGCGACGACCGCGGCGGCGACGAGCGCCCGCGCTTTTCGCGGTCGCGCGACGATCGCGGTGGCGGCGAACGTCCGCGGTTCTCGAAGTCACGCGACGACCGCGAGCAGGGTGATCGTCCGAAGTTCGGCCGGCCGCGCTGGGATCGTCATAATGAAGATGGTGGCCGCGACAATCGCCGGCGTGAGCGGCCCGAAGGCCGCACCGACTGGCAGGAGCACCCGCGCAGCGAGGGTCGCTTCTCCGACCGGCCGCGCCGCGACAATGAGGACGACAGCAGGATCTTTGCGAAGCGCCCGGCCTTCGGCGGCCGCGGTGCCTATCGCGAACGCGCCACCGACGACCGGCGCGAGCGTCCCGAGCCGAAGCCGAAGAAGACAGGTGAACGCATCGCCAAGGTATTGGCGCGCGCCGGTCTCGCCTCGCGCCGCGATGCCGAGGAGATCGTCACGCAAGGGCGCGTCACCGTCAACGGACGCGTGATCAACTCGCCGGCGCTCGATATCACCGACAACGATGTGGTGGCGGTCGACGGCAAGCCGTTGCCGCCGCGCGAGCGGACCCGGCTGTTCATGTATCACAAGCCGCGCGGGCTGATGACGACGCATGCCGATCCCGAGGGGCGGCCGACCGTGTTCGACAATCTGCCCGAGGGCTTGCCGCGGCTGATCTCGATCGGCCGGCTCGACTTCAACACCGAAGGCCTGTTGCTGCTGACCAATGACGGCGGCCTGGCGCGGACGCTGGAGCATCCCGACACAGGATGGCTACGCCGTTACCGCGTGCGCGCGCATGGCGAAGTGACGCAAAGCCAGCTCGACCAGCTCAAGGGCGGCGTCGAGGTCGACGGCGTCAAATACGGGCCGATCGACGCGACATTGGAACGCGACCAGAGCGCCAATGTGTGGGTGGTGTTTGCGATCCGCGAAGGCAAGAACCGCGAGGTGCGCAACGTGATGGCGCATCTCGGGCTCGAGGTGAACCGCCTGATCCGGATTTCCTACGGCCCGTTCCAGCTCGGCGAGCTCGAGGAGGGCAAGGTCGAGGAGGTCAAGACGCGGGTGCTGCGCGAGCAGCTCGGCGAGAAGATCGCCAAGATCGCGGGCGCCGACTTCACGCGACCGGAGCAGCGTGACGCAGCCGACGGCGACCATGCACCGGCGAGGAAGCCGAAGCCCAGCAAGCGCGAAACCATCAACGATCGCAAGGGCCGCCGCGTGCTGGTGCAGCGCACCGGCAGCGAGGAAGCGCGTGCCCGCAATGAAGACGAAGCGAGCGGCTACGGCCCGCCGCGCCGTCCCAAGCGCGGCTATCACGGCAAGCGCGATCTCAAGCCGCGCGACGAGTAACGGTCGATGCGCGTCGTCGGGGGCAGGCTGAAGGGCCGCAATCTCGCTTCGCCTGCGGGCCGCGAGATTCGTCCGACCGCGGACCGCCTGCGCGAGTCCGTGTTCAACATTCTGATCCACGCCTACGACAATCCGATTGAGGACGCGCGCGTGCTCGATCTGTTTGCCGGCACCGGCGCGCTCGGCATCGAGGCGGTCTCGCGCGGCGCCAGGTTCACGCTGTTCGTCGACAATGGCGCCGAGGCGCGCGCGCTGCTGCGCAACAATGTCGAGTCGCTCGGCCTCGGCGGCACGACCAAGGTCTATCGCCGCGATGCCACCGATCTTGGACCGGCGCATCCGGTCGAGCCGTTCTCGCTGGTGTTTCTCGATCCGCCCTATGGCAAGGGGCTGGCCGACAAGGCGCTCGCCTCGCTGCGCGACGGCGGCTGGCTGACGCCGGGCGCGCTGCTCGTGGTGGAAGAGGCAAAGGCCGCGGCGTTCGCGGCACCCGAGGGCTTCGAGGAGCTCGAGCGGCGGGCCTATGACGACACCGAGTTCGTGTTTTTGCGTGCTGTCACCGCAATCTAGAATTCATAGATTCCATGGGGCGGTGAGCGTGGCCTTTCCGATAGATTTGGGTTTCCACACTCGAACCATCGGAGAAGTCAGATGCAAGCATCGACCGCAGGGACGCCCACCGCCAGCCATTGTGGCACAATTTTTGTTGCGATCGAACTCAGTCAGAAGACGTGGCTTGTGACGCTGCACAGCCCGGACCGGGATCGGATGTCGCGCCACAAGCTGCAAGGAGGCGATCACGCCGAACTGCTGGCGTTGATCGAACGGACCCGCGCCCGGGTGGCGGAGAAGCTCGGATCGGTGCCGCGTGTGGTGAGCTGCTATGAAGCCGGCTATGACGGCTTTTGGCTGCACCGGCTGCTGGAGGCGGCCGGGATTTTGAACTTCGTGTTCGACCCCGCGAGCATTGCGGTGGAGCAGCGGGCACGGCGAGCAAAGACGGACCGGATCGACGGCGAGCTATTGCTGCGCACGCTGATGGCCTATTTGCGGGGTGAGCCGCGGGTGGTCCGGATCGTGCGGGTGCCGCGCGTGGAAGCGGAGGATGCCCGGCGCGCCAGCCGCGAACGCGACCGCCTGGTCACCGAGCAGACCGCCCACAGCAACCGGATCAAGGCGTTGCTGCGTCTTCGGGGGATGGCGGTCGGCAATCCGCGGCGGCGCGACTGGCTTACCTGGCTCGAGCGGCAGCGCGACTGGCAGGGCGAGGCGCTGCCGCCGCATCTTCTGGCCGAGATCAAGCGCGAGCACGCCCGGCTGATGCTGGTGTGTGAGCAACTCGCGGCGCTGGAGCAGACCCAGGCTGCGGACACTTCTCCGGCGGTTCCGACGCCGATGGTCGAGCGACGAGATCAATTGCAGCGGCTCAAGGCGCTCGGCCCGGCCTTCACGGCAACGCTGGTGAACGAGCTGTTCTACAAGGACTTCCGCAACCGCCGCGAGGTCGCCAGCTATTGCGGATTGACGCCCAGTCCCTGGAAGAGCGGCGGCACCGATCGCGAGCAAGGCATCAGCAAGGCCGGCAATCGGCGCGCCCGCCACAAGGCGATCGAACTGGCCTGGCTGTGGCTTCGTCATCAAGGCGACAGCACGCTCAGCCGCTGGTTCCGCACCCGCACCGCCGACGCCGGCAAGCGCGCCAAACGCATCGCCATCGTCGCGCTGGCGCGCAAGCTGATCGTGGCATTGTGGCGCTATCTCACCACCGGCCTCGTCCCCGACCAGGCCGTGATCAAGGCGTAAAACCGACCACCCCACCACGCGCCGCGGCTTCGCCGCGCTCCGTGCGGGATGGATGATGACCGTGCCATCCTAGGGCTTCAACCGCCGTTTCGTAGATGGGTCTCATCCTCGCCAGGCTTCCTCGCCGCAAGCATGCGGAAAGTGGGTACGGATCAAACAATCCGACCGGATATGAGGTGATGCAGTGAACTGCAGCAATCTTCGGAAGCCAATCCCTGTTCGTTGCCCGGTCGTCGCGCTGCGCTACGCTCGGCTCCGCGCGCCGCCCTCTTGCCGTCAAACACCAACCCAGACCTCGCGAAGAGACTTGACTCACAAATCCCCATATGAGGATGGGTAGAGCGAAGCGAAACCCATCGCACCGGTGCAAGCCTTGAGATGATGGGTTTCGCTTCGCTCTACCCATCCTACGCGATACTGATTCATCACCGCTAGGGGAGCGCGAACCATGGCCGACACTCTTGCCGGGCTGGCCGGTCAGCTGGAGACGCAGGTCAAGGCGTTGCGCGGCGCTGGCGATGATGCGGCGCTGCTTGCGGCAGCGCGCGATGCCGCCGATCAGATCGAGCGCGGTTGCGGCGCGCGGGATGGGGACGCGCGTGACGCGCTCATGATGGTCCAGCGCTGGACGTTCAATGCGGCGGCCGATTGCTGGCCGGGCTGGAGCGTGTCCGACAAGCCGATCAATCAGGACAATCTGCTGGCCGCACGCGAGCTTGCGGAACGTTCGTTAGCGCTGGTGCGGAGCCTGGGGCTCGCACCGCTGCGCGAGGGAACGGGCGTCTGGATGGTGGGGGCCTTCGACCTTGCGCTCGGCCGCTACGACGACGCGTCCCGGCTGTTCCGCGATGCGCGGGAGCAATATGTTGCAGCGAGCGCGCCCGGCCTCGTGCTGCTGGTGGACGGCTATGCCGCGATCGTCCGGCAGATCGGCAAGCGTGCAGCCGATGACGATGATCTCGATCGGATCTGCGCTCGCATTGCGGCGGGCGAGTTCGAGGACGGCAACGAATGGATCGCACAGTTGCGCACGGCGTTGGAGGTGTTCGCGCGCAAGGATTTGTAGGATGCCCTGATCTGTCGTCCCTGCCTAGTGCGCAATTGCGCACGGGAGCAGGGACCCATAACCACGAATGTGCTTTGTGGAAGCGCGCTGTGGCCCGAGCGTCTCTCAAACGAGAGATCGGTGGTTATGGGTCCCGGGTCGCGCGGAGTTTGTCATCGGGCGGCGCTTTGCGCCGACCCGTTGGCTTGCCCAGGACGACGGGGATGGAGACTACCGCCGCCCGAACAGCTTCTCGATATCGCTCAGCTTCAATTCGACATAGGTCGGGCGGCCGTGGTTGCACTGGCCGGAGTTCGGCGTGTCCTCCATCTCGCGGAGTAGCGCGTTCATCTCTTCCGGCTTGAGGCGGCGGCCGGCGCGGACCGAGCCGTGGCAGGCCATGGTGGCGGCGACGTGCATCAGCCGGCGTTCCAGCGGCAGCGCCTCGTCCCATTCGGCCATGTGCTCGGCGAGGTCGCGCAACAGGCCCGCCGCATTGGCCTTGCCGAGCAGCGAAGGCGTCTCGCGCACCGCGACGGCGCCGGGGCCGAAGGATTCGATCGCCAGCCCGAACGACGCCAGCTCCTCGGCGCGGTCGAGCAGCTTCTCGACGGTCGCCTCATCGAGCTCGACGATCTCGGGGATCAAGAGGATCTGCCGCTGCACGCCGTTCTTCGCCAGCGAGGCCTTGAGCTTCTCATAGACGATGCGCTCATGCGCCGCGTGCTGGTCGACCACGATGAGGCCGTCGCGGGTCTGCGAGACGATGTAGGTCTCGTGGATCTGGGTGCGCGCGGCGCCGAGCGGCCGGTCGAGCAGGTCGGGCGCGGGCGCGGCCTCGAAGCGCACATCGGCGGTCGGCGCGCCGACGTCGAAGGCGGCCTGTCCGGGCTCGGCGAAGGCGGGCGCCGCCGCACCGTCGAATGCGCGCATCGGACCAACCGGATAGGACGGCGAGCCGCGCCAGTCCCAATTGCCCGGACGTGGCGGCGTGAAGGCCGGGCGGAAGGCCGAGAGCGCGGCGCCGTCGGCGGTATTGGCCGCGGTGCGCCTGCCTTCGCGCGCAAGGCCCTCCTTCAAGGCGTGCACGATGAGCGCGCGAACCAGGCCGGCGTTGCGGAAGCGCACCTCGGTCTTGGCCGGATGCACATTGGCATCGACGCCCTCGGGGTCGCAGGTCACGAACAGCGCCACGACGGGATGGCGGTCGCGCGGCAGATAGTCGGAATAGGCCGCGCGCACGGCGCCGAGGATCAGCTTGTCGCGCACCGGGCGGCCGTTGACGAACAGATATTGCCCGAGCGCATTGGCGCGGGTCAGCGACGGCGCGGCGGCAAAGCCTTCGACCACGACGCCCTCGCGCTCGGCGCGCACCTCGATCGCACTGGCACGAAAATCCGCACCCAGGATATCGCCGAGCCGGGTCAGCCGGCCGGCCGCGCCGGGCAGCGCCGCGGCCCAGGTGACCGGCGCACGCTCTTCGCCGGCCAGCGTGAAGGCGATGTCGGGACGCGCCATGCCGAGGCGGCGTACCACCTCGCGGATCGCCTCGGCCTCGGTGCGGTCGGTCTTCAGGAACTTCAGCCGCGCCGGCGTCGCATAGAAGAGTTCATTGACCTCGACGCGGGTGCCCTGGCCGAGCGCGGCCGGCATGACCTCCGACTTCTCGCCGCCTTCGACCGACAGCGACCAGGCATGCGGCTCGCTGGCATGACGCGTCGTGATGCCGAGCTTTGCGACCGCGCCGATCGAGGGCAGCGCCTCGCCGCGGAACCCGAGCGTGCGGATGCGCAGCAGGTCTTCGTCGTCGAGCTTGGAGGTGGCGTGACGGTCGACCGCAAGCGCGAGGTCGGCGCGGGTCATGCCGCCGCCGTCGTCGGTAATGCCGATCCGGCGCCGCCCGCCGCCATCGGTGAAAACGTCAATCCTGCTGGCGCCGGCGTCGATCGCGTTCTCGACCAGTTCCTTGACCACGCTCGCGGGGCGTTCGACCACTTCGCCGGCAGCGATGCGGTTGACGAGCTGTTCGGGAAGCTGGCGGACGGGCATGGATTGGACGTTCGGAGGAGCGATTCGAGGCTGGCCATTACTATAAGTCGCCGCGCCGGCAAATGCATGGGACCGATATGGCGGCCGGATGCGGGTTGGGGATGAGTCCGGCCTATCGCCTTGAAGACGCTTGGCTTCGGCGGCCGGCGCGTTACGCCCTACGTCCCGATTGTGGGGCCGCGCGCACAGGTATATCGTTTAGAAAAATTATAAGTTCTCGCCGGAGGAACGCCATGTGCCATCTTTTCGCGCATCAGCCGCAACGCGACTATGAATCGCAGACCCGATCGTTGCGGATCGACGGCCATTGCACCTCGATCCGGCTGGAAATGTCGTTCTGGGATACGCTGGAGGAGATCGCGGCCAAGGAAGGCATGACCTTGGCCAAGTTCCTCACCACCCTGCACAACGAGGTGCTGGATCATCACGGCGAGGTGAACAATTTCGCGTCGCTGCTGCGCTGCTCCTGCCTGATCTACCGCGCCAAGGCCAATGCGCCGGCGGTGGTCCCGGACTATCGCGGGGCGGCGGCGATCATGGATGCGGCGGAATAGATTTCGCGCAAGTCCATCACGCAAAAAGAAAGCGGCCTTGCCCTGACTGGACAGGGCCGCTTCAGTGAGAGGGGAATTGTATTTTCTTGCTAAAGCGCAGTGGCGACCACGACGGCGCTGCGCTCCCTCGCCCCGTGCTTACGGGGAGAGGGTTGGGCTGAGGGGCCGTCTCCGCGTATCCGGTGACAGCTGCGTTTGCGGAGACTCCCCCTCACCCGGAACGCATCTAACGATGCGCTCCGATCTCTCCCCGCACGCGGGGCGAGGTGAGGCGGAATCCGGACTCGGTTCGAATGGTCGTCTGGTCTAGATCTCCTTGCGCTGCATCGCGCCGGCGATGCGGTCGGCCTGGCGGATCGCCAGCGACACGATCGTCAGCGTCGGGTTGCAGGCCGCTCCGCTCGTGAACTGGCTGCCGTCGGAGACGAACAGGTTCTTGATGTCGTGGGTCTGGCCGAACTTGTTGACCACGCCGTCGCGCGGCTTCTCGCTCATCCGGTTGGTGCCCATGTTATGGGTCGAGGGGTAGGGCGGCGTCGGATAGGTGACGGTGGCACCGACCGCCTCATAGACCGCGGAGCCCTGCTTGTAGGCGTGATCGCGCATCGCGACGTCGTTCGGATGATCGTCGAAATGCACGCTGGCGACCGGCATGCCGAACTTGTCCTTGATCTTCGGATCCAGCGTGATGCGGTTGGTCTCCTGCGGCATGTCCTCGCCGACCAGCCACATGCCGGCCATCCGCGGATAGCCCTCGATCGCGCTGGTGAAGCTGCGTCCCCAGGCGCCGGGATTGAGGAACGCGGCCATGAAGGGCAGGCCGAGCGACAGCGTCTCCATCTCGTAGCCGCCGACGAAGCCGCGCTTCGGATCGTTCTTGGCCTCGTCGCGGATGATGCCGGCCATCGTGGTGCCGCGATACATGTGCACCGATTTCTCGAAGCTCGCATACACGCTGCCGGTCATATGCCGCATGTAGTTGCGGCCGACCTGGCCGGATGAATTGGCGAGCCCGTCCGGGAACATGCTGGACGCGCTGTTGAGCAAGAGCCGCGGGCTCTCGATCGAGTTGCCGGCGACCGCGACGACGCGGGCCTTCTGGCGCTGCATCGCGCCCGTCGCATCGGCGTAGACCACGCCGGTGACCTTGCCGGACTGGTCGTGCTCGATCTTGATCACCATGCTGCCGGGGCGCACTTCGAGATTGCCGGTGGCTTCGCCCTTCGGGATCTCGGTGTAGAGCGTCGACCATTTGGCGCCCGACTTGCAGCCCTGGAAGCAGAAGCCGATCTGCTGGCAGGAACCGCGGCCGTCGCGCGGCTCGCTGTTGATCGCCATCCGCCCGGTGTGCACCTCCTTGTAGCCGAGCTTCCTGGCGCCGGCTTCCATCACCTTGAAGTTATTGTTGCCGGGCAGCCCTGGGATGCCGTTGGTGCGGGTGACGCCCATCTTGTCCTCGGCCTTGGCGTACCACGGCTCCATCTCGGCGAGCGTGATCGGCCAGTCGATCAGGTTGGCGCCGGGAATGGTGCCATAGGCCGACTTGATCTTGAACTCGTGCTCGTCGAAGCGCAGCGAGGCGCCCGCCCAGTGCGTGGTCGAGCCGCCGACCGCCTTCACGATCCAGGCCGGCAGGCCCGGAAAGTCCTGGTGGACGCGCCAGCTGCCCGAGGTCGAGCGCGCGTCGGACCAGGCGAGTTGGGTGAAGCTGTCCCATTCATCGTTGATGAAGTCCTGGTTCTCGATGCGCGGGCCGGCTTCCAGGATCACGACCTTGACGCCCTTCTGCGCCAGTTCATTGCCGAGCGTTCCGCCGCCGGCACCGGAGCCGACGATCACCACAACGCCGCTGTCATTCAGATCGAATTTTGCCATTGTTTCCTCCCGACCCGTTAGACCTTCGGCAGCCAGTCGATATCGGCGAAGCCGCGCTTGATGTAGCCGCCATGCTCGGCCGAGGAGCCCTCGTAGCCGAACCGCGGCCACACCTCCTTGTTGTTGTAGATGGAGACGATGAGGTCGCCGCGGATCTTCTGGAAGAAGGCGCTCTGTTCGATCTGTTGCAGCAGCGCGACGCGATCGTTTTCCCAGGCGACCTGGACATAAGGCATCTTGTGGCGGTCGTTGGCCGCCTGATCGAGCCTCGTGACGCCGTCATTGATCAGCGACTTGACCGCCGGATCCTTCGCGGCCTTCTCGTCATACGGCTTGACCGCTGCTATGTAGTAGCTGTCGCCGAGGAAATCGTGCGGATAGATATCGCGCGCCATCTTCAGCAGCGTCTTCAGCGTGGCCGGCGTCAGCGTCGTGGCGCCTTCGGCCCACGCATCGGTGATACCGAGCCCCGTCGAGGTCGCAATCGCGACTGCGGGTGCGGTCACGGCCGCGCCTTTGAGAAAGACACGCCGGTCATATTTGCTGCGTCGATCGATTTCTCTCATGGGTTCCTCCGTCAATTTTTATTTGTGCAATTGCCTTGTTGTCTGAGCATGCTCTAGCCGAAGCGCCCGCCGCGCTGGATCACCTCGATCTTGTAGCCGTCGGGATCGGAGACGAAGAAGAAGCGCGCCAGCGTCTTGCCGTCGTGCTTGAAGTCGCGCAGCGGCCCCGGCGACAGTTTCTCCTTTTCGAAGCGCGCGTGCTCGGCATCGACGTCATCGACGATGACGGCGAGATGGCCGTAGCCGTCGCCGAGCGTGTAGGGCTCCTTGCGATCGAAGTTGACCGTGAGCTCGACCTCGAAGGGCGAGGAGGGATGGCGCAGATAGATCAGCGCGAAATCGGGAAATCTCAGATTGTCCGCGATCTCCAGGCCAAACGCGCGCTGGTAGAAGTCGAGCGCTTTTCCTTCGTCAAACACGCGGATCATCGAATGCACGGGTTTCGCCATTCAGTTCAGCTCCTTCAGATAGGCGATGATCATGGCGCGGGTTTCCGGCTTGGCCTGCCGGTAGGCCATCACGGCGCCCGGGATCACCTCCTGCGGATTGGTCAGCCAGGCATCGAGCCTGGCGTCGTCCCAGACGAAATCGGCCTTGCTGAATCCCGCGGAATATTTGAAGCCGTCGGCCTTGCCGGCGTGGCGGCCGACGACCTTATAGAGCGACGGGCCTTGCCGGACGGCATCCGACATGTTGGTGGTGTGGCAGGTCGCGCATTGCTGCTTGAACAGCGTCGCCCCATCGGGCGGCCTGGCGGCGGGCAGGGGCATCTGCGCAGCCGTCATTTGCACTGCAAGCATTGCGCTGCAAAATCCCAGCCCCAACGACCACCTTGCGCGCAGCTTTGTCATCTACATCACCGCCTCTGTGCGGTGACTGTAGGAGGCTGAAATCCGCCGTTGGTAGTAGCGGGCTGTTTCACAGCAGAACAAAGCTGGGCGGTGATCTGGCGCGGAACCGGTGGTTGCCGCATATGCGGACGACAATTTCGCAAAATGACCGCGAAATCCCTGCACGATCACCACACGACGCAGCTTGCATCTCGCGTGCGCCGTTTGCGGAAAATGCAGTCTTGCGCGATGGGGTTCAGGGTCGGCGCTGCAAACGGCGCACCACCTGCGCCGCTCCTCCATCGTCAATTAAAGTCCCAGGAGAAATGGATGACGTTTGCAAAAACCAGCGTGCTCGCCCTTGCCATCTCGGCCGCGATGGCCGGCCCCGTCCTGGCACAGGGAACGACTGCACCGGATACCCGCGGCGGTGCACAGGGCAGAGGTACCATGCAGCAGGGCGGCGGCATGTCCGGCAGCGGCGATGAGGAAATGACGGCGCAACCTGGCGCGACGACGCAGAAGAGCGGCGCCGCCGCCAAGTCGGGCAGCAAGGGAACGGTCGGCAGCGGACGCACGGCACCGAAGTCGGGCGGTTCCGAGATGGCGCCCGCAACCAAGAAGTACTGAAGCACGAGAGCCTTCGCGGTTCTGATCAATCGGAACCAAGGCTCGAGCTTCTTGTTCTGACGCGTTCCTTCGCGCGAACCGACATCCGCTTCGCGCGAAAACGCTTCTGGTTACGCTGACCGGATCCCGGATGCAGTGCCGCGCGCGCTGCGTCCGGCGTTCCCTGGAGCATGATCCGGAAAAGTGGAAACCGGTTTTCCGAAAAGATCATGCTCAAACAAGGAGATGAGATCATGATGCGATTCCGTGGAAACGCGTTATGATCTAATCGTCGAAACGGCGGGCGCCGCGCCCCGCCTTGATGTCGCTGCGGCGCTTCTTGCCCTCGAGCCGGCGCTGCTTGGAGCCGAGCGTCGGCTTGGTCGGCCGCCGCGGTGTCGGCCGCACCATCGCCTCCCTCAACATCTCGAGCAGCCGCTCGATCGCATCGGCGCGATTGCGTTCCTGGGTGCGAAAGCGGAAGGCGTGGATCACGATCACGCCTTCCTTGGTCATGCGGCTGCCGGCGAGCCGCGCCAGCCGCTGCGCGGCGTCTGCCGGCAATGCAATCTTGTTGGTATCGAAGCGAAGCTGCGCCGCGGTCGAGACCTTGTTGACATTCTGTCCGCCCGGGCCGGAGGCGCGGACAAAGACGATCTCAATGTCGTTCTCGTCGATCGCAAGGTCGCGGGACACCCGCAGCATGACATCACCCGTGGAGGGAAGAATCGGCAGGCCGCAGGATAGCGGGTTTGTGCTGTGCGTGCTTCAGCTGCGTAGATGCAGCGTTAGGTACGTCTGAGAGCGCCGCGTGTGGCTTACCCCTCTCCCCACCCTCCCCCGCAAAAGCAGGGCAATCGCATATGGAATGAGCCGATTCTTCCGCGCCGTCATGGCCGGGCTTGTCCCGGCCATCCACGTCTTTTCTTCGCGTGGAAACGAAGACGTGGATGCCCGGGACAAGCCCGGGCATGACGAGTTTGTGGGAACTCCGATCGCCTCAAACGGCCATATGCGATTGCCCTACCCGCAGGGGGAGGGAGCCCTACCGCCTATACGTCCCTGACGGCCCGAGAACGGGCTGTAGTGTTTGCGGTGACTCGGTGTGAGGTGAGCACGCTGTTCCAGCTCCCTCCCCCCTTGCGGCCCTTGCGGGGGAGGGTGGGGAGAGGGGTGGCCACGGCGGTGGTGCGGACGAAGAAGTGAGAGCGCGCCGAAGCGCGTCAGTTCGCCTTCGGCGGCGCCGACACCGGCTGCGCCGCGGCCTGCGGGGCGCGGCCGACGATTGCGGTGAGCAGGCCGTTGCCCCAGAGCTTTTTGGCGACCCGCTTGGCATCGTCGAGCGTCACCGCGTCGACGATGGCGTTGCGCTTCTCGATGTAATCGATCGGCAGCTTGTCGAGCTGGTATTGCAGCATCGCCTGCGCGAGCTTGGAGGAGGTGTCGAGCGCCAGCATCTGCGACCCCTTCAGGTAGGACTTCGCCTCGTCGAGCTCCTTCTGCGTCGGACCTTCCTCGGCGATGCGGCGGACTTCCGCTTCGATCGCATCGACGGTCTCGCCGGCGCGATCGGCGCGGGTGCCGGTGTTGCCGATGAACAGCGCGGAGTGATCCATCCAGACCAGCGCTTCATAGATCGAGTAGGCCAGCCCACGCTTCTCGCGCACTTCCTTGTAGAGCCGCGACGACAGTCCGCCGCCGCCGAGAATGTGGTTCACCACATAGGCCGCCATGAAGTCCGGATCGTGCCTGGCGATGCCGGGGCCGCCGAAGGTGACGACGGTCTGCGGCACGTCGAGCGGGACGAAGGCGCGCTGCGGCGGCCTGGTCGCCACGACGTCAGGAATGGGCGTCAATTCGGCTTTCGCCGGCAGGCCGCCAAAGGTCTTGTCCAGCAGCTTGCCGAGCGTATCGGCATCGACGTCGCCGACCACGGCAACGCGCAGCGTATCCTTGGCGATGATGCGGCGGGTGTAGTCCTTGAGATCGGAGATCTGGATGGTCGGCACGCTGTCGAGCGTGCCGGTGGCCGTCCTGGCATAGGGATGATCGCCGAATGCGAGTTCGAGGAACTTGCGGCCGGCGAGCGAGGACGGATTGGTCGATTCGCGGCGCAGATTGGCGATCACCTGGGCGCGGATCCGTTCGACGTCCTTCGGCTCGAAGTGCGGCGAGGTCAGCGCCATCCGCAACAGGTCGTAGGCTTCGTCCTTGTTGTCCTTGAGCATGCGCAGCGAACCGCGGAATTGATCGCGGTTCGACTGGAAGCTGAGCTCGATGGCGCGGCGCTCGAGCCGCTCATGGTAGGTTTTGGAATCGAGATCGCCGGAGCCCTCGTCGAGCAGGTCGGCGACCAGATTGCCGACGCCGGGCTTGCCGGGCGGATCCTGGCTGGCGCCGCCGCTGAAGGCATATTCCATCGCGATCAGCGGCACGGTCGCGTCCTGCACGAACCAGGCCTCGATGCCGCCGGGCGATACCAGCCGCTGGATCTTGGCCGCGGCCTGCGAGGGCACTGAAGTCAGCGTCAGCAGCGCGGCGCAGGCGCCGCCGATCAGCGCCGCACGGCGGGTGAGGGAATAGATCACGAGCGCTTCTCCTCACGTTTCGGCGCAGTATCCTTGATCAGGTAGCCGGTCACCGACCGCTTCTTGTCGAGCCAGCTGGCGGCGGCATTGCGCACCTGCTCGGCGGTGACGGCGCGGATGCGGTCCGGCCAGCTGCGGATATCCTCGATGCTGAGCCCGGTGGTCAGCGCGCCGCCATACCAGCGTGCCAGCGTCGCCTGGTTGTCCTGGGCGTAGATCGCCTCCGCGATGAGCTGGGTCTTGACCCGTTCGAGATCCTCGGCGCGCGCCGGGTTCTGCGCGAGGTCGGCGATCACCTTGTCGATCGCGTCCTCGATCTGCGCGAACTCGACGCCGGGTTTCGGCGTCACCGAGATCGAGAATTGCGACGGATCGAGCGAAGTGCCCTGGTAGCCGGCGCCGGCCGAGATCGCGAGGCCCTTGTCGATCACCAGCGAGCGGTAGAGATAGGAGTTGGCGCCGCCGCCCATCAACTGCGCGAGCACATCGAGCGCCTGGCTCTCGCCTGAAGCGGCGGTTGTCGCCGAGGGCACCAGGTAATAGCGGCGCAGGCTCGGCTGTTCGACGCGCGGATCCGACAGCGTCACGGTGCGCGGCGCGGCCGGTGTCGGCTCCTGCGGCCTGACCCGCTTCTCGGGGATCGCATGCTGCGCCGGGATCGGGCCGAAGTTCTTCTCGACCAGCGGGCGGATATCCTTGACGTCGACGTCGCCGGCGATGACCAGGATCGCGTTGTTCGGCGCGTAGAAGCGGCGGTAGAAGGCGAGCGCATCCTCGCGGTCGAGCTTCTCGATCTCCTGGTGCCAGCCGATCACCGGCCGGCCATAGGGATGGTTGAGATAAAGCGCGGCCATGATCTGCTCGGTCAGTCTTGCATCCGGGTTGTTGGCAACCCGCATGTTGAACTCCTCGAGGACGACATCGCGCTCGGGCAGCACGTTCTCGTCCTTGAGGATCAGGCCGGTCATGCGGTCGGCCTCGAACTCCATCATGGTCGGCAGCTGCTCGCGCGGCACGCGCTGGAAGTAGCCGGTGTAGTCGACCGAGGTGAAGGCGTTCTCATTGCCGCCGACGCGCAGCACGGTCTGCGAGAACTCGCCGGCCGGATGCTTGGCGGTGCCCTTGAACATCAGATGCTCGAGGAAGTGCGCCAGGCCGGACTTGCCGGGCGTCTCGTCGGCCGAGCCGACCTTGTACCAGATCATCTGCGTGACCACCGGCGTGCGGTGGTCGGGGATCACCACGACCTGCAGGCCGTTGTCGAGCGTGAAACTGGCGGGGCGTTCCGAGGTGACGGTGGTCTGGGCGCGGAGGCTGGCACCCGGCAGCGGGATGGTGGAAACGAATGCGGCAGCGAACAGGGCGATCGATCGGCGAGAGCGCATCATGGTCCTTATGAAAGCCCGGACCCACGGCCGGGGCGCGAAAGCATGCCATCGTACACGGTCGTTCCCGTGCCGATGGTCACGAAGCGGAGAGACACCCGCCGCCCCGCATTAAGCTTTGCTCATGTCAGCCTTCGCCCGCGGAGGCCAAGCGATCACTGTACCGGTTTTCCGCTCATGACGTCGTATTGGCCTTCTTGCGACTTCGGCATCATCGGTCCGGTGCCGTAGGCAAAGCCCGAGGACGGGGTCTGGTAGCCCGGCGGCGGCTCGGTCAGCGAGTCGCGCGTCGGCTCACCCTTGAACGGTTTGGACTCGCTGCTGTTCCCCTTGAACATGCCGAGTAGGCCGCCGGTGTAACCGAGCTGGCTCGGCATCAGCGACGGATTGGTGCTCACGCCGGGCTCCAGCGGCTCCTTGCGGCCATCGGTGGCCGTCTGCTGCTTGCGGCCCGCCTCTATCTCGGCCGGCGTCAACGCCACCGCGGACTGCCACGGCTCTTTCTTGACATCCTTCTTGCGCGCCGCGATCGCAGCCTTGCGCGCCGCGATATCAGGGTCCTTCGGCCAGTTCGGCGCGTTGACCTGGGCGGTCGATGCCGGCGGGGGCAAATCCAGCTTCGGCGGCACCACCAGCGGCGAGCGCTCTCGGTAGTCGATGCCCTTGCTGGCCGCGCTCTTGGCGCCGAGCCCGGTCATCAGATTGTCGACGATCCGCTCTTCGAAGGTCAGTCCATCGTCGCCGTCATCCTCATCGTCGCCGGCGCGCACCGGGCCGGCCGTCATGACAAGGCCGATCCCGGCTGCGACGAACGCCAGGCGCAGGCCGCGCATCAGCGGCATCCGGGACGTTTCGATCAGGTAACCGCGGGCTTTGGTGTTGCGCATCGCGCCATTCCCATCTCAAAATTCGCCAAAGCGATCACTGGCTTAGGCACAGTTCCGCTTGAGCAGGTGTCGACCGCTGACCGGCTCGTATCGGCCGGGATCAGGGCGCTTTTACGGCGGGGGTCCCCACCACGGAATCATACAATAGGGCTGCCACGCCAGCAACGATGGCTACGTCGGCGAGGTTGAAGATGTACCAATTGAAGGTTTTTCCCCCGATCTCGGCATGAAGCAGGGCAAAATCGACCACCGCGCCATAGGCGAAACGGTCGATGCCGTTCCCGATGGCACCGCCGATGATCAGGCCGAGCGACACCGTCGCGAGCCAGGTCCGCGACCGCGCCATCCAGATCGCCAGCGCGATCACGGCCGCGGCCTTGATCACCATCAGCAGGATCTGGGCCGCCGGGGTCTCGCTCTGGAACCAGCCGAAACTGATCCCTGGATTCCAGGCCAGCACCAGGTCGAAGAACGGCGTCACCCGCACCGGGGCGTGATGCACGATGTCGAGGACATGGAGCAGCCAGAGCTTGGAGGCCTGGTCGGCGATCAGGGTGATCACCGCCGCAAGCACACCGGCGCGAACGGGCGAGCTCAAGCCGAGACCTCCAGCGCCTTCCATTCGCGCAGCGCTTGCGCGTCGCGCGGCGAGACGTCGGGATATTCGGGGTCCTCGCCCACCGTCGGCAGAATCTTCCACGAACGGGCGCATTTGGTGCCGACCGCCTTCTCGACCACGACAGCAACTCCAGGCACGGCATCGAGGCGGAAGGCTGTGGCCGGCGCCTCGCCCTTGCGCACCTCATAGTTCGAAGTGATGCAGACTTCGGCGAGATCGATGTCGAACAGCGTGGCCAGCATCTCCCTGTCGGCGACGTAGATCACCGGCGATGCCTCGAGCGAGGAGCCGATCCGCTTGGCGGCGCGTTCGAGCTCGAGCGCGCCGGTGACGACGCGGCGGACGTTGCGGACCGTTTCCCACTTCGCGGCAAGCGCGTCGTCGCGGAACTGCTCGAGACCTTCAGGGAACAACGTGAGATGCACCGAAGGCTCGGCGTTCGGCCGATACATCCGCCAGGCTTCGTCGGTGGTGAAGCTGAGGATCGGCGCCAGCCATTTCAGTATCGCGTCGCAGAGCAGATCGATCGTGGTCAGCGCCGCCTTGCGCGCCACCGAGGACGGCGGATCGCAATACAGCGTGTCCTTGCGGATGTCGAAGTAGAACGCCGACAGCTCGGAGTTCATGAAGGCCGCGAGGCTTGCGACCACGGTCTTGTAGTCGAAGTCGGCATAGGCCTTGCGGATGGTCTCGGTGTGGCCGGCGAGCTCGTGCAGCATCAGCCGCTCGAGCTCGGGCATCTCGGCAAAGGCGACCTTCTCGCTCGGCTTGAAATGATGCAGCGTGCCGAGCATCCAGCGGATCGAGTTGCGTAGCTTGCGATAGGTCTCGATGGTGTTCTTGAGGATCTCCGGGCCGATGCGCTGGTCGTCGGCATAGTCGGTGGCGCACACCCACAGGCGCAGGATATCCGCGCCGGAATCCTTGATCACCTTCTGCGGTTCGACGGTGTTGCCGAGCGACTTCGACATCTTGCGGCCGTTCTCGTCGAGCGTGAAGCCGTGGGTCAGCACGATGTCATAAGGCGCGCGGCCGCGCGTGCCGGCGCTTTCCAAGAGCGACGAGTGGAACCAGCCGCGATGCTGGTCGCTGCCTTCGAGATACATCACGGTGTCGTTGCCGCCATCGACCTTGCGGACGATGTTGCCGAGCTGCGGGAAGTTCTGGCGGTCTTCCAGCACGAAGGCATGCGTGGAGCCGGAATCGAACCAGACGTCGCAGATGTCGTCGACCTTCTTCCAGTTCTCGGACGCGCGGGACCCGAGGAAGCGCTCGCGGGCGCCGTCCATGTACCAGGCGTCGGCGCCTTCCTCCATAAACGCTTCGGTGATGCGCTGGTTGACCACCTCGTCCTGCAGGATCTCGGCCGAGCCGTCGCTGTTCTCGCGCACGAACACGGCGATCGGCACGCCCCAGGCGCGCTGCCGCGAGATCACCCAGTCGGGGCGATTTTCAATCATGCCGTTGATGCGATTGCGGCCCGCTTCAGGAACCCACTTCGTTTCACCGATAGCAATTAGTGCTCGGTTTCGAATCGTGTCCAAAACAGGTTCGTCATCAACAAAGTCTACGTCGTCGACCCGCGATGCCGGAAGTTCAGGAAGGAGTTTCGCTGTGATAGGCTTATCCATCGCGATAAACCATTGCGGTGTGTTGCGAAAGATCACCGGCTTCTTGGAACGCCAGGAATGCGGATACTGGTGCTTGAGGCGGCCGCGCGCGAGCAGCCTGCCGGCCTCGATCAGCGCCTTGATCACGGCCTCGTTGGCATCGCCCTTCTCGCCCTTGTCGTTGAGCACGCGTTTGCCGGTGAAGCCCGGCGCCTGTGCGGTGTAGGCGCCGTTCTCGTCGACCGTATACGGGATCGCGGTCGGGATGCCGCGCGCATCGAGCTCGCGGGTGTTGGCCGTCCAGACGTCGAAGTCCTCGCGGCCGTGGCTCGGCGCGGTGTGCACGAAGCCGGTGCCGGTGTCGTCGGTGACATGCTCGCCGGCGAGCAGCGGCACGATGAATTCGTAGCCGCCACCGAAGCCGCGCAGCGGATGGGCGCATTCCACCGCGTCCAGCGTGTCGCCGGGAATATCGCGGACCTTCTCATAGGACGTGACGCGGGCCTGCTTGAACACCTCGGCGGCAAGTGCGTCGGCCAGGATCAGGAGATCGCCGGTCTTGGCCCAATTGTCCGCCGGCGCGTCCGTCACCTTGTAGAGGCCATAGGCGATCTTCGGCGAGAACGAAATGGCGCGGTTGCCGGGCAGCGTCCACGGCGTGGTGGTCCAGATCACGACCGAGGCATTGGCCAGCGCGCCATGCGCCGGCGAGGTGACCGGGAATTTCACCCACACCATGTCGGAGGTGTAGTCCTCGTATTCGACCTCGGCTTCGGCAAGCGCGGTCTTCTCGACCACGCTCCACATCACCGGCTTCGAGCCGCGATAGAGCGTGCCGTTGGCGGCGAACTTCATCAGCTCGCGGGCGATCTGGGCCTCGGCCGGATAGCTCATCGTCTGGTAGGGATGGTCCCAGTCGCCGATGATGCCGAGCCGCTTGAACTCCTCGCGCTGCACGTTGATCCAGTGCGTCGCATAGGCACGGCATTCCTTGCGGAACGCGACCATCGCCGCCGAGTCGCGGAAATCGGGCTTCTGCTTGCCCTTGGAGCGGTAGTTCTCCTCCTCGATCTTCCATTCGATCGGCAGGCCGTGGCAGTCCCAGCCCGGCACGTAGTTGGAGTCGAAGCCGAGCATCTGCTGGCTCTTGGTCACGACGTCCTTGAGGATCTTGTTCAGCGCGTGCCCGATATGGATGTTGCCGTTGGCGTAGGGCGGGCCGTCATGCAGCACGAATTTGGCGCGGCCCTCGGCTTCCCGGCGGAGCTTGTCGTAGAGGCCGATGTCGTTCCAGTATTTCAGGATTTCCGGCTCGCGCTGGGGCAGGCCGGCGCGCATCGGGAAATCCGTCTGCGGCAGGTAAAGGGTCTTGGAATAGTCCCTAACGTCAGTCTTTTGGGCGTCGATCTTTTGCGG
Source organism: Bradyrhizobium sp. USDA 3315 (assembly GCF_054056795.1). NCBI lineage: Bacteria > Pseudomonadati > Pseudomonadota > Alphaproteobacteria > Hyphomicrobiales > Nitrobacteraceae > Bradyrhizobium > Bradyrhizobium sp. USDA 3315. The sequence continues at coordinate 512,672 of NZ_JBSRYP010000001.1, read as the reverse complement.
CTTGTCGGACATGAAAGCTCTGATTTGGCAGGTGCGGGCGCGGATACGCGATCAATCGCGGGTGAAACGGCGAAGTCCCGGTCTTGCGCCGAGCCTTCAGGCTCAGGCGGAAGCCGGGCCGCTAATCCGTATGATGCGCCGCGAAAACATGGGGTTTCCATAGCAGCCGGACGGGGAAATCGCAAAGCCCCCGGTGGCTCGCAGGGCCGCGCATGGCGCGGTTCAGGCCGGCCGTGCCCGGGCCGGATTTCCCGCCACGATCGCGCCGGGGGCGACGTTCCGTGTGACCACGCTGCCGGCCCCGACCAGGGCGCCGTCGCCGATCGTGATGCCGGGCAGAATGATGGCCCCCCCGCCGATCCAGACGTCGCTGCCGATCCGGATCGGGCGGCCGAATTCCAGCCCGGCGCGGCGGGTTTCGGCATCGCGCGGGTGGTCGGCGGTATAGATCTGCACCGCGGGTCCGATCTGGGTCCGATCGCCGATCGCGACCTCGACGACGTCGAGGATGACGCAATTGAAGTTGAGGAACACGCCGTCGCCGAGGCTGATATTGCTGCCGTAATCGCAGAAGAACGGCGGGCGGATCACGGCATCCCTGCCGACCTTGCGGAAGCGCTCGCCGAGCAGCGCGTGCAACTCGGCCGCGGACGATGCGCCCGACGCATTGTAGCGTGCCATCCATTGTTCCGCCGCTGTATGCTCGGCGGCGAGCTCTGCATCCGGGCGATACAGCTCGCCCGCCAGCATTTTTTGCTTTTCAGTCCGGTTCAACCAATCACTCCGAGCTGCGGGAACGCGTCGGGCGCCGCGGCCAGCACCGCGCGCGCCTTGGCGCTGTCGTCATCCATCTGGCGTATCAACGCCTCGATGGTGTCGAATTTCAGCTCTTCGCGAATGAAACCGATGAATGCGACATCAAGGACCGCGTCGTACAGATCGCCCTTGAAGTCGAACAGGAACACCTCGAGCAGCGGCGCGCCGTTGTCGAAGGTCGGCCGGCGCCCGAAGCTTGCGACACCGTCGAACCGTTGCGAGCCCTTGCCGACCCGCACCGCGTAGATGCCGTGCTTCAAGCCGCAATGCTTGTCGAGGCGGATATTGGCGGTGGGGTAACCGAGATCTCGGCCGCGCTTCTCGCCGTGGACCACCTTGCCGGTGACGAACCACGGTCCGCCCAGCATCGTGGTCGCATCCGCGATCTCGCCCTCGGCGAGCGCCATGCGGATGGCACTGGAGGAAACCGGACGTTCCTCGATGTCGACATGGGCCTGCACATCGACCTCGATGCCGAGCCGCGGCGCTTCGCTGACCAGGAGGCTCGGGGAGCCCACCCGGCCCTTGCCGAAATGGAAGTCGTAACCGACTGCGATCCCGCTGATGCCGAGCCGGCCGATCAGGTCATGGTGAATGAAATCCTGTGCCGAGGTCCCGGCGCGCGCCTTGTCGAACGTCATCACGACGGCACCGGCGAGCCCGGTGGCCGCGAGCAGCCGCAGCTTGTTGGTCTCGTCCGTGAGACGGAATTGCGGGGTGTTCGGGCTGAAGAAGCTGCGCGGATGCGGCTCGAAGGTCACGGCAAGCGCGGGCACGCCGCGTGCTCTGCCCATCGCAAGCGCCGCGCCGATCACGGCGCGGTGACCGAGATGGACGCCATCGAAATTCCCCATCGCGACCACGGCGCCTTTCGGAATGGCGCTTGCGGGGGTGTTGTCGCGGATAACGGTAAAGCCGGTGCTCATGAGCGGTATTCTTCAAGGATTCTTAAGCATGATTGGTGCGGGCCGGACCGTGACGCGGCGGCGGCGTGGAAGTCAAGGCTAACGAAAATCGCGTCAAATCCGTAACAATCCGGATTCAGCCGGTTAACGCGCTGTTTAACGGCTGCTGTTAGTCGTTGGCGGAAAGCTGCGTTTGTGCAGAAGCCAAGTTGCGTTTGTGTTTTGGGGGGAAAGATGGCGGTTGATTTGTCCATGCCGGTTCTGGTGGTTGATGATTACAGCACCATGATCCGCATCATCCGGAATCTTCTCAAGCAGCTTGGATTTGAAAATATCGACGATGCCTCCGACGGCTCCGCAGCGCTGAACAAGATGCGCGGCAAGAAGTATGGCCTGGTGATTTCCGACTGGAACATGGAGCCGATGACCGGCTACGACCTGCTCAAGGAAGTCCGCGCCGATCCCAACCTCGCGACCACGCCCTTCATCATGATCACGGCGGAATCCAAGACCGAGAACGTAATCGCGGCCAAGAAGGCCGGCGTGAACAACTACATCGTCAAGCCGTTCAATGCGGCCACGCTGAAGACCAAGATCGAGGCGGTGTTCCCGGACATGGCCACCGCGTAACACGCCCGTCCATCCCATCGATTGAAATTCACGTCATGCCCGGGCTTGTCCCGGGCATTTGCATTTGATCACGCTTCCCTTCACCCCGCCCCGCTTGCGGGACGAAGGGGGCGGCATGATTTCGGAATACTAGAAGAATATCGCTGAGTTGCCCGACGTGTCAAGGCGCCTGGTCGAACACTGTCAGTAGCTCGTGATCTGTCGCCTGTTTGTAGCTCGTGAAGTGTCGTGTTTTCGGTGCTCCGGAACAAAGGGGGCGCGATGGGCACGGCATCCATTCACGAGGGTGTACGACGGATGCGGTTTTCAGATTTGCTGGATCGGACGGAGGCGAAGGAACTGACGCAGGAGGCAGCATCGGAGGTTCTTGGGATCAGTGTTCGGACGTTTCAACGCTGGGCGGAGCGCTATGAGGCGGAGGGCGACGACGGGCTGGTCGACCGCCGGCTGGGGCGTCGTTCGCCACGGCGGGCGCCGGAGGAGGAACTGGAACGAATGCTTGCGCTGTACCGGGACAAGTACGCGGACTTCACGGTGAAGCACTTCCACGAGCAGATGCAAAAGCGGCATGATTATGTGCTGGGCTATACGGTGACGAAGCTGGCGCTGCACGCGGCAGGGCTGGTGCGGAAGGCTCCGAAGCGTTCGGCGCACCGCAAGAAGCGGCCGCGGCGGCCGCTTCGGGGCATGCTGCTGCACCAGGACGGATCGCGCCACGTTTGGATCGAAGGCCTGCCCGCGAGGGACCTGATCGTCACGATGGACGATGCGACGAGCGAGATCTACTCGATGGTGCTGGTCGAGGAAGAAGGAACGGCCTCGACCTTCCAGGCCTTGCGCGAAGTGATTGGCGAGCATGGCCTGTTCTGCGCGCTCTACACCGACCGCGGCAGCCATTATTTCCTGACCCCAAAAGCTGGCGAGAAGATCTCGAAGACGCAACAAACCCAGGTGGGACGGGCTTTGTCGCATCTTGGGATCGAGCATATCGCAGCCTATTCGCCGCAGGCGCGCGGGCGCTCCGAGCGGGTGTTCGGCACCTTGCAGGACCGGCTGCCGAAGGAGCTGCGGCTTGCCGGGATCACGACGGTTGAGGCTGCCAACGCGTGGCTGAAGGCGCATTACATCCCCGGGCACAACGCCGCGTTTGCGATCAAGCCCGAACAGGAAGGCTCGGCATTCGTGGCCGACCGGCATGAGGCCTGGCGCGAGGCGCTGTGCGTGATCGAGGAGCGAACCGTCGCCAACGACAATACCGTTGCATGGAACGGTCGGCGGCTGCAGCTGCCGGAGAGCCGGCTCAGACCTCACTTCGTCAAGGCTGTGGTGCGCCTACATGAGTATCCCGATGGCACCGTCAGCGTGTTCCTTGGACCGCATCGATTGGCGAGGTTTGCGCCTGACGGACAGCAGATCAGCCCCGACGCGCTTCAGCCTGGCGGCGTGCTCGGAACCGTCAAGGACAAGCCCTGGCGGGCGCGCAAGCGCGCGTCCTTGACCGCTCCTGCGCGCGCCGCCGTCGAGACAGCGCGGGTCGGGACGGAGAAACGGGCTTCAAGTCGAACAAAGAAACTCACCCACAGGGCTAAAACCGCCACAACAGCCGTGGCATGATCAATCAGGGAAAGCCGTCCCCGCCTTCCGGCTCCCCTGCAAATCAGAAACGAAGGCGACAGATCACGAGCTACAAAAACACGACATCTTCACCCGCTACGGACAGGCGCCTGGTCGAACACCGGGCGCCATGGGCTACTTTGCATGGGGTTGTTTTCGATATTTTGGCAGCGCGCCCCTTTACCTCGCCCCGCTTGCGGGGAGAGGTCGGATTGCATCGAGAGATGCAATCCGGGTGAGGGGGTACAGGTCTCTCGGCATCCAGCGCTTGGGGAGGCAGCCCCTCACCCCAACCAAGAGCGAGCTTTGCTCGTCTCGACGCCGCACAAGAGCGGGGCGAGGGAGTCCGACGACTTTTTGGCTACCACTTCAGCTCGCGCATCAGCGCGCGCGGCGGATGGCCGAACAATTCCTTGATCGAGGCTGCATCGAGCTGCTCGATGCCCTCGAACTCTTCGGAATGGATGCCGCGGGTGACGAACAACAGATCGATGCCGAAGCCAAGGGCGCCGGTGAGATCGGTGCGCACGGAATCGCCGATCGCGAGCACCCGGCTGAGCTCGGTCGGACGCCCGCGGCGCTCGGCGGCCAGAGCCATGGCGCGCTCATAGATCGGCCGGTGCGGCTTGCCGTAGAAGATCACCTCGCCGCCGAGCTCGCGATAGAGTTCGGCGACCGCGCCGGCGCAGTAGATCAGCCGGTCGCCGCGCTCGACCACGATATCGGGATTGGCGCAGACCAGCGTGAGCTTGCGCTCGAGCGCCTTCAGCAGCGTGTCGCGATAATCTTCGGCCGACTCGGTCTCGTCGTCGAACAGGCCGGTGCAGATGATGTAGTCGGCCTGCTCCAGCGGCACCAGCGTGGCGTCGAGGCCGCGGTGGATCGAGCTGTCGCGCTCCGGGCCGATCCAGAAGATCTTCTGGCCCGGATGATCGGCCACGAAGTGGCGCGTCAGGTCACCCGAGGAGACGATCGCATCATAGGTCTCGTCGGCGACGCCGAGCTTGCGCAGTTGTCGCTGCACGGAATCGGCCGGCCGCGGCGCGTTGGTGATCAGGATGACCGTGCCGCCCTGCTGGCGGAAGGTGTGCAGGGCCTCGCAGGCCTCGGGAAAGGACTCGAGCCCGTTGTGCACGACGCCCCAGATATCCGACAGCACCACATCGACGCCGCCGACGAGGTCGCGCAGCTGCTCCACGAAACGCAGTGAGGTCATGATGCGAATTGCCGGCTAATTTGGACCGAGGGCGCGGCGCGCCAGCGCGGCGCTGCCGGTTGCGCGCGGCGGAGCTGCGGGGCTGGAGACAGGGGTTGAAGTGCTGGCGCCATTAAGATCCTGGGGGTTGGTCTGTGGAGTCTCGGCGGTAGCAGATGCCCCCTCCGGCCGCAACGGCCGCGGCGGCGCGAACAGGAACCCCTGGCCGAACCGGACATCGTAGTCGAGCAGGTCGACCACCGAGCGTTCGCCCTCGATCCGTTCGGCGATCAGGTCGATGCCGTAGCGGCCGAGCAGGTCGGACAGATCCGAAGGATGGATATCGGTGCTCGCGATCTGCTTGGCGTCAAGCAGCAGCGCCGCCGGCACCTTGATGAAGCGGACGCCGCGATCGGCGAGCTCGCGCGGCTCGAGGCGAAGGTCGCTGACATGGTCGATCGAGAACCGGTAACCGCGCTGCGCCAGCGCCGCGAGGTTCTCGCTCTCGGTCGGGCCGAGATTGCGGAAGGTCGCCTGCTTGAACTCGAGCACGAAGGACGGCGCCAGCGCGCGGTTGGCCTCGAGGAAGTCGAGACACTGGGTGAAATGCGCCGGGTTTGACAGCGTCGCCGCCGAGACGTTGCAGAACACGCCGACATCCTTGCTGCGGATCATCAGGCGGCGCAGCACCTGGACGCAGCGAAGCATCACCATGTGATCGATGCGGCCGATCAGGCCGCCGGCCTCGGCCGCCTCGATGAAATCCTCGGCGGCCAGCACCTGGTCGCGCTCGTCGCGCAGCCGCGTCACCGCCTCGTAGTAGCGCACCTTGCGCTGCGGCAGCGTCACCATCGGCTGCAGGTAGATGTCGAGGCGGTTCTCGTCGATGGCCTGCTTGATCGCGCCGATCAGCTGGGTCTGGCTGCGCGAGACCTCCGGCGGAGCCGCAGGTGGCGGCGGAGGCGCAACCACGACGGTCGGCGCCGGCGCAACCCGTTGCAACACATCGTCGCGCGGGGACGCGACCGGCTGCACCGCCGGAGCCGCCGCCAGCAGGTCCTCGTGATGGGCGACGGATGCCGCAAGCTGCCGCACCAGTCCGCCGAGCTCGCTGATCTCGCCGGCCATGCCCTGCATCCGGTCGGCGCCAGAGGAGTTGGCCGAGGCGACGCGGCCTTCGACCGCGGCCAGCCGGCGGCCGAACTCGGCGACCTGGCGGGCAAGGTCGGCGGTGCCGCGCGACAGATCCGCGATCTGGCCGCCGACGTCGCTGCGGTCACGCAGCCGCATCGAGACCGCATTGTAGAGGATCAGGCAGGTGAGGGCGGCGAGCGCCACGATCGCCGATTCCGATCCGCTGATGCCTGCCACCGAATACAGCACGAAGCCGAGCGAGGCTGCGACCAGCACCATGCAGATGGCGATGAAGATCGTCGAAATGCGAATCATGTCGCGCGCCCGCGCCCTCTGTCCGAACGTCCCCGGACCGCGACCTTAGCACCATTGTTGATTCGACGGGCCAGCGATCTTCGGAACCGGCTGGAACTGCACACGATTTTCGCTTCGCCCGGATCGGGCTCCGCAAATCGCCGGAGCCGGCGGCGGCACGCCGGTCAGAGGTCCGCGGCAGCGATCCAGAACACCTCGCCCTCGGAGTCCTCGGTGTCGAGCCAGAGCAGCGGCAGGTTCGGGTAGGCGGCCTCGAGATTGCCGCGGCCGCGGCCGATCTCGCAGAGCAGGCCGCCCTGCGGGGTCAGATGTTGCCTCGCCTCATCGAGCAGGCGACGTACGATGTCGAGCCCGTCAGCGCCGCCGTCGAACGCGATCTTCGGCTCGGCACGGCACTCACGCGGCAGCGCCGCCATGCCTTCGGCGTCGACATAGGGCGGGTTCGAGATGATGAGATCGTATCTGTTGTCGCCGAGCGGCTTGAACAGGTCGCCGCGATGCAGCGTCAGGCGATGGTCGAGGCCGTGATCGGCGACGTTGCGCGCGGCGACCTCGAGCGCGTCCTTTGAAATATCGACGGCATCGACCGCGGCGTTGGGGAAATGCCGGGCCGCCAGGATCGCAAGGCAACCGGAGCCGGTGCAGAGGTCGAGCACGCGTTCGACCTCTTCGGGATCGCCGATCAGCGAGGTGCCGTCCTCGTCGCCGCCGAAATGCGAATCCAGCAATTCGCCGACGAAGGAGCGCGGCACGATGGTGCGCTCGTCGACATAGAACGGCAGGCCGCGCATATAGACCTTGTTGACGAGATAGGCGGCCGGCTTCCGCGTCGCGATCCGGCGCTCGATCAGGTCGAGGATCTGCTTGCCCTCGGCAATCGTGACGCGCGCGGTGGCAAAGTTCTCGAACTGGTCGGGATGCAGGTGCAGCGTTTCGCAGATCAGGAACGCGGCCTCGGCCACCGGATCGGTGGTGCCGTGCGCGAACACGAGCTTGGCCGCGTTGAAGCGGCTCACGGCATAGCGCAGGAAATCGAACAGGGTGTGCAGCTCGCCGGCGCCGACTTTCGGCGCTTTCGGCACGGCGAGGCTGCGTTTGGCCGGCACTTTGCTGCGCTTGGCCATCAGGATTTGGTCCAGCGCGCGGCGGCCGCGTCGTCATGGCCCTGCGCCTCGATCCAGCTCGCGCCGCGCGTGCTTTCCTCGCGCTTCCAGAACGGTGCGCTGGTCTTCAGATAGTCCATCAGGAACTCGGCGGCCTCGAACGCGGCCTGCCGGTGCGCCGAGGCGGTCACGACCAGCACGATGTTCTCGCCCGGCGCGATGCGGCCGAAGCGATGGATGATGGTGAGGCCCTGCAACGGCCAGCGCGACAGCGCCTCGTCGGCGTGGCGTCCAATCTCTGCTTCCGCCATGCCCGGATAATGTTCGAGCGTCAGCGCCGCGATCGGCTCGCCCTGTTCGTTGCCGCGGCAGATGCCGCTGAAGCTGACGACCGCGCCGACATCGGTGCGGCCTCGGCTCAAGGCCGCGATCTCCTGCGCGACGTCGAAGTCGGCTTGCTGGATACGAATGGTCGCTGCAACGGTCATGTGGACTTCTTTGCTTGACGCGTTTTCTTCACGCGAACCGGTACCCACTTCGCTCGAAAACGCTATCCTACCCGCCGGTCATCGGCGGAAAGAACGCGATCTCGCGGGCGCCGGAGATCGCCGCGTCCGATTTGACATGGGCGTGGTCGATCGCGGCGCGGATCACCGTCGGCTTCTCGAAGGCATAGGCATAGGCTTCATCGCGCGCGGCAAGCCATCCGATCAGCTCGCCGACGGTGCGCACCTCGGCCGGCGGCTCGACGATCTCTTCGGCCTTGCCGATGCGTTCACGCACCCAGGCGAAATATTTCAGCTTCATCCCTCATCCTCCTTGATGAGGTGATGGATGCCGGCACGGAAGTAATCCCAGCCGGTGTAGATCGTGAAGATCGCCGACATCCAGAGCAACACGATGCCGATCAAGGTGGTGGCAGGGAAGACCTGCTCGCCCGCTTCGCCGGCAATCAGAAAGCCGATCGCTACCAGCTGGATCGTCGTCTTCCATTTCGCCAGCTTGGTGACGGGAACGCTGACCCTGAGCCCTGCGAGATATTCGCGCAGGCCCGAGACCAGGATCTCGCGGCACAGGATCACGATCGCCGCCCACAGCGTCCAGCCATGGATCGAATTGTCGGCGGCCAGCATCAAGAGGCTGGAGGCGACCAGGAGTTTGTCGGCGATCGGATCGAGCATCCGGCCGAAGGCGGACTGCTGGTCCCAGATCCGGGCATAATAGCCGTCGAGATAGTCGGTGACCCCCGCCGCGATGAACACGGCCAGCGCCACCCAGCGCAGCCACAACGGGCCGTCCAGGATCGATTGCCAGTAGACGCAGCCGATCACCACCGGGATCGCGGCGATCCGGGCGTAGGTCAGGATATTCGGGAGGGACATGGTCTTGGTCTGTCCCCGGGTCGTGGCGATGTTCATCCGTTCTACCAATACCGCTGAAGCGAGAAGGTCAACCGTGCGGACGCGTCAAGCGCGACCAGATTGCGCTTCATCGTCATAGCGCCTTAGCCCGTTGTTTAAGCATGATCTTTTCGGATAACTGCCTCACACTTTTCCGCATCATGCCCTAGATGCCCTGTCGCAGGCGACGCCCTGATGACTCGCCTTTGGTTTAACCCGGCTGGGCGTGGAAAAACTCGAAAATCTTGCGGGCGCTCTCGGCGCTGACGCCGGGAACCTTGCCGAGGTCGGCGATCGAGGCCCGCTCGATCTCCTTGAGCGTTCCGAAGTGGTGCAGCAAGGCACGCTTGCGGGACGGGCCGATGCCCGGGATCTCCTGCAGGCCGGCCTCGCGGATGTCCTTCTTGCGCAGCTTGCGGTGCGAGCCGATCACGAAGCGATGGGCCTCGTCGCGCAGCCGCTGGATGAAATAGAGCACCGGGTCCCGCGGCTCCAGCTTGATGGCCTCGCGGTCGGGCATGAACAGGGTTTCGCGCCCGGCATCGCGCTCCGGACCCTTGGCAACTGCCATCAACGAGACCTCGGTCAGCCCGAGATTCTGGAAGATCTCCCGGACCGCGTTGAGCTGGCCGCGGCCGCCGTCGATGATGACGAGGTCGGGCCATTGCGGGAACGAATCGTCATCCGCTTTCGTCTTGGCTGCGGCCTCGCCCTCCGGCGGCTTCAGCAACCGCTTGAAGCGGCGTTCCAGCACCTCGCGCATCATTCCGTAATCGTCGCCCGGCGTCAGCCCTTCGGACTTGATGTTGAACTTGCGGTACTGGTTCTTCATGAACCCGTCGGGTCCCGCCACGATCATCGCGCCGACCGCGTTGGTGCCCTGGATGTGGCTGTTGTCGTAGACCTCGATCCGCTTGGGTCTGTGCGGCAGGCCGAGCGTGCTGACCATGCCCTCCAGCAGCCGGCTTTGCGTCGCGGTATCGGCGAGCTTGCGGCCGAGCGCCTCGCGCGCGTTGGTGAGGGCGTGGCCGATCAGCTCCTTCTTCTCGCCGCGCTTCGGCACGGTGACCTCGACCTTGGATCCGGCCTTGACCGACAGCGCGTCGGCGAGCAACGCGCTTTCCTCGATCTCGTGCGAGAGCAGGATCAGCTTCGGCGGCGGCTTGTCGTCGTAGAATTGCGCGAGGAACGAGGACAGCACCTCCTCGGGCGTGAAGCTCTTCTCGGCCTTCGGGAAATAGGCGCGGTTGCCCCAGTTCTGGCCGGTGCGGAAGAAGAACACCTCGACGCAGGAGTAGCCGCCCTCCTGGTGGATTGCGAACACATCGGCCTCTTCGACCGTGCGCGGATTGATGCCCTGCTGCGACTGGATCGCCGACAGCGCCGCGAGACGGTCGCGGTACAGCGCCGCGGTTTCGAACTCGAGCTCGCCGGAGGCCTTCTCCATCTCGGCCGCGAGCAGCTCCTTCACGGCGTGGCTGCGGCCGGAGAGGAATTCGGTCGCCTCGCGCACCAGTTCGCTATAGCCGGGGAAGTCGATCTCGCGCGTGCAGGGACCGGCGCAGCGCTTGATCTGATAGAGCAGGCAGGGCCGGCTGCGGCTTTCGAAGAAGCCGTCGGTGCAGGAGCGGATCAGGAACGCGCGCTGCAGCGCCGTGATGGTGCGGTTGACCGCGCCTGCGTTGGCGAACGGGCCGAAATAGCGCCCGGGCCGCGACTGCGCGCCGCGATGCTTGAGGATCTGCGGCGCCCAATGGTCGCCGGTGATCAGAATATAGGGAAACGACTTGTCGTCGCGCAGCTGCACATTGAAGCGCGGACGGAGCTGCTTGATCAGATTGGCTTCGAGCAGCAGCGCCTCGGTCTCGGTCATGGTCGAGACGATCTCGACCTGCGTGGTCGCCGCGATCATACGCAGGATGCGCGCCGGCAGCGGCGCGTTGGCCCGCGCATAGGACGACAGCCGCTTTTTGACGTTCTTCGCCTTGCCGACATAGAGCACGTCGTTGGCGGCGTTGAGCATGCGATAGACGCCGGGCGAGGTCGGGGCGAGGCGGACCGCGTTCTCGATCGCGGCATGTCCGACCGAGAGCGTGCCCTCGGCGACCGCCTCGGCGGCGTCCTCCGAAGCCTCGGGCAGGCGTGCCTCGTCGTCCTCCTCGGCGGCGGAGGTTTCGGGATCGACGTCGCTTGTATCGAGCGCCAGATCGTCCTGTGGCAGGTCGGACTTTGAACCGCGCCGTGGCTTGGGGTCAGCCTTGGAGTCAACCTTGGGGGCCGGCGTCGGGCGCTCGGGAGAATCGTGAACCATGGGCCGTAAACTAAGTGCTTGGGCGACCGGTCGCCAGCGCTGACGGCACCAACAAAAAGCACCTCGATTGCAGGAGGTTACCGGGGCCCCGCGCGCATGCGGGAGGGGTGTGTAACACCTTGTTAAGACTGATGAGCGGGCCGGTAACCGGGCTTAACAGCCCTTTAACTTAAAACTCTCGATAAACCTTAGCGAAAAAAGTGGAATTCCGTAACCACGCCGGCCCTGGCCGGCGGGCTGCGGCAGTTGCGTTCTGGAGAGTACCAATGCCCCGGTTTGTTGCGCGTGCGCTGGCACTGATCGTTGCAGGCTGGACGACCTCGGCGGCGTCGGCCGATCTCAACTACGGATCGCCCTATACCGTCTATCAGCCGCTCAATGCCTATAGCTGGGCCGGCCCCTATCTCGGCGGCAATGTCGGCTATGGCTGGGGCTCGGTGGAGAACAACCCGACCAAGCCGTCCGGTTTCGTCGGCGGTGTACAGGCCGGCTACAACTTCCAGAACGGCTCCCCCTGGGTGTTCGGTATCGAGGCCGATATCCAGGGCACCACAGCCGACGACCGGTTCGCGCCGTGGAAGTTCTCCAACCCGTGGTTCGGCACGGTGCGCGGCCGCGCCGGCTATGCGGTCAACAACGTGCTGTTCTACGCGACCGGCGGTCTCGCCTTCGGCGAACTGCGCGGCGAGACGTTCGGCATCACGGAGAGCCACACCAATGCGGGCTTCACCGTCGGTGCCGGCGCCGAAATGGGCTTTGCCCCGCACTGGAGCGCCAAGATCGAGTATCTCTACGTCGACCTTGCCAACAGCAATTTCACGATCACCGGTGGCGTGTCGAACGGCTACAGCTTCAGCCTGGTTCGCGCCGGCATCAACTATCACTTCTGAGAACAAGAAACGTCGACCATTAACTCCCGGCCGCGCCGTGCACGGCCGGGTTTTTCTTTGTGTTGATGATCTCAACGTCGCGCACGGCCGTGTACACGCCGCGGCGTGCGCGAATCCAATCGGTGGGCCGCACGTGTGGGATATGCGGCTCCGCCGGTCGCGTCCGCATCATGCAGGTGGTCATCCAGCGAGCGCCAGCCACGCGCTCGGCAGCCAACTCACACGCAACGCCTCATTCGGTGTTCATTCCGAGCCGCGCATCGCGAGCGCTCGTCATGAGACCACCAGGTTGACCGCCTTCGGGCCCTTGCCCTTCTTGTCGGGCTCAACCTCGAACGTAATGCGTTGTCCTTCAGTCAGGTCCTTCAATCCTGCACGCTCGACAGCTGTGATGTGAACGAACACATCGCGGCCGCCATCATCAGGCTTGATGAAGCCGTAGCCACGCTCTCCGTTGAAGAACTTGACTGTCCCAGTCATGGCCATCGGGAAACTCCTCCCCCGTATTGCTCCACCGCTACGCGCACGCCGCGTAGCGGTTGACCGACATTCGCTTGTCGGAAGCTTGGCCACCTGAACAGGCCGGCGTCACGCCGCCGGTCTGCCTGGATTTATTTCGGCCTTGTCACTCCGCCGCAACCATTCGCGGAAGCGGAACGTAAAGCCAGTCGTAACAGGATGAGCATAATACGGTTCCGCGCAAATTGCCTATGCTCAAAATTGAACTTTTCAGTAGGAGGTTGTCGATCATGGTTTAGGCGTCTCGAGTCTGAAGCGTCCCGCGCCGCCTTGACCGAGCGGCTTCTCGAGTTCGGGCAGGATGATCTTCAACTCATTCGCCAGCGTCCACGGCGGATTCACCAGCAAAAGCCCTGTGGAAACGAGGCCTGCGCCTGCTTCTTGCGGTGCCACACTGAATTCCAATCGCAGGCATTTGCCGGCGGGCCGGCTGCTTGCTGCTGCAGCAGCCACACTGCGCGTTAGCTCATCGGTGGCTCTCCGGGTTTTTACGGGGTACCACAAAAGATACGAGCCGGTCGGCCACTTCGCGTACGCTTCCGTGAAAGCACTGGCCAGCCGCTCGAACTCGTCCTTCGCTTCGAACGGCGGATCGATCAGCACCAGGCCGCGCCGTTCGTTCGGCGGCACGAATGCGGGCAGCGCCATCCAGCCGTCGAGATCGACGACGCGCGCTTGCGCGTCGCGTCGCAGCGCGTCGATCAGTTGTTTGCGCGCCGTCGGTTCGATCTCGCAGGCGGTGAGGCGATCTTGCGGACGCAGCAGCGCCCGCGCGATCAACGGCGAACCAGGATAGGCTTTCAGCTCGCCTTTCGGATTGAATGCTCTGACGATGTCGAGATAGGGCGCGATCAGCGGCAATGCCTGGTCGGAGAGCCGCGCCTGCATCAGCCGCGCGATGCCGGTGAGCCATTCGCCGCCGCGCTGCGCTTCGCTCGACGTCAAATCATAGAGACCGGCGCCGGCATGGGTGTCGATGACGCGGAACGGCGCCGGCTTGTCCTGCAGATAGGTGAGCATGCGCACCAGCACGATGTGCTTGATGACGTCGGCAAAGCTGCCGGCATGAAAGGCGTGACGGTAGTTCATGTGATGATCGTGCTGCGCTCCCAAAGGGTGCGCATGTTGTACTCGTCATGCCCGGGCTTGTCCCGGCCTTCGCTAAAGCTTCGGCGGGGGTAACGTCCGAGCTCGGCGAAGCCTTGGCGTAGCCGGCTCCCGGGCATCTGCGCCTTATCTTGCTTGTTTCGCGATGGCGCAGGTGGCCGGGACATGCTGCGCGACGACGCGCAGCGCGGGTCTGCCGGCCATGACCCAGAGTTTCAGCCGCCGCGAACCGGCGGCATCAGCACCTGATCGCGGCGGCAGGCGCGGCGGTCGATTTCCTCGCAGGAGCGGAATTGCAGATCCTTGCTGAGGCAGATCCGCACCTCGCTGAGCCGCTTGCTGTCGCAGGTCACCGAGATCGCGGAGTTGCTGAGGCCCGGATTGACCTTGATGAATGCCGTCTCCAGCTCGTCGGGCGCGACCGTCTTCGGCTCCGACAATTGCAGGAATTCCTCGGGGATCTTCACCGTGGCGCGGGCCTTGCGGATGGCTTCGAAATAGGCGCGCTCGCCGAGACCGGAGCAGGTGCCGTGCTTGTCCCACTCGTTGTAGATCAGCCCGGGCGCCGGCATCAGGTCGAGCATCGAGCTCATGATGCTGCGGGCGAGTCGCGGCGAGGGCCGCTGGCAGTATTCCGGAAAGCCCCGCTCATATTGCGGCCACAGGCCGTGTACCACGAAGGAATAGGGCCGTCCGCCGCATTGCGCCTGCGTGCCGCGGCCGTTGTTGCCGCGCTCGCTCGCCGCCTCGCAGAACGAGGGCGACCACGACAGCGACAGCACATAGAAATCGAACTCACCGGGCGCATTCTGGCGGCGATCCTGGGCCGACGCCCCGACCGCACCGCACAGAATAATGGCAACCGAAATCAAAAATCGGGAAATCGTGTCCAACCGAGGCATCAAACGCTCCCTCACTCGACCGCCCAGAGCCTAGCAGGCTGCGAGAACATTTCAAGAACAAAAAGCCGCCGTCCAAATGGCGGCGGCTCCTGCTTTAGCAATCTGGTCGGAGATCAGGGCCGCGCGGCCTTGCAGGACGGGTTATAGGTCCAGTTGCGGTCGAGCCCCGCGACGCACCATTCGACGCCCTGATTGATGCTGGCAAAGCCGCCGTCCTCGATGATCGAATAGTGCACCTTGCGCACTTTGCCGTCGCTCAGCATCGCCTCGCCCGTGCAATAACGGCGCGGGATATTGTCGGACTGCCAGGGGCGGAAGGCGGTTTCGTGAATCCCGTTGAAGCCGGTGATCACGAGCGGCGAATTCCAGAAGGTGGCTTCCTTTTCCTGGAATTGCGTGCTGATGACCGTCAGGGCCTTCTCGCATGGGGCCACATTGCCGTCATAGCGCGGGCCGGACAGCCAGAAGTTCATTTCGAGCGGATTGGCGGCCTGGGCCGTACCCCCGAAAGCCAGCAGGCCGACCACGAGTGCGGCGCCGAGGCCGAGCTTGCGGCCGAGTTTATTGCGGGAGTTGAACAGGTTGCGCATGGGAATCCACCCGATTATCCGATGCCGCGGACGGTGCCGCGAAGCCCCGGCAAGGTCAAGTGCAGGGCGGCAACACCTGCGGAGAAGTCCACTTTGGGGAGCCGGCTCGTTCTTTTCACGGTCGCCGGCGCACTCTATGTTGGCTCGAAGCGAAATGGAGTCTGCGATGCGAAGGAAATTGGCCGCGTGCCTGGTTGCCGTTTGCGGGATGCTGGCCGTTGTGCCGGCGCGGGCGGATTGGATGCAGCCGGTACCGCCGTTCAAGGGCAATGATACCGGCGGTATCATCGCCTATACGCTGGCGACCCAGAGCGACGCCCGGCAACTCGCAGTCGATCACTGCGCCTCCTACGGCAAGGTGGTTAAGTTCCTTGCGATGCAGAACTATCCGGGCGGCTACATCTCTTTCGCCTGTCGCTGGGTGCCCTATGGCGCAGCCCAGAGGCCGCTGCGCACGCTCTACTGAGCGCGCACCGGATCTTTCGATCGTTCAGCCGGGAGCCGACCGCATGACCCGACAGCTTGCCTTGCTTGGTTCGGCTGTGTGCCTTGTCCTGTCCGCTGGCGCCGCAAGTGCCGTCGACCTGCCGATCCGCAAGGCCGGTCTGTGGGAGATGAAGATGGTGCGCACCGGCGGGCCGATGCCCGAAATCACCATGCAGCACTGCACCGACGAGACCACCGACAAGGAGATGAGCGCGGCGGCCTCGCCGATGGCCAAGGAAGTCTGCTCGAAGCAGGATATCCAGAAGACCGCGACCGGCTATGTCAGCGACAGCGTCTGCAGCGTCGCCGGCATGACGATGCAGAGCCATGCCGAGATCGTCGGCGATTTTAATTCCGCCTACACGGTGAAGAGCACCTCCCATGCCGAGGGCGGCGCGGCCGGCTCGCGCGACACCACGATGACCATCGAGGCGAAATGGCTCGGCGCCTGCAAGAGCGACCAGAAGGCCGGCGACATCATCATGCCCGGCGGCATGAAGATGAACGTCAAGGACATGGAAAAGCTGAAGGGCCTCCTGCCCAAGCAGAAGTAGCGCGCAGCGCATCCGGCTGTTGCCGCGCGCCTGAATGCATCGCCTCGCACGCTGAGAGGCGGCGCCGCTTGCCGCACCATCATTTCGAGTAGCTCGCGACGAAAATGCGGAGCAAACCTTGCGCTGACGCGATGCGCAATCCATCCGATCCTTCCCGTCACCCCCAGGGCTATCGCATATGCCCCTTGGCGACCGCGCAAGTGCTTGGCCTCGTGGTTCGAGACGCGCCGCAAGCGGCGCTCCTCACCATGAGGGTCTACTATTGTGCCGCAGAACAAGACCTCATCCTGAGGAGCCCGCCGAAGGCGGGCGTCTCGAAGGATGGCCACGAGCACGCCGCCACGAAATGCGATAGCCTTTGCGCGGAGATGACGGTTCACCGCGTTCGTGCGCTCCTTGGCGCGCGATGACGTCGACGGGATGCAACATCATTGAATGATCGCCGCGTGCTCCCGCGTTCGAGACTCTCTGCGAGAGACGACGCGCATCGCATTCGTCGTGTCGAAAGCCTGACCCGCCAACATGTCGTTTTGAATCGTTCCAGTGATGCGCATCTTGAACCACTCCAGTGTTGCGCTTCGTTGCTGCTTCCATCGATTCTATTTTGCGCGTGTGGAATTTCGATCATCCCGCCGATAGAAGTCCGCCCCAATCGATGTCGGCCTTGTCGCAAACGCGACTCGATCGATGTCGGCGTAAGGCAATGTGGGGATTTGTTCGGTGGGAATGGCTTCGTTGCGGAGCAAGCGCGGCTTGCTCGCATCAACGGCTGCGATCAATGCGGCGCTACTCGGTTCGGTCATACTTGTGCCAATGGGTGCAGACGTCGCCAGCGCTCAGGCGCAGACAAGTCCTCCGCAGAGCAATGTCAGCGAACTTCCCGCAGTGACGGTGGATGAACCTGGCGCCGCAAGGAAGCGCGGTGCCGTCGTTTCAAGCCAGAACACCAGGACTTCGCGCGCGGTCGCGGCGAACCGGCGCCGCAGTGCCGCGGCGCCCGCCCGGAGCCAGGCTCCGCGGTCGCAAGGCACAGGAGGCGCGATCGGTACGACCACGGGGTACGTCGCAACCGCGAGCACGGCCGGCACCAAGACCAGCACAGCGCTGATCGAAACGCCGCAGTCGCTTTCGGTCGTGACGCAAAAGGAGCTAAGGGATCGCAACGTTCAGACGCTCAAGGACGCCGTCAGCTACACGCCCGGCGTGACGACCACGGCGTTCGGCTATGATCCAAGGTTCGATAGTTTCTACATCCGTGGCTTCGACGCGACCTATACAGGGATCTATCGCGACGGCCTGCGCCAGGGCGGCGGCAACTTCGCAATTCCCAAGATCGAACCTTACGGTCTCGACAGCGTGTCGATCCTCCGCGGACCAGCCTCGGGCCTCTATGGCCTCGGCTCTCCGGGAGGCATCGTGGATGTCACGACCAAGCGGCCGCCGTTGACGGCATTCGGTGAGGTGCAGCTGCAGGGCGGCACCTACGACCGTTACCAGGGCAGTTTCGATGTCGGTGGTCCGGTGCCCGGCAGCGATCAGCTGCACTACCGGCTGACGGGCCTGCTTCGCGACGCAAAGACCTGGTACCCCGGCAACGACGACGATCGCGCCTATATCGCGCCGGCGCTGACCTGGCGGCCGGACGCCGACACGTCCTTCACCATCCTCAGCGAATATCAAAAGAGCCGAACCGCCGCCAGCATCGGCAATTTCCGCACGCCTGACGGACAGTTGACCAACATCTATTCGAATGATCCGGCGTTCAGCGCGATGGATCAGAAGCAATATCGCATCGGCTACGCGTTCGAGCATAATGTCGACGACGTGTGGACGGTGCGGCAGAACTTCCGCTTCTACCAGGTCGACGTCGACGCGAAATACACCCAGATCGATTCAATCGACAGCAGCACCAATCTGGCGTCGCGGTCCGCGTGGCGGATCCTGGACAGCTTCAACACGGTGACGCTCGACAATCAGGCCGAGGCCAAGTTCATGCTCGGCGCGATCAAGAATACCGTGCTGTTGGGCGTCGACTACGGTCACTCCTACTACAACGACAAGATCGGTTACGGCCCGGCGCCCGATCTCAATCTCCTGACCATGAACTACGGCGCCCAGGCCATCGCGACGCCGGCATTCTCGATCTTCAACAAGCAGTCGACCGACGAGGTCGGTGTCTATGCGCAGGAGCAGGCCAAGCTCGGAGGCTTTATTCTGACGCTCAACGGCCGCCAGAGCTGGGTGTCGCAGACCACGACCGCGGGTCTCGACGGCGTGCCGTCAACGCAGAAGGCGACCGCCTTCACGGGCCGTGCGGGCCTGAGCTACGTCTTCGACAACGGCATTGCGCCCTATATCAGCTACGCGACGGCATTCGCCCCGCAGGTCGGCGTCGACGCATCCGGATTGCCGTTCAGGCCGACCACCGGCGAGCAGAAGGAAGTGGGCATCAAGTACCAGATGCCGAACGTTCCGGTGCTGTTGACCGCCGCGGTGTTCGACATCACGCAGGACAATGTGCTGCGTACCGATCCGAACAACATGGCATTCCAGGCAGCGACCGGGCAGGTCGAATCCAAGGGTGTGGAGCTCGAGGCGAAGCTCGCGCTCAAGCAGGGATTTGATCTCACCGCCGCCTACACCCATCTCAACGTCGTGATCACGCAGGGCAATCCCGATACGACCGGCAATGAGCTCTCCGGCATTCCGAGGAATTCCTTCGCCGCCTTCGGCAAGTATACGTTCCAGTCCGGCGTGCCCGTCGAAGGCCTCGGGCTTGGTCTCGGCGTGCGTTATATCGGCACGAACTTCGGTAACGACCAGAACACGTTCCAGAACGCTGCGACGACGTTGTTCGATGCGGTGATCGATTACGATCTGGGCAAGCTGGACCGGCGCTTCCTCGGCGCCACGATGCGCGTCAACGCGACCAATCTGTTCGACACGCACTACCAGACCTGCCAGTCCGGTTACTGTTATGCCGGCGAACGGCGGCAGGTCATCGGCACCTTGTCCTACCGCTGGTAGGTTACACCGGCACCCGCACGACGGCGCGCAGGCCGCCCATCGGACTTTCGCTGAGCATGATGTCGCCGCCATGCGAGCGGGCGATGTCGCGGGCGATCGCAAGCCCGAGCCCGGTGCCGCCTTCGTCCTGGTTGCGGGCATCGTCGAGCCGCAGGAACGGCTTGAACACTTCCTCGCGCATGTCGGCGGGGATGCCCGGCCCGTCGTCGTCGACCGTGACGTTGAGATAGCGATGGTCGCGATGGCCGGTGATCGAGATCGTGTTGGCGTGGCGCGCTGCATTGGAGACGAGGTTGGCGAGACAGCGCTTGAACGAGGCCGGCTTCACCGTGACGACGGGCAGGCCGTGGAATGCAACGGTTGCGGTGTGGCCGTGGCGCTCGGCGTCGCTGCGCAATTCCTCCAGCGCCAACGCCATGTCGGTCGGCTGCGCGACCTCGCCGGAATCGCCGCGCGCGAAGGCGAGATAATCCTCCAGCATCATCGACATCTCGTCGACGTCCTTGCGCATCGCGTCGATCTCGGGGCCTTCGCCGATCAGGGCAAGCTCGAGCTTGAAGCGGGTCAGGATGGTGCGCAGATCGTGCGACACGCCGGCGAGCATCGCGGTGCGCTGCTCGATCGAACGTTCGACGCGCGCCTTCATCTCGATGAAGGCCTGCGCCGCGCGCCGCACCTCGCGCGCGCCGCGCGGCCGGAAGTTCGGCGCCTCGCGGCCCTTGCCGAAACTTTCGGCGGCGTCGGCGAGCCGTAGGATCGGCTTGATCTGGTTGCGCAGGAATAGCACGGCGACGATCAGGAGGATCGTCGAGGTGCCGAGCATCCAGAAGATGAAGATCTCCGAATTGGAGGCGTAGGCCGCGCTGCGCTGGGCGAAGATCCGCATCACCGAATCGTCGAGCTGCACGCGGATCTCGACCAAATTGGATTTGCCGACGGTGTCGATCCAGAACGGGCGGCTGATCTGGCGGCCGAGCTGCACCGAAAGCGTCTGGTCGAGCAGCGAGAAGAACGGCTTCGGCCCCGGCGGCGGCATGTCGCCGGCGGGAAGGAAGTCGACCACCAGCTGCAGTTTCTGGGCGATGCGGCGAAGCTGCGCGCGGTCCTTGTCCTGCGGGTAGCTCTTGTAGACGTCGATCAGCGCGGCAATATCGGACACCACCGCGGCCGACAGGCGCCGCGTCACCGTGTTCCAGTGCCGCTCCATGAACACGAACGCCACCACGGTCTGCAGGATCACCATCGGCACGATCATGATCAGCAGCGCGCGCGCATAGAGGCCGGTCGGCATCCAGCTCTTGAACGCATTGCCCATCCAGCCGTTCGCCTTCGAGACGCGCTGCGAGGCGTTGCGGATCAGGGTCAGGCCGGAGTCGAGCGTGCTCATGTTCGATACTTATAGAGCGATGGGATTTCGTAGCCCGGATGAGCGAAGCGATATCCGGGGTTTGCCAACCCCGCATATCGCTTCGCTCATGCGGGCTACTTTCTGGGTCATGCTCAGGGCGAAGCCACTAGGCGATAGCCGATGCCGCGCACCGCCTGCAGAAACAGCGGATTGGCAGGATCGTGCTCGATCTTGCGGCGCAGGCGGTTGATCTGCACGTCGACCGCGCGTTCGTTGACGGTGCCGCCGGAGGTCAACTCGGCGCGCGGCACGGTCTCGCCGGGCGCGCTGGCGAGGATGCGCAGCATCTCGCGCTCGCGATCGGTGAGGTGGATGATCTCCTCGCCCTGACGCAGTTCGCTGCGCTCGATGTGGAAAATATAGGGGCCGAACGCGATCTGCTCGACGACTGCGACCTGCGGCGGCGCGCTGCGCTTGAGGATATTGCCGATCCTGAGCACGAGCTCGCGCGGCTCGAACGGCTTGGCGACATAATCGTCGGCGCCGATCTGCAAGCCCTCGATGCGGGCTTCCGCCTCGTGGCGGGCGGTCAGCATGATGATCGGCACCGTCGAGGAGCTGCGGATGAAGCGGGCGAGGTCGAAGCCGTTCTCGCCGGGCATCATCACGTCGAGGATCAGCAGGTCGAAATGCAGCCCGAGCAGCTTGGCGCGCGCATCGGTGGCGCTCATTGCCGTCGTGACCCGGTAGCCTTCGCCGGAAAGAAAGCGCGACAGCAGGTCGCGAATGCGGCGGTCGTCGTCGACCAGCAGAAGATGCGGCGCGTCGTCGGCCGGCTCGACCGGCGCGCGCATCATGGTTGCAGCCTGCACCAGCTCACTCCCTCGTTTTTCTGCCGCCGCCGAAGATCGCTTCGAGCACCTTGTCGGGATCGTCGCGGTCGATCATCGCGCGGAGGAATTGGCGAACCGTCTCGACGCCGGCCGGATCGATGCCGGCGACCGCCCGGTTGATGCGGTCGGTCTGCAGCCCCGCGAGCTTGGCGACCAGCGCCTCGCCCTTCGGGGTGGCGTAGAGCAGGCGCTGCCGGCGGTCGTTGTTGCCGGTCTTCTGCACGATGTAGCCCTCGTCGAGCAGCTGCTTGAGCACGCGCCCGAGCGACTGCTTGGTGATGCGCAGGACGTCGAGCAGGTCGGCGACCTTCAGGCCGGGATAGCGGGTGACGAAGTGGATGACGCGGTGGTGGGCGCGGCCGAAGCCGAACGCCTCCAGTTCCTGGTCGGCATCGCCGACAAAGTCGCGGTAGGCGAAGAACAACAGCTCGATGATGTCCCAGCGCAGGTCGCGCGCCCCCGCCCCAGGAGCGTTGTCGTCTCCCTGCGAATCGGGCTTGGCAGCCATGCCTGAGAAATTTATGTCAGTCATATTGACGTATCTTGGGTTCAATGTTACAAAACCGCCTGTCACGACGAAACATTAGGTCGTTTTGTCCTCGACAGCGCTTAAGGCGGCCTGAACGAGCCTGTGAGGCGGTTTGGGCCGCAAATTGGACTACCGTGCGATTGTCGAGCGGCATTTGGGCAAACATACTGGACTTCAGCATTCCGCAAAAGCATGTCTAAACGGCATGTTGGCGATGGAAGCCGGCGGCGCGGCCGGCGGTGGTGAAGTTCGGGCCAGCCGAGCCTGATGGCTCCGGGGGAAACAGGCCGGCGCCGGGTATCGCGCCGGTTCCGACAGCGGAAAGCAAGAAAAATGACTTTGAAATTTGATATCCAGCCTTCGCCGAATGCGACATCCGACAAGGATCGCGCGGCGAAGCTCGTGGACCCTGGCTTCGGCCGGGTCTTTACCGATCACATGGCGATCGTCCGCTACAGCCAGGGCAAGGGCTGGCACAGTGCCCGCATCGAGGCCCGCGCGAATTTTCCGCTCGATCCGGCCGGCGCGGTGCTGCACTACGCCCAGGAAATTTTCGAAGGCCTCAAGGCCTACAAGCGCGACGACGGCGGCGTGAACCTGTTTCGGCCGGACGCCAATGCCCGCCGCTTCCATGATTCGGCCGAGCGCATGGCGATGGCGCCGTTGCCCGAGGATTTGTTCATCGATGCGGTCGAGCAGTTGGTGCGGATCGATCGCGCCTGGATCCCGGGCGGCGAGGGCAGTCTCTATCTGCGGCCCTTCATGATCGCGAGCGAGGTCTTCCTCGGCGTGAAGCCGTCGGCCGAATACATCTTCTCGGTCATCGCCTCCCCGGTCGGCTCCTATTTCAAGGGCGGCCCTGCGCCGGTGTCGATCTGGGTGTCGGAGAATTACACCCGCGCCGCGATCGGCGGCACCGGCGCCGTCAAGTGCGGCGGCAACTACGCCGCCAGCCTGCGCGCGCAGGCCGAGGCGATCGAACGGGGCTGCGACCAGGTCGTGTTCCTCGATGCGGTCGAGCGCCGCTACATCGAGGAGCTCGGCGGCATGAACGTGTTCTTCGCATTCGACGACGGCTCGCTGCTGACGCCGCCGCTCGGCACCATCCTGCCCGGCATCACCCGCGACTCGATCATCGCGCTTGCCAAGGATGCCGGCACGCGTGTGCGCGAGGAGCCCTATACCATCCAGCAATGGCGCGCTGACGCCGCCAGCGGCAAGCTGAAGGAGGCGTTCGCCTGCGGCACCGCGGCCGTCATTTCGCCAATCGGCAAGGTGTGCTCGGCGAGCGGCGACTTCCAGATCAGCGGCGGCGTGGCCGGCCCGGTCGCCATGGGCCTGCGCAAGAAGCTGGTCGACATCCAGTACGGTCGCACCAACGACCCGCATAACTGGATCAGGAACGTCCAGTGACGGACGCAACGTCATTCCGGGGCGAGGCGCAGCATCGAACCCGGAATCTCGAGATTCCGGGTTCGCGTCGTTCGACGCGCCCCGGAATGACAGCGTAGCGGCACCGGTTGCCGCCTTGCGCGCCGGCTGGTAAACGGCCGCTCATGGCCGAGAAACCCAAAAAACCCCAGAAAATGAAGGCGCGCCTGCCGCGCGGGCTGGAAGATCGCGGCCCGGCCGCGATCAATGCCACGCGGGCGATGGTCGAGAAGATCCGCGCCGTCTACGAGCTCTACGGCTTCGAGCCGGTGGAGACGCCGGCGATGGAATACACCGACGCGCTCGGCAAGTTCCTGCCCGACCAGGACCGGCCCAATGAGGGCGTGTTCTCGTTCCAGGACGATGACGAGCAGTGGATATCGCTGCGCTACGACCTCACCGCGCCGCTGGCGCGCTATGTCGCGGAAAACTTCGACGCGCTGCCGAAGCCTTATCGGTCGTATCGGTTCGGCTATGTCTTCCGCAACGAGAAGCCCGGTCCCGGCCGCTTCCGCCAGTTCATGCAGTTCGACGCCGACACGGTCGGCTCGGCGACGCCGGCGGCCGACGCCGAGATTTGCATGATGGCGGCCGACACGATGGAAGCGCTCGGCATTCCGCGCGGCTCCTATGTCGTGAAGGTGAACAACCGCAAGGTGCTCGACGGCGTGCTCGAGGCGATCGGCCTCGGCGGTGAGGAGAATGCGGGCCGCCGTCTCACGGTGCTGCGCGCGATCGACAAGCTGGACAAATTTCCCGCCGACGAGGTTCGCAAGCTGCTTGGTCCCGGACGATGGGATGGCGGCGAAGAAGGCAAGGGCGACTTTACCAAGGGCGCCGACCTGAGCCCCGCGGATGCCGATATCGTCCTGGCCGTCACGCAGCAGCGCGACGATTGGCGAGAGGCGATTGCTGCGGCGGAGACCTATCTGGCGAAGAGCGAAGTTGGTCAGGCCGGCGTGAGCGAGCTCGAGGAGATCGCCAAGCTGGTCGCGGCGTCCGGCTATGGCGCGGATCGCATCCGCATCGATCCCACCGTTGTTCGCGGCCTCGAATACTACACCGGCCCGGTCTACGAGGTTGAGCTGCTGCTCGACACCAAGGACGAGAAGGGCCGCCCGGTGCGGTTCGGCTCGGTCGGTGGCGGCGGCCGCTATGATGGTCTGGTCTCGCGCTTCCGCGGCGAGCCGGTGCCGGCAACCGGCTTCTCGATCGGCGTGTCGCGCCTGCAGGCGGCGCTGACGATGCTCGGCCAGCTCGACACGCAGGCCGAGTTCGGTCCTGTCGTCGTCACCGTGTTCGACCGCGATCGCGTCGCCGACTACCAGAAGATGGTCGCGCAGTTGCGCCAGGCCGGCATCCGCGCCGAGCTCTATCTCGGCAATCCGAAGAACATGGGCAACCAGCTCAAATATGCCGATCGCCGCAACTCGCCCTGCGTGATCATCCAGGGCTCGGACGAGAAGGCGCGCGGCGAGGTGCAGATCAAGGATCTGATCGAGGGCGCCAAGGCCGCCGCTGCGATCGCCTCCAACCAGGAATGGCGTGAGACGCGTCCGGCGCAGTTCTCCTGCGCGGAGGCCGATCTGGTCGCCAGGGTCCGCGAGGTCCTGGCGCGGCATGACGTGGCGTGGGGATAGCCATTCGCTTGTGACGTCATGCCCGGCCTTGTGCCGGGCATCCACCTCTTGTTTGATGCGCGGCGACGTGAATGGCCGGGAGGAGCCCGGCCATGGCGACAACAAGAGGGAGAGCAACAATGCCTGAGATCACCGTGAGCATGGCCGCCGGCCGCACCGACGAGCAGAAGCTCGGCATGATGCGCGACATCACCCAGGCACTGGTGAAGAATCTCGGCGTCGATGCCGACGCGGTCGTGATCCAGATCAACGAAGCGCCGCTGCATCACAAGATGAAGGGCGGCAAGTCGTTCGTCGAGCGCGCGGCTGCGGCGAAGAAGTGACGCGCGAAAGCGCGTCATCCCGGGGCGCGCATTAGCGCGAGCCGGGGATCTCGATCAAAATCTCCAGATTCCCCGATGCGCGATTGCGCACCTGAGGTTCACGCTTCGCGTGCCCCGGAATGACGAGCAAGGCATCCATGGACGCACGCGATTTCATCAGGATCGGCATGAGCGCCGAGCGCATGCTCGTGGTGCCGCCGGAGCGCACCGTCGGGCATTTCGTGCCGGGCATGCCGATGGTCTATGCGACGCCGATGATGATCCTCGAGATGGAGATGGCGTCGGGCGATGCCATTCGCGCCGCGCTGCAGCCCGGCTGGGTCACGGTCGGGACCGAGGTCGATATCCGCCATCTCGCCGCCGCGCTGGTCGGCGCCACCGTGCGGACGACCTCAAAAGTGATCGCGGTCGAACGCCGCGTGATCCGCTTCGAGGTCGAGGCCTTTGAGGGCTCGCGCAAGCTCGGCGAAGGCCGCCATGCCCGCGGTCTGATCAATGTCGAAAGCTTCAACAAGCGGCTGGCCGGGACGTCGGGTTCGGCGCAGTAGGCGGCCTGTGTCGTTGGTCCGGCGAACTCGTCATGCGCGGGCCTGACCCGCGCATCCATCAAGGAAGAAAGCGTCCTTGTTCGATGGATTGCCGGGTCAAGCCCGGCAATGACGGTGCATGCGCTACTTCGCCAACTCCCTTGAGCGCCTTGTCGCGGCGGCAATCGCGCGGGTCATCAGCGGCTGCATGCCGTCACTGGCCATCAGCACCTCGAGCGCCGCAGCCGTGGTGCCGCCGGGCGAGGTGACGTTCTGCCGCAGGGTCGCCGACGGCAGATCCGAGCGATGCAGCAACTCGCCGGAGCCGGCGACGGTCGCCCGCGCCAGCGTGGTCGCGAGCTGCTCGGGCAGGCCGGCCGCAACGCCGGCGCGCGCCAGCTCCTCGGCGAGCAGGAAGACATAGGCAGGGCCCGAGCCGGAGACCGCGGTCACCGCGTCCATCAGGCTCTCATCGTCGACCCATTCGACGAGCCCGGTCGCTTTCAGCAGCGCATCGGTCATCGCGCGCTGCCCGGCGGTGACGCGCTTCGACGGTACAGCGACGGTGATGCCGCGGCCGATCGCTGCCGGCGTGTTCGGCATCGCGCGCACCACCGCGCCGCCGACAACCTCTTCCAGCGCTGACATGGTCGTGCCGGCCATGATCGAGACGACGAGTGTCGAGGGACCGACGAAGGATTTCAGTGCGGCGCCGGCGTCGCGGAACGATTGCGGCTTCACCGCGACGACAAGCGTGTCGACCGTGCCGAGATCCTTCGCCTGCGGATTGAGCCGCACGCCCTTTGCGGCAAGCACGGAAATCTCCGGCGAGAGATGCGGGTCGATCACCGCGACGCGCTCGGGTGCAAGGCCCTGCGCGAGCCAGCCGGTCAGCATGGCGCCGCCCATCTTGCCCGCGCCCGCGAGCGCGATGGTGCCGGTCGAGTTTTTCAGTGCGCTGCTCGTGCTCACAGGCGTCTCCACAAACCCGGTGTCGTCCCGGCGAAAGCCGGGACCCATAACCACAGGCGGTTCTAGTGAAGTGAAGCGCGAGCCACAAGCTGCCAAATGTCATTGCCGGGCTTGACCCGGCAATCCATCGGAATGAAAGCAGCTTTGTCGGATGGATGCGCGGGTCAAGCCCGCGCATGACGATTGAGTCCGTGGAGCTTACGCCTCGCCCTCGGTATCGAACATCGCCGCGGCCATCGCGTCGGCGGTCGACTTGCCGGCCCACACCACGAACTGGAACGCCGGGTAGTAGCGCTCGCAGGCGTGGATTGCGTTGACCACCATGGCCTCGCACTGCGCGGTGGAGGCGGTGAGGCCGCCGGGCAGCACCAGCGCCTGACGGTGCATCACCATGCCGGTGTGGGTCCACAGATCGAAATGGCCGACCCACAATTGTTCGTTGATCGCGGCGACCAGCCGCTGCACCTCGGCGCGGCGCGCCTGCGGCATCTTCATGTCGAAGGCGCAGGCGAGATGCAGCGCCTCGATCTCGCCCATCCAGGTGAACGAGAGCTGATAATCGATCCAGTCTCCCTTGGAGACGATCGTCACCTCGTCTTCGCCGGAACGCTCGAACGCCCAGTTGTTGTCGGTGGCAATATCTTCGACCACCGCAAGCGGGTTATTCCGGGAATCGATAATGCTTTCGAGGAGGGACATGCCGTCTCGGACCTTGTTCTTATGATCGCTTGATACGCACACGGAAGCCGGCACTTGCGACATACTGCGTCGTGGCCGAGTGCAGTTCCTGATGCGGGCTTCCGGATGCCCCTGGACCTGACGCCGATGAAGTGATGTGATTTGCGGAATCCGCGCAACCGCACGCCGAGTCCGTCCACAGCCAAAGCGCGCATCGTCCACAGCTGATCTCCGCCACATCTGTGATTTTGAGAACAAATCGGAATCTAGGCGTTTGCGTAACGCTTTGTTAACCATTTGCCGGCGCTTCGCCGCGCCTGTGAATCAGCTGTCGGGCCCTCGCATCAACCTCGCAGAGCCGCAACGCGCTCATGGGGACATGCCGTTTCCCCATGCCAAAGGCCTTGCCCGGCTGTCGCGCTTTGGTCATATTTCTCCTCAGGCACGTCCATCCCGGGCGTGCCGAGTTCTCAGGGCGGGGTGAAAATCCCCACCGGCGGTAAGGGTGATGAGCCCAAGCCCGCGAGCGCCTTCCTCCGCGAAGCCGGCGGAAGGGTCAGCAGATTCGGTGCAATTCCGAAGCCGACGGTTACAGTCCGGATGAAAGAGAACGGTTGCGGCAGCCAACGCGATTTTCGCGTGGGCTCGTGTCGTTGTCCGTGTGCCCTGATTCTGGTCCTGAAAGAGGAAAGCCATGAATCAGATGTTGCAAGATCAAGACGTTCAAGCTTCTCAAGTCCAAACCCCCCAGGCAGAAATCGCTCCCGATACGCCGGCCAATCCGCCGACGCCGGAGCATCCGCACTTCGCAAAGCCGCAGCGCGTTGCCTTCGTGCAGTCGTCCTGGCATCGCGACGTGGTGGAAGAGTGCCGCATCTCCTTCCTGAAGGAGATCGAGGCGCGCCATATCACCAATGTCGACGTGTTCGAGGTGCCGGGCTCGTTCGAGATCCCGCTGCATGCCCAGCTGCTGGCGAAGACCCGCCGCTACACCGCGATCGTCGCGGCCGGGCTCGTCGTCGATGGCGGCATCTACCGCCACGAATTCGTCGCCGACACCGTGATCAAGGCGTTGATGGATGTGCAATTGCGCACCGAGGTGCCGGTGTTCTCGGCGGTGCTGACGCCGCAGCAATTCCACGAGACCGAGGTGCATTACGAGTTCTTCCGCAAGCACTTCGTCATCAAGGGGATCGAGGTCGCGGAAGCCTGCGCCAACACGCTGCTCAGCCTCGAGCGTCTGCGCGGCCAGGTCGCGGCGGGGATCCCCGGCTAGCATCGGCGGAAAAGCGATTCCGGCATGCGTGCCGGGATCGCTCTCGCCTGCGGCGCGTTCGGTTATGCTTGCGGCATAAAACCAAAACGCGCGGGAGGCGCCCCATGACCGAACAACATTCTTCCGACTGGCTCGGCCTGTCGGGCCGCGTTGCCGTCGTCACCGGCGGAGGCGGCGGTATCGGCCGCGCCATCGCCGTCAGTTTCGCGCGGGCCGGCGCCAGGGTCGCCGCGCTCGATCGCGACGAGCGCTCCCTCGCGGAGACCAAGGCAAAGCTTGGCGAGTTCGGCGACGGTCATCTCGTCGCGACCTGCGACACGACCAGCGAGGACAATGTCGCGGCAGCCGCCGACGCCGTCGCGCGCACGCTCGGCGCTTGCGACATCCTCGTCAACACAGCGGCGGTGCTGCGCCCGGGCGGGCTCGACACGCTGCCGCTCGCGGAGTGGAATGCGGTGCTGGCGGTCAATCTCACCGGCTATTTCATCTGCGCCCAGGCGTTCGGCCACCAGATGCGCAAGGCCGGACGCGGCAGCCTCATCCACGTCGCCTCGATCGCTGCCAGCAATGCGCAGGGGCAGAGCGGCGCCTACAGCGTCAGCAAGGCCGCGGTCGTCATGCTCTCGCAGCAACTCGCCGCCGAATGGGGGCCGCATGGCATCCGCAGCAATGTGGTCAGCCCCGGCCTTGTCGTGACGCCGATGAGCCAGGCCTTCTACGACACGCCAGGGGTCACCGAGCGGCGCACCGCCGTGGTGCCGATGCGCCGGATCGGCGCACCGCAGGACATGGCGGACGCGACCCTGTTCCTGGCCAGCGACCGCTCGTCATACGTCAATGGTGAGGAGATCATCGTCGATGGCGGCTATGCGCGGACGCTGATGAGCCACGTTCCACGGCCGGGGTTTTAGCGGGGTGGCTGCCACATACTCGGTGTCGTCCCGGCCTTGAGCCGGGACCCATAACCACCAATGCGAATTGATTGACAACGCTGGAGCCACAGCCTTCGCAACAACAAGGCCTGTGGTTATGAGTCCCTGCTTTCGCAGGGACGACAGCAAATATCGATTTAATCGAACAGGCTCGAAACCGACTCTTCCGCCGCGGTGCGGCCGATCGCTTCGGCGATCAGGCCGGCGATGGAGATCTGGCGGATGTTCGGCGCCTTGTTGACGGCTTCCGTCGGCAGGATCGAGTCGGTGATGACCAGTTCCTTCAGCCGCGACGAGGCGATGCGCGCGGCGGCGCCGCCGGACAGCACGCCGTGGGTGATGTAGGCCGAGACTTCCTTGGCGCCGTGCGCGATCAGCGCCTCGGCCGCATTCACCAGAGTGCCGCCGGAATCGACGATGTCGTCGACCAGGATGCAGTTGTAGCCGGCGACGTCGCCGATCACGTTCATCACCTCGGACTCGCCGGGGCGCTCGCGGCGCTTGTCGACGATGGCGAGCGGGGTGTTGATGCGCTTGGCGAGGCCGCGGGCACGCGCCACGCCGCCGACGTCGGGCGACACCACCATCACCTTGGCGAGGTCGAACTTTTCTTTGATGTCGCGCACCATCAGGGGCGCCGCGAACAGGTTGTCGGTCGGGATGTCGAAGAAGCCCTGGATCTGGCCGGCATGCAGGTCGAGCGTCATGACGCGGTCGACGCCGGCGTGCGAGATCAGGTTGGCGACCAGCTTGGCCGAGATCGGCGTACGCGAGCCGGACCTGCGATCCTGCCTGGCGTAACCGAAATAGGGCACCACCGCGGTGATGCGGCGCGCCGAGGAACGGCGCAGCGCGTCGGTGATGATCAATAGTTCCATCAGATTGTCGTTGGCCGGAAACGACGTCGACTGCAGGATGAACATGTCCGAGCCGCGGACGTTCTCCTGGATCTCGACGAAGATCTCCATGTCGGCGAAGCGCCGGACCACGGCCTTGGTCAGTTCGATGCCAAGTCCCTTGGCGATGTCCTGCGCCAGCGCAGGATTGGAGTTGCCGGCGACGAGTTTGATTGATCCGTTCTTTGCCGACATCGATGCTTCCCCCCGCGCCTTGCTGGATACGACGTTCAGCATCTCAAGTCCTTACAGAACCGGCGGGTTTTCGGTGCGCGAGGGAATATCAGGCAGGCGCATCCGATGGCAACCCATTAGCCGGCTTTGGCCGCCGTTTTCCTGGGCAAAAAACGCATTTCCCCGGGCGATAACGGGGTTTAGTCGGCGGAATAGCCGAGCGCCACGGTCTCGGGCGCGGCGGCGGCCGGGGCGCTTGCCACCGTGGGCCCGCGGAGGTCCGGTGCCGGGGCGGGCGCGGGGCTGTCCGCCGGGCCGCCATTGATCATGCCGGACAGGCCGCTGAGGCCGGCCTGGGCGATCTTGCGCAGCACCAGGTCGTCGGCGGCGGCCCACGCGTCGCGGCCGGCCTTGCCGGCGGGCTCCTCGCCGGAGAGCCGCAGCGCGCGTTGCTGGTTGCTGTCGTAGACGTCCCACACCCAAGCGATCATGGTGCGGCCGCGCACCACCTGCGCCGACAGATAGCTGCGCACGCGATAGGCGGCAGCGCCCTGGCGCGACACGATCGACAGGCTGCGCAGCTTGGACTCGCTGTCGAGCACGCCGACCATGCGGTCGAACACCTGGGGCGGCGGGCCGTCGATCGATTCGAACGCAACGGTTGCGCCGCTGCTTGCCGGCGTGGCCATGGCGTAGGAGTCGGCCACGTTGCCGCCGGCCGCGCAGCCGCCAAGCGCGCACGCGACCGCGAGCCACGAACATGCGATCGCGGCACGCACGGCTGTCCCAGTTTGAAACTGGCGGTTCGACGCTTCCCTCATTGCATCCTGCGATATCGTTAAAACGGCTTAACGTCTAGGGCAGGACGGCCACAGCACTTAACCGATCCGGGCGGCGCGCCACGAGGTTTCGGATTTCCCTGCTCAGTCAGAGAGATGGTGCCGCATGGCTGCGGTGATCCAGGCCCATTCGCGGTTCGGGCTCGCGTCCGGCGATTGCCCGCGCATGATGGCGACGAGCTCCCAATAGCGCGCCGCACGGGCATCGTGCAGGGCATATTTGCCGCGGATCCAGTTGCGGAATTCCAGATCAGGTTTTCGCTTCAGCAATCGCGCCGATGTTTCCAGCCAGTCGCGCGCCAGCGCCTGGCCGGCCTCCGACGTCGGGCCGAGGTCGCGCGCGATAATCTCCTTGGCTCTCGCCAGCACGGTTTCGTTGGCCGCTTGCCAAGCGGCGAGATCCAGCACGTGGTGATTCCAGACGTCCTCCGCGTTGGCGCGGATGTTGGCGACGAGGGAAGGGTCGTTGAGCATTTCCGAAAGCTCGATCCAGGCATCGCACTGCTCGGGCGTCGGCTCGTCCGGCAATTCGGGCACGCTGGTCTCGATCATCTGCCGGATCCATTTCCGGTCGATGTTGATGCCGTCGGACACTTTCTCGAAAAAGCGTTCGACGACGTTGCGGCGCTCGGTGCGGGACAGCTGCGTCATGGTCAAAAATCTCCTCAAGTCTGCTTCGGTGAGTTGCGGTGAACGCAACGCAGCCCGTAGGGCCGAGGCGACGCGGCGCTGTGCCGCGATCTCCGCTTCCAGCGTCTCGAGGCGAAGCTGCAGCGCCTCGACCAGCGAGAGTTCCTTGGTCAGAACCTCACGGATGGCATCGAGACCGAGCCCCGCATCGCGCAGGCAGCGGATCAGGTCGAGGCGAACCAGTTCGTCGTCGGTGAAGACGCGATAGCCGCTCGCGGTGCGGCCGGCCGGCGGCAGCAACCCCTGGTCCGAATAGAAGCGGAGCTTGCGGACGGAAATTCCGCTGAGCCGCGCCGCCTCGCCGATGCTGTAGGTGCGTTGTGTCATGCGCCGCTTGTCCGGTCTCCAGCAGGTGGAGAGTCAAGACGCTTGTCGCACAAAAATCGCGGGAGTGCCCGGCGTCAGCCTTCCAGCGCGATGGCGTGAACGAGCCGGCCGTAATCGGCTTCCTTGCGATGCACGGAGCGGCGGTAGCTGAAGCAGCGCTCGTCGGAATAGGTGTCGATGCCGAGATCGTCGATCATCAGCACGCCGGCATTTTCCAGCCGCATGCGGATGAAGCCGGCAAGATCGAACATCGCGTGTCCGTCGCGTTCGGCGGGCATGAAGAACATGCCGTTCTCCGCATCGGCCTCGATGAAGCGTTCGACGAATTCGTTGCCGACCTCGTAGGACTCCTTGCGGATCAGCGGGCCGATGGCGGCGACGATGCCGCCGCGCTCGGCGCCGAGCTTCTCCATCGCGTCGATGGTCGATTCCAGCACGCCGGTCAGCGCGCCCTTCCAGCCGGCATGCGCCGCGCCGATCACCCGCGCATTGGGATCGACGAACAGGATCGGGCCGCAGTCGGCCGTCGTGACCGATATCGCAAGGCCCTCGGTGCGCGTGACGAGCGCGTCCGCCTTCGGGCGCGCGGCGCCATTCCATGGACCGGTCACGGCCACGACGTCAGGCGAGTGAACCTGATGCACGCTGACGAGGTGATCGAGCGGCACGCCGAGCTGCGCCGCTATCCGCCGTCGGTTCTCCGCGACCTTGGCCGGATCGTCGCGCGAGCCGAGCCCGCCATTGAGGGCGGCATAGATGCCCTCCGACACGCCGCCCTCGCGCGAGAAGAAGGCATGGCGCAGGCCCGGAATGGACGACAGCAGCGGTGATCCTAATGTCATTGTTCGGTCTCGTCAGGCTGATCGCTCAATCCGGCGATCGAGGTGAGGCGCGGGTCGGAGATGGCCATGACCTTGAACATCGAGCCCATCCCGCCTCGTCCGGAATCGGTCAGCCGCTTCAGCGCACCGGCGACGTCGGCGGAGACTTCGGGGCTTGCTTTCGCCATCAGTCCGGCCGCACGGGCCTCGACGCCGAGGCGCTTGAGGAAGTCGCCCTGCGTCGCCGGTCCGTGGACGCGCGCGCCGACATCCTCGGCGGCGCGCGCCAGGGCCTGGAAATCGACATGCGCGGTCACGTCGGCCTGTCCCGGGTTCTTCAGCGGGTCGGCGAAGCTGTGGCGCGCGATCGCCTGGAAGGTGTCGCCGGCGTCGCTGCGCAGATGGCCGTAATCGATGATCAGCGCGGCGCCGTCCTGGTCGCGCAGCCGCGTGGCGAGCTTCATGATCTCGTTGTCGGGCCGCCATTCGAACACCGCGCCGAGCGGGGCGGCGCGCACCAGCGGCGGCAGCAGCACCTCGAAATGCGGCGTCGGCTCGGGCGCGGGAGCGAAATACAGATTGCCATTGGCATCCATCCCGACGGTCCGCTCGTGCCAGCCGGTCTCGCGCCGGACCATCTGGTGAATCGGCAGCACGTCGAAATATTCGTTGGCGAGGATCACCGCCGGTCCCTCGGGCACGTCATCGATGCTATCGTGCCAGGTGATGTTGCGCACGCCCGCCAGCGTCGCGTACTGCTTCTCGCGCAGCACCGGGTTGACCTCGACGAGGTGGATGCTGAGCGACTGGTAGAGCGGCGGCAGCACGCGTAGCGCACGGAGCGCGTCGGACATCATGGTGCCGCGGCCGGGCCCGAGCTCGATCAGGCGGAACGTCTCCGGCGAGCCGATCGCGCGCCAGATCGAGGCGCTCCACAGCCCGAGCAGTTCGCCGAACATCTGGCTGACCTCGGGCGCCGTGGTGAAATCGCCCTCGCGGCCGAGCGGATCGCGCGACAGATAGTAGCCGTACCGCGGATGCATCAGGCACAGTTCCATGTAGCGCCAGACCGGCATAGGCCCGGACAGCTTGATCAGCTTCCTGATCTCATCCAGCAGCGGGGAGGGTTCGTTCACGGCCTTCCTTGGATTGCACTTGCTTTAGATTGAACTTGTTCAGGTTGAACTCGGTGCCGGACCGTTCGCCCTGCGGCGGACGGCGGCCGTGATGATGATAACGCCCACGATGATCATTGGCACCGACAGCAGCATGCCCATGGTAAGTCCGCCCCACAGGAATCCGAGTTGCGGGTCGGGCTCCCTGAAGTGCTCGCCGATGATTCGGGCAACGCCGTAGATCGTGATGAAGCTGCCGAGGATCAGGCCGGGACGCTTGAGCGCGCCCATCCGGATCATGATCGCCAGCGCCGCAAACAGCACGATGCCCTCGAGCCCGGCTTCGTAGAGCTGGCTCGGATGCCGCGGCAGCGGCCCGCCATTGGGGAAGATCATGGCCCAGGGCAGGCTCGGATCGGCGTGACGGCCCCATAATTCGCTGTTGATGAAATTGGCGAGCCGGCCGAGGAACAGCCCGATCGGCGCGACCGCGGTGGTGATGTCGCCGAGCGACAGGATCGGGATGTTGTTGCGGCGGGCAAACAGCATCACCGCGGCGACGCAGCCGAGGAAGCCGCCATGGAACGACATGCCGCCCTTCCACAATTCGAGGATTTCGGCCGGATGCGCGATGAAGAAGGGCAAATTGTAGAACAGCACATAGCCGGTGCGGCCGCCGACGATGATGCCGATGGTGACCCAGAGGATGAAATCGTCGAGCTGCGGCAGCGTGATCGGTGCCGGGCCGCCCCACAGCCGCTCCTTCTTGATCAGCGAGCGGGCGTAGATCCAGCCCAGCACGATGCCGACGATGTAGGCCAGCGCATACCAGCGGATCACGATCGGCCCGAGCGAGAGCGCGACGGGATTGAACACCGGAAAGTCGATCAGCAGGAACGGCATCGTGCGTCTTGAGGCTCAGCCCACGAGGTTGCGCCGGTAAAGCGCGAGGAGCCGCTCCCAATGGCGTTCGGCGGCGTCGCGGTCATAGACCGGACGCTTGGGGAACGCAAAGCCGTGATGCGTGCCGGGATAGATCTCGACCTCGTTGTTCGATCCCTTCATGCCGGCCTTCACCTGCTCGATGATGTCCTGTGGCGCGTAGATATCGGTCTCGGCGCAGGCGAAATAGAGTTCGGCCTTTGTCTTTTGCGCGGCAAGATGCGGACTGTCGGGCTGGTCGGTCGCCAGATGCGTGCCGTAGACCGAGGCGGCGGCCTTCACGCGATCGCCGAAATGCGTCGCCGCGTTCACCGCATAGCGGCCGCTCATGCAATAGCCGACGGTGCCGATGATCCTGGTGTTGGCGGCCTTCTGCGTCTCGGCATAGGCGAGCAGGCCCTTGGTGTCTTCCATCACCAGCGGAATGTTGAGCGAGTGCATCAGCTCGAACATGCGCTTGCGCTCGGGCGATTCCGGATCGGGATTGATCGGGCCGAGCTCCATCACGCCGGCGCGGTAATACATATTGGGCAGCATCACATAATAGCCGGACGTGCCGAGCCGACGCGCCATGTCGCGCAGCTCCTCGCGGATCGCCGGCGCGTCCATGTAGAAGATGACGACGGGGAAGGGGCCGCCGCGCTCGGGATGGGTGATGAAGGTGGTGGTCTTGCCGTCCTTGGTCGGGATCTCGACGGTCTGGTCGATCATGGCGTTTCTGCTCGCGTTATGTGTGCGATTTCTGTTGTGAGTTCATACGATTGCAAGGAAACCGGAGCATGACAAGGCAAGCCTCGGGAGGCCTGCCATTCGCGGCGGACTTGAACCGGATGGCTGAGATCGCCATTGTCTTTGGCGCGAGGCAGTGAACGCGGAGAGTTTTGCGAGATGACCCAGACCAGCAACCGGTTTTTCGATGAGATCGGCCGTCTGATGAACGATGCCGCGGGCGCCGCCCAGGGCGTCAAGCGCGAGGTCGACACGGTCATGCGCAACCAGGCGGAACGGATCCTGCGCGACCTCGACGTGGTCAAGCGCGAGGAATTCGACGCGGTCAAGGACATGGCCCGCCTGGCGCGCGAGGAGAACGAGGCGCTGAAGGCGAGGATCGCGGCGCTGGAAGCCAAGCTCGGCGGTACGGCCGGCTGAAAAGGCCCGGAGCGCAGCCCCGTAGCCCGGATGGAGCGAAGCGCAATCCGGGGCCGGCCCCGCGGAGGCAGTGGTCCCGGATTTCGCTTCGCTCCATGCGGGCTACGATCCTCGCTCGGTAACCCAAGAAAAATCCCTTCATTTCCTTGTCATTTCGGCCCTTTGGGGCTAAAAGCCCGCCACGTCCGCGGCCCCCGCACCCCTGGAGGCTTGCTGTGGACCTGAGCATGGGCCGCGCTGCGGCCTTTAACTTTTTAAATACAAGGACTTAACGCTATGGCGACCGTCAAGGAATTGAAGGCGACCGCGCGTCCGAAGAGCGGCAAGGGGGCCGCCCGGGCAGAGCGTCGCGCCGGGAGAGTTCCCGGAGTGATCTACGGAGACAACCAGCCCCCCGTCACCATCTCGGTCGACGACCGTGAACTGCGCCAGCGCATCCTGGCGGGCCGGTTCCTCACGACGCTGTTCGATATCGATCTCGAGGGCAAGAAGCACCGCGTGATTCCGCGCGACTACCACCTCGACCCGGTGAAGGACTTCCCGGTCCATGTCGACTTCATGCGGCTCGGCGAAGGCGCCACCATCCGCGTCAGCGTGCCGCTGCACGTCGTGAACGCGGAAACCGCCCCCGGCATCAAGCGCGGCGGCACCGTGAACATCGTCACCCACGCGCTCGAGCTCGAATGCGCGGTCGACAACATTCCGCAATACATCGAAGCCGATGTCGGCAGCCTCGAGATCAGCCACTCGCTGCATCTCACCGACATCAAGCTGCCCAAGGGCGTGAAGTCGCTGACCCGCGAGGACGCGACCCTGGTCACCCTCGTGCCGCCGTCCGGCTACGCCGAAGAGCAGAAGGCCGCGGCTGCGGCTGCTGCCGGTGGCGCTGCTCCGGCCGCGGGTGCTGCAGCTCCGGCCGCTGCGGCCGCTCCGGCTGCGGGTGCTGCAGCTCCGGCCGCGGGTGCCAAGGCTCCCGCCGGTGGCGACAAGAAGAAGTAACCGATCAGGTCGGCGCGCGATCGTCTGATGGCGCGCCGACGCGGGATGCCGCGCCATGCGCCTTTTTGTCGGTCTCGGTAATCCCGGCGCGAAATACGCCAGCAACCGGCACAATATCGGTTTCCTGGCGGTCGAAGAGATTGCACGGCGTCATGGTTTCGCACCATGGCGCCGTCGCTTTCAGGGCGAGACCTCCGAGGGCGTCGTCGATCGCGAGAAGGTCGTGCTGCTGAAGCCGACCACCTACATGAACGAGTCCGGGCGCGCGGTGCAGGAAGCGGCGAACTTCTTCAAGCTCGCGCCCTCCGACATCACCGTGTTCCAGGACGAGCTCGAACTGCCGCCGGCCAAGGTGCGGGTCAAGATCGGCGGCGGGATCGCCGGCCACAACGGCCTGCGCTCGATCTCCGCGCATATCGGCAACGAGTACCGGCGGGTGCGGCTCGGGATCGGTCATCCCGGCGTCAAGGAGCTCGTGCACAGCCACGTGCTGTCGGACTTCGCCAAGAGCGACCGGGCGTGGGTGGAGGCCCTGTGCCAGGCCGTCGCCGACAATGCCGGCCTGCTGGCTGCGGGGCACGACGCGTCGTTCGCCAACAAGGTGCATCTGACGATGCAGGCCAAGGGATTTTTCGACAAGGGTGAGAACGGCGGCGAGAAGCCGGCCTGATCTCCCTTATTCGTCATCGGCACGAGCCCGCCATGACGAACCAGAGAATATTGAGGAAGACATGGGATTCAAATGCGGGATCGTCGGGCTGCCTAACGTCGGCAAGTCGACGCTGTTCAATGCGCTGACCGAGACGGCGGCCGCCCAGGCGGCGAACTATCCGTTCTGCACCATCGAGCCGAATGTCGGCGAGGTGGCGGTGCCCGATCCGCGGCTGGAGAAGCTCGCGGCGGTCGCGAAGTCCGCGCAGATCATTCCGACCCGGCTGACCTTCGTCGACATCGCGGGCCTCGTCCGCGGCGCGTCGCAGGGCGAAGGTCTCGGCAACCAGTTCCTCGCCAACATCCGCGAGGTCGACGCCATCGCCCATGTGGTGCGCTGCTTCGAGGATTCCGACATCACCCATGTCGAAGGCAAGATCGCGCCGCTCGCCGACATCGAGACCATCGAGACCGAGCTGATGCTGTCCGATCTCGACAGCCTCGAGAAGCGCGTCGACAACCTCTCGAAGAAGGCCAAGGGCAACGACAAGGAAGCCAAGGAGCAGCTCGAGCTGGTCAACCGCGCGCTGGTGTTGCTGCGCGACGGCAAGCCTGCCCGCGGACTGGAACGCAAGCCGGAGGAGGAGCGTGCGTTCCGCATGCTCGGGCTCTTGACCTCGAAGCCCGTGCTCTACGTCTGCAACGTCGAGGAAGGCTCGGCCAAGGACGGCAACAATTTCTCCAAGGCAGTGTTCGAGCGCGCCAAGGAGGAGGGCGCGGTCGCGGTCGTGATCTCGGCCAAGATCGAATCCGAAATCGCGACGTTGTCGCGTGAGGAACGCACTGACTTCCTGGAGACGCTGGGTCTGGAAGAGGCCGGCCTCGATCGGCTGATCCGCGCCGGCTACCGGCTGCTCGATCTCATCACCTATTTCACCGTCGGCCCGAAGGAAGCCCGCGCCTGGACCATCGACCGCGGCACCAAGGCGCCCGCTGCCGCCGGCGTGATCCATACCGATTTCGAGAAGGGCTTCATCCGTGCCGAGACCATCGCCTATGCCGACTACATCGCCGGCAACGGCGAAGCCGGCGCGCGCGATGCCGGCAAGCTGCGGCTTGAAGGCAAGGAGTACGTCGTCGCCGACGGCGACGTCATGCATTTCAGATTCAATACCTGAGCATCGATTTCGAGAGAGCTTTTTCCCCACGTCGTCCCGGCGAAGGCCCATAGGCGCTAAGATAGTTTGATCATAGTCTGATAGTGGCGCTTATGTCTGGGTGGCTCGCGTAGATGTCGCCGGAGAGCGTGACTGGCTCTGCAGAGTAGAGCGATTGCGGGCTGTGGAATGATCGCTTGCCGTAGCGAAGCTACGAGCTGGCGCAGCAGACGCCACGTCACTGGGTGGGTCAGGCGGCGTCGGCCAAGCGGGGAGAGTCTTCGAGTTCGTCGACGAGCGGCTCGAGCAATAGAATGATCAGCAGATGAGCGAGGATATGGGGTCTGGCGGACCGCTCGTCGGTTCCGGGAGGTCCCTTCAGGCCAATCAGGCTTTTCAGCCGCTTGAAGCCGAGCTCAATGCGCCATCGCAGCCGATAGAGGGCGAGGATATCTGCAGTCGTGAAGTCCTCTGGCCTGAGTGAGGTCACCAGGATCACCCAATCTGCGGCGTCAAGTGTTTGCCTGGAGAGCTGATGACCTCCCTTTTGTGCAGTCCGGCGCGCCTTGCGTCGCGCAGCCGCAGCAGCTTGCGCCGGCTTCTTCGCGGCAACCAGACGCACTGCGAGCGGCGGCGCACCTGACTTGCGCTTTATCCAAATCGGCCGATCGATCAGGCCACGCGCCGAGGCGTTGCGCAGTTCGGCAGTGAGGTCAACAAGATTACCTTCGGCATCGAGCCAGCGCGCGCTCTTCCAGCCGGCCCGGATCACGAAGTCCGCATCGGCATCGACGAGATGCGCCATGCGCTCCGGTTGCAGATAGGCGCGATCGGCAAGACGGATCTCACCGGCAACCGCCGGTATCCGATCCAGCGTCTCGCCCGCTCGCTGATCGGTCAGTTCGAAGTGACCAAAGCGCTCCTGCGGAAGATCGAACGCGCTATGGATACGCCACACTGCGTTCTTGTTCCTGCCGCTCGTCCCAGCCTTGGGGACCGTCGTGGCGTCAACAATACGGATCAGACGACCGCGGCTCGCCTTCGGCGCCGCGGCGGCAAGCGCCTGCTCGACCAAGATTGCCAGCCAATCTCCGCACTGACGTAAGCGATACAACAGAGCCACGTTGGAGATATCGACAAGCCCAACCGACGTGGCCCATGCCGCCGTCAACCGCAGCCCTTTCTCACCAAGGCAATAAGCCAAGATCAGGCGCAGCAAGTCGACCGCATTGCTGATCTCCCGCGGACGGACAAACGCCTTCGTCTTGCGCGCGCTAATGTTCAGAGCCTCGGCTCCGCCAAGTCGGGCGACAACGCGCGCCCAATCTTTGTTCACAAGCGATTCGTGTGCCATTCCATCTTGGAATCACAAGCGAATCCAAGGCGCAAATCCTATTTTAGCGCCTATGGGCGAAGGCCGGGACGACACTGAGTGTGCGGGTGGCGCTCTTTCCCACGTCGTCCCGGGCAAGCGAAGCGCGACCCGGGACCCATAAGCACAGGGTCGTGTTGTTGAAGCGAGCTGTGGCCCCAGCGCGCTTCATCGCCACGTCCTGTGGTTATGGGTCCCTTGCTTTCGCAGGGACGACATCGAGTATGGGGCGGCGCTCGCCTCACCTATCCGCGCGCCCGATCACGTCCATCAGTTCGGCGATCTTGCGCCGCTGGTCGGCCTTGTCGCCGGACGAGATCGCATGCTCGACGCAATGCGCCACATGATCGCGCAGCACCTCTTCCTCGACGCGGCGCAGCGCCGCGCGCGCGGCCGCGATCTGCGTCACCACGTCGATGCAATAGCGGTCGTCCTCGACCATGGCGGCCAATCCGCGGATCTGACCTTCGATCCGTTTGAGCCGTTTTAAGCAGGATGTCTTGACCTCGTCTCTCATAGGTCTCATATACCCCCCTAGGGTATCTAAATCAAGAGGTCGGGTTACCGGCCGGGAAGAGTTTCGTGGCACACGCAAAGCACGACCATTCGCACGCGGATCATCACCACAATGGCGCGGCCGCGCATTCCTGCTGCTGCGGCAAGCATGATCACGACACGCCGCCGGCCGAGGCGGCGTTCGCTATCGATCCGGTCTGCGGCATGAAGGTCAATCCGGTGACCGCCAAGCACCGCTTCAGCTACCAGGGCGAGGAGTACCTGTTCTGCAGCGGCCGCTGCCGCGAGCGCTTCGAAGCCGACCCTGAGAAGTATCTCAAGCCGCGTGAAGAGGAGCCGCCGGCGCCCGCGGGCACCATCTACACCTGCCCGATGCATCCCGAGGTGCGCCAGGTCGGCCCCGGCAGCTGCCCGATCTGCGGCATGGCGCTGGAGCCCGAGCAGGTCTCGCTCGACGACGGTCCCGATCCCGAACTGATCGACATGACGCGGCGGTTCTGGATCGGCCTCGCGCTGACCTTGCCGGTGTTCGTGCTCGAGATGGGCAGCCATCTCGGACTGATGCAGCTGGTGCCGCTGCACTGGTCGAACTGGGTCTCACTCGTGCTGGCGACGCCGGTCGTGCTGTGGGCCGGCGCGCCGTTCTTCGTGCGCGGCTGGCAGTCGCTGGTCACCCGCAATCTCAACATGTTCACGCTGATCGCGATGGGCACCGGCGTTGCCTATGTCTACAGCGTGGTCGCGACGCTGGCGCCGCAGCTGTTCCCGCCCGCGTTCCGCGACATGCACGGCGCGGTCGCGGTGTATTTCGAGGCGGCAGCCGTGATCACGGTGCTGGTGCTGCTCGGCCAGGTGCTGGAATTGCGCGCCCGCGCGCAGACCTCGGGCGCGATCCGCGCGCTGCTCGGTCTCGCCCCCAAGACCGCGCGGCGCATCACCGAACATGGCGACGAGGACATCGACATCGACGCGATCAAGGTCGGCGACCGCCTGCGCGTGCGGCCGGGCGAGAAGGTGCCGGTCGACGGCGTCGTCATCGAGGGCAGTGCGGTCATCGACGAGTCCATGGTCACAGGCGAGTCGATGCCGGTCACGAAAGCCGAAGGCCAGAGGGTGATCGGCGGCACCGTCAACCAGAGCGGCGGCCTCGTGATGCGCGCCGAGAAGATCGGCCGCGACACCATGCTGTCGCGGATCGTCGACATGGTGGCGAAGGCGCAGCGCTCACGCGCGCCGATCCAGCGGCTGGCCGATCGCGTCGCCGGCTGGTTCGTGCCGGCGGTGATCGCCGCTGCCGCGCTCGCCTTCATCGCCTGGACGGTGTTCGGCCCCGAGCCGCGCCTGACCTTCGCGCTGGTCGCCGCCGTCACGGTGCTGATCATCGCCTGCCCCTGCGCGCTGGGGTTGGCGACGCCGATGTCGATCATGGTCGGCGTCGGCCGCGGTGCGCATTCCGGCATCCTGATCCGCGACGCGCAGGCGCTGGAGCGGATGGAGGCGATCGATACGCT
Organism: Bradyrhizobium sp. USDA 3315; assembly: GCF_054056795.1. Classification (NCBI taxonomy): domain Bacteria; kingdom Pseudomonadati; phylum Pseudomonadota; class Alphaproteobacteria; order Hyphomicrobiales; family Nitrobacteraceae; genus Bradyrhizobium; species Bradyrhizobium sp. USDA 3315. Next base: position 469,466 of record NZ_JBSRYP010000001.1, on the reverse strand, counting down.
GGTCATCGACAAGACCGGAACGCTCACCGAGGGCAAGCCGAAGGTCGTGCGCGTCATTGCTGCCGAAGGATTCGACGAGAGCGATCTGCTGCGCGTTGCCGCCAGTGTCGAGCAGGGCAGCGAGCACCCGCTGGCGCAGGCGATTATCGCCGCTGCCAGGGAGCGCAAGCTCGCATCCGCCGCCGTCAGCAATTTTGCCTCGCCCTCCGGCAAGGGCGCGACCGGCACGGTCGAGGGCAGGCAGGTTGCGCTCGGCAACGCGGTGCTGATGGCCGAGTTGAAGATCGCGACGGCAGCGCTCGACGAGGCGGCCGAGGCTGCACGGCGGGACGGCGCGACGGCGATCTATGTCGCGGTCGACGGCCGCATCGCCGGGGTGATCGCAATTGCCGATCCGGTCAAGCCGTCCGCGACCAGCGCGCTGCAGGCACTGCGTGCCGAGGGCCTGCGCATCGTGATGCTGACCGGCGACAACGAGACAACCGCGCGGGCGGTGGCAAAGACGCTCGGCATCGACGACGTCGAGGCCGGCGTTCTGCCGGAGCGCAAGAGCGAGGTCGTGCAGCGGCTGCGCGGCGAGGGGCGCACCGTCGCGATGGCGGGCGACGGCGTCAATGACGCACCGGCGCTCGCCGCCGCCGATGTCGGCATCGCGATGGGCGGCGGCACCGACGTCGCGATCGAGAGCGCCGGCGTCACGCTGCTCACCGGCGACCTGATGGGCCTGGTGCGCGCGCGGCGGCTGTCGGTCGCGACCATGCACAACATCCGCCAGAACCTGGCATTCGCCTTCGTCTACAACGCGGCCGGCGTGCCGATCGCGGCCGGCGTGCTGTATCCGCTGTTCGGCATCCTGCTGTCGCCGATGGTCGGCGCCGCCGCGATGGCGCTGTCTTCGGTCAGCGTGATCGGCAATGCGCTGCGGTTGGCGAGGACGAGGCTGGATTGAGCCAGCAAGATCGGTAGCCCGGATGAAGCGCAGCGTAATCCGGGGCCGGTCTCGCCACGTGGAGATGCCCCCGGATTTCGCTGCGCTGCATCCGGGCTACAAGACTTAGGCTGGCAGCAGCAGCTGCGCGCGGCGCTCTATCTCGGCATCGAGCCAGGTTGCGAGATCCTCGCTCACCGCGACCATCGGCAGCCGCACCTCGGGGCTGTCGATCAGCCCCTGTCGCCACAGCCAGTGCTTGGCCGGCGCGGGGCTCGGTTCGGCGAACAGCAGCCTCGTCAGGCCGACGACGCTCTGCCAGGCGGCCAGCGCCGCGTCGCGCTGGCCCTGCTGCAGCAGCGTGCGGATCGCAGCGAAGGTGTTCGTTTCCAGATGTGCGGACAGCAGGATCGCGCCGTCGGCGCCGTCCGAGAGCGCATCGAAGGTTTGCGCGTCCTCGCCGGTCAGCACGCGAAAGCCGGCCGGCCGGCGGTTGAGGAAGTCGATCGACTGCGCGCGGTCGGCGCAGCAATCCTTCATGCCGGCGATGTTCGGATGGTCCGCGAGCGCCAGCAGCGTCTCGTTGGTCAGGTTCACCGCCGTGCGATAGGGGATGTTGTAAAGCACGATCGGCCACGACGCGTGATCGGCGAGCGCGTTGAAGTGCTGCACGAGCCCGCGTTGCGAGGGCCTGATGTAATAGGGGCTGGCGATCAGATAGCCGTTGATCGGCCAGTCGGCCGTATCATCCAGCGCTTCCTTCATCCGGGCGGTCGAGGCGCCGGAGAGCCCGAGACAGACCGGCAAATGGCGGGAGCTGGCACTGAGCTCGTCGAGCACGACGCTCACCAGCCCCTCCAGTTCGTCCACGCTGAGCGCCATGCCCTCGCCGGAGGTTGCGCCGAGAATGAACCCGTCGACGGGGCCATTGGCGTAGTGCCGTACGAGACGCCGCAGCGACGTGACGTCGAGCTCGCCGTTACGGAATGGCGTGATCAAAGGCAGCCAGAGGCCCTGCAATTGCTGATGTAGATCGGTCATGTTCCATCTCCTTAAGAAGGCAAAGCCGGAGACGGGACCAACAAAAAACCCCGTCCAGGCGGCGGGGTTTCGGGATCGGTCTGAATGCGAAGGTGATCTTATCGCGCGCGATCTCGTGTCCCCGGGAGGGGAGCTTTTTTCGACGACAGAACGGCGCACGAAGTCGTGATCATTGGATAATGATGCTGCGCTGCGAGGTTGTTGTCAATGCACATGCTGATCGGCGCGTGCGGCGCGTTTTGCGCATGACGTGGAGGTGAAAAGGCACGGCGATGAAAAAAAGCCGGGCTCGAGTGAGCCCGGCTTAAGGTATTGGCCACGTGAGGCCGACACAATCACCTTCCAAGAGGGATTACTGAACTTCCGCGCCACTGGAGGAGGGGGACATATGCGCGACGCGAACGCTCAGCGTGTAAGCACTATGATCCCCATCGACGGCTTGCAGCAACTATCCAGGTCGCATGTCAGTCATGCGGAGACCGGGGGCAGCACGGATATCCCTATAAAGCAGCCCTATAAGGGCGGCTTAATCACGACGGCCAGCGCTGCGCCTTGCTGACCACGAAGTCGCGGAACACCTGCACCCGGGCCACCGTCTTCAGCTCTTCCGGATAGACGAAGTAGGTGTCGAGCGCGATCGAGTCGGACTCGCCGAACAGCTGCACGAGGTTGTTCTGTTCGACCAGATAGTCCGGCAGCGCGGCGATGCCGAGGCCCTGCTGGCAGGCGCGCACGAGGCCGAGGATGTTGTTGACCTTGAAGTAGGGCTCGCGCGGACCGGAGCCGTTGCGGCCGGCATCGATCAGCCAGCTGCGGTTCTGCAGATGCGCCGGCACCTGCGAGTCGCCGAGCATGATGATGCGGTGCGAGTCGAGATCATCGAGCGTGCGTGGCGTGCCGAAGCGCTTGATGTATTCCGGCGAGCAGTAGGCATGGAAGCCGATCGAGAACAGCTTGCGCTGGATCAGGTCCGGCTGGGTCGGCTTGCGGGTGCGGATCGCGACGTCGGCCTCGCGCATCGAGAGGTCGAGATCCTCGTCGGTGACGATCAGCGAGATCCGGATGTCGGGATAGAGCGCGGTGAACTCGTCGAGCCGCGGGATCAGCCAGTTGATGCCCAGCGCCGGCGGCGTCGTGATCTTGAGGTCGCCGCTCGGCCGCTCGCGGCTGTCGGTGAGCTTTGCGCGGGCCGCCTGCAGCTGCATGAACACGTCATGCGCGGTGCGGAACAGGAGGTCGCCCTGTTCGGTGAGGATCAGGCCGCGGGCGTGGCGGTGAAACAGCGACACCGAGAGCTCCTGCTCCAGCGCGCTGACCTGGCGGGAGACCGCCGATTGCGACAGGCCAAGCTGTTCGCCGGCATGAGTGAAGCTGCCAGCCTCCGCCGCTGCGTGAAAGACCTTCAGCTTGTCCCAATCCATATCCGTAAATCCGTCGCGAGATCGTGCCATGATTATTCCGCCGCTGCGCGATCGCTCGCGCGAAGAGCCAGGAAGCGTTCCGCCTCGAGCGCAGCCATGCAGCCGAGGCCGGCGGCGGTGACCGCCTGCCGGAAGGTTTCATCCGCCACGTCGCCCGCGGCGAACAGGCCGGGCATCGAGGTCGCGGTGGAGTTCGGCGCAACCTCGACATAGCCCGACGGTTTCAGCTTGATCTGGCCTTTGACGAGCTCCGTCGCCGGCGCATGGCCGATCGCGATGAAGACGCCGTCGGTTTTGAGGTTCGTGAGCGCGCCGGTCTTGACGTTCTTTAGCCGCACATGGGTGACCTTGTTCGGGTTCTCCGATCCGCAGATCTCGTCGATTGCCGAATCCCACACCACCTTGATCTTGGGATGCTTGAACAGCCGCTCCTGCAGGATGCGCTCGGCGCGGAAATGACCGCGGCGATGCACGATGGTGACCTGGGAGGCGTGATTGGTCAGGTACAGCGCTTCCTCGACCGCGGTGTTGCCGCCGCCGACCACCACGACGTCCTTGCCGCGATAGAAGAAGCCGTCGCAGGTCGCGCAGGCCGACACGCCGCCGCCCTGGAACTTCTCTTCCGAGGGCAGGCCGAGCCAGCGCGCCTGAGCGCCGGTGGCGAGGATCACGGTCTCGGCAAGATAGACGTCGCCGGAATCGCAGGTCAGGCGAAACGGGCGCTGGCCGAGTTCCAGCTTGTTGACGTGATCGGTAACGATCTTGGTGCCGACATGGGCCGCCTGCTTCTCCATCTGCTCCATCAGCCAGGGGCCCTGGATCACATCGGCGAAGCCGGGATAGTTCTCGACGTCGGTGGTGATGGTGAGCTGCCCGCCCGGCTGGATGCCCTGGATCAGCACCGGCTCGAGCATCGCGCGTGCCGCGTAGATCGCTGCGGTGTAGCCGGCGGGGCCGGACCCGATGATGACGACCTTGGCGTGGACAGGCGCGGGCATTAGCTGATCCCTCTCTGCTGGGGACTTTGACGGGGACTTGTGTGGGAAGCACCCCGGAAGCAGGTCACGGCGGTGCTGAAAGTGTCAAATCCAAGTCTAAGATATCTGGGAAGCTATGCAAGATTTGCAATCCATGGCAGCGATTTTTCCCCGGAACTGAAGTCACATTCGCGAAATCGTGCGCTGCACGCGCAATAAAATTGCGCAATGCCAGCGGGCTGCGCTATGAGAGTTGCCGGCGGATCCGCCAAGCCTTCCAAACCCCTAGGGAACTGTAGTCGCGTGTCGAAGAACCTTGACGAGATCGACCTCAAAATCCTCGCCGAGATCCAGGCCGATGGCCGAATCACCAATGTGGAACTGGCCAAACGCGTCGGTATCTCGCCGCCGCCCTGCCTGCGCAGGGTCAGGGCGCTGGAGGAGGAAGGCTACATCCAGGGATACCGCGGCCTGCTCGATCCGCGCCGCCTCGGCTACGACGTCACGGTGTTCGCCTCGGTGCATCTGTCGAGCCAGGCCGACGCCGATCTCCGCGCCTTCGAGAATTTCGTGCGCGCCGAGCCGCTGGTGCGGGAATGCTGGATGCTGTCGGGCGAAGTCGATTTCATCCTCAAATGCGTCGCGCCCGACATGGCGACGTTCCAGGATTTCGTCACCCACCTGACGGCGGCGCCGCATGTGCGCAACGTCAGGACGTCACTGGTGCTGCACAATTCGAAGTACGAGGCCGCGGTGCCGCTGGGATTGAAGGCGGTGGGCTAGAGCGCTGTGCGCGTCATTCCGGGGCGATGCGTTAGCATCGAGCCCGGAATCTCGAGATTCCGGGTCTGACGCTAACGCGCCATCCCGGAATGACGTCATCAAGGAGTGGGAAGCGCCTAGCGCTGCTACCTCTTCCCCATCGCAGCGTCGACGCTGATCGGACCCGGGCCCGAGGTCGCGAGGTAGAGGCAGGCGAAGCAGAACGCGATCGCCAGACTGCCGTTATTGAGCAGCGGGTAGAACCCTTTTGGGAAATGGCCGATGAAGTAAGCGAAGGCCATTTCACCCGCCAGGATGAAGGCGACGATCCGCGAGAACAGGCCAATCATCAGGAGCCCGCCGAGCACCAATTCGAGTGCGCCGGCCGCGCCGATCAATGAGAACAACTCGACCTTCTCGAACATTGTCCCGGGTGGGAATTTGAGAATCTTGGCAACGCCGAACTGAAACAGCAGCAGTCCGGTGATGAACCGGAACAGGCTGAGCGCCACCGGCTGGAGCTTGGAGAACATCTGGTCCATTGTCATTTACCCCCTGTTTGACACACTGGAACGTTGCAAGATGCAGAAACACACGGTGTCCGCCACCGGAGTGTGATGTCAACACCTTGCGCCTGGAATCATTCCTCGCGCGATGGCAGTTGCGAGAGAACGCGGCAGCGGCACGGTGACGCGCAGCGATCCGTGTTGCGACGCGATCGTCAGCCCGAACTCCGTCCCCCGACATGATTATACTGCATAAACATGTCACGGCCTCACTGGCATGGCGTGCAGCGGCTCTCCATTCACATTGCTGTCAGACCGGGGAGAAACGCGGGGCATAAAAAAAGCCGCGTGCGGGACGCGGCTTTTCTGCACCAGTCACGTGAAGGTAACTACCGCCACTCGACCTTGGTGATCTCGTAGGCCTTGGCGCCGCCCGGCGCCATCACCTCGACGGTGGTCCCCTTCTTCTTGCCGATCAGCGCGCGCGCGAGCGGCGAGGTGATGGAGATGCGGCCCTTCTTGGCGTCGGCCTCGACTTCGCCGACGATCTGCCACACCGCCTTCTTCTCGGTGTCCTCATCGATCAGCGTCACGGTCGCGCCGAACTTGATGGTGTCGCCTGACAGTTTCGAAATGTCGATGATGTCGGCGCGCGCGAGCTTGTCCTCGAGCTCGGCGATGCGGCCCTCGTTGTGCGACTGCTCTTCCTTGGCGGCGTGATACTCGGCGTTCTCCGAGAGATCGCCGTGCGAGCGCGCTTCCGCGATGTGTTCGATGATGCGCGGACGATCCACCGATTGGCGATGCTTCAACTCGTCCGTCAGCGCGGCGTATCCGCCCGCGGTCATCGGAACCTTATCCATCATCTTCGTCCTTCATCGCGCGCGCCCGGCGGCCGTGCACGAATATCCAGTTCAGCTAACGCAGGAATCAGGGCGCCAACGCGCCCGGAAGCCCAGTGATATTCGGCCCCGCTAAGGGCCGTGACAACATCCAATCGCGCGGTGAGTTCCAGCCATTCGGCTAATTGACCGCTTCGGGCCTTCAGCCCGGGCAGCGGTCAGCTTTCGGAAAAGTAACTCTGAAGCGTGCGGACCTCAAGGTCCCCGGCCCGATAGGCCCGGATTCCCCGTGCGGCCGCCACCGCGCCCGAAAGAGTGGTGTAATATGGCACTTTATGCAAGAGGGCAGCCCGCCGCAGCGAGCGGCTGTCGGCCAGCGCCTGCGGACCTTCGGTGGTATTGAAGACCAGCTGGACGTCGCCATTGGTGATGGCGTCGACGATGTGCGGACGGCCTTCGAGCACCTTGTTCACCTTTTCCGTCGGCACGCCGTTGTCGCTGAGGTAGCGCTGCGTGCCCGAGGTTGCCATCACCTTGAAGCCGAGCGAGTGCAACAGCCGCACCGCATCCGCGATGCGCATCTTGTCGTCGCCGCGCACCGAAACGAACACCGTGCCCTGCCGCGGCACGCGTGTGCCGCCGCCGAGCTGGCTCTTCGCGAACGCGACCTCGAAGGAGCGGTCGATGCCCATCACTTCGCCGGTCGAACGCATCTCCGGTCCGAGCACGGTATCGACGCCGGGGAAACGCGCGAACGGGAATACCGATTCCTTCACGCCGACATGGCCGAGCTTCTTCTTCTTCAGCTTGAAGTCAGCGAGCTTTTCGCCGGCCATGATCCGCGCCGCGATCTTGGCGACCGGCGTGCCGATCACCTTGGCGACGAACGGCACGGTGCGGGATGCGCGCGGGTTGACCTCGAGCACGTAGATCTCGCCGTCCTTGATGGCGTATTGCACGTTCATCAGGCCGACCACGTCGAGCCCGAGCGCGAGCTCGCGGGTCTGCCGCTCCAGCTCCTCGATGGTCTTGGCGTCGAGCGAATGCGGCGGCAGCGAGCAGGCGGAGTCGCCGGAATGGATGCCGGCTTCCTCGATGTGCTCCATGATGCCGACGATGAAGGTGTCCTTGCCGTCGCAGAGGCAGTCGACGTCGACTTCGGTCGCGTCGGACAGATAGCGGTCGAACAGCAGCGGGTTCTTGCCGAGCACGGTGTTGATCTGCCCGGTCTTGTCGTTCGGGTAGCGCGCCTTGATGTCGGCGGGCACCAGCTCGGGCAGCGTTCCCAGCAGGTAGTCGTTGAGCTGGTTCTCCTCGCGGATGATCTGCATCGCGCGGCCGCCGAGCACGTAGGACGGACGCACCACCAGCGGCAGGTCGAGATCGGCGGCGACGAGGCGGGCCTGCTCGACCGAATAGGCGATGCCGTTCTTCGGCTGCTTGAGACGCAGCTTGTCGAGCACGCGCTTGAAGCGGTCGCGGTCCTCGGCGAGGTCGATCGCATCAGGCGAGGTGCCGAGGATCGGCACTTCAGCGGCTTCGAGCGCGCGGGCAAGCTTCAGCGGGGTCTGGCCGCCGAACTGCACGATCACGCCGTGCAGCGTGCCGTTCTTGCGCTCGGTCGCGATGATCTCGAGCACGTCCTCGGCGGTCAGCGGCTCGAAATACAGCCGGTCGGCGGTGTCGTAGTCGGTCGACACCGTTTCCGGGTTGCAGTTGACCATGATGGTCTCGTAACCGGCGTCCTCGAGCGCGAAGCAGGCGTGGCAGCAGCAATAGTCGAACTCGATGCCCTGGCCGATGCGGTTCGGGCCGCCGCCGAGGATGATCACCTTCTTGCGGTCCGACGGCGCGCTCTCGTCGGCGAGTTCGCCGGCGAACGGCCGCTCATAGGTCGAATACATGTAGGCGGTCGGCGACGCGAACTCCGCCGCACAGGTGTCGATGCGCTTGAACACCGGGCGCACCCCGAGCGCGTGGCGCTTGGCGGTGACGTCGGCCTCGATGGTCTCCGTGAGCACGGCGAGCCGCGCGTCGGAGAAGCCCATCGCCTTCAGCATCCGCATGGCGAACGCATTGGTCGGCAGGCCGCTGCTGCGGATCTTGCCTTCCATCTCGACGATGGCGCGCAGCTCGGCGAGGAACCAGGGATCGATCTTGCAGGAATTGAAGATATCCTCGTTGGACCAGCCGAGCCGCATCGCCTGCGCGACCTGCAGCAGGCGGTTCGGCGTCGGCGTGCCGAGCGCCGCGCGGATCGCGTTCTTGTCGTCGCTGCGGCCGAGGCCCTCGATGTCGATCTCGTCGAGGCCGGTCAGCCCGGTCTCGAGCCCGCGCAGGGCCTTCTGCAGGCTCTCCTGGAAGGTGCGGCCGATCGCCATCACCTCGCCGACCGACTTCATCGAGGTGGTCAGCGTGGAGGAGGCGCCGGGGAATTTCTCGAACGCAAAGCGCGGAATCTTGGTGACGACGTAGTCGATCGTCGGCTCGAACGAGGCCGGCGTCGCGCCGCCGGTGATGTCGTTGGCGATCTCGTCGAGCGTGTAGCCGATCGCAAGCTTGGCGGCGACCTTGGCGATCGGGAAGCCGGTGGCCTTCGAAGCCAATGCCGAAGAACGAGAAACTCGCGGATTCATCTCGATCACGACCATGCGGCCGTCGTCCGGATTGATGCCGAACTGCACGTTGGAACCGCCGGTCTCGACCCCGATCTCGCGCAGCACCGCAATCGATGCGTCGCGCATGATCTGGTATTCCTTGTCGGTGAGCGTCAGCGCCGGCGCCACCGTGATGGAATCGCCGGTGTGCACGCCCATCGGATCGACGTTCTCGATCGAGCAGATGATGATGCAATTGTCCTTTTTGTCGCGCACCACCTCCATCTCGAACTCTTTCCAGCCGAGAACGGATTCCTCGATCAGCACCTCGTTGGTCGGCGAGGCGTCGAGGCCGCGCTCGATGATGTCGAGATATTCTTCCTTGTTGTAGGCGATGCCGCCGCCGGTGCCGCCGAGCGTGAAGGAGGGGCGGATGATCGCGGGCAGGCCGATGTCGGACAGCGCCATCAGCGCTTCGGCCAAGGCCTGCTGCTGGTAGCGCTTGCGCCGCTCGTTCTCGCCGCCTTCCCACTGCCGTTCGAAGGCTTCGAGCTCGGGGCCGGACAGCTTGGCCTGATCGGCGAGGTACTTGTCGCGGTCGGACTTCTTCAGCGCCGACGCATTGGCGAGCCGCGACCTCGGCGTCTGCAGCCCGATCTTCTCCATGGCGTCGCGGAACAGCTGGCGGTCTTCGGCCTTGTCGATGGCGTCGGCGGTGGCGCCGATCATCTCGACGTCGAACTTCTCCAGCGTACCCTGCTTGCGCAGCGACAGCGCGCAGTTCAGCGCGGTCTGGCCGCCCATGGTCGGCAGCAGCGCGAAGCCGCCGGGCACGACGTGGCGTTCCTTCTCGATGATCTTGGCGACGATTTCGGGCGTGATCGGCTCGATATAGGTCGCATCCGCCAGCTCCGGGTCGGTCATGATCGTCGCCGGGTTGGAATTGACCAGGACGATCCGATAGCCCTCTTCCTTGAGCGTCTTGCAGGCCTGCGTGCCGGAATAGTCGAACTCGCAGGCTTGGCCGATCACGATGGGACCGGCGCCGATGATCAGGATGGTGGAGATGTCGGTTCTTTTGGGCATCGGCTCTCGCGGACTGGAATTTAGGCACAAAAAAAGGGCGCGCTTCCCGCGCGTCCCTCGAGCCATGCGCTACATGTTGTAGCGCTGGAAGCGCGATCCCTCGCGCGCGGGTGGTCTTTAGACCAGTTTCCGCACCCGCGAAACCCCCAAAAACGCGCAATCAACCGCGATTCTGGGGGAAAATCCGCATTCGGCGTATGCCCGTTGGGGGCGAGGGATGGGGAGGGGGCTATCGGCCCGGCTTCGCCCTGCGGGCTACGCCGCGGCAGCCTTCGCTACGAGAAGGCCTGCCGAGCCGAGGCTGCGTCAGCAGCGAAGGCTGGAGGCCCGGCCTGGATTTGAACCAGGATAAACAGTGTTGCACCACTGCCGCGTCGAAGCTTCCGCCACCGGGCCGAGTGGATCATTGCTGATTATTTCAGCGGCCGCCACGTTTACTGGTGGGTAACGTTAATAGCTGGCGCAACCCTGGATCAGTGGTGCGCCACGAACGTCATTCGCCACGGATTGTGCCCGATGTTGCGCGGCGCGCGCCGGGCGCTGAACCCCGCGGCCCCGAGCTTGGCGATCATCTCGTCCTCGCGGTAGCGCTGCAGTCCGATCCTAGTGCGCAGCTGGCGGTAGTCGGACAGCGCGGTCGAAGCCAGCCCGACCAGCGCATCGCGCAGGAAACCGTGGGTCGCCGCAAAGCGCAGCAGGGCCACGACGTCCCTCGCCATCCCGACTTCGGGCCGCAGGATATCGCCGAGCACGAACCGGCCCGAGGGCTTCAGCAGGCGGTGGATCACGTCGAACGCGGAATCGAGCTCCTGCGGCGTCATGTATTGCGCCACCGAGTTCATCACCACGAGGTCGATCGAGTCCGCGTCCATGTGCTTCAGGTCATCGAGCGAGCGGACACGGATGCGGGTGTCGGGCGCAAAGCGCGCGACCAGACGGCCGCGTACGCCGGGCGCCGGCTCCGCCAGATAGAGCTGGGCGCAGGCATTGGCGACCTTCGCCGCCGACAGCGCCTCGCCGCAGGCATAGTCGAGCACCACGGCATCCGGCGAAGCGATGTAGCCGATGATGTCGTTTGCGATGATCTGGAAATGCAGGTCACGGTGCAGTCGGCTCGCATAGATCGTATGCGTGGAATCGTAATAATCGATCCATTCATCCATCGCGTTTGGTATCCGGCAGAACGGGTTCCTGGCCTCAGGAACGGGTGGGCTGATGATGCGTTAGCGGTCCGGCGGCCAATGTTCAATGCGCCGAAATACGGGTTCCTAACAGGAAGGTCCAACGTGAGCAAAGCCAAGACTGACAAGATCTCGCCCGATCTCGACACGCCGAGCGACCTGCCGCAGGCTGCGGTTCACACGATCTCGGCCTCGCTCAACACGCTTCTGGCCGACGCCTTCGCGCTCTATTTGAAAACCAAGAATTTCCATTGGCACGTCAGCGGCCGGCATTTCCATGATTACCATTTGTTGCTGGACGAGCAGTCGGAGGCGATCTTCGCGACCACCGACCAGCTCGCCGAGCGGGTGCGCAAGCTTGGCGGCGCGACGCTGAAGTCGATCGGCGATATCGCCAAGCATCAGACCATCAAGGACAATGACGACGATTATGTGCCGCCGCGCGAAATGCTGCGCGAGTTGATGGAAGACAACAAGCACATGGCGGCTGCGATGCGCAAGGCGCACAAGCTGGCTGACGACCAGGAGGACTCCGGCACCGCAGGCCTGCTCGAAACCTTCATCGACGAAACCGAGCGCCGCACCTGGTTCCTGTTCGAGGCAAGCCGCCAGGAAGGCAGTAACGCGGCGTAAGCTGCGCGCCCGCACCCGCGAGGAAGCAGTCCAGAGCTGTGCAGCAATCCAGAGCTGTTTTGCTGCGGATTGCTTTGCCAAGGTCGCTGTCTAGCCGCTCGGCAGCGGTCAGTGCGGTTGAAGCTTACTGAGCCGAGAAACCCACCGTCGTCTGCGATCTCTCGATCGGCGGAGGATTCCACTTTCCGGTCAGCGCCTCCGATTTCGGACTGTAAAGGCGCATGGTCAGGTTGAAAGCGCCCTTCGGCGCCGGGAGCCAGTTGGCTTGCTTGTCCGCGCCCGGACTTTCGTTCTGGAAGTAGAGATCGAGCGAGCCGTCCGGGTTGTATTTGAACGGCATCCAGCTGGAGACCGCGAAGCGGTTCAGCACGTTGCCGACCTGGAATCCTTCCTGGTCGTAAAGCGTGATCGACCAGAAGGCATTGACCGGCGGGGCCGCGCCCTTCTCAAAGGTGATCGTATACTTGTTGGCGCCGTCGAGCGGTTTGCCGGTACTGTCGGCGAGATTGAGCGGATAAATCGCGTCCTCCGGCAGGTTGGCGCCAAGCCCGAGCTGCGCGACGATCGCACGCTTCAAATAGTAGTTGCCGTAAACGCCCATCGTGTCGGTGTTCATCGACCAGCCGTTCGCAACGCGCGCCAGCGTCGGCACCTTCCATGCCATCAGCTTCTGCCCGTCCTGCGGCGCCGTCTCCAGCGCCCGTTGCAGCACCGGGTCCACCTTGCTGATTTCGAAGCTCTTGCCGGGCTCGATGCCGATCCTCTTCATCTGCGCGATGATTGGTTCATCGGTGATGTGCGGCGGGTGAAGCTTGAGCAGCTCGGCGGCCTGCGCGAAGTAGACGCCGGCCGACATGGTATCGACCTGCACCTTGGGCGCCGTCTTCATGTCGACGCTGGGATCGATCCTGACCTCGGTCGGCTTCTGAGTCTTGCCGAACTCGGAAAGAGGCGTGACCTTGTAGCCGGCCTGGATCTTGTGGACCGCATCGTAGTCCGGCGGGCCGTCCGTCTTGGTGCGGCCAATGACCCAGACGTAAGGCGTCGGCGCGTCGATGCGCTGGGTATCCTTCGGAAGCTTGAACTCCTCCGCAAACCTGTCGCGCAGATCAGGCCGCCATCCCGGAGCCGTCACCAGAAAGGTCCCCGCTTTGGTGCCCGTGGTGCGCCAGCCGGGCGAGGCGAACACATCCGACCACATGTCCAGCATCGGGAGCAAATAGAAGCGTCCATCGGTATCGGGAACGGAGACGACAACCGGCTCCTTGGTCATGTCCAGCCATGAAACGGAATAGAGCGTATCGAAGTTGGACCGCACCACGCCCTTGAAATTCGCCGGTGGGTATTCGGGCACGTTGACGAAGGTATTCATCGGGCCCTTGAAGTTGTCCTTGCCGGGCTCGACGTTGGTGAACTGCTTTCGCGTGATGTCCATCGTCAGGAGCGGGTAGAAGTAAATATAGGCGTCCACCGCGATCGCGTGTGCCTCCTGCTCGTTGATTGCCGGCGCCGTCTGGGCCAGCGCTGCAGGCGCGGTAGCCGCGCCAATGCAGAGCGACAATGTCAGCGTCAGAATTCCTCGAAACATGTCGAATTTCCTCTTCTGATATGTGTTGCGGTTGCTTGTGGGAAGCGCGGAGCATCTGATGCCGTCAGGTGATGTGTATGACCTCCATTGCTCATGCAAAAAAGCAGCAGCGGACGCGGAAGTGTTGTTACCCCCTAGATAAATCGCGCGTCTTGATGGGTCATTGGCGGCATAAATCGCCGCGGCGCATGCTGACTTAAATCAAGGAGCTTGGAAATGTGAAGCCGGCAGGCTTGATTGAAATGGCCTGCAATTCCGATGATCGATTCAGGTTGCCTGTATCCGGTCACCTCTCGCGAGGGGGCAGGGCAAGAGCAACCCGTTCGACCATCCTAGATCTTATCGCTTCCACAGCCGCACCAGCGGCCCGTCCTTGCCCATCACCGGATCGGTCGCGGGGGTCGCAACCTGTGGGATCGTCTTCAGCGCCTTGGCGTGGTTCTCCGGCGTCAGCCGCTGCAGATCCATCGGCGGGCCTGGCGGATAGGCGCCGATGACGCAGAAATCGTCGCTCGCCGACAGGCATTGATGCCCGGTGCCGGCCGGCAGGATCGCAGCGTCGCCGGCCGCGATCTCGATTGCTTGCCCGCGTTCGCCGCCAAACTGCACGCGCGCGCGGCCGCGCGCGACGCCCAGCACCTCGTGCACGGTGGCGTGGTAATGCGCGAAGTCGTAGACGCTGTTGCGCCACATCGCGCCCCAGCCATTCTTGCCGAACAGCTGCTCGATGGTGGCCTCGGGATTGCTGCTGACGTCGACGGCGGCCTTGTAGACCAGGAACGGCATCGGGTTGTTCGGCACCAGGCCGTCGTCCTGGAAGACGATGGTCAGGGGTTCGATATCGGTACGGACGACCGACATGGTGGCTCTCCAGCGCTGCGAGGTGCCGTGGTCTTCAAACCAACAAACCCTCGGTCCGCAAACCGTTCCAGCTAGATTTTGAACTTCAGCACGTCTTCCTTAAATTTGAGCCCGTGCCCGGGCCGCTCCGGCGCGGTGATCATGCCGTTGGCGATTTCGGGCGGGTCGACCCAGAGATCGTCGATCAGCGCCATGTTCTCACACCAGATGCCGTTCGGAATCGAAGCCAAGAGGTGCACATTGAGTTCGGGAAACAGATGCGGCGCGATCGTGATGCCGAACGTGTCCGCAAGCGCCGCGATCTTGCGCAGGTCGGTCATGCCGCCGCGCATCGGGTCGGGTTGCAGGATCGGCAGGCAGGGATTGAGAAAGAACGGCCGCAGATCGTAGCGCGTGAAATGCGTCTCGCCGCCGACGACGCGCATGTCCAGCGCCGCCGCGATGCGCTGATAGCCGGCGAAATCATCGGCCGGCACCGGCTCCTCGAGCCAGTAGATATCGTACTTCTCGAACTTGCGTCCCATCTCGATGGCGACATCGGCGCTCCAGCCCATGTTGACGTCGATCATGATGTCGATGTCGGGCCCGAGCGCCTCGCGCATGCGGCGCACATTGTCGAGGTCCTGCGCCGGAGTGTGGACATGCGCGACCTGCATCTTGATCGCCTTGTAGCCCTGCTTCACGAAATGCAGCGCCTTCTCGATCATCCCGTCGCCACCGGCGCCCCGGAAGCAGCCGGAACCATAGATCGGGATTTCGGAGCGATAATGCCCCCACAGCCGGTGCAGCGGCAGGCCGGCCCGTTTCCCGACCGCATCCCACAGCGCGATGTCGAGCGCCGACATGGCCATCGCGGCGATGCCGCCGCGGCCATAGGTCATCGTCGCCGTCCACAGATCGCGCCAGATCGCCTCGATCGCGGTGGCGTCCTTGCCGATGACGCGCGGGATGATGCACTCGTCGAGACAGGCCGCGATCGACTTCATCGCCGGCTTGAACACGAACAGATAGCCCATGCCGGTAACGCCGCCGGACGTTTCGACGTCACAGATCAGAATGTCGCGCGTCGCGCCGAGCGCTGCGCCTTTCAGCCAGAGATCGTCGGCCCAGGGCAGCCGCAGCATCGTCACGCGGATGTCGCGGATGGTCATGTCTGAATGGGCTGAAATCATCGGCGTTTCCTTTCCAGGCCGGATCATGTTTGCCTGATCTCGGACAGGGAAACTCAATCACAGAGCGCAGGCCGCGATCCAGCGCGCTTCGTCATGGCTCCAATGCGCCAAGATCTGGCGCCAAGATCTGGCGCCAAGACGCAATTGCCCTCAGGCATTCTTGGGCAGCTCGAACACCAGGCAGGTCGTGGTGGCATGCGCGAGCAGCTTGCCCTTGCCGTCGGTAATCCGCGCTTCCGCGGTCGCAATCCGGCGGCCGGCGTTGAGCACGTGGCCCTCGGTGCGGATTTTGCCGGTGTCCCGGCTCATGCCGCGGACAAAGGAGATCTTGAACTCCAGCGTGGTGTAGCCAAAGCCCTGCGGCAGCGTGGTCTGCACCGAAAGCCCCATCGCGGAATCCAAGAGGATCGCGGCGTAGCCGCCATGCACCGAGCCGATCGGGTTGTAGTGGCGCAGGCCCGGGATGCTGTGGATCACCACATGGCCGGTCTCGGCGGTGCAGTCGAACGGCTCGACATTCTCCATGATCGGCGGCTCCGGCAGGGTCCGGGCGAAGATGCCGCGCACGAAGTCGAGCCCGGACATCGACGTCATCACCGCCATCGAGGAGACGCCGTAGACGGGCTTCGGGGTGGCGGGGGCGGTCATGTCGAGATTTCCCGTGATGTGATGCGAAGACGCATTGCTGCTGTCGGTGCCAGCCGCGCGCATGCCCGGACTTGATCCGGGCATCCATCTTCTTCAAGGGATGGATTGCCGGGTCAAGCCCGGCAATGACGATCGGGCTCTAAGCCGCGCGCTTGTTCTTCCGCATCAGATCGGCGAAGCGCTGGAACAGATAGTGCGAGTCGCGCGGGCCGGGCGAGGCTTCCGGGTGGTACTGCACCGAGAACACCGGCTTGCCCTCAAGCGCGATGCCGCAATTGGAGCCGTCGAACAGCGAGATATGGGTCTGGGTCGCGCCTTTCGGCAGCGTCGCCTGGTCCACGGCAAAGCCGTGGTTCATCGAGGTGATCTCGACCTTGCCGGTGGTCTCGTCCTTGACCGGATGGTTGGCGCCGTGATGGCCCTGATGCATCTTCATGGTCTTGGCCCCGACGGCAAGGCCAAGCATCTGATGGCCGAGGCAGATGCCGAAGGTCGGCGTCCCCGACGCGATCACCTTCTGGATCACGGGCACGGCATATTTGCCGGTGGCGGCGGGATCGCCGGGGCCGTTCGACAGGAACACGCCGTCCGGCTTCATCGCCAGGATGTCTTCGGCGGCGGTCGTCGCCGGCACCACGGTCACCTTGGCGCCGACGCCGGCGAGCAGGCGCAGGATGTTGCGCTTGATGCCGTAATCGATCGCGACCACGTTGAATTCCGGCGCGGTTTGCTGGCCGAAACCGTTGCCCCACACCCAGGGCGTCTCGTCCCAGGTGAAGCGCTGGCCGGAGGTGACCATCGGCACCAGGTCCATGCCCTCGAGGCCGGGCCATTCGCGGGCTTCTTCCTTCAGGCCGTGCAGGTCGAACTCGCCGTTTCTGGCGTGCACGATCACCGCATTGGGCATGCCCTTGGAGCGGATCAGCGCGGTCAGTGCGCGGGTGTCGATGCCGGAGAGGCCGATGATGCCGCGCGCCTTCAACCACAGGTCGAGATGGCGGGTGGCGCGGTAATTCGAGGGATCTGATATCGCCGAGCGCAGGATCACGCCGCGCGCGCCGGGCGTCGCCGCCATGTTCACCGTCTCGATGTCTTCTTCGTTGGTACCGACATTGCCGATATGCGGGAAGGTGAAGGTGATGATCTGGCCGGCATAGGACGGATCGGTGAGGATCTCCTCATAGCCGGTCATCGCGGTGTTGAAGCAGACCTCGCCGACGGCGTGGCCTTCCGCGCCGAGACCGAAGCCTTCCAGCACGGTACCATCGGCGAGCACAAGGAGCGCGGTCGGTTTATGGTCCGGCCAGGCGGGAGCGTTTTCGGATGTTGTCATGAGCCCTTTAAATAGACGCCGCACCCTGCGGCGTCAAAGCGAAAGGGCACGGATTCACACGGCAATACCGGCCGATTTGACAGGCCCGAACGGCCTTTTAATCTAAAGTTCCCTGAAGCGGCCGTTTGCTTGCCGAAAATGACCCGTCCGGAGCTCCCGCATGGATAATACGATGCCGATCCTGCTCGTCCCGGGCCTCATCTGCTCGCCGCGGATTTTCGCCCCCGTCATTCCGGCGCTGTGGCGATGCGGGCCGGTGACGGTCGCCAACCATATCAGGGACGACAATATGGGGGCCATCGCCCGCCGGATCCTGGCCGAGGCGCCGCCGCGCTTTGCGCTCGCCGGGCACTCGATGGGCGGCTACATCGCCTTCGAGATCATGCGGCAGGCGCCGGACCGGGTTGCGAAGCTGGCGCTGATGAGCACCCAGGCGCGGGCCGATACGCCGGAAGCGACCGCGCGTCGCCGCGGCATGATCGAGCGTGCCAGAAGCGGCCAATATCGCAGCGTGGTCGATGAGCTGTTTCCGGGCTTCGTGCATCCGTCGCGGCAGGGCGATGCAAACCTGCGCCGGATCGTCGACGACATGAGCGAGGACGTCGGCGCCGAGGCTTTCATCCGCCAGCAGAACGCGGTGCTCAGCCGGCCGGATTCGCGGCCGAGCATGGCCTGGATCAAGTGCCCGACCTTGGTGCTGACGTCGGATACCGACAACACCGTGCCAAATTCGCTGTCGGACGAGATGGCCAACGGCATTCCCGGCGCAAAACTTGTAGTGCTCGCCAATTGCGGTCACCTGCCGCAGCTGGAACTGCCGCAGGCCTGCGCCGATGCGCTGGTCGAATGGCTGAGGAACTAGGTTGTTCTGCCGGTGCAAACTGCCTAGATGAGGGGATTGCTGGCTCAAGGACAACGAAATGCTGCGCGACGACATCAATACTGCGGTCAAGGAAGCGATGAAGGCGAAGGACGAGCGCAAGCTGTCCACGCTGCGCATGGTCAATTCGACCATCAAGAACGCCGACATCGACGCGCGCGGGCAGGGCAAGCCGCCCCTCTCCGATGCCGACCTGCTCGGCCTGCTGCAGAAGATGATCAAGCAGCGCCAGGAGTCGGTCGAGCTCTATGACAAGGGCGGCCGCGCCGAGCTAGCGGCCCAGGAGCGCGAGGAGATCGCCGTGATCTCGGCGTACCTGCCGAAGCAGATGTCCGATGACGACGTGAAGGCCGCGATCTCGGCGATCATCGCCGAGACGGGTGCCGCCGGCATCAAGGACATGGGCAAGGTGATCGGCGCGTTGAAGGCGAAATACGCCGGCCAGATGGATTTCGGCAAGGCCAGCGGCCTGGTGAAGGCGGCGCTGACGGGCTAGCCGTTCGTCCCGGCTGGCTTGCGGCGCAAAGTGCCGCGGACCGAATTGTGGGAACCTTTCTGCTGACGGAGCATCTGACGGGCATGACCTCGCGATGACTCCGCAAAGGAAAGGCCCCGATGAACCCGATTGTGCATGCGCTGGATCATGCAAGAGCCGCTCAAACCGAATCCGACAAGCCGACCCGGGCCGAAGTCGAGGCAGCAGTCCGCACCATCATCCGCTGGACTGGTGACGATCCCGAGCGGGATGGTTTGCTTGAAACTCCGGCGCGTGTGACGCGTTCGTTCGAGGAATTCTTTGCGGGTTACGACCAACGTCCCGCGGAGATCCTGGAAAAGACCTTCGAGGAGATCGAAGGCTACGACGAAATGATTGCCCTGCGGGGCATCCGCTTCGAGAGCCATTGCGAGCATCATATGGCGCCGATCATCGGTCAGGCCTGGGTTGCCTACATCCCGAACGGCCGCGTGGTCGGCATCAGCAAGCTGGCGCGGGTGGTCGAAATCTATGCCAGGCGTTTGCAGATCCAGGAGAAGATGACGGCGCAGATCGCCAACACCATCAACGACGTCTTGAAGCCTCAGGGCGTAGGCGTCATCATCAAGGCATCGCATCACTGCATGACGACCCGCGGCGTGCACAAGCCGGATACCGATCTCGTGACCAGCCGCATGCTGGGTTGCTTTCGCGACAATGCGCTAACCCGCCAGGAATTCCTCGGCATAGCGGTTTAGAGCGTCACAGGGCGATGGAGGAATGATATGGCCGATCAGCAAGCTCCTTCCGGTCCCGATCTGACACAGGGCGTGGCACTCTCCGACTTCTCTGGCGCGATGTTGCTCGGCCATGTCGGCGACGAGGACGTGCTGCTGGTGCGTTCGGGCGCGGATATCTTCGCCATCGATGCGCATTGCAGCCATTACCACGGCCCGCTCGCCGAAGGCCTCCTTGAGGGCGAGACCGTCCATTGCCCCTGGCATCACGCCTGCTTCGATATTCGCACCGGTGAAGCGACCGCCGCGCCCGCCTTCAACGCGCTCGCGGTCTGGAAGGTCGAGCGCGAGGGCGATCGCATCATCGTGCGCGAGAAGCGCGCGCAGCCGAAATTCCGCGTCAAGGGCCCGGTCGATGCGCCCGGCAGCATCGTGATTGTCGGCGGCGGCGGGGCAGGGTTCGCCGCCGCCGAGATGCTGCGGCGGCAGGACTATCGCGGCAGCATCGTCATGTTGAGCGGCGAGGCCGCGCCACCGGTGGATCGTCCGAACCTGTCGAAGGACTTCCTCGCCGGCAGCGCTCCGGAAGACTGGCTGCCGCTGAAACCGGACGATTTCTATCGTGATGCGGCGATCGATCTCAGGCTCAGGACCGAGGTCAAGTCGATCGATACCGGCCGCCGCAATGTCGTGCTCGCCGGTGGCGAAGTGCTCGCCTATGACCGGCTGCTGCTGGCGACCGGCGCGGAGCCGGTGCGGCTGCCGATCCCGGGCGCGGATCAGCCCCACGTTCATGTGTTGCGCACCGTCGACGATTGCCGGGCCATCATCGCCTCGGCCAGCGGAGCGCGCCGCGCGGTTGTGATCGGTGCGAGCTTCATCGGCCTCGAGGTGGCGGCCTCGCTCCGCGCGCGGGAAATCGAGGTCCACGTGGTCGGGCTGGAGCAGCGGCCGATGGAACGCGTGCTCGGGCCTGAGATGGGCGATTTCGTCCGCGCGCTGCACGAAGAGCATGGCGTCGTCTTCCACCTCGGCGACACGGTGACCGCGATCGAGGGCAAGCGAGCCCGCCTGAAGAGCGGGCCTGTGCTCGATGCCGATCTCGTCGTGGTCGGTGTCGGCGTGAAGCCGCGGCTGGCGCTGGCGGAAGCGGCCGGGCTCGCCATCGACCGCGGCGTGACAGTCGACGCCTATCTCGAGACCAGCGTTCCCGGCATCTACGCGGCCGGCGATATCGCGCGCTGGCCCGATCCGCACAGCGGCGAGACGATCCGGGTCGAGCATTGGGTGGTGGCGGAGCGCCAGGGCCAGACCGCCGCGCGGAATATGCTTGGGCAGCGCGCGGTGTTCGACGCGGTGCCGTTCTTCTGGAGCCAGCATTACGACGTACCGATCAACTATGTCGGCCATGCCGAGCAGTGGGACGAGATCGCGGTGGATGGCAGCATTGCCGGCAGGGATTGCGTGCTGCGCTACAAGCGCGGCGGGCGCGTGCTCGCGGCCGCATCGATCTATCGCGACCTCGATAGCCTCAAGGCCGAGGTCGCAATGGAGCAGGCGGCCGCCTGACGGCTTTCTCCTCAAGGATGGTCGTAGCCCGGATGCAGCGAAGCGAAATCCGGGTGAGTCCGTCCGCTCGATGAGAACCCCGGATTGCGCGGAGCCTGTCATCGGGCGCGTTCGCGCGATCCGTTGGCTCCATCGGGGCTACGCATTGTTCATCCGGGCGCCACTTTCTTCGTCAGCCCGGACTTGTCCCGGGCATCGACGTCCTTACAATCTGCCGCAGCAAATGCGGATGGCAGGGGAAAGCCCGGCCATGACGAGGGACGGAAGCAAAACACACCATGCTCAAGGAAGCCGCTACTTACGACGAGCTCTATCGCAACTTCCGCTGGGACGTTCCCGCGCGCTTCAACATGGCGACCGCGTGCTGCGACCGCCATGCCGACGGCACCGGGCGGCTCGCCCTGGTCTATGTCGACGAGGATGGCGGCACCACGCGCACCTCGTTTGACGAGGTCGCGGACGCCTCGCGCCGCTTCGCCAATGTGCTGACCGCCGACGGGCTGGTGCGCGGCGACCGTGTCGCGGTGTTCCTGTCGCAATCGCTCGAACTGCCGGTCGCGCATCTTGCGGCGTTTCGCGCAGCGATGATCTCAATCCCGCTGTTCGCGCTGTTCGGCGAGGACGCGCTCGAATTCCGCCTGTCGAATTCTGCTGCCAAGGCCGTGATCACCGATGAAGCAGGCTGGGAGAAGATCGCGAAAGTCCGCGATCGTCTGCCCGAGTTGAAGAGCGTCTATATCGTCGGCGATGAGACGCCGGCGGGGACGAAACCGTTCTGGAGCGCGGTCAAGTCGGCATCGCCCGAGTTCGCGACCGTCGACACCTCGGCCGACGATCCCGCGCTGATCATCTACACGTCGGGCACCACGGGTAACCCGAAGGGCGCGCTACATGCGCATCGCGTCGTGCTCGGCCATCTGCCCAATGTCGAGATGTGCCACAACTTCCTGCCGAGGCCCGGCGACCTGATGTGGACGCCGGCCGACTGGGCCTGGATCGGCGGCCTGATTAACGGCCTGTTCGCATTCTGGTACCACGGCATCCCGATGGTTGGACACCGCGCCCGCAAGTTCGAGCCGCAGGCGGCGATGCGGATGATGGCCGAGCTCGGCATCCGCAACGTGTTCCTGCCGCCGACCGCGCTGAAGCTGATGCGGCAGGCCGATGTGAAGAATTCCGGCGTCAGGCTGCGCAGCATCTTCACCGGCGGCGAGTCGCTCGGCGGTGAATTGCTGGATTGGGTGCGCGACACCTTCGGCATCGACGCCCATGAGGTGTTCGGTCAGACCGAATGCAACCTCGTGATCGGCAGCAATTCCAATCTGTTTCCGATCCGTCCGGGCTCGATGGGCCGCGCTACGCCGGGCTTCGACGTCCGCATCGTCGACGAGAAGGGCGAGGAGCTGCCGCGGGGCCAGCGCGGCATCATCGGCGTGCGCCAGCCGTGCCCCTGCACCATGATCGAGTACTGGCGCAATCCGGAAGCGACCGCGAAGAAATATGCCGGCGAATTCCTGCTGACCGGCGATCTCGGCGTGCAGGATGAGGACGGCTATTTCTGGTACGTCAGCCGCGAGGACGACGTCATCACCACGGCCGGCTATCGTGTCGGCCCGTCCGAGATCGAGCACACGCTGATGAAGCATCCGGCGGTCGCGATGTCGGCGGTGGTCGGCATCCCCGATCCGATCCGCACCGAATCGATCAAGGCCTGGATCGTGCTGCGGCCGGGCTACGCGCCGGGCGATGCCCTGGCGCGCGAGATCCAGGAGTTCGTCAAGGTCCAGCTCGCCGCCCACGAGTATCCGCGCTTCGTGCAGTTCGCCGACAGCCTGCCGATGACGGCGACGGGCAAGGTGCTGCGGCGGGAGCTGAGGGCGCTGGGCTAGATTCTCTCGGACAAGTTCGTCACGATACGCACATGCAAAAGACTGCCTCGCAGGCCCCCGGCCTGCATCGCGCCTCGCTCAGGAAGCTCCATGAACTGGATGCGGCGCTG
This sequence comes from Bradyrhizobium sp. USDA 3315, assembly GCF_054056795.1. NCBI lineage: Bacteria > Pseudomonadati > Pseudomonadota > Alphaproteobacteria > Hyphomicrobiales > Nitrobacteraceae > Bradyrhizobium > Bradyrhizobium sp. USDA 3315. Next base: position 446,230 of record NZ_JBSRYP010000001.1, on the reverse strand, counting down.
GAGCTGATGTACTACGGCTGGCGCGGGATGACGCTGGCGGCTGACCAGTATCTTGCCACGGTTGGCCTGTCGCGCCCGCACCATCGCATTCTCTACGTCGTTGCGCGGCGGCCCGACATCTCGATCGGCTCGCTGATCGAGGTGCTCGGCATTTCCAAGCAGGCCCTGAACCGGCCACTTGGCCTGTTGCTGGAGCGTAAGCTCGTGGCGGCGAAGCGGTCGCCCGAGCAGCATCGTTCCAAATTGCTGCACCTGACCGCAGCAGGGCAACGCATCGAGCAGCGCGCGTCCGACCACGAGCGCGAGGTGCTCCGTGAGGCGTTCGGTCGTGTCGGCGCGCCCGGCACCGCCGCATGGATGGCGGTGATGGGAGCGATCGCCGACAACAACTAGGCTAATGTCAACATAGTTGACGTGAGAATGCCGCCGTGCCAGTCTTCCCGCGGTCACCGAGGGGGAGGGCAGTCGAGTGGGCGAACAGATCATGGACCGGGCGGCCGCCGGACGCTTTGTCGAGGCGTGGTGCGCGAACTGGTGCAGGGTCGATATCGACGCCGTCGTCGCGCACTTCGCTGAGAATGCCGAGATGCGCAGCCCGTTGGCGCTCAAACTGACAGACTCACCCGTAGTCACGGGGGCCGAGAATATCCGCGCCTACTGGCGCAAGGCCTATGGCAGCATCGCAAGCGCGGACCTCAAGATCCTGAACTGGAGCTGGGACGAGACGATCGCGCGCCTGACGGTGTGGTGGCAACTCGGCGATACGCGCGCCAGCGAATTCATGGACTTCGATGGCGCCGGCCGGGTGGTGCGCAGCGAAGCATTCTACGGAAAATAGCCCATGCGATTTTTGGATGTCGTCCTGCTGCTCAACGCGCTCTGGTTCGGCGCTGCATTCGTCCAGTTCAGCATTGCCCAGCGCAACACGCTGAAGATCCTGGTCCCACGCGAGGAGCGTGGCAATCCAATTGCGCCGACCTTGTCGGCCAGCGTCGCGTTTCTCGGCGGCATCAATCTGCCGATCGGGCTGCTCTCGATGTATTTCCTGGTCGCAAGGCCACCGTTCTTTCAGGGCGTTGAGGCGCAGCTCTCACTGTTCCTGTTCTTCGCCGCGTGTCATTTCAGCCAGTTCGCCTACAATTTGCCTGTGCTGATGCGCGGCGGGCGCGTCGGGGTCGCTTACTGGCCGGTGCTGAAGGGCCCGATGCTCAGGATCTTCGTCATCGACGCGACGCTGTTCGTGGCGAATCTGATCGTTGCTCTGCTGCTCGTGGCGTGAGTTACCGGTGCTGGGCGCAATCTCTCCCAGCGTCGTCCCGGGCAAGCGAAGCGCGACCCGGACCCATAACCACAGGGCGAAATTGTTGCGCGACGCTGTGGCCCAGCGAATGCCACACGCAGAGCGGTGGTTATGGGTCCCGGCTTTCGCCGGGACGACGGCGGAGTATGGAGCGACTGTGTCGCTATCATCACGTCGGCATCGCGATTCCCAATTCCTTCAGCGCGGCCATCATGCGCGCTGGCGGCTGCATGGGGATCACCATGGCCTTGCCGGTCTCCACGAGGCTCTTCAGGCTGGAGAGGATCGCCGGCCAGCCGGTGCGGCCGCCTGCGAGAATGTCGTCGCTGATCGGACGGTCATGCGATTGCAGGAGCGTCAGCTTCACGCCGTCGCCTGCCGGTTCGATCTCCCAGGTGACGAGCGTCGGCCCGAGCTTTTCGACCAGCTGCGGCCAGTTGACGTTGAAGGTGACGGTCAGCCGCTTCAGGGGATCGCACTCGATCACCTCGCCGGAGATGTGCAGCGCGCCGTCGGGCGTCCGCACGACGTAGGCGCCGCCGATCCGCAGGTCGACCTCGATCGCGTTGCCGGAGAAATACTGCCGGCTGAATTCGGCAGTCGTCAAAGCCTGCCACACCTTCTCGGGCGTGGCGGCGATGTAGATTGCGTAGACGATTGCCGGTTTGAATTTCTCGATGTTCATGTCCGTTCGCACCCGTCGATAGATTTTCATTGTCATTCGAAGCCGTCGATCCCGAGCGCGGCCGGCGGGATCGTGACCGCCTTGCCGGTCTCGAGCAGGCTCTTGAGTCCCGACAGGATCGCCGGCCAGCCCTTGGAAATGCCGTCGAGCAGCTTGCTGCCCGCGCCGAAGCCCTCATGGGTCACGGTCAGCTTCACGATCTTGCCATGGGCTTCGAGCGTGAAGACCACCTTGGTTGCCGGCTCCTTGCGCATGTCCTCGTCGAGCACGTGCTTGAAGGTGTAGGCGAGGCGCCGCGGCCGGTCGGCCTCGAGAATCTCACCGGTGTCGGTGGTCTTGCCGCCCATCACCAGCGCGAGCGGCGAGCCGACCTTCCAGTCCGATTGCAGCTCGGTGTCGAACCAGTATTGCCGCGTGAACGCGCTCTTGGTCAGCGCGTCCCACAGTTTGTCCGGCGTGGTCTCGATGTAGGTGACGTAGGCGAATTCGGGCTTAGGCATGGTAGGCCTCCCTGGCGCCGCTGGTGAGCAGGTCGGCCGGCAGCTCGCGCCCGGTCTCCAGGAAGCTCTTCAGGCTTGCGATCACCATCGGCCAGCCGCCGGAGATGTCGCGCAGCGTCTTCGGGCCGAGATTGTCGTGCGTCACGGTCAGCTTGACGACCGTGCCGTGCGGTTCGATGTCGAAGGTGACGCGCGAGACCTGTTCGCGCTCGACGCCTTCCTTCACGACGTCCCAGCTGTAGGCGAGCTTGTTCGGTGGATCGGCGATCAGCACCTCGCCCTGCACGCTGCGTCGCCCGTCCTTGGTAAGACAATAAAGCGAGCCGACCTTCCAGTCGGAGCTGACGCGATAGCCGAACCAGAAGCGTTCGGTGAATTCGCTCGAGGTCAGCGCGTGCCACAGTTTCTCGGCCGTGGTCTCGATATAGGTGACGTAGACGTAGTCCGGTTTACTCATCACGCTTCTCCAATTGTCTTTTCAACTCGCTCAGCGCGGCGAGTTTCCCGCGCTCGAACTTCCTGATCCACCGCTCGCCGATCTGATGGATCGGAACCGGGTTGAGATAGTGCAGCTTCTCGCGGCCATGCTTGATCGTGGTGACGAGGTTGGCCTCCTCGAGAATCACAAGGTGCTTGGTGACGGCCTGACGCGTCATGTCGAGGCCGTCGCAGAGCTCACCGAGCGTCTGCCCGTTCTGATCGTGAAGTCGGTCAAGCAGCGTTCGCCGTGAGGCATCCGCGAGGGCTTTGAAGACTTCATCCATGGGTCGGATAATAGGCAACCAAATGGTTGCATGTCAAGAGCGTGTGTTTTGGCATCGGCAGCACCGTGCTAGCCTTGCCGGCAGCCAACGCAGATTGGTGTGGAACATTGGGTGGTGCGCATGGGCGGTCGCGTTACGGCAGTTTGCTGCACGTTGGTTCTTGTCCTGCTCGCGAATGGTGCGAGCGCCCAGCAGAAGATCGGCGATCCGCCCGAGGCCTCCAACATGAGGCTGGTTGGAACCAACGATTTGCAGGCGCGCAGCGCCTATCAGCCGACCATCCATCATCAGGGCGACAGATGGATCGCCTATATCGGTCATCACGGCGGCACCGACGACATCCCCGATCCCGTCAACCCGATGACCGGCAAGGCCGAGCCGAACGGCACCTCGATCGTGGACGTCACCGATCCCGCGTACCCGAAATATCTGCGGCACATTCCCGGACAGGAAGGCAAGTATGAATCCGGCGGCGCGCAGATGGTGCGGATCTGCGACGGCAAGGATCTGCCGAAGGGCGATCGCAACGCGGTCTACATGCTGCGCACCTTCGGCAGCGAGGCGCACGAGATCTGGAACGTCGCCGATCCCGCCAATCCGGCGCTCGTCACCCGGATCGGCGGCCTGAAGGACACGCACAAGAGTTTTTGGGAATGCGGCACCGGCATCGCCTTCCTGGTGTCGGGCGCGCCGGACTGGCGCACGCGGCGCATGACGCAGGTCTATGATCTCTCCGATCCCGCGCACCCCACGAAGATCAGGGACTTCGGCCTGCCCGGGCAGGAGCCGGGCGCGACCGGCGCGGTGCCGACCGAACTGCACGGGCCGATCTCGACCGGGCCGCAGGGCAATCGCGTCTATTTCGGCTATGGCACCAACAAGGGCGGCTTCCTGCAGATCGTCGACCGCGACAAGCTGCTGAACGGACCGAAGGAGCCGACGCCGGACAATCTGAAATTCCCGGAGATCGCGCGGATGCCGCTGTCCGCCATGAACGGCGCGCATACGGTGTTTCCGATGCCCGGCATGCCGATCGCCGAGTTCGCCCACGACAAGGATGGCAAGAGCCGCGACATCGTGATGATCGTCGACGAGGCGATCCAGAACGAATGTGGCGAGGCCCGGCAGATGGTGTGGTTCGCCGACGTCACCACCGAGGCGCGGCCGATGCTGATCTTGAGCTACACGGTGCCCGAGGCCTCCGGCGCGTTCTGCGCGCGCGGCGGCCGGTTCGGCTCGCATTCGTCGAACGAGAGCATGGCGCCGGTCTACTACAAGAAGCTGGCCTTCATCGCCTTCTTCAACGCCGGCGTCCGCGCGCTCGACATCCGCGATCCCTATCATCCCAGGGAAGTCGGCTACTTCATTCCCTCCATCACGGCGGCGACCGACAAGCGCTGCGTCACCATCGACGGCAAGGACCGCTGCAAGGTCGCGATCCAGACCAATAATGTCGAGACCGACGAGCGCGGCTACATCTACGCGGTCGACCGCGCCAACACCGGCCTGCATATTCTCGAACTGACCGGCGCGGCGCGCGCCGTCGCCGGTCTGCCGTGAGCGCGCGATGATGCGCTCCTGGCCGGTCATCGCGGCGATGGTCCTCGTGCTCGGCGGGCTCTCCGCAGTTGCGGGCTACGAGATGGCGCCGCCGCGCGCGGCCGCGTGGCGCGAGATCGCCTGGCCGTTCCCGCGCGACGGCTGGCCCGCCGGCCGCGCCTTCCGTTGCGGCGCGGCGGAGTGCGGTGACGACCTCGAGGTTTATCTCAGGCCAAAACTCGGCTTTTGCAACTGCGACAGCGGCGTCGCCGATGACGACGAGGTCGACCGCGTTTCCGACGTCGACATGACCAGCCCGCGCTTTGTGCCGCTGAAGGCCGGCGATGTCGTTGCTGTCGCCGATATGCCGGGGCGGATCAGGGTCTATGATCTCGAGATGCCCAACGGGAAGCGCACTGCGATCGGCATCGCGGTGTCGCATCGCTGCGACCTGATGGCGGTCGTGGCGCAGGGGAGCGGCGATGTTGGGCGCGTGCAAGGCGCGACGTTGAAATTTCTGGAGGGGCGAGAGATCAGGTCATGGATGATCGCGGCAATGGAAGGCCGTTGAGCGTGATCTCTCTTCACCTCGCCCCGCTTGCGGCAGGGGTGTCCGGGGAATGATTCACTGTGTCGCGGTGCATGCTCGGCAGGACCGAGGCAAATCGGTCTTTTCTGGTTGTCGAGACACAGAGGGCCGAGCATGCGATATCGCGGTAGCATTTTTGGAAGGCTGCTTGAACCGATCAATCGACGGCAGTTTCAGACGGTTGTGGATCGTCTGGACGGGGATGCCTACGACAAGTCGTTCAGGAGCTGGGATCATCTGGTGGCGCTGATCTATGCCCAGCTTAGCGGCAACAGCAGTCTGCGCGGGGTGGTGACTGGCTTCAACGCCAATTCGCAGCATCACTATCACTTGGGAACCGGCAAGCTGTCGCGCTCGACGTTGTCCGATGCCAATGCCCGCCGTCCGATCGGCATTTTCGCGCAAACCTTTGCGGCGCTGTCGGCGATGGCGCGTCGCCAGCTGCGGAGTGAAGGCATGGAGATGGTGCGTCTGATCGACGCCAGTCCGATCCCGCTCGGCAAGGTCTGCAGTTGGGCGACGTGGAACGGCCGCATCCGCGGCATGAAGCTGCATGTCGTCTACGACCCAAGGAGCGATGTCCCGACCTGCGTCGAGATGACGGCCGCGAACGTCAATGACATCGAGATCGGCCGACAGACCCCAATCCAGCCCGCCACCACCTATGTGTTTGACAAGGGCTATTGCCGTTTCGACTGGTGGCAGAAGATCAATGATAGCAAGGCTTTCTTCGTTACCCGGGCGAAGACGAGCATCCGTCTTCGCTCGCTCAGGCATCGCGCCATCCGCAAGCGTAACGGGGATGGCTTCGAAATCCTTGCCGATGACGAGGTGAAGCTCACCAGCAAGGGCGATTCGCGCCTTCCAATCCCGCTCCGCCGCATCAAGATCAGACGCGAGAAAGGCGGCAAGATCACACTCCTGACCAACGACCTTGCCCGTAGCGCCGTCGAGATCGCCGCCCTCTACAAGAGCCGATGGCAAATCGAGCTGCTGTTCCGCTGGATCAAGCAGCATCTCGATATTCGCAAGTTCCTCGGCGCCAACGACAACGCGATCCGCCTTCAGGTGCTCGCTGCGATGATTGCCTACCTGCTGCTGCGCATCGCCGCTCACACCAACTGCATCAAAATGCTCCCGCTCAGGTTCGCCGAACTCGTCGGCCAGCTCCTGCTCACGCGTCGATCCCTCGCTGCCATCGACAAACCTCCGCCCATCAACCCCAGCCGTCGGAAATCAACCATCTCACCTGACCAGATGGAGCTCCGCTATGCCTGAATTTCCCCGGACACCCCTGCGCTTGCGGGGAGAGGTCGGATCGCATCGCCAGATGCGATCCGGGTGAGGGGTACAGGTCTAACGACTCGCACCGCCTGGCGGAGAGAGCCCCTCACCCCAACCCTCTAAGAGCGAGCTTCGCTCGTCTCGACCCCGCGAAGAACGGGGAGAGGCGGCGGGCCGCTTCCATGTTCGGCTCTTGCGTGCATAATGACGATAAGAAACAAACGAGCTCTCCCATGTCCCTGCAAGCCTATTTCGCCTTCGTCGCCGCCTGCATCGCGCTGGCGCTGCTGCCCGGTCCGATCGTCACGATGGTGATCGCCAACGGGCTGCGCTACGGCACGCGCGCCGCGCTCACCAACGTGCTGGGCGCGCAGGTGGGACTTGCGATCGTGATCGGCACCGTCGCGGTCGGGTTGACCTCGCTGATGGCGACGATGGGGTACTGGTTCGACTGGGTGCGCTTTGCCGGCGCCGCCTATCTGGTCTGGCTCGGCTTCAAGCTGATCCGCTCGCCGGTCGAGGGCGTCAGCACCGACGACACGCCGCCGCCGCCGCGCGGCGGCTTCTTCCTGCAAGGCTTTCTGGTGCTGCTCTCGAACCCGAAGGTGCTGGTGTTCTTCGGCGCCTTCATCCCGCAGTTCATGGATATGGACAAGCCGCACGTTCCGCAGGTGGCGCTGCTCGGCCTCACCTTCATGGCGACCGCCGTGCTGACCGACGCCGCCTACGCCTTGGCGGCCGGCCGCGCCCGCAAATTCTTCTCCAAGGAGCGGACCCGGCTGATGTCGCGCATCTCGGGCGGCTTCATGATCGGCGGCGGCATCTGGCTGGCGCTGACCCGGGCGCGATAGACCCGCTGGGCGACAGCCTCAAGGTCGTCGTTGACAATGCCGCCGATTTCCAGCCTGGGTAAGCAGCGCAGACGTTTGCTCTAGCCCGGAGGCCGTCAGCCGTGCTTTGATCGGCGACGAAAATTAACCCCTCGTCCGGGGGCATGTCCTTGACCACCGATAGCATGGATCGGCGTCTGGCAGCGGTTCTGGCGGCCGATATCGCCGGCTACAGCCGGCTGATGGGAATCGACGAGGAAGGCACTCTGGCCAAGCTGAAGTCGGTCAGGCGAGCGTTGCTGGATCCAGCGCTGGCGGCACATCGCGGCCGCGTCGTCAAGACGACCGGCGACGGAATCCTCGTTGAATTCGCCAGCGCCGTCGACGCGGTGCGCAGTGCCGTCGAAGTGCAGCGCCGCATGGCCGATCAGAATGCTGCCGTGCCAACGGAGCAGCGGCTCGAATTCCGAATCGGAATCCACGTCGGCGACATCATCTTTGATGACAACGATATCTTTGGCGACGGCGTCAACATCGCAGCGCGCCTGGAGGGGATTGCCGAGCCGGGTGGCGTCTGCATTTCCGATGACGTGCAACGGCACATTCGCGGCAAGGTCGATGCGACCTTCGAGGACATGGGGCCGCAGGTCCTGAAGAATATTGCCGAGCCTATTCGGACATGGAGAGTTCGCGTCGGCGGCGCCTCCGCAGCGGCCGCGATCGCGAAGCACGCGTTCACTGCACCGGCTTCCCCAGCCGCGATTGCCGAGAAGGCCTCCATCGCGGTGCTGCCGTTCCAGAATATGAGCGGTGATCCGGAGCAGGAATACTTTGCCGACGGCGTCGTCGAGGACATCATTACCGCGCTGTCGCGCTTCAGATCGCTGTTTGTGATCGCGCGCAATTCAAGCTTCACCTACAAGGGGAAGTCCGTCGACATCAAGCAGGTCGGGCACGAGCTCGGTGTGCGATACGTGCTGGAGGGATCAGTGCGCAAGTCGAGTGGGCGCGTTCGGATCACCGCGCAACTGATCGAGGCCGGCAGCGGTACGCATCTCTGGGCGGACAGGTTCGACGGCGAACTGAGGGATGTGTTCGACCTGCAGGACCAGGTCACCGCGAATGTCGTCAGCATCATAGCTCCGAAGATCCAGCAGAGCGAAATCGAACGAACCCGAACCAAGCCGACCGACCGTCTCGATAGCTACGATCTCTTTCTGAGAGGCATTGCGGCCTATGCAGATCGCTCCAAGTGGGGCGACGCTGAACTCGGCGAGTGGTTCAACAAGGCCTGCGGGCTTGATCCGAACTATGCAGCCGCTCAGGTCATGCTGGCCTATTCGTCGCTGCTGAAACAGACCACGCGCGGCACGCCCCCCGGCGCGCAGGAGTTGGCGGAGGCGCTGCGGATCGCCGAATTCGCCTGCGTGCTGGCGAGCGACGATCCGTTCGTGCTGGCGCGCGCGGCTCACATGTTTGCCTATCTCGGCCACGACTACGATCGCGCTGAAACCATGATCGAAGAGGCGATCTCGCTCAATTCGAACGATGCTGCGGCGTGGGGATATCGCGGCTGGATTTCGCTCATGTGCGCGCAGCCGGCACGCGCGATCGAAAGTTTTGAGCACAGACTCCGGCTCAGCCCGATCGATCCCGGGCGGGCGTCGATGTGGAACGGAATCAGTTTCGCGCATTTCATGCTCGGTCAGTATGAGCAGGGCCGCGCGGCCGCCGCCAAGGCGCTGGTGATCGGCGAAGACGCACACATGCTCAGCGCGTTGATCATGAACGAGGTTGGCTCGGGGCGCCTCGACGAGGCGCGCGTCATCGCCGGCCGGCTGCTCAAGCTGCGGCCCGATTTCCGCGCGTCCTACGCGCGGCAGAATTTTCCGACCAGATCCGCCGAATGGGGCGACCGCATGGTCGCCGTGCTGTGTGAGGCCGGCATACCGGCGTAGGAATTCCTGGATCTATGCATTCCAGACGCGACGCTGTCTCGAGGCGGCGAATGGGCGCTTGATCCTACGCCACGATCCGCTCGACCACGTCGCGCACCAGGCCCGTCAGCAGCTCGAGCTTGTATCCGGTCATCGGCAGCGGCCTGGCTCCCGAGATCGCCAGCTCGGTGGCTTGCGCGATGGTCGCCGCGTTAATCTGCTTACCCTGCAGCGCCGCCGCGGACGCGGTCAGACGCAGCGGGACCGGGGCGATGCCGCCGGCGGCGATGTGGACCTGCTGGAACGCGCCGCCGGAGATCACCGCACGCACGCAGATCTCGACCAGCGGCCATTCCGCATGCGTCCGGCTGATGGCGCGCTTGTACAGCGCGCGCTCGCCGGCCAGCGGAACGGGAAGCTCGATCCGCTCGATGCGTTCGCCCGGTGCAAGCAGATTGTCGGCCGCGCCGTTGCTGCCGTCGCCGAGCAGCTCGGAGATCGATAAGCCGCTGCGCCGATCGGTGGTGACCTTCGCATCATAGGCGAGCAGCGCCATCGCCATCGTCGACGGATGCGGCGCGACGCATGGGCCGAGATCGAACGCGACGTGATAGAGGTGGTTGCCGGATCGCGCCGGGCAGTCGGGGCCGCCCTTCTTGAGACAGGCGATCTGCGGATTGCGGAAATACCAGCAGCGCGAGCGCTGGGCGAGGTTGCCGCCGAGCGTCGCCATGTGCCGGATCTGCGGCGTAGCGAGGCCCTGCGCGGCGGCGGTGATGCCGGGGTAAGCCTGGGCAAGTCGCGCGTCGGATGCGATCGCAGCGATCGTGGTCAGGGCGCCGATGCGGGCCGAGCCGTCCGCATTCCACGCAACACCGATCGTATCGGGACTGGCGGCGAGATCGATGATCGAGCCGCACGACAGGCCGCTGCGGCGGCGCTCCGACAGATCGGTGCCGGCGGCGCGGAATTCGGGCGCGGAGATGACGTCTGCAGTCGCGACACTCATGCGGCATCCCTCCCTTTCAGCGCGGCGACGATGCGATCGGGCCGGATCGGAATCTCGGTGAGGCGGACGCCGATCGCGTTGTGGATCGCGTTGGCGACAGCGGCCGAGGTCGGCACCGTGGACGCCTCGCCGATGCCGACGCTGTTGCCGAGCACATGGTCGAAGCCGGCTTCGTCGAAATGGACCTCGATCTCCGGCGTGTCGGCGATCCCAGGGATGCGATAATCCTCCATTCCCGCGGTCAGGACGTCGCCGGTCTTCGGATCAAGCTCGCGCGCCTCGTAGAGGGCGTAGCCGAGGCCCTGGATCACCGCGCCGCAAGCCTGGCTGCGCGCCAGCGCGGGCGCTGCGATCTTGCCGACCGCGATGCCGGTATGCACGTTGAGCACGCGGACATGGCCGAGCCAGGTGTCGACCTCCACCTCGATCACCTGCACCGAGCTCGGCACGCCGGCGCCGACCGCGATGTTCGAGAAGCGGCGCATCATCCAGCCGAACACCATGCCCATCAGGCCGACTTCGCGCAGCGGCGAGCGGATGCCGGGCGCGGTGTTCTTGCCGTCCTCGCCGCGCGTCTCCACCACCGCGATGTCGGGCGAGCGCGCGATCAGCTCGCGCCAGGGCGCGTTCGAGCCGGGCGCCGGCTTTCGCGTGGCCTGTTCGAGCATCGCGGCCTTCAGTTTCCGCACCGCCTGCAGCGTCGGCGGCATCACCGAGGCGGTGACGCGGCTGCCGCCGGAGCCGGGGCCTTCGGGCAGCGAGGAATCGCCGATCCGCACATCGATCTCGCCGGGTTCGAGATCGAACTCGCGCGCGATCGCGTCGGCAAGCACGCTGCGGGTGCCGGTGCCGATGTCCTGCGTCGCCGTGCTGGCGACGATGCGGCCGCCCTTGACCGCGACCTCGACCTTCACCTTCGGCTGCCACAGATAGAGCCAGTAGCCCGTGGCGACCCCGATGCCGCGGCGATAGCGGCCGTTCTGCGCCGGCTTGCGGTTGCGCCAGATCTCGAGCCCGGATGCCCAATCGTAGAGCCGCTGACGGTTGGGATCGGGATCCCAGCGCTTGCGCAAGGCGATCGGATCGACGTTGAGCCGCAGCGCGGCCTCGTCGATCGCCTGCTCCACCGCGAACGCCATCGGCGGACCGCCGGGGCCGCGGAAGGCGGCGCCGGGCGGCAGATTGCTGATGACGTCGAAGTCCGAAAGATCCTTCGCCTCGGCCGGATAGATCAGCCGCGCCAGTCCCGCGATGGTCGAGTTGGTCGCGGCCCCGGTATCGGCATGCGCGGTGACCGAGAGCGCCTTCAGGCCGCCTTGCTCGGAAGGTAGCAGCGCGACCTTCAACTCCGCGGCCGGCCGATAACCGGCGACCGAGAGTTCTTCCTGGCGATCATAGGCGACCCGCACCGGCGCTTTCGCCGCGCGGGCCAGCTCGATCGCGGCGATCGTCTCGGTGCCGAGGCTCGCTTTCGAGCCGAAGCCGCCGCCGACGTGCTCCGCGATCACGCGGACCTTGTCGTGATCGAGCTTGTAGCGTTTTGCGATCTGCTCCTTCAGGTGAAACACCTGCTGGGTCGAGGCGTGCAGGGTCAGCCGGTCGCCGTCGAAGCGCGCCACCGCGGCGTGGGGCTCGAGACAAGCATGCTGCTGCGTGGCGGTGCGGAAGGTGGCTTCGACGAGTAGCTTGTTGTTGGCCTGGCGCGCCTCGTCCACCCAGTTGCGGGCCTTCTTGGCGCGGGTCGAGAAAACAGCGGTCGGCCCGCGGATGTTCTGCTTCCAGGGCGCCGGCCCGCCGGCCGCTTCCGAGACGTTGCCGGCCCGCTTGCGGCTCGCCTTGTCGAACACCACGGGCGCATCATCCTTGCGTCCGGCGTCGAGCCCGACCACCGCGGGCAGGCGCTCGCTGGTCAGCTTGATCGCGGCCAGCGCGGCCAGCGCCGTCTTGCGATCGCGGGCGGCAACCGCCGCAATCGGCTCGCCGACATAGCGCACGACACGGTCGTCGCCGAGCAGCGACACCGCGGTAACGCCGGGGAGCGCGCGCGCCGGCGCCAGATCGAGCGTGGCGATGCGCGCATGCGCCTCGCGCGAGCGCAGGATCAGGCCTTCGAGCTGGCCGTCATGATGGATGTCGACGGTGTATTTCGCCGCGCCCGTCACCTTGTCGCGGGCCTCGATGCGGGGCGCCGTGACATGATCGCCGTCGAAACGGCCGGCACAGGCATCCGCCACCGCGCGGAAGATCCCGTCATAGGCGCCGCAGCGGCAGAGATGGCCGGACAGCGCCGCGCCGATCTCCTCGCGCGACGGCACCGCCGTTCCCCTGGTCGCGCGCCAATGGTCGCAGAACGCGGTCGCTTCCACGATGAAGCCGGGCGTGCAGAAGCCGCATTGCAGGGCGTCATGCGCCATGAACGCCTTCTGCACCGGATGCAGCCCGGACGCGCCGATGGCTTCCACCGTCGTCACCGATTTGCCGGCGGCGGCGTGTGCCGGCATTAGGCAGCTTGCGACCGGCGCGCCGTCGACCAGCACGGTGCAGGCGCCGCAGACGCCGGCGCCGCAGACGAGCTTGGTGCCGGTGAGCTTGAGCTGGTCGCGCACGATGTCGATCAAGAGCGCATCGGGATCATCGGGCAGGGATTCGACGCGGCCATTGACGGTCGTCGTGCTCATGGATGTCCTCCAGTTGTCCTGCGTGTCGGCCTCTTGGGGATTGCCGCCCTCTTGACGTACGGCTTCTGCGGTTTCGGCAAGGATTTGGACTTGAATTTCGGCTTGGCGCCGGCGCAGAGCGTCCGCACGATGATCGCCATGTCCTTCAGGAACGCTTCCGCCGGCTGCATCGCCGGATACTGCGACTTCGCTGCGTGAATCGACATTTCGACCAGCCGCGCGAACTCGGCCGGCGTCAGGTCCTGCGGCAGCGCAAGCTGCTGCTTGCGCACGATCCGCGTGATCGTCGCGACCATGCGCTCCGCATAGCGCGCAGCGTAGGTCTGGAAGAGGTCGCGCGCATGCACGAGGTGCTCGGAATACAGTTCCTCGAGATGCGGCGAGCCGTCCAGCGACCCGATCATGGTCGACATCCGTGCGGTCATGCCCGCGGCGAGGATGTCGCCGAGATCGCCGCCCGCGGTCTCCGCCGCGGCAAGGGCGGTCTCCTCGGCCGCGATCGCGGACTCATGCACGCGCTCGATCACGGCACGGAACAGCGCTTCCTTGGATTCGAAGTGGTGATAGAGCGCCTGCCGCGTCAGGCCGGCCGCCTCGGCGACCTGCTCGATCGAGGAGCGGCGAAAGCCGTGCCGACGGAACACCAGCATGGTGGCATCGAGGATGCGGGTTTTCGGTCCCATTTGACGATTTTGACAAATATGGAAAAACTGTCAAATCGCGATTTGGTGAGGAGGCGGTGCTGGGGCTTGATCACCATTCCGCGAGGCCGCCGCGCGGCCGGCGCCCATGTGAACCGCCTTGCGAATGGTCGCGTCGAAGAAACGTGGAGCTCCAAAGATGACCTTCTGGTCCGGAGCTTGCGAGGATACGCACATGACCCAGGTCTTTTTCCATTGCTCGACCACGCACGGGGTGCTGATGGATCGCCGCGGCACCTCGGTGACAAGCCTCTCGGAGGCCTGCGAGGCGGCGACGTGCATGATGCGATCGCTGGTCGCAACGGTCAGCCTGGAAGACTGGCGCGACTGGGTCGTGCATGTCAGCGACGAGTCCGGCGAGGAGATCGTGATCCTGTCCTTCGCATCCGTGCTCGGCAAGCCGCACTGAGAGGGCGCCATGCTGTCACCGCACGCATCATTGCTCCTTCTGCGCGACAGCTGGAACGCGATTACGGCGGGCTTGCAGAATCTGATCGCGCGAATTCGCGATCCCTACCGGCCCGAGTTGCACTACATGCGCGGACCGGGTCCCAAATGGCATGCCAAGCATGCCGTGCGAGCCGCGCCGGCCGGTTGAACGCGGCGCTGTTCAGCTCTCGCTTCTCGCCGGGCGGTACATCTCGCGCCGCCACGCCGCCGGGCTGACGCCGACCACGGCGGAAAACACCCGCGTGAAGTGGCTTTGATTGGCAAAGCCGGCCGAAATCGCGATCTCGGACAGCGACAGGTCGCGCGCCGCCATCAGCTGCTTGGCCACCTTCAGGCGCTGCTGAAGCAGCCATTGGTGCGGTGGCAGGCCGGTGGAGATGCGGAAGGCGCGCGAAAAATGGCCGACCGACAGATCGAGCTCGGCCGCAATCTGCTTCAGCGAAATCTTCCCGCTGAGGTCGGATTCGAGCTTTTCGCAGGCGCGGTTGATCTGCCAGGCGGCGAGGCCGCCGCGGGCCGGTCCGGTCGGGTGTTGTATTCCGCCATAGGTGCGGGTGACGTGCGCGGTCAGCGCCAGCATCATGTGGTCGATGAACAGCTGGTTGGTCTCGTCCGGCCGACGCAATCCCTCGCGCAGCAGCGCCCCGACATGACGAATGACGCCATCGTCGTGACCGGTGCCGATTTCGCAGGACAGTTCACCGATGCGCGGCGAGCCGGTCTGTTCGGCGAAATCAGTGAGCGCCGAGCGCGGCAGATAGAAGAACAGCGAGTGGAACGGCTTGTCGATCACGTAGCGCGGATCGCGTTTGAGATCGTAGAGATAGGTCGCGCCCGCCGGGATGTCCCGCTTCATGAGGCACTTGCCGCCCTCCCACAATTCGCAGTCCGGATAATCGTGCAGCTTCAGGCTGACCAGAAAGGCATCCTCGGCGGTGAGCGATCCGGACAGCCCGGGCACCGGGTTGTCGTCCCGGGTTTCGGTGACCGCGAGCTCGGCGCTGCGCAGCGTGCGCGTGATCAGCGCCGGCGGCGTATCCCTCAGGCGTAGGAATTGCCCGAGCCGCTGCCCGTAGGCGCCCGCCTGTGCCATGCGTGTTGAGTCCATCATTGATGTGCAGCCGGGCAGGGACTTGTCAGTCAGCCTGCGAAGCCGTCACTCATTATCCGGGATTGCTGCGGCGCAGTCCAGTTGTCTCACGCGATCATGAACGATGCTGCCGGTCGTTCAGCGCAATGCGATTCCGGAATGAATTCAACTGCTTTGGTCCAATCGACCGTGCCGGACGCAGAAATGTCGCAGCCGCGCGCTTGGCGCAGAATTGGGCAAAGCATGGCCGTTTCAGGAAAGACATTCGAACTGCGCGGCGCTTAGGTCCGGCGGGCAGTTCCGCGCCTCATGGGTCCGACAGACCGGCCCGCAAGGAGGGAGCGCATGAGCCTTCAAACGCGAGCACAGGTGATGAGTAAGCCGATCCTGCACGATCCTTTGCGGGATTCGCCCGCCGCATCCGATGCGCGGCAGGCCGAGGCGCCGGCCGGTCCGCGCTGCCCGGCCGGCCAGGAGATGGCCCGCGTGCTCAAGACGCAGCCGCTTCGCATGGCGGCCGACCCGTCGAGCGGCGCGATCGCCTATTGGAAGCATGACGCGCTGCACGACGTGGTCAGGCCGATGGTCGACCACGTCGTCATGAGCTATCCCGCAGGCTCGCAGCGGCTGGAGCGGCGCACCGGCAGGGTGGCTTCGATCGGAACGGCCCGGTCCGGGGTCGTGACGATCATCCCGGCCGGCTCGAGCTCGCGCTGGGATATTCACCAGTCGGTGCATGTCGTTCAGCTCTATCTTCCGCATGCGACGCTGGCGCGCGTCGCCGGCGAGGCCGACACCGCCGCTCCCGGCGATCTGCTGGAGCGCACCGGGCATCCCGATCCGATTACATCGCGGTTGCTGCTGAGCGCCGCTGATGCGCTCGATGGCAGCGCGGCGCTGGATGCGCTGTTCCGGCAGCAATTGACGGATCTTTTGGCCACGCGCCTGCTGTCGGCGCATGCCGGCGTGCCTGCCACGGTTCAGGCGACCGTGGGCGGTCTGGCGCCGACGGCGCTGCGCCGCGCCATCGAGCGGTTGCGCTCGGACAGCGATACGGACGTCTCGCTCGCGGCGCTGGCGGCGGATGCCGGCCTGTCGCGCTTTCACTTCTGCCGCGCCTTCAAGGAGAGCACCGGGCTTTCGCCGCACGCCTGGCTGCGCCAGCACCGGCTCGAGCAGGCCATGAACATGCTGCGCGACACCGACGCATCCGTGGTCTTGATCGCGGCGGCGCTCGGCTACAGTTCGCAGACCGCGTTCGCGGCCGCGTTCAGGAAGCTGACCGGCGAAACCCCGAGCGATTGGCGGCGCCGTCTGCGGTAGCCGCAATCGCTCTTCAGGTCGGGCAATCGCTCTGGGGCACTCATAAGGCCAATTCGCTAGATCACCGTGGCGCCCACGCCAACAACGGAGACAAGCGATGGCCTGGAAGGATTTCGGTAGCTCCCTTGCAATCACGCGGCGACGCCGGGTTCTCGCGACTGCACTGATGTACGGGCTTACGCTCACCGTCCGCTTCACGTCGGCAACCGGCGAGGATGCCGATGCGCCGGCGCAGGCCGTTCAGGGCGCCGATGCCATGACGTCGGTGATGATCAGCGACGCCGCCCAGGCGCTCTACCGCGATTGGCTCCCGGGCGCCGCACTGCCGATCGGCCTTCAGCATGGAGCGCTGTCGGGCGCGAGAGGCTGCCGCGCAGCGTGCATGCCCGGGGCGCGCACGCCGTTCCTGTCGAGCTGCGCCCGGCAATAGGCGCTCGATTTTCGTTTCACCTCTTCGCGTCGCCGATCGCGACAGGCTTCGCCGCAAGCGGCAGGCAGCGGCGGCAACGCGCGGACATCAGAGACTGCCAACCCAGAGGAGATACCCATGCGAATTGTCATCATCGGCGCCGGCTTTGCCGGCATGTACGCCGCGCTCTCCGCAGCCCGCCTGCGTGACATCAAGGGCGTCTCGCCCGAGGAGCTCGAGATCGCGCTGGTCGCGCCGGAGCCGACCCTGGTGGTGCGCCCGCGGCTCTACGAGCCGAAGCCGGAGACACTGACCGCGCCGCTGCTCGACGTCTTCAACGCGATCGACGTCGTCTATGTGCAGGGCAGCGCCGAAGCCGTCGACACCAAGGCCCGCACCGTGCAGATCGTCACCGCCAAGGACGCGCGCAAGACGCTGCCTTATGATCGCCTTGTGGTGGCGACCGGCAGCCGGCTGTTCCGTCCGAACGTGCCCGGCCTCGCCGAGCATGGCTTCAGCGTCGACAATCTTGCGGACGCGATCGCGCTCGACCGTCATCTGCATGGCCTCGCCAAGCAGCCGGCCTCGGTGGCGCGCGACACCGTCGTCGTCGCCGGCGGCGGCTTCACCGGCATCGAGGCGGCGACCGAGATGCCGGCGCGGCTGCGCGAGATCCTTGGCAAGGACGCCAAGCCGCGCGTCGTCATCGTCGATCGCAACGCCGCGATTGCACCCGACATGGGCGAGGGCCCGCGCCCGATCATCGAGGACGCGATGCGCAAGCTCGGCGTCGAAGGCCGCTTCGGTGCCGGCGTCGCCGAGGTCAGCAAGTCCGGCGTCACGCTCTCCAGCGGCGAGCATATCGAGGCCGCGACGGTGGTCTGGGCGGCAGGCATTCGCGCCGCGCCGCTGACCACGCAGATTCCGGCGGAACGCGACAATTTCGGCCGGCTGCTGGTCGATCGTGATCTGCGCGTGCCGTCGGTCGCGGGCGTGTTCGCCACCGGCGATGCGGCGCGCGCTGCATGCGACGATGTCGGCAATTACGCGCTGATGTCGTGCCAGCACGCGACGCGGATGGGCGCCTTTGCAGGCAACAACGCCGCGGCAGAGCTGCTCGGTGTCGCGACCAGGCCGTATCACCAGAAGGCCTATGTCACCTGCCTCGATCTCGGCGAGGCCGGCGCGCTGTTCACCCGCGGCTGGGAGCGCAAGGTCGAGATGGTCGGCGACGTCGCCAAGAAGACCAAGCGGGAGATCAACACCGTCTGGATCTATCCGCCGCGCGCCGAGCGTGCCGCGGCGCTCGCATGCGCCGATCCGGAGCACGTCACCGAAGTCTGACGCTGAGCTCGGCGAGAGCACCGCAATTGCGATCATCGCTTCCGCGCACGGCGTCGTTCGATCGCTGTGCGCGGAACTGACTCGAAGTATCGCGGAGCGAAACGCAGTTTAGAATCGTCCTTAGAAGCGCTCGAAAAATCTGAGGCGCATTGACGCAGTTTCGCTGCGTTCACGTTGCGAGCTCGCAACACCATCGGCGATAAGCCCAACACTGGACGTGTTCTAATCACCGATCAGCTGCGTACGTCTTTCATCGTGTTAGTGACGGCGAGGATGAAGGCGATGTGAGTTGACGGGGGTCGGATGTTTCGTCGCACTGCGCTGGCGGCCGGATACATGGCCGGCAGCGGTTTGTTCGTGCTGAGTGTGGTGATGCCGCGTGAAAGCGTTGCGCAATCGGCGCTGCCGCCGGTGACGGTCGAGGCGCCGAAACAACAGCAGCAGGCGCGGCGGACGCTGCCGGCGCGACGCGCGGCGCGTCCTGCACGTACGACGCCGCGATCGATCGCGAACCGGGCGCCCGCGCAGAACGTTCCAGCACCGGGGGCAGGTGGCGGCGGAGAGCGCGGCAACGGGCCGGTCACCGGCTATCTCGCCAGCCAGAGCGTCACCGCAACCAAGACCGACAGCCCGGTGCTGACGACGCCGCAGTCGATCTCGATCGTCACCCAGGATCAGATCCAGGCGCAGGGCGCGCAGAACATCACCGAAGCACTGCGCTACACGCCCGGCGTGACGATCGAGAGTTTTGGCGCCAACGCGTTCTTCGACGAGTTCAAGCTGCGGGGGTTCACCGCGCCGCGCTATCTCGACGGGCTGCGGCTGCCGACCGACACCACGACCTTCGCGGTCCCGCGCATCGAGACCTATGGTCTCGAGCGCATCGAGGTCCTGAAGGGCCCGTCATCCGGCCTGTATGGACAATCCGATCCGGGCGGCCTGTTGAACCTGGTCAGCAAGCGGCCCACCGAGACGCCGCATTACGAGATCGAGGGATCGTTCGGCTCGTTCGATCGCTTCCAGGGCGCCTTCGATATCGGTGGTCCGGCCGACAAGGACGGCCGGTTCCTTTACCGCATCGTCGGCCTTGGCCGCGACAGCAACAGCCAGACCGACTTCGTTCAGGACAACAAGCTGTTCATCGCGCCGAGCTTCACCTGGCGCCCGACCTACGACACCAGCTTCACCGTGCTCTCGCAGTACCAGAAGGTCGACAACAAGGGTTACCAGCAATACGTCCCGGGACAGGTGTCCTTCCTGCCCAACCCCAACGGACATATTCCTTACAGCCGTTACCTCGGCGAGCCCGGGCTGGATGGCTATCATCTCGAGCAGTTCGCGGTCGGCTACGCGTTCGAGCATCGCTTCGACAACATCTTCCAGTTCCGGCAAAACCTCCGCTACACCCAGGTCAGCAACGACCTCGCATCGGTGCGGACCGAGGGCATGGTGACGGATCGTCTGGTCGCGCGCACCTACAACTACGTCAAGGCCAACGCCGCCAATGTCGCGCTCGACAATCAGCTGCAGGCGGATTTCGCCACCGGGCCGCTGGTCCACAAGGTGCTGGCCGGCGTCGACTACTTCGATCTGTGGGCGAACACGGACTATCGCACGACGCCGATTGCGCCGATCGATGCCTATAGTCCGGTCTACAGCACCGCCGTTCCGTCAGCCAGCTCGCTGGCGCCTTTCATTCTGCGCGACGACAGGCAGTCGCAGCTCGGCGCCTATCTGCAGGATCAGATCAAGCTCGATCGCTGGACGCTGACCATGAGCGGCCGCCAGGACTGGGTCAGCTCCGGCTTCACCAGCATGGCGTTCTATCCGCCGGCCGGCCACTATTCGCGCGATGACTCGGCGCAAACCGGGCGCATCGGCCTGAGCTACCTGTTCGATATCGGCCTCGCGCCCTATGTCAGCTACGGGACCTCGTTCACGCCCAACCTCGGCGCCGACAGCGCCGGCCGGTCGTTCAGGCCGACGACGGGCGAGGGCGCGGAAGTCGGCGTCAAGTTCAAGCCGAACGGCTCGAACTTCATGGTGACGGCGGCAGCGTTCGATATCCGTCAGCAGGACGTGCTGACCGCCGATCCGTTGAACCCGCTGTTCAACGTGCAGACCGATGCCGTGCGTGTCCGCGGCCTCGAGCTCGAGCTGAAGGGCAATCTCACGCGCGAGCTCGAGATCACGGCGGGATACACCCATCTCGATCCGCGGGTGACGACGAGCATCGCCGGCTATGCCGGCAAGTACATGATGAACACGGCGCAGGACCAGGGCGCGGTCTGGGGCAAGTATACCTGGTATGACGGCGCGCTCGCGGGCCTTGGGCTCGGCCTCGGCGTGCGCTATGTCGGCGAGACCTACGGCGACAACTTCAATACCTTTGTCATTCCCTCCTATGCCTTGCTCGATGCGTCGGTCAGCTACGACTTCGCCTATCTGCGGCCGGACCTGAAGGGATGGAAGGCGCAGGTCAACGTCACCAACCTGACCGACCACTTCTACGTTGCATCCTGCCTGACCGGGCTTCCCTATTGCGGCCTCGGCAATGGCCGCACGGTGCTGGGCACGATGAAGTACACCTGGAACTAGGTAACGAAATTGACTGCGACGACCAGATCCTTGCGGCGATGGGGCGCCGTCCATAAATGGACCAGCCTTATCTGCACGTTGTTCATGCTGCTGCTCTGCATCACCGGCCTGCCGCTGATCTTCCACGAGCAGATCGACGATCTCCTGCACAGCCAGGTCAAGCCGCCCGACGTGCCGCCAGGCACGCCGCCGGCCAATCTGGACCGTCTGCTCGGCAACGCGCTGGCGCAGGCGCCCGGGAAGGTGCCTCACTTCCTGATCTGGGATCGCGACGATCCGAGCGCGATGTTCGTCAGCGTCGGTCCGACGATCGATGCCGATCCGACCAACAATTTGCTGATCCGGATGGACACCCATACCGGCGCCTATCTCGATGCGCCCGATGTGACAGGCCGCTTCACCTACATCATGTTGAAGCTGCACACCGACATGTTCGCCGGGCTGCCCGGCAAGCTGTTCCTCGGATTGATGGGGATCCTGTTCTGCGTCGCGATCATCTCCGGCATCGTGGTCTATGCGCCGTCGATGCGGAAGCTGCGCTTCGGCGCCTACCGCGCGCAGCGGACCCGTGTCGTGCGCTGGCTCGACGTCCATAATCTCGCGGGCATCCTGCTCGTCGCCTGGACGCTGGTCGTCGGCTTCACCGGGGTGATCAACACCTGGGCCGACCTCGTGCTTAAGATGTGGCAGTTCGGCCAGCTCGCCGAAATGACCGCGCAGTACAAGGACCGGCCGGTGCCGTCGAAGCTGACCTCGCTGAATGCGGCGGTCGAAGTGGCCACCCATGCGGTGCCCGGCATGACGCCGAGCTTCGTTGCTTTCCCGGGAACCCTGTTCAGCAGCAAGAGCCACTACGCCGTGTTCCTGCATGGCGATACGCCGCTGACCTCGCGGCTGCTCAAACCGGCGCTGATCGACGCGGAAACCGGCAAGCTGACCGACACAAGGGACATGCCCTGGTATGTGACGACCCTGTTCGTCTCGCAGCCGCTGCATTTCGGCGACTATGGCGGCATGCCGCTCAAGATCGTCTGGGCACTGCTCGACATCCTGACCATCTTCATCCTGGTGACCGGCGTGTATCTGTGGATGCGCCGCCGCAAGGCGGGCGTGAGCCAGGAACGCGCGATCGCCAACGCCGCCTCCCTCGACAACCCCGCATTATCGTCGTGACGCCAGCATGGTCTCGCATCGTTCATTGACCCAGATCTTCGCCGCCCCGCTCGTCATCGCGATCGTGAGCACGGTCGGATTGATCAGCGCGCTGGTCGGCGACGGCTGGTGGGATGCGGTCTCGTGGGCCGGGCTCGGCCTGCCTGTGCTGCTCTATCTGGTGTTCATCTGGCGGCGCCAGCCGAATTGATCGGGTTCGCCTGATCGCGCTTCGAACCGGCCGGGCAATCAGCAAAGCCGGTCCAATCGGAATATGCCGATCCCTGCGGTGTCTCATCCGCGGAGATGCGCAAGAAGCCGTACCGGCAACCGAACAAGCAGTCGCGGCCGCGCAGGTGCCTGGCGTGCGGCATCGGTCTTCACTCCGGGAGCCCCGCCATGCGTAGCGGGTTGACCAATGCGTCCAGGTCGCCCTGTCGACGATACGGCAGCAGCCCCGCCCAGCGGGCCAGGCTGAAATTGGGGTGGCCCGCCAGCAAGTCGCTTGAGATCATCCGCGCTTCATCTTGCCGGCCGAGATTCCAGAGCGCCGCTATGAGTGTCGACTGCGCGGTCAGCCAGAGCGGCCGCTGCCTCAGCACGCGGGAGGCTATATCGTGCGCCGCCGCGAAATCTCCGAGATGAAATCTTGCGCGCGCTTCGTCCACCATCGATTCGTTGCGCTCAATCGGACTGAGCCGTTGGGCGTGTTCCTCGTAGAGGACGGCCTTTCGGAAATTGCCGGCGTAGCCGTGGTACATGCCCGCCATGTGATGGGCGTCAGAGCTGCTGGGAGCGAGGCTGATCGCCGTTTCTCCTGCTGCCACAGCCTCATCATGACGACGTTGATAGGTACGAACATAGCCGATCACCAGGTATGCTTCCCCGAAGCTCGGGTCGGCGGCGAGAGCCCGATCAGCGCAGCCCAGTGCGGCTTGATACGCTTCATTTTCATCCTTGATCCAACCGAAGCGCGCCTGGTCGGTCAGGGTCAGACCCAACAAGTAGAGCGCCGGCATAAACGAGGCATTGATCTCCAGCGCCTGTTCAAAAAGCTTCCGGGCCTGTGCGTGAGTTTGCCTTGCGAAATTAACGTACAGGGCGCGTCCCTTTAAGACATACTCATAAGCCAGCGGACTGCCCGAGCGCTTTCTCCACACCCTTGCGCGTTCGCCGACCGTCAACTGGACCTCGAGCGCTTCGACGATCTCTTGCGTAATTCGGTCCTGGAGATCGAACACGTCGTCCAGGTCTCCGTCAAAGCGATCCGCCCAGAGATGGCCGCCGTCTCGACCATCAATCAACTGCGCCGTCAACCTGATGCGATTGCCGATCTTTCGAACGCTCCCCTCCAGCAGATAACGAGCACCCAGGATCTGCCCGATTTCGCGAATGTCCCGGTTCTGCCCCTTGAACGCGAAGCTCGAGTTGCGAGCTATCACCATCAATTCCTGTATCTTTGACAGGGTCGTAAGGACGTCTTCCGCGATCCCATCCGCGAAATACTCCTGCTCGCTGTCGCCGCTCATGTTCTGAAACGGCAGCACCGCGATGGAGGGCTTTCCCGAAAACGGGCGCATGTGATGCGATTCGGCGGGAGTTGGATGGCGCTCAGGCGAAGGTCTGGCGCCAATCTTCATTCGCCAGGCGCGGATCGGCTCAGTGATGTTTTTCAGATTCTGTTGGCCCATGTCTTCGAAGGCTGCATCGACCTTGCTCCGGATCTGCCGGTAGGCGTCGTCAGACAGGCATATGCCGCCCGGGTCCGCGATGTTCTCCAACCGCGCGGCGATGTTGACGCCGTCGCCGAAGATGTCGTCGTTGTCGATGATAATGTCGCCGACGTGAATGCCGATGCGAAATTCGATCCGCTGCTGTTGCGATGCGGATGCGTTAAGCTCCGCCATCCTGCTCTGGACCTCTACAGAGCTGCGCACTGCGTCGACGGCGCTGCCGAATTCGACCAGCATACCGTCGCCGGTCGTTTTGACGATGCGGCCGCGATGAGCGGCGATCGTTGGATCAATGAGATTCTTTCTGGCCGCCTTGAGCCGCGCGAGCGTGCCTTCCTCGTCCGTTCCCATCAGGCGACTGTAGCCGGCGACATCTGCCGCCAGCACTGCTGCCAGTCGCCTTTCCACTCGCTCGGGCGCCACGGACTACCCTAACTTGGAAGTTCAACCCGGCCAATTAAAGCACGTCGAGCCGCCTTCGGGCTAGAGGCCACGCCCTGGCTGACCGTCAGTCGCTAGATCAGCGCTTCCGTGCGCAGCGTCGCCTCGATCTCGCCGAGGATGCGCGCCAGCCGTTCGGCCCACGCCGTCTCGCCGGCCTGGTCGGAGATCAGGTCCTGGCGGATCTCGATGCCCGAGTTCATCAGGCCGCGTGCCTCGCCATGCACGGGGATCGTGTAGTCGGTCTCGTCGCTGACCGCATAGGGCTCGTTGTCGCCGACCACGAGATCGCCCTCGGCGCGCAGATGCTTCAACAGCAGCGGCGGCAGCATCGTGTCGCGGTGGTAGAGCGTGCCGATGTGCCAGGGTCGCGCGATGCCGGCGTAGATCGGCGTGAAGCTGTGCAGCGACACCAGCATCGTCGGCAGGCCCCGACGCGCACGCGCGTCGATGATCTCGTCGATGCGTTTGTGATAGGGATCGAAGATCTGCGCGCGGCGCATCTCGGCTGCCTCGCGCGACAGGCCTTCATTGCCCGGCACCGTGGTGGCCTCGCTGATCAGCGGGATCGAGCTTGCGACATGCGGCGGACGGTTGCAGTCGATCACGAGCCGCGAATAGCGCTGCGCGATCAAATGCGCGTCGAGCCGCTCCGAGAGCCGGGTTGCGACGCCGGCGATGCCGATGTCCCAGGCGATGTGCCGCACCAGCTCATCTTCGGGCAGGCCGAGGTCGCCGAGCGGAGAGGGAATCAGCCTGCCGTAGTGGTCGCAGGTGAACAGGAACGGCGAGCGGCCGTCGGCATTGTGTTCAAGAACCGGTGAAGCGTCGGTGCTCGCGAGCAGGAACGATGGACCGCCTCCGTAATTCAAGGGCTTTTTTCCTCAACTTTGCCTATTCAGGCGGCATGCTGATCTGGAATCGGGCAGCTTTCTCTATAGATTATGCAGCCCGAAATCACGATGATTGTTTGAAGATGCCGCTGCTGACTATTCATCACAAGACCGTTTATCGCTACGCGCGCCCGGTGGCGTTCGGCGAGCACCGCATCATGCTGCGCCCCCGTGACGGCCATGATCTGCGCGTGCTCGACAGCGCACTTGTGATCGATCCACAGCCGATGTCGCTGCGCTGGATCCACGACGTGTTCGGCAACAGCATGGCGATCGCCGCCTTCGACGAGCGCGCCGACATGCTGTCCTTCGTCTCGACCGCGACGGTGGAGCACAATCCGGCCGATACGTTTGCGCTGACGCCGGACGATCCCGCCTATTTCTATCCGTTCCTCTACGACGATGAGGAATTCCCCGATCTGCAGCAGTTCATCACGCCGCAATATGGCGACCCGAACGGCGAGCTGTCGGCCTGGGCGCGGCGCTTCCTCGATGTCGAGGCGCCGACGCCGACTTTCAAGATCCTGAGCGGCATGACCCACGGCATCCGCGAGGCGTTCAGCTATCGCAAGCGCTATGAGCAGGGCACCCAGCATCCGCTCGACACGCTCCGCACGCAGTCCGGCACCTGCCGCGACTATGCGCTGTTCATGATCGAGGCGCTGCGCCGGCTCGGCGTCGCCGCGCGCTTCGTCTCCGGCTATCTCGCCATGCCTCCCGGCAGCGCGCACGGCTATGTCGGCGGCGGCTCGACCCATGCCTGGGTGCAGGTCTATCTGCCGAGCGCGGGCTGGATCGAGTTCGATCCGACCAACGGCATCGTCGGCACGCGCGATCTGATCCGCGTCGCGGTGGCGCGCGACCCGCGCCAGGCGATCCCGCTGCACGGCGTCTATCTCGGCGCGGCGGACGCCTTTCTCGGCATGGATGTCGACATCAAGGTGGTCTCGGTCGGCGAGAATGCGGAGCAGGAGACGGCCTGACGATGCAGATCAAGGTCGGCTTCGAGATCACCTACACGGCGGCGCAGCCGACCCCGATGGTGATCATGCTGTCGATCCATCCGTCGCGCTACGCCGACATCGTCGGCACCGAGCGCCTTTCGACCGAACCGGACGTGCCGATCGGCCTCTATCGCGACGGCTTTGGCAATGTCTGCGGGCGGCTCGTTGCCCCCAGCGGTGGCGTCACCTTCCGCGGCAGCGCGCTGGTGCGCGATTCCGGACTGCCGGATCCCGTCAATCCGGCGGCGCAGCAGCTGCCGATCGAGCAATTGCCTGACGATATGCTGCTCTATCTGATGCCGAGCCGCTACTGCGAGACCGACAAGCTGACCGACATTGCCTGGTCGCTGTTCGGCAACACACAGCAGGGCTGGGCGCGGGTGCAGGCGATCACCGATTTCGTGCACCACCACGTGACGTTCGGCTATCAGCACGCCCATCACATGAAGTCGGCGCACGACGTCTATGAAAGCCGCGCCGGCGTCTGCCGCGACTTCGCGCATCTGACGCTCACCTTCTGCCGCTGCATGGGCATTCCGGCACGCTACTGCACCGGCTATCTCGGCGACATCGGCGTGCCGCCGGACCCGGCGCCGATGGATTTCTCCGGCTGGTTCGAGGTCTATCTGTCCGGCCAGTGGTACACCTTCGATGCCCGCCACAACACGCCGCGGATCGGCCGCATCCTGATGGCAACCGGCCGCGACGCCGCCGACGTCGCCCTCACCACGAGCTTCGGCCGCATGACGCTGACGAAGTTCGTCGTCGTGACCGATGAGGTGGCGGCGGCCTAGCGTCCCCCGGGATTTTCTGTCATTCCGGGATGGTGCGTTAGCACCAGACCCGGAATCTCGAGATTCCGGGTCTGGTCCTTCGGACCATCCCGGAATGACAACTGAACCCATGACCCCCGATCTTCTTTTCGTCTACGGCACGCTGATGCGCGGCTTCGACCATCCGATGGCGAAGCTGCTCGCGGGCAATGCCGAGTTTCTCGGGCCGGCGCAGTGCAGCGGCCGGCTCTATCTGGTGAAGCATTATCCGGGCCTGGTCGTGTCGGACGATCCGGCCGACATCGTGCATGGTGAACTGTTCCGCTTGCGTGAGCGCGAGGCCATGCTGCGTGAATTCGACATGTACGAAGCCTGCGGCGAAGGCTTTCCGCCGCCGACCGAATATGTGCGCGAGATGCTCAAGGTCACGCTTGCCGACGGCAGCGCGCGCGAGGCGTGGACCTATCTCTACAACTGGCCGGTCACCGAGCTGCCGCGGATCGCGTCAGGAAAATTCCTCGAGCATTAGCGCCCGGACGTACCGCATCTTTCGTCATGGCCCGGGCTTGACCCGGGCATCCATCTCACTTCGCAAGAGTCATTCTTTTGATGGATTGCCGGGTCATAGGCGAGCGGAAGCGACGCCGTCTTCTGACGGCTGTGCCGGCCACGACGAAAGAGAAGTCAATCCTCCCGCACCACGCGGATATCGACCTCGCGCTCGACATAGGTCCATTCCTCGGTCGCGCGCAGCATGCCGACCAGTTCGTCGAACAGGGTGACGTGGTCGGGTGCGAACTCGAACCAGGTCAGGAAGTCGAAGGGCATGCCGAGGTCGCGCGAATGAAACAGCTGGCGGGCGATCGCAGGGAGGAATTTCAGGGTGCCTTCGATGTGGTGCGACTTGTCCTCGAAGATCTTGCGGCGCTCCTCCTGCGTCA
Source organism: Bradyrhizobium sp. USDA 3315 (assembly GCF_054056795.1). NCBI lineage: Bacteria > Pseudomonadati > Pseudomonadota > Alphaproteobacteria > Hyphomicrobiales > Nitrobacteraceae > Bradyrhizobium > Bradyrhizobium sp. USDA 3315. The sequence continues at coordinate 418,263 of NZ_JBSRYP010000001.1, read as the reverse complement.
GCTCCCACCACGCCGCGGATTTCCGGATCGGAATCAGCGCCGCGTGGGTTGCCTCGCTGCGGCCGAGCCCGGCCTGCACGGCCAAGAGCTTCTCGCGCTCCTCCTTCTCGGTGTAGCGCAGATGGCTGGCGACGCCGGCGAGCCGCCAGGAGGTCTGCGCCGGCAGCAGCGGCAGCGCGATCGACTCGCTCGCAACGATCGACAACGCCGCGACCTTCGGCAGCGTCTCGCCCTTCACCCGCGTGATGGACGTGACCTGCCAGCCGCCGCTCTGTCCGCCTCTGAATGTCGTGAACATGGCCTATCCAATCCCGGAAGCGGGGAGGGGGCAAGCTTGCCGCACAGGCTCTCCACCGTGGATTTGGGGGTAGCCCGCTCGACGGAGCCGTGACGGGCCAGACCTGTGAATAGCCCGGAAAAGCCCCACATTGTTCGGCATGGCGGGCCGTGCCGCTATATGGCTAACCGGTTGTCCGCGATTCGCCGCCCGAGCCCAAAATCCTGACTGATGCGTTTCACGCCCGAATTCCTCGATGAGCTGCGCGCCCGGCTTCCGGTCTCGGAAGTCGTGGGCAGGCGCGTCAAGCTCAAGAAGGCGGGCCGGGAGTGGAAGGGGCTGTCGCCGTTCCAGCAGGAGAAGACGCCGTCGTTCTTCGTCAACGACCAGAAGCAGGCCTGGTTCGACTTCTCGTCCGGGCTGAACGGCAACATCTTCGACTTCCTGATGAAGACGGAGGGCGTGACTTTCCCCGAGGCGGTGGAGCGTCTCGCCGCGATGGCGGGTGTCCCGCTGCCGGCGGTGACGCCCGATGCCGCACGGCACGAGCAGCACCGCCGCACCCTGCACGACGTGATGGAACTGGCGACCAAATTCTTCGCCGACACGCTGGCCTCGCGGGGCGGCGCCAAGGCGCGCGGCTACCTCGCCGACCGCGCCATCTCGCCGGCGACCCAGCTCCAGTTCCGGATGGGCTATGCGCCGCCGGACCGCTTCGCGCTGAAGGAGCATCTCGGCGCGTTAGGGATCTCCACCGACGACATGGTGGAGGCCGGGCTTCTGGTGTCCGGCGAGGACAAGCCGGTGCCGTTCGATCGTTTCCGCGACCGCGTCATGTTCCCGATCACGGATGCCCGCGGCCGCGTCATCGCCTTCGGCGGGCGTGCGCTGGAGAAGGACGTTCCGGCAAAGTACCTGAACTCGCCGGAAACCACGCTGTTTCACAAGGGCGACAATCTCTACAATCTGTTCACCGCGCGGCAGGCCGCGCATGACGGCGCGCAGCTGATCGTCGTCGAGGGCTATGTCGACGTCATCGCCATGGTCACGTCGGGCTTTCCCGGCGCCGTCGCGCCGCTCGGCACCGCCCTGACCGAGAACCAGCTCGGCCTGCTCTGGAAGATGGTCGACGAGCCGATCCTCTGCTTCGACGGCGACCGCGCCGGCCAGAAGGCGGCTTATCGTGCTGCCGACCTTGCATTGCCGCAGCTCAAGCCGGGCAAGAGCCTGCGGATTGCGCTGCTGCCGGAAGGGCAGGACCCCGACGATCTCGCCCGCTCCGGCGGCCGCGGCGCGATCGAGGACGTGATCTCGGCCGCGCGTCCGCTCGCCGAAATGATCTGGTCGCGCGAGATCGAGGGCGGCAATTTCGACACGCCCGAGCGCCGCGCCGCGCTGGAGGCGCGGATCGGCGAGCTCACCAATGGCATCCGTGACGAGGTGGTGCGCCGCTATTACCGGCAGGACCTGCAGGAGCGGCTGCAGCGCAATTTTGCGCCCGAGGGCGGCCGCGGCGGTTATGGCCGCGGCGGCTACGGAAGGGGCAATTTCGGCGGCGGCCGCGGCGGCGAATCACCCCGCCAGTTTGTCCCCCGGGGACCTGCCCAAAACGGCCGACAGGGAGGCCCGCAGGGCGGCCGGTTCGGTGCCACCCCCGGGATTTCACGGGGTCCCTATCAGGCCGCCAGCCCCCAACTGGCCAACAGCCCGATCATGCGCGGCCAGCGCAGCGCGGTCTCCCGCCGCGAGGCCCTGATCCTGCAATCGCTGATCAACCACCCCTGGCTGCTGCACGACCATCTCGAGGAGGTGGCGGCGCTGGAGCTCGCCCATCCCGAGGCCCACAAGCTCAGGGCCGCCATCATCGCCGCCTTTGCCCACGACCATCACCATTCCCCTGACGCCGAGGAGCAGGCCGAGAAGATGCGGGCCGACCTCGAAGCGGGCGGATTATCCCCGATTCTTCAAAGGGTTGAGCGGGCGATCACAACCCAGGCGGTGTGGGGCGCGCAGGTCGGCGCGGCGCGCGAGGATGTTTTATCAACCTGGCGTCAACTCGTTGCCTTGCATCAGAAAACCCACGCCTTACTTAGGGAAAGAAAAGATGCGGAAGCGGCTTTGGCTGAAGACTCCAGCGAGGCCAATCTGGCATGGTTGCAGGATATCCAGGCCCGGATGGCAGAAGCCGACGGGACCGAAGCCCTGATTGAAGGGTTCGGCGAATTATCGGGCCGGTTCCAGCGTAATGTCTGATAACAAAAATGCTGCGGACGGCGCTGGCCGCACCCGCGAAAAGACTCGCCAAATCCATGGTTTGGCTGCAAAAACAGGGTTAAGCGAAACTTAATAGCTACCGTAGCATTTTCAGGCGAAGTGGTTCCCGGTTCGCCGTCAGAAAATGCGTCAGATCTAGATCTGTCGCGTCTTCCGATCGTAAAACCGGTGTCCACTTTTACGGAAGACGCGACGGGCTATTGCAGATTGGAAACCGTCGAGACGGATGACAGGGGTGGCGAGATATTGCGCCGCCCTTTGTGCGTCGAGAGAGTAAATCTAGATTTCGTGCGGATGCGCGTGCGTGGCGCCATTTTGCATGACCGCGTTTCGGGAGCTTAGTGAATGGCCACCAAGGCAAAGACGCTGCAGGTTAAGGACAAGGAAAAGGACGACAAGGCAGCGGATGCTCCTGAGAAGGATGCCGCTGACGCGCCGTCGCCGTTGCTCGACCTGTCGGATGCCGCGGTGAAGAAGATGATCAAGCAGGCCAAGAAGCGCGGCTTCGTGACCTTCGATCAGCTCAACGAAGTGCTGCCCTCCGATACGACCTCGCCCGAACAGATCGAAGACATCATGTCGATGCTGTCCGACATGGGCATCAACGTCACCGAGGCCGACGATAGCGAGGGCGAGGACGAGAAGGACGACGGCGACGACGAGACCGATAACGAACTCGTCGAGGTCACGCAGAAGGCCGTCACCGAGGTCAAGAAGTCGGAGCCCGGCGAGCGCACCGACGATCCCGTGCGCATGTATCTGCGCGAGATGGGCACCGTCGAGCTGCTGTCGCGCGAAGGCGAAATCGCGATTGCAAAACGCATCGAGGCCGGCCGCGAGGCGATGATCGCGGGCCTCTGCGAAAGCCCGCTGACCTTCCAGGCCATCATCATCTGGCGCGATGAGCTCAACGAAGGGAAGATCTTCCTCCGCGACATCATCGATCTCGAAGCCACCTATGCCGGCCCCGAGTCGAAGGGCGGCATCAATCCGAACCTGATCGGCAACAACGGCGCCGAGGGCGCCGCCGCCGAAGGCAATGGCGGCGACGCGCAGGCCGGTGCACCGGCCCATGTCGCGCCGCCCGCAGCGCCGCCGTCGCCGACCCCGTTCCGCGCCGCGCCCGCCGGTGGCGAAGCCGCCACCGAGGAGAAGGATCCCGCCGAGGCCGCCGCCGAAGGCGACATGGACGACGACGAGTTCGAGAACCAGATGTCGCTCGCCGCCATCGAGGCCGAGCTGAAGCCGAAGGTGGTCGAGACCTTCGACAAGATCGCGTCCGAGTACAAGAAGCTGCGCCGCCTGCAGGAGCAGGACATCGCCAACCAGCTGCAGAGCGAGTCGCTGTCGCCCTCGCAGGAGCGCAAGTACAAGAAGCTGAAGGACGAGATCATCGTCGAGGTGAAGTCGCTGCGCCTCAACCAGGCCCGCATCGATTCGCTGGTCGAGCAGCTCTACGACATCAACAAGAAGCTGGTCTCGTTCGAGGGCCGCCTGCTGCGCCTCGGCGACAGCCACGGCGTCGCGCGCGAGGACTTCCTGCGCAACTACCAGGGCTCCGAGCTCGACCCGCGCTGGCTCAACCGCGTCTCCAAGCTGTCGGCCAAGGGCTGGAAGAACTTCGTCCATCACGAGAAGGACCGCATCAAGGACCTGCGCCACGAGATCCAGTCGCTGGCGGCGCTCACCGGGCTCGAGATCGGCGAATTCCGCAAGATCGTGCACGGCGTGCAGAAGGGCGAGCGCGAGGCCCGTCAGGCCAAGAAGGAGATGGTGGAAGCCAACCTCCGGCTCGTGATCTCGATCGCCAAGAAGTACACCAACCGCGGCCTGCAGTTCCTCGACCTGATCCAGGAAGGCAATATCGGCCTGATGAAGGCGGTCGATAAGTTCGAATATCGCCGCGGCTACAAGTTCTCAACCTACGCCACCTGGTGGATCCGGCAGGCGATCACCCGTTCGATCGCCGACCAGGCCCGCACCATCCGCATCCCCGTGCACATGATCGAGACGATCAACAAGATCGTCCGCACCTCGCGCCAGATGCTGAACGAGATCGGCCGCGAGCCGACCCCGGAAGAGCTCGCCGAGAAGCTCGGCATGCCCTTGGAGAAGGTGCGCAAGGTCCTCAAGATCGCCAAGGAGCCGCTGTCGCTCGAAACGCCTGTGGGCGATGAAGAGGATTCGCATCTTGGCGATTTCATCGAGGACAAGAACGCGATCCTGCCGATCGACGCTGCGATCCAGTCCAACCTGCGCGAGACCACGACGCGCGTGCTGGCCTCGCTCACCCCGCGCGAGGAGCGCGTGCTGCGCATGCGCTTCGGCATCGGCATGAACACCGACCACACGCTGGAAGAAGTCGGCCAGCAGTTCTCGGTCACCCGCGAACGCATCCGCCAGATCGAGGCCAAGGCGCTGCGCAAGCTGAAGCACCCGTCGCGGTCGCGGAAGCTGCGGAGCTTCCTGGACAACTAATATTTCCGATTGCCATTGCCGGGCTCGACCCGGCAATCCATCGAGACAACAACGGCGGGCCTGGGCCCGCCGTATTCATTTTGATCCGGCTCCGACGTCATTGCGAGGAGCTCGGCGACAAAATTGCGAAGCAATTTTGCGCTGAAGCGACGAAGCAATCCATACTGCGCCTGCAGCACGATGGATTGCTTCGCTGCGCTCGCAATGACGTGGATAGAACTAACTGGACGCCGCTACTTCTTCTTCGCGCCGACGCGCTCGATGGACTTGATCTCGAGCGGCGGGCGGCCGCCCTTTTCGGCGATCTCGCGGTCCTGCTCGCGCAGGAAGGCGCGCACCGGCTCGTCGCCGTCGAGCCCGCCAATGAGCTCCGACGGCACGCGGCGGTTGGAGCGCTGCGAGCCGTCTTCATAGAAGACGTTGAAGAAGGCGAATTCGCCTTTGGGATTGGTCCCGGGTTTTTTCGGCATGCGCGGCTTGTCCTCGATCGGGGCGCCGCTGTCAAAGCAAATCGCCTGCGTCCGCGCGCCGGTCTGCCCTGCGCGATGGGGTTGCGTGCGGCCCTTGCGCAACGTCGGGCGCAGTTCGGCACGGCATGCGCTCGCGGCGCCCGCCCGGTCACATCAACGACATATACGGCTCAGCCCTCGAACAGCACGAACGCCGCCCACACGCTGGCGTCGCCCGCGCCCGCGACCTTGCCGTCGCGCGCATCGCGCCTCGTCTGGCGCAGCGCATCCGAATAGGTCAGGCCCTCCGCGAGGTGCTCGTAGAACCGCACGGTGAAGTTCGCGGTCCCCTCGTCGGCGACCGGCCACAGCGTCAGCAGCGCGCGCCGTGCGCCGGCGATGCCGAGCGCGGTCGGCAGGCCGCGCAGGCCGCTGACGAAGCTCTCGTCGCCGCGGCCGGTTTCGCAGGCCGACAGCACCAGCAAGTCGAGCCCGGACAGGTCCCAGTCCATCAATTCGAAGGCATAGAGATAGCCGTCGTTCTCGTCGCGCAGCGGAAATCGGCTGTCGCCGGCGCCCGACAGCACGATGCCGCTCTGCCAGAGTGTGTCGAGGCCCGACGCCGTGCTGTCGTGATAGAAGCCGTGCGTCGCCAGATGCGCGATGCGCGCCTTGCCGATCGCCGCGCGCAGCGTGCCTTCGCTGACGTTGCGCCCGGTCAGCATCTCGACCGGCGCGCCGCGGGTGCGGGCGAGTTTGGCGATCGCCTCGATCTCGGTCCGCGTCGCGGGCAGCGGCATCGGCCCCGGCTCGCCGTATTCGATGCCGCCGGCGAGCAGCATCGCGCCCCGCTGATCGAGCGTCTCGCGCGCATGGATCGCGATCAGCGCATCGGGGCTGGTCAGCATCCGGATCGTGAACTTGTCCTCCAGCAGGCCGCCGCCACTGCCAGGCAGCAGCGCGAACGGCACGGCGAACAGGAAGCCGTCAGGCACGACATAGAGCGTGGTCTTGTCCTTCAGCAGCGGCTCCAGCGGCGCGAACAGCCGCGCCCGGAGGTTCTGGAAGCGGCCCTTGACGTCGGGCGCGTGCGTGTCCGGATCCGACGCAGCGGCCCGTGTCGCGCGCAGCCGCGCGATCTCGGTGCGCACGCCGGTGTCGACCATCCGGCCGGGATCGCCGAGATCGACCACGCGCGCCTCGCTCGTTGCGGTCTCGACGATCGCGTAGAGCACGGTCGCCGCCAGCGGCGCATTCGCCTGGCGATCCGCCTTCCATTGCCGGGTGATGAAATAGTTGACGACGGCTTCCTGCGCCGCGAGCAGCTGTGACGGACGGATCGGGTCTTGCGGCAGCTTCGCACCGATCGCATCGAGCCGCTTCTGCAGCGCCTTCTCGGCGGCGTCCTGCCGCCCCCACACCGACCTCGCCCAGTCGTCGATATTGCCCGACGAGAACAGCTCCTGTTTCTCGCCGTTGAGCCGGAGCGCCGTCCGCAGCAGCGTCGCGGTCTCCTCGTCCTTGCCGGCGACCTCCGTCTCGAGCTGGCGCAGCGCCGTGGCGTCGGCGCCGCCGAGCGTCTTCCAGCGCAGCACGGCGCCGGTGGCGAAGCGGCCGAACGCGAACAAGAGATGGTCGGCATGGGCGCGGATCGCTTCGGCGACGGCGCGATCGCCCGATGTGCCGACCTCGCGCTTCATCCAGTCGAACATCTCGCGGTCGAGCGCGGCGAAGGCCTGCACCGCGCGGCTCGGATCATCGGCGATCAGGGCGGTCGCGATGCCGAGCTTGATCTCGAAGCTGATCGGATGCTGCGCGGTGAAGGCGCGGCTCGAGATCGCCAGCGCGGTCTCGCGCAGCCGCATCCCCTTGTCCCGCTCGCCGCGCTGCTCGCGTTGGCCGGCAGCCAGCACCGCGGATTTGATGCGCAGGAAATCCGCAAAATTCGCCTCATTGGCGACGATCGCCTCCAGCCGCGCCAGATCGGCCGGCGCGATCGCGGCATCGCCGGCGGCGAGCATGTCGGTGTAGAACAGCCAGGCGTCGGCCTGTCCGGCAAAGCTCGGATCCTTCGGCGCCATCGCGGCCGCGATCGCGCGGTGGCGGCGGAAATAGCGGCGGGCGTCGTCGAAGCGGCCGAGATTGAGGAAATCCTGGCCGGCGTTGTTGACCGTCACCAGCGTGTTGAGATGGTTCTCGCCATAATGTCTGGCGCGCTTCTCGATCGCGAACAGATCGAGCTCGAGCGCCTTCGCCGGCGCGCCGATCTCGCGCAGCATGTCGGCATAATTGTTGGCGAGCTTCCAGGTGGTGCGGTGGTCGGGCCCGAGCGCCTTCTCCGCGCGCTCGAAATTGTGCCGGCCCAAATTGGTCGCCGACGCCGCCGAGCCGTTGGCGGACAGCGCGACCGCGAGCTTGTCGTTTGCGATCAGCGATTCCTCGGAGCCTTCGCCCCAATAGGCGTTGAACGCCGCGATCGCCTTCATGTAGAGCGGAACGGCTTCGGCGATCCTGGCGTGGTCGGACAGCAGGATCGCGTACATCAGCAGCACGTCGGCATTGCCGGGCGGCCGTTGCGCCGCCGCCTTGCTCTGGAACGCGCGCACGAACAGTTTTTCGGCGAGATCGTCGCGCTTGACCGCGCGCAGCGTCGCGGTCGCGTCGAAATACTGCTCCATGACGAACTGGGCGTCGTCGAGCTTGTCTGCGGCATCCAGTGCTGCAAGCAGCTGTGCATAGCCGGCGTCGAACTTGCCGCTGCGTGTCAGCGCGATGGCGTTCTTCAGCTGCGCGGCGATCGCCTGCGTGCTGCCGCCACCTTGCGCCGGCGCACGCTTGGCGGGGAGGTTCTGCGCGGCGGCGGTGTCGATCGCTGCGCTCAAAACAGCGCCGAGCGCGAGCACGACACCGATCGATGCGGCAGCCCTGCGCGCGCGTGCGAAACCCCCGGCGATCGTCATCGGCAGCACACCCTCATCCCCAAACGCGTCATCGGATGGCATCCCCAAATGACGGCGGCGTTGCAGCCGGCGTGCCTGGCTTTAGCGGCGCGGCGTTGCATGAACAAGACAGCGCGGCCGGCCGCGTGGCGGAAGCGGCTTGCCCGGCCCGTGCTTCTTGGTCGCGGCCGGCGGCTTCGGCGTTCATGCGTCGCGTCCTCAAATGCTGCCGTGCGGTGCGTCGCTCGCCGCCGACCGCCGCTTGCTGCCACCGGCAGTCAAGCCAACGGATGATGTTACCGCCGGTAGGCCGGCCGGCCCGCCGTGGCTGGCGGCGGAGCCGCGCAGCGCGCAAACGAACGACGGCCGAAAGCTGAGCTTTTTCTGACCATCGTCACTTGCGCCATCCCGTCCGATTCGCGTATGAGGCGCATCTCTCTCTTTCTACAACCTTTCCTTCGAGAATCGATCGCCGATGTCCAACGCCACAATCGACGCCAACAAGGCGCTCGTGCTCGCGCATTACGACGCCGTGACCAACCGCCACGATCCCGAGGCGATCCGCGCGCAGTTGGCGCCCGACTTCTTCGACCATGCGGTGGGCAAGCGGCTGAGCGCCGAGGACGTGATCGCGCATTCGGCCGCGATGCACGAGACCTTCGCCGACCTGTCGGCGGTGGCGGAATGCCTGGTGGCCGAGCGCGACATCGTCGCCGGCCGCTTCGTCTGGCGCGGCCGGCACCGCAGCCCATGGCGCGGCATCGCGCCAACCGGCCGCCAAGTCGAATTCCGCGGCATGACGTTCTGGCGGATTCAGGACGGCAGGATTTCCGAGCGCTGGGCGGAGATCGATTTTGTGGACCTGGAGCGCCAGCTCAGGGATTGAGCTTCGGCTACGTGCCGATCGGTTGATGGATGCGCCGTGGTCATTCACCGTGCGAACATGGATGGAGGCGCGTAGCTGCCCGCCGAGGATGGAGTGTCGTGCCGACGCTTTGACTGCCTCGTTTGCTCCATGGCATGATCGGCCAATCGAAGCAGGGGGATTTTTTGCATGCTCAGGTGTCGTTTGGCGGTTGTGTTCGGCGCCTTGCTGCTTGCCACCCCCTCCTACGCCGCGCGCTGCGGCGGCAGTTTTCCGACCTTCGTCCAGTCGTTCTCGCAGGAGGCGGCGAGCGCCGGCATCCAGCAGGACGTGATCTCCGCGGCGCTCGGCGGCGTGCAGCAGGATGGCGGGGTGCTCGCCTTCGACCGCCGGCAGCGCTACACCTTCAACAAGACCTTCGAGCAGTATGTCGCAACCCGGGTCGGGCCCGGGCGCATCAATGGCGGCCGCGCGATGCTGCAGCGGCACGCCGCGCTGCTTTCGAAGATCGAGCAGCAGTATGGCGTGCCGCGCCAGATCCTGGTCGCGATCTGGGGGCTCGAGACCGATTTCGGCAAGGGCGACATGGGCAAGCTGCCGGTGTTCCGCGTGCTCGCGACGCTGGCGCATGATTGCCGCCGCACCGACCTGTTCCAGGGCGAGCTACTCGCCGCGCTCAAGATCGTGCAGCGCGGCGATCTCCGTCTCAACGACATGATCGGCGCCTATGCCGGCGAGATCGGCCAGACGCAATTCTTGCCGTCGTCCTACATCAAGTATGGCGTCGATTTCGACGGCGACGGCCATGTCGACCTGCGCCACTCGGTCGCGGACGTGCTGGCCTCGACCGCGAACCTCCTGCACACCAGTGGCTTCAAGATGGGCGCGCCCTATGGCGAGGGCACCGCGAATTTCGAGGCGATGCGCGAGTGGAACAGGGCGGTGATCTATCGCAAGACCATCGGGTATTTTGCCGATCAGCTCGTGGGGCGGTGAAGGCGCGGCGGCCTTGTCCGTCATTGCGAGCGGAGCGAAGCAATCCATCTTTCGGCAAATGCGGGACGATGGATTGCTTCGTCGCTTCAGCGCAAAATTGCTTCGCAATTTGTCGCCGAGCTCCTCGCAATGACGATTGTTTCCATCGGGCCGCATCACGCATGGAAAAATGGATTCCGGGTTCAGCCCTGCGGGCTGCCCCGGAATGACGGTTGAGAATTCTGGTGTCTCCATGGAAACCATCGGCAGCCAAAAAATCTGGTCGTTCTTCGACCGCCGCGGATGCCAGGTCGCGAAGAACTCGGCGGTGCGGGAGGGGCCGGGCCATCGCGTCGGCTCCTATCTCGAGCTCGCCACCAAGATCGCCGAGCTGCAATTCCTCAACCGCGATCATGTGCTGCTGTTTCGCGGCCAGGGCGCCGACTACAGGAACATCAAGCGCAACTCGTCGCTGAAGCCGACGCTGTTTCGCGGCGGCCGCGGCAATCCCGATCAGGCGACGCTGGTCGGGCGGTTCGATGCGCTGCAACGCGCCGAGCGGATCCTGATCGCCGAATACGCCAGCGAAAAGCTGCTCGGGCTCGAGCGGTTGAAGCGGCATCGCATCCTGCGCTGGTCGATCCTGCAGCATTACGAGGTCTGCACCACGCCGCTGCTCGACGTCACCCATTCGATCCGGATCGCCGCCTCCTTTGCCTCGCTGGCGGAGACCGGCACCGCCTTCCTCTATGTGCTCGGCGTGCCGAATCTGAGCGGCGCGATCACCGCGAGCGCCGAGGCCGGCCTGCAGATCGTGCGCCTCGCCAGCGTCTGCCCGCCGTCGGCGGTGCGGCCGCACATCCAGGAGGGCTATCTGCTCGGCGAGTATCCGGAGATGTCCGGCACCGAGCAGAAGGAAAACTACTTTCCCTACGAGATGGATTTCGGCCGGCGGCTGGTCGCCAAATTCTCGTTCGCGCCGGCGTCGTTCTGGAAGAACGACAATTTCCCGCAGGTCGCGAAGAGCGCGCTCTATCCATCGGAGCGAAGCGATCCGCTGTTCCGGCTGGCGCTCGGGGTGAGGAAGCAGCTGGGCGGGTAATCTCGTGTCGCGATGACGCGCAGGCGTGACTCGCAGGCATGGTATGACCCGCGGGCCGTGCAACATCCCCGGTGTCGTCCCGGGCTTGACCCGGGACCCATAACCACAAATGTCCGTGTTGCACGACGCTGTGGCCCCCGGCGTGTCTCGCCAACCCAATCCTGTGGTTATGGGTCCCGGCTTTCGCCGGGACGACGGCGGTGCGCGGGTTACTCCGCGCTATCGTGCTACTGGCTCGCCCTCGCGGCATCGCGCGCGATCCGCCGCGCCGCCGTCTTCTCCATCATCCGTTGCATCGTTTTCCAGTAGGTCGCCGGGCGGAAGCGTTGCAGCAGGTCCATGAAGTATGCGTCCTTGCCGATCAGGATGCGCGGCTGGTTCTTCTCGATGCCGGCGATGATGCGCTGCGCGGCCGCGGTCGGCGTGGTCCTGGCCAGTGCGTCGAAGCGCTCGATCGATTCGGCGCGGCGGGCATTGTCGGTGACGCCGGTGCCGGCGCGCGAGTTGCGCGCGATGCTGGTGGCAACGCCGCCCGGATGCACCACGGACAGACGCACCGGGCTGTTCGCCACCGCAAGCTCGTGGCGCAGGCTTTCCGAGAAGCCGCGCACCGCGAACTTGGCCGCGCAATAGGCGCTCTGGCCGGGCGGGGCGATGATGCCGAAGATCGACGAGATGTTGACGATATGCGCCTCGCGCTGCCGCGAAAGCTGCGGCAGGAAGGCGCGGGTGCCGTGCACCACGCCCCAGAAATTGATGTTGAACAGCCACTCCATCTGCGCCTGATCGAACTCGCCGAACTCGCCGAGCAGCGCGACGCCGGCATTGTTGACGACGATGTTGAGCGAGGGGTGCGCTGTAACGGCGGCCTCCGCGAACGCCGTGATCTGGTCCGGCTCGCTGACATCGAGCCGATGCACGGTGACCTTGCGCGGGCTCGCTTTCGCGATCTCCGCGGCGGCGGCCTGCAGGCCGGCCTCGTCGCGGTCGGCGATCGCCAGATCGCAGCCGCGCAGCGCCAGTTCATGCGCGAGCGCGCGGCCGATGCCGCTGGCGGCTCCGGTCACGGCAGCGGCGGATCCAGGGATCGCGGTCATGTCGGGTGAGCTCCATCTCAACGGGGGTGGTGGTTGCCAAGCGAGGAACACGGCATTTCCACGCTTTTCTCAAATTGGAACTGAACCATCCAGTGATTTTGGGCATTTAATCTATGTTACGCGCTCGAAGCGAAGCATTCAAACCAAGGGAGCCACACCCATGGGACAGTCAAAGCCCTACCGTGCGAAGGCCCTGGTGGTTGAGGACGACCCGATGCAGCGCGAGATGATCGGGCTGCTGCTGGAGGAGAGCGAGTTCGACGTCATCGCCTGCGAGAGCGCCGAGGCCGCCGAGCTGGTGCTGCAGGGCAACGGCGACAACGTCGTGCTGATGATGACCGACGTCGAATTGGCCGGAAACATGACCGGCATCGAGCTCGCTTATGCCGCGAAGAAGTACAGACCCGATCTCGACGTGATCGTCACCTCGGGCAAGCCGCTGCGGCAGCGCCTGCCCGAAGGCGCCTTGTTCTGGGCCAAGCCCTGGGCGCCGCTGGACGTGATCCGGGTCGCCGAGATGAAGGCGTCGGAGCTTTCGCATCGCGGATGGCGCAGGTCGTCATAACGGGGTGTCGACGCTGGCGCCGGGCGGAGGCCGGCAGCCGCTTCCGCCGTCCCCGTCGCCGTGATATTGGCGGACGATGTCCCGTCCGCCTGTCCCGCCCGCCGAGGATTTGAAGTGACCTGGTCCTTTCTGCTGACGTCGCTGATCGTGGTGGCCTCGCCCGGCACCGGCGTGCTCTATACGCTGGCGGTGGCGCTGACCCGGGGAGCGCGGGCGAGCGTCGCGGCGGCGTTCGGCTGCACGCTCGGGATCGTGCCGCAGATGATCGCGGCGATGCTCGGGCTCGCCGCCATCCTGCACACCAGCGCCGTGGCGTTCGCGGCGCTGAAATGGGGCGGCGTCGTCTATCTGCTCTACATGGCCTGGCAGGCGCTGCGCGAGCGCGGCGCGCTTGCCGTCGACACCGAGATCAAGCCGCGCTCGCGCCGGCGGGTGATCGTGACCGCGATCCTGATCAACATCCTCAATCCGAAGCTGTCGATCTTCTTCCTGGCCTTCCTGCCGCAGTTCATCGCGGTCGACGAGCCGCACCCGCTGGCGCGGATGGTCGAGCTCAGCTGTGTCTTCATGGCGATGACCTTTGCGGTGTTCGCGGTCTACGGGCTGTTCGCCGCCTCGGTGCGTGACCGCGTCATCACCCGGCCGAAGGTGATGGCCTGGCTGCGGCGAAGCTTTGCCGCGGGCTTTGCCCTGCTCGGCGCCAGGCTCGCCTTCGCGGAGCGCTGACGTCGCGGCCGTCACGCCCGGACGCAGGCAATAAAAAAGCAGGCGTTGCGCCTGCTGCCTTGCGCCCCGTCAGTTCGGGGCCGATCGATGTAGGGTGGTGAATTCGAGGTTGACGTCGCTGCGACCGGTTGTCCCGGTCCGGGTGCCCGGGCAGGGCAAGAGCCGCTACCCGGGCTGGAATTCGTTACTTCTTGGCGGCCTTCTTCTTGGTGGCCTTTTTCGCCTTCGCCTTCTTCGCCTTCTTCGCCTTCTTCGCTTTCTTAGCCATAGTATCCTCTCAGGGTTTCATGGATTGAACGCGACTCCGAGGCATGCTTGGCGGAGGGCCAGCCTCGCAACATCCTCGATATCAAACTCAGCAGATTCGGAGGCTGCTGCCGCGTGCTGTCACGGCGTCGTCATCGTGTTATCCACAACTGTTACGCGTTTTCGCCAGCTTTTTCGCAAAGCGTTGCGCATGTCGCGCGTCGCGGCGTCGGCGCATCCGTCATGCTTAACGATGCGCAAACGGCGGATGCGCAGATCTTCATCAATTCAAAACCACGGCGCGGATTGGCACGTTGTGGGTGACGCTCCGTTAAGCGGCGCGGCCGCATGCTGTTCCGTAAGACAACGGGGATTGTCATTTGAGGAAACGCCCGGAGGGGGCAGACGGTCATTTCAGGAGAGGCGAGGCCGATACGGCTCTCGAACAGGGGCGATGTTGAGCGTTCCGACGCTTTGGACGGTATTCATTATCAATTTTCTCGCGCTCGGGCTGATCTGGGCCTATGTCGCGCGCAGCTATCCTGCTTTCGGCGCGGCGCGGTTCTGGACCGCGTCGGCCCTCGTCGCCTCCGCCGGGGCCAGCTGCGCGATGCTTCGCGTGATGCTGACGGACTCGCTGCTGCCGCTGCTTGCGGCCGGGACCTTGATGGTGTTCGCCGCCGGCCTTGCCGCGATGGGCATCGAGCGGTTCTACGACAAGCCTGCGACCTGGCGCGCCACCCTGCTGACCACGGCGCTGGCCTTCGCTGGTCTCGGCACCTTCATCTTCGCCTATGACAGCATGCCGATGCGCATCCTGGTCTACACCATTGCCCAGGTCACGCCGTTCGCGCTGACGCTGAAGCTGTTGCTGTCGTCCGAGAACGGCCGCGTCAGCCCCGGTGCCCGGCTCGCCGGCATCGTCGCCTCCGTGCTGATCGGCATCTATGCGCTGCGTGCCGTCGGCGCGCTGCTGCAGCCCGGCGAGTTCTCCTTCGTCCGCTTCTCTGCGGGGCAGTCGCTGGTGATCCTGCTGATGGTGTTCCTGTCGATGGCGCTCAATTTCGGCTTCCTGCTGATGGCGATCGACCGGCTGCGCAACGAGGTCGCCGACCTCGCGCTGCTCGACGATCTCACCGGCGTCGGCAACCGCCGCCATCTCTTGCAGCGGCTGACCGAGGAATGCGCGCGCTCCGACCGCAACGGCGAGGCGTTCGCGCTGCTGGTGATCGACCTCGACGGCTTCAAGGGCATCAACGACACCCATGGCCACGCCGCCGGCGACGCCTGCCTGCAGCATTTCACGCTGATGGCGCAGACGCGGCTCCGCCCGGGCGACATGCTGGCCCGCACCGGCGGCGACGAGTTCTGCATCGTGTTGCCGTCCTCGACGCTGCGCGAAGGCGCGATGATCGCGCGCCGCGTGCTCGAGGTCTGCCGCGCCGATGCCGAGCAGTGCACCGGCAGGGACATTCCGATCGCGGTCTCGATCGGCGTCGCGCAATGGACCCGCGAGATCGGCCTGCATCCCGATCGCCTGGTCGCCGCCGCCGACCACGCGCTCTACGACGCCAAGAAGGGCGGCAAGAACGGCTACGCGACCTACGAGCCGAAGCCGGCGCCCGAGACGGTCGAGGCGAGCCTGCGCAAGCGCGCCTGAGCGTGCTAACGAGAGACGACACCGGATCTTCCGTGATGATGCCTCGCCTGCTCACCGCGCTCGTCGCGCTGGTCCTGTCCGCTGCCGCATCGGCCGAAACGCCCGATCTCGCGACTATCGCGCGATCGCAAGGCACGCCCGAGATTCCCGGCTTGAAGATGGTCTGGCTGGCGCCCTGGGGCGACGTCGCCAAATCGCATCCCTGGCGCAACATCATCGTGCACCAGACCGAGGGGCCGCAGGGCTCGGCGCGATACGGCGCCGAGGCGCAGCACAAGAACCCGACCCGGCGCGGCGTCATGGTCTGGGTCGAAACCGACGGCACGGTCTATTGGGCGGTCTCCGACAACCTCGTTCCGACCCACACAGACGGCGCCGATCGCAACGACAACAAATACATCGACAACAGCAAGACCTATCACCAGGTGAACAAGGACACGTCGATCGGCGTCGAGTTCGCCGGCAATTACCCCGACGTCACGACCGGCCCGACCGACGCACAGGTCGCGGCCTGGCGGGTGCTGGTGAAGTTGCTGCGCGCGCGTTACGGCATCCCGCCGGAGCGCGTCTACGCCCACAACTGGATCGACTTCAAGGATGCCCGCTACTGCGAAGGCTGCGCGCTCGCCACCATGGCGCGGCAGTGGGGCGAGTAGGGCGGCGTACTCATCAAAATCCGGGACGCCTGCGTTCGGGGACGAAGCGGCAACCCGGCCCGGCCTCAGCGATATCGCCTTCTGACGCGAAGCGGTCATCTGGCTGTCCCAACCCCAACTCCCACCTTAAAGGTGACAAATTTTCAGACATTGAGAAGAGCGGACGCAAGTTGTTGCGTGACGTCGGAGTGCACTAGGATGAGCCCTTCTGGAGCTTTGATCGCGATCCTGCCGTGCAATGACCTTGATGCGTCGGAGCGGTTCTACAATCGGCTGGGCTTTGCGCGCCCGGACAGCGAAAGGCCTGCTCCGGGAGAGCCCGACACCTATCGCATGCTGTCGAACGGGAAGGGCGGATATCTACATCTGACGGACGCGGTCGAGGGATGGCTGACGCCGGGCAGAAACCCTTTTGGGCTTTATCTTTACCTCGAGAGTGTTGATGCTGCGGCGCGCGAATTTCAGCAATCACCCGAAGACAAGCCGTGGGGGATGTACGAATTCGCGATCTCTGACCCGGATGAAACGTTGGTCCGTGTCGGTTGGCCAACCCGTCTCCGCGCCGAAGCGCAATAATTCGTCTGCTTTTGGCCGATTTTGTTGCAAAAGTCGGCTGCTCGCGATGGATTGTTCGGCCATCTCGCCAAGGACGACCGGCTTTGGTTTGCCGGCCCTGACGCTCTCTACGCAACTCTACGCGGTGTACACCGTGTGTGCCGGTGGCGGCCGCGCGACCAGGCTCGCGAGCCGCCGTAGGTTCTGAGCGATGGCGGCCAGAACAAACTCATCCTGGGCGCCTCGTGGGCCACGCAGTCGCAGTCGGCCGAGCCTCAGGATGCGCTTCAGGTGTGCGAACCGCATCTCAATCTTCTTTCGCTCACGTCGCGACTGTTCAAAGGCCTCGGTGCCAGCGAAGGAGCGTGCAACGTCTCGGGCGCGCTCATGGACGTCGCGCGGGATCTTGCGTGAGGGCTCCTTTGGGCAGCACTGCGGTTTGAGCGGGCAAACATCGCAGTCGAGCTTGCTTGCGCGGTACAAGAGCGTCTTGCCCTCGTGTGCTGTGCCGCTTGTCCCGAGCCGCTTTCCGCCTGGGCAGTGGTAGACGTCGCCGGCCGGATCATATCGAAAGTCGTTGCGCGAGAAGGTGCCATCCTCGCGCTTTGACTTGTCGATGACCGGAATGTGTGGCGCGATGTCCTTCTCTACCAGCCAGTTCAGCATCGGCGCCGATCCATAAGCGGTATCGGCCGCGAGCCGCTCCGGCTTGAGGCCAAAACGTTCCTCTGTTCGTTCGATCATTGTCTTTGCGGTACCGACTTCGGCTTGCCGAATGGCACGAGACGCCTCGACGTCCAAGATGACGCCGAACTTCATGTCGATGAGATAGTTGTCAGAGTAGGCGAAGAATGCCGCCCCTTTGTGTGCGCCGGTCCACTGCGCCGCGGGATCGGATGGCGAGACGAACTTCGGCACAACCTCCGTAGCGGCACCCCATGCCGTGTCTTCGAGAGTCGCCAGATACTCCTTCACGGCGCGGCTGGACCTCGCCGGATCGCGATCCCTGCGCCAATCCTGACCCGCGATCGAGCGCCGCTTGTTGGCGTCGGCCGCAATCAGGCTCGCATCAACTGCAAAGCCTTCACCACCAACCAGACCGGCCGCAATACACGCCTCGACGACCCGCTCAAACACATGGCGAAAAACATCTCCCTCGCGGAAACGCTCGTTGCGGGCACGCGAGAACGCTGAATGGTCGGGAATAGCATCTTCGATGCCAAGCCTGCAGAACCAGCGATAGGCGAGGTTCACCTGTACTTCGCGGCAGATCAATCGCTCCGAGCGGATCGCAAAGACATACCCCACCACCAGCATCCGGATCATCAGTTCAGGGTCGATCGACGGACGACCCATGGACGCATAATGGGACGCAAGCTCGCCGCGAAGCCACGACAGATCGAGAGCAGCATCGATCGTCCGCACCAAATGATCTTCGGGGACCGCATCGCCAAGACGAAACTCGTAGAACAGTTGACCTTGGTCACTCTTCAGACGGCCCATCATGGATCGACCTCGCCGAGAATCGCGTCAACACAACGGAATCATCGTTCGAGGCCTCACTCAACCGACTTTTGCAACAAAATCGGACCCTAGCCGAAATAGCCAAGAGCGCCTGTTTTGTCCGCTTCGTAGGATGGGTGGAGCGCAGCGATACCCATCAAGCTTGTGCTGCGCGGTGGGATGATGGGTATCGCTGCGCTCCACCCATCCTCATATGGGGATTTGTGAGTCAAGTCTCTTCGCGAGGTCTGGGTTGGTGTTTGACGGCAAGAGGGCGGCGCGCGGAGCCGAGCGTAGCGCAGCGCGACGACCGGGCAACGAACAGGGATTGGCTTCCGAAGATTGCTGCAGTTCACTGCATCACCTCATATCCGGTCGGATTGTTTGATCCGTACCCACTTTCCGCATGCTTGCGGCGAGGAAGCCTGGCGAGGATGAGACCCATCTACGAAACGGCGGTTGAAGCCCTAGGATGGCACGGTCATCATCCATCCCGCACGGAGCGCGGCGAAGCCGCGGCGCGTGGTGGGGTGGTCGGTTTTACGCCTTGATCACGGCCTGGTCGGGGACGAGGCCGGTGGTGAGATAGCGCCACAATGCCACGATCAGCTTGCGCGCCAGCGCGACGATGGCGATGCGTTTGGCGCGCTTGCCGGCGTCGGCGGTGCGGGTGCGGAACCAGCGGCTGAGCGTGCTGTCGCCTTGATGACGAAGCCACAGCCAGGCCAGTTCGATCGCCTTGTGGCGGGCGCGCCGATTGCCGGCCTTGCTGATGCCTTGCTCGCGATCGGTGCCGCCGCTCTTCCAGGGACTGGGCGTCAATCCGCAATAGCTGGCGACCTCGCGGCGGTTGCGGAAGTCCTTGTAGAACAGCTCGTTCACCAGCGTTGCCGTGAAGGCCGGGCCGAGCGCCTTGAGCCGCTGCAATTGATCTCGTCGCTCGACCATCGGCGTCGGAACCGCCGGAGAAGTGTCCGCAGCCTGGGTCTGCTCCAGCGCCGCGAGTTGCTCACACACCAGCATCAGCCGGGCGTGCTCGCGCTTGATCTCGGCCAGAAGATGCGGCGGCAGCGCCTCGCCCTGCCAGTCGCGCTGCCGCTCGAGCCAGGTAAGCCAGTCGCGCCGCCGCGGATTGCCGACCGCCATCCCCCGAAGACGCAGCAACGCCTTGATCCGGTTGCTGTGGGCGGTCTGCTCGGTGACCAGGCGGTCGCGTTCGCGGCTGGCGCGCCGGGCATCCTCCGCTTCCACGCGCGGCACCCGCACGATCCGGACCACCCGCGGCTCACCCCGCAAATAGGCCATCAGCGTGCGCAGCAATAGCTCGCCGTCGATCCGGTCCGTCTTTGCTCGCCGTGCCCGCTGCTCCACCGCAATGCTCGCGGGGTCGAACACGAAGTTCAAAATCCCGGCCGCCTCCAGCAGCCGGTGCAGCCAAAAGCCGTCATAGCCGGCTTCATAGCAGCTCACCACACGCGGCACCGATCCGAGCTTCTCCGCCACCCGGGCGCGGGTCCGTTCGATCAACGCCAGCAGTTCGGCGTGATCGCCTCCTTGCAGCTTGTGGCGCGACATCCGATCCCGGTCCGGGCTGTGCAGCGTCACAAGCCACGTCTTCTGACTGAGTTCGATCGCAACAAAAATTGTGCCACAATGGCTGGCGGCGGGCGTCCCTGCGGTCGATGCTTGCATCTGACTTCTCCGATGGTTCGAGTGTGGAAACCCAAATCTATCGGAAAGGCCACGCTCACCGCCCCATGGAATCTACGGACTGGCCAGGGCAGCCTTGACCCATCGCGGACATTTCCTCGTCTTCATCCATTGATCTGGATCAATGCGTCCCCTCACGCTCGCGTTGGCATCGTTCGTTCTGCCAATCCATACGGAGGGTACTATGGAAAGCGCATGCAGGTATCCCTTAGCGTTGATCGTCTTTGCGTTGGCACCGTCTGCTTTCGCCGCCGAGCTCCCAAAAGAAGGCAACTTCGATTACACGGCGTGCTGGTCGGGCGCGAGCAGCACTATCTCATTTTCCAAGACCCACATCGCGCGAAGCTATGAGCATACCGGCTCTATCCGAAGCAATCCTCCGGGTGGGCTTTTCGACAAAGATACATTCCGGTGCGTAGGGGTTAGTGCGTCTCTTGGTGGGAAGATTACTGGCACCACGGTCTGCGAGTCCATTGACCGAGACGGTGATAAGCGACTTTCGTACTTCTCGACGTCAGAAGGAAAGGTAACCAGAGAGACAGTGGCGGGGACTGGGAAGTACGACGGCATGGTCATGACCGCAACGATACAACCCTTAGGGCCTTTCCCGGTCATCAAAGAGGGAACCTTTCAAGACTGCAATCACCAGACTGGTACCTATACGTTGAAGTGATGTTGCATCTTTGCGCGAGGGCCGCCTTTGGGCGGCCCTTGCTTTGCCCGAACCGGCGATCGAATGTGGACGATGGGTGTTGCAGCACAGGGGCTGGCGTTAACGACGCTTGGCGATTTCCAGCCTGGGCGACATCGCTTCGAAGCTTGTTAAAATTTGCCGGATACCCCTTCCGGGCACAGCGATCAGGGGAGAGGTATGGGTAAGCGGGCCAAACGTGGAAAGACCGAGACGCTCGCGCTACCAGTGGCCGGAAGAGTTGTAGTTGGCGTCGTGGCCGCTGCCGCATTGGGGTACGGCTTGCTGTGGCGGCCGGCGAGCGTTCAACCGATACGGAAGCAAGCCGCGCACCAGGTGCCGGCACCATCTAGTCCTACGCCGTCGACTCCCATTCACGTAGCGGCGGCGGTTCAGGCTCCAGCGCCAGCTCCGGTTCCGATCCCGGTCCCCGCGCCCCGGATCGAAACACCAAAAGCCGCTGACGCTCCCGGAAAATTTGCTCGGCAGGTGGTTGACTACGTCAGTCATCAGCCGCCGGGCACCGTCGTCATCGATACCGGAAACACATTCCTCTATCTGGTTCTGAATGGCGGGCAGGCGATGCGCTACGGCATCGGTGTCGGCCGCGAAGGTTTCACATGGTCCGGTGAGCAGGTCGTGGCCCGCAAGACAGAATGGCCGGATTGGCGTCCGCCGGCAGAGATGATTTCGCGCCAGCCTTATCTGCCGCGGTTCATGGCGGGCGGTCCTGGCAATCCGCTCGGTGCCCGGGCGATGTATCTGGGCGATACCGAATACAGAATCCACGGCACCAACAAGCCCGATACGATCGGGAAGCGGGTTTCATCCGGCTGCATCCGGCTGACCAATGACGACGTCATGGACCTCTATGATCGGGTGAAAGTCGGCGCGAAAGTGATCGTGCTTCCGGCACCAGCTGCCCATCGACCATCCCCGGGCGCGCCGCCCGACGCCGCCGTCTCATCGCAGGAACCGGCGTCGCCGTCGAGCCGGCCCTCGGCAGTCAACGCGCAACCGCAGGCTTCTCGATCGAAGATGGCCGACGCCCAGTAACTCAATTCTTCTGTCCCAGATCTACAACTTGAGAAGCAGCCCCGTTCAAAATGGGCTGGGTGGCCGCACCGTAACCTGCGGCATGCCAGGCGTCGGTGCGCTGTATGAGACCGTATGATCGCGTGCGTGGGGCATTGGTAGTAGCGCGCTGCAGCAACAGCGGTTTCTTGTGGATCAAATTCGGGAAAGTCGTAGCGTCGTGAGTAGAGGCTGTGCCGCTACAGCCTTCCAGCCCCGGCAGCCCCAGCTCACCCCCTGAGCTGGGGCTTGCTTGGTTCCTCGTTCGATGGTCGATCGGGATGGATGGCGTCGAGTACAGCCTGATAGGTCTAGCGATAGTTTTCTTCGTCGTCGGCGGGGGCGCTCTTCTGCTCGGATGATCAGCGCTACAACCCCCACACCATCGCGACGGCCAAGAGCACCAGCATGCAGGGACCGCGGTCACAGGCGCCCTTTCGCGTTAGCGATCACGTCTCACTGAGCACATCGTAAATCGGCAAATGCCCGCGGCAATTGCCATTCGGAACTGGTCCTAACCAACAGACGGGCAGGCAAATCGCATGCGCAAAAGTAGTAGCGCGCCGCAGCATTGCGGTTCGTAGTGGATAGAAATTGGGAAAAAGGCGCAATGTAACGTCGTGGGCGGAGGGCGGCCGCTACAGCCTTCGAAGCCGCGTCAGTCCCAGCTCAATCCGCCTTCCAGCTGGGCGCACCGGACGGGGAGGGAGATCTCATGAGGGCAGCGCTCTTGGCATTATCGCTCGTTGGTCAGCCGCCCGTACAAATTTCAGACAGTGTTCCCAACTTCGACATCAAGTCGCTTTGCGCGGACGTTTCCGTTGACGATAAAGCGTCGGGACTTCCCCAGGACGCGAGCAAGTGCGTGAGTGACGAGGCGGTTGCGCGGCAGCAGCTAAACTCGATCTGGCTAACTGTCCCGGCGGGACCGCGAGAAAGTTGCGAACTCATGGCAGGGTCAGGGCAAGTACAAAGCTATGTCGAACTCCTCATTTGCTTGAAAATGATTGACTGGGACTCGCCATCGACAGTGCCCTCTCAGAGGCCCAAGCAAGGTTCGAAAACGCCAGGCAATTGAGCGCCGTTCGATGAATTGCGACGGAGCGCTGTGAAGCGTGCGGAGAGGTCACCATTCAGTCTCCCGAGCGCAGTGCCGCTTCGATGCGCTGGATCAGCCGCTCCCGCAGCGAAGGCACCGCGTTGCCGAGAACGGCGAAGGTGCGGACGATGGGCAAATACGGCTCCATTGCCGCCGTCAGCTCCGCGAGAGACATGCCGGCCAGCCGAACATATTCGGATTGCGCCGCCGCATTGGTCGCGCGCGGCCGCTCCGGATTGTCCGCGACTTCCGGCCCGAGCTCGGACAGGATCACGTGCAAGAACCCAAGCTCGAGGACGGCGGGCCCGCGCATCGCGCTGACCCAGTCGACCAGCCTTGGGCCTTCCGCTGTCATGATCACGTTACCGGGGCTCAGGTCGGTATGGCAGAGCCCGTCGCCCGGCGGCAAGCGATCGATCAGCGCGAGGATTTCAGTCGCGATGTGCTTCGGGAGCTTGCCGTCGTCGTGCTCCAGCTGAGCCTCCATATACTCGCGCATGGAGAGGACCTCCGGCGGCAGGGGCGTCCTGTGAATGGACATGGCAAGAGCCGCGACGATCGCGCCGGCCTGTTCGAACGTCACCGCGCCGGTTCGGGTTAGCTGCAGCAGGGTCGGTCCGTCGAGGCGCTGCAGCACGATGCCGAAGCGCCCGTCCAGGGTCACCTCGCCGAACACCTCCGGCACCGGAGCGCCGGCGGCGTGGACGGCGCGGATCATATGCACCTCGAACCAGGGCATCCGCCGCGGCAAGCCGGGCTTGAACAGTTTGACGACTTGCCCTGGCGCCCAGGCGTAGGCTTCGGAGTAGGCGCCTTCACCGATCTTTTCCCCCAGCGATCCCTGCATCTTTAGCCTCCGTGTTGCTGTGACCCTCACCCTATGGTCACTCGTCATAGGCGGAGCGAAGCGACGCCGTTGTTCGAACGGCCATGGCCGGGCATGCCGCCTTCGCTGAAGCTTCGGCGGCCGAGCGAGTATGTCGGCCCGGCGTAGCCTTGGCGTAGGCGGGATGACCGGGAGTAATCACCCCGCCGGGCGCAGGGCCGCCTCGACGCGCTGGATCAGCCGCTCCCGCATCTCAGGCATGGCTCCGCCGAGCAGGAGGAAGACGCGGACGATCGGCAAATAGGGCTGCATCGCCGCCGTCAGCGCCGCAGGGGCTATGCCGGCCAGCCGCGCATACTCCGCCTGCAGAACCGAATTGACCGTGGCCCGCTCCGGATCGTCGGCGTGTTCCGGGTCAAGCTCGGCAATCAGGACATGGCACTGTGCAATCTCGTAGGCGGCGGGCGCACGAGCCGCGCCGAGCCAGTCGATCAGTCTCGGACCCTGCGCCGTCATGATCACGTTGCCGGGGTGAAGATCGGAATGGCACAGCACGTCATCGGGCGAGAGGTGCTCGATCAGCGCGAGGACGCCGGTGGTGATGCGCTCCGGAAGCACGCTGCCGCCGAACCGCAATCGGGCGTCCATCGCCTCGCGCAGCGAGGGTGCGTCCGGCGGCGGTCGCGTCTTGTGGACGGCAAGGCAGAGCGTCGCGAGGATTGCGCCCGCTTGTTCACGCGTGATGGCGCCGGTGCGCGTAGCCTGCGTCAGGGTCGGCCCATCGAACTGCGGCAGCACGATGCCAAAGCGGCCGTCCAGGGTGACTTCGCCGAGCACCTCCGGCGCCGGGCCGCCGGCGGCGAAGACCGCGCGGGTCATTTGCATCTCGTGCCGGACGACCCACTGCGGGATACTTGGCTTGGACAATTTGACGACCTGACCGGGCGCCCAGGCGTGGACATCAGCGAAGACGCCTTCACCGATCTTTTCCCCCAGCGATCCCCGCATGCCCGTTCTCCGCCGTGCAGAGGAAACACCGGCGGCGAGCAAAAAGGAACCCCCTCCGTCGCGGGGGCCGCGGACACCATCGCTGACGGCCTGCGTGACCATCGAGAACGCCGGGTCTTCGAGGTGAACCGGAAGTCCCTCGGTAGCGGCAAGGCTTTGGCGAGTCTCGTCCGAGCCTTTAGCTCGGTTCAATCCAATGGGAAGGATTCGAGACGTACATGGTTCCTCGCGTCAAGAAAGCGGACAATTCAAGTCCCACACCTAAAAACGGCAAGTCGAGCACAATGACGCCCGAGCCCTTGGCTGCCTCGAATCCTCCGTACAGCGTGTGGAGTGCATTTCTCACGTTCTGAAGCAAGCCGATAGCCGTAAAGGTGTTTCGCGTATTCAGCGCGGGTGCCACGTACCTGCCGTTTTTCAAGCCATCGATGAAGTACTTGCTGTTATGGATCGATTGTAGTGCCGATTTCGAGATCAGCTTTTCGGTAAATGCGACATTGACGCCCCAGTCATTCAGGGGTTCACGGTGCAACTCATATGGAACGCTGAAACCAAAGCCGATAACAGCAACCGCCCCTCCGCTGCCTCCAAGACCCAGTCCCCACCGGCTGCTAATAATCTGGAGATCAAAGGTCTCCAAATCTCCCAGGTTCACGACGTACGCGGTCGTGCTCTCGATGCCGCCGATCAACAACTGTCCGCCAGACTTGACGCCGAAGCCAAGCCAACGTTTGAAGAATTTGCGTTCCTCCGGATAAAATTGAGGTTTCGGTTGAGGCGGCGGTGGTGGCGGCGGCGGCGGTGGATTTGGCTTATTCCAAACCGAGATGATCACACCACGCCAGGCTTCGTTTTCCACCCCATCCATTTCACCTGCATACCTGGCCGCGCGTTCCCCTTTCGCCACCTCGAGCGCAACTTTGAAATTGTTGGGCACTTGCTTGCGAAGCAAATCAATTACAGCCCGCAGCCTATTCTGCGACAATTCCATGTTGAAATCGTCGCTGCCGGTACGACTCGCAAGTCCTATGATTGTAAGGCTTCCTCCGCTCCTCAATTTTGGAGCGACGACACTGATCAGCCAATTGGAATGTTCCGGCTTTATGGCGAACTTGCCGACTTCAAAGTTGAATAACTTCGCCGCAATCGTATCCGGTGCCTGCGATCCGTACTCCTGGATTTTTCCAGGTGATGCCATGTTGACTATCTCCCAACGGAGAGACCGACTGCGGAACGGGTAGGACCCGGATTGAAATATCCGCGTATCAATATCCGCGTATCAATGGGTCGCTTTGGAGTTTATGCCGGTTCATCGTCGCCCTCGGAGTCCCGGCGGCTACTTGAAGGTGCCGTCGAAGTCGGTGAAGGCGAAGCCATAGGACACTCCGTGGTTTTCGGCGGAATGAGCGTGCGCGGCTCGGGTTTCATTGCGATGTCGCGGCGAAGCGCGGCAGTGGGCGAGTAGGGCCGCGTACTCCATCAAAATCCAGAACGCCTGCTTTCGGGGACGAAGCGGAAACCCGATCCAAGTTCACGGATATCGCCTTCTGACCCGAAGCGGTCCTGTACGCGGATGGCGCGTCGTCGCGTGCGCCATCCGCTCCTGCAATCTATCTCTTGCTATCTTTTGCGAAGAAAAAGAGCCTTAGGCCTTCAGGTCCGTGATCCGCATGATCGCGACCACATTCCCATCGTTGTACGCCTGCTCTTTTGTTTCCTTGTTACAGGTCCAGACAAAATTCTTCTTGCCCGTAAAGGTCTTTCCGTCCTGCTCAAGCCGAAGCTCCCCTTCGGTGATATGGCAGATCATGGCATTCATCATCGGGGGGCCCATGGTCTTCGATCCCGGCTGCATAATGACATCGCGCATTGAGACCGTCTTAAATCCTGGGATCAGGGATGGTGTCTCGCCTTCATATTCACGCACCACGACACCTGGCCAAGGTGCCGCATCCTTGTAGCCCGTGGCTTGAGCCTTGGCGGGCTTGATCATGGCAGTCGAAACCGCTGCCAACGCGATTCCCAGTGCGGACCTTCGATCGACCTTCCTCATCGCTTTTCTCCCGACGTTACCGAACGAGCGGCCGCAAATGCAGCGCGCAAAGTTCGTGGTGAACGGTGGTGTGAAACCGAAAAAAGAACGGCCTCTAGGAGAGCGTGTGCCTGCCGATAGCACCTGTGCTGCTCGTTTGCCCGGACGGTGATTTCGGCACGTCCCGCTTCAAGGGCCGTGACATTCTACGCCACCTGACGCATCCGGGGAACAGGTGGCGTTGCACGAAGACACTGCAGCCTGTCGGGAAGGTCCGAAACTGGCCCCTTAGCCGGCATGACCGAGTGCGCCTCGCGGGTCCGCACCCGAGGCTGATGCGGACATTCGTCGGCAGGCGGATTGATGGCTACACGCCCCGGATCGAGGTGCGTGCCGAGCACCACTTTGCAAACAACAAAAAAGCCGGCGTTGCCGCCGGCTTTCGTGTCTGTTGGCTCGCTGCTGCGCGATCAGTGCGCGGCTTCGAGCGCGGCTTCCTGCCGGGCAATCGTGCCCTTCACGGCCGACTGCACCTTCTCGAACGCGCGGACCTCGATCTGCCGCACGCGCTCGCGCGACACGCCGAACTCGGCGGCGAGGTCTTCCAGCGTCATCGGCTCGTCCGCCAGACGCCGCGCCTCGAAGATGCGGCGTTCGCGCGGGTTGAGCACGCCGATCGCACCGTTCAGGGCCTGGCGGCGATGATCGAACTCCTCGCTCTCGGCCATCAGGGCTTCGGCGTTGGGCGAGTTGTCGACCAGCCAGTCCTGCCATTCGCCGGCTTCGCCGTCGTCGCGGATCGGGGCGTTGAGCGACGCGTCACCGCCGAGGCGGCGGTTCATGTCGATCACGTCCTGATCGGTCACGCCGAGGCGCTTGGCAATCAGCTTGACCTGGTCGGGGTGGAGATCACCCTCTTCCAGGGCGGAGATCTTGCTCTTCGCCTTGCGCAGGTTGAAGAAGAGCTTCTTCTGGTTCGCGGTGGTGCCCATCTTCACGAGCGACCAGGAACGCAGAATGTACTCTTGTATTGACGCCTTGATCCACCACATGGCGTAAGTGGCGAGACGGAAGCCCTTCTCGGGCTCGAATCGCTTCACCGCCTGCATCAGGCCGACATTGCCTTCCGAGACGACCTCGGAAATCGGCAAGCCGTAGCCGCGATAGCCCATGGCGATCTTGGCCACGAGCCTGAGATGGCTGGTGACGAGCTTATGCGCCGCGTCGCGATCGTCATGCTCGCGCCAACGCTTGGCGAGCATGTACTCCTGCTGGGGTTCCAGCATCGGGAACTTGCGGATCTCGGCGAGGTATCGAGAGAGGCCGGATTCTCCATTGAGGACCGGCAACGTAGCTGTACGGGCCATTTGAGCGCCCTCCAGTGGTTCAGGCCCCCGATAGCGGCGGGCCCGGCAGGTGGCCGCTGGGTTAAAGCCGGCCATGCTGCGATGTTCCGCGCTGGATATTCAGCGCAGGTGCAACATACACCAAACTGTCCGTGATAGGGAAGGATTGCTGACGTCACGTCCCCGTGTGGCAGGTATAACCTGTTGTCATAACGCGGCTTTTCCGGAAGGGGTGCGTCATACCGCCGCTTCCAGCGCCCGTTGCAGAAGAAGCAAATCCTCCGGCAAAGGCGCCTCCCAGTGCAAAAGTTCTCCGGTCCGGGGGTGCTCCAATGCCAGCAGATAGGCGTGCAGGGCCTGCCGGCCCAGCGCAGTGAGTGTGTCCTTACCTTCCGCGCCGAGCTGCCCGGCCTTGGTCTTGAAGTGGGCGCCGTAAACGCTGTCGCCGAGCAGCGGATGGCCGAGATGGGCGAGGTGCACCCTAATCTGATGGGTCCGCCCGGTCTCGAGCCGGCACGCCAGCAGCGAGGCGACCGGCTTGCCGTCGCGGCCGGCGAAGCTCGAGAGCACCTCGAAATGCGTGATCGCCTCGCGGCCGCCCTGGCGCACCGCCATCTTCTCGCGGGCGTGCGGGTGGCGGTCGATCGGCGCGTCGATGGTGCCGTGGGGCCGGTTCGGCACGCCCCAGACGAACGCCATGTAGCCGCGCTCCATCGGCCCGGTGCGGCCATGGTCGGCGAACTGCGCGGTCAGCGACTGGTGGGCGTGGTCGTTCTTGGCGACCACCATCAGCCCCGTGGTGTCCTTGTCGAGGCGGTGCACGATGCCCGGCCGCTTGACCCCGCCGATGCCGGACAGGCTCGAGCCGCAATGGGCGATCAGCGCGTTGACCAGCGTTCCGCTGGCGTGGCCGGCGGCGGGATGCACGACGAGGCCCCTCGGCTTGTCGATGACGATGATGTCGTCGTCCTCGAACACGATATCGAGCGCGATGTCCTCGCCCTGCGGCTCGGCGGGCGCGGCCTCCGGCACGTCGATTATGATCGTATCGCCTTTGGCGACATGATAAGCGGGGTCGCGGACGACGGCGTCCTTGACGGTCACGGAACCGGCGAGGATCAGCGCCTTCAGCCGGGACCGGGACAGCTCGGGACTGCGCTGCGCGAGCACGCGGTCGAGCCGGGCCGAGCCCTCGTCGCCGGCGACGACGACCTCCAGCTTCCGACCGCCATTCGAAGAGACTTGTTGCGAAGACACTTGCAAAGATAGAGCCTTGTGATGACCGACACCGCTGTGACCGAACCGACCCCCGACCAGGCCGCGCTGATCGCGCGGGTGCGGCGCATGATGCTGATCGCGGGCCTGACCTCGGCACTGGCCGTGGCCGTCGTATTGATTGCCATCGGCTACCGCCTTTATCGCAGCGAGGGAAGCCCCGTTTCCGTTTCCGACGTCACTGCTGCGCTGCCGAAAGGCGCGCGCATCGTCGCCACCGGTGTCGCCGGCGAACGATTGGTCCTCACGCTTGACGTGGGCGGTGCAACAGAGATTCGCACATTTGATGCAAAGACGCTGAAACCTGTCGGCAGGCTGAGCTTCGTCAACGAACCCTGATCGCAGCAGTCGCGAAGCCGCGTCGTCGATCAACCGAAAGCTGCAGCGTATTTTTTGCGCATGCGTTCGCGCATCGAGAAGGTGTGCCGCCATCTTTTCGGCCGAGTTGCACGTTCAGCTTGCGCCATGTCGCGATCCAACCCGAGCGCTTCCATCGAACAGTCTGGTGAGTCCGATCTGTCGGGCTCGTGCGCCGACCCGACGCGCCGCGCGGTGTTGACCGCGCTCGCAGGCTGCGCCTGCCTCGCCGCGATCGAGCCTGCGGCCGCCGATGATGACGAACAGCCCGGCGCCAATGAGCGGCCGCAAAAAGCGGATCGGCTCGTGCGCGCCGAGGGCGACAAGGCGGGCCAGGTCATCAAGTCGGAAGATCTGACCTTGGGCGGCCCGCCCATTCGCGCCTGGCCGCAGGATCCGAAGACCTCCGTCATCCGCAAGGGCTCGCGGCTGAACGAGGTCGTGCTCGTCAAGCTCGATCCGAGCGAACTCGACGATGCCACGCGCGCCCGCGCCCCTGACGGCATCGTCTGCTACTCGGTCGTCTGCACGCATGCCGGATGTCCGATCACCGCCTGGTTGAAGGAAGAGCAGGGCGACAAGAACGTGCTGAAATGCCTCTGTCACAACTCCGAATACGATCCGCGGCAGAATGCGCAGGTCGTATTCGGGCCGGCGCCGCGTCGCCTCGCGGCATTGCCGCTGACGGTTGCCGACGGCGCGATCACGGTCGCAGCGCCATTCGTCGGAAAGGTGGGTGCTCAGCAGGGAGGATGAGGCCACATCGGGATTTCTGCATGACCTAAACTGAAAAAATCAAAACAGAGCAGGGAGGTAGCATCTCATGACAAGCAAGCAGTGGTTACTGTCGAGTTGTGTCGCATTCACGTGCCTCATTTCGACCTATGCCGTCGCAGGGCCGATCGAAAACTACAGTTCGGTGACCTCGGCGCGTCTCGAAAATCCCGAACCCGGCAACTGGATGCTGTATCGCCGGACCTATGACGGACAGGGGTATAGTCCGCTCAACCAGATCAACACCTCCAACGTCAAGAGCCTCAAGCCGGTCTGGACCTTCTCGACCGGCGTCATCGAGGGCCATGAGGCGCCGCCGATCGTCAACAACGGCGTGATGTTCGCCGCGACCCCGATGGGGCAGGTGATCGCGCTCAACGCCAAGACCGGCGAAGAGTACTGGCGCTACAAGCGGCAGCTTCCCGACGATCTGTTCCAGCTGCATCCGACCAGCCGCGGCGTCGGCCTGTGGCAGGACAAGGTCTACTTCGCCACCACCGACGACCATGTCGTGGCGCTCGATGCCAAGACCGGCAAGGTGGTCTGGGACACCAAGGTCCAGGACTACAAGAAGGGCCAATACCTGACGCTGATGCCGCTGGTGGTCGATGGCAAGGTGATCGTCGGCGGCTCCGGCGGCGAGTTCGGCGTGCGCGGCTATGTCGTCGCCTACGATGCCGAGAGCGGCAAGGAGCTCTGGCGCACCTTCACCATCCCCGGCGAAGGCGAGCCCGGGCACGAGACCTGGAGTGGCGACGACTGGAAGTCGGGCGGTGGATCGGCCTGGATGACCGGCACCTACGACAAGGACAACAAGACGATCCTCTGGGGCGTCGGCAACGCTGCGCCGTGGCCGGGCTCGGCTCACGCCGGCGACAACCTCTACACCAGCTCGGTGATCGGCCTCGATCCAGAGACCGGCAAGATCAAGAAGCACTTCCAGTATCACCAGAACGATTCCTGGGACTGGGACGAGGTCGATGCGCCGATGCTGGTCGACCTGCAGCGTGACGGACGTTCGTTCAAGAGCCTGATCCACCCGGGACGCGACGCGATCTTCTGGATACTCGAGAACAAGCCCGACAAGATCAACTACGTGTCCGGCTGGCCGTTCGTGAAGACCAATGTCTGGAAGGGCATCGAGGCCGAGACCGGCCGGCCGATCGTCGATCCCGAGCACAAGCCGGTGCTCGGCAAGCGGGTCGAGTTCTGCCCGTCGCTGTGGGGCGGCAAGGATTGGCCGTCGGCGGCGTACAGCCAGAGCACCAAGCTCGTCTACGTTCCCGCCAACGAGAACTTCTGCGGCGGCTTCACGGGCGAGAAGCAGCCGCTGGTACCCGGCCAGCTCTGGCTCGGCACCAAGCCGGAGGACATCGGGCTGACGCCGGCACCGAACGCCGATCATTTCGGCGAGTTGCAGGCGTGGGATCCGGCCACCGGCAAGAAGGTCTGGCAGCACGACTTCAAGACGTCGCAGCTGTTCGGATCGGTGACGGCGACCGCGGGCGACCTGGTTCTCGCCGGCGGCACCAACGACCGGATGTTCCGCATCTTCAACGCCAAGACCGGCGAGCTGTTGTGGGAGCAGAAGACCAACTCCGGCATCATGGCGATGCCGATGTCCTATGAGGTCGATGGAACGCAGTACATCGCGGTCCAGTCGGGCTGGGGCGTCGACGCGCAACGCATCCAGGATGCTCTGGCCGGCAAGGTCAAGGGCTTCGAGAACAACGTCCCGCAAGGCGGCGTGATCTGGGTGTTCGCGCTCGACAAGAAGTAAGCGACGTGATGTGAGCTTCGGTCCTGATTGAATCAGGACCGAAGCTCCGGCTTGTTAAGACGCGTTTTCTCCAAGCGAAACGGTGTTCGTTTCGTTCGAAAACGCTTCTCACCTATAGGGGGCGATGCGATCGGGAAGCGGCGGATGGGGAGACCGCCGCTTCCCGGTCCGCGCTTGCTTTATTTGCCCTTGGTATCGACCTTCCGCTTCTCGTCGTCGTTCATCTGCTTGACCGTGGGATCGCGGCTGGCCTCGCCGGTGGTCTGGCCGGTGGTCGCTGGCGGCCCGCTGCTCGGAACCGAGCTCTGGTCGGGCAGCACCCGCGCCGGACGGGTCGCCGTCGCGCTTGGCGGCGAGGCGGTCTGGGCAAGCGCCGTCTGTGTCGCAAAAAGCAAGACGCCCGCGGACAGGGTTGCCGCGAGCGTCCCGAATGTTTGAGGTGGGGTTCTCATCGATCTGCTCCAATGGATCGATGAGAACGACCTATCCCGCCTGACGTTCCAGCCTCACGTCTCCAGCTGCTTGCCGATCGGAAGGGCGCGGATGCGCTTTCCGGTTGCGGCAAAGATCGCGTTGATCAAGGCCGGCGCAAACGGCGGCACGCCGGGCTCGCCGACGCCGCTCGGCGGGGTGTCCGCGCCGGGCGGCACGATGTAGACGTTGGTGATCACAGGTGACTCGTCCATCCGGATCACCGGGAAGTCGTCGAAATTGCCCTGCTGCACCTTGCCGTCCTTGAAGCTGATCTCACCGTATTTGGCGAGACTGAGCCCCATGATCGCAGCGCCTTCGATCTGCGAGTGGATTCGTTCCGGATTGACGTAAGTGCCGCAATCGATCGCGGTGTCGACCCGCGGCACCGAGAACTTGCCCTTGTCGTCGACCGCCACCTCGACGATGGTCGCGATGTAGCTGACGAACGAGCGGTGCACCGCGATGCCGAGGCCGTGGCCCTTCGGCACCTTGCGGCCCCACTCGCCCTTCTCGGCGACCAGCTCGACCACCTTGCGCAAGCGCGCGGTGTCGATCGGGTAGCTGTCATAGGGCTCGCCGTAGTTCCAGGGATCCTTCACCGAGGACAGGTTGACGATCCGCGGGCTTCCGATCAGCTCCAGCAGCATCTCCTTCTGGTCGCGGCCCGTCGCATGCGCGATTTCCCCGACCATGGATTGCACCGCGAAGGCGCGCGGGATGTTGGAGACCGAGCGGAACCAGCCGATCCGCGTGAACGCGGCCGCTTCCGGATTCTCGCACTGCAGGTTGGCGATCTCGAACGGGTTGTCGATCAGGCCCATGCCGAGCTCGAACGGCGCCTCGTGATTGGCGCCGGCGGCGAAGGTCGAGGCGATGGTTGGCGCCACGCTGCGGTGCCGCCACGCAATCACCTTGCCGCTCTTGTCGAGACCGGCCTCGATCCGTTCCACCGAGACGGTGTGCAGGAAGTCGTGATGCACGTCGTCCTCACGGGTCCACTGCACCTTGACCGGCGCGCCGAGCTCCTTCGACAGCAATGCCGCCTCGAGCGCGAAGTCGCATTTCGACTTGCGGCCGAAGCCGCCGCCGAGCAGCGTCACGTTGACGGTGACATTGTCCTCGGGAATGCCGAGCGTCTTGGCGACGTCCTCGCGGGTGCCGCCGGGGCTCTGCACCGGCGCCCAGATCGTGGCCTTGTCACCCTTGACGTCGGCCACCGCGACCGGCGGCTCCATACTGACATGGGCGAGATGCGGGAGATAATACTCGCCCGTGATCACCTTGTCGGCGCCCTTCAGCGCCGCATCGACGTCGCCTTCCTTCCGCACCACGAGGCCGGGCTTGCGCGCGGCTTCCTCGAGCGAGGCACGATAGGTGATGGAGTCGTATTTGGCGTTGGCGCCGTCGTCCCAGACGATCTTCAGCGCGTCGCGGCCCTTGATCGCAGCACCCGTGTTGCGCGCAATCACGGCCACGCCGCCGAGCGGCTGGAACTTGGACGGCCAGGGCCAGCCCTTGACCTCCATCACCTTCTCGACGCCCGGCACCTTCTTGGCCGCGCTGTCGTCGAACGACTTGAGCTTGCCGCCGGTGACCGGCGGACGCGCGATGACGGCGTATTTCAGGCCGGGCAGCCGGACATCGGCGCCGTAATGCGCCTTGCCGGTGGTGATGTCGTGCAGGTCGACGATCGAGACCTGGCCCTTGCCGAGATAGCGGAAGTCCTTGGGGTCCTTCAGCTTGAGGCCCTCGACGCTCGGCACCGACTCCTTTGCGGCGTCGGCCGCGAGTTCGCCGAAGCCTGCCTTGCGGCCGCTCGCGCTGTGCACCACCTCGTGGTTCTGCGCCTTCACCTCGGTGACCGGCACGCTCCATTTCTTGGCGGCGGCGGCTTCCAGCATCGAGCGCGCCGAGGCGCCGATCTGGCGCATCGGGATCAGATAGTGCCGCGTGCTGCGCGAGCCGTCGGTGTCCTGGTTGCCGAACTTGACCTCGTCGCCATGCGCCTGCTGGACATGGACGCGCGACCAGTCGGCCTCCATTTCCTCGGCGACGATCAAGGGCAGGCTGGTGCGGACGCCGGTGCCCATCTCGGAGCGGTGCGCCAGGATGGTGACGATGCCGTCGGGGGCGATCGCGACGAACACGCGCGGATCGACCACGACGCCGTGCGGCATCTTGCCGGCGCCGGTTTCATAGGCGAACGCCTGGCGCGTCATCACGGGCGCGGCGAGCACGAAAGAGCCGGCGATGCCGAGCCCCTTGAGGATGCTGCGGCGCGAAACGTTCTCGACCTTCACGTGCTTCTCGAAGCCGCGAAGCTTGCTGGGGTTGGTGCGGATATTCATGTCACACCCCCGTCGATGCGAGATGGACGGCATTCTCGATCCGCTGGTAGCAGCCGCAGCGGCAGATATTGCCCGCCATGGCTTCGCGGATCTGGTCGTGGCTTGGCTTCGGGTTCTGGTCCAGCAGCGCCGCGGCCTGCATGATCTGGCCGGCCTGGCAGTAGCCGCACTGCGGCACGTTGACCTGGCGCCAGGCCTTTTGCACCGGATGGTCGCCGGTCGGATGCAGCCCCTCGATGGTGGTGACCTCGCGGCCGACGACGTCGGACACCGAGGTGATGCAGGCGCGGACCGCCTCCTTGTCGACGATCACGGTGCAGGCACCGCATAGCGCCTGGCCGCAGCCGAACTTGGTACCCGTGAGGCCTGCTTCGTCACGGAGATACCAGAGCAGCGAAAGATCCGGGTCGCCGTCCCAATTCTGTTCCTGGCCGTTGATTTTTAGTTTGATCATGGTCTGTCCTCGCTCTGCTTAAGCTATTGACCTGTGCGGCGCGAGGTGCGGAACGTCTTCCATGGCCTGCGACCGCGCTGATGTTTGTTGTGCCAAGATATTCGTGAGCCAAATCTGCCGTGCGCCAAGGCCGTCAAGCGCTTGCGCTTTGTTCCAAGCACTCCTCTCGCTTGTCCGGCGCCGTGCGGGGCGCAGCATGGTGAAGGGCTGCGATGTTAGCAGAGACGGACGCCGGGTGACTTCACAGCCAAGTGTTTTGCATTGCCATTTGGCGAAAGCAGGGCCGTGCACGACGACGACATGACATCTCAGGGTGGCCATCATGCAATCGCGAGGGCGGTGCCACTGTAGCGTGCAGGTGCGATGCGCCCGGGCACAGGCACGCGCGGCATTGCACCCGGCAACGTCTTCCCCGGTGCGCGATTGCGCACCTGAGGGCATCGCGCGGCGATGAACCGGAATCCAGCGGTATGGCGCCGGATGCCCCCGGGGGCGTTCGTAAAGCATGCGTGACAAAATCCCCGCCGCAATGCACAAGGCATCTTGCGGCGGCCGGATTTCAAGGCTATTGCCTTGCCTCTCAACGCTCCCTTCGTCTAGCGGTTAGGACGCGGCCCTCTCAAGGCTGAAACAGGGGTTCGATTCCCCTAGGGAGCGCCAGCCTCGCACCTTTCGACTTGATTTCCCTTTCGTTTTCGGCGTTTTCCCCAAACTTGCGGAAGGGGTTTGGGGAATCCTGTTCGCGTTGTGTCCTTCAAGCTTGATCACCGCGTCTTCAGCGAGGGTCGCCTGATCAGCCTCCTCCGTATAGCGCTCAGCTTCAGCTAGCGTCGTGTGTCCGAGGACAGACATGATCATCTTCGCCGTTGCGCCGGCTTCGGCGAGCAAACGTCCGGCGGCTTTGCGTAGACCGTGCGGCTTGCAATCGAGAGGCAGTCCGGCCTTCGAGATAGCGTCGCGCATCCATCCACTGAAACCATCAACCGTGAAGGACTTGCCATAAGCAGTCGTAATGATCACGACGCGTTGCATGTCATATGCGTCGAGCGCCTCGACGGTGTCCCGATGCAACGGGATGAGAAGCTCGCGCCCGGTCTTCTGTTGCTTTATCCTGATCTTGCGTTCTGGCGTGATGTGCGTCTGCGCCATCCTGACTACGTCGGAGCGACGCTGACCCAGATTGAGGAACAGGTGAAACGCAGTGCGCTGCTTGGTGCCGAGCGGCCAGCATTTTTTGAATTGCTCAATTTCGTCGTCGGTCCACGACCGAATTTTCTTGATCTTAGGCCGCTTGATACCCAATGACGGATCATGCTTCAGCCATCCGATATTGATCGCGTGACGGATCAGTATCCGAAGCTTCTTCAGTGTATCGAGTGCCGCACCTGGGCGATTCGCATAGGGTTGAAGAATGCCAGTGATGATTCGCTCGCGCGAGAGCCCGGCGATTGTGCGATGACCGTGTTCGACCCGGAGCGTCTCAAGACGGCCAATGTAGCCCGTCTTGCTCGTGTCACGGAGGCCAATGTATTCGGCGCTCTTCATGTAGGAAGCAATAAGCGCCGCGATAGTGCCTGACGCGGCCGGAACAAACCGATTTCGGACCGGTACAAATTGGCCGAGCAACGCGGCTTGGTACGCCACCATAAATTCTTCGCTCGTGGGATCATTCGGCAAACGAGAGCGGGGTCCTTTGCCACGACGAAACGATAGATAGGTATGGCCCTTGACGTGATTACGCTCGACGTAAGGCGGCAGCTTGCGGGGCATCGACATCATTCCACGTGTCATCAACGCGAGTATTATTGCCATCGGAAGGCAGTTCATCAATGGCGATGTCTAGTTGACGGACATCCCAAGCCCGACGCCGCTCCCCGAGCAATCGTGCTCGGGGCATTTGGCCGTTTTTCACCATCTCATCAAACGTGTTGGGCGACACGCAGACGTAAGCGGCGGCGGCTTCGCGACTGATGAGCCGTGGTGCAAGTGATGGCGGTAGCGCTGTTTGCCGTGGCATCGCGATGCCCTGTGCCAGGCGATCCATTCCGCCGATCTGTAAATCGCAACATGAAGGTGCTTGGCTCGTCCAAGCAAGGGCGCGCGGTCCCATTCGGAAGCCCATGCGTGCAATGGCGCACAAATCGGACGGTAGCACGGGACAATGCGTGTTCAGCCTCAAAATTCTCGTCGATGAATGTCGGGCCTTGCGAAGGAACAGAAGAGGCTGTCCCGCGAGCAGGTCGGTCAGGCAGGCATGGGTCGCAAGAGGTGAAGTGACGATCAGGAACTGGCTGGCACGATTGGCGGACAGTTGGTCCGCGCTGTGCGTCCTGACAAGCTTTCGCGGATCCTCGCCGAGACTCCAAGAGTTCCACTATGCCGCCAAAGCACCCCAACTGGCTAAACATGGTTGAGATCGAGATGGGCGTTCTCGCCGCAAATGCCTCGATCGGCGCATCGACAATTTCCCCCGCCTCGTTGCCAGACCACCGGAGAAACGGCGCAATGCTGACCACGCCAGCGTCAAATGGTCGTTACAACCCAAAAGGCTCGCGCAAAAAAGCGCGCACCTATCCACGGCCCTCGGCCAAATCAGGTCGATTTCAACGAATCAAAACCTCTGTGTCGAGGTACTAGTCAGCTTCTCGAAAGCCAACCTTCCTAGAATTCGAAATTGGTCTGGATGCCGATGCCGCCTTTGACTGAACTGGTCACGAACCCAGGGCAACCCGCTGGGCGGATCGGCGACTGGCTTTGCCACTCTTAAGAGCAAGGAGAGCATTATGGATTCCAATCGGATAAACGGTGCCGGCTCGCCAGGTTGCCAAACGGGGTACGTCTGTAGACAGGAGGATCATAATCTATTTGGGCGGGCTGTGAATGAAGCCAGGTCACTGTCTGCCGTGCTTGCACCGGCAAAGGCTCCGATTTGGAGTTCGAGCGCTCCATACGGGAACTTCTCACGCAATGGCTACACTTGGAACAACGACGTGTGGGG
Organism: Bradyrhizobium sp. USDA 3315; assembly: GCF_054056795.1. Lineage (NCBI taxonomy): Bacteria > Pseudomonadati > Pseudomonadota > Alphaproteobacteria > Hyphomicrobiales > Nitrobacteraceae > Bradyrhizobium > Bradyrhizobium sp. USDA 3315. The sequence goes on along the minus strand of NZ_JBSRYP010000001.1, from coordinate 379,650 downwards.
AGCGGGCGCTGGGCCTCAGACGATTTCGGTGCGTGAAGTCAACCAGTGGGGCGTGTGGTCGAACCAGCCTAATACTGCTGGCATCAAGAGCTATCCGCACGAGGCATTCAATGTCGGGAAACCGCTCAGTTCAATCAGCGCTCTGCGCTCCAGCTTCAATCAGGATGTTCCTACTAACGGTGCCTGGGACGTCGCCTATGATATCTGGGACAGCTCGAACCAGCATGAGATAATGCTCTGGACGAATTACACCGGAAACCCGGACGGCAGCGGCAACGTCAAACCAATTTCCTATCATTATCGGCAGGATCCTTCCGGGGCGGCTATCCCGGTCTACACCAACGTCAACGTGGGCGGAGCGACTTGGAATGTTTTTGAAGGCTTCAACGGTCACAAGGTCATCTCACTCCTGCGTACTTCGAAGACCAACAGCGGCACAGTGGACATCAAGAGTATCCTGCAGTGGATCAAGTCGAAGGGCTACTTCGGCGATATAAACGTTGGTAGCGTTCAATACGGCGTCGAGATCACCTCGTCCCCGGGGGGAATGAACTTCAACTTCAACAACTGGAGCGTGACCTCAAAGTGAAGATCCGCGGGCGGTGAGGTGATTTGAGAGACTTCGGGTGACGCGCGAGGCCGGCACACTATTCAGCCAAGATCAAGCGGGTCACTGTCGACGCCACTGTGCAGCCCGAAGGTCATCAGCTTCCCAACGGACGCTACGCTTTTGCATGCTGCGATCCAGGAGGTGAATCGCATCTGGCGAGGAAGCAAGACGTCAGTCTACGGCAATCCTATTCTCGCGTGGCCAACTGCGCCGGGGTCGTTACCGCCATCGAGGTGACCAGCGACCCTGGCCCTGACGGTTTGATAATGAGGTGCGAAGCTCGCCGCCAATTCGGATGCTTTGCGGCTTCCGTGCCGCTGCCGACGAAGACGCCCTGCACGATGCTCGGCACGTAGATCGAGATGATGAAGACAACGACGGAGATGCCGCCGATCGGCGCATCGACAATTTCCCCCCGGGTTCGTCGCCGAGACCGCCCCGGGGAGAAACGATCGCGCCCCGCGTCAAATGGATGTTCGTAACCGAAAGCCTCGCGCCAAAATGGCGTGCTCCTATCCAAGGCTCTCAGCCAAATCAGGCCTATTTCAACGAACCAAACCCTCTGTGTCGAGTTACTATAACCTATCTTAAAATTGGCGGACCAGGATCAGCAGGCAAGCGAGCTGAACGAAAGAAGCCGAGGAGGTTCTGCGGATAGAACTCGCAGCCAACCAGAAAGCGGCGCCTCCAATGCATACCGGCGAAGAAGCATTCGACGAGCCAGCGCCGAGAATAGCGAAGACCGAGAAACGGCCGAGCTGCTCTTAAACAACAATGAGAAACTTGCTGCGGTCCAAAGAGACCAGGCGGAGCACTTGCACAAACAGCGAGAACTCGAAGACGCCCGCAGAGAGACGGATCTCACGGTTGAGAAGAACGTACTGAACAGCTTGCCGGCGCAATGACGAAAGCCAAGCAGAAAGCCGAGCATGAGCTGATCTCAAAGCGAGGTCCTGGAGCTTGAGCTGGAAAAGTGTTCAATGCAAGGTTTCCGAACGACGTTTTGAGCCGGCAGCAAGGGGCGAACCGGGGAGCCGACGTTGGTTCAGCGTATTAACGATGCGATCGGGATGACTGCGGTGGGTGCTGGGAATCAGAACGGATCGAGAGCGTTCTGTCTGGCAACGTCACCAGTCTCGCGCGGCTGCGGCCAGCGTTCCGTTGCGACAAACCTTGGTTTAGGGTTTGCAGCCTATTCTATATTGCCCGCTTACCTTCGTAGAGTTGAGCAGCCGTCAGGTCGCTTGTACTTTCGATGTTGAAGCTGGATCATTCGATCGACGGGTCGGTGCGAAGCTTTAGGCTGAATTGATACCTTGCTCGAAGTCGTTGCGTTTCATTCAGGCGTGAGGACGAAACATCTTGGGTCGGACCTCTGGTCGATTGCGCGGCAAAAAAGGACATGGGTCTCTATCCTAAGAAGGTGCTCCCCGATCCGAGATCGCGATCAGCGATCCGAATGGCAGGGCCGACTTTCATCCAGGCAACGAAGATGGTGAAGCGGCGAAGATGGTGAAGCGAAGGAGCGAGCTGTCTCTGCTTTGGAATGTGTGAGCCGTTAGAGCAGTCGTTCCCGCTTATCTCATGCTGCAGGCCTTAGCCGTAGTCGTCGCATTGATGGCCGTGGCCGTACGCGACTTGCTAGCGAATTTGCGTCACCTCTTTGAATGCGAGTCGAAATGGCATTTACCGAGCTTTTCATCAAACGTCCGGTTTTGTCTGTCGTAGTTAGTCTCCTGATTCTGCTGATCGGCCTTCGCGCGGCTGCCGTTCTGCCGATCCGGCAGTATCCCAAGCTATCTAATACGGTCGTCAATATAACGACCTCCTATCCTGGCGCCTCCGCCGACATGATTCAGGGGTTCATCACGACTCCCCTGGAGCAGGCAGTCGCTTCCGCAGAGGGCGTCGACTACGTCACTTCCTCATCGGTGCTCGGTACCTCAACGATTCAAGTCTACATCAAGCTCAATTTCGATCCCAACGAGGCGCTCACCGAGGTGCTCTCCAAGGTCAACTCAGTCAAATATTTGATCCCCAAAGAATCGAACGATCCGGTTGTCACTAAGTCAACCGGGCAGGCCACCGCTGTCATGTATATCGCCTTCTCCAGCGATGAGCTGACGGCCAGCGCGATCTCCGATTATCTCTCGCGCGTCGTGCAACCGGTTATGTCTACTGTAGACGGCGTCGCGGCGGCAGACATCTTGGGCAGCCAGAGTTTTGCGATGCGGCTATGGCTCGACGCCGCGAAAATGGCGGGGCACGGCGTTTCGCCCGCTGATGTTTCGGCTGCAATCGCCGCCAACAACTTCCAGGCCGCGGCCGGCCAGACCAAGGGCTATTTCACTATCTCCGACGTCACGGCGAACACCGACCTGCGCAGTGTCGATGACTTCAAGCGTATGGTCGTCAAGTCCAATGACGGCGGCTTTGTGCGCATGGAGGATATTGCGACAATCGAGCTCGCCGCGCAGACCACAGATGTCAGCGTGTCCATGAACGGCGAGCACGCGGTCTTCATCGGCGTGCAGGCGAGCCCCCAAGGCAATCCGCTAAACATAGTACGAGGTGTTCGGGCTCTGTTTCCAGAAATGGAACGTAACCTGCCGCCATCACTGAAGATGAAAGTGGCCTACGATTCTACCAAATTCATTCAATCGTCGATTGATGAAGTGGAGAAGACGCTAATTGAGGCCATTGCGATCGTGGTGGTGGTGATCTTCCTATTCCTGGCATCGCTGCGGTCAGTCATCATTCCTGTCGTCACCATTCCGTTGTCGCTCGTTGGCGTCTGCAGCATGATGCTGGCGCTGGGATTTTCATTCAATCTCCTGACCCTCCTTGCGATGGTGCTCGCAATCGGTCTCGTGGTCGACGATGCGATCGTCGTGGTGGAGAACATTCACCGCCATCTAGAGGAAGGTGCGCCGCCCCTACAGGCTGCTACGAGGGGCGCTCGCGAGATCGTCGGTCCGGTTGTCTCCATGACGATTACATTGGCCGCTGTGTACGCCCCAATCGGCTTTCTCGGCGGCCTCACCGGGGCGCTGTTTCGCGAATTTGCGTTTACGCTGGCGGGGGCGGTGATCGTGTCGGGCGTGATCGCTTTGACGCTGTCGCCGATGATGTGCTCGGTCCTCCTGAAGAGTGCTGAAGAGGGGCGGTTTGCCAGATCTGTGAACCGCGTGTTCGGCGCCATGACCCGCTGGTACGGGCGCAAACTCGACCGCTCACTCGATTATCGACCGATTACCGGGTTGTTTGCGCTGACCATGCTGGGCCTTGTCGGCTTTCTCTATTTGCACACGTCCAAGGAACTAGCACCCGAGGAGGATCAAGGGATTGTATTCGCACTGACCAAGGCGCCGAAATACGCCAATATCGACTACCTCGACTATTACGGCGCCAAGCTCGAAAAGGCGTTCAAGAAGTTTTCCGAGACTGATTTGAGCTTCGTGCTCAACGGTATTAGCGGCTCGCGGGGTGGCATGGCCGGCATGTTGCTCAAGCCATGGGACGAGCGCAGGCGATCATCGATCGCGCTAAAGTCCTTGGTCCAGGCCGAGCTGTCCAAAATCGAAGGCATTAACGCATTTGCTTTTAGCTTGCCGCCGCTTCCAGGTGGTTCGGATGGCTTGCCAGTGCAGATGGTGATCGATTCGACGCTAGGCTTCCAATCGGTCTATGAGCAGATGTCGAAGCTGAAGGATGCTGCGCGCAAGAGCGGCCTGTTCATGGTCAGCGACTCTGACCTTGAGTTTAACCAGCCGGTGGTGCGAATCAAGGTCGATCGATCCAAGGCTAACGAGCTTGGCGTCACCATGCAGAACATCGGTAACGCGCTCGCCACCCTGCTTGGCGGAAACTACGTCAATCGCTTCAATCTGCAGGGCCGCTCCTACCAGGTGATCCCGCAGGTGCCACGGGAGCAACGCCTGGCGCCGGAAGCGATCGGGAATTATTATGTGAAGACTGCGACTGGCTCGATGCTCCCGTTGTCTACCGTAGTCTCCATCGAAACTGCGACCGATCCGAACGCGCTTACCCACTACAACCAGCTCAACTGCGCGACCTTTCAAGCCGTGCCGATGCCCGGTGTCACGATCGGTCAGGCCGTGGACTTCCTGGAAGCGGAGGCAAAGAAACTGCCCGCAGGCTTCAGCCACGACTTCCTTGCCGACGCCCGGCAATATGTGCACGAGGGTAACCAACTGGCCATCACCTTCGCATTTGCCCTGATCGTCATATTCTTGGTGCTTGCGGCGCAGTTCGAAAGTCTGCGCGATCCCCTCATCATTATGATCAGTGTGCCGATGGCGATCGTCGGCGCCTTGATACCGTTATTCTTTGGCTGGGCGACGATGAACATCTACACTCAGGTCGGACTGCTGACGCTGGTCGGCTTGATTTCCAAGCACGGGATCCTGATGGTTGAGTTCGCCAATGAGCTCCAGCTCAAGGAGAGACTCGACCGTCGCGCGGCGATAGAAATGGCGGCGCGCGTCCGACTTCGTCCAATCTTGATGACGACGGCCGCGATGGTCACGGGCCTGGTACCCCTATTGACCGCAACGGGAGCTGGTGCGGCGAGCCGCTTCTCAATCGGGCTCGTGGTCGTCGCTGGCATGTCTGTTGGCACGCTATTCACGCTCTTCGTGCTGCCGGCGGTCTACGTCGCCATCGCGTCCGATCATCGTGTCGACACGAGTTCCGGCCACGAGAAGAACGCCACCGAACTCGACTTCACCGTCGCCGCTGATGCCCAGCTGGCCAAGCAATGACACAAAAATCGATCCGGGTTGGCTCGATTGCTGCTCTCGATAAGGGCATTGCCTGCCGACCGCGGTAATTTGATAGACCCGAAATTGGTGAAGGATGATCTGGTTGCTGAGCTCGTCGATCCATCGTTCGCCCGCGAAGGACTACGCCGCCAAGAAATACGATCCTTTCATGACGCCGGTGTGGTGAGCGACGGAGTCTGGGATGGCTTCACGCTCCCTTGCACATCGAGCTCTTCATGCCTGTGCTGCCGAGCTTGTCATGCATCAGGTGCTCGGCGAAAAACATGTCAGCGATCCGTTGCTGCTCGGCCAGGGCGAATTGCCGGACGGTGACGGCCGCGGAACGCCCAAATTCGTACTCGCCGGGGGCGAGAGAATTTATACTCCCCTGATCAAAAAGAGGCGTTGCCATTATTCTAGCGCCTCTTGAAGTAGAATTATTTACTCCGCGTGGCCGCCGTATTGGCTGTGTGATCGTAGTCAGGTAGTGGGAAGTACGGCATGGCTTCTCAACTGAAGCCGATAATAGGAGCAGATGTTGAACCGGTGCACTTGACCACATCCACTGCCACTATGAAGGCGGCATGAGCTGTCAAACGACTGGTCAGAATCCGCCTCAATCCAGATTGACCAATGTTCGGGTCTGATTCCCTGACGCATGGCGCGACGCCCTCCTAAGTGCGAAAGTTACGAATGCCTGAGTTTGATGCAGCTATGTTGTTTTTGGCCGCCACAACGTGTTTTGCGGCCTTTGTAAATGGAGCCATCGGATATGGGTTTTCGTCGCTCACTGTACCCCTTGCGCTGGTTTTCTACACCAATCGCATTCTCAACCCAGCGATTGTTATTGTCGAGGTCTTCGTCAACGTTTGCGTCCTCTTCATCAATCTGAAGGGCGTGCCGGCGGTTTGGAGACGAGTGTTTCCCATTTTGCTTGGGCTCTTGCCGGGCATTGCGCTCGGCGGCTATGCGTTGGCCTCGCTGCAGCCGGGCTGGATCAAATTCGCCACCTACACGATCATGCTGCCCCTTATCCTGCTGCAAGCCGCGGGTTGGCGCCGCCCTATCGAAGCAAGCTGGCTGATCGGTCTGCCATTTGGGTGGATGCTGGGAATCCTATATTCGGTGACGACCATTTCCGGTCCGCCTTTGGCGATATTGTTTAACAATCAGGGCCTGGTCAAAAACGAATTTCGCGCCGGTCTAGCCCTGGTTCGCGTGGTTGAATCGAGCGTGACCGCCTTCGTCTATTACAAGCTAGGCCTGTTTATCTCCGAAAGCGGCAGCCTTCTCTATGCGTTTATACCCAGTGTTGTGCTCGGTATCCCGCTGGGATCTTACGCCATCCGCCGGCTTGATCCGGAGATATTCCGACGCATCTGCATGAGCTTTGATGCTTGGATCGTCGGCTTCGGCCTCTCACGGGTGCTGATCGAGCTCGATCTAGTGCGGAGCTCTTGGGCTTATAGCGTGATGTCGGCGACGATACTGATCGATCTTTGTCTGCTATACTCGTTCTTTACCACGCACAGTCCGGCCTGGTCAGAGCGACGGTCTCGGCGCGCTGCGGATATTAGCGCCTGAACGATGTCGGTGAGCACCTCAGTATCGAACGCGCGCGCGTCCTGGACCTAACCAGCCCGATAGAAAAGGTAATCGATGACTGCGCGCGATGCTGATGTGGGCCCGTCGGCGTCAACGATAATGACACGGAGCATCTTGCTGATTGCCTCACGACAACTAAGGCTCCGGTGGAATCACAGTTCTGAAACCGTCGGATCAGTGCCGTTGCTTTTGGTGTGAACTTCCGGATTGGTATCGCATGCTGTCGAGGAACTTACGGCCGTGTTCGCGCGAGCTGTAGCCTTCTCCTCGAAGCACACGCAATTCTGGGTGCCGTCGGCTTTGTACGTTTTGCAACAAAGCCAGCTTTAGCTGTTGCGCCTCCGACTGTCGGAGACGAGCAAAAATAGCGTCCCCGCAAGGCTAGCCCGAGAGAGATAGGCCGAAACACGCATCCGGGGTGCTTCACGATCACTCCTCTTTGCTCGCCTGTTTTGAGGTGGCCCGAACTTTTTGCGGTGGCATCGCATTTGCAGGGATGAAAATGTCAACGTGAGGCCATCATCGCCGAGCTGCGGGCCGCTTGCAGGCGACGCACAGGATGAGGGGCGCCGTGCTCACGAGCCCGTTCTCTCAGGAGTGCCTGTGATACCATCTGCCAGTTGGGCTGCCGGCCTGCTTGGGACGCGGCTTGCGTTTTTTGTCGCCGGATTTGGCCTGGCGGCGTGGGCGCCTTTGGTGCCGCTCGCCAAGGAGCGGCTCGCGGTAGACGATCGCATGCTTGGGCTTCTGCTGCTCTGTCTCGGTGCGGGATCCGTTCTCGCTATGCTTTTGACCAGCGTGTCGAACGCGCGGTACGGCAGCAAGCCCATTATCCTCGTGGGTGGACTCGGCCTGGCGCTTATCCTGCCGTGGCTTGCTATCGCCGGAACACCTCTTGCACTCGGTGCCACGCTGTTTGCTTTCGGAGTTTCACTCGGTTCGATCGATGTCGCCATGAACATTTATGCGCTCGAATTGGAGCGCGGCGCCGGCCGCCCACTGATGTCCGGTTTCCATGCCCATTACAGCATCGGTGAGTTCACCGGCTCTGCCGCAGTGACCTCGCTCCTCTCACTTCAGCTTGGTCCGCTTTTTTCGACGTTGGTCTGTTCGGCGTTAATGATGACCGCGATTGTGTTGGCTTGGCCGCGGTTGACGGCGACGACTGTGACGCAGCAAGGGCCATTGTTTGTCTTGCCCCATCGCAGTGTATTGCTGATAGCTGCGCTCGCGGCGATCACGTTTCTCGTTGAAGGTGCAATGCTTGATTGGAGCGCTTTGCTTCTTGTCGGGCAAGATCTTCTCGCGGAGGCACATGGAGGTCTTGGTTGTATGCTCTTCGCCGTCGCGATGACCGCAGGACGTCTCGGCGGAGATGCCGTGGTGGAGCGAATCGGCGACCGTGCCACGTTGATGCTCGGAACTCTACCGATCATGACAGGCTTCTTGGCTGTGGTCGCCGCGCCGGTTGCGGTGGTTGCCATGGCGGGGTTCCTGCTTATTGGACTGGGTATTTCAAATGTTGTACCTGTACTGTGTCGCCGCGCCGGCAAACAGAAAGTGATGCCGGTAGGCGTTGCGATCGCGGTCATCACGACAGCCGGGTACGCCGGTATACTGATGGGGCCCGCCAGCATCGGGCTCGTCGCACATATGACTGGCCTGCCTTTTGCGTTCGGGATGTTAGGCGCGCTCATGTGCATCGTCATGCTGTCGGCGCGGATGGTGATGGCCGACCCTCGATAGGCCGCTGATCGTGAGGAAAAGGACACCGGCACGTTCCGAGCTAATGATCGGTCGGGGCGGCGTTCGAGATTGGGGTCGATCAGGTTCAACTGGGTAGCAGTAGAGCAGCACATCTCGAGCATGACATTTCTGTTTCCTGCGAGATGGTTGGCTGAGCCGTAACCAGAATATGTAGGGTCACTCGGGTGATCGGACGTCCAACCGAGCGCTCTTGTTGACGAAGAGCGTTGGGCGACGCGTGGCAAGGTTAATCATTACGCGAGGACGGGGCCAGCTAGGTTGGGACATTTGCTGCCCCGCGGATCCTCGGATGGGTCTGCTTGCGCCCGCTTGTCGGGGACAAGCAGTTCACTCTGGCGCAGTCCATTTGCTGTCGGCGAGAAATGCCCGGTACGCTAGCTGAATCCCGTCCTCCAGCGTGGTCTGGGCGCGCCAGCCGAGCCTGGCCAGACGGCTGACGTCGAGCAGCTTGCGCGGCGTGCCGTCCGGACGCGAGGTGTCGAAGCTGATCTCACCGCGAAAACCGACCGCCGCCGCGACCATGAGCGCGAACTCGGCGATGGTGATGTCCTCGCCGGTGCCGATATTGACCAGTTCCGGCGAGGAGTAGGTCTTCATCAGATGGACGCAGGCGTCGGCGAGATCGTCGACATAGAGGAATTCGCGGCGCGGCGTGCCGGTGCCCCACACCGCGACGTTGCCGGCGCCCGAAACCTTGGCCTCGTGGAAGCGGCGGATCAGCGCGGCGACGACGTGGCTGTATTCGGGGTGATAATTGTCGCCGGGGCCGTAAAGATTGGTCGGCATCACGCTGATGAAATCGGCGCCGTACTGGCTGCGATAGGCCTCGGCCATCTTGATGCCGGCGATCTTGGCGATGGCATAGGGCTCGTTGGTCGGCTCCAGCGGGCCGGTCAGCATCGAATCCTCGCGCAGCGGCTGCGGCGCCAGGCGCGGATAGATGCAGGACGAGCCGAAGAACATCAGCTTCTCGGAGCCATTGGCGTGCGCCGCCTGGATCACGTTGCTCGAGATCGCCAGATTGTCGTAGAGGAATTCGGCCCGCAGCGTGTTGTTGGCGACGATGCCGCCGACCTTGGCGGCGGCGAGGAACACGGCCTGCGGCCGCTTCGCGGCAAACCAGGCGTTGACCGCGGCTTGGTCGCGCAAATCGACCTCGCTGCGCGACACCGTCAGGAGATCGGCCTCCTCGCGCGCCAGCCGGCGCATCAGCGCCGAGCCGACCATGCCGCGATGGCCGGCAACGAAGACCGTCTTGCCCTTCAGCTCAAACGCCGTGCTTGCCATTGGCCGCGTCCTGCCTGGCCTCGACGAGATCGCTGGCGACCATTTCCTTCACCAGCTGCGCGAACGGCGTCTTCGGCGCCCAGCCGAGCCTGGCGCGCGCCTTGCTGGCGTCGCCGATCAGAAGATCGACCTCGGTCGGGCGGAAATAGGTCGGATCGATCTGCACCAGGGTGTTGCCGGACGCCTTGTCGACACCGACTTCCTCGACGCCCTTGCCGCGCCATTCGATGCTGCGGCCGACCTCGGCAAATGCCAGCTCGACGAACTCGCGGACTGACCGCGTCTCGCCGGTCGCGAGCACGAAGTCGCCGGGTTCGTCGACCTGCAGGATCCTGTGCATACCCTCGACATAGTCGCGGGCGTGGCCCCAGTCGCGCTTGGCGTCGAGATTGCCGAGATAGAGCTTGCTCTCGAGGCCGACCTCGATGCGGGCGACGGCGCGGGTGATCTTGCGCGTCACGAAGGTCTCGCCGCGGATCGGGCTCTCATGGTTGAACAGGATGCCGTTGCTGGCGAACATGCCATAGGCCTCGCGGTAGTTCACCGTGATCCAGTAGCCGTAGAGCTTGGCGACGCCATAGGGCGAGCGCGGATAGAACGGCGTGGTTTCCTTCTGCGGCACCTCCTGCACGAGCCCGTAAAGCTCCGAGGTCGAGGCCTGGTAGAACCGCGTTTCCTTTTCCATGCCGAGGATGCGGATCGCCTCCAAGAGGCGTAGCACGCCGATCGCGTCGGCGTTGGCGGTGTATTCCGGGCTCTCGAAACTGACCTGGACGTGGCTCTGGGCGGCGAGGTTGTAGATCTCGGTCGGCCGGATCTGCTGCACCAGGCGGATCAGATTGGTCGAATCGGTCATGTCGCCATAGTGCATCAGGAACGGCACGTTGCCGGCATGCGGGTCCTGGTAGAGATGGTCGACGCGCGCGGTGTTGAACGAGGACGACCGGCGCTTGATCCCGTGCACGGTGTAGCCGAGACCGAGCAGATATTCGGCGAGATACGCGCCGTCCTGCCCGGTCACGCCGGTGATCAGCGCAACGCGCCGCTTTGAGTCCTGAGCCGCCATGGTCTTTCTTGGTTGCGCCGGAAAGAAAGCGCCCCTTCGAACCGCGATTGCGGAGCGCTTCCTCGAGATATCTAGATCCGCAAGCGCGCGACATCCACAACTAGAGAAATCAATCGTTAGCTCCAGTCATACACTTCATAGAGAAATGCGCACTATATACATTGATTTATCTGGACTAGAGAGGCGAGAACCATTCAGATTGGAAAAAGAACGGCAGTTAACAAACGCAACCCGCCTGACACCCGCGATGATCCTAAGCAAACGAGCTGGGAGCTAAATGACGATGGTCTGTGTTCCTATCCATGTTCGGGCGCATGTTATGTTCATCTTGCGTGGTCTCGCCGCACTGGCCAATAGGGACATCGACCTCCGCACTTCTTAATAGCGCGACTCTGCAGAGAGTGGACGGCCGACGCAAGACGGAATGAGAAAGGCTAGCAAACGTTGGTATCTTTCTTCGAACGTTTCGATATTGAAGGCTTACGTTCGTACAATGGAGCGTTCGACGACGATCGTTTAAGTCGTCGTCCCGCCGAGTATAGCTTGCATCCAAGTAACGATGAGCCTCTTGAGCCAGCACGACAGAAATGTCTCCAATAACACGGGCCAAGTCACACCAGAGCGGCTGCGTAAAACACCGAGAAGACCATGTGGAAAGTGAAGCTGCATCCTTCTACCAGTCTAATGGAGCGCGGCCGGTGCAAGCCTACCTAGGAGACCCTCGGTGAGGCGCGGGGATTTAGTTGCCCATGCGCCAGCTGCTAACCCGATCGGCCGCGTCGCCGTTCGCTCCATTGGGATTTGGAGCTGAAGAGTCGTGAATGAGGTTCATCAGCGACGATATGACGGCTTGCGCGATATATCCTCGCAGTGGACTTGCGCGACGCCGACGGTTGTCGTCGCCATCGAGCAAAGGGTTTGTTCGTGTCGGGATTAGATGCCGTACAAAGCCGATCGAGATCACCTCGAAGCAATCACGCCATTCGCGGCCGCGTCGCAGTTTGTACTCGATGGTGACAACCAAAAAGCGGAGTGTGGCTGAGCGAGGCGATGATGGTTGAAAGTCACGCTTGTAAATGCGGCAGCCTTACAGGCAGCCACATCGAATTCAGAACTTGATATCCATCACCATCGGCTAAGCGATCCTCCAAAGGGGCGTTCGGCTCCTTGAACTTGGGCTGCATTGATCGACATGTGTGGAATAGTCGGCATCTTGGGACGTGGTCCTGTCGCTGGGCAATTGGTCGCTTCGCTCAAGCGATTGGAATATCGTGGCTACGACTCCGCGGGCGTCGCGACGCTCGAAGGTCTCCGTATCGAGCGCCGGCGCGCTGAAGGTAAGCTGAAAAACCTTGAGGAGCGGCTGCGCGATTATCCGCCGTCGGGCCATAGCGGTATTGGTCACACTCGCTGGGCGACGCATGGAAAACCCACCGAGAACAATGCTCATCCGCATGCAACGGATAATGTCGCGGTCGTTCATAACGGAATCATTGAGAATTTTCGCGAGCTGCGAGCTGAGCTGGAGCAGAACGGAGCCCATTTTAGCTCGGAGACGGACACCGAGGTGGTGGCGCATCTCGTCGAATCTTATCTCAAGAATGGCTACTCGCCGCAGGATGCGGTACAAGCCGCGTTGCCACGGCTGCGCGGGGCCTTCGCTCTGGCATTCCTGTTCAAAGCCCACGACGATCTTCTGATCGGTGCGCGCAAGGGATCGCCCCTTGCAATCGGGCATGGTGACGGCGAAATGTATCTGGGATCGGACGCGATCGCGCTCGCGCCCTTGACCGATACTATAACCTATCTTGAAGACGGCGACTGGGCCGTGCTTAGCCGCACGGTCTGCGTGATCTATAGCATAGACGGGACCGTTGTCCGTCGGGAGCCATCAAGGTCTGGAGCGTCGTCATTCCTGGTCGACAAAGCGAACTATCGCCACTTCATGGCCAAAGAAATCTACGAGCAGCCGACGGTAGTCGGTCAGACATTGGCGCATTATCTCGATATGGTGGCCGAGCGCGTAGTCCTACCGCTCTCATTACCGTTCGACTTTAACTTTGTTCAGCGCATCTCGATTGCCGCGTGCGGCACGGCAAGCTATGCCGGTCACATCGCCAAATACTGGTTCGAGCGGTTGGCACGCTTGCCGGTGGAGATCGATGTAGCGTCCGAGTTCCGTTATAGGGAGGCGCCCTTGCGCCAGGGCGATCTCGCGATCGTCATCTCGCAGTCGGGAGAAACCGCTGACACATTGGCTGCATTGCGCTATGCCAAGAGCCAGGGCCTACACACAATATCTGTAGTCAACGTCTTGACGTCGACGATTGCGCGGGAGAGCGAATCCGTTTTGCCGACGCTGGCGGGACCTGAAATCGGCGTCGCCTCCACCAAGGCATTCGTGTGTCAACTGGTAGTGATGGCGGCGCTTGCCATCGCGGCAGGCAAAGCGCGCGGTGAGTTGTCCGAGATTGAGGAATCGAGGCTCGTGCGCGAGCTCATCGAAGTGCCGCGGCTAATTGCTGCTGCGCTTTTGGTCGAACCGCAGATCGAGAAACTCGCGCGATATATCGCCAAGTCGAACGACGTTCTCTATCTCGGCCGAGGAACATCGGCGCCGCTAGCATCGGAAGGTGCGCTCAAGCTGAAGGAAATCTCCTATATCCACTCAGAAGGCTATGCCGCCGGCGAGCTCAAGCACGGACCGATCGCATTGATCGACGAGACCGTACCCGTTGTGGTGATCGCGCCTTACGACCAGGTCTTCGAGAAAACCGTCTCGAATATGCAGGAAGTCGCCGCTCGAGGCGGCAACATCATCTTGATCACCAATTCGACGGGGGCATCGGAAGCAACGGTGGATACGCTCATGACCATTGTGTTGCCAGACATGGCTGCAAGCTTTACTCCGATGGTTTATGCGATCCCCGTGCAGCTTTTAGCTTACCATACCGCCGTCGTTATGGGGACGGATGTGGATCAGCCGCGCAATCTTGCAAAATCGGTCACAGTCGAATAGGCGCCGTCTCAACGCCGAGGTGCTCTTCCGTCGTCTAGCCAATAGGTTGTATTGGCTACGGCAGTTCTGCGAATGCACGACAGATAGCATGGTCATGATTGGTCTTTGCTGCTGGGGGTTGAGCCGCGCGCCGCCGGAATTTCGAGACCACGATCTGGATGATCTAGCGCTAACACGAGCCACGTCAGCTTGTGGTAAGCCAAGCTGCCTATCACTTCCGCAGGGCCTAACTGGCCTGAACTAAACGCGGAAATGTATGCCCGATCGGAGCACCAATCGTCATGTATAATCGGATCAATGGCTCGTCCTATTACCAATCCTCGCGCTTTGCCGAAGATGACGAGCAAACGGATGCAAGCAGCTTCGCTGATGCGTTCGCCAATATGCGCTTAGCCGAATCGACGTCGAGTGGCGGCTCATCTTCAGCAACAAGACCGTATTCGCTCGTTTCAGATCCTCCCATAATAGAGTTTAAAAATCGTCATTCATTCCGAGAGGCAGCGAAGACCTATCATAGCGATGAAATCAAGTACATCGCCGATAACCCGCAAGAGTACTCGAAATTCGTCTCCGATAAGGCAAAGCGAACTGTAGAAGTTGCTAAGGACTATGGAACAACTCGAGATTCCGACGATGCAAGATATTTCAGCTACCAATTAGGGAACAAGAGTGTCGGACTTCTGAGAATGGAGGGCGGCGACAGCATGACGGTGTTCGACGTGGAAAGATGGCAGGAGCTTTTTCCCGGACGGACTGGGACTACCTCTACCGTGGACTTTCAAGTTGTTCATCCGCTTGTCGAGAACGCCGGCGATATCCTGCTTGAGCATCAGCTGCGAGAGGATGGCAAAAGGCCGTTGCTCAATTTGCGTCCGGCGAATCAGGAAGCAAGAGCCCGTGCGGCAAAGATGGGGTTCGTTGAGGTCGATGCCGACAACATGGTTCTCGACCCAGAGAAGTCAGGCAAGTGGATCAGGAACGGTGACGGTGATTGGCAGCGAAAAGGCACCAATTCGCGCTATCTTTCAAAAGCTGACGACAGTGAAGGCAGCGATACTAAGATCGCAGAAAGCCCCTCGACATACGATTATGAAGACGATTTTATGTGATCATAAGATCTGCTGAAAATTCCGGTCCTCGCGCGATCGTCACTTCGCTCGGCGGTCATTTGCCGCTTACAATCAGAAGAGCTCCCGCTGATTTTAGCCAAAAACTGCCCAACGTGCACCGGATAGTTATTCTTGCCGAGCCATTGGCTCAGGAGCAGAGCCTCCGACAGGCGAGCTAATAGTTTGAATTGCTCGGATGGGGGATGAACTGCATGAGGATCGGGCAAAAAACGCCCGGCCGCCGTAAGGCGGCCGGGCGCTTTTCACGTGTGTGCCGAGCATGACCGGCAGCTTGGAGGTGGAAGTCCTCTATCCAGCCTGATGACGGTGAAGGATTAGCGAAGCGCAAGGGCGTCATCGCGAGGTGGGGTCTGAAGGAAGCGTGGAGCAAAGCCGCGGCCCGATGGACAAAAACCGGATAACGAGGCCTACCCGGCCGGACGAGCGAGCACGTGATCGCGAAGTCCACGGTCATCAAGGGCCGGGGTGGTAAATCCGGCGGGCGTGCGGCGAAGGCGGTCGATCTTACCTCGGGAGATCTGCGCTGCGTCTCGGCAACGAGACTGAGGTCGTCGTAAGGCGATCTGACCGCAGTGCAGAAGTCAGCAGAGGGCATAGTAGGCGGAACGAGTTTCGCCGAAGGCCTGAACGCTGGAAGTGACGAGTAGATGCAGCGATATCGCATCGGCCATGCGACTGAATTCCGGGCAACTGGCCTCGGAACGGCGGGAAGGGGTGAAACCCTGACTGACGCTGATCAGAGGAGTCGAAGCTGGCGCGACGATTGCTGACACCCAAACTACGGCGGCAACAGAACAACTCTTGCCGCTTAATCCAGCGAACCGCCGTATACGGACCCGTATGTACGGTGGTGTGGGAGGGGAGGGGCTGCGAGGCTCCCCCCTATCCCGATTGAATATCTGGGACAGCTTGACGGTGTCCAGGCCATCTAATGATGCGCACGAGTTCACGTGGGCTGAAGGCGCCGGCAGGAAGGGGAGGTCCGAAGGAGGCACGGAACGATGCTGCGCTCCAAGAGACAAGAAGTTCAGGTCTGTGACGGGCGCGTCGCCGCGAACAGGAGCTCGTGCCGCAGAGCTCTTTGCCTGCCAACCAAGATCACCCCAAGTTGTCAGCAATTGTTCCCCTAAAGGCACTCACAGATCATCTGGGGTGAGGGGGAGCTCTTTTGTCGTACATAAGTGGTATCCAGTCGCTACGAGCCTAAGCGAAGCAAGCGCTCGTCTGTCGGGAGCTTCCGGTAAACATTATCCGGCCATCAACAGGCTGGAATGAGCTGACACAGTGCCACGCACTCCGGCCTCGGGCGGCAAGCTCGTTCTGGCCGGCCTGAGCGCCTGTTGGTCAGGTCACGGACCAACAACGCAACTAGATAGAGCTTGCCCGCTGCCGATGCCTTCTAATTTCGGAGTGCTATAGGAGATCGTAGCGGGTCACGATAGATCTATAGATTTTGAGATTCAGCGCTCAAATTAGCTTGGGCGAGCTCAGGGTGACAAGCCGAGAAGACGGGTGAAATAGACTTGTCAAGGAGCCCAGCCCGACCTCAGCGGAGTCTAACGACAGGGCGACGGCGGCCGGCTGCTGGTTTCAGATGTCTCCGCTCTCCAGTGCGGCATCAAGGCACTCGATCAGGGCATGTCCTGTGAAGGGCTTGGCCAAGAATCCGGTCGCTCCCGCGCTCAGGGCTGAGGTGCGCACGCGATCGTTGGGAAACGCCGTAATGAAAATGAACGGCACGCTGTAACCTCTGTTCCGCATTTCTGTCAGGAGGTCCAAGCCGGTCATAATGGGCATCTGCACATCCGTGACGACACAGGAGGTTTCGTTCAACCGCGGTGACCTCAAGAACTCCTCAGCCGACGCAAATGTTTGGACTATATAGCCACGCGATTTCAAAAGGTTCTCTGTCGCCGCACGGACCGATGCGTCGTCATCAACGACAGAAATCAACGGCGTGGACAAGGCAAGCCCTCCTGGCGCGGGACTAGCGTTTGCCGAGGCATTAGCCGACCCTGGGCGAAAAGTGGGCTTGAGTGGTTAAATTGTAAAATCATACTTAGGTTTGTTCAGGGCGGTTAGCTCGGATTCCGAGCGCCTCAGTCATTCTAATCAAATCCGCCAGCGACCGGGCGCGCATCTTTTTCATCACGTGTCCCCGGTAGATCTTAACCGTAATCTCGGCGAGCCCCAACTCGGCGGCTATCTGCTTGTTCATCAGGCCGGTGGCGACCAGTTTCATCACCGCCTGCTCGCGCGGGCTTAATGTTTCAAATAGGGACTTCAGGTTCGCGACGGTCTTCTCGTCCTCTCGTCTTTTGCGATCGCGTTCGGTCGCTGCGATCACGGCGTCCAGCAGTTCCTGATCGCGGAACGGTTTGGTAAGAAAATCGACCGCTCCGCCCTTCATGGCCCTGACGCTCATGGGAATGTCGCCATGGCCCGTAATGAAGATGATAGGAATATGAATGCTCGACTTGGCTAGCTCGGTCTGAAACTCAAGGCCGCTCAAGCCTGGCAGCCGGACGTCAAGAACCAGGCAGCTAACGACATCCGGAAGTGTGCTTTGCAGCATTTCGCGGGCCGATCCGAATGCAACGACGTCCAGGCCCACCGATTGAAAAAGGTTCGTGAGCGATCGGCGCATCGAAACGTCATCTTCGACAACGAAGACAATCGCATTTGCCGACGTCTCGGCCTTGCTGCCTTCGCGCTGGGAGTTAGAGCGTTCGCTCACGACACGACCTCCTGGTGCAATGGCAGATCAAACCGAAAGCTTGCCCCCGGCCCCCGCTTGCGGGCGATTGAAAGGCGCCCTCCATGAGCTTCCACAATCGAGCGACAGATCGAAAGGCCCATGCCAAGGCCATTCGACTTTGTCGTGAAAAACGGGTCTAACACTCGGTCGGCGTCATTCTCGGCGATGCCGACGCCACTATCAGTCACCGCAAGCCACACGTGTCCCATATCGTCCCTGGATGACTGAATCACTAGTTCGCGCGTCCGGTCCGTAACTGCGTCCATAGCTTCGATCCCGTTCATCACCAGATTGATAATCACCTGTTGCAACTGAATTCGGTCTCCGTAGATCGCGGGCAGCGCTGCCGTCAAATCGGTCTTTAGCGCCACTTGATGGCTAATCAGCTCTCGCGTCACGAGCGCAATGACGTCCTTAACGACGTCATTAATGTCGAGTGGTAGCATCTCGATCTCGCCTTTCTTCGCAAGCGCGCGAACCCGACGGATCACCTCGCTTGCTCGGATTGCGTCTTCGATTATCCACTCAACCGATGACCTCGCGGCGGAAAGATCGGGGGTTTCGCGGTTCATCCAACCGAGGCACGCGTCGGCGTTGCTGATAATAGCGGCAAGTGGTTGGTTGATTTCATGGGCGATGGTGGTTGTCAGCTCTCCTAACGTCGTCACACGCGTCACATGCGCAAGCTCCGCCTGAGCCTTTCGCAGCTGTTGTTCGGCTTGATCTGCGCGAATGATAGCCGTGATGTCCGTGCTGACGCCGCGGTAGCCCAGAAAATTACCGTCGACACCAAAGAAAGGCTTGCCACTCGTTCGGACGTAGATCGGAGTTCCCATCCGATTGATGGTGCGATAGACCAGATCCCGAAATGGGAGGTGCGCCTCCAGGGTCGCTCGATGCTGCCGCCACTTCTCAGGCTCTTCTTCGACGTCGCACGCGATATCCCAACGAAGCGTACCCATCAGTCCTGTCGCCAAAATTCCCGCAGCGCTGGTGTGCTCGGACAGGTGGGTGACCTGATGATCCGGCCCGGTCTCCCAGAGCCAGTCGGAAGCCGTTTCGGCGTAGTCGCGAAAGCGCTGCTCGCTTTCCAGCAGCGCGGCAAGTGTGCTTTCCAGGCGGTCTCTGGCTGCGTATTGCTCCGTGACATCCATATGTGTTCCAATGAGCTCGCTGACATTGCCGTCGCTGCCAACCACGACATGGGCCACAGAATGTATGTGCCTCATCGAGCCATCAGGGAGGAGGATTCGAAAATCATACTCGAATCGCCCATCCTTGTCGTCTCTAGCCAGGCGCTGCACTTCCTGAAGGCGAGGCAGGTCGTCCGGATGGATACGCGAGCGAATGGTCTCTATCGATACAGCCTCTTGCGGCTTGAAGCCGAAGAGACGATCCACTTCGGCGGAGCGATAGATGAAATCGAGACGGTAGACGTCCCAGGACCAACTGCCCGTGTGACTGAGACGTTGGGCTTCGGCAAGATAGGCCTCGCTACGGCGCAATTGTTGCTCTGCTTGCCTTGCGGCCGTGATATCCGTCGCCGCCCCGACGAAGTCGATGTCACCAGTCGCGGTTCTCGTCGTTCGTGCCCGCGCATGGATATGCTTCACCGATCCGTCCGGCAGCACTAGCCGGTATTCATGCTCGAAATTCTTTGGATCTCGCATCGCTTGATCGATGGTCTCCTTGACCGACGACCTATCGTCTGGATGCGTGCGTGCGACGATCAGTTCCGGCGCGGGAACGGTCTGCGGATCCAACTGGAGAATCCGATATAGCTCCTTTGACCAAAAGGCCTCGCCGGTGGCGACGTTCCAGCTGAAGCTGCCTGTATTGCTCAACTCCTGTGCCTGAGCCAAATGTGCCTCGCTTCGCTGCAGGGCAAGTTCGGTCCGCTTTCGTTCTGTGATATCTTCGCAGGCTATGAGGACAACGGGCCGCTCATCGGCCCAGAGCATCGCTTTGGCGTTTTCACGTACCCACAATATCGAGCCGTCTTTCCTAACTTTCTGCGCCTCCCAGGTTTGCGATTGACCGATCTCTTCAAGGCACGTCCGAATGCATTTGCGAGCAAACGCGCGATCCTCCTCCAGAAAGACTCCCAGGATGGATTGACCAATCAGTTCGGAACACGCATAGCCGAGTTGTGTCGCGCCGAACGTATTGACGTTGAGGACGGTGCCGGCTTCATCGACCATCACGTACATGGACGGATTGTGCTCAAAGATTGCGCGCCACCGCTTTTCACGGTCTTTCAGGTCGGCAGCGCTGCGCCGGAGTTCGGCCGCAGTCTCACGTGCAGCCTCTCTTTCCTGGCGGACCTTTCCAATCAGGTGCGTTCCGACGATCGAGACAGTGAAGAAAGCGACAACTACCAGAAGAACTTGAGGGTCGTCGATCCGCAAACTGAACGCCGGCGGCGCAAAGTAGTATGCCAAAGCAGCGATAGCTAAGACCGAGAGCGCGGATGATGCAACAAAGCTGCCGATCAACGAAAACAGCAATATCACTAGCAAATAGCCAAACGCCGTCGCAGCGAAATGTGTTTGAAGGTGCAAGGAGGCGAGCGTCACTATCGCCAGCGTTATGCTGCCGAAAGTAAACTGCGTGGCTGACCGCTTGAAATTATTGATGTGGTCATACATTCTTGGACCGTCCGGCCTTTCTCCGGCGGGAGAGCTATAACATTTTAGGCAAAAATGGGGCAACCCTTCCGGCCCATGAGGGACGCTCGCCTTCGGTTCCGGTCAATTGCTTGCGGCTGAACTCAGCACGTGCCGCAGAAAGGCGCATCACAAACGTAGGTATAGTTGTCCTAAACCTTTCATTATGGCGCGCTGACATGCGTACAACCGAGGCTGAGATGTCCGTTTTCCTTCGCTGACTATATTGCTCGGCGGGCGCTCGGGGGCTGCGAAGGCCGCGGCCGAACCACAGCTGCGCGGCGCCAAGGCATGTTTCAACGACGCGGACAACGCCTACATCGAGTCAACGAAGACACTGACCCTGCCCAATGAGGCACGCGTCGCCAAATTCATAAAGATCCACGATAAGCTGTGGAGCCCTGACGTGACGTCAGTTCGACGAATCCATTTCAGCCCGCGAAGGTGCCAGGCTGGTCCACCGTGATCATACGCGCGCCGGCCTGATGCCGCAACGCGCGCCGGAACAAACGGATGACTGAGTCGGAGATCGCCGCCACTCGTCGGCCGGAAGAGGCCTGTTCAGTGGCCAAACGGGCCAGGCTAACTGTGGCTAGAACCCAGTACCTCGGCCCGTCAGGCAGGCAGGTCTTGCCGGAATCTATTGTTCTGCCGCGGTTACGTCGGCATTGGCTAGGGAAATAATCGTCGAAAAAGCTGTTTCGTCATCCACGTTTGCATGGATGTTGGGCGTGACACGGAACAAGTGGCGATCCGCAGGTCCCGCAGAGAAGTTCTGGCTCGCAGTTTCAAGTCGGCTGTGCCGATTTGGAACTGCGAAAGAACTACGGAGTTGGCTACGCTCAGTTGAGCGCTTTGAAATCACGAATAGGATCCGGCCTACCTGCTTGAGCTTCGTGTATCGATATCGCTGGAAACGGTGGACTGCTTGAGCCGGGCGTGCAGTCTCGCGTTGTCGAGCTCGCCTTCCCACCAGGATACAAACACCGCCGCGATGCCATTGCCGGTAATGTTGGTGAGGGCTCGCACCTCGCTCATGAACTTGTCGATCGAGAATACGATCGCCATGCCCGGCACCAGCGCTGGATTGACCACCGACAATGTCGCGGCGAGCGTGATGAAGCCTGCGCCGGTGACGCCACTTGCTCCCTTCGATGTGAGCATTGCCACGAGCAAGATCGTGAGTTGCTGGCCAAAGGTAAGATCGACCCCGAGTGCCTGGGCAATAAACAATGTCGCAAGCGTCATATAGATGTTGGTGCCGTCGAGGTTGAAGGAGTAGCCGGTTGGCACCACGAGACCCACCACGGGCTTTGAGCAGCCCAGCCGCTCGAGCTTCTCCATCAATTGCGGCAGCGCGCTTTCCGAGGACGAGGTGCCGAGCACGATCAGAAGCTCGTCCTTGATATAGATAATGAATTTGAAGATCGAAAAGCCGACGATCCGCGCAATCAGGCCGAGTACGACGACTACAAATATCGCGGCCGTCGCATAGAATAGCACGATAAGCCCGATCAGATTACCGAGCGCCGCCGGCCCGAACTTGCCTATCGTGAAAGCCATCGCGCCGAACGCACCGATCGGGGCCGCTTTCATGATGATGGCGATCACGCCGAACACCGCGTGCGCGATGTCGTCAATCATGCCGCGCAGCCGTTCTCCACGCTCCCCCAGCGCCATCAGCGAAAAGCCAAACAGGATCGCGAACAGGAGAACTTGCAGTACATCGCCGCGAGCGAGGGCGCCGACCACAGTATCGGGAATGATATTGAGAAAGAAATCGACGGTCTTCGAGGCTTCCGCCTGCTTGACGTAACTGGCGACCGCCGCAGCGTCCGGTTTGACCGCAAGACCATGGCCGATTTGGACCAGATTGCCCATGACAAGGCCCAATACCAAGGCAAAGCTCGATACGATCTCGAAATAGACCAGCGCTTTGACGCCGACGCGCCCGACTTTCTTTGCATCCTGAATATGCGCGATGCCGGATGCGACGGTGCAGAATATGATCGGCGCGATCACCATCTTGATCAGCTTGATGAAGCCGTCACCGAGCGCCTTGACCCAGTCGTTGGTCGCGACCGACGGCCACAGCCAGCCGACGATGGCGCCAATCACGATCGCGATCAACACCTGGACGTAGAGAATTTTATACCAAGCCTGCGACGCGCGCACAGGCGCCGCAGTTGCCATGGTGGTCATGACGCTTCCTTCCCGAATACACTCGCTGCGAGCCGCTGCGTCGTTGAGACGCGACGGCATCATACGAGGCTGTCATTTTAGCCGTGTCCGATTGAAGACGGTTCCGAGAGCCGGCGCGTCATTCCAAAGGCAGGCGTTCAGTTACGTTATCTTTTTTCGTCAAGCAAGTTCTGCACCAGAGGCCTAACGCGCAGACGACCGGGGCGTCATTGGATAAGCCGCCTGTCTTCTGACGAGGTCTGTTTGAATTGTCGAACGGCATTTGTGAGGTCGATCGCAACGGTGTTGCTCAACGTCACGCCGCATTTTGCTGGCAAATCACCGAGTCTCGTCTCGGCACAGAAGTACTAGAGTGATCGGTACGCTTCGATAGCCAAGGTTGATGCAACAATACGCAACATTGGTAAAATTGATTGTTTGGATCGTAGGCATCCAGGCGGTGGAAGCTGTGACATCTAGCGGTGATGTGAGGCGTATCCGCATCGGCGCTCGATGAGCCGTTTAGGCGTCTGGGTGTTACGATGGAGCTCTCAACTCGATCATTCCACTTTTGGCAGTTTTGAACGTCCTTTTTCTGAGCGCTTTTCCTGGCAGGACGAGACCAATGTGACTAGTTCTGGCTGCGATTGTACATTTTCGACAATCGGATGACGGAGCGCAGCAGCACAAAAGTATAAAGTATATAGGGTGCGGTGAAACCGGATGGTTCGGCAGATTTCTGCGCAAAAGCGATTCTGCTTCCGCATTGCGAAGGCGCCCGATCACCGTGCGCATATCCTTCTGTGCAAGGTGCGTCTTTGCAGCCGCGAGCCCGGCGCTAAGAAGAGGGCTTTGCGCCCAGGGCGTAGGAGACGAGCGGCGCCTTCAACTTGGGGTGCCGAAAGCCGCTTCCTCGATATTCGGTATCCCTCCAGAGAGCACGCTTCTCCATGATGATGGTGCGAACAAAGTGCCGCCATTCGCGGCCGGCCTCTCACCTGGAGCTCTCAAATGCCCGATCCGATGTCACGTCTATCCACGCGGTTCCTGCGTACACCGGAGGCTGCGCGTTATCTTAGCCTATCCGGCCGCACGCTCGAAAAGCACCGCACATATGGCACGGGGCCAGCGTATCGAAAGATCGGCGGTCGCGTCATCTACGCACTAGAGGATTTGAGAGCATGGGCCGATCTCGGCACCAAGACGTCGACGTCCGATCCCGGCAGGGGACTGTGCTGCCGGCTAAGAAGCGCCCAATGTTGCGCCCCTACGCAGGCCAGGAACATCGCCGATAGCCGTACGAAGCCGCGACAGTGCAGGACGAGGTGCGGCGGGATGTACACGATGGCGAGCTCGGATTGAGCCGGCAGCTGTTTTGGTTAGCGGTACCACCGATTTTTCGCTAGGGCCGAGGTGAAGTCGATTAGCTTCTCGTCGACCCTGCTCTGTATACAGAAACGCCATCACAAGCCCGTATATTCGTCAATTTTCTGGCTTGTTTTGAGGTCAATGTATACAGACAGTGTCCAATGCGAGGAGCCGCCTATGAGCCGTTGCTTTCCGACGAATGTCTGGTACGTGGCCGCTTGGGATGCTGAGGTGAGGCAGGCGCTGTTGCCGCGCACAATCTGCGGCAAGCACGTCGTGATGTATCGGCGCGCCAACGGTGAGGTGGCGGCATTGGAGGATGCCTGTTGGCATCGGTTGGTGCCGCTTTCAAAAGGGCGTCTTGAGGGCGACAGCGTCGTCTGCGGCTACCACGGGCTGAAATTCAACGCGCAGGGCCGCTGCATCTTCATGCCCTCGCAAGAGACGATCAACCCCTCCGCCTGTGTGCGTGCCTATCCTGTGGTCGAGCGCGATCGCTTCGTCTGGCTGTGGATGGGTGATCCGGCGCTAGCCGACCCGCGCTTGGTGCCGGATATGCACTGGAACGATAATTCCGCCTGGGCCGGTGATGGCGACACCATCCACCTGAAATGCGATTATCGTCTGGTTGTCGACAATCTCATGGACCTGACGCACGAAACTTTTGTGCATGGAGCCAGCATCGGCAATGACGCCATCGCGGAAGCGCCGTTTGACGTCACCCATGGTGAGAAGACCGCTACCGTAACGCGCTGGATGAAGGGGATTACCGCGCCGCCGTTCTGGGCCAAGCAATTGCAAAAACCTGGTCCGGTGGACCGCTGGCAAATCATTCGTTTCGAGGCGCCGTGCACCATCAATATCGACGTCGGAGTGGCGCCCGCTGGAACTGGCGCGCCGGAAGGCAACCGATCGGCTGGCGTCAATGGCATTGTCCTCAACACCATTACGCCCGAAACGGAAACGAGCTGCCATTACTTCTGGGCTTTCGTGCGCAATTATCGCCTGAACGAACAGCGCCTGACCACTGAACTCCGCCAAGGCGTTTCTAGCATCTTCCGTGAGGACGAGGTCATTCTCGAGGCGCAGCAGCGTGCGATCGACGAAAATCCTGACCGGGTCTTCTATAACCTCAACATCGATGCGGGCGCGATGTGGGCCCGCCGCTTGATAGATCGCATGATCGAGGCCGAGGATCCACAGCACAGTCGGCAGGCCGCGGAGTAGGGCATGGTCGAGCGCGACAGTGATCGCTCCGTCTCACAGACGGTGCGCGCCCAGCTCAGCTTGCGCGATCTGATCCTGTCGGGCGACTTGCGGCCGGGCGAACGGATCTCCGAGTTGCAAGCTGTGGAGACGATCGGCGCATCGCGTACTCCGGTGCGAATGGCATTGGTTCGACTGGAGGAGGAAGGACTTCTGGAAGCGATCCCTTCTGGCGGCTTCATGGTGAAGGCATTTTCCGAACGAGATGTCCTGGATTCGATCGAACTGCGTGGCACGGTGGAGGGGCTGGCCGCGCGATTCGCCGCCGAGCGCGGCGTTTCGTCGCGCGATCTTGAGCCTCT
Source organism: Bradyrhizobium sp. USDA 3315 (assembly GCF_054056795.1). NCBI lineage: Bacteria > Pseudomonadati > Pseudomonadota > Alphaproteobacteria > Hyphomicrobiales > Nitrobacteraceae > Bradyrhizobium > Bradyrhizobium sp. USDA 3315. Next base: position 353,841 of record NZ_JBSRYP010000001.1, on the reverse strand, counting down.
TAAAGGATGTCTCGACGAGATCGACGGCTTGGTGAGGCAGGATCCCATCTCCGTCGAGGCTTTCTCCTCCTACGTCGCGCTCAATGCGCGTTTTCACGCGCTGTTGACTGAATTGTCGCGCAGTCCGCCCTTGATCCGGCAGGTCGATCGCGCGTCGGCGCTACCATTCGCTTCGCCTAGCGGCTTTGTGATGACCCAATCGACGCTACCGAATGCGCGCCACACGCTCTTGATTGCGCAAGATCAACATCGCGTCGTGATCGATGCAATCGAAAACCGCGAAGGCGCACGAGCCGAGGCAATCATGCGCGAGCACGCCCGAGTGGCGGCGCGCAATCTGCGCGTTGTGCTCAGGAATAAGACGCATTCTGATCTGCTGCCGGGACTGGCGCTCATCAAGATGCCAGGCGATTAGAGGAAATCTCCATGCGGTTCATTGAAAGCTGGACACAAGCAGCGCTCGTCGCGACGCGCGATCTGACACCTTCGATCCGCGAGTTCCTGATCAAACCGGAAAACTTTGATGGCGCGGCCTATCCGGTCGGCAGCCATATCAACATCGCCGTCACTATCGATGGACGTCCTGAAACGCGGTCCTATTCCCTGGTCGGCGAAGCCGACCGAGCCGGTTATCGTATCGCCGTGCGGCGCGCGGAGGACTCCCGCGGCGGCTCGCAGTACATGTGGTCGCTCGCGCCGGGCGCGCGGTTGACCATTACATCGCCCGCCTCGCTGCTGCCGATCGACTGGGCGTGCAGGCACTACTGCCTAATTGCGGGTGGGATCGGCATTACGCCACTGGTTGGGGCAGCTCAGGCGCTGGCGCGCCGCAATGCCGACTTCACTCTGCACTATGCAGTGCCTTCCCGTGAGCAATCCGTATACTTGGATGTTCTCTCTCCCTTGCTGAACGATCAGCTTTTTGTCCATGCAGGCAACGAAGGGCGCCGGCTCGATTTCGACGACTTATTCGCATCACTGCCGCCTGACGCCTTGACTCTCTTCTGTGGTCCGATGCGGATGCTTGATGCGGCGCGCCGGGCCTGGACCGGCGCGGGACGCGCACTATCCGACCTACGCTACGAGACCTTCGGTTCGAGCGGCTCGCTGCCGACTGAAGGTTTCCGGGTGCGCCTTGCAGATCGGGCCCTCGAAGTGGAGATTCCGCGCGATCGCTCGTTGCTGGACGTGCTCAATGAGGCCGGTTACGAGGTGATGGCAGATTGCCGGCGCGGCGAGTGCGGCGTCTGCGCCATCGACATCGTCCACATTGACGGTGAGCTTGACCACCGCGACGTTTTCTTCAGCGAACAGCAAAAGCACGCCAACGAAAAGATCTGTGCATGTGTCTCTCGCGCCCGTGGTACTATTACCGTCGACATACTGCATCGCCCGGACGCGCTGTAAGTTCGCTGCAACGTGTTGGTTTCGGTAGCAGGTCCCGGCTCAGTCGCTCGGCACAATGGCCATGTCCAAGGTAGTGCTACGTTACCATAGAACGGTGCGCGCATGCTTACCGGACGAAGACGATCGGCGATGCCTGGTTATCCTTCTTCCAAGTAAGAAGAAAGTCGAGCACGACATGTACTTCTAAACCTCTGTTCAGCCGCGTTCATTCCCGCAAGGGATTTGGCGGGCCGTCTGCGCCTGCACGCGCTGGCCCTCGAGGATCCCAAACAGACCAACCAATCCTACGAAGCAGAATCCACGCGAGGATTTGCATCGAGTGATCACAGAGTGTCGCAGCACCCAAGAGCGTCTCTCGGGCGGCAAGCTCTGCCGTTTCATTGTGTCGTCGCTGTCTGCTTGAGAACAAAGATGCCGGAAATCTGACAGCGCGTTGCGTCCACTCCACAGTGAAGGGCATCTAGGCGCGCTTTTCTTACGTTAGGCACAGAGCGCGCCAAATTTCGCAAGCGGCACGAGGATTGCTGGGTGGCAAGCGAGGAGTTGCCGCCGTCAGACCGGGCGAAGCGGCCCTGTCACCGGAGTTTCCGATGAGGTGCTTGCGATGCTGATCGTGCTCGCAGAAGCGACGGGCGTCAATGTGGCGACCGCCACGAAAAGCTGCATGCCGGACGATAAGCTTGCCGGGTGGTCGACTGAGGCAAGACGACCCGAGACCGTGTCGAATATTGGCGCGAGCGGCGATCTCTACGGTCATGCCACGCAGTTAGCAACAGTTCAGGTGTTTCGTTCGGGCGACAGCATTCGCCCGACTGGACTGCATGAGAACGGCCCTGCGGCTCCGGAAAGCCGCTTCAGCTCGGCGGCGTCGACTTCGAACACCATAGATGAAAATGAGACGCGCAAGCCGTCGTCGTTCACGGCCCTGTCCAGGCATATCGCGGCTTGGACGAACACAATGAATGCGGTTGCCATGCCGCAGCCGGCGCGGCTGGTGCAGGGGGCACCCGCCCCACAGGCCGATCGATTGATTGAGACCGGAGACCCAGACTACAGCTCCGCTGCGCTGTCGCTAACAGGCCACAAGGCGGGTATGCGCTGGCTGTTAGCGAGGCGTCTTATCGAGCGATCCGGCAGGGCGTTCCGTTCTCGGAGGTTGGATCTGACCAAAAGGCGATACGCGCCAAATCTCTCAGCGAACTGGATGTGCAGGCGATCGCTGCGCCGGTTTCGCGGCGGGCTCTCACCGAGGGGCTGACGCACATGGACGCCCTTTCGCCCGAGATCTGGCAATCCGTTGCGCTCACGATCGAGCTCGCCAGCGTGACGACGACGATCCTGCTGGTTGTTGGCGCGCCGCTCGCGTGGTGGCTAGCACGCTCAAAGACCGTTTTGAGCCAGGCGGTTGCAACGATCGTCGCACTGCCGCTTGTGCTGCCGCCGACGGCGCTCGGGTTCTGCGTACTCGTCCTGCTCGGCCCGAACGGACCCGGAGGTCTTCTCGCCTCCTTCTGGGGCGAGCACACGCTCGCCTTTACCTTTGCGGGAATCGTAATCGGGTCGGTCCTCTCCGCGCTCCCCTTGGTGGTGCAGCCGATCCGTAATGCCTTTGTTGCAACAGGTGAGCTTCCGCTGGATGTCGTGGCCAGTCAGCGCGGTTCTGCGCTGTATGACTTCATTACCATTGGCCTGCCGCTGGCGAGATTTGAGCTTTTCAAGGCTGGCGTCGTCGGCTTTGCTCATACGATCGGCACGTTTGGCGTCGTGATGATGATTGGCGGCAACATTCCTGGGCGCACCAAGGTGTTGTCGGCCTACGTCATAGACTACGTTCAAGCATCGCGCTGGCGGGAGGCAAGTTGGGTTGCTGGCGGTATGGTGATGTTCGCGATTGCGGTCATTCTCACCTTGACCCTCATCGACAAACGTTGTGCCAGAAGAAGTACATGAGCGCAGGCCGGCGCAAAACACCTTCGGCGCGCCGGCCAGATACATTCGATCAAGACGGCAGCCGTCTCGCAAGTCAGGTCCATCCATCCATTGGCGAGAGCTCAATGAACAAGCTTGTTGTGGCCGCGGCGGCCGCAGGAATCAGTTTCGAGTCAGTACACTCCGCGCCTCTGCCCGAGGCCAGCGCGGATGACGTCGGCGTTTCTCAGCAGCGCCTTGCGAAACTAGACGAGTTCTTCGCTCGCGAGATCGCAAGCGAGCGCGTGCCGGGCGCGGTGGTTGCAATCGCCAGAGACGGCAAGCTGATTTACTACAAGGCGTACGGGCAGCTCGATCCACCGAAAGGAACGTCGATGCGGCTGGATGCGATATTCGCCCTCGCGTCTATGACCAAGCCGATGGTGGCGGTTGCTGGGCTTAGCCTCACGGAACAGGGTCGCCTGCCTTTGCGGGCCAAGCTTACGGATTACTATCCGCAATTCGCCAACATGAAGGTGGCGGTGCCGCAGCCTGACGGTTCATTAGAGTTCGAAGCGCAGAGTTCTCCGATCTACATCCACGATCTTTATCGCCACACATCAGGCCTAACTTATGGCGCGCCGAATTCAGGTCAAGTTGCGCGTCTCTATCCGGATTTCGCAGCTCCGCCAATCAAGGGCGATAAGGAGGCTTTCATCGAAGGCATCACCAAGCTGCCGCTAGCGCATCAGCCGGGAACAGAATTCGAATACGGTTTCTCGACTGATGTGCTTGGAGCTGTCTTGGAACAGGTTAGCGGGCAGCGATTGGGCGATTATCTTGCCGGCAACTTGTGGAAGCCGATTGGAATGCTGGACGCCACTTTCCATTTGTCGACATCGCAACGCGAACGCCTCGCGCGTCCATTTCCAAACGACCCGCTGACGGGAAAGCCACAAAGCATCGAGCTCCTCGGAAGCCCGACGAGGTTTGACTGCGGGGGAGCCGGCGCATTTGCGACAGTGGGTGACTACGTGCGCTTTGGGCAAATGCTGCTCAACGGCGGGGAGCTCGACGGGCACCGCGTTCTCGGCCCCAAGACGGTGCATCACATGATCTCCAATCACCTTGGGCCGGAGATCAAGAACAAAGTCGGCAATGTGGAGCCGCACCGTGCCGGCTTTGGGTTCGGGCTCGGAGTAGCTGTACGCATAAGCGACGGTCTGTCGGCCGTTCCAGGTAATCCAGGTGAGTTCACCTGGACCGGCGCTTACGGAACTCAATTTTTCTGTGACCCCAAGGAGCGTCTGATCGTGGTGGTTGGAACGGCAGCACCCGGAGAGATCCGCAAGTACTACCGCGAGCAAGTCCAGAATATCGTCTACGCCGCAATAATCCGCTAGTTCGGCTGGTGCGGTGCCCGTCAACTGCAACAACAAATTGCTGTTCAGCATTGTCATGCCGCACGCGTGTCACGGCCACGTCGAAAGCGAGCATGACGTATTCATCGTATAGGGCGAATATCCTGCTGTTTTGTTGGAGTTCTCACATCGACGTTCAAAACCGGACGCTATTGGCGCGGTGGACGGTCACAGGCGGGGGGCTTGTGCCTCGCTAGCCGGGCTTTCTCATCGGCATTGCGGCCGGCGAGCAGCGGCTTGGTATCTGTCAGGCGCTTCACGCACCCTGGCCTGTTTCTTGCTGCTTAACATCAGTAAGCGGTATAGCCCGGCGATTACTGGAAGGGATCATAGGCGTGGCAACGGAAACTTTCTACGGCGTGATCAGACGTCAGGGCATCACGCGTCGCAGTTTCCATAGATTCTGCAGTTTGACCGCCGCAAGCTTCGGACTCGGCCCGCTCGCCGCGAGCACTATTGCCAATGCGCTGGAGACCAAGCCGCGTGTGCCCGTCATCTGGCTGCACGGCCTTGAGTGTACCTGCTGCTCGGAAAGCTTTATCCGCTCGGCCCATCCGTTGATCAAAGACGCGTTGCTGTCAATGATTTCGCTAGACTATGACGACACGATCATGGCGGCGGCAGGATACCAGGCCGAAGCCATCCTGGAGGAAACCCGTGCCAGATACAAGGGCAAGTATGTGCTTGCCGTCGAAGGCAATCCGCCGCTGAACGAGGCGGGCATGTTCTGCATCGACGGTGGCAAGCCATTCGTTGAAAAACTCAGGTCGATGGCGGAGGAGTCCATGGCGATCATCGCTTGGGGCACGTGTGCGTCCTGGGGCTGTGTGCAAGCGGCCAAACCCAATCCGACTGGTGCCACGCCGATCGATCAGGTGATCACCAACAAGCCGATCATCAAGGTGCCCGGGTGTCCGCCCATTGCGGAGGTCATGACCGGCCTTGTGACTTTCATCACGACGTTCGGAAAGCTTCCGGAACTCGATCGCCAAGGGCGGCCAAAGATGTTTTATTCCGAGCGCATCCACGACAAGTGCTATCGGCGTTCGCATTTCGACGCCGGCCAATTTGTCGAAGAGTGGGACGACGAGTGCGCACGCAAAGGCTATTGTCTCTACAAAATGGGGTGCAAGGGCCCGACCACCTACAACGCCTGTTCGGCCGTTCGCTGGAACGGCGGCGTTTCGTTCCCGATTCAATCCGGCCATGGCTGCCTCAGTTGCTCCGAAGACGGCTTTTGGGACAAAGGTTCGTTTTACGATCGACTCACGACCATCAAGCAATTCGGCATCGAAAAGAACGCCGACCAGATCGGCATGGCCGCTGCCGGTGCTGTTGGCCTGACCGTCGCCGCACATGCGGCGGTGACGGCCGTGAAACGGTTGACCGACAAGGCGCATCGCGCAGCTCACAAAGGTAAACCGAATTGAGGGAAAGGCCGACGGTGGCCGTCCGGACACCCAATGGGTTCAATCTCGATCGTTCTGGCAAGCGTATTGTCATCGATCCACTGACGCGGATCGAAGGCCATCTGCGCGTCGAGGCCAATCTCGATTCGGACAGCGTGATCCGCAACGCCGTCTCGAGCGGGACGATGTGGCGCGGCATCGAAGTCATTCTGCGCGGGCGCGATCCGCGCGACGCCTGGGCGTTCACCGAACGGATTTGCGGTGTCTGCACCAGCACCCATGCGCTCACCTCGGTGCGCGCCGTTGAAAATGCGCTAGGGATCACCATTCCGGAGAATGCCAACTCGATCCGCAACATCATGCAGCTGTGCCTGCTTGTGCATGACCACCTCGTGCATTTCTATCATTTGCACGCGCTGGATTGGGTCGACGTGGTCTCCGCGCTCAAGGCCGATCCCAAGTCGACCTCGGCGCTGGTGCAGTCTATCTCGCCCTGGCCGCTGTCATCACCCGGCTATTTCAAGGATTTGCAGATCAGGCTGACTAAATTCTTTGGATCAGGGCAACACGGTCCGTTCAAGAATGGCTATTGGGGGCATCCGGCTTACAAGCTGCCACCGGAAGCGAACCTGATGGTTGTGGCGCATTATCTGGAGGCGCTGGATTTCCAGAAGGAAATCGTCAAGATCCAAGCCGTCTATGGGGGTAAGAACCCGCATCCAAACTGGCTGGTCGGCGGCGTGCCTTGCCCAATCAATATGGATGGGACAGGCGCGGTGGGGGCGCTCAATATGGAGCGTCTCAACCTGATCTCCTCGATCATTGACCGTTCGATCGAGTTTGTCGAGCAGGTCTATCTGCCCGATATCGCAGTAATCGGCTCGTTCTATAAGGACTGGCTCCATGGCGGCGGGCTTTCAGGCCAAAGCGTGATGTCCTACGGCGACATTCCCGAACACGCCAACGACTGTTCGGCGAAAAGCCTCAAGTTGCCGCGCGGCGTCATTCTCGGTGGCAATCTGAATGAGATCCTGCCGATTGACCATGGTGATCCCGAGCAAATCCAGGAGTACGTCGCGCATTCCTGGTACAAATACCCCAGCAAGTTCTCCGGATTACACCCTTGGGATGGCATCACCGAGCCGAGTTTTCAGCTTGGGGCAAAGGTCAAAGGCAGCAGGACAAATATCGAGGAACTCGACGAAGGCGGCAAGTATTCCTGGATCAAAGCGCCGCGCTGGCGCGGCCACGCTGTCGAGGTCGGGCCGTTGGCGCGATACATCATCGGTTATGCGCAAGGCAAAGCCGAATTCAAGGAGCCGGCCGAGAAATTACTCAAGGGGCTCAATCTTCCCCTGACTGCACTATTTTCGACGCTCGGCCGCACCGCGGCGCGGGCGCTCGAATGCCAGTGGGCGGCGCATCAGATGCGCTATTTCCAAGATAAGCTGGTACTCCACATCAAGGCGGGCAATAGCGCAACTGCCAACGTCAGCAAGTGGAAGCCGGAAAGCTGGCCTAAGGAGGCCAAGGGCTACGGTTTCACTGAGGCGCCACGGGGGGCGCTCGGGCACTGGATCAAGATCAAGGACACCAAGATCGACAACTACCAATGTGTCGTGCCGACGACGTGGAACGGATCTCCTCGCGATTCCAAGGGCAATATTGGCGCTTTTGAAGCCTCCCTGATCGGTACCCCGATGGCCGACCCGCAGCGGCCGCTGGAGATCTTACGCACGATCCATTCCTTTGATCCATGCCTGGCGTGCTCGACCCATGTGATCAGTCCTGCCGGCCAAGAACTGGCCTCAGTCAATGTTCGTTAGGGACATGCTGGATAAATCTCCGCAACGCCTTGCCGCCGTCGATTCGGCGCAAGCTGGTCGCGGCGTCGGCCGTGGCGTCACCTACGTTTATGAAGCGCCGGTGCGGCTGTGGCATTGGGTCAATGCGGCGGCCATTCTGGTGCTCGGTATAACCGGCTATCTCATTGGAACGGGGACCCCTGCGATGCCGGGGGAGGCTAGCGGCAATCTCCTGTTCGGCTATATCCGCTTTGCGCATTTCTCTGCGGGATATGTGCTGAGCGTCGGCTTTCTGCTGCGCATCTACTGGTCCTTGATGGGAAACTCGCATGCCATGCAGATCTTTTGCGTGCCGCTCTGGCGCAGGTGCTTTTGGCGCGAGGTGTACCACGAGATTCGCTGGTACGCCTTCGTTGCAGTCGAGCCGGAGAGGCACGTCGGGCACAACCGGCTGGCTCAGCTCGCGATCTTCTTCATGTTCACGCAGACGATGACGTTCATGGTCGTGACAGGCTTTGCACTTTATGGGCAGGGTGCCGGTGATGATAGCTGGCAGTACGAGCTGTTCGGCTGGGCATTTGCAATCTGGCCGAACAGTCAGGACGTCCATACCTGGCATCATCTCGGCCTATGGGTGATCGTGACCTTTGCGGTGGTCCATATCTACGTGGTGATCCGCGAAGACATCATGTCGCGCCGGAGCATCTCCTCAATAATTTCCGGCGAACGCGAGTTACGCGATTGACCGGGAAGCGGTTGCCGGGTCCGGAGAATAAGAAAAGGATCCTGGTGCTCGGCATCGGGAACATCCTATGGGCGGACGAGGGATTCGGCGTGCGCGTCGTAGAGGAGTTTCACCGCCGCTACGCCATCGAGGACAACGTCACCATGCTCGATGGCGGAACGCAGGGTCTCTACCTCGTCAGCTTTCTTGAGCAGGCCGATTGCCTGATCGTGTTCGATGCCATCGACTATGGACTTCCGCCGGGGAAGTTGAAGCTCGTGAGAGATGACGAGGTACCAAAATTTAGCGCTGCCAGGAAGGTCAGCCTGCATCAGACCGGCTTTCAGGAGGTCCTGAGTGCGGCCGACCTGCTCGGACGCTGCCCGCGAGAGCTCGCTCTCATCGGCTGTCAGCCGCTGGACCTGGATCATTGGGGCGGTCCGCTGACTGATCCTGTGCGCTTTCAGATTAACCCCGCGATTGAACTGGCTTGCAAACTGCTTGCCCAGTGGGGCTCGCCGGCAAAACTGCGGATCGCGCCGCTGCCTGCTTCAGAATGGCTGTTGGCGAACAATATCGACCGTACAAATTATGAGATAGGGAGCGCAGCCGATCTAGCGGCCCGCGGCTGACCATGTGCCTTGGCTTGCCAATGACGATCGTTGAGACCAACGGCATCACCGCGCTGTGCCAGCATGGCGATGAACAGCGGCATGTTTCGGTGATGCTGCTCTCCGGCGCGTCGGTCGGCACTAAGGTGCTCGTCCATATCGATACCGCAGTGCGGCTCTTGGACGAGGATGAAGCAAGGCTGATATCGGAAGCACTCGACGGACTTGAGGCCGGCCTCAACGGCCAGGACTGCGATCGCTTCTTTGCGGACTTGATCGGTCATGAGCCGCAATTGCCCGAGCACCTACGCTAGCGGTACCGCTTGCCGACATTGGGCTGCGTGCTCTTGCTCCCAACTGGAGTTTGCAATCGCAGCGCAACATTCACACGAAAATGTCGAGCCGCTGGTTCGAGCGGAGAATGTGATCGGGCGAGACGATGATGGCATGTGGCTTGCTAACACCTCGCCTAGCAGAACCAAAAACTATCACAGAGGTGTCCGATGAAGTTCCATCCGGTGCAGCACGATCTGCCGTGGCCCGGTCTGTCCGATGTGGAGAGAGCGGGCGCTGATGCGCCTCTGGCCGCGGAGAACCCCGGAACGGGGGGCGCGGCGCTGCTGCCGGCGGCCAATCCACCGCATTCGCTCTGGGCCATCCACGTGGCCATCGGGCTTTCTGAATGGATCAGGCCGTTTCGGCCGCGCGTGCGGAGGGCAGTGACTGCGCGGGGCGCCGGTGACGAGCCGGGCGGGCGCCGCAGCCTGCTCGGCTCGCAGACGCCGATCGAGTGCCATCAGCAGGGTACACGGCGCCAGATCCTCACGAGGCTGGTCCGTCTGCCCAAGATCGACCGCACCTTGGCACCGACCGCTCGACCACGCGCCGGTGGCGCTCGTATCGCCAAAAGCACCGCCTCTCGGCATGCCCAACGGAAGGCCGCATCATGAAAGCAGCGGCCCGCGTCGGATCCGACGGCGCCGAGCAGGCGGTGAGCGAGTTTCCCTTGGGGTTGAAAAGTCTCGACGTAATCCATGGCGGACTGACGACTGTGGTGGCGCCGGTCAAGTGCGCTTGGCACGATGGCGACGAGCTTGCAAGGGACCGTGCGAATGCCGTCAAGCTGTTATCGAAGGCCGCTGCTGCCGCCGGCGGCCAAAGAGGCGGCGCGCGGACGCAACTGTACGGGCTGGCGAACCTCAGTGATCTCGAACGCACGCTGATTGCCGAAGTGCTTGGGGAAGGCGAGGTTGCCGGCGTTGTCGCGCTGCCGGATGGCTCCCTAGCGCAAATTTGGGAATCCGTGCTTGCGGGAATCTGGCGCGTGCGCATCGGGACCGAGCCCGCACATGAATATGTCGAGGTCGGGGCGATCCCGCAGATTGTGCGGCGTGCCGCAACTGACCTGACGTCCACTGATCTTGTGATCGCCGCTCCGCCGGAGGGCGCGATGAACGTGCTGCCGGTGCTCGCCGAAATACGCGAGCGGGCCCGTGCCTGGCGGTTTGGCATGCGCGCGCACGTCATCAACCTCACGCTGCTCCCGATGAACGCTGTCGATCTGGCGTTTCTGCACAAAAGCGTGGGCAACGGTCCGACCCAGCTCGTCTTCCGCGGCTACGGCACATGCCGGGTGCAGGCGACCGGGATCCGGAACGTCTGGTTGGTGCAGTTCTTCAATTCTACGGACAACATCATCCTGGATACGCTGGAGGTCGGCGGCGTGCCGATTGTTGCGTTGGCCGCGGACGAGGATTTCGAGGATTCCGCCGAACGCCTGCGGGAAATGATCGAGGTTTACGCCACATGAATAGCTTGGAGAATAGCTGGCATCGGGCGGATTCCGGCAGACGGCGCGCCTGCAATTGGCGTTGGCTGGATCATGCGCAACGGACCGGAGAGCGATGGCGGCGCAGACTGCTGCGCGAGCGCGTGGCGCCAAGAATAAAAAGTTTTTTCAGATTTCGCACCTTCAGGTTCGGCTTCGCGTCCGTTGAAAATGGTGCTTGAGCGCGAACGGGACGATCGTAGGAGCAAGCACGCCGATGTGTCGACGTCTGAGAAGATGCTCGCAGCAGCCTATTGGGGTATCGCCGGTCGAACCATGCGCACGCGACCGACCTTGAACGATCCGTGTACAGGGTCGAAGCGATCGGGTTTCGCACACGCGCAGGGCAGGGCCGTTAGCGTGATGGGCGCGACTTGGGCCATGAACGTGGTTATCGTCCTGCGTAACGATACCCGCCAACGCCATGCTGGGCAGAGATCGAACCTGCGCTTGCGAGTTCGATCCGGCGACATTGAACTTGTTGTCAGCGAAATCGCGTCGTTGAGCTCGATTGCCCGTTGCTCCCTGCTCTCGGCGACCTCGGCACACAAAGACAAGGGGGACGTCCGTGCCGAAGCAGTGGTCGGTGCCATGATACGGCCGGACATGCGCCGAGCTCAATATCATATCCATGCACCACATCTCTGTTTGATCGACCGCCGGCATTTCTTGCGCGAGATGATGGCGGAGCGGTGCGCATGACTCTCCTCGCCCGCAACAAAATCGATGTCACCATATTGCTTGCTGCCGACGTCATCGCCGCGGTCGAGATCCTGCCGCGAGCCAGGCCGCCGTTGGCGCGGCTGTTCACCGGCAGGCCGGCCTCGTCGTTGTTCGAGGCGCTGCCGCGGCTCTTCACGTTATGTGCCGCTGCGCAGCAAGCCGCATTGCAGTCCGCGACCGAGGCGGCGCGCGACGAAGAGATCGTCCTGGCGACAAAACAACGTCGTATCATGCTGGTCGTTGCAGAGCGCATTGCAGAATTGCTGCGAGGCCTCTTTGTCGGACATCCTACGCCGAACGTCACTGCGGCGGCGATCCGGTCCCTCATAGGGGGATTGTCAGCGCTTGTCGGCTGCGCACGGCCAGCTCGCGGCTCTGCTCGACGCGAGGCTACAGCACAGATTGTGGCTGCGCTCGCTGCACTCGGCATGCCGGATGAAGATGGCGCGCCGAGGCCCGGTAGCCCGTTCGCGCTATGCATTGCAGCGCTTGACGAGGTCGACTTGAAGTCCATCCCGATCGCGCACTCGTTCCTGTCCGTTGCCGACGACCGCAACATCATTGAACGGCTGCTCGGCGATGACCCGACGTTTTGCCATTGTCCTTACCTTGGGGGGCATGCGCCCGAGACGGGTCCATGGGCGCGCCAAATGACGCGTGATCGGCTCTGGCTGGGTCGGTCGGGTGCCGTCGAGCGGCTGAAGGCCAGAATTGCAGAAATCGTTCGGCTATGCGACTGGCTCAAGGCCGGTGCTCATATCGAGTCGGCGGAGCCTGGGATCATCGCAAGCTACAGGCTAGGTCCTGGCCGTGCAGCGGCCGCGGTCGAATGCGCCAGGGGCCGGCTCTATCACGCGGTTGAGCTCGATCCTCAGGGGCAGATATACCGCTTCGAGTTTCTTGCGCCGACGGAATGGAATTTCCATTGGCGCGGTCCGCTTGTCCGGAACCTGCAGGGCGCGGTGCTGACTGCGAGACGACATCAGCAAGCGGTTCGTGCGGTGATTGCATCGCTTGATCCCTGCGTCGGATTCACACTCAAGTTTCGCAAAGTTGACGATGCATGAAATGGCGCTTTGTCAAAGCATCATCGAAATCATCGAGGACGAGGCGCGCCGTCGATCGCTTTCGCAGGTGCGGAGCGTCTGTCTGGAGATCGGGGCGCTGAGCCATGTCGCGCCTGAAGCGATCAAGTTTTGCTTTGCAGTCGTTGCAGCGCGGACCATTGCCGAGAGTGCGGCTCTTAAAATTGTCGAACTTCCCGGCGGGGCCTGGTGCATGAGCTGTTCGAAGAGCGTCGAAATTCCCCGGCGCGGTGAGCGCTGCCCTTGCTGCGGCAGCTACCAGTTGCAGGTAATCGCGGGCGAACAGATGCGGGTAAAGGAGCTGGAGTTCGATTGATGTGTACCATATGCGGCTGCAGTGAAGGAATGCCTTCAGCGGAAGTTATCCAAGCGCATGATGCGCGAGACCAAGGGCGTCACCATGCTCATGGGCAGGACGATTGCGATCGCCATCATGCCCATCGTCATCGTGACCAGGGCCAGCCGCATTCGCGCGATGCTCGCCGCCGCCATGATCACGATCATCATCCTGGCCATCACCAGGCGCATCGAGAGCGGGCGCCTTCGAGCTGCGGCGCCGGATCGGCCACGTTGAAGCTCGCGCCCATGAACAGCGAGCGGCTCGTTCAGATCGAGCGCGACATCCTTGGCAAGAACAACAGGATCGCCGCAGACAACCGCGCGCGTTTCGTGGCCGATAACGTGCTGGTTTTTAACCTTGTGTCCAGCCCGGGTGCAGGCAAGACCTCGCTGCTGGTCCGCGCCGCGTCAGAGCTCAAGCGCAGTCGCCCGATCGGGGTTATCGAAGGCGACCAGCAGACCTCGAATGATGCCGAACGCATTCGCTCGGCCGGCGTGCCGGCTATTCAAGTCAATACCGGCAAGGGTTGCCATCTCGATGCAGCAATGATTGGCGAGGCTTATCGCCGCTTGCCGCTGCTGACGCGCGGTATTCTCTTTATCGAGAACGTCGGTAATCTGGTTTGTCCGGCAGCCTTCGATCTCGGCGAGGCTTGCAAGATCGTGGTGTTGTCGACCACCGAAGGCGAAGACAAGCCGCTTAAATATCCGGATATGTTTGCTGCTTCTTCGCTCATGCTGATCAACAAGATTGATCTGACCTCGCTGCTAGCGTTCGATTTGCCAAAGACGGTCGAATACGCAAGACGAGTCAATCCAAAGGTCGAAGTGCTGACGGTCTCGGCGCGCACCGGCGAGGGTTTTGGCGCCCTGTACGCCTGGATCGATCGGCAGGGGCGCATCAAGGATGCACCGGAGAGGACATAGGGCGATGAGCGCCGCGGCTATCGCCTGCGACCCGACACGGCTGCGCGTGCGCGTGAGCGGAGCTGTGCAAGGGGTCGGCTTTCGTCCCTACGTGTATGGCCTTGCCAAGCGGTACGGATTAGTGGGGTTTGTCGTCAATGACCCCGAGGGCGTCACAATCGAAGTCGAGGGCAACTGGGCTGCGGAGTTTGTTGCCGCTTTGCCGCTGGAGGCGCCTCCACTGGCACGCATCGACGAGATCTGCGTTCACCAGACCGCGGCGCTCGGGACGAAAGACTTTTCGGTCACCACGAGCCAAGCTGGCAGATTGTCGACGCGGATCGTCGCCGATGCCGCGACCTGCGAGCGATGCCTTAGTGAGCTGTTCGATCCTGAAAATCGTCATTACCTTTATCCCTTCATCAGCTGCTCCCATTGCGGTCCACGCTATACCATCGCCGAACGGCTTCCATACGATCGCCGCAACACGGTCATGAAGGCCTTCAGCCTGTGTGCCGCCTGCGCGGCCGACTATGCCGATCCGGCGAGCCGCAGGTTCCATGCGGAAGCGATCGCGTGTCCGACCTGCGGCCCTCGGCTCAACCATGGGATCAATGCCATTGTCGCGGCAATCGCTGGCGGCCAAATCGTCGCGATAAAGGGGCTGGGCGGGTATCAGTTGCTTTGCGACGCGCGTAACCAGCGCGCCGTCCAGCGTTTGCGCAGCAGAAAGCAGCGCCCTCAGAAGCCGTTCGCGGTCATGGTCGGTTCCATCGCGCAGGTCAACGAGATCGCAGAAGCGAATGGGCCGGAGCTTGCGCTGCTCGAATCCTCAGCACGTCCCATCATCCTTCTACCTACGCGCAATGATCTGGCGCCTGCCATAGCTCCTGGCTTGTCGCGCGTGGGTGTCATGCTGCCGCTAGCTCCGCTGCATCACCTGATCTTCCATGAGCTTCGCTCCACAGCAGCATGGCTTGCTGGACCCGGCCCGGTTATCGTTGCCACCAGTGCCAATCCTTGCGGCGAACCGCTTCTGATCGACAACGCGCAGGCGCGGCGGCGGCTTGAGGGGATCGCCGATCTTATCGTGACCCATGATCGCGAGATCCTGACGCGTGCCGATGATTCCGTGATGTCAGTGGTGGCAGGCCGGCCTCAATTCATTCGCCGTGCGCGCGGTTATGTTCCCGAACCGACCCGTCTTGCGCGGTCGGTGCCGCCCGTGCTTGCCGTCGGCGGCGCACTGAAATCGACCGTCACCATTACGCGGGGCAACGAAGCGTTCGTCTCCCAGCATATTGGGGATCTCGACACGGCCGAAGGCCTCCGTGCGTTCGAGGAGACGATCCGGCATCTCACATCGACCCTTGACGTGGAGCCCGTCGTCATTGCCCACGATCTGCATCCCAATATGGCGTCGACCCGGTTTGCGGAAGCGAGTGGTCGCACGCTGATCGCTGTCCAGCATCACCACGCACACGCCGCCGCCGCCATCGCTGAGCATGGCCATGCGGGACCTGCGCTTGCCCTGGTGCTCGACGGCCATGGCTTCGGCTGCGACGGCGGAAACTGGGGTGGCGAGCTATTGTTGTGCGAAGAATCGAGGTTTCGACGCATCGGGCATCTCGCGCCCCTGCAGATGCCTGGCGGCGATCGTGCAGCCCGCGAGCCGTGGCGCATGGCGAGCGCAGTATTACACCGGCTCGGGCGGGGAAACGAAATCGGGCCTCGCTTTGCAGCGCAGCGACAGGCTGAGCGCGTGCCGGCATTGCTCGATCAGCCGGGCGGGGCCACCACGACCAGCGCGGGCCGCTTGTTCGATGCCGCGGCGGCGCTGCTGGGGGTCGCGAGTTTGCAGAGCTATGAGGGCGAAGCTGCGATGAAGCTCGAGGCGTTGGTGCGGCGGACTGCTATTCTCGAAACGGGCTGGAGCATCGAGCGCGACGTGCTGTCGCTTCGTCCGCTATTTTCGCGGTTGATTGCAGACGACCTCGACGCCGCGGACGGAGCCGGCCTGTTTCATGGCACCTTTGCCGCCGCCTGCATTGACTGGGTCACGCACGTTGCGCGGAGAACCGGTGTCAGTACCATCGTACTAAGCGGTGGCTGCTTCCTGAACGCGGTGCTGGCGGAAGAAATTGAGCGCGGTTGCCGCAGCGCAGGCCTCACCCTGCTGGTGCCACGCCGGCTGCCGCCCAACGATGGTGGTCTTAGCCTTGGGCAGGCCTGGATTGCTGCTCTACAGATTGCCGAACAGTCGTCAACCCTGGAAGGAGCAGTCTGATATGTGTCTTTCGGTCCCGGCAAAAGTCACAAAAATCTTACCCGACGATATGGCGATCGTGTCCGTTGATGGGGTCAGCCTGGAGATATCGATCGCTCTCATTGAGGAGATCGATGTCGGCGACACCGTTCTTGTCCATGTCGGCTATGCGCTGTCCAAGATCAACCCGACAGAAGCCAAGCGCACGTTGGAACTGTTGCAGGAGCTGGGCAGTGCAGGGCAGGAACGCTGATCATGAAATATGCCGACGAATTTCGTGACAAGACCATCGCGCAGGGGCTCGCGCGCGCGATCGGCGCCGAAGCCGGTCAGCGACGGACTTACCGCTTCATGGAATTCTGTGGCGGACATACTCATGCGATTTCCCGGTACGGGCTGGAGGATTTGCTGCCCGCGAACGTGCGCATGATCCACGGGCCCGGTTGTCCCGTCTGCGTTCTGCCCGCCAGCCGGATTGACATGGCGATCCGGCTCGTTGAGCGGCCGGAGGTCACTCTGTGCATCTATGGCGACCTGATGCGCGTACCTGGCTCGCAGGGGCAGTCCTTGCTGCGAGCCAAGGCCCTCGGCGCAGACATTCGGATGGTCTATTCGACGCTCGACGCAATCCGGCTCGCCGAACAGGTGCCAAGCCGCGAGGTGGTGTTCTTTGCCATCGGATTTGAGACCACGACGCCGCCGACGGCGGTGATGGTCCGGATTGCCGATAAGAAGCGGCTGAAGGGCCTCAGCGTGTTCTGCAACCACGTGCTTACGCCTTCTGCGATGCACAGCATTCTCGAGAACCCGAACATGCGCAAGATCGGTGGGGTCGCAATCGACGGCTTCGTTGGTCCTGCGCACGTCAGCACCATCATCGGTACGCAGCCTTACGAGCCCCTGGCGGAACAATTCGGTAAGCCGGTCGTCATCGCGGGATTTGAACCGCTCGACGTGATGCAGGCGATCCTGATGCTGGTGCGGCAGGTGAACGAAGGCCGCTACGAGGTGGAGAACCAATACAGCCGTGCGGTTACGCGCCAAGGCAATCAACGCGCCAAGGACGAGATCTCGCAGGTATTCGAACTGCGTGAGCAGTTCGAATGGCGTGGGCTTGGGTTCGTTCCCAACAGTGGACTGAAGCTGAAGCGGGCTTACGCGGGATTCGACGCCGAGGCGCGTTTTGCGATGCACGAGCTGCGTGTCGCCGACAATCCGGCATGCGAGTGCTGCGCGATCCTGCGCGGCGCCAAGCGGCCGGTCGACTGCAAGCTGTTTGGAACCATCTGCACGCCAGAAACACCCATAGGATCTTGCATGGTTTCCTCGGAAGGCTCTTGTGCCGCGTATTGGACCTATGGCCGAGTTCGCGATGATCAGGTGAGGCGGATGTCATGAGCGTAAAGGCCTATCAGCGCAAGCTCGACATCGAGAACGGACGCGTTGATCTTTCCCACGGATCCGGGGGGCGTGCCATGGCACAACTGATCTCCGGTATTTTTCACCAAGCCTTCGGTAATGAATGGCTCGCCCGCTGCAATGATCAGTCGGCGTTTGACGTTGCGGCAGGCAGGATGGTGATGACGACGGACGGCTATGTGGTCTCGCCGCTGTTCTTTCCCGGCGGCAATATCGGGTCACTGGCTGTGCACGGCACAATCAATGATGTCGTGATGGCCGGCGCGCGTCCGCTCTATCTATCGGTTAGCTTCATCATCGAGGAGGGGTTCCGGTTTTCAGATCTAAGGACGATTGCGCAGTCGATGGGCGCGGCGGCGCGCGGTGCCGGCGTTTACATCATCACTGGAGACACCAAGGTCGTTGAGCGAGGCAAGGCCGATGGTCTGTTCATCTCTACGACTGGGATTGGGGTTCTGGCCGATGGGCTCGATCTTTCCGCGGACAAAGCAAGGATCGGGGACCGTGTGCTGGTGTCGGGCAGCCTTGGGGATCATGGAGTGGCGATCATGTCAACGCGCCAGCACGCTGCTCTTCAAATTGAGATCGTCTCGGATTCCGCATCGCTGCATAACCTCGTGGCTGCCATGATGGCGGCTGGCGGCAGCGGCATCCGGGTGATGCGTGACCCTACGCGCGGCGGTCTTGCAGCGGCTCTCAATGAGATTGCGCATCAATCTGGCCTTGGGTTCCGTCTGCAGGAAGCGGCCATTCCCGTAAAGCCTGCGGTTGCGGCGACCTGCGAGCTCCTTGGGCTTGATCCGATCCATGTCGCCAATGAGGGCAAGCTCGTTGCGATCGTCGCGCCCGATACGGCTGATGCCGTGCTTGCAGCCATGAAGACGCATCCGCTCGGGTGCGATGCAGCCGATATTGGCGAGGCGGTTGCTGACGATCACAAATTTGTCCAGCTGGCGACCAGCTTCGGCGGCGGACGAATTGTCGATTGGTTGTCGGGTGAACAATTGCCTCGAATCTGTTGAAGGCGCCGCGCCCACCTGCGGCGAGCCTGAACGAAACAATGGTTAAGTTAAGCGAACATAGTCACTCAACCCGCTCGGCATCTGTTTGTTTGAAATCCTGCGTAGCTGGCCAAAGATCGCTGAATTCCTGCGCCATTTAGCCGCCTGCATCGCAATATCGCTGTGCTCTTGCGATTAAAAAGGCCATCCAGGCAGGGAGTTTTCAAATGAAGGTCGGAGTCCCCAAGGAAATCAAGGCGCACGAATATCGCGTGGGCCTTACCCCTGGAGCCGTCCGCGAATACGTGGCAGCGGGCCACCGCGTCGTGATCGAGACCAATGCCGGCGCCGGCATTGGTGCAACCAATGACGATTATCGCGCCGCCGGCGCAACGATTCTGGATTCCGCAGCCGAGGTATTCGCATCGAGCGAGATGATCGTAAAGGTTAAGGAGCCTCAGCCATCCGAATGGAGCCAGCTGCGGGAGAGCCAGATCCTCTTCACTTACCTGCATCTGGCGCCAGATCCGGAGCAGGCCAAAGGGCTCCTAAAATCCGGGTGCACCGCGATCGCCTATGAGACCGTAACTGATGCCCATGGTGGCCTTCCACTGTTGGCGCCGATGAGCGAGGTCGCAGGTAGGCTTGCGATCGAAGCAGCGGGTAGCGCGCTGAAGCGGAGTGCAGGCGGACGAGGGCTGTTGATCGGTGGAGTGCCCGGTGTTCAGCCGGCTCGGATCGTGGTGATCGGAGGTGGCGTCGTTGGCACGCACGCGGCACGCATGGCGGCCGGTTTGGGCGCAGAGGTCACCGTCATCGACCGTTCGATACCCCGGCTCCGCGAGTTGGACGAGCTATTCGAAGGGCGCGTTCGTACCAGGTTTTCCACCATTGAATCCGTGGAGGAGGAGGTATTTGCGGCAGATGTGGTAATTGGTGCGGTGCTCGTTCCAGGAGCGAGCGCGCCGAAGCTGGTGCGCCGGAGCATGCTGAGCTCAATGCGCAAGAGGGCGGTCATCGTGGACGTCGCCATCGATCAGGGCGGCTGCTTTGAGACATCGCATCCAACCACTCACGCTGATCCAACTTACGAAGTGGATGGTATCATTCATTACTGCGTGGCCAATATGCCCGGCGCTGTTCCGCTGACCTCGAGCCAGGCACTGAATAATGCCACGCTGCCGTTTGGCTTAGCTCTGGCCAACAAGGGTTTTTCCGCCGTGCTCGAGAATCCGCACCTGCGCGCGGGCCTTAATGTCCATCGGGGCCGGCTAACTTACAAGGCCGTCGCCGAGAGCCTCGGACTTCCCTTCTCTCCGATCGAACAGGCTGCGGCCTGATCCCAGAGGCCCCACACGGGCGTTTCCTCCCTGACTTGGGCCACCCTTCGGGGTGGCTTTTTTTTGGCTCTATCAATCTGCTCAGCACCGCTGGGATTTCTCTGGAACGCGGAGCGAAGGATCCCAGACGATCGCGCTCGGCTTGCAGTCGTGGCCGTATGCGAGACAAACCACTTTCGTCCCATACAGGGTATAGAATGCAGGCCTGCCGGTAATCCGCGGAGAGTGAATATTGCCTTCAGCGGCTTGCTCTGAAGGCATGCGATCATCGAAGCGACTTTATCTGCGCGATCGCCGCGACGTTTCTGGCTGTGTTGCGGAGACGCGGACCGGCGACGACTGCACCAGCTCTTCATCGTCGCGCTGTAGCTCGATCCGCTCTGTTCGGTGAGAGAACCGATGTGCAGCAGAGCACTCGGAAGAGGCGGTGCCCAATTGTAGCCGCGCCACCGCGGCCATGCGAAGGATCATGCCGTTGAGCCGGCGGGCGCGGTTCACCTCGCCGGCTGACCGCCGCCGGATCGACCTGAGCTCAAACTAGGCGTTCAGATCAAGCCGCTGTGATGCCGATTGTCGCATTTGCGACAACCGTTGAGGCGGCGAGATGCGCTTTGGAAAATAGCCGAGACAAATCAATCCTAAGATCTTTGGCATAAGACTTGAAAGCAAGAAGTGGTCCCGCACTTTTGCTTATGGAATCGCAGTGATGGCCTACAAGATAATTGCATCCCAGTGCACCGTCTGCGGCGCGTGTGAGTTCGAATGTCCCAACGCCGCGATCAGCCTGAAGAACGACATATATGTCATCAATCCGGCCCAGTGCACCCAATGTGAGGGGCATTCTGACGCGCCGCAATGCGCTGTCGTTTGCCCAGTGCCCGATACCTGCGTGCCGGCATAAGGGTGGCCGATGAGGGGGTCCCGGTGCAAAACATGATGAAGACTCGAGCGACGGCAACAGCTGCCTGGATCGATCATCTGATTCTCTTACTCGCTGGTCCTGTAACGTGCGCGATCAGCGGAGGCGGCGCGGGGCAACCATCGTCGACTGAAGTCGTCCATGCGCGAGCGGAGTAGGCAATGGTAGCCGTGCCAGAGACGGTCGAGCGCGTCCGGCGCATCGACGTCGACCAGTATCGATATGGATTTGAGACGCTGATCGAGTCCGACAAGGCCCCGAAGGGGCTGTCGGAAGACACCGTCCGCTTCATCTCCGCAAAGAAGAATGAACCGGCCTGGATGCTGGAATGGCGCCTGGAGGCGTATCGCCGCTGGCTGACCATGACCGAGCCGACCTGGGCGCGCGTCGACTATCCGAAGATCGACTACCAGGACATCTACTACTACGCGGCGCCGAAGCCGAAGAAAACGCTGTCCTCGATCGACGAGATCGATCCGGAAATCCTCAAGACCTACGAGAAGCTCGGTATCCCCTTGCGCGAGGTCGCGATCCTCGAGGGCGTCGAGCCGCCGCCCGGTGGCGAGCAGACGCCGAACCGCAAGATCGCGGTCGACGCCGTGTTCGATTCGGTTTCTGTTGCGACCACCTTCCAGAAGGAGCTGAAGGCGGCCGGCGTGATCTTCATGCCGATCTCGGAGGCGATCCGCGAGCATCCCGAGCTGGTGCAGAAATATCTCGGCACCGTGGTGCCGACCTCGGACAACTACTTCGCGACATTGAATTCGGCTGTGTTCTCCGACGGCTCGTTCGTCTACGTGCCGCCGGGCGTGCGCTGCCCGATGGAGCTGTCGACCTATTTCCGCATCAACGAGCGCAACACCGGCCAGTTCGAGCGCACGCTGATCATCGCCGACAAGGGCTCCTACGTCTCCTATCTCGAGGGCTGCACCGCGCCGCAGCGCGACGAGAACCAGCTGCACGCCGCCGTGGTCGAGCTCGTCACGCTCGACGATGCCGAGATCAAGTATTCGACGGTGCAGAACTGGTATCCGGGCAATTCGGAAGGCAAGGGCGGCATCTACAATTTCGTCACCAAGCGTGGCGACTGCCGTGGTCGCAATTCGAAGATCTCCTGGACCCAGGTCGAGACCGGTTCGGCGATCACCTGGAAATATCCGAGCTGCATCCTGCGCGGCGACAATTCGAGCGGCGAATTCTACTCGATCGCGATCTCGAACGGTTTCCAGCAGATCGATAGCGGCACCAAGATGATCCACCTTGGCAAGAACACGTCGAGCCGGATTATTTCCAAGGGCATCGCCGCGGGCAAGTCGCAGAACACCTATCGCGGCCTGGTCAGCGCGCATCGCAAGGCCACCGGCGCGCGCAACTACACCGCCTGCGACTCGCTTCTGATCGGGGACAAATGCGGCGCGCACACCGTGCCCTATGTCGAGGCCAAGAATGCCTCGGCGACGTTCGAGCATGAGGCGACCACGTCGAAAATCTCCGAGGACGTGCTGTTCTATTGTGCGCAGAGAGGTTTGAGCGAGCAACGGGCCATTGGCCTCGTCGTCAATGGTATCGCGAAAGACGTTCTGCAAAAATTGCCGATGGAGTTCGCGGTGGAAGCGCAGAAGTTGATCTCGATCTCGCTCGAGGGATCCGTCGGATAACCAAACGTTCCGCGAGCCCTCCCGATTGCGGCTTGCGTTCGGGATGACGCATTTCAGGGGTCAGATCACAATGGCGCTACTCGAAGTTCGAGATTTGCATGCCGGTATCGAGGACTGCGAAATTCTTCGCGGCCTCGATCTTACGGTCAATGCGGGTGAGGTACATGCGATCATGGGGCCGAACGGCTCCGGAAAGTCCACACTCAGCCACATTATCTCCGGCAAGCCTGGCTATCGAGTGAGCACTGGTCGAATCCTGTTCAAGGATGAAGACCTACTCGCGATAGAAGCAGACGAGCGCGCCGCCAAGGGCGTATTCCTTGCATTCCAATATCCGGTGGAAATTCCCGGGGTGACCACCATGAACTTCCTCCGCGCGGCGCTTAACGCCCAGCGTGGGGCGCGCGCACAAAAGGAGTTTTCGACCCCCGATTTTCTGAAACGAGTTCGCGAGGTCGCTAAGTCGCTCAACCTCCCGGAAGGCGTGCTCAAGCGCGGCCTCAATGTCGGATTTTCCGGCGGCGAGAAGAAGCGCAACGAGATTTTGCAGATGGCGCTGCTCGAGCCGAGCCTGTGCATCCTGGATGAGATAGATTCCGGCCTCGATATCGACGCGCTGCGGATTGTCGCGGACGGCATCAACGCTCTGCGTTCGCCGGAACGAGCGATGATCGTGATCACTCACTATCGGCGGCTGCTCGACTACATCGAGCCGGACGTTGTCCACGTAATGTCGAAAGGGCAGGTAAGGAAGAGCGGCGGCAAGGAACTCGCGCTGGAGCTTGAGGCTCGTGGCTACGCCCAATTCGAAGGCGCGGCGTGACCGCTCAAGGAACTTCCCGATGAAGCAAATTGTGGCCAAAACCGCCGCCGGGCGCGCGATGGGCAATCTCTTCGCCGCGGCGCATGGACGGCTGCCTGGCTCCGGGCCCGTCGCTCATATTCGTGCGAGGGCATTTGAGGCCTACGAGCGTGCCGGCCTCCCGCATCGGCGCATCGAGGCTTGGAAATATACCGATCTGCGCGCCCTGATTGGCGAGGTCCTTCCACTCGCTCCGCGACCCGATGCGGCTGCGCTGGTGCGCGCAGCGAGGTCGGTTAAGCAAGCGGCAGCCGATCAGGCGGTCAAGCTCGTCTTGGTGGATGGTATATTCGCCCCCGAGCTTTCCGATGTCGGCAGGCTAGAAAACGGGGTCGATGTGCGATCGCTCCGAGAGGTCCTGGAAAATTCTGCCGATAGCGCGATAGCCGCTCTGGTGCTGTCGACGACGACTGACGCGGTGATCTCGCTCAATGCGGCAATGGCGACCGATGGCTTGGTAATTTCGATCGCTGAGGGCAGAGCGGTAAAACGTCCGATACAGATCGTCCACGTCGCAACCGGATCGTTGGTGTCCACCTTCACGCGTTCCTATCTGCAGCTCGGCCAAGGCGCGCATGCGGCGGTGCTGGAAAGCTTTGTCTCAGCCGAAGGCACGAGCGCCTATCAGACCAACGATGCGATCATCGTCCTGGTTGGTGACGAGGCGAGCCTTTCGCATATCCGACTGGCAGCCGATGCTGCTGACGCGGTGAACATCTCGTCAGGGATCATCGCGGTCGGCGCCGGGGCGAGGCTTGATCTCTTCAGCATGACCTGCAGCGGCTCCATCAGTCGCTATCAGGGATTCGTCACGTTGGCCGGCGAGGGATCCGAGCTTTCGGCGAACGGGGTCAATCTCATCAGGCACAAGCAGCACGTCGACACGACAATCGTCGTCGACCACGCCGTGCCTCATTGCACCAGCCGGGAGAAGTTCCGTGCGGTTGTCGACGATTGCGGTCGTTCGGTGTTCCAAGGCCGGATTGTCGTTCGTCCCGGCGCGCAGAAAACGGACGCCACGCTGACGACGCGAGCGCTGCTTCTGTCCGAGGAGGCCGAGGCCGACAACAAGCCCGAACTTGAAATCTTTGCCGAGGACGTGACTTGCCGTCATGGATCGACATTAGGCGCGCTGGACGGCGCTCTCGTATTCTATATGCGCGCTCGCGGTCTATCCGAGAAGGACGCGCAGGCGTTGCTGATTAAAGCATTCCTGGGTGAGCCGATTGAGGAAATCGCTACCGAAAATCTGCGCGATCTTGTGAGCGCGCAAGCTGAACACTGGCTGCTGGCGCGGCGATGAGCATGCATCCCGCGATGAGCAATGGCAGGTACGACGTTGACCGGCTGCGTGCGGACTTTCCAGCGCTGAGCATGACGGTCTACGACAAGCCGCTAGTCTATCTCGACAATGCTGCCTCGGCGCAGAAGCCGAATGCGGTACTTGACCGCATGATGCGGGTGTACTCAAGCGAATATGCCAACGTACATCGCGGTTTGCACTACCTCGCTAACGCGGCGACCGAGGCGTATGAAGGCGCCCGCACCAAGTTGGCTCGATTTGTGAACGCCCATCTATGCGAAGAGATCATCTTCACCCGCAGCGCCACAGAGGCAATCAATCTGGTCGCCCAGACCTTCGGCCGCGAACGCGTCACCCCAGGGGATGAGATCGTTCTCTCGGTGATGGAACACCATTCCAACATCGTGCCGTGGCATTTTCTCAGGGAGCGGCACGGTGCGGTGATCAAATGGGCGCCAGTGGATGATGACGGCAACTTTTTGCTGGATGAATTTGAGCAGCTTCTGACCCGGCGCACCAAGATGGTTGCGATCACACACATGTCGAATGTGCTCGGGACTGTCGTGCCGGTAAAGGAGGTGGTGAGCATCGCGCACGCTCGTGGTATCCCGGTGCTGATCGATGGTTCGCAAGGATGCGTCCATTTGAACGCCGACGTCTGCGACATCGATTGCGATTTCTATGTGATGACGGGCCACAAACTCTATGGTCCGACGGGCATCGGCGTGCTTTACGGCAAATCTGGGCATCTGGCGTTGATGCCACCTTTCAATGGCGGCGGCGAGATGATCCGTGAGGTCTCACGTGCCGGCGTCATCTATGGTGATCCGCCGCACCGGTTCGAGGCGGGCACCCCGCCGATCGTCGAGGCGGTCGGTCTGGGGGCGGCTGTGGATTACATCAATTCGATAGGCAAGGAGCAGATCCGCGAGCACGAGAGCGGGTTGCTTGCCTACGCTCAGCAGCGGCTGGGGGACATCAATTCCCTGCGCATGGTCGGGATACCGGCCGAGAAGGGGCCGATCATCTCCTTTGATATGAAGGGTGCCCATGCGCACGATATTGCCACCGTCATCGACCGGGAGGGTGTAGCGGTGCGGGCGGGGGCCCATTGCGCGATGCCGCTGCTCAAGCGCTTCGGTGTTCTGGCGACGTGCCGTGCGTCCTTCGGACTCTACAACACATGCGAAGAGATTGATGCGCTTGTCCGTGCTCTTATCAAGGCGCGGCAGCTGTTCTCGTGAGCCGGCGCGTGGGCCACGTCTAAGTGGCTAGGCAGCTTGTATCGACCTCCGCAGGCGATGACGTCATGCACAAGATCATCATCGTCATCGCTGATGATAAGCATCGGTCGTCTCGGCAAACATAGGTGGTATTGGCAAGCCGGAGCCGCCCAGCCGGCTTTACCTATTACTGGCCGCTTCCGACCGAGCGCGATTGCAAGGTGCTGCAAACAACGGCTATTCCGCGGCTGCGAGAATTGCGACGTAATTTGAAGCCTATCCAGGCCTTGTTCCATTTCGAACAGGGCCAGGACGAAGAATTCTCCGTGCAAAGCGCGATGTCGCCTTCGCAACAACAACCAGCCCCATCGGACGAAACGCGCTAACTGTTTTTATTTATTCTGCTTTTTGTGCTCGCGCCGCGCTGGCATGCTCGTTGCAGTCTTGTTCAAGAAGCTGCTCCCGCAACAGCCAATTCTTGAAGGACATCAGCATGAGTCTCGCCACGACCCAGAGCATCGCAGAAATCAGGGCTCGCAACAAAGAGCTGATCGAGGAGGTGCTGAAAGTCTATCCGGAGAAGACCGCGAAACGGCGTGCCAAGCACCTCAACGTTCACCAAGCCGGCAAGTCGGACTGCGGGGTCAAGTCCAACATCAAATCAATACCTGGTGTGATGACAATCAGAGGCTGCGCCTATGCAGGATCCAAAGGGGTGGTCTGGGGACCGATCAAGGACATGGTCCATATCAGCCATGGCCCGGTCGGCTGCGGTCAGTATTCGTGGGGCTCGCGTCGCAACTATTATGTTGGCACGACGGGCGTCGATAGTTTCGTGACCCTGCAGTTCACCTCCGACTTCCAGGAAAAGGACATCGTATTTGGCGGCGACAAGAAGCTGATCAAAGTCCTTGACGAAATCCAGGAGCTGTTCCCGCTCAACAACGGCATCACGATCCAATCGGAATGCCCGATCGGACTGATCGGGGACGACATCGAGGCAGTGTCAAGATCGAAATCCAAAGAATACGGCGGCAAGACCATCGTGCCTGTTCGCTGTGAGGGCTTTCGCGGCGTGTCGCAATCGCTTGGCCACCACATTGCCAATGACGCGGTGCGCGATTGGATCTTCGACAAGCTAGAGCCCGAGGGCGAACCAAAGTTCCAGCCGACGCCCTACGACGTTGCGATCATCGGAGACTACAATATTGGCGGCGATGCCTGGTCATCGCGCATTCTGCTGGAAGAAATGGGCTTGCGGGTGATTGCGCAGTGGTCCGGCGACGGTTCCCTCGCCGAACTCGAAGCAACGCCGAAGGCAAAGCTCAATATTCTGCATTGCTACCGTTCCATGAACTACATCTCCCGCCACATGGAGGAGAAGTTCGGCATCCCCTGGTGCGAGTATAACTTCTTCGGACCGTCGAAGATCGCAGAATCGCTGCGCAAGATTGCGGGCTATTTCGACGACAAGATCAAGGAAGGCGCCGAGCGAGTAATTGAAAAATACCAGCCACTGGTGGACGCCGTAATCGCAAAATATCGCCCCCGCCTGGAGGGCAAGACTGTGATGCTGTACGTCGGCGGGCTTCGTCCACGTCATGTGATTGGCGCGTACGAGGATCTCGGCATGGAAGTCGTGGGCACCGGATACGAGTTCGGCCACAACGACGATTATCAGCGCACCGCCCAGCACTACGTTAAGGACAGCACGCTCATCTACGACGACGTCAATGGCTATGAATTCGAGCGCTTCGTCGAAAAGGTCCAACCAGATCTGGTTGGCTCGGGCATCAAGGAGAAATACGTTTTCCAAAAGATGGGTGTGCCGTTCCGGCAGATGCATTCCTGGGACTATTCCGGCCCATATCACGGCTATGACGGCTTTGCGATCTTCGCGCGGGACATGGACATGGCTGTCAACTCGCCGATCTGGAAGAAGACGAAGGCCCCCTGGAAGGAAGCTGCGAAGCCGAAGCTCTTGGCTGCAGAATAACAAGCACTTGGTTCCACAATAGAGCGACCAATCCCGCTCTCTGCGGAGAGCTGGGGCGACATCATTTCGATAGTGAAGGATCTTAACAATGGCGCAGAGTGCAGACCATGTGCTCGATCATCTCGAACTGTTCCGCGGTCCAGAATACCAACAAATGCTGGCCGACAAGAAGATGTTCGAGAATCCCCGCGATCCGGCCGAGGTCGAGCGTATCAAGCAATGGACGAAAACGCCCGAATATCGCGAGAAGAATTTCGCGCGGGAGGCGCTTGCGGTAAATCCGGCCAAGGCTTGCCAGCCGCTTGGCGCCGTATTCGTCTCGGTTGGTTTTGAGGGCACGCTGCCCTTCGTCCATGGCTCGCAGGGCTGCGTGGCCTATTACCGCAGCCATCTGTCGCGGCACTTCAAGGAGCCGAGCTCCTGCGTGTCTTCGTCGATGACGGAAGACGCCGCTGTATTCGGGGGGCTGAACAATATGATCGATGGCCTCGCCAACAGCTACAACATGTACAAACCCAAGATGATTGCGGTCTCGACGACCTGCATGGCCGAGGTGATCGGCGATGACCTGAACGCCTTCATCAAGACATCAAAGGAAAAAGGCTCGGTTCCGGCGGAGTTCGACGTGCCTTTCGCGCACACTCCAGCGTTCGTCGGCAGCCACGTCACCGGCTATGACAACGCACTCAAGGGCATTCTCGAGCATTTTTGGAACGGCAAGGCCGGAACGGCGCCGAAGCTGGAGCGCAAACCAAACGAGGCAATCAACATCATCGGCGGTTTCGATGGCAACACCGTTGGAAACCTTCGTGAGATCAAGCGAATCTTAGCGTTGATGGGCATCAAACACACGATTCTCGCCGATAACTCTGAAGTCTTCGATACCCCGACTGATGGCGAGTTCCGGATGTATGACGGCGGTACCACGCTGGAGGACACGGCCAACGCGATTCACGCCAAGGCGACAATCTCCATGCAGCAATGGTGTACGGAAAAAACGCTGCCGTTCGTGTCCGAGCATGGACAGGACGTTGTGTCTTTCAATTACCCGGTAGGTGTATCCGCGACGGATGATCTTCTCGTGGCCTTATCACGCATCAGCGGCAAGGAGATTCCGGAGCAACTCGCGCGAGAGCGTGGCCGCTTGGTTGATGCTATCGCGGATTCCAGCGCGCATATCCATGGCAAGAAGTTCGCGATCTACGGCGATCCAGATCTCTGTTATGGGTTGGCTGCCTTTCTGCTCGAACTCGGCGCCGAGTCAACTCATGTGCTGTCCACCAACGGCAACAAGGCGTGGCAGGAAAAAATGCAGACGCTGTTTGCAGGCTCGCCATTTGGACAGGCTTGCCAAGCCTATCCGGGACGAGACCTCTGGCACATGCGCTCGCTCTTGTTCACAGAGCCGGTCGACTTTCTGATTGGCAACACCCATGGCAAGTACCTGGAGCGTGACACTGGAACGCCATTGATCCGCATCGGCTTTCCAATTTTTGATCGGCATCACCATCACCGCTTCCCTGTATGGGGCTATCAGGGCGGCCTGAATGTGCTGGTGAAGATCCTCGACAAGATCTTCGACGAAATCGACAAGAAGACCAGCGTTCTTGGCAAAACTGACTACAGTTTCGACATCATTCGTTAATGACGGGCAGTGCGCGTGCCGTCGACGAAACACGCGGCGATGGCACGCGCGCAGGATGGTTGACATTGAAATTTGCTTCCGCTGAGAGGAAAATGCTGATGAGTTCGCTAGCGGCCACGGTCCAGGGTATTTTCAGCGAACCGGGCTGCGCCAAGAATGGAAGTAAGTCGGAGGCTGAGCGCAAGAAGGGCTGCGCCAAGCAACTGCAGCCGGGCAGCGCTGCGGGTGGCTGTGCCTTCGATGGCGCCAAGATTGCGCTTCAGCCGTTTACCGACGTCGTTCACCTCGTGCATGGTCCGATCGCGTGCGAGGGCAATTCGTGGGACAATCGCGGCGCGGCGTCTTCCGGCTCAAGTCTGTGGCGCACCGCATTCACAACCGATATGAGCGAAACCGATATCGTATTCGGAGGCGAGAATCGGCTCTGCAAAGCGATCAAGGAGATTATCGATAAATACGACCCGCCGGCGATCTTCGTCTATCAGACCTGCATCCCGGCCATGATCGGGGACGATATCGACGCGGTTTGTAAGGCGGCCTCGCAAAGGTTCGGCAAGCCGGTGATCCCGATCAATTCTCCGGGGTTCGTTGGTTCCAAGAACCTTGGTAACAAACTCGCCGGCGAGGCCTTGCTCGATTATGTGATCGGAACGCAAGAGCCGGACTACACCACACCGTACGATGTCAACCTGATCGGCGAATACAATCTCTCGGGCGAACTCTGGCAGGTAAAGCCGTTGTTCGATGAGCTGGGCATCCGGATTCTCTCTTGCATTTCCGGCGATGGCAAATATCGCGAGGTCGCTTCATCCCATCGTGCGCGGGCGGCGATGTTGGTGTGCTCGAAGGCCATGGTCAACGTCGCACGCAAGATGAAGGAACGCTACGGGATCCCGTTCTTCGAAGGGTCGTTCTACGGTATTCAGGACTCAAGCGATTCGTTGCGCCAGATCGCACGCTTGTTGGTTGAGCGCGGCGCGCCGAAAGATCTGCTCGGGCGCGCCGAAGCTGTGATCGCACGCGAGGAAGCAAGGGCGTGGGCTGCGATCGAGCCGTACAAGCCACGATTCACAGGCAAGAAGGCTTTGTTGATTACCGGCGGCGTCAAGTCATGGTCGGTCGTTGCGGCATTACAGGAAGCCGGCCTCGAACTGGTCGGAACCAGTGTGAAGAAATCGACAAGGGAGGACAAGGAACGCATCAAGCTGCTCATGGGGCAGGATGCTCACATGATCGAGGATATGACGCCCCGCGAAATGTACAAGCTGTTGAAGGACGCCAAGGCAGACATCATGCTCTCGGGCGGCAAATCGCAGTTCGTTGCACTGAAGGCGGCGATGCCCTGGCTCGATATCAACCAGGAGCGTTGCCACGCCTATATGGGCTATGTCGGAATGGTCAAGCTAGTGGAGGAGATCGATAAGTCGCTCTCCAACCCGATGTGGGAGCAGTTACGCCGACCGGCGCCCTGGGAGGCATTGGCCAAGGCGATGGTGCAGTTGAAATCACCGGTCGCCGCGATCGCCTGCGATCCGGCGGTCTCGGAGGCGGCGCGGCGCGGGAGGAAGGTCTGTTTTTGCAATACCGTCGATCTCGGCACAATCGAGGATGCGATCTACGCGCATGGCCTGACGAGCGTCGAGGCAGTCAGAGACCACACAAATGCAGTCGGTGGCTGCTGCAAGCGACGCATCGAGGACGTCCTGGCGTCCACGCCGCTCGCTGGGCTGCAGGCCGCCGAATAGGGAGATGTCATGGCCATCGCCACGATGCCGACAAAAGCATGCGCCGTTAACCCGTTGAAGATGAGCCAGCCGATCGGCGGCGCATTTGCCTTCATGGGCATATGTGGAGCGATGCCGCTTCTGCACGGCTCACAAGGTTGCACGTCCTTCGGGCTCACGCTCTTTGTGCGGCATTTCAAGGAGGCTGTACCTCTGCAGACCACCGCAATGAGCGAGGTTGCGACCGTGCTCGGCGGCTATGAAAATCTCGAGCAAGCGATACTCAATATCTACAACCGTACTAAGCCAAAGATCATCGGAATCTGCTCAACCGGCGTCACCGAGACCAATGGAGACGATGTGGATGCCTACCTCAAGTTGATCAAGGATAAGCATCCGCAACTTGCGAAATTGCCGCTGGTCTATGTCTCGACGCCTGATTTCAAGGGAGCATTCCAGGACGGCTGGGAGAAGGCTGTGGCGCGCACCGTGGAGTTGCTGGTGGAAGGGCCAAATGTCGATGGCCTGCGCGATCCATCGAGGGTGAATGTTCTTCCAGGATGTCACCTCACGCCGGGTGATCTCGATGAACTCCGCGCCATCCTTGAGGATTTTGGGTTGCGGCCGTCCTTCTTGCCTGATCTGGCGGGGTCGCTCGATGGGCATATCCCCGACGAGTTTACGGCAACGACCATCGGCGGCATCGGCGTCGACGAGATTGCGAGCATGGGCCGCGCCGGGTGGACCATTGCAGTCGGCGCGCAGATGCGGCGAGCAGCAGAGCTCATGCAGGCCAAGACCGGCGTGCCATTTCGCCTGTTCGAACGGCTGTGCGGTCTCGGTCCGAACGACGACTTCATGACGTTTCTGAGCGAGATCAGCGGCCGCCCCGTGCCACCGAAATATCGGCGCCTGCGCGGTCAGCTTGCCGATGCAATGCTGGACGCGCACTTCCAGATTGGCGGTCGTAGAGTTGCGATCGCGGCCGAGCCAGATCTCCTATTCGACCTCTCCAGTATGCTGCACGACATGGGAGCGCAGGTGACTGCGGCCGTGACGACCACGCAGTCGGCGGTGATCGAGCGCATCAAGACGGAGGAGGTGCTGATTGGCGATCTCGAGGATCTGGAAGAGGTTGCCAGAACCAAGCATTGCGACCTGCTGATCACGCATTCGCATGGCAGGCAAGCGGCGGCTCGGCTGAAAATTCCGTTCTATCGAGCCGGCTTTCCGATGTTCGATCGGCTTGGCGCGGGGCACCAACTATCCATCGGTTATCGTGGCACGCGCGATCTGATCTTCGATATCGCCAATCTTGTGATCGCGGACCGCGAGGAAAACCATCAGCCGACGCCCGATAAATGGCGCGCATCGGCCGCGCTGCCACTAATGTCGGGCCATTGCAGTGCAGCTGAGAGGGCGATCGCATGAAAGTCGCATTCGCAACACAAGACCTAAGACGCGTCGATGCCCATTTTGGTTGGGCAAAGAATATCGCCATCTACGATGTCGCGCCAAACGGACACGTGTTTCTCAAAGCGGTTGAGTTCGAGGGAGATCTCGAGGAAGACGGCAACGATGACAAGTTGGCTCCGAAGATCGAAGCGATCAAGGATTGCGCAATCTTGTACGTTGCGGCCATCGGCGGTGCAGGCGCTGCGCGGGTGGTCGCCAACAACATCCATCCCATCAAGGTAAGCAAGCCAGAAAATATCCTTGTGCTGCTCGAAAAGCTCGAGCACGTCCTGAAGGGCACGCCGCCGCCTTGGCTCCGCAAGGCCTTGGCGAAGGACCAACGGCGCACATTCGAGTTCGACGGATGAGGTGAAATGACCGAGGCAGCAGAAAAAGAGCGGCAGGGCGGCACCCTCGATGGGCCCTTCCTCAAGGAGCTAGTCAAGATATGGCGCGCTCAAGATACCAACGGAGCCTGGGAGGCCAAGAGCGATTTCGACCTGCTCGAACCTTATATCTTGGACAAGGAGAAACGGCGTGCACTACCGATTGTCGGCGATCCTGATCCCGATACCCTGTGGCGGCTGGAGCTGTTCTTCAATGCGGTCGCACTCTCAATCGAGAAGGCGACGGGCGTGATGATCCAGCCGATGCTGAAGATGCATCATGAAGGCTTTGGCCGCATGGTGCTGATCGGAGGTCGGTTGATCGCAGTGAACAAGCAGCTGCGCGATGTGCATCGCTTCGGCTTCGATAATCTCGCAAAACTCGCAGAGGAGGGCGACAAATATGTCAGGGGCGGAATCGACTTGATTCGGAAGTTTCCGGACGTTGCGAACTATTGAGGGCACTCATGAGCGATCGTGAAACACTGAAGGCAGAACTAAAGAAGTTGTCAGCCAAAGCGCTGCAAGCCAAAATGGATCTGCACGACCTTTCAGAAGAACTTCCCATCAACTGGACTTCGATCATGGTGGTAGCGCAGGAGGCGCACGATGCCTATGCCGAACTTGAACGCAAGAGCCATGATTTGAGATCGCTAGAAAAAACGTGAAGGGTTTCGAAGCATGTCATTTGCAACGCGCGATGGCCGCGACTGGACGCCGGATTACCTGATCTCGATCGATGCCAAGAAGTGCATTGGCTGTGGCCGTTGCTTCAAGGTGTGCGGTCGAGACGTCATGACGTTGAAAGGAATCAACGAGGAGGACGAACTCGTCGATCTCGACGACGACGAGGACGATGAGATCGAAAAGAAGGTCATGGTTCTGAGTGATCAGGGCGCTTGCATCGGATGCGGTGCCTGCGGCAGGGTTTGCCCGACGAATTGCCAGACACACGTTTTAGCCACAGCAGAAGCTGCCTGAGTGACGGCAAGGTCCCCCTCGCGGCTGGCGCGATATATGCAAGGGAATAGTCGCATTAAGCATTCCAACCTGCTGTTGTCTCAATGACGAAGAGATGGTGGTGTAGACCTATGCCGTAAGCGGCCAGTCCTTGAGGGATCGACCGTCGAGGGGATCATGCAATGCCTGCCTATAGATTGCGGCTTGATGACTGGCGGTTGTTTGCCGGTCGCGCGGATGACTGCTCGTCGTGTGGGACTTCGGACAGATGCTCTGCTCCTATGGGTCAGCTTGTAGTCAGCTAAGTTACATATTCTCGTCCGCGAGCTCGCGCGGCACGAGCTCAACAGGTGCAATTTTGCCGATAGGAAAGCGATCTGATGTATGGCAGAATCGTCGGCTCATCCAGCCAGTCCACACGCGCTAGCCAAGCTGATGAATCGGGAGAGGCTGGTGATAGCCCCCGCTTTGCGGAAACAGTTGCGGGCATCGAGTCAGGTGGATCGTCGTCGGCGCCGTATTCTAACGATTCCGATCCGCCCATTATAGAGATCGAAGACCGATCTACCTTCATGGAAGGAGTGAGGAGATATTTGGGTGGCGACATCAGGGACATCGTTAGTAACCCACAAGAATACTCGCGTTTCGTATCCAATAAAGCTGAGCGCGCAGCAATGGTCGCTGGAGGCTATTCCAGTAAATACGATGATCCGAACATAGAGGCGAAATTTTACAGCTATCAACTGGGTGATGAAAGTGTTGGCCTTCTAAGAGTAGGAAGCGGCCCGGTTGAGATCAATGAAGAACGTCTTCGCCAGCAGTTTGGGCGCGACGATATCACGTCTGTGGTGGACCTTCGGGTGACTCATCCGCTGGTCGAGAACGCGGGCGATATTCTGCTGGAACATCAACTGCGAATCGACGGCGCTAATCCGTTGGTCCTGTCACGTCCTGCCTTGGACGGCATGGAACGCCGCCTAGGGGAAATGGGCTTTGTTCACGTGGGTGATAATGACTGGGTGCTTGATCCTAATCGGCATCCCGAAGTGTGGACAAAGAACGAGAACAACCAGTGGCAGCGAGTAGACAGGCCTACGAAGTATCTTTCCAAAGTAGTAGAGGACGAAGTACAAGGAGCGGACAATAATTCCGATGCTGAAACCAGCATCGAATCAAATGCTTCTTCCGACGATGATCCATCATTCTACCTGGAGCGCTACCTTCAAGGACTGAGCATGGGGTAAAGCAGGCGCGATCTCGACACCCGCGCGGAAGATGACCGGCTTTTCCTGACTGCACGCGCCGGCGCAATAGTCTCCGCCTAAGGGGCGCACGCCTGCAGCGTGCGCCCCTTTGCCACCTAGACTAGAGATCAAAACGGCTGAAGACGCTGGCCGTCAACTCTTGATGGACGATCGCAGCGTGCGACGGGTTGAGTTTACAATGTCGCTCCAGCTGGCGAGAAAAGGCCGGCACATCTCTTGACAAGAACTCCGGTGTCCGCGCCTGCAGGTCCGCGTTGCCAAATTTTTGGTGCAGTTGGTTAGTTGACAGAGCAATGAATGCAGTCAGATGTCATCTACGCGATTTGCAGCCTTAAAGATATTCCAAGCCGCCGGGCCATGGGATTCCATCTTATGGTCATCGATGACGAGGGCAATCAACGGCCGTGGTCCATCGTTGTGATCCGATGGGGCAAGAAAGTGTTTGGCTATATCAACAAATGCCCGCACGACAGCGTCAATCTAGATTGGGAACGAAACGAATTCCTCGATCCATGCGGTGTCCGGCTGATGTGCGGCAAACACGGATCGACCTTCGAACTCGGCACCGGGCGGTGCGTCGACGGTCCATGTAAGGGGAGAGCGCTGACGCCGATCGCGTTGACAGTGCTGGACGGCGATATCTGCGCCGTCGGCGTCCGTCTTGTCGAAGGCGATGCGCCCTCCAACGAATGAACCGTTGCGCTCAGACCGGTCGATTTTCGTTGCGATTCTTGACGGGTTCCATCCTCTTCAGGCCATCTTCGTACGAGATCTCGTCATAGGACAGATCGAGATTCCTTGCTCCATCGAGCAGGTAATCAAGCTTGCCACCTGAATCGAGCTTCTTGATGTCGTCCTTGTTGATCCCGACCAGGTCCATCATCTCCTTCCAAACTGTGGACTCATCGCACGGGAGGACGTGGAACGTAGCATTGCCAAGCTCGACTCGGTATTTCGCCAGCAGATCTATATTGTTGCAGAACATGAAGTAGCTGCCGTCGCGGCTTAGCGCGCCGTCCAGCACGCCTGCAACGTCGGCAAGATACGCGAAGGAATGCAGATAGCCGGCCAGCACCGGAATGGTTTGCTCTCCGTCCTGCGCGATCGTCAAAACCTGCTCGATCGAATAGTCCGGCGGCCGTTTCTCGTCCGCGACTTGGGCCTGGAATTTCAGTGCGACGTCGCCGCGAAAGCCGAACCGGCCGGGCTTAATGGTCCCGCCTTTGAATACGGCATTGAGCAGGCGGCCCTCCTTCTCAAGTCTACCGAGTGCGGTGTTCTCGATTGCAGTCATTAAAATCGTCCTCAATCTAAGCGTTTAACCGACGCGCTGGCCGGTGCGAGACGCAATGCAAATTGCTTGCCGCCCGTGCGCAGCGGTCTTTGGCGTTGCTTGCAAGGAAGGGACGCAAATGGCTCCGACCGCATCAAGCCGGCTTGTCGGAAATTCGACACGAGTTCCAAAGCCAACAGGCACGACCCGAAAAGGTGAACATCATCAAACGTCTGCATGCTGGCACATGACTTGCCATTGGCAGGCAGCCCTTTGCAGATGAAGGATAAGTCATGATCAACCTGACGGATAGCGCGGTGAATGCGGTCAAGAGCGCGATATCATCATCGACGCAGCCGGCAAGTGGCCTGCGCATTATGGTCGAAGCAGGTGGCTGCAACGGGTTCAAATACAGGATGGGTCTGGCCGAGGAACCGAAGCCCGACGACAAGGTGATCGAGTGCGGTGGCCTGAAGGTGTTTGTCGACAGCAAGAGCCATGAGCATCTGGTCGGTACAACCATCGATTTCGCGATGGCGCTGGAGAGCCCGGGCTTCACCTTTCATAACCCGAACGCCGCCTCAAGTTGCTCCTGCGGAAAATCGTTCAGCTAGTCTGGAAGAGACGTCAAGCATGCTGCCTGAATCAGAGCAACTGAGGCAATTGCGGACAGCCGCGAACGGCCGAGAACTGCGTATTCGCGCCGTAATCGAGGTTATCCGATCCATTTTGCAACGCGGCGGCTACAGTCGGCTGATTCGGCTCGATGGCAGCGGATCACCGTCAGCCTGGTGCCTGCGCGTTCTGCAAGCTTCCGAGCGGGTCGCTGGAAAGCATTCAAGCGTGGCTTGCCGATAGGCTAGGCGAATTCGTCTGTCATCCCGGTTGCTGCCGCAGCCAAGGCATGAGATTGAGCGAGGGGCAAGTGGCGATTTATCTCGATAACAATGCGACGACGCGGACCGATCCATCCGTCGTGCAAGCCATGTTGCCCTTCTTCATCGAGCAATTCGGCAATGCGTCATCCAGCCATGCCTTTGGCGGCGAGGTCGCGATTGCGATGAAGCAGGCGCGCCGTAGCTTGCAGGATCTGTTGGGGAATGCCCACGATCATGAGATCGTTTTTACCTCAGGTGGGACCGAGGCGAATAACGCCGCCATCCTCTCGGCGCTTGCGACCCAGGAGGACCGCGACGAGATCGTCACCACCTCGGTTGAGCACTCCGCCATCCTTTCGCTGGTCGAGCAATTGTCGACGAAAGGCGTCAAGACGCATATCGTACCCGTAGATTCCCGCGGCCGGCTCGACGTCGAGGCGTTTCGCTGCGCGCTCGGTCCACGCACAGCGATCGTCTCGATCATGTGGGCTAACAACGAGACCGGTACTATTTTTCCGGTGGAGTTTCTAGCCGGGTTGACCCGTGAGGCAGGCGCGCTGTTTCACACAGATGCGGTCCAGGCCATAGGTAAGATACGTGTTGACCTAAAGGATAGTGCGGTCGACATGCTGTCGCTTTCAGCGCATAAGCTGCATGGCCCGAAAGGGATCGGCGCGCTCTATCTGCGCAAAGGGACAAAATTCCGCCCGCTGATCTGGGGCGGATCGCAGGAACGTCGGCGCCGCGGCGGAACTGAGAATATCCCCGGCATCGTCGGCCTTGGAAAAGCTGCGGAGTTGGCGGTCGAGCGGCTCGAGCCGGAGCGTGTTCGCATTGGTGCGTTGCGCGACCGCCTGGAGCAGGGGATTTTGCACAATGGCGAGTGCGCGGTGCTCGGCGGTGCCAGCAACCGGCTACCGAACACGGCCAATATCGCCTTCGATGATCTCGATGGCGAAGCTATCGTCCATCATCTCAATCGTGCGGGCATTGCCGTGTCGCTGGGATCAGCTTGCAACTCCGGCTCAATGGAGCCGTCGCATGTTCTGCGTGCCATGCAGGTGCCATCGCGGAGCATGCGCGGCGCGGTGCGTTTTTCCCTGTCGCGTGAAACCTCTGTTGCGGAGGTCGATGAGGTCGTATGCGTACTGTCCGACATCGTGGCTCGCCTCCGCGCCAACTTGCGGGAGTCTGCCAGTCTGGCCAACCATGCTACGCAGTCGGGGGAGTTGAGTTCGTGAAGATCATGATCCGCCGCTCCCCGGACGTGGGCCTGTCGATCTACGTGCCGAAAAAGGATCTCGAAGAGCCGATCGTGGAATCCGAGCACGAAACGCTATGGGGCGGCTGGA
The DNA here is from genome assembly GCF_054056795.1 of Bradyrhizobium sp. USDA 3315. NCBI lineage: Bacteria > Pseudomonadati > Pseudomonadota > Alphaproteobacteria > Hyphomicrobiales > Nitrobacteraceae > Bradyrhizobium > Bradyrhizobium sp. USDA 3315. Next base: position 314,750 of record NZ_JBSRYP010000001.1, on the reverse strand, counting down.
TCAAAATAGCTAATGGCTGGGTGCTCGATTTGCCGGAGATGGCGAGCGATACGCGCTTGCCGGTGACAATCAACGCCAAAAAACGGGGCGAAAACGGTGACGATCCGTGAAGGCGACCCAGCAAATCGATTTTGTCCACGCGACCGATGCTAAGGCCATTCTCGCGGACCTCGCTGCCGGACTGAGGGCTGCGAGCGTTGTTCCCTATCTCGGTCCCGGCCTCGCCGAACTGTCGAGACCCGACGTGCCGACGACACCCGAGGCGTTATCTGATTTCTTCGGCAGCAAGGTTGCGCTGCCGCGGCGGGCCAAGGGTAACGTATGGGCCGCGGCGCAGCACATCGAGATCAGCAAACATCGCTCCACCGTGACGGCATTGATGGCGCACGCCTTCGCTCGGCCGGTCGCGCCGATCCCGTTGCACCATCATCTTGCGTCTCTGTCACTGCCAATCATAGTTGACACTTGGTATGATGGGTCGATGCGCGCGGCGCTGGACAAGCACGATGGATGGGGCGAAGTGCAGGGTACCACCCGCGCCGGCATTGGCGAGAATCGCTGGTATCGCTTTTATGACCCGGCTGGCCAGGAGGTCGACAGTATCGTAGCGGACGGCTGGGCGACGGTGTTGTACAAGCCGCACGGCAGCGTGCAGCCGGCAAAGAACTTCCTGATTTCCGACTCCGATTATGTCGAGGTGCTGACCGAAATCGACATCCAGACACCTATTCCGGACATCATCAAGCAAAGGCGGATCGGACAGAGCTTTCTCTTTCTCGGTTGTCGCTTTAACGATCAACTGTTGCGTAGCTATGCCCGGCAAATCATCAAACGTTCGGCCAACACGCACTATGCGATCATTGACGTGGATTCACTTTCACGCAATGAGCTCCGTTTTCTACGTGAGCAAGGCTTGACACCGCTTGCGGTTGCACTGCCTCGCGCGGTCGAGATACTGCTCACCCGTTAGCGGCGTTGCGAAGCCGGATCGCCCAGCTCGCATTGGCCTGTTGTGAGAGGCCGCATCGCATCAAAGCCAATAGAGATGGGAGCCGGGCGCGCGAGCCTGGCGGGTAAATGAATGCACGCGGCCGTGGAGCTCGGCGGCAGAAACACGACGTACTTGTCAGGTTTCCTGCATGCGCATGATCGTTTTCCCCGTATGCGTTGGCGTCAATGTTCCCGCTAACTCTTTGGCGCATGGCTGCAATGTCAGCGTCTCCGCGATGGCATGTGAGTTGCTACTGCTCTTCTTGAGGCGCTCGGGCTGATCCTGAGAAGCCGATGATTGCCTGCAGGGAGAAGTGGAAAATGAACGCGGTCGTCGGGCGCGAATATGCCAAAGCTGCGGTAGATGCCGGCAAGATGGTGCAGCCGACCGCCGAGCATAAGGGCTGCCGTACCTCGTCCAACATCGGCCAAGCGAGCTGCGGCTCGCGGGCGGGGCAAGGCGATCTGCCGACCGAGACCTGGAAAAAGGTGAAGAACCATCCCTGCTACAGCGAAGAGGCGCATCATCATTACGCCCGCATGCACGTCGCGGTGGCGCCAGCCTGCAACATCCAGTGCAATTACTGCAACCGCAAATACGACTGCGCCAACGAATCACGCCCGGGCGTGGTGAGCGAGAAGCTCACGCCCGAGCAGGCGGTAAAGAAAGTGCTTGTGGTAGCCGCCACTATTCCTCAGATGAGCGTGCTCGGCATCGCCGGTCCCGGCGATCCGCTGGCCAATCCAGAAAAGACGTTCAAGACGTTCGAACTCGTCGCCAAAGCGGCTCCGGACATTAAGCTGTGTCTGTCAACCAATGGGCTGAGTCTGCCAGATTACGTTGACGTCATCGCCAAATCCAAGATTGACCATGTCACGATCACCATCAACATGATCGATCCCGAAATCGGCGCCAAGATCTATCCCTGGATTTTCTTCAACCACAGGCGCTACACCGGAATCGACGCGGCAAGGATACTCACTGATCGCCAGCTGCTAGGCTTGGAGATGCTTAGCGAACGGGGAATCTTGTGCAAGGTCAACTCTGTGATGATCCCGCATATCAACGACCATCACCTGGTCGAAGTCAACCAGGCGGTGAAGTCACGCGGCGCCTTCCTCCACAATATCATGCCGCTGATCTCAGCACCCGAGTACGGCACAGTATTTGGCCTCAACGGTCAGCGCGGGCCGACAGCGCGGGAATTGAAGGCGCTGCAAGATTCTTGTGAAGGGGAGATAAATATGATGCGGCACTGCCGTCAGTGCCGGGCCGATGCTGTGGGTCTGCTCGGAGAGGATCGCAGCGCAGAGTTTACCACCGATCAGGTCATGAAGATGGACGTCGAATATGATCTCGAGATGCGCAAGGCTTATCAAGACCGCCTAGAGGATGAGCGTGCCGCCAAGGCCGCGGCCAGCAAAGCCGAGCTCGGGAAATTGGCTGAGGAAGCGAGTGAGATCTCGCTTCTGGTGGCAGTCGTAACCAAAGGCTCGGGGCTAATCAACGAGCACTTTGGACATGCGAAGGAATTCCAAATCTACGAACTTTCCACTTCGGGCACAAAATTCGTCGGCCACCGCCGGGTGGACGCCTACTGCCAGGGCGATTATGGCGAGGAGGATAGGCTTTCGACCATCATCCGAAGCATCCATGACTGCCATGCGGTGTTTGTGGCCAAAATCGGCGGTTGCCCGAAAAGCAATCTGATCAAGGCTGGAATCGAGCCGATCGATCAATACGCGCATGAGTTCATCGAGAAGTCGGCGGTCGCCTGGTTCCGGTGCTATCTCGACAAGGTGAAAAGCGGTGAGATTCAGCACGCGAAGCGCGGCGACGCGTCGATTCGGCAGAGAGCCCTGATCTCTGCGGCGTAGGGAGGTCATGTGCCATTCAAGATCATCGCCTCGCAGTGTACGAGTTGCTCAGCCTGCGAACCCTTATGCCCGAACGTTGCAATCTCGGAGAAGGCGGGGAGCTTCGTGATTGAACCAGCAAAATGCACCGAATGCATAGGTTATTTCGACGAGCCGCAATGTGTCGCCGTCTGTCCGGTCGACAATACTTGTGTCGTTGACAGGTCCTTGCCGCGCTACCAGGCGTCGGCCTAAAGGTGAGCTCCATGAACGGATTGCCGCCGCTGCTCGATGATGTGGACGAAACCGTGTCCAGGAATGCGGCTCATGTGCTTGCTCCTGCGGTTGCGAAACGGGTCCCATCGCAGCCTCGTCCGGCCCGGATCTTCGTTTGATGCGAGGGAGTGACGCCGATGCCGCCCGGCCAGGAGGATGAAGTTAATCGTGCCGTCGCGCGCCGCATCACGCCGCAGCCGTTCGACCGATTGATGAGCGATGAGGAGGTCGAGTTCCGCCACATTGTGGCACGCGATGTCCAAAATGAGTGGCCGCTAGCCATAGCGATCGACCCGGACGCCTCCGTGCGGTTCGAAAACACACAACGGTTGCTGCCGAAGGCGCAAACTGCTCCACAGCGCGATCCTGACCGGCACGTCCGCCATGAAATGGCGCGCTGCATTGCCGCTGGTGGATCGCCAAACGTCTTCGAGGATGAGGACAAATCGATGCAGGACCTCGCTCGCGCGGGTATGGCAGCGTTTGAGGGAGAGCTGCATGAATAAAATCGTCCGCGACAGCGACGTGATCGAGCTCAGCGGGCCGCCTGTCTTCAGCTTTAGCGAGAAGGTGCGAGCCAATCGCACCATCCGCAATGATGGCACCTATCGCGGCAAGGAGATTGGCGAGATTTTGGTCAAGAAGGGCGACGAGGGTTACGTCGTTTCGATCGGCACGTTCCTGCAGCAATTCTACATCTACGGCGTCCAGTTTTTGGAAAGCGGCTATCGCGTTGGCATGAAGCGCAAGGAGCTCGAGCCGGTGGACGTGGGCGAGGAGAGCGATGATTTGCCATTGCCGGAAGAGGTTGCGTCATGACTGAGGTCCGTTTTCCGAAGTATCGGCGGGGCCAGCGCGTTAAAGCCGTGGTCGATCTCATCAACGATGGTTCTTTTCCCAATACGGAACCGGAGGGGCTCGTTCTCGGCGCCGGAGCAACCGGCGATATCGTCGGGGTCGCTATCCATACCGAAGCGGACGTGCCGATCTATACTGTCGATTTTGGTGAGCAGCTGCTCATTGGCTGTCTCGAAGAAGAAATCTCGGTGCTCTGAAGGGGAGCTTTCGCGATGACTGCCGCGCTGATGAGGAAGGTAAAGACCGGGCTGGTCCCTCACCCAAACGAGGTCGATCGCAAGCGGATCGAGCGCGGCTTGAGCTCGCGCAAGCGCTATCTCTACGTCTCGCCGAACGTGACGCCGGTGAGGGGGGGCTATCTGGTCGAGAGTCCCTGTTGCTCGCGCAATATCGACAAGGATGGCGGTCTCGTTGATGTCGCGCTAGTTCTTTATGATGCGGTGAGTGGAATCTGGAAGCTGTTTTGCAAGGATCACGCGCGAGGGATCTGGGAGTTTTACAGTCTTTACCACCGATTGACTTCAGCAATCGATGAATTGAACGCAGATCCGGAGCATCTGTTCTGGCAATGACAACCGCCTTTGGCGAGTGATAGAGGGGCCATGATGGCGCTCACTGCGGAGGAACTGATCGAAGTCGAACGGCTACTTGCGGCTGATGTCCCTGACACAGGCCCCTTTGTCGAGCTGCGGCGCCGCTTTCCGCGGCTTGCGTGCGTGCGCTGCGATGCGTCGGATGTGACGGATAGGCCATTCCGGCAGTTTCCTCGCTTTGACCTGCATTTGCTCGATGGGTCGGATCACTGCGTGCAGATTACAACGGATCCGGCGCGGGCAACCGGCATCGTATTGGCAAAAAGGAATGTTGCCCGGTGAGTGGCATTGAATTCGCAGACCATCGGCTTGAAGGCGCGGACAGGATGGAGACAAATACATCCTTCATTCCACTGTCTGATCCTGATATCAGCTTCGCGGAGCTCTCCGCCGTGGAAACGGTTCTGTGCTCGCCGCAGATCTCCAATGGGCGGGTCACTGAGGCGTTCGAGCGCGGTTTTGCAGCCTATCTTGGCCGCGAATATGCCGTTGCGGTCTCGAGCGGCACCATCGGGCTCCTGCTGGCGCTCAAGTCGCTCGGCATCGGGCCAGGGCAGGAGGTTATCGCCTCGCCCTATTCCTTTCGCGAGACGGTCCATGCGATCGGTCTTGCGGGCGCACGGGCGGTATTAGCTGACATTGACTATTGGTCGGGAACCTTGGTCCCAGAGAAAGCCGAAGAGCGCATTACGGCCAACACGCGGGCGATTGTCGCCGGCAATCCCAATGGTCACCCCGCGCCGTGGTCTGAACTGCGGGCGATCGCGCAGCGCCATCATCTGGCGCTTTTGGAGGATTCCACCGAAGCAGTCGGATCGCGCTACAAGGGCGAACTCGTCGGCCGGTTTGGCGATCTGGCGGTGTTCGACTTTGCCCAGCCCTCGGCTCTAAGCTGTGGCGAAGGCGCAATGGTGGTAACGGACGATATCGAGATCGCGGTCGGCTTGCGTCGCTATCGCGCCCACTGCCTGGACGAGCGCTCCTCCGTGATCGTCGGTGCCGCAGCACCATACCAGGCCGGCATGAGCGATCTCACGGCCGCCTTAGGGCTGGCGCAGCTCAAGCGTCTCGATGAAATCCTGGAGCGTCGTCGGCTGGTGGATCAACTCTACAACGCGCATATGCAATCATTTGAGGGCATCAAGCCGCCTTATGTTGGTCCTCATGTGACCGATGTGAACTGGTTGCTCTATCTCGTCCATCTCGGGACACGCTTCACGCGATCCGGCCGCGATGCCATCGTCGATGATCTGCGCGCCGCTCAAATTGAATCCGCCGCCTATAGCCAGCCGCTGCACTTGCAACGCCACTATTTTGAGCTCGGCTATCGACGGGGCGATTTCCTGGTTGCGGAAAAGATCGCCGATCGCGCTCTGGTCCTGCCGTTTCACACCCATCTCACGAACAACAAGATCGAGTTTATTGTCGAGACCATGAAAGATGCGTCGATCAACGTGGGCGCAGGGGCAGCGATCTACTGAATGCGCGTCATCCACCACATGGCAGGAAGAGGATTGAGTGGCAATGATGCGACTTTTGTGACATCGGGCGAGATGAGCAAGGCGACCGAGGACAGGCCCCTGCGCGAAGAAGGCCTTCTTGCAGGTAGCGAGGCGCGGTCTCCAAGCTGCGGCTTGAGGCGCGCCAAGCTGCTGAAAAACGAGCACGTTACGATAGAGATTCTCAGTTTCGGCTCGGGTCTTTAAAGTCCGCCAAATAGGGGATTGCTATGAACTCGCAACAAGTCATCATTCACGTCCGCTTCGCTCCGAACGGGAGGGTGATCCAAATCAGCGAGCGCCCAGCGAAGCTCACGCCGACCCAATGGTTTGATGTTCTCAGCACCCGCGCTGGATCGACCTATCGGCCGCTCGCACGTGGCCGCGGCGCTTTTCGGCTGGCCCGGGCAGCGGTCGAAGCCTTCAAGCAGGAAACTGCGAGGCCCGGATGAGCAAAGGGATGATCGGCCCGATCGGCGATCAGATCGAGGTGTTCGCCGTGTGTCCGTCCGATGCCATCGAGCGGAGTAACGCGAGGGGCTTTATCTTGTCGCGGGTCGACGACAGCGGCGAGAGCCGGCCGTTTCCAATTGTTGTGGTTCGCACTTTCGGCGACGAATATCTAGGGTACGTCAATCGTTGTCCGCATGATAGCGTATGGCTCAATATCGGTTCCGGCGAGTTTTTCTCCTCCGATCGCTCGTTTCTTAGATGCGGACGGCACGGTGCGAGATTTGAGATCGACACTGGGTTGTGCATCGATGGTCCGTGCAATGGACAAACGCTTGAGCCGGTCGCGCTCGCCGTCATCGAAGGTGACGTCTGCCTTTGTGGCGTCAAGCTGCTGGAGGACGATCGGTTTTCCAATGCGTTTGAGGACAGCGACGAAACCATGGATATAACGATCCATCCCGATTAACAGCCGTATCACTTGGCCGTTGCTCAAGTTGCTGCCCCGGCGCGTTGCCACCGAATAATGTCATCGTACTTGTGAGTGCTGGCGCGGCCGCGCGTCAATGCCTTTGAACTCAGGGGCAAATAGGCGGCCCGTCGTATCCCGGGCAATCGCGATCTTGGGCGGCACCAACGAGGTGCTTTGGCGCTAGCAATACAATATCTTCGCGAAGGAAATGCCCTCGGCGGTTACAAGTTGGCCGAGGGCATCGTCTGGGCTGGGTGAAATGGGGGGACCCAGACTGACAGGACCGTTTGGTCTGGAGGAATGACGATCCTGTGTCGCGATTCTTGGACGGTCGCCGAAGCGGGCGTAGCAATTGCAATGCCAAGCTTCCGTTCATGCGATGCCCTTAGCGAGTGCCGCCGCCCTAGTCAGCCGATGGCGGCAGCCAAGGTCGAATGCATGAACGGGCAAGCGGGCGTCGCCCGGCGATTTTGCGTGCGAACTCGAAATGCAAAAGGGTGAAGCGGCGGAGCATCAAACGCGATGCGACACTTGTCATGCACGAAACAGCGGTGGGCGACATTGTCGCAACCTTGGCATAATTGTCAGTCGCGGCGGCGTGGAAAATGAGATCGATTGCAGAAATGAGCGCCACGCATCTGGTGCGGAACTTGCTTGAGGAGGTTGATGGTTAAAGTGATACGGAGGAAGAGTATCGCGAGGGTGAAACTCTGTTCTAGATGCCGAGTATCTGTCGCTGATTGTCAGCGATAATCATCATTATGTCGCCCGCTCATTTCGCCTGCTTTCGCAAGCTCGAGTGGGAATTAGTAGGATCAATTGGTCGATGCGGCGTTCGACTGAAGAGCAGATTGTTTGAGCGGATACGCTCGGATCCTGTCCTTTTCAGATGACGGAGCCCATTGATTGCAGGATAGGCGCATGAACGCAGAAACTGAATTCGAGCTTCCTCAACTTTATAGACATCACGTCTTTGCCTGCCACACGCAGCGTCCGCCGAATCATCCGCATGGCAGCTGCGGCGCTTCTGGGGCGCAGGCCCTCTGGGATCGGTTGGGTAAGGCAATTGAAGCCCAAGGCCTCACCGATGTCGGTTTCACGGTGGCGGGCTGCCTTGGCTTTTGTAACTCCGGTCCCTTGATGGTTGTCTATCCTGACGGAGTCTGGTATCGCGCCACCACTCCTGAGGACGTTGATGAAATCGTAGAATCCCATCTCAAGCAGGGCAAACGTGTCGACCGCCTTGTGATGGTGCTGAGGCGAAGCTAAAGACCTCGCTTTAGCGCCGCTCGTCCCGGGGTATCAAACGTGGCTGGCCTATCCGGCCAATAGCTGGCATCTCGGAACAGTTGACGATGACCGGTGCCCTCATGCTTCCAGTACGTGCGTAGCGGCGGACGACTGACCCGTCGCTATGGCCCTGTCCGCAACATTCGGTTGGAGGGAGGCTCGATTGAGTCTTGCTCATGATCGCAGTCGAAGAGCCATGAGCTCAAGTTCTCGCAAGGCGGTCATTTTCACACGGTAGCGTGCCGGCTTGAATTCTAGGCTCTGATAAGCGAGCAGCCGCTTCTGCTATCGCCGATAAACACGAGCAGGATCATTTGAATCGCTATTGGTTCGATCCGTTTGTGTTCCACAGCTTACCGCCACGTTCGTAGTCCGCAGCGAGTGCAATGCTGCGAATGGCTCCCGGCCTTCGGCGAGACGACGTGTCTTTTACACATCATCTCGCTCACCTTTGGACTGCACTACAGCGGGGGGAGACGCACCCGACGATTCGGCGCGTCCGAAAGTTCACTGAAGCGTGTGTCTAGCTTCAGAACTTGTAAGTGACGCCGCCGCTGACAAGCCATGGGTCGATATTGGCGCGCCCGGTGACGGCGATCGCATTGTTTACGGTCGCCGTATAATCCGGCCGCAACCACAACTTCTTCACGTCGAAGTTGAGGCCCCAATGGCGGTCAAGCATGTAATCGAAGCCGAATTGGACCGCAGCGCCGAACTGGTTGCCGATGTGCAAATCCGTCACCGCAAGGCCGGCGAGCGACGTATTGGCTGCCGATTGCTTGAAGAATACGGTGTAGTTGATGCCCGCGCCGATGTAGGGCTTGAACGGGCCGAAATCGGTGAAGTGATATTGCAGGGTCAGTGTTGGCGGCAACAGCCAAGCTTTGCCGATATCCAGGCCATTTAGCGTGCCGGTGCCTCTGATGTGATGGCGGGTCACGCCGAGAATGAGTTCGGCGGCAACGTTGTTTGTGAAGAAATAGGTGATATCGAGCTCCGGTACCGCTTGGTCGCTGATCGATAGGCCGGAAGCGGGCGAGGACAGCAGCGGCGCCCCGGCGACATTGACGGAGCTGCCTGCGGTATCCGGCAAAACGCCCAGCACGCGCAGGCGGATCATCCAGGGATTGAAGGGTTCGATTTGAGGTGCTTTGTAGTAGATCGGGGCCCGCGCCAGGTCCGCGGCCTGTACCGAGATGCTGGCCAACGGACACGTGAGCGCAAGCAGCGATGCCGTCGTCAGAATTGTTTTTGTCCTCATCGAATTCTCCATTCCAAAGTTCGCGCGCAAAGTCGCGCGAGATCTCTGTCACACATGGAGGACGGCGAAAGATTTGATGCTGATCAAATGGCGAGACGGCGAACGCAATTATGCTGCCACGTTGCATAAGGATCACGAAGCGTCGCGGCTCCGTTCGGATCCTTATTCAGTTCAATGTTCTGTCTGAGCCGAATCGATTCAATAAGCCGTGTCACGGCCTGAAGCTCCGACCAAATGCAGACTGCAGGAATCATGCGCAATAAACGCGGTTCGAACTGAGCGGTGTCATATATCGCTGGCGACGGAAAGGTCATATTCAAACCGAGCAAATCTGAGCCCCGGTGGTTACGAAGAGCCACGTACGTCGGCGTTCTCAGCGAACTGCCGTCGGTCATCCTGAAAAAGCCGAAGTGGGAGCGGCATTGTTCGCATTGGTTGGCGGCATGGTATTATGATCGATCGTGTCCTCACATCTACGGACAGTGCGTGCTCTTTTGATCCTGGTAGCATCCCTCAAGGCAATCTGGCGTGTCCCGGCCAAGCAGCGACAGCACAGATTCATGATCAAATCCGGCGCATCTAGCGCCATCGACGTTGATCAGCGGTCGCCTGATCAGGAGTGGATCTGCAAGCATCAACGCGAGTGCACTCGCTGCGTCGACTGCATCAGGATTGACTTCGCCCGACTTGATACGAGGTGCGGCTCGGTTGAACCAGGATGCGATCGGCATATTGTTGAAGAAGCGTCGCAATTGCTCCGCAGCCCACTGCTCCTTCAATATGTCCTTGGCTATCACATCATGGCCAGCGGCCTTCAGCGCCAGCATCTGACGCGCATTGGTTACGCAGCCGGGCTTCTGATAAAAGAGGATTGTCGCCATGGTATACCTATGTCGGTAAGCTGAGATGAACGATCGACGCGGAGCTGGACCTCATTTAGCTTCGACCTGCAGGGCCCTTGTAAGGCGCTTCTTGCTGCCTTTAAGCTCATGCGCACCGATTTGATTAGCTGGATCAATCGGGAGGTCAGCCGCACAATTGATCTCGTCATCCTCGACCACGAACCCCATCGCCGGCCATTTGCCTTAGAGGTTCTGAGCTCGACCTGCATATTGCTCTCCGCAAATTGCGTCACTGGCTCGCAAGAAGAGGAGCAAGTCCCGTTCCAGTTGAGGAAGTCGAACCAGATCATGCCAAACCGGCGTTTTCCGGTTGATGGGTGTGACCGTTGTTCGTTTTCTGACAGCCGCGCAGATCCTGTCCGGTGCAAACCTCCCTGGGTAGCTCAGCGGCTCGTTGGCTTTTTAGAGCGTAATCAGAAGCTTAATAAGCGCGGACAGTGTTGGCATGGCGATTGCTGTTGAGTTGCAGCAACACTGAGTGAGGGCTGGGTGCACGCCGACGCGTAAGACGAGCGATGCGCTCCTTCCCTTGAACCCGTGTGCCCCGTTTCTGAGAGAGAAACAAGCTCGCGTGTCGGAAGCACGCAACTTTTGGCAAATCGGTTGATGGAGAACAACATGTCTTCACTGAGACAAATCGCGTTCTACGGAAAGGGCGGCATCGGCAAGTCGACCACTTCCCAGAATACGTTGGCGGCACTGGCCGAGATGGGCCAGAAAATCCTGATCGTGGGATGCGATCCTAAGGCGGACTCGACGCGCCTCATCCTGCACGCGAAGGCGCAGGACACGATTTTGAGCCTTGCAGCGAGCGCTGGCAGCGTGGAAGACCTCGAACTCGAGGACGTGATGAAGGTCGGCTACAAGGACATCCGCTGCGTGGAGTCCGGTGGTCCTGAGCCGGGTGTCGGCTGCGCCGGCCGCGGCGTCATCACCTCGATCAATTTCCTGGAGGAGAACGGCGCCTATGAGAACATTGACTATGTCTCATATGACGTGCTCGGCGACGTCGTTTGCGGTGGCTTTGCGATGCCGATCCGGGAAAACAAGGCGCAGGAGATCTATATCGTGATGTCTGGAGAAATGATGGCAATGTATGCCGCAAACAATATCTCCAAAGGTATCCTGAAATACGCCAACTCTGGCGGCGTGCGGCTGGGCGGTCTGATCTGCAACGAGCGGCAGACCGATAAGGAGCTGGAATTGGCGGAGGCGCTGGCCAAGAAGTTAGGTACTCAGCTGATCTACTTCGTGCCGCGCGACAATGTGGTGCAGCATGCCGAGCTACGGCGCATGACGGTGCTGGAGTATGCGCCCGATTCGCAGCAGGCCGATCACTATCGCAATCTTGCGACCAAGGTTCACAACAATGGCGGCAAAGGCATCATTCCGACCCCGATCTCCATGGACGAGCTCGAGGACATGCTGATGGAGCATGGCATTATGAAGCCCGTCGACGAATCCATCGTCGGCAAGACCGCCGCCGAACTCGCGGCCTCGTAAAGGTCGCGGGTCGCGGCCTCGTGAAGGCGCGCGACGGATGCCGGTCTCCCTCACCCCCCATCCGGGGAGACCGGCATTCTGACGATTATCTGACCAGCCAGAGTGGAGCTGGGCAACCGTGACCGCTATGGGAACCCAAAACATCATGACAGGAGCGCACTTCCTTCCGCTTATGGCTTCTTGCGCCGTCGAGGCGAGCAGCAAGATGCAAAGAGGAATTGCGACCTACCGAGCGCTCACTGGCGTGCCTCCTGAAGAGGCCGACATTGCGACCGACAGCAATTTCGATTGCCATGTCCTGGCGTCAATCCTGGCGGCCGCCTCGATGGATGGTGGCCCGCTTCCCGAGAAGGCCGGCCTGTCCGGCCACCAGCTGGCGACCCTGCTGGCGCAGCAATTTCCATCGGTTGAGGTCGATATCTCGGAGCAGCTCCTGGCGTCTAAGTGCGATGAGAATGACGAGATCGCGATGGTGCGCGATCTTTTGCTCAAGCAACGCTCGACGGACGGGCATATCGGCGGCTGGCTAGCCGCGATGATCGCGCGCCGCGCCATAGAGCCAGATCACCTGTGGGAAGATCTCGGATTACGCAATCGTGGCGAACTCTCTCGGCTGCTAAGCCGTCACTTTGCGCCGCTCGCCGCGCGCAATATCAACAATATGCGCTGGAAGCGCTTCTTCTACCGCTCGCTGTGCGAGGACGAAGGCCTCGTCATGTGCACAACGCCCGTGTGCACGCAATGTGACGACTTCAATCTCTGTTTCGGCGAAGAGGGCGGCGAGAGCCGGATGGCCGAGCGCCGCCGCGACCTTCTGTTGCAGGCGGCTCGCCCGGACGTCAGCGGCGACTGGCCCATTTGAGTTGTCACAAGGATCCTCGATCTCACAGTCCATCTGAGAACGCCTCATGGGCTTTGGCCACTCCGCAGGAGTTGAGGGGCGCGGCTAACGCCGTTTCGATGCGAGAGCGACGATGGGCCCAAGGCGGTTCCAAGCCACAAACAATTCCTGCATCACGGCGTGCCGCAACCGGGTTAACGTTCGAGCTCAGCGTGGCAAGAGGCAAGGTGAGGCGTCCGCTTCCTAAACCTGTCGCGTTTGCGACAAATCATTTGCGAAGTACGCTGGCCGAGGAAGAGAGCTCCGTGTTTTCAATGGGTTGCCAGGGATGGCGGGCTGGCACGCGGGTTGCTGAAGCGTAGGTGGGTCAAAAAATATATGGAGCCTTTTCGTGATGGCCGCCACCACCAAACAGTCTTGGCATGAGCAGGCGCGCGCCAAGCCAACTGTGCTCAATGACACGACATTGCGGGACGGCGAGCAGGCGCCCGGCGTTGCGTTCACCACAGAAGAAAAGCTGGCGATCGCGCAGGCGCTGGCCCGGGCCGGCGTGACGGAGATCGAGGCGGGAACGCCCGCGATGGGCAAGGAGGAGATCGCCGCCATCCGCGCTGTCGTCAATGCAGAGCTTCCACTGACCACCATAGGCTGGTGCCGGATGCGGGAAGCAGACATCGACGCGGCGATCGAAGCGAAGGTGTCCATGGTCAATATATCGATCCCGAGTTCCGATGTGCAGATCGCGGCCAAGCTTGGCGGTCGTCGCGACCTGGCGCTGGAACAAGTGAAGCGAGTGGTAGATTATGCGCGCGAGCGGGGACTTGAGGTCGCCGTCGGCGGCGAGGACTCCTCCCGCGCCGATGTCGATTTTCTCATTAGACTGATGGAAGCGGCAAGAGCGGCGGGCGCGCGTCGCTTTCGTATTGCCGATACGCTCAGTGTGCTCGACCCGGACACAACCTCTGCGCTGGTCGGAAGTTTGCGTGCGACCACGGATCTCGAACTCGAGTTTCATGGTCACGACGATCTCGGCCTGGCAACCGCCAATACGCTCTCTGCCATCAAGGCTGGCGCGAGCCACGCTTCGGTAACCGTTATCGGCCTCGGCGAACGGGCCGGAAATGCACCGCTCGAGGAAGTCGCGGTCGCGCTCGAGCAGCTCTATGGCTGCGAGACCGGCATCATACTGCCGGAACTCGAGAACGTCGCCGTGGTGGTTGCAGCCGCAGCCGCACGTGCGATTCCTCCGAACAAGGCCATCGTCGGAGAGCATGTGTTTACGCACGAATCGGGCATTCATGTGGATGGCCTTTTAAAGGATCAACGCACCTACCAGTCGCTTGATCCGGCTCTGCTTGGGCGCTGCAACAGTTTTGTGATCGGCAAGCATTCTGGGCTCTCGGCGATCACTGCGTTGCTCACTGAATTACAGCTCGTTGCCAGCGCCGATCAGGCTAGACAGATCCTGTCGCAAGTCCGCAAGCATGCCATCGAGCACAAGCTACCAGTCGAGCGCGAAGCAGTCGCGGCGATCTGGCGCGATGTGTGCGGATGCTTGGCGCCCCGCCGCGCGTGAAGAGGCCTGCCCAGCACCGTTTGTGCAGACCATTCTAAAGCCAGGCGCCGCGATGACGAGGTCTGTTAGCTGATCGGCGGCAACGATGACGGCCTGCCTCCGCTTGGTTGTGCGAGGTGTGGGGCTGCAACAGGATCACCGGGCACTGCCGCGTTTTCGCCGAATGTCCACAAGCAAATTCAAAAGGAGATTTTGGATGAGTAACTCGCACCCAGCAGCCGGTATCCTGGACCGGCTCAGCAAGGCCTCGTCGGCGGAAGAATTTTTTTCGCTGCTAGGCGTCGAGTACGATCCTGGGATCGTCAATGTCGCGCGCCTTCACATCCTAAGGCGCATGGGACAATATTTTGCCAAAGAGCAATTCGCTGGTGCCGCGGAGCCGGACATCAGAGCTCGTTGCAAAGCGATGCTGGAGCAGGCCTATGCCGACTTCGTGGCATCGTCTCCGCTCGACGAGCGAGTGTTCAAGGTTTTGAAGGATGCGACCACGGAGCATGACAAGCCGAAGGCCTTTGTCCCATTGAGCGAGCTGAAGTGATCTTGCGCTTCACCGCAGCGAGGTTTGTCCCAAGTGGCGTCGTGGCAGCCCCTCCTGCAGTCTTCCTCTTCATCCAGATCAACTCCCTACAGTTATCGTTCGAGCGGCGCTGTCGTATTCCCGACCCATGTTCGGACTGGTCATGTCGTGGGTATTAGCAACCATTCTAAGTGTCTTCCAACTCATTGCTTCCGCCGGCTTTTTCTTGGTTCTTGCAACTGGTACGACACTTGCTGTTGTGGTGCCGATCCCGTCATCGATGCCGACAAATGGTAGCCGTCCGAGATGAGACTTGAAGGAAAAGCTTTCACGTTACTTCTACTGCCTGCCGAGAGCCGCGGCATCATCTCTTGGCTCATGCTCACGCAGTGCCATCCGAATGCGATTGAAGCCGGTATCGAGCGCAAAATGGTGGTCAATGGGTAAGTCGTCCGTCCACGCTGCAGCCAGGGAAGGTATGCATCGCATCAAGCTGCTACCCGATTCTGCGCAGGTCCACATCTACCCCATGGCCGATACCAATATGGGCCTGGAGAAGTGGCCCATGTCGGCCCACGGGCGCTGCAGGCTGAACACGGATTGCATGACAGTGTGGTGGCAAGATAACCCTGGTCGTCACAGCCAATGTGGAGCGCTGGGTCGAAAGCGAGGTGTAGCTATTCCGCAGCAAGCGGAGCCGCGTACTCAAGCATGGAAAGGGCCAGACAGAGCGATCGACGCGGCCTGGTCGCCTCGCTGGCGCTTGTCGAATAGAGCGCGCAAGAAATCTGTGTCGGGGCGCACTCGGAACCTGACACGCCGGTACGTTCACCCCAGGCGACGTCTCTCGTTGCGCGATTGGGCCGCGCCGAGCAGGCGGGACCACCGAGCACCCGGCCACCGCTGATCAAAGGTGAACATAGCAACCGAAGTGGAAAATCCTGTGGCGCGGGCGCCCGTATTATTGAGGGGAACTTAAAGCATGAGCAATGTCACCAAAACGGCCGCGCCGCCGGCCGCCGGCCGCGCGGCGGCCAAAAAAGAGCTGCCGGAGCACTTTAAGGCATACAAGCATGTCTGGGTTTTCGTCGAGCAGGAGCGCGGCCAGGTGCATCCGGTTTCCTGGGAGCTCATGGGTGCGGGGCGCAGGCTTGCTGACAGGCTGAAGGTGAATCTCGCCGCGGTGGTTATCGGTCCGGAGGGGCAGCCGACGCGCAACGCCGCGCTGGAGTCATTTTGCTATGGGGCCGATCTGGCCTATCTCGTGAGCGATAATGTTCTGTCGAATTACCGCAACGAATCCTATACGAAAGCGCTAACCGAACTCGTCAACACCTACAAGCCTGAGATCCTGCTGTTAGGCGCGACGACACTCGGTCGCGATCTTGCAGGTTCGGTGGCGACCACCTTGTCGACGGGACTCACCGCCGACTGCACCGCCCTCGACGTCGACGCCGATGGTTCGCTTGCGGCGACGCGTCCGACCTTTGGCGGCTCGCTGCTGTGCACGATCTATACCTTGAACTATCGTCCGCAGATGGCAACCGTCCGCCCGCGCGTCATGCCGATGCCGGAGCGCATCGTACGCGATGCCGCTCGCATTATTATCCATCCGCTGGGCCTCGTTGAAGACGATATCGTCACGAAAGTGCTGACGTTCATTCCCGACCGAGATTCCGAAACGTCCAATCTAGCCTATGCCGATGTCGTGGTGGCCGGCGGCTTGGGACTGGGATCGCCCGAGAATTTTCGGTTGGTACGCGAACTGGCGGCTCTGCTTGGTGCCGAGTTTGGCTGCTCGCGTCCTCTGGTGCAAAAGGGGTGGGTGACGTCTGATCGGCAGATCGGCCAGACTGGCAAGACCATCCGGCCAAAGCTCTATATTGCGGCCGGCATTTCCGGCGCGATCCAGCACAGGGTCGGCGTGGAGGGCGCGGACCTGATCGTCGCCATCAATACCGACAAGAATGCGCCGATCTTCGACTTCGCCCACGTCGCGATCGTCAGTGATGCCATGCAGTTGCTCCCGTCGCTGACGGCAGCATTTCGCGCCAGGCTTTTGCCGAATTCGCGCGCCCGCATCGCGGTCTAGAGGAGATGATGTGATGATTGAAGAGAGATTCGATGCGATCGTTGTTGGAGCCGGTATGGCCGGCAACGCGGCGGCGTTGACGATGGCAAAGCGCGGCATGAAGGTGCTACAGCTCGAGCGAGGTGAATATCCCGGATCGAAGAACGTGCAGGGCGCAATTCTCTATGCCGACATGATGGAAAAGCTGATCCCCGAGTTTCGCGAGGAGGCTCCGCTGGAACGCCATCTGGTCGAACAGCGTTTCTGGATGATGGACGATCGCTCCCATGTCGGGATGCACTACCGCTCGGATGACTTCAACGAGGAGCGGCCCAACCGATACACAATCATACGCGCGCAGTTTGACAAATGGTTCTCCTCGAAGGTGCGGGAGGCCGGCGCGACCGTGCTGTGCGAGACCACAGTCACCGAACTCGTACGGGACGACCATGAGAGGATCGTCGGAGTTCGTACAGATCGCCGCGACGGCGAAATACACGCCGACGTCGTCGTGCTGGCCGAGGGGGTCAATGGCCTGCTCGGCACGCGAGCGGGTCTGCGCTCACGGCCAACGCCGGATAATGTTGCGCTCGCAGTGAAGGAAATGCACTTTCTGCCTCGCGAGACTATCGAGGCGCGGTTCAATCTCAAGGGCGACGAAGGCGTCGTGATCGAGGCGGCCGGTACCATTTCCCGCGGCATGACCGGAATGGGTTTCATCTATGCCAACAAGGAGTGCATTTCGCTCGGCATCGGCTGTCTCGTCGCCGATTTCCAGCGCACCGGCCAGACGCCCTACGGCATGCTCGACCATTTCAAGCAACATCCGTCCGTGGCGCCGCTGATCGCAGGTTCCGAAGTCAAGGAATATGCGGCGCATCTCATTCCAGAAGGCGGTTACAAAGCAATCCCGCAGCTCTACGGTGAGGGCTGGGTGGTGGTGGGGGACGCGGCACAGCTCAACAATGCCATTCATCGCGAAGGCTCCAATCTTGCGATGACCTCAGGCCGCATCGCGGCCGAAGCGATCGCCCAGGTGAAATCGCGCCGCGAGCTGATGTCCACGAAAAATCTGTCGCTCTACAAGAGGATGCTGGACGAGTCCTTCGTCATCAAAGACCTCAAGAAGTACAAGGACATGCCGACGCTGATGCACACTCATTCGCAAAACTTCTTTCTTACCTATCCGCAGCTCATCTCCAAGGCGCTGCAGAACTTTGTACGCGTCGATGGTACGCCGAAAGTTGAGAAGGAGAAGGCGACCCTGAAATCCTTCGTCAAGGCGCGTTCATGGACAGGTCTGTTCGGAGATGCGTGTCGTTTTGCTCGCGCCTGGCGCTGAGCGGCAACGGTGTGAAGTCCTGCAATTGGAAGGTCAAAACATGAATGTCGAGCCCTCAGTGCGCGTCGAAGACAAGCTGTACTACAACCGCTATCTTGTCGACGTCGGTCACCCTCACGTCACCGTGCGCGCGCACACGACGCCGTCGCCGCAGCTACTTGCGCTTTTGAAGGCCTGCCCTGCGCGATGCTACGAACTCAACGACAATGGCCAAGTTGAGGTAACCGTCGACGGCTGCATCGAGTGCGGCACCTGTCGCGTGATCGCTGAACCTACCGGCGACATCAAATGGAGCCATCCGCGCGGCGGGTACGGCGTGCTGTTCAAGTTTGGGTGAGAGTGTAACGAAGGGCCCGCGGTGCGATCGCCATGAAACGGTGGATCTCACTGCCGTTGTGGCGCGTTCCGGCTCGTCTGCACGGAGGGTGAAGTTCGAACGAGCGAGCACCCGAGGGGACGCGCAGCAAGACAGCTTGAGGATACTACACGCGCTTGGGATTGGCGAAGGAATGATCGTAGCGCCATTGAGTGGCGCCACAACCGATGAAGATCGGACGGAGCAAAGAAATCAACCCGTCGCCTTCGAGGGGGCGAGCCCGGCGGCCTCGATCGCAACCGCCACTGATTGCACAATCGCAGCAAAGCGCACGGCAGTCTGGATCACTCCGGAACTGACGCCCTCAGCCCGCAGCGTCTTCTCGTGAGCGTCGACACAGGCACCGCAGCCGTTTATGGCCGAGACCGCCAAAGACCATAGCTCGAAGTCGGACTTGTCCACGCCAGGATTGCCGATCACGTTCATGCGCAGTCGTGGCGGCATGCTCTTGTATTCCGGGTTGGATACGAGGTGAACGAATCTGTAGTAGACGTTGTTCATGGCCATCACAGAGGCTGCGGATTTCGCTGCGGCAATCGCGGCAGGAGTCATCACGGCAGCGGCTGCCGCTTCGATCGCGGCAATCAGGGCTGCATTGCGAGTGGCAATCGCAGTCGCCAGCAGCAGGCCGTATTGTCGCTGCGGCGACAGCGTATCATCGCCCAGCAAGGACGCCAGGTTAAGCCTGACGTCCTTGGCGAAATCGGGGATCGTCTCATTCAACTGCTCAATTGACGACATGTTGCCTCACGCAACCTTCAGGGTTTCGCCGCCTACCTCGCGGTTGCAGGCACAGAGTTCGTCGGTTTGCAGCGCGTCCAGAACGCGGAGCGTGTCCTTGGGGCTGCGCCCGACATTGAGATTGGTCGCATAGACGTGTTGGATTGTGTTGTCGGGATCGACGATAAAGGTGTAGCGGTAGGCGACGCCCTCGGGCGAACGCACGCCAAGGCCATCGACTAAGGTCCCTTTGGTGTCGGCAAACTGCCAAATCGGTAGATTGTGCAGGTCCGCATGCGAACGTCGCCAGGCGAGCTTACAGAACTCATTGTCGGTCGAACCACCCAGTACAACAGCATCGCGATCGGCGAACTCCTTGGACAGGCGGCCGAACTCGGCGATCTCGGTCGGACAGACGAACGTGAAATCTTTGGGGTAGAAAAAGATGATCTTCCATTTCTCTGGAAAGCTTGTTTCGGTCAGCGTCTCGAATGCGCTGCGTCCTTCTTCTTCCTGCGCCTGAAAGCCGGGCTTCACACCCGTGATTTCGAACGGCGGCAACTGACTTCCAATTCCGAGCATGCTGACCTCACAAGTTTGCTTTGCGTAAAGTTGTGCTATCACCGGTGAAGCAAGCGACATGCCATCCGTTCTCAAGATCGGATTGTCGCAATTAACCAGCGGCCTGGCTGCAGACACTGATCGTGAGGTCTGATGGCTCTTACATCCACCTCCAATCATGCTGACTGGATACGCAATGCTTGATCGCTTGGAACGTCGTGTGAGCGCCGCGTAAGTGCTGAGTGGGGCGCCGCAGTGTAAAAGCCGCAGCCAGATTCGTCGACCAGCGATTGATCCGCTGGTTGAGACGTCTAAGTGGCGATCGAGAATGGATCCTCCGCGTCCTCGCAGAGCATCACGGTAGCTCACGGTGTGAAACGGCTGCCGAAGCTAAGGCTGTTTTCGTAGGAAACGAAGGTGTCCGACCGGCGATTGCTGTGTCGACGCTGGCGACATTCTCGCAGCCGTCATCAAGCTGTCCGGTATCATCGTCCCAAAATAGCCCCAGCTCGGGCTGAGGGCGTGGCGCCGCGCCAAGCGCGTGGCGACGTCGCACCACCATTTCTCTACGGCTTGGCGATCGCAATGTAGCAGCGTGCAAACATCACCGGTAAAAGCTCTCCAGTCGGCAAGGCATTTTCTTAGAACCGCTGTCAGGAGCGGCACACCCCGAGTGATCGCGTCAACGAATTCAGCGCGCAGGCCGCGGCCGGCGGCTTCTTGTTTGGCGAATTTGCTGATCACGAGGAGATCGATCTTGTCGCGAAGCGCCTGGGAAACTACAACTGCGGCCTCGGCTAGTCCGTTTGGATCGAGCTTACAGGATGCCGCCCCGCTGCCGAGTAGCTGGGAAATCGAGATCTCTCGCCCTGTCGCAACGTCGACTGCGAGCATAACGTGCGTGCCGCCTGCATTCCTGAAGTGTCGCTGGACGAGGCCGCCGACGCGTACGTCATGCCGCGCGAGATCCTGGACGAAATCGGCAAGCAGCTTATCGGCGTCGTCTTCTGGCTGGTAGAGAATCGCTGCCACATCGGTCGGATCGATATTATCAAGCTTTTCGATCATGGTCGTGGTCCTATTTCTATTCGCTTCGCGTGTCCGCGCTCAGCTGTGAAAGACCTCCTACCGGTGTCGCGGGCGTTATGAGCAATCGCTCGGGGGGCGAGACCGGCAAGGCTCGCGCGACCTCGGCGAATACGTCCATTCCGTTACTGAGCCTTAGCGCATCAAAGGAGCGGCGTGTGATGCGGGCCAAAAGCGGTACGCCCGAGCGGCCAGTTTCGAGCGCCAGAACCAGCGTGATCTCAGCTTCGTCGAACGGCAGGGAGGCTTTGATGCGTGCCGGAAAGACATTCAGGAAGGAGCTTGCGCGCGGAGCTTCGCGCACGATGCTGACGTCGGCAGCTGCGATGCGCAGCCGTAGCTGCGCGCCAGGTTTGAGCGGCGGCCCAGGTATCAACAGACGCGCGCCTCTGAGGCGGACGATGACCAGTCCATAGCGCCCGTCATAGCCGCCGACCACGGTATCAACGCAAACCGCCGCTTCGCCCCGCGCTGCAAGCGCTGGATTGCTCTGAACGACGTGCAGCGGCCCGGAAGCAGTCACAATGCCATCTTTCATCATGACGAGATAATCGGCGAAGCGCTCGATGTCGGCCATGTCGTGGCAAACATAGATCATCGGCAACGTGAGCTCCTCACGCATGCGCTCGAGAAATGGCAGAACCTCGCCCTTGGCGGCACGGTCAAGCACAATGAGCGGGTCGTCCAGCAAAAGTAGCCGCGGTTGAGCTAGTAGCGCGCTACCTAGAGCAAGTCGCTGTCGCTCGACGCCAGAAAGATGTGACGGCGAACGGTCCAGCAATGGCGCCAAATCGAGCAACTGAACCACGCCATCAAAGTCGATCACTGTCGATGTCGATTTCGATGCGTTGTACAGAAGGGTGCGCTTGACAGACAAATGGGAAAAAAGAATCGGTCGCTGGAATACATATGCGACGGGACGCAGATGAGGCGGCCGAAACGTCGTTTCGTCCTGCCAAATTTCACCATCGATGCCGCAGAATCCACCCGGCAGACGTTGGACGCCGGCGATGCAGCGCGCGAGCGTGGTTTTGCCGCACCCTGGCGGACCGAAAATTGCCGTGACACCCTTGGCCGGCACGCTGAATCGCGCATCCAACGGGATGCTTGCGGGGGCGCCGTTGAAGGCGACTTCGATATAGCCCGGTTTTGCTTCTCTCACGAGCCCGCGCCTATGCTGTATCTTTCCATCAAATCACGACGAGAATGGCCGCAAAGGCGATGATCACCATGCTAGCGAAAATCCAGTCCGTTTTGCGCCAGCGCAGCGTTTCCGCCCCGAGGAGGCCAAAAGGTGCCGCGGCAGCATTGCAGATCGACGGTGTTACGACGGCCGGCATCTTGAGCATCTCCCTGTCATCGAGGATCGTGGCGATCGAACGCTGCCGGAAGCGCTGACCGATCACACATGCAAGGCGGGCGTCCAGTATCGCGGAATCCTCAGCCGGCTTGGCCGGACGCAGTTTATCCGCCGGATGAACTGGCGTGGCTTGCGTCGTTTGGCTGTAGACGCGTCGGCTACCGCCAGGGCTTGATATCGCCTCGTGGTCGGCAATCGGCTCGAACGGCGCCACAGCGTTAGGGGCCGATGTGAAGTGTTCGCGGACGCCGGGGTTCATGGCTTCTGCGACTTCAGGTGCAAGCAGCATCAAAGCCAGGTCAAATCGGATAAGCCTCATTGGGACTCCGAAGATGGTCCGCTGCGGCCGCTTTTTCTCGCGGCAGCTCCTTGTTCCTCACCCAGCAATCTGCGTGCCGGTTAATAGCATGGTGCACGGGGAGGTTTCGTTCATGGTGAAGCTCGTATGGGCCCCACCCCGCGTGTGAATCGCCCCATCGTTTTGTCGAGTTCCAGACGTCCGCGTCGCGAACCGGCCATGCAGGATGGACGGGATGGAAGCTGAAGATGATACTGTCGGCTCTTGCGGCGAGAATGGGTTGGAGAGGCCACGACCGCGACATTCGCCCCTCATGCAGTGGTCGGCACTAGGATTTGTCGTCTGGCTGTTCTGCGCCGACGAAAAGGGGATGCTCTCACTGGCTGCATTTGGCCACTTAACTAGAAGGTAGTGATCTCCTGGACGGACATTTCAAGGATGCGCGTTATCGTGAACTCAAGAGCATCACGATCTAGCCCTCGTCCACAGCCTTTACGATCGCCCTTGCAGTGCTGAGGGCGATGTCTCAATGCGAATTCACAATTGATCTCCTGATCTCATTACCAGCACGCAGGCGTTTTCGTCTGCGAACAATCGCTTGCGCCAACCACTCTCGCGTCCTGATACGCGCGCGTATGAGAGGCTATGACTATCGCCCCGCTACGCATCAGCTCACCGCAGTCGCCGTATCGAGATTGCGACATCGCAGTCTTGGATGAAGCGGACCCGACGGCACCGGCTAGGGTCATCTGCACTGATGTCGCCACGGGCTTGATCGTCGGCAGCCCGTCAATTGCACCGGACCGCTGGGACCGTCAATAAAATGTCAACGCAGACGAGGTCATCCATCTGATCGGCGGCACGTAACGCCTAGCGTCGATAGGCGTTGAGATCGGGGCGCGCGATTTGGCGAGGCAGAGCCGTCGGGTATCTGATGAACTGCAGCTACGCCGGCGTTTGTGGCGAAGGAAGAGGCGGACGTCGCGTTGTTAGCTCTCACGGCGCATTCATTTGGAACACGCGGTGCTCGCTCGCGGACTGGCCCACCAGCAGGGCGGCGGCGCGCTTAGAGGCTATCAGGAAGATTCTCACCGGCTGACCCCGCCAAGCGCCATTTGTGCTTCAGGCTGTTCCAACTGTGCCCGTCAAGTTCGACAGGATCGGGAGCGATGGCCGACTATTTCTATGGTCTCGCCGCATACCAGAAAATCTCTCAGCGCGTTCATTTCGTCGGCGGACCCGCGGCCAACGTGTCGAGAGGAATCTAAGATAGATTGTTGCGGTCTGTGTCCACGGCGCATCAGCTGAGTTATCGTCGTCGAATTGACCTGAGCATCGATCTATAGATCGGCTCAGTCCGGCGCTGCCCGGAGTCCCAGAGCTGCTTGTTTGAGTGGTTCGCCAAGGGGCGCGACAATAGCTGCATCCGCAATGACACTCCGCGACGTCGTCTGCCTCAGGTGATCACGCGCAGCATGCGTGTTGTGCTCGGCCCCTGATGCGCGCCTTGTTTCAACACCACCGATCTTGTTGCGCTGACGGCATCGTGGTCAAGAAAGCCGCGTGCTTGCGGATCAGTTTGTTGGCATAAATTCTGCTCACCACAAGCGGCGTGGAAGTGATGCGACAATGTCGGCGAATTGTTCGTCAGAGTACCATACGGCTCTGCCTCGAGGCTGAGTGCAAGTTTCATGTCGCTTAACGTGCAACAAGGTCAGCCAAATGGCGAATTGCATACCGCGAAGTAATCTCAGGTCGGTGTCGGCATGCAAGAGGAGAGGTTGATCATCATGTACAAAGTTGGTGCCCTAATGCTTGCACTGTTGGTTCAGCAGGAATGCAAAGCTGCGCACGGCCTGGCAGACGAGGTCGTGAATGCGCCGGTTGGGCGGTCCGATTACGAGCGGGCGCTCACGATTGAGAACCGATATAGCCGGCTTACTGCCAATGTTCCCGACGTGCCGTTCTGGCTCGGCGAGGGCGAGGGCGAGGCGTTCGTCTATCGGCGGACGACCCAAGGCAAGCACCAGTTCATGCTGGTTGATGCCGACGAAGGCTCAAAGCAGCCGGCTTTTGATCAAGCCCGCCTCGCGGCGGCGCTGAGCAGGGCGAGCCACAAGAACTATAGGCCCGAGGATCTTCCGTTCGACCGTTTCGAGCTGGCCGACAAGGGTGGCAAGATTAGCTTCAATCTCGCGCATACGCATTGGAGTTGCGATCTTGTACGCTATGACTGTACAGGCAATGCCATGCACCCGGGCACCTATCCGCAGAGCCCGTACGACGACACGCCGCCGGCAGAGAACGATCCGAACAAGACAAGCGCATCACCTGACGGCAAATGGCTGGCCTACATTAGAAACTACAATATCTTCCTGCGCAGCCAGGACGACTTGCAGGACATCCCGTTGACCTGGGACGGGGCTGAGAGTGACTATTATGCTCTCTCGACGCTAAGATGGTCTCCAGCTTCAACTCACCTGGCCGGCTACCGAGTCCGTCCAGGCCACCAACGGGAGGTCCATTACCTCGAATCATCGCCGGCGGACCAGCGTCAGCCCAGACATTCGACCATGGTGTATCCAAAACCGGGCGATACCCTGACGCTACTCCAGCCCGTGCTGTTTGAGGTCAGCAGCCGACGCGCGATCGCAATCGATAATGCAGCGTTCCGAAATCCTTACGGTCTTTCGGCGATCCAGTGGTGGAAGGACGGGCGGGGATTCACTTTCGAATACAATCAGCGTGGGCACCAGCTCTATCGCGTGGTGGAGGTCGACGGCGCCACGGGCCGAGCGCGCTCGCTGATTGATGAGGCAAGCAAGACCTTTGTCGACTACCAGCCATTGGTGATGAGCCGTGTTAACACTGGAAAAACGTTCCGCTACGACGTCGATGATGGGAGGGAGATCATCTGGGCCTCGGAGCGTGACGGTTACGAGCACCTCTATCTGTTCAACGGCCGGACAGGCGAACTCAAGAACCAGATCACCAGAGGAGAGTGGGTGGTCCGTGCGGTGTATTGTGTCGACCCGATAAAGCGTCAGATCTGGTTTGGCGCCAGCGGCATGAACCCTGGCGAGGATCCCTATTTCGTCCATGCCTATCGCATTGACTTCGATGGAAAAGGACTCACGGCGCTGACGCCTGAGCCAGCCAATCACCACTTCGAGTTCTCGCCCAGCGGTCGCTACTATGTCGACCTGTGGTCACGCATCGGCGTTCCGCCCCGTATGGTGTTGTACCGTGTCAGTGATAATGCCGAACTGATGCAGGTTGAGAGCGCCGACATTTCTGAGCTCGTTGCCGCTGGCTGGCAGCCACCGCTCAGCTTCCACGCCAAGGGGCGCGACGGCGATACGGACATATGGGGTGTCATTCACTTGCCGATCAATTTCGATCAACGCAAAAGGTATCCCGTGGTGGAGCACATCTATGCAGGCCCCACTGGTTCCTTCGTTCCCAAGTCCTTCTCGGCTTCAATCGAGCCGCTCACACAACTCGGTTTTATCGTTGTTCAGATCGATGGAATGGGTACCAACCATCGCTCGCGCGCGTTCCACGACATTGCCTGGAAAAATCTGAAGGATGCCGGCTTTCCCGACCGGATCCTATGGCACAAGGCGGCGAGCGCGAAGTATTCCTGGTATGATATATCCAACGTCGGCATTTTTGGCACTTCCGCCGGTGGGCAGAACGCGGTGAGCGCGTTACTTTTCCATCCTGATTTCTATAGGGTCGCGGTCGCGAACAGTGGCTGCTACGATAACCGGCTAGACAAGATCTGGTGGAACGAACAATGGATGGGGTGGCCGGTCGGCATCGAATACTCGCAATCCTCCGCCATCGACAATGCCGACAAGCTACAAGGTAAGCTGCTGCTCATAGTCGGCGAAATGGACCGCAACGTCGATCCGTCCGCCACGTTTCAGCTTGCTGATCGGCTCATCAAGGCGGGAAAATACTTCGATATGCTTTATGTGCCAGGCGCAGATCACGGAACACCGGGCAGTTATGCACAGCTCAAGCTCCTGGAGTTCTTCGTCCGTAACATTCTCGAGCAGACACCGCCAAACTGGAACGCGGAATCAATCGAGCTGACGAAGAGCAAACCAGGCCATGATGGCTGACGATCCATCGAGATCCACGCCCCGGGCCGTAGCGCTCCACGACGCGTTCTCGAAATTGAGGAATGCTCGTGCCTCGAGAGGCAGACGGGCTCAGGCATGTATTTGCTTCTGTGGCAGAAGCCGAGGGAGCCAGCCGGAGGAACTCAGAGCCGGAGTGTTGGACTGCAAGCTCGAGTCTGAAACGGTGCATTTTGACTTGGTTGCGGAAAGCTTGAGTCCCCGCGCCATTTCCCTCTTCGCAGTTGACGAGTGCTTGGCACCGTTAGGTAACAGTCCTATTTGTCCATAGAGGGCTTTGGCGTTGTATCGGTACGCGTGGGCAATATCGGATAATCAATCTTGGGCAGCTGGCCGGTAAGCGAATTTAGAAACGCGACGATGTCGTCTTTTTCTGTATCGTTGAGCTTCGCTCCGAGTTGTATCTCACTCATCACGCCAACAGCTTGCTTGAGGCTCCAAACTTGGCCCGAATGGAAGTAGGGAGGACGCAATGCGACGTTGCGCAACGGCGCGGAGCGGAAAACATACTCGTCGCCGGGCACCTTGGTGACGGCGAAGCGGCCCTTGTCGTCCCTCGGCAGCAGGCTTGCGGTTGGCCGTTCCATCACGCCGAACGGGAAGTAATCCTGGCCACCGACGTTGATACCATTGTGGCAGGATGAGCATCCCTTTTCCATGAATAGCTTTAATCCTGCTTTCTGCTGAGCACTGAGAGCATACGGATCGCCCTCGAGGTATTGATCGAAGGGAGCGGCGGGCGTGATCAAAGTTGCCTCGAAGGCCTCGATGGCCTTGGCGAAATTGTCAAAGGTAACGGGCGTCGCATCGTTAGGGAATGCCTTGCTGAACATGACGATATAA
The DNA here is from genome assembly GCF_054056795.1 of Bradyrhizobium sp. USDA 3315. Lineage (NCBI taxonomy): Bacteria > Pseudomonadati > Pseudomonadota > Alphaproteobacteria > Hyphomicrobiales > Nitrobacteraceae > Bradyrhizobium > Bradyrhizobium sp. USDA 3315. The sequence continues at coordinate 287,060 of NZ_JBSRYP010000001.1, read as the reverse complement.
TCCGTCATTGAATTCAACGTGTTGAGAAGGCGAGCGGGTGTCGCGTTCATTTCCGCACTGGCCTGGACAGGGCCTGCAGCCTGCGCCTTGAGGTCAGCCGCGCGCCCATCCCAGAACTGCGCCACATTGAAGACCGCGTTATAGACCGTTGGCGCGCGACGTGAACCTAGCTGCCAGCGATGACCAACCGACTTCGGGCCGGCATCTACTCCACCGGTCCCAAGGTTGTGACATGTATTGCAGCTAATGACCCCGCTCGCCGATAGCCTCGGATCGAAGAACAGGGTCTTGCCGAGTGTGACTTTTTCGTGGGTGATAGGGTTGTCCTTGACCGCAGGAACGATAGAGGGGATCGGCTTGAAAATCTGCCTCGCCGCACTCATCAAATCATCATCGGCGCCTGCCGTTGACGAAGCCAGAATCCCAGCGGCCAGAACACATAACCTGCCTACGGTGTAAAGCTCTCGTACCGCTGATTTCCTCATCCCAGGCTTCGCCCTTGTCATAATTCGTGCGCGAACAGGTGCGGGTCGCCGCTCGCCCGCCTGTCATCAGAATGAGTCCCTACAGTCAAGGACGAATGGCGTCTTTTCGGTATCTCGCCCAGATCTCATCCGGTATCGTTGTTGGTAGCAACCGCTGTGCCAGTTTGGTAGCGACCGCTGTGCCAGTAGAGAAGGTCTGGCTGTTGATGTGGTCTTCAATTACAGCAACGGCAGCAGTCGGCTCGAACCCTTGGAATCAACCGACCGTCCCACACGCGACAATCAGCACCCTGAGAAGGCATTCCGGCCCACGATTTTGGCAGGTCGTAAAGCTGTCGGTCCCATGATTTGAGCGCGCAGGCTTGCGACCTAGGTCGGACGCCTATCAAAACGAGCAGCGTCGACGTAAATCGACGCGATGGAATCATGTGCCCTTGCGAAGCCTTCAACAATGTGTTCGGCCTCGCGTAGCCGGGCTGTTACCGGTCGGCGTTGGGTGATGTCTGCCACGCGCTGCCGCCGGTGAAGTGTCTAGTTGTCGAGGAACTCTCCTTATTGTCTCCCGTCAGATATGGAAATGCCCTTCTTGGAGCGCATTGGTAATTGTTTGACGATCAAAGTGCTTGAATCGACCGTAGCGTCAGGTTGTAGGCAATGCGGGACCGGCCGCCTTTGCAGAAAGTCATGTTGGGAACTGACGTCGCGAATGTCACAAGACCTAAACACATTAGCTAACGTGGCTGCAGCGCGCTGGAATGCAGCCATCCTATGCTGTGCTTTGATCTTGACCGCAATGCCTGGCGCGCGATGCAGCGATGATTCGGATGTCCCGCAACAACGACACCAAGTCCGCTCCTGCCAATGCGGCGACCTGCTTTGCTAGGCAGACGATACTCGCAATGGCAAAAAACAATAGTGAAGGGTATGCAGCTTAAGAGAGGTTTGTTGAGGCAAAAGCGACGGACGGGTTGGACTTATCCTGCGCTTTGCCATGTAACCGCCCTTGTTGCGATTGCGATCGCAGCCACGGGATTCGCTCGCGCGCGAGAACGAAGATCAGAAGAGATCTTGACGTCTTGCAGACCAGACGTGATGCGCTTCTGTGACCGATTTACAGGGCGTGGCGACGTGGACGCGGCCATGTTCTGTCTTAGAGACAATTTCAAGGGGTTGCGTGTCGAATGTCGCCAGGTGATGCCAACCGCGGCGGAGAGAAAGAGCGGATCAAAAAAACGAGGTGTCAACAACGTTCCGGTCCTGCATCGAGACTGAGACACCGGAGCAGAAGCGCTTCTTAAGCAAGCCCCCTGATGATTGACCGCGCAGCCACGAGAAGCCGCTCGCATTAGCCGCCGATCGAGCTCCCGACGGAGCCGGTTGATGCCGTTGAGGCGTTCTCAACAAGTGCTTCGGTGGATTCACTTAAACCGATCGGATTGCTTTCGGACGATTTCACTCCAGAACTCAAGACCAGAGGAAATGCGGTCGTCAAGAGCCGTTCGAAGGCGGAAAGCTGTTCAAGGAGGCGCTTCTCAACGGCCACACTCTCCTCGCGAGGCAATTCCGTCGTAAGCAACCTGCGACAGCGCCAGATCTCGTTTCGCACCCATCTGATTTCACTTAGTTTATCATCAATCGAAGTCATCACAGATGCAGGTTTACTTGGACATTGGAAGTAGAACCAACGCGTACGCGTCAGCACTGAGACGCTCAATCCGCATTCATGCCGATGGAGTTACGCGTGATAACACGCCATTCGTCGCCATTGCCTGGCGGATTTGGCAAGCGGTTCAATGTATTCAAGACTGTCATCAACACATATCACCTTATGCTGGGCGTGCGATCGGAATTTGCTGCGGATCACCGCGGTTTTTCGGCGCTACGATCGTGTGAGTTGCGTAATTCCTGCGCTCCACAGGGTTGATCGGCGTCGAACTCACAGCAGTAGTTCACGAGGGGAAACGTAGCGATGTTGACTCCAGCAGCATGGGTACGACCGTCGCGGCTTCATTGCGCTCGCCGTCCCCGGCGGTGATCAGTGTCGCGCTTGCCGCCGGACAATCACAATCGTTTCTCAATGGGCATGTCTACGAGTAGGGTTGTCGCGCTCACCAGCATCATGGAAATGGCCAGGCGGCAAGATAAGACGAGCTTACCGCGAGATCCTGCGCGTAGAAGCGCAGGAGCGGGCTTGGGACCTCAGGGGGTAAATGTCATTCGAAGTCGTGTCGAACTGAATAAGGGCTGCGATCGTCACCTTGATTGTCGTCTGTGCAAGGTCCACGCCACGATACCCATTTAATAGCTTGAACCCCACGCTGCGTCAGGTTGTAGTCTCGTAAAGACAAAGGCAGTTCAATATGTTCAGGCAGAGGTGGCTTCCTAATTGCCGATGTTGTCGCTTGCGGGCCATTGGCAAGAAAACAATTGGCATCCATCGGCGCGGGCGATGCCGTGCTGGCCGTTGTCAATCGCCCTGCTACGGCTGGAATCGTGATGTGTCATGAGGTAATGGAATGATGCGCGCAGTAGAATGTCGCTGACAAATTCTACAATCGCATTTCTTGCTGTGCAGCGAGGGCTCGCCAAGTGAGCAGCCCGGCTCTCGCAAGCAGGTGCTTCAACTGCAAGGCGGTTAATATTCAGCCGGGAGCGGTGACCGGTCGCATTGAGCTGGTGGCCGCACAAGGTGCTGCGGCGAAAGCTCGGAAGGTCCCATGTCTGCTCAAGCCAATCTGACGACGGCGCTAAGCGAGATCGATCGTGCTCGCGACATCGTTGAATTCTCAACCGTGGTGGTTGCGCGGGACAAACAGCTGCGCAAGACGGACCATCCGGTTTTTCTGCAAAAGGCAGCCCTTGAGTTTCAATCTAGATTCCTGCCGGGTTTCGAGGAAAGCGTCCGTGCCGGGAGGTCGTGGGGCTATGCCACGACATGCAATGCGGTGAGCCGAAAGGCCGGAGGTCAGGCGGGCCGGGACGCTTGCGAGAGAATAGCGTCTCGCGTGTCGTTGCTTGACCATGGGTTGATTGGGAAAATTGGAATAAGAGCTCTTTCTATTTTTGCAGCATCATTCGGTCGGCACTCCAATAGAGCGGAATGTCGCAAAGGGGCGATCAGAATAGCTAAGTTTTGTCGTGAGGAAAGCAGGCCGCTTCAAGAATTGAACAATCTGAGCCTGGCGGCGCTGGTAAACGGCTTCAGCAAATGGCCGGAAGAGAAAGAGTTTCGCCAGGCCGCCGTTACAATCGCGGGCGATGTCATTCGGCGCGCGCGCCGTCATCACCAGCTCTCTGACTTTACACAGCAAGGATTGGTGAGCCTGGTCAACGGATTTAGCAAGTGGCCGGACGAGGCGGCCTCGCGCCAGGCCGCAGCCGCGCTTGCACTTGAAATTCTGCATCGTTCCGGCCGGCTCTGCGAGTTTCCTCAGCAGGGATTGGCCATCCTGGTGAACGGTTTCAGCAAGTGGCCGGAAGAGCTGGCCTGTGGTCAAGTCACGATTGCGATCGCAAGCGAAGTTCTTGAACGAGTCGCCCAGTTTCATGAGTATAGCGAGCAGGATCTAGCAAATTTGGTGAATGGCTTCAGTAAATGGCCAGATGAGGCGGTCTCTCGTCAAGCCACTGTCGCGATCGCAAGTGAGCTCCTGCGCCGTGCTGACCAACTTCCTCATTATAGCCAGCAGGGACTAGCGAATCTGGTGAACGGGTTTTGCAAATGGCCTGACGATGCGACCTGCCATAAGGCTACAGTCGCGATCGCTGGGGAGGTGCTTTGGCGTGCTGATCAGCTCCCCGATCTTACTCAGCAGGGCTTGGCAAACCTGGTGAATGGTTTTAGCAAGTGGCCGGAAGAGCCGGCGTTTCGCCGAGCAGCGGTTTCACTCGCTCGTGAGGTTCTACGCCGTGCCACTCAGCTCTGCGACTTTTCTCAGCAGGGACTCGCGAACTTAGTGAACGGCTTCAGCAATTGGCCGGAGGAACTGCCGTGTGGTCAAGTGACCGTGGTGCTCGCGGGCGAAGTCCTTCGTCGTGCCGGCCGCAAGTCGGGGCTCTCAGACTTCACCGCCCAGGACCTCAGGGGCTTGGTGATCGGTTTTAACAGATGGCCGCAGGAGAGTGCAGCTCGGCAAGCCACGATCGCGATTGTCACGGAGGTCCTTGGCCGCGGTGTCCGGTTCTTTGACTTTACCAAGCCAGAATCGGAGAGTCTGTTGGATGACTTCAGCAGATGGCCGCAAGGCGCAACGGGCCATGAGGCGATAGCGAAGATCATCGGGGAACTGCAACTCATACAAAGTGAAGCTACCCAGCCTCGTACGGGGGAGAAGGGGTTCCACCAGACGAGGCAATCGACCAAAGAAATCTCTTCCTAGCGGTGTTCAAAGCGCATGATGCGGCGACGTCGCAATGCGACAATCCCACGCAGCGATGCCCTCGTGATGCCGTCGGCGGCGTCTACAGTTCACAGAATTGAGCAAACAATCAGGAGGATGTAGTTCTTGATCCAGGCTGAGGAGGCTGTCGTCGAGCAGATGCTCTCATCGTTGGCGATCAGCTTGTTGCAGAATCGTGTTGCGCCTTCCTACGAACAGGTGATGCACCATTTCGGCTTAGCCTGCGAGAGGGCGGGGTTGATCGCTACGGAAGAGGTGGCAATTCGGATATTAAAGCGCGTCTCGCGCGAGATCAACGAGTCGCAGTCGGTGCTCGAGTTTATCGGTCGCGGGGCGGATCTACTACATTGAGCTCGAGGCGAAGGACTTCCATCGCATCTGCAAATGCAGCTATTCAATCATTCAACCGAGAAGGCATTCCGGCAAGAGTCAGGTCGTCAGCTTTTGCTGGCCGAAGCCTGCGGCGTGAGTCGATCTGGCGAGGATCGGCGCCGATGTCGGACTAGGTGGGAGTGCGTCATCCAGGAAGACATAAGCCAGCCTTTTCCGATTGCGTCGGGCGTGCCGCCTCGCAGTGAAGCGCGAGTGATCTTACATGGATTGCGGGCTTTCAACCTAGGGTACCGACGCGGCTGTCTGAACGAGCAGGGAGGAACTGTGGCCTCGCGCGCAACAGTGGCTGCAACTGGCCGTCTCAGCGCCGCTGTCGAGGCGCCATAAACAGCGAGCAATCTGCCAAGCTACCACCTCCGTTGATCCTCGTTCGCGTTTCGTCAGTACACAGTTGACATCTCAGCTTCGAGAGAGGCCGATGGCTAGCCATCCCCCCTTGTTCCTTGCTCCGAAGCCCGTCAGCTTATCGACAGCTCGGTCTCGTAGCATAAGGTCTTTGCTGGTTGGCTGGCAGGTCCGGCTTCAGATCTGGCGGAAGAGAATTAGAGGGATTCCATCATCAAGCGATACCACCGGGCCTTGGTGCGGGCGCTCTGCATCCGCCTGCAGCGGACCGGCCGAAAGACCGGCAGGGCGTTTGCGCCGGTCGTGGGTCGTGACCGCGCGATGATCGCCAGCTTTGTCATCAGTCGATGAGCGCGCCAACCATGGTGAGGTCTGGCGGCTTAAAGGTGCGGCTCCGGACGCATTCGCTTCATTTGGACAGGAAGAAACGGCGTCGATGAATACAGAACAGCTTGGCTCAGGCTCTCCTTCCGAAACTTCCGATTCGGAAACCTCCGAGCCGGGGTCTCCGGCCACAACGCAGTGGCGCGAAGCTCTGACGGATGCGCTGGCATTCGCCGGTGAGGCATCCAGCCGGCAGCACGAGGCCTTGGTGGACTGGGCTGCCCACCAAGACGGGCAGGGGCAACATGAGAATCGCCAACAGGCGGTAAGTCGAACGATGGATTGGCGGCAGAGGGGCGACGTCAATGAGGCCCTGGATCTGTCGTCGCTGTCTCTGACCGCCTTGCCTGGACCGATCCTGGCCGGGCTGCGTCGCCTGAATGTCGACAACAATCAACTGAACAGCCTTCCCGCGGACCTTCCGGCTGGTCTCCGGCGGCTCTATGCCAGCAATAATCGGCTGATCAATCTGCCTGAGCTGCCAGCTGGCCTGCGACGGCTATATGTCATCAGCAACGGGCTGACCAACCTGCCGGCACAGTTACCGCCCGGGTTGCGGCGCCTGAACGTCGATAACAATCAGCTGGCCAGTCTGCCTGATCGCCTTCCGGCGACGCTTGAGGAACTGGACGCCAGCGGCAATCGTCTGACCAGTCTGCCCGAGCTTCCAGGTGGGCTCCAGCGCCTGAACGTCGATTACAATCAGTTGACGGCTCTGCCCGAGCCTCTTCCGGCCGGGCTCGAATGGCTCAGCGCTAGCCATAACGAGCTGACCGGTCTGCCCGAAACGATGCCTCCCGAACTGCTATGGCTCGGCGCCAGCAACAACCAGCTCAGCAGCGTACCCGACACCCTGCTGACACAGCTAAGCCGTGACTCGAGCGTTGATCTGGAGAATAACCCGCTCCCCGATTGGGTGCAGGCCGGCCTGGCGACGGCGATACATGCCGCAGGCTATGCAGGTCCGCAGGTTTTTTTCTCGACCGCCGAAGGAGCTGTGGAAGTCGAGCCGCGGTCTCTGCAAGAGGTTATTGCGGACTGGCTCGAGGCCGAGCCATCGGTAATGGCCACCTGGCATCGCTTCGAACAAGAAAGAGGGGCCCCGGAATACGCGCGGTTCCTCGACCGGCTGTCGAGAACAGTGAACTCTAGCGATGAGGGGTTCCGACGGACGGTGGTTAACGATCTGCGGCAGGCCGCGACGAACAGCAACTTGCGTGAGCGGTATTTCGACCTGGCCCTTGACGCCAGTGAAACGTGCGAAGATCGGGTCACGTTGACCTGGAACGCCATGCAAAACGCACGCATGATCGAGGACGTCAAGAATGGCGTCTATGATAATGACGGTCGCCTTGCCGATCTCATCGATCTGGGCCGGGTCATGTTCCGCCTGGACGCGCTGGAGGGGATTGCCCGCGAGAAGGTCAAATCGCTGCAAACCGATGGTCGCATCGGCGATGTCGACGATATCGAGGTCTACCTTGCCTATCAGACGAGGCTGCGGGAGCGCCTGGGACTGGAGCACATCGCTCCAGCTATGCGCTTTTTCGGCGTCTCGGAAGTCACTGACGCTGATATCGACAGGGCAGAAACGATCGTGCGGGACAAGGAGGCGACGGAATTCGCCAACTATTTGGCGACGCGCTGGGAACCTTGGGAGGTGGTGGTGAAGCGCATTGCACCGGAAGCCCATAACGTGATGGAGACCCGGCTCCACGAAGCGATGGGGGACGAGTTCAAGCACCGGCTGAATCACCGGCTCGCGGGTCTTCAACTGATCGGCGACGAGGACGCCGAGCGATTGCTCGGACCCGAGATCTCAGAAGGGATCGCCTGCAGGATCAAGGGCGCGCTAATGCGCCAGGTGCTTGCTGAGCGCGGCCTCCAGCTGTGAAGCCGCATTCAATTCCAAGGCCTGCCAGTCCGATGCTTCCTATCGGCGGGTGTCACTACGGCGGGGCAATCTGGGTAGGCGGAGCCAGGCAATCAGGGGGGCTTCCGCATACTTGGTGCCGTATGAGCGATCAGGATTAGATAGGTTGTCCGGTCGTTCTCGAGCAGCCAAGAGCGCGCGACGACGCATGCGGGTGGCGCCAAGCACATTTGTGTGCCGGTGCGCCAGAGCTATTTGCGCCTCGCTAAGCGCGCAGCCATCATGATCGACCGCTATACTCATGCTCGTCAGTTCAAGCGCGCCCGGTGCCAGCCAAGCTCCTTCGGACACGGCTTGGCCGGATTCGTGATATCCGCCGCAAGATCGGTGACGGTACAATTCTGGAAGCTCGCTTCGGCCCACTGCTCCGGTTTAACGCAGCGGGGTGCGCAGCCAGGATCAGCATTAGCGCGGTCCAAATATCTATGCGTTACATGCGCCGGAGGTCGAGCGCAACGGCAAGGGCAAAGCCCGCGCTCCTTACGAGTTCGGCTGCAGGGTCAGTATCGCCACCCCTTGACGTCTCAAGGGCAGACAATTCCTCATCCTTGCCAAAGCATTGCATTGCAATCTCTTCGACGGGCACACGCTCGGCCTCGTCATTGCCGACATGGAGAAGCTCACCGGCATGGAGCCCCGCCGCATCGACGCGACAAACTCGCCGCATCCACGCGACAAAGGGGCATCATGGTCACAACCACCCGCATCGGCTTAAGGTCTGGATTTCGGGCCAGGTCCGCCGCGTCACCGCCTCCATCCGTCGCGAGATGAAGCGTCGCGCGGCTATCCATCGAAATAGATGGCGAGCCGGAACTTCAAGTTACCCTTGTGCGCCGTAGGCTCTCGATATTCGTCGCCCGGGATCGATAAGGTCCCCGCAGCATTACGTTCGATTCCAGATCGCGAAACATGGTGTAATTTCGTCGGATCCACTGATGCAGCTCGGAAGACCAGTCCTTCTCGTTGCGCAGATATCCGGTAAAGGAAAAGCTAAGTCGGTCTATATATCTCTTTAGAAACAGGGGCAGCGCGGGAATTCGAAGCACCCGCTCTGTATCCATTGCTTCAGGTAATCCTCCGCACAGCACGAATTCATTGTGGACGGTGACCAGCGACGCCGCAGGAATCTGCCGCCGCAGCATTTCATAGCCACGAAAGGAAATGCGGTCAGCGCCCGCAACGAAGAGGATGATAGGCGCGACACGGCCGCGCGCAGCCTCTTTCATAAAGCCGATCTCCTCGCACATCTTGAAAAATTCATCGAAGGCGTGGAAGCCGAGGTCGATCACCTTGGCGACCCGATCGTGAATGATCAGCGGGTCCATCAGCTGCATCTTGCCATAAGTATCGATCACATCTGCGGTCTCCGTGATGTTGGGGAGGTAATCGAGCAATGACGGCTCCTTCAGATTGACATCGAAGGAGAGCGCCGTGCCATTCTTCAGCAGCAAGTACTCGCTCACGAGGCGAGCGAGGAGAGTTTTGCCGACCTGCGGGCTAGGAGAGCAGATGATGTAGATGGGTGTCGCTAACATAGCCAGCAGATCAATCTCGCGTCGTGCTTGGGCTCAACCCGTCGCTCGTCGATAATGCGACTACTTCTCGGCACTCCGGGCCGTTGACTTGGCGCCGGCCAATTCCGTCAAGTTGATGCGATCAAATTCGCTCCAGACATTAGCCAACCAGTGCCGTACATAGCCGCGCAGCACGAAGGAGTTGTTCGCTGGCTCATCGTTCCGCCCCTTGTTTGCAACGAAGTCTACGAATGGGACAGAAGCGACTTCGACCTGCTCATAGGCCATCTCGTTGAGCTTCGGTATGGTCAATTCGGTCGCATGCTTGATGCGATGAAAATAGGAATTGTAGGTCGACTGGTCCCACTGGAAGAACTGAGTGTCGTTGATGAAGTTCTTGACCAGATAGTACTTTGCGCCGTCCATGAAGGTCGCAGTCTCGGCGATCTCGTCCAGCGAAGCGATGGATGATCCCAGGATATGGAATACGGCAAAGGTGATCTGGCCGGACCGCGCCGAATCCAAAAAGCCGATGTCGCGCAAGGAGGTCAACGCTGTGGATAGTAAGCCGGCGCGAGCGTCGATGACAGTGACGGACAGCCCTGAGTTCAGGGTATCGAAGATCTTCATCTGGTCCGCAGTCGTCGTCATATCGACGATTTCTGTGATTGCGGGATAGAAGCGCTTCAGCGTTCCTCGCGGCGACTCCGTGTCGAATGCGCGTGTTTGCACGTTATTGACATTGAAGTAGTCCAGAAGCGTTCGTGACACGGTCGTCTTGCCGACACCTCCCTTGTCTGCGCCCACCACAATCACAACTGGCTTCACCATAGAATTCTCCTGAGACACACTCGCTATTGCCGCGCGCGAAGTGCGCAGACGGCGAGTCTCTGCTTTGGGTGTGAACATGGCGGAAAGAAGGGGTAATTGAATCTTCGATGCGGGAGCGGCGCAACTGATGAGTTTTTCCAACGTCGAGCCATTAGAGATTTTTTATTGCAACGGCGATGCAGTCGAGAACAGTAGCTAATCGTCCGTGATCGTGCTTCACGTGAGGTTTGTGAAGAGCTGAAAGAGCAATTCGTCAAAGAGCCGCTGCGCGCAGGTGATGACCATCGCGATCACCATCAACCGCACAGTTCTGTTGGTCATTGATCAGCATGAAATGACTTGAATCTGACGTAACGTCAGATGGTAGGCTTAGTGGAAGCATGATCGAGGCGGTGTCGCGCGGGTGCGCAGGCGCTTTCCGCCCGTCGGGTTGCGCGGCTGTGATGACCTGGTCGATCATCAAACGTCTAACTCGACAATCATGGCGGCCGTCGTCTTCAACAGGTGCCGTGGCTAGTCAGTTCGAAGATGGCAATGAAAGAGTCGAGCCATGGTCTGCGCGATCGGCAGAACTCGAGCTGGAAGCCAAACGCGCGCCCGATTTTTTGCAGTGTTTCGGAGCTCCGATTCGCTACACCGCGCTCGATCTCGGCGACCTGACGCGTCGTAAGTGCGAAGAGCTTCGCGGGCTCGGGTTGCGTTAGCCCCAGATCATGCCGCACAATGATCGATGTGAAGGCAATTCGGAAGAAGGTCGGACTGACGCAGGAGGAATGTGCCCCGCGCTTCTCTGTAAAGCTGGCCAGCCTGCGAGATTGGGAGCAAGGGCGATATGCTCCCGATCAGACCGCGCGCCTATCTGACGATTATCGATCGTGATCCGGTCGCCGTGGAGCGTACGCTGGCGCAAGGGTGTGAAGCAGCTTGAGTGTCTCTAGGGGTGCCAGTCTCGCGCGCGCCCGGCGTGAGGAGTCTTTCACGGCGTACCCTAGACGACGTGCACCGGGTGATCTGTGCATCGCTGGCGCCACGGTACATATCGCCAGTCCTCGACGGTAGCACTAGCTGAGCACAACTGTAAGGCGCCTAAAGGCAGAGTTTACCGCATCAGATCGAGTAAGGATCGGAAACGGGAAGCGTCGACCTCATAGCTCCTGCTTCTTCGTCCCGGAATCCTCCAAAAGGAGCAATTTATAGCTATGAAGACTTCCGGGTGCCGCGGATCGCTGCTTGAGCCAGAAGGTGAAAGATTAGCAACAAGGCAATCGGCGAGCGGTCATTTGTGTTGCCCAGCCGTTGGTCCGCGAGTTTGAGCCGGATCCCCCAGGGTAGCCAAGTGCCAGTTCTCCACCGGAAGGAGAAGTGGAGAGCGAGCCTTGTGGCTACGACGCCGAGCTGCCCAAAAGCTAATTTGGTTCTCCCGGTAAGGTGGGTGATGGCGTGGCGCTTAGCTGGTCGACGTGTGGCGGGGGCGTCGTGGCCGATGGGACAGGGGACGACCGGTCTGCGCCCAGCGGGGCGCGGCCGACAATAACGGTGAGTAGACCCTGGCCCCACAGCCGCTGCGCGACCCTCTTGGCGTCCTCCAACGTCACGGAATCGACGACGGCGTTGTGCTTTTGGAAATAGTCGATCGGGAGCTTGTCAAGCTGATGCTGCAGCAGTGTTCGCGCAAGCTTCGATGATGAGTTGAGCGCCAGCATCTGCGAGCCTTTCAGGCAAGACTTTGCGTCATCGAGTTCCTGCTGGGTGGGCCCTGCCTCGGCGATGTGGCGGGCTTGCTTCTCGATCTGTTCGACCGTCTCGCCGGCGCGATCGGCTCGGGTCCCGCTTTTGCCGACAAACATGGCCGAATGATCCCTCCAGACCAGGTGCTCGCGTACGAAATAGGCTAGCCCGCGCTTCTCGCGGACTTCGCGGAACAGCCGCGACCTCAGACCGGCACCGCCGAGGATATGGTTGACGACATAGGCGGCCATGAAATCGGGCTCGCTGCGGCGAACGCCGGGACCGCCGAAAGCCACGACTGTCTGCGGCACGTCGAACGGAATGAACACGCGCTGCGGCGGCTTTGCCGCGACCACGTCGGGTACCGGCGTCGAGTCCGCCTTGGCGGGCAGGCCGCCAAAGGTCTTGTCGAGAAGCTTGCAGAGAACTTCTGGATCGACGTTGCCAACCACCGCGATCTTGAGCGTGTCTCTTGCGATCACGCGTCGGACATGGCTCTTGAGATCCGCGACCTTGATCTTCGGCAAGCTTTCGATCGAGCCCGCGGCTGGGCGAGCATAAGGATGATCGTTGAAGGCGACCTCGAGGAACTTGCGATCGGCGAGCGACGATGGATCTGTCGAGTAATGTCGAAGGCGCGCAAGCATGCTGGCACGGATCCGTTGGACATCGGTCGGGTCGAAGCGGGGCGAGGTTAGCGCCATCCGTAAAAGGTCGAAGGCCTCGTCACTGTTGTCCTCGAGGGTGCGCAAGGCACCACAGAAGTGATCGTGGGTCGATCCAAAGCTTAGCTCAATGGCACGACGGTCGAGTCGCTCATGAAAGGCCTTGAAGTCGAGATCGCCGGAACCTTCGTTGAGCAGGCCAGCAACCATGTGGCCAACCCCGGGTTTGTCGGTGGGATCTTGGGTCGCGCCGCCGCCGAAAGCGAATTCCATCGCGATCAACGGGACAGTGGAATCTCGGACGAACCAGGCTTCTATGCCGCAAGACGAGACCAGACGCCGGATCTTGGTCGTGATGGCGGCAACCGAAGGTGGAGAGGCGAGCATCGCGATTGAGAGCGACGCTCCGCCGAGGAGAACTTCACGTCGTGTACAAGAATACGTCACTGCAGCTTCTCCTGGTGCTGTGGCGCTGACTCTTTGATGAGATACCCGGTCACCGAGCGTCTCTTGTCGAGCCATTTCCGCGCGGCCTCCTGCACCTGCTGGGCGCCGACGGCGCGGATGCCGTCCGGCCAACCTCGGATATCGTCGATGCAAAGTCCCGTCGCCAGGCCGCGGCCATACCAGCTCGCGAGCAATTCGTGATTGTCCTGGGCGTAGATTGCTTGCGCGATCAGCCGGGTCTTGACCCGCTCGAGATCTTCGGTGCTCGCGGGATGATGCGCAATGTCGGCGATCACCTCGTCGGTCGCGCGCTCAATCTGGCCGAACTCGACGCCAGGTTTTGGTGTGACGGAAATCCAGAATTGTGAGGGATCGAGTGCGGTAGCGTGGTAGCCCGCCGAGGCACTGACCGCGAGCTGCTTGTCGTTTACCAGCGCGCGATAAAGATATGAGTTGACGCCACTGCCCATCAGTTTCTCGAGCGCCTCGAGCGCTGCACTGTCCCCGGCGTCCGCGGTGTGAGCCGACGGTGCGAGATAACAGCGGTGCAAGGCAGGTTGCTCGACGAGGGGATCGGCCAGCGTCACGGTGCGCGGCGCGGCCGGCGTCGGCTCCTGCGGTCGCAAGCGGTCCGCGGGGATTGATGGCTGCGGGGTGATGCCGCCAAAATTCTCCTCCACCATCGGGCGGATCTCACTGACCTCGACGTCACCCGCGATGATCAGGATGGCATTGTTCGGCGCGTAGAAGCCCTTGTAGAAGGCGAGCGCGTCCTCGCGGTCGAGCTTTTCAATCTCCTGCCGCCAACCGATCACAGGCCGGCCGTAGGGATGGTTGAGGTAAAGCGCTGCCATCATTTGCTCGAAGAGCCGCGCACCTGGATCGTTGGCGACGCGCATATTGAGTTCCTCGAGCACGACGTCGCGCTCGGACAGCACATTCTCGTCTTTGAGAATGAGTCCAGTCATGCAGTCAGCTTCAAATTCCATCATCTTGCCGAGGTGCTCGCGCGGCACATGCTGGTAATAGCTGGTATAGTCCTTCCCGGTGAAGGCATTTCGGTAGCCGCCGACGCGCAACACGGTCTGGGAAAACTCACCCGACGGATGTTTGGTGGTGCCCTTGAACATCAGGTGTTCGAGGAAATGCGCCAGCCCCGATTTGCCCGCCGGCTCGTCGGCGGAACCGACCTTATACCAGATCATCTGAGTTACAACGGGTATCCGATGATCCGGGATTACCACCACCTGCAGGCCGTTCTGAAGCGCGAAGCTAGCTGGTCGATCCGACCTGATCGTGTCCTGGGCAAAGACGCTCTCCTCCGCAAGAAAGTATAGGTTACGATCCGTGCTATCATCCGTTCTGTGTTCGACCGCCAGGGCGGTACGCCTCATCGAATCTATGGCGCCAGTGGCGATATCTTGCGCCGTGGCAGTGACCGAAATCCGGTTCTTCATCGCATCGCCTTTCGATCCATCGAGAGTCACGTTCCGTGGCGCGGACAGACTGACAAAGCGGGCAGCTGCACACCGTTTGGCAAGTAACGGAGCAAAGGCCGGGCCAATTGCCCGATGGCACGCGCACGGACGAACGGCGCGCCAAGCGGGCGCAAAACAGAACCGACGTGCATGTTCTGCCAAAGGTCGACAGCCGGCATGTCGTGAACACGACATTGCGCACGAAGCGCACAGTGTTCGCCATCTGGCAACTTACAGGGAAGGACGGATTGAGCCGCGATATGGCGGCTAATCAAGTTTCGTAGGGCTCGCTGTTACAGTCTCGCTCTACACCGTGAGTGGCTTGGCAATATTTCTCATGGTCGCGAGACGAGAGTTGGCGAGCAGCTCCTTGGAGTACACTGTGCCAAAGTAATCCAGGACGAAGGTGCCACAATAGCGTAGATTATCGCTCGCGCGGATTAGGTTGTCGAGGATTGGGCCGACTTGGCCAATGCGGTCGCGATAGCGCGCGCGAATAACGTTAACAGCATTCATCGAATGAACCGCCTCGTCGGCAATTACCTCTCGCAGCCAAAGATGGAACGTCTTGTTCCCAAGACCGTCATAAAACGGCTTTTCTGCTGCGTAGGCGCGGCAAGTGCACATCTCATCAAATGCGATCATAACCATTAGGGAGAATTCGTCCTTCAGGTGTTCAATGATCGGACCAAAATCATGCGGTCGAGCGTCCAATCTCTCCCGAAGATCCTTTTCGGATTCATTAGCGACAAGTTCAATGATGCGGATGAAGCCATCGGTGTGGCGCTCTTCATCGATCGCCCAGGCGTTGAGAAATGCCGCAGCTTCATCGGTAACGACTAGATTTCGGGTCGCCAATTCTTGCTTCAAATATCGGGCGTCATATTCCGTGTACAGATCAGGCCACAATTTCTCCCAACGTGCGCGTACGGCCGATGGTTCGGCGGTGAACATCGCAGGCGTAAGACCATTGAATAATTCTTTTGGACTCCAGTTCCGTCGAACCGGCGTGATCATCCGAGTCCCCTGGTCGCGAGCGGTGCGAGCGCTCTGGCTACAAACTATCTTTCGAACAGTCGCATAGGATACTTGTTCAAACAAAACGTGCTGTCACCTCCTTATTTCGGTGGGATGCTAGTGCCTGCGCCACAAACAGTTCGGCCCGGCGTAAAGTGTCGTGAACGGCGCAGCACAGAGGTTCGCGGTGCTCAAGCGGCCAAGCCAGGAATGCTTTTAATTACCGGTCTCCAGTCAGGACACGTTTTGCTACGGGACGAAGTTGCACGAGCAAATCTGCGAACCAGGTGAGCGGCCGCAGCGATGGGCCTCACGCTCGAGCGACGTGCGGGCAAGGATTGCGCGTCGGCGGGTGGCACTTAGCAGATTCCGTCTGCGGAGGAGCCATTCCGATCGTTTCGCGCGAGATCTTTGATGACGCTGCCAAGGCAGATTATAATCTAAGGTCAAGTGGTCCTCGGCTTCCGTGTAGCCGTAGGAGGCAGGCAATCTAATTCTCCTGCCGCCGGCGTGACACGCCTAGGCAGCGCGGCGCGGACATCCACGATGGCCCGCCGACGTTTCGGGCTGGCATAGTGCGCCTGAGCGCGCCTTCACGTCCCGCTCGACAGTGCATAGTCAGACGAAGTGCCGAAGCATCTTGATATACAAGGCTGGTTTGATTTCCCGCGGGGAGGAGCTCATCATAGGACATCGGGCTAGCAAGGTTTTGCCAACCATTTGCGCTTTCTGCGCTGACCGCTAACGGATCAAAAACAGTTCTGCACCAAGCTCTCGCCTCGAACAGCAGGTGGAGAGATCAGACATGACAGGAGTGGCCGTTATGGAAAACGTGCGCCGCTATCGCGCGATAGCTTCGCTGTGCCGTCAGACCGCGGCATTTCGGCCAATCCAAGAGTGCTCATTGCTGGCGCAAGCCGCGGAGTGGGAGGAACGGGCAATTGCGGAGCTCGAGAGACATTTTATGAGTTCGCGCGTGCTTACCTGATGGATTCGCTCGGCAGCCAAAAATCTCATAATGATGGCGCGCCCGACACGAGTCGAACATACTTTGCCTTCTGAGCAGATAACGTGCCCATCGGCGAGTATGGCCTCGGAAACAGTCGAGGAACGATGCGTGATGAGTCACTGATGCGGATATACGTGACGATTCCCATTCCACCAAAGACATCATTTCCCAGGAAAGCGGTCCTCGAGCATCGCGGCGAATAGTCAACCGTCAGGCAAGCATCAAGCATTTGTGGTTCGCTCTTAGTCGCTGGTCTATCTCGATCGGGCCAATGCCTGTCGGCCGTCCCACTGCGATTGGGGCTTGGCGTTCTCTGGCTCTGTCTTGCCGTCAAGTGCGAGCGATAGCGTGAGATTGTTGCGCAACATCGGATTTGCCGGTTCGGCTGCGAGAGCTTGGCGGTACAGCGCTTGGGCCTCCCGGTGGCGGCCCTGGTGATCGAGGACGACGGCTTTGGCGTTCAGTGCGCGCAGGTCGCCGGGTGACGCCAACAAGACGCTATCAAGCACCTCAATCGCCTCGCCCGGGCATTTACGAGCCAGCAGTGCCCGCGCAAGAGGAATCGCCGCATCGGTGTTGCCCGGTCTTTGCTTCAGCGCATCGCACAAGTGCTGCGCGTCAGCGTCCCGAACGAGGGCGTGAGCGATGCGCTCTCGCATAGCGGGATCGATCTCCGTAACGCCAACCAACTCTGCTGTGGGCGTCTGCTGTGATGAAAGGCCCGGGTGGTCTAAGTTAGCGCAGCCTGCGAGCAGCAAAACGGCGAGAATTGGGAGAATGGCTGAGCACGAGTGCGGACGAAAGCTGCGCCGGCACCGCAGAACGTCAATTTCATATGATTTCATGGGTTATCTCACGCCCACAGCTTTACTCGTCAGCCGGCCGCACGGAGGAGATCGCGATGCTCTCCTGTGGAGGTCTTGTCCTTGCCCGCGGAAAGCTTGACGGAGCCAATCGGCTGGACCGTGAAGTCCGCGGCAAGATCCTGATACGAGAGAACTGGCAGATCGATCCCGTTGCGGGTGAGGAAGCCGCGGACGAAACGCCGGATATCCATCGAGCCAAGAATGACTGGCTGGCTCTGACTCCGCGCGAGGCTCGCATGGATCTGATGGAATTGTGAAAGCAGCATCTCACTTTGCCGATCCTCCAAAACGAGATAGGGACCGACAGCGGTTTCGCGCACGGCACCACGCACGATATCCTCGGTTTCGCGCTCGACGATGAAGGCAGCGACAACACGATGGGCGTTGGCATAGCGATGACAGATCTGCCGTTTCAGACCGGAGCGGACATATTCGGTCAGCAGCACGGCATTCTGCTCCCGTTCGCTCCATTCTGCGAGCGCCTCCAGGACTAGGCGAGTGTTGCGGATCGGGATGCCCTCATCCAGCAAACGGCGCAGGACGTCCGCGATGCGGGGAATCGGCGTCGTGCGTAGCACCTCCTTCACGAGATCAGCATATTCTTGCTCCATCCGGCCAAGCAGCTGACGGGTTTCCTGAATGCCGACTAAGCGTTTGGCATAGCGCCTCAACGTCGACTGGACCCGCAAAGCGATCACATCGCTTGCACGGTGATAGCCTATTCCGGCTGCTTTGAGAGCAGGAGCATGAGCTTGTTCGATCCAGATCCGGTTCGTGTCTGGGTCCTGCCGAAAGGGGATTCCGCTCAATTCAATGTTTACGGCGTCGTCGTTGAGCAAGAGTTGTGTCGGATTAAGGCTGTCCGCTTCGACGGGCACTCCCTCGACATCCACCCTGAATTGCGAATCCGCCAACTGCTGGTCGACCTTGGTTGGAATGCGTGGAATTGTGATGCCAAGATCAGATGAGACCAGTGCCGAAACCCGTCCGATGCCCTGCTCGAGGTCTGCTTTGTCGATCGCTTGTGTCAGGTTCGGTGCTAGCAGGAGCGTGATCGGAAGTGCTTCCGCAGGCACGGTTTGCTTCTGACCCTGCGCGGAAGTGGGAGCCGAACCGGTCGAACTGGCGCCTGTCTTGATGTCCGCTTTGCCATCCTGCATACCAACCTTGAGAAAGCTCGCCGCACAGAAGAGTGCGGCCAGAATGACGAAGGGTGGCAAGGGGAAGCCGGGAACAAGCCCCATCACAACGAGGACGCAGGCGGCCAGCCGTAGCGCTTGTGTGCTGGCAGTAAGCTGGTTGACGATATCGGCGCCAAGATTAAGCCTGGAGGGACCGTTGACGCGAGTGACGATGGTCGCGGCTGTAATTGAGAGCAGCAAGGCCGGAATCTGCGAAATGAGCGCATCGCCTATAGTCAGGATGGTATATTGATGCATCGCCTCCTCAAGGGACATGCCCTTCGAAAGCGAACCGATCGTGATGCCGCCCAGCATGTTGATGCAGATGACGATGAGGCCGGCGACGGCATCACCCTTCACGAATTTCATAGCGCCGTCCATGGCCCCGTGAAGTTGGCTTTCTCGCTCCAGCGCGCTGCGCCGGCTGCGGGCTTCGTGCTGATCGATGTGGCCGTTGCGCAGCTCCGCGTCGATAGCCATCTGCTTGCCAGGCAGGGCGTCGAGCGTGAAGCGCGCCGACACCTCTGCGACGCGTTCGGCACCCTTAGCGAGAACCATGAACTGCACCATGGTCACGATGAGGAATATGACAATTCCGACGGCGATGTTGCCCGATATGACGAAATCGCCAAACGTATGGATGATGCTGCCGGCATCGCCTTCGGCGAGTATCAGCCGCGTCGTTGCAACGGTAAGGGCTAGACGAAAGACGGTGGAGATAAGGATGACGCCCGGCAGCGACGAAAAGTCGAGCGGCGTATTGAGATAAAGGGCGACCATCAGCAGCAATATGGCAAAGCCAAGATTGAAGCCGATCAGCATATCGAGCACCACGATTGGGATCGGCATGATCATCATTCCGATCGCCAGAAGCAGCATCAACGCGACCATCAAATCCGGGTGAGACGGCGCGCGGGCGACGAGATTTCGTAGGTGCCTGGCCATGCAAAGCCTTATTGTTTGACCGGAGCCGTGCTGCCCCGCAATGAAACATAGCGCTTGAAAGTGGCCTGCGCCTCGACCATGCGGCCAGCCTGACGCAGAGCATGGCTGCGCAGCAGCAGCAATGGCAGGCGCGACGATGGCTGATCATCAAGCACGTCCAGCCTGTCCAGTACCGATAGCGCTTCCTCGCCGAGGCGCTCTGAGATGAGAGCATAGGCGAGGATACGAAGCAGCTCGACGTCTTGAGAACGTTCGTGAACGACGGGCCGTAAAAGAGCCAGACTGTGTGCGCTCTGCCCGCACGCAAGGTGGACATAGGAAAGCGCGCAGAGCAAATCGCGCTCGGGCCCAGAGATCGGCACCACCCCATCGGTTTTGGAAACATGCGACGACTGGGCAGGTGTGAAGTGTTGCACTCCGCGCGGATCTGGCATTGCTAGCCTTGGATCAAGCCGTTGTGATTCTGCCGAAGCAGGATTAAGCGCCGCAGCTCTAGCTGCAGAAGCGCGGCCCCTTCGCGTGCCACCGAGCCCTCTGGCGCGGCTGACAGCGCATCAGCCAGCCGCTCGAGGAGAAGGCCGTGTTGCTCTGGACGCACAACATGCGAATGACGCAGGCGGGGCGTGACGAAGGAGAGCAGGCTATCTGCGAGATTGGGGCCGTTCAGCCAGACAAGTTCCGAACTCGTTTCGATCTTACCTGCGTGTTCGGTGGCATCGGTGGGATTGATCCGCGAGATTGGATCGATTGACTTGAGTTCGCGCGCGTTATCGATCGTGTTGGCAGCCAACCGCTCCTGCGCTTCGCGGTCTTGAACAACTGACGTGTGACCATTGCCGCCATTTCCATGGACCTTGTCGATGCCGAGGCTGCTGGCCTGAGGTGTGGCCGGGGCGATGACAGGTGCATGATGCTCGTTGTTGATTCCCTGAAAGGCGGTGCCAGGCTCTACGGACCGCTGCGGCAGCCTAGTCATGAAACGTTCCTTCGTTGCCCGCGGACTAAAACTCTAATAGGACAGAGCAGCAAGCTGGCCGTTGCGTGTCAGCAGCACACGTCCGTCTTCGATCTCCTTTACGGTCCATCCATTGCTCAGGAGCGCACCCACGAAATACTTTTGACCAGCAATGACCAGATAAGGGTCGTTTCCGCGCCAAACTGCCTGGACGGCAATCGCGGGGGGCGTCTTCTCCTCCTTGATGGCGACCGCGCTGACGAGCGTATAAGCACCATTGCTGTGGACATCGAACCGCTGCTGGACTTCCCGCCATTTAGCGAGCGAGGCAGGCGTAATGGTGCCATCGGCGGTCACAACGCCCGGCCCATAGCCGACTTTGATACCGAGCAGGCCCGCTGCATCAACTTCCCCTTGCAGCCGTTGAGCAGCTGCGTCGGTGGCCGGAGCATCAGGGGCGGCGAGCGCGACTTTGGGGCCAATGTCCGTGGCGGGGGACGAAGCGCTCAGTGCTGCGGCGCCGTCGGACTGGACAAGGCTCGTTGAGACGGTGCCAACTGCGGCAGAGCTGATCAGGACCAAGGCGAGCGCGGCAATCGGTACATGCCAGCGGCCGGTAGAGCCGGCTTGTTGAGAGCCTTCGATCGACCAGCGAATGGACATCGCGCCCATATGGATGACGGCAGGAAGAGGGACAACAACGGTCTCATTTGGCGCAATAGGGTCGCGGCCTTCGATCGCGACGTCCGCGGCAAGGGCCTCGATCTCGATCGAGCTGACATGCCTGC
This sequence comes from Bradyrhizobium sp. USDA 3315, assembly GCF_054056795.1. Classification (NCBI taxonomy): domain Bacteria; kingdom Pseudomonadati; phylum Pseudomonadota; class Alphaproteobacteria; order Hyphomicrobiales; family Nitrobacteraceae; genus Bradyrhizobium; species Bradyrhizobium sp. USDA 3315. The sequence continues at coordinate 265,696 of NZ_JBSRYP010000001.1, read as the reverse complement.
TGACGCGAAGATGGTGCGGTTCGAGGCCTTGCTCGATGAAGACCAGATCAGCATCGAGGCTGCTGCCAATCAAGCACGAGCCGCCCCCCGCTTTGCCGGTCAGCCCAGAATAACACCCCGACAACACTTCGAAAAGCGGGGAAGCTGATTCATTCACGGTCGCCTCCTGAACGAAGAACGAGGCCGTACGGCAAAGCCGTACGGCCCGTTGCGACTTCACAGATCATTGCGGCCGGCAAAAGCGGGAGGATATAACGCCGTCCCGCTTCATCCGTTACTGCACCCGCTCGTCGGCCGCCTTCTTGACGGTCGAAAGCTCTGTCGAGACGACGCGAACTTCTACATCCCTTTCAGCAGCCTTCGTGCTGCTGGCAGTCAGGGCGGCGAGTTGCCTGTTGAATGCCGCTTCTCCCGCAGCTTCAGCAGCGGCGGAACCAGCGGCTGCAGCAGCGGTACCACCTGCGCCACCCGCGGTCGAGGTATGAGAAGCACCAACCTTATCATTCATACTGTTTCTCCTGTTCATTCGAACATTGCCGCGCCTTGCGGCTCCGATTTTCCTGACGCCGCAACATGCGAGGTCAGGAATCCTGCTCTGTCTCGGCCATGGCGTCGTCGAAACGACCCATTTCACTACTTACAAATTGCATAGCGGCGGCGCCGAGAGCGACGTTGAACGCTTGCTGAATAGCAGCGGCGTGCGAGCCAGCGTCTGGGCTAGACGTGCCGCCATTTATGGAGGGAGCTCCTGCACCAGGCGATTGGCCATGATCATCGTGCTCGCCAGGGGGCCGAGATCCCTTTTTGCCGCCGCCAGTCGCATGGAGGTCGGAATCAAAGTGCCCAGCGGCGCTTGAGCTGGAAATGCGCATCGGGTTCTCCTACTTCAAGCTTCGTTCGCGCGGAGGAAGCAGTCTCCGTCATGTCCACTATGGAAGCATTAGCTTTCGACAAGCTGACGAGCCTCAGAAATAAAGTGAGCCGATCTCATTGTTGCTGTTTCTGGACAGGCCGCCTCACATGTCGGCAGTGGGCTGGCGAAAGCCGCAGATCAGAGAGTTGGTGGAAGGCCTCGACTATGTGGCATTTGATCAGGCAAGCCCGTTGTTCATCCAAGCGCAGTTTTGATAAGCGGAATGTAGGCGCCAGGACGGATAAAATGAGCTTGATCTTTGACGTGGTCTCGGAGGCCCGCCTGGCCGGGACCACTCGCAGCTCGTTCGGCAATTTACTTGCCTCGAACCACGCGGCGATTTGGCTCGATCCTGCCCCAGGGCGGGGCGGCAGGTCAAAGTTGCTAATGAGGGTCAGCAACGAAGAGCGATCCTCCAGTCCCGCTTGTGGCAGACCCATAAAATTGGCCCACTGACGAGGACAGCGATCAGGAGGCGCTGGAGACAAGGACCTTGAGCCTCCACGCAACACTAATGTGTTCTCGATCCGACGACGTAAGCTGGTCAGGTTCGCCGCTCCGTCCGGTTTTTGTGGCGGCGTGAAGGCATCGACAAGTTCACCGTCCGCGATGGGCGGCGCAATCAGCGCGGCGAAACCTTCGCGGTGGCGCACGCGATGGAGAATGTCCGTCGGACGCTCGAGTACAGCCGACAAATGCGCTGATTTAGCTAGCGACAAATACGCTCGTCGGTGTAAGCCGAATATGTTGGCGGAGCTTGCAGGACCTGCACCGCGCGGACGACCCTGCCGCGCGGTGGCCTCGCAAGCGAGCCTTTCGTTCCAGATTTATCCTGTGTCGAGAGCGCCGCTACGACCTAGGCGTAGGCACCTGCAGCTTGCGTTTGCTCGGATTCGATCCGTACCTTGAGGTTATTCAGATAGTCCTCCGCGTAGGACTGAGCCATCGACACCGGCAGGTTGATGCCGGCCGTCGCCGCTTCTTGAATTGCCTGCTTCACCAAGCCTTCCCGAATCGCTATCTTGACCTCGGGGCCGGAGATGCAGCCCACGGCCTGGGCCGCAAGACTGAGCCCGGCTTCCTCCAGCGCCTTCTTTATGTTGCCGCCGCTGATCGCGGTGTGCAGAAGATTTGCAGCTTGGGCCTCGGCCTCGATCACCATTGAAGCAAGATCGGCCAGTTCGCCCAGCCCTGGAATGAAGCCGAGTACACCAACGGCCGTCGCTGTCCAGTCGAGCACCTTCGAGCCTACCTTGAGCACGTCATCAAGTTCGTGCATGAGGGCGCCCCCGTTCTTCTTGGGAGACTTGATGTCGGGCTGGTCTGCCACGCCAACCATCATGTCCGCGGTGGCTTCCTGTTCGGCCGGCGTTCGAGCGGCATGCGTCTTCAGTTGCGGAGCGGCGCGGTTCGCGCCAGACATGTTGTTGAAGAACTGGTTGAAATCGTTTCTGCTGATGTTTCCGGAATCAACCGTATGGCCGCCGCCGAAGTCGAAAAACTTGTGGTGGGTTTTGTAGCCGGTAATCGCGTTATTCATCAACCCGAACAGCACAGGATCCGAGAGCAGCTGGGAGGCCGCTTGTCGTACCTCGGGAGAAAGGCTCTTGTCGTCCACCATACTCACGAGCTTTTCCCGGGTCAGAACGCCATTTCCAAAGAAAGCGTCCTGGTTCTTGTTGATCGTGTTTAGTGTACCCAGCTCGGGGCGAGTGAGACTCATCGATGATGAAGCGACCTGCAGAAAGTCCTCTTTGTGGACCTGATCTATCGAGCCGCCGTACAACTGCTTCCATTGGTTCGGGTGGTCGAGAAAATATTGAGCCGCCGCGAGGACCTGTGGGGGGCATTTGCCAATGTCGGCGTTGCCGTCCACGATGTGCCTGAAATCCGCAAGGCTCAAGTTCTTGGGCAGGTTATCGGAATAGCGGTAGAGTTCGCGCAGGGCGTCGGTCAGGGTCATGACCGATGGCTCACCATTCCCGGTCCCGTCGGATGGTATGTAGTTCTGCTCGTAGGTCTGCGCCCGCTGCTCTTGGAACGCGGCAACTTGGGGGTGGTGATCGGAAAAGCCGCAGAGATCGCCCGCTTTGATTTTGCCGCCACAGCGGCCGTCGCCTTGCGAACCGATCGCATAGAAGAGCTCCGGGTCCTGTTGCAGTGCCTCGATCGCCGCCTTTAGATCCGGCGGTGTCGAGGGATCGTTGGCCAAATCTCCCAAAGACTTCCAATCAAGTGGGCATTTGTCCTTGTGGCGGTTCAGCACAGAGACAATATGCAGTTCCGCATTAGTCAGCGTGCCACCGTTCCAGGTGATCCTTGAGCTTTGTACGGGTGCCTCCGCAATGATTGGGCTGCTCGCAGCGCAGGATGGCTGTGGGTCATCCTGATATGCATCCAGTGCTGCCCTAATCTCTGGTGGCAGGATATTCCGCGTCTCCTGCGTGAGTTCCTCCGTCAGTTGCTTGGCTGTGTCTGTGGGGGCCGGCTCCTGCGGTGCGGAATGATCGTTGGTCGTGTCTTTCGACGAGAGGCTGGCCAGCATCGCCTGAAAGCTGGAAAAGTCCTGCGCCGAAGACGGCGGGGCGGGCATTCCGGGTAAAGCCGCAGTTGAACTGGCGGTTGGCGATAGGTCGACTGACATTATACGTCCTCCGATATAAGAGTGCACCCACAAGACGATCACGTAACGCGCCCCGAGATCGCGACGAACAAGGAGTGTTGATCGACAGAGTTCAACAGGTGCTACGGACTTGCATCCGGTTGCTCAGTGCGGCTCCAGCGCTCAGTTCCGCGACTATCCATGGGAACACCGCCGTCTAGATTTTCACGCCGTATGGTAGGACGGACAAGCTTTCGAGAAGCTGACGGCGCATAGACGATTTCAAGGTGATTGATGAATTGGCCTTGCCAACAAAACCGGACGTATTTTCAATGCCGGTGCCAGATTCGTTTGGTTGCGTTCGCCCGGCCTGGTGCCATGTCGGCGAGTTAACGGCCTTCACGTTTACCTATCCGCAGCATTCGTTGATTTGATCCAACAATCTCGCAAGAGCTCCGGAGCATCTCAAGGTGGACGCTGATTTCGCAGTAGCCACCCCGCGCCTGCGCCAAAAAGTGCTGGCGCCCTCTGAGCCGCGCATCCAGCATGGTCGGATCAGATACCGGTCGTCGACCAAGTCCTCGAAAAACTCGATCGTCAAAGGCGTTGAGCGGACCCAGGTTGCTCTGACAAACGTCAAAGCTCGGACGCCCCGGCCTTTGTTCTTTTATTCGTCCTTAGCCGCCGCGCTCGTTCGACCCGGCATCGAATCCATGTCCCGGGCTCAGTACGGGATAACCGTTCGATCACCCGGTGTACGAAGGGTGGACGCAAACTGGCCCCAAGAGCGGGTCTAGCGACTTTTGAGACGAATAAGTCTTCTCCTTGCCATTCGGCCGTGTGAGGCACACCCACGATGGCGAAGGTTGTTGTCCGGAGATGCCTGCCCGACATCACATTGCAGCTTCTCAAGATGTCGATCTAAGAGTCTGACTCATAAATCACCCAACCTTAGCTGCAGCCGCGAGTCTGCGGGTCAGGAGCCTGATGTGTGCAATCAGCAGCCAGGCAGCTTCGGTTGCCACCGTCGCCTCGAAGTCCTTGGCGAGGCGGCGGCATCTGCCGAACCAAGCGAATGTGCGTTCAACCACCCACCGCCTCGGCAGAAGCTGGAAGCCTTTGACGCCTTGAGGCCGCTCGACGATCTCGACAGTCCATGGACCGCAGTCTGAGAGCGCGTCGAGGAGTTGATTTCCGCGGTAGACCCGGTCGGCAAAGACGTGGCGCAGCCGGGGGAAGTTCATCCGCACGTTCTTCAGCAGCGGTACGGCGCCATGGCAGTCCTGAACGTTGGCGGGATGAACATGAACCCCGAGGAGGAGGCCATTGGTATCCGTCACAATGTGCCGCTTGCGGCCGTAGATGCGCTTGCCTGCATCGTAGCCGCGCGGTCCGCCAGCTTGCGTGGTTGGCGCACTTTGACTGTCGATCACGGCTGCCGTCGGCTTCGGTGTCCGTCCAAGCTTTTTTCGCGCCCGTCGGACAAGCACGCTGACAATCCTCTGCCACCGGCCTGTATCCCGCCATCTATAAAAATAGCCCTGCACCGTCGAATAGGGCGGGAACTCCTGCGGCAACGCCCGCCACTGGCAGCCGGTCGAAACGATATAGAGGATCGCTTCGATCACACGACGCAGCTCCGTCTTACGCGGCCGGCCGCGCCGGTTCGCTCGCGGCAACAGGCGTCTGATCACCGCCCACTCCGCATCGGTCATATCGCTTGCATAACGCAGATCGTCCCGCCGATATTGCTCCCGAGTGATCTTGGTCCAGGGCATCGTGCTCTCCCTCGAATCTTTGCAAATCCGATGGAATCACACCCCACTGAGATCACTCACCCATTTTTCAGTCAGGCTCTAAGGAATGTGGGGGCTGGGTGAGTGGAGACCCGTGGTCCTTGGCGGGACGTCCGGGAACTGGACGCTCGCCGTCATCCAATGATGGCTCGGCGCGTGACGGCGCGGCTGCCAGCTTCGGCCAAATCAGATCCAAGTTAAATTCGTCCGCTTCATGCGGTCCCGTCAGTTTCTGCTCAAAGCTCCTTGGATTGACCGTGCATGTCGCTTATTGGCGCGTTGAAGCCCGTTTACTCCTGACAGCGGAACGTCCCTCATCCTTCGACGAATTTCATCCGCATGACGAATCTTGGAGAGCAATTCGCATCAGGAATAAATCCGCAAGCCGCAATCTGGAATGCCGCTACCTTCTAGCTCGGACAGCTGTTGCCCGGAGCCTGTAGCGTCGTTACGATAGGTAACTGCTTCGCCGTTTCAACACCGGCGCGCTCATGCCGGGCAGCACCAGCTTTCGAAAAGCGGAGAGTATGCACAGACGCACTGAATTTCTTCGCAAGCGGCTTTTTGTGATCGACTCATTGTCGGCCAGAATTGGTCGCATGGACCGGGCTGTCTTGATGCGGTGCCTGCGGCGAAGCAGTGGCATCCGGTCGTCCGTCGCGAATGACCGTGCTTGAGGATCCCCGAAACAGCATCAGAACCGACTCGTGCGGCGACCTGTCGACACCGGCCGTACTCTGCCGTGCCTGTGTCTCCGCCAGCAGTCCTTTCAGCGTTTCCTCCACAAGTGTGATAAATCGAGGCGGACCATAAGCGAAGACGAGACCATCTCCTGGTGTAGCTCTCACGATGTAACGCTCATCTGAGATGCTGAGTGCATCGAGTGTCGTCTTGAATACATCGAAGCTGATCGGATTCAAGACCAGTAGTCGGCTTTGCGCCTCGTGGGCGTCGGATATGTAAAGCACCAGCCCATCGTAGTACCATTGAAGGTTATAAAGATGGATCAAGCGGTCGAGAAACCCTCGCGGTGGGAGCTCCGGTATCCGCCCGCGAATCCGCCCCTTCACCTCAGTACTTACATTGACCCGGATATTCAGATTGTTGCCGAATTCCTGCAGTGCGGCCGCGAGGTCCTGATCCAGAACCGTGTAACTGTAAGGCGTCGATGGCAGCGTCAGCGGCGCGCCTAGCGTCCTGCCGACGTTCAAGCAGATGAAAACAACAGCACATAGCACTTTCTTCAAGATGACAGCCTCCGAGATCGGATGATTCCTGCTATTTTTTCACGACAGGATCGACACCAAAATTCGTCCCAAATTTGGAGATCGATGCTTCTTCCTAAATGGAGGCCAACCGTGATCATCAGGTGACGAACGCTCGTCAGCTTTCGGTCAGCTCGCTTCTCTAGGGTACTGGCCCATTCGCGCTCACGAAGCTGCCAATCTCATCACGTGACAAAAACGGTTCTTCTCATGTTGCCTGCCGTTGCCTCGATCGCTCTCAACCCGGCCGAATGTCTCTCCAGCGGCTGTTCAGCGGTGCGGGACCAGTTTCATGATAGTCTTGCGCAGGCGGCTTCGAAGCAAGGTGCGGCTTCTTCGGCAGCCGATCGCCCGCCAGCTCCGGCGCTGTCGGAGGTTCAGCGTACAGTCACGCCGGCGAGCCCGCTTGGCGATCGCGTCCTGCAGAATATTTCTGCAATCCACCGGCGCAAACCATCTTCTGCGGGTGCGGTCCCGCCGACCGTTGTCGCTGCGCCCGATCCTGCGAAGAGTCTTCAGCTCGGGCCGGCCGCGCAGCCGGTCTTGCGCTCGCAGCAAGTCGAGGTGCAGCCGGCAGGTAAACCGGAAGGTGGCGACCATTTCGATTCGGCCTTGACGAATCTGCGGGATGTTTACGATCGCGTCATTCAGGTTTCGCTCATCTCCAAAGGCGCCGGCGCCGTCAGTTCATCTCTGAACAAGCTTCTATCGGCGGGCTGAGCGGGCTGATAGGTTCTTCACACAACGGCAGGATCGCTCACGCCGCGACGGCGGGAGAGTGGTTTGATGCTCTTGTCCGTTTGCCGCTTCTGCTATCGCATCGGCGGATGTAAGACCGATCTATATACCCTATATACAAGTGCGGGCGGGTACGAAGGCAACAGCCGTCCAGTTGCTTGCAAATGAGATGGGAGACATTGCGTTGCGGATAGATTTTTCGCGTATCAATCGGTCCAAAGCTATATTCCACGATATTTATGCTTCGGATGATCCGAGGGCATATTTCTCGGTCCTCGGAGACCTGGATTATATGATCCCGGACGTGGCTGAGCCGGTTGTGCGCCAAATCCTGGCAGCGAAAGCTTCGGCAACCGGCCTTAAGCCCGTCGTGCTCGATGTTGGTTGTTCATACGGCATCAACGCAGCGGTGCATCGCTTTCCGCTGACCTTCGGGGGCTTGCGTCACCGCTACGCCCGGCGTGAGATGAGAGCGATCAGTTCTGAGACACTCGTGAGTCTCGATCGCAATTTTTATGCAGCCTGGCCTGATGTCGGGTTGGCGCGCTTTGTCGGCCTCGATGTGTCAGCACGGGCGGTCAGCTATGCAAAAAGTGTTGGCCTCTTGGAGCAGGGCATTGTCGCTGACCTTGAAAAGGAGGCGCTATCGACGGACAGCGCGCGCATTCTCCGCTCCGTGGATGTTATCATGTCGACCGGATGCATCGGCTACGTTACCGAGAAGACGTTCAGCGAGATTCTCGATGCGACAGAGAAGCAACCATGGATCATCTCCTTCGTGCTACGAATGTTCCCATTTGAGTCGCTGGCCGCGACGTTCGCAAAGCGTGGTCTTGTGACAGAACGTCTTACCGGCGCGACGTTTATCCAGCGTCGCTTTCGCGATGCTGAAGAGTTTGAAAGTTGTTTGGCCAGCTTGGCGGCCCTTGGCGTGGATGCCACCGGTCTCGAATCGGAGGGGCTGTTTCACGCCGATCTGATCTTGTCTCGCCCCGAGGCGGATGCGCGCGCCACGCCTCTCGAAGACGTTGTCACCGTCGCCAGCGGCAGGGGACGGCCGATCGGACCCCGTTACGTTCATGTTGAAAGTAAGGAGGGCTTGCAGGTCGCGCTGGAGCCGTGACGGGTTAGGAACTATTGTGCAGCGCGCGAGTCTCTTCGGCGCTGGATCAAGACGTCGAAAACGAGGCCATTCTGGTCGACGGCGCGCCAGAGCCGATTCTGTTCGCCGGGCGATGGATAACGACTTCGTCCAGATGCCATTTGTTGCAGGGAGCGGGAGCACTGCGATTCAGATCGGAGAGCGCCTTGCCGAATTCCTTGTCCACTGACGCGCGGTTCATAGATCGCATCAATGCGACGCGCGGGCCAGAATTTCCTTGACCATGCGCAAGCTTAACGGAAACCGGACATGCCGCCAACGGCATCTCACCTGCAGCGGAAGCGACAGCGGTGATTGAGTAGGCCGGGCGGTCAGCATGTTTTTGCCTCCTTCTAAATCTTGATCTCTCCAGTTGACGAATCCCGGCGAGTGGTGCCTATGTCTAGCCAGTCACGGTCTTCCGTTCCCCACATCTTGTAGGTCGGAAGCTAAGAGGGAACCCGGTGCGCCGAAACGGCTACTCCGGGGCTGCCCCCGCAACTGTAAGCGGCGAGCGGGTGTCATCATGGCCACTGGCGCGACACAACGCCGGGAAGGCCGACAGCCGCAGCGACCCGCGAGCCAGGAGACCTGCCGCGACTGAACGAAAGTCCTCGGGCGGGGTGCCCCGGTGGGTCGCTTGCAGCCGGGGACATTTGCCAGCTCTCCTCGCAAGTCGTCCGCGCGGGCCCCAGCGTCTAACATCGCGGGGTTGCCGATGTCGCCGTCTTACGATTTCGATCAGCATGGTCATCTCGTCGCGCCGCCGAGTGTGCGGCCGCGCCTAGCGCAGGCAAAGCCTATCGCGCCTGAGCCGTGTCTGGTGCCCCTTTCGCCATCGCCGGCTCCACTGCCGTGGCCCCTCGCGCCATCGCCAAAGCCGGCCGACCTTACGCTCGATCCGTCGCGCGACGACCTGTTGACGTCGTTCGGCAAGCTGATGTTGAGCGACCGGTATCTGCTCGCCGGCGAAACTTACCAGGACATGTTCGCGCGGGTGTCTTGCGCTTTCGCGGACGATGTTGCGCATGCCCAACGTCTCTATGATGCGATGTCTCGGCTGTGGTTCATGCCGGCCACACCGGTGCTCTCCAACGGCGGGACCACGCGCGGCCTGCCGATCTCCTGCTTCCTCAACTCGGTGTCGGACTCGCTCGAAGGCATCGTCGGTACCTGGAACGAGAACGTCTGGCTTGCTTCCAACGGCGGCGGCATCGGCACCTACTGGGGCAATGTTCGCTCGATCGGCGAGAAAGTAAAGGGCGGGGTCACCTCAGGCATCATCCCGTTCATCCACGTCATGGACGGCCTGACGCTGGCGATTAGCCAGGGCTCGTTGCGGCGCGGCTCGGCGGCGGTCTATCTCGATATTCACCATCCCGAGATCGAGGAGTTCCTCGAGATTCGCAAGGCGTCCGGCGACTTCAACCGCAAGAGCCTCAACCTGCATCACGGCGTCAACGTCACCGATGAGTTCATGCGTGCCGTGGGCGCCGGCACCGCGTTCGCTCTGCGCAGCCCGAAGACTAACGAGGTCGTCCGCGAGATCGATGCCCGCCAGCTGTGGCAACGCATCCTTGAGAACCGGCTCCAGACCGGCGAGCCTTATCTCTTGTTCATCGACACCGTGAACCGCGCGCTCCCCAAGCATCAGCGCGAGTTGGGCCTCAAGGTCTCGACCTCCAACCTGTGCAGCGAAATTACCCTGCCGACCGGCATCGATCATCGCGACGAGGAGCGCACCGCGGTCTGCTGTCTGTCGTCGCTCAACCTCGAGACCTGGGACCAGTGGAGTGAGGAGCCCATCTTCATCGAGGATGTCATGCGCTTCCTCGACAACGTGCTCAGCCACTTCATCACGGTGGCGCCGGACGGCATGAAGCGTGCCCGCTACGCCGCCCTGCGTGAGCGCTCCGTCGGCCTCGGCGTCATGGGCTTCCACTCCTTCCTGCAGGCCAAGGGCATTCCAATGGAAAGTGTCATGGCCAAGTCTTTCAATCTGAACATGTTCCGAAAAATCCGTCGCGATGCCGACGCGGCATCCGTGACGCTCGCGCGCGAGCGTGGCCCGTGCCCGGATGCCCTGGAACGCGGCGTGATGGCGCGCTTCAGCCATAAGATTGCGATCGCGCCGACCGCCTCGATCAGCATCATCTGCGGCGGCACCAGCGCCTGCGTCGAGCCGATCCCGGCCAACATCTACACCCATAAGACGTTGTCAGGCGCCATCTCGGTGCGTAATCCGCATCTCACCAAGGTGCTGACCGCGAAAGGCGTAGACACCTCGGCGATCTGGCATTCGATCATCGCGCACGAGGGGTCGGTCGCCCATCTCGACGTCCTGTCAGAGCACGAGAAAGCGGTCTTTCGCACCGCCTTCGAGATCGACCAGCGCTGGGTCGTCGAGCTTGCCGCCGACCGCGCCGCGTTCATCTGCCAGAGCCAGTCGATTAACCTCTATCTTCCGGCTGACGTCGACAAGTGGGACCTCCACATGCTGCACTGGACGGCCTGGAAGCACGGGGTGAAGAGCCTCTACTACTGCCGTTCAAAATCGATCTCGCGCGCGGCGTTCGCCGGCAGGATCGGCGACGGCGACAAGCCCGTGCCACCGCAGCCGCGCACCGACTATGAGGAGTGCCTCGCATGTCAGTGATCGATCTCTCGTCCGTCGATCCACGCACGCTGATCGGCAAGGGGCGCGTCGGCCTTCTCGACTCGACCGGCAGCTATGACGTCGATCGCTACGCCTGGGCTTACGAGTTCTGGAAACGCCAGCAGCAGACCCATTGGATGGGCGAGGAGGTGCCGCTCGGCGCCGACCTCAAGGACTGGGCGTCGGAGCGCGTCACCGCCAGCGAGCGCACACTGCTCACCCAGATCTTTCGTTTCTTCACTCAGTCGGACATCGAGGTCGGAGACAACTATCTCAAGCGCTACATCCCGATCTTCCAGCCGCTCACTGTTCAGATGATGATGGCGGCCTTCAGCAACATGGAGACGGTCCACATCGACGCCTATGCGCTGCTGCTCAAGACGCTCGGCATGCCCAAGACCGAGTTCGACGCATTCCGAAGCTATGACGAGATGCGCGCCAAGGCGGACTACATGCACGAGTTCGGCGTCGACAGCGTGGCCGATGTCGCTCGGACCTTGGCGATGTTCGGCGCCTTCACCGAAGGCATGGCGTTGTTCGCGAGCTTCGCCATGCTGCTCAACTTCCCGCGCCACAACAAGATGAACGGCATGGGACAGATCGTAAGCTGGTCAGTGCGCGACGAGAGTCTGCATTGTGAGGGTATCATCAAGCTGTTTCACGAATGGCACCGCGAAACCGGCGCGGTGACGCGCGCTGTCCGTGACGACATCGTCGACGTCGCCAAGACCATGGTGAAGCTGGAGGAGAACTTCGTCGACCTCGCCTTCGGCCTCGGCAAGATCGAGGGCATGCGAGCTGAGCAGATCCACGCCTACGTCCGCTATGTCGCCGACTGGCGACTGACCCAACTGCGGATTGACCCGGTCTTCGGCTTCTTCGAAGCCAAGGAGAGCGGATTCACCCAGCTCAAGACGCATCCGCTACCGTGGCTTGTCGAGATTCTCAATGGTGTCGAGCACGCCAATTTCTTCGAGCAGCGCGCCACGGAGTACTCCAAGGCGGCGAGCCGCGGCAGCTGGGACGGCGAAGACGGGGTGTGGGCAGCTTTCGGCCGCTTGTAGGCAGCCGGAACAGCGCTTTGGTGCGTCCGCTCGTACATCCCGGGCGTTCGCGAAAGGAGGCTCCGCCGCTGCTTGCGGGGGGGGGGGGGGGGCGCAGCGGACATCAGTGGCATGCTTTACGCCGCTCGAAATCATGATGGGTGGGCATCGGCGTTCGGCATCGATCGGCCAAATTGGAGGCGGTGAGACCATTTAACGGTTCCACCGGTATCAGAGCTTATCACAAGGCTCTCGGCGGGATGAGCGGAGACGCGCGGTATAGGGCAACCGATCGAAGAAAACTGCGTCCGTTGACGTGCCGATGCGCAAATGCACTCAAGCCCAAGTTGCGTTCGCTTGAGGTGCAGACGTAATCGATGTCGAGGCTGCTTGCATCGAGGCCTGCGATGCGGCTTGGGAAGGAGGGGTTGCGCGCTCGCCGTCTTTTTTGAGAAGGGCCGACGGAACAGCTTTACGCATCTTGGCCAAAGGCTTCGTGGCCCCGTACAACGCAAGGCGGAGAGGCCAAAAGCGAGAAAAGCGCGGACTGGTGATCGTTCGTCAGGTTTTCGCTGTCCCTGCCGAGGCACGGGCTATGGTCGTTAGCGAGTAGTCCGATCTTCCCCAAAGTCTGCGGGGCGATCTTCAGCGGGATCTTCGGGCTAAAGGGTTGGGTCCAACGCTGTAGACGAATGAAGTCCTCTTCTCCATTCGGATCTTGGGGGCTAAGCATTCCCGAAGGCCTTCCGCCTGAGAATCAACCTGGAATTTCGTTCCGGCTTGGAAGTCAACGTAATCTTTAGAGGACGCAACCAGCGTAGTTTTTCGTCAGGTTTTCGTCAGCTCACCAATCTACGCTTGATACGTTCATCGGTCGACAACGCCTAGTCTCATCAACGAGCACAATGACTCCTTATATGATGTTAGGCGCAACGCCGATCTCTCCCAGTCCAGCCCACTGTCTTTCCAATGCCTGCTCGCCGGCGGCTCCCGGCGAGCAGGCGCGCTTTGAGCCGTCTCTTGGCCAAGTGGCCTCCAATCAGGATGTCGCCTCATCAGTTGCAGATAGGACCGCAGTGGTTCCGACGGTATCGGAAGTGCAGCGCGCGAGTACGCTGGCGAGTCCATCGGGCGACCGCGTCCTTCAAGCCCTTTCCAACATGTACCACAGCCATGCCGTTGCTCCGGCGGCCGGCAGCGCGCGGTCTGCGCCGAACGGCATGCAGCCTGGACCTGCCGCGCAGCCGCTGTTGCAACCGGTCGACATCGGCGCGCATGTGGCGGTTAAGCCGGTGGATGCGGATTTCGATGCGATGGTGGTGAATCTGAGGGATGTCTACAGTGGTGCCGTTCAGGTTTCCCTCGTCTCCAAAAGCACCGGTGCCGTCAGCTCGTCATTGAATAAGCTGCTATCGGCGGGTTGAGTGAAGCTGATGACTGGTGCGATGCACAGCGGGGGCAACGGCGGCCGTCAATCTTGGCGGCAGCTTCGCATTTGCCTTGCTCTGCCGCTTCTTCTTCCGTTGATCGGCTGCAAGGCTGATCTCTACAGCAAGATTCAGGAGCGTGAGGCCAATGAGATGCTTGCGCTTCTCCTGGGCAAGGGTATCGATGCCGTTCGTGTTGTCGCCAAGGACGGAACCAGCACGATCCAGGTCGAGGAAAGGCAGCTCGCATATTCGATCGACCTGCTAAATATTGAGGGGCTGCCGCGCCAATCTTTCAAGAATCTTGGCGAGGTGTTCAAAGGATCGGGTCTCGTTGCCTCCCCGATCGAGGAGCGCGCCCGTTACGTTTATGCGCTGAGCGAAGAATTGTCGCGCACCATTAGCGATATCGATGGCGTCCTTTCCGCCCGCGTGCACGTGGTTCTGCCGAAGAACGATCTGTTGCGGCAAGATGCGACCCCGTCTTCGGCGTCGGTTTTCATCCGGCATGGCTCGAATGCGAGGCTCTCGGCGCTGTTGCCTCAGATCAAGATGCTCGTCGCCAACAGCATCGAAGGGCTGTCTTACGACAAGGTGGCGGTGGTCTTCGTGCCGGTTGAGCGGGCTCCACTTGAGCAGCCGGCGCCGACGGCAGCCGCTTCGGCTCAATCAGCAAAGTCGGCTTCAACTCCGTGGCTTGCGCTCGGGTTGGGGGGCGCCGGCGCCACATTCGTCATTGCATCTTATGTGTTGCTTGGCGCGCGTCTTCGTCAGTTCGGGCAATCATCGCGCAAACTGATCATGTTCGGCAGGCGTTCGAATGTGCCCGCTGTCCAGGCTGCTGGTGAAAAGATCACGTCTGATGCGGCATAGCCGGGACGCTCATGTCGGCATCAATGTCACCCACCGAACCCAATCGTTCGTTCCCGCTAGCTTCCGATCGGCTGCGCAAGTTTGCTGCCTCGATCCATCCGAGCCGTCTTGCTGCGGGTCTTGATCCGCTGCTGTCGCCTTCGACATTACTCCGACTACAGCAGAGTTCCAGGCTGCAGCCAAGACTGGCCGAACTGCTGCTCGGCAGCGAAGTGGATGTGAGCGGATCTGGCTGGAACGACGACCTTCTGCTCGGACATGATCCGCGTCGGGCTGCCCTGCTCGCGGGCAGTATCTGGCATGCACGCTCCGTCCTGAAGCTGGTTTCAAAGCGCGATCTTTCGATTTTGGTCGCGATGATCGGTGCTGAAGCGCATGTTTTCGCCATCCGGCATCTATCCGCGGCGGTTGCAACGACGCCCGTTGCCGATCCGGAACAGTTGTCGCGACAGATTGAACACGATGGACATGCCTGCCTCGGCGCCTGGCTTGACGAGGCTCCGGCGCTTGACCGTATCCGCGTGCTTCTACGTCTGCCTATTGGGACCGCCGTGGACAATCCCGCGGCTGAGCATCGCAGTGTCGCAGATCCACTGCTTTCGCTGGTCGTTTCCCATTTGGGGATGGAGGCTGCCGCGGTATGACAGTCGACGTCCCAGCACTGCCCGTGGCGCCGCAGATCCGTCCGCTCGGCCCCCTTATTCCGGCGGCCGAGCTCAAGATCTGGCATGACGCCATACACGCGCGGGCCACTGCCGAGCGGCATCTGCAGCGCGTTCGCAGTTGGGGGCGCAAAGCATATGAGCGCGAACGGGCGCGCGGCCATGCTGAGGGCGTAAAGGCGGGCGCAGAGGAGATGGCGCGGTTGATTGCGCAGGCTGCTTGCGAACTCGCGCAGCGAAAGGCCGTTCTGGAACGGGAATTGCCCGAACTGGTCATTGAGATCGTGCGCGATTTGATTGGCGCCTTTGATCCGGGCGAGATGCTGGTGCGCAGTGTTCGTCATGCGATCGAGCAAAAGTACAAAAACACAGAAGTTTACCTTCACGTGTCCCCCCTGAAAGCCGATCTGCTTGCCAGGGAATTCGCCGCCTACAACGGACAGGACGGTCGGCCCAAGGTCCGGATTGAGCCGGATCCGGCGCTGGCGGCGGACCAATGCGTTTTGTGGAGCGAGTTTGGCAATGTCGATCTCGGACTTGCCGCACAGCTCCGCGCGCTTCGGCTGGGGCTTGGCCTGTCTTCGCAGGAAGGTGAGCCGTGACCACGCAACGACCGAGCCACGATGCCACGGCTGAAGAGGGGGCTGTCCACGCCGCACTCTCATCCTTAAGATCTTCCGCCACGCATATCGATACGCGTGCCGTCCGGGGGCGGATCACGCGGGCGATTGGCACGCTGCTCCATGCCGTCTTGCCGGAGGCCCGGGTCGGGGAACTATGCCTCTTGCGGGATCCTCGCAGCGGATGGTCGCTCGAGGCGGAGGTGATCGGTCTATTGCCGGACGGGGTGTTACTCACGCCGATCGGCGACATGGTCGGGTTGTCCAACCGGGCGGAAGTCGTCACGACCGGGCGAATGCAGGAAGTGCCAGTCGGCCCCGACTTGCTCGGCCGCGTGATCGACAGTTTCGGCCGCCCGCTCGATGGTAAGGGCCCAATCAAGGCTGGCGAGGCTCGCCCGCTGCGCGGCAAGGCCCCCAATCCCATGAAACGGCGCGATATCGAACAGCCTTTTCCGCTCGGCGTTCGTGTCTTGGATGGGCTTCTGACATGTGGAGAAGGCCAGCGGATCGGAATCTACGGCGACGCCGGTTGCGGCAAGTCGACGCTGATGTCGCAAATCGTCAAAGGCGCAGCCGCCGACGTCACGATTGTCGCGCTGATCGGCGAACGCGGCCGAGAGGTGCGTGAATTCATCGAGCGTCATCTTGGCGAGGCGCTCCGCCGTTCGGTCGTCGTCGTTGAGACATCCGACCGTTCGGCGATGGAGCGGGCACAATGCGCCCATATGGCGACGGCGCTTGCCGAGTATTTTCGTGATCAGGGACTTCGCGTCGTCCTGATGATGGACTCTTTGACGCGCTTTAGCCGCGCGATGCGCGAAATCGGCCTTGCCGCAGGAGAACCTCCGACCCGGCGCGGATTTCCGCCCTCCGTCTTTGCGCTGCTGCCGGGCCTGTTGGAGCGCGCCGGCATGGGCGAGCATGGCTCCATCACGGCCTTCTATACCGTACTTGTCGAAGGTGATGGTACGGGCGATCCAATCGCAGAAGAATCACGCGGCATTCTTGACGGCCACATCATTCTCTCGCGCGCGCTGGCCTCGCGAGAGCATTTTCCGGCGATCGACGTGTTGTCGAGCCGAAGCCGCGTCATGGATGCGATCGTGTCTGTGCCGCATCGAAAGGGGGCGTCCGTCTTTCGTGATCTGCTCTCGCGCTACGCGGAGGCGGAGTTTCTAATCAAGGTCGGCGAATACAAGCAAGGCTCCGATCCGCTGACCGACCGGGCGATGGCCTCGATCGAGGAGTTGCGGGCGTTCCTGCGGCAGGGCCAGGACGAGGCATGCAACTTTGAGGAGACAGTCGCATGGATGTCGCGTCTGACCGCCTGAATCTCGTTCAGGCGTCGAAATTGCGGCTCGTGAAGGACATGAGGGAGCGGAGTGCCCTTCGTGAACTGGCCAGCATGGAAACCAAGCGCCGCGTCGCAGGTGAAGCCGTCGAACGAGCTTCGGAGCAGCTTGCAAATGCCGAAAGACACCGTGCAAGGGTCGAAACTGAGCTTTATCGGGAGATGTTATCGGCCGATGCGATATCCGTCAGCGAACTCGAGCGCCGCCATCATCTCATCATCGGGCGGCTCACAGAGGACATTGCGGCGGCGCAGCGGGTTCTTGACGAGGCGCGCACCGCTCAAGATCAAGCCGAGGCAGCGGTCCTTGAGGCGCGGACGCTTTGGGCCAAACGTTCGGCTGCGTGCCACAAATGGCAAAAGATCGAGCGTGACGTTGAGCGCATCACCAATGCTCATGTTGAAGCCGCAGCGGAAATCGAAGCCGATGATGAGATCTTGCTTCGCTATCGGAGCGGCGCGCCCGCCCAAAGGGGAGGCGAGCCGAGCTGATGGCCGATTCTCCTTTGCCGGCGCGGACGTGCCGTGATGGGCAGGCGCCGCCTGCGATACAGAGGCCGGGTGGATCCGCACCATTCAGACCGGCGCTGACCCTCTCTCATGCTGTGGTCTCGTGGCTCAATGAGGTCGCAGCTTTCCGCGGACCTCTGCAAAGCCGTCTCGGTGATAAGCCGCTATCGCTGCGTATGAACCGGCTTGTCTGGCAGGTCGAGCCGCCTGAGACATCGATGCTTGACTGCGTCTTTGATGCTGGCGGCGAAAAGCTCGTCCTATCGTTACCTGGTCCGCTTGCCGAAGTGCTGATTGCGACCGTGCAGAATGGCCTGACTTTACCTTCCGAGCCGACGCGTTCGCTGGTTCTTGAACTGGCGCTTGAACCGTTGCTGTCCTCCCTGGAGAGACTAATGCGGCGGCATTTGCGGCTTATCCGCACCGATGAAGCGACGAAATCAGGCCCATACCTGGAATTCGACGTCGCCTATGGTCCGCTCACGAGCAAGGCGCGCCTGCTCCTGTTCTCGTCTCTGGACGGTCCAGTTCCGCCCGCGTTCACCGCCCTTGGGGAACTGCTTGGCCGATTGCCGCGACAGACGCCCAAGCTTGGTTCTGAACTCCCTGTCATCGTTGCAGGCGAGATTGGCTCGCTCCGGGTCACAATCGGCCTTGTTCGTCAAGCCCGGCAAGGCGATGCGCTGCTGCCGGACGAAATTCCCCTTGCTCGGGGCCGACTCATCCTCACCGCCGACCGATTGTGGGCCCCTGCCGAGATTGCCGGCGACCGGCTGGTCCTGCGGGGGCCATTCCGCTTGCAAACCCACCCCCTGAAAAGTGGACACATGACGACACAAACCGAAGCGCAGCAGCTCCCTTCCGAGGCCGATATTGACGCTCTCGAGATCACACTCGTATTCGAATGCGGCCGCTTGCCGATGCCGCTGGGAACTTTGCGAAGCATCAACGAAGGCCATGTGTTCGAACTTGGCCGGCCGCTCGACGGCCCCGTCGATATCCTTGCCAACGGCCAACGTATCGGCCGCGGCGATATCGTGCGGATCGGCGAGGAACTTGCCGTTAGGTTGCGCGGCAGGTTGGCGGTCAATGACTGACATTCAACCCAGCATTCTCGCGCTTCTTGCGATCACGGTCGGTCTCGGCCTGCTCGCCTTCGCAGTCGTGACAACGACCGCCTTCATAAAGGTCTCGGTTGTTCTTTTCCTGGTGCGCAACGCCCTCGGGACCCAGTCGATACCGCCTAACATCGTCCTGTACGGCGCTGCGCTGATCCTGACCGTCTTCATCAGCGCCCCGGTTTTCGAGCAGACCTACAACCGCCTGACGGATCCGCAACTTCGCTACCAAACGTTTGATGACTGGGTGACAGCCGCCAAGGAGGGGCAGGAGCCGCTGCGCACCCATCTGAAGAAGTTCACCAATGAAGAGCAGCGCCGGTTTTTCCTGTCCTCGACTGAACATGTCTGGTCGGAAGAGATGCGCGGCAGCGCCACGGCTGATGATTTTGCAATTCTTGTGCCGTCGTTCTTGATCTCGGAGCTCAAGCGTGGCTTCGAAATCGGCTTTCTTCTCTATCTTCCCTTTATCACCATCGACCTGATCGTCACGACGATTTTGATGGCCATGGGGATGTCGATGGTGTCGCCTACGGTGATATCTGTTCCCTTCAAGCTCTTTCTGTTCGTCACCATCGACGGCTGGTCACGTCTCATGCACGGCTTGGTGTTAAGCTACGCGACGCCGGGAGGCTGACAATGAACGAAGCCAGCATCCTCATGCACCTGAGCCAATCGCTCGTGCTTTTCATGATCTGGGTTCTGCCGCCGCTCCTCGCGGCTCTCATCTCGGGATTGATCATTGGCCTCATCCAAGCGGCAACCCAGCTCCAGGATCAAACCTTGCCCCTGACGGTGAAGCTTCTGGTGGTCGTCGCCGTGCTCGCCGGATTTTCTCCGGTGCTCAGCGCCCCACTCATCGAACAAGCCGAGCGTATTTTCCGGGAGTTTCCTGCACTCACCTCAAGATACTAGCAGGGCTTGGATGGCTGGCTTGTCACCCTCAGATGCGCACGCTCTCGTCCAGGGCGGAATCGAACTTGTCGCCGCAACCGGCCTGAGCGCGGCCCGCGCCTTAGGCATCATGCTGGTTCTTCCCGTCTTTACCCGGCCGCGTATCAGTGGCCTGATCCGCGGAAGCCTGACGATTGCGATCGGACTACCGTGTCTGGCGCAGATCAAACTCGGCCTCCAGGCGCTGGACCCGAACACGCGTCTGGTCAGCGTCACCATGCTCGGTCTGAAGGAGGTGTTCGTCGGCCTTCTGCTCGGCATCCTGCTCAGCATTCCCTTATGGAGTATCCAGGCAGTCGGCGACATCATCGATACCCAGCGAGGAATCTCAAGCCAGGTTGCGGCGGAAGATCCTGCGACGCACAGCCAGGCGTCGGGAACCGGGCTTTTTCTCGGTGTCACCGCGGTCACGATCTTCGTTCTGGTTGGCGGCCTCCAGACCATGGTGAGCAGCCTTTATGGCAGCTATCTGATCTGGCCCGTGTATCAGTTCCTGCCTGCGGTGACGGAACAAGGGGCAATGGAATGCCTCACCCTTCTCGATCATATCATGCTGACGACGCTATTGGTCGCCGGGCCGGTGCTGGCTCTGCTGCTGCTGATCGACATATCGGTCATGATGCTCGGCCGCTTCGCATCGCAGCTCAAGCTGAACGATCTTTCGCCTACGATCAAGAATGTGGCCTTCGGCGTCATCATGGTCAGCTACAGCGTCTATCTCCTCGAATACGCGGGAGCTGAAATCCTCACCTCGAACAATATGCTCGAGTATTTCAAGAAGCTCTTGAAATGAGCGGCACGAGCGAGGAGAAAAAGCTTCCTCCGACCCCCAAGAAGCTGCGCGATGCGCGCAAGAAAGGGCAGAGCGCGCGCAGCTCCGATCTGGTGAGCGGGGTCAGCGCCTGCGCCGGCTTTTCCTGTCTGTGGTGGAGAGCGGGGGCGATCGAAGACAAGTGGCATGAAACGGTCCGGCTGATCGACAAACTGCAGGAGCAGCCCTTCTCGAGTGCAGTTCCGCAGGCACTCAACGGCTTACTGGAACTCTCGGTTGCGGCGGTTGGGCCATTGCTTGCGGCTGCCGTGGTAGCAGGCCTTCTGGCCAATGTTCTGGCCAATGGCGGCTTCATGTTTGCTTTGGAGCCGCTCAAACCGCAACTTGAGAAACTGGATCCGATCAAAGGCTTGAAGCGGATCGCATCGAAACGTTCGGCCATCGAGCTTGGCAAGACGCTGGTTAAGGTGATGCTCCTGGGAACGTGCTTCTTCCTCACCGTGACCGCAAGCTGGAAAGCGCTGGTGTACTTGCCGGTCTGCGGCATCGGCTGTCTCGGAATAGTCTTCACCGAGGTCAAGCTGCTGGCAGGAATCGCTGCTGGGGCCTTTCTCGTGGGCGGATTGGCCGACCTTCTGATCCAGCGCTGGTTGTTCATGCAGGAGATGCGCATGACCGAAACCGAGGCCAAGCGCGAGAACAAGGAACAGCAAGGCAATCCGCAGGTGAAGGGCGAACGCCGGCGTCTGCGCCAGGTGTCGGCGAACGAGGCTCCGCTTGGCGTCAATCGCGCCAACTTGATACTGAGGGGGTCCGCAGCCTTGATTGGGCTGCGCTATGTTCGCGGCGAAACTGGCGTGCCGGTTCTGGTCTGTCGGGGTGAGGGCGAAGCTGCTTCCAAGTTGCTTGGCGAGGCGCGCGCGCTGCGCCTCAAGATTGTGGATGACGACCTCCTGACGCGTCAGCTGCTCGGCAAAGCAGGACTTGGCAATCCGGTTCCGTCGCAATATTTCGAGTCGATCGCAAAAGCGCTTTACGCTGCCGGGTTGGTCTAGAGCGTTTTCCAGCGAAGTGGACACCGGCTCGCGCGAAAAAAAACGCGTCAAAACAAGAATCTGGAGTTCCGTTCCGATTCAATCGGAACGGACAAGGCTCTAGGGTGTTTTCGAGCGAAGTTGGGTACCGGTTCGCGGAAGAAAACGCGCCAGAACAACAATCCAGCCTGCGATTCAATCGGCACGGAAAAGCGCTAGATCATTTTGATCAGCCGGTAGCGATGCAACGCCGTCATCGAGGAGGCTGTACGTCCCTCGTTGCCGCCGCAGGGGCTTCCGACGCGGCCCCACTGCTCTGTCCGCCTTCTCCGTTGCTCTTGTTGCCTGGGCCAAACGTGCCGTAGCTGGCAACCGGTATGGCGGCGCGATCGCCTTTGCTCGTCATGACCGACCGATTGTCCAGCAAGTCGAGCGGATCGTTGACCATGACTGCCAGATTGCTTCTGGTCGAGCAGCCAAGCGTCGGGTCGAACGAATTATCGTTGACTGCAGGCCCGACGATGGAAAGCGACGGACAGACAGGAGGGTGGGCTTCAAAGGTGATCGCCTCGATCCTTACCCCGAAATGGGAGGGCAGATCGAGAGGTGAGGCGGATAGCCGGATATTATAGGGGGCAATGCCCATGGCACGGACCTCGTGGGCCACCTGTGCAATGAGCCGGGGCGAGCCAGTGACATCGACATGGAGTGCGTCCCGCCGGCCGCCACTTGCACTCGCAATGAAACTCCGCAGCCGATGTCTTTCCGAGCCACGAAGGCTCTGTAGGACCAAAACACTGTTCTTCTGCTCCACCTGGATCGCCTGTTCAGCCGGCCCGGGGGGGATCGAAGCACTGTTTGCGCATCCGCCCAATGTTGCCGCAACAACGACCAAATGGCACAAACGTCGCAAGGTCATTTGGCGATCCTCATTCGATGATAAAGCCGGCGCTGCCGGTCAATCCTGGTGCGCTCGTGCGGGGCGCATCGCGGTCTTTTGGCGGCCGCGCCAGCGTGTTCGTCAAGATGCGGCCTGTGTCTGAGGGCGGTGCTATGCGGTCGGTCGGCGCACTTATCCGGGTCGGGTTCGATCCCGGCCGCACGATGTAGGGCGTGACAATAATAACCAGCTCGGTCTCGCGCTTTTGAAACGATGAGGAGCGAAAAAGGGCGCCGAGGATCGGCACGTCGCCGAGCCAAGGAAACTCGCCAATGTCATTGTTGAAGTTGCGCCTGATGAGCCCGCCGATTGCAAAGCTCTGACCGCTGGCGAGCTCGACCACGGTGCTGGCCCGCCGGGTTGAGAGAGCAGGGACTTCCATGCCATTGATTTTGACTTGGCCTTCGCTCGACAGTTCGCTGACTTCGGGCTTTACACGGACATTGATCTGATTGTTGTTAAGAACCGTCGGGACGAACTCGAGGCTCACGCCGAACTGGCGGAATTGAACCGACACCTGCCGATTATCCTGCATGACCGGAATCGGAAATTCGCCGCCGGCCAGGAAGCTCGCGGACTCGCCGGACATTGCCGTCAGATTCGGCTCAGCCAGGATCGAGGCGAGGTGCTCGCTGGCGAGTGCGTCAAGAACAGCGCTCAGATTGGTATTGCCGGCGCTAAACCCGATGCCGATCGTGCCGCCGCCGCCGGCCGCGCCGGACCCGCCATCTTTGCCGCTGATAAGGAAAGCGCCGTTCGGGCTAGATGCGGTGAAGTGGATATTGAGATCCTTGACGGCGCTTCGGGAGACTTCTGCGACCCGCACGCTGAGATTTACCTGCAACGAGCCGGCCACCTGGATCTTGTTGACGACCAGCGCCCCCGCGCCGAGAAACTGCTCGGTGACTTTCTTGGCAGTCTCAACAACCTCCGCATTGGGCGCCGTACCGCTCAGGATCGCCCCGCGCGGGGTATAGCTGACCTGGATCGGATAGTCGCCGACCTCGGCTCGAAGCGTGGCTCGCAGGTCCTCGATCGGCTGTGTGACGACCACGCGCAGCTCGGCGAGAGCCTCGCCGCTTTCGTTCAGGGCAAAGAGGCTGGTGCGTCCTGATTTCTTGCCAAACACGAAGATCGTCGTATTCGACGGCGCCTGATAATCCGCAATCGTCGGGTCGGCAACAAATATGCTCGCCGCTGCAGCAGTCAGATGGATCGTCTTGCCCTGTGAGGAAATCAGGTTCAGCGTGCCGGAGGTGCTGCCGGGCGCGCTACGCGGCGGTTCTGCTTTGCCATCCCGCTTGGTCTCGGCTGCCGCAGCAAGTGGAAATTGCAGTGCAAGTCCGCACAGGACGTAGCATATGAGAGGCAAAACAGCCGAGCGCGCCGCCCCGGCGACCATCCACGGCTCATCAGCGCCGGCAGCATTGTAAACGACCTTCAAGGGATTGTTGCTTTCAAGTTCGATTCAGTTAGGCGGCCGATGCCGCGCCAATGAGTTCAAGGGTGTAACCGACGCCGCGCGCGGTCTTGATCCTGAGCGTCGCGCCCGACTGGTTCAAATGCGTGCGCAAGCGATAGATCCCGACTTCCAGCGCATTGGTCGAGACCTCGTCATCGAACGCATAAAGGCTATCCTCCAGCGATGCGCGCGGCACGGTGCGGCCGGCGCGGTTGAGCAGATGTTCAAGAATGCACACTTCGCGGCGGGCAATCCGCAGTACCCGACCGCCGACCGCGACTTGCCTCCCGATCGGGTCGAAATGCAGATTGCCGAATGTCACGACCGGCGCCGTCATTTGCGTCGACCGCCGCAGAATGGCCCGCATGCGCGCGATGAGTTCGTCAGTCGACACAGGTTTGGGAAGGAAATCATCCGCACCCGCGTTGAAAATCGCAATCCGCCGGCCGATGTCGTTGAGACTGCTCATCATCATGGCCGGCATTGAGCGTCCCTCGCGTCGCAACTGCTTCAGCCAGTCCAAGCCGTCTCCATCAGGCAGAACCAATTCGAGCAAAAGAATGTGGTAGTTGGCGCAATCGAGCGCGGCCGCCGCCTCATCGAGCGTGCGCGTCACATCAACGGCGAACCCGCAATTCAGCAGCGCCTCCTTCACAGCACGGACAAAGTCCGAATGATGATCAATCAGGAGAATTCGCATTTCATCGCCTCTCGTCCATCCACGCCAAGACGTTAAGCGCGTCACGGTTGAGCAAGAGGTTCGACGGAACTGGCAGACGCCCGCTTTGGCGCCTGCGCAAAATTCCGAGGGCGATGAAGCAGAGCATGATGGCGGGCGAGCAATCCTCGTGATTTGCACGTCTTCGGATTGAAGAATGCCTCGCCATCGATGAGGGCCCTCGTGTCGAGAAGAACCGCGAAATCACTGGCGAAGCCGAAAGCCGTAGGGGCAGGTTGGTGCATCTGAGCGTCGATTGCAGCTGTATCTGCACGCGCTGAGTAGCCGCCATCGACCATGACATCGCTAGAGCGCGCAATCGAAGCGCAAGCGCCGACGGTTGGATTGGTGGCTGAGCAGCCTGGCGAAATCGACATTTAGGAACTCCCCACTTTTGTCCGGTCTCGCGGTCAGTCTTGCTATGCTGTCGAGCCTGTAGCATCGCCATAACGAGGCAAGCTTTTCCGCGTGAAAGACAGGTTTCACCTCACGCATCTGGATCAGTGTTCCAGCGCCGCGGTGCGCGACGAATAGATCGATGCTCCTCCCGACTACGGAGTAAGCCGTTCCCTGACGGCAGACAGACCTGCGGGAGGCCAACGATCCCGATGTTTTGTCGCGTCCGATGCTGCGCCCGACCGACAGCAGCGAACGAGCGGAGGATAGGGCCGCCGCTCGTCGGAACCGCGGCGCGTGTGATTGAGGTCAGGCAGCCAGCTGCATCTCATCTTGGATGAGCTGCGGCGGAATGATCGAAGCCCGAATCGTTGGTTGCGTCGTGCGCGGAAATCGCGAGGTAAACAGAGCCTGCGTTCTGCTCGACTGCGAAATGGCGCCGCCGCTGCAACGGGCATGGCGCTGAGCTCTCCGTGCTGTATACGAGCGGTTTTAAGAACACGTCGTCGACGGGTGTGATCGACCGGGGTGACGAAGTGGAGCGGTGCGGCGTTGAGTTTGAGAGACGTTCGCAATTCTTGCTACCTGTCAGGAAGTGTTCGCGCGAGCGGGGGCTGTGTCGCGAAGCTGTCGGAAATCCTACAATCTGACGTTAGGAGAGTTTCAAGTCTCTTTAACAGTTGGTTACACGCGTCTTCAAACTAACGCGGGTCGTGAAGCGACAACGACATAGTCTGGACACGTCATAGCCTTGAGGATCGCGACTTTCTCCAACGTCGTGAGCATTTTGTCTGTCCAATATCCCATGATGTGCAGGTTGAGCCACAGCGACGGCGTCGTGTGAAGATCCAACCGTTCTTGCTTCGCTCCAAGGCAAGCCATAACGCGCGTGCGCGTGCGACTGCCCGATCGCCTCACATGTGGCAATTGGCGGGCAGGCTTGCCGCCAGATGCGTTGATTTGAGGCGTGAGGCTTAACGTCCTGGATGCAGACGGCGATTACCCAAGCGGAATTGACCGGCAAGGGATTGAAAAGAGAATCGATTGTCACACCACATTCTTGAATGCTGCCTCCAAAGATTGAGGCCGACTATGGGGGCGTCAGGCAAGATCGGCAAAATCAATTGTTTTGATGGAACGCATTCAAGCGGCGGATAGGCGTAGCGTGCGGCGCTGCTCGCCACGTCTGATGTGGCCTCCACTGGGCTGCTACGTGATGCAATCGCATCCAGCCGTCTTCTGGCCAAAGGCGAGTCAGCGTAAGGCCGAGCCGGCCATGAGTAGAAGCGGCTTTCAGGCTCTCGTGCCAACGAGCCGTTGGCGAAGTGACGAGGCGATCACGGATATGCCAAGCAGTTCTCGGAAAAGTCGTCTCGATCTCACTGGCCCGGCTGGATTGCCGCGACCATTGCGATTGGTCGATTCAATGTCACCTGCGCTCGATCACTGCTGGGGCGGCGGGTGCACTGACCAGACTGGCTTGGCAAAAACTAACCTACGAGGTTGTGAGGTCGGATTAGTCCTCGCGACCACTTGCGCATGAGTGCGACAGGTTGTTGTTCTCGCAAGCACGACGCGCTTGATGTCTGAAAGCAGCCAATCGGGTTGCGAAGACGTCATCATGCGAGTGTCAGCTTAGGCGATCTGTGATTATAATGGAGGGAGAAGAGCATATGAAGTTTACTGTCAAAGGCTTGGCGATCCTGTTGTCTCTGCTTTCGGCGACAAGCGTGAGCACGAACGCCAGAGCCGATGAGCCCTCGCCAAAATACACCGAGGTGCTCAATGCCCTGCAGACCGGCAAGAATGTGAAGCTCATACTGGACATGAGCCGCTGTACCGCCGCGGAGGGGGGCAAGCCTGCGTCTGCGACGCAAGCCGGTCTGGTCATCAATGCCTTCAGGGTCACCGCCCAGAATGGCATCAGCTTCGCCAACGCGCATCAAACGGTGGATAGCACGGGACATGCCGTGACGGAATACATCCGCCATAGTCTCAGCCGCGAAGGTAGGCTCACGGTGCGTGCCTCCAAGCTTGTTGTCGGAACGACTGAGCTCGTGAACCAGGGCGAGTTCATCTGCGACCTTCCTGATGGTGCAAAGTTCATCTGGTAAACGAGAAGCACCGCGCAGGGGGATTGGTGTCGAAAGTTCGATCCCCCTGACCCATGTGAAACGGCTTCGCAAGCCATGAGACCTGGTCTCGATGGTGACGACGGCCAGATTGCTTCTAGTCGTCGTGATTGTTCACAGCCATCCTATTGTGGCGATCGTGCGAAAATGCTCGTCGATAAGCCATGTCACGGAAAGCCCGGCTGTGCTGGACCTCCGAGCAGGAGCTGGCCGGCACGCTGAAGTGTTCCCTCATTCAAAGCCGCATGCTGAGCAACGACGAAGCTGTCGCACATCGCGCGCGCCAGATTGCTCGCCGTGTACAGCGAGCCAGTTCCGGCGAGACTGCTTGCGATGTTGCAGACTTCGGCGCTTTGTAGCGCGGCGTGGGTGGCGGCGAGCCGCATCAGCGTTGCGGTGTTCGGATTTATGGAGCCATTCAGCGCCTCGTTCCACAGTTCTTCGGTAGCCTCATAGAAGAAGGATCGCGCGGAACGCAGTTTGGCTTCGGCTTTGGCCGTCTCCAATTGGACATAGCCACGCTGTCCCATCACAGGCGCTCCAGTGATCGAGGGGCGGCTCCGGCTTATCGCGATCAGCTCGTTCAGCGCGGAGCGTGCAATACCAATGCCAACGACCGCATGCGCCTGGGCGGCGAAGGCGACTGACGGATAACGGTAAATCGGCCGGTCGAGTGTCGGCGAGCCGCCGCGGATCAGGGTCCATTCCTCCGGCACGATGATATCTTCGAGAACCACGTCGTGGCTGCCGGTTCCTTGCAGGCCAATGACGTCCCAATGGGGGCGGATAGTCACCTTTTCGGCTGGCACTACGGCTACACGTGGAAAGCCACCGGTTGGGTCGTCTTCCACCGCGATGCCGACGCCGATCAAAGCCGCGCCGGGCGAGCCGCTGGCGAATGGCCACGCGCCGCTTACGACAAATCCGCCGGTGCTTCGCCGGGCGGGCTGTAGCGGGAAAATCGCAGCTGAGTACACCACGTCGGGTCCATTTGCGTAGATTTTGCCAAGCGTTTCATCTGGAAGAGCAGCGAGATTGCAGGCCCCATCGCCAAAGCTGGCGACCCAACCGGCCGAGCCGTCGGCCTCGGAAATGCGTTCGATCAGGCGACAAAACTCGGCCGGCGTTCGCTCCTCGCCGCCGAAGCGCTTTGCGACCATAGCCCGATAGACGCCGACTCGTTTGAAGCCCTCGATTATATCGCCTGGAATTTGTTGAGCGACGGCGAAATCGTTTCGACGGGCGCGGATCTCAGCGAGCAGCGTCGGGAGGTTATCCCCGGTGGCAGGCTTGACGTCGCCGTCTGGTGGGATCATCTCTGGCGAAGCGTTCATAACTGTCTCCGGTGCTCATACGAGCGCTACTGCGCGTCACTGAGAAGAGCGGAGATCCTGGCCGCATCGCAATGCGGCGGATTCGTCTTCAACATTGCGCCGTATAAGACGGCTGGGGAGCGCGCTGTATTATCGCGTTTTTCTATGATGACAGCAGCGCATGCTTGTCATGGTGTTCTCGAACTAGGGGCTGTCACATTCGTTGCCAAGTCAGTCGACCTACGTCTGCGAACTCCTGCCCGGCGACCGAGCACACCGCCTTGCCATGTCCCAGCAATCCACGTGCCAATGAGATATGTCTGTCACCCATGTTGGGGTGAGTGAGGCTGCGTGATCCGCGCCGCGCCGCGTAGCTTCATGTCCGATGTCCGGCATAGCACGTTGTCAAACGAACACGATGGTCTGAACATGACGGTGTCGGCTTTGACTGAGAACCATTCCAATTTCGATCACTCGGAGTTTCAAGTGATCCGGCGCGGAAAGCTGTCATTGCAGATTCCGTAGCGCTATAGTTCGAGTGTTGCTGGTGATGTTCTCGACCGCCGGATCCACTAGCGGCTGCGTGCTGGAAATCTCTCTGGACTTTGGCTGGCGTATAGCCAAGAATCATGCATATGACTTTGCATCAATGTGGGGCGACTTTTAGTCAACACACTCCGGGCGGATCCGATCCGTAACCTGCATCCTGCACGTCGATCGGCTATGACGCGTATAGCAAGCTCATCTGGTAGGGCCCCAAAACCGGCGATCGACGTGTTGAGTCTAGGCATAGCGCCCGTCGTTGTTGCAAAGTGACCGGCTAGGAGATCTCGCTCTCTCCCATGCGGCGGCGCTCGTGTGACAGTCCCCATACGATTGTGGTCGCGCCCGGAAACAAAGCGAGGTTCGAAGACGCCGAGCAACAATTGAGCCATCAGTTCTAGATGCGAGCAACTAGCCAAGCTGTCCCCGCGCGTTCAACCAGCATCAGTCCCATTGAAAGTGCCGCGCTGCCGCATATGAGTATAATGCAATCGATATATCCAGCCGCATATCACTGGCCATGATGGGACTGCCTATGATGGGCTTACCACAGTCGAGTTCACTCGGAGGCAGTTGTAGGATCCCTGGAAAACAAAAGATCTGACCTGGTTTCGGCAGCGGCTCGAGCGTAGCTGCCGGGGCGCCCTTCGCTCAGCCAAATTGCGGCCGATGAAAGAGAAGAATGGTGCCTCCGGGTAGGTTTTCGGCCGTGTAGGGTTCACCATGGATCAAAAAGCGGGTCATCGGGACATCCTGGCTTGGCAGAAGATCCAGGTTTTGGAGCATGTCGACCACGACAGGAGAAGCGACCCGGGGGCCGTGCCTGAAGTCATCGCCGAACAACTGTCCCAGTTCAGGCATTTGCGGGGGCGGCTGCTGACCCGATGCCTGTGCGGCAGACGGCAGTAGAAGGTCTGGCGCAAGCGCCGAAGAAGCGTCCGTTCGCAATTCGAACGACATGCGCGGCTCAAGAGCGCCGTAGCGATCTGGGGGAGCCGTCGGCGTCGTAACGGCAGCGTCACCCAGCAAAGCGAGCCGAAGGTGATGAACGAGTTGAATGTCATTGGGACCCCCCGGTCCCAACACAGCCGTGTAGCGTTCGCCGCCAATCTGGTAGTTCATGACCGGATATTCAGTGTCAGGCAAGAAGTCCCACTTACCCAACCATCATGTCGGGGGCGGGCTGGGTGCGATGGGAAAAATCCTCGGGAACGGCGAACGAAACATCAAATGTATCGCCGACAGCAGGAGACCTCAGATGGATAAGCTGAACATCATTGCGCCCTTTCGGTCCTAATACCGCCGTATAACGTTCACCACGAATGTCGTAGGTCTTTACCCGCTGTGCTGCGTCTGGCAACAGACCCCAGCGGCCCAGCTTGGAGCGCATCATATCCGGCGCGGACTGGCTGCCATGGGAGAAATCCTCGGGAACGACCAAGGAAGCATCGAAGCTCTCGCCGTCCGCGGGGGACGGCGGATCAAGTGCGGCCGGAGCCGCGCCGTCCCGATCGATCATCCGTCCAACGTATTCTTCAGAGGCGGGATTGTGCGGCAGCGAGTTGGCCTGCCGGGTTACAGCATCGAAAGGATTCTCTCGGCCGACACTTTGTACGGGCGGGCGGGCGGTTGCGCGCACTGTCGGCCAAAGCTCCGGCTCATTGAAACCATCAGCAGGCGCAGAGCCGCCCCGTTCTGCTGCGTCGAAAAGCTGTTCCTGAGCGATGCTTTGTTCAGGCGAGCGGGCGGCGGAAGTCGCCCACTGCCACTGTACCGGCACATCGAAGGTCAAGGCTGTGAGCAGGCCCTCTCGATCCGCGGCCTCGAAAAGCGCTTCCTGAGCAAAACTTTGTACGGGCGAGGGGACGGCGGAACGTATTTGTTCTGGCGCAGCGAAGCTGGCACCCGGAAGCATGCTGCTTCGGGCCACAGCGTCGAAAAGCATATCCTGGGCGACACGTTGCACGGGAGAATGAGCGGCTAAACCCATTCCCTGCCAAGCCTGCGGAGCATTGAAACCATCGGTCGGCGATGGGGCGCCCCGATCTGCGGAGCTCATCAAAGGCTGCTCATGATCGAAAAGCTGCGCTGGCAAATCCGCGGCCGGGTGAGCCGGTAGACGCAAGGTGCTGCTTGCTTCACCACCCGAATTGTCCTGCCCAGCGATCGCGCGGTAGTCGCTCAGCCGATTCAACGCGTAGATGAGTTTCTTGTCGTTCCGAAATAAGGTGTCGGCGTGGCCGAGCAGCGCTTTGTGGCTGAGCTTAACAAGTGACAAAGGTCGCAGTGCTGCTGCTAGCTTCCGAAGACAGCTAGCATAATTTGCGGCAGTCTTTTCGTCGATTGCTCGACCAAAGCCCGCCTCGGTGGCCTCTCTGATGAGGCGTTCGTCTTCCTTGGACGGACGGTAATGTGTCGTGAGGGGCCGAGCGCGGTCGCTAGGCTCGCGGTACCTGCTAACGATGCCAATGCGGGGGCGATGACCTTGTCTCCTGGCAGTAGCTTTTTGGAGCAGTCGAGCAACGCATCGTCATCGAGCCCAGCAATCGATTGGCCAGACTGCTTCAGCGCCTCAGCCAATTTGCGAAGCCGACGATCATAAATTTCGACGGTGGTCGCATTCGGCGGCGGCCCTCGCTCGAGGGCAGCGCCAGATGCTGCTTGGATGAGGCGATCGTCTTCCTCAGTGATATCGTAAAGCTCACTATGGGGATATGTGGGACCGACCTGTCGCGCCTCTCCCAAGTGCTGCTCAAACGCCGCTTGCGGCCGTTGCGGCTGTTCCACGGTCGCATCGGACGCGGCGGGCCCTTTATCGGCGGGGTTGATCGAGTTGAATCGGTCCATGGTCAGTCCGTTGGCGTCGCTCCCTCGTTACTCACGTTAGCTTTCCAAAACCTGACGTGGCCGGGCGAAAAGGTGGAATGGTTGGTGGGCGGCATTTGCCTTGCTGCAGCATCGCTCCTGCCGCCAAAGAAAGCGCTGGACGAAAGCGCCTTCAACGGAGGACTTGAGCTGCAATGCGAGGTGCTGCTCCACGGACGATCGGGATCGTCTTGACCTTCAGATCTCAATCGCGGCGATCACGGCGCAATGATCGCGGCGCTCGGTATGCCATTCAGCAGGTTTTCGATTGGTTGTAGGTCGGCGTGAGGTGACGTATCGCGCGCTCCTTCAAATGAACTAGATATCCATTTCGGCGGCATGAGAACCGTGAATTGAGCCCATTTGTGTGTTCCTGACGACTCGTAGAGACGTGAGTTTTCAATGGAGCGCATTTCCGCCTTCTGGCCGACTGCCGCGAGAATAGCCGCGAAACGCAGCCATTCATGTACCACATCGGTTAGACGTGTTCGGTTTCTGACACCGTTGCCGACACGCTGGGGCAGCCCAGCTTGGGCCCGCCGGCGACGTTCTTGAAGGAAAATCAGCAGCCGAGCGCGTTTTGAGTGCTGATGGCACGGCTGTTGCTATTGAGAGACAACGATAGTTTGCGAAGGCCGAGTGCATTCAGAAACGCAGGATCGACCATGCTCTCATTCCTGTAGACCCGGGTGTGCCTGTACAGAGCACCGAGCGTGGGGCAGCTGCCGTACTCGCTCAATAGGCACCGATCGAATGGGTGGCGATGAGGCAGAGCAGCTTCCGAGCGCGCTACAAAATTGGAGAGTTGTAATGACCGCCCCCCTAGCCATATCGACACGGCGCCAAACGACCGATGTGGACGCAATGATCGCCGATCTGCGGTCATGCGAACACCCGCACGATGTGGAAGTGTGCGGTATGGTCTTGCACATTCTCCCCGGCGTGCTGTCGCCGCGCCTAAGTCACGCTCCCGACGCCCTGATATCGAAGTGGCACATCGAATCTGGAGCAACAGTGTTAGATCTGGGATGCGGATCGGGTGTGTTGGGACTGGCGGCACTCCGCGCTGGGGCTGAACGCCTGGTGGCTCTCGATATTAATCCGCAAGCCGTTCTCACCACAAAGCTAAACATCGAGCGGTTGGGTTATTCGGAGCACGCAGAAGCGCGCCACAGTGACATTTATTCTGCGCTGCGGCCTAGAGAAAAATTCGATCTTATTCTCTTTGCGGCCCCGTATTGGAACCGAAAAGCAAAGGACGAGCTGGAGCGCTCTTGCTTTGACGAAGATCATAGCGTCATGGCCTCAGCTCTAGGGGGAGCACATATTTGGCTCAATGCCGACGGCCGAATGTATGTCGTCTTTTCTGATCAGGGAGATATTGGGCGCGTCCTGAACCTGATCGATGACAGTAAGCTGCGAGTTAGAAATATGCACATTTTCCGACCATCGATTCATGGAGGGCACATCCGCGTCATCTGGGACCTCACGCTTCGGTGAAGCCCCTTCCGCTCGTGAATCCTCCCGGACGCATCCGCTGGTCAACCTGTAAAAGTGCCAGTTCAGCACTAGGCGTGTTCGGATCGGCAGTTCGATCACACGCACCAACGAAGGTCGCCGGCCGAGGTCTAATGGAGCCGCAGAACGAGTTCGTCGGATGCAAGGCAATCGCAAATCGCACGGCTTATGGGAGCTGACGGCGCCAGCGCCGCCGTATACCGGTCCTCTCGTGGGTGATTTGCAAGCCGATGTCGTTGTGATCGGCGGCGGATACACCGGACTCTCTGCGGCTATTCACCTCGCGAAGGCAGGCGTGGGCGTTATCCTGCTGGAGGCATCCGAAATTGGATTTGGTGGTTCCGGGCGCAACGTCGGGCTCGTCAATGCGGGCATGTGGGTCACGCCCGACACGCTCTCAGCTACACTCGGTCCTCCATTTGGAGAGCGGCTCATCGAATTACTGAGTGGAGGACCGCAGGAGGTTTTTGAACTGATCGAGAGATATGGGATCGACTGCGAAGTTGAGCGCGCAGGGACCTTGCATTGCGCAGTCGGCCACAGGGGCTTGGAGGAAGTCCAGATTCGTGCCGAACAGTGGCAGAAACGCGGTGCTCCGGTCGTGGTGCTTAATGCGGAGGAGACGCGCAAAAAGATTGGCGGTGGCAGCTACACCGCCGCGCTGCTAGACAAGCGCGCCGGTACAATCCAGCCACTGGCCTATGCGCGCGGCTTGGCACGCGTTGCGCTTGCAGCGGGTGCGAGGATATTCGCACAAACTGAGGTCCTCACAGTCAGCGATATGGGGTTGCGCTGGAGGGCTGGGACGGCAATGGGATCCGTATGTGCTGAGTGGGTGATCGTCGCCACCGACGCCTACGGCAAAAAGCCTTGGCCGCAGGTTCAGGGAGAGCAGATCCACCTACCTTACTTCAATTTGGCCACGCGGCCCTTACCAGACCGTCTCAGGACCTCAATCTTGCCCGAACGGCAAGGAGCATGGACTACCAGCGAGGTCCTTTCCTCGTTTCGCTTCGATCGGTTGGGCCGTCTGGTGTTCGGCAGCGTTGGCGCTCTAGAGGGTATCGGCGCGTTGGTTCACCGCGCCTGGGCAATCAGGTCGCTACGGAGGCTGTTTCCGCAGCTCGGCGACCTCGAGTTCGATACCGGCTGGTGCGGGATGATCGGGATGACTTCCGACCATCTGCCGCGCTTTCACAAGCTCGACCGCAACGTGGTCTCTTTCGGTGGTTACAACGGGCGCGGGATTGCTCCTGGGACCGTCTTCGGCGGTGTGTTGGCCTCTTACGTCCTCGGCCACCTTGCGGAAAAGGATCTACCACTTCCAGTCACGCTAGTTGAACATCGGCGGTTTCGTGCCGCCCGTGAAGTCCTCTACAGAGCAGGCTCTCAGCTGGTTCACTTCACTGAAGCGCGGCTCTGATCCGCCTGATGTCACTCGTATACCCAAATCCGGCAAGTTTCCCATAAGTTTGGCACGAGGCGAGCGAAATTGACTTTGGTCGTCTGTCGTTCTTCAGAGAATTCTCAGTATCCGCCCTCGCGCGGGCCTGCCTTCACGATTGTTGGTCGGCAACCATACAGCACTCCAACGTCTGCGGATTGGCAAACTCACACATCCTGCAGAGCAGAAAGCCATCCATTCCGTTCATGCGATCGATGACTTCGCGAAAGATTGGTCCTTCAAAGAGATATTCGTATTCGTCGCGCAAAAGATTGCCCAAGACATGACGCCGCTCAAAATCCATGCAGCACAGAGTAACGTCGCCGTTTGGGAGAAGGACATTGCGATATTGTTGTTTGCCAATACAAGTCAAAGTTCCGACGACCGGCTGTCGAGGTTTGATGATATTCGGATCAAGACGTCCCCGCCTGCTACTCAGCGGCCGCAGGCGCTCTAGCGTCTTGGTGGGAATGATGTCGGCGAGATCGGGATGGACTTTGCCCAGGACGACGAATCGAATTGAGGGAATGTTCGCCTCGAGCAGTCGGCGCATGACATTGAGATAAGACCTTCCGACGAGGCGACTGTTCATATAAGTTCCGTCGTCAGGAACGTGGACAACGAAAGCCCTGAACTGGAGCATTTGCAAGCGCCGGACGTCACTCCCATTCATTCCGACAAGGGTTGTGAAAATCCGGATGTCATGGCCGCGTGCGTGAGCATGCTCAACCATCCTGGTGCACTCCGGATGCAGCCAAGGCTCCGAGTAGCCGGCGAAACTGATGTCGGTCTCCGTTGGTACGCGTGCCAAACATCGCTGGAAATCTTGAAGACCCAGGTGCTTTGCTTGAGACACAGGTCTTTGGCGATCGACGAACTTGTCCTGGGGGCAATAAGAACACCGGACGATGCATCCTGCGGTCGTGGTTATCTCCAATACCCTGCGACCAGGATTGGCGGCGCGTAAGTTTTGTAACACCATGGGATATGCCGTCATTCTGTCTGGTCCTTTCAGGCACGCGGAGCAAGAAATTGCTGTAACGACTTAGCGTTCATTGTGCAGCGTTCGCCGCGCTCTCATGGGTTGCAATTCGCGATAGGCTCATTGACGAAATGCCTTAGATGCAGCTCGCATCTCGTGGGCGTTGAATTCGACAACACCGCTATGGCGGGCGCGACGCGCCTCTTACCTGTCGACTGCCGCTTAGCATTATTGGTGCCAATGATATTCTCGTTTCGTTTTGACGCCGCCGTAAGTTGGGCTCCGCGCCCCTCGCTGGGTTGTTCGGTTTCGAGGATCATCCGCCTTAAGATCACACGAGGCGACGAATTGACGTTTGCCTATCCGCAAAATGATGCCTTGCCCGAAAGCTTCGTGCGTCTGGCTTTCGATAATTTATTGGTTCATCCGACGGATGGTCTTGATTTGGCTTGATACTCTCAAGCCTCTTGGTTCTTGTCTTTAGTATCCCAGCCGTACCGCAAAAGCAGGTCACGTGTTCGAACTGAAACGTCGAGCAGGTACCGCACGTTTCATCCGATTGCGAGCTGGGCAGCCGGCTCGACCCGTCGATCCCTGACCGGCTGAGTTACATTCAGATTGACTGCGTGCGCTCCTGTGGCCGGCGCGATCGTGCTCCGGACGATTGTCACGGTATATACTTCTGTGATTGTGGGTCGTAGCAAAGAGCGGCGCATGGCCAGGATTTTCGGTCGAGATGTAGTCCTGGGCGTACGGGTTGTCGGCCTGCTCAGATGAAGCACGCCCTTTGCCACCGCTAAAACAGGGGTGCACCGTTAGGCTCGCCCATTTCGCGCGACCGGAATCGTAGCCTTTTCTCGGTCTCACTGATGTTCTGCTATTCCTACGGCGATATTGTACTTCGCGTACCCGTCATGCTATCAAGACGGGACGGGGGCGAGTCGTCATGACCAGCCCCGGCGCACAGATTTGTCATTGGTCTCCGGCTTTCCTTCGCCTGAGCGCCAGAACCGCTTGATGCTCATGTTCCAAATTTACGTGGATGAGAGTGTTTCCGACGACCCGCCGGTCTACGTAATGGCCGGCTTTATCTCGACTGCGGAGAAATGGGCATCATTTTCCGATGAGTGGCGGCAACGCTGCGAAATGAAGCCGCGGATCGCATACTTCAAAATGTCCGAGGCGATGGGCTTTGGCGGCGAGTTCGCAGGGTTTTCTGAGGAGTCCAGAAACGAAAAGATCATGTTCCTAGATTCCCTGATCCAGGAGCATGTGATGGGCAGCATAGCAATCGTTCTAGATCACGCTGCCTATAAAGCTCTTTTTGGAAACCCGACTGTTCCGAAAGAGCTGCGAAGCCCTTATTACTTCCTTGCGATGCAAATGATGAAAGAGCTTCCCCATTTTCAGGACCATTTCAATATTGGGTCGGGGATTGATTTTCTTTTTGACGAACAAGTCGGCGAGATGAACAGGATCGTCGCTGCTTGGGAGGATTTCAAAGTTTATTCTGGCGTGCCGTGGAGCCGCTTGAGTAGCATTCCTGTGTTTCGCGATGAAAAAAAGGTGCTTCCTCTACAAGCTGCAGACATGCTCGCTTGGATAACACGGAAGAGAACCGAGGACGGCCTGTTGCGCAATCCGCCCACTAAACTACCTCTGTTTAAGGGGCGCGGCGAAGTTCCATTTCTACTATTCCCTTACGATAGAACGGCGCTCGAAAGACTATATAGGGAAGTGACACAGGAGCCACGACTGCACTTCACATTCGGCCGATGGCGATACGTCCAATTGCTGAATGCTCGCACGGGGCCTCATCTACCTGCCGCGCCCCTTCTCTGGACGCGCCGGAATTAGCCTATCGAGGGCCGCCTCAAATTCTTCGCCCGTCTCGTCAACGCCGAGCTCCCGAGCGGTCACTTTGAACCGCTCGGATTGCTCCTTGTCTGACAGCTTAGGCTTTGGCTTTTTCTTTTTTGGCGCGCCTGCTTTCGGGGCCATATGGTGCGGTCTCACTGATTAGTCGTTCGATAGGTTAGGCGCTTTCCGCGAACGCTCGCGCCAGATCGTCGTAGCCAGTCGCGATACGGTTGCTGTAGCGGAAATCAAACTCGCTCAAATATCGGTGCAGATGCTTCTCTTTGCAATGCTGATAGACTCCCTTCATGCCGCGCTTGAAGATGCTGTAGTAGCCCTCCACGGTGTTGGTGGTGATCAGCCGGTCGGCTTCGCGGCGAAGTACTCGTCCTTTGAGTGGGTGACGGTGTCATGGCTAGCAACAGCGCCAGACTTGGCGGCATATCGGTAAGTGTACATTTCGTCGGTCATGAGTTGGGCTTCGCGGCTCAGGTTCTCTTTGATGATGGGCATCAAGTCGCCAGCGCGCACGATGTGGAAGCTACGTGCAGAGCCGCCGCGTTCAACCAGAGTGAAAACGACGTTCTTGAAAGACCAAGCATTGCGGCCCTTCTTTTGGCCGCTCTCCACGAAACCGATAAACGTCTCGTCAGCCTCTACGACGCCACCACCGCTACCCATGGCGGCATCGTCAGGCCATTGACGCGCATGGCCTCGCGGATGCGATGCGAGATAAACCAAGCGGTCTTGAGGGTGCAACCAAGGGTGCGGTGCAACTGGTTGCTGCTGATGCCCTGCTTGCTGGAGGTCATCAGGAAGATCGCTTGCAGCCAGTGGCGCATGGGGACGTGGCTGGCCTCGAAGATGGTGCCAACCTTCACAGTGAACGGCTTGCGGCACTGGTAGCACTTGTAGGTGCCAATGCGGGTGCTCGTGCCGCCCATCTTGGAAATGCGATCCACGCCGCCGCAATGCGGGCAGACAGGGCCGTTCGGCCAAAGGCGCGCTTCGACGAAAGCGTAAGCCACCTCTTCGTCGTGGAAGTGGTTGGCTGAAAGGACCGATTTCATGACGATTCTCCCTTGTAGACCAGATATATACCGATCTACTGGGTACGCCAAATACATCGGCTTCACAGAAACGTTATATGGCCGCTTGTTCCGCGCCGTCAAAAATTGGGAACGGAACGCTTTCCTATCGAAGAATCTAGGGGCATAAGGGACGTACAACACGCCCTAGCTGTATTTTTATCACACCTAAGGACCCACCTAGCTTGTCAAGAGTTAAGATATATATTAACCGTTGCCGCCGAAAATAGGGTCTGCCATCTTGGTTTCGGCCGCCGGATTTGAGATTGTATGTACGGGAGAGATAGCGGACGTGCGACTGTCCCCTGACGCTCGGGCCGAATACGACGCTCTGTTGTCGCGCAATGACAACACTTCGCGCGGTCAGGCACGCCAGTTGCAGAGATATATGCAGAGGTTCTGCAATAGCGAACCCCACAGAATGATCGAGGAGCATTATCGGCATGAGGGCAGCCATTCTGCCGGTCAGCCCGGTCGAAGGAACGTGTCTGTATGGGCCTTTAAGCCAGACGGCTGGCGACTATATGGGGCGGTCCTGACAGTTGGGAGCAAGAAATGCTTCGTTGGAGTAGACGTTGACCCGGCGAAGAAGAAGCAAAAA
The DNA here is from genome assembly GCF_054056795.1 of Bradyrhizobium sp. USDA 3315. Classification (NCBI taxonomy): domain Bacteria; kingdom Pseudomonadati; phylum Pseudomonadota; class Alphaproteobacteria; order Hyphomicrobiales; family Nitrobacteraceae; genus Bradyrhizobium; species Bradyrhizobium sp. USDA 3315. The sequence goes on along the minus strand of NZ_JBSRYP010000001.1, from coordinate 226,359 downwards.
GTAGATCAAGCAAGACTGAAATCAGTCGCACTTGAAATTGGCAAATTACAAGAATGGACTTGAGGAGCATGGATATGCGCAACAACTACGAAGCCTGTGCGGACCACATAGAGGCGCAGGAAGACCTGGTTATTGATGCTCAGTTCCTTCTCCATGATCTGATGGTTGAGCGCGGCGTGACCCGAAGCGAATTGGCGCGTCGCGTTGGCATCAGTAAAGCTAGGCTCTCTCAGATTTTCAGCCCTAAGGCGAATCCAACACTCCGGACTCTCGCTATCCTTTTCCACGCCATGGGCGAGACCGTGAAGGTTGAGCGCGGCTGCGCGCCTTCAATTCACGCCAGAATTGAGCCGTCTTGGACTGAGGATGCGCTTCAAAAAAGTCCCGAGGTGAAGACTCTCTCAGAGAAGGACGCAACTCAGATCATCTCATCAATTGAGCGTGTTTCTCGTCTCAAGTTTGCTCAGCCAAAGCCAGCGAATGACTCTTTCGCGCCCGGAACATTCGACTATGAGGTCGCCGCCTAAATGGCCGATGACACTCAAAAGAGTGAGGTTACCAGTCCGGAAGAAGCGCAGCAGCGACGGATTAAGTACAATCAAGCCGTGCGTAAAGCACGGCTCGTCACGCTAACGCTTCGATCCGTGAACTTTACCGTCAACCGAGAAATCCTCGATGCTGATGACGACGACGCCGACGTAAAACCAACTTACGGCGGACGCGTTAAGCAAGTAGCGTTCGACACAAAGGAAGGAAACTTGCTTTGCACAGTCGAGTGGACGGTCGATTTCAAATATAAAAGGAAGCGCTTCGTAAAGTGCGCGGCCGACTACGATGTAGCTTATGGAAACTTGATGGACTTCGACGAGTCGACCGCTGTGCTGTTGGCGGAAAACGTAGCCAGACCCGCCAGCTATGCTTACTTCAGAGCGCTGTTCGCGAATCTAGACTGGTCTGCTGAATTACGATCCCCGCCCTTACCCGTGATTATGTTTCAGCCGAAGATTTAAAGCGGCCTGAAAGGGCGAAGGTGAAATATTCATCTTCGCCCTTTTTTATTTTGCTCCTTGGGTACGCAAAGTACAATATCACCATTCCTGCCGCGCTCGCAACCAGATCGAGCGGCGCTTCAACAGGATCAAACAGTGTCGTCGGGTGGCAGAGCGCTATAGCGGACTCGCCACCAACTACCCTGCCTTCGTTCAACTCGCGGCAATCAGTTTGGCTGCGCCCTAATGAGTCCACGTCTTGGTCCGTCAGCTGAGCGCCGTTGACAGGACGCTTGAAAGCCCACGGAGAGCTTACAGACGGTTACGATCTCATTCTTATACTTCGTCAGATTCCCGAAAGCTAAGCCTCTTAGCAAGAGCGTGTTCATCCGTGTCCGGCGTTAGCTGCTCAGATCCGTAAAAGGAGAATGGCGTGGATCCGTTCAACAACCTCAACCCATTCGAGACCCCAGATGTCGAGCGGGACGGGCTAGAACAGCAGCAGGTGGACCAAGCGGGCTTTCAGCAGCACCTGAACGAGTTCAATCCTCGCGAGCGACAGACTTCAAATACAACTAACATTGACGTCCCCTATATTGTGCCGAACAGAGATGCGGATTCTTTGGAAATGCCGCACGGCGATCGCGTCGGGCAAGGCACCTCGCGGATGCCCACGGATCCGTCCGCCTGCTCTGAACAAGGGGTCAATGAGTCCGGCAGTTTCGGTCCGTTGGATTGTTGGCATGACATGGGTTCAGCGGCCACTTGGCCGACGCACAGTATCGATCAGGAGGAGCATTCGTGGATGGAGGCCGGTGACATGGTGCCGGAGTGGCCAACGACCTCCGAAATTCCTTGGGAGCAAAACCTCGATGCATCGATCCTCATCCGAGAGCCGGCGCCCGGCGTTGGCGATACTTCAAGAGGAGGCCACCGGCTCACCTCGACCGGAGCGCAATGGACCGAAACGTTGGAGGGCACGTGGGCCTCGAGCTGCGCTAGCGGTCCGACTGACCTTGAAGACCCCGTCCTCAGGCAATTACGGCTTGACCAGATCTTGGGCGCCTGGGCCTGCGAGGAGGGGCAGACGGAAACCGAGGACCGGCAAGAGGCGATAAGACGAATGAGTGCCTGGGTAGAGGCCGGCGACGTCTATGCAGGGCTGGAGCTGTTAAACCTAGGCCTGACGACATTGCCCGGCGTCCTTCCGCCCGGGGTCCAGTCACTCAACGTGAGCCAAAACGAGCTGGCGCGCCTGCCTGACCTCCTCCCGCCCGCACTCCGGACGATCGACGCGAGCGGCAACCGGTTGACCCGTCTGCCCGACACCCTGCCGACGGGACTCCAGTCAATCGCCATTGGCCGCAACAGGCTGGCCAGCCTGCCCGAAACCCTTCCGGAGGGGCTGTTGACACTCGCCGTCGGCAACAACCGGCTGACCAGCCTGCCAGACATGCTGCCGGCCGGCCTCCAGGACCTCGATGTCCGCAGCAATCGGCTGACCAGTCTGCCCAATGCCCTGCCGACCGGACTTCAGTTGCTCGCCGTCGGCGGCAACCGGCTGACCAGCCTACCCGACGCCCTTCCGCCCGAACTCCAAGAGCTCGAAGCCGATGGCAATCGGCTGACCAGACTGCCCGATACTCTCCCCGCCGAGCTCCAGTTGCTGTTCGCGCGCGACAACCACCTGAACAGCCTTCCCGAGACCCTCCCATCTGAACTCCAGAGACTCCACGTCAGCGGCAACCGGCTGACCCGCTTGCCCGAGACCGTCCCGGCCGAGCTCCAAGTGCTGGAGGCTCGCGACAATCGACTGACCAGCCTGCCGGAGGCGCTGCTAACTCGGCTAGGTTCTGGGTGCATGGTCTATGTCGAGGACAATCCGCTGTCCGAGCAGGTGCGGACGAATTTGGCGACAGCCCTAAATACCGCGCGCTATTCCGGCCCGGCGGTCTTCTTCTCAATGGGCGGAGTAACGGCGGCAGATCAGGAAAGGCCGTTGGCCGAGGTGGTAGCGGACTGGATGGAGGACGAGCCGGAGGCGATCGCCGTCTGGCAGAACTTCGCCGAGGAGGCGGGTGCTCCGGAATACGCGCTCTTCCTCGACAGGCTGCTGAAGACCGTCAATTATGGCAATCCCCATTTCCAGCAGGCCGTGACCGACGATCTGCGGCAGGCCGCGATCAGGCCGCAATTGCGTCAGCGGTATTTTCAGTTGGCCTTCGGCGCGAGCGAGACCTGCCAGGATCGCATCACTCTGACCTGGAACGGCATGCAGACCGCACGTCTGAACGCTGATGTTGAGGACGGGGCCTACGACGACCGGCTCGGCGAGCTCATCCAGCAGGCCCGAGTCCTGTTCCGCCTGGACGCGCTCGAGCCGATTGCCCGTCAGAAGGTCGCCTCGCTCCGGTTCGTCGACGAAATCGAAGTCTATCTCGCCTATCAGGTCAAGCTACGTGATCGGCTCGACCTGCAGCTTATCGCTCCGGACATGCGGTTCTTTGATGTCTCCTACGTCACTGAGCGCGACCTCACCGAAGCCGAGATACAAGTAAGGAATGAGGAGGCGGCGGGGTTCGCCGACTATTTGGCGACTCGCTGGCAACCTTGGGAGACGGTTGTGAGCCGGATCGCCCCCGAAGCGCATGCAGAGATGCGGAACCGGCTCGCCGAGGCATTGGACGAGGAGTTCCGGAGCCGCCTCGACCAACGGCTCGCCGATCATGGCCTGACCGGACATAGCGATGCCGAGTTGCAGTTCGGAGCCCTCATTCGCGAGGAGATCGCCCGCGAGATCAAAGGTGCTCTGACGCGCCAAGTGCTCGGGGACCACGCACTTGAGCTGTGAAGCGGCCATCCAATTGCAAGGAAGAATCTGCCGGCGCCGTGCCTTTTGCCGCGTGGGAGATTTTCTCGCTTCCGCTCGACGCGCTTCAGCGCATGTCAGATCGCGCTATCGATCAAGCTTGTCATCGCGTTTCACCAAGCAACCGGGATCACTCAAAGAAAGCGTGATGGTTTGCCGAAGCGAAAGCTGTGCCCTGTTCTTTCAATAGCCCAACTGCCAGAACATCCCCTACACGCAATGCAGAAGGACCGCCAGTGATTCATTTTCCAGAGCCATCGTGAGAGAAATGGTTTTGCAAAATCAATGGGCCCCCCTACCAGACATGGTAGGGGGCAGCCCGCTGCACTTTGGAATATTCTGGTCCAGCGATGACCTACTCGTAACCAAAATGCTGGGGCAAACTTGAGAACCGGGGCAAGCGCAAAACCATGGATCGCGGCCAATGGATCCGTAAATTTCTCAAGAGAACAAAATCTGCGGAGGCGATCATGAAAACGCGATTGGCGGACTATAGAGCCGGCGACGCGTATACTATCTCGTTGAGCAATCTGGATGTAAGCGAAGCCAGGCGCTTTCAAGATGATAGCATATGGGGTTGCTTTGAGCGGCTACGAAGGGAAGACCCCGTTCACTACTGCCAGGACAGCCCCTACGGTCCATATTGGTCCGTAACGAAATACCGCGATATCGTAGAGGTAGATACTAGTCACAAAACATTCTCATCGGAGCAGGGTGTCACCATTGTCGACGTGCCTGACAAGCACTGGACTCAGAGTTTTATCAAGATGGGTCCTCCTAAGCATCGTGAGCAGCGTGATACTGTAAGTCCGATCGTCGCGCCGGAAAACCTTTCGAAGCTCGAAAGCTTGATCCGCCGTCGCGTCAGGACGATTCTGGACGGCCTGCCGCGCAACGATGACTTCAATTGGGTGGATATGGTCTCCATCGAGTTGACGACGCAGATGCTTGCTACGCTGTTCGACTTTCCATTTGAGGATCGGAGGCTCTTGACCTACTGGTCGGACGTAGCTGTTGCAATTCCGAAAACTGGCCAGCCCATCGACAGCTGGGACAAACGAAGTGCGATCTTGTCCGAGTGCTTGGCGTTTTTCGCGCGGCTTTGGAACGAGCGCATCAATGCCGAGCCGCGTCTCGACCTGATTTCCATGATGGCGCACTCGCCTGCCACTCGACACATGGAACCGAGTGAATTTCTCGGCAATCTGATTCTGCTGATCGTGGGTGGGAACGACACCACGCGCAATTCGATTACCGGCGGCCTCCTGTTCATGAACCAGCACCCCTCCGAGATGCGAAAGCTACGCGATAATCCCAAGCTGGTCTCGAGCGCCGTGTCCGAGATTATTCGATATCAAACACCCATTTCACATATGCGCCGCAACGCCGCGGCGGATATCGTCGTAGGTGGGAAACAAATCAGGAAGGGCGACAAGGTCGTCATGTGGTACATCTCTGGTAACCGGGACGAAGATGTCATCGAGAACGCCAACAGATTCGTGATCGACCGCAAGAACGTTCGGCAGCATCTTTCGTTCGGATTCGGAATTCATCGCTGCGTTGGGCGACATCTTGCCGAGCTGCAGCTGAAAATCCTCTGGGAAGAAATCTTGAATGCGCGGTTGGAGATCAAAGTTGTCGGCCAACCCAAGCGAATTGCGTCCAATTTTGTGCACGGCTATTCCGCACTCCCCGTGCAGATTGCAGCTTAGGCCGTGATGACTTAGGAGCCGCCCAGCAGCACTGTTTCGTCCTCCTCTTTGATTACTCTCGTCGCTGCACATTGCCGAAAGCGGTTGATCGGCGTGAGGAACGTCCGCATCTCGGGAACTGGGCGGCATTCAGCAGGCGTGAACGCCTGTGAGGGGCGATGAGCGGTGGTGCCCCGGCCGAGGGCTTTTTGCATTTCCAGCTGTCTAAGGCAGCCCAGAGATGGATACGTCCTTGGAAGTCCCTTTTTGACCTAGCGTTTTCGACATGTCAGGCTATGAGCTTAACATTGAAGATTGTAGCGGTGGGAGCGATTTTCTTTGGAGAAGCGCTTTCAATAATCGCAGAGTTGATTGCCTCAAAGCAGTTTGGAAAAGCCGGCGGGGACCTGACAACACTCTTGCCGATGTTCCTGCTGATATCCGTCGGCGGCATCCTTCTCGTCTTCGGATATGCACTGGGATACATGCATCTTGAGAATATATGGATAATCATCGCGATATCGGTGGGAGCCATTTTAGTGGTGGAACCAATTCTCACGATTCTGCTGTTTCGAGATGTGCCGACGACAGGTTCGCTGATCGGATTGGTGCTCGGTGCGCTTGGCACGCTCGCTGCGATATTTTTATGAGCGTATTCTAAGTGCGCTTAAATGGGCGGCACCTTCAGGCGAGATCCTGTTTGAAAAGGAGTTGCGCAACATCGGTTCTGCTCAATTCGAACGTGAGAATAAGATGTTGTTTTGACGGGCGTTCCACACTTAGCCAGGATCCGCGCGTTGTTGGATTCGCGACTCTTCGGTCGAAGACCAGCACCTCCTTCCCGTTAGTAGGACGCTTGCTGCTACCGAAGGTTCTGCAAATCGCATCCTCCGGTACTTCCTTCGTCACAATCCTCGAGTCCGTTCCACTGTGTGGGCATGCTCGTGATGGCCTTCAGTATCCGGGGTGGCCTTTGGCAAGACTGTTCCATTGACAAAGCCGCCGCCATCGGCCGCGTTATTAAGGATCGCCGTCACGGTGGAGACAGGCGCAGCCTGGCAGCGCACATTTCCTTGGTAATCACGCGAGGCAGCGCCAGCCGCGGCCACGCGCTGCAACTGACTATCTCGGCACGTGATGGGGCCATCGCGTATTGCTGCATCTAGCGCCACAACAGCTTCCAATGAAATTGGAACTCGGGTGACTCGGGTTTTCTTTGTGCCCGGGAGCGTCCTTCGTCAGCCAATCGTCAGCCAGGCGGTCTATCCAGCGAGGCTGCGCATTGTTGACTGTATGGGAGATGGAACATGACGGGCATTGGCCGACCTGGCGAACCGCACGTTGGGACTGCAGGAGCCGACAGCACGTCGGGATCGAGCAGTTCGCAGTCCAGTATTATCCCTGCGGAAGGCGGCCGATTTTTCGATTCTGTCGTGGAGCGGTTGCGCACTGCGCCTGAAGATCGAATGGCGATGCTCGCGAGCCTGCCGTCAGGTTCGGGTGTGGCAGTCCCCATTTCCTCAGGCGGTGAGGGGATCAACGCAGCGAAGCGAAAAATGGACAGCCTGCTTGAGGAATTTGATGCTTACCGCAGTGCGGCCATGCACGCTCAGAACTCGTCGGAGGCGCAAGAGCTGATCGATCAGGTTGTCAAAGCGGGCGGAGCGGTTCTGGGCTACTACGCGAGCCTGCCCCCAGATGTGGCGCGCAGCATTCAGTCCGACGATCGGGCTCGCCGGATTCGTGACGAGACGCTCGATGCGGGGGACCAATGCAACGCGCTGGCCGCACCGACTATCTACGCCCTGGAGCAGAGTAGGAAGAATGCGGGAAAGATACTCGAGCGGATGCGCCAATCCAATGCTCCGCCCGACCAACTGATCCGAGTGGCTTCTAGTGCGGCGAAACACTATTTGGCCTGCACGGAGTGGTGGGAAAAGAAGGCGTTGCGCTTGGAACGGATGCAGTCCGTCTGCGCAGTCACTGCCGACTTGCCAAGTGCAACGGCCGAAATGCGACAGGCCGAACAGGCGACACTACGGCTGCACACCGGCTGGGCACTGTATACGAAGTGCGTGCATCTGCAATCGCAGGGCGCTCTCGCGCGGGTCAAGATTGAGTCGCAGGCGAGCACGCTGGACCCGGCCGTCAGGCAAATCCTCTTGGATGAGAACGGTCGGGCGCGTCTACTCGGAACCTTCATGGAGGATGTTGTTCCGGCGTTCCTCTCGACGAGCGATGCTGTTCTAAACAGCAAAGGACGGGCCCTCGACGCAGAGCACTGCGCCGTTCTTGAAGGGGTCATGGAGCGGCTATCGGAATTTGCGTCAGGGTTGCCCGACATCGTTGCCAAGCTAAGGAATGAGGGAGCAGATCCCGAGCTTCCGTTGGAACTGTTGGATCAGATCGTGGAGGGCGCCTGGGTCACCGCGCATGAGGTCATGCGCCTCCTGGCAATGCAGCCGAAGACGCCAGCCATGATTGCAACACCGGCCGAGGTTGACCCCGCGATACCGGCCAACACGATCGGCGGGGCTGTAGTAGCCGAAGGCACCGCAGCGCGCAGGAAGGGGAAAGGCAAGCGCACGCAGGCCGCAGGCGCGGGGAGTTCGGCGGCCGGGCAGCCCGATCAGCAGTCCGCTAGACCCGACGCCCATACGGCGCCAGCAGCCAAGGTTATCGTGCTCTCGGATCTGGGCACGAAGAAACTCGCGAGCGCGGAGGAGGCGCGCGCGAGGGCGGCATCGTCGGCGACGGGACACTTGGCGATATGGCAGGCTCCGCCATCGAAGGAGGCCCTGACACGCCTGCTCGAGCGATTGGACGAACTTTTGCAATTCGATCTGCGCGGTCAGCAAAGGGCCATCTCGCAGGCGCGCCACATGAAACCCGAAGATGCCGGCCACGTCGTGGACACCGTCGTCGGACGCCTACAGAGCCACGCCGCCGAGATTGAGGCCTGTGTAGCCGCGCTGGAAGAACCTCGTCGACGCGGCCTATTCACGCCTGCGCAACTACCCGAAGTGCACGGCAAAATAGTCCGACTCAAGGCGATTTTGTCCGAGGTGCAGGGGCAGGCAAACGCTTTAAAGGGGCAAAGGGCCGCGATCAAGATGAATTGCATGAAGACCTACGCCTTCCCCTCGCAGAATTACCTTGAACAGATGCAGGCGGCCGAGGAGTTGGTGGCTCCCTTGGAGCCACCGCGCGCGTTGAAGGGCGAGCCAGGCACGCTGTTCGAGGTCAAGCTGCAGCCGAAGGGACTTGGCAATCGTGCAATGCCAAGTCCAATGTGGGTGCACATCCATACGAAGCGGCCGGTCCCTGCGTGGCAGCTGCCGACATTGGATGACGCCGACTTCGCCGCTTGCCACGTGAAATCCAATGAACAGCGCGGCTACAATCGTCTCTGGCAGAACGCTCGAGCTGAAATGGGCCACGAAGACGTCGTTATCCACCGCGGCAAGCTCACGCCTGCGTTCTGCAAATCCTTGTTAGGCACGGCTTTTAGCGCCTACCCACGGTATCCTTTTGCCGAGGCAGAGCACGGGTCGACGCAGGCCACTCGATATGGGACTTAGTGTCTGTTGGCAGATTGCCGCTTGTGGTGGCGGCATGCCTTTGAATTTGACACCGCGGGTCCGCTGAACCGCGCCGAGGCCCAGCAGGCTCCAGTTCCTGAGAAGATGGCTGCGGGAAGAGAACACGCTCCTTATCTACCACAGGCTCGCCGGCGTGCGATCCGTTTTCCTTCACGGGGCGAGCGAGTCCACCACGTGGTGCTTCGACCGGATGCGACGAAGATCGGCGCCATGACAAGCGGCTCCACGTGTGCGTCAGGTCGGAGGACCTTGCGCCGACGGCGCTCCGTCCGGGTCATCGCGCTCGGCGTGAAAGGCCTGTAAGTCGCCCGCGAACTGGTGGGCAAAGCTCCGGCGGGATCTTGGGTTAGGATGATTGAGATATCCGGAGCATAAGCATCCCGAGCCGGTTTGACGAATCGAATCGGCGATGCACAATGAGGTTGCCTATCCATTTGCTACTCTCGGATCAGGCGACGATGGCCCCAGCATCCCGGCTTCCACGGCCCCCAGAAGGTGCTGGGGCTTTTCGTTTTTAGCCTTCACCAGGCCTAGCTCGTTCCCGTCTTGCAGGATCGTCATCCAAATATTCGAGCCGCTATTGTTGTTCGCACCGCCAATATCCGGCGGGCGACGCTTTAAGATCGGGCTATCCTGAACAGTCTCAAAGGCTCGAGCCTGTTCCGCGTGTCTTGCAAAACGGTCCTTTCCGGCGGCCGCCCAGCGGAGGACTTCTTCCAGTTTACGCATTGCTCGCTATCGCTCTCCCGGCCACCAAGTCTATGGCGGCTTGAAAGGGGCCGACTAGTTGTGGCCGCCTTGGTCCCCTTGTTTCGGACGCTCAGTGGACGAGAGCCGCTGTAGCGGCGCCATTTGCGGCTGGGTCTGGTCGATTACCTCCTCTTCTTCCTCTCTCTCATCAGAACGCTGGTGGCGCCTCTTCACGATGAGGCCGACCAGCAATAGTATGAAGCCAGCAGCAATCATGAAAACTGCGATAACTTTTTCCCATTCCAAGGTCGAAGCACTCATGGTTGCATGACCACCATTCCATTTTCCGAATTAGCCAGAAACGCCTCTGCGAAGTTGATCTCCTCTCCCAATCCAGCCGCGAGCTTCACGCGGAAATGAGGGAGTAACTCGTGCTTCGGCCTCCAGCTGGGTCCTTGACGAGGATACCTTAATCCACCAGACCCTGAATCCCGCAGAGCGGCATCGGGCGAGAACTTCTCAATCGCCGCCCACTTCGTCGATGTCAATTGCCTTCGAAGCCATCCAATAGCTGGTTCAGCATATCGCGCTGCCGTTCGTTGATCGCGGCCATGGCATGCCGCGTCCGGAAGTACCGCTTTTCTAAGCACGGTTGCGAGAAGGTTTCGGCCCCGCTGAAGGCGCGCTCGAGGCAGCCCAGGAACCACTCAAGCCATTGCGTGACGTCGAGGTCTCCCTTCTGGGTGGTCTCCAGCATGTCATAGTAGATTTTCCGCTCGCTGCGTATCCGGGCAAACATGCTGTAGAAGCGAAGCGGAATTCCTTCAGAGCGGGCAAGCGGCATATCGGCAATGGCGCGCGTGATGCGTCCATTGTCGCCTTCAAAGGGATGGATCGTCACGAACCACAGATGTGCGCAGCCGATCATCACCTTCATGGCCGACGCCGTCACCGGCACCGTCGAGGAACTCATTCGAACCCGCCACGCATCGGAATTGTCCGAACTCTGGCGGGAGCGCCGTAAATTCCGCAAGGGATCGACGGCGGCGCGCGCTCTCGAGAAATTTCATCACTAACCGGTTGTGACAGCCAAGCGGCTCGCAGAACTCCTTGAGATCAGTCCTCCGCAAGCTCATCAAGCGATTAATCAATTGGAGGACGCCCGAATCCTCAAGAAGCGAACCGGCTATGCGCGAAATCGTGTGTACATAGCTTCCGAGGCGCTCAGTCTCATCAACCGCCCCTTCGGCGAAGAGCCCATTCTTCCCGAGCAATTCGATCCGCGCGAAATTTCGGATCGGAAGATCCCGATCGACCGTGAATGACAATTGCGCTGCCCCGGGAGCTCAGCGCGGCCGCAAATCAGCGAACCTCTCGGGGGACCTCGGCATCGGCATCCCCAAAAGGGCCGCCGGATCTAGGATCTCGGACGAACTGTGTCGTCGCGCCAAGAGCTCCCCCTTTGCGTGACCGTGATCGACGCAGCTCGACGTAACCAGTATGCCGCGTGACGCATTCGGCTCCGATCCAGCGACTGGCCAGCGACCGCGAAACCCTTGGCGCTCAGATGATGGTCCATCGGATGCCTTTCTCGTCCTCTTTGCAGCGGGGCAAAGGTCTATGCGTCGGTCAAATTCCGCAGTCCGGGCAAGTTCATTGGCCTTGTGATTGACACATTGGCGCCCGGATAGCTCGAGGTCGGCGGCACTGCAGTCATCGCAGATTGCTGCCGGCGGGCCGGTTACTCACGTCTTCCGAAACGGTCACAGTAGCTCCGCTTCCCCACGCGTCATACACCTAGCGCTCTATCAGCCCCATCAGAATGGCTTTGGCGCGCATTGAAACCGCCATGTAGTGCTGTGCGGCTTTTATGGACCTATAGCGCCCCGGATCATTCTGAGCGATGTTAGGATCAGATAGCAGGCGCTGAAGTCGCTTCCGCCGCCATGCCTGCACGCGGCGAAGGCGCGGCAGGATCGCCGATTGCTCTTCAACTCTGATCCGTTTCTCGATCGTCAACTCGGCCTCCTCTGAAGGTTGTAAGCTTAGCTTGACTCGCGAAGCCGAGGGAAGAGCTCCCCGGGATGCTACGGGATCAGGTGCGATCAATGGGTTCAAAATCTTCGATAGTATGCTTGCGGCCATCAATGATGCCTGGGTTGCTTAGCGGTGGCATTTGCGCGGCGCTGGATCGCGAGACGTGAGAAGGATGACCACAATTGCAATGGATGATCTCGAACGCGGACTTCAAAAACTGGCATCGGATTGCCTCAGAAAAGAGAACCGTTTTCAGCTTTCAAGGCGTTCCGGAAGCGGGCAACTGCTCGTTTCGGAGAAGACGCGAGACCACTACTGGAACGAACCCTCGCCCAAGCACAGCGGGATGCCCTCAAAGATTCTGCGTGTCACTCAAGCCCAACGCACAAAACGAAAGGCCCGGGTTTCCCGGGCCTCTTCATTCGATTGATGTGCTCAACGGAAGTAGATGCGGATCACGTGCCGCGCCATGCCAAGCGCTGAAGCGGAGGCAAGTCACTAAGCCGCTCCTCTATTCGCGAGAAAAGGAGCGCGCCTCGATTGGTGAGGCATGTGAACTGCGTACACGCCTATATTTTATGCCAGTACGAGGCGTCTTCCAGCTTCGCTGCTCTTGAGTCATGATGCCTTGGAATCCCAGGATTCCATGCTTTCCTGCACCGTTAGTTGGCCAGCGATCTCGCCGTTGTGCCGAGCGCGCCGGTAGAAGGTCTCGATTTTGGAAGGGGTACGTCATTGGTGGGTGTGCCAGCACCCAAAACAAGGCTGCTGACGCGAACTACTCGTTCTTGGAAAAGCTGAGCTAGGGTCAGTTGATCCAATAGGTGACGATGGCGGCGAGGTACACGGCAACCAAGAATTCTCTCGCAAGTTTGTCGTAGCGAATTGAAACGGCCAGGAAATCCTTGAGTCTGCAAAGCAGCGCTCCATGACATTGCGTTCTCCGTAGGCGCGTTTGCTGAAGCTGTCGAGGGGCAGTCCGTTAGATGTGGTTGGAATGATAGCTTCGCACCGCGATGGATAGGGCGCCCGGCAATGGTGATGACTACCGCATCTAGTAGGTTTGTCGTTGTCCGGCCTGAGCTAGTGGTTAGAGCCTTTTTGATAGACACGCCTCGCGCACCAAAGTAAGCGCCGGGACAGGAGAAACTCGATGAAACTGGCCGCGCCGCGCCGCATTTCTCTCGCGCTGATCCTGTTTGCCTGCGGCGTAATGGGGAGCGCACGGGCCGACGATCCGCCGCCATCCGCCCAGGTCACGACGCCGGCCAGCCAGAAGGGTGGCGCCGGCCAAACGTCGAGTATGCCGTCGGCGGCCGATCGGCATCGCTTGCCGCCGGACTCAAGCACCAGACACTCGCTTGAGCTTCCTGGGCGGACGCTTTCTTTCGTCGCGACCGCCGGCTCCATCCGCCTGTTCGACGACAAGGGCGAGCCGCAGGCCGACATCGTCTATACCTCCTATCAGCTTGACGGTACCGATCGCGGCACGCGCCCGGTAACATTCTTCTTCAACGGCGGACCCGGCTCATCATCGGCCTGGCTGCAGCTCGGCAATGCCGGACCGTGGCGGCTGCCGATCAATGCTGACGAGGTCACGCCATCGACGTTTCCGGAGGTGAGACCAAACGCGGAAACTTGGCTCGATTTTACCGATCTGGTGTTTCTCGACCCCGTAGGTACCGGCTATAGCCGTTTCGCGCGGAGCGGTGATGATGCGCGCAAGCGGCTCTATTCCGTTGAGGGCGACGTCAACGCGCTCGCGCTGGTGGTCCGCCGCTGGCTCGAAAAGCATGACCGGCTGTTGTCGCCAAAGTACATCGCGGGCGAAAGCTATGGCGGCATTCGCGGGCCAAAGGTTGTCCACCAATTGCAGATGCGGCAGGGCATAGGCGTCAAGGGCCTGATCATGGTCTCGCCGCTGTTCGACTACAGCCAGTTTGCCCGCACGAGCCTGCTGCAATATGTAGCTAGGCTGCCAAGCTATGTCGCGACTCTGCGTGAAGCCGAGGGCCCGGTAAACCGAACCGATCTCGCCGACGTGGAAGCTTATGCACGCGGCGAGTTTCTGGTCGATCTCATCAAGGGCCAGGCGGACAAGGAAGCGACTACGCGTCTGGCCGACAAGGCGGCGGCACTGACCGGCATCGACCAAGCGGTCAGTCGTAGGCTCGCCGGCCGCTTCGAACTCGCCGAGTTCCGCCGTGAGTTCGACCGTAAGAACGGCAGGTTAGTCGGCAACTATGATGCCTCGGTGCGTGGCCTCGATCCATATCCGGAGTCCGATTTCCACCTTTCCGGCGATCCCTCGAGCGATACGCTGTTGGCGCCTCTGACCAGCGCCACAGTCGATCTTCTTACGCGCAAGCTTAACTGGCGGCCGGACGGCTCCTATGAGCTGCTCAACGGCACGGTGGGGCAGGCTTGGGATTTCGGCCGCGGCCCCCCGGAGTCTCTTTCGGAGCTGCGCCAGATCCTGGCAACGGACCGGAAGATGAAATTGCTGGTCGCGCACGGCCTTTTTGACCTCGTCACGCCTTATTTCGGATCACAGATCGTGCTCGATCAGTTGCCGCCGTTTGCTTCCACACCGCGCGTCAAACTTGTGGTCTTTCCGGGCGGCCACATGTTCTATTCACGAGACGCCTCGCGCCAAGCGTTTCGTGCAGAAGCCGAAGCGATGATGAAGTAAGGCCGACGACGAGCTCGGTCACAAGAAAAGGTGGCGGTCGTACAGCATCATAGTTTCTCAACGAGTGCAGATGAAATCTCGCTCCGATCTGTGCGAGACCCGGCTAGCCGCATCGTGATTCGAAGCGATTAAGCGGGAGCTTGTTTGATGACTTGATTGATCTAATAGACGACCATAGGGGTGAGGCGCACAGTAGGATAGCGCCGTTTGGATTCTAAGCTCCAGAGAATGAGCGCATCGATGAGTGATTGGCTAGCCCTACGTTCGGGTCGGGAGGGTGTGTGAGAAGGTGTGCGGTCGAAGTCATTCATCTTTGCGGTTCGCGGAAGCGCAAGCGCGTAGGTCACGTAGGTTACTGCACGTCGCGGGTAGTTTTCGATTGTCAGATAATCTCCTGGTGACTTGTCCGGGAGTTCATGAGAGCGAACATATGCCTGATACTCGCAACTTCGGAGTTATCAGGCGGCAGCTCGGCAGGCGCCAATGAGGGCGTGAGGCTGGCAGCCTGCTTTGGTCATCTTCAGGGCCAAGGCCAGGGCGTCCAGCACGGGCCGGCCAAACTACCGTCCTTGGCGCGACCAAGACATCCGGGGTCGCCGATAATCTGCTCCATCTCGGGGGTGGGCCAGTAAAGCTGCGGGGCATCGTCGGACGTAGAGCGGATGGCGCCCTTCTCACCAAACACTGGAAAGTTGTTGTTCGGCGGCTGACGATAGCCGGGCAGGAAGCCATAGTCATGCCAGTGAGGCTTGTGTCGCTTGTGCGCGGGCGCCGTGTGCGCAACAGCTGATAGGAGCGAGAGGAGAATGGCAGTCGATAGGAAGATTACGCGCGACATGGATGTAACATTACTGGTGCGCTGCGCCGACGCGAATGTTTTCGAGCAGCGGAAGCTGGAGGGACGCCTGATTGCAAAGGACGACACAAGCAATACCGGATATGCGGATTGTTCTTCGGCGACTGTTTGAAGCTAGGGCAGCGATAGGGCCGCCGACCATCGGTGAAGACAAGGGCGCAGGACTGGCCACACGCCCGTGTCGACGTTCCTCGGCTCGAGTTGTTTCGACCGGCGCTCCAAGCCGTTCGACATTCGAGGAAAAGCAGCGGATCGGCAGCGGAGCTGCGGACAATGTCACCATGTCGACCCCAACACACTCGACGTCGACTCCAGCCCGAGACATGAAGCACACGTCAGCTCCGGTGGGAATGAGGGCTCTCTGCAGCGGTCGTCTAGTGATGCCTCAAGCCAGGAACTATGGTCGTTATAGCTACACCTGCTGCGTGCCCCAAAATTCCGGCAATTGCCCCTAACGATATCGACCCTCCCGAAATTGCAGCTGCTTGTTCGGCGGTAGTTCAGTTACATGATAGGCTGACATATCGATCCTCATCATAGTCTCCTTTTCCGAACGAGAAGGTCCGGCGCGACGCTGGCCGACAACGGCTACAGCCTCGCGCAAATAGAAAATCAAGATTCGTGCCAACGGAGCAGAGACAGCGGTGCGAGAAAGAGCGCGGCTTCTTGAAGTATTGGTCCGTAACGAACTCGATCTGGCCGCCCCGGTAGCAACGCACAAGGGCCGGGCACAAAGGAAGGCGCTCGCAATCACGGGTCCGGTACTGTGTCGGGCGCTGCGGATTGCGCGCGCTAAGCGCGTGGAACTTCAATCTCATTCGCCCCGAAAGTGTGAAGAAGGCGGTACGCTTCCGGATTGCGCCCGCAGCCATCCGAGAACTGCTGGAACGAATTCCCGTCAGCAGGACTGCAAGATCGTGGCTGACGCTGCACGGTTCGAACCTGCGGCCGACGACCATACCATGTTCGTCGCATCCTCCATTGGCGCTCAAGTAGCTAACAATGGATCTTGCTTCCGCCTGGGTTAGTCGCGTTCGCGACGTGATCTTCGAGCGGTCTACCGCAAATTTCAATCAAAGCTCTCAACAACATGCAGAACATGTCCTTCTCCGCGGTTGGCGCGAGCTTTGAAAGCCCCCGCGTTGGGGGCAGAAGTTGCTGACCCGCCGCACTGTGTGAAAGGTAACAAAGGTAATACATGAATATGTCGGCTTATGGCGTCACCGAATTGACTCTTGAGAAGCATGTGGCGCTGGGGGAGGGCATGATCAAAGATGCGGGTGAATCCACGAGCCCAACTCGGATGATACTTGGACCATCGCACCAATGTGCTCGAAGCAAGCCTGACGTGGCTCTTCTTTCTGAATCGTCGTCATCTCTCACCGACCCAGCACCATCTGTAGGGCCGATAAGATCGTCGTCTTAGACAGGAGAGGATCGTTGCCGAGGGCAGGCATACTGATCAGTTGGCTGAAAGCGCTTATGCTGGCTTGTGCAGACGCAAACCGGAGGAGGCTAAAGTTGCAGCTAATGAGTTCATAGCAAAATTGGGCGGAATTGTTGGCTAGCTCTCGGATTGCGGGCCGATTCATGTGCATGGCCGTCTGGTGCGAGATAATGACCACAGGCTCCGGCACGGACATCAATTGATCATGAGGTCGCGGCGCGCTTGGCCTCCCGCGAGCCTATGCTGAATGATGAGCACGACAATTTCAAATGGCTGGTCCAAGGCGGTCGGCGACCCTAACGGCCACCCGCGGGCTGTAGGAGGTCATTGTGTCCGCTCAGAGGCTGATGGAGGCTGGTTCAGGGCGTGGGGCCTCGTCTACCTTGCCTCGGGCGCATTGAAGGAGCATGCGACGGAGTTCCGGAACGCCTGTGACCAAAGCCCTTCTCGCCGTTGTGATCTTGATATCGGCATTCCTTGCGACGCCGGCCCGCCCGCAGAACGCGGCTGCACCATTTGATGGCGACCTGCAGCGGCTGGCCGAGATCCTCGGCGCGCTGCACTATCTGCGCGGCATCTGCGGCTGCAAGGCGGGAGCCAAATGGCGCAACGAGATGCAGGCGCTCATCGATGCCGAAACCCCCTCCGGTGCCCGCCGCGCCCGCATGGTCGCTTTTTAACCGCGGCTACATCGGCTTCGAGCAGACCAACAGAACCTGCACGCCCGCAGCTTACGTGGCGATCAGACTTCATATCGAGGAAGGGCTGAAAATCTCGCGCGACCTGACGGACCGCTATGCCAACTGAACGCGCGAACTTCTTCGATGTTTGGTCGCGCATGACCGGAACGAAACAAGTGGCAAAACTGGCACGTGAACAGTTGAGTTGATCCTGTAATACGTTGCCAGTCCGACGGCCGACCATGTCCGCGAGTTCGCAGTTGGGTTTTTTAGCTATTGCAGGTGTGCCGTCTACTTCCCGGCTGGCGAATGGTAGTGACGAGCGAAGTTGGCGAGGCGAGCATCGCCATTGAGAGCGAGGCCCCACCGAGGAGAACCCCAAGCCGTGCGCAATCAGAGGTCACTATCGCTTCTCTGTGTGCTTTGACGTTAACTCTTTAATGAGGCAGCCGTTCACCCGAACGGTTCTTGTCGAGCCACTTCCGCGCGGCCTCCTGCACCTGCTCGGCGCTGACCGCACGGATCCCCGAGGTGATGTAGTAGCCGCGCCAGTTCCAGCTGTCCGCGATCTTCCGTCCAGCCTCGAACATCATCGATGCACAATCCTGTCGTGAGACCGCGGCCATACCGACGCGCAAGCAATATCTTGACCATCTGGTTTGGATTATTTGCTCGATCAGCCGCGACTTGACCCGCTCCAGATCTTCGGTGCTCGCTGGATTATGCGTAATGTCGGCGATGACTTCGTCGATGGCGCCCAATCTGACCAAATTCGACGCCCACGCTTTGGTGTAGCAGAAATCCTCAATTGCGAGAGATCGGGCGCGGTACCGACTTTCAAATCTTACCGCAACTGTTACGGTTGCTAGATGCGAACCGTTGAGGATGTGGCGAACTTCGTCGGGGAACAGCCTCTCTTGACGGGGCTGTTGCGCTCTGTCGCAACGCTCGCCATCGATGATTGTTGGATCGGCGCTGGCGTCATTCGCAATGCAGTCTTGGACCACCTACATGGCTACTCCATCGAACTCCTCTCCGGCAGCGATGTCGACGTGGTTTATTGTGATCATTCGAACGTGAGTTCCGAAAGAGACGTGGCAATCGAGCGCCGACTAATCAATGATCGGAACGGCATCCCTTGGTCCGTCCGCAATCAAGCACGGATGTACGAGCGGAACGGCGACGTGCCTTATCGGGACAGTGAAGATGCAGTTCGGTGTTGGCCCGAAACGGCAACTGCAGTTGCAGCGAAGCTTTCGGACGGACGAGTCGAAATCATGGCGCCGCATGGCATTGACGATCTCTTGCACATGATCATTAGGCCAACCCCCGTGTTCAGAACAAAAATGTCAGTCTATAATCGAAGACTTGCTTCGAAAGACTGGGCTCGACGGTGGCCGAGGCTCACCTTTCTGTGACACAACCCTCTCGTTGCGGCACTTACTGTCATTGCATCCAAAGGCGGCGACCTAGATTCTTGCCGGGCCCCGTGGGCGGCGCGCGATATCCTCCGGAAGTAGCCCATGATCACATTGTCCAGCGCTATGGCGGGTCTTTCTTATTCACGGCCCACTGAATTTTGAGCGGTGCGGTCTTGGGCATCATAAGCATGGCACAGAGCCCCGCCGCGCTAGCGACGAGCATATACCAGGCGGGCGCCAGCGCGCTCCCGGTCATGTGGATCAGCCAGGTGACGAGTGGTTGAGCTGTGCCTCCGAAGATCGCTATTGCAAAAGCATAGATCGTCGCGAAGGTGCCACCTCGAATGTTCTTGGGCAAAACTTCGGCCATGCTCATATAGAAAGCGCTATACGGAATCGTTCCGATCAGGGTGAGCGCGCCGAGGCCTCCGAGAAGTGCGAGGGCACTGCGGCTCTCTGAGATCCAGAAGAACACCGGATAGGTCATCAGCAACGCAGCGACCTGCGGCCAAATCATGACGTGCCGGCGGCCCGCGCGGTCTGCGAGCCAGCCGCCCAGCAGTGCGGCAGCAATTCCTACCGTATTGCTGATGAGCGTGGCGCCAAAGGCGAGAGGCGCAGAAACTTGCAGGGTGTTCAGCGCATAGGTGGTCATATATCCCGTGACATAGGTGACGATCGTGCAACTGGCCAAGATTACAAATCCCAAGCCCACGATGCGGCGAGCGGCAAGCGACCTCCTTACGGGCTGAACGCTGGAAACCGGCTCTTCGGGGCAGTGCAACGTTTCGGGCAGGGCGCTCCGCAACCAGAGCCCGAACGGCAGCGTGGCGGCGCCGAGCAAAAGTGCAACCCGCCATCCGTACGCATTGAGTGCCTCGCTTGTCAGGGTGAGGGAGAGTATTTCTCCGACCAACGCGCCGGCCGTCGCGGCGATCTGTTGACTGGCAGGCTGAAACGAAACAGCAAGACCGCGCCGTTCGGCCGGGGCCGCTTCCAGCAAATAGGCGGTCGTCGGACCAACCTCACCGCCGAGCGCAAAGCCCTGCACCAAACGTGCAAAAATGACCAGCAACGGAGCGGCGATTCCTATTGTCTCGTACGAGGGCGTAACCGCCAACACAAGGATCGCAGTACTCATCATTGCAAAGCTGGCGGTCATCGCGGGCCGGCGGCCGGCCCGATCCGAGTACGAGCCGAGCAGGATGGCCCCGATCGGTCTGGTCACAAAACCCGCGCCGAAGGTTGCGAGCGACAGCATGAGGCTGGCGAACGGGTCGCTTGCCGGGAAGAACGCTTGACCGATCTGGATAGCGAAAAAGCTATAGGTCGCGAAGTCGTAGAATTCGAGAATATTGCCGATGGTTGCGCCCCACACGGCGCGGCCGGTCAAGCGCTCGTCTGCCGGAACGAAGACCGGCTGCGGCTTCTTGCGAGCCAACTGCCCGGCCATACTCGATCCGTTCTGAAGCGTAATCGCTGGCCTGAACATTTCGATCAGACAGCGCGCGCGTTGCATTCCACTTGCGTTACATGTCGTCTAACTTGAGGTGACCGGCCACGCGCCCCGCTGCTCCACATCTGCCTCACGCATGGCAGGACGAGCTCATGGCGATGAGTGCAATAAAAATGCCTGTCTACTGCAGCCCCATTCAAACCTTGAACTGATCGCGGCAATCGCAAGCAAAGACGAATAAAGGAACGCGCTGCAAGTTGTCGGGTCGGTCCGTCGTTATGCTCCTGTGCAATGGCGGGTTCACGACAAGATTGGCGGGCGCCGAACAGGCGGCGCCCGTCTTCGCATAAAACGGCCGCCGCGCGTGGATGCTGCGGCCAGCTGATTGCACGTGGGCGGACGCATCAGGCGGTTTGGCCCGGCTTTTGCTCCCCTGCTTGTTAGTTGCGCGCGGCTGCCGGCCCTGTCGGGATTGGTCCGCTGCAGAATGCAGGATCTTCGTGCGATCAATAGACAATAGGAGTTCGCATTGCCGCAGGCATCAGGGGGTCGTCTTCGGTCTGGCGAGCAGCGGCTCGGCGGAGCGCAAATGCAAGCGTGGTGCTCTAGTTCTGAGCTCCAGGAATTTGAAATCTAAGTCACCAGCAATGGGGGCACGCCTCCTTGAGTGGACTTGGTTTCATCAAGGCCGACCCAGGGAAATAATCTTCCTTTCGTCTTGAAGTGCTGCCGTCAGGTTATGGCACGCGAACTGCGCGGCTGATGTCTGACCAACGGCGGCCGTGCTTTGCTCGCGCATCTGCGTGCACCCGCGCTCGAAGTTGGATGGCAAAGCACGCCTGCAATCAATGCCTCGAATAGAATGTGTAGTATGAAGACGAAGACAGTTGCGACCATCGTACTTGCGGTTAATGCGTTGCTGGCTTCGCCCAGTAGGGCCGTTGAAACTTTCGATGTCACAGACACGAACGGCCTGCCCTTCATGCGAGCGCAGATATTCGGTCCCGGTGACGGCCCCTATTGGGAAGGTGACAAGGGTTCAACGCGTAATTTGTCGCAATCGGAAATAGATCATTCACTGGCGGCGATTCGATATTGGGCGGAAATCATCAAGGCTACACCGGGTCAAGCGCCGGCCATTGTCAACTTCGGTGCGAATAGCGAGGAAAACGCATTTGCCTATAGTGGTATGTCCCCCGGTGGTGGCACCAAGGTGCAGGCGGCACTCACGGGCCAGGATCCTGGCGAGCTGCAATACGGCGCGCATGGGATGGTTACAATTGGCCAGATGGGGTTTTCATCCGAAGCATACATCCCCTCGCAATTGCCGACGACTCCAAACATTGGTCTTACACCCGTAGTGATCCATGAGCTCGGCCATGCGCACGGTATGCTCAGCACTATCAGCTATGAACCATCTCCGTACTTCCCTGGGGCGATATCAACGTTTTTCCCTGAAAAGATAAATGCCTGGACGGAGCATTTGCACGACGACAATGGCAAACAAGCCAAGCCTGGACAGACGATCTATTGCTCCGTCTGCACGAACCAGCCAGCTGATGACGTTTTCGACCTGCGCCGCGATCGGGGCTATTTCGCCGGGAAGCATGTGAGTGAGGTGCTGGCCGGTGCCATGCCAGGTATTCCGGTGCGAGTGATGGACGAGCATGGTCAACGGCGTGATATACCCTTCGTCTCGCATAGCGAGCTTAAGAACAGCCTGATGAGCCACCAGAGATACCGGAACTACACCGCCCCGATGGAGGCGGAGATCGCCGCGTTTCAGGATATGGGCTACGGCATCGATAGGCGCAATCACTTCGGTTACTCCATCTACGGCAATGGTCAGAATCTCGTCAACGACAATCCCTTCTTCGCTCGTAATGCTGACGGTACCGCCTATCTGCCAAATACATACAATACGGCTACGCTCGGGCTTGGGCTGCACGTCTATGGCAGCGGCAATACTGTGGTCCAGCGTGCCGACCTGCTTTCGAAAGGTGCAGGGAGCGCTGGCATCCGCGTCGATGGCGTAAACAATCAGATCATAATCCCGCCTGGGACTAGCGTATACGCCGACGGCGCCTATGGGCGCGGCGTCATGTTCGCTTATGGCAAGGATCACACGTTTACTCAGCGCGGAAGCGTGCAGGCGCTCGGCGAGCAGGGCATCGCAGCAAGTTTCGATTTTGGCAACAATGTGATGGGGAATGACCGCGAATACCGTGGTTCATATATTCGCACGATTGGCGATCACGCGGCCCCGATGCTGAACGAAATCGACGGCCCGCTCGTCAGCGCGTTCGATCTGACCGGGCGACTGGCTGGCAGTCATGCAGCGATTTACATGTCGAACAATGGTTATGTCGGCGAGATCAATGTGATGCGTGGCGCAACGCTGTCAGGGGACATCCTGTCTGATTACGCCCAGCTTGACCCGAACGGTGCTCCACGCCTGACCAGATTGACATTCGGCATGACGCCTGATGCGGACGGGCACTCAACGGAGCAGCCCGACGCAAGCTTTGCAACCCGCTATGAAGGGAATATCGTTGGGCGCAACCTGTCGCTGCAGTGGTCGGGTGGCGTCACGTTGTTTACCGGCAATCACGAAGTGTATGACGCAACTGTCGCGCAAGGCGCGACCTTGTCCGGCAATGGCAGTTATCTGCTCAGTGCTGACGGCCGCTTCGCCAATAGCGGTTCGGTCGCGCCGCTTATCGGTGGTGTTGACAACAGCATAAAAGTGAAAGGCGACTATCTGCAGACCTCGACCGGTCGCTTGCAGGTCGCGTTGAATGATAGCGGTGCGTTCAGCCGCCTGGTGGTGAACGGCAATGCGACGCTCGACGGTACGCTCACGATCACCCCGCAGCGCGGTTGGTATGGCAGTGGCTTTAGCTTCTCGTCCAATCAGTGGCTGAACGCGACAAATCTCACCGGCTCGTTCGCCAACGTGGCGACATCGCTGCAATCGCCGACGTTGCTGGCGAGCGCTACTGCCGAGGGCGACAACACCTATGCGTTGACACTCTCCCGATCAGCCGATGCTTACTCGCGATATGGGGCCGATGCCAACAGCCGCCAGGTGGGCGCGGCGCTCGATCAAGTCGCCGGCCACGCTGCGTTGGGGCTGCACCCGCTCGTCGCGGCACTCGACTTCTCCGCATCAGACGGCACGGCGGTGACATCTGCGCTGCGTCAGCTTTCGCCGTCCGCCTATGCGTCGGAGCAGGGCAGACGTGTCAACGACAGCTTCTATGCGCGATCGGCAGTTTACAATCGTCTCGAACAGGCGTTTGGCGGGGCGCCATCATCACCGATGGCGGTGATGGGATATGGTCCTGAGCAGGGGCGAGGCGGCAATTCAGCCTCTGCCATCGGCGCGGTCGCCCCGGCCACCTTGGGCCTGCCATCCTCTGACCTGCAGGATTATGCCGCGTGGACTTCTGCTTTTGGCGGCTGGGCGACCCAATCAGGTGACAGCAATGCCGCAAGCACGAGATCCACGATCAGCGGCCTTATGACCGGTATCGACACGTCGATATTTGATGACTGGCGCTTCGGTGTTCTTGCGGGCTACAGCCGTTCCACTTTCAAGGCTGGCGCTGCTTCTTCGTCAGGCCGCAGCGATAATTACACGTTCGGGACCTATGCCGGCACCGAGTGGACCGTGCCGGAAGGAGCCATCGCCTTCCGCTCAGGCATTGCCTACACATGGCACGATCTTGAGATGAGCCGCAATGTAAGGTTTCCGGGGTTCAACGACAATCTGATCTCGGACTACGACGCGGGCACTTTCCAGATCTTTGGAGAATTGAGCTATAAAGTCCATCTCGGCAAGTATTCCATAATCGAGCCCTATGCCAATCTCGCTCATGTTCGTGTCGCGACGGATGGCTTGAGCGAGAGGGGATTGAACGGGGCGGCGCTTGATATTTACGCTAACACGATGGATACGACGCTCTCCACGCTCGGCGTCTACGCGACCACACGTTTTCAGCTTGGTCAGATAGCCACAACTGCGCGAGCCGATATTGGCTGGCGCCATGCCGTTGGTGACCTCATTCCGTTTTCGACAGCCAGCTTTGCTGCTGGTTCTAGTGCTTTTGCAGCTTCGGGCGTATCCATTGGCAAGGACGTCGCGCTCGTCGAATCCGGTCTGGACTTCCGGCTTTCGAGCAACAGCATCCTTGGGATCGCCTACCAAGGCCAGTTCGGTTCAGGCATCACTCAGAACGGACTGAATGCCACCTTCAACGTGAAGTTCTGATATGTAGGGTCAGTCGATTTTGGATCGGCGCGCGCGCAATGGAACCATGTCGGTTTCGATCCACATCTCGCGGACAAGAACCTTGCGCCGGCGATCGAGGTTGGCCTGCCTGAACGCCGGCGCCGACGCCGGCGCCGGCGTCTCGGCGCGATGTCTGAGCGAGCTCGCTGAAGGTCGAGTAGCCTTTTTGTCAGCGCTCGTCTAACGCGCCTCAAGTCCGGCGGGATCGAGCGGCTGCTTCGCCGGGCACTCCGAGTTCTCGTCCGACTTGGGGACAGACCAGAACGGGCCGACGGAAAGGCCTCCCGTGAAGCCGGTGAAAGCGAGGCGCTGCCAAAAGTCGGGCGTGAGGAGGAACGGCTATAGCCGAATCCGAAAAGAACAGCGGCTCTGAAAGACCGAGCGCCTTTCGGGAAAAGCCCACGTAACGGGATCGCGGACGGTGCGACAAGTCGACGGCTACGGCGCAGGCAGCGCTGGACAGGCCGAGCGCGAGCACGCGAGACGGGTTGCGGCCATCTAGGCCAGGCCGAGGCTTGAGGCGCCCTCGGGGCGCGCCCTGGAGTAGGCCGCCGGGTCACTTTAGCTATCGTGTTTCCTCGCACAAAAAAATCAGGTTGAACCTTGAAACTCTTCTCGGTCTGCCAAATTCTTTTGGCGTCGTCACTAAAGCGCTGGATGCCTAAGGGCCCCGCGACCTGCGTCGGGCGCCGGATGGTGTCCGGAGCCTGCTCGTACCCATGTTGCTCCAAGGAGGATTTGGATATGAGGTATGATTGGACTCCCCTCTGGAGGTCGACGATTGGATTCGATTGCCTTTTTGACGTTCTCGACGAGGTCTGACTATAGCGCGACAATCAGGATGAGAGCGCGTATTGCCCGGATCGCCGCCGCGCAGTCTGACTCACCTTCGACAGCAATTTGTCCAGCAAATAAAGAACGTGCGCCCAATTGGCGCCTCGGTGGCGATCTTTACATTTTCCGTGGCCGTCAGAGCAACCTGTCCGACATCTCAATGTTACCGGTCCTGTTTGTAGATCTGCATACTTAGGCATGCTAGTTGACGGTGGCGCTGCGGCGCAGGTCGTAGCGCTGATGGATCAGGCCTTGTGGACGCTCGAGAATCTTGCCGCAACGATTTGCCGAAGCACACGATGATTCGTTTGCGAGAGATCCAAGCTCTTTTTCCTGGCCAGAAGGAGCGGAGCCGATGGATCCTTTTCCTCAAGTATCCTCAAGCGTTTCGTCCTCGCTCTCCGTTTGAAGGATGGTTTGCGACAGGAGCACGGCGGCTCTTTGAAGTGGAGGAATAAAACGGTCAAGCTCTGCAAAGCTGACTCGTGCCGCGGGCACCGACACACCAAGACAGGCTATCAACTCTCGGTCCGGAGAAACGATAGGAACCGCGCAGCCGACGACGCCCTTCACGTATTCCTCATTGGTCTTGGCCCACCCATGATGACGCGTGGTCTCGAGAAGCTTCAGGAGGGTCTCGCAATCCACGATGGTGTTATCAGTGTACTGTGTCAAAGCGAGCGAGCGGCATAACTTTTCACGCGCTCTCTCGGGTAATCGGCTCATGTAGATCTTTCCGGTCGAGGTGCAGTGAAGTGGAGCTGCCTCACCGGGATTGAATTGAAGCCCCTGTGGTTGGGACACGCGCACGCTGTCAACGTAAGTGACGACATTGTCGCGCACGACGCCGATCTCGCACTGTTCGCCGATCTCGCCGGCAACCGCGCGCAGCACCGCGTGCCGCCGCGCCGTGCGAAAAGCCGCGCCGATGACTTTGGCGGACAGCATGACCAACTGATTGCCTACCACGTAGCGCTTCGATCCAAGCGCTTTCTGAAGGAGGCCGCGTTCTTCCAAATTTCCGACAAGCCGATGCGCCGTCGGAACGGGTAACGAAAGGCCGCTTGCGATCTCCGCCACCGAGATGGCCTTTGTTTGATTGGCGACATGGCCAACTATGGCGAGCGCCCGGTCGAGGGGCCCAGTAGTCTCTTTTTGCTTCACCATCGCGAAATCCCCCTGGAGATGAAATTATCATTTTTCGGAACTATTACTACTAAAATATGAAAAACATGTTGGACCAACCGCGGAGTTGCTCATATTGTTGGCGTCATCGGTCGTTGAACGCCTTTTGTGCATCGCACAGGTTCGGTAGCGACCGAGCCCGGGAATTTGGCGGAGCGGCCGGCGTGTTTTGAAAGGGAGAGCGGGGAATGTCTCGTCATTACGACGTGGAAGCTGTGCGCAAGGAGTTTCCCGCAGCCGAAAGGATGATCTACCTCGACTCCGGTTTTCAGGCGCCGCTCGCGCGTCCCGTAATGGCCGCCATCGAAACCTTTCTTCGTGAAGGCTTGGAGACAGCCGGACCGAAAAGCTTGTGGCTCGATCGGGTTGAGCAAACGCGTGTCAAAGTAGCCCGTTTCCTGGGGGTGTCGGCCGACGAAATTGCCTTCACGAAGAACACATCGGAAAGCATGAACATCGCGGCGAACGCGTTGCCTCTGCGAGCCGGCGATAGCGTCTTGATGATCCATGGCGATCATCCAAACAACACCTATGCTTTCCTCAACTTGAAGAAGAAGGGTGTCCGGATTGACTTCCTTCCCATGACGGATGTCGTAAACGCCCACGCTTTCACTCCCCACATCGACGACACGACCCGCGCGATTTCGTTGTCGCACGTCACCTTCCACGCCGGACATCGCTTCGATATCGAGAGCATCGGCGCTCTTTGCGCGGACAAGAAGCTCTACTTCGTCGTCGACGTCATGCAGGCAATCGGGGTCGTTCCGATCGATGCGAAGGCTATCCAGGCAACCTTCGTGGGCTCCGGAAGTCACAAGGGATTGCTCGTCCCTCAAGGTCTCGGATTGCTCTATTGGGACCAGACCCTGAAGGAACTGGAGCCCGCCTATCTTGCAGCTGCCAGTTTGGCGGAGATTCCTCACGACCTTATCGCTCGTCCCGACCGCTTGGCATCGTCTCCCACCGCGCGACGCTTCGAGTTGGGCAACTTCAATCTTCCTGCAATTCTTGCGCTCGGAGCCTCGCTCGACATGATCGAGCAGATCGGCGTGAAGAACATTCAAAACCATTGCTTCGATTTAGGTGATCATCTGGTCGCCCACCTAGACGAACTCGGCCTCAGTCTCATCGGTCCGCGTCAGCGGCAACATCGATCGCCCCACATCTACGTCGTTGGGCTACCCGCGACAGAATGGCTCAGCTACTTCGAAGAGAATGGCGTGCGTGTTTCCCCCGAGCGAGACGGCATTCGTATATCGTTCGGCATGTTCAACACGATCAACGATGTGGATCGGTTAATGCATCTCATCCGCGGGCGCCTGTCAAAAAAGTCATTCAAGGCTGCATAGGATTCGGCGTGGGAGCAGTTCGAGAAAAAGCCCTCGGAGCGGACGTGGCCAAGCGCGAAGAACATGGCCTTCCGCTTGCCTGTACGCTGAGGTGAGAGGATCGCGCATTCAGGTGACGCGGTCGATTAGTGCCGGCACAACGCGCACGACGAGCGACCCAGCGAAGCATGGTCGTGCACACCCGCAATCGTGAGGTTCGCGATGTTCGGAGTTCTTCTTGAAAAGACCATGGATGGCCAGCGTTACATCGACTGGCTTCTTTCGGGTCTTGGTTGGACCTTGGCGCTTGCCTTCTTCGGCTGGTGGATTGCATTCGCAATCGGAGTCGTCGTCGGCATAGGTCGAACTGTGCAGAACCCCTTCTTCCGGGCCTTAGCTCGGTTGTACGTGGAGATCTTTCGAAACATCCCCGTTCTCGTGCAGATGTTTCTCTGGTACTTCGTCCTGCCCGAGCTTCTTCCAACTACCATGGGCGACTGGATAAAGCAGGTTCCTCCGCCTTGGGGATCTTTCTTTCCGGCTTTGTGGTGCCTGGGCCTCTACACCGCCGCGCGGATCGCAGAACAGGTTCGCGCAGGCATCGAGGCCTTACCCAACGGGCAAGGGGAAGCGGCTGCCGCACTCGGCCTAAGCGGATATCTGACGTATCGCCATATCATCTTGCCGCAGGCACTTCGCCTTATCGTGCCAAGCCTGACAAGCGAGGTGATGGGCATCTACAAAAATACGTCGGTTGCTCTAACCATCGGCTTGATGGAGTTGACCGCTCAGGCGCGCCAAATCAGCGATGCTACTTTCCAAACCTTCACGGCATTCGGTGCCGCCACACTCGTCTATCTTTCTTTGGCTTTGATCGCGTACCAGACGATGATGCTCATCGACAAAGCGGTGCGCATTCCCGGTACCGCAGCGAGCGAGGATGCCGTCGGGTCAGATTTTGACGATGTGAAGCTGGAAAGCCGAATGCCTGGCAGTATGGAGGTCGTGAAATGAACAGTCTCGATTTCTCGATTGTCGTGCAGGCATGGCCCTATCTATGGTCAGGATTGCTGTTCTCGCTTTCCTTGACGGCAGCCGCCTTCCTGGTTGGGATGTTTCTTGGTACTCTCTTTGCCCTCGTGCAGCACTTTGAGCTCCGGATTCTGAGCCAGTTCGTCCGTAGCTACGTCGCCCTGATGCGATCGATTCCGCTCATTCTTGTCCTGTTTTGGTTCTTCTTCTTGGTGCCCATCGTTCTGGGGCACCTGTCAGGCAATGGTCGTCCGATTCCAGTCGGCGCTACCTATACAGCGTTCATCACGTTCGGGTTGTTCGAAGCTGCTTACTATTCGGAAATCATCCGTGTCGGGTTGCGCGCGGTGAACAAAGGACAATTCGAGGCTTGCCAGGCTCTCGCCCTATCGACATTCGATACGTATCGTCATGTCATCCTTCCGCAGGTGCTTCGAGTCGCCAGCCCGATCATACTGAGCCAGACCATTATTCTGTTTCAGGATACGTCCCTCGTTTACGTCCTATCGCTCACGGATCTCCTTGGTGCGGCTTCGAAGCTTGCACAGCTCAATGGTCGCCTCGTCGAGATGTATCTCGTGGTAGCCGTTGTTTATCTCATCATAAGCTCCGCCGCGTCCCAACTCGTCGCCTCGCTCCGCAAGAAATACGCGGTCGCGGGCGCCCATCGATAGTGAATCGATTAGCTGATGGCCCGTCGTTCCCTGGGCTACAACCTGGAGACCAGCATGCAACAAGAGCGCACAGTCGGCCCAGCCGACTCGTTCCCGATGGTTGTCGTCGAGCACCTCGTCAAGCGGTTCGGCAGCTTCAATGCCCTGAGCGACGTCAACCTCAACGTTGCGAAAGGAGAAAAGATCGTGCTCTGTGGGCCGTCGGGTTCCGGGAAGTCGACTCTCATCCGCTGCATCAATCATATCGAAAAGCACGATTCCGGCCGTATAGTCGTCGATGGGATCGAACTGACAGACCGGCTTCGCGATATCAACAACGTTCGCTCCGAAGTCGGCATGGTCTTTCAGAGCTTCAACCTGTTTCCGCATCTCTCGGTGGTCGAAAATTGCATGCTGGCTCCAATGAAGGTCAGGGGGCTTGCTCAGCCTGACGCACGTGACCGGGCGATGATGCTGCTGAGGAAAGTCCGGATCCACGATCAGGCCAAGAAATATCCCGCGCAATTGTCGGGTGGCCAGCAGCAACGTGTCGCAATAGCCCGTGCCCTGTGCATGCAACCCAAGATCATGCTCTTCGACGAGCCGACTTCTGCCCTCGATCCGGAAATGGTCAAAGAGGTGCTCGAAACCATAGTTGAGCTTGCGCATGACGGGATGACGATGGTCTGCGTCACGCACGAAATGGGTTTTGCGCGCGAAGTTGCGGATCGTGTGGTCTTCATGGATCGCGGCTCAATCATGGAAGAAGGCGATCCGAGCATCTTCTTTCGCGCGCCGCGCACGGAACGCGCGAAGGCCTTCCTCAATCAGGTCATTCACTGAGGTCCCGGCCGGCACAATCTGCCCTGAGGCGCAAAAAAAAGCGGGTTTTATGAATTGGAGGAATTCCCATGGCTAAAAGGTTTGCGCTGCTTTTAGCGGCTGCGATTACCGGAATAGCGATCTCCACGGCCCAAGCGGGCCCAACGCTTGACAACATCAAATCGAAAAAGGTGATCACCATTGGTTATCGCGAAGCTTCGATACCCTTTTCCTATCTCGGCGCTGACCAGAAGCCTGTTGGCTTTTCGCTCGACCTGTGCGCGCACGTCGTCGATCGTCTGAAAGTTGATTTCGGCACGCCGGACATTCAGACAAAGCTTACGGCCGTCAACTCTTCCAACCGGATCCCACTTATCCAGAATGGCACGATTGACATCGAGTGCGGTGGCACCGCCAGCAGTAAGCAGCGTCTAGAACAAGTCTCATTCAGCGTTTCAACCTTCGCCAGTCAAACGGCTTGGCTCGCAAAGGCGTCGAGCGGGCTCAAGACACCGAAAGACCTGAAGACAAAGACTGTTGTCGTAACTCAGGGGTCCGACGCTCTCGGCATTGCCAAGGGCATTTCGCAGGAGGACGATCTCAATCTTACCATCGCGCAAGCCAAAGATCATGCGGAATCATTGCTGCTGCTCACGACCGGCCGTGTGACGGCGTGGGTGGAAGCTGACATTCTCTTGGCCGGTATGAAGGCCGATTATTCGAAACCAGCCGACCTCATCTTTCTAAATGCCAACTATGGTACCATTTATTATTACGGCCTGATGTTCTCGAAAGATGATCCAGATTTCAAAAAGATGGTCGACGACGTTCTCTCCAAACTCATGGCTTCCGGCGAGTTCGCCAAACTCTACGACAAATGGTTCGTGGCTGCGATCCCGCCGAAAAACATCAATCTGAACTTCCCGATGAGCGATGCGCTTAAGGAGCGCGTTGCCCACCCTAGTGATGTCGTCAACTACTAAGCTTGCCAGCGAACTTGCGGAGCCGTCGCGGCGATAGGACGTCAACACCAGACCTACAGCATGGTCCAATGCTTGTTGTGATCGTGAATGCGGACGCAAGCAACTGTCGTCACCTAAAGGAGTACCAAATGAGAAGCGGAGCGGTTGGCTGGGAGTCGATGACAGACGCGGATCGACAAATCGCGCAATGGGTCGAGGAGACGCCATTTGTCGACACCCATGAACATCTGATCGAGGAAAGTCAGCGCCTGTCCGGAGCGGTCCATCCACGAACATTGCCATGCAACGACTGGGCCTATCTATTCAGATCCTATGCTGCCGAGGATCTGGTGGTTGCAGGTCTGCCAGCGACCGACCTACGAGCGTTTCTCGGGCCGGATCTGACGAGCCAGGAAAAATATCGGCTGATCGCCCCCTATTGGGAACGCATCCGCCACACGGGCTACGCCCAGGCGCTGCGCCATACGTTTCGTGGCGTTTACGGTGAAGAGGACCTGACCGCCGAAAGCCTGCCCCGCATCGCCGAGAAATACCGTGAAACCGTTCAGCCGGGTTTTTACGCACGCGTTCTAGGCCTGGCAAACATCAAAGGCTGCCACGTCAATTCACTACAGCGCATCTTTATGGAGACCGAGCAGCCAGGATTGCTCGACCACGACATAAGCATCCTTCAATTGTGCCGGTGTAGTGCTGCTGACTTTGCGTGGGTGGAAGCCGAAACTGGCAGGCGCCCGACAACGCTTGATGAATGGCTCGAGGTTATCGACTTTTATTTCGCAACATACGGCGCCAAAGCCGTGGCTGTAAAATCGCAAATTGCCTATTCGCGTGCTCTCGATTTCGAGCCGGTGACCAAGGCGCGGGCCGCAAGACTATTTCCTCACCATGCCGACAGAGTCGGCGCATTGCACGCCCTTGGTCCTGAGGACCTCAAAGCGCTGCAAGACTATCTATTCAGCTATTGCGTCGGCAAGGCTGGCGAGCATGGCTTGCCCGTCAAGCTGCACACCGGCGTTTTGGCTGGCTACGGCGTGATGCAACTCGCCCGTACTCGCGGCAATGCAGCAGACGTCTGCCGTCTGCTGCAGGATTTTCCTGAAACCCGATTCGTACTCATGCATATCGGATATCCATACGAGCACGAGTTTATCGCGCTGGCCAAACATTATCCTAACGCTACGATCGACATGTGCTGGGCATGGATCATTAATCCCGTGGCGGGTGTTCGCTTCTTGAAGGAGTTCTTGATGGCAGTTCCGTCCAACAAGATCTTCACTTTCGGCGGCGACTATGTCGCTGTCGAGCCAATTTATGGCCACGCATGCGTAGCGCGCCGTGGAATCGCACGAGCTCTCTCGCAATTGGTCGCCGAGGGCTGGATCGCGCTTGAGGACACCCGTGACCTGATTGACCGGATCATGCGCGGCAACGCACTTCAGTTTTTTCAGAAAGCGCATCGGGAGGATACGGCTCAGCCGTGAACGTCGGACAACAGCTTTGAGGTTTGTCGACGTCTATGACCGTCAATGATGTAAGGTGGTTGGCGCGCCCAGGGCATCGAGCATGATTAAGCGGCCAGTGCCGCTTTCCCTTGATGGGCCGCGTCGATGCACGGACAGTCAGGCGAGTAAAGAAGGCGGCCGACATCATCCATCATGAGTGGCAACCGCTTGATGCCCTGCCGGTCGCCACCACGACCGCCGATCGCTAACTGATGGCGCATCGGTCAACCTCGAGCTTGGCCGGCTCGCTCCATCCCTGTTGAGCTCGGTGCAGCAGTGCTCGAGAGGTTTCGCAATGCCCTGCTCGAACGGCATCGGGAACCACCAACGGAAGTCCTGAATGTACATAGAAATCAATTTGAGCTGGAGCGGAAATGTCGCTTGCAATAGCTGCGACCAGCTCAAGGCGGGTACGCTGTGATGAAGATTGCACGCCCGCAGCCAGTAGTTTACCGCGCTTGACCCGTAAAGGGGGCGCTGAGAATCGTCTATATCTTCATTTCTTCATGCCGTTGGACGATTCTCTTCGCCCGCGCATGGATCTCACGGTGAAATTCACCATAGGACTGGGAGCTCTTATGCAATGCAGTATGATCGGATAGACGCTCGCATCCTCGAAATTGTGCAGAAGAACAATCGTCTTACTTCCGAGGTCATCGGCGAAATAGCGGGGCTTTCTGCTACCGCATGTCAACGCCGGTTGAAGAGGCTGCGCTCGCAAGGCATCATCGAGGCCGATATCTCGATCGTTTCGCCGAAAGCCGTTGGAAGACCCATCCAAATGCTTGTACTTGTGACTATGGAGCGGGAGCGTTCTGATATCATTGACAGGTTTAAGAAGGCCATCAAATCGTCAGCTGAAGTCGTCAGTGGCTTCTACGTCACCGGTGATGCTGACTTTATTTTATACGTTACCGCACGTACCATGGAGGACTACGAGCAATTCACCAGATGCTTCTTTTACGAGAATCCGGACATCAAATGCTTCAAGACACTGATCGTATTAGACCGGGTGAAGGCAGGCTTTTCTGTTCCCGTTGAGGTGCCTCCCTGTGATAGACGAGCCAATCGTTGATCGGGTGTCTCGATCGAGAAGATCCACCAGCAGCTGCGCACTGAATTATGCCGGCCATTCTCCAGGCCACTGACTTACTATTGAGTGAAGTCACGGTCCGACGCGGCGCATCTGTTCTTGCTGGTTAGCCGCCGCCGCGAAACCGGCGCCATGCCGATCACGTCGGACCGCGGCGTTGCCGAATCGGCCCCGCGCTCGCTGATCCGAGGTCGCCATTGATGGCTGAGCGCCGCGCGCCTATATGAGCGCATTGCACGGCGCTCACCATACTAGAATCCAGATCTCGAACGACTGGATAGATTGTTCTCCTCATGCAGGAGGCAAACGGATGTCCTCTAGGCTAGTGTTCGCGAGGCGCTCCGATTATGAACCGTTGTGGCGCTTCAGGCGCCTCACAGGCAACAACCTCGGCGGCCCGTTTGGAGACAAGGGCTATCGTGTCGATTCGCATGGCTTCGACTGCGAAGTTGTTGTCGAACTCTTTGCCCGACCGTTTCAAGCGTCATCCGGCGCATTTTGGGGTTACATCACCAGCCGAGGAGCCGAGGTAATATCTATGGGCTGCACCTTGCCCGCGAGTTCTGCCCGGATGTGCAGAACTCGTGCGATCCTTCGCGATGTCGGTATCGGCGCGATTTATGTCCATTCCGACGCTGCCTGTGCGCGCTGGGCTGGACCTGCGAAAGTACGCGACGCTTGGCCCGGCGGGCATTGCATTGTCACTGAACAGACTGCCGCGCCAAGGTCATGTTCTTGTCGTCGCCGTTTTACAATGGGAAGGCATCGCACCGGCACCATGGAATAGTCATAGGCGAACAACTGGCCAGGTCGAGCGCAACTTTGCTCGGAATTGCCCGAGTGTTAAGTCTTACCCAATGTTACCCAACATTCGTTTGAAAAGCCGCTCAAGACGGAAAAATAACAGATTAGCGTACCTGAACCGCGGCCTGGAAGGGGAGAGCGCGTGGTTTAAGGGTCACAGAGCCCATTGGAGGGAATGATGCCAAGGAAGCTCGCCACTTGTTGCGGCCATTCGGCTAATTTTGTCCAAATAGCTTTTATCTGCTCTACGCTTTTGGCCGGAATGGCTATCGCGTCTACCCAAGCCAAGGCGGATGACATCAATTGGCGCCAATTCGAAGGCGCTTCGATCGTCTGGGCTTACGACATCCATCCATATGCCGACGCAGTTGCAGCCCAGTTGCCGGAATTCGAGAAGCTCACGGGCATCAAGGTGACGCCCGAGCTTTATCCGGACGATGCCTACTGGAACAAGCTAACAATCCAACTCAGCACCAAGGCGCCTAACTGGGACGTTGTGGGCACGGGCATTCAACCAGCCTGGGATCTTGCACCAGGTCAATTGCTTGAGCCGCTCGATAATTACCTGAATGATCCGAAACTCACGGCGGCGGGCTACGACTACCAGGATTTCTTCCCCACTCTGCGGGATGCGCTGACCTGGAAGGTCAAAGAAGGGCAGATCGAGCCGGGAAGCGGACAGATCTGGGCCATTGCGCATGGCTTTGAGAACATCCAGCTGTTCTACCGCAAGGACATACTCGACAAACACGGAGTTAAAGTCCCAACGACGCCACCGGAGATGTCCGCGGCTTGCGAAAAACTGAAGGCTGCGGACCCCACGATCACACCTTTGGGCGTGCGAGGCGTGCGATTTTGGAGCAGCATCCACACGGCTGCAATCTCGATTGCCAGGTCCTATGGGGTGCATGATTTCGTCATCAAGGATGGCAAGGCGGACACGGGCCTCGACTCGCCCGAATCGATTGTGTTCCACAAGGACTATGTGGACATGATCAAGAAGTGCGCAGCTCCGTCCTTTGCCAACGACAATTGGTACCAGGTGGTCGATGGCATCAGTTCGGGGCGAACGGCAATGGCGATCGATTCCAATATGTTCGGCTTTTGGAATGACGTGGCCGGCAAGCCTGCCTCGGGGAAGATTGCATTCGCGCCTCCGCTGCACGCTCCGAACAACAACAACTTCGAATCCAACATCTGGATCTGGTCGCTTGCGATGAACGCGGCGTCGAAGAAGAAGGGAGCGGCCTGGCTGTTCATCCAATGGGCAACGTCAAAGCAGGTCGAGCTGAACGGCGCCATCGCCGGCAAGCTCGTCAACTCTCCGCGTGCCTCTACCTGGAGCGACAAGGCCTGGCTCGAATATGCAGCAAAGCCGGAGTTCAACAACTTCGTCGATACGTTCAAGACCGTCCAGGACAGAGCGAAACTCGCATTTACAGCTCGTGTCGGCTTTGCAGAAGCAATGAATGCTTGGGCCGTTGCCATGCAAAAGATGGTCAATGGAGCTGACGTAAAGGCCACGCTGGCCGACCTTGCCTCCGAGATCCGCTCGTCGATGTGAAACGCGCCGGGGCGACGAGCATGATCGCCGTCCTCTGCACTATAAAGATGTGGTGAGATGGGCCTCCGAGGACTCAACGGAATCGTGACGCTGCGGTCTTCGACCGACCAACTTGCTCCGCCAAAAGATACGACGATCAGGAGCGCGCGATATTCGCGCCTTGATTGGTGGAGCCTTGCCGCAATCGCTCCCGCGATCATCGTACTTGTTGGCTTTCTTTTCCTGTTTCTCTATGGCGTCCTTCAGTCGATGACCGATCTCAAGTTCGGTCGGGCTGTGGTCCACTTCATCGGCCTCAACAACTATGCGGCATTGATCAAGACAGGAGATTTCTGGAACAGCATTCGTGCCACTCTCGTCTACGCCGGATCGGGGGTGCTTGCGGAGGCTGTATTCGGTCTCGCGGTCGCCAAGCTGTTCGCAACTGACGTCATTCTTGCGCGCGCGATGCGGCCTGTCATTCTCTTGCCGCTCGTTCTGCCACCGATGAGCGTTGCGCTCATGTGGACGACAATGATGGACCCGCAAAACGGGATTATGAACTACCTGCTCTCCCTTTTCGGGATAAGCCGATTTGCATGGATTTCAGATTCGAACACCGCGATGTTCTCGCTCGTCCTTATTGATGTCTGGACCTATACGCCATTCTTCGCGCTAATCATCTTCGCCGGCCTTCAAGGCATCAATGAAGAGATTAGGGAGGCCGCACGTGTAAATGGCGCGAAAGGATGGGCAACCTTCTTGCATATCGAGTTGCCGTTGATTGCGCCATACATTCTAATCGCCGCAGTGTTTCGGCTGATCGAATCCCTCAATCAGTTCGATATCGTTTTTCGGGACAACGCAAGGCGGGCCTGGCAATAGCACCTCTGTACTTTCGGTGCGAGCTTACATTACCGCGTTCCAAAATCTCGCCTTTGGGCGTGGTGCCGCACTTATGGTCGTCAACTGGATGATCGTGTTGATCGGAGCGTTTGCCATGGTGAGGCTATGGCGCTTCGTTCGGCAGCGCGTAAGTTGAGGATGCAGCCTATGCGATTGAAGCGATCGACCTTCACCAATCTGCTTTTGAACCTACTCATCGGCATTTGCGGATTGATCCTGGCCTTTCCACTCGTCTGGATCGCGATGACTTCGCTGAAGCGCCAGGCTGAAGTGATGACCTGGCCGCCAACTTTCCTGTTCGTGCCGACGCTGGAGAATTTTCGTGTTCTGTTTGATGTCGCCCAGGCCGGAGCGACCAGCTATGGCACCATCAAGGTCGACTTCTTGACGCCGATCATGAACAGTGTCGTCATTGCGCTGGGCTCGGTTGTCATCTCTCTTCTGATTGGGCTGCCAGCCGGCTACGTCCTGGCCAGACGCGACATACCCCTCAAGGAAGACATTGCTTTCTTCATTTTGGGCTTCCGCTTTGCACCGGTCCTCTTGGTCGTCATCCCACTCTTCAGCGTCTTTCAGGCGATCGGACTGTATGACACGTATATTGGAATGATCTGGGTCTACCAAGTCGTTACCTTGCCAATGATTGTTTGGCTGAGCCGCTCCTATATCGAGGATATCCCGAAGGACATCGAAGAGGCGGCTGCCATGGATGGCGCAAAGCCGGTCCGAATTGTGGTGCATATCGTGCTGCCGCTTTTGAAGCCGGGCCTCATCGGGGCCTCGCTGCTCATCTTTTTGCTCGCCTGGCACAACTTCGCCTTGGGTCTGATCCTCAGTTCGACCAAGGCGCCGGTAACGGTCGCCCTTCTCAAACTGCTCAATCCAGGCGTGCAATTCTACCCGGTCATGGCCGCGGGGCTGGTTGTGACGATGATCATTCCCGTCATCCTGATCGCAATCGGTCAGCGTCACCTTGAACGCGGCCTAACCTTCGGTGCGGTAAAATGAATGCCAGGCCATTGATGTTCTTCGGAACGACGAATCTCGATCTGTGCTTCAATGTCGAGCGGCTCCCAACGCCGGGTGAAAGCCTAATGGGTGCGTTGACCCGTCACCCTGGAGGCAAAGGGGCCAACCAAGCTGTTGCGGCCGCGCGGCTTGGGCTCAAGCCGCTCTTCTACACGCGTCTCGGTGATGATGATGCCGGTCAGTCGCTTTTAAAGTCGCTTACTGACGCTGGCGTTTGCACTGACGCAATCACGGTCTGCGCAGGCGAAGTCTCGGGTTTGGCCCTGGTTATGGTCGCTGACGACGGCTCCAACATGATCGTCATAGAGCCAGGCGCCAATTCGAAGGTGGCGCCGGATATGATCCAGAGCGCAGCCAAATTCATCGAGCGCGATGCAATCGTCGTCGCCGAAATGGGGATGCCGATTCCTGCGCTCCATCGACTGTTCGAGATGAAGCGCGAGAAAGGCTTCGAGCTTATTTTCAACCCGGCCCCGGTGAGGCCAGGTCTTCCATCGACTGCATGGAGAAACGTTGATTTCGTCACGCCGAACCAAACGGAAGCCTTCGAGTTGACCGGCATTGAGGTGTGCGACTTCGAGAGCGCTGCACGCGCGGCGGAAAAGCTGCTTGACCTCGGGCCGGGCGCCGCGCTGATCACCCTGGGAGC
Source organism: Bradyrhizobium sp. USDA 3315 (assembly GCF_054056795.1). Taxonomy (NCBI): domain Bacteria; kingdom Pseudomonadati; phylum Pseudomonadota; class Alphaproteobacteria; order Hyphomicrobiales; family Nitrobacteraceae; genus Bradyrhizobium; species Bradyrhizobium sp. USDA 3315. The sequence goes on along the minus strand of NZ_JBSRYP010000001.1, from coordinate 187,272 downwards.
ACAGGGAGCCTACTATGCCGACGGTAAAGGCTCCTTTTCTCTGCGAGCCTTTCCGGTCAAGGTGGTCGATACCACAGCCGCGGGAGATGCTTTCAACGGAGCTTTCGCAGCATCGCTCGCTCAACGGCTGCCTCTTAAGGAAGCAGTGAGAAAGGCGCTAGCCGTTGCAGCCTTGTGCGTAACACGGCGCGGCGCTCAAAGCTCAATGCCAACGGCTCAGGCAGTTGACGAGTTTCTTCAGTCTCAAACGATCTTGGAGTTGGAATGACCGAACAGTTCTCAGTTTCCGACCGAACGGTGCTCGTCACCGGCGCAGGCGGCGGTATTGGCTCTGCCATTGCCAATGCGTTTCGCCAGGGAGGCGCGAATGTCGTCGCCACCGATGCCAATCTAGAGAACCTCAGAGACACTCTGCCAAGGCTGCCCTATGGTAATGGCATACTTCCCATGGCTATGGACGTCGCCCGCGAGGAAGACATCGGGCGGGTCCTGGAAGACATTGCCAAACACTTTGGCCGGCTGGACGTGCTGGTCAATAATGCAGGCATTAAATCCGCTCAGGCGCTGCTCGGTGGAAACTCCGAGAAAATTGAACGTACGATCCAGATCAACTCGGTCGCTGTCCTGCGTTGCTCAAAGCTGGTCGTTGAACGCTTCATGAGAAGCAAGGGCGGCCGGATCGTCAATGTCGGCTCCTCGTTGTCCTCGCAAGGCGCAGTGTTCAACTACCAGGCTGGCGGAAGCGACTATTGTCTTTCGAAGGCAATCGTTCACGACGTGACCAAGCTGCTTGCCTATGAATGTGCGCCCCTTAGCATCAATGTGAACGCGATCGCACCCGGCATTATTGATACTCCCATGCACGGTCGCCCGCGGGAGGAAACCGAAGCGCGCCACAGCGGCCGCATTCCGTTGGGACGTGTTGGAGTGCCCGAGGATATCGCAGGGCTAGCCGTGTTCCTTGCCAGTCCTGCGGCTTCCTACATGACTGGGCAAATCGTTCATGTGAATGGCGGGATGCTGATGAATGGTTAGCCCAAGCTCGCATCTCAATTGGCCTCCTATCGCAGGGGTCATTTCGGATCTCGATGGGGTCCTCTATCGTGGAGATACCGCAATCGTCGATGCCGTAGAAGCGTTTGGTCGATGGCAAGCGGCCGGACTGCCGTTCTGCTTCGTGACAAACAATTCGACCCACACGCCGGAGGACGTCGTTCGCAAATTGGGAGCGTTTGGCCTTGCAATCGCGCCGAACGAAGTGGTTACCAGCGCGATTGCGGCCGCAGAACTCGTTCGCGCGAATTACCCGAACGCGAAACGGGTATTTGTTATCGGAGCGGCCTCGCTCGCGAATGCGGTCGCCGCGGTAGGTCTGGACGTTACTGACCAGGAGCCGGAGATCGTCGTGATGGGTCTCGATCGCCACATCACACATGAGAAAATACGGATTGCTGTTGAGGCGATCTTGAACGGGGCCGCCTTCATCGGCACCAACCCTGATCTCCTCCTGCCGACCGCCAATGGATTCGAGCCGGGGGCAGGAGCAATGATTACCGCGGTTGCCGCTGCCGCCCAGGCCAAACCCCTGATCGTGGGAAAGCCTGAACCGCACATGATCGAAACTGCGCTTTCCCGCCTCGGGACGATGCGCAGCGCCACACTGATGATCGGCGACCAGATGGCGACGGATATTCAGGCCGGTAAGCGAGCTGGTCTTCCGACCGTATTGGTCACGACCGGCGTTCCGCCCCGAGAGAATCCCGCCCTCGCGCGACCAGATTTCATCGTATCGAGCCTGGCAGAGATTGAGGTCCCACCGGCGCTGGTTGGAAGCCCGCGACAGAGGAGAGCGTGATGGCCGATGTTCGTCTCGAAGGCGTCAGCAAGGCCTACGGGACTATCCAGATCCTGCGGAATATCGACCTGACAATCGACCATGGCGAATTCGTCGTGTTCGTGGGGCCATCCGGGTCCGGTAAGTCGACGCTGCTGCGCATGATCGGGGGGCTAGAGCGAATTGGCGCTGGGCGGTTGCTGATCGACAATGAAGTCGTCAACGATGTTGACGCGGCTGATCGTAACCTCGGCATGGTCTTTCAGAGCTATGCTCTCTATCCTCATATGAGCGTGCGCGACAATCTCGCCTTTCCTCTGCGTATGGCGAAACTTGGCAGGGCAGAGATTGACGGCAGGGTTGCGAAAACTGCGTTGCTGCTACAAATCAATCATCTGTTGGATCGTAAGCCTCGCCAACTCTCCGGCGGGCAGCGGCAGCGCGTTGCAATCGGTCGTGCCATTGTGCGCGAGCCCCGGGTGTTTCTGTTCGACGAGCCGTTGTCCAACCTGGATACGGAGCTGCGCGTTCAGATGCGGGTTCAGATCGCCAAACTTCACACGCAGCTTGGCAATACGATGATTTATGTCACGCACGATCAAATCGAAGCGATGACCATGGCGAACAAAATCGTCGTGCTTAAGGACGGCATGATCGAGCAGGTGGGTAGCCCACATGATCTCTACCACAATCCGGCGACCAAGTTCGTCGCGGGTTTCATTGGTTCGCCCAAAATGAATTTCCTGAGCGGTAAGGTCGAGGCAGCGCATGAATCCGGCATGGACGTTCGGCTGAATTCAGGTGTGGTGTTCTCGGTTCCCGTGAAGCCGGACAACTCGCTGGTGGGGCTGCCGATCACGCTTGGCATCCGGCCCGATGATTTCTTGCCACCTTCCGAGAGCGACATCGTGATCGATCTCGAGCTCGACCTGGTCGAGCGTCTCGGCGGCGTCACCTACATTTACGGCAGCGCCGGAAAAGAGTCCGTCGTGGCAAAAGCGCCAGCCCCCGAGCTGCTGAACAGATCCGGCAAAGTTCGCCTTGCGGCCTCCCCGGCGGATTGCCATCTGTTCATGATGAACGGAAAAGCGCTGCGACGGTTGCAAGCGCCTGCAAAGTGGAGCTAATTTTATCGGGCGCCGGCCGGCAGCAAACTCGGTCGTTAGACACGGGCGGGTGAGGTGAAGGGAGACGGTATCAAGCGGTTCTTCCGGAACTCCCGTTCCTTTGTGCTGGGGGCGGGTATCGGATCAGGCATGGCCGCAAGAGCGGCCGAACGAGCAGGAGCAGATTTCGTCCTCGCGCTCAATGCCGGTCGATTTCGCGCGATGGGCGGCTCTTCGCCCGCTTCAATCCTTCCAATCCGCAATGCCAACGATTTCGTGGCCGGCTTCGGTCGGACCGAGATCCTGCCCAGCACGAAATTGCCGGTGTTCTTCGGCACGTGTACCTTTGATCCGCAACTCGACATTGATCGTTGGCTCGACCGGATCAGCAGATGGGGTTTTGCGGGAGTCACTAACTTTCCTTCCGTCATCCACATTGATGACTACAGGAGATCATTGCTTGAGAAATCCGGCCTGGGTTACGCCCGCGAAATAGAGCTGCTGGTGAAGGCGGCAAAACGTGGCCTGATGACCATCGCCTATACTCGGACCCAGTCCGAAGCAAGGCGCATGGTTGAAGCCGGTACTCAGGCCATCTGCATCAATTTCAATCTCAACCGTGGCGTTGAAAGCGCGTCCGACCCATCGATCAGCCTGTCGGAGCTTGCCGCGCGCACGAGCGCAGTGGCGCGTGTGGCCCAAGCCGTCGATCGAAACGTGATCTGCCTCCTAGGCGGCGGGCCGATAACGAAGCCGGACGAACTCTTGGATATCTGCAGCGAGACGGGCGTCAAGGGTTTCATCGGGGGCTCCTCGCTCGATCGCGTCCCGCTGGAGATGTCTGTCCTTGAGATCACCTCGGGATTTAAAACTCTTCACTTGTTGCGGGAGAAGGTCGACCTCCTCGAGCGCCAACTCCAGTTGAGCGGCTTCAGGCACGGCATCATCGCGCAGTCCTCAATCATGAAACGCGTTCTTGAGACCGCAAAGCGTCTAGCCTCCCATCCAAGTCCGGTGCTCGTCTGGGGCGAGCCCGGGTCGGGCAAACGAAGGATAGCCAGCCTGGTCCATGCCTTCAGCGATCGCAAGCACGCGCACGCAGCGCTGTTTCAATGCCGACCCGGTCCGCCCATCGATACGGTCGGTGCGCTTTTCGGGGCCGAGCGCGACCAGAACAGAAGGCGCCAACTGTCGCTGCTAGAAAATGCGAGCGATACGACTGTATTGCTGCTGCATCTCGATCAGCTTTCGCGTGATGGGCAGGAACGCCTGGCCGATTACCTCGAGACCGGCAGTTTTTCGCCCTTGAACGGCGCATCCATTGTGCGCTCTGGCGCTCGAATCATCGCAACTGCCACGGTTGCACGCGCGGCGGCCCTTCAAACGGTGCTGTGTCCCCGGCTGCTCGGCTTGTTTTCGGGGCTCGACATCAAGCTACCTGCCTTGCCAGACCGATTGGAGGATCTTCCACAGCTGGTTCAGCATTTCACGGTCGAGGCAAAGGGGGATTCAAATGCTCAAACGCTCGCGCTCGAAAACTCAGCATTTTTGGCGCTTGCTGGCCATGATTGGCCCGGCAATCTCAGGGAATTGCGCCAGATCGTGAACCAGCTGGTGACGCTTCCTGATGCGCATATCAGCGCAGGCATCCTGAGGCCATTGTTGAACACGCCCGCACCGACTAAGCCGAAAAATGCATTCTCCGAGCGGGAGTGGATCATCGAAGGTTTGAAGCGAAACAGGCTTCATCGCGGAAAGACAGCGAGTTCTCTCGGGCTTTCTCGAAAAACCCTCTACAACAAAATCAAGAGACTGCGGATCTTAGAATAGCAGTCCGGCCGCTTAGTCTGCTCACCAAGCGATTTCGAAGCGGTCCCTCCAGAGGCGTGAATACTTGTCATGACGACCGCAACCAACCAGATGCTCTCCCTTGGGCTAGGCCGATTGCTGCCGTGGAGCTGCGCTGATCTCGGCTGAGACACCGGCGGCAACATCGCTGGCTCGAGGAGTTTTCCTCCATAGCATCCCATCGCACCATATGTGCTCCACGCGGCCCCACTTGCAGGCCGCTGCAAGATGAGGGAAAAACCCACGCCCATGGTTATTGGCGCTCGTATTGCAAAGCAGCGGAATGCCCGTCAGCGCTTCATATTCGACCAGAAGCTCGGCAACTTTGTGTTGAGAAGTCCTGCTGATCGTCTGCAGTCGCGCAGATCCGTCGAGATGGACAACCGCGGGGATTCTGTCCCGCCATTCTGCGCGAGTTTGATGATCGAAAAGCATGTAAGGATCCGGCGTTCCTGGATCGAAAATTTCCGGCGCGCGATCTTCCAGGCAGATCGGCGCCACTGGCCGGAAGTGCTCGCGATGCTTGATATCATTGAGATAGTCCTTCATTCCCGGCGATGTTGCGGCTGCAAGAATGCTTCTGCTACCCAATGCCCGAGGCCCAAGCTCGGCGCGGCCGGCAAGAAAAATCACGGGCTTGTCGCTGGCGAGAATAGTCGCCAGTTCATGCATATTACAGGGCGAAGCATCCCATTCAGGCGGCACATCACTACCTTGCAGCGCCGGACCACTGTAGACCGACCACTGCAACGGCACGAGACCTTTGTCAGCTACCATTCCACAACATGCTGCACCGATCGCGGAGCCACTGTCATTTGGAAATGGCGGTACCCAAACAGCATCGAACAGTCCTGCCGACCGTAGTGTACTGTTCCATTTGATATTGAGGCCGCAGCCGCCTGCTATGCACAAATTGCGAGCGGAAAAACCGGACTGTCTTTGCAAAGCACTCGCCATTTTGTGCACGAGCAGGCGCTCGAGGAAACAATGAAAGGATGCGAGCACATCCTCGGCCGCCTTGGCCTTCAAGAGCGGCGCGCTTGCGTCGAAGAAGTCGTGAATGGTCGTAAGCTCAAACTCCATGCTCCCGAGATCGGTACGGTAACTCTCCCGCTTGGTGTCAGCTTCAAAGTGCTCTTTGTAGAGCTCCTGAAAGACCTTGATGATGTTTTCGTCGCCGGAGCCGAGGGCGATATAGGCCATCAGCTTGCCGGCGACACCTAGATCGAGCTTGCCGGCGCCGCCTGGGTCCACCTTGCCGGGTTTACCCAGGTCCCAATTGGTACGATCAGCCCGCTTGTATGGCCCAAAATGAAGGCCCGCAGCGGCATAGATGTGCCCAAACAGCGGGAATAAACTGTCGATGAACCGGGCGCCCCCGCGTTCTACATGATACAGTCGTGGATAGGTGCCCCCATCCCACACGAGGCAGAAAGCAGGCTGTCCGGCTTTGGCAAACGGGCTGGTGCAGTATGCGGCAGCCACGTGGCTAGCCACGTGAGGATAGCTCTTATAGGGGAAATCCCTGCCGTCGAGCCTAAGGCCAAAGCCATCGCGAGATGTGAGGAGGGCCTCGGGATGAGGTTCAACATAGGACGCCCCCTTGAGCGTGATAGGAGCCGCTCCGCTGCGGAGTTTGTATTGAGCTTCCACTTGCCCCAGCCAGCCGTCGACGACGAACTGATCAACGTCCTGCACATCCAGACCGTGCTCTGCCAAAGCCATGACGACTGCATCGAGATTGTCTATCGTCTGATAGCGCGGATTGTTGCTCCGCTTCTCCTGCTCGATACAAAAGACGAGCCGACCGTCCTCGATCAGCGCGATCGCTCCGTCATGCGTCAGCTTGATACCGCAGATGCGCATAATGCCTCCACTTTTGATGCCGGCAATTCGATGAGTTAAAGGTCAAGTCTGGAGTTCGAGAACGTGCGATTGAGCAATCGTCGTTGTCCCGACTCATTCTCGGGCCGCTCGGGCTAGACCGCGAACCACCATTGGTCGCGGTCGCATGCCCACGGCCGATTCCGTCGCATGGCTCTTCACAGGAGCGGACGCGTTGGTCGTTTCAAAGAGCGTGCCAACAGCCAGTGCTGCTTTTCTTAGCTTATTCCTATCCAGCGCGTGTCGCGTAAAGAACGGGATGTCTTGTGACCGACAGTGGCGTTGCAGACGCTCCGGTTACTTCAGCGGCGCGCCGCAATTGTTGACAGCGCGCGAGGCGGCTTTGTTTGATGCGATGAAGACCCCGTTGGAGTCGAGATCAGCGGCTCGGCGGACTCTCCAACCAATCGCCTCCCCATTTTGACGCCAAGCAGCTGGTTGGGAAGGGACGATGACGATTCAGGAGAAATCCGTTTGCGCGAATCTCCGGCAGGCGACGGGGGAGCGAGAGGGTCCGCAACTCGATTTTAGAAACGGCGGCCGCTCGGAGTTACGATAGCGCGTCGCACGGGCTGCGCGCCGTGCAAGTTTGAACCCGCAAATACCTCCGCGCCAGAGCCGCCTTGGTCGACTCATGCTTGACGGTAGCTGCTTAAGAGGGGGACGCGAGACCCGCCTTCAGTCAATTTGATTGAGCTGAGTATCTCTGCGCCTAGTCTCCACACGGCGAGCCCCTGTTGCATTTCTCTTTTCCCGCGGCCCGGCAATCTGGCTTGAGACAATCGTAGCAGGACAAAATAAAACCACTACGGTTATCCGATCGTTGACAACGTGTGCAACGATCGAGCTAGCCAACTGGCTTTGCTCGGCAGATTGATTCACCGACGAGTTCAGAATGCCGCGCGTCGACACAGTAGCATCGCGCTGCGGCTTTGTGCGCTATTCATCGTCGAAACTATCCTTGCGCATTTGTCGGGCATTGCGATGCGAAGGCGGTTTTGGCCTTGAACACGCATTGCCGCTTGATGGCGTCGAGGGCCCCCGCTGTTTCTTGACATCGCATGCAATATTGCCAGCCTCCACTCCCGCCGCTAAACCGCTGCATTCTCCTCAGCATCGGTGAAGAGGTCAGGTCAAGCGCTTGATTGCGTGCAGCCGGTCTTGCTGTCATCGAGAACTGCGTTCCGGCCATCAACTTTTCAGATCGAGGTCAGTAGTGAACAGCGACTCATTGACGACAGATATCCGCGAGTTCCTGGAGCTCTGGCAGCGAACCTTCAACAGGCATACGCCGGATTGTCTGGTTGCGTTGTACACAGATGATTCGATGCTGCAGGGTACATCGAGTGCAAAGCTCTATGTCGGGGCCAGAGAGATAGCCACTTACTTTCGTGGCGACGCTAGCGTGAAAATGGGTGTCTGGCACTCTGTCACGTTGGCGCACGACGTTGTCCTGGTCGCGGGCAGCTATGTCTTTTCACAGACATCGAAAGGCCATCAGCAATCAACGCCGGCGCGATTCTCCTTTGTACTGCGCCGTCAGGGCGACACATGGAAGATCGTGCATCATCACTCATCTGCCAACCCAACTTGAAGGCCGAACCGAGCTACGCGGCATCGCGCAGTTTGGGAATTGAGTAACAAACTGAAGCGGAAATCAGCATTCGGCCCGTGCATTTGCAGGTTCAGGATCCCAAAGGCGCCGTTTTGCTCAGGGGCGTTCACGAACTTCCTAAGTTATCGGCTGCTCCTCTCTAGGCGAGAGGGGCCATACGATAAGGCCATACGAGTTCTTCGGCTCTTCATTTTTTTCGTGCTCTGACGCGTAGCGGACGAGCTTGCCTGCCGCCTGGCGCGCGTGCCTTTGCTCTTCTTTTTTGCAGGGCTTTTGCCGCGCCGGTTATGGCGTCGCATCTACGATTCGGCATGGCATTTCCCCTTCGTCCATCGGCGCCCCAGGGTCCGGCGCCGAACAAGAACTTCAGACGGCATGCGCGCGAAAAATTCTGCCCCGCTTCGCCACTTTCTTGGCAAAATTACCCAAATTTACCCACAGTGGGCAGCCGACGTCAGCTCCGGCCAACCTGCAGTCGACTAGGCTTGCCGAATTGAGCCCATCGCAGAGTGGGTCTGCCCTTGAAATTACAGGAGCGCCCAATGTCAATTGTCCCGCCCACGCCCGCGCAGTTGCGAGATGTCGCGTCACAATGCGGTCTTTCACTTACCGACGAGGATATCGTCTCCTTCCGCGGACTTATCAACGAGTCCCTCGAGTCCTACAGATACATCGAAGCCGTCCCGGATGAGTTGCCTCCAGTAAAATATCCACGCACCCCGGGGTATCAACCACCGCCGGAAGAAAATCTGCACAATGCATGGTACCGCAAGGCGAGGGTCGAGGGAGCACCGAGCGGAAAACTCAAGGGCAAGACGGTCGCTCTGAAAGATAACGTCATGTTGGCTGGGGTGCCAATGATGAACGGCTCGGCGACGCTCGAAGGCTTTGTCCCGGACATCGACGCAACCATTGTCACTCGAATGCTCGATGCGGGCGCCGAAATCGCAGGTAAAGTGCATTGCGAATGCTTTTGTACATCCGGTGGAAGCCATACTGGTGCGCTCGGACCGGTCCATAATCCTCATAGGATGGGTTACTCCGCGGGCGGCTCGTCTTCGGGTTCGGCCGTTGTGGTGGCGCTTGGCGAAGCCGATATGGCGATCGGCGGCGACCAGGGCGGCTCAATACGTATGCCGTCGTCGTTTTGCGGCATCTACGGCATGAAGCCCACCTGGGGTCTTGTCCCCTATACCGGCATCATGCCCAATGAGCTGACGCTCGACCACACCGGCCCCATGACCGCAACGGTGGCCGACAACGCCCTGCTATTGGAAGTAATCGCCGGAGACGACGGATACGATCCACGCATCAAAGCGCCGAAGGTCGAACAATATACGAAGGCACTCGGTCAAAGCGTCAGCGGATTGAAGATCGGCCTTCTGAAGGAGGGTTTTGAGCAGCCGGGGGCGGAAGCCGATGTCAATAGAGTGGTTCGTGAAGCGGCCAGGCGCTTCAAGGATCTCGGGGCCTCGGTGGAGACGGTGTCTGTACCAATGCACCTGCAAGGCGCGGCAATCTGGACGCCGATCGGCACCGAGGGCGCCACACAGACCATGATGTTCGGTGACGGCTTTGGTACCAGCCGATCAGACCTCTTCTCACTGTCACTCATGGACTTCCATCGAGGCTGGCGACAGAAGGCGAACTTCCTGTCAGAGCAGGCCAAGTTGTTCCTGTTGCTCGGCACCTATGTGAACAACACGTACGGGCCCCGCTTTTACGGCAAGGCCGTCAACGTCTCTCGTCGTCTGAGCGCAGCTTACGACAGGGTCCTTAAGGACTACGATCTCCTTCTTCTGCCGACGACGCCCATGACGGCGACGCAACTTCCTCCCCATGACGTCAGCCGCAAGGACTACATCACTCGCGCAACGGAGATGTTCACCAACACCGCTCCGTTCAACATCACGCATCATCCAGCGATGTCGCTGCCGTGCGGAATGGTGGATGGCCTGCCGGTCGGCCTTATGCTTGTTGGCCGCCACTTCGACGAAACCACCATCTATAAGGCGGCGCACGCGTTCGAGCGGATCGGAGACTGGAAGAAGATGTGACCAGGGCAATGTGGTCGACGACAACAGGCCATCGTGGCGTACGCGGCACGGTGTGGAGTTCTGCGCCTCGCCGCCATGGTTCGTTCCGACGTTAGGCAAAACGCTATGAGCGTCGAATTCGTCGCTTGCCGATACGTTAATGGCTTGGCTAGCAGACGGATTGAAAGAAAGGCCAATCATCTACAGCAAACTAATACGAGGAGGGTGCATCAATGCGGAAAATATCGACTTACTTTTTTGCGACCGTCGCATTCCTGGGAGCTGCCGGCAGCGCGATCGCCGAGGACGTCCTATCCGAAGTGTCGACATTAGAAAATGAATATTTCAACAACTGGTCGCAGGGTGCCGAACAGGCTGCAAAAGCCCTCGGCCTGAATTATCGCATCCTTTCAGGCAAAGGTGATGCCGCAAAGCAGATCGAAATCTATGAGGCCCAATTCGGCGCTGGTGTCAGGATCACGTTCGGCGAGAACCTCGTTGCGGCGAACATAAAGCCCATCGTCGAGATGGCCAAGAAGGTCGGTGCGGTGCATGTTGCTGTTTGGGAGTCGTTGCCTGGCTTCCATCCTTTGGACGCGGGGTTAAATAACTACGCTTTTGCGACGTTTTTCTCGCCCGATGACGTCGAAAATAGCTATAGAATCGCAAAGTTGCTTTTTGACAAGATCGGGGGAAAGGGCAACGTCGCGCACATTACTGGTTTTCCAGGTGTTGATGCGGACATCTCCAGAACTGCGGGCTTCGATAAAGCTCTGGCCGAATACCCCAATATCAAGCTCATCGCCCGCCAGCCTGGAAAATGGAATCAGGTTGACGCTCGCAAAGTCATGGAAGACCTGTTGGTGGCGCACTCCAAGATTGACGCTGTCTTCGGGCAAAACGACTCGATTGCACTAGGCGCGATGCAAGCCGTCGAAGACGCTGGTATGCACATTCCGATCGTCGGCCTAGATGGCAATCGAGAAACCCTCAAGCTGATAAAGGAAGGCCGCATTCTTGCGACCATGGGCTTTACCCCGCAATGGCAAGCGGGTTTCGCGCTGGTGCGCGCATACGATGTTGCCAAAGGATTTAAGCCGAGCCCATGCGAGCGCATGATGTATACGGGAGCCACGCTGATAACCGCTGAAAATGTAGACAAGTATCAAGCATTTCTCGCCGGCGAGAAGCTTCCGTTTGATTGGAGAAAGATGTCGCGGGTTCTTCATCCCAACGATTGGGATGCTCAAAACTATGTATGGCCGATCGATGTGAAGACCTATTGGGGAGCTCGTACGCCGGCCGGTTATAAGTTTCCGAAGGCTTATCAAGATGCCGTTGACGAAGGTTGCGTCGCTCAGCTCAAGGCTGAGTATAACAATCACTATCAACAGCGTATCCCCGAGTGACGCCGTGGATGCCTCTCTCCATCGGGAGGGGCATCATGTTTACCTCGCCTTTGATGGATCGCAAAAATGCTACAAGCGTCGCGGGCAGGTTGCAACGATGGCGAGTTACGGCGGCGGGCCGTAACCATCTTCGTCTTCATGATTGCGATTGTAGCGTTTGGTCTCGTGGCTCCATCGTTCGGAACGCTCGCAAACATCCGGGCTATTGAACTATCGAGTTCTGTTCTTTTGATCGCATCCATCGGCGCGACCTTTGTGATCTTGATGGGCTCGATCGACTTATCCATCGGAGCTGTTGCTAGCTTTTGCGGTATGCTGGTTGCGCGCTTATCACCAGACCTGGGCTTTTGGTCGGTTCCCATCGCATGCGTGGTCGGCTTGGTGTTTGGTGCGATCAATGGGCTGGTCTATGTCCACCTCAGAATTCCTTCGATTCTGGTAACGCTTGGATCCGCAACAACCATTTCAGGAGCGGTGCTCTTCATTTCAGATGGCCGCTCATTATCCGTATCGGACCCAGCCGTAATCGATATGGCCCAGGGCGCACTGGCGAATGTGGTCCCCAATGCGGTGCTGATTTCGGCGGTGATCTATGGTGCTGCGGTCCTCCTAGGTGATCGCACGCGTTTTGGGCGAATGACGCTCGCGATCGGTAGCGACGAGCAAATTGCGGCTCTCATGGGAGTGAGGGTCAATGCGATCAAAGTCCAGGCGTTCGCATTGTCAGGCCTTCTTTCCGGTTTTGCCGGGGTCCTGTTGGCGGCGCGTCTAGGATCCGCCACGGTCACAATGGGCAGTTATATGACTCTCGACACGATCACCGCGGTGGTCGTTGGCGGAACTGCGATTACAGGTGGCTCTGGCAACGTGCGCCTGACAATCATCGGGGTGCTTTTCATAACGACATTTTCAGACGGCATGAACATTCTCGCCTTGCCGCCCTATCTGCAAACAATCATCCAAGGAACCGTCATTCTGCTCGCCGTTCTTCTGAACACCAGACGCGCGAGCGCGGAGGACGTCAAATGAATGGTGTGTCCGCGCCGATCTATTCAATGCGTAACGCCTCCAAGCGCTTCAATGGCATTGCCGTGGTCGAAGGCATCGATCTCGATGTGTTTCCCAACGAGATTGTTGGTATTGCCGGGGAAAATGGCGCGGGCAAATCAACCACACTCAGAATGATCGCCGGCATCCATGCACCGAACGCCGGAAGTATGAGACTGTTTGGCAAGAGCTTCAGGCCCCTAAGCTATACCCACGCTGTTGAGGCCGGAATTTCGATGGTCTTCCAGGAACAGGCTCTTATTCCAAGCCTGGCTGTCTACGAAAATATATTCCTCTCGTTAGAACCCTACTTTACCAGTCGGATCGGCATCGTCGACAGAGATGCGATGATAGCCGTGAGCGAAAGCCACCTCCAAAATCTCGGTCTTGGCTACATCGATCCTCGCCGCCGCACAGGCGATTACGCTTTCCATGATCGGCAGATGATCGAGATTGCCAAGGCGTTCGCGTTGGCCGAGCATTTCCATATCGATCATCCAATCATCCTGCTCGACGAACCCACTGCGGCAATCGGCGAGCGAGAGATCAGGATTCTCTTTGAATCAATTCGTCGATACCGTCGTCGTGCGTCATTCGTGCTTATCACCCACCGTCTTGCGGAGTATGTGGAGCTATGCGACCGCATTTACGTGTTCAAGGACGGGAGAAATGTCGGCGAGTTCGCAGGAGAACAGATCTCCGAACAAAGCCTTCATCGGGCGATGGTTGGACGAATACGAGACGACGAATACTTCATGGAAAAGCGCCAGCTAAGCCTGGGCGGGGCGCCAATCGCGGTTTCAGCTCATGGTCTAAGCGGCCAAAACGTCAAGAATGTCAGTTTTGAGATTCGCAAAGGTGAGATCCTTGGAATTGGCGGTCTCGTCGGATGCGGCAAAGAGGCGCTTGCCAGGGCCCTCGTCGGTTTTGAGCCCTTTCCCCCAAACGGCACCGTGGAATTGGGCGGCGAAGCCTTGCCGCTTCGCGGACGTGGAAAAGCGGCGATCAAGCGTGGGGTGGGTTTCGTACCCAAGGAACGCAAGAGCGAAGGCATCGTGCCTTACATGTCGGTTCAGGCAAATATGTCGTTGGCCTCGCTTCCGCTCGTCTCGAGCCTCTCTGGGTTTCTTTCCCGCTCCCGAGAAAGGCGCCTGGCCGAAAAGTACATCAATCGGTTGCGTGTGAGATGCAAAGGGCCAGCACAGCTTTGCCAGTTTCTTTCCGGCGGCAATCAACAGAAGGTGGTGATCGCCAAATGGCTGGCCCGAAAGGTTCAAGTGCTCGTCCTCGACAATCCCACGCGGGGGGTCGACGTCGGCGCCAAGCAAGAGATCTACAGTGTTCTGAGGGACTTGGCTGAGGAGGGGGTGGCTATTCTTCTGGTTACAGACGATCTGCCCGAGCTGATTGGAATGTCGAACCGCATCCTCGTGATGCGAGAGGGAGAACTTCAGTTCGAGTGTAGCGCGCCTGCCGACAATAAGCCAACGGAGGCAGGAACTTGTCCAACACATGGTATGAGCCGCAAACGGCTGGGTCGAGATCAGCTGCAGAAGGAAAATTGCAGATCGCCCAATTTTATAACCGTCGCCGTGTCATCATAAATGCGCTCGGGCCATTGTTGCTGCTGATGGCAATGGTCACGGTATTCGCGCTGATCAACCCGCGCTTTCTAAGTTGGATAAATCTTTTCAACCTGATGCGGCAGTCCTCGATCCTTTTGATCGTCTCAACAGGCATTACATTTGTAATTCTTATGGGAGCGCTCGATCTTTCCGTCGGAGCCATTGTGACGCTCGTGGCCATTTCATCTGCGGTTCTGATCCGTGACTTCGATGTCGGTGCAACCGGGGTAGCCTTCGCTGCAGCAGGCATGGGAGCGCTTTGTGGTCTTGTAAATGCGACGCTCGTTCTTCGTCTCCGGCTCCCCTCCTTCGTCGCCACATTGGGCTCAATGACTATTCTTGGCGGCATTTCGACGTGGATCAGCGGGGGTGGCAATGTGTTTTTCCAAAGCCCGAACCTCACCTGGATTGCGTCCGGCTCCATGATCGGCCGTATTCCGAACTCCGGAGTTTGGGCGCTTCTCATTTTTGCTGTGGCGTCTTTTGTCGGTGCGAGAAGCCACTTCGGAAGAGCCCTGTTTGCGATCGGAGGGGGCGGCCTCACCGCGCGACTTTCGGGCATTGACGTCCTTCGCACCAAAGCGATCGCTTTTGTTGTCTGCGGAATGCTTTGCGGCGTTGCGGGCTTGCTGCTCGTCGCGCGAACATCAACCGGAACTTCGCGTATGGGTGATGATCTTTTGCTTCAGGCGATCGCCGCGGTCGTCATGGGCGGTACTGCGCTATCTGGAGGGGCGGGGGGAGTCCATCGCACCCTGACTGGCGTTCTAGTGATCGCCGTACTGCAAAATGGCCTCAATATCGCTGGCGTGCATACATACCTGCAAATCATGGTGACGGGGCTCATCGTCGTTCTGTCTGTTACAATAACCCTCGATCGATCTCGGCTAGCCTTTATTAAATAGCGGAGTTGTCAGGGCGATATTGAGCCTACAACCACCTCCGTCTGACGCAGCTGATATAGACGCGCGTGGTGCCGGAAAAGGTGTTGGCCTGGATTGCTCGCGCTGTTGGTGAGAAGGTCCGGTCAACCGATAATCCCCCGTTGACGCCCTGGCGGCGGCGGAATCGAATAGCGCGTCGAGCGCTCCGTTTCTAGATGCGTCAGTCGAAATGCCTGTCCAACTTGCTGCCGGCTCGGTGTCATCTTAAATGCGGCCCTATGAGATGAGCTTGCCGACACGATGCATCGCCGCGAGCATGCGATTGCAGGATTGACGTCGGTAGCCAAGTCAGCGATCGGGCCCCTTGAGATTTCTCTTCGAAACATCGCCGGTTGCTGTTCGAGCGCGTGTTTGCCGCGAGTCCCCTTTGGATTGGGAATAAGCTAGCCCGGCCTCGTGGCGGCGAAGTGCCCGCTGCTCTTTGACAGCCGCGCGGGAGCGGAGTGCCGGCGAGCTTGGTATTCTCCCCGTGCGACTCCGCAAGCTTGTGCTTCCAGGACGCGGCTAAGTAGCTGTCGCGTCAGACCAGGATGAAAGTTGCGTCTTATACGGTCGGTTACCCAACGTTACCCAGATGCGGGTCTCCCGGCAGTGACCGCTTGGGCCATCGTCTGGATAATAGCAATCGGCAACCAAAAATCCGCTCTGACCTCTTGGGTGTGATCTCTTGGGTGTGATCTCTCGGATCCGCTGGCAGACCGGTTCGTCTGCTTTCTCCCGAGACTTGAGCCGCTGCCAGAGAAATCCGGCAGCGGTGTTTTTTTGACCGGCACCATGCCTCCCTTTTTGCAGCAGTGATGGCGAGGTAATTGCCGGCAAGATCGACGGCCCACGGCAAGTAGTCACCCTGAAAAATGCACCTTACACGAACGCAGTGAGCAAAAGGGCGGGCGACGAACAGTCATTGACCCAATGTGTTCATGGCGAGCGGCGCCGGACGGCATCTGACAAATGCATCCGGCCCTCCCGAGCCTTGAAACACGCTAGACTAGCGAGATCATCCTTTGGAAAGCGTGATGTCTTGATGCCGAATGCCGCGACCCCGTCGCAAAGCCAAGAGCATGATCCGGAAAAGTGGAAACCGGTTTTCCGAAAAATCATGCTCAAACAAAGAGATGGGATCATGATGCGGGTCCGTGGAAACGCATCATGATCCAGCGCTCCGATCTCGAGCCATCTGTGTTCCCTGATGCGCGTATCAGGCGGCTGAGCTCCCTAGCGATCGCGTTCGCACCGGCTAAGCCGGACAATGCGTCTCTTGAGCAAGCATGAATCTCGCGCAAAGGTGACCGGTCCTAATGGATCTCTAAGAAAATCCTCTGCGGAAAATGAAAAACTTGCGGATCATAGAGTAACGGCCCGGCTCGTCACGTTGCTGAGGTTTGCCGTTTCGATGCGCTTCCGTCCAAAAGCGCGAACATCGGTAATGTCGATCCATGCAGGCCAAGGCTTACCAACTCCATCTCCTCGCTCATCGTCCGTGTCAGAGCCTCCGCTGGTAGATGGATGAGCCCCTCCAGATGAGCACCAAGTCGCTTCTCCGCCGCGGTAATTTCAGTATCGCTGGCGATGGCGAACAGCGCCTTGAATCCAAGGCTCGTGAACCATTCCATCCGCCGAAGTTCGAGCTCCTGTCCGGCGTCAATAGGTACGCCCGCCGCCGACCGCTCGATCAAAGATGCCGGCGGGAAATTGGCAACGCCGGCGATGCCGGCATCTTTCAACGATTCGGCAATGTCCTCCCAGCACGCGAAGGGGTCGATCATCAATATCGCCGCATAGACATGCGGCGCGGACGTCGCTTTGTTGAGGCTTCGCAGGTCTCGCAAAAGACACTCGTTCCAGTCGAGGATCGGCAAGGTCGCCATGACCAGCAGGGAGCGGTTTGGAAGGCTGCGCAAAGACGGCGCGTAGACCTGCAATTGTGGCCCTTTAGCTATGGCCGACATGTGTATGGCAAGTTTGCCAGTAGCTCTCGCCCTCATCGCTTCTACCCAATCTTACCCATTTGGTCGCCAGGCTGATCTTATACGCGGGTAAAGCCGGGTCTAGACAGTCTGTTGTAAGGAATGGTCTGGGAGGAAGATCGTGTCGCACCATTGCACGGACGACCAGAGGTCGGGCCGGGATGGTAAGCTTTCAGGACAGCCGACCGGATTCATCAGGGACGCTGTTGCGATCGTTGCCACGCTGGATACCAAGGGGCGCGAGGCGTCTTACCTTGCGGACCTCATCGAGGCGTGCGGTCGCAAGACCATCCTCATTGACGTCGGCACGAAGAGAGATGACGGCGACAAGCAGGCCGATACGAAGGCCCCCGCCGAACTGCTGAAGCAGATTGCGGAAAGAACGCGCGCCAAGGTTGGCGATCTTCTCGGATCGGTAACGATCAGCGCGATTGTCGGAGTTGCGGGCGGCAAGGGAAGCGCGGTTTTCGCCGAGGTTGTGTCTGAGCTGCCTTACGGCTTTCCGAAGCTTCTCGTAAGCAGCGCGAGGCCGGCGCTACTCGCTGAATTGGCCACTCACAATGACATCATCCTTTATCCGACGCTGGTCGATCTCTTCGGCATCAACGTCTTTACCACAAGGGTACTCGAGAATGCCGGACGGGCCGTTGCGGCCATGCGTTATGCACCCATCAAGCCTGGACGAGACAAGAAGGTCGTCGCGATCACCGCCTTTGGCGTGACAACGCCTGCGGCAAATCAGTGCGCAGCGCGGCTTGCCGATGGTGGGCTAGACGCGATCGTCTTTCCAGCGAACGGGGCGGGCGGCCGCAAAATGGAGCAACTGATCGCGGCTGGTGAATTCGACGCCGTCATTGATTTGACCACCACAGAGCTCGCAGACGAAATCGTCGGAGGCACCGCGAGCGCCGGCCCGGATCGACTGAAAGCAGCGTCGAAGCAAGGGATACCGCAAGTGATTGCGCCTGGCGCGGTCGATATGGTCAATTTTGGCCCGCCATCGAGCGTTCCTGATCGGTTTCGCGGACGCCGATTTCATGCCCATACGCCTTACACGACGCTCATGCGCACAACTGCGTCTGAGAATGCGAGCATTGGCCGCCTCACGGCAGAACGGCTATCGCGAGCAAAAGGATCCACAATTGTCCTTTGGCCGGCGAAAGGCGTGTCCGATTACGACCGCCAAGGCGGCATCTTCCACGATCCCGAGGCCGACAAGGCTTGGCTAGATGCGGTCAAGGCACATCTCCCCGCGCACGTGATGGTGCGCGACCTGAACTGTCACATCAACGATGGCGAGTTCGCCGAGGCTGCCGCGGCCTGGATCCTGAAACAACTCACGCAAGGAGATTCATCCGATGCGGATGTTTGAGCGAGGTGAAATTCTTTCCAGGATTGAAGGACAGGTGGCGGAGCGAAAAGCAATTCTCGCGGCAGGAAGTAGCTGCGGCCTGGTCGCCAAATGCGCCGTCCTTGGAGGTGCCGACATGCTGGTGGTCTACTCGACCGGCCTGTCGCGTCTGATGGGACTTCCGACGAGCCGGATTGGTGATTCCAACGCACGCACATTGGAGCTCGCGGCGGAAATTCGTAACGTGGTGTCGTCCGTGCCGGTGGTCGGCGGCATCGAGGCTTGGGATCCTCTCCGGCTCGATCTCGATGCCCTCTTGGACAAATTCTGGGCCGCTGGGTTTTCTGGCGTCATCAACTATCCGACGATCTCCACCATGGGTGAGAACTGGCGTGAGCGCCGCGGCCGCGTCGGGTTCGGCTTTGAACGCGAGGTCGAACTGATCGCTTGCGCGCGCAAGAAGAATATTTTCTCGCTCGCCTATGTCGCAAGCCCGCAAGACGCCAAGGCGATGACAGGTGCAGGGGCTGATTGCATCGTCCCCCATGTCGGCGCAACGCGGGGCGGGCTCGTCGGTCACGAGGACGGGCAATCCATAAAGGATGCGATCCGCCGCATCAACGAGATCAACGCAGCAGCGCGAAGCGTCCGGCCGGACGTGCTCTCGCTCTGCCATGGTGGGGCAATTGCCGAACCTGGAGATACGATCGAGGTCTATCGAGCGACCCAGTGTGTCGGCTTTGTTGGCGCATCGTCAATCGAGAGAATTCCAATTGAGCGCGCGGTGAAAGCAGCGGTGGCGGAGTTCAAAGCTGCTCCACTTCCGCAAACTCATTGACGTTCACTGCAACACGTGCAGCGAGGCCGCATGACTACGCAAAACAATCGCGATAAACCTAACCCGATCGCTGTCGTCTCCAAAGAGGTGGCTAGACCTGGGCAGGACCGGGAAACAGATGTCCTCGTAATCGGCAGCGGTGCCGCGGGCTTGTCAGCTGCGCTTTTTGCGGCAAAAGCCGGACTGCGCGTAATAGTATGCGAGAAATCTCCGCGACTTGGCGGAACGACAGCCTTGTCGAATGGCATGATCTGGGTTCCTCGTTCTTGCTCAGGCACGTGCGGCAAACATCGATGATTCCATCGCCAAGGCCAGCACCTATCTGCAGCATGAACTTGGCAAATACTACCGCGCTGAATTCATCGACGCCTTTCTTCAGGACGGTCCGCCGGCGCTGGCAGCGCTCGAGGAGGGGACGGATGTCAAGTTCACGCTGGTCTCCACGCCCGATTATCACTCGAGCCAAATTGGCGGCGTTGACAGGGGGCGTGCTTTGAGCCCTGCCCCCTATGACGGGCGGCTTCTGGGCAAGGATTTTGATCTGATTGGCGACCCCATTCGGGTTCTGCTCGGGGGCATGATGATCTCATCAAGTGAGGTCAGAAGCTTCCTCAACCCGTTCCAATCCGTTGCCTCGTTCAAGCACGTCCTAACTCGCCTGAGCCGCTATGCACGGGATCGACTGAGTTTCAGGCGTGGTACTGAGCTCAGCGGAGGAAATGCCTTGATCGCGCGGCTGCTCGTGAGCTTGCGCAAGTATGATGTAGAGATCTGGCCATCTTCTCCAGCCCTCGAACTGAGCAAGGAAGGCGGGCGCGTCACGGGTGCCGTTGTCAAGCGGCTCGATCTGGACACTCGCGTGCGTGCCTCGCGCGGTGTTATTCTCGCATCTGGTGGCTTTGCCGGGAACGCGCAGTTGAGGGCTGACCTCGGTGGTGCACACCAGCATGACCTTACGTTGGCCCACGCCGACGTCAAGGGCGATGGCATTGGACTTGCAACTGCGCTTGGAGCCGCCATCGACAAAAATGTCGCATCCGCCGGTTTCTGGACCCCGGTGTCGATCTTGAAACGCGCGGGCGGCTCGCAGGTCGTCCCGTACGGCTGGCTTGATCGCGGCCGTCCTGGGGTCATTGCAGTTGGCCCCAATGCCAGACGTTTCGTCAACGAATCGAATTCGTACCACGATATTTGCCTGGCAATGTTTGAAAGTGGTTATCCAGCGGATAAGCGATTCTACTTCATCTGCGATCAGCAGTTCGTGCGGTTGAGAGGCATGGGACACCTGCTGCCATGGCCCTGGACGTTGAGCATCGGAAAATACGTCCGTCTCGGCTACGTCAAGGCAGGCCGAACGATTGCCGAGCTCGCAAAGCAGCTGGGACTGGATCCCGTTGTGCTGCAAAACACGATCGAAGAACACAACGCGCATGCCGCCCAAGGACGGGATCCCTTCTTTAAGCGCGGGGAATCGGCTTTCAACCGCACGCTCGGCGATCCGACGATGGGAGCAAATCCAAACCTTGGACCAATCAAGAACGGACTGTTCATCGCGTTGCCGATCGTTCCGGCAACGCTTGGCACGGCAAGCGGATTAGCGACCGACAGTTACGGAAACGTTCTTGATGCGCAAGGCAACGCAATCAGGGGTCTTTACGCCTGCGGCAATGACATGACTTCGCCGATGCGCGGAATCTATCCAGGCGCTGGCATAACAATCGGTCCCGCCATCGTGTTCGCATATCGCACTGTCAACGCAATGGTGCTTTCCACGGATCAGGAGCAAAAAGCAGTCGCTTCCGGAGCTTGACCGTCCACGCACCGGCTTGGCGGGGATCATGTGTTCGGAGCCGACCGCGCGGATTGACGCGATGGGAGGTCGGACCGCTTCCCATAACAAGCTCTTGGCTGAGGAGGGGACCGGCCTGCCAGATTCACGAGATGGCAGCCGGGTTCGAGCGTACTGAGCCGCGGGGAAGGCGAGGATCGCCGCAGCTCTTCGATGTCTTACAAGGAGCAGAGCTTAGATAGGTGTTCCAGGGCATATGACAGAAATTGATCGTCCAACAGGTCGGCTGCGCGGTGACGAACCGAAGATGTCGGGACGAACTGCGCAGTCGTCTGCTTTCCCGGGCCGATCGCAATCCGCTGGCCGCGAGACAGTGATGCAACTCGACAAGATCGATTTTCGTCTTCTTGACCTCCTCCAACGAGATAATCGCCTCTGTAGTGAACAACTCGGTGGGAAAGTCGGCCTGTCTGCATCCGGAGTTCAGCGTCGGCTGAAGCGACTTAGATCGAGGGGAATAATAGAAGCGGACGTTTCCATCATTTCTCCAAAAGCAATTGGGCGGAATGTGACGGCAGTGGTTCTCATTTCCTTGGAGCGCGCTCGGGCCGATACCGTTGATCGCCTAAAGCGGAAAATTCGCAAGATGCCGGAGGTGATGAGCGCATTCTACGTTACAGGTTTGGCTGACATCGTCTTGCTCGTCACAGTAAACGATATGGAAGATTACGAGCGGTTTGCCAAGCGTCTTACAGACGAAAGCTCAGACATAAAGCGCCTTGAAACAATGATTGTCATGGATCGGTTCAAGGCAGGATTCACCTTACCAATCACGTCCATCGCATGGTGTCGAGCGAGCGACGAAGATGACACTGGCTGCTCAACTGCCGCCGAACGCGACCCTTAAATCGTCGCCTTGGACGTCTCCCTAGATTGACAGCACTCGTTCATTGGAGGAATACGTTGCGTCGCTCGCGTCACGCCAAGATCGTCGCAACCATCGGCCCGGCGAGTGCCGGATCTGAAAAGATCCGTGCGCTCTACCGTTCCGGAGCAGATATCTTTCGGCTAAACTTCAGTCACGGAAGCCATGAAGACCATGCCAGGGCCTATGAGTGTATCCGTGGACTCGAGCGGGAATTTGGTCGACCGATAGGCATCCTGCAGGATCTCCAAGGTCCAAAGCTCCGCATCGGCTCCCTTGAAGAAGGCGGCCTGGTTTTGCGTGCTGGCGAAACGGTGCGCTTTGTGACCGAGGGTACGAAAGGGAACAAGCAATCGATACCCTTGCCCCACCCGGAGATTTTCGCAGCTGTCCATCCCGCACAAGAACTTCTCATTGACGATGGCCGGGTGCGCTTAAAGGTCACCGAGCCAGGACACGGAGAAATCGTTGCGCAAGTCGTTGTCGGAGGCGCGATCTCGGACCACAAGGGGGTCAACGTACCCGGGGCGATGCTCGATCTATCTCCGCTCACCAAGAAGGATCGGGCCGACCTCGCCTTCGGCATCAATCTTGGGGTCGACTGGGTCGCCCTGTCCTTTGTTCAGAAGCCGTCCGACCTGATCGAGGCGCGCGCCCTGATCGGAGAGGCCGCAGGTCTGATCGCGAAAATCGAGACGCCGATGGCGCTCGAGCGCATTGACGACATCATTGGGTTGTCCGACGGCGTTATGGTGGCGCGTGGTGATCTTGGCGTCGAAATCCCGCCTGAGGAGGTGCCTGGCCGGCAGAAGGAGCTCGTGCGCGCCTGTCGGCTTGCCGGAAAGCCCGTCATCGTCGCAACGCAAATGTTGGATTCAATGGTGGCTGGGCCGACGCCGACGCGCGCGGAAACGTCAGATGTCGCGACTGCCATCTATGATGGAGCGGACGCAGTGATGCTGTCCGCTGAATCGGCAAGCGGCGCCTACCCGGTCGAAGCGGTTGCCATGATGGATCGCATCATCAAAAGCACGGAACGGCATCACCTCTATCGGTCTCATATTGAGGCTTCTCGACCCGACGTGGAGGATACCCCTGCCCACGCTGTCGCGGCCGGAGGCGCAGATCTTGCTGCTACGGTTGGCGCCAAGGTCATCATCGGTTTCACGGCCGGCGGAACAACGGCCGTTCGGATTTCGCGCGGGCGGCCGCCGGTGCCGATCCTCGCCCTTACTCCGGATGAGAGGGTCGCTCGGCGCTTGTGCTTGTCGTGGGGGGTGCACAGTGCCGTGTCCAGCGATCCTACTGGTTATGAGGAGATGACGCGGATCGCCTCGGCGACCGCGCAGCACGAAGGCTTTGTAGGATCGGGCGACCTGGCTGTCATCGTCTCTGGGGTGCCGTTTGGACTTACAGGCGCGACAAACAACCTTCGCGTTGTCGCATGTTAAGCAATGTCCTTGTATTACCTTTCGGGCGAACTCGGCAAGCTGCGATTTTTCGGGTGAAGATAGGTCGCTTATTGTTAGCTCCCCCTCTTAGACCTCGTCATTCTTTTACGACGCCTCACTAGTAGCGAGACGTTCTCTTTGAAGAACTTCCTCAATGTCGGAATAAAGCCAATTAATGCCGCGGCCGAGCTTCCGATTGCCACGGCGGAAGCCGCAATCCAGCTGGAATCGGCAACGAATGTCCTTATGCGTTGAAATACGGTAACATCGATCTCGATCTCTTCGCTGAGCGTCGTGACCTGGACGCGGCTCTTATCTGCTCCGACTGAAATGTTCGCGAACACGTCGACGGTCACCGACTTAATGCCTGCAGATAATGGTTTGACTTTCCATTCCCACTCGACCGGCTCAACGCGTGTAGCAGTCCGCGCCTGAGGACCGGGCGGAGTGATCTCGAAATCGTCACCGCTCAGGGTGGCTTCAATCGATTGCGCGAAATGCTTGTCGGACCGCGTCGTCACTGTCCCGGGTAATGCGTCAAACGAGGCCGTTTGACCATCAGCGGTTAACAGAGCAAGGCGCATTGTAAATACCTCGTTGAGCGCTGCCGAGCCTGGTTTGTTGAATTTGTACGTTCCACGCTTCAGCTTGGCGACGATGTCTTCAAGCTCGATACATGGAGCGTTAGGGGTGGCAACAACTCCGAGCGCTCGGTTGTTTTGCCGGCATTTTTCGTCCGAATCTCTGGACGGGATTCCGAAGTGCCAGCCGCCGCCTTTTTCGAACGTGGGCGGAAAGCGAGTAGCCGCGTCGCCGGGTGCACTCGCTCGGGGCTTCGGCATGTTGTGATATGGTCTTGATGAATACGAGAACAAGCCGAAACCGGCCGCCACAAGCAGCAGTGCGGCGACGCTAAAAATCCACCGCTTCATGTCTGAAAATCCTTTGACAAAATCCGCATCCTGCCTTGCGCTACGATGGATTGCAATAACGCTGTCTAGCACGCAAACGGGGAGACGTGATGCAGCCTAAATCGACGCTGCGACATCGTACGGATCGTACACGGATCGCGATGGCTGATAATCTGGGTGTCCAGCACGGTTCAACCGTGTCAGCCGTTCTTGTCTCACGGGGAGGGGCGAGTTCGCCAAGCTGAAGAACCGCGGGCCATCGGCGGCATCGAATTGGATCCGCAGCGGCAACATCACCGAGGTTGCGCTGATCGATCGCGGAGGCCCGGGAGAGATCGCTGTAGACCCGACGGACGGCGATCCGGCTGCCGGGCTCAGGCTGCCAAGCAGGTCATCCACGCATTGCCGATCCTGCTTCGTGCACAAGCGGGGCCGCTACGCACGACGAGCGAGCGAGCTGTGGCTGTCATCTTCGCTCAATTCGATGCGGGCGCTATTTGCGATGGTGGCAACGGGCACGACCACCATATGTGATCGTTGTGCCCATGGTTCTTTTTGCCGCCGATGTGAACGGCGAATCGCGAATGCAGTAAAGCGGCAGCTGCCAAACAGTCAAAGCCAATCGTCGCGAAGCTGCTGCCGTCCGGGACATCATCCATGACGATGCGATCGCGTTTGGATCAAAGCCGGCGGCCGCCAGAAGCTTTCTCGCAGTATCGGAGGCCCGGATCTCAACGCCGCCTGAAATGGCCCATTAAATTCGCGCCTGCAAAAGCGACGGCACAGCCGAATTCTACGAGCTAATACGCAGAGCCGGCCCCCGGCGCGATCTCAGGATCGGTCATAGCGCAAACGCACCCTGGGACCTGATTTCGAGCGAAGAAGGGCACATTGATCTCGCCAACAGGTTGGCTGAGTTCGTTGATGTAAAGAATGCATCAAATGCGGCTCGATGCGGTCCTGATGGCGGTCCACGCACGCTGCCCTTTAACTCTTAGAACAGATTGAGCGTTGTTATTCATCAGACGAACTCGTTGTCCTTCAGACAGATTGTCGCAACACCGCCAGCTCAGTTGTCTGACAAAGGAGACCACGAGAGGTGGATCTCGACACCTATTGGTTTGATGTCCGGGCAAATTGCTAAGGGCATGGTACGAGGCTTGCTTAAGTGCGGGACTACATCTTCTTGGATCAGGAATACGTCCGATGGTGATGGATTCCGAACACGGTCGCTACGTGAAGGGGCAGAATGTCAGGTATCGCCGCCGCTTTTCTCTTGCCTTGGAGTAGTTCCCATCAGACAGTTTATGATCGGCTCCAGCACATGCTTCCAAAGCTCGCACTTCGCGGACAAGCAGAAGTCGCCGTCACCTCTTTCATACACAACCAAAGCGTTCGACATGGCGGCGCCTCTCGGACGTCCCACGAACTGTCTGGCATTCGCAAGAATAGGCATGATCTGGAGGTCAGCCCCCATGTTGCAATTGCCTTTATTAGCGGCCGAGTTTGCAGGCAGGATAGGAACGACGATCCATCAAATCCCAAGCGCTCGGCATCGTCCCGCCAACTGACAATGTCGGTAGACGGAGCGTTAGCAAATGGCCGTGAGGTCAGGGCAGAACTGATTGCCCAAGGTCACACCCGGGTTGGTCGGACGGATGCCGAACTGTTACTCAAGCTGATCGAGCATATTTGTGAGAGGGATTATTGGCGGCAAGGCGTGCGGGTCAAGTACGAGAACGTTTTCCGTGAAATCGATGAGCGCATTGATGGGGCTATCAGTGCGCTCTTGCTGGACCCAGAGGGAAATCTAGTTGCGTTCCGCAATAGATATGGTCTGCGTCCGTTGGAGTTCATGCAGACGGACGATGGATTCTTGCTCTTTGCCTCGGAAAATTGCGCCTTCGCCGGGCTTCGAGGCGAGTCTGATCAAATTCTGCCGGGCTATATCAAATATGTGGATGGCAAACGGGGGCATTGCCTCGACCGGCGCGTCAGTGTTTCTCAAGAAACTGCCAAGCTATGCGTTTATGAGGCCCTTTACCTCGGAAACCCGGATACGTCCATCGAGGGCCAATCTCATCGCGAAACTCGTTACAATATCGGCTTGTCGCTAGGTGATCTTATTGCGCAACGGATCTGCGCTGAGCAGGACCCAGATCCCATCATCGTCTCGTCCATGCCTCATACCGGAGGGCCCTACGCTGACGGGTTATTTTCATCTCTGGTAGCACGCGGCGTTAACGTCGAACGACGGGAAGTCATCGAGACGCAGTTCTCTGAGCGAACTCTCATCGGCCCAACCAGCGAGCGCAAGCATCGTATCGCGTGCAAGTATCGGCTGGCTTCGACTGACATTGGCAGACGCACAATACTCATTGCCGATGAAGCCCTCATTCGTGGCGATACCAGCCGGACCATAACGAATATGCTCCTTGCTGCGGGCGTCAAAGCTGTCCATTGGGCAATCGGCTCGCCACCTATCGTGGCTCCGAATTACTACGGCGTGGATATTGAGGCCATCGATGAACTGGCCTTTTGGCAGGCATGGAAACGGCTGCCCGCCCAACAGCAGAAGCAAAGCCTGCTGTTCAAAGACATCGAGCCGCGTGTTCTCCAATCGGTTGAAAGCAGAATCGCCGCCGCGATCAACGCGGCAACTGTGACTTACTTGCCCTTCTCCCGATTGTCCTCGTTGCTGCCGCGGGGGAGCGAGGGAGTAGATTTATCACCCTTCACATTCGAAATGCCAACTCCTGCAGGTCAAAGCCGCGCAAACAGAGATCTGCATAACCTTGTCGCTGACTACCAGAGCGCTGCCTGAGGGCTGAATATCATGAGGCCGGTTCTTGTTTTTGATTGGAATGGCACGTTGCTTGACGATGCCAGCGCACTCCTCCAAACGACGAATGCCATCCTGGAACGCTTCGGTCGCCCGGCGATCGATTTAGACACCTTTCGGGATCATTGCGATGTCCCACTGTCCATTCTTTTCCGAAACATCGGGATGTCAGAATCGGAAGTCGCAGCCGTAGATCGCGATGAGAGTGCAATCTTCCATGACACTTACGAGCCGCTGGCCGACAAAGCAGACCTACGCGTGGGAGCGCGCGCAATGCTGAAATGGGCTCGCCAGGAAGCGGCTTCGTCCATCATCGTGAGCAACCATATAGTCGCACCTCTTGTTGCTCAATTACAAAGGCTCGGCATCGATCGCTGCTTCAACGACGTCCTGGCCTTTGAAAGCCGCGCCACGCAGTATAAGACGATGAGCAAAGGGGAGCGACTCCGGCGGTATATGGAGCAAAACGATCTAAAGCCCGAGTCGACTTTCATTATCGGTGATATGCCAGTAGAAACCGATATTGCTCGAAGTCTTGGACTGATCAGCGTAGCCATTGCCGGCGGATTTGTTTCTGAGGCACGCTTAAGGGCTGCGAATCCGGACCACATCATCCACAACTACCACGAGCTATTACCGATCGTTCGAGAGCACGGCTTTTTCCACTAGCAGGCCGTTGAAGAACTCAGCCGCGTTCGCAAACGAAGGCTGAATCGTCGCCATTGTGGATGTAGAAGTGGCCAACGAGCCTGCCCGCAGTGCCGATCATGGCCCATCCGCGACCACAGGACGGATCATTCTCGTCGTGCCCCTCCCATGAGAACTCGGCGCAGGCCGATCCGTCGCGGGTGCCGTAGCGAGCATCCAGGAAGCCCTTGAGAGCCCCAAACGCTATTTCGCCATCGGACTTGCCACGGAAGGTGAGATGCGCCTCTCCGACAAGATCGAGGAAGTCGCGATGCGATCCGGCCGGCAAGTCGATTGTAGCTCGCACTAACTGCGTCGACACGGCCAGCGAGTTTCGCGATGTCGCTGCGGAGTCCTTCGGCGATAGCATTTATGCCGTCGAGAATCTTTTGTTCGTCCATGTGTGGTGCTTCCTTTGAGAGTCGTTGTGTTCGAAATGCAGACCCTGCAACTCTGCACCGCAGACTGACCTTAGCAGAGATTTTTCGCTCCGCGTTGTTACCCTGTGTAAAAACTCAAGATGCGCGAGCGAGAGAGGGTAACAATCGATGCCGCGTTGTGTTCGTCGCTCGGATGTTGCATTGTCGCGCTTGCTTTCTTCGCGCGTTGTGTTCGTCGCTGATCATAGAGAGCCATGTGGGCGGCCCGTTGCACGAGAATTGAATCTCCTCGTGGAGCGGGCCGTTCGCCCTTTTTATGAGAGACCGGGTAGCGATCGCGAATGTACCGACGCGACCGGGGCCTCCTGAGATCGGCGCTGTCACGCCATGCGACAGACAGCGCCGACAATGGCCGCCGACGCGCGGCCTCTATCTCGTTGGGGGGCTCAGTTGAGCGTCAAGCTCTCGGATCGCCTTCGTCGGCCTTTGTCGAGATGTCTGTCAGCGTGTTTACAACGTCTTGCCGTGTACGGGCTTCAGCCTTCGTAAAATCAAACTCTATATGTCTGCCGATTGCCGGCTTGTCGGGCTGATCTTTCGCGATCCGGGCGATATACCCCGCGCTCTCCTGGTACTGATAGTATGCCTCTGTAATTTTCTGAACCTCGATTGGCGTAAGCAATCCTAGATTCTGGATGTTGGCAATGTAGACCTTAAAGCTCTCGACTAGAGGGATCCAGATGAAGTCATTGTGCTCAACATAAGCGATCTCTGATCTCATCAGGTTCGCCAGACTTGTGAGTTCAGCTTTTAGCGAGGTGCGCAGTACGATCCGAGTGTTCTCGCGCAATCGCTTTTCCGTTCTCGGTGCTTGAAACGCGTTCCATCCGAGGCCCGCCAATACTCCGACGAAACCAAAGACGCCGGACACGATAGAAGGCAAGATCGAGATGGTGGTATTTTCTACTGTCATGACGGGTCCCCCGATCGAGTGGTCGCGCGCATCCTACACGCCAAGGTTTTACCGAGAAAGGTCGCGTTCAGGCACTCTTGGGGCACCTTTCCGCCCACGAGAGAGCCGCAGGCTTATTTCATGGCCCCTGAGGATGGACAGGAATCGTCATTGGATCGTCTCTCTGACCGCGACCGTGCATCCCTTTGCAACAAGCCGAGAGAGCGCGCCGTAAAAGCGGTCATTCGTCCAACTTCCGCCGGGCATGTCGCGTCGCACCTTGTCAGCCAATTCGAATGTGCTCTCGCCGTGATCAAAGTGGCACAGCTCCAAGAGTACGAATGCATCGGGGTCTCGCAGGCGCAGCTCTTCGGTGAAGAGCGGTGCGTCGGGGGTGATCTTCAGTCGCACCGGTCAATTTCCTTTCGGTGGATGGTGGTTAGTCGGTTTCATCGTCCGCCTATACATGACCGGGCGCAGCCGAATTATTGAAGGTCGGCGAACGTGCCCCAAGACGCTGCCCCATTATGTACGGCCAGCCGTGGTAGGCAGGGATGGCCGCGACACCGGCTTCGCCTTCTAGATCGCTTTCGAAGCATGCTAGCCAGTCGCCAAGCGATGGCACGCCATGATGCGGCGTCCTGTTCAGAAACGCCGTGGCAGCGTCCACGATGTCATGGGCCGCATGCCCCTTGCGAAGCAGCGCGTGCCAATGGATCAGCGGGTCATCCTCCCAGGTGCCGGACCAGCCATCGAGCTTCTTTAGCTCGTCGAACGCGATCGCTGCCTCCACCTTGCTCTGCCGGTACAGAGCGGGACTTCGGGGCAAGGGGAGTGGCCTGCGGGTGGTGGCAGACGGTGAAGTCCTCTGCGATCGATCGACCGCGCTGGCGTCCGCTGCGTCAGCAGCGTGACGACTGTTATCTTTCTTGGTTGAATCGGTACTTGGTAAAAGATCAGTACTTAGTAGTGACCTGTTTTCAGGCGTCGGTGTTTCAGGTGCCGGTGCATCCGGCAGAGCGAGAACGTCATAGTCGGCCGAGCCCCATCGTCCTGCGATGCGCTCTTGGATCTTCCGGATATAGCCGGCTGCGATCAATTCATTGATGGCGTTGCGAACGCGGTCCCTGCCAGCCTTGAAGCGCCGTGCAAGTTCCGTCTTCTGCACTATCCAGTCGCACGGCTTGCTTCGCAGGTAGGTGAAGAGTGCCAGCGCTTCGAAGCTCAAGCGCTCGTCATTGAAACAAGCGTTACCGATGACGGTATAGTTGGTCGTGAAAGTGTGCTGCACGATCGTCACTTGTCGTCCCTTCATTGCGTTCGAAAGGGAACGACCGACACGACGCTTGATAAACGGCGGCGTATGCTCTATGCGAGAATCTCGCTAGAGACTTCCGCAAGGGGGCGTATCCCTTGTGTTCACACCCGTCGGTTCACAGCCGGCGGGTGTTTCTTGTGTGCCGAGCATGACCGGCAACTTGGAGGTGGAAGTCCTCTATCCAGCCTGATGACGGTGAAGGATTAGCGAAGCGCAAGGGCGTCATCGCGAGGTGGGGTCTGAAGGAAGCGTGGAGCAAAGCCGCGGCCCGATGGACAAAAACCGGATAACGAGGCCTACCCGGCCGGACGAGCGAGCACGTGATCGCGAAGTCCACGGTCATCAAGGGCCGGGGTGGTAAATCCGGCGGGCGTGCGGCGAAGGCGGTCGATCTTACCTCGGGAGATCTGCGCTGCGTCTCGGCAACGAGACTGAGGTCGTCGTAAGGCGATCTGACCGCAGTGCAGAAGTCAGCAGAGGGCATAGTAGGCGGAACGAGTTTCGCCGAAGGCCTGAACGCTGGAAGTGACGAGTAGATGCAGCGATATCGCATCGGCCATGCGACTGAATTCCGGGCAACTGGCCTCGGAACGGCGGGAAGGGGTGAAACCCTGACTGACGCTGATCAGAGGAGTCGAAGCTGGCGCGACGATTGCTGACACCCAAACTACGGCGGCAACAGAACAACTCTTGCCGCTTAATCCAGCGAACCGCCGTATACGGACCCGTATGTACGGTGGTGTGGGAGTTGCGCCTTGCAAGCGCGTTGAAGTCTGCCGTCTGAGATGACGGCCGCGGCAAAGCCTAGCGAGCAGCCGCGAACCGAGTCTTGCGTGGCGTCCGGTAACGGCCGTTGCGAAGCGTAGACAGGGAGGTTGTAGGCCGGAATGAAGTGAACGGGAAAATAGCCCCGAAATCGAACGTGATCGGAGTAGCCGACCCTGTCTCTCAAAGGGGAAGGCGGAACCGCGGGCCGCGACAACGCGAGCGGTCAGAGGTGCTCCCGGGGTTCGTACCGCCAGCATGCAATCAAAGGAAGCAGCGTGAACAAGGGAGATCCATCCGGTTCAAGCGCAAGCTTTGTAAGACCTGCCAAGCCGCTGAGGTGAGAAGGGTCTGACGACCGGGTGGAAGTCAGACTGACCGATAGTACTCCGAGGACGGGAGAGCCGGCCACATGGGGAAGCGGTCAGCGGTAGTTGGATTGTTCTTGGGCGACATGGGCTCCATTCAACGGGAGTCACGGCCTTCTATTCTAAGAGAAGATCAGCTGACCATGGAAACGAAACTTGAACAAATAGCAGTGAAAGCTCGACGCGAGCCAAATCTTCGCTTCACCTCGTTGGCCCATCACATCACGCGCGACCGAGTGCAAAAGAATCTATTACAGATTCCGAAGCGCTCCGCCGCCGGGGTGGACGGACAGACGGTGGAGGCGGCGAAGGAGAGCTTCGAGGACTGGATGGGGCCAATGCTCCAATCCATCCATCGCCAGGGATATCGGGCGCCGAACATTCGGCGGGTCTATATCCCCAAGCCCGGTAAGACGGAGAAGCGCCCCCTCGGGGTTCCAACTGTCTCCGACCGGGCGCTCCAGCGCAGCACGGCTGAGGTATTGTCCACCATCTACGAGCAGGACTTCTTGCCCTGCTCGTTCGGCGGCAGGCCGAAGCTCAGCGCCCATCATGCCTTGGCGACCCTCAATGAGGTCATCGCCGGCGGCATGATCAGCTGGGTGTTGGAGGCGGATTTGAAGAACTTCTTCGGGAGTCTCGATCATGATTGGGTCCTCCGGTTTGTCGAACATCGAGTCGGTGATCCGCGCCTGATCAGCTTGATCCGGCGCTGGTTGAAAGCGGGCGTCTTGGAAGACGGAGCGGTGCACCCGAGCGAACAAGGAACGCCACAAGGCGGATCGATCAGTGTACTTTTGAGCAACCTCTACCTTCATTACGTTCTCGACCTCTGGTTCGAACGCGTGGTGAAGGGTCGGTTGCAGGGCGAAGCCCGACTGGTGCGCTATATCGACGACTTTGTGATCTGCTTCCAATATCGATCGGACGCCATCCGCGTACAGGAGGCCTTGCGTCTTCGGTTGGGGAAGTTCGGCCTCGCTCTAGAGCCGACCAAGACCAAGTTGGTCGAGTTTGGTCGGTTCGCGCAAAGACACGCGGGCAAACGCGGCAGAAACCGCCCGGAAACAATCTACTTTCTGGGTCTGACGCTCTATTGCACGCGAAACCAAAAAGGCAACTTCAAGGTTGGGATGCGCACCGAGAAATCTCGGCTAAAGCGCAGCCTTATGTCTCTGCAGGAGCTGATGCGGCGAATACGGCATTACAAAATCAGTGACCAGGCCGGTGAAATCAACGTCGTCCTGCGCGGCCACTATGCCTATTACGGCGTCGCCGGAAATCTCCGGAGTCTCGTAAAAGTTTATCGGGCCGTGGAGCGTTACTGGCGCGGAATGCTGCGCAGCCGCAGCTGGGCAGGCGGCCACCTCACTTGGGACGCCTTCAACCAAATCAAAGAACGGACACCGTTGCTGAAGCCTAAGCTGCGCCTTCCTTATCGGGAGCTGCAGGCGCTTGCGGTGCTGTGAACCAACTGTCGAAGAGCGTCGGTGCGGGAAATCCGCACGCCACGTTCTGTGGGAACCGGGGGCGGGCGACCGCCTCCGGTGACTCGGTGGGAGGGGCTGCGAGGCTCCCCCTATCCCGATTCTCAGCAATGCAAATCCCGAGCGACGGGGGTACGCCCGCCGCTGAGCGCGGCCTTGACTTGAAAGCGGGCGGGAGGTCCCGCAACCACTGCTCAAGATCAGCGCGCAGGATGCGAACGTGGCGGCCGCATTTCTTCGCTGGCAGCTCGCCAGCCTGCATGGCGCTATACAGATAGGTGCGGCTGACGTTGGCCGCCGCGCAGGCTTCCTGGATCGAAAGCGCGAGGGACTGTTGCTGTGGTGACTCGTCCATGTGACGCATTGCTCCGCCCGATCGAAACCGGGATTGATATGATGGCAATGAACTTCTGGACGATGTCGAGATACCCGGAAGCGGTGGCCGACTGCAAGCGCTATCCTGCAGCCAGGGCTGCATTCAATCGGTATCTAGCCGCCGGCAACGTAGTCGCGTCCCAGCCGGTCCCGCAGCTTTTGCACGAGTGCTCTTTTTGGCTTGAGATAGATTTCAGCCATACGCTGCGACAGCTCAGCGAGATCTGTTGCGACGTCGCCGAGGGCTGAGATGAAGTTCACCAAGTCCTCAAATTGTAGGGACGAGTGCTTCTTTGACTTTGCTCGGGTGTCGAATTGGTTAGGTTTGAGCGACGGATATAACACCTCTTCCTCTTCACCCGCCGCTACAGCTTCGAGGAATCCCTTGCCTGCATGAACCTCCTGGTGAGCCAAGCGAACACGAGTGTCGTTTAGCTTCCTAAGCTGCTTTGCGATCGCGAGCCACTGTGGGCGCTGGTCTTGATACTGTGGATCGTTCTCGAAGAGTTCGTCGATAATCGAGAGCCAGGCATGAAAGTTAATGATCGAGTAGAAAACGAGACCTGCCTTTTCGAATGTCGTGCGCAGCAGAATAGCGCCGACGGTAACGAGGAGACCTTCGTTCCGGGACCATGCCGAAATGCCCTTGCCGATAGTGGTATAGTAATTTTCGTTGAACTGGCGCTGCAGCTCTTCAAACTCGGCAATTTCTTCTTGGGTCGGCTGCTCTTCAGACTCCCCCATAGCTCAACCGCCTTTATCGGTCACCGGGAGACATCAATGTCTTCGGCGTAAAGACCGACCGGATTCTTGCGCTGCTCTTTGGTCGATCGACCGAACGTGCAAGCGAGAACGACGGGGCTATCGGTCTCATTGTGCAGCCGCCAATGGGCGCCGATCAGGTGGCCGCCACCGGTGCAAACATCGTCGAACAGGATGATGGGTCCCTCGATCTCAGCAATGACTTTGTAAGCATCCTCAAAGTGCTCTGGAGCGCGCGGGCCACCTTCGCGAGACTTCTGCTGCACCTCCTTGAAGACCAGCGCAGGTTCGACTTTGAACAGCCCATTGCTGTGTTCCGCGATCTTGTTTGCAAGCTCAAGCGTTTTAAATCCCGCCGTGTCGGGCGCCATCACATGGGAATTAGGTATTGGGACGATCGTAGCGGCGGTTTCGTAGTGCCGAAGAATGTTGGCGCTCAGCGCTCTCGGCACGCGCGCGACGAATTGTTGAACCGTCTTCTGATCATACTTGCGCCACTTCCCACCAACCTGGCTGCTGAAATACCCCTTGATCGGGTCGCCTTTGATTGCTTTCACCATCTTGGACGCGCGATAGTCTTCGGGACGCCATTTGACATCCGTGTCCGTTAGATAGGCGCAAACGCTGATGAGCTTAAGCTGGGGCAATGGCATTGAGCACGTCGTCGATCGACGACAGGACTCCGACCTTCGGTTTGCCAATGAAGTTCTTTGGCCATGACAAGGCGGGATCGTCGACTACGGATTTAGCGATGAACAACCAACGGCCGAGGCGTCCGCACTCGGCAGCTTGATGCAAAGTCCCGGACGTATCGGAAGCTTCGATAATCACGGTCGCGTCGCTGACGGCGGCCATCACTCGATTCCGTACCGGAAAGTTCGACCGGAACACGCGGTCGCCTTCTTTGAAGGGCGACATCAACAGGTGATGGGCGTAAATTTGCTGCTGAAGGCTCGCATTCTCGGCCGGGTACGCTTTGTCCAGCGGCGTCCCGATAATAGCCGCAACATTGCCGCCGTGATCGATAGCCGAACCCAGCGCGGCGGTATCGACGCCTTTGGCCAGACCGCTCACGATTGTTACACCACGCTTGGCGAGTTCGCGCGCCAACTGGGACGCGCGTTTCCACCCCGCGTCGGAAACCTCTCGGGTGCCGACAATTGACACCGTCGGGGCGTCGAGCAAATCGAGGTTGCCGGCATAGAATACGGTTGCCTCTCGTCCCGTCGCAGCGTCGCGCAGGAAATCCATCTGCCTCTCTTCGAGTGACGGTCGGCCGATACGTTTTAGAAGCTCCGGAAAGGGATAGGCGTGCCGCTGGGGCGGAGGCGTGTATCCACTTCTGCGCCGTGAAGAGCCGGCGGGCGTCGAGCCGCGAGTTGCGTGGAGGGACATGCTGCGAATCCGCAAGTGATGGTTTCAGAGTTTACCGGCATTAACGCTTGTGTTCATGGTTTTTTCCTCGTCCGGCGGCAGAGCCAGTTGACGCAGGGGCTGACGCTAGGGCAGGGCGCGAAACGCGCCATAAAAGTAATAAAAATCAATAGCTTATGTGGATTCGTGGCGGAAGGGGTGGGATTCGAACCCACGGGCAACCGGTCAACTTCCATGTTCCGTGCTGCGATTCAGTTCACGATTAATGCGATCTTTAACCCGTCGGACCGCAAGAATTTGCAGCCTGGTTCGGGTCTTGCCACTGATCCTCTTGCTATCGACCTCAAAACTGTAGCGCCACTCGCCGGGGAGTGCTTCGCGAATGCTGAATTGGACACCTCTATGTTGCATGAATGCTTTCAACCACGATGACAGACGTTGCAGCTACAGCCGGCGTCGTCGAGCTGCAGATCGCTGTAGGAATTCCTCAATCATGAGAGCGCCGACTTGATATCGAAGAGGACCGCCGATCCGATTGGACCGGCGGCCAAGTCAAGGGAGGAAACGCCCGCTAGGGCAGCGGTAGCGATACTACCGCCTAGGCACCGCCAATCCCTTGGCGGATCTCGAATAATGGTTTGCGAGGAATCAGAAGAAAACCCGCCTCTCCCAATGGAGGTCATGCGAAGAGTCGATGCGTCACCAGATAATTCAATTGAGGCTGTACCAAAAGAGAAACCTGCGTACGCAACGTACTGATTGGGTGTTTCGCTGTGTCGTTATGTCTTGCCCATGGCTCTGCAAACCGATTCGCGAATACCCTGCTCGCCGTTCGATGGAGGCTCCCCCCTCACACTTTAAAATTGGCGGCTAATCGCAAGAAATTCCTAAACAGCACGGGCCCTTGCTGAGTAAGGACGGACTCCGGATGGAACTGCACGCCATGGGTCGGATGCTGCCGATGGGACAAACCCATGATCTCTCCTTCATTCGAGCGGGCTGTCACCATGAGATTCGGTGCGTGTGATTGATCCAGTTCGACCGCCAGAGAATGGTAGCGCCCGACACAAAATGGCGACGGGAGTTCCTCGAACAACCCGCGACCATAGTGTCTTATCAGCGAGCCTTGGCCGTGCATGGGACGATGTGCACGCACCACCCTTCCGCCGAAAACGCGTCCAATACACTGGTGACCCAGACAGATACCAAGGATTGGGACGCGTCCCGAGAGTTCCCGGACAACCGCGTTGGATATGCCAGCCTCCATTGGCGTGCAGGGTCCGGGCGATATGACGATTGCACTAGGCTGGAGCCCAGCGAGATCAGCCACGCTGATCGCGTCATTTCGGACCACTTCCGTCTGTCCGCCAAG
Organism: Bradyrhizobium sp. USDA 3315; assembly: GCF_054056795.1. NCBI lineage: Bacteria > Pseudomonadati > Pseudomonadota > Alphaproteobacteria > Hyphomicrobiales > Nitrobacteraceae > Bradyrhizobium > Bradyrhizobium sp. USDA 3315. The sequence goes on along the minus strand of NZ_JBSRYP010000001.1, from coordinate 150,010 downwards.
CTTGCGGAAATAGCGCGCAATGTTGAATACAAAGGAATCGTAATTGTCGATGATGACAATCAAAATGCACCGGTTGGATCGACACCGAAGGCCTGAAACAGTCGTTTTGCCTTGGCAAGCGTTTCCTCATATTCGGCTTCAGGATCCGACATCGCCGTTATTCCGCCGCCGGCATGAAACACAGCCACGTCATCGTCGATCACAACGGTGCGGATCGCAATGTTCGTGTCCATGAATCCGTCGAATCCGATGAAGCCGATCGCCCCGCAGTAGACCTCTCGTGCCACTTTCTCGATGTCTGCAATGACTTCCATTGCTCGCACCTTTGGAACTCCGGTCACGGAGCCGCCCGGAAAGCAGGCGCGAAGCAGACTGACGGCGTCTTGGTCTGCGCCAAGTGCGCCTTCGACCACCGACACAAGATGGTGCACGGAGGCATAGGATTCCAAGTTGCAAAGAGCTGAAACGTCGACCGAATTGTCGGTACAAACGCGTGAGAGATCGTTGCGCAGCAGGTCGACGATCATAATGTTCTCGGCGCGATCCTTTTCGGAGGCCAAAAGGAGCTCCGCCCGGAACCCATCTACCGCAGAATCGGCGGAGCGCGCGATTGTGCCCTTGATCGGCCGTGTTTCGACCTGCCGTCCGTCAAGTTTCAGAAATCGCTCAGGAGAGCTCGATGCGATCGTCAGCGCGTCATATTGTAGGAGTGCCGCAAACGGGGCTGGGTTCAAAGAGCGGAGCTGGCAATAAAAGGTAAGCGGATCGAACAGGGGGGAGACCTTGGCACTGAAGCGTTGTGCGATGTTCGCCTGGAATATGTCTCCAGCGAAGATTAAATCGATGACACGCTGGACGGCCGCTTTGAACCCTTCCCGGCTAAAATTCGAATGCCATTGACCCGCGGTGCAAGGGATTACGATCCGCGGCGACTTTGGCCTGGCAAGCAGTGCTGCAAACTCGTCCGCGCGACGACGCGCCCGCTCGGCCCGTCGAGTGGACTCCTGCTCCGGCCAGCCGGTCGAGACGATCCAACACTTCTGATCGGGGTGATCGAAGCTGACCACCACATCGTAAAAATGCAGTATTGACTGGGGTAACCCGAGACCCGGAATTGACGGTGCCGGCAACTCCTCCAGTGTTCGGTTCAGATCGTAGGCAAGAAAGCCGGCTGCGCCGCCCTGGAATGGGGGGAGATCCGGGCGATGCGCTTCCTTGTATCTGGCAAGAAGCCCGCGGAGGGCCTCCCATGGATTTCCTATAAGGGCCTGTCCATTCCAACTTGCCTGTCCATCGGCGACGAAATATGTGCCGAACGGCTCGCAAGCCAGGTATGAGTAACGTCCGAGCAGCTCATGCTCTGCCGCGCTATCGAGAAAGGTAAGCTGCGGCCGCTGCGCAAAGCAGCGCAGCGCCTTAATAGGCTCAATCCATGGCAACTCGCAGACGTGCATAGTCTACCTGCTACGACGACCGGCAGGCCGTGAGGTCCGCGCCCCAATTGCCATCCCAACGAGGGCTATTTCCGCCCGACACGTACAAAGTCCTGCGACTGATCATCAAGCTACTCACGACCAACTGGTCCGCTGCGCCGAGCGACTTGCCCCAGGCCTGCCGTTCCTGCGAAATGCACGTCTGTCGACAGCTCATAGTCAGCGGCAAAGCGCAACTCCCGGAGTGGTCGTACGCACCGGATCGCTTCCTGATATAGATGGTGCGCCTTGTACGCAGCAAGATCCGCCTCGCTGTCGAACTCACCATACACCACGACATCGACATCATTGCCGAGCTGGTCGCTCTTGCGGTTGCGGGCAATCTCGAGCCGGCGCGCATACGTGATTGAGGTGAGAACCGAGAGACCTTCGATGATTCGGTCGAGATCGGCTTTTTCCTTGGCTGTGAAGAAGACGATATGACGGATCATGGTGGCCGCAAAAGTGACGCCGTAACTTGGTCCCGTTCTTATCTCGGGATTTAGCTTGAGGCAATGCTGACGGGCTTTGACAGCCGGAGCATCTTTGACATCGATAATGCCGCGAATGTGCCGCAGCGCTCGCACTTGAGCAGGATCTGAGAATTGTCGTGCCCAATGGTCCGAACGTAGCTTACGTATAAAGGTGATCGAGGTGGCGCGCTCTGAGCTCCTGTAAGGGCGCTGCTCGCGACCTCGACATCAAACAATGTCGGAACTCGTTCCGTTGGAAAACAGACACTGGGTGCATACCAACCAACACCCAGCGAGGCGTCGATGTGTTATTTGCAGGATCATGGTGATTGATTACGCGAAAATCTACTGGGGCCGCCCGCCATCGATAAACTCGCGTGCTCAAGTCAAACCTGCAAAAATCCCGTCGAGTCACGGCTAATATGCCCCGATCGGCTATTTTCCGACAGATCAGGTAAAATCACCCACAATCGCACAGCTGTCGCTCGAAGCGGACCGTTCTGTATCTATTGGGATACACCCAGTGGCTCGTGAGCATCTCCGTCCAATCCGGACAATATTTGCGCGCCGATAACAATCTTAACCTGCCACAACGCATCAAGCGCAACTCTAGGAGGGAGCTGTCGTGCCGGCCGACCGTCTATAGTTGGATGTAACAGTCCGCATTCGGAGCTTTTTGAGACGGGTCGGTGGACGCCAATCACGACGAGCATCCCGGGTATATCGCACTGCTGTTCAGCGTTGAGGGGGGGGGCGATGCACGCAGCAGCATCGATGAGCAGTCGTTGCTAGATCCGGAAGTTGAGGGCACCGGCGTGAACGACTTGCGAAGAGTAAGCGGTTTTTGCGCCGGCGCCCGCTGCATATAATGGAGAATGAGGTGGGCACAACGCTTGACAAGAGATCAAGATCGGCGAGCCAGCAGCGGATCGCGGTCACGGCTACAGGCGCCGGCGTCGGAAAGACCGTGTTCTGCGCTGGGCTCGTCAATCTCCTTGGCGCAAAGTTCTGGAAGCCGATTCAGGCCGGCCTCGAAGGAGAGACGGACACCGAGTGCGTCGCTCGGCTTGCCAGTCTTCCGCCGGATCGCATTGTGACTGAGGGGTACCGACTGCAAACGACCGCTCGGCCGCATTGTTCCGCGGAAATCGACGAGGCTCGCATTAAGCCCGAATTGCTGGATGTGCCGGACACCGGAGGACAGCCGCTCGTGATCGAGGGGACCGGGGGACTGATGGAGCCGCTGAATTGTGGTTCGCTTTACATTGACCTCTTGGAGAGGTGGCGAATTCCTGTAGTGCTGTGCACCAGTACAACTGCGAGCACAATTAATTGTTCATTGCTCTCCATAGAGGCGCTCCGAAGGCGCCAGATCGACATTCTTGGAGTTGCCTTGATTGGCGAAAAGAACCCGGACGCCGTGAGAGCGATTTGCGAGATTGGACGGGTGCGGTGGTTGGGGCGACTGCCATGGATTGCGCCTCTGTCGGCAGATAGCCTGGAAGCTGCGTTCAAGGCCTCGTTCTTGCGTGACGATTTCACGTTACGGCGCTAACGAAGAAGTTGTTAATCTGGCACTCAACGTGCCGCTTGCAAAATGACGAGAGCAATCCAAGCCAATAGTGCTTATCTTTTAGCCGGAAGCGTTACCCGCCGGTCGACCTGAAGACCATCGCTGGCGGCCATATTGCGTCAAAGGGCAGGCCTCTGCGCTTCCCCTCCCTTGCTATTTCGGCTTCGACGGCTTGGCAGGGGCTTCGGGGCGACTGCCTCGTGTCGGTTGCACAGCTGGCATCGGTGCCTTCGCTGGCTTGGTTGGCAAGACGGCTCCCTTGTGGTCGCCAATAACCCTATGTCCTCCTTGAGGAACATTGATCTTCTTGTCGCTCATTGTCTCTAGGCCTCCTTGCCTTGGCTTAGATAGATCGAAAAATAGTCCTGGACCTCTTCATCGGCTCGCTTTTCGAACCTCTTATTGTTCGGCAAGCCGGCGGCCGGAAAGGCCTTCTGCACGGCCGCGAGCTTGCGCTGCTTCAAGTCGAACCGTAGCTCGTGGATATCCTCGTCATATAAGCTGCCCGAACTCACCCGAAACCAGCTGTTCTCAGCTGCGAGACTGATTGCATTCAGATCCTGGGAGAGGCCTGTCAGCGCTCGCAAACGGTTCTTGTAGGGCAGATACTCCTTGACCACCTGCAAGACCTGGGAGGCAGCAACGATGGTGGCCCAGAGAAACGAATACTCCTTGAAAATGATCCAACTTCCAATGGATGAGCTTGCCGCAATCGCAAGCGCTCCCTTGATACATCGGTCGATCGTTTCAGTGCGAGCGAGGCAAAGATCAACATAGCGAGCATCGCGCTTGAGAGTGATCATTTCTTGCCAATAGAGGCGCTGCATCTCCATGCCTCGGCTATCCCCAACTCAACGTCGTCCTTCCTCACCTCGATCTCTTTTCGACCAGGGTGGTGGACAACGTTGGTACTTGGGGATGACCTCAATCCTTGCGGCGGTTGTATGGGCTTTGATTTGTCGGACTGAGCGATACGCCCTCGGACGAGGCTTTATTGTAAACTGCGTCCGCGGTTCGCCCAAGTTTCAGCCCAATGACGCGAGTTGGGGTATTGTTCTTTGCGAGCTGCTTGAGTTGCGTCACATCCTGAGAGGTCCAGGGCTTGCCCGTATTGCGCGTTGATTTTGCCATTGGAGCGCCTCTCAGTACCGCGGCGTCCGGGTACCGAATGTTCCGTTATTGGGATTGTAATTGCCGCGAGTGCCGTAGTTGTCGCGCTGGGTGCTATTCGGGTTCGTAGCGGTGTAGGGCTGCACATAAGTGCCGTTGCTGCGAGTATAACCTGATACGCCGTGGCTGTTGGGATTTGAGCCGGTCCCCAAGTATTGAGCTTGCGAGGTGCCGGCCACGCCAACCATCAGCCCTACGCCAATAATCAATCGGATCATCTTACCCCCTTGGCAACTTGTTTCATGGCATACAATCGCAGGTTTACAGAACAATCAAAGCCCTACTTTTGAGGGGGCGTAACTCGACGGGTCGGTGTATGGGGCCGTGCAGTGGCCAATCGGCGAGAGATATCCAGATCGGGTCAGATGTTCGCTCAGCAGTGCTGGTGAAATCCTTCAATGATCGCGCTCGGCCGAAGAATTCGAGCATTAACGCGACACTCGGTGCGCTCTGTATCTTCCTCGAGAGAAAACGGCAGCAGCTCGCACGCCGTGATCGCGTTTCTGGCGCCAGGGTACCTCGCGCCCGTCAACGAAATCCGCGAGAGACTGTCCGAGCGAACCCGCCCCGCACATTTCAACATCCCGCTTTTGTCCGAAACGTGCAGTCCTGTGGCGGAGACGCAGCAGCGGGTTCATGAAATCCAATAAGACAACGTTTGCTGGTTGCGCGCTCAGATGGAAAAGCATTCGATAACAACCAGTTTTTTTGATCAGGGTTGACCGGAGTGGCCCTCGGCTCCTCCAGAAGCCTGCACACTGTAAAATTCTAAGCTCGGGGATTTGGCATGTTGAGGCCAGGAGCCAATTTGATTGCACTTTTCGCTGGTTGTGTGCTTGCCGGATGCGGGTTGCGCGTCCCAGAGATCCGCGATTTTCCTAACGGTGGGTCATACGCCTCCAATAATGCCTTGGTGCAGGCGATCGTTCGAAGCGTTCATTGCGAACTAGAGGATGCCGTCACCAGGGTTCTCAACGCAAGAGCCGGTTCGTCTGATGCGCTTTTCTTGCGCAAGTGGGGCGCTCAGGTCGCCCTCACTATTCAGCTTGAAGAGAAGTCGACCGCTAATCCGACAGCCGTTTGGCTCCCTCCGTCACCACCTTCGTCGATCTTCAGTTTGAGCGGTGCATTCAATGGATCGGCAGACGCGACTCGCGTGGATAAAGTAAACTTCTATTACAAGGTGAGCGAGCTCTATCTGGGACCAAACGGAAGATGTGAGCGTGACACCACGGCGCCGACGGACTCACTACTGATTCAGAGCGACTTGAAACTGGCAGAGTGGCTCGACGCGATGGTCAACGGCGTCGCGACAGGGCAAATCACAAGCGTCGCGAAGCAAAATGTGCTTTCGCACCAAGTAACGTTCGAAATCGATACCAGCGGAAGCATTACTCCTGCATGGAAGCTCGTGAGAGCGACGTTCAATCAGAGCGGCAACTTGTTGTCGGCTTTGCGCAATCGCAAGCATGACCTCGTGGTGACCTTTGCGCCGCTCGACAAGACACAGAGCGGAAATTTCCTCATCCCGATCGGCGAAAGCACGCACATTGCTTCGCAGTTGACCAGCGGCATTACAACCGGCTTCAAAAGTGCCCTGGGCCAATAGAATTTCTAACGTAGATCTTTGATCGGAGGGTAATAATGGCCAAAAAAACGAGAAAGCAGCGCGCTGTCAAGACAGCAAGAATAACCAGCGCGGAGGCCGTCTCCGACTCTCTGTCGGATGACCCAGCAACGAATGCTTTGGTTGACCGAGTTGCGCGTTGTAACAAACCGCCGCTCAAATGGCTCAAGCAAGCTGATGGGTCGTGGCTGGAATGCTCCCTTCGGTCAGACTGCACCTACGGCAACTGCCACGAGGTAAGTGCCAATGAGGTGCCACCCGAAATCCGCAACGCTTGAGTCGCGCCGCGTGATCGGACTGCAGCAGGCGCTCACAAGCCGAGCGAGCTCATGGTCCGGACATATTCGGGCGCTGAAGGCCCAATTTGGTAAGTCGTTGATCAGCGGCTTTAGCGAAGCGATCCTGCCATTTTTATTCCGGATAGATGCTGGTCGTTCGGTCCTGAAATCAACTCTTCCTCGAAGCGTGCTCGATGTCACTAATGCTCCGATACCTACCGACCAAATATCGCAGCATAGTGAAGCGATGCGATAGGCCAAATGCCGAAGCGGTTTATCGGAAGCCCCCAACGACAACGCCATGACATCGTGATGTTCAGAAGCGCCGTTTTTGTTGCGCCGGCTTCTAGCTGGCTTGACTTTTTATTGGAGCACACCCATGGCAAAAGCACTCTTTTGGGGAACCCTTTTGTTCGTCCTGGCCATCGGCGGGCTATCCTATTTCTATACTCGAGCTTTGAACCAGCTTCAGGCGGACAGCGAAAAAATCGCTCAGATACGGGCAGACTACGAAACGCGATTACAAGAGCTGCAGAAGAACCTAACGGTCGAGCAAACGAAAACTGTGGCCGTTCCGACGCAGACCGTGACAACGGAATGCAGGTCACCCAACATTAATCTCGGAGGCATCAAGCTTCCGCCCGTTTGCACCCCTGTTGTCAAAACGACCACCCAGAACGTCCAGCAGGTTGTGAAAGTGGAGGATGCAAAGGTACGGGCAGAAGGCCTTGGTACGAGTTTGCGCAGCAATTAATGAAGCCTGTCATAAGCATCATCGTTCTTATTGTGAGCCTGATCATCATCCTCTCGAAGAGATACAATGCCGATCAAGAAAAATGGGCTTTCGGCTCCCTCGGTACAATCATTGGTGTGTGGTTGAAGTAGTTCGTTGCGCGTGGCGTGGCGAAGATAGACAAATTGTGACCTTGCCCCCGAATTGTATCCAGTCCTGAGTTCGTCCTTGCCGTTGGATTTGCCCGGTTGGGGATTGAAGCGACGGGGCTGACGCGGAGCCTTCGGCATAGCGCAGCGCCCATCCCGGCGCGGGTGGCAGGTCATCGCGAACTCGGACGGGGTTCTCCAGCCAAGCTGCGAGTGTGGTCGTGTATCTTGTCGTCGGCCCGCCAACATCTATGTGAAGCGGGCTTGTGCCAGTGACGTGAACAACGTCTCGTTCAACAGCCCATGCCGCCGCCGTCCGTTGATGGGGAAGACGGCTCCGCTCTCTCGGCGCCAGCGATATACAGTCAATGCACGAACCCGCCAACAGGAGTTCACCAATAAAAGCCGCGACAATTGGGTTGGATATTTGGAAGCACGTGTTTCACATCCATGCAGTTGATAACCGGGGCCGAGTGACCGGTCGTCAGTACCTGCGGCGAGGTGAAGTCATGTCGTTCTTCTCATCGCTTGCACGTTGCCTGGTTGGCACCGAGGAGGGCTGTGCGACCGCTCATCACTGGGCGCGGGAGAGTCGGCGGTTTGGACACGATGTAAGATTAATTCCACCGGCTTACGTCAAACCTTATGTGCGACGGGGAGCCAAGAACGATGCGGCTGATTCGGCAGCAATCTGCGAGGCGGTCACACGTCCCAATATGCGGTTTGTTCCGATCAAGAGCGTCGAGAACCAAGGCTTCTTGATGCTTCATTGCGCAAGAGGGCCTGCTCGTGCGCCAGAGAACAATGACGGCTTGCGCTATTCGAGCTCACTTTGCTGAGTTCGGAATCATTGTCGGGCAGGGCCGGGAAAAAGGGTGGATGGGCTGGTGGACTTGCTGGGTGACGAGGGCTTGGCGCTACCTGCCAATGCCCGTATGGCACCGGCTGTTCTTGTGAAGCGACTGAAGGAATTGGACCAGCAAGTCGATGCTATCGACCGTGAGCTGACCAGATCCAGAGAGTGAATCCGATTGCGAAGTTGTTGTCCTCGAGTCCCGGCATCGGTCCCATATGCCCTTACCGCGTGTAGCGGTGGGGGCCGATCCGATGTTAATCTTGAATGGAGTTGATTTCGTGGACGTTGACGGCGCGTTTTGGCGCTCGAGATAGCGGGCTGATATTAGGGAGCGGTGGCTTTGTTCCGCCAGACGTGTCGTTGTGGCTGATGCAAGCGGGCGCGGGGTCCAGGGAACGGGACGATTTGCTATGGTCGTCTTCGGTCGTCATCCGATAGAAAGGCGCGGCGACATGCGCCGCCGCGCAGGATCATCAACCTACGGAGCTTTGGCTCGGCAGGGATCCATCGATCGTGCTGGCTGAAAAATTCGCGACTTAGCCGAGCTTCTTGCAATCATCGCAACGTGGCCTGTCATCTCGACCGGGTTCGCGGTGCCATTGCTTGATCTGTTTTCCGGTCGGGCAGTCGTCGTGGTCGTGATAGACGTTGCGATGAGACGGCGGATATTCATGTGAATTCGTGTGGTAGGCAGGAACTTTTGACATCATTTTTCCGCTATTATCAGTGGTTGAATAGTCGATATATATCAATCAAAGAGTGAGATTCGCAATTAGTAATTCTGTAATTTGTGTGCGGACAGAGGCAGACGTGGTCCCGTCAGGTGCGAACGCAGCTCGCAAGGGGGGCTGCCACCAGCGATGCCGCCGCAGCGCCCGAAATTGAGCAATGCAAACGTGCGGAGCGCGGCAATGTGAACACGGATTCCATTGCTGGCGGAAAGAGTTCTGTCGGTTGCCGACCACAGGACGCGGCGTGTATCCGCGCAAGAGCGGGCGCCCAAGCACTTGAAGTGCAAACTACAACTCCGTCCCGCCTGCAGCCGAGCGGCCGCTCTGAACGCCGATCTGCTCTTTGACATCAGGTCTGCGTGCATTGCTGCAAGCGGCCTCGATCCGCCGAGTGCGGTGCGCCGACACGAGACGCCGCCAGCCGAGCTCCCCGCATACCACGCTCGTCCCCGCAAACTGCACCGTCCGGTCCCGATGATGGCTTCCAAGTGTCTTTCAAGGTACGCGCCAGCTTCACAATTTGAGACGGGCGTCTACTTCGCACAACGGCGCTGGTGAAATCCGTCAAAAAATCGCGCTTGACCGAGGAATTTGAGCCTTAACTGGACGACCTGTGCATTTTATCGATGGCATGTGTCGCTTGAGTTCATCCAGCCTGCGAAAGACCACGTTGGTTTTAGCGACCGCAGCCAACGTCGATGCCACTATTGTTTCGTCGCAGGGCCCTTCAAAAGATGGAAGCCGAGCTGAGCGGGCGCGTACGCTGACGATTGGGTGAATGATTCTTCGATGGATTTGGTTGAACTCGAATTGACTGATGGATGTTCTTGTCGTCGATCGATAACACAATGCTCTTCTGATATTGGATCTTCGTTGGATTCGACATTACACCGCGTCCAGCGGGAATCCCCCGCTGCTCTCGGGTATATGGATCACGTATGATGATCGCTATAGTTCTGGCCACTATCAATGCGCCTCACGGCAAACAGCTGGACGCGCAGACGCTCGTTTTTTGTCTAAACGATCCAGCTACCGCTAAGACTGTGCCTGGACACATGGCAGCTTTCTTTGGCGAAGTTGAGTCGTCCTTGCAGAAAGAGTTCGCACATCAATTCGGCATCAGCGATGCGGAGCTTGTCGCTTCCGCGAAAGCCTTTTCCTGCTATTCCGGTGAGCATTATCCGTTGGCAGCGTAGTATCTTCGATATCGCTGTTTCCACTTCTCGCCGGGATCGTGTCCCCGGGCGCGGTGTAGCTGGCGGTGGGTCACCGCGTTCACCGGCAAGAGCCGGGCGGGTCAGCTGGCGATCGCCGGAAGGCTGACGGTTGGATCATCGCTCAACGGCGCGATGGTTTCCAGCGTCATGTAGCGGGCGCGCCCACCCAGGCCGAGCGAGCGCGTTGTCGCTCAGGCGGCGGCCGGCTGCAATGAGTACGGCTTGATCAGGAGCTCAAGAGGAAGCTTCCAAGCTTCGTTGATCCTTCGGATCATATCGATCGAGAGAGCGCGCTTCCGATTCAAAACCTCTGACGCACGCGATCGCGATCCGAGCAGCTCCGCGAGTTCGGCTTGGGTGTGTCCGAGTTCATCGATGGCAAATTGGATAAGCTCGATGGGATCCATGTTACTATCGATCGGCCAGCGTGTCGCCTCGTAGCGGCTGACCAGAGTCGCGAGAAGATCGAGCTTGTCGTCATCCTCCGAACCTTCGACAGCATCCCAAAGCTTCGCGATCTCCGCGAGCGCTGCAGCATGGTCCTCATCGTTCTTGATCAGGCGAATTTCCATATTGCGTCCTCTAAAACATCGAAACCGTCAAAGCGTCGATCTTGTCGTATTCGGCATGGGTCCCGATGAAATTGACGTAGGCGATTTGTCTCCGGAAATGGATCATCACGATCAGCCGATAGTTACCGCCCGCGATCTCAAACCTTACACGCTGAGCGTTCAAGATCACTGCATGGGGCGCAGCCTGGCGGACCTCATCCATCGACGTCCAACTGGCGGCTTCAACTAGGTTCTTGAACCGCGTAAGGGAAGTTTTCGTCTCCGGATGCTTCGCCGCGTAGGCTGCCAAGGTGCTCCAAGCGATAATTCTCATGCCCGAAGAATGTTCCCTTTTTGGGAGCGTTTGTCAATCTTGATATTCGAATGGGCGATTATCGAGGCGGTTTTCTATTGCAGCTCGCCTCCAACCTATTGAAAAACATTGGTTTTCTCGCTTGGAATGTGGCGCGTGACACGAAACGGATCAATACGATCTCACCTCAGCCCACCTCGCGTGGCGGAACTTGAGCATGCCGACGATGTCTGAAAGGGCGCGACTGACCGAGCCAGGCGGCGGGCCTCATGAGAGCCCGGTCAGCCTGCCGTACTGTTGGCTGCCGGAGCAGCGGCAAATGTACCAATCTTGGCTTGAACTGAGACCCGGCATTGCCTGTCAGCGACGAAGCCGCGATTTCAGCTGGTTGATTCGATTCTTGGAAAAATCCGCATTTGCTCCATTCAAAGTGATCCCTGCTTGAGTATCGCAAGTTGCTAAGCACGGCGGTTGAGAGGTAGTTCTCGTTGTGCTCGTATGGCGACATCCGCTTGGTGGCTTGCATCCCGATCTGAGACGATCTTCAGAGGGAATTGACCGACCGGCCTTGCGAATTCCATCGCAACGTTGCCGCCTGCTTTAGCGACAAGCGCCTTGAGGCGATCGAACTCGCCGCACCAGATCGTTTCCATGTCGCGGTCACGATTCGCATCGCGAGCTTCGGCCGAGCTGCCGATCCCCACGGCGCGCACCTGAAGGAGATCCGATCTCGATCCGCCCAACAGTTCTACCCCGTAGTCAGGATTGGCCGCCTTACGCAGGACGATCTGGCCGTTCTGGACCCAGGCGGTCGCCATTCCCTCCGATACCTCATATCCGAGGCTGGCAAGACCTTCGAGCACCGCGCGCCTGCGCTCCGCGGCGGCCATCACCTTGAATTCTTCCTCGATGAGAAAGTCCGCACGTCTGACGAGTTCTTGCCCATTGCTGGGCGACGGCGAGGCGAGGATCTCGTCGATCTCGGTCAGCAGCGAGGTCGCCTCGGCTGACTGCATCACTGAAAGCTCGGCGCCTCGCGCCCGGAGCTCGTCTGCTAGCCGCGCCTTGGCACGGCCGTCCTTCACAGCCGCGGTCAGATCCAACAGAAGGCTATCTGCGATAAGCGATCTTCGAGCCGCCGGCTCTGCTTCCAGGGACGCAACACGGTGCGAAAAGGGGGAGGGATCGATGCCAAGCCCGAGCAATTCGCCGAGGAAAGCATCGACCTGTCCCAAGGCTGGATCCTCGATCTCCTGAGGCTGTCGAGCGATCCATTCCTGCAGAGTGTCACGGCGTTCGCCTGCGCCCAGGCGAATGGCAAGCTCGCGTTGGCGATCTGTCGCAGTATCCTGTGCCGCCTCGGAAGGAAGCAGCAACAGCGCCTTTGCCATGGCCGCTTCCAGGCGTTCGGAAGATGCCGCCGAGCCACTGAGCTCGCTTCGAATGTCGACGGGAATCTCGACTTTCAGAGCTTGCAGTCTTTGTAGCAGCGCCTCGGCTGCTGCTTTGGAACGCCTCAAATCACGCTTCGAACGGGCCGCAATTTCGGCAGCGCGTTCAATCCGGCGTTCCGAGTCCGCCTGAAGGAAGCCGATTTCGGCGGCGACCTGTTTCTGAAGTTCGGCGAAACGATCGGCCTCGAGCAGGCGACGAACCTCATCCCGCCGGGCTCTGACCTTGTCGATGTCCTTCTGCTCAATCGTCCCGTTGCGTCTGCCGGCGGAGGTCCAGCTTTCGATCGCGGCGTCAAGCCGCGCCAGATTGCGGCGGCAGATCGCGATGATCTCGGCTCGGGTAACGATCCTGAATGCCTTGGGCCCGCTCATTGCAATGCTCCCCCACCGAGTGCGTGTTCGACAGCTTTCTTGAGCCGCTGGCGTTCGGCGTCTGGAGCATGAGTCCAAGCATACGACGAAACCCTGTGGACGTAAGGGACAGCTCTGCCCAACACGTTGGGACGCCAGATTTCGCGGGCACGCGCTCTTTCCAGCAACCGATGTCGCGGCGCGTCGCATTCCACGCCGATCGCGTAAAGGCCGGTCCGAGGATCGGTTACGGCGAAATCAAGGCTGAATGCGCCGCCATCGCGGGCCCGACTGGGCTTGTAGCCATTCGCCTCCAGGAAGGCTTCGACTGATCTTGTGAAGCCGTCGTCCTCATGACTGCCAGAATCGTTGTGAGGGCGCTGTTCGCTGACCATCCGGTCCAGAAGCGTCTTCCCGGAGTCTGTAAGTCCATCGGAGATGGTCCTGGCATATTCGAGATAGCCCTGCAGATAGTCGCGCGGAACCCTGGGTCCGCTCCGCCTGGTCAATAGATCCGATATCTCCGATATCGGCATGGATGTGGCTATGACCACCTTCTCCCTTGCGCGCGTCACGGCGACGTTCAGGCGGCGCTCGCCGCCAGCGTGCCCCAGCGCGCCGAAGGTCTTGCGGAACACGCCATGCTCGTTGCGACCAAAGGTCGTGGAGAAAACGATGATGTCCCGTTCATCGCCTTGCACATTTTCCACATTCTTGACGAAAAAGCCCATGTCCTCGCCGTGCTCGATACGTTCGCGCTCGCGCATCAATGCCTCTCGGAACGCTGCGTCGTCTTCGGCCCGCTCTTCCAAAGCATCTTCTATGGCGTCGGCCTGCTTGCGGTTGAACGTGACGACACCGACGGACGGCGGCGATGGATCCTCCCAAAGCTCGGCCAGGTATTGCACGACATCGCTTGCTTCTTTTTGGTTCGTCTGGGCCTTGTAAGTGCCGTCGGAGCGCACCACTTCGATCGGCTTGAGCCTGCGGATTATGTCTTGGGGATGGCGAACGGGGACGCTGAGCGTGTTGCCGTAGAACGATGCGTTCGAGAATGAAATCAGCTCTCGATACTTTGAGCGATAGTGCACCTGCAGAGTACGGGTCCTAAGAACGGAGCGGGCGAGTTGGAGCAGGTCGGGACAATCCTTGATCTCTCTGCGATTCCACGTCTCCGCGAAGGCCTCGCGTTCCTCCTCGCTGGCTCCCTCTTCTGGTTCTTCACCGTCGAATATCGCCGCTTCATCGTTCTCGACCCTACTTGCGAAGAAGGAGGTCGGCGGCATCTGCTTTTCGTCGCCGCTGACGACAACGAGCCTGCTGCGGAAGAGCGAGGGCAGGGCATATTCAACCGGCATCTGCGAAGCCTCATCGAAGATGACGGTATCAAACAGTCCGGCGCGCGGTTGCAGGACGCGGCTCGCGACATCTGGTGTCATGAGCCAGACGGGCCGGAGCGCGAAAAGGCCAAGTGGAGCGGCGCGATCGATGAATTCGCGCAATCTTAGCGCTCTTGGGCCACGCAGCCTTGTGATCGCGTCCCAATCGCCGGTGGGACGCACTTTTGCTGCATCGATACCTTGGACGAGAAGATCGCGGTTGTATTGCCTGATCTGCGCGTCAGCTTCCGCCAGCGATTTTACCTTCGCATCCAGCTCCTCGGCGTCGAACAAGACGTCAGGATTTGCACCCTCCATGTCGGCCTTCCATGCCAAACGGGCCTCGCGCCCTATGGTGGCGCGAATGCAGGCGTCGAGGTCCTCGGAAGCCACTTCCGCAAGTTCGCTCTCTCTGGACCTGAGCGTTGCGAATATGGCGCGCTCCTTGGCGTCCAGTCGCGAAGATCGAAGTCGATATTCCTGGTAGTTGTTGAGCATTGGCAGAGCCTGGACGATCTGATCAATGGCGCTCGCATTGGAACGGCCATTCTCGATCGCCGAGCGTCTCGATCCGAGCCACAGTTCATCAAAATAGGTCTTGAGCCGCTCCAAGGAGGCGCGGCTCTCCTCGCGCGTGTCATGCCTTGTGAGCGCGAGATCAGCCCGCTCGAAGAACGATCCGAGCTCTTCGATAGTTCCGGCCGACAGCGCCCCGTCGAGCTCAAGCCGGCTCGGGCAGCGATCGATCAGCGAATTGTGGCCGCCCAGACCATTGACGAACGAGCCAAGGCGCTCAGCGAAGTCGGCGAGCTTACCGGGCGCCAGATCCAGATTGGGCGCGCGGCCGAACAGAATCGTGAAATATTGCTCGAGTTCGCGCCTCGGCTGGCGAATGGCCAATTCGAGCTCGACTGCATAATACAACGAGCTGATGGCGTCGTTATCTTGCGGGAGCTGCAATGAGGCGAGGAGCTGGCGTACACGGCGCGTTCGTAGCCAATGGAGCGGATTGATCCATTGTAGGGCGCGTGCCGGCAAGCGGACCTGGCCCGCGAGCTCTCCAGCGGAGCAGAGCTCTTCCTCATCGAAGGCGATGAGTTTGGAGCAAAAGTTCGGCTTGTAGGACGGACCGTCCAGCGATGAGAAGATTTCCTTGATCGCTGATAGGCCCTCGAGAATACGCGTGGCTTCCGATGTCCCGTCCTCGACGTTGCGAAACAGCGGCCGCAATCGAGCGAGATTTGCGCAGACTGAATCGCTGATCGAGCGGAGCTCGTCCGCTTCGGCACGCCAGGAACGAAATTCCACTGCATCCGATATTTTCAGGCAGTTCGATGTCTCAGCGTCGGTTTGCTCCCGCCGGGCGTCGGCTTGCGAAAATGCCTGCAGATGCGAGGCGAGGGCGGCGGCGGTACCTCGGTCGGGATTGAACGGCTTGAGCGCGGACAGGGGATTGTCTTCGAATTTCGACGCCAGCCAGAATTTCGCGAGCGGACCGCAATTCTCCTCGATCGCAGCCACCTCCGCTGGATGTATATCAGCCAGCAAGGCGCGGAGTTCAGGGGCGTCGATCGGCTTCGCACCACCTTCTTCGATCTCGAGCAGCTCGCCGAGCAGCGTTCGATACGACAGTCCGGTCCGATCGTCCACGGAATGGAGCGCAACCTGGCGGCGGTCCAGTTCCATCTCGAGTGTCTCGATGCGCGCGGCCAAGCGATCGCGCTCGCGCTTCCAGGCCGGAGATCCGCCAGCAGACCGGTTGTGAAAAGCCTCCACCTGTGACCGGATTGCGCCGACAATCGGTTCGCGGTCGCGATTGGCGTCGGTGATCATGACGAAGCGGTCCGTCAGACGTTCCTTGTCCAAGCGCTTGCGGACCACTTCGAGGGCGGCTTGCTTCTGGCAGATGACGAGAAGCGATTTTCCGGTGCCGATCGCGTCCGCGACCATGTTGACGATGGTCTGGCTCTTGCCGGTTCCGGGAGGCCCTTCGATCACGAGTCCGGGGGCCTGACGCGCTTCGAGCACGGCAGCCTCCTGTGAGGGATCGCTGTCCGCCGTAAAGTAGCGGTCGGCCTCTTTCACTGGAGGGAACGCCGAAGACGCCGCCTGCTGTTCGTTCAGGCGCAGGGCTGCTTCGAGTGCCGTGGCCGTCGGCGGCATGCCGCGGAGGGTCTCGAGATCCTTCATCACCGCTTGGCCCATGAAGGCCAGGTGGAACAGCACGGCTGCCGGCACCAGCTGACGCTCTTGGGCGCCGACCTGGACGTCTTTGCCGGGAAGGGCCGTCAATTCGTTGTTGGTCGGCTCGGCCAATCGGCTGAATGCGTCCATCGCCGCCTGGACCGAAAGGCTTGCATGGGTCAGAAGCTCGTTGGCAGCTTCATGCCAACGTCTCGCCTCCGGGATGCCGAGCATGGCTTCGAGCGCCGGGTTGACGAGAACGTGCTCGATCTCCGTGTCCGGGTTTTTCTCGCGCCCATAGCATAAAGTGACATGACCGCGGTTTCCGACCTCGGGATTGACGCGAACCGGCCACAGCAGGACCGGGGCGATTCGCGGTCTCGCGTTCGGCCGATGATCGCGCATGATCAGGAACGGAAATCCCATAAACAGGCCATCGATCCCGGTATCACGCTTGTAGAGCAGCGCGTGGGAATGCAGCGATCGCAACCTTCGCTCAAGGCCATCATCATCGGCGAAAGCCGCCGGATCGAGGTTTACGGTCCGGTTCGTGCGACCGATCAGTTGATCGAGAATGTCGCTTGCCGGCACTCTGGACGTACCGAGCTCGGTGAGGTCGATCCTGGTCGATTTGCCGATCAGCATCCGCGTCAGCGGCCCGCGCAAGACACCGCCCGAAATCCGCTTGGCGAAGAAGCTGAGGATGGTGGACACATAACCTTGCTTTGGCAGCGGTCTCCAGGCGTCCAGTTCTACACAGAGAAGGGCGAGCGCTCGCCCAAGCGGCATCAGTCTGTCGAGACGAAACTGATCCGCCCACTCGTCGACCTGCTGAATGCCGCATCTGGCAAAGTCTTGAATGCGCTCGTCGATCGCCTGATAGATCTCGCGCCGCGGCCGGCCGAGCAGTTCCATCGCTTCCTCGGCCGAAAACTTGCCAAGCCCCGCTGTGGACGCTTCCTTTTCTGCTTCTTCGATGACCTCGGAGGCGGAGCGGAACTGGTTCGACGTCGCGCTGAGCAGGATGATGAGGTCTTCTTCCGCCGAGATGCGGCGCTCGGTGAGGGTGGCGATGCCAGCATGATCGCTATCGGGCAAGAGCCTTCGCCGTTCCTCCCAGAGAGCGGCCAAGCGCGCCATCGAGGTCGACAGGAGGTGGACGCGCAAAGCATCCTCCTCGACCGCGATTTCGAGTTGGTCCAGTCGCTTTCGAACCGCATCCGAGCGGACCTTCAGACGCCAAAGCCAATCGTCCGGGTCGATTTTCCGGAGCAGGTCGGGGGCCGGCCCCGTGATGAGCGTGTAACCGTCACTCGGGTGATCGAGTAGCCAACCCGGCGTGACGATGTTGCCCCTGACGATCAGCGGCATCGAAGGATTAAGTGTCTTCAAAGAGATGGAGAGCTTCAAATCCTCCTGAAGATGTTCGGTCCGCACGATTTGCCGAAGACCTGCCGCAACCGCCGCTTCGAAGCCGGCTTCGGACGCCCAGCTTGCAACGGCACCTCGAAGCACGAGCGCCTTGGCTTGGTCCCAGTTCCCAGCTTCCGCCCCGGCCAATGCGAACATGTTTGCGGAGCGATATTGGTTGCCACCAAGGGAGATCGAGCTTTGCCCCTCTTTCGTGCCGGCTGCCTCAGCTGCTGGTGCTGATACGTTCTCTCCGCGCAGCCACGCCTGAACTTCCTTCCACTGCCAGCGCTGGCGCCGATCACGGGCCAACAGACCGCGCAGCAGCGTGTTGATCCGCTCATCCAGCTTTTCGGGCAGGTGTACGCCGTTGGTGAGAATATGGATCAGAAAGGCCTGCTCATTGATGCCTTGGAAGCAGGCGCCCTGGGTGATCTTCTCCAGCAGGATCATCCCCATGCTCCACCAGTCGGAAGCCGGGGCGACGCCGCCGGCGATCGCCTCGGGCGCCATATAGCGGGTGGTTTCGAGCGGAGACACGATATCGAGGTCGAACTCGGACAGTCGTGCCGATCCGAAGCCGCCGATCACAAGATCAAGCGGATCGTTGGACCGCACGAAGACGACGGAAGGGCGCAGATCCCTGTGCCGCAATCCGGCTTCAGTAAGGGCGTGAACGGCTTTGGCAAGCTCGCCGATTAAAATAGCAAACGATGCCGGATCGGCAGGATCGACGGCAAAATCCGCCAGAGTGCCGCCCTTGAATTCCTCCGCGACCTCGTAGGCGCGGTCTTGCCAGCGGCCGGTTGCGAAGAATTCGGGGACATGATCTCGAGGAAGCTTTACGAGCAGATCATAGATCGCTTGGTCGGGCTCCGAGCCTACAGCGTAAAGTGTGAGTATTCCACGTTGTCCATCTGAGGCGCGGCTTGCGACGAAGCGCTCGCGAATCGCGCTGGACGAAGTGATCCGATCCTGCAGATGCCAACCGTCGACGACGGTCTCAGTCTCCGGCGGAAGCTCTGGCACGGGAAGAGGTTCGGTTGATGAGGGCGGCTCAGCCCGTTCAATGATCGGCTCGCCGCAGACGCCGCAAACCAGGTCGCCGGGAGAGCCCTGATGACCATTTCGGCAGGTTGGATCCTTCGATGGCGTGGATAGCGGCGGAGTAGCTTTCGGTCTTGTTGTGCCGGGAGCTGTTATATCGACCGCCGACAGGTCCCAGCCGCAGGTTTGTCCATTCAAGGAGCCTTCACAGAAGATTTCGGTGACAGGCCGTTCGGTCGTGCAGTTCGGGCAAAGTCTGATCATCATTAAATTTCTAAAGAGAAGGAAAACGGGCATCTTCCGAAGTTCCAAGCGTCGAGCCGCTGTCTTCGAGAATATGTCGCAGGCGCCGGAAGTCGCCGCGCGCGGGAATGCCGGCAAGCCAGAGGTCGCCATGGTCGTCGAACATGATATCGAACGCGCGGTCTGTTTCGTCGATGCGGCGCTCGAAACTGGCGAACCGAGCGCGTCCCAAGGGCGTCAGCAGGCGCAGTTCCTGATTGTCGCTGCCACGAAGCGCAAGGGTTTGCGTCTCATCAATATTGAACGGCCCGGAAACAAGCGCATCGATGAGGGGAGGCGAGGTGGCGAGCGCTTCGCAGATCGTAGCCCACGGGTGGCCGCTAAACACGAGGATGTCGGCCTTCGTTCGAGCTCGAAGCTCTGTCAGAAGATCGAACAAGGCCTCGCGCTGGTCAAAAGGCTCTCCGCCCGAAATCGTGATCCCCTCGGCGGTCGATAGCCACGGTGAAACGGCCTTGATGACTTCTGTTATGGTCGTTGTTCCGCGCCCCTGCGCCCATGTGTCCATGGAGATGCATCCTGGACAACGGATCGAGCAGCCTTGGAACCAGATCCCGATCCTGCGGCCGGGCCCCAGGGTCGTGATCGGGAAATGGATGCGCGAAAGATTGAGCACCCTGCTCATGAGGACTGCTCGCTCACGAGATCAATCGAGGTCGATGGCCCGGGGTGGACCGCTTCGATCCTATATCTGCGTCCCGTTTCCGCTCCACGATCGAACAGAGCCCGCGAGAGCGGGTTGATGAGGTGAGATTCGACCTGGTTGCGAATGCCTCGACCGCCGTTGGAAAGATCAGAAAGGCACAGGCCGCGAAGCACCTCGCGGGCAGTTCCGCTCAAAGTCACGTCATGGCCGAGCGAACTGACGTCCCTGAGCAGGTTGTCGACCATAGAATCGAATATCTCGTTTGCGACCTCGGGGCGGATAAAGTCGAATACGATGACGTTCTCTCCGATCCGGTTCAATATTTCGGGCCGGTTGAGGACCTGCTTGAAGTGCCTTTCGATCTCGCTGCGCACCTTGCTGCGGACCGACTCGAAAGTCTCGTCCGGTGTGACGTTGGCTATTCGCTCGCCGGACGGTCCCGGTACGTAGATGCCTAGATTCGAGGTGAAGACAATGAAGGCTTCGGAGAAATAGACGCGATCGCCTCGTCCGGAGGTGAGGACGCCGTCATCGAGGACCTGGAGGAATTTGTCGAGAATCCTCGGATGAGCCTTCTCGATCTCGTCGAACAGGACGACGCTGAAGGGCTTTTCACGGATGGCGTTGGTGAGCTCGCCGCCGACGTCATATCCGATATAGCCAGGCGGCGCCCCGATCAGCCGCTGGTCGGAATGCTCGGCACTGAACTCGGACATGTCAAAGCGGATATAGGCAGATTCATCGCCGAACAGCAGGCTGGTGATGGTTTTGGCAAGCTCCGTCTTGCCGACGCCGGTCGGCCCGGCAAGAAAGACGACACCCCTTGGCCGGCCGCCCCGTGGCGATTGTCCGATCCCGGTTACCGCGCGCTTGACGATATCAAGCATATGCGTGACTGCGTGAGACTGTCCCTTGACGCGGCGCCTGACGAATTCTTCGCCCGAAGCGATCTTCTCGCGGCTGATCTTGCGCCAGGGATCCTCAGTCACGCCTACTTTGAAGCGTCGAACCGCATCTCCGATGCGATCGAACTGCACGCCTTCGCTGCGGGCGAGTTGCGCGACCGCGCTCACGTCCAGCAAGAGAAGGCCTTCGGTCTCGTCGACGAACTCTTGCGTGCACTTCTCCAATGCCGGCACTTCTGCGTTCTGCGCGCCCGGCAGACCCCGGACCAGGGAGCGGATCATGCTCGCTCTCGCAAGGTGATCCGGTCGTCCGATGGGGATGTGCCTGACTTTCGGGTTTCCGATCAGGAACCAATCGGGCAGATCCCCCTCCTTGTCGACGATCCAGACAACTGTATTGAAGAAAGGCAGCCGCTTCTCGCCCGCCGGACGGGCGCGCGCCGCATGGGAAAGGATCAGCGCGCGGGAGAAAAGCTGGTGCTCGGCGGGTGATAAGGCCTCGTTTCGTGCGACCAATCTGGAGGCAAAGTCGACAACAAGGGCGGAGGGGTGTCCGTCAGCTGCGATATGGCGCTCAAGCGTCGTCGACAGGAGATCGATACCGCCTGCCGCCGCGCCGTTTGCCGGCATCAGACCCAACCGAGAGAGGTAGCTTCCGTCCGCCGGCTCGATATCCCGAAATCCATTCAGAAGATCAAACCAGGCGATCTGCGCATAACCAGCTGCTTTCAAGATGTCCGGCAGAACTCTGGACAGGGGCGCTGCGGTCACCTCGCCAGGAGCGATCTCGTGCATCTGAAGGTCGCGGGTATTGCCCGAGAGCACGAATTGGCTGCGCAGCGGCAGAAAGCGCAGCAAATCGCGCAGCCATCTGGCTCTTTCCACGGAATCGTCGTGCACCGAAAAGGCCCCCATTTACGCGTATCGCGCGACTATACGGCATCTTACTCGCCGATTTCGAGAGCAATTCCCAGGCGTCCATAGGGAATTGGGATAAGCCGGTAAGAGGAGATCGGCGGAGCGGACGAGATCGCGCGGCTCGTAAATGGGGAGCATCGAAGCGCAGCATTCATCAGATGCCGGGATCTGGCCGGGTGATCCAAACACCTCGCCTCTACCCGGCAAAAACGCGATTTGAATGTCGCTGCTGCCGACCTCGAAAATCATTCAATGAGATCTGGCTGCATCGATGCTGACCGCTGCGAGGCAGCATCATTGGCGACGCCGAGCGGCCGGTCGATTGATCCCGGACATCGATGGGAATGCCGAGGATGCAGATTCAAGAAGCAGGTTTCGGGGGCATCGGCTCGAACGCGAACTGATCGGACGTGCCGATCATCCTGAAGTCACCTAGCGCGCGCAAAGGACCGAAGGGGCTATGGCCCGGCGGCGGCAAGACTTCGCGAACGGCAGGCAGCGCATCGTTACCCTCAGAAGAGATGGGGAAACGCGCTGAGGTGCGGCTGAGGGACGCGTCCGACGAGCCGGCGCGTCCAAGTTCGCTTCGACCTGACCTTGGAAACCAAGCTTAAGCGCTCTCCAGGCGTCCATGAAGAGCAAAAAAGAAGCGCGCCTGCGGCGCGCAAGAGGTGTGGCTGCTTTGGCGCTCTTCCGTCGGACGGAACGTATTCGAGATGGCTCGAACCACAAACTCCAAGTGGGTCTCACAGATCAAGAACGAAACAAATGCATTGTTGGGTTTCGATCGAACCTGATTGATGCAGCGCTTCACGCAAGAGCACGAGCTGCAAATCGCTCGGCGCTCCTGGTGAGAGCAGAAAATGTTCCTGGGACAGCCTTGATCGCCTCTTTCAAAGCCTCGTTGATTGCCGTGATCAGTTCGAGATCGTGCGCCTCCGATAGACTATGAGCGTTACGGCGGCAGACGTTCGCGATCGAATGCCTTAGGTCTTGCAGCCTGGAAAGCAATTCATCTCGTTTTTGCGCAGCCTCGATGTCGCTTCCCTTTACATTATTCCATTCCCGATAGGTGGACTCGTAATCCCGCAACACTTCGTGGACGGCCCTTCCCCAAAAAGAGCCCTTTGGCTCAGCCGATGCCGCAGACACAAGCGCACTGAGCAGCTCTCTGATTTTGCGGCAGACATCTTCATCAATGCCTGATTTTTCGAGCCTCTTCAGATCCAGCTGCAGATTGACCAGGGTGTCCGAGCGGAAGAAGTTGATCGCGTATCCTGTGGTGCCGCGATGCAGTCCCGTTTTCGGGGAGCTTGCACGGCGCGATTTCGAATCCTTCATCAAAATGACCTCGCTTCAATTTGGGGAACAGATCATCCTGCCGTTCGCCCACCCGCGCTGCAGGTAGGCGCATTGCAATGCAACCAAATATCGGATGAAGCGTACGCCGACGGAAATCGCGAATTGGCTGGCTCGGGATAATTCCGCACGTTGTTGCGCAACGGTGACTCTATTGTCCGTTTCGTGCAGAAGCGCCGGATAGGATCGCCTTTGCAGGAGAGCGGCGCTCACTCGTCAGAGGAGGCGTTACAGCCGGCGGCCTTAGTGCTGCGATGCAGGGGGTGAAGCTCAACTTGAGCCGAGGGACGTGGCGCGGTCGGAGCATATTTTCAAGGACGTAGCTAGCAGAGCGGCAGCAATGCGTGGACCGAAGGACATGAGGATGCAAGAGGTCGGCTCAGCGGACACCAGCGTCAGCCGGACCAGGAACGCAGGCTGATGGGATTTTGTTCAAGTCGGCCCTACCGATCTCATAGCGATAACGCTGCTCGGAATGGCTGTTCAACGCGGTGTCAGCCTGGACCGAAGGAACGCTCTTTCGGCCGGTCATGCTTTATGCGTTGGGTATCAATCACGATCTGATGCCGCCGCAACTGTTCGACGATCGGGCGAGGATGAGAGGCTTGCCCGTGCCGAGCACACCTTCGGTCGAAAGGGCGACGGCCCGCAACCCTGGTGAGGACGCAACTGCCGTACGTCGAAGACATGCTGGCCGACGGCAGAACGTGGATTTGCGGCGAGCAACGCACGGTCGTCTGTCAGTCTTTCATCCGCTGTGGTTTTGACCGACCGGAGTGATCGGTTGGCTCACGAGTTCGCGTGGTTCGCGGCCATTGGGAGTTGGACGGAGAGGGGCCGTCATCTGGGGCACGGGGGTCCGGAACAACTGACGCCGGACCAGCCGCTGGAATTGCGCAAAACGCCGCGCCGATGAGGCAGTCAAGGAACGGGTTCGACATCAAGAGAATCCGGGGGGACTCTATGGTTGTCGTGCGAGCCGCCGACTATGCGAAAGATGCGATCGCAGGAGAGCTCGTCGCTCTCGACATGCACGAAATCGCCATCCCCGTCCGAAGTGAACGTGTGAGTGGGTCGTGATACACTTTCCGCGCATCGGCTTCGAGCTGAGAGCCGCGAAGAGCAAGTATGTCATCGACGGCGCTGACGCTGTCCTCGACCGTTCGCATCGGATCTCCCGACAGATTCTGGTCGGAGCAAGCGGCCGTGGCGTGACATGTGCGGACGTCAACCTCCTGACACAGGCGATCGACAAGAAGCTGGTGATCCCGGCGCGCCTGGAGATACGCTTCACCTGGTCAAACGGCCGGGGTGAGCGGCTGCTGCAGCTTACGCTGCCACTGACCTTCGCGACTTGAGCTCGTGGTTAGGAATGCAGCGCCGTCTCGATATATCGAAACAGCCGCATGTCGATGTTCGGTAGGATAGCGGAGGCGGTCATGGTGTGATCGGCGATTCGCATCTCGGAAAATGGGCGAGGTTCGACCGGCAACGGCTCGCGAACGCCGCTCACGACGACGGCGCGAAAGCGATTCTTTCTCATCTGGGCGAGGAAGAAAGCGCGCGTGTGCCCCTCGATGATCACCGGCCCATTTGGCGTGATCTCCAACACCGGTGGGGTTATGATGCTGAAGGATCCATCGGGCAACAGATATCGGCAGGGTGCAAAGAGATCGAACCCATTGGATTCAAGCTCCCGGATCAGCTTGTCGATCTGCAGAAGCTTGTATTCCTTGATATGGGTCTGCGAAACCCGCAACTTTCTGTCGAAAGGGACGTCTTCCATCGTGAAGTTCGCGTCCACGTATTGCGGCACGCGCCTGAGCTCCTGGTAGAGATCCTGCTCTGAGAGCCGCACGATGTTCACCTGCGACACGGTCGATATCGTGCCGCCAGAAACCACCTGAGCCGCAAGTGCATTGCCCAAATTGCGGATCACTGGAAAGTCGTGTTGGCTTCGATAGAGCCGCACTACTTCACTCGTGTAGGCGAAGTCCTGTCCGACAGCACCGTCTTCGGAGCTTATTACCGCGATCGAGTTGATACCTGGATAGTCGACCACCAAGCCCGTGAATGCGAGCGCAGAAACTTCAATGACGTCGCAGCCGAGCGACGCGAGCGATTGGCGTCGCTGTCGCTCCTTTTGCGCATCTTTCGGCGGCGGCTCTTGGACCATCACGTTGACGACGACGCCTCGCTGGACCGCGCTCGCGATGATCGGATAGATAAAGAAAAGCCAGTACGTCGACGAGTCCGAGATCCAAACGGTCTTTTGTGCTTCCGAGATCGCGTACACATAGGCAAGTAGCCGTTCGTCGAAACCCACATAGGTGGTAGCCACACGGTGACGGCCCACGATTTCCCTCTCTCGTGCGACGAAATCCTCGACCGCCCGCTGGCCGTTTGCGAAAAGCAGGTTCTTTTTCGCTCTCGTCATTTTCTCGAAATCGGTCGATTTTACGTCCGCGGTAGCGATCTCGATCGAATATATGTCGGTCTGGAGAGATTGCTGGATGCTCGTTGCTGAGGAAACAACGGTGTCGGCGATGCCAAAAACATAATCCGCCGCGTCCGCGAACTTGCTTTTGGGTGCGGAAGGATCGGCCTTCAGTCTGAACGCCAATGTTTTCTCGGCGAAGCGGCCGGGATGGCCGACGCTGGGGGGAAATACGTGGCTCGGCAAATTGGAGATCGTCCCGCCATCGACGAATACCGACTGATCGTTCGAGACGGCCTGGAAGTAGAACGGTATCGAGCAGGAAGCCTGAACGGCGAAGGCCACGGAATCTTCCGGGGTCGTCGCCGAACTCCAGATCTTAGGTCCCCTCTGCAAGACGTCGGCGGCGACCACGTAAAGTGGAATCGACAGATCGGAAAAGCGTATGGGTCTCTCCGGAAGGAGCTGGCCACCGGCGGCCAGTATCTCGCGCAGCGTCGCCTCGATCCATTCGCGCACTGCCTCGGAACTGAAGCTGCCGGAGTAGCGCACGAAGCGACCCAACATTCTTAGGAAGCCGGACGGTATGGCGGTCAGTGTTGAGGCGAACATGCCGGGTTTCGGAAACGGTACGGCATCTTCGTCGGCTGGCCCTTGTAACGCCGCCAAATCGAGCTCCAAAAGCTTTGCCTTGATCGTCTCGGGCGTACCACCGGCGGCGATGAAGGCGGCCGCAATCGATCCCGCGGAAGTGCCCGCGACGCGGTTGAATCGGATGCCGGCCTTGGTCGCGGCCTCGAACGCCCCAGCATAAGCGGCGGCACGTACCCCGCCGCCTTCGAAGACGCCGGCGCAGCTTGTGAAGTGTTCAGTTCTCACCTGTGCGCCCCGGCCAATCCGCTCAGTACGCGCTCGGCAATTTGGACGACATGCGGCGAGTAGGTCTGTCGAAGCCCGGCCAGGACACGTTCGCGCCGCGACGAAGCGCTTATGGTTTCTTGCATGAAAGTCCGCACCGCAGGTGAAAGGTGGAGCGAAAGCTTCCCCGCATAGGCAGCCAGGCGCGCGCATTGCATCACGGGGAACGGAAGCGAAGAATAGTTGAAATCGAGTGTCCGTGTCCGGAGTGCCTCAAGCATTCCTCCGTCCATGAACCGGGACGGGGAAGCTCCTCGAGATGGGAAAAACAAGCCGGCGTTTATCGTGAAATCCGTGGACCGCAGTAGATTTTCGAAGCTCGGCTCAAGGTGTAGATGCTGTATCAGAAACGTCTCGTGAACAGGCCAGATGTCGAATGCCGACGCGCCGGCTCCCGACTGGACGCCGCCGAACATCGTCGGCCGGACATCGGACGGAAGCATGTCGAGCAGATCGCCGACCTCGATGCCACGAACCACCAAGTCGATATCTCGCGGTGGACCGCCCGCGATCGAAGACCGCAGGTCACCGATCGTATCTCTCAGCCAGCCTCCAAAGACGCAGAATTGCAGGCCCCGATCGTCGAGCCCGCGGGTCAGCGTCGCGAGACGATCATTGTTGCGGAGAGCATCCTGGAACCGAGCTTCGATCTGCTTGAGCAGGGAAGGGTCGTCGACCAATTTCTGGGTCTGCTGCGCCGCAACAACGGAAACGATCTCCGCATTCGCCAGCGCGCGCTTGCGCTCCTGTCCCCAACCCAATTTATCCGTCACGCCTAACCTCGGTGAATGGGGGAACGGCAATCTGTCACCGCGACCTCCGCAAATTGAACAATAATATCGACCGGCAAGATTTCTACCACGAATTGGGCTGGTCCGGTCTTTGCGAGCCGCCCCGAAAACGCCGTCTCTCATGCTTACCAGGGGTAGCCGATTCAAGCGAGCGATCGGGGTGGTGCCGGCGGGTCCGTGCCGGCCATAGCAACACAGCCGACGCGAGGGGCTCGGCCACGGCGCGATGCCGCGAGATCTCGCACGTGACACTGATTTGAACTCAGATTAAGCTGGTGACGGGTCTGTGCCGGGGCGCCAGCTCCTGTTAGATTCTCCCAATGGAAATCAACTTTCGTTCGGTCATCGCCGAGCTTGACCGTCCTGGACGCGTGCTCGCGTTTTGCGACGATACGGACCTGACGTTCGAGGCGACGTCGACGATGGTTGGCAATCTACACCTCTACGGTGGCCTCATCCTGATGTCGCAGGCCTACGGCCCATTGGCCCACAACCTCGCCGCCTACCTTGCTGAGATCGGCCAAGTCGAATTCCACGGCACCGAAATCATCAACCCGAAGCCGACGTCGAGATGGAAATCTCTGAGCTATGCCGCACGCGTGGAGGCGCTACGTCATGTCTGCATGGCCATCCGGGACAGCGGCGGCATTTTCGTCTATGCGCGCATCTGCAAGGCGCAATACGCTAACATGCTCAACACCGCAGGCGAGGCGATCGCGGAGGATTGCCATAAGGTCGCGGTAAAGCACGTCTTCCTGCGCTCGGTCGCTGAGTATCTGGCTGCTACGCCTCCCGCGATCGTCCTCATCGATCGAGACAAGAACACGCCCGGACCGGGCCTGGTCAAGTTGGAAGGAGGCGCCACGCTCGTTGGGGGCGGCGCCATTTCCGTGAATTCGGCGCACATCATCGGCCTGCAGATGGCAGATGTCGTCGCCTATGCCATTGGGCGCTTCCTCAAGCGGCGTGACAAAATTGCAGCTAAATACCCTGCGGTCTATGACTCGTTCGACACGGCGATCATGGAATTTCTCGCCAACCTGGACGGCCGCCTTCATGACATAACAAAGCCGCTCCCGGATCTACAGCAAGCGGTTTGATGCGAGCTTGAGGCGGTCCGGTGAGTTTGCCATTTCCGATGACCTACGGAACCCTAGGATACTCCGCCATGAACCCGCAGACCCCCAAAGTTTCTGATCCAACGGCTCATCGCCCCCATCGGCATGATCGGCTCTGACTTCGAGCGTTTCGGCGGCCTCTTCCTGGACGACCTGCTTTTGACGCCGCACACCGGGTTAAACTCGCTGGGCTTTCCGGTCAGCCGCATGATCGATAGCAGCAGCGCTGATGGCGCCATCGTGGTGGAATATTCGGCTCAGTACGATTACTTCGGGCGAGGGATGTCCAAGGCAGAGAATGATCTCGCCCATGCGCTGTCTCGTCAGCCGGACGCAAAATTGATTCTTCTCCTTGCAGCCCAGCTCAACGCCCCCAAAGATCATTGAGGATTTCCGCAAGGCCGCGCTCGTGAAGCCCGAGATGCAAGGCCGCTCCCTGCGGATAGGAGGTGCCGAACGCATTGCCGAACAACTGGTCGACAAGTTCACGTTCAACGACTCCGCCGTCGAAGCATTATCTTGTATCTGCCGGTGTTGACCGAGATATGGGAGGAAGCCGCGCGCAATCGCCTGTTTCCAGCGCCCGATCCTCGGCATCAGCGACGCACCGCAGCGTCGGACGAGATCCATCGCCGCCTCGCCAGCGAGACGTGCGTGTTCCTGGGCGGCGTGGGCAGCGGAAAATCGGACACGGCAGCCGCCTACGGCGCCGACCACCGCCAGTACTACAATCTTCTGATCTGGCTCGATGGCGACAAGGTTCGCCGCGTGGAAGATTTGCGAGCAGTCCTGCTGATGCGAGGGCAAGAACGGCGCAACGTCGCCAGCCTGATGCATACCCGGAGCTGCTCGTTGGTGATCGACGATCCCAAAAGCCCACTCGATGCCGCCAGTTTGGCTACATTGCGGGCCGGGCTCCCACGTCTTGATCACGACCCGCGAACTGCAGCCCAACGTGTACGAAATGCCGCCAATGTCGCCCGCCTAAGCGCGAGCCATACTCGACGCCGATGACGCGGACACTTGTCCACGGAGCGTGTTCGATACGGCCTGGGCCCCTGTCGGCGGACACCCGCTAGCTTGGTCCTGATGAATGGCGCGGCCCGCGGCGGAGCCACCTGGCGGAACATCCAGGACGACTGCTCCGGGGTTGGGCGGCTCGCTGACAGGGGCAGCGCCTGGCGGATCGCCTCCTGCTGCGGCATCGGGATGTCTCGCAAGGTGCGCTTGCTGTCTTCGAATAGGCCGCTCAGCCGCACTGCGACGTGATTTCTGCGGTTCGTGGTAAAGCCCGCCGGCATTCGAATCTGCAGACCCGCGCCCTGACAGCGGCCTACCGTGACTCCATGGTCCGCCTGCACGACGTGGTGTTCTCCATCCTCTCGAGCCTCGACCGGTGGACCCCGGTCGGCCACGCGCAGCTCGCCGACGACCTAGCCTGGCTGCTTCGGCGCGCCGCTCAAGCGGGATGGCAACGTTGCCCAGCCCGGAGAATTCATCCAGATAGCCAACATGTCCATAGGTCCCTTTATGGATGAGCCGGTGCGACAGCCGCAATGGAATCCAAACGGCATTGGCAAGCCGTCGCTTGCGAATATCCTTTAGCCTAATCGGTTTTGGTGCCGATCAGCGAGCGTACCGGCACAACGGTATCGAGGTCTTTATTCAGCATCTCGCCGTAGGCGCAGGCGATGATGTTGGCGGCGCGCAGATTGTCGTTAAAGTCAGGCGCCGTCATGATGGCGGTTGGGCGATCAAAGCCGTAATCACTCCCCGGCATCTCGGGGGATTTCTTGGCGCTCGTGTTCAGCTTCTTCTTCGCCATCTCTGCTACAATTGGGGGGCTGGTACAAGGCGTCTCGTGCCAAGAGGCCGGATACAATGTGCTTGGTGACAAATGCCCGGGGTCACTTTCCCCTGAAAACGAGAAACAACCGTAGCGTGCCGCCCTTACCACCGCAATCATCCGCGCGGCTTCTGCAGGTGATAACTGGCGCTGAGGCTATTTCTCCTCATGGAGTTCTTCGTCCAGGATCGTTCGATGGGACCCGAAGGGCCCTCGAAATATCGAGCAGCGCGCTGGCGCCTAAGCGGTTGCCATCCTTCGGAAGCATTTTGTCACGGGTGCAAAATTTTGGATTTGCTCGAGCTGCGCGTTGGTGCTGCAAATCCAGGAGCTTATGGTAGCTTCGATTGTTCATTCGGAAGCCAGCAGCGCAAAGTCCCGCAATTTTGCCCGTCTCTTGACCAGCGACATCCTCGTTGTATGCCGCGACTGGCGAGCGACAAGAAATGCTCAGTCCGCCCACCGTCTACGCAAACGATCTGTCTGCGGCCACCAGATGATTGTGGCACCCGAACCTGCGTACGAACGAAAAGTGCGTGCAGATGTGGAAGCCCACCTCGTCGCGCCAGCGCGGCTTGGGGAGCTTAAGCGATGGATGACAAGCGCGCTGCGGCCATCGATGAATGCGCGGAAGAGGGGCGATGCCCCCAAGTCCGCCTCAATGTTCAAGCAGCCGGTTCGGCACAGCTGCTCCTGGTGCGCGGAGAACCAAGACGTTGGCCTGAGCATGTGTGCGGCGAGCGCATGTACAAAATGCAGCGACTATCGTGGACCTCCTGGTTCTCCGCCAACAGCACGATTGAGGCGTGGTCCGGTAGATTGAGTTAATCATCGAGCCGCAGCCTCAGCGGCTAATCGACGATTCCGCGAACAGGGCGCCTGCGCGATTTGCTCGCCTTGGCCGGTGGTCCGTACTTTATTTTGCCTCCGTGCGCAGTCCTGCCCTCTACAGGCCAAGAAAACACGATCATGGTGTCAGTTCCCGAATCGGTTTCCCGTACTTCGAAAGCTCCGCCGTTGGTTTCTACAATGGCACGACAATAGCCGAGACCGGAACTCGTCACCACCTCGAACGGCGTGAGCTGCGCGTGCTCGTCGGGGCTTTTGACGCGTACCGTTGTGACCAGTTTGGATCCTTTCAACGCACCACTAAATTCGTATGCGCCATGACGAGTGCCTATGATAACCATGTGGCTGAGAACCGTACGCAGTGAGGATGCCGCACCACGTACTCTCGGAACCTTGCCGAACGATGCGGTCGCATGAATACTCGGATCGAGCTCTCTCGCCGTGTTCATGGCTTCTGTCACGACGTGGTTCGGGTCAATCCAGCCAGAAGCAAACTTGCCCTCTGTAAAGACGGGGCCCATGAGGTTGCGCACTGCGACCTGCATTGCGCCAAGATCCTTCTCCACCGCGTGCAGTTCGTTCGGTACAATCTGATTGTCCGCGGTGTGTGTCCAGCCGTGTATAGTCTCGCGCACGCGCTGGTTCGACCGCGCGGCAACGCTCATGATCTCGTCTCTGACGTGCGAGTTCGCGGATTGGTAAGCCACCAGGCGATTTTGTGTGTCTGCGAGCTCGCGTCGGGCCCGTGCCTCCGCCTCCTTTGCGATTTTCAGCGCATGTTCGACTTCGCCCATCGCCTTCATGGCCAAAGATACGTCTGATCCAAGGAGACACAGACGGCCATCCGACGTGACAGTCTCCATGAATTGTATCCAAGTCGCGTCGTCGATCTGCAGCCGCCAAGTATCCTTGGAGGTCAACCGTTCATCGCGCGCCGTCTTCGCAATTGTCATTTTCCAGTCGGCAAGCGATGGAAGGACATGAGGCTCCTTTGAACGGGTTAGTCGATAGAACGCGGCATTCGCGCCGACCGGCTCGCCGCTTGCCGTCCAGATCGCCAACGGATAGGGCGCTTGATGCCACCATTCGCGATCTGTGGCTGGATCATTGACGGCGATGTCAAGTTTCCGCGCCACGCGACGACCGAGGTCAGTCAGCGCGAAGCTTGCTTCTTTTCCCGACGAGGATCGCTCGATCAGCCCCGTTCCCTGCAGAGCGCCGGTCACCCTCGATAGGTTGGACTCACGAAGGCCGAGAATGCTCATGAGCGCGATATTGCTGACAGTCTTGCCGGCGCCTGCGATTGCGCTCAGAAGCGACTTGGTATGCTTTCGATTGAGGACCTCTTCCAATGGCTGGAGCTCGGCGAACCTCGCTGACTGCGAGATCAGGTCGGCAAAGGCGCGCATCCTCTCCGACATGCCGCCGGCATTCTTACTAGCGGCAAGTGCCGCGGCGTGCCGCACCACCTCGAACCATTGCGAAAGCTCGCCGCCGAAGGATCGCGACGTTAGGGTTCGCCACGTGACGTCGCGCAGCGCGTCATAGACGCGCTCAGTCAGAGATGGCTCATTAGTCAGCGCCTTTCGAATGGCGGCGGCCGCTTCGGCCGGCGTTGCATCGCCGCGCCCAATCCGATCGAGCGATATTTCGAAGGCCTTGCGGTCGGTGTCGGACATGGGACCCGGGGCGTGAGAGCCGGTGGAACTCGTTTCAGTATGCTTTACATCGGTCTGCTTTAACGCCAAGTCAACGGTCATGTAACGTTTGGCCGCGGAAGACGCTCCAAGGGGCGTCCGTGAGAAGCTGGTTTGCCACCCAGCCCGATGAGTTCCCATCAGGGTTCAGGACGAAGCCAGCGGCCTGCTTTAGCGCCGGATAGGCCTGTTGGACGATAAAACTGCGGGTACTTCGCTCGTTGTGCAAATCCTTCGCCGTTCGGATGTGGCCATCCATGGTCACCTCGTTGCCGCACGAGGGCACAATTGCGAAGTCGACGTCGAGCCACCCATAGGGGGTATGATAGCACCTATTGCAGAAATCGAGGCAGATGCCGAAGCCGAAAAGAGCTTCTTCCAGGACCACGACCGCAAGTTCGGTCCCATGCCGAATGTCTTCCACGCGGCCTTCAGCGTCTTTGTAAGCCATCCGCTTCTTGTGCCGAGCAATTTGCACGCCGTGACCGTCGTAGATCGTAGCGATGTTGTATCGCTGGCCGTCCTCCACTTCATGCCAGGAGCCT
Organism: Bradyrhizobium sp. USDA 3315; assembly: GCF_054056795.1. NCBI lineage: Bacteria > Pseudomonadati > Pseudomonadota > Alphaproteobacteria > Hyphomicrobiales > Nitrobacteraceae > Bradyrhizobium > Bradyrhizobium sp. USDA 3315. The sequence goes on along the minus strand of NZ_JBSRYP010000001.1, from coordinate 116,710 downwards.
GCCACCACGATGCCCGGTGCGTCTGGCATTTCATCCTCGGCAAGCCAAGGCTTCTCGGCCAGTTGAGTTTGAATGAGACCACGTGATTGCGGGTCGATCATGAGTTCGGGAAACACAGTGGTCAGGCAAAGTTCGTCGTGAGCGGCCTTGCACGCGTCGGAGATGATGGCTTCGCCATTGGGAATGTCGACCGCCTTGACGAAGAATCTCGTCGGTGTTTCGTCGCACTCGAAGATGGCATCAGGAAACAATACGGCACCGAATGCCGACGACTTCCTGGCCATCCGGTCAGCTTTCACGATCTGAACCCTGGCGCCGTCCACGATAGCCGGGACGAACCGAAGACGCAGGAGTCCGCGCTGGTCGAAATTGCGCATGTCCTGAGCCGGATCTCTCGCCTCTCTCCAGGCTATGCGTCCCATGGGGATGAGAAAGGCGCGATGCCCGGCGTGATCGACAAGCCAATCCTTCGGATTGGTCGGCCTCGAGCCTAGATCCTGTTCGGTGTATTCGCGCTCCAAGGCACGAAGACAGCCGCCGAGCCGCTTCACAGTTTCTTGGTAGGACTCCGTGCCATCGAATGACAGGCCGTAGTCGGGCGCTTGCATGTTGAGCGCCGCAGCAAATTCGAGGATCGCCGATTCCGGCACAAGCGAGTACAAATGTTTGATCGTCGCCGACGCCTTGGCGAGAGCGGCCCACACGATGAGCATCGCCTGTCGCAAACCGTCGTCGTCCTGGCTGCGAGGCACAGCTCTCAGATCGACTGGAATGCTGAAAGCGTTCTCCCTCCACTGCTCGTCGGTGATGTCCAAAGCCGCGCCCCAACCGAAAGTGATTCCACATTTGAGGATTCGCTGGGTTGATAGCCGACGCACAAGCGCCCCGCTACCCTTTTCAGACGCACTCTCATAACGTGTGGACGACGATCGGCTGAGCTTCGCTCGCACACTTAACCGCCGCCTGACGGGGGCCTTACTTATTCACGGATCGCTACGATCTCGTGCGTTCACGTCGCTACGATCGCACGAGATTGTACGGAATGGACAATGAAGTGTCGCCGTTCCAAGCGGCGCGCCAGGTATCGTAGGTGGCGCAGCCAGGTATCGTCAGCTCTCAGTGATGGCGGATTGGTTAGCACTTTCCCTCGCCGGCGGCTCGCATCTTGTCTTGTGTACGCCGACATTTGTGTTCAGTACGTCGAGAGGATTACCGGCGCAAATTGCGTTGCCGGAAATGCTGTCATTATAGCCAATGTAGAGGATGCCGCTGCAAGCCATCGATTTGGGCCGGCAAAGTGCCAAGCCCGCACGGTGCCGTCGGCGTGACGATCGCGTGCGCGGTAGTCATGTTTAAGTGTTGGGATCGTCAAGAGCCTGCGCATTGCGCTGTAGAAGAGCCCCGCCGTTCATGCAGCTGAGGCTCCGGTCTTGCTTGCCGCCGATGAACCATTCGGTTTCAGCGCGTAGTTGTTTCAGAGCTCCGGAATTGGGAAAGGAGGTCAGCATGACTGATTGCCCCGCAACCCTGGACGAGACAACTAGCTAGCCTTGATCTTTGGGCGAGGGCGGGACCCCACGCCGGTGGCCTGACAGAACTTCCGCCCCCGATATCTGACTGCTTTTCTAACTTCGAATGATATTGCCGGTGAGCGCGTCGCATTGCGGGATCCGCACCTTCTTCGGAGCGGCGGTCAAGCGCGCGCGGGCACAGAGGTCATGGTTCTCTTTATCAAGAGCGAGGTGATCGCGACCAGCGCCAGGTCCTAACTCATATGCATTAATGCAACTGATACAAATCGCAACTATTGGGAATGGATCGATCGAGACCCAGCGCAATGGTCCCGCCGCTACCTGTTCCCCGTCATTGAGGTTCGGATCGCGATTGAGCACTTGCGGCCGGCGCGCCGCGCGACAGGTTTCACTTATCGCACCTCGAAAAATAGCTTTAAGAAGCGGCTGGTCTCGAGCGAATCTTCAACCGCCATAAGCGTTCGAGGAAGACATCTTATGGCCAGAGGCCGCGCGACGCACTCACATGCGTCTCGTATGATCAATAACGCACGAATGCCGGTCGACAACAACCTGGGGCGAGTGGCCGATGGTGTGGATTTTTTGCGTTCTGCGCGAACGAGTGAAGAAAAAACGCGCTAAATCGGCAGATCGAAGTGGAAAACATCGATGTCGCGTTTTTGGCTGTCTGCAACGAAAATCTCTTGACCGTTCAACAGAATATTCGATAAATCGCGCCACTACTGTAGGTTAAGTTCTCAATTTATAGCGCGGTGCCGATAGGTTTCGCTCGTCAGTTTGACGGCAAGCCTCTCGCAGCCTGCGGCGCAATGCTTTCGACGGGCCTAGTTACGAGTTCCTAAAATCCGAGGCTATTTCACCCGCTCGGGACGATCTCCGATAGACAGTAGGAAATTGACGCGATGACTGTGCGCGAACAGCTGTTTACATTGTTGCGCAACCTCCGGTGGATTGCCGTTCTCTCGGTGGTCATTTCAATTTTGCTGTACCTGCCAGATCAGATTCAGGAGCTCTACCGGATAGCGGCTGACGACATCGGGTGGATTACGCTCAAGGAATTTGTCGCCCTTGGGGTGATTGCGCTAACGATTTGGGCGGCCGCTTTTCAGCTTACCGCCGCAACCCTGCCTCACATCCCTCCGGCTAGGGGGCGCCTGGCTTTCTATACGAAAGCTGCTCCCGTTGTGCTCGGAGCGCTGCCGATAATCGCCGCGATGGCAGGTCAACTCGCCTCACGGCCGGCTGAAAAGATCGGTGAGGTCGAGGAGATCGGAAGCATCTTCCGCATTCAGGACCAGGCGCTCGCCTTCGAGCGGAACATGCTTGTTATCCTCGCGTTCGCGATGTTGATCCTGCTCGCCTCCTTTGTCGTCTTCGCTTGGCGGATGGGATCGAAAGGTCGTTCGACTGCGCTCGCGAGTCGAGCGAACATTGCTTATTTCACACGATACAGATTTCTCGCGCTCACGATCGCCGTCATCGCCCTGTTGACGATCGGGTTCGTCGTACTTCCGGATCGGCTTGCGCAATTCGTCGGATCGTTCGGCGTGATCGCGCTGTTTACGATGTGCGTGGTTGCTCTCACCACCCACTTTGCGCTACTGACTATCAGGTTCAGTTTCCCATTCATACCGGTTGTATTTGGAGGCTTATTCCTGGTTGCCTCCTTGCTCGGAGGCGATGGCCACGGCCTGCGCACCTCGGCGGAATCAATCGGCCAACCGGAAGAAAAGCGCGTTGCTGCAGTTGAAGCATTTCGTGAGTGGCTTCTGCAAAAACCGCGCGTGGCCGAGGCCAAGAGACTCGGAGAATATCCCGTATTCATTGTGGCCGCCCAGGGCGGCGGCATCTACGCAGCCAACAATGCGGCGCGCTTTTTGGCCAGGATGCAGGATCTCTGTCCGGCATTTCGGCAGCATCTGTTTGCGATAAGCGGGGTTTCCGGGGGGAGCGTCGGTTCGGCAGTTTTCGCGGCTGCGCTTCATGCCGACAATGCGCCACTTGATACGATCGCTCCCGACGCAAAGACATGCCCGAAGATCGCGGACTTCCTGGCCGGCGTCGGCCGGACCGAGGATATCGATGCCTCTGGGCCGGTCGAACAGCGCGTTGCAAGCGTCTTGGAGACGGATTTTCTTTCGCCCTTGGTCGCCGGCTTTCTGTTTACCGATTTCACCCAGCTGTTTTCTCCAGTCGCTATTCCCGGTTTCGATCGCGCGCGTTTTCTGGAATACACGCTGGAGAATGCTGCAGACAGAATGCTCAAGGCCCAGAAGGGCGCCGGCGATCAATCCAATCTGCTAAAAGCCGACTTTCAGTCACATTGGACAGCTTCCAACAATATGCCGGCGCTGTTGTTGAACACGACAGATGCCGGGAGCGGCAAACGCGTTGTTATCTCGCCCTTCGATATCGACCCGCTACACGCGAAAGACAAGGATCTTTGTATTCTCTCGAGCCTTGATCGCGTAGGCAGCGGAGCCGATCAAACCGTCAAAAGCCACTCGTTGCGAATTCCGCTTAGCGCTGCGGCCTTTACGAGCGCGCGGTTTCCGTGGGTGACGCCGGCCGCGACGGTCTCTTTGAAGAATGATTGCATGACCGCCAATTCGCAAGCGCGCCTGGTGGACGGCGGATATGTCGAGAATTCCGGAATAGAGACCGCGCTCGATCTGATTGAGCGGCTCAACAGTATCAGGGGCACGTCCGATGCGCCGAAATTTAGGATCTATCTGCTGTCGCTTGTGAGCGGTCAATTCGGAGACCACGGCTCCTTCATGTTCGGTGAGCTCATGGAGCCGGTGAGGGCGCTCTTGAGCACGCGAAGCTCTCGAACCTATGTTGCGCTCAATCATGCGACCAATATCGATCGTCGCCCGGAGAACGGCCTCACTTCCAGCGTGCAGCGCTTTCCAACGTTCGGACGGATCGACATAACAGGCAGGTTTTACAACCTGCCGCTTGGCTGGACGCTATCTCAGAGAACCGAAGATATCATCTCGCTGAGCAGTGGCCGCTTCTGGGATTGTGTGCCGAAGGACGATTTCGATCAATCCCGCAACAAGCAGAGCAATGCTGATTGCCTGCAAGTAAAGTTGTTCCATCTCTTGAACGGATCTGTGGCGTCCGCCTTTGAAACGCTCAGGGATGCCAAGCTTGCCCAGGCTGCTTACGCCGACGAATTGAGAAGGGAATACCGGCCCGCTCCAAAGATCAGGCCGCAGCCGCTACTTGCCTGTTACGAGACGAAGTGGTTGCAGGAGCGTGGCTATCAGAAATACCAGGATAAAGTTGCTACGTACGAGCAACAGCTGGCGCAGTCGATCAAGGACCATTCGCCGCCTCCTGCACCTGTGCCGCCATATCGAAAGAGCTATATGGCTTATTTCCAGGCCGAGCAGGTCAAAGGCTTGCTCCAGGAATGGGACCGTATCGAGGAGACCGATCCACGGATCCTGGCCTATATCCTGGGCGCAATCTCCTACGACAGCGCCGATTTTACGCGCAGCAGCGAAGACTTCTCTTATAGCGCGGTCTCACAGCTGCCGGCCAAATGGCAGAAGCGAATAGCCAAGAACAACGCGGACCTCGCGGCCGCGAACAAAGCGCCCGTCGGCATGGACGCATTGCTTAATCATCCCAAGGATTTGGCCAACTTCATTCTTGGTTATGAAGGCAACCCATTCGGAAACCAGGTCGGAACGGATGACGGTTGGCTGTTTCGTCCACGAGGAATGTATCAACTAGTCGGGCGCGAGCAATATCAGGAAGCGCAAAATCAAATGCAACAGATCGAAGAGCTGGCGGGACTTGATCTCCTGGCACTTCCCGACGCCCTGCGTGACGCGAAGATTTCAGCCAAGGTGGCTTTCGCTCACTTTCGGCTTCATCCCTATCAGAACCGAACGCTGCTCGAGCTTCTTAAGGATCGTTCGATGGACTGGATCGCCGTGCGCGCGTTGCAAACGGACATGGAGCACGGCCCGGCTGCAAGGGAGCGTGTTAATGCAAGAAGCCAGATGTTTCTCGGCTGCATTGAAGAGGCGTTACATCCGACGCAACTCAAGACATTGCAGAGCAAACTCTACGGCAGCGAGTGAACTCCCCGATCCCCGAGGCCGCACACCGCGTGCGGAGATATTGTGGCTGAAGGCGGCTTTTCTACATAGGTTTTCGTTTCTCCAATCTGACATGGGAATTGCCGACATGGCAAACAGTCAAATCCGCCGGTCGAAGCTTGGTCGGCTGTTTACAAATCTGTCCGCAGCGGGACTGATATTCGCTGTTGCTTCTGGATCAGGAACGGCCTCAGCTCAGACGCCATTAAAGCCGCTTTCGGCCAACGACGTGTCTATCCTGTTTCCCCCACCCAAGGCACCAGCAGACCTCGCTGGGCTGATTGCGGTGTCCGATCTCGCCGGTCCAACTGGAGCTCCGCAGCGGCTGTTGTCCGACGAGGATTTCGCACGCTTCATCGCTAACGCCGAACATCCAGAACGCGAAGGCGTGCCGGACTCGGGCGCGCGCCGCATTCAGCTGCCTGACGCCGTGAAGAAGATCGATGCCTGGTTCGTTGCAGGCATCCGGATCGACCCGGGAGCACCGGGATTATCTGCTGATGTCATCGCCCAGTTCGGCCGGCAGCCGCAGATCCGCCTGATCATTCAGCCGGTGACCAATGGACCTCAAGGATTCAAGGTCCATGACACTGCCGGTCACCTTATCTTCAGTTTCAACTTGGTACCCGATCCACCTCTTGATGGTTGTGCGCCGTTCCCGCGCTTCAAACCTGATGACGAAGCCTTCAAGGCAATCGTGCGGGACGTTGCGTCCTTGCGTGATCAACTCGCGGCGGGAAAATTCGGCACTGCCAAGGTCTCGACCGCCGGCGACATGAATGTGCACCCGGGACTGGTCGGTGCCTCCGCAAAGCCATTTCGTGATGCAGTCAAAGCTTTCCTGGAAAAGCATCTCTCGCCGCAGCGCCTCAACACCATGGCTGTGATGGGGATTTCACCGCCCGAACCCTGGGTGTTCGTCTCGATGCTGAGGATCCCGAAGGCCGGCCTAATACCGGTGCCTAGCCCGACGCTCGATGGCGTCCATGCCGCGCAGATGTTCAGCATCGCCGGCGAGACGCACGTCGTCCCGCGGCCTGTCACGAATAATGAAAATCCAGTGACCTGTCGCCACGCGGCGCTGCAGAGTCCTCCCCTGCCGTCCGCGGATCGTAAGGGCGTTTCAACAGCCGATTTCATCGATGCCAACGTCCCCAATAGCCGCGTCCTCGAGATCGTCAATGTCATTGCGGATCCGAAGAGGAGCCATTTCTTCAATACGGACTGCGTGAGCTGTCACACCGAAACGGCGCAGCCACTCAAAAGGAAAGTGCAAGGCTTCACGGTGCCTGGCGTGAACCGAGCCGTTCTACCGAAAGAAGACTGGAATGTTCGCAATTTTGGTTGGTTCCCCTCATTCCTGCATGGTGGCCCAGCGGCCGCGACCATCACGCGACGCGCGGCAGCCGAGACCGCTGACGTGGTGAGCTTCATCAATAGCCAATTGCTGAACAAGTAGTACGCGCCATCGTCGGCTAGCGCGCGCGGCAGAAGACGCCATTTGAGATTAGGGAGGGTTGCTATGGGGGCACGTTCGTTCAGCTCTTGGGTCGGTGGCCGCTTAAGGCGGTGGCCTCATATCGTGGGTCTCTTGTTTGCAATCGCGTTGATAATCGTGTTTGTCGCGGCGGCGTCAGTAGGCATGACGGCGTATTTCGCGCCGGAGAAGCTTCGCGATACGGCGCTCAAGATCAAGAATGGAGCAAATCTGGTTGCCCAATTGCTGCCGACGACTTTGCCCGCGCCGTCGAAGATCGATAGCGCGTACTGGCTGCCCCAGAACTGGAGTTCCCGGCAGCGTTACTGGTTCCACCACACGTCCCAAGGCACGGCGACCATTCCCGTGCCTTATCGATGGTTCCTGGCTCTGGAACGTCCTGAGTTATCCATCCACTACACGAGCTTGACGGACAACGAGTACTTGCGACGCCTCGGTTTCATCCCAAGTCCGAGCTCAAAGGACTTTGCCGCTAACGCAGCTGCATATGGCTACCACGAGGACGCCTCAAAGGACGCGAGCTCCACTTGGACACCAAGCACGCCTGACAATCCAACTGGTTTGCCTGTGGGCTTCGCAATCCTGAAGGGGGGCGTCGACCCGGCGACGGGGGCCCTTTACGAAGATCAGATAGGGCTAACCTGCGCCGCCTGTCATACCGGTCATCTCGAGTACAAGAACGTCAGCATTCGCTACGACGGTGGACCGGCGATGGTCAATCTCGGCGAGGTTGAACGGGTCATTGGGCTGTCAATCGGCTATACGCTAAAATTGCCGTGGCGTTTCGAACGTTTTGCCGACCGGCTGGAAAACATTGAAGGTCGAAGCGTTGACCGAAAGAAGCTTCGGCATGATTTGGAGCTCGCGCTTCAGAAGATCAAGGAGCAAAAGGCCGCAAGCGATAGCCTTTTGGCGGGGCAGGGCGTGACGAATCTCGACGAAGGTTTCGGCCGACTTGACGCCTTGAACCGGATCGGCAACCAGGTCTTCTATACCAATTTCCTGGATCCAGCGACCGGCAAACTTCCAGATCCGCTCCTCAAGGGAAACTTCGCGCGCAACGACGCTCCTGTGAGCTTTCCGCCAATCTGGGACACGCCGTACTTCCTTTGGGCGCAGTATGACGCCTCCGTTCTCAACGAGCTTGTTCGCAATTCCGGCGAGGCGCTCGGCGTCAGCGCCAAAATCAATATGAGGGCATCGGCGCCCGGACGGCCGCTTTTTGAATCATCTATCCATCTATCGGACATTGCGCGTTTTGAGGAGCTTTTGCGCGGTACCGATCCCTTTTCTTTGCCGGAGGCAAGCGCCAGGAAATTCAGCGGGCTTGTGGCGCCCCGATGGAAGGACGCGCAGGACAGGTTCCAAGGCGACCCCGCCTGGGCCATCGACGAAAAACTCGTTGAGAAGGGTCGGGATCTTTATCGCTCGCATTGCTTTGAATGCCACCGAGGACCGGTCAATGACCCCGCGTTTGACGCCAAGTGGCCGGAAGATTCATTCTGGAAGCCGGAGAACCCGGATCGCTCTGCCAAGGGCGAGAAGAATTGGGCGGAGATCGGCGGACGCCACTATTTCAATGTGGTTCAGCTACCGGTGAACGTGATCGGCACTGATCGTCAACAATCGAACGTCCTGACGACGCGGCGCGTTCACTTACCCCGCTCGCTCGGTCTCAATCCGATCGACGATCTGAACAAAGCCTGGGGCTGCGGCCTTCCAGCCGATCGAGCGGCCGATCCCTTGTTCGTGCTCGCGCTGATGGACGTCGTGGGCAAGACGATCGATCAATGGAACGCTGCGAACGATTCATCCGAACAAGCCAAGCAGCAGATGTGGGGGCCGAGGAAAAACTGTCAGAATCCGCGAGTCTATGTGGGAGCGAGGGCGAGCCGCAACAGCAAGGACGAAATTGTCCTCGCTCTTGAACCTCAGTACCGGGCGCGCCCGTTGGATGGTGTCTGGGCAACGGCTCCTTATCTGCACAACGGGTCCGTGCCGACGCTGAAAGACATGTTATTGCCGCAGGGGCGGCGGCCGGGTTCTTTCTGCGTTGGCAGCCGGAAGTTCGATCCTATCAACGTCGGACTTGTCACGAAACTGCGAGCGAACGACGTCTGCGCGGCCGGCCTGACGGACTTCAACGTATCGCTGCTTGGCAACAGCAATCGCGGGCATTCTTTCGAGGGTAAGGAAACCGATCTTACTAAGCTGCCGCCTGGGGTCATTGGGCCGGAACTGACTGACGCCGAAAGGCGAGCACTTCTTGAATATTTGAAGACGCTGTAGGGAGAGCCGTTAGCCTGGAAGCTCAGCGCTCGTCACCCGGATACAGAGCAAGCCGATCTGTGAGAAGAATGCTGTCGACGTAAGGACTCACGCACTGTTGAGAACATGTTATTCTTCCCTACAAGAAAGTTGCCGATGTCGTCCGGGCACCGGATGACGTCGGCGGTCTTTGATTGATGGGCGTTCATGTCAGGGCGTCGCGCTTCGCTGATCAATTCAAGCAGCCAAGGCTGGGTTCTGGCCGCCGAGCTCCGAGTCTTTTCGTGCTGCTAACTCGGCAGGTGATGGGCATACAGAATGCGCGGACATCTACTCGGATGCGAATTCGATCGTGCGCACGCGGAACCATTTGCGCATGACGCTCACGATGCGAAATAGCTCGACGATCATTGATGCCGCGAGCGGATATCTCCAACCGCGAGCCCCTGCTTGGCGTTGACAAGATAAATCAGCTCATCGAGCGCCTTGTTATGAATATGTCGGGAAACTCGCAAAAGGCGTCAGGGCTGATGACACGCGGCGCCCTTTGTTGTATGATCTCGCAACCTTAAGTATTTTTGTTCGCCAAGCCATTTCATTCGGCCTTCGAACGACCTGCGCTCCGTCGATGTGGCCGCACCAAGGCTCTCGTCGGTATCCATCCGAAGGCAGCGATTTTGGCGAACCTACCAGCTCTTCCGAACACGATTGAGCACGTTGATTTGGACCCATGCGGAATGCGCTCGCGACTGGAAGAATTCGGAGAGCGCGCTTGTCATGGAAGCAGATCCAAAACAGCTGGGCTTGCACGGGATGGCCTCCGTCGCCGTAAAACAGTCATCTATTCGCGAACATGCGGGCCTCAAAAACGGGACTGCCTTCATTAGCAATTGATTAAACAACTTACGAGGAACGAGGTTAGCTTGGCGAGCAGAGACGATGAACAGCTCGAGTGCGAACACGACTTTGGCCGATTAAGATGACACAGATGCGCGCCCGGAGGCTCAAAGGCGAGAAGATCGGGCTGATGACGTTGTGTCGGATGATCAGAACTGTCGATCACTCTGTCGCAGATAGTCTCGCCGGCCGGTGCGCAATCCTCCGACCGCTATGGCAGCGCTGTGGCGGCTCGATCAAATCACGCGATTTCTGAACATAGGCGAAGAAATCTCCGGAACGCGCGTTGAAAGCTCCGAATGAAGCTGCAATGCGTTGCGGTTGACCTGATTGGCGCGCAGCCCGGAGCAAGGCTAGCCATGGGAAAACGAGCAACGGCGCCAGCCAGTTTGCGTCGCAGGACCTAGGCGGATAGCGCTGCGTGACGAACAAGCGGACCATTCGGCGCGCGCCGCGCGTCAATCAGCGAGCGTCGTGACGGCACGCAACTGACAAGCGATTAGCTTTCGGCCATGTGTAGGAACCAGCCTGCGCCTGCCTGCTTCAGTACTAGTGGGATCGAAGCCCGCCAAGTACAGTGTGATGTCACTTCGGACTTTTTTTCGAGTTCGACAGCTTCTCCCCTGCGCTGCTCTCGGTCGCTGCGCCGCCAACGGATAGCAATTTTGCCCTGTCGCCCGCCTTGAATGTGAAGGTGTCGGCGCCGGCGCTGATGCCATTCCATACAACCGGCTCTGCGAGTGAGAGCAGCCAAAGCCCCTGAAAGCCCGACGCAGAATTGAGCTGCCCCGTCCACACGGTCGTCGAGCCACATCCGACAAAGTTCACCGCAAAACTGATCGCCGCGCCTTGATTGGTTTGAGCCAGCCAGCCAGTTGCCGTTTGAGGCACGCCTTCGTCGCAGCTATTGCTCGCATTGTTCGTGTAAGTTCCGGAGATCGCCCCCGTATTCTGGTCAAAGCTGTTGACGCTCAGTGTTGAGCCATATTGGTTTGTCCAGGTCCAGATAGGTTGCGCCTTTGCCGGAGTGGCCAGTGCCACTCCAAAGCACAAGCACACCGAAGCTATCGATCTCGTCATTTTCCAGGTCTCCAGACACATCGTCCACTCCATCTAGCTCCCTAAGGGGCCAATCATTCGGCGCATGAACTGACGTCATTCGATTGGTGAGGTTCTAAATTAAACCACGCCTGAATTGTGCTTCGATTCTTGCTGTGCCACTTGCGAGGGCGGTCTCATATGCCTCCTGTTAGCGGCTTGGGATCTGCGGGATGAGAAAGCCACCCGCTAAGAAGAGCCAGCCTTACGTGCTGGTTTGTCTCCACATGCAGTTGACGGAGCTTACTAGGACACTGCGACTAAGCTCAGGTTTGCACGATGGCTTGGGCGCGTGCGCGCGTTGTCGCGCTGATTGTGCATTCTTTCATCGTCTTCTCTTGAACCGTGCATTTTTTGGTGCGTCTGTGATTATGCTCACACGATTTACGTTGTATTCAGCGCCGTGCCGCCAATAGCAGCGCGGGAGACAATGTGAGTGTGCCGAGTCGCTGTATTGCGCGGAGCTGCGGGGATCCATGCGCAGCCCGCGCTCTGCCTCTATTCTGCTTGAGTGGGCCGCCAGGAAGCCAAAAAAATGCTCCCTGAGGCAAATCAACGCGCCACGCAGTCGCGGCCCCGGACTACCCTTCGACCTACCTGCGTTCGGCGAGAGCAGATTTCGCAAATCGAGGGATTGAGTCCGTTGTTAAGCTGCAATGGGAGTTGCAGCGTTCGAATTTTGCGGCGGCTCTCCTGCTTGGGAAAACCAGAGCGAGAAACCCAATAGACCAGCAGACCAAAGACGCGCTCATTGAACAACTTTAAATCGCGAAGAAATGATCGCATTCTCGTAGTAGGAGTGTTATATAGATTTGCAAGCTAAGATAGATTTAGAGATCATCGCCGAAGTGCGGCATTCTGTCCGATCCGCTTCGTGAGCGAAGGCGGCGAACCAGTTCGTTCTTCGTCATGCGGACAGCTATGTGTGCTGCGTGAGGTGACGAGGCGATCGTTATTCAGGATCTTCCAAGGCCGAGTTCGGAGACGAAGCGAACGTTACTCAAGATCAAAAACAAAGCTGGTTTCGTTTCATGGACTGGACATGGATTGTCTCTATGATTTGCGATGTCGGAGCTAGGGTGTTCATCATGCTGTCGATCGAGCGGCGTTACCCACAACGCTTCGTCGGATCGTAACGGATATAAGATGTATTACTATGCGGACAGAGTCTGATTACAGAATGATGGGCGGTCCGTGTCGCAATCAGGATTGGCTCATCGTGCGGCTAAGTAAGTGCGCAGAAGATTGCGCCACAAGGCGTACGATGGCCTGGTTAGCCCTCGCCGCGCGTATCGCCACGATAGGTCGAGGGGCTTTATTTAGATATCAATAGGCAGAGGCACCGTCATGAGTGACACAACGACCATCGGTACCGTCATTCCGCGCGCAGACATCGTCAAGCACGCGCTTCGGCTCGGTGCCGAGGTAAAGCACATCAGGCTATCCGATGATTTGACGGACGAGGTCATAACAGCCATTAAGCACCTGCTGCTCGAGCATAGAGTCATCTTCTTCCGTGACCAGGGACATCTTGATGACGCCGAGCAGCAGCGGTTTGCCATTCGGCTCAGCTCGCTCATAGCGCATCCCACAACGGTCGACCCAAGCGGAGACTTTACGATACCGAAAGCGCAATCATATCGTGCGAACCCAATGAATATGATGAATTTGGACGACAGCTTTAATGGCGCGCGTTCAAAAATCGCAATCCTTCGCGGTGCGGCGATACCGATTTACGGCGATCACATGGCTTGGTCGAGCACTGCGGCTGCATATCTTGATCTTCCGGATCCGCTACGAATGCTTGCCGATGATCTCTGGGCTGTTCGCTGCGCCGCTTTTGATTACGCTTTCACGGACCGGGCCATGGAATCCGATAAGAAGTGCTTGGACGATGTATCCACCGGAACAATCTATCAAACGACGCATCCCATCGTTCGCGTCCACCACGAAACCGGCGAGCGCCTCCTTTTGCTCGGTCGGTCCATCCAGCACTTTGTCGGTCTGCAGCGGTATCCCAGCCAAAGGCTATTCGAGCGGCTGCAATCGTATATCACTGCACCGGTAAACACCGTGTACTGGACCTGGAAATCGGGCGACGTCGCTATCTGGGATAATCGCGCGACGGAGTGTTATCCCCTGAACGCGGGCGGTCGTCATTCGGCTGGGGGGGCGGTCACGAGCGAGCAGGGCGTACGAGGCCTCAGAAAGCTGAGATCAAGGGCGGCTGAGGCGGCCTAGGTGTTCAAGTAGCTGGTCTGGACTGCTAAGGCACCATAGGTCGAGAAGCTGTGCTGGCTCGTCGAAGTCGAGCGAGCCGCGTCCCTTTGCCGCTGAAAAGCCCGGCGCAATTGAACTTTGACTGCAGCTGAACAACCCTCTTCTCTTCTCTTTCTCAAGGCTGAGGGGTTCGATTCCCCTAAGGAGCGCCAGCGGCTCTAGAAGCGCTGATAATCCAAGAACATCCCGCAAATCATGGCTTTGTCTGCACTCAGGTGGTAGCAGATAGAAGTAGCATTGATGCGCGCGCTGACCCGGAGAAACGTCCTCGCTAGCTGCGTGGATATCCGGTGGTCCATGGAGTACAGGATATTTATCGCGTTCAACATGCGAATGAGGAGCACGTGGTCATCTGGTGAAGGCGGCCAATCGGTTAGCTGAGACACGCGCTCTTCCTTTCCTTAGGGCTCTTAGTGCCCCATGTGTCCGCGAGCGTCGAGCAGTTGCGCCACCAACTGGCAGCTAAGCTCCACAGGATATTCTGCGGAGTGTGGAGCAGGGCGAGCAGACATGGTCTCGTTGTGCTTGCGTGGCCTATCGAAAGCGGCATTGTCCCTTGCGGAATATCACTGTTGGGCTGAATATCCAAAGCGAAATCAAGGATGTTTCGATGGCGAACGAAGAGCACGTCGCGTTAGTCAAGCAGGGCATATCCGCTTGGAACGCGTGGCGCCATAAATCGGATGTTCGACCCGATTTGAGCAATGCAGACTTGTCTCAAATGGACCTCCGCGGGGCAACACTCGGGTACGCCGACCTCAGCGGAGCAGACCTTCGCGAGGCGAATCTGAGCGAAGCATCTCTCAGCGTATCGGACCTCCGTGGAGCTGACCTCAGGTGGGCGAACCTCAGCAACGCGCACGCTCGCAAAGTGGACCTCAGGGGGGCCCGCCTTCAGGAGGCGAACGTCCAAAAGGCGTATCTCGGGAAGGCGAACCTTAGCGACGCGGAGCTTAGCAAGGCGAACCTTAGCGACGCGTACTTCGGCGAAGGCAATTTCAGTAGGGCCAATCTCAGCGAAGCAAACCTAAGCAGGACAGGTCTGTTTCAAGCTGTTTTGCGCGAGGTGAACCTCAGTCGGGCCGAACTCTTCAGGGCGAACTTATGTGCGGCGGACCTCAGCAAAGCGGACCTTCAGTGGGCGAGCCTCCTCGCTGCGGACCTCAGTGCGGCAAATCTCACGGGAGCGAACTTAAGCGGAGCGTCGCTCATCAACGCTACCTTGGTGAATACGAACCTAACGGATGCAGACCTCACAGGCTGTTGGGTCTATGGCGTATCGGCGTGGACCTTGAACCTGGAGAACGCGAGGCAGCAGAACTTGGTTATCACGAATCGCAATGAGCCAAAGATCACCGTCGATAACATCGAGGTTGCACAGTTCATCTACCTAATGCTTCACAATCAGAAGGTTCGCGACGTAATCGACACCATCACTTCCAAGGCGGTGCTGATCCTAGGTCGCTTTACGATTGATCGAAAAGCCGTGCTCGATGGGTTACGCGACGAGCTGCGGAAGCGCAATTATCTTCCGATCCTGTTTGATTTCGAGAAGCCTGCAAGTCTTGATACTGACGAGACGATCACGCTGCTTGCGCGGATGGCGAAGTTTATCATCGCTGATATCTCCGACGCAAAGTCGGTCCTGCAGGAGTTGCGCGCGATTGTTCCTGACCTCCCCTCGGTGCCCGTACAACCGATTATCCTCGCGACACAAGAGGAGCCCGGGATGTTCGACTTTTACCGTCACAGGCCGTCGTTTCTGAGCGCCCACCGTTACGCTACGCCCGAGCAATTGCTATGTGACCTTGAGTACAAGGTGATCCGTCCCGCGGAGCAAAAGGTCCTAGAACTCCGAGCCGGAACTGGGCAAGAGCAGTCCTGATCGCGCTATGCGCCGCCCGATCATTCTGGCAGACCATCGCCTATGCAATGACCGATTGTCGGCTCTGGGCCCTTACACTATCCGCCCGGCTCGGATGTCCGCTTTTCCGGAGAGCGGTGCGGACAACTTCGGATGCGGACAGGAGTGTGCCTGCATGAAGGCGGAGCCGCAATTCCTGGTCCTGCCATCCTGCCATCCTGCCACCTCGGCCCGTGCTCGTTCTCGATGACGATTTCGTTGATCGGATGGTGCTGGCTGTATCGTTCGAATGGAAGCATGGAGAGATCGCCAGCGGCGATCTCTCGGGCTTTAACGAGCGCCTGTTCAGGCGTCTCGGCTTCCAGATCGATGCTTGCGGTTTCGGCGTTGGTGCGGATGCGTGCGGAGAATGTTTCATGGCAGCCTCCTCACGCGATGATGCGTCGTTGGAGGCGTGCTTCCTTGGTGTAGGCCGTAACCGACTTGTCCGCCGTGAAGTGGATGTCACGCTCGATACGCAACCCGCCGGGCCCGGTGATGCTTTCGATCTCTCGGAGGCTGACATTACCCAACTCGGGGCACCCCATTCCGAGATCACAAAGACCAAAGGCAGTGTCTTCATCTTCGGGATCGAGTTCGGTGAGAAGCCATGTGGATGCTCTCCACGGACAGAAGAGTTTGACAACGGGATTGAAGTCTTGCTCGGCGAGTCCGTAGCCGCGAAGGATGGCGCTAGCTTTGCCGTTTGCCAGCAGTTCGGCGCGTAAGTCGTCGGGTATCAATTTCATGTGGGGCTTTCCTTTCTTGGTCGTTGGTTTTCGGCGCTGGGCGCAAGCCCGCGCTTGAAAACCAATGGACAGCCCTCTTCGGGGTGGCGGGGTGCAAGCATCCGCGCGGTGTGTCCGCACGAGGGGCCCCATTCAAAAGAAACAAAACAAAGAGCATGGGGAGGCGTGGGGATGCCGCGCGGACTTGCGAAGTGCTTGCGCCCCGCTGGAGGGGTGTCCCCTCAGCGTCTGCGCGCATAATCTCTTGGGCACGGCGATCGTTACCCGAAGGGCCGAGACGCCGAAGGCGGCTCGGTGAGCGAAGCGAGTAGAGCCCGCTTCCGGCGAAGCCGGATGCCCCCGACATTCACTTCCTGGGGATCACATTACCTTGCCAGCCAAAGCGGGGCGGTTCTTAATGGGCCTTTGATTTGCCATTGAGCATCACGTGAATCGTATCATGAAGAAGCCCGTCCGAAAGCCGAAGAAAGGCGCCCCGTCGCTCTCGCGCGAGGAGAATCCGCGTTGGCTCACGACAATCCCGACAGGCCCAAAGCCTGCGCCACCCATTCGGGCCAAGGCCCACGCGTTGCCGTTGCTTGGCATGCCGTGGGAGGACTTTGAGCGCCTATGCCGCAAGCTCGCTGAGCGTGACGGTGCCGTCGAAAAAGCCTGGTGTTACGGCGGTCCGGGGCAAGCGCAGCGCGGCATCGACATTCTTGTGCGGATGAAGGACGGCGCATTCGAAGTCTGGCAAAGCAAGCGTCACAAAAAATTCGGAAACGCTCAAGTCAAAAAGGCGGTCGATTACTTTCTGGAGCATGAGTGGGCTGGGCAGGCGACGCGGTTTGTCCTGGCGCTGGCATGCCCGCTCAATGACGATCCGAATGCAGTCGACGCGTTGGAAGAGGCGAGAACGGCGCTCAAGGCGAAGAACATTACCTTCGAGCCGCTTGGCTGCACCGAGCTTACGGAGAGGCTACGCGGTGAGCCTGAGATCATTGATGACTTCTTCAGCAGGCCGTGGGTTGACGCGGTCTGCGGGGCCGAGGCGGCAGCTCGACTTGCAGACCGTCTTTCCCGCTTCGATGTCGAGGCCTTGCGGGTGCGGCTCCGTGACTTTTACAGCGCATGGATTGCGACCGTAGATCCGGGCCTGCCGATCGCAGGGCAGGACAAGGACGGCCGCCCCATCCCGGCGCCCGCGCTCGGGCAGCGCTACGTGCTCCCCGACCTTCTCATGAATGTCGGAAGCGTCGAACAGGAGTCAGAGGCTCCTGCACCAAAGGCGCCGCCGACGAGGGATGACCCCCGGGTCCAGACGATGAAGTTTAGCGGCGGTATGCAAGAGCCGGTAATCCGCCCGCAGCCACCTCGGTCACGCGAACGATCAATCACGGTTGACCAATTCATGGCGAGCGAAAAGCGATCCGTCATTACGGCGGACGCGGGCGCCGGCAAGACCACTCTTCTCCGGTTCATTGCTCTCGATATCCTGTCCGACGCGCCCGAAATCGAGGCGGTCCGCAACCGGTATGGGGGATACGTTCCCGTTTGGGTGCCGTTTGCGCTGTGGGCCCGCATGGCGGAAGGCAACGATCACCCGCCGCCTCTGGGAGAGGTCGTCCACGCCTTCATTGCCGCACAAAACGACGTCGCTTTAGCGGCCGACATGAAGCGCGTATTGACGGCTGGGAAGATCATCCTTCTCGTCGACGGTCTCGACGAAGCGCGCGGGAGTGCCGTCCCGGATACAGTCCTGTCAGGCCTCACGACCTTCGCGGAAATGAATGACGTCCCTGTTATCGCGACGTCGAGACCACATGGAATGAAGGCCTTGAGCGGCATCGGCGGAAACTGGACGCGGCTTCAGTTGGCGCCGCTGTCCGAGACGAAACGCGATGCTCTGGCGCTGCTCTGGTATAGGATACTCGAGCGGAGTGATCTTGGGAAGAGTGCGGCACCTTCCGCAGTCGAAGCGCAAGCGGAACACCGGGCAAAGAGCTTTGCCGGTGCCCTTGCTAGAAACACCGGCATCGCTCGCCTTTCATACACGCCGCTATTTCTCGTTGCGCTTCTAAAGCTCCATCGGACCGGTCGCGATCTGCCCCGCAACCGGTTCGACGCCAGCAAAGAGATAGTTGACCAGCTTCTGGAGCACCAGCCTCGGCGCCGTGCCAAGGATGCGGTCGAGACAAAGGCGGCTTCGCTCGATGCCAGGCTTCGCGATAGGCTCCTCGATGATTTCGCGTATGGACTTCATGCCGGAGAGCTCCGTGGTTCCGTTGCCGACGGGGCCTTCGAAGCCGACGCCGTTGCACGGGCGGCAAACATCATCATCACACGGACCGGAACCGCCAATCTCGAGCTGGCCGAAGCGCAGGCGCGAACCGTATTCTCCTTCAGCGAGGAAAGCGCCGGGCTGCTTGTCAAGAAGGCACCGGATAGTATCGGCTTCCTGCACCGCCTCCTTCAGGAATACCTCGTTGCGCGTAAGCTTGTTCAGTTACCGCTCGCCGACAGGATTGAGTTTATCAGGAAGCACGCCGCTCAGCCCACCTGGAGCGAACCGATCCTTTATCTTTTGTATCTGGTGACCAATGAACAGGAGGCGGGACAGCTATTGACGGCCATCGAACAGGCTCCAGCTGCGGGCACGGCCGATCAAGTAGTCCGTAATGCCGTGCTGACCGAGGCCGTGTTCGCTGATTTCGCGCATGACTTGCCTACTGTTCGCCGGCTCGCGGAAACACTCTTCGCAGAGACCGAGCGTTTCTCATGGGGCGCACGGGAGCGGCAGTTGCTTGCTGCCGTTACGGATGGGCTTTTTTCACAATCGGTCTCGGCCCAATGCTCCGAAAAGCTGAAGGAGTGGACGCCGGATTTCCATGGAGGAGCGCGTGCGGGTGCTGTTCGTGGTATGCGTAAATGGCCCGAAAATACGCGGAGCGCCTGTCTCCCTTATCTTCTAAGAATTGTTGCGGGCGAGAACGAGTACGTCTGGCGGGACGCCGCGCAAGTCCTCGCCGAGTTCGCAGACGGCGATGCGGGCATTAAGGCTGCCTTGCTCGACTTGTTGCACAGACCCCGCTCGGTTGGCACGGTTCACGCATCGCTTTTCGCGCTCGGGCGAGGCTGGAAGGGTGATGCCGATGTGGCGGCCATTGCCGAGGCGCTTCGCGAAAGCGATCACATCGGGATTCAGACTGAAGCAATCCGCATCCGGGCCGAGCGGGATGAGGCTGACCTTACCGATCTGGAGATATTCGCGCGCATCGGGTTCGACCGTGAGCGGGATTTTTCGAGCCACGTGTTCGCGCCCGACGTCCTTAATTACTTTGGAAACAAGTACAAGGCTGAGACCCTGGGGCATCTCGAACGCGCCTTCACTAGCGCGACGCGCCGCAACGACAAGACACCTCTCGTTGGAAGTCTTATCGCTGTCGATCCTACGCACGCACTGATCGAGCCCGCTCTGAAGGAGATCCTGGCGCAAGATTACGCCCTGGACCATTTTTTTACCCGCTCAAATATTCAGACGAGCCGCGTCGTATGGACACCCGAAGCCATCGCGCTAGTCGAAGGTCATCTTAACAAGGATCATTCGCTTGATTTTGAGACCTACTGGATAAGCAAGGCGCTACGGCTGCCCTTCGTCAAGCGCGCGCTCATCGCGTCATTCAAAGATAAGAATTCGCTGGCCTTCTGGTCGGCGCGAGGCTTGGTCGAGGGGTGGGGCAAAGATGATTCCGAGGTTTCTACGGTATTTCACGAGGCCCTCGACGGCCCGGCGGACAAGATTGCGTATGTCGCTTCCTATCTTCCGGATGTCATCGACGACAAGAACGCGATACGCGCGGCCATCTTGCGTTCATTTGCAAGCCGCCCCAACCGGATCGAGATGCTTGTTACAGGCATCCGACGCCTCGGCCTGCCGCCTGACGATGAAGAGGTGTTCAGGGCCTGCTACAGCGCGGGCTCACTGACCAAGGAGACATTATCTCACGACATGTGGCGCGGGGCCATGATCAACACATTTCCCGGTCGTCCCGAAATCCGCGAACTCGCGCTGGCAGAATTGGAGCGGCGCGACGGAAATATCGAGGAAATCTCGTTCAATTTCGGCTCTGACGCCGATATGCGTGCGCGCGTACTGAAAATCATTGCTCCGCTTCCCGCGACGGCGCGGCTCGCGCTTGTTGACCATATTGAAGGGGCTGCGCATTCAAGCGAATCCGCATTCTCGATTTTGAGCAGAAGTCGCCTTGACAACGACGGCGCCGCAAGCGGTGCAGCCATTATGGCGTGGGCCGAGACCAGCGTCGCGAAAGGCATTCTTGATTCCGACAAGGAAGCGTATCTGCGAGAGGAGCTTAATGCGATCGGCCCGCAAATGGACCATCGCCGTGCTGCGGCAGTGATCGGGCTTGGCATGGCGAACAAACTCGAATCCTTTGCCGCCTCCAAGGACTATCAAGGAAGAGCTAGCACCATCAGGCTTGGGCATATGCCCCTCTTGCGGAACGACGACAGGTATTTCCGGCGGATGCTCCCCCTTTGGGATCGTTTCGCGAAAGCGCTGGGCGACGATGCGCAAGTGATCAGTCGGCTGGAACTCTCCGCCGAGACGTGCCTCTCTGTCCTTAATCCTGGCGTGGAAAATGCCGAGCGGCTTTTCGATATCATGACGGCCGCAATTCCCACCACACGCTATGTGAGTAAGTTCGACCAGATCGGTCTACTGGCGCGCTTTCGCCCGTCTGGCGATGCCTTGCGTGACCTGATCATGCCGATTGTGCTAACGCACACCCGCACCTATGGCCGGACCAATGGCGATATATGGGCGGCGATGATGGCGGTCGAGATTTTTGCGGAGCAGTTTTCGCACGATCAGGCTCTTTTGCGAAAGGTGGTGGACAGCTTTGCTGCAAATCCCGACCGCTCCTGCGCAGCGGCGGCACTTGCTGAAGTGGCTTTACGAAGACATGAGCCGGGCATTGAAACGCTGCTCACGCAACAAGCTCTCGGCCGAGACTACGACATCGCATCCGGTTTCAAGGTGATGGCCGCCGCCCGGACAGGCGACAAGATCGTTGACGCGCTGTTCTGGCTTCTCGAAGACTCCCATCGAGACACGATGTTTTGGAATTGCTCTTACTGGGCACCATCGCTGCTGCGCCGCATTGAGCGCGATCCCGAAGTAGGCGCTCAACTGCTTGACGCGGTTAGCCGAGCACCCTCCACGTCGGCCGCGATTTCGCTTCTTGCCCTTGCGGGTGGCGGCAGCAAGGGCCGGGTCAAGCATCGCGCCTTCTTCGAAAGTGAGCAAGAGAAGGTCTCAGCCGCAATCGCGCCGCCCGTTGGCTTCGACGTAACAACGGGATCGATCCGGCTCGCCAGCCACGTGCTTCAGGAAATGCTGACTTAACTCCAAGCATATCGGCGTAGCTCATGCGTGTTTATTCTGCGGTCTCATTTGGATCAGCGCTAACGAGCGAGCCGACAAAACGGTGAGCCCGGACACTAGCGCGCAGAAGCCGCCCCTCATTTTACCAGGATAACAGGCTCATTGGCCAATCTCCCATTGACGGTTGCTAGCGCGACCCTACATTTTCGGCGTAGACCGTTTCAACTTTCCCTATTTTAATCACGTCCGTTCTCCCTTCCCGCATTGTGGAGCCCTCGTTGCCATCTATAGAGCTATTCATTGGCGCGGCAATCGAGCACGCTTCGGAGCGGGCTGCCCTGCAGCGCGCCTATGAATTTCTGTCGGCGCAAGGTATTCCAGCCGTCATCCTGGCGAATGCAAGTCTTGGCGAGCGTCAGGTCGATCTTGTTATCGCGGTCGACCGGGCGGCGCTCGTCACCGAGTCAAAAGGATTTACTTCAGCCGTTCGCGGTGCCCACAACGGCGATTGGGAAGCGCGCCTAGCCTCGGGTGTATGGAAAAAATTCGGCAACCCGTATCTTCAGGCCATGAACGAGAAACTTGCCGTGCGTGATGCGATGCGAAGCTTCGTCGGCGCCGAGGTTCCGTACCCGAACGCTGCCCTGATCATCGTTCCTTCCATCCCCGCCGGCTCGACGATCCCGCCGGGAGATTTCAAGGTTTCGATTGGCGGCCTCGACGATCTTCCGCAGCTTATCGCACCGGCGAAACGCGATGGATGGTCGCTGGAACAGTGGCGCGCTTTCGCGGCGCATCATCGATTGATCCAGGCACCGTCGATCGACGCGGCCTTGAGCCCGGAACTGCTTGACGCCGAGCAATTGCTGAAGGGCTACGGTGAGGCCTTCATCCGAACCTACGGCGGGTCTTCGTCTGGCATGGTTTCCGTGCCTTGCGTTCATGAAAGTGAGGCGCTCTCGTCGGATGATGTTCTGGAGCGATCCGCGCAAGACGACAACATGCTGCTGACAGGGCCTTCAGGATGCGGCAAGAGCCTGCTTGGATACGGTATCGGGCTTGCGGCTTTAGGGCGCGGCGACGTGCCGATCATCGTCCCTGCGAAAGAGTTCGAAGGCAACATGCGGGATGTGGTGAACCGTGAGGCGGCTTTGCTCGATGCGAGGTCGGCGGCCGCGGTGATCTCCGCCGCGCGGAAGCTGAACCGTCGCCTTTTGCTCGTCGTGGACGGCTACAACGAATGCACGCCAGCCAAACGGCAACGCCTGACACGAAGCATTGCTGCGGCCATAAAGCGATATGATGCGCGTGCTGTTGTCTCAAGCCGGGTTCCGCTTGAGCGCGGTGATCTCCTGCCGGTGCGCGGCTATGCCTTACAGATCCCGGACGGCGAAACCAAACTGGTCATCGCGCAACAGGCTGCCGGCGGCGTTTCCGTCCAAGCCCTTGCGGAATTGATCGGTGCCGTTGGAAGCGGTCTTGAAGCGAAGATGGTTGGGCAACTCGGCCAACGGCTCTCTCCTGGCACGAGCAAGTATGGCTTGTTCGATGCATATGCGCGCGAACGGCTGGGCTCCTTCGCTTCTGACGGCATTCGTGCCCTGTCCCGCGTCGCCGGGATGATGACACAGCGCATTAGCTTCGGGCTTTCCGTTCGGGAACTGGATCGCTTATCGGATCGCGAGGGAGTCTCGGGAGCTTTGTTGCGGGCGCTGCAGGAAGCCAACATTCTGGACAAGCGGGGCGACCGGGTGAGTTTCAGCCACGAGATGTTCCTCAACGTATTCGCGGCCGAGGCGATCGTGCGTCGCGCGGGTGATGATCCCGAAGCGGTCGTAGCGGCGTTGCGATTGCCACAACACCTGGAAATGACACCCTTCGTACTCGGGGCCATCGACGACGACAGTTTCCGGCGCCAAGTGCTACCCCATGTATCCGATGTGCGTGTTATTCGCGCGTGCCTCTCGGGGCAATGCGGGCCGGACGCGCAGCGTTGGGCAAATGATCGTTGCGATGAGGTGGTTGCTCGTGTGCGCGAAGAAATTGAAAGCGTGCGGTTTGAGGTCTCGGACGAATTCATGTGGCACGTGCGACCCAAACCGGAGACGGTTCAGGAATGGTCTCAGCAAGATCGGGCCGTCCTTGCAGCCGTTCCCCAAGAGCTGGTTGCGGGTCGCCGTCTCGATGAACTGCTCGATCTCATTGGAAAAATGGACGCGCGGCTAGCCGAAGAACATCGTCGATTGCTCGATCAGGCAAAGGAAAAGAAACTCAATCTGCGGACGGGCCTCTACGCGGTAAGCTATGCCGGCGTCGGAATGCGCGAAACCGGGCTGTCGCGCATTTGCAGTCCTATCTCAAGTGGTGGCCTTTACGACGGACCGAAGGTTACGGCCAGCGCCAACATCCATGGGCGGCTGAAGTCCGACACGATATCGCCAGGACAAGTCGGCCTGCTGATCGAACTCGATAAGTATTCCGACCCCGCCGCGCCCTCCATCGGAACGATACTGCCCGAGCTCGTTAGGCGCTGGTGGCCGAGAGCCGCCCATCATCTGCGGCTCGGGCTGATGCACGCGGCGATGATGTGTGCCCACGCGCTGAATGATGCAGAGCGTCAGGCATTGATTGCCGCCATCGAGACAACCTGTTTGCCCGCCGGCGGTTTCGATGCCTGGGGTATCATTGATGCGCTTAAATCCCTCGGTGCGTTGGACGATGATCAGGAGAACTATGTCGCGACCGCCAAAGCGGAATTCCAAGCGGTGCTGGGGGACCGTGACAACCCCTTGATGTGGCGAGCGGCCAACGGGACGTGGAACGCGCAGTTCGACCATCCATACGACGCTGCGTATTGGGAAGCATGGAAAGGCTTGCTGGCTGAAGAGCGCAAAGCACTTCTTTTCATGGCCGCGCGAGGCGCGGAGGGCCATTCCATGTTCGCGCCGTCACTGATTGCCGAAGTGGCCTCGTTTGGAGACCCGGCCGCGGCGCCCATTCTCGCGCAGTGGACGACTCTGCCTCCGAAAAGGGAGGTGATGATGCAGGATGCCATTCGGACGTTTGAAATGGCCTATGCGGCGCTTGCGCGTCTGCGCTGCCCGATGCCTGACCGTTCGGAGGAAGCCGCGTCCGCAGCGGACCATGCGCTGCTGGCTTGCGGGCAGATTCTTTATTGGCTGAACCGCGACGATCTGCCGGTGTCGGAGCGCAAGTCGAATTGCGCGGCTTCGCTTGCAGTCCTGTCGCGCCATGAAGCGGGTGTCGCCGCTGCTGTCGCCGGAGAATTCTTCCGGTCGGACCATATGTTCGCGGAAAGCGCGCGCCGGCTCCCGGGTTCGGAGCCTGTGGCGACGTCATTTCGGCAGTATTTTCCTAATGAGATCGCCGCGATCTACCGCGCCGCGCTCGAAAAGCCGACGATCCAATCCGGGTATTTT
The DNA here is from genome assembly GCF_054056795.1 of Bradyrhizobium sp. USDA 3315. Lineage (NCBI taxonomy): Bacteria > Pseudomonadati > Pseudomonadota > Alphaproteobacteria > Hyphomicrobiales > Nitrobacteraceae > Bradyrhizobium > Bradyrhizobium sp. USDA 3315. The sequence goes on along the minus strand of NZ_JBSRYP010000001.1, from coordinate 91,541 downwards.
GAGTTTTTCCGCACCGAGGACGTGATCGAGAAGGCTTTGGTGAACTTGGGGCGGTTCGGCGGTGCGCGCGATATTCCGCTGCTCCGCGTCTGGACAGTCCATCCTGATTTGGGGCGCTTTGCAGTACAGGCGATCAAAGAGATCGAGGAAGCACCCGGTCACATGAAGTCCAGCGCCAAAGGGCTAGCGGCGCCAGACGCCTTGCCCGGCGCCCGCGGGTCATGCTGAGGTATTACGTTCAGTTCACGGAGGTGCCTTTCGTGAACCAATCAGGCTATTTCGAGAACCAAACGTAATATACAAGACTAGCATAATACATAGGGAATGGGACGCTTCTGGCCCTTGCTGGAGCCATAACTATATCTAGTGTCTGGGGGCCTGTCTAAAAATTCGAAGCTCAACCGTTCTTGGAGGCTTCGATGAAAGACGTTGAAAGTTGGCTCGCCGCGCTCGGCGGCATGTCTGGCTGCGCATTGGCCGTTCTCGTGATCCTGGGTGCTTTCGCGCTCGCGGGTTTCGCGACCTACGCGGTGTTCACGCTTGCAAGGGAGCGGAAGTGATGCGGGTGCGTGACTGGGTACGGCTACCTTCGATGTGGATCGAGGAAGGCGGTCTGCAGGGTTTGCAGTGGACGAGGTCAGATACGTCGGGCTCGGACAATGCCGCAGCGCTGATGGTGTTGGCGCCAATTGCCCACGTCGCCGACGATGAGGGGTTGGCGAGTTGCATCTACGACAGGCTGGCGCTGGCCACGGGCTTAAGCCGCGTCAAGATTTCAAATGGTCTTGCCGTCCTGACCGATCTCGGCGTGATCGAGCGCAAGCCAGCGGGCCGCAGCTCCATCCAGCTCACGAATTTTGGGAACGGCCATAGCTGGTCGAAGTTGCCCGCGAGATGGCTCTACGGGAACGGCCGCGTCATCGGGTTCCAGCATTTCACCTCGCGCTCGATGACGGAGCTTCACGCCTTGAAGCTCTATTACCTGTTCGCCCGGCGCCGCTCGAACGAGACCAATATGGCGCATCTCAGCTACGACAAGATCGAGGAATATTCTGGTATCGAGCGGCATCGGATCAAGCCCGCCATCAGCGTGTTGCTCAACGCTGGGCTCATCCATGTCGAACGCACCGAGAGCCGGATCAACGATCGCGGTACGGCAAACGCCTATCGGCTGGCCTATATCGACTCCTACCTTCATTTCGGCACGCGCGGGCGCGACCCCGATTTCGCGGCGGCGGAATAGAAGGCTTTGCCGTGTGCCAACATTTAGTGTTGGGGTTATCCGATATCTCGCTTCTATCTGTGATTGACGACACTTAATGGCTTACTTAGCTTCGAATCATGTTTGAAATCACCGGGGACGAAATTTCCCATCTGAATGACACGGATCTGCGCGCGCTGATTGGACGGTTGTGCGAAGCCGAACTGCGCCGGCAGGGTCATTCTGTCTCGCACGCGACCTGGGGCGGCAGCCAGACGGCCAAGGACGGTGGTCTTGATGTGCATGTGGGGCTGCCGGCTGGCGCCACCATCGGCGGCTTCATCCCGCGCCCCGAGACGGGGTTTCAGGTCAAGAAGCCCGACATGCCCCGACAGGAAATTCTCGGTGAGATGAAGCCGGGTGGCGTGGTGCGTCCCATCCTTGTCGATCTCGCCAAGGCATCGGGCGCCTACATCATCGTAAGTGCGACGGGTTCCACGGCTCATTCAGCGCTCAAGAACCGCAAGAAGGCGATGGCGGAGGCGGCGGAGGGCATCGCCGACGCATCGAAGCTTGCGCTCGATTTTTATGACCGCAACCGCGTGGCGACCTGGCTTCGCGATCATCCGGGCCTTATTCCGTGGGTCCGGTTTTTGATCGGCAAATCAATTCCGGGCTGGCAATCCTTCGGTTCGTGGTCCCGTGCCCCGGGTGGCGTCGACGATGACTACTTGTTCGACGGTGAAGCCCGCATCAAGACTGGCGACAAGGACGAGGGGGACGGGGTCAGCGCGGTCGATGGTATCAACCGCATGCGCGAGGTTCTTGGCCAGCCGCGACAGGTGGTGCGGCTGGTCGGCTTGTCAGGCGTCGGAAAGACGCGGCTTTGCGAGGCGCTGTTCGACGATAAGATCGGCAAAGACAGCCTCGATCCATCGCTTGCGTACTACACGAACGTCGCAGAAGACCCGAACCCGCCGCCGATTGGCCTTGCATCCGACCTCATCGCGGCAGGCAGGCGGGGCATTCTTGTCATCGACAATTGCCCTTCTGAGCTTCACGGCGAGTTGGCGAAGGTTGCGCGCGCGGCGAACTCAACGATCAGCGTTATTACGGTCGAATACGATATCCGCGACGACCAGCCCGAGGGCACCGATGTGTTCGCGCTGGATTCGTCGTCACTGCCGCTCATCGAGAAGCTGGTGGCGCGCCGCTACCCGGAAATCTCCCAGATCGACGCCGGCACTATTGCGGAGTTCTCTGGCGGCAACGCGCGTGTCGCCCTCGCGCTCGCCGCGACGGTCGGTAAGAACGAGGCCATCACCGGCCTCAGCGATGCGGATTTGTTCAAACGACTGTTCCAGCAGCGGCATGAGCACGACCCCGACTTGCTCCTGATCGCGCAAGCGTGTTCGCTGGTGTACTCGTTTGAAGGGGTTAAGACGGAAGGCGATGGCGCTGAGCTACCCATCCTTGCCAGCCTGATCGGCAAGCCCGTGTCGGAAGTCTACGCGGGCATTGCCGAACTGAAGCGGCGCGACTTGTTGCAAGAACGCGCAGAATGGCGCGCGGTGTTACCGCACGCTATCGCTAATCGCCTCGCGGCCCTCGCTTTGCAGAACATTCCCGCCGCAACGATCATGAATGCGCTGGTGACGAACGCTCCCGCGCGCCTGCGGCGTTCCTTTTCGCGGAGGCTCGGCTACCTCGACGGCAGCAAGGAGGCCCGGGCCATCGTGGAAAGATGGCTGTCGCCGGGCGGCATGCTCGCGGAAATACCCGATCTCGGCGAGGATGAGCGCACGATGTTGGCGAACGTCGCTCCGGTCATGCCGGATGAGACCTTGGCCGCTATCGAACGTACCCTGAAGGACGCGGACCGCGCGACGCTCGCCAAGGGCGCGCACGTCGTGCGGCTTCTGCGATCACTGGCTTACGAGCCAGAGCAATTCGAGCGGGCCATCGCTCTCCTGATCAAGCTTGCGCAAGCGGCGGCCTCCGATGATGAGAGCAGCGCAGCGGGTATCGTGCCGTCACTGTTTCACATTGTTCTTTCCGGTACGCACGCGCCGATTGCCATGCGCCTTAAGGTGCTTGAGGGCATGCTCCGATCCGATGATCCGGCCCTGCGCGCGCTGGGATTGAAATCACTCGACGCCGTGCTGAAAACCGATCATTTCTCGTCGGGCCACGGTTTCGATTTTGGCGCGCGTTCCCGCGACTACGGCTATTACCCGCCGACCGGGAAGGATGTGCAGGATTGGTTCGGCGGGGTCCTCCACCTCGTCTCGCCCATGGCCTTGTCCAACGACCCCGTGGCGGCCGGTGTCCGGACTTCGATCGCGCACGAGTTCCGGGGGCTCTGGTCAAACACGGGACAAATCGATGCTATCGAGACGCTCGTAAAGGAGATTAGCAAGAAGGGGTTTTGGCGCGAAGGTTGGGCAGCTGTGCGCCAGACTCGAATTTATGACAGCGAACACATGCCTCCCGAGATCCGCGAGCGGCTGTCGGCTCTGGAAGAATTGTTGCGGCCGAAGGACCTCGTTGATCAGGTCAAGGGAGTGGTTCTCGGAAGCGGCGGCGGGAGCATCGATCTCGATGATCTACAAGAAGTCGAGAACGATGATTACGCCGGTGCCGCCGCACGCATGAACCGGACGGTCGAGAATCTCGGCAAAGACGTCGCGAACGACGACGAAGCCTTCAAGACCTTGCTTCCGGGCCTGGTGAAGGGTGGTTCGCGCGTTCCGCTGTTCGGGGCAGGCCTCGCAGGCAGTACCGAGAAGCCCTACGAGATTTGGCAGGCGTTCGTTACCGAATTTGCGACCACGGAGAAGCCTGCAGCAGGAGTGATGGGTGGCTTCCTGGCTGGCTTGCAAAAGCGGGACGCCAAGCTGGCCGACAAGATGCTGGACGAAGCACTACAGCATCCATCGCTTGGTCCGTACTTTCCTCAGCTCCAGACCAGTGTTCCTATCGACGACCGAGGGCTTGAGCGCTTGCACGAAGCGCTCGAACTTGGCAAAGCCGATATCACGCAGTTTTACGCGCTGGCCTATGGCCGCGTGAGCGACGAAATTCCGGGGCCCCAATTCCGTGATCTTCTGCTTGCCATTGCGAGCAAGCCCGACGGCCTAACGGTCTCGCTGGAAATCTTATCGATGCGTTTGTTTGGCGATGCGGCAGACAAGCGATCGACGGTGCCTGAGGTCGCGGAAGTCGGCAGGACCCTTCTGGATGCGTTCGAGTTTCATAAGAAGGATCGGCGCACCGATCGGGAGGATCGTGAACTGGGGCGGATCGCTCAAGTGTCGCTGGTCGGTGAAGAGGGTGTTCCCGTCGTGCGGCGCATGGTCCAAAAGATGATGGTTGCCGTCCGACGTTACGACATATATGCGCATGATCAGGACGACCTGATGACAGGGCTGCTTCAGGTTCATCCGATCGTCGTGCTGGATGAAGCGTTTTCGGGCGACGCCAAGTCCAGGGGAAACGCGATGCAAGCCTTCGCCGACTTCCAACGGTTCCACAAGAATCCGATGGCAGTTGTCTCCGACGATGTTCTGCTAGCCTGGTGCGATGCGGCTCCGGGTATCCGCTATCCGATCATGGCCGCATCGGCTGGTTTGTTTAAGCGCCCAGCGAACAATGAGCCGCATGAATGGCTTCCTTTGCCTGCAAAACTTCTTGCGAGGGCGCCTGATCCGCACGCTGTTCTCAAGGAGATTGTCCGGCGCCTTCATCCCACGAGCTGGAGCGGTTCTCTCGCAACGAAGCTTGAGGGGCGGCTGAAGCTTCTTGAGCGGCTTCCGGTCGATCAAACCCCGGCGCTCACCGATGCGCTCGATGCTGCCAAAGCGGTGTTACAGGAGAGGATCGAAGTTGAACGCAAACATGAGGCCGCAGACAGTAGGTCTCGCAATCGCCGTTTTGAGGATTGAAGACGCCTAGGACCATGGATATCGCTGCGCACCGTGCACACCCTGAGATCTCGCTCGAAAGGCACGTCAAGAGCCGCGTGGTGGAATTGGGCCAATCGCTTGAGCGTCGCACCGCTATCTACCTCGACACCAAGTTCTGGATCGTATTACGCGACTGCGTCGCCGACCGTAACCGCGATCCGGCAGCACAAGAGCTGCTGCAACGGCTTCGCAAGCTGGTGCAGGATGGCAGAGTTTTCTGCCCAATCAGCGACAGTACCTTCTTCGAGTTCCTGAAAAATGGTGATCCGACTGCTCGTCTCGAAATTGCACGCGTTGTCGACGAGCTAAGCCGCGGTGTTTCGCTTCTTGATCACCGCATGCGGCTCGGGACTGAGGTCTCTTACTTTGTGCACGGCGCAGAGGGCAGCGACGATTTGCATCCGTTGCATCATCTGGTCTGGTCGCGGGTTGCGTTCGCTGTCGGGTTTGTTCATCCGACTAACACGGGCGCCGATGCTGCAACCGAGCTTGCGATGCAGAAGGCGTTCTTCGACCGGATGTGGGATATGCCGCTTGAAGAGGTGATGCGTACGCTTGGAGCTAATTCACCGCCTGATGGCCTTGATTTCACCGTTTCTGGATTGAACGAGGGCGTGAAGCAGAACGCGGATCAACTTAAGAGCTTCGCCCAAGCCTTGGAAGCCGAGCTTAAGGGCGCGGTTGAGCTTGGCGCGGATATCGCCATGGATGTGATGGGCGATATGTTCCGGAAGAGGACGGGCGGAGAGCCCCCCGAAGCCAAGTCTTCGCAATGGCAAACATTCTGGAACCAGTGGGCAAATCTGCTCTTCATTGCGCTTAAGAAGCGTCCACAAGTCCGGCAACAGCTTCGCACGCTGCACATTCATGCAGCGCTGCATGCGGCGTTCCGTTGGGACAAGGCGCGGCGATTTACGAGCAATGACTTGTATGATTTTGAGCACGCATCGGCAGCGCTGGCCTATTGCCAAGCCTTCTTCACTGAAGATGGACTGCATTCCACTCTCGCCGCACGTCACGTTGCTCTTGATCAACTGTTTCAGTGCCGGGTAGCCTCTGGGATTGCCGATGCTATCGAGATTCTAGAGCAGATCGAGACCGAACTTCAGGGTGGCGCGCGCGGATAGCAGGGGCTATTTGCTCTTCTTCTTTCCTACCGCGGTTCTCGCGCGCTTCTTTGGTTTCAGTTTTGCCTGCGCCTTGGCAAAGCTCTCTTTTTCAACGATCAGGGCGACGTTCCCGATATCGTTCGATAGGTCACTGATAATCCGCAAAAAGATACTATTGTCGAGGGTCGGGCGAATGGTAAGCAGTGAACTGGTCGCGTTGTTCAGCGAAATTGCTGCCATGTGGATTGGGTCTGTAAAGCCGGAGTTGCTCTGTCCCACCAAGTGCACGGGCTGTACCGACTCGGCGGTGCCGAGCATGGACAGGGCCGGCCGATAGGCGAGCTGCTTGGCGCGGCGCCGTGCCTGGCCCTTGATGATCATGGGGCTTCAGGACGCTTTCGCAGCGCTCGAATAAGCTGCGGGCGGAGCGCGCGTAAGTCGGATAAGCTGCGAGCCAGATCTCGTTCCATGGATGACGGCAACGCAAGTTCGGCCCGAGCGCTGAGCAGACGGGATATCGCGCGCATCGTTGAAGCAATCCCGCCTAGCCGGTCGAGAACAGATACCAGTAGCGACATATCGACTGATGGTCTGCGCGCTGCACGTAGCGGTTTGGCGTTAACCAGGGCATGCTGGGCATAGGCAGAAAGCGTAATTCCGCTGCGGGAGGCCGCAGCATCGACGGCTTGACGCTCGGATAATGAGACGCGGATGGTAACACGGAAGCGGCGCTGCCGCCCGTCGCTCGGGCTCATGTGGTCCTTGTCAGATCAATACCCCGGCCTCAAACCGGGGATGCAACGGGGCCAGACCCCTTGCCAAGCGCGCTTCGACATTCCCCTCGAATGTCAGACAGCGCATGGCTTGCCTGTTGTTCCTGACCAAACTTATCAGTGATGATGCGATGATTGGACAGCGCGGTTTGTTTGGAAAAGTTTTCTGCCCTGCGATTGAGATGAGGAAAGTCTGCGTGCTATGGTAGCGTTTATTTGCATCAAGCCTTTATGTGAGCATGACTAAACAGGGTAGAAACGAGAAATGCGCTTGCGGCAGCGGCAAAAAGTTCAAGCACTGCTGCATGCAAAAGAAAGAAGCTGACCTCGGCCCGCTCATCTTAGAAGCCGGATTACTCAGTCTGGAGTCTGCGCGTAGTGATCGTGATGAAGCTGAACGGACGCTGCAGAAACTTGCCGCTGATCCTCGCGCAGGCGAGGACGACAAGCTGAACGCCGCCTTTACTTTGGTGGGAATTGCTCAGCGTCGAGGTGATCATCGGTCAGCGCTCAGCCAATTGGATGCGATCTCTGTCAAAAAGGGGTCTATGCCGGCGTGGCACGTGATGGAGCTGCGAGCCGTCTCCTTAAGGGAATTAGGTTACTACGACGAAGCGGCTGCATTGTTCGACCAGCTCATGTCTGAGCCGCACGTCTTGAAAAGTAAAGCTTCCGGCTGGTGGCAGCTTGAGGCTGGAAAAACCTATCATTTCGTTGATCGCATCGACGACGCGATCCGCGTCACGAAGCTGGCGGTTAGATTCTTCGAGGCGAACGAGAACATTGAGCATCTAACGCGTGCTCAGTCGAACCTTGCCATCATGATGCTTAAATCGAGCAATCCCGAGGAGGTGGCTGAAGGTGAGAGGCGCATAGAAGCCGCAAGTGACGTGAAGATTTCAATTGGCGACGCGGAAGGCGCCTCCACAAATTTCTCACAGCTCAGCCTGCACTATTTCTATCAAAACCGATTTGAGAAGGCGATCGCGTACGGCCGAAAGGATTTGTATTTATCCCGTCTGGTTGGTAACGACCGGGCAACCGCGGCAACCCTCGGCAATATGGCGATGATTTATCTCCGCGCCGGGCAACTGTCTGAAGCGCGAGCTTCCGCCCGTGAAGCAGCGGAAATCGGAGAGCGCCTAAACAATCCCGACGTCACGACGAAAATGGCGGGGCTCTTGAAGATGATCGAGGAGGCAGGCCGCGATGCAGGCCAGCGCGGGATTGCCATCGGAAAGTCAGCGTCGTGCGCTTGCGGCTCGGGGGAAAAATATGTGGACTGCTGTGGGCGCGCCGATCACGAGCCGGTGGCCTTGCGGATGCCGATCGGAGGCCTTTCAGAAGATGTCGGCGAGATCAATGAGGCTTTGAAGGGCACCGGGCTCTCCCCACTTGGGCTCGACTACGCCATGAGGCAAACGGAGGAGTCACGTCGGCGGGTCTCATGGGCTGAAATGCGAGGACACCAAGGGTGGTTTGAAATCTTCGAGCTTCCAGATATGGCCAACATTCATTTGAACGCGGCCGAAGCTCTGGCAAAGCAGGCAGACGAACATGGAGACGCTATTGATGAGCCTATTGCGTGCGCCATGCTGTCCGTTAGTGCACTAGAAGCATTCATCAACAGCACCGTGTACTTTGCGAGTGAAGCAGCCAAGAGCCGCTCTATCACTTTGCCACCTGAACTTTTGACTGACGCGTTTGCCTATCAGAGACATACGGAGCTGACTCAGAAATGGGATGCTCTTGGTCAGGCGCTGTGTACGACATGGCCGCCACCCGCGCAGATTTGGAGCAACTTCGTGCGGCTCGTACATCTTCGAAATGAGCTTGTGCACTATAAGGCCGAAGGTTTTGTGCGCGTTGCCCCGGCAGAGAAACATCCACCAGAGCACCTCCGGAATCTTCCGCCGGAGATTGTTATCCGAGACATCCCCACTAGTTGGCCAATGAGGCTTCTAACCCCATCGTTCGCGCGCTGGAGCGTCGCGGTCGCAAACGACCTTATTCGGCACTTCCGGTCGCACTATCGATATGCATTGCCATCGCTGGAGAAGGGACAAGTCACGGAATAGCGGCTCCTCCACAGGCTTGCCGCCGGTCAGGCCAAATCGTAGTGAGCATTCGGGACGGCCGGCAGATGCGGCGGTTCACCGGGCCGATGAGGAGCAAACAAATCTTCACCGAAAACTCCATCGTGGGCTGTCGGGTCAACCGGCGGAAGGACCGCTTGGACGATGTGTGACGCTGGCTGGGATTCATTCACGCTGGCTGCGTCATGGTGGAAAGCGCCTTCGGGAAGAGTGCTGAAGTCGAATTGGCCGCTTTCGGTGATCCCGACCTTGGAAGCTACTCGGCTCAAAAGATCGCTTGCCGCCTCACGGAGCGCCGCAAAGTTGAAGTGAAACGCATCGTCATGGCCCAGTCCAGCTAGCGTTTCCAGCGGATTGCCAATAGACGATGTAGTGGGGGCGTCATCGCCGTCTTGAACCGGCGGGTCGACAATCAGCGTGCCACCGGCACCGTCCGAGCGAACCGTGAAGCTGCCGACGTTCTGGACCGATGCAAGACGCCCGCTCTTCCGTACCCCGTCGTCACACCACGATCCCGGAGCACATGCCGAACGCGCACCGGCGCTATGCCGAATGGACGCCGGCGCGGATCAAACGAGAAGCCGCCAAGATCGGTCCCGCCACGATCGCTCTTGTCGAGGCGATCATGAAGGCCAAGCCTCACCCCGAGCAGGGCTTCCGGGCTTGTCTCGGCATTCTGCGGCTCGCGCGCAGCTACGGCTCGGCCCGCATCGAGGCCGCCTGCCAGCGCGGCAACGACATTGGCGCGACCACCTACGGCTCGATCAAGTCGATCCTGCAGCACGGTCTCGATCGCGCCTACGCCAACGAGAGACCACCGGACGGCCCACCGATCCGGCACGGCAACATCCGCGGCACCGATTACTACCACTGACGAAAGGAGAGACGATGTTGACGCATCCTACCCACGACCGCCTCGTCGCACTCGGGCTTAACGGCATGGCGAAGGCCCTCGACGAACAGCAGCGACAGCCCGACATCGCCGCACGGGCCTTCGAGGAGCGCCTCGCACTGCTGGTCGACCGTGAGGCGACCGAGCGCGAGAACAAGCGGCTGGTCGCTCGGTTGCGGTTCGCCAGCCTACGGCAGAACGCCGTCGTCGAGGATAGACATCAAGGCGCCCCGCGGGCTCGACAAGCCGCTGTTCCAAAAGCTCGTCGCCGGCGACTGGATCGACCGGCGTCAGAACCTGCTCATCATCCTTCGCTCGCACCTCAGCGAGTTCGCGTCATAATGCCCACCTCGCTATCACATTAAAAAAGCAGGACATTTTGTTGAGGATCATCAGACGGCGGCCTGCGTAGACGCCGTGCGTCGGCAGCGTGCCGTACTGCTTCACGTTGAAGATCACTGACGAGAATGATCCAAGGCGCACCTTTGCACACCTGTTGAGCCGGCAACGTCTTGTCGGCGATCAGACGACGAACCGTCGCCTCGCTGATGTTCAATGCCGAGGCCGCTTCGTCGAGCGTCGCCTCGCCGCGCTCGCTTCGTTCGCCCTCTCGGTAGGGCTCGATACGCCGGTGATTGCGCCAGACGCAGACGTGTGACCGATTCCAATTGAGGCCTCTGCTGGTCTTCTTGCCCGCACGGTTGAGGAGTGAAGCAATCGCGCGGTCCGGCATCTGTCGCGCAAGGGCGGTGATCAGCTCCACCATATCCTCGGTTGTACTCCATCGATGTTGTCCCGCCCGATTCTTGCGTACGCGTAACGACGTGTGATCGCCGCCTTGCCAACGTATTACCAGACTGAGCGCATCGGCTTCGACGGACACAACGATCTCATCGATCACGGTTCGGAGGATACGCTTGCGTGTCTGGGGCGTGGCGCTGGGGCTGTGCCAGGCGCGCTTGAGATCAGCCCCAAGATCCAGCAGGGCCTGCCGTTCCGGCGGGGTGAAGGGGAGCCGGGGATCCGCCGCCGTTGCGCCTCGCTCTTGCTCCAGGGCCTGAACGGCGCGAAGTCGCTCGTTCCAACGCTGCTCAAGTTCGGCCGCGACGAGCCGGTTGTCGGGGTCGACGGCGTCATATTGACGCCGAGCGCGGGCGACTTCGTAGCGGGCTTGTTCCAAGGCGAGGTCGAGCTGCCGTCGCTTCTCGGCCGCCTCATTGCGCCGCATCTCCAACGCGGCGAGAGCGGCTTCAACGCCAAGCGGCTGAAGACGCTCGATGACTTCATCGCCAACAGCGCGATCCACGCGCATGCCCCCAAACGAGATGCAGGAAGCGCCGCCATGGTTGAACTGGGCGCCACGGCAGTGATAGCGCCCCGAACTGCCGCTCTCGCCGCTATAGGCGACATGCAGCTTACGGCCGCAATGGCCACACCGGAACAGACCCGCAAGCAACGCCTCCCCCCGCCGCACAGCGCCGCGGCTCATGAAGCCCTTGCCATTGGCGTTGTCGCTGATCAGGCGCTGATTCCTCTCGAACTCCGCCCAGCCAATGTACCCTGCGTGATGGTCCAGGATCAATGTATCCCATGCGGCGCGCTCCTTCCGGAACCCCCGCACGATCTTCTTGCGGCCGTCGGCGAGTCTAATACGGCTCTCGGTACGCCCGAAGGCATAGGCCCCAGCATAGATCGGGTTGGTCAAGATATGATGTAGCGTGTTGTAAACTGGCAGCTTCCAGGTCACCGTCCGGCCGTCGGCATCATACCCCGTCGCGGGCAGCGACAGGTGCTCCTGGCGCATCCACAGCAGCACTTGGCGCACCGTCTGCAACTCTGCGAACTTGCTGAAGACCAGCGAAATCGCTTCTTGGATCCGTCGATCTGGATCCTTCTCTATCCGATCTATCCGATCGTGGCGCGCCTTGAGAAAGCCCACGGCCACAGTCAGGAAGAGTTCACCGCGCCGCGCCTTCTGCTTGAGGGCTTCGAGCGAGCGTTGCCGGAACAGCGACAGCTCCATTTCGCTCATCGTACCCTTCATGCCCAACAGAAGTCGGTCGTTGGGGTCCCGCGGCTCGTAGACGCCGTCCTCATCGATGATCAGGGTTCCGACGAGGCCGCAGAACTCCAGAAGGGTATGCCAGTCTCGCCCATTACGGGCGAGCCGCGAAGCCTCGATCGAGACGACGGCACCCACGCGCCCCTCGCAGATCGCCGCCAGCAGCTTCTCAAAGCCAGGTCTCGCTATCCCAGAGCCCGAGCGGCCGAGATCATCGTCAATGACCTCGACTGCTGCCCAACCTAGTGCCTTGGCCCGTTCAGCAAGTCCATATTGCCTCCGGCGGCTCTCGTGGTTGTTGACCATCTGATCCGTCGTCGACTGGCGGACATAGACCATGGCGGCACGCGCCAGATGATCAGGCGTGATCTTGGTCATCACCGGTCTCCTCGTCCGCGACCTCGATCGTCGCACCCATGCTCACCACTTCCGTCAGAAGGGCGAGCAGCAGCGGTCGCAGTCTCGTTTGTACACCTGTCGGTAAGGGCTCGACCTTCGACGGCGGTTCGAATAGATCTCGTTGACAGCTTGGAACGCTTCCCATGCCCGGCTCCTTCGCGACGGGGCGAATCCCCGTCGGCGAAGCCTAGAAGCGAGTCTACAAGTGCGCGTAACGCCATCAGCGCGCCAGGTGCAAAGCGAGGATGCGCGATGAGCGAGGCCGACCGCGCCGCATCCACCTGCGTCATCCAGGCAGGCAAAAGCGCTAGGGTGGTGTCGGGCTGACGAATGACGAAATGATCAGCGCCTCCATGGCGTTGGCGTCCGACAACCGACACCAGTTCGCCACAGCGCGGGTGGAACGGATAAGTTATCCGCACTTCAAACGTTGGACACCGGGCATTATGCCGTTGGTCTGACCGGCGTCGGCAAGAGCTGGATTGCTTGCGCCTTGGGCCACAAGGCCTGCCGGGACAACCGTTCCGTGCTCTATCAACGGTTGCCGCGGCTGTTCGAGGCGCTCACCCTCGCGCGGGGCAACGGCCGCCATGCTCGCCTCCTCAGGACCCTGGCGCGCGTCGAGCTTCTGGTTCTCGACGACTGGGGACTTGCCCCGATGACTGCCGAGCAGCAACGCGACCTATTGGAGATGATGGAGGATCGCCATGGCCGCGGCTCGACCGTGGTGACAAGCCAGCTCCGGTCGAGCATTGGCGCGAGCTCATCGGCAACCCAACCATTGCCGACGCTATCCTCGATCGCCTCGTACACAACGCCCACAGGCTCACCCTCAAGGGCGAGAGCCTACGCAAAGCCGCCGCCAAGCGTCAGACGCTTGACGACGAGCCCGCCAACGGACCTGATGACGACGTCGTCGCGAGAGCCCGCCTCGGCAGGCGGCCGGGATCATCGGAATCCCTGGCCGGCTTCAATCGGTACAGGCGGCCGGCTTCGCTCGGAATCCACGGCCGACTTCGTCGGAATGCGCACGCAGCGGCTCACGATCGTTCCTGTCCCTGATTTGGTTCGAGTCCAACAGCGGGGCGGAGCCTCTGTGGATCTTCGGCCCGGTCGTTGGTTTCGCTCGTTTAAGCAGACGCGCACCAATTCAGTTTCTCTCGTGGGGCGTGACTCCGGTGGTGACACTCTGCCGACCGAGATGTCGCGAACTCGACAGCATTTCGTTCCGTTCGGCGACTACTACGTCTTGCATCCTGGACGATTTGTGTTGGGGACTACGCTCGAATGGCTGCGGCTTCCGGCCGGACTATCGGGTTACGTCACCGGAAAGTCCTCGCTTGGCCGACATCATGGGTTGGTGATCGAAACTGCTGCGGGCGTTCACCCGTACTTCTCTGGCTGTCTCACGCTCGAACTAGCGAACATCGGCGAAGTGCCGCTCGAAATATATCCGGGCATGGAGGTATGCCAAATGTTCCTCCACCGGGTTGCTCCGTGCGCAGCCACCGACATGGGGCGGTTCTCAGGGAGACGGAAGCCCGCGCTTCCTCCGCCCAGGCCGACGGCGTGTTTCGCAAGTTAAGAGACGGCCATTAGCGATGCCAAGGTCGACAGTCAGCTCCTCTTGCGCGCTGCGAGCTTAGCGCGCCACCCGGAGGAAAGCCATCCTCACACTCGATCCGCGCGCTACTGGCTCTTTATCAGGCTTTTTGTGTGGAAAGCGCCCGGTGGCTCATATCGCGAAGGATCGCGTCGGCGCCTTGAAGCGGTCGAAAGTCACAAGCACTTCGTCGGCGTGAAAGAGACGATTGCGCCGGGCGTCCTCGGGCACGCTTACGATCTCTTTGCCCTGCAGCGCTCGGACGGCAGTATTGGCTGCGGCGAAACTGACGCCCAAGTCGTTTTGGACGTCCCCGACCGTGAATACCGGCTTCGAGATCGCATACGAAACAAGCCTGTGGACGACACTGTCGCTTCTGGTTTGCGCGAAGCGGCTTTTCCAATCCGCTTCGATCGCCTCCAACCTATCCAGGCGTACGATGTTCGCGTCGGCCGTTCTCCGCAGGAAGCTCAGCATCTGACGCACGTAATTCGTCGTATTGCCCGAGATCCTGGCGTCCTTCAGAGCGTCGATGTAGAGCGATTTATCCTCGTGGACGGCCTCTCCGAAAAACGCGCAAGCAGTGTTGGTGACGCCCTTGGCTTTCAGAACAATAGGCACCAGAAGCCGGCCGATGCGCCCGTTTCCATCCGAAACCGGATGGATATGCTCGAACATCCAATGGGACAGTATCTGACGGACCAATTCGTTCGTTCCGTCGTCCGAAGCCAGCGTGAAACCGCTCCAATCCGAAAGGCTGGCGACAACCGAAGACGGCTTTGTGTAGCCGAAGAACGCGGCGGGCGCGTCCGGATCCCGAACGTAGTTTGGCAATTCCTTAAAAGCCCCGGCGCCGGCGGCGAGCATTTTGTTCGAGTTGCCTTCGAACAGTCGTTTGTGGATCTTGAGGACCAGTCCTTTGAGATCGCCGTCTTTGAGGTTTTCGCTCAAACCCGCAGCAGCGGCAGCAACAACCGCCGCGTCTTCCCGATCCGGCGCGACGCGTAGGGCGCTTTCGTATTCCATGAGATCGGTGAAAGTGGTCGTGGAGCCTTCCGCTCCGGATGAGTGCACGGCATCCAAGCGGGCGAACAAACGACCGACGGCCCCCCTTCTGTCCAGAACCGTCAGGCGCCGATCGAACTCCCTGAGAGAGGTCAGAGCGGGATCCAAAAGGCTGTAGACGTCCTCGAGACGTGGAAATGCAAGTACGTTCGGCTTGAATAGGTGCCGCCCCTGCTCATCGTATTCGTAGCTGCCGGAACTCATAATGGATGCGGTCTCTGCTATTATTTAGATATATAGCCTATAATAACGCAGGTTCCAATTGTGAGTTGGTGCCTATTTTCGATTGCGCGGGCCTGGAACTCGATGCCTCTCGATCGCGCTTTATCTTATACGATAAAATGGCTTCGAGCTTACTTTATAAGATAAATTACCTTGACATTGGTCCCGTTATCTCTTAAGTAAACTTTCGTCGAAACTTATTCTATAAGTGAAATCGCCATGGAACAGAAGGGAACTCGTCAGCGACTGGGCTCTCAGCTGACTGCCGCTCGTCGGCGCAAAGGCTGGACCCTGAACGACCTGGGCTACCGGACTGCGAACGCAGCCAGCCGCCTAAGTAGTATCGAACACGGCAAGCTCAACGCGACCATCGATGCCTTGGCACAAGCGGGTGAGGCGGCCGGACTGACGTTGACCTTTGTTCCCGTCGAAAAGCTGGAGGAGGTCATGGCGGTGCTTGATCGGCCGTCAGCTCAGACTGCGTTTCCGAATTCAGTTCGGAGCGCTCACGAAGAGCTGTTCATCCCGGATCCTTCCGGGGAGGACGAAGAGGCGTGAGGCCACATGGCCGTACTTAACCGTCCTGGTCTCCTCGGCGTGTTCTTGCGTCCCTCCCCGGATCGAGAGGTCCGGGTCGGGACGCTTGTGCGTGATGCCAGCGGTACCGTGACGTTCGAACTCGACGAAAGTTATCTCAGGCTTGGTTCGGCCCGCCCTATCCTCAGCCTGGCGTGGCAGGGAGCTACAGAGGAAGAAACGCTCCGACGTCTTGGGGACAGAAGAGACAAGATTGCACACGGGCGGTATTTGCCGCCGTATTTCGACAATCTGTTGCCGGAAGGTGCACTTCTCGAGCTTGTCGAGAGAGAGTTCGGAACAGGATCCTTTGACAATTACGATGTACTCGCGCGGCTAGGTGGTGACCTCCCTGGCGCGGTTGTCGTCCGGCGCGAAGCCGGTGATCCGCCTCCCAGCCGTCCCGCAGGCGAAGCCGTAAAGCAGCTGACCATTCCAAAGCCGATTAGCTTCTCGCTGGCCGGCGTTCAAATGAAGTTCTCTATGCACGCAGACAAGCGTCGTCTTACGGCGCCAGGGGCAGACGAGAGCGGCGATGTCATTCTCAAGCTCCCGAGCGAGGAGTTTCCTAACCTGGTCGAGAACGAATTCTCGTCCATGCAGCTTGCCAAGTTTGCTGGCGCAAACGTTTCCGAGACGCGCCTCGTTGACATCGAAACCATCGAAGGCGTTCCGGATGAATTTAGAATAGGGAAGCACGCACTATCAGTACGTCGTTTTGATCGGGCGCCAGGCGACGTTCGAATACATACCGTCGACTTCGCGCAGATTGCTGGTACCATTACCGATCAAAAGTACTTTTGGTGGAATCAGGATACAATTCTGAATACCTCAAAGCGGTTCTCCGAGGATCCAATTGGCGATCTTCTCGAAGCGCTCCGCCGTCTCATTGTCGATATCATGATCGGCAATTGCGATGGGCACCTGAAGAACTGGTCGTTCCTTTTGCCTGATGGACGTCATGTGCGGCTCTCGCCAGCCTACGACATCGTGTCAACGCTCACCTACAGACCAGATACTATGGCGCTGAGGCTTTCCGGTACGAAGGACCCGAAGATCATCGATACTGCAAGGCTTCGTCGTCTTGGCGGTCTTCTCAAGGTCGATCCAAAAATCCTCGAGCGAGAGATGCGGCAAACGACCACCCGCATCCTCGACACGTGGCCGGCTGCGATGAAAGATCTACCGGCGCCGGACAAGATCAAGGATGCCATTTTATCTCGCTTCAGCGCGTTGGCGCTGGTACGCGAGGTCAGGCCGACGATGACGCAAGGACTCGCGTCCCTTGCCGGACCAGGCAAGGCAACATAGCAGCTCAAACGTCTCGGCAACCGCGGCGCGTAGACTCGGGCGGGTGAACAGCCCGCCGGTCAGCCCGGAAATTTACAAGCTTCCACGGATGGCCCGGCGATCGGGCGGCGAAAGGAAGGAGTCCGTGGCAGCGGTGCACTCCGTTGGGCCGCGACACTTAAAGCTTAGACCTGGTGGAAGGCCTCCTACGTGTGAGTAGGAAGGCTCGACCTCGAGTGGCAGGAGAGTTGTGCAAATGGTCCCCAGCACTGACGGGGCGGTCGTCGCATCGTTAAGCTTACCTGGCAACGTTTCCGTTTGAAAAGCGAAGGCAGTCGCTACGTCGCGTTGGCAAGTGCCGGTATGATGATTCCTTTCAGTGAGTCGTTTGCGTGCGCGCGTGAGCTTTCAATTTTCCATATTGAAGATACTCGCCGGCCAGCCGGCCGGGCAAAGTATTGAAATCGTCAAGCAGCACCTGGCCATCTACTACACTAGCGGGCCAGAATGGCCTGCCCGTATGACGCGCATCGCGAGTCGCGCGCCCGACCTCAATATCTTCGGGCAAAAGTTGATCGAACGGGAGGTGGGCTATTGGACCATCACACAGGAGGGCAGGAGGGTCCTCGAGTCCCTCGAGCAGTTGGATAGGGATGTCGCGCCGGGGCAGAAACTTCCGCCGCTGGCCGAGCAACCAGCCGCCGGTGAGCGCCCCTCATTGCCTTCTGCGCCGTCGCGATCGATCGCGGGCCGCAACCGTGCCCGTCGTAAGCGATTGAGGATTGGAAAGGACGCTCGGCGTGACAGCGGCCCTGCCACTTACATCCTTGATGATCGCGACGCTTTTCGGTAGATCGCTAGAGTTCTTTTTGGAGATAATGCAATGGCAATGGGTATTGTGAAGTGGTTCAACGCGACCAAGGGATACGGCTTCATCCAGCCTGACGATGGGGGAGCGGACGTCTTCGTGCACATCAGTGCGGTAGAAAAGGCCGGCTATACCGGTCTCGCGGAGGGCGCGCGGGTGAGCTACGAGCTGCAGACGGGGCGTTCGGGCAAGGTGTCAGCCGAAACTTTGCGGATCGGATAGTCTCTCGTCGGCAAGCCTGCCTGCCGCTTGTTCTGAAAGTAAGTAGGTGCGAGGACACGCATTTCGAATCGGCGCGGACAGGTGCGCGTACGGGTCTGTTGACTACAACTACTGCTTCGCTCCCTCCCAAAAGCCGCAACTTTTGAATATCTCGGACACTTGCCCATAGAGGACGCGAAACGTTGAAAGGGCTACCGTCTCGTATCGATCGGCATAATCGAGATGCGGTATCTGCACATTGCTTCCGGCCAACATCGCGTTCAGCAGGTCGTGGGCCTCGATGCTATTGCCGAAACGCTTTCCGTCGACGATAACGTAGCCTCGACTACTCGTACTGATCGTCCGGAGGCGGCCGAAATTGACGCCACTTCCATCCGGCGCGTCAAACTCGAGCATGAGTGAGTTTTCCAGCTTGGGAACGGAAGATATGCTTGCCCCCGTCCCGCCCAGTCCTATGCCCCAACTGTCCCCGGTGCTCCATTTGCCTGGAAAGTCGTTAAAGGCGCTCTTAAGGCACTGGGAAGAGAGCGACGTGAGCTTTGCGGGAAAGTCAGAGCCGCAACTGGGGTCGGACGTGTCGGTTTGAGAGTTCTTGCAAAGGGCAGCCCGGATCTGCACCAAGCAGCCCCTCAGTGTGATCTTGCCCTGACATTGACGGTAGCCGTCGGCGACATCTTTGATGTCAGCGGTCACGACTCTTTCCTCTTCAGGAATTGGGGCCTTGGGTGGGGGAGTGTTGATCTCCAAGGAGCTTGCGTCAAAGCAAGTCATCAAAGAGACGACAAGTGGCCTTGCATCACTCTGGCACTCGTACTCCCGATCCAGTCCTCTACATGTGAAGCCCAAGAGGTTTTTGCCGGAACGCGGCGTTTCCTTCTTGAACTGGCAACTCGACGAGACGCATCCTTTAACCATCTCGTCGAAGAACGTCGTTTGGCGGGCTTCGTCGGTTGGTGAGACCTCTCGTCCGAGGATTAATTTATTGGTCCGGGCATAGAAGTCCGGCCAAATGCACTTTCGCGACCCATCTCGCTCAAGTCCGCAAATTGGGCTTAGGAAGTACTTTGATAGTTTTTTCTCCTCAGTTCCGAAGTCTTTCGGAAGACCTTCCATGTCTTGATGCTGCTGGCAAAGCTGCGCCTGAATCTTCTTCTTTGCCGCTTCACTCGCCTGCTGAACGGCCTGTTCGAATTCCGCCTTTGGTACGGCCCCAAAGGCTACGTCGAAGGAGACTGCAAAGTCTCTCATTTCAAGGATGGATTCTCTCGCCTTGATTTGTGTCCATGCTGCTTTTGCCGCAGCAATTCTCTCCGGTCGTTGCGCGGCCGTCGACTGAACAAGGCTGTCAAATTGCTTCGCGCAGGCACGTTCAATTATCGTCTTCAGATTGTTGATCGGGGCGACCTGAAAACTTGAACCGAATGCCTCGCCTAGTTCGTCGCGGCCGCTGGTCCTGTTTATGCTGATCCCCTCGATCAAGTCGAGACGACGCATCACTTCTTGGTATGCAAGGGTCTCATGGGCTGCCCTGTTGCAGAACGGACCTTCCTCATCTCGCGGCCAGCAGCGTCGATTGCTCAGGCATTCCGCCAACGGCGCATAGAACCTCTCGAGGGCCCTCACGTTGGAATAGAAGACGCCGGACAGCAGCTTCCATCTCTCCTTCCCATTCGATTGCAAGATGTTCTTGGGGACGTCGTTCACCAGACTGTCGTGAGCGACAAGAAATGCTCGACCGTTCGCTTGCACCGTCGTCTGGTAGGTGCTTTCGAATGCGTCATTGCGGCGCTCCTGATAGTACCGAAAGCCAGCCATACCCGCGACCGAGATAACAATCGCTAAAATGACCGCGCCCAACAGCGCATGCCTGTGGTTCAATCGGGAAAACATCATCGGAATGAGACCAATTTTTTCACTAGCGGATTAGAGTGAAGAAAGAAAAACTAAAATACAAAGCCTCTATTCGACGAACATGTCTATGACGTTGGTCGCGTCAGCTGCTCGGGACTTTATTGTGAGCAGCCTTCGGACCAGGATTCTTCAACGCGTGGTACGATCTTGATGACGTCGTCAACTTGCCCATCGGCTGACGTCAGCGTCAGCAGACCGTCCTGGATGCTGACAGACCGACAGGTCGTCACGCCGTCGAAGTCCACGAAGCAAAGGCGGCCGCTCGGGTCAACTCGCCAAAGCATAAACTGGTGCCCCTTAGCGTTTGCGAGTAGGCCAGTACCGTCCTTGCAAAGCACGCGGATCCTGCCTGGATCTCGCGTCGAGCACCACGTCACGTCTCCGCCCAGTTTTCTGAGAGTCGCCGCGTCGATGCTCCCGGGACTCTTTTTCATTTGTTCAAGCAATGCCGTGACGCCGTCAGCTCCGTCGTTGCCCTTTGCTTCGCGCTCGAGTGCTTCAGCTCGTTTCTCCAGATCATCGATGACACACCCGATGAAGGCTTTCTTCTTATCGAGCCAAATCGCCTGGTCGGTACGATCTGTTGTCTCAAGGAGCCGGCAGGCCTTGTATGAGGCATCTTCGACTCCAGTCATCTGCTTCGAATCGACCTCGCTGAAGCAACTGCGTCCCAACCGATAGCATCGGTCGTAGTCATACTGACGGAGCCGATTTACGGCCTCGCGGAGGTCCTCTGCCTGCGCCAACAATTCCCCAACGGGAACGCTCACCTTCGGTTGGGTGGGACATGCGTCGACGTCGAGTTTGATCCCTGCCGCGAATGTCAGGGACGCTAAGCTCATCAGGCAGGCAGCAGATAGTATAAGGTTCGCTAGCCTCCCGCCGATCCTGACGGCGAGAGCACAATTAACGTTCTGAATGTTCAACGCAAAGCGAGCCATGTGACCCTTTCGACGGCGTCAATCGACCGTCCTGAGATCTTTAATCGGACTATGCGCGACGTTCGGATCAAGTTTTTGGAGCAAATCTAAATCCGCGTCGCCACGTAACCGAATTTCTCGGTAATTCGATACGATCTGGACGCAGCCCGAAAGCTGTCTCTCTGCGTCTGCGCGCATCGCTGTATGCAAAGCCGAGTACAACTCATCGGCCTCAGTCGGAGTGAGGGAGTCCACGCGTCCGACCAGGTCGGCCGCGTGCAGGAAGGCATCGACCACCGCCGCCGGCAAAAACCGTTTGGCGAGCACCACATGATCAAGGGGCAGGAATGCGAACTCCGGCGCCGAGCCGACGATTGCGGCGACACATTTATCCAGCCTATCGGCCGATGCCGGAACGGTCGATAATTGCTGAAGGAAGCGCTCGGATGCGCTCATCTCCGCGTCCCCCGTAAGTCTTGCTCCCTTAGAGTCGACCGGATGGAAGCGGTCCAGGAGCTTATTCTGCAGGTTCGAGTTTCCAAGGCCCACCAGCGTAGCTGCGGCCGCCTGCAGACGCCAAAGGGCCTTCACGGCGTCCCGTCCGCCGGTGAGACGGCTGAGCGCTGTCTCGTAGTCCTTGGCAATGGACTTGGCCCTTGTGACCAGATCAGGTTCAATGGCTTGCGACGCCGTCCCGGTGAGCAGGGCTGCCAACATGACCATTGTATATGGCGGTGGCGTTCGCATAAACTTTCCATCTGGAGTAGGGCATCACCTTACCAGATTAAATTGATTGCGCGACGGCAGATTTTTTCGACGGAGCAGCCTGGTGATAAGACTAACAGCCTTGGGCAACGCAGCCTTGGTCGCCGTTGTCGTTTCGACCGCGGCCATCGCAGCCGAACCGATATGCCCGAAGACCGGCCCGTCGGCATATTGTTGCGCACAGCAGGAGCCTCCGTTCACGGACGACCCTGCCAACTATCAATGGCATACGGACAGCAAGATGTGCGAGGGGCTGATTTCCGTGCCCTTCGGGGCGCCCGACATGAGCTTGGTCGGCTTGATGAACGAGCCGGTGCCCACGGACGCTGACCTAAAGCCCTTGAGGTGGGGCGACCGGGTGACGATCTCCATCCCTGATCTACCACCTACAGTGAGGCAACCACTTCGGATGAGGGGAGCGTCCTTATCCGGCGGTCGATATTTTATGGCTGCGGACCTCTCGGATGGCGAGCCAAGGAAATGGAACGTAAAGCAATTTCGCGATCACGCGGCGCTCCTGAGTTTCGATTTCGTGGCCTTCCATCCTGCTGATCAAAAGAAGGGGACTGACGTGGTGTACGTGCCCGTTCGGTTGACGCTTCCATCTAATCCGCCGGGAAAGGGTCTGCGGATACGCCTTCTGGCCGCGCGACCGTTCGAAGGTGCGCGTGCCACCTATTTGCCGTTGGGAGCGGATTTGAAGCCGGAGCCCATCAAACAGGAAGCGGAGTTCGCTTCCGAGATTATCTCGCTCCGGCAACTTGTCATTCGCGTCCCGGATGGAACACCATCGGCGTTCCGTTTGCTCGTAAGAACCTGCGTTCGAAAGGACGACGATTGCAACCTCGAGAAGTCGACCGCCGCAACGTTCGATATCGTGACGTCACGATGATGAAGTCATGAAAGCAACAATATGACTCAGCCCGCGCAACCGTCCAAGGGAGTTAAACCGGTCGCAGCGGAAGCCCTTGAGGCTGACACTGTGGCAGCTGAGGCCCTTGCGCGGGCAAAGATGCTCTATCTTGAAGACCTAGCAAGCCGTTCCAATACCGCCCCAACCGCTCAGGATATTTTGGCGCTTCAAGCCATCGCCGGCGACGGCAGTGGTCTGGTTGGTATGAGGCGCGTTGTCACAGCCATTGTCATCGTTTTCGTGACAGTCATTGTACTGTTGGTCGGATTACGTAAAGCTCCAATCACTCAGATCGAACTACGTGCGGTGGCCGATCATGTGGCGGTTCAATTGTCCAAGACAACGGACACCTCGGGCTTTGAGCTTTCGTCAGCAAATCCCATTGAAAAACTAGACTACAAAGGGATGGGGACGGCCAGCGTGGACCTGAATGCCGGCGCCGCCCCCGGCAAACCCTGCTCTGCGATTGATATCAAGGGACGTATCATTACTCTGCAACGTCCCGAAGGGGTAAGATTTACCTATTCGCCGGGTACGTTGCTCGCCTTCTCAACCTACAAGAAGATAGGTGTGAACCGGATTGACGAACTCCTGATTGACGCCCGCGGGACCGTTACCCTTAAGGCGACTTTGCCATCGTCCGAAAAACCGTTTGATCAATGCGATCAGTTCAAAAGCAACATCTGGTACGGTCCTGCCAGCGTAACTTTTGATCCACCCGCAGGAGATTCGGACGCGTCCATCAATATTTGGGTGAACGCTGCGGACAAGGATGCTTTGCCGGCGACCGCCGTTCTCCGGCCGCTCCGGCTGGATGCACCTCAAGTGACGTTCGGCGATGTCGGGCTCGATAGTCAGCAATGGGGCGCAGCTCCGTCAAGGTGCTCGATCCAAAGCGGTAGCGTAGATTTCCTGCAGCGAGCGTTTGGAATTGAGTCTGCCGGGCACGCAGATCTACGAACCCGCCAGTGTCCGATCATAAAATTGAAAGCACCCGATAAAGTCATCTGGAAGGTCAGAGTTGGGCCGTCGGAAGGTGGGCTCTTCGAGGTCACCCAAAGTGCGAGAGACGCAGGCGGACTGGGGAGTCTGTATGTCGACGGCGCCTGGCCCGGCCGCGGGCTAGGCAAGAGTTATCTGGAAATCGTGAAAGAGGATCCGGGGCTAACCCTTATGATTGCTGTTACTACGCTCATCTTGTCGAACCTATGGAGCTTCGCTCAGTTGCTGAAGAGATGGATTGGATGAAGGTCAACGGTATTTGTGCAATCGCCATTTCTGCGTCCCTGTCTACCGGGGCATTGGCCATGTCGCTCAGCGACATCCAGGACAGTGTTGCTTCGCGCGTTGTTCAGATAGCGCCCATTAAAGGGGGGGAGCTTGGGTCGGGCTTTCTTATTGGCGCGGCAAACGGCCAGATTCTGATCGCAACCGCCTATCACGTCGTCGAGGAGGTAAAAGATCAGAAGCCGGAGACTGTCTTCGAGGTCCGGTGGACCTCGCATCCGGACGGTTGTAGCGAACGCCCGATCCCAAAGTCAGTTCACCATCTCGTTGGACTGAACGATGACCCAGCTCCCGACGTTGCCCTCATCGTCGCAGACTTCAATTGTGCAATCAACGTGCGCCAAGTGCCTTCAGCCTGGGGCGGGGGACCGCCATCGCCAGGATCCCGTTTCTCCGCCATCGTTCCCGCGGGCGATCCGCCGACCACCAAATTCGTGCGCTTCTACTTCGAAGATGACTGCTTGAGAAAAGACCGATGCGTTCGCATGGAAAGGCTCGAGTTGGCGGTCGGAGGAGAGGTGAACGAGCCTAGTATGTCGGGAAGCCCGGTGGTTTCCAAAGCGGGTTTGGTCGGTCTTGTTCGCGGTAGCAACACTGTAGTCTCCGAACCTGCCTTGGGACTTGTCAGGGCGCTGTGTGGCGAGAAGGAAGGCCACATGACCATTCCGGGCTTCGATTCCGAGAAGGTCAAATGCATGTCATCGCCACCCGGCGCGTTGATTCCGTCGGTTTTCGCAGACGCCGGGAAGCCCGCTGGATGTGATCCCAAGATCGGGCAAAAGCTGCACGACATGAACGAGATTGGCGTCGCTTACCGCTGCCGTCTCGATCTGCTTGAGAAGAATTGGAAGGTTCGACAATCTCAGCTCGATTGCCGGCAGTGGGAGCTTTGTCGAGTCGAATGGTTTGCGACTGTCTCCGCTGCGGGGTTCGTTCTAGGTTTACATCCGCCGGATGAGTGGGAAGATCTCCTAAACCTGCTGGGTCTTCGGAGCTACCCTGCCGATCTCGTCCTTAGCACTCCCGACCGAGCGGCGGATTTCCGCAAGGAGTTTCAAGCTCATGGTTTTGAGTGAGTTTGAAACCTGGGATACCGGACCTCGATGCAAGGGCGCAGATTGGCAATCGCATAGGCGACATGATGTCGCCGTGGACCAATAATAGCGACGATGATGCTGGCAGTTGCACGGTCGATACTGGCAGTCGCTTGGCCCATGAGTCACCCGTTGGACTAGCTACCAGAAATATTATGCTTACCGGCAAGTCATTCTATTGGTTGTGGAACATATGCCAAGAGGCCCTAAAGGCGCTGAGGCCGACCACCAGCGCCGGGGAACGCGATGGTAGGAGTTCGAGCAGATGGCGTTCGTTGGAAAACTTCAATCGTAGCCACCAAACATGAAGAGCAACAGGTTCTCATCGAGCATGTTGACAAGGGCGTGAAACTGCCCAGGTTTCACTAACGAAAGGTCGCCTGGCTTCATGATCCGCAGTTCAATCGCACGCTCTCGTGAAGGCACTTTTTCCCAGTCGCCCATCACCATGAGCCCGCGCCCCTCCATCAGCAGGAACACTTCTTGATTGTCACGATGCCGGTGCATGCCGATGACCGCCGCGGGCCTAAGAATATGTAAGTCCATGTAGTCGACAGCGAAGAAATCCTCTCGCCTCTTTCCTGATGGCCGGTTGTGATCGGCATCAAACTGCCAATCTCGTAAGATCCGACCTAGCTCGGGCGTCCATGAAGGTCCGAGCTCGCCACGTCGTTGGGCCTCGTGATCGAAATAATTCGAGTAGAGGTTACGATATTCGAGGCCACCGATGCCTCCGTGAGGATTTTGGCTGTCTCCGATCGCAAAGTAGCTGCCCCAGCCGCGCAGCGACATCGAGAATTCGTAGACGTGGTTGCTGCCCTGCGCGTTGTCCCACCTCGTTGCCGTTGAATCCGTCCAAGCAAGTTCGAGCCGCAGCGGGCGCACCGGATGCATAGTGTGATTGGGGGCCAGGTCGAGCATGTTGATGCCTCGTCCCGCATTTCGGGCCGTTGCCCGGGCCTCATCGAACGGAATCCCGACGAAGTCGCTGAGCTGGCCGTGAACAAGATCAGGTCGTGCCAGCAGCGCGCCACGGGCGACGGCATCCTTGCCGCGAGGCCCTAGCCGGCCCGCTAGCTCGTTGCCCGAGTAGGCCCAAAGCTCGATCTCGTAGCGAGCCGATTCCGCATTATAGGGGACGGTCAGGTAGTTTGTGCCGGTCTCATCCTGGCCGATCCTGAGGTATAGCCGAACGGAGTCGCCCGGAAATACGCCGTCAGGACCGAGGAGCGGCGGCCGCGGCACGTAGGCTATACGCAGGAAGCTGCCGGTCCAGTCGCCGGCGTGCGCGTAGCCGCGGGTGATCTCAGTCCCGTTCAGGATGAAATCATAGAGATTTTGCTTCTGGAAATCCTCCTTGATGTCCTGAAGGCGTGGATCTTTGTTCTGCCATTCGTTGCCTGTGGGCCCAATCAGCGCCACTTCCTGCAGCCCAAACAGATGCTGAAACGTTTCCGGCAGGTAGTGCTCGCGATCGGCATGAAGCTTGGTCTCTTCGAGCACCTTCACCAGCTTCCAGATCGGGTTGTTTTGATTGTAGTTAGGCCGCGCGTCTGGCGGAAACGTCCTGACTTTGGTGATCTCCGCATCAACGATGGACATGGCCCAGCTCGCTCCCGGTCCGTATCAAGTGCTGTGGTAGAGAAACGCCGCAAATCGCAACGGGTCGTCGTAGGGATTCTCAATTCCGTGAATGCCGCCGCTCTTTGTGTAGATCACGCTGCCCGGGCCGACTTCGAGCTTCTTACACGGCTTTGGATCGAGACCGTAGATCGGGCGCGTTACGACTGGGATTGTATTGTCTTCGGCAAGTCTGGGATCATCTTCGGCACCCATGTACGCGATGCCGCGCCCCTCGAAGACGTAGTAGAGTTCTTCACTGCCAATGTGCTGGTGGGTGCCCTCGATGGTGTGCGGCGGGATCGTCACCTCATGGAAGAACACGACCGTGCCGCCAAATTCCTGCTGCAATACCCATCGCATCTCAATGATATTGTCATCCCTCGCATCCGGATTGCCAGGCTCCATCATGCCATTGCGATAACGGACAGGTGGGATATCTCGGACCTTCTTGATGAACCAGCCGCGTTCGAAGTCCACGCCGTAGCCGTTCTGCTGCACCGTGTTGCCGTTGCTGCTCGGTTCTTGAGTGTTCGGTACTTGAATATTGCGATTGAAGTAATTGTCCCAAGCCGCATCCTTGTCTTCCACAATCGTACGCGACGGGTAGGATACGTCATTTTCGCGGAAGGCGAGGTCGATCCGCTTTAGGGCGCGGAGATCGGCGAGCGCGCCCGCGAACTCAGGTATCTTGGTGATAGAGCCGCGATAGCCCATCATATCTAGCACCTGGTAATCATGGTGCTTGCCCGCTGGCGCATCCAAAGTCTCCCATAACTCGACTTGGTAGCCATGAATCCAAGGACAGAAATGCATGCGTACCTGGGCGTCCACTTTTGGGCCGCCGACCGGCGTGAGGCCGACGTTAGCCATGATGTCCGGTCCCATCAAGCGGCCTCTCTGCCGGACGACTTCGGCCAAACGGCCACCGCGCGCTTCGATCCGAAGAAAGTTACAGATCTGGAGCCCGTCGATGAATACGTAGCCCTTAAGAATGGTGATCTCTGACTTTCCTCGGACCTCTTGCACTACATAGCGGTAGCGGCTGCTGCGCGTAGCATTGAGGTATTGCGCGTGATAAACCCGGTCAGGAAAAAACATCACCTGGAAGATCGAATTGCAGGGATCTGCCGCGATGTCATTGAACCTCGGGTCCATCAGAACCTCAAACTTGCTTCAAATGATCGGCGACGCGGAATGCGTTCGCCTGGATCGTGAGAGTGGGATTCGCGCCGCCCGAAGTCGGCATGAACGAGCCGTCCGTGACGTAAAGATTATCAATGTCCCAAATCCGGCAGTTTGTGTTCAGAACGCCTAGCTCGCGCGTCTGTGCGAAGCGAGCGCCGCCCAATATATGGTTCGCGATGCGCACCGCGTTGCCGTAAACCGAACCCCAGCCGAGCTCAGTGCGTTCCGGAACACCGGCGGCCATGATCTGACGACACACCTCAGCGAATGCGCCCATCACCTGTTCGTCGTGTGGGTGGAAGTTCTTGATGATATGGCCGCACTTGCGGTTCCATTTGTCCCGAACATCCGCGTGCAACTCAATTCGATTTTCGAGACGGGGTATCTGGTTCGCCATAAAGGCTGCGGACAGGCGGGCGCCGAATGCGGAATTGAGCCATTGCAGCGCCGCCTCCGAAGTGTGGCCCTGGGCACCCATGAACCCGCCCCAGAAAAAATCGAGGTCGGTGTCACCTTCGGTCCGGGCCATCGTAATCGGCAGGCACTGATCGGACGTGTTATTGTAAATGGCGCCGCCAGCCCACAATCCGTGAGCATCGAGGAAGTCCTGAGATGCGCAGGAGTCGGTAGCATAGTCGCTGTCGAGTGAAATCGACTTGTCGAAGCGCTGGCCCTTGATCTGCACCTCGGCGCCACCGAATGCATGGGTCAGGAAGAAGCGCCCGAGTAGAGTGGCATCCTCCTGATAGCGCACGAGTGGTCCGAACGTTGACCGATCTTCCTCCGCGGAAAGCATGAGAAGCCGTATCGATTCGATTGCCGAACAGGCCACCACCACTATCTTACCGCTGACCGTGCATCGGCGACCGCTCGCATCCCTATAGTGAATCTTGGAGATGGTGCGACCGCTCGCCTCAAGATGAGTGACTACGCAGTTCGGCCGCAGTTCGAGATCGTGCCCCTCGCGGATGGTCGGACGCAGCAGAGACACCCAAGTGTTGGACTTGTAGCCGAGCGGATCGCCATAACGGTTTACGTAACCGACCTTTGGATCACCCGCCCTGCGGCCGCTCGGGGGATGATCTTCTGTGATCACAGCGAGCGGAGTGCGGTAGGTCTGAAGGCCGATCTTTTCCATGCCCACACGGGCAAACTCGCTGATGGGGTTCGGCGGCAGCGGCTTCTGATAGCTATTCTTCGAAAACCTCTTAGCTTGGCCTGCTACTGTCCCGTTCAGACCGATCAGATGCTCGGCTTTGACGTAGTAAGGCTCAAGGGTGTCGTAATCGAATGGCCAGTCTATCACATGCCTGAGTGCGTCGCCGTTCGGATCGCCCTTGAGCTTGCGCCCTTCATTGGCCGACTTCAGCTTGAAGTCCCGCTCGGCAAAGCGAAGTGAAACCGCGCCGTAAAGCTGCGTGCCGCCGCCCACGACCTGAGCCGTATATCCCTCGATGGTAATCTTGGAGCCGTCCTGTGGCCTATCCACATTTGTGAAGACGTGCGGCTCGTCGTTGAGGTCCGGTTCGACATGGCTGGTGAAAAAGCTGGCGCCTGTATTCACCATCCCAGGGGTGGTGATGATCCGCTCCGGGCCGGCGTTAAACATCTCGTCCCGCTTGAAGTCGCTGAGCCTCCCAGCGCCTCGCTCCTCCTGGGTGCGTAGGAGGGGGCCTTTTTCGAGCACCAGTACCGATTTCGCTTCCCTGGCGAGCTCGTAGGCGATAGGTGCACCACCTGCGCCGCTGCCAATGACAACAACGTCGAAGTGATCCCGCATCGCGCCCATCACCTATCCTCGATATTCGGTGCTCTTTCCAAGCGGCGCCTCGAGGGCGCGCGCCCAATCGAATGCAGACTTCGTAGGATCTGCGGTACTGCGAAAGGTTTCACCCAGAAAGGCCCAGCCGAGCCCGCCCGGGTTGCCACCGTATTTCGGATGAGCAAACGCACCAGTCCAAGTGTGGCGCCGGAGGATATAAAGGAAATAGCCTGGGTTGTCGTAGATTGCGCGGTCCCATCCGTCATCGATCAACGTCGGGGATCTATTCTTCATATCGTCGAATAGTGCCTTGTAGTCGGGATCGCTGACGTTGACGGGCTCGACACTTGGGTGCCGTTTGCGCAGTACCCGGTCGATCATCGGTAAGCAAAGCCGATAGGAATGCAGATGGTGCCGCTCTTCGCGTGCCAGGATGTTGTCGATATAGTTCGCGACACCAGCCGGTATATCCATCCGGAAAAAGTGTGCGACGTTGCCGTCGTTCAAGCCTCGCTCGACAAGGTTGCGAGTTTCGCGCCCCTGGAACGGTAATAAGGCATTCGTCATGCGCCGGACGAGGGCCATTTCCCAACGTTCAAGATTGATGGGCTCGTTGTATGTCCACGTCCAGAAGCTTGACCAAGTCTCGTTTTGGGGAGTCGTTGTGGTTTGTGGATTGATTGGATCGAGTTGCGCAAGGCCGTCGACGATGAAACGATAGCGATGCCGCCGTCCTTTAGGAACGCGCAAGGTCAGCGCAAGGTAGAGGCTGTCATCGACGGGGTTCAGCGCGACGGGTGCGTGCAGCCCCAAGCACGGCGTCAGCAACCGGACGGCTACATTCGGCCGATCGTCCGGCGCTCGATAGATGAAGGTCACGTGGTTCCACTCGGAGGCATCCGCAGCACCGCTGTCGTCGGCGTCCACGATCGGAAATCGCCAAGACTCGCTAATGCGTGCGCGCGCCTGACCAACATCTGAGCCAAAGAAGCTATGCCGCTCGTCAGTATTGTCACGCGCTAAGTACTTAGCGCAGTGATTGAGGACGTAGTCGGGTTCTTTCTGAACCAGAGCTGCGAGCATGCACCCTCACTTTGAGGGAATGATTCCATACTATTTTGCTCTCGTCTAGGTAGCAAATCTGTGCGAAGCTTGCCTAGGTCCGACCAGCAGGAACGTTTGTAGATGCCTGCCAGCCAAGCCCACGTGACCGGTGATGTCCTAATGGGATCGACGCTAGTCGACGGCGGTTGCCTCTTCCGTGTCTGGGCGCCGCGGGCGGATGCGGTCCACGTATTGGGAGATTTCAACTTTTGGCAACAATCCGACGCTTCGCTATTGGTGAAGAATGCGAACGGCCACTGGATGGGTTTTTTTCCTGGCGTGCACGAGGGTCAGACCTACAAATATTGGGTAGAGGGGACAGGCTCCAGGGGCTGGAAGCGTGATCCGTATGCACGCGAGCTCGAAGGAACCAAGTGGAATTGCGTAATTCGCGATCCGAAGGCCTATCCGTGGCATGACTCTGAGTTCAGACCACCCGCCTTCGAAGACCTCATCATCTACCAATTCCATGTCGGCTCCTATTTCGCGGTCGATGGCCACGGCAATGATGCACGCCTTGGCCGAAGAGGCCGATTTCTCGATTTGCTCGAAAGAGTCGAATACCTCGCGGAGCTTGGCGTAACCGCGGTGCAGCCTCTGCCGATCGTGGAGTTTCTTACGCGCTTCAGCCAAGGCTACAATGGTACCGATTACTTCTCGCCGGAATTCTCTTACGGGCTCGACGACGGCGAGCTAGACCGCTACTTGGCGACCGCCAATCGCCTTCTGTCCTCGCGCGGCAAGTCGCATCTGAAGCGGGAACACCTCCAAGGCGCGGCCAACCAGCTCCGCGTCGTTGTCGATATCCTTCATGTCTATGGAATCGCCGTGCTCTTCGACGTGGTTTACAACCATGCTGGTGGAGACTTTGGCGATGAGAGCCTTTTCTTCATCGACCGGCTCGCCTACGGCAACAACAATGACAGTCTCTATTTTACTAACGAAGGCTGGGCCGGTGGGCTGGTCTTTGCGTACTGGAATGACGGCGTCAGACAGTTCCTGATCGACAATGCCAAGTTCTTCCTGGATGAATTCCATGTGGATGGCTTTCGCTACGACGAGGTGAGCGTCATCGACAAATTCGGTGGGTGGCACTTCTGCCAGGCGTTGACCCAAACGTTACGGTTTGCCGTGCCATCCACCATCCAGATCGCCGAGTTCTGGAATCCGAACAAGGAGTTTGCGGTCAAGCAGCCAAGCGCTGGTGGAGGCGGGTTCGATCTAGTCTGGGACGATCGGATGCGCGATGCGGTGCGCGGCATGCTCGCGCAGGCGGCTGCAGGTCGTGACGCGCCGTTCTCATGGTTAGAAGTCGCGAAAGCGTTGGGTTCTGCTCCAGGTTTCGACTATCAATGGCGAGCTGTCGCCATGCTCGAGAACCATGACCTCTTGCTCGCCTCCCACTCGGATTCAGACAAGAAACCGCGCGTCGCAGCCGCAGCCGACCCCAGCAATCCGAGATCGTGGTATGCACGCAGCAGAGCCCGCGTTGCCGGCGGATTGCTCATGACTGGTCCAGGAGTCCCATTGCTGTTCATGGGGCAAGAGTTCCTGGAGGACAAATACTGGGGTGACTCAGCGGAGACCGCTGACCTCCTAATCTGGTGGGAAGGGCTTAGCGTCGATCGAGCAATGTCGGATTACCTGCGTTTTATGCGCGAGCTGATCGCACTTCGCCGCAATCTAGATGCGCTTCGTCGGGGTCAAATTAACGTCTACCACGCTTGGGATCCCACACGCGTCCTCGCCTTCCATCGTTGGATCGAGGGCTCCGGCAACGACGTCGTCATCGTCGTCTCACTGAGCGAAGTCACCCACTACGAGTATGCTCTCGGCTTTCCCCGCCCAGGCCATTGGATCGAGTGCTTCAACTCAGATGTGTACGATAATTGGGTAAATCCGGTTGCGGCGGGTAACGGTGGCAGCATTGTCGCATACGAAGGCAGTATGCATGGATTGCCCGCGCGCGCGGACGTAGTCATACCCGCGAACGGGCTACTAGTTTTCAATTTTGTGCCGCCGTGACGACCGGTATCGGCGAGATCTCAACCACGCAAATGCGAGACCGCGAGCAACCGCCGGGCAGGGTCCGTTGCGAGCGGTCACCTTGGATGCAGTCATTCTGAGCGCAGCACGTATTACTACGCCATCTAAAGCCGAGAAAAAAGGCGAGGTAAGCTTAGCGATCGTAGTACTTTGATCCTCTGTCACAGTGATCCGAGGGACGATGGTGGACAGAATTGTCTCATTTTTCACGCGGGTCGCCGAGCGCTCCATCTACCCTATCATCCGTTGGATGCAGCGCCTCCGAAGAAAGCGGGTTGTCGCCTCGTTGCTTGTCCTGTTTGCAGTAGTTGGCAGCCTTTATTCTTACGCGGATGCTATCTACCAGTTTGTCAACAAAGCGCTCGTGGTGGTCGGCTTCGATAACGCGACTAATCGCGAAAGAAGGATTACTCTTTTGCGTTCATATCAGCTCGGCAAGAGTTTGGCGCAGAACATCACCTATACATACCGCCGGAACCACGGCGAGCACTCTGATTTTTTGGACAGCCAGATCACATCAACGGCCGCTATGACGAATTCAATCGCAGCTCAGCTTGGCTTTTCTCTCGAGGTCCAGAAACTGCATACACAGCCAGTATTATCAACGACTTTTTGGGATTCTTCGCCAGGCGTCCGTTTCATTCGCGAATCGGTCAAGACGGCAAAGGGGGCTGAGGCGGAAATCGCATTCGACACCGGCTTCAACTACTCAATATTCGAGCACAGGACAAACAGGGGGGAATACAATCCGTTCGAGTTCATGGTCACTTTCCCTGAGGAGATCGACATAGGCTTGAGACCGGCGACGGTTCGACTGAAATTCCCTGATTATAAGAAGGTGAGGCTCAAGATGGGCGACGGGAAATCGGCGGATCAGGTTAGAGAAGACAACAAGGATTACATCTTGATGTCTCTTTTCGATTGGGACCGCGAGGTAAGAAGAGAGTTTGCCAACTAGGGCGCGTTCTCGCTAAACAATCCTCCTACGACATCACGGTGATAAATGTTTGATGACCAGAGGGGACGGCGGGAGAATTTCGCTTGCGCTAGACTAGTCGTCATTACTGACGATGTCTGTTTCGATCATGATCGTGCGGCGCGGCTTGAAAATGCCGCGCTGGTGGTGACTCTACCCAACCTCGTTTGATCTGCCCTGATCTCGTCCAACCAGGGGGCGCTGATATTCAATCTGGTCAGCAACGGTGCGTCGGGCGGGCCTGGATCGTGACGGATCGCAATTCAACATTGGCACCGATCACGCGGGAGAATTCTTCCGGGCAGAGCTGCTGCGCCCGCTCGTAGGGTTGGCCGGGCGAAAACCAGATGAAGGCGGGATAGGAATAGTCCGTTAGGTCACGCTTGCCCTCGCGGAGATTGGCGAGTGCCGCCGGCTCCAGACAGAACTTACCGGGCAACGAATCCGCCGTGAGCGGCTTTTTGCAAGCCAATCCGTATTGCTTCCTACGCCTGATCCATTCCTCGCCATCGGAAGCCATCGCCGCGACCAGCATGCCGTGTTGGCCAAGGTCGATAACCGGGGCAACGCCCTTCACGGTCGTATATGTCGTCACACCGCTTTCCCAACCTGGTTGCCCGGTCCGTAACGCACCGAGATAATGCTTGAGCCGGACTTTGTGACTTCATTGACGCTGACCGAGACGGCCAGCCCGTAGCGCAAGGTGGCATCGTTCCCATCGCAAGCCGCCAGCAACACCAACGTGATCAGGGTTATGCAAGCTACGGCCAGCCGCGCACCCGCGGGCAATTTTTCCAGAAGTTCCGCATGCACTAGCCGCCTCACAACCAGATGTATCTTCACCCCACGCTCTCCAAGAGCTGTCGGCGATCGGCGCCACTTCCGCACTGAATCGACTGCGATTTAGCCGATTCGCGCCAAACCCCAACAATTTAACCGAAAGCGAAGTTAGTCAGAGCATTCCCGACACAGCGACGGGCCATTGCGGTTTGATGGCGCCGCCGACCGAGACGTGATTCAAGCTTCCAACCTGGGGCTCGAAATCTTGCGCCACGAACTCGCCGATTATGAATGGATTGCCATCAAGCCCATGCTGCCTAACAAGCCGCGTGGCGTTCCTCGTGTTAACGACCGTCGTGTCCTCAATGGCATCTTCTGGGTCTTCGCTCTGGAGCACCTTGGCGTGATCTGCCCGAGATGTTTGGTCCGTACACCACATGCTACAACCGGTTCGTCCGCTGGCGGCGGGCTGGTGTCTGGGGCCGCATCATAGACGCACTTGCTGCTGCCCACGATGCCGCTGTCCAAATGATCGACACCTCGATTGTCCGTGTCCATCAGCATGGAGCGTGCGTCACTAGGAATCGGCGCCAATCGATGGGAAGGTCACGCGGTGGCTTGACGAGTGAAATCCACGCGGTGGTTGATAGCAATGGTTTGCCGGTACGCTTGGCGTTGAGCCCCGGCGAGGTCCACGACGTTCGACTTGCCGGAAGACTGCTGTCTCGTCTGAGATCCGGGTCAATGCTGCTTGCTGACCGTGGCTATGACGCCGACTGGATAAGAGAGCTGGCCATGGAAAAGGGGCGCGTGGGCCAACATCCCCCCGAAGAGCAATCGCAGCGATCCGATCTGCTTCAGCCCGTACCTTTATCGCTCTCGCAACACTCTGGGCGAAGCGACACAAGGGGTCATCGCACGTTCATTGCTGCCACTATCGGCGATCTCGCCAAAGTCCTGGGGCATTTCGAAGTCCCCCGCGAGACCGGCGTGAGCCGTGGAGCGATCTGCAAGACATTTCGCGTGGGCGGCAGTCCAACGCTCGACACGCTCAGCAAGGCGACGGAGGTGCCTGGTTGGCTAACCTGCCGAAAGAGCGGATCGTTGGCTCGTCGGCAATTGGTCACGTCAGCGTCGACGCGCTACTGCGGTCAAGCCAAAGAAGCGCAGTTGAGAGTTCCTTCTCCCTCGAGTATCGGCCCGAGCTAACGTCAAACCCCAAGACCAGGCTTCGAAAACGCATGCCGCCACGGACGAGCTCCGGATCCGGTCTCCCATAGGAACAGTTGCGTTGACTCTTTTGGACAACTTTGAAATGATCGAGGCTGCATATTTCCAAGATTGTTGTTCGACCCATTGCGCAGGTGCGACATGACTGTAAGTCGCCGAACGTCATTGAAGCTCGCTGGCACCGCCCTCGTTGGTCTTGTGGCTCCGCCGGTGCGGGCAGGCGATCTCACCACAGACAAGATCGCGCCACGCATTCCACTCGACGAATTCGTGAAGGATCAGCAGCTCATCGACGCGTTTCGACGTGGCGTCCGAGCGATGAAGGCAAGAAAGCCGTCGGATCCGCTCAGCTGGTTTTTTCAGGCTGCCATCCATGGCGTCACGCTCGAGCTGATTCAGAATGCATCGGCGGGGGACCCCAATCTCATCAACGTCGATCAGAAAAAGTTCTGGAATCAGTGTCCGCATTTCGGTCAAGCGTCCGCGAATTTTCTGCCCTGGCACCGCGCCTACACCCATTACTTCGAACGAATTCTGCGAGCCCATACGGGAGAAGCTCGCTTTGCGCTGCCTTACTGGGATTACTTCAGGCCTGAGAACTACAGGTTTCCCCGGGAGTTCGGGACCAGAAAGCTCGATCAACCTCTGGATGGCGATAGCGCCAATCCGCTCTATCACGCCGAGCGCAACATCTACTTCACCGATTGGGAGCACTGGTCTGGAAACAATTTGCCCTATTCACAGCTCACACCGGAAGCGGTGGATTGGTCGCCTGCACGCGATTCCATCATCTTCTTTGGCCAGACGGAGCGGGAAGGGCTTGCCGGCGGCATTGCCGACGAAGATGCCAGCACCCGCGGCCGGCTGGAAAGCTTTCCGCATGATCCGATCCACCGTCTCGTCGGGGGGCTGATACCCCGCCCGCCGCTGCCGAACCCAGCGGACCCGGCCAATCCAATTCCTCAGGAGCCGATAGCAGGCGGCATGGCGTTCCCGCCGACGGCCGGCTTCGATCCGATCTTCTGTGTGCATCACTCCAATCTTGACCGGCTCTGGGCCGAGTGGTCGCTGATGCCCGGCAAGAGCTGGGGGCATTATCCGCCGCAGGATTGGTTCGATGATCAACCGTGGCACTTCTACGACGTCGCCATGGACAATGGTCAACTCAAGGCCGTCGAAGTCAGCCGATCGCGCAAGGAATATTTCGATTATCGCGCCCTTGGCATCTCTTTCAAATCGGAGGATCTGACCAAGACCCCGCTTCAGTTGGCTGATCCCATTCCTGCGCCGCCCGTTGCTCTGGCAGCGCTCACGACATCCCTCGCCAGGATCGAGGGTTTCTCGACCGTCACTGGACTGATGCCGGAACGCTTCGCTGTGACCTCTGCCGCAGACCAGCTCCGGTCGCCGCTTGCAGCGGCAAGAACGGCGGCGAGCGCCGCAAGCCCACAGAAGCGGGTTCTGATGCGGATCAACGGCATCGACTTGAACAATGTCGCGTCGACCGGCTTTGATGTCCATCTCGTCGCCGATACGGCGGCCAAGCCCAAACGAAGCGATCCAAGCTTCTTGGGATCCATCGCTCTGTTCCGGCATGACGGCCAGCAAGCGGTCGCCGTCGGAGCCCACGCGGGTCATGGGGCAACTGCCAAGGCTTCCGACACCTTTGACATCACCAGCGCGCTCGTCGCCTCGGGGCAAGCAGATCCCTCGAAGCTCCACGTGGTGATCGTGCCGTATAGCCTCGCGGCCACCGTCAGTGATCAGAAATCCATCGTTGAAACAAACGCGTTGAAGTTCGAGAGCATCGAGTTCCTCGCGAGCAGTTAGCTGTCTGCGCCTGGAAGCTCCCGGCTACGCGGAGAAGGCGAGTCTTCTGCGAGCTCGCTACGCGTCGTCTCACCGCGGCGCCCGCCAGCTGAACCGTTATGGTTCGAACTTTCCGCTCTTGACCATCGCGTCGAGGCTGAGACTCGGCACGAACTTGGCATCCCTGCGGTACACGGGCTCGAGCTCCTTTTCCTCGTAAGTCCGAATCTTGTTCTTCGCCACCTTCGAACCACCACCCGCTTGCCAGGCTGACGCCCAGAGCGCCGCAAGAACCCTGACGCTGTCTGCCAACGATCTTATCGTCGCCTTCCTGATATCGGCGTCATCCCACAGAGCCTTGGCTCTCTGTGTCTCGCTCAGCGATGGATCATCGGCCGCGATGATGGCCGTGGGTGTGAGGCGGGACTGTGCATCGTTCATCAGGGCAATAACGGCTGCCGCAGCACCATGCCCGCTGCGGTCCACCTTCACGGTCCGCTTCTTCTTGAGCTCGTCGTCGACCGCGGCAAGGGCGCCCGCTGGGTCGACTTCGAGCATCGTCTCTTCATAAACGCCGTGAATCTTCGCCTCGCGGCTCTTCTTGAATTCCTTGAACTCGTCGCTGTCGCGCGGTAGGGGATATTTGCGTCCACCCACCTTCTTCGTCGGCGGAACACCGTGATGCAGATAAGAGCAGTGTAGCGGTTGGGAGGCGTCGCCGACATAGTGCGCCATGACGCCGGCGCCGGCGACGAAGCGCAGCACGTCGCCTTTCGTCAGGTAGGCCACCATCGCTTCCCAGATCTGCCAGACACGGAATGGCAGCGTGCCCTCTTCGGGGCCGACACCTTTTGCGGCGAAGCCGTCGAAATAATCCTTCCATTTGCTGGCGGCGATGTTGGTTGGGTCGTCCACGCAAAGCTGCAACATCGACGGACCGCCGTCGATGTCCTCGATGTCGATGTCCGCAAAATGCTGAATGGGCTCAAAGCCGCGGCCTTTACCGTGGACCCAGACATAGTCAGGAACGTCCGCCAAAGGGACAAATCCTTCGCGCCCGACGCGGAATCCGTTGCCCGCCGCGAGCGTCTTGTCGGGAAAGCCGATCCGAACCTGATTCGCCTTCATGAGCCGGCCGAGATCGCCGGAGAGCTGATCGCAAGCCTTCCAACCGATCGAGAAGTGACCGATTTTACCCCAATATTCGTCGTGACCAAGGCTCCAGTTGCGAACCACCTCCACATCGAGCGAACGGCAGATGCTGGAGAGAAACGATCCCAGGGCGTAGGCGCTTCGCGCTCCGTCTGGTGTCCGCACGCGCTGGCCGCCCCACTGCATTGCCAGGGGGCGGAGGCGACGCGCCCGCACGCCGGTCTCGGCGGATTCTTTCTCAAGGCCGAGGTCTTCGTTACCATCGTCGGGTCCCGGTTCGAACGGTGGGTCGTAGAACCAGAGCGTTCCGGAGTCGCCGGGACAGGTCAAAGGATGCTCGATCTTGGCGCGCCTTTTTCCGGCGCTGTTGTCATGAAGCCCCGGGCCGATCAGCATGTCGGTCGTGAATTCACGTCCACCCTGGACCTCGTAGCGAAAGAACAGCGCTCGCACTTCGCCTTCGATCACCCCGCTCGCGCCGCCGAAGGCGCGCACCGGGCAACCGATGATGTCCAGGGTGACCGAGTACTCGCTCGCGTCGAACACCTCACCGATCTCGCCGATGCCAAAGGCTTGCGAAGTCCATTCGGTTATGTCGTTGATCTTGATCAAGCCGGCATCCAGCGTCAGCAAGGAGCTGTTCGCGCCCCACAGCGGGAAGACCGATGCCATGGGCTGGTGATCGACGGCGATGTTCGAGGTCGTTCCGACCGGCTCGTAATTGCCGCGGATATAGGCCTTCACGATCTCGCCGTCGCCGCCGGCGACATGGCGATTGGTGAGAGCGTAGTAGGAGCCGCCCTTCCGCACGAGACAGGCGAAAGTGCCCAGCGCCTGCTCGCCCTGGTGCTCCCGCAGGCACGCGTATCCACCGCCTAGCAAATGGCTGGCATGGAACGGCCCCACGCTAGGCTCGGGCAGGGCTTCATCCGGCGGCGCTGCCACGACGCAGGTGGGGACGACGCGGCCGTCCGGCAGATAGAGGGTACTTGGGACCGCATTGGCTCCGAGATGCTGCAGCTGCTCCCATTGCCTGACGAACACGAGGACGGCCGGCCATGACCAGGGTCGAATGACCGAGTTTGCGAGCGTCCGCGGCGCGGTTATGCGGGGTATGTTCGGGGGGCGCGGTCGATCGGGCGGGTTCTTCGCGTACCAGTCATCCTCGTGAATGCAGTAACGTCCGATCGCAGTGGCCACCACATTGTCGAGTTGGGACAGATAGACATGGTACGCTTCGCGCGCGTCGAGAAGATCCTTGAGGGAGAGCGATGCGTAGTCGCGACGGGGCGGAAAGATGCTCTTGGTGCCGACTGGCCGCCGGGTCTGTATCGGCATGACG
Source organism: Bradyrhizobium sp. USDA 3315 (assembly GCF_054056795.1). NCBI lineage: Bacteria > Pseudomonadati > Pseudomonadota > Alphaproteobacteria > Hyphomicrobiales > Nitrobacteraceae > Bradyrhizobium > Bradyrhizobium sp. USDA 3315. The sequence goes on along the minus strand of NZ_JBSRYP010000001.1, from coordinate 51,299 downwards.
CCTTTGGAGGGCCGGGGCGAATTGGGCGTCGATCTCGCATTCATGAAAATTCACTCCGATGTTCGGTCAGATCGGGGACAGCCGCCGGCGCAAGGGCGGCGTCAACGAAGCGCAAGTCCTCATCACAGCTGCTTGGGGATCGGCTGACGGCAATTCTCGCTCTCGGCTATGCGGCGTACGAAAAGAGGAAAGTCCTTGCGGACGCGGAAAAAGCATCGCTTCCAAAATGGTCTGCCAGCGCATGCTACAATCAATGATTGAGTCAAGGCAAGCGACTAGGTTCAATTGTCACTCTCTGAAGATCGTCGAGGTTTCGTAGAGGTCGAGCTTTTGCTTGGTCCCTCGGGTGACCCTTGCCGGGCTGAGCGATTCCATCTTGAACCCCTCGAACGACAGAGGCGTCGATCCAACGACCTTGATCAAGGCTTCGTCGGCCTGGAGCGTGGAGACCTCGATCGGGGTTTGCTGATCGCGACCCGGTGTCACGATTTGGTTGTAAGCCACCCCTGCCTTGGCTAGCTCACCCACGATCCCCAATATGCGAAGCGAGCCAAGCCGGAGACGGTCCAGGTAATTCCGCTCCCGCGCGTCATTTGTCGGCAACAAAATGAACACGAGCTTCGTGGTCGGCTTAAGCGTCTTCTTGATGGAGGCGACCAGTTTTTCCGGCTCGATGATTCCAGCGTCGCTGGGACGAAAGTGAACGACAACCTGATCCTTTGTATCGACAAGTTTGGCCGTACCGCTGTCGATGGGCGTGAAGTAGATGTCGGACTTCGAAGCAGGCTTTTGTACCTTTGATGACGAAACGAACCCGCTATCGAGTTGTATGGGAAACTCGGAGATTGTCGCGAATGTTCCGGCTTTGGTCACATCGATCGGCAACGACACCGAGTTTGTCGTGAACCACGTTCCAGCCTTGGCACGATCGTCGCTGACATAATTCGGAGGCGCCCCGGCTGCCGATACGGGAATCGAGGTCTTCGCAACGTGCGCCAAGGGTGGCAATGTAACTGGATTCGACGCCTCCCTCTTCGACAAGATATCAGGGCAGGGGGAGCCCTTGTCTTTCATCGTCTGCAACAGCCTCTCAATCCGCTCCTCGAGCTGAGACACGGTCGTTTGCGATCCGACAGGGTCTGCGGCCGCTTTCCAATCGTCCCTGATTTGAATGGCCATTCCGCAAGCGATCGCGATAGATGCGGGACCGTATTCGACCATCCCTTCGAGCCCGATCACGGCGGCCATGACCTGGTCTAGCGTCGATGCCGTCGCGGCATCGAAGATCTGGATCTTCCGCCAATCGTCGGGATATGCGACCAGGTTCGGAAACTGCTGGTAGGTCTTTCCGTCGATCTGCAGGCCATCGGCCAACGTCTTTCCCACGAAGTCGTTCAGCAATTGCTCGGCGGAGACCCCTGGTTGCCTCGGGGTCTGATCCACGAAGACTTGCGCATAAAGGCCGTTCGGTTGAGACGGCATGTCGGCAGCGTAGTCGTTGGGGGAGGTCGAATAGTGAACGAGAAGACCTGGCACCTTGGTGATGGGCAGATACCCGTCGAGCGGCTTCTCCTTGAGATCGCGGTGGCCCTCGGCATCCACGATGGACAATTGAGATCGGCACATGTCGAGAATGGCGATGACTGGTGCACCCCTCGAATTCAGGCCGGCAAGAATCGACGATTGGTCCAGCGACCCCATTCTCAATGATTGCTTCGAATCGTCCTCGGCACCGTCGCCAACACTGAACGATTCCGCTCCCATCGCGTAACCGTGTCCGGCGAAATAGTAAAAGGTGAGCGCGTTCGTGGAGTCGCGCACGGTGGTCGAGGCCGTTATGATCCTGTCGTGGAACTTCGCTGAGACGTTGAGAAAGCACGCGACCTTGAATTGCAGCTTGATCATCAACCCGGCGATTGCGGTCGCGTCCTTCCCGGCATTCTTAAGTTTTGGAACGGCGTAGAGAGAGCGCCCGAATGAGCCGTCCGGTTGTTTGCGGTCCGGATAGTCGTTGCCGATGACGATGGCGAGGCGCCGCGCGCTGCCCCCCGGAGCGGCTTCGATCATCTTCTTGATGTCGGGAACAGTGGCCTCTTGACCCATGACGTCCTTGCAAAGGGCGACGTCTGCGGGGGGAGCAGGGTCAGCGGCAGCTGGCGCCCGGGCGTCAAGGACTGAAGCGATCAGAACGCCCATAAGCAGCCATGACCTGGTCGTCAGTGATCGGCGGCGGCCGCGCTCTTGACCCATGACAGTACCTCCGAGGTGAAGGACGTGTAGATGGCGCCCTCGCCGCAACCTGATCCAGTGGATCTGGAGATGATACCTATGAGAGCGGCACGTTTATCTGCCGATCCCTGTTGGTCGAGGAGCATGTAACCGCCGCCACCGCTGTCGCCAAAGCATGGACCGACTGGCCGCGGATCGACGATCAGGATCTCGCGTCCTGATGCGCAACCGTAGAGTTCAGCGTCCTGTTTGCCATTGATGCTTCCACTGCAATCCGGGCTTAGGATGGGTGATATCGCCAAGGTCTTTTGCTTGGGATCCTGGAGCAAGATCGGTTTGCTTTCGTTCAGCGAGGTGTAACCGAACCCGACGACCAGAATATTCTTGTTGCCCGTCGAGAATTGCTGTTGGGCAAAACCTTCCGGCGGTAACTGAACGGACTGCGCCACTTGGTTTGGGATATCCCCAGCCAGACTGACGACCGCGATGTCTTTTCCGGCGAGAGAGGCTGATGATTCGGCCTGCGTCACCCCATTTCCTGGGCACTTGACCCCTTCATGCCCTTTTTGCCGCAGGACCGCTGCTCGATAATTCCGTACGTCTCCCATCTGCTGGCCGAAAATCACATACTCGATGGTACCTAAACAAACGCAGTGCGCCGCGGTCAGGACCGTGTGTTGATCGCCGGCCAGGACTCCGGAGCAAAAGTCTCTTATGGGAGAGCTAAAGATCAGTGACACCTCGGCGAGGCAGTGCGGATCGGTAACGGATTCGCCTCCGATCACACGCACGTTCATTGCCGAACAACCGGCAATCTTGAGCGACGCAACCGGATGATCCGCCGCCGCTTCCAGCCACTTCGAGTACCGCTCGTCGTGATCGATTTGTTGCGCTGCCCCCTTGTTGATGTCGACCGGCTTTTCCTTGTTGGGGACGGTTCGATTGGGATCGTAGTCGTCCGCCCCGTTACGAAGCGCAATCCCTGCTTCGTAGATCTTCTGACGGAGCGCCGCCGAGTATTCCGGCGAGCCTGGTGCCCCCGAGAGGGTTGCCGCGTCGCGTATGCGCTTGCCGATATCCTGCGGCTGAGTTTGAGCGCAGGCCGGTGAGCTCAAAGCCGACGCGATGAGCAGAATAGTTGCCAGCTTGTTTCGAGCTCTAATCATCAAAAACCCGATAAAAACTCAATGCCGGAACACTTCAGTGCGACGCGACCGTCTGGTTCTGGATGAGACGATTCTGCTCACCGGCATTCGGTCCCAGTGCGATATTAAGAACGTGGGTTCGTTGTCCGGCCGCAGCAAAGGTGGAAGCTCCGGAGGGAGAGGGGCCCTTCCACTGCAGCAGCGTCCAGTTCGGCGTGGCGCTCGCACCGTAGGTCAGCACAAACGAAACCGAATGCAACAGAGAATCGATCGGCGGATCGATATGCTTCAATCCCGCGATGATCTTGTTGGCTTCGGTTTCGAGATCGCTGACGTATTGCTGCTGAGCTAAAGCCTCATTCTTTTTATCTTCCTGGTCCACAACCTGCTTTTCCGGTACGTCAGCAGGCGGGGGATTTGCATTCGCAAAACCCTCGTAAATCTTCTGCACATCGTCTGCTCGCTGCTTGGCAATTGCGGCCGCAGAGGCGGCATCGGCCGCATAGATCCTCAGCGAGGCAATATTGCTGTTGACCTGCCTCTTGATGTCCGGCTCAAGGACTGGCCAAGAGGCGTACACGGCCTTGCCGATCTGCGCGGGATAACCCGCAATCCTTCTTGCAGCTGCGGTCGATGCGTCGGCAGCTGCTCGTGCCGCCGCGCTCGCAGTCTTTAGTCGATCGATGGCCCGCGCATAGGTGATCGAGCCACCGCCAGCAAATGGCGCACCAACCTTTGCCGGCCCAGGCGCTGAACTCGGCTTGACAGTATTGACCGGACTGGGGTGATATCCGGCATGCAGCGCCAACACATCCGACCCGACTGGCGCCAAGGCGGAATCGATCCACTCTCTCAGCCCCAAATTGCCCGTAACGCCGCTGCCGTCGACGCCGATGCAAATCCGTTCCCCCTCATGCCCTTGTTCATACTTCGCGACCTGCTGGCGCCAACGCTTCAGCTCCTTCAATGAAAGCGTAAAGCTGATGACCTCCGCGCGGACGGCCTGCTCGCCGAGATTGGCTCCGGCGCCGAAGGTGAAGAACTGATTGACCGCAGCGATCGAGTTGTTCGTGAGGCTGGTCGAACCAGCGCCGAAGTTGAACGCATTCTTGTAGAAGTGCGTGTATGTAACACCCGGTGCGATCCCTCCGACGTTGTTTGCCTGAAGGGTCAGATCGACCTTGGCCGTCCAATCGGCCAACCATCGATACCGAGGCGTGTCGATGACGTCATCGAAGGCATCCGCGACTTCGCAGCGAACCCTCGTGACCACCTTGTTCATCAGAACGTCGCTCTGGCTCGCCCCCGTGGCTTCTTCAAGCTGTGGGACGGTCGAGCACCCGGCGAGCAGACAGAACAATGGAAGCGAAAATCGAACGAACAAAGAAATAGCACGCATGCAACTCCCCCCGAGAGCACGCAACACTACGAAAAATTGTAGTCCCTATTTGACACTAGCGCCGAGAGGCGGTCCTGTCGATAGGCTTTCTACGGCGCGAGAAACGATACACAACTGATCTTCACGACGCTCTCGCTCATCCTGGACGCACTGCGCGAACTTCAACGGCAGCGAAGACTGCACGCGCGATCTTGCCGTCGACGGCTCAGCTATAGACGGCCAACGTAGTCCGCATCTTCCCACTTCAGCTCGATATCGTCGGCGACGCACTTCGCCCGTGGCGGTGTGGTTTGGTCGAAGTAGTGCTTCAAATCCACGTGTACGGGCATGTTGTCCGGACGATACTTGTCCATCAGATCGAACTGCAGCACAGGCCCCGCTTCGAACCGCTTGTAGACGGAGTTGTGCATCGGTGAGGTGGAATCGCCGGTGTTCGGATCGACCGGGAGGCGACGCACGCCGGCCTTCAGGAATCCCCCGGCCTGTTCGTTGTGCTGCTGACCGGCCGGATCCGGTGAAAGCCGCAGGACACTGCCATCATGCTTGAGACCGTCCGGGATGATTGATGCTCTCGCGACCATCCAGTTCAGAGCTGCATCCGACAGCCTAGCCTCGTTTTCAAGATAGCCACCGCCGATATCCGCGTGGACGCCCGGAAACCAGACCTGTTCGAAGTACAGATTGCCTTGCGCATCGCGTAGGTCCTGCTTCGCCGCCGTCGGCGACGCGGGATCTGTACAACACGGGTGGCGCTGGGCACTCGTATGTCAGGCCTTCGCAAGGTCAGCCGCAAGCTCGTTGCAGCGTTTTGCTGCTGACGTGCAGGGGTGGAGCCGTCTCACGGCGAGCGATGAGATTGGCACACTTATAGGCTCACCAAGTCCCGAGCCATCATCAATAGGCTCATTTGGGCAGCACATGGGCTGCATAGCAATACCGCAGGCGACAGTGTAACTGTTGAACTTACTTCCGCTCCGGCAGCATGGTGCACATCGTCGCAGTTTGTACTGGCTGGGTTTTGTCGCAAATGGCCCATCCGATCGGGAGCTGGCGGCCCGAGTACCCGTTCGTCTGGGCAAAAATCGTCGGGTTCATTCTTTGGGACGGTTGGTACCGCCATCTGCCTCGCTTCTGGAGATTGATGGGCAGTTGGATAGCTGTAGTCTGGTTCGGCGGACATTGCGTGACGCAACACGACACATAAGCAAACCAGGTTTCCGCCGCGCCCCCCGAAGTGAAGCCATTAACCCTACCTTAGCAGCATTCACTGTTTGTAGAAGGGTCTTGTACCCTATACCATATCCTCTACCTCAGGCTGCGCGGGGCAATTGATGGCAAGAGCGACGGACCGGCGGCTAGTACCCGCAATCAAAGTCAATCAATGGATGAAAGGCTGGGAAAACATAGACTTCTCTGAGGCTGAGCATAGACGAAAACCGAAACCATATTTCTATTTGTTTGCCCTTTCTGCAGCCGAGTTGCGCGGCCTTTGCGGCATCGCTAGGCGCCACACATCCGCGCTGACCCCCCGGGCGGCCGACTTAGGCATTCAGCGACAGCACGATCCCGAAAGATCGAATGAGATTGGGCGCTTTGTCGAATTTGGATTTCCTTGGTCCACACTCAGCGAAGCAAAGCGAGCGTCGAAGGAATTCAACGATCTAAGAAAGCCCGGTTGGCTTCCAACTGCGATAGTGCTGAACATCCTGTTGCCCGAGGACGTGCGCGGCAAAGACACCGTTTCGTCCCAAGACATCGTAAAGGTTGAAGATGGGAAACAGGGTTGCCACATTCAGCTTCCCTATTCGCCCGATTCCAAAGATTGGCGACCATCGACTCTTCCGCCCTTGGAAATTATTGACGGGCAGCACCGCTTATGGGCATTCGACAACGAGAGTGATACTAAGTTCGAACTTCCCGTAGTCGCTTTTCATGGACTTGACATTAGTTGGCAGGCCTACCTTTTTTGGACCATCAACATAAAGCCGAAACGCATCAATTCGAGCCTCGCATTCGATTTGTACCCGCTGTTACGAGCGCAAGATTGGCTCGACCGCGCCGAAGGGCATTCGATCTACCGCGAGACGAGGTCGCAGGAGTTGGCGGAATCCCTGTGGTCGCATCCTGAGAGTCCTTGGTACGACCGAATAAACATGCTGGGAGAGTCTAGAACGCCTTGGGTCTCTCAAGCGGCATGGATTCGAACACTCATGGCGACTTTTGTTCGGTCGTGGGAAGCGCGTGGCGGTGGCCCAGGAGGCCTCTTCGGTTCGAGAATGAACGATGACGATGAGGTTCTCGATTGGAGCAGAGCCCAACAAGCCGCTTTTCTGATTTTTGCTTGGAAAGAATTCCAGGAATCAGTGAAGTCATCGCAGCAAGGGTGGGTCAAGTCTCTGCGACTTCATGATCCGAAAAAGAATGATTCCGAGCTAGCTTCCGATGAGTTACCGTTTTACGGGCCATTTTCATTGATCGCGACAGATCAAGGCGTGCGGGGCTTCACACACGTCTTGAATGATGTCTGTTTTGCAAACGCCACCAAGTTACAGCTCAGGTCATGGCAGTTGAAGGAGCGGGCAGCCGCGACAGACGCAAACGGTGTTGCGAGCGCCTTGAAGTCTTTGACGAAGCACCCATTGGCCAAATTTCTATCGTCGTTCAGCTCGGCCATGTCATCGTTTGATTGGAGAACAAGCGCTGCACCCGATTTGTCAGATAAGCAGCGACGAGATAAGGCTGTCTTTCGAGGCAGCGGTGGCTACAAGGAGATTCGTCTTCAATTGTTGGAGCATTTGGCTAAGCAAACGGGCGAATTGGCTGCAGTATCCAAGCGATTGCTCGATGCCAGCTAAGAAAGCAAAAGCTAAGTCACGTCGAAAACTGCCCCTGTCAATCGGCGACAGGGCAATCATTCGTGCGAAGCTGTCACGTGAGAACGTTGAGACCACGTTCGCTGGATTGCGCAAATTTATCGGAGAAGCTCGGTGGATTGGAGCAAGCAACCGATACGGCGCGGATACTATTCAAAGAATACAATCCGACAACAAAATAGCACGTGTTCGCGAGCCACGACAACTGTCGCAGTATATTGCGGCCAGTACAGTGTTGCACTGTGCGGACGGCTGGAGTTATCTCGGCCGCGCATTGATGGCACTCCTGGGGGGCGATTCTGCGAGGGCCATTCATCTTGCGTACTATGCTGAACTTCGTGCCGCGATGTCGCTTCTAGCGACTGAAGGTATTGGCGTTTTTAGCAACGCACATTTCTTTATTGATGCGCCCAACTCAGCAAAATTGATGCAAACACGCAGCGGCACGCACAATTTCGTTTGGGACTGCTTGAAGTATTGGGGGATGCAATCACGATCAGGTTTGCTTTTCTCACGCTTGGTACGTCCGTATGGGAGAACTCTAGACGATTGGTTGATACCTGTGGGCGGCAGCTCGTCGGTCGCGCCGCAAGCTCAGAGGTGGTTTTTACAGTGGGGCATGGATCTGAAGGTTCTTAGTTCTGACCGTGATGCTCGAAATACCTCAAGCTATCGACCGAGCGGACTGCTGCAACAAAATCCAATTGAAGCGGAAGCGGTGTTGAGTTTTGTTCGGGAGACATGGGCCGCATTGGAGCCCTCGCCACTCTCCAGCTTCGAAGGAATCGACAGGCACATTCTGCGGATCGCGTTGGAACGCGTCTTCAAGGGGACGACCGGCAAGAACCCTTCCGAGGAGCCTGCAAAATTTGGTGCAACGGTAGCCAGCGTTTTGAAGCGTCAAGATTTGCCAGTTCATCTCGAAAGTGGCTGGGCTGGATTTCTGAAGCGACAAACAGTCCCAGACGATTTGCTCTTAGTCAAATATTCGAAGGAAGACCCGGCAAGTGCCTTAGGACATTTTGCGGTTACTGCTCGAGCGACATTGATGCTCAGGATCGCCAGCGGTGCCGCTGCTGAGACCGTTCAAGCTGCGGGTTTTACAGCCAGCGATATTGCGTTTTGGTCATCTGGGCTGGGGCGCGGCCGTGGTTTGTCTGACGCGTTGGATGTGGATGGAGCCGCCACCGAATTGTGGGCGGATATTGAGGACCACTTGCGCAGCGTTGGCGAATTCCAGTCGGAGTACACGGCAGCAGATCAAACATTTTCGCTTGCAGGTACGAAGATTGGTCAGTCGCTGTTTGGGCTAGGAAGCTGCGAACGGGTCGCCATTTGGAGCTTGACATCCTGAGGCTTATTGTTCGACCGGAGTGGCAGATCACGTACTCGGTATGAAATTTGCGATGCTTTCGACCTCCTCAAGGGTGGTATGGACCACCATTCGTTTCCGGGGGCCTGTCGCTTCGGGCCGCGAGCTTCTAAAGTTCGATGGATAGCCTCCAACGGCATCGTCATCGAGTGCCTCCAAGCACGTATCTACCGCCCATCAATCCGTGTCCAACTGCATGGGAGGCTGAGGCTTCGGAGCAGGTTTGGCCGATTGCCTCATGGTCTTTACGTAGGCCTCGACGGCTCCCTCACGCATGCGCGGTAGGGATGCGATGGTGTGGGCGGTGATCTGAAACGCTAGTTCGGCGGTGAACACTTCGCCGACATGCGACCTCAGAAAATCAGCGAACTGCGCTTGTTCTTGTTCTTCCAGCTTACCGCACCTCTGCTTGATGACTTCTGCGATGCGCTCAGGAGGATCGTATCGGAAACGCATCTGCGTACCCACGCATGTGCCGAAGGCTTGTGCTGTAAGCAAATAGGCTTCTTCCGCAAATGAAGCTGTTGCTGTGGCGTAGAGGAAAGCCACTGCTAAAACGTATCGCATCAAGCCGCTCCCGCTCCGGTCACTGGGACACTAATGACAACCGATGTCGTCCTCAACGGTGGATTTCCCGTCATAACCTGCTGCTGCCGTAAGTCTCGCGGCGGCGGCTCGCTTTAAACTCGCTGAGTAGGCCGGGTCGACAGGGCAGGGAAAATAGGGTCCGGTGGCGAATAAGGGACCGGTTGAAACTCAAAAGGCCTGCAGCTGCCGAAGTCGTCCTATGTGACGTGACCTGCGAGGCACAGCGCTACCGCACCGAGAACCGCAGCGGTGCCGGTCATCTCCAAGGACACTGCGACGCATGCGGCGAGGCCGAAGAGCGATACAAGGGTCATGGACATTCTCCTGTGTCAGGCTCGTTCGAGGATGTTGGAGACAGACTGGGCGTACCACTGCCCGCCGCGTGCCGTAGGTATCCCTTGAGCATTCAAAGCTTCCGCAATCTGCCTCAGCGTGCACGCACCGGCCTTCTGCGCCTCACGGATGATTGGCAGCACGTTCGCGGCGTGTCGGTCGGCCTCGGACTTCACGGCCTCCGCCGCGCTCTTGCGGGCCACGTGGAGACTTGGGTTGCCAAGCGTCACCCCGCGAGCCTTGGCGGCCGATAGGGCCTGCCGGGTGCGCGTGGAGATGAGCGCGCGTTCCTTCTCGGCCAGTGCGGCGAACAGGTGAAGTACGAAGGGGTCTACGTCTGGGCCTAGCTCGGCGACCAGGAACGGCACCTTGTGAGCCATGAGGCCAGAAATAAAATGAACGTCACGGCTCAAACGGTCCAGCTTGGCGACGCCCACGGGGCACCTGAGCTTCCGAGCAGCGGTCAACGCGGCCTTGAGCTGCGGGCGGCGGTCCAGCGCGTCAGACCCCTTGCCCGTCTCCACCTCCACAAACTCCCGCGTGATCGTGAAGCCTTCGGTCTGCGCGAAATGAGCAAGCGTCTGACGCTGTGCCTCTATGCCCAGCCCTGAGCGCCCTTGCCCTGAGGTGCTGACACGAACGTAAGTGACGAGCAGCGCCGATTGCATTGGAAAGGTCTCCAGAGCGTTTGTCTAAGACCTTATCGAGTGTTTAGATTGTGGACAACATGCGTTTTGGAATTAGACGGGTTCCGTTTTGCATGACTGCTCCCGGCGCAGGGTTGGTCGAGCGGACGAAAGACGAATCGGATAGCAATTAACCGTTCGATTTGGAGGAGGCCGCGAGATGGCCATCAAAGTTGTCGGTGCTGGCATCGGGGTTCAGCACATCGGAGGAAACCCAAACCACTACGAATGGCGAGTAAGCTATGAGCGTGATGGCGGGAGCATCTACTACCACTCGGTAAGCAGTCGTCAGGCTCAGTCCTCTCGGGAGGCAATCGAGGTGGCCAAGCGCGAACTCGGTCAATCCGAGTAGGGGGCTGTCACACTAATCGTCCCCCAGGTGAACCTCGTCACCCTTCCTCAAGCAAGCATGGGGAAGGTTGTGCGTATTCCGTTGACCGAGCGAATCGTTGCGTGGTTATGATCGGACGGAGGGGATAATGAATCGCATGCTTGCGCGAACCGAGGACGAACCCGGAGCGGACCTGTTGAGGTTCACCAAGGGCCGACGCTTTGCGACGATCCTCGCGGACCCCCCGTGGCAGTTCGTGAACCGTACCGGCAAGATGGCTCCCGAGCATCGCCGGTTGTCGCGCTACAGCACGATGACGTTGGCGGACATCTGCTCCCTTCCTGTCGGGCAAGTAGCGGCTCAGCCCGCTCACCTGTATTTGTGGTGCCCGAATGCGCTGCTCCCAGAGGGCCTCGAAGTGATGAAGGCGTGGGGGTTCCAGTACAAGTCCAACATCGTGTGGCATAAGATACGGAAGGACGGCGGCTCTGATGGCCGTGGGGTCGGCTTCTACTTTAGGAACGTTACGGAACTGATCCTGTTTGGTGTCCGAGGGAAGAACGCTAGGACACTCCAGCCGGGTCGGACCCAAGTGAACTACATTTCGTCTCGCAAGCGGGAGCACTCGCGGAAACCTGACGAGCAGTATGAGGTGATCGAATCCTGCTCGCCGGGGCCGTATCTTGAGCTGTTCTCTCGGGGCGTTCGCAAAAAGTGGGCAGTGTGGGGCAACGAGGCCAACCACGAGTACCGTCCAACATGGGACACTTACGCCAACCACTCTCAAGCCGCCGAGTAGAGATGCAACAACTGTTTGAGGCTGAGGGCTACAAGCTGGCTGAGGACGCATGGGACGAACATGGCCGTCTCACGTTCGTTCACGATGATGATGCCGACCGGCCGCACCTTAACCGCCTCGCGAGGACCCTTCAGGTCGCGGGCTGGGAGAAGTCAAAGACCGAGCTGAGGACCTTTAGGCACCCTGCCAGCGAGGAAATCGTGGAGGTCGAACCGGGTGGTGCTGACACCAGGGCCACTTCCTCCACTACATGTCAGGCCTTGCCGGGTGACTTCCAATCGGTGACTGCCTTCGGCGTGATCCCGACTGCCAAGACCGGGCAACCGCCATTGCGTCCAGCGTTGAGCCGGTAGACCAGCTTGCCCATCCAAGTAGTGGACGCGCCGTACTTGCTCATGGTCGGGCGATCATTGCCCTTGCGGTCCTTCTCAACCGTTCCGGTTTTGGTGAGAGCGGGCCCCACGCTCCTGAAGACATCATCAAGAGATGCACTTCGGGTGACCAGCACCCCAACATCAATCGCGCCAGAAAGGAAGAAGGCATTCATTGCCACCAGGTCGCGGTCGAACGTCTGGTCCTTAGAGTTCCACTCCAAGTCAAATGCGACCTTTCCCTTCACGTAGTCGATCTTGTGGCCGTCGAGGTACTTCTCTCGCTTGATGATCCGCGACTTCTTTTCGAACTTCTGCTTCTTGGCTTTCGACGGGACTGGCTCTTTCCACTTGAGGGTCACGTCGAGGTCGGCGCTGATGATGGTCTCATGCCAGCCCAGCGGGCGTAGGACCTTAGAGAACTCCTTCGGGATGTCGGATTCGTTCCCACCGGCCGTTCGGATCATCTGAGTAGTCAGGGTGAAGTCTTCTAGCGCCCTGAGAATGTCCTCGAACTCTCCGTTCCGCGCTTGGGAAAGGATCACCGCCGCGTTGCGGTAGCTGACGATTTCGTACTTCTCCCTGATCTTTGGGGGCACCAAGCGCTCCACGAGTTCGCGGTCATCAGCGTTCTCATTGGGGCGTAACGAAACGTCGTCATCCGCGCCCTCTTCGAGCTGCTCTTCATCGTCATCGCGTTCATCGCTCATAGGAAGATGCTTACCTGATTCTCACGCTCTGCTGGTATCGCAAGAGCCTCTCCACGGGCGCTCGACGGTCAATGCGGGGCCACATGCGCGCGACCTTGATCGGTAGTAGCAGCCCGTGGTAGCAATGCCGTTGCAGCTAGGCCGATTTGTTCTGATTTTTCAGTGTCTTCCTACAGCGCCCTTCGCCTCCCCTAGGACCGATCGACATTCATTGCATCCAGATCATTGCGGCAGCGAGATGGATGAAGCCGGTAAAGTTGTCAGATCGCCTGTCATAACGGGTTGCCAAGCGTCGGAAGTGTTTGAGCTGGCAAAAGCAGCGCTCGATGCGGTTGCGCTGTTTGTATGCGTCGGCGTCGTGCGGAATGATGATCCTGCGGGTGCGGTTTGACGGGATCACCGCCGTTGCGCCGATTTCCGCGATGATCGCACGCAGGGCGTTGCTGTCATAGGCCTTGTCGGCGAGCACGGCATCGCCGCTTTGGCCGTGGAGCAGTGCCGGCGCCTGGGTGATGTCATTAACTTGCCCAGCCGTGACGATGAAGCGGAGCGGACGGCCGAGCGCATCAGCCAGCATGTGGATCTTGGTGGTCAGTCCACCTCGGGAACGCCCCAGCGCCTGATCTTTGGCCCCCCTTTTCCGCTCGTCGCCTGCTGGTGGGCGCGAACGATGGTGCTGTCGATCATCAGATACTGGTTGTCGCGATCGGCGGTCAGAGCAGCGAACACGCGCTCCCAGACGCCGGCATGGCACCAGCGGCTGAAGCGCTGATGCACCGTTTTCCACTTGCCGTACCGTTCCGGCAGGTCGCTCCAGTGTGCGCCCGATCGCAAAACCCACAAACATCCGTTGACGAACAGTCGATTGTCCGCAGCCGTACGTCCCGGGTCGCCAGCTTTCCCCGGCAGCAGTGGCGCAATCCTCGCCCATTGCGCCTCCGTCAGCTCATATCGTTTCGCCGCCACCATCTGCTCCGTGTCTCGAATCACGGAACTCTATGAATCAGCGATCAAACCGCTTGGGAATCCTGAATGTCGATCGGTCCTAGGGAGCGTCATATCATGTTCCACCTCCAATCATTTCAATGGCTTATTCCGCGTTTGTAAGTTTCGAACGCGCGCGGCAGTTGTCCGGTAGCGGCGGCTTTCACCCATCCGGCAAAATCGTTGCCAAGACCCTTCTTCGAGCGGGGCCATATTCAGTGCAGAGGTAGGTCAGGGGCAGCAATCCATTGACGGCTTGAAGCCTCGGCATCGCGTCAATCGCCGCTGCTAACTCATCGGATATCGGGATGTCCACGTCGGCGCTGCCGTGCGTACGCTCAATGCGAACGCGGCGATTGCCTTCGCTGTCTACATAGCAGTGCTGCGGCCCGAGCCGCTTCGCCGCGACGGCTCACCGCAGTTCGAAGTCAACGAGGCGCTTCTGTTGCTGCCAAGCTTCCAATGCTTCCGTAAGTCGAATTCTTGTCGGTCCAAGTCCAATGGCCTTTCGACTTTGGCAGCTTCACCCGGGCAATGCCTTCGGCCGGATTCTTCCTGATCATGGTGGGGTCGGCATGGGCAAGCAGGTGTTTGATGGCTTTCAGTCACGACCGACGTGACGACAGCGAAGTGATTTCGTCCATGATCTTGATCAGATGCGGCTCACCCAACATTCGTACGCGCTTGGCACCGTGCTTCAGCCTGAATTTTTCTATGATCCGCCTACGCGCGTCGCGCGTGTTCTTCAGCGAGCGCCGTCCAGTCTGTCGATCGATAATACGAAACGACCAACGCGTCGATCGTGCCCGGCGTCGTGCGCTTTTCGCCAATCTCAACGCCCTTTTGACAGGCAACTCCGCAAGCGCCATTTGGTAGACGGACATGAATTCTTCCGAGTACAATGCCCCCAGGAGCGGCCTCGCCTTCATTCCGGGCGCGCGGAAGTAGTATCGGACCTTGCTGCCCGGACGCTTCTTGTTCCGAAACCCATTCACAAACTTCGGTAGTTTATGTCTAGGCTCAATCATCGTCGAAAACTTCATCCCATTCATTGTCGATACGCGTCGGTGTTGCGCTGACTAGCACGAAGTCATCCCACTTCGCGCCCGTCGAAACGTGGCGCCAAGCGCGTCGTGGCAATCAATGCGACGTTGATCGGCAGCACAGGCTAACAATCTCGATCTGTAAGCAGTTGCCGCCAACACCCACGATTGCGCTGACAAGCAAATTGTTTGTCGCTCTAAGACAACCCCTTTATAGCGAAGAAGCTATACTTCAGCCGTTTTCATCCCTGTCGATGAGCTATGAGCAGAACGGTCTCGGACAGCAGCAACAAAAGACCTGCATACATAGGCGCCGGCGAGCGAGCGAACTCTAAGCTGCTCTTTGTCAATGTTGCGGGTGAGGATCGCACTGCTGCGGGTCGCCGACGGATCTCCAATGCAGCCTTGGATCCTGGCTGCATGTCAACCAAGAACCAATGGACTGCAGATGCCGATCAACTACCCCTCCGCGCTTAACTTAAGGACCGATGGCATTCCATACTCGTGGAGCGCGCGTGAGGTCATGCTCTATGGGCTCGGCGTGGGCATGGGTTCGGATCCCCTTAATGAAGAGGAGCTACGGTTTGTCAACGAGGCATCTGCAACGCCGAGGCCGTTAAAGGTAGTTCCGACGTTTGCTTCCGTTTGCGTTTGGGGGGCACGCCCGGGCGTCATTGACCTTAATCGCGTCATGGTCGTTGACGGCGAACGCGACATCACATTTCACCAGCCGATGCCCGTCTCGGCGAATGTGACGGCAGACGCACGGGTCAGGGGAATTTACGACAAGGGCAAGGAGAAGGGGGCGATCATTCAGAACGAGGTCGTGGTCAGGGATGGCGGCAGCGACAAGATCGTCACGATCGTTTCGTCGACCTTCGCGAGGGGCGATGGCGGCTTCGGCGGCCCATCACAGGGGATGCCGGAACCGCACCAGGTGCCCCGCAGAGCACCAGACAGATCATTGGATATCCCGACCAGGCCGGATCAAGCCCTGATCTATCGTCTCTCCGGTGACCGAAATCCGTTGCACAGTGATCCCGAGTTTGCTCGGCGAGCCGGTTTTCCAAGACCGATTCTCCATGGCATGTGCACGTACGGGCTGACCTGCAGGGCCGTCCTGCAGAGCTATGCCGACTACGATCCGTCTGCTTTCCGTCGTCATCGCGCCCGCTTCTCCGCTCCGGTATTCCCGGGAGAGACTATTACCGTCAATCTTTGGAGAGACGGAAATTCGATTTCGTTCGAGGCTTACGTTCGCGAGCGCAGCCTTACGGTCGTCAAGAACGGGCTGACAATCCTACGATGAGCGCCTTCCGGACGGTTCCGTTTTGCCTATTCGGGTATTAGCGCGCTGTTTCGGTCGTGTTTTTCACACTCATGAAACCTCCACGGCAGCGTCTGCATAGTCGGACCCTCCTTGAGTTTCAACGAAGTTGCGGACGGATGCACCTGCAAGGCATCATTTCATCTGGTTCCGCGGTTGGATGGCAATGACACCGCGGTTAATGCATTGGACGGTATATCCGGAAGACGGGGGTTGAAAGGGGAGAAAGCCTAGCTGCGTGCTTGGCCTTGCAGATTTCGCCTGTAAAGACGTGGGCAGACGCCGAACCGCGCTTTGAACACGCGTGAGAAGTGAGGCAGGCTTGCAAACCCGCAAGAGTATGCGATCTCGGAAATGCGTTCCTCGCCGAGCGACAATCGACGAGCCGCGAGAGAAAGACGAATCTCCATCAGGAGTTTGCCGAATGTCGTGCCATTTTGAGCACAAGTCTTGTGAATCATACGCATAGAACAGTTGAATTTCTTAGCGGCGTTTTCCGAGCGAAGGCCAACTTTGTCTACATTAGAGAAGATAAATTGAACGATCTGAACCATTCGGCTTTCTGCTGCTGGCGGTGCAATTTCTCCAGCAAGAACGGCTTCAATCGAGTGCCGCAAGAGGCTAGCTAGCATCAAGATGGCAGCCTTTTTATCGTGCTCGGGAAGATCCTCCGCGTAGGACTGGCGGGTCAGATGCGCGATGGCCGGTGCTGCAAAAAATGTACTTGGAATGTAGCATTCACGCGAAATCACCATCGCGCTCACGGGCTGCTTCGCGTTCCACCGATCCAGGAAATCGATAATGAAAAAAGTCGTGTTCCCGCTGATTTCAATGTCGTAGCGCCACCACCTCCCGGGAATGAAGATGTCGCCGCGGAGAAGATGCCTCGAGGACATCCCTTGAATAACGCGCATACTGCCGGTTTCAGCGACCAGCGCGCGCGTCTTCGGATAGTGTGCCAGTGCAAGGGCGTCGCCGTAGACGAAACAGTTGAGGTTGAGAGAGTTCGTCTTGACCAGATAGATGTCGACCATTCCGCGATGCACGGTTGTGCAGTCCAGCGCGCTCGAGTTGATGCTGCGTTCATGGCCCTCAGAGGAGCTCAGGGCTTTTTGTAGCTCGGTGGCGATACTGTTTCTCTCAGTGCGCGTCGAGGGCTGAACGGAACTTTCAGACTTGAGAGCCATAAAACACCGAGCAGTCGCACACATCGTGCGATTGAGTAAGGCGCATCTTAGCGCTTGCGCGCGGCGAAGGAGGGGTGAACCGGATTGTTCATCATGCCTTAGCAAATCGCATGCCGAGTGCGTTGGTGCACGATAGAAAAGCGGCAACCATGTGCACCTCACCTCGACTTTGTAAGTATCCGCGAGCAGAACAACTGAATACGGTGGACGCCACGATGTTTTGCGCGCTGTGTGTTGGGAGCTGTTCGGTTCATGACCACCTGTCCGGAATCGAACGAACAGGCGCTGCGAGTGCCGGTGCTGCAAAAGCTCGTCACTTATGTAATCCCAAAAGCTCAGCCGTAGGCCGCGCGGCACAGGGATTGCTTCAGTCCTAAAGACAGTCACAGCCGCTACTGGTTCCGTGATGCATGCCCAAGGCGCGAATTGTCTCGCTGCAAACCGCCAGCGGACAATAAGCATATAGAACATTGGAGCCAAGCATACAGCCTGTTCAATGGCACCATGAGGTTTCAAGCTGCTGAAGCGCATGATTTACCACCCTATCGATAACACTGAACAAGTTAGGGGCTCTTGAATGGCAAAAAGCAGAACCGACCTTGCAATCATTCTCGACATTCAATCGATTGGGGTAGACCGATTTCGCGGCAGTAGCCCGAACGTCAGCACGGAGCGGGTGTTCGGTGGACAAGTCATCGGGCAGGCGATGCTTGCCGCAAGCCGCACGGTCGAAGGCCGGCTGCCGCATTCGCTGCACTGCTACTTCATTCATACCGGCGATCCCCAGATACCCTTGATCTATGAAGTCGAACGCTTGCGCGACGGCAAAAGTTACTCAAGCCGGCGCGTCACGGCCACCCAGCACGCAACTGCAATCTTCTCAATGATGGTCTCGTTTCACAAGGGAGAGCGAGGCGCATTCGATCATCAGGATAGGATGCCGGACGTACCGGGACCCGAGCACTTCACGGCTGAGAAGTTATCGAACAAACCAGAGTATCCAAATCTTCCAGAAATTATCCGTCGCTACTATGAACCAGATCGGCCGGTTGAGCTTCGTCCGGTCGAGATCGGTCGTTATGCCGGCAAGAAAATCGAGGACGGAAGAATCCATATGTGGATGAAGGCGGCCACAAAACTGCCAGATGATCCGGCACTGCATATTTGCGCCCTGGCCTACGCATCGGACTTATCTCTGCTCGACGCTGTGATGGCACGTTATGGCCGCACTCTGTTCGACGGGCGCATCTTGTCTGGAAGCCTAGACCACGCAATGTGGTTTCATCGTCCGTTCCGCGCGGATGATTGGCTGCTCTATGCGAAGGAATCGCCGAGCGCACAGAGCGGACGTGGCCTCGCTCGTGGCCTGATCTTTAGGCGCGATGGCACACTCGTGGCTTCGGTCGCCCAAGAGGGCTCGGTGCGCGAGCGACGCTGAGCACCAGAAATTTGTGGCTTAGGCGACTACGCGGCGAGCACCCGCTCCGTCATGCTGCCTGTCAGCTTGCCGCGTAATGGAAACAAAGGGGGAGATTAAACGACCATTTGATCCCTAGCTAATAAAGCGCGGTTAGTGATGCCCTGACTTTCCAGCAAAGTGCCGTCAGGAAACGCGCGAGACTTACGTGAACTGAGCCGACTGACCGCACGACAGTCCTTAATCGAACACCAAAGCGTCAACGTTTCAGAGCTCGACGAGTCAGGATCAAAAGGTCCGCCGGACCCCAGAACGCTACCAGCCTTAGTAGCTTCGTTGTTCGTCTTTTTCTAGATAAGAAGAGAGAGGCATTGCGAGAGACACGTTGCGCTACATGAAACGTCCCTCTCGTCCCGGTCTGCAATCTATGCAGTCTGAGATGGGATGGCTTAGTCGATGAAAGCATAACTCAGGCGTGTGGGGGTAATCTCTTGGACGGCCAATCGCAGTCGCTGCCGTGCGTTCCTCAGCATTATTGCCCTCGCGAAGGCGGCGGATTTGCCATGAAGCAACCGCAGTCTCGCTGGCTAACGATGCCTAATCGTAGAGGACTCCTACAATGAATACCGACGTTTTCGCGGCTCATGAGTCCAACGTTCGGCGCTACGGCAGGTCCTTTCCGACAGTCTTTACAAAGGCCTTGGGAGCGACGATCTGGGATGAGGCCGGTAGGGCTTATATTGATTTCCTTGTGGGCTCCGGCGCACTCAATTACGGGCATAACAACCCTGACATTATCGCGCCAGCAATCGAATATCTTGCCGGCGGAAACATCCTTCTGTCGCTTGATATGTACACAGCGGCAAAGCGTGAATTCATCGAAGTGTTCGTCGATTCGATTCTGAAACCGAGGGGACTTTCCTACAAGATACAGTTTCCAGGGCCGACGGGGACGAATGCTAACGAAGCGGCGCTGGCGTTAGCGCGAAAGTATACTGGTCGATCGAGCGCTATGGCTTTCACTAACGCGTTCCACGGCATGTCGCTCGGATCACTGGCGGTGTCAGGGGCGGCATCGACCAGGGAGTTGGGCGGAGTTGCTCGCCACGATGTGATCCGCGTCCCCTACGATAGCTACCCCAACGGAGCTTTTGATTCTGCAAGTTACATTGACTACGTACTGACCGATCCAGGGAGTGGCATAGAAAAGCCTGCAGCAATCATTCTGGAGACCATCCAAGCCGAGGGTGGTATGAACACCGCATCCACAACCTGGCTCATAGAAATTCAGCGTATTTGCCGGACGCACAACGTCGTTTTAATCGTTGACGACATACAGGCAGGTGCAGGGCGAACCGGCGATTTCTTCTCGTTTGAGTTTGCAAAAATAGAACCCGACATCGTGTGTCTTTCGAAATCCTTGAGCGGCTCAGGTAATCCATTGTCGATTGTTCTGATTCGTCCCGAGTTAGACATATGGAGTCCTGGGGAGCATAGCGGTACCTTCAGGGGTAATAATCTGGCGTTCGTGACTGCAGGAGCCATGTGCAAATTGTGGTCAGGCAGACAGTTTACGGCAGGCGTTACACGGACAGCCACCAGATTGCAAAGGCATCTTGATCGGCTCGTTACCAAGTTTCCGAAGTGTATCGAAGAAAAGCGCGGCCGTGGCTTAATGGCCGGCCTCAAGTGCCGTTCACAGAGCCTGGTTGACCGTGTGCACGATTTGGCTTTCGAGAACGGTCTGCTTATCGAAGCGTCAGGGCCAAATCGTGATGTCATCAAAATCCTCCCCCCGATAACAATCTCCGATGACGACCTCGATCGTGCCATCACCATCCTCGAAAACGCACTACAGGAGCAAGCCAATGGGGACTGCCCCGTTATCTAAAGCACCAGCCATCTCGCCTCTTCAGATTAGAGAACGAACCGGCTCGATCAATACCAGGGACATCATCTCGGTCTTAAAGGGTGAGATCACCGTCCTGCACATCAGGCAAGGCTTCAGTAACGAAGTAGCTGAGGGGATTACCGCTAACTTTGTCCGTAATCCAGGTCTAAAAGACCGCAAAGACGGCGTTCCCGGACAATACGTCGGCGCATCTCACTACCGAAAGGATGTAGCCAGCTACTTCGCAGAAGCGGAAAAGGCGCGGCCGTTTGTCAATGCGCTTTTTGACAATTTACCCGATCCGGTGGGCGAATTGTTCGACGCCTTGAAGGGCGAGCTTTGCAATCAGGGTGTCGAATTGCGACTGGCTCGTTCGGCGCAGGGCCAGGCGAATGTTTGTCGCGCTCTCTGCTGGTCTGGTACGGGTATCTACAGTTTGGAGCCTCACGACGACGTCGCTCAGGTGCTATGTGCCGGTAACGAGTTCGAGCTTTCAGCGGTGGCTCGCAATACTGTCGTCGCTCTTAACTTCTATGCAAGTATGCCTGACGAAGGTGGAAATCTTCGGCTCTGGAGCCACAAGCCAACGGTCAATGAACGCCTATCGCTTGGAGTAGAGATGACGGGATATCCCTATTCAGCACGATATCTTGAGGCCTTTCCTTATCATGACTTTAGTCTCAACGCGGGAGATATCGCGCTGATCGACGGCGGTTTCGTTCACGGCGTCACACGACAAACGAGCAATGGAGAGCGTCGTCTTTTGCTGAACTGCTTCTTCGGTTTTGCGCGGCCGGATCTTGTCCTCTGGTGGACTTGAATCTGGCCCCCCGGACGAATGACCTATCTGTCAACACTCCTCGTGGATCTGCTCGGTCTCGTGCAAAGCAGCGGGCTCAAGCTCAACCACATCGACTTCAAAACAGGAAACGCGCTGATCTGACGCTCCCGGAGAAGCCCACCCGCTTGGCGAAGCGGTAAACAGCCCTTCTGCATCGGCGAATTTGGCAGGATGTGCACCTTGTTGCGATCTTAGACGGGTGAGGTTGCGGCTTCTTAAGCTGAATTGTCGAAGATGGAATGTTGCCAAAGCTGATGCGCGCCAAGCCAATCAAGTGTCTTGGATCGCCGTTGGAGCTAGCTATGAGCAAGATACTCGCGTCGGTTCCTCTCACTGGTATCCCCTTTCCGAGATTAGAGTACGAAGGTCGACAGAAGAAGGTTCTTGAGGCCGTGGTTCGCGCCGGGCTCGATGCACTTGTGGTCACCGCCCATGGCCATCTTCGGTATCTCACCGGATACGATGGGATGGGCGCGTACTTCATGCCATTCCCTTTAATTTTGGCACCGGGGCGAGCGCCGACATATGTCGTGAGAGAATATGAGTTGAACGGCGTTCGCGCGGAAAGCTGCATCGACGAGATCGTCGGATATAGAGAGCAACAGGACTTTGCCAACGTGTGCGCCGATGTTCTCCGGAGTTTGGGCCTGGCAGGCAAAAGGGTCGGCTTCGAGCTCGGTTGCTGGAATCTAGCGCCTGCGGACGTGGCTGCGCTGCAGGTGCGTCTTCCGAATATGAAGATGGTCGATGCCGTCCGCCTGCTCTCAATGGCGATGGTCGTGAAGAGCGAGCTGGAAATTCAGATCATGCGTGATGCGATGGTCATGACAGACGTGGCCGTGCGCGCGTTTCAGCAGTTGCTGCGGCCTGGCATTACCGAAGCCGAAATGGCATTAGTCATCGAGAGCGAGGTCAGAAAAGCAGGGGGGGACGAAGTTCGTCTTGTTTCAATCGGATTCGGTGATCGGACGAAGTTGCCGCATACTAAACCGACGCGGCATTCGATCCGAAACAACGAGCCTGCCATGGTAGAGCTCGGCGGCATGAAGTATGGGTACGCTGCGGGCCTCGTCCGCAGCGCGGTGCTCGGACGGCACCCTGAGACAGAAGCTCTTCATGCGCTGGCGGAGGAGGTTCTCGAGGCCGCGATCGCGGCGATCAAGCCAGGTGCGATGGCAGGAGAAGTGGATGCGGCGGCACGCAGAATGATCGAGCGATCTGCGCGCCCCCGCGCCCTCAACCATAGAGTTGGATATCAAACCGGCGCTCCCTGGAATGAACGCGGCAATCTTAGCCTAGAGCCGGGCGCAACCGATATCCTTGAGGTTGGCATGACACTTCACTTGCCAATTATTCTCCTCGGAGAAAACGGTTACCTATTTGGCTGCAGCGAGAACGTATTGGTCACGGAACGGGGCGCAGAAATACTCAGTCGTACGCCGCACGCTCTCTACCGCGCATAATTTTCAACGTGGTGCTTGATATGAACAGTATTGAAACGTTCCGGGATCTGCACGACGAGGTGACCGCGTGGCGGCGCCACCTCCATGAAAGTCCCGAATTGGACTATCGGGTGCACAAGACGGCAAGCTTCGTAGCAGAGAAGCTGGCTTCCTTCGGCATCAATCACATCGAAACGGGAATAGCTGAAACCGGTGTTGTGGCGTTGATTCAGGGCGAGGGTGGAGAAGGGCCGACGATCGGGTTGAGGGCAGACATGGACGCTCTGCCAATACTTGAGGCATCCAATAAGCCTTGGTCATCGAAAATACCGGGCAAAATGCATGCGTGTGGTCACGACGGTCACACGGCCATGCTGCTGGGCGCCGCTAAATATCTTGCGAATACGCGCAAATTCAGGGGAACGGTTGCCTTGATCTTCCAACCTGCGGAAGAAGATGGGCGCGGTGGCGAAAAAATGGTCCAGGAAGGAATCATGGACCGATTCGGTATTTCCCAGGTGTTTGGCATGCACAACTTGCCAGGCATGGATGTCGGCAAGTTCGGTATTTGCGAGGGCGGAACGTTGGCCGCGCTTGATGAGTTTGATCTCATCGTGAAGGGCAGGGGCGGCCACGCCGCTCGGCCACACGATACGATCGATCCTGTTGTCATCGCGGCCCAGATCATCTTAGGCTTGCAGACGTTGGTGTCGCGCAATACCAACCCGCTCGAGTCGCTCGTAATCTCGGTCACCAAATTAAGTGCCGCACAGGCCTACAACATCATCCCCTCTCACGTTGAAATGAGCGGTACTGTCAGAACCCTCGTGCCCAGCTTGCGTGACTTCGCCGAACGGCAGATTCTGGCGTCTGCACAAGGTATCGCGCGCGGATTTGGCGGCGACGTAGAGTTGAAGTACCGTCGGCTTGAGCCGGTCACCTTCAACCATCCGAATGAGACCAATCTGGCGATCAGGGCGGCGCGCAGTCTCGTTGGGGCGGCTTTCGTTGACGATAAGCTGAAACCGCGAATGGGATCGGAGGATTTTGCCTTCATGCTTGAGGCCCGCCCGGGGGCGTTCATCATTGCTGGCAATGGATCGACTGCGGCGCTGCACAACTCCGCATATGATTTCAACGACGAGGCCCTGCCTTATGGCGTCGGCTATTGGGTGAACCTGGTTGAGACGGTGCTGGCCTGAAGTATTCGTCGGGCTGGGTGTCGGCGCGCGTTGTCATAGCATTCGTCTTCAAAGTTCTAGCTACAGGTCTTGACGGCCGAGCTTCGAATCTCGGCGACGAGATCCGCGCAAGTTTATGGACTCTAGCGGCCTAGCGAGGGAGCGAACGGTCGGCACGGCTGATCTGTAAGCAGGCGCATGGCTTCAAGTGCAGTCTTTTCGACGCGTCATGCATAAATTTCGATGGGTCCCTCATATGTGGATTCCGCAGTAGCACATTTTATGCAGACCCCTATCCTCTGGGAGACCTCAATGGCCGCGCAGACCCGCTCGCTCGGAATCCTGAAGCTCGAAATCGGGCTGTCGCCCAACGCTGCTCCGCCAATACCACGACCCGGCTCGTTGTTGAATCCGACCACCTTCGAGTTTCCGATCATCACGGAAACTGTCACGGGAGCCTGGGCCGATGTCGTCATCCGCGGCGATCCAGCGGTCGAGCCGGCCTACGTCGCAGCTGCCCAGAGGCTAATTAAGCGAGGCGCTGTCGCAATTAGTTCGAACTGCGGCTTCTCCATCCGGCATCAGGCGGCAGTGGCGTCGTCAGTGAATGTGCCCGTAGCGATGTCAAGCCTGCTGCTCGTCCCGGCATTGCTTCGCCAACTGCCGCCGACAGCAAAGCTCGCGGTGGTAAGCGCAGACTCGAGGCATTGCGGTGAAGATTTGCTCGGAATCACTGACCCGGGCGACCGAATGAGGGTAGTTGTCGGCGGCATCGAAGATGGCAAGTTGCTGAAGAACGAGATGAAACGTCCGCCAACACCGACCGATGTCGCCGATATTGAGGTGGACGTAGCTGCCTGCGTGGCGCGACTTCGAGCTGCGCACCCAGAGATCGCGGCCCTCCTGTTCGAATGCACAGCGTTTCCGTTAGTAACGGCTGTGATCCGCCAAATCACAAGGTTGCCCATCTACGACATCACAACTATCTGCCGGATGACGATGTCGTCCATCACCTGATGGCCCTATACGTGTGACGCAAGCAGCGCAATATGTTGGCGCGTTATTTGCGCGCGCTGTCCGACGGCGCGTGATCTCGGAAGCAGGGCAATGCAATTGTCTCCGGCATCTTCGGTAGACGCTTGGTTACTCAACTCGCCATGGAG
This sequence comes from Bradyrhizobium sp. USDA 3315, assembly GCF_054056795.1. NCBI lineage: Bacteria > Pseudomonadati > Pseudomonadota > Alphaproteobacteria > Hyphomicrobiales > Nitrobacteraceae > Bradyrhizobium > Bradyrhizobium sp. USDA 3315. The sequence continues at coordinate 25,987 of NZ_JBSRYP010000001.1, read as the reverse complement.
TTCGCCGAATGCGCAAGGACTCGGCTCCCCGGCCTGATTTTTAAGTCCGACGGTGCCTCGTTGCCGCGCAGAAAGCTGGGTGCGCGATCAACGCGCAAGAGGTGACGAGATATCTGAAGCACGGCGGAATCCGAACGTGTCGCCGGATGACTGATGACTACCAGCCTTAGCCCCATTGTGAAGTTTGCTCACGTAGGTGGCGAAGCGATTCTGGGAGATACGTTTCGCAGACCAAAGTCTGCGGAAACTGCAACCTGCGAATGAGATTGGCGATGACAGGAGAACTTCTAAAATGAACACGATTTACGCGTCTCATATCTAACGCTCGTCGAAATGGCGGCGAATGTCCAGCTCGATCGTGACACAAGCATCCTCGACAATGCACAAATTTGAATAGGCGCCAGTCATGTTTACCTCGCTCTCTCTGGTGCTTTCACACGTGGCTGACGCCGCGGGCACACACGCCATTGTAGTGGCGACGCACCTCGGAGCGCTTATTGGCATCGCAGACCCCCCGCGCCTTCTGAGTTCTGAAACTCGAGATCGGGCTGCCGGTCAGTGCCACCCACCGACGCCACGACTGGTTCGCTGCTGAATCCGACTACCTTAGATTTCTAGATCATCGCGGAAACTGTCGCGGGAGCTTGGCCGGATACCGTCATCCGCGGCGATCCATCCCTGGAGCCAGCTGCCCGGAGCCTAGTACAGCGAGGCGATCGCAATAAGCTCGAACTGCGGTCCTCTATCCGGCATCGGGGGGCTCTGCGTCAGTGAATGTCCTTGCCGTGGTGTCGAGCCGGCTGCTAGCGCCGGCTTTACTCCGGCAACTGTCGTCGCCCGCAAAGCTAGTGGTGGTGACCGCCGAGTCGACGCATTGCGGTGAAGATCTGCTCGGGATCAGGGATCCCGGTAAGCGAAAGAGGGACTTCGGTGGTGTTGAAGGTGGCAAGTCGTTGCAAAACGAGATGAAGCGTCCGCCATCGCCAACCGCTGGGCGCTGATATTCAGGTAGAGTTCGTCGCCTGCGTTGCGCGGCTTCGCGCTGCGCTCGCACGCTGGGAAGACCTGAAGTGTTTCATCGATGATGACCGTGATTCGCTCGACAACAACTTCGTCGAACGTTCGATCCGCCGATCACGCTTAATCGGGAAAATGTGCTGCTCGCAGGCTCCTACGGTGGCGCCCAGCATTGACTTTCGTCGCATCCCTCGTTGAAACTTATAGCTGAGCAACGCCGATCCGCTTGCCGGCGTAGCCGACGCACTCATTGGGATCGTCGGTGGCCATCCGAATAGTGACAGGATTACTACCGAGAGCAATTGCCGTCACGACCTGTGCTGAAAACGGCGCCTATCCTCCAATTCTGTCGAAGCCATATCTGCTCGGGTCTCTCCATTGTTCCCAACTGACTACCTCGCGTTGGCGGTCTGCGGAGGGCTGCGAGGCTGTACAAAGCGGGCGATTGCGAAACATTAAAGACACGTTTGGGGCGCTCGTACGCGCCTTGGTCCGTTCCGTACCAAGTTTGCGCGCCGGTCTCGAAGGTAGTTTGGCAACGTAAGAGCAAGAGCGGCGCCATCGTCAATTCGAGAGACTAGCTGATCGACCCGTGATTGACGTGCGAACGAGCTCTGTCCAGCTCGGCGTGGGGGTTTGGGCGAAGATACCGGCTCATCCGCAAGCATGGGCCGGCCATTGGGCCAATGACTTGGAGGAGCTTTCAATGACGAAACTGAAGAGCCTTTTGCTCGTTTCTGCGGCGGCGGGGCTAGCGGCTGCAGGCGGAGCGCAGGCCGCCGATTTGCCGGTTAAGGCCAAGCCAATCGAGTACGTGAAGATCTGCTCGTTGTATGGACCGGGCTTCTATTACATTCCTGGCACCGACACGTGTATCAAACTTGGTGGCTATGTGCGTGCTGATCTCATGGTGAATACGGCCTACGACTTTGATGCGGCAAACAATGGCGTGGGTGGCGCGCGGAATCGGCTCAGCAATGGCTATACGGCTCGATCTCGTGAAGACCTAAAGATCGATACTCGTACCGCAACTGAGTATGGCACGCTGCGCACCTTCTTCGAAGGGGTATTTACCTGGACGTCGGGCACTTACAGCGGGACTGGATCTGGCTCGACTGTTTATCAGTCGCTCGGTGGAAATACAGCGCCAGCCAATGCGGGACCCGGAAACGTAGCGTATGGCACCTTCGGCATGTATTACGCCTTCATTCAGTTCGCTGGGTTTACAATCGGCAAAGCCGAATCGCAATTCAGAACGCCATGGGCCCAATATCCGGCAAACAACTTCGAACTCCCAGGCTCCGGCGGTTGGGATCCTGTGAACCAGTTCACGTACACCGCAAGCTTTGGTCAGGGTGTCACCGCTTCGATCTCGGCACAGGATCAGGTTGCGAACTACACCAGCAACGTCTGGAATATCAGCGCGGCCTCAGCAGCAGGTATTGCGGCAGGAGCCTACGGCGGCAATGACATCGGCGGCACCCGCGCTCCGGACCTGGTCGCACAGCTGCGGCTCGACCAGGCCTGGGGGCTCTTTCAAGCCTCCGTTGCCGCACACGACAACCATGCTGCGTACTATGGAGCTACCGAGCTGACCGGGCATCCCGACGACAAGTGGGGCTGGGCTGGCCAGTTGGCGTTGTCAGTTAAGAACCTACCAACCGGGCCCGGCGATACGGTCAATATCACGGGCGTATATACGAATGGCGCAAGCCGCTACAACTTCCAAGACTACATGTCGACCACGTTCGCGATGTACGGCGGAACGAGTTTGCCGGGGGTATATCAAAGCCTCGGGTTTGCAGGTGTTTCCGACTCCGTATTTGTGACAGGCAGTGGTCAGGAATTAACCACGACCTACGGCTTCAACGGCGGCTATACTCATAACTGGAATGCGTACTGGAACAGCTCGATCTTTGGCGCGTGGGCTGCTGTGCGCTACAATAACATCGCTAAGAGCTACATCTGTGGGGCGGTTGTCTCAAACCTGGCGCTTTCAACCGGCCTTGCTGGCTGCAACCCGGATTTCAACTACGCAGTCGTAGGTGTTAAAACGTCTTGGGTTCCCGTTAACAACCTAGCCTTCACCGCTGAGATTGGGTACCTGATGCTTGACCAGAAATATGCAACCGGGAGCACCGTCACCCTGCCGCAGCAGTCCGGTATCGCCAAGCCGGGGACGCTCTACGAGCTTAAGGATCAGAACAGCCTGGTGATGCTACTCCGCGCTCAGCGCAATTGGTGATTTAGGAGAGGTTGAGCTGTTTTCAACTGCAAGGTGATCTCCAAGGGAGGCCTCCGGCATGCCCGCCGGGGGCCTTCCTCCCCTGCCTCTAGATCTGTCGTGACGACGTATTCCGCCGGTGGAGGTCGACCCAAAGATTTGATCTTCAGTTTGGCTCTAAAGTTAAAGTGGGGAATGCGGATTGTTGGGACCGAGTGTACGCGGCGATGGTGCAAGATGAGGGCGCCTGTCCTCTCGAAGAGATCTTGCTGCCAGCTGAGACGGTTTGCGCGTTGACGGCCGCAGTTATGCGCGCGCTCTCGATTGACAAGCCTTCCGACCATCTGCTCTGCTTACACGCTGAGGTCGTCAGCCTGCAGGCTACTTGGATAAAGCCCGACCGGGAGCAACCTATAGCTACGTCGCCGAAGCAAAATTGGGTGGTTGCGTCACGACGCAATGTGTCGCCGCCTTCGGCTTTGAGAAAGAATCCCGCTGTGGCTATCGAAGCGGCGGGCGGTGACCCTGTCGGTTGCCATTGCCAGCATGGACCGAATCCCACGCACGTCTCAAGTTTGCATTTCTGAAAAGTGGAGGCAGATCAAACTGCCCTTCCACGAAGACGATGATCTCCATCAACACTAATGAATGATGGCTCCTCTCCCGAAATGGACCTTGGAGCTGGTTTGTCGTTCGTCGGTTCACTTCCGATGGGTTTTCTCCGTGTGGCAGCCCGTCCGGATTATCACAGCATATCTCGTCACGAAGCCGCGCGGAGGGACTGCTAAAACGGACTAGGTGGGTTTCCGCGATGACGCAATCTTTCTAGGCGCTCTACCTTGAACGGATCGTCCTCTTATAGGTAGTCTATTTCAGTGCATGAGGGTTCACGGGCGAACCAAAGCCGCCAGTGACCTCTAGGGGCGGGGCTGCAAGAAAGAAGCTGTAGCGTCCGTCCGCGGCGCAGTCGGCGGCCAGTGCCTCTAGATTGAACATCTCGCCGAGCGGCATGCCCATGTCTCGCAGCGCCAGCATGTGGAAGGCGAGGGGCATGCCCGAACCCATTCCCTCGGCGTCTAATATCTCTACCGCCATGTTGTCGGCCGCGACAGCAGCCAGCGATTTGTCATGAGCCCATTCGGCGCAGGTAAAGCTGAGGCCTGGCTGCGCCCCCATAAAAGCGTCGCGGTCACAGTCGGCGGTAAACCAAAGCATGTGGCCGGTGTTCACCAAAAGGATGTCGCCCCTGCCGACGCTTACGCTTTGCGTCTCGCAGGCGGTGTTTAAATCATCGACCGTGATCGCGTAGTCGAGCGGCAGTCGCTCGACACCCTTTAGCCGCGCAATGTCTAGTAGCACGCCGCGCGAGACGATGCCGGGGCTTGCCAAATGCTCGATGCCCATCTTCAGCGCCCCGTTTTCGGTGAGGCATTCGCGCGCATTGCAGCCATTGTAGAGTTGACCGTCATAGTGGACGTGCCCGAGTGCGTCCCACTGGGTCGAGCATTGCAGCGGCATGTGGATGACGTCATCGGAGAAACAGACACCCGGCGCCGCGGGGCTCATCGGCGTGAAAAGGTCTGTCGCGTAAACCATGGGGTTGAACCGCTTGCGTCCGAGCTGCGGCCCATTCCGGTCGAACTGCAAACCAAGATTGAAGAGTTTACCATCGCGCACCTCGGTCGCCGCGTTCTTCAGGGTTTCTGGCCCGATGTGGTTCAGCGTACCCCGCTGATCTGCTTGACCCCACCGGCCCCAGTTGCGCAGTTTTTCGGCAAGATAGTCAAAGTTGGTGGGTCGCATGGCCTGCTCCTTATTCGCCGCCGAAACTTGGGCATCCATCGGAAAGGGCCGCCCAAGGAAGCAGGCTCCTATTGTGTCACGTTGAAATTGATCCGCGGTGTGAATAGCAATCTTGTCAGATGGCAAAGCGATTTTTTGTGACTTGCGTAGACACGATTTGGACCCGGCACGATTGCTCTAAGGGTACATGTTAAGAAAGGCTGCAGAGACGGTACGGCCGATGATTTCGCACAGTTCAGGGTCCCCAATCACGCCTTGGCTATAGCGTCAGACCGCCATCTATGACGATGGTCTGGCCTGTGATCATGGGTGCTCCAAATCCGAGATAGACGATCGTTTCGGCGATATCCTCAGGAACACATCTGCGCCGCAGGGGAGTACGCTCGATAGAGCTTTGCCTTTGCGCCTCGGTCCACTCGATCTGCCAGGTGCTGTCGACGGCGCCGGGGGCCACCGCGTTAATCCGGATCTCTGGAGCGAGACCTTGAGCAAGATGGCGTGTGATGGCGATTATACCGGCCTTGCTTGCAGCATAGGCCAAACTAGATCCTCTCGAGGTCAATGCTGAGACCGAGGCCAAGCTTACGACCGCACCTTTTGACCTTCGCAAGGAGGGGGCAGCCGCGCGCGTGCATCGGAAAAGTCCGATGAGGTTCGTGTCCAACACCGCCGACCACAGCTCGTCAGTAATGAGGTCGAGCTCGGACGACGAAATGGACTTTCGCGCTCCGGGCGTGCCAGCGTTGTTAACGAGAAGGTCGAGCCCCCCCATCGTGTCGACGGCGGCGTTTACGAGTTCAACCTCTTTCCCATCCCCTATGGCGCCAGCGACGCCGAATACGTCGTAACCATCGGCGCGGAGCTTTTTAACCTCCTCAGGCCCCCTTGGATCGTCGGGGAGGTGATTTAGCGCAACGGAGCATCCCGACTCCGCCAGCCGTTTCAGCGTCGCCAAGCCGATGCCTGACGCCGCACCGGTGACGAGCGCTTTTTTTCCTGACAGTTCATAACGGATCATAGTCTCTCCTTCGTTGCTTTCTCTCAAAGTGAGCTCGCCGGCGGCCCCAAGGACTCGCAGGTGGGAATGAAGCCGCATTGACCAGACTTTTTATATCATATAAAAAGTTCGCGCAACCGCGAGATGTCTCGCGCCGTGCGACCAACTTGGTCCAGGCTGGATGCCGCGCTGCGCTTAAACGAACAAAGAGATGGGAAGATGAACGATTCAAAGTTGTCCAAGGCAAGCTCTGCCATCGAGCCAGCCCGCCGCATGACCGGCGGGCGCTTCATTGCAGAAACCATCAAGGCAAAGGGTATCTCTCACGTCTTCTTCATGGATGCCGTTCTGCGGCGGGCGCTCACCGAGATGGAAGATCTCGGGATCAAGCGGATTCTCGGGCACTCCGAAAAGGGAATCGCGTACATGGCAGACGGCTATGCGCGCGCATTGCGTCGCCCTGCTGTCTGCATGGCGCAGTCGGTCGGAGCGGCCAATCTTGCCGCGGCTCTCCAGGAGTCATGGTTCGCTTATGCGCCCGTCGTCGCGCTGACGGGGCGTCACGCAGCCAACTACCAGTACCGAAACGCATATCAGGAGCTTCCGCACGAGCCGCTTTATGCCTCCGTCACGAAGTTCAGAGGTCGAGTGGATGAAGTGGCGCAATTGCCCCATCTCTTGCGTCAAGCATTTAGAGAGGCAACCACTGGCGCCTCACGCCCTGTTCACCTCGACATCACCGGCTATACAGGCGACATAGTTGGCGCTGCCGAATTTACCGCTAGCATCTATCCTGAAGAGACTTTCGCGAAGGTGCCGGCTTTCCGCCCCTCCCCAGATGCCGAATCGATCAGCCGTGCTGCGGCCGCGATCGCGGGCTCGGAGCGCCCGGTGATTCTCGCGGGCGCCGGCTTGATGATTTCGAGCGCCGAAGGGGCGTTGAAGACGTTCGTCGAGCACCATGGAATTCCCGTCGTGATGTCGCTTGACGCCAAGCACGCTCTTCCGGAGTTTCATCCGCAAAATGGTGGCGTGGCCGGGACGTACTCGCGATCCTGTGCAAATAGGATCCTGCACGATGCGGACCTTGTCATGTACGTTGGCAGCGACACGAGCGACATGATCACTAACCACTGGAAGCTGCCGCGGCCCGAGACGCAAATTGTACAGATCGATATCGATCCGGCGGAGCTTGGTCGCAACTTCCCCGAAGCGATCGGTGTCCATGCTGACCCGAAGGCGGCTCTCGAGCGCCTTGCCTCCGAACTGCCGTCCCGAGTACGCGCAGGATGGCTGCGCAAAGTCACGGACTACGTCGCCGAATGGCGGGCCGAAGCGGAGATCGCGCGCTCCTCTGAGGCGACGCCGATCAGGCCGGAGCGTCTTTGCCGGGAGATCTCGGACTGGCTCCCGAAAGATGCAATGCTGGTAGCCGATACCGGCTATGCATCGCACTGGAGCGGGACGCTCGTCTATCTCACCGATCCAGCTCAGGGCTACCTGCGGGCCGCCGGCTCATTGGGTTGGGCTTTTCCCGCTTCGCTCGGTGTTCAATGTGCGATGCCGGATCGCCCCGTCGTCTGCTTAACTGGCGATGGCGGCTTTATGTATCATCTTCCCGAGCTGGAGACGGCGAGGCGATATGGCCTGAACGTGATCACGATCGTGAATAACAATCATTGCCTTGGACAGGGCAGAAGAAACATCGACATTGCCTACGAAGGAAGAAAGGGCAACAAAGAGGAGATCTTTGCGTATCGAGACACGGATTTCGCTCAGATCGCGCGCGATTTCGACTGTTTCGGTGTGCGGGTCGAAAAGCCCGGCGATCTGGCCAAGGCATTCGACGATGCGCGTCGGTCCGGTAAGCCCGCAGTCATCGACGTGGTAACGGAGTTTGAGGCGCTCGCTCCCTTGCCGTGGAGCCCGCCATCCGGAAGTTAGGCGGGTACTCGCCTGGCCCAGACATAGCTTAAAGGGGTCCTCGTGGCCCCTTTAGCCTTTTGTGGCTCCCTATGGCCGTGATACATGGATTTGCCTTCGAGCAGGTCGATCAGAAGTCGGCAGTCGAGACGGGGAACGAACACAAAATGAGAAAGGCAGGATCTCAACGCGCGGAGCCATCTGCTTCCTCATCCAGCCTCCCCATGCCTTCCGCACTTGATTGGCTACACGTCGGACGTGATAACTTACACGCGCGCGCATATTTGATGCTTCGCAAAGCTCTTATGGCTGGTCGCTTTCGGCCGGGCCAGCGGCTTCTTCTGAAACCGTTGGCCGAGGAGCTTGGCGTTAGTGTCACTCCTGTGAGGGAGGCGCTTTTGCGGCTAGCTTCTGAGCGCGGCCTTGTTCCCCATCAGTCCCGCACGATGATGGTTCCAGTGCTGAGCCTGGCCCGTTTCAGGGAAATTCGTGATATTCGAATCGAGTTGGAAGGTCGTGCCGCGGAAGCTGCTGCGAACAACATCTCGTCGAGCGAGATCATCCTGTTGGAAAAGATGCAAGAGCAACTGATGCTTGCAAGGCGGCAGCGCGACGTGCAGACCGTCCTCGCAATCAACGAAGAATTTCACTTCAGGATCTATCGATCGTCAGACTTGCCTGTGGTCTGCGGATTGATTGAAAACCTGTGGGTTCAGATCGGTCCGCTCCTCACGCTTAATGATTTCAGTGCATCCACAACGGCGAAGGATCATCCACACCGATCGATCTTGGCGAGCCTAGCGGCAAAGGACGGTGCGGGCACACGCCTAGCTCTCGCAAACGACATACTCTGGGCCAGCAAATACCTTGAGAAGGCAGTTATCGGTCTGAATCAGCCCGCTGAAGACAAGAAGAAAAAGAGAAGTTCGCCTCGGCAGCATCGATGAGCTGCTGGCGTAATCATTGTCGGGCCGGAATCGCCGTGTCGAAACTGTGTAAAGTGGGATCAAGCATTGCCTCAAACCACTGGCGAGGTTGCAGCCATAGCTGGGGCATGCGCTTATCTACCGCCGCGGCGCTCGGCATCAGATCAGCCTGGAAAGGCTTTCTGGACCGCATAGACCTTGGCGATGCCCACGAGCGCCTCACGGGCGCCGGAGCTGGTGCCGGTGAAGCGTCGCGTTCGATCCTCACGAACTGGCGCGGTAGACGCGACGATCAGAACACGAGCGTCCCCGACAAGGCGTCCGCACGGTCTTTCGGGTCATGGTGTTGTGAGCTGAATAGCCGTCTCAGTGGATCATGCCGCGATAGTTCTCCAAGGTTTGAAGGCGCTGCCCTCAAAGCCGCTTCTAAGGCGGGGGACATGAGGGTGAGAAATCTCTCTGTCAGCGAGTTCACGGCAGAGCACGATGAGATGTTGGCGTAGGTCACGCCGCTGGTGAATGTGGGCAAAATCAAGTGCCGCGACGACATTCGCGACGGTCGGAGAAAATTTCAGTCGCTTTCGCCGAAATGCTGCTTGGCGACGATTTCGGCAAGATGCTAGTGCAGGTGCGTCCGACTGCACGCTTCGTGAGGCGCACGGAAAAGACATCTCACGCTCATGCGGGACAGCAGCCTGATCCGGTCAAGCCTTGTCGCACCGGAGTCGTGTACGCGGCACACACCATGCTACGCCGCGCTTGAGGGTGTCCGCAGCCAATTGCTGGTCTTCGGAAGAAATTATCCCATCGTTGGCATTACGAATTCGGCTCCGGCCCGAATACCTGTTGGCCACCTGGTCGTGATTGTCTTCAACCTGGTATAGAAGCGAATGCCTTCTGGACCATGCATGTGGTGGTCGCCGAACAGGGATGCCTTCCAACCGCCGAACGAATGGAATGCCATCGGCACCGGAATTGGTACATTGATGCCAACCATGCCAACTTGAATTTGATATGCGAACTCCCGCGCCGCGTCGCCGTCCCTGGTGAATATGGCTGTGCCGTTGCCAAATTCATGTCTGTTGATCATTTTGACTGCATCATCGTAGGAATTCGCGCGCGCGACCGCTAGAACCGGGCCGAAGATCTCTTCCCTATAAATCTTCATGTCTGTCGTAACGCGGTCGAACAGTGTGCCTCCGATAAAATAGCCGTTCTCATAACCCTGACGCCTGAAGTCGCGTCCATCGGCCACCAGTTCCGCCCCCTCCGCCACGGCCGTGTCGATGTAGGCGCGAACCTTGTCGAGATGCTGTTTGGTCACCAAGGGCCCCATCTCGGCTTCGGGATCGGTTCCGGGACCAATGTTCAACGCGCGCACCCTCGGAGCCAGTTTTTGGATCAGGCGTTCGGCAGTCGTGTCGCCGATCGGGACTGCAACTGAAATCGCCATGCAGCGCTCGCCGGCAGAGCCGTAGGCGGCACCCACAAGGGCATCCACCACCTGATCCATGTCGGCGTCCGGCATGACGATCATATGGTTCTTGGCGCCGCCGAGTGCCTGGCACCGCTTGCGATGCCGGGACGCGGTTTCGTAAACGTAGCGCGCGACGGGGGTCGAGCCGACGAAGCTCACTGCCGCAACATCAGGATGCGTGAGAAGCCCGTCAACTGCTTCCTTGTCACCCTGCACGACGTTGAATACGCCGGGGGGCAGGCCTGCTTCCTCGAGCCATTTTGCCAGGACAAGAGATGCAGACGGATCGCGCTCGGATGGCTTGAGAATGAAGGTATTGCCGCAGGCGAGCGCAACGGGGAACATCCACATCGGGACCATCGCCGGAAAATTGAATGGCGTGATGCCAGCCACAACACCTAGTGGTTGCCGGATCGAATGGCTATCAACGCGCGTGCCGACGTTCTCCGTGATCTCGCCCTTCAAAAGCTGCGGCGCGCCTGTAGCGAACTCCACGACCTCTATTCCGCGTTGAACCTCACCCTTGGCATCCGAGAGCACCTTTCCGTGCTCGTCTGTAATTACACGAGCGAGTTCATCAATGCGCTCTGCAAGAATGCGCAAGAAGCGGTTGAGAATGCGCGCTCGCCGGAGCGGGGGCGTAGCGGCCCAACCCGGGAAGGCACTCTGGGCGGCAGCCACAGCAGCTCTCACCTCATTCGTCGACGCGCCAGGCCGAGCGTTCCCGATTGTTGGCCAGTTGCTGGGTTGAACACCAGCGAAGTCCTGCCACTCCTGCTTTGCACTAGTTCGCCATTGATGAAGTTCGGAATCGTCGCGGACACGGCGGTGCACCTCTGTAAAATCCTTGATCGCAAGTCATAATGAGCGCATGAATTTAGGCATCAACCACCGAATTCGCGGCTCCGTTTTGCAGAAAGTGTCGTCCATGGACTGGGAGAGGGTCCGAATTTTCCTGGAAGTCGCGCGGGCCGGTCAATTTCTAAAGGCGGCAAAGCACTTGCGGCTGAACCATGCGACCGTGGCGCGCCAGGTCACGGCGTTGGAAAAGAGTCTCACTGTCAAGCTCCTTGAGCGTCATACATCCGGCTGCGTATTGACAGCGGCAGGCAAAGTCCTTTTGGCAGCAGCCGAACGCGCCGAAAGCGAATTTCTGAAAGCGGGCGGCGACATTGGGGGCGGCACTGAAGCGATCACTGGCACCGTACGCGTGGGTGCACCTGATGGACTTGGGAACTATTTTCTGGCTGATCAGCTCGGGGCGCTCGCCGCCAGAAATCCGGGACTTGTCATTCAGCTCGTGCCGCTTCCACGCACCTTTTCCTTGTCGCGGCGAGAGGCTGATATCGCCGTTACTCTCGACCGGCCGAAGCAGGGACGATTAATCCTGTCCAAACTGACCGATTACACGCTCAGCGTCTATGCAGCCGAAAGTTATCTGTTGCATGAAGGCAAGATCGAAAAGAAGTCTGACCTGACGGGTCGCCTTTTCGTCACTCATGTCGAGGACTTCGCATATAGTCGAGCGCTCGATTACGCTTCGGACCTTGGGTCTCTGATGTCACGCCGATACGAGTGTGGAAGTGTGGTTGCCCAGATAGAAGCCGTGCGAAACGGTCATGGCGTCGGCATTTTGCACGACTACGCCGCCCGTCGTTATCCGGAGTTGCGGCGTCTGCTTCCTGATGTGCGCTTCGTACGGAGTTACTGGCTAACCTCGCATCCCGACACTCACGAAACACGGCGTGTCCAGGAAATTCATCGATTCATAGTCGCGTCAGTGAAAGCGGTTAGAACCAGCTTCGAGTCGAACTGAGTGGATCATGCGAAGTGCGGGACGCCGAACTCTACCGGGCGCGCCGGCGAGAGTTCCAATGATTCAGGCCTCAATTGATCCAACGGGAGGTAGTGGCGGCGAGATAGACGGCAGCCGGGAAGTTTCCGGCAAGTTGTCGTTGCGAGTTGCGACACTCAATTTTGAGCCGGCAGAAACGACGTTCGATCACATTGTGCCCTTTGTAGGCGAGTTTGTTGAAACTGTGGAGGGTCAGCTGCTGCATTTCTGGATAATGGGCTTCGCGGCGCGACCGAAAGCTATCGCCGTCATGGCCTTTGCTCCCAATGACGGCAGATAGTGCGAGTTTCAGAGGCCGCCCCTGCGGCAACACCGCCATCTTGGCCCGGAGTGATGGCCATAGCTGAGCCATCCGGGTCGAGTGGATCGACGGGCCTGGCATAATGGCGATGCAATGGCAGGAGGCGCAAACGTGACCGTTGCGAGTCGGGCTCCACGCCGCCAGACGCAGCGTCAAAGCCCCGCCATCATCACGTATTTGATCTCCACATATTCTTCCATTCCGTGGCGGGAGCCTTCGCGGCCCAGGCCGCTTTCCTTGATGCCGCCAAACGGCGCGACTTCGGTCGTGATCAGGCCGGTGTTGACGCCAACCATGCCGGATTCCAGAGCTTCCGCCACACGCCAGACGCGACCGAGATCGCGGGAGTAAAAGTAGGAGGCGAGCCCGAAGGGCGAGCTGTTGCACATTCCGATGACGTCGGCCTCATCCTTGAAGCGGATCACCGGCACTAGCGGGCCGAATGTCTCCTCCTGTCCGACCAAGGAATCCGACGTGACATTGGCGAGCACGGTCGGTTCAAAGAACGAGCGGCCGAGCGCATGGCGCTTGCCGCCGGTCACGATCTTGGCGCCGCGCTTCACCGCGTCCGCGATATGGCGCTCGATCTTGTCGATCGCCCCCATGTTGATCAGCGGGCCCTGTGTAACGCCTGCGTCAGAGCCGTCGCCGATCTTCATCGCCTCGACGTTCTTGGACAGCTTCTGCACGAACTGGTCGTAAATCCCGGCCTGGACGTAGAGCCGGTTCGCGCAGACGCAGGTCTGGCCCATGTTGCGGTATTTTGAGACCAGGGCGCCTTCCACCGCAGCATCGATGTCGGCGTCGTCGAACACCACGAAGGGCGCGTTGCCGCCAAGCTCGAGGCCGAGCTTCTTCACGCCGACGGAGGCCTGGCGATAGAGACCTTTTCCGACCTCGGTGGACCCTGTGAAACCGACGAAGCGCACGGCCGGGTGCTCGCACAAGACCTTGCCGATCGACCGCGAATCCCCGGTAATGATGTTGAACACACCTTTGGTACCCCCGCTCTCTCGGCGAGCGCGGCAAGCGCGAGCGCGGAGAGGGGCGTTTCGCTAGCCGGCTTCAGCACCACAGTGCAGCCGGCGGCGAGCGCCGGTGAGACTTTTCGTGTGATCATCGAGGTCGGGAAGTTCCAGGGCGTGATGGCGCCGCACACGCCAATTGGCTGCTTTATCGCAGCAGCCTTGCATCCGCGCGCGGCGAGGGCATCGTCTCGCCATAGACGCGGCGCGCCTCTTCAGCAAAGAACTCGACATAGGCCCCGCCGATCTCCACTTCGCCTAGCGCTTCGGAGAGCGGCTTGCCCTGCTCAGAGGTTAGGATCAGCGCGAGATCCTCCCGATTGGCCACAATCAGCTCGTACCATCCACGCAGGAGGTTAGAGCGTTGCTTGGCTGTAAGCTTGGCCCATGTAGGAAAAGCCCGTTCAGCTGCCTCCACCGCCCTTGTGCAATCATCTGCTGAGAGGTACGGCACTTTGGCGAGCTCGATGCCGGTCGCAGGATTGTTCACTGCAAAGCGAGGTGAGCCGATCCAAGCGCCATCAATGTAGCAGGCCTCACGCAGAAGCGAGGAGTCCTTGAGACGCTCGCGCAGGCGCGACGTGCCTTGCCTGCCTTGTGCGATAGCGGTCGCGGTCATCGCGTTACTCCAAAAAAACGGGCTGTTGAATCCGAGGCGATCCGACCTCCCTTGTTAGTGGAAAAAAGCTCGCGCGAGATACCGCGCGAGCCAAGTCAGGGAGGAAACGCCCCGAAGGGCACAGAGAGAACCCCAGCAAGTAAATGGACTCACCGGCGCTCCGATCTCGCACGAAACGTCGTCAACTCGTGCAAGCAGGCATCGCATACTCATTTCTCAAGGATGGTTGTCGGCATTCTCCACGATATTCTGCAGTTTTTGCGCGCAAATGTCCTTGCACTCGCAGCAACCGCGAATCTGAAGGGCAATGCGAGTTGTTCGAACTTGGGCGCCGTTGGCGACGCCATCGGTGGAAGAGCCCAAGGGGATCGGGATTCTGCCAATCAGCGTCGGGTTGACGTTGCTCGGCTTCCAAAGCTCTCATCCGATTCCGTGCAGCTCGACGCGTTCGCGCGAACTCTCATCTGTTCGGCGGATCAAAGCCAGAGAATCTGCGTCGAGGCGGCCGCATCTTCACAAGAGGCTTCCGAGAATGGGCGCATGTCGCGCACAGACAAACTGGCGGCGGCAATTGCCGAAGTCGGCTGGCAGGTCGAGAAGGTACCCAACATGGCGCAACTAGCCGTCCGCAAGGCGAAAAACTCAGCGATAACGTGTGGCTAATCTCGCGGCCGCGGCGGAGCATATTGAGGACGTGATCCAGTGGATTGCGGCTATCGCGCGGCGGACCAATCTACTCGCGCTGAGCGCGACGATCGAGGCGGCAGAGGCTCCGCCATCGAGGCGCAGGAAGATTCGGCCGGCAGAGTGTAGCCGCGGATTATCGCCGGGGCCGGCGCTCGGCTGCTATAATGGCTGCTTGCAATCAATTGCGCTACGAGCATTCATGCCACGAGTGAATATACGGATTGGAGTGGCACTTCCCTTATCTAGCGGCCACTTGAGATTACGAGTGCGTCGTGACGTGCAAAGACGTGGCCATCGAACTGCTCATGCAATCTGCTACCCGCGTCATCTCGGTCGGCTTTCAAGCAACGAATGTAATGGTTCTTTGGCGAGGGCACGGGCAAGATTTGCTCACAACTTATGCTCATCGCCGACATACGCCATCCACATGGCTTCTTGCATCGCCCGGCTATAGTCGCTTGATGAACCGTAATGGACCCTTTGTTCATAGTGCTTCTCTTCCTTGTCAACCGGTTTGCATTCCAGAAACAATGCATCCAGACTCGAAAGCGCCAGAGGCGCGTCCCGTGTTAGGTCGAAGACCAGATTGGTTTCTTGTTTGGATGCGCGCCGCCATCAAGATTAGTCACCTCCGCGCCACGCCGCCCAAGCGCAGGGTTGCGACCAGCGCGCCGGCGACGCGAAGTGACTTGGCGTTCGAGATGTCGAAAATGAGATCAGGAAATTCCGGATTGTCTGCGTGGCCGCGCCAAGTTCTCAAACTGCTTGATTGACGCGACATATTGGTCGTGAAGCCACAGGTATTTCGTAGTACGCCCGCATCGGTCTTGCCCGGGGCCGCTCTTGAGTTTCCAGCCGAGTCTCGCAGATAAAGCGGATAGCGTCCCTTCCCGTCCGAAGGTTGCAGTCGTCGACCATGCCCTTTGCATGAGTCCCATCGGGAACACTCGTGAAATGCGCGGGCATGCTCTCAGCTGAATCTGTGGGACATCCGCGCAAGGCGTTCGTGGCCTGCTAGGAGCTCGGTTGAGCAGCTCGCTCGATAGATCAAGTTTGTAGGTGCCGTAACTTGACGAATTGGGAAACTCCACGTCCTCGACCGAGATGGGGCATATCGAGTTCGACACCCTAGCCCGCCAAGTCGCGGCGCAGGCCGACACGAGGGGTAAAGTTCCGGACCTCCGGTCTCGTAATCCAACTGTATGATCCGCCGTCTCTGTGTAGCAGGCGAGTGTTGTGCCGCGAATCCTCGAAACATGACACGCAAGAGCGTGGCGGCTGCGAGGTTCGCGGCTCGGGTTCGAAATTCGTACGCAGGTCACTCCATTTTGCAGGATTTCTGCAAAGTTCGTCGCCTCATCTTAGCATCCATATCCTGATCGGTGTGGTAGATCTTGCTACAGAAGCTCAGATAGCCGTCGGGATCGTCTCCTGCGGACACGAGTGTCGCCGCATATAGAGGGGAAAATGGAATCGGATGATGCCCAGAACGCGGAGTGCATGCCGGCGCCTTGGTTCGCCATCTCGCCGGACTGCCCGGTTTCTCAAGCGACCTTGTGGTGAATACGTTTCGCTAATGAAGGCTCGGCTTGCGGGCGCGTGATGTGCTGAAGGAACCGGGTACTCCATCCCAATGAATAGCTGGCGGCTCCCCCGAGGTAGTGAAATCCACACCGAGAGTGTGAAGGTGGCGCCTCGAAGATGCCGATTGAGCCTAGATAGGAGAATGACGATGACTAAAGCGCTCCATTTCAAGAGCGAAGATATGGTATTTTCGAAAATGCATAGCGATGGTGGCGGCCAGGCGTCCTACTGTCAGTTGGTCGGTCCTGAAAACAGCAGGACGATCGATGCGGGAATCGCTATCTACGACGATTGTTCCATCGAGCGGACAACTAACTACGATGAGGCGGCCGTCGTACTTAGTGGCACTTATCGAATCCTCACTGGACAAGACTATAGCCGTGTCATTGAAGCTAAATTTGGTGACGTGATTTGGCTGACCAAGGGGACCCGGCTGAAGTACCAGGGGAACAAAGCAAAGGTGTTTTACGCGAGATACCCGGTTGATTGGCGTACGCGAAGCGAGTCGATGGAGGGCGTAAAGCCACTCACTGAGGTCTATCATTTCCGAAGTACGGATATGATGTATTCGCAAATTCAAATCTATGCTGGCGGATTTGCTTCTACCTGCAGCCTAGTCACTCCAGAAATCAGTAAGACCATTGCTGCCACAATCGCTACCTACAACGACGCCTCCGCCGATTGGACAACTGAATATGACCAAGTCTCGATTTGTCTCGGCGGGATGCTGCGCATTCGCGCAGGTGAGAACTACAGTCGTACGATCGAAGCGAAATTCGGTGATGTCGTATGGCTTCCTAAAAATACTTCGCTGAAGTATGAAGGCGATAAAGGAATCATGTTTTTCGTTCCATATCCGGTGGACTGGCGCGTTCGCAGCCAGCCAAATAGGCCGAAGCCGTGGCCCGCATCGGTCCGCTAATGCGCGCGACGACAGCATGAGCTCTTCGATGCTGGTTCGACGTAACCGGGTGGGGGAGCCGAGGCTGCGACCCGCGTTGGATAAAACGCCGGTCGAACTGATGGTCATGCGGTTCCCTGCGATGCTGCGCCGGCATCGGAGCGGTACTGAGCGGAAGACAAACTCGCATTGCCTTCTGCAGCAGCGGCCTCGACTGGTTCTCTTTATCGAATAACTTGCGCAAAGCCGTCCTGCACTGGACGACCCACCATGCACCAGCAAGATAGACGGGAGTAAGATCCGCATGTCGCAGCAACTGCAAATCGATACGGGAACAGGAGAGCTGTTGGCCGAAATCCGCGACCAGGTGGCCGTCATAACGCTCAATCGACCGGAGGTTCGGAACGCATTGTCGAGCCGTTTGAGCGGGGCATTGGGGAACTTGATCAAACGCTGCGGCGAAGATTCGCAAATCCGCGCGATCCTTATCACAGGCGCGGGAGCAGCCTTCTGCGCGGGCGGGGATGTAAATGGGATGAGCCAAACTTCGGCTGCGGGTGAATTAACTTTCGATCAGCGCGTTTCCGATTTGCGGTTCAATCAGCGAGCCGTGTGGGGTGCGCTGGCCGGCCTAAGGAAGCCTACTGTCGCGGCCATTCCGGGGCCTGCCGCTGGGGCAGGCCTCGCGCTCGCGCTCGCTTGCGACATCCGCGTTGCCGCACAATCAGCTATTTTGATCACCGCTTACGCACGCGTGGGGCTGTCGGGCGATTGTGGCATGGCCTGGCTCCTCACGCGACTAGTTGGAGTCTCCCGCGCGCGCGAACTGATGTTCTTGTCAGAGCGGGTTGATGCACGTCGCGCGGAATCGCTTGGCCTTGTCAACCAAAGCGTACCCGATGCTGAATTGCAGGAAAAGGCGTTCGCGCTAGCGGCCAGCCTTGCTAGAGGGCCTACATTTGCATTTGGTTGCATCAAGAACAACCTTGACCACGCGGTGAATGCCGAGTTCCTCGAATCGATGGATTACGAGGCCGAAAACTTGATCCGGACGGAACTAAGCCTCGATCACAAGGAGGGCGTCCGCGCGTTCACTGAGAAGCGCAATCCTGCTTTTGAGGGACATTAAGCAGTAAATCGATCGCATTGCGTTAAGTGATGGGTGGCGGCTCGCACGAGCCTAGCTCCGCCCCCCTCGATTGCGAGTCCGTACGTCTCGCAATTGCCGAAAATTCCAGGTTGCGCTGAAAATAACTCCTTCCACGAAGCTGGCGGGGAGGCGGCATTTGAAAGGGCAGCGCGATCGCTGGCCTTTTGCGCCGTTGGTCGCTGCTGAAGGAGGATCTTGCGCCTAAGATCGGCTGAAGTGGCTGGTGTCTCGCAGAAATCGAGCGCCGCAAGCTGAGATTAAGCTCTAAAACTCTGTGGCGGGTCTGTAGCCTTGACCCTGCGGTCCGTCTGGATGTGCATCATCGTGGATTTCAGCTGATCGAGAAGGGGTCACCAATGAAGCGCTCAAATCTGTCTGGCATTATTCGGAGCAGGAAATCAATTGAGCTCGGCAAAAGGCTGCAGGCCCCGAGTGGACAGCTTCAACAATCGGGCATGAACCGCCGAACTCTCCTGCAGTTTGCCGCTGCCGCGATGAGCGTACCCGCGATCGCGCGGTCGACTACCGCATTCGCGAAGGACAAACTTGCCGGCAGTGGAGAGGTCGTCGTGTTCTCGTATGGAGGGACCTATACGAAAGCGTTGCGCAAGGCCGTCTTCGAGCCATTCACGCAGGCAACGGGAATCTCCGTGGTTGACGTGGTGGCCGACTTCGCCGAACCCCAAGTCAGGGCCATGAACGAAGCTGGACGCGTCGACTGGGACGTGGCCATGATCGACGCACAGAATTATCCGGCCATGGATCAGGCTGGCATGTTTCTGCCCATCGATTACGGTCTGTGGGACGATGAAGCACTGGAGGGTACATCGCAGGATGCTCGAATCAAAGACGCGGTGGTCGCATTCCGATCTGTAACAATGATAGCGTATGACCAGCGCGCATTTCAGAAGGGCGGACCAAAAAACTGGGAAGAGTTCTGGGATGTCAAGAATTTCTCGGGACCGCGTGGCCTTGGCCCCGTCGCGAGGCATAACCTCGTGTTCGCGCTCCAAGCTGATGGCGTTGCGAAATCAGATCTTTGGCCGCTGACGGACGACAAGATCGAAAGAGCTTTCAAGAAGCTTGACGAGATCAAGTCGCAAATACCGAAATGGTGGGTCGCGGGAGGCGAGCCGGTCACCCTCCTCATGAACCGCGAATACGCGGCAACGAGCTGCCCAGATGGTCGCGCTATCGGGGCAATTCGCCAAGCCGCTCCTCTGCGTATTGTATGGGATGGCGGGAACTTAAACTACATCTACTGGACCGTGCTGAAAGGTGGCCCCAATAGCTCGAACGCGCAAAAATTGATAGCGTTTGTCAATCGAGCGGAGATCGCCGCGGCCTACACAATGGGCGTCGGCTATCCAGGCCCGAATACGAACCAGCTTAAATATTTGCCGTCTGATCTTGTCCCTAACCTCAGCATCTTCGAGGAAAATGCATCGAAGCTCGTGCTTCAGGATAATGCTTGGCTCGTCGCCAAACGTCCCGACGGAAAGATGAACATCGATTACATCCAGGAGCGGTGGCTGGCTTGGCGATCATCATAGTCGTCACCAGCTAAACGCCGGGCTGAGAGCTTAGCAACCGCCGAAAGGGGTAGCCTTGGCTGCAGTGCTTAGAGGGCAGAGTTTCTTACCGCCGGGCCCGCATTGAATTGTCAGGTTCGTGGACGAGTTCTCGGTTGTCGATGAGGGGGCTGTCTCTCCCAAAGTGCACTTTGCGATCAAAACGCCGGAAGGCCATCATGCGTGCCGCCGACGCCATACGGCCTGGTGTGCGGGAAGCTGACTTGATCGCCGAAATCATGGGAGCGCTGGCCCACGGTGCCAACAATAAGCCCGGCACGACGAGATTTCCTAACGTCACCTTGTGCTCCTCTCCTCGGACCGGCGCTCCACACATTTGGTGGAGCGAAGACGTCTTTCGCCAGGGTTCGCAGATCAACCTCGAGCTTGGCGAGGTGCGACATAGGTATTGCGCAGGGATCATGCGCACGTTTGCGATCGGCGCACCCTCAGAGCGTTTGCGTCGGGTCCACGAGGCCAAGATGGAAGGCCTTGAGGCCGCCCTTGATGTGGTCCGACCCGGATCGACCTGTAGCGATATCGAAAACGCATTCAATCGTACCATCGCAAGTAAGCGGCAAGCTGAGGCCGTCAGGCTGCGTGGTTCCATGGCATAAGCGCGTCGATTTGGCTGCTCGGCCAGCCGTTGGCGATACGCTGAAGTGTTAAGGCGAGCCAGGCGAACGGATCGACGTTGTTCATTTTCGCCGTCTGCAGCAGCGTTGCGATGGTCGCCCAGGTTCGTCCGCCGCCGTCGCTGCCAGCGAAGAGGCTATTCTTTCTCGTGATTGTTAGTGGCCTGATGGCGCGTTCGACGACGTTGGAGTCGAGCTCGATGCGACCATCGGTCAGGAAGCGTTCGAAGATGGCACGCCGCGAGACGGCATAGCGGATCGCCTCAGCCAGTTTTGATTTGCCGGAGATCCGCCGCAAGGTCTGCTGCCAGAGATCGAAGAGATCTGCGACGATCGCCGCGGAGGCTTGCCGGCGCGCGGCAACGCGAGCGTCGGGGCTTTGACCGCGCACGGTCTTCTCGACCTGCCAGAGCCTTGCCATCCGCTCGACCGTCGCCGTTGCCACTTCCGAGCTCCCTGCAACATGCAGCTCGTAGAACTTGCGTCTGCAGTGTGACCAGCAGCCAGCCAATGTGATGCCATCATTGCCGCGATCGGATCGCGCGAGCTTGTTATAGGCGGCATAGCCATCCACTTGCAGGATGCCGCGATAACCATTGAGATGGCGGACCGCGCATTCGCCGGAGCGGCTGTCTTCGAAGCGATAAGCCACCATCGGGGGACCGCTGCGGCCAAAGGTTCGGTCATCCCGGGCATAGGCCCATAAGTAGGCCGTCTTTGTCGATCCGGAGCCCGGAGCGAGCGTCGGCAAAGTGGTTTCGTCGGCAAAGACCCGTTCGGCCTTCTTGACCTCGCTGAAGATGTAGTCGGCCACGATCTCGAGCTCGAAGCCGAGCTTGCCCATCCATTGCGCCATCAGCTGGCGGTCGAGCTCGACATGATCGCGGGCGTAGATAGCCTCCTGCCGGTAGAGCGGCAGGCCATCGGCATATTTGGCGACGGCTATCTGGGCCAGAAGCGCTTCCGTCGGAATGCCTCCTTCAATGATATGGGCCGGGGCCGGCGCCTGGATGACGCCGTCCGCGTTCTTGAAGGCATACCTGGGACGGCGCGTGACGATCACCCGGAACTTCGCCGGCACCACATCCAGGCGCTCCGACACGTCCTCGCCGATCAGCACCTTCTGCTTGCCGGCATGCTCAGCCAGCTCTTCCGGCTCAATGACGGTTTCGATCCGTTCCAGATGGGGCGCAAAGCCCTTGCGCCGACGCGGTGCACGCTTGCCATCCGCCTGCGCACGGCCCTTGCTGACCTGGGCCTTGATCGCGGCGATGCCGGTCTCGATCTCCTCGAAGACGAGGGCCTGCTGTTCATCGTCGCCGTTCGCCGAGCCGAGCTTCTCCGATCGTCGGCCGAACCGGGCGCGGTCGAAGGCCTTCAGGATTTGCGTCAGCCGCTCGATGCGCGCATCGGCATCGGCGTTGCGGGCCTTGAGATCGGCGACTTCGCTCTCCAGAGCATCGGCGCGGGCCGCTTTCTCGGCCATGGCAAGCACCATGGCTTTCAGCGTCTCTACGTCATTCGGGAGGCTGAGATCGGGCGGCGTCATTGACCCGACCAGAGCACATTTTGCCCCGGTTCTCTTGCCCTTTCAGGCCGCTGATTCACTTCGCCGCAGTGCTTTTACCCAACAATCTCCGGCGGCTTGACCGCCGCGGTCCGGACCCGCTTCCAGTCCATCCCATCCACCAGTGCCATCAACTGCGCAGCATTCAGCTGCACCCGATGATGCCCGATCCGCGGCCAGCAGAACCTCGCCTTCTCAAGCCGTTTTAAATAGAGGCACACGCCGGAGCCATCCCACCATACGATCTTTATTCGGTCGGCTCTTTTGGCGCGGAACACATAAAGCGCACCGTCGAACGGTTATGTTGCACGCAACATAACCGTTCTTATGTGTCGGACGAGATTATGTGGCGGAGGCGCTCTAACGCCAGCCCGGGCCGGCCACGGCTGGATTCCTCCGCCACATAATATTTCGTGCCCCTCGTGGCGACGCGGGATCCCCCTGCGCCGTAACGCCGGAGGGGCACAATGCTCGAGTTCTATTTTTCGTACCGCGGGGTGCTTAAACGCCTTCGTGACGGGGCGCTCGGCGCCGAGATGGATCGCATCGCGGGGCACTTTTTCTCGCTCGGTTACAAGCAAGCATCCGCTAAGCTTTATCTGAGCCGGATCGCGCGGTTCGGCCGTTTTGCTGCAGCACATTGCGGTTCACGGCCGATCGGCGAAGCTATCGTCGATAGCTATCTATGCACATTCACCACGGACTCACCACGGATTGCGGCAGTGTCTGCGATCCAACACGCGCGACGGGTGGCGCCCGAACGATTCATTGCTTCGACGCCCATTGTAGTCGATGATCCGGACGCTCCGCTTTTGCGCTCCTTTTCTCACTATCTGAGCAGGGTACGAGGCCTTGAGCCAAGGTCCCGCGATGGCGTTCTCTTGGGCGCACGGCGCTTTCTGGATTGGCTCCACCATCGCCATCCTGGCCAAGACCTCGAGGCGTTGACGGCAGAGCATGTCCTTGCCGCTGTCGAGTATCGGCTGTCGCTCTCGGCGACCTCCGGCACTCGCACGGCGGCGATCTCTCACATCCGAACGTTTCTCCGCTTTCTGCATTGGGGTGGTCACCACGAGCAGGATCTGGCTCCCATCGTTCCAAGAACGCCATATTGGCGACTGGCCCATTTAACGCCCCGGCTTTCGTGGGATGATGTTCGCCGCGCCATCGATGCGATCGGCAAGGTGACGCCGATCGACCTTCGCGATCGAGCTGTTCTGTTGTTGCTCGCCACCACAGGCATTCGCAACGGCGAGCTACGCGCTCTTCAGCTCCGGGATATCGACTGGCGAGCTGGTGAGTTTTTTGTCCGGCGCACCAAGGGCAAGCGTGACCGAGTGGCCCCGCTCATCGAGGAGACCGGCGCCGCGCTCGCCGACTATATCCTGCGGGCTAGACCGAAGGTCGATAGTAAGCATCTGTTCCTGTCCTTCACGCCGCCCGTGGGACCATTCAAGTACGCGTCGTCTGTTTCAAGGATCGTGCGGAGGCGGTTGCAGCATGGTGGGATCGAGCTCGGTCGCGTCGGAGGCGCACATCTCCTGCGCCACAGTCTAGCCACCCAGCTCGTCGGGCGACGAAGGCCGATCAACGAGGTCGCCGATCTTCTAGGGCACCGAAGCATCAACACAACGGCGCTGTACGTGAAGGTCGCGGCCTCGCAGCTCGCTGAGGTCGCGCTCCCCTTTCCGGGAGGCGCCGCATGACTGCCTTCGCCGCATTCCTCGGCGACAAGGTCGAGCGCTACATCGAGCTGCGCCGCTCCCTCGGCTACGCCTTCAACAAGCAAGCCGGCACGCTGCGGGCTTTCGTTCGCTACGTCGAGCAATCTCAGCTGGGTGCGCCCGCCACCCGGACGATGGCGCTGGACTTCGTCCTATCGTTCGGTGGCGCCGCCGACAGCCGCGCGGTCCGTCACGGCGTGCTCCGCCGATTCTACGAGTACCTGGTCCTCTACGCCCCCCAGACCGAGGTCTTGGAGCGCAAAGCTTTCCCGCGGTCCAGGGCGATTCCGCCGCCGCGCATCCTAAGTGAGGCTGAGCTGACGTCGCTTATCGACGCATGCAGCCTCATTTCGCCAGGGAACCCTCTCAGGGGCCGTACGATGGCGACGCTAATCGGATTGTTGGCCAGCACGGGATTACGATCGGGCGAAGCGGTCAGCCTTGATCGCGGCGACGTCGATCTGACCAACGGGATCGTCCTCGTCCGTAAAACCAAGTTCCGTAAAGACCGCCTGATTCCTGTTCACCCAACGACCCAGGCAGCCCTTCGTCGATACGCCCGTGAGCGCGACACCGTGTTTCCCAGGCCCAAAGGCGAGGCCTTCTTCCTCAGCTCGCGAGGCTGCCGTCTGTCGGCGACCGGCCTGCAAAGCAACTTCGCTAAGGTCCGCAAGCTCGCGGGTCTTGACAATGGCAAGCCTCTGCGACCGCACGATCTCCGGCACCGGTTCGCGGTGACCAGGCTCAGGCTGTGGCACCAACAGCGCGCAGACGTCCAAGCGCTGCTGCCCTTACTCGCCACCTACCTCGGCCACGCCAACTATAGCGACACAGCCTACTACCTCACCGGCTCGTCGGATCTCCTCGCCATCGCGGCTGAGCGCGCCTTCCTCGACGGAGGCGCGGCATGAACGAACACCTCCTGCTGGCGCCGCTCCTGGAGTCGTACTTTCGTCGCCGGTTGACCAAGCAGCGCAACGCGACCTCCGCGACCTTAGCCAGCTATCGCGATGCCTTGCGCATGCTGATCCTCTTTGCCGCCGCCCATTTGGGGAAGAAGCCGGCGGCGCTGGCCCTTGAGGATCTCGATCGGGACCTTGTTCTCGCCTTTCTTGACGAGCTTGAGGAGAAGCGGAACAACTCCGTCGCAACGCGCAACGCCCGATTAGCCGCGATCCGATCCTTCTTCCATCACGTCGCTGCCGCCGATCCCGCCTCGTTCGGCGTCGCCCAACGGGTTCTGACGATCCCCACCAAACGGGCCCACATCGAGGTGACGCATCATCTCACCAACGCCGAGGTGGAGGCCATCATCGCAGCCCCTGATCAGACGACGCCCCGCGGCCGGCGCGACCGGGCCTTTCTGCTCTTCTTGGCGAGAACCGGCGCTCGCGTGTCCGAAGCGACTGGCGTCAACGCGAACGACCTTCAGTTGGAGCGAGGACGCCCGCAGGTGCTGCTTCATGGCAAAGGACGCCGAGATCGCGTCGTTCCCATTCCTAAGGATCTGGTGCGATCGCTGACGGACCTATTGAGCGAACGCGGTCTCGCCAATCATGAACCGCGGCCGATCTTCGTCGGGGTTCACAACGAGCGCCTGACGCGTTTCGGCGCGACACACATCGTGCGGCGTGCCGCCTCCCAGGCCGGGTCCACGAGGCCAAGCTTGGAGGGCAAGCCGATATCGCCGCACATCTTCCGGCATTCCCTCGCCATGAAGCTTCTCCGGTCAGGTGTGGACCTCCTGACGATCCAGGCTTGGCTTGGCCATGCTCAGGTCGCCACAACCCACCGATACGCCGCTGCGGATGTCGAGATGATGCGCCGGGGACTTGAGAACGCGGGCGTCTCAGGCGACCGCAGCGCGCGCTTCCGGCCGAACGACACCATCCTGCAGCTGCTGGCCAACATCTGATTATTATGTGGCGGAGAAACCCTGAGTGGCCGGCCCGGGCTGGCGTTAGAGCGCCTCCGCCACATAATCTCGTCCGACACATAAGA